>NZ_BROH01000005.1 GCF_027923545.1 Sinisalibacter aestuarii | reverse complement strand
TTCAACAAACTGAAGCAATACAGGGGCCTGGCCACCCGCTACGACAAACACGCCGAGACCTTCATGGCCGGCGTCACTCTGGCCGCCATCCGCATCGCAATACGGGCTAATGAGTCTACGGCCTAGAGTTCTAGAGGTCCGGCGTCCCGCCCTCATCTGCACGCCCCCATCACGGCGTCCTCACATTTTCCCGCCCGCCGGACTGGCGCAGCCCGTCCGATCGCCCTAGCTTCCCCTCAAAGGAGACGCGCATGACCAATCCCCTGCTTTCCGACTGGACCGGCCCCTTCGCCCTGCCGCCCTTCGCCGAGATCGAAGACGCGCATTTCGGCCCGGCCATCGACGCCGCGCTGAGCGAGGCCCGCGCCAATATCGCCGCCATCGCCGACAATCCCGATGAGCCGACATTCGCCAACACCATCGAAGCGCTGGAAGCGGCGGATGAAACGCTCTCGAAAGTGCTCGGGGTCTTCTTCAACCTCGCCTCCGCCGATGCCAATCCGGCGCGCGAGGCGTTGCAGCGCGAGGTCTCGCCGAAGCTTGCCGCCTATTCCGCCGAGATCACCATGAACCCGGCGCTCTTCGCCCGGATCGAGGCGCTCTGGCAGGCGCGCGATACGCTGGGTCTCACCGACGAACAGGCCCGCGTGCTGATGCTCACCCGGCGCGGTTTCACCCGCTCGGGCGCGCTGCTCGAAGGCGACGACCGCGACCGGCTCAAGGAGATCATGCAGCGCCTCTCGGTGCTCGGCACCTCCTTTACCCAGAACCTGCTGGCCGACGAGCGCGACTGGGCGATGGACCTGTCGGAAGACGATCTTAAAGGGCTGCCCGGTTTCGTCACCGATGCCGCCCGCGCCGCCGGGGCCGAGCGCGGTGCGGCGGGGCCGGTGGTCACCCTCTCGCGGTCGCTGATCACGCCCTTCCTCACCTTCTCGCCCAATCGTGCGCTGCGGCGCAAAGCCTATGACGCCTATGTGGCGCGCGGTGCGGGGGGCGGCGCGACCGATAACCGCGCCATCGCCGCCGAAACGCTTGCGCTGCGCGCGGCGCGTGCGGCGCTGCTGGGTCATGAGACATTCGCCGGTTTCAAGCTGGCGACCGAGATGGCGAAAACGCCGCAAGCGGTGCGCGATCTGCTCATGCAGGTCTGGGCCCCGGCCCGTGAAGCGGCCGAGCGCGATGCGGTAATTCTTGAACGAATGCTGCATGCCGATGGCATTTCCGGGCCGCTTGAGCCCTGGGACTGGCACTATTACGCCGAAAAGCGGCGGCAGGCCGAGCATGATCTCGATGAAGCGGCGCTCAAGCCCTACCTCCAGCTCGACCGGATGATCGAGGCCGCCTTTTCGGTGGCGGGCCGGCTTTTCGGCCTCGAATTCCGCCCGCTCGACGGCCCGTTCTACCACCCCGACACGCGCGGCTGGGAGGTCACCCGCGATGGCCGGCACATGGCGGTGTTTCTCGGCGATTACTTCGCCCGCGGCTCGAAGCGGTCGGGCGCCTGGATGAGCACGTTCCGCGACCAGAAGGGCGGTGACGCGCAGCGGCCCATCGTGGTCAACGTCTGCAATTTCGCCAGGCCCGAGGCGGGCAAGCCTGCATTGCTCAGCTGGGACGACGCGCGCACGCTGTTTCACGAATTCGGCCATGCGCTGCACGGGATGCTGTCGGACGTAACCTATGGCTCGATCTCCGGCACCTCGGTGGCGCGCGATTTCGTCGAACTGCCGAGCCAGCTTTACGAGCACTGGCTCGAAGTACCCGAGGTGCTGGCCGAATTCGCCACCCATGCCGAAACCGGCGCGCCGATGCCGCGCGACATGCTCGACCGGCTGCTGGGCGCGGCCACCTACGATATGGGGTTCCAGACCGTCGAATACGTCGCCTCGGCGCTGGTCGATCTGGCCTTCCACGATGGACCCGCCCCCGCCGATCCGATGCAGAAACAGGCCGAGGTGCTGGAAGAGATCGGCATGCCGCGTGCGATCCGGATGCGCCATGCCACGCCGCATTTCGCCCATGTCTTTGCCGGCGACGGCTATTCGTCCGGCTATTATTCCTACATGTGGTCGGAGGTGATGGATGCCGACGCCTTCGCCGCCTTCGAGGAAACGGGCGATTACTTCGATGCGGAGACCTCGCAACGGCTGGAGCGTTTCGTGCTCTCGGCGGGCAGCGTGCAGGACGAGGCGCAGGCCTATATCGACTTCCGTGGCGGCCTGCCCGGGGTCGAGGCATTGCTGAAGGGGCGCGGGCTGGTCGTGGCCTGACCACCCGGCGATCCGCGCTCAGGTGCGGGAGGGATCGTCGGGGTGCGGCGTCACGCCCACCGGGTCCTGGTGGATCAGCACGTCGCTGTCGGGCACTTCGTTCAGCAGGGCCCGGCGCAGGGCGGCGGCGATGGCATGGGTCTCGTCGAGGGTCTTCTGCCCGTCGAGTTCGATATGCACGGTGATGAAAGTCTTCGATCCGGCCATGCGCGTTTTGAGATCGTGGTAGCCGTGGACGCCGGGAAAGCCGCTCAGCACGGCTTCAACCTCGGTCACCACCTCCTCGGGCGCGGCGCGGTCCATCAACGCGTCCCAGGCGCCCTTGAAGATCCGCACCGCTCCCACCGCCAGCATCGCGCCCGCACCGAGCGCGACCACGCTGTCGATCTGGGTCAGGCCGAAACTGGCCGAGGCCCAGAGCGAGAGGATCGCGCCGACATTGGGCAGAAGGTCGCCGAGGTAATGCAGCCTGTCGGCCTTCACCACCTTGTTGTTGGTGCGCCGCGCCACCCAGGATTGCCATGTCACCAGCGCGGCGGTGAGCAGGATCGACACCGCCATCACCGCCATGCCCTTGCCCTGGTGCAAGAGCGGCTCGGGGTTTTCGGCGAGCAGCCGGGCAATGGCGGCCCAGCCGATCACGCTGGCCGAGATCATGATGAACACCGACTGCGCCAGCGCCGCGAGGTCTTCGGCCGAGGTGTGGCCATAGGCGTGATCCTCGTCCGCCGGGCGCGCCGCATAGGCGATGGCCGCCAGCCCGCCGAGCGAGACCATCAGGTCCATCGCGCTGTCGGCCAGCGAGGCGGCGACCGAGAGCGCATGGGTCTCGCCGAGCGCCCAGATCTTCAGCGCCACCAGCACCAGCGCGACCGATGACGATGCAAGACCGGCAGAGAGATTCATCCTGGTTTTTTCGGCCATCGGCAAAGCTCCTTGGCCGGAGGTTTAGGGCCGGCACACGGGCAGGGCAAGCTGGCAGCGCCGCAAAACGGCGCGGTGTTACAGGAACGCCTTTTCCCGGATCCGCGCTACCGCGCGTTCGGCGAAATTGTCCTTGGCCTCTTCCAGCAGGTTGCGCCCGAGAAACCAGTAGAAATATTTCTCGAACGGGAAGTCCGCCATCGCGTCCGGCCCGTAATCGAGCGCGTCGCTCAGATCGCCGGGGTTCTTCGCGGTCAGCGTGGCATGGCGGTAATCGGCCTTGGCGCAGGTCACCACAGTTTTCTTCTGCATCAGCGCCTCGAAGCCGGCAGAGGAGTTCTGCGTGACCACCACGCGGGATTTTTCGATCAGATCGTGCACCGACGCCTCGGAGACCTGCACGTTCTGGTAATCCTGCGCCACCGAGAGCAGATCGCGCCGGCTGGCTTTGGACTGGCGCGGATGCAGTTTGACGTAGATGAGCCTGGAGCGGTCATGCTCCGCCGCCGTGCGGATCATCTGCTCGTTGGTCATGAAATGCGCGCGATTGCGCAATCCCTCGATATCCTGCGCAAAGATCACCGCGGCGGCGGGTTCGAGATGGTCGGGCATCCGTTCGGTCTGCGGCGCTTTCGAAACGTTCTCGCGCAGCATCCAGCCCGAGACGCCGTTGAAGAAATACTCGGCATGGCCGAAATTCACCCGTTCCGGGCAGAATTGCATGAGCCGGACCGACGAGTGCCAGCCGACGCCGACTTCGTCGAGATACCAAAAGCCGGGGATATGGCCCTGATCGACATGCAGCATGTTGCGGCCATAGCCGGGGATATCGCCCATCACAACGTGCACATGGTCGGCGGTCGGGTCGATCAGCGCCTCGGCGGGTTTCGAGCGGGCGCGCACCACGCGGGTGTCGATGCCGTGATGGGCCAGCTCGGCTACCAGCTTCGGCCAGAACCCGTCTGAACTGTCGAGCACCGAGCCGATCCAGTTGGCCCCGGCATGTACGATCACCGCCCGGCGGCCGGTCCGGTTCAGGCTTTTGGCGGCGGCGGGCGTCGTGACTTCGTCGATCCCTAGTCGAAAACCTCGTCCGCCCGCACGCCCCACAACGCCGATTTGACCATCCATCCCTTCAACCCCTCCACACGTACCCGGCACCAGTCCACAGCACATTTGTCAATCGAGACGATCACCCCCGCCTCAAGCCTTGCATTCACGGGCGCGCTCTGATCGGCGCGCGCATAGAGCGCGGCAAGGTCGGCCTCGACCAGCCCAGTGCGCGCGCCCGACAGCAATGTGTAATGCACCCAGCCGCCGACGCCGTCGCGGTCGCGCACCTGCCGCCAATGGCCGAATTCGCCGATGACTTCGAGCGGCATGCCGCGGCGGGTGAAAACCCAGTCGATCCGGTGGGTCAGCGAGGGGCCCCGGCGCACATTGCCTTCGCCGGTCTTGAGCGACACGAAGCGGGGAATGGGGAGGTTGGTGACCGCGCCACGCTCGACCGCGTTGCCCGGCCCGGCCGCGGCGAACGCAAACAGCCCCGCCAACAGAAGCGACGCCAGCCGCAATGGTCCGGTTGCCTTCATTTACTGCCCATCCAACGCGCTGTTTTCGTTATCGTGCGCCTTCTGACGCTTGTGCCTCATCGCGTTAGCCGTCACCATGCCAGAGGGAGCGGAGCGCTGTAAAGCCACGGGAGGAATTCGATGCCATCAGAACGGCTGAGTGTTGTCGTGACGCGACGGTTGCCGGAGGCGGTCGAGGCCCGGATGCGCGAATTGTTCGATGTGGAGCTGAACGAGACCGATGCCCCGATGAGCCGCGAGGCGCTGGCCGGGGCGATGCGCCGGGCGGATGTGCTGGTGCCCACCCTCACCGACAAGATCGACCACGGGCTGCTGGCGCAGGCGGGCGATCAACTCAAGCTGATCGCCAATTACGGTGCCGGGGTCGATCATATCGACGTGGCCACCGCCCGCGCGCGCGGCGTGCTGGTGTCCAACACCCCCGGCGTCTTGTCGGAAGACACCGCCGATATGGCGATGGCCCTGATCCTCGCCGTCACCCGCCGCATCCCCGAGGGGTTGGCGGTGATGCAATCGGGCGACTGGCAGGGCTGGTCGCCGATGGCGCTGCTCGGCGGGCGGATCGCCGGGCGCAAGCTTGGCATTCTCGGCATGGGCCGGGTCGGGCAGGCGCTGGCGCGCCGCGCCCGCTGCTTCGGCATGGAGGTGCATTACCACAATCGCCGGCGGCTGCACCCCGACATCGAAGCGGAGCATGATGCGACCTGGTGGGACAGCCTCGACCAGATGGTGAGCCGGATCGACATTCTCTCGATCAACTGCCCGCACACGCCCTCGACCTTCCATCTGATGAATGCGCGCCGGCTCAAGCTGATGAAGCCCGATGCGGTGATCGTGAATACTTCGCGCGGCGAGGTGATCGACGAGAACGCGCTCACCCGGATGCTGCGCACGGGTGAGATCGCGGGGGCGGGGCTCGACGTGTTCGAACACGGCACCGAGGCCAATCCGCGCCTGCGCGCCCTGCCCAATGTGGTGCTGCTGCCGCATATGGGTTCGGCCACCCGCGAGGCGCGCACCGAGATGGGCGAGAAGGTGCTGATCAACATCCAGACCTTCGCCGATGGCCACCGCCCGCCCGATCTGGTGGTGCCGAGCATGGTGTGAGGCAAAGCGCGCACTGAATTCACCCAAAATGCGGGTTCCGTGGCTCGCCACCGGGGCGTTCCGGGGCATCCTTCAGGATGGATTGCGGCCGGCGTGTTATATCTGTATAACGACACCGGGAATCGCGTTATAGTAATATAACGTCCGCATCGTATTCGCGGGCGATCTGTGTGAAAGGACCTCTCAATGTCTCGTGGGAAACTCAATATGGCGGGCGGGCTGCTCTTTCTCGCCGCGTTCATGGCCTATGGCTTCATCCTGATATGGCTGCGCGATTTCGCGCCCGGCAAGGAGCAATGGGTGGCCGATTATGCCATTGGCGAGCATTTCGAGGCGCGGCTCGCGCATGTGCATGGCAACCTGTTCGCGTTGCTCAATGTGCTGATCGGGTATCTGGTGTGGAAGCTGCCGATTGATCCGATCTCGGCAAAGTGGGTGTCGTGGCTGGCATTTGGCGGGATGCTCATGCCGGTCGGCATTCTCGCTGAACTCCTGTTTGGTGCGCCACCCTACCTTGTTCTGGTTGGCGCGGTGATGATCGTCGTCGCGATGGCCTGGCTTGGCTTCGCTGTCTGGAGAACCCGTCTGAGCGTGAACTGAGCGCCTACGCTCTCCCTCCGGGCTCGTCTCGCCCGGAGGTGCTGCGCCCTGTGACGGGGGCGGAGCGAGACGGGCAATGTTCGACATCCCACGCGACCGCCCGGTTCGCTCCGCCACTGCTCTGGATCGTGTGGTGCTGCGCCTGCCATCCCGAACGGAGACACCTCCCGAGGCGTTGGTGCGCGTCTTGCCGCCAGGTCCGCCTCCTGGCGACATCACCCCGCGCGAACATAGATTGACGCTGTCGCCGGTCCGTTCGAAACTCGCCCCATGACCCGCTACCTCGCCCTTGCCGCCCTCCTGCTGGCCGCCGCCTGCGCCCGTCCGCTCACGCCCAGCGAGACGCTGGTGGCGAAGAACCTGTTTGGCGACACGCTCGATACCGAAGCGGTCAGCATCAAGGCCGGGATCGGCATGCTGCCGCTGCCGCGCGACCGGGCGCGGGAGGGGAGCGGGGTGGTGGTGATGGAAGCGCCGCCCGATCTGTGCGTGCGCCGCCGGTCTACCCAGCGCTACTGGAGCTGGCCCGCCGCCTTCGTGCTGGAGAACGACGTGTATTTCTCCTACCGCTTCTATGCCGCCGATGCGTTCCGGGGCTTTCCCGACAGCGCGCCCTATCCGGCCTCGATCCTGCTGGCCCATGAGCTTGTGCATGTCTGGCAATGGCAGAACCGCGCCCGGACCGCCTATACCACCGAGGGCGCGGCGGGCGAGACCATCGCCCATGTCGATCCCTATTGGTTCGAGGCGAGGCGCGATGCCGAATTCTTTGCGCTGGGCTATGAGCAACAGGGCGCGCTGGTGCAGGATTTCGTCTGCTACGCGCTGTTCGACCGCGACGATCCGAAGCTCGACGATCTCGCTTCGGTGCTGCGTCCGGTGCTGCCGGTGGACGATTTTCTTGCCATGCTGCGCTGAGCGGCGCGGCTCCGGCTTTGACCTCGCGCAATTTCCGGCGCAGTCTTCGGTGCTAGAAACAGCCAAACCCCGCGCGACAGGAGAGGGCTCATGTGCCTTGGAATTCCCGGACAGATTGTCGAGATCACCGATGCGGCGCGGATGATGGCGCGCGCCGATGTGTCGGGCGTGAAGCGTGAGGTCAGCCTCGCCTGCGTCGCGGATGGCGGGCCGGATGCGCTCGTTGGCCGCTGGGTGCTGATCCATGTGGGCTTCGCCATGGCGGTGATCGACGAGGCCGAGGCGGCGGCGACGCTGGAGGCGCTGCAGCATCTGGGCGAGGCACAGGAAACCCTGGCCCAGATGGCCGAGGGCGAGCGGGCGCTGTCATGAGGTTCGTCGAGGAATTCCGCGATCCGGCGCTGGCCAAAGCGCTCATAGCCGGGATCGACGCCACTGCCACGGCTATCGGGGCGACGAAGGACAACCCGGTGCGGATCATGGAAATCTGCGGCGGCCACACCCATGCGATCTTCCGCTATGGGCTCGACCGGCTGGTGCATGAGGGGATCGAGTTCATCCACGGGCCCGGCTGCCCGGTCTGCGTGCTGCCGATGGCGCGGGTGGACGAGGCGGTGCAGATCGCCGAGCAACCGGGGGTGATCTTCACCAGTTTCGGCGATGCGATGCGGGTGCCGGGCACGAAGAAGTCGCTGCTGCAAGCCAAGGCCGAGGGCGCCGATATCCGCACCGTCTATTCGCCGCTCGACGCGCTGGAACTGGCGCGGCGCAATCCCGAGCGCGAGGTGGTGTTTTTCGGTCTCGGCTTCGAGACGACCACGCCCTCCACCGCGCTCACCATCCAGCAGGCGGCGCGCGAGGGGATGAAGAACTTTACGATCTTCTGCAACCACATCACCGTGCCGCCGCCGATCCGCGCGCTGCTCGACGATCCCGACATGCTGCTCGACGGGTTCATCGGCCCCGGCCATGTGAGCATGGTGATCGGCATCCACGCCTATGATTTCATCGCCCGCGACTATGGCAAGCCCATCGTTGTGGCCGGGTTCGAGCCGACCGATCTGCTGCAATCGGTGCTGATGGTGCTCCGGCAGATCGAAGAGGGCCGGGCGGAGGTGGAAAACCAATATGCCCGTGTGGTGCCGGAGCTTGGCAACCCGGTGAGCCTGGCCGCCATCGCTGACGTTTACGAGGAGCGCCCGAGCTTCGCCTGGCGCGGGCTGGGCGAGATCGACCTGTCGGGGCTTCGCATTCGCGAAAAATACGCCCTCTACGATGCCGAGGCGCGGTTTGGCATCGGCTATGGCGCGGCGCGCGCGCGCGAGGTGGCCGAACCCGAGGGCACCGAATGCGCGGCCGTGATGACCGGCAAGATCAAGCCCACCGGCTGCCCGATGTTCGGCACCCAATGCACGCCGGAAACCCCGCTTGGCGCGCTGATGGTCTCGTCGGAGGGAGCCTGCGCGGCCTATTGGCAATATGGCGGGCGGCGGGCGCCGGAGGCGGCGGAGTAGCATGGGGATTCCACCCCGCTGCAATCCGCTGGCGGATTGGGCGACAGTACGGGAAGGGGGCTCCGCTCCCGCTCCAATCCGCTGGCGGATTGGGCGACAGTACAGGAAGGGGGCTCCGCCCCCGGCCGCAAGCGGCCTCCCCCGGGATATTTGGAGCAAGATGAATGGTATTGCGCGGTGACAGGGTGACGCTGGCCCATGGCGGCGGCGGCAGGGCGATGCGGGATCTGATCGAGGAGGTGTTTACCGACAGCTTCGAGCCCGCCTCGATGGAGGATCAGGCCCGGCTGGAGGCGGCGGCTCTGGCCGAGCCGGGCGCGCGGCTGGCCTTCACCACCGACAGTTTCGTGGTCAGCCCCGTCGAGTTTCCCGGCGGCGATATCGGCTCGCTTGCCATCAACGGCACGGTGAACGATCTGGCGGTGGGCGGGGCCACGCCGCTCTGGCTGTCGGCGGCCTTCATCATCGAGGAGGGCACCGAGATCGCGCTTCTGCGCCGGGTGGTGGCGACGATGAAGGCAGAGGCCGACCGCGCCGGGGTGAAGATCGTGACCGGCGACACCAAGGTGGTGGGGCGCGGCGCGGCGGATACGCTGTTCGTCACCACCTCCGGCGTCGGGGTGATCCCGCCGGGGCGCGATCTGGCCGCCACCCGGATCGCGCCGGGTGACGTGGCTATCGTCAACGGTGTGCTGGGCGATCACGGCGCCTGCATCCTCGCGGCGCGGGGCGATCTGGCGCTGACCTCCGATCTGCAAAGCGATTGCGCCGGGCTGGGGCATCTGATGGAGGCGGTGCTTGCCGCCGCGCCGGGGGCGAAGGCGGCGCGCGACTGCACGCGCGGCGGGCTGGCTTCGGCGCTGAACGAGATGGCCGAGGCGGCGGGTGTGGGTATCGAGATCGACGAGGCGGTGTTGCCGCTGCGCGCCGAAGTGAAGGGCACCTGCGAGATCCTCGGGCTCGATCCGCTCTACCTCGCCAATGAGGGGCGGCTGGTCGTCTTCGTGCCCGAGGATCAGGCCGAGGCGGCGCTGGCGGCGATGCGGGCGGTGGACACCGGCGCGGGGGCGACGATCATTGGCTGGGCGATTGCGGAGCCGGCGGGCCTTGTGACGATGCGCACGCTGTTCGGCGGCACCCGGATTGTCGACATGCTGGTGGGCGAGCAATTGCCGCGGATCTGCTAGGCCGGTCCGCCGCAGCAGGGGAGGGAGACCCGATGGAACAGGCCGTCGCCGCGCTGTTCGACCGTTACGAGCGCCTGTTTGCGCAGGCTCTGGCGGGCGAGGCCGACATGGAAGATGTCGCCGCGCTTTATGCGAGCGACATGATCGCCGCCGCGCCCGCCGGGGTGATGACCGCCAGGAACGACGAGGCGCTGAAGCAGGCGATGGCGCAGGGCTATGAGCGCTACCGGGCGCAGGGCACCCGATCCATGCGGGTGCGCCAGCTCCGCATCACCCAGATTGATGCGCTGCATTGCCTGGCCCATGTCGGCTGGAGGGCCACCTATGCCCGCAGCGATCTGGAAGAGACGGCGATTGATTTCGACGTTCACTATCTTGTGCAGCTGCGCGACGGGGAGGCGAAGGTGTTCGGCTGGATCACGGGCGACGAGGAGGCCGAGTTGAAACGGCATGGCGTGATCTGAGCCGCGCTACCCCTCGCCCAGAAACCCGCCCGATTGATGCGCCCAGAGGCGGGCATAGAGCCCGCCCGCGGCCAGCAGCGCCTCATGGCTGCCTTGTTCGGCGATCCGGCCATCCGACAGAACCACGATCCGGTCCATATGCGCGATGGTGGAGAGGCGGTGGGCGATGGCGATCACCGTCTTGCCCTGCATCACGTCGTAGAGCGTGTCCTGAATCTCGGCTTCCACCTCGCTGTCGAGGGCGCTGGTGGCCTCGTCGAGCACGAGGATCGGCGCGTCTTTCAGGATCGCGCGGGCGAGGGCGATGCGCTGGCGCTGGCCGCCCGAGAGCTTTACCCCGCGCTCGCCCAGATGCGCCTCGTAGCCGCGCCGCCCCGATCCGTCGACCAGCCCGGCGATGAAATCGTCGGCGCGGGCCTTGCGGGCGGCGGCGTGCAGCGCGTCTTCGCCGGCATCGGGGTTGCCGTAGAGGATATTGTCGCGTGCCGAGCGGTTGAACAGCGCGGTTTCCTGCGTGACCATGCCGATGGCGCGGCGCAGGCTGTCTTGCGTCACGCCACGCAGATCCTGCCCGTCGATCAGGATGCGGCCCGCTTCGGGGTCGTGCAGGCGCAGGAGCAGCGCCACCAGCGTGGATTTGCCCGCGCCGGAGGGGCCGACGATGCCGAGTTTTTCGCCGGGGGCCACGTCGAGACTGATCGCGGTCACCCCACCCACGGCCTTGCCATAGGCGAAATCGACGCCGTCGAACCGGATCCCGCCGCCGGTGAGCGCGAGCGGTCTGGCATCGGGCGCGTCGGGCAGGCGGCGGTCGGGGGTGAGCGTGCGCATCCCGTCCTCGATCTCGCCGATATCGCGGTAGAGCCCCATCAGCGCGAAGGAGACCCAGCCGGTCATCTGTGCCACCCGGATCGACACCACCCCGGCGGCGACGATATCGCCCTCGCTCGCCGCGCCGCGCGACCAGGCCACCAGCGCTCCGCCGGTGAGCAGCAGCGGCAGCAGCCCCGCCAGCACCATGAGCGAGAGCCGCAGGCTGGCCGACAGTTTGCCGAATTCCAGCGCGCGGCCGCGGAAGGTGTCGATCGCGTCGATGGCGGCGGCGTCCTCGCGCTCGGCATGGGCGAAGAGCTTGACCGTGCGGATATTGGTGATCGTGTCGACGACTTGCCCGGTCACCACCGCCCGGGCGGCGGCGCGTGCCTTGGAGCGCAGCCGGATGCGGGGCATGAACCAGCGGATCAGCGCGATATAGAAGACGAACCACACCGCGAAGACCAGCGCCAGCCAGGGGTCGATGGCCGTCACCAACGCGAAGGTGCCGATGAGCGAGGCCAGCGCGAAGGCCAGCACGTTGATCGCCTCGACCACGAAATTGGTCATCGCATTGGCCGTCTGCGCCTGTTTCTGTGCGATCCGCCCGGCAAAATCGTCATCGAAGAAGCCGACCGACTGGGTCAGCATCCAGCGATGCAGCCGCGACATGACGAGCGGCGAGACGGCGGGGGCCACGACCACGGCGGTGGCGAGGTTCGACAGCCCGAAGGCGAGGGGGCGGGCGAGCAGGAAGAAGGCGAGCGCCAGGGCGAAGATGCCGGCGTTTGCGGCGGTGAACAGCGCCTCGCGCCCGTGGCTGACCACCGTGTCGATCACCTTGCCGAGCACCCAGGCGGTGCCGGTCTCGGTCAGCCCCGCCAGCGCCGAGACGATGGCCGCCAGCGCGATCACGCCCCAGGCGCCCGAGATGCACCAGCGGATGAAGGCCATCAGCGCGTGCGGCGGCGCGCCCTCGGCGGGGCGGAACGGGTCAATCAACTCGGAAGGTTTCACGCGCATGCGGAATGTCTATGCCTCCCGTCGGGCAGGGCCAAGCCTTCAGCTTGCGAAAATGCGGCCGGTGGGGGCGAACCGCCCCCACCTTTCAACTCTCCGCCAGAAAACCGCCCGATTGCCGGGCCCAGAGATCGGCATAAAGGCCGCCCTGCGCGACCAGCGCGTCATGCGGCCCGTCTTCCACCACGCGGCCCTCGTCGAGCACCACGATCCGGTCCATCCGGGCGATGGTGGAGAGGCGGTGGGCGATGGCGATCACCGTCTTGCCCTCCATCATGCCGTAGAGCGTATCCTGAATGGCCGCTTCCACCTCGCTGTCGAGCGCGCTGGTGGCTTCGTCGAGCACGAGGATCGGCGCATCCTTCAGCATCACCCGGGCAATGGCGATCCGCTGACGCTGGCCGCCGGAGAGCTTCACGCCACGTTCGCCGACATGGGCGTTATAGCCCGTGCGCCCTTTCGGATCTTCCAGCCGGCCGATGAAGTCATGCGCCTCGGCCCGCCGGGCGGCGGCCACCATCTGCTCTTCGTTCGCGTCGGGGCGGCCATAGAGGATATTCGCGCGCACCGAGCGGTGCAGGAGCGAACTGTCCTGGCTGACCATGCCGATGGCGGCGCGCAGGCTGTCCTGCGTCACCCCGGCCACGTTCTGCCCGTCGATCAGGATGCGGCCCTGTTCGGCATCGCGGAAGCGCAGCAGCAGGTTGACCAGCGAGGATTTGCCGGCGCCGGAGCGCCCGACCAGCCCCACCTTCTGCCCGGCCGGAATGGTGAGCGAGACGTGATCGAGCCCGCCGGTGCCCTTGCCGTAATGGTGGCTGACATCGTCGAACGCGATCTCGCCGCGCCCGAGGCTCAGCGCCGGCGCGCCGGGGGCGTCGGTGATCTCATGCGGCACCGAGATGGATTTCAGCCCCTCGCGGATCACGCCCGCATGTTCGAACAGCCGGATCGTCACCCACATGATCCAGCCCGACATGCCGTTGAGCCGGATCGTCAGCGCCGAGGCGGCGGCCACTTCGCCCACGGTGATCAGGCCGTTGGTCCAGAGCCAGAGCGAGGGGCCGAGCACGCCGATGATGAGCAACCCGTTCAGCACGTTCTGGCCAAAGCTGAGCTCGGTCATCAGCCGCAGGAACCGCTGGAACCGCAGCCGGTGGCGGCGCATGGCGGATTGCACGTAATCCTCTTCGCGCGCGCCCTGGCTGAACAGCTTCACGCTTTCGATATTGGCATAGGCGTCGACCACCCGCGCGGTGACGAGCGAGCGCGCATCGGACCACTTTTCCGAGGCCGAGGAGACGCGGACCGCGATCCAGCGGGTGTAGATCACATAGGCCACAAGCCAGAGGAACAGCGGCAGGGCGAGCCAGGGCGTGACCTGCCCGAGGATCACCATCGCCGCGATCACGTAGGTAAGCGAGTACCAGATACCCTCGAAGGCCATATAGGTGCTGTCTTCCACCGCCGGGCCGAGCTGCATCACACGGTTGCTGAGCCGCCCGGCAAAATCGTTCTGGAAAAAGCCCATCGACTGGCCGAGCAGGTGCTTATGCGCCCGCCAGCGCACCTGATCCTGCATGTTCCCCGCCAGCGTCTGCTCAAGGAAGAAGTGATTGAGCACGATGGCGATGGGCCGGAGGATCAGCACGAAGAGCGCGGCGAGGAACAGCTCAAGCCCATGCGCCTGCCAGAAACTCTCGGGCGGGGTCTCGTCCATCAGGTCGACCACATGGCCGGTGTAGAAGATCAGCCCGGTCTCGATCAGTGCGACGACCACGCCGGTCGCGGCCATCCAGACCATCCAGCGGCGGAAATTGCCGTAATGGGTTTTCAGATAGGCCCAGACCGTCGCCGGCGGCGTGGCGGTGCCATTGGGGGTGAAGGGATCGACGAGGTTCTCGAAAAAGCGAAACATGACGGGAGTCCGTGAACGGTAAAACGGAAAATTGGTGGATGCGGGGCTGGCGGCCAGCCCGTCAGGACCGGCGGTTCAGCCGAAATATCGGGCCCTGATTGCGTACATCCACACCTCCATCATGTGCTCCCGGGGTGATAGCGCGAGCAACGCCGCCTGTCACCCCTTTTCGTCGGGTCAGCCGGGGCGCTCAGCGGTCCAGCACGTCGAGCACCTTGTCGGCGGCCGCGCCCGGCGAGGTTTCGCCCGCCGCGACGCTGTCGCCCAGATCAGCCACCATGCCGCGGATGCGCGGATCGTTTTCCAGCCGGGCGAGCAGCGCCGCGCGCAGCTCTTCCTCGAACCAGCGCCGCGCCTGTTCGGCCCGGTTGGCGGCCCAGTATCCCTGTGCCCGCCGCCACTCCGCCAGGGCGCCCATCGCCGCCCAGGCTTCGGGCAGCCCGTCATAGCTGAGCGCCGAAACCGTCATCGCGCGCGGATAGCCGTCCGGGTCCTGCGCCCGTTTGCGCAAGAGCCGCAGCGCGCCCGCGTAATCGGCGCAGGTGCGCATGGCGGTCTCTTTCAGCGCGCCATCGGCCTTGTTGACGAGGATGAGATCGGCCATCTCCATGATGCCGCGCTTCACCCCCTGCAATTCATCGCCGCCCGCCGGTGCGATCAGCAGCAGGAACAGATCGGCCATGCCCGCCACCATCGTCTCCGACTGGCCCACGCCGACCGTTTCGATCAGCACCACGTCGAACCCGGCGGCCTCGCAGAGCGCCACCGCCTCGCGGGTGCGCCGCGCCACGCCGCCAAGCTGGGTCTGGCTGGGCGAGGGGCGGATGAAGGCATTTGCCTCGCGCGCCAGGCGCTCCATCCGGGTCTTGTCGCCGAGGATCGAGCCGCCGGAGCGCGCAGACGAGGGATCGACGGCCAGCACCGCCACTTTCAGCCCCCGTTCGATGAGGAACATCCCGAAGGCTTCGATGAAGGTGGATTTGCCCACTCCCGGCGTGCCCGACAGCCCGATCCGCAGCGCCTCGCGGCCCGCGCCCTTCAGCGCGTCGAGCAGGCGTGCCGCCTGCGCCCGGTGATCGGGCCGGGCACTTTCGACCAGCGTGATCGCGCGGGCCAGCGCCCTGCGCTCGCCTGCCGCCACCCGCTTTGCCAGATCGTCGATATCCATCGTCTGTCCCTCTTGCCGGTTTGTCTTGCCCGCCCCGGCCCTGCTTGTCCAGTCACGCAAGGCCCGCCGGTTTGTGCTAGCGTGGCGCAGCAACAGGTAGGGCTGCGATTCGGAAGCAATGTTGGAAATTGTGCAGAAGTGGTTTGCCGGTTTCGCGCTGGCGCTGGGGCTGGCCGTCCCGGCGGCGGCGGAGAACCTGAGCGCCACCTTCGGTGTGCGCCTCTACGGCGCGCCGGTGGGGCGGATGGTGGTTGCCAGCAACTCCAACGGTTCCAGCTATGCGGCCAAGGGCGAGTTTCGTACCACAGGATTGGCCGGGCTGCTCGCACGGGTCCGCTTCACCATGAGCGCGCGCGGCGCGGGCGAGGTGCCGCGGATGCGGTCGCACAGCTATTCCGAAGATCTCGATACCGGCTACCGCACCTCGTCGGCCAACCTGGCCTTCAGCAGCTCCGATGCCCGGATCGACCCGCTGACCGCCTTGCTCGCCGCGCTGGTCGACCGGCCCGCCAGCACCGGCTGCGCCTTCGACGGGCAGACCTTCGACGGCGAGCGGTCGATGCGGGTGCGGATCCGCAAGGCCAGCGAGAGCGATGAGGGCATTACCTGCACCGGCCAGCTCACGCGGGTGCAGGGCTACACGGCCGAGGAAATGGCGCAGGCCACCGGCTTTCCCTTCTCGATCGAATTCCGCCGCGCGGGCGACACGCTGGTTGCCGAGCGCGCGGATGTGAAGACGATCCACGGGCAGGTCGCGCTTGTCCGCCGCTGACCGCGCGGCGATAAGGACCGTATGACGCCGCTTCCCATCGACGCTGCCATTCCCGACCTGCTGGCTGCCATCACCGCGGCCGGGCGCGCCGTTCTGGTGGCCCCGCCCGGCGCGGGCAAGACCACCCGCGTGCCGCTCGCGTTGCTCGATGCGGTGCAAGGCCGGATCGTGATGCTGGAGCCGCGCCGCCTTGCCGCCCGCGCCGCCGCCGAACGCATGGCAGAGACGTTGGGCGAAGCCGTGGGCGAGACGGTGGGCTTCCGCATCCGGGGCGAGGCGAAGCTGGGCAAGGCCACCCGGATCGAGGTGGTGACCGAGGGCGTTCTTACACGAATGCTGCAATCGGACCCCGGTTTGGACGGGATCGGCGCGGTGATCTTCGACGAATTCCACGAACGCTCCCTCAATGCCGATCTCGGCCTTGCGCTGGCCTGGGAGGCACGCGGCGCGTTGCGCGACGATCTGGTGCTGGTGGTGATGTCGGCGACGCTCGATGCCGGGCCGGTCGCGGCGCTGATGGACGACGCCCCGGTGGTGGTGAGCGAGGGGCGGGCCTTTCCGGTTGCGACACGGTGGCTCGATGCCCCCCTGCGCAAAGAGATCCGGTTCGAGGCGGCGGTGGCCGATCTGGTGCTGCACGCGGTGGCTGAGACCGAGGGCGGCGTGCTCGTCTTCCTGCCCGGTGAGGGCGAGATTCGCCGGGTCGAGGCGGCACTTGCCGGCGCTCTGCCCGCCGAGTGCCACCTGCGCCCGCTCTACGGCGCGATGGAGCTCGCGGCGCAGCGCGCGGCGATCCGGCCCGAGCGCGCGGGCCGCAAGCTGGTGCTTGCCACCTCGATTGCCGAGACCTCGCTGACCATCGAGGATATCCGCGTGGTGGTCGATGCCGGTCGGGCGCGGCGTGCGAAGGTGGACCCGGGCACCGGGATGAGCCGGCTGGTGACCGAGCGCGTCTCGATGGCCGAGGCCGATCAGCGCCGGGGCCGGGCGGGACGGGTGGCCGAGGGCACCTGCTACCGGATGTGGACGAAGGGCGAGGAGGGGGCGCTGGCCGCTTTTCCGCCCGCCGAGATCGAGGTGGCCGACCTGGTGCCATTGGCGCTGGAACTGGCGCTCTGGGGGGCGGGCGATGGCGAGGGCCTGGCCTTTCTCACTCCGCCCAATCCCGGCGTGCTGGCCGAGGCGCGCGGCCCGCTCACCGGGCTTGGTGCGCTCGACGAGGCGGGCCGGATCACCGATCACGGCAAACGTCTGGCCGCCTTGCCGCTGCATCCGCGGCTTGGCCATATGCTCGTGGTGGCGGGGCGCGCGGCGGCCCCGCTCGCGGCGCTGATGGAGGAGCGTGATCCGCTGCCGCGCGGCGCGCCGGTGGAGCTTGCGCTGCGCCTCGCCGCCATTGCCGACCCGTCCCGGTTCCGGCGCGATCACGGGATCGAGCCGAACCGCGGCACCGTCGAGCGCATCCGCACCGAGGCGAAGCGCCTCTCGCGGCTGGTGGCGCCGGGCGAAGGGCTGAGCGCTGCACAGATGGCCGCGCTCGCCTATCCCGACCGGGTGGGGCTGCGGCGCAAGGGCGACGATCCGCGCTATGTGCTTTCGGGCGGCAAGGGCGCGCTGCTCGATGCAGGCGATCCGCTGGCGGGTCAGCGCCTGATCGTCGTCACCGATACCGACGGCAACCCGCGCGAGGCGAAGGTGCGCATGGCAACCGTGATCAGTGAGGCGGAGCTGCGCGCGGTGCATGGCGACGCGATTGGCTGGCAGAATGTCTGCGACTGGTCGAAGCGCGAGGGCAGGGTGGTGGCGCGCGAGCAGGAGTGTTTCGGCGCGCTGGTGCTCGACGACCGCGCCTGGCGCGAGGCCGATCCGGAGGCGGTGGCCCGCGCCATGCTCGACGGCGTGCGCGAACTGGGGCTGCGCCCCTCCGATGCCGCGCGCCGCTTCATCGCGCGGGTTGAGCTGGTGCGCGCCGCCGGGGCGGATCTGCCCGAGATGAGCGAGGCGGCGCTGATGGAGCGCCTCGAAGACTGGCTCCTGCCGCATCTGGGCGGGGTAAGAAGCGCCGCCGACTGGAAGCGCTTCGACATTCTCGCCGCGCTGCGTGCCCGGCTCGACTGGGGCCGGATGCGGCTGCTCGACCGTGAGGCCCCGGCGCAGTTCGAAACGCCGATGGGCCGCAAGGTGCCGATCGACTATGCCGGCGAGGCGCCCGAGATCGCGGTGCGGTTGCAGGAGATGTTCGGCACCACCCGTCATCCGCGGGTGGCGGGCCGGCCGCTGCGGGTGGTGCTGCTCAGCCCCGCCGGGCGGCCGGTGCAGACCACCACCGATCTGCCCGCCTTCTGGGACACATCCTATGACGATGTGCGCAAGGATATGCGTGGGCGCTACCCCAGACACCCCTGGCCCGACGATCCGCGCGCGGCGCAGCCGACGCTGAGGGCAAAACCGCGCGGAGGCTGAAAGGCAAGCCTTATCAATGGCTTGATATGCCGCTTCCGGTTGTGCTGCTGTGGCCCGGATGCACATGTGCCCGAAAAACCGCAATAGTTTCGGGGGGTTAAATGCGCTCGAATTGCAATTTAGCAAAACTTTCACTATTTTGATGTACAACAACAAAAAACATCAGGCGGGTTAGATGTCGTCAATTTTTTCCAAAGCCTGGGATGGCGTCGTTCGTCCCATGATCCGGCGGCCCAGCCGGTTTCAGGTCGCCGCGCTGTGCTATCGCAAGACCGGCGGCCAGAAAGAGGTGCTGCTGATCACCACCCGGGGCACCGGCCGCTGGATGCTGCCGAAGGGCTGGCCGATGGACGGCAAATCCGCCCCCGAAGCCGCGCGCATCGAGGCCTGGGAAGAAGCCGGGGTGAAATCCAAGAAGGTCGGGCGCCGCCCGGTGGGCGAGTTCGACTACCTCAAGATGCACGATGACGGGCTGGCCGAACCCTGCTCGGCCACGGTCTACCCGATCAAGGTGGCCAAGGTGGTCGACGACTTCCCCGAGGCGGGCCTGCGCAAGCGCAAATGGGTGCCGCTCGAACAGGCCGCCGACATGGTCGAGGAAGAGAGCCTGCGCGCCCTGCTGCGCGGCTTCTGAGCACCGCTTTTCCGCATTCCGCCCCGCGCCCGTCGCCTGCGACGGCAGCGCCATTGCATTGATGACGCTCCTGCGGTAGCCCGCCCCGGACTGTAACGGTTTCATGACGGAATCGTAACGCCCCGGGGGGACTGGAATGGCCGCAGGCAAAGGCAGCAACCAGTGGCGCACGCTCGATAAAGACCTCGGGCGGATCGGCCAGCTTGAGCTTGCAACCCAATATGTCGCGCGGCCGATGGTCGGGATGGGGATTGCGCTCGCCTTCATCGTGATCGCGGCTTTTGTCGCGTCGCTGTTCTTCGGCCAGTCTCCCACCAATTACGTCGTCGTCGCCGCCGCGGCCTTTGGCGCTTACATGGCGCTCAATATCGGCGCCAACGATGTGGCCAACAATATGGGTCCGGCGGTGGGGGCCAATGCGCTGACCATGGGCGGCGCCATCGTCATTGCCGCCCTGTTCGAGAGTTTCGGCGCGCTCTTCGCGGGCGGCGACGTGGTTTCGACCATCTCCAAAGGGATTATCGACCCGCATTCGGTCGAAGACGGCAACGTGTTCATCTGGGCGATGATGGCCGCGCTGATCTCGTCGGCGCTGTGGGTCAACCTTGCCACCTGGATCGGTGCGCCGGTCTCCACCACGCATTCGGTCGTGGGCGGCGTGATGGGGGCGGGTGTGGCCGCCGCCGGGATGAGCGCGGTGAACTGGTCGTCGATGGGGGCGATTGCGGCCAGCTGGGTGATCTCGCCGGTGCTGGGCGGGGTGATCGCCGCCGGCTTTCTGGCCTTCATCAAGCGCCATATCATCTATGTCGACGACAAGATCGCCGCCGCCCGCCGCTGGGTGCCGGTGCTGATCGCGATCATGGCGGGGGCCTTCGCCGCCTATCTGTCGGTCAAGGGCTTCAAGCATATCGTCACCATCGACCTGCCGACCGCGCTGCTCATCGGCGTTGGCGTCGGCGCGGTCACCTATGTGATTTCGGCGCCGCTGATCCGCCGCCAGTCGGAAGGGATGGAGAACCGCAACAAGTCGCTCAAATCGCTCTTCGCGGTGCCGCTGGTGATCTCGGCGGCGCTGCTGTCCTTCGCCCATGGCGCGAATGATGTGGCCAACGCGGTCGGCCCGCTCGCCGCCATCGTCCATGCCGAGAGCCTTGGCGAGTTTGCCGGCCAGGTCTCGATCCCGATCTGGGTGATGATCATCGGCGCTTTCGGCATCTCCTTCGGGCTGATGCTGTTCGGGCCGAAGCTCATCCGCATGGTCGGCAGCCAGATCACCAAGCTCAACCCGATGCGCGCCTATTGCGTGGCGCTCTCCGCCGCCATCACCGTGATCGTGGCGAGCTGGCTGGGCCTGCCGGTTTCGTCCACGCATATCGCCGTGGGCGGCGTCTTCGGCGTGGGGTTCTACCGCGAATGGCACACCACCCGCCGCCGCCGCCTTGCCAATAATTCGCGCCCCGATGGCAAGCGGCTGCCGGCGGAGGAACTGCGCCGCCGCAAGCTGGTGCGCCGCTCGCATTTCATGACCGTGGTTGCCGCCTGGGTGATCACCGTGCCGGCGGCGGCGCTGATGTCGGGGCTGATCTACTGGCTGCTCAGCGCGACCATGATGTGATCAGGCCGCGCCGATGGCGTGGCGCGCATCGGCGCAATCGTCAGCCGGGGTTTCGGTGTCGAGCGTCACATGGCTGATATCGAAGCGCTCCGCCAGCATCGCACGCAGCGCCGCCTTCACCCCGCGCAGCCCGGCGAGATCGTCGGCATCGGTCACCACATGCGCCTCCAGCGAGGTGACATGCTCCGAGATTTGCCACAAATGCAGGTGGTGCACGCCGGTCACCCCGTCGACCGTCTCCATTGCCGCCAGCACCGCCTTCGGGTCGATCTCCGGCGGGCTGCCCAGCATCAGGATACGGATCACCGCGCGGATCTCGGTCAGGGCCATCCACAGGATGTAAAGCGCGATGCCCAGCGTCACCACCGGATCGGCGAACCGCCAGCCGAACAGGAGCACGACGAGGCCCACCGCGATCACCGCGACCGAGCCGAGCGCGTCGGCGAGATTGTGCAGGAAGGCGGCGCGGATGTTGAGGCTTTCCTTCGAGAGCCGCCAGGTGAGCAGCGCCGTCACCAGATCGACCGCCAGCGCCAGCACCGCCACGGCGATCACCAGCCCGCCCACGATCTCGGCGGGGTGCAGGAAGCGGTCGACCGCCTCCCAGATGAGCCATAGCCCGATCACGATCAGCGTGGTGTAGTTGATCAGCGCCGCCACCAGTTCGGCGCGCTTGTAGCCGAAGGTCATGGTGGCGTCGGTCGGGCGGCGGGCGATCTTGCGCGCGGCCCAGGCGATGGCGAGCGAGGCGGCGTCGGACAGGTTGTGTATCCCGTCCGCGATCAGCGCGACGGAACCCGACAGGAGCCCGCCGACGATCTCTGCCACGGTCAGCGCGAGGTTAACCCCCACCGCCGCGCCCACCGCCCGGTCGCCCGCCTCGGGCGACACGTGATGGTGGTGATGGCCGTGGCCGTGATCGTGGTGGTGGTCGTGGGGCATCGCGTATCCTCCGGCCCGATGCTGCGCCGCGCCCGGCCTGGGCGCAACCCCGGCGGTGTCATCGCGGCGAAAATACCCGCGCCGCGCCGGTCAGTCCTGCCGCAGCCGCAGATGCGCCTTGATCTGACCGTGATCGGAGGCAAGCTTGTTATAGGGCGCTTCCGGGTGCGAGCCGTCGGTGATGTGGTCGTTCAGCACCGAGAAATATTCCATATCGGCGATCCTACCCCCGAAATCCGGGTCGAAATGGCGCGAGAGCAGGATCTGGTCGATGCTTTCGTAAACCCCGCCGAAGGCCGAGGTGTAGACCATGTCGCGCAACGATTTGCGCACGAACAGGCTCTCGGCCGAATGCAGGCGCATCCGCTCGACCTTTTCGGTGATGAGAATGTGCTCTTCCTCGCTGTAGCGGTCGGAATAACTCTGGGCATCGTGGCGCAGCATCCAGCCGTAATTGCGGAAGGGAAGCTCGCCCGAAATGATCTCGGACGAGACCGCGTGTTCGCCATCGTTGAAATCGCCGAGCGCCACCACCGGGTGGCCGCGTTCGAGCTCGGCGACGATCTCGCGCCGCAGTACCCAGGCTTCCGCCATCCGCCGCACCGCCGCGCGCAGGCTGCCGAGCGCGCGGCCGACGGGATCGTAGCGCGTCAGATCCTCCTCGGGGGCGTAGTCCGCACCTTCGGGCGTGATGAATTCACCGAGCTTGGATTTCATGTGGCAGTTGAACAGCGTGACCACATGGTCGCCCACCGGGATGCGCACCTTGAGGATCGGGCGCGAGAGCCGGCGCAGGGTGAACTGGCCCGCGTCCAGCGCGCCATCCATCCCGCGCAGCGGCTGGAACGGAATGGTCAGCGGCGCGGGCAGGTCCTGGATGATCTCCGGCTCACCGGCGAAGCCCAGACGCGAGAGCACGGCCACGCCGGGCCGGCGTTCGCCCGGCACGCCGGCATCGGCGGCATTCGGGGCGAAGGCCAGCGCCGCCCCGTCCCAGGGCGCCACGCCGAGCTTGTCGAAGATCACCTTGCGCCGGTAGGCCTTGCCCCGGTCGGGGATCACCGCATCGTTGAGCGCCCGCGCGCGGCGGCTCGCCAGCGCCACCACGTCGGCCAGCGCCTCCTCCTCGAAGATCTCCTGAAACCCGATCACATCGGCATCGAGATCGACGAGCTGGTCGGCCGTCCAGTCGCGTTTCCAGGCGTATTCCTCGGGCGTGTAGGACTGGAACCGGTAATATTCCTTGTCCGGCCCGATCAGGTTCTTCACGTTGAAACTGGCGATCGAAAACTGCATGGCGTGCTCCCTTGTCGCCCCTGTCTACGGCAGACGGGGGCGGGGGAACAGGGCAGGCTTACCGCGCCCGCCCCGTGCTTGCGGGCGTCTCATTGGCATCTGCGCGCGCGGCGTCGAGCCAGCGGTTGATCGCCTCGGCGGCACGGTGGTGGCCGGCGCCGCTGGAATAGGCCTCCGTCACCGGGTGGCGGCCCAGGCTCTGCCCCGCCTCGATCACCAGCACCACCCGGTAGGTGCTGGCGCTGTCGGAGGACCGGCTTTCCTCGATCTCGGCACGGTCGATCTCGTCAAGCGCATGGCGCACCGTCGTGCCGCCGAAGATCGTGCGCCGGCGCAGTTCGACCCAGGCGCCGGGCTTGTGAAACACCGCCTGCACCCGCTGCACGAAGGCCCAGAAGGCAAAAAGCCCCAGCCCGCCGCCGACAATGGCGAAGATCAGCCCGAGCGGCTCGCCCGACAGGGTAACCGACAGCCCGACGCCGACGAAGACAAGGATGAACAGGCTGAGCATGATCCCGATCAGCAGGGGCCGGTCTTCGACGATCAGCAGATCGGGCGTATCGGTGGTGACCTTCATGGCGCGAGCATAGCGCCGCGCCGCAGGGCGGGGAAGGGTGCGCGGGCCGTTCGGGCTATCGCTGCCCCCCTTGTGCCGGGGCACACGATCTGATCCTTTAGCCCCGCATATGTTCACCAGCGCACCGGGGGCGGCGATGGACCATTGGGACGAATTACGCACCGCCTACGCGGTTGCGCAGCACGGCACCGTGTCGGGCGCGGCGGCGGCGCTGGGCGTGCACCATGCGACGGTGATCCGCCATGTCGATGCGCTCGAAGCGCGGCTCGGGGTGAAGCTGTTTCAGCGCCATGCGCGCGGCTACACCCCCACCGAGGCGGGCGAGGAGCTGGCCCGGGTGGCCAGCGCGACCGACGATCAGTTCGCCCAGCTCGCGGCGCGGCTGACGGGGCAGGGCGCCGAGGTGCAGGGAGAACTGGTGGTGACGACGCTGGCAAGCCTTGGCCCGCGCATCGTGCCGGTGCTCGCCAGCTTTCAGGCCATGCACCCCAAGGTACGGCTGCGCCTGCGCACCGGGCGGCGGCTGTTCCGGCTCGAATATGGCGAGGCCCATGTGGCGATCCGGGCGGGTCGGCCGCCGGAGGAGCCCGACAATGTGGTTCAGCCGATCGCCGAGATCCAACACGCGCTCTATGCCGCACCCGATTATATCGCCCGGCGCGGCCATCCGGAGGGCGACTTTGCCGGCCACGATTTCGTTGGCCCCGATGACGACACATCCGCCTCGCCGCTGATGCGCTGGACGCTGGCCAATGTCGCCCGGGAGCGGATCGTGTTCCGTGCCGACGAAGACGGTGCGCTGGAGGATGCGGTACGCGCCGGAATGGCGCTGGGCTTCCTGGCGGTCGACGAGGCGGCGGGGCTTGTGCAGATTGCGCCGCCGCGTCCGGAATGGGCCGCCAGGTTCTGGCTCGTCACCCATGTGGATTTGCACCGCTCGGCCAAGGTGCAGGCCCTGACCCGGCACATCAAGGAGGCCTTTGCATGAGCCGATACGGCGGCGCGGATGCTGTCAGGGGGCACCTCGCCATGCTGGCCTTCTCGGCGCTGGTGGCCGGGTCGTTCAGCTTTGGCGGGCTGATGGCGAACGAAATCTCGTCGGTGGTGTTGCAGGCGATGCGCTTTGCCCTGGCGGCGATGATCGTCGGCGTGGTCGCCATCGCCACCGGCAAGCTGCGCGGCGCCGATCTGCGCGCGCCCTGGCGCTATGTCGTGCTCGGCACCACCTTTGCCTTTTACTTCGTGATGATGTTCGAGGGGCTGAAAACCGCCCCGCCGGTCTCGGCCTCGGCGGTGATGACGCTGATGCCGATCATGACGGCGGGCTTTTCCTTCATCCTGCTTGCCCAGCGGACCACGCTGCGGATCGCCGGCGCGCTCGGTATCGGTGCGGCCGGGGCGCTCTGGGTGATTTTCCGCGGCGATCTCGGCGCGCTTCTCGCCTTCGATGTCGGGCGTGGCGAGTGGCTCTATTTCCTCGGCTGCATCGCCCATGCACTCTACGTGCCGCTGGCGCGCAAGGTGAACCGGGGCGAAGCGGCGGTGACCTCGTCCTTCCTGGTGCTCTCGGCGGGCGCGCTGGCGCTGACGATCTACGGCTGGAACGATATCCGGGCGACCGATTTTGCCGCCTTGCCGCCGATCGTCTGGATTGCGCTCGCCTATCTCTCGCTCGGCGCGATGTCGATCACCTTCGTGCTCCTGAACTTCGCCTCGATGCGCCTCGCGGGGGCCAAGGTGATGGCCTATACCTACCTCACGCCGGGCTGGGTGATCCTGTGGGAGCTGGCCTTTGGCCATGGTCTGCCGGGAGCGACGGTGCTGCTGGGCGTCGGCCTGACGCTGGCGGCGGTGGTGCTGCTGCTGAAGCATGAAGGCTAGGGCTGGCTACGCTTGGTTATCAGGGTTTTGACGTGGGTGTCGGGTGCTGCGGGATTTCCTTATGTGTAAGGGATTAGCGGGGCTTCCGATCTCCACTTATCCGGATAAGTGGAGATGGCCGCCGACCCTGGGGCGCTTGGTTAACAGGTTGTTGCTGCGGGCAGGGGCACTGACGAATTGTGTTTTGCCACAAGGGTTTACCCGCCGCTCAATCTCCACTTATCCGGATAAGTGAAGACCGGGATACCGGCCAGCTTCCCTTAACGGTCCGGTGACGCGGGCACCAGACGCCGGGGATTCCTATTTATCGTCAGGGTGTTATCCGTCTGCGGCATCTCCACTTATCCGGATTTCCAGATTTCCGGTGCCGCGGCGAACAAGACGATAACCCCGTCCCGCCGTGCCACGCGCCGATCCGTTTGCCGGAGCGGCCGGCAAAATAGAAAAGGCCCGGAGGACATGCCCCCGGGCCTTTCGCATCACTGTCCCGAAACGTCAGTGCAGTTTCGCTTCGACATCCTTGATCGCGTCTTCGATGAGCTTGTTGCCATCGGCAGCCGTCATCTGCTTGGCGATAAGGTCGCGCGCTGCGCCCACGGCCACGGTGACGGCGGTGTCGCGCACCTCCTTCACGGCGGCGGCTTCGGCCGATTTGATCTGGTCCTCGGCGGCAGCCAGGCGGCGGGCGATGGTGGCCTTGAGGTCCGCCTTTGCCACTTCCGCGGCTTCCACCGCGTCGCGCTTGGCGTGCTCGACGATCAGGTCGGCCTGGGCGGCCACGTCTTTCTGCTTGCGCTCGTAGGAGGCCAGGATGGTCTGCGCCTCTTCGCGCAATGCGCGAGCCTCTTCCAGCTCGGCCTTGATCTCTTCGGCACGGCGGTCGAGCATCCCGCCGACCATGCCGGGCACCTTGAAGTAGATCAGCACGCCGATAAAGACGATGAAGGCGAGCAACACGATGAAGTTCGTGTTGTGAAGCGAGAAGAACGGCCCCGAGGCGGCCAGCGCCGGGCTGGCGGCGAGGATGAGGGCGAAGGTCAGAAGTTGCTTCATGATCTTACCCTTTCATCCGCGCGGTGACGGCCGCGGTGATCGACTTGGCGTCGGCCTTGGTGCCGAAGGCGCCGAGAATGTCCTTGGTGGCATCCTTGGCGACGGCTTTCACGCTCTCGACAGCGCCGGCGCGGATATCGGCAATCGCCTTTTCCGACTCGGCGGCCTTGGCCGAAATCTCGGCTTCGGCCACCGCGGTGGCCTTGTCGAGTTCGGCCTGAATTTCGGCCTTGGCTTCGGCGGCGATCTTCTGCGCCTCGGCACGGGCTTCGGCGAGCGCCTGATTGTAGGCGTCTTCGGCCTCGACGGCCTTTTGCTTCAGCTCTTCGGCTGCCGCGATATCGTTGGTGATCGTGCCCTGGCGCTCGGCCAGCACGCTGGCGATGCGCGGCAGAGCCACGCGGCTGAGCACGAAGAAGATCACGACGAGGGCGACGACGAGCCAGAAAATCTGGTTCGGGAAGGTCCCGAAATCCAGCTGCGGCATGCCGGCGCCGCCGGCTTCGTGGGCCATGTCGGCCGCACCATGCGCCGCATCGGTGGCGGTTTGTTCAGTTCCGCTTGCCATGGTGTCCTCCTGGAACCCGGATTACAGCGGGCGGGGCGGCATCCGCCCCGGCCCGGTCGTAAGGATAGGGCTCGCGAGGATCAGACGGCGAACATCAGCAGAAGCGCGATCAGGAACGAGAAGATCCCGAGGGCTTCCGCGAAGGCGATGCCGATGAAGAGGGTCGCGGTCTGGCCGCCGGCGGCCGAGGGGTTGCGCAGGGCGCCCGCGAGGAAGTTGCCGGCCACATGGCCCACGCCGATGGCGGCAGCGCCCGAGCCGATGCCCGCGAGGCCGGCACCGATGAATTGACCGAGTTGTGCGATATCGCCTTCCATGATTTCTCTCCTTACGATGGAATTGCGTTGATCTTGAGTAACCGTCCTCAGTGCGCCGGGTGCAGCGCGTCTTTCAGATAGACGACGGTCAGGATGGTGAACACGTAGGCCTGGACACCGGCCACGAGCATTTCCAGCCCGTAGATGGCGGTGATCGACAGAACCGCGATCGGGCTGACGGCGGCGATCGCCGCGAAGCCCGCAAACACTTTCATCACCGCGTGGCCCGCCATGATGTTGCCGCCAAGACGAATGCTGTGGCTGACCGGGCGCACGAAGTAGGAAATGAGCTCGATGATCGCCAGGATCGGGCGCAGCACCAGTGGCGCCGACGAGACCCAGAACAGGCTGAGGAACCCGACGCCGTTCTTGACGAAACCGACGATGGTGACGGTGAGGAACACCGCCAGCGCCAGCACCGCCGTCACGGCGATATGCGAGGTGGTGGCAAACGACATCGGCAGCAGGCCGAGATAGTTCGACACCAGGATGAACATGAACAGCGTGAAGATATAGGGGAAGAACTTCACCGCATCCTTGCCGGCCACGTCTTCCACCATCTTGTAGGTGAAGCCGTAGAGCACTTCCGCCACCGATTGCGAGCGCGAGGGCACCACGGCGCGGCCGCGGGTGCCGAAGAT
Source organism: Sinisalibacter aestuarii (assembly GCF_027923545.1). Classification (GTDB taxonomy): domain Bacteria; phylum Pseudomonadota; class Alphaproteobacteria; order Rhodobacterales; family Rhodobacteraceae; genus Sinisalibacter; species Sinisalibacter aestuarii. Next base: position 217,533 of record NZ_BROH01000005.1, on the reverse strand, counting down.
GAAGAGCGCGATGATCGCCAGCACGGCGAGCGCGAGCCAGAGCGTCACGTTGGTGATCGTGTACCAGTGAATCGGGCCTTCGCCGCCAAAGAGGGGCTTCACGATGAACTGGTCAAGCGGGTGGAACACCAGGCCGCCGGTTTCTTCGCCATGCGCTTCAGTCGCCACGTCTTTCTTCCTCGTCCAAGGCCGCTTTCGCCGCCTGTTGCTTCTCGATCTCCTTGGCCGACGCCAGCATGGTTTTCACACCCGCCGCGAGGCCGAGGAAAATGAAGATCACCAGGAACAGGGGCATCGTCCCGAAGACGTAATCCAGCCCGTATCCAATGCCGAAGCCGATCCCGAGACCGGCCACAAGCTCGATGACCATCCGCCAGGCGAGGTTCGCCTGGGCATAATCCTTCTTCATGTGGGAGATCTCTTCCCCGGCATCCTTCGCCTTTGCCAGCCTCTCCTCAAGCGCCCGCAAGCGGTGCTGGGGAAGGTCGTTCAGCGGGTCAGCCACGGCAAAATTGCCCCCTCATGAGCCTGGCTCGTTGCTATGCGGCGGCGGCCCATGAGTCAACGGGGTTTAGCGCCAACATGACCGTCCCCAAGCCATTGAAACTACGTTATTTTCCAAGATTCGAGAGTCCGCTGCAGCCGGGCCGCGGGTGGCTTCCGCCCCTACGCCCATATTCAACCGATCGGTTGACGATTGCCGCGCGTCTGCCTATCGCTCGGGCATGGACACACGTCTCGACCTCGTCTTCGCCGCCCTCGCCGACCCGACCCGGCGCGCGATCCTGACCATGCTTCTGGAGGATGACATGGCCGTCACCGACGTGGCCGAACCGTTCGAGATGTCGCTCGCGGCGGTGTCGAAACACCTCGCCATCCTCACCCGCGCCGGGCTGATCAGCCAGGAAAAGCGCGGCCGGGTGAAATGGTGCAAGCTGGAGCCGGATGCGCTCAAGGATGCGAGCGTCTGGATGCAGGCCTTCGGCCAGTTCGAAGAGCTCGACCTCGACGCCTTCGAGCGCTTCCTCGATGCGGAACTCGGACAGGAACCCGCCCGATGACGCTTGCCGGCCTCCTCGCCCCGTTCTCCGCGGCCGATGGCGGCGCCGTCGCCCTGTTGCTGATCGGCTGGGGCTGGATTGGCTGGCGCATCGAGCACCCCACCGCCGCGCGGCCGTCAGTGAGCCGGATCGTGGCGCAATACCGGCGCGACTGGATGGTACAGATGGTCACCCGCCAGCCGCGCATCTTCGACAGTTCGGTGCTGGCGACGCTGCGCGAGGGCACCAGCTTTTTCGCCTCCGCCACGATGATCGCCATCGGCGGCGGGCTGGCGCTGATGGGCGACCCGACGCGGCTTGCCGGGCTCGCCCGCGATCTCGGCCAGAGCGCCGCGCCGGATTACGTGTGGGAGGTGAAGCTGGTGCTGTCCATGCTCCTCCTCGTCAGCGCGTTTCTCAAATTCGTCTGGTCGCACCGTCTGTTCGGCTATTGCGCCGTGGTCATGGCCTCGGTGCCGAACGAGCCGGAAGATCCGGCGGCGCTGCCCCGCGCGGCCAAGGCCGCCGAGATCAACATCACCGCCGCGCGCAGCTTCAACCGGGGGCTGCGCTCGGTTTATTTCGCGATGGCGGCGCTGGCCTGGCTCGCCGGGCCGCTGGCGCTGGCCGGGGCGACTGCCGTCACGCTGGTGGTGCTCTGGCGGCGCGAATTCGCCTCGCAATCCCGCGCCGCGCTGCTGATGCCCGACGACGGGTAGCGGCCCGGCCTGCGCCGCCTTACGCCCGCCGCCGCCGTCCTTCCACCAGCCAGCCCAGCACCGCCAGCCCGGCGGCGATGAGCAGCATAAGCCAGGCCGGCGCCAGCGGGGTGATGCTCAGCGCCTCGACCACATAGGCATCGCGCGGGGTGTAGCCGATCCAGCCACGGCCCGATGCGGCCCGGCCTGGCCGCACCGCGCGCAGGCCCGGCACGCCATCCTCAAGCGCCAGCGCGCCGCCGCCCATGGGGGCGATCACGGGGTCGAGCACGGAGGCGGAGGCAATGGTGTTCTCGAATTCCTTCGGGCTGGCGGGGCCGACGCCCACCACCGCCTCTGCATCGCCCTCGCTGAGCCGGTAAAGCCCCATCGCGGGCGCGTCCATCTCGGCGCGATACAGGCCCGGCGCGTCTTCGCGAAGGGGCACGATGGTCTCGCTGCCATCGGGGCCGGTGACCAGCACGTCGCGTGCGCCGGTGCCGAGAGTGCGCCGCGTGATCGCGATGGTCGCGCCCTGCGCGGTGGCGGTCAGCGCTTCTTCCTCCAGCTCCGGCTCGCGCATCATCCAGTGGGCGAGGCGGCGCAGCAGTTCGAGCTGAGGTCCGCCGCCCTCGAAGCCCCGGCTCCAGAGCCAGGCATGGTCAGAGGCGAGAAGGGCCACACGGCCCGCCTCGACCCGGTCGAGCATCAGAAGCGGCGCGTCGTCCGCGCCCGACATCACCACCATGCCGTTGCCCTGCGGCACGTCCACCTCCACCTGCCGCATCCAGCGGCCCCAGCCGCCTTCGGGGGCAAACGCCTCCAGCCCGCGCGTCACCGGGTGGCGCGCACCCAGCTCGGTGACGGCGGGGGAATAGGGTGCGTCGATCAGGCGCGAGGTGGGCAGACCGGGCAGCACCTCGCCCAAGGGCGAGCGCGCAAGGCTCTCGACCGAGGCGTAATCCGGCCCCGCCGCCACCAGCACCGCGCCGCCCCGGCGCACATAGTCGCGCACCGAGCCGAGATAGGAGGCGGGCAGGATGCCGCGCAGCATATAGCGGTCGAAGATGATCAGATCGAACTCGTCGATCTTTTCCATGAACAATTCCTGCGTCGGGAAGGCGATGAGCGACAGCTCGGTCACCGGCACGCCGTCCTGCTTGTCGGGCGGGCGCAGGATGGTGAAATGCACGAGATCCACCGCACTGTCGGATTTCAGCAGGTTGCGCCAGGTCCGGGTGCCGGGATGGGGCAGGCCGGTGACGAGCAGCACCGACAGCCTGTCGCGCACGCCATTGACCGAGACGACAACGGTGTTGTTGCGGTCGGTCAGCTCGCCCTCGGCCATCGGGGTGGTGACCTGCACCACGTTCGGGCCGCCATGGCTGAGCGTGATCGGCAGGCCCAGGTCGCGCCCCACCGGCACCTCGTGCACCGAGGGCGTATCGCCATCGACCGAGATTTCCATCCGCACCGTCGTTGCGTCCGGGGCGGCGCCAAGGTCTTCCACCCGAAGCTGGATGATCTGCTCTTCGCCGATAATGGCAAAGGCGGGGGCGGTGGTCAGCGCGATGCGCCGGTCCCAGTCGGCCTCGCGCCCGGTTTGCAGCAGGTGGAGCGGGGCGGGCAGATCGGGGGCGGCTTCAAGGTCATGAACCTGCCCGTCGGAGATCAGCACCATCCCCGCCACCCGGTCGCGCGGCACATCCGCCAGCGCCTCGGACAGCGCCGTCATCGCCAGCGTGCCACGGTCGTCTTCGCCGTCGCCAAGCCGGGTGACGCGCAGATCGAGCCCCTTGCCGGCGGCCTCGCGTTCCAGTGCCGCCAGCGCGGCCTCGGTCTGCGCGGCCCGGTCCGAAAGCCCCTGCGAGGCGCTTTCGTCCACCACCGCCAGCAGGATATCGCCCAGCGGCGCGCGCTCCTCGGTTTGCAGCGACGGCCCTGCCAGCGCCACCAGCAACGCCAGCGCCCCGAGCGCGCGCAGCGGCCAGCCTTTCAGCCCGCGCCAGGCCCCGAGCGCGATCAGGAACGCGATCACCCCCGCCGCGGCCCAGAGCACCGGCCAGGGAAAGAGCGGTGCGAAGATGAGGGAGGCCGCGCTCATTGCCCCAGCCTTTCGAGCAGGGCGGGCACATGGACCTGGTCGGATTTGTAATTGCCGGTGAGCACATGCATCACCAGGTTCATCCCGAAACGGTAAGACAGTTCGCGCTGGCGCTCGCCCGCCAGCCCGCGCCCGACCGGGAACATCGGCAGGCCGCTGTCATTCACCGCCCAGCCCGCGGCCCAGTCATTGCCGCCGATCACCACCGGCGTGACCCCGTCATTGAGATTGCGAAACGGCATCCCCTCGGCGCGCTCGGCATCGGGCGGCGCCGCCTCGACCCAGACTTCGGGGCCGGTATGGCGGCCCGGAAACTCGTTCAGCAAATAGAAGGTGCGGGTGAGCACATGGTCTTCCGGCACCGGCTCCAGCGCCGGAATGTCGAGCGGGCGGGCCAGCGCGCGCAGGCGGGCCGCCTCGGCGGTGGCGCCGGAGCCGAAGCCCGCCACATCGGCATCGCGGGTGTCGAACAGGATCATCCCGCCCGCCCGCAGATAGGCGTTGAGCCGGGCATAGGCCGCATCGGACGGTGTGGCCTGCGTCTCGGTCACCGGCCAGTAGATCAGCGGATAGACGGACAGCTCATCGCGTTCGAGATCCACGCCCACCGGCGGCGAGGGTTCGACCGAGGAGCGCAGGCGGATCTGGGTCGACAGGCCCTGAAGCCCGGCGCGCGAGACGGAATCGAGCCCGGCATCGCCGGTGGCCACATAGGCAAGGGTGACGTTGAGCGCGGCGGCCAGCGTGGCGGTATCCGGCTCGTCCTGCGCGCGCAGATCGCCCGGGGCGAGGGTGAAGAGGCCAAGCGCGATGGCCGCCGCGCCGCCCGCCTTCAGCCCGCGCGCGAGCCGGCCCGAGAGCGCCAGCGCGGCGAGCACGTCGAGCGCGATGAGGATGAGGGCGGCCAGCAGAACCGGGCCGGTGAGGTCTTGTTCGCCCGCCTCGCCCTGCCAGGTGGGGGCAATGCCGATGGGCCAGCTGGCCGGGGTCAGCTCCGCTTCCGGGCCAAGCACGTTCACCGCGACCAGCCGGGCCTCGGCGCGGTAGAGCCCCGGCGGCAGGTCGGGGCCGGGTGCCCCGGTCAGCCGCTCGCCGGGCGTGCCGGGCCGGTCGCCCGCCTCGCCGAGCTGGCCAAAGCCGTCGAGCAGCGCATCGGCCTGCCAGACGGTGCCCGCCAATTCGCCCCGGTCGGGCGTGCCGGCGCGGGTGGACACGGCGAGGCGTTCGAGCATCTGCACGAAGAGGCCCGAGAGCGGCAGGGTGGACCATTCGGCATTGGCCGAGGTGTGGACGAGCACGATCTGCCCGTCGCCCAGCGGTTTGCGGGTGACGAGCGGCGTGCCGTCGGCCAGCGCGGCGATGGTACGCCCGGCAAGGTCCGGCCCCGGCTCGGCGAGCACCTGGCTCGTCACGGTCACATCCGCCGGGATGGCGAGGCCGTAGAAGGGCGAGCTTTCGGAGAAGGGGGCGAGGCTTTGCGGCGCGCCCCAGCTCATCGCGCCCCCCACCGTGCGCCCGCCGACCCGCAGCCGCACCGGCAAGAGCGGATCGTCTTCGCCGCGCCCGGTATCGGCGGCGGCAAGGCGCGGACCGGCAAAGCGCAGGAGCAGCCCGCCCTCGGCCACCCAGGTTTCCAGCGCTTGCGCATCGGGCGGCGCGAGGGTGGCGACATCGGCCAGCACCACCGCATCGGGCGACGCGGCGATCAGGTCGGTGAGCGGGCCTTCCATCACCTCCGCCGTGGGGGCGAGGGCTTCGCGCAGGTAGTGCAGCGGCGAGAGCAGTTCCAGCCCCTCACGGCCCGCGCTTGCCTCGATCAGCGCGATCTTGCGCCGGCGCAGCGAATCGTCGGCCAGCGTCACCGCCCCCGCCGCGCGGTGGCCGGCGATGGTGAACCGCGCGATCCGGTTGCGCAGTTCGGGCGGCAGCGACAGCTCCTGGCGGATCTCGGTGGCCCCGGCCTCGAAGCCGAGCGTGGCGCGCACCAGTTCGCGCTCGACGCCGGACGGGTCGGGGCCGATGCCGGTGATGGTGATTTCCTGCGCCGGGCCTGCGATCGAGCGCAGCGCCGTCACCTCGACCAGTCCGCCCTCGATCCGGGCCGGGCGCAGGCCGAGGCGTGGCAGCGGCGGTTCCAGCACGGTGAGCGGGCCGAGACCGGCGAGGGTGCGCGCAAGCGCTTCGCGCGCCGGTGTGGCGAGCCCGTCGGAGAGCCAGACGGTTTCCGCTCCCGGTTCCAGCGTGGCGGCCCAGTCGCGCGCCGCCTCGTGGCTGAGCGCCCAGGGCCGGGGCTCCAGCCCGGCCAGCCCGGCGGCCACGTCGCCCGCCGCGCGCAGGCCAAGGGGGCCGGGTTGCGGCGGTTCGGAGGCGCGGATGAGCGCGGCGGTGCGCCCGGCGGCTTCGGCGGCACGCAGGCTGCGCGCGGCGGCCTCCATCCGCGCGCGCCAGTCGGGCGCGGCGGCCCAGCCATCGTCGATCAGCACCACGAGCGGCCCGGTGCCCGGACTGCGCGGCTCGGGGTTCAGCACCGGCCCGGCAAAGCCGAGGATCATCGCGGCCACTGCGAGCAGGCGCAGGAGAAGCAGCCACCACGGCGTGCGCTCGGCCTCCTGATCCTTGTCGTCGAGGCCGAGAAGCAGAGTTATGCCGGGAAAGGCCCGGCGCACCGGCGCGGGCGGCACGGCGCGCAGGAGCCACCACAGCACCGGCAGCGCGGCGAGGGCGAGCAGCAGCCATGGGGCGGTGAAGCCGAGGGGGCCGAGGGTGAACATCAGATCCGCCCCTCCAGCGCCCGGTAGAGCCACAGAAGCGCCGAGGTGGGCGCGTCGCCGGTATGGTGCAGGTGATATTGCCAGCCGGTGCGGTGGGCGAGTTCGGCCAGCCGCGCCTTGCGCTCCGCCAGCCTGTCGAGATAGCGCGCCTTCAGATCGCCCGCCTGCCGGGTCTCGTATTCGAGGCTGCCGCCGACCGAGTGAAACAGCGTGCGCCCGTCATAGGGAAAGGCCTCTTCCGCCGGGTCGAGCACCTGCAGGAGCGCGCCGGTCACCCCCCGGTCGGCGGCGGTCGCGAGGGCGGCCTCGACCGGCTCCAGCGGCCCCAGAAAATCCGACAGGAACACCGCGCGCGAATGGCGCGGCAGCGTGGCGGTTTCCGGCGCACCGTAATCCTGCATCGCCGGATCGGCCAGCGCAGCGGCGACCCGTTCGAGTTGCAAGGCCCCGCGCGCGGGCGGCGCCGGGCTTTCGGTCAGCCCGATCCGCTCGCCGCCCTGAACCAGCAATACCGAGGTGGAGAGCGCGATCAGCGCGGCGCGCCCGGCCTTGGTCTCGCCGTTCTTCGCCGAGGCGAAGCGCATCGAGGCGGCCCGGTCGACCCAGAACACCACCGCCTGCGCCGCCTGCCATTCCTTCTCCTGCACGAAATGCTGGTCGGACCGCGCCGAACGGCGCCAGTCGATCGCGCGGGCCGGATCGCCGGGGCGGGCGGGGCGGAACTGCCAGAACGCATCGCCCAGGCCCGGGCGGCGGCGGCCATGCTCGCCCAGCACCACGCCGGCGGCGAGGTGGCGGGCGCGGGCGAGAAGCGGCGGAAGCGGCTCGGCCAGCGCCTCGGCGCGGGGGCGAAGGGCGGTCATATCGGCCAGGCTGGGGGACGCTGTCCCCCAGACCCCCTGGGATATTTCGGGCAAGATGAAAGGGGCGCGCGGGGCATGACGGTCAGGCGGCGGCCTCCCTGGCGGGGGCGAGGCCGCCAACCACCCGGTCGATCAGCCCGGCGAGACTGTCGCCCCGGGCGCGGGCGGCGTAGCCGAGCGCCATGCGGTGGATCAGCACCGGGCGGGCCAGCGCGCGCACATCGCCGGGGCCGGGGGCGAGGCGGCCATCGAGCAGGGCGCGGGCGCGCACCAGCAGCATCAGCGCCTGCGCCGCGCGCGGGCCGGGGCCCCAGGCGACGGCGTCGCGCACGAAATCGCGGGCGGTCTCGTCATCCGGGCGGCAGGCGCGCACGAGGTCGAGGATCATCTCGACCACCGCTTCGCCCACCGGCATCCGGCGCAGGAGCGCCTGCGCGGCGATCAATTCGGGTCCGGTGAAGACCGGCTCGGCCTGCGCTTCGTCGGCGCCGGTGGTGGCCATCAGGATATCGCGCTCGGCGGCGCGGTCGGGATAGTTCACGTCGATCTGCAGCAGGAACCGGTCGAGCTGGGCCTCGGGCAGCGGATAGGTGCCCTCCTGCTCCAGCGGGTTCTGGGTGGCGAGCACGTGGAAGGGGGCATCGAGGCGGTGCGCCTCGCCCGCCACCGTCACCTCATGCTCCTGCATCGCCTGCAAGAGTGCCGACTGGGTGCGGGGGCTGGCGCGGTTGATCTCGTCGGCGAGCAGAAGCTGGCAGAAGATCGGGCCGGGCAGGAAGCGGAAGGCGCGGCTGCCATCCTTGCCCTCTTCCAGCACTTCCGAGCCGATGATGTCGGCGGGCATCAGATCGGGGGTGAACTGGATGCGGCCCGCGTCGAGCCCCATCACCGTGCCGAGCGTATCGACCAGCCGGGTCTTGCCGAGGCCGGGCAGGCCGATCAGCAGCGCATGGCCGCCCGCCAGCAGCGCCGAGAGCGTGAGTTCCACCACATCGTCCTGGCCGATGATCCGGCGTGCCACCATCTCGCGGGCGCGGGCGAGTGTCTCGCCAAGCGCCTCGATCTCGGCAACGAGGGTCTCAGGCTTGTTCATCGGCAGGCTCCCTTTCATACTCGGGGCCATTAAAGGACGGATGAGCGCGAGGCACAAATGACAAAACCGACAAGCGGCGGAAATCCCGCGCCGAGCGCCGACAGCCTGGCCAGCGCCGCCCGCCGGGCAGTGAACAAGGGGCCGGCGCCGGTGCATCTGTGGAACCCGCCTTATTGCGGCGCGCTCGATATCCGCATCGCCCGCGACGGCACCTGGTTCTATCTCGGCACCCCGATCGGGCGGGCGGAACTGGTGAAGCTCTTCGCCTCGATCCTGAAACGTGAGGGCGACGATTACTTTCTGGTCACGCCGGTCGAGAAGGTGGGCATTACCGTGGACGATGCGCCCTTCGTGGCGGTTGACGTGGAGGCGACGGGCGCGGGCGCGGCGCAGGCGCTTGCCTTCACCACCAATGTCGGCGAGACGGTGACGGCCGGGCCGGACCACCCGATCCGGGTGGTGCGCGACGGCGAAACCGGGGAGCCATCGCCCTATGTGATGGTGCGCGCGGGGCTGGAAGCGCTGATCGACCGCAAGAGCTTTTTCCGGCTGGTGGAGCTGGGGGCGCGTGAGGTGCGGGACGGTGTGGAGTGGTTCGGCCTCTGGTCGCACGGCGTGTTTTTCCCGGTGATCCCTGCCGATGAGCTGCCCGGCTGACGCCGCTTGCTCTGCGCGCCGCTTTCTGACACCCCTGCCGTCATGCCCAAATTCGCCGCCAATCTTACCTTCCTGTTTCGCGAATTGCCCTTTCTCGACCGGTTCGAAGCCGCCGCAGAGGCGGGGTTTGCCGGTGTTGAGGTGCTGTTTCCCTATGACGATGCGGCGGGCGAGATCACCCGGCGGCTGCGGGCCAACGGGCTCGCCATGGTGCTGATCAACGCGCCGCCGCCGAACTGGGCGGGCGGCGAGCGGGGCTTTGCCGCCATGCCCGGCGGCACAGAGCGGTTTCGCCACGATTTCCGCCGGGCGCTGCGCTTTGCCGAGGCGCTCGGGGCGGGGCATCTGCACATCATGGCGGGCAAGGCGCAGGGGCTGGTGGCGCGGCGCAGCTATATCGACAACCTCGCCTGGGCGGCGGCGTAGGCGCCGGGCATGAGCCTGACCATCGAGCCGATCAACCCGGTGGATATGCCAGGCTATTTCCTCAACGATTTCGATCTTGCGGCGGAGGTGCTCGACGAGGTGGGCGCGGCCAATCTCGGGCTGCAATTCGACATGTATCACGCCCAGATGATCACCGGCGACGGCATGGCCGCTTGGGAGGCTCATGGCCACCGCGCCCGGCATATCCAGGTGGGCGGGCTGCCGGGGCGGCATGAGCCGGGGCCGGGTGAGGTGGACTATCCCGCCTTCTTCGCGCGGCTCGATGCCGGGGGCTATGCCGGCTGGGTTTCGGGCGAATACAACCCGGCGGGCCGCACCGAGGACGGGCTTGGCTGGATCGGCGTGCCAGGCGTCTGACGGGACCGGGGCGTTGAAGGCGCCGGTTCGACCTGGTGGAAACCCGCGCCGCCGGCGGCGGTGTAATGCACCGCTGGGCGCAGCGTGGGCAGGCGCGGCGGCGCGGTATGTGGGTGTAAAAAGTCATTGATAAACAATGGGCTGTGAGGCGCCGTTCACCGGAAAACCGGAAAACCGGAAAACCGGAAAACCGGAAAACCGGAAGCCTTATCATCACCTTGAATTACAACGATGATTTCCCACCGAGATCCTCGGCGGCAAGCATCTGTTTATATCTGCGGCCACCCGCCGTGCCGCGCCGCGACGATCACGTTTGCGTTTCATCACACATTCCAATTGCAGCGCGCCTCAATCCGCGTTCTAGCTTCATGTCGCGCCGCCGCCCGGCGCCGGGCTTGCCCGCTGGATCAACGCCGGGCAGGGCGGACCGGATAGCAAGGATCTCCGCACATGATGATGGTGCGCTGCTATCTCGCCCCGTCGGCCATCGAGGGCCTTGGGGTTTTCACCCATGTCGATATCCGTCAGGGCAGTCTGGTCTGGCTTTACGATTCGCGGTTCGACACCAGTTATTTCCGCGATGACCTCGCGACCGTCCCGGCCCATTTCCGCGAATTCCTCGAACGCTACACCTATGATCACCCGACCGACCCCGACATGGTCGTGCTCGATTGCGACGAGGGGCGGTTCATGAACCATGCGGCGCTGCCCAATGTCGATCTGACCGATCCGCTGCGCGGCGTGGCGGCGCGGCAGATCCGGGCGGGCGAGGAACTGACGTGCGATTACGCCACCTTCACCACCGGTGCGATCGCCTTCCAGCCGCCGCGCCACCGGGTCGCGCCGCTGGCGGAGCCGATCTAGATCTTCAGGCCGAAGGCACGAAACCGCGCTTTCAGGTCGGCTTCGACGCGCGCGCCGAGATGCGAGATAACCTCGCTTGCCGCGATATTACCCATCATGCCGCAGGTCTCAAGGTCATGGCCTTCGACATAGCCCCAGAGAAAGGCTCCGGCGAACAGATCGCCGGCGCCTGTAGCGTCGACCACCCTGGTGGGCACGGCGGGGCAGTGGATGCGGGTGCCGCCCGAGACGATATGAACGCCATGCTCGCTCTCGGTGCAGACCACCGTGTCCACCTGTTGCGCGGCAGCGGTGAGGGCTTTGTCGAAATCGGTGTCATACATCGCCATGATCTCGGCGCGGTTGGCGAAGAGCATGTCCACATCGTCGCGGATCATCCGGGCGAAGGCCTGATGGTGGCGGTCGATGCAGAACGGGTCCGAGAGGGTGAGCGCCACCTTGCCGCCTGCGCCCTTGGCTGCCGCGATCGCCTTGGCGAAGGCTTCGTGGCTTTCCGGCCCGTCGAATCGGTAGCCTTCGAGAAAGATCCACTCGGCATCGGCCATCGTCGCCTCGTCGATATCCGAAGGCGCGAGGTGCTCGGTGACGCCGAGATAGGTGTTCATGCTGCGCTCGCCATCGGGGGTGACGAGGATGATGCAGCGTCCGGTCTCGTGCTCATGGCGCCGGTCGGCCAGCGGCACCTCGTAGGTGACGCCCTGCGCGCGCAGATCGTGGGCGAAGATCCGGCCAAGCTGATCGTCCTTCACCTTGCCGACATAGGCCGCCTTACCGCCGAGATGGGCGAAGCCCGCGATGGTGTTGGCCGCCGAGCCGCCCGACATCTCCGTCGCCGGGCCGATCCGGTCGTAAAGCTCTACGCCGCGCGCCATGTCGGTGAGCTGCATGATGCCTTTCTCGATACCGTTCGCTGTAAGAAAAGCGTCGTCGCAATGGCTCAGCACATCGACCATCGCATTGCCGATGCCGACCAGCCGGAAGCGTTTGGTCACAGGGTCTTCTCCTCGAATTGGCACAGATCGCGGATCAGGCAGGCGCCGCATTTGGGTTTGCGCGCCACGCAGATGTAGCGCCCGTGCAGGATCAGCCAGTGATGGGCGTGCAGCGCGTAATCCACCGGCACATTGTCTTCGATGGCGCGCTCGACGGCGTTCACGTCCTTGCCGACGGCAATGCCGGTGCGGTTGCCGACGCGGAAGATATGGGTGTCCACCGCCTGCGCCGGATAGCGCCACCACATGTTGAGCACCACATTGGCGGTCTTGCGGCCGACGCCGGGCAGGCCCTGAAGCGCGGCGCGCGAATTGGGCACCTCGCCGCCATATTCGTCGACGAGAATCTGGCTCAGCCTGATGACGTTCTTCGCCTTTTGGCGAAACAGCCCGATGGTCTTGATATGCTCGGTCAGCCCGTCGAGGCCGAGGGCGAGCATCTTTTCGGGGCTGTCGGCGATCTCGAACAGCTTTGCCGTGGCCTTGTTCACACCCGCATCCGTGGCCTGCGCCGAAAGCGCGACGGCCACGACGAGCGTATAGGCGTTCACGTGGTTGAGCTCGCCTTTCGGCTCCGGCTCGGCCTCGTGAAAGCGGCGGAAGATCTCGCGGATCGTTTTGTAGTCCATTTGCTTGGCCATGAGGGGGGTTGTGCGAATTTTCTTAGGCCGAGGCAAGCGCGAAGGGCAGGCCAGGGCGGTGCAGATTGCCGCGTGGCGGCGGGAAATGCGCAGGAATCGGGTCGCCACCCCGCTCCACGCGGCCTAATTTCGCCTGCAAAGGAGATCGAGATGAATGCTGCCGACATGTCCACGCCCGAGGGCCGCTACCATTATCAGGTGATTCGCCGCGCCATCGAGGCGATCGACGCCGCCGGTTCCGGCCTGTCGCTCGATGCGCTGGCGGCCGAGGTGGGGATGAGTCCGGCGCATTTTCAGCGGTTGTTTTCGTCCTGGGTCGGGGTCAGTCCGAAGCGTTATCAGCAATATCTCACGCTCGACCATGCCAAGGCCCTGCTCGCGCAGCATTTCACCACGCTGGAAACGGCGGATGCGGTGGGCCTGTCCGGCTCGGGGCGGCTGCACGATCTGTTCCTGCGCTGGGAGGCGATGAGCCCCGGCGAGTTCGCCCGGCGCGGCGAAGGGCTGACCATCCGCTGGGGCTGGTTCGACAGCCCCTTCGGCCTCGCGCTGGTGATGGCGACCGACCGGGGCATCTGCGGCCTTGCCTTCGCCGAGGAAACCGGGCCCGAGGCCGCGATGGAAGACATGCTCTCGCGCTGGCCCAACGCCACCTTCGTGGAAGACCCGATGTCGATGCGGGGCGAGGTGATGGCGGCCTTCGATCAGAAGGGCGAGGCGCGGCTGCACATGATCGGCGCACCGTTCCAGATCAAGGTCTGGGAGGCGCTGATCACCATCCCCTCCGGCCATGTCACCACCTATTCCGAGATCGCCGGCGCCGTAGGCCGGCCCAGGGCGGTGCGCGCTGTGGGTACGGCGGTGGGGCGCAACCCGGTTTCGTGGCTCATTCCCTGCCATCGGGCCTTGCGCAAATCGGGGGGGCTGGGCGGCTATCACTGGGGGCTGCCGGTCAAGCGTGCGCTGCTGGCCTGGGAGGCGGCGCGCGCCGATGGCGCGGCCTGATCGCACCGGCGGTTTGTCGCTGAATACCGCGATCTGGCCCAACCACCCCCTTTCGGCGCCCCCGGCATGGGATACACTGGGGCAAACCTGCGCCTGAACTTGGAAAGGTCATCGACATGGTCCGGATCAAACCCGTTTTCGTTCTGCCGCTCGTAGCGGCGGTCACGCTCACCGCCTGTACGGAGATGGGGCCGCGGCAGACAACCGGGGCCGCCACCGGCGCCGTGGCCGGGGGGCTGCTTGGCGGCGTGCTCGGCGGCAATGTCGGCACTGCAGCGGTGGGGGCCGTGGCCGGTGGCATCGTCGGCGGCGTAATCGGCCAGGAGCTCGACAAGCAGGCCGGCGAGCTGCGCACCTCGTTCGGCGACAGCCGGATCGGCGTGGTCAATACCGGCTCGTCGCTGGTGGTGACGATGCCGCAGGACATTCTCTTCGCCACCGACAGCGCCACGCTGTCGGGCCCGTTGCGCTCCGATCTCGCGGTGCTCGCGCGCCATCTGAACAAGTACCCCGACAGCAATGTCCAGGTGGTCGGCCATACCGACAATGTCGGCTCGGCCGCCTATAACCTGAACCTGTCACGCCAGCGCGCCAGTGCGGTGGCGGCGGAACTGATCTCGGGCGGCGTAAGCTCCGGGCGGGTCACCTCGATCGGCCGGGGCGAAGACCAGCCGGTCGCCTCGAACCTCACCGCCGAGGGCCGGGCGCAGAACCGCCGTGTCGAGATCGTGATCATCCCCAACCGCTGATCCCGGCCACGCCCCTTGCCATGCTTCCGGTGGGCATGGTCATATCTCCTGACCGTCTTGGTGAGGGAGAGGGTGTATGCCATTTCAGAAGGTTCAGTCGGAAAAGCTCGCATCCGCGGTGGTGCGCCAGATCGAGCAACTGATTCTGCGTGGCATCCTGCGCCCGGGTGAGCGGCTGCCGGCCGAACGCGAGCTGTCGGAGCGGATGGGCGTTTCGCGCCCTTCGCTGCGCGAGGCGCTGAGCGAATTGCAGGAGGCGGGGCTGCTCGTGGCCCGCGCCGGGGCCGGGGTCTATGTCGCCGAGGTGCTGGGTTCGGCCTTCTCGCCGGCTCTGGTGCGCCTCTTCGCCACCCATGACGATGCGGTCTACGACGCGCTCGATTTCCGCCGCGATGTGGAGGGCCTCGCCGCCGACCGCGCCGCGCGCCATGGGTCGGAGACGGATCTGGCCGTGATCGACGCGGCGATGAACAAGCTCGAAGCCGCCCCGCCCGCCGAGGCAGTCGCGCTGGACGCCGAGTTTCACATGGCGATCATCGAAGCGAGCAACAACGTGGTGCTCCTGCACATGATGCGCTCGATGTACGATCTGCTGGAGGGCGGGGTTTTCTACAACCGGCAGGTGGTCTTCGCCCGCTGCGGCGAGCGCGACCTGCTGCTTGATCAGCACCGCGCCATCAATGCCGCGCTCCAGGCGCGCGACGGGGCGGCGGCGCGGGCGGCGATCGAGGCCCATCTCGACTATATCGCCGCGGCCTATCGCGATCAGAAACGGGCCGAAGCGAACGAGGAGATATCTCAAAGACGCCTGCGCCACGATATCGCGCGATGAGCAGGGCGCTTGCCTGTTGGCAACAATTGGTTATGTTTTCTTACCAGTCAAAAGGAGTGAGCCATGCAGATGCCTGAGCCGAATGCCGGGATCCTCGCCCGCAAGCCGCGGATCGTCGCCCGGCTGCGCGAGGCGCTGGGCGAAGGCGGGGTGATCGACGACGGGATCGAACTCAGGGCCTATGAATGCGACGGGCTTTCGGCCTATCGCTGCCCGCCGCTCTGCGCCGTGCTCCCCGCCTCGACCGAGGAGGTGTCGGCCGTCATGCGGATCTGCCATGACGAGGGCGTGCCGGTGGTGCCGCGTGGTTCCGGCACCTCGCTTTCGGGCGGCGCGCTGCCCACGGCGGATGCGGTGCTGCTGGGCATCGCGCGGATGAACGAGGTGCTGGAAACCGACTATGCCAACCGCTTCATCCGGGTGCAGACCGGCCGCACCAACCTCAGCGTCACCGGCGCGGTGGAGGCCGACGGCTTTTTCTACGCGCCCGATCCGTCGAGCCAGCTCGCCTGCGCCATTGCCGGCAATATCGCGATGAATTCGGGCGGCGCGCATTGCCTCAAATACGGCGTGACCACCAATAACCTGATGGGCGTGACCATGGTCATGGCCGATGGCGAGGTGGTCGAGATCGGCGGCGCGCATCTCGACGCCGGCGGGCTCGATCTGCTCGGCCTTGTCTGCGGCTCGGAAGGCCAGCTTGGCGTGGTCACCGAGGCGACCCTGCGCATCCTCGCCAGGCCCGAAGGCGCCCGCCCGGTGCTGATCGGCTATGACAGTGCCGAGGTGGCCGGGCAATGCGTGAGCGACATCATCAAGGCGGGCATCCTGCCGGTGGCGATCGAATATATGGACCGGCTGGTGATCCAGGCGGCGGAGGCGCATGTTCATGCCGATTATCCCGATTGCGAGGCGCTGCTGATCATCGAGGTCGAGGGCAGCGAGGCCGAGATCGCCGACCAGCTCGGGCGGATCATCGCCATCGCCAACGCCCACAACCCGGTGGAGCTGCGCGAAAGCGGTTCGGCGGCGGAGAGCGAGAAGATCTGGCAGGGCCGCAAGACCGCCTTCGGCGCGATGGGCCAGATCAACGATTACATGTGCCTCGACGGCACGATCCCGGTGAGCCAGTTGCCGCAGGTGCTGCGGCGGATCGGCGAGATGGGCGACGAATACGGGCTGCAGGTGGGCAATGTCTTCCATGCCGGCGACGGCAACATGCACCCGCTCATTCTTTACGACGCCAACCGGCCGGGCGATCTGGAGAAGGCCGAAGATCTCGGTGCCGATATTCTCAGGCTCTGCGTCGAGGTGGGCGGCTGCCTGACCGGCGAGCACGGCGTGGGCGTGGAGAAGCGCGAGATCATGCCGGCGCAATATTCCGGCGACGATCTGGAGATCCAGATGCAGGTGAAAGACGTGTTCGACCCGAAATGGGTGTTGAACCCGGCCAAGGTTTTCCCGCTCGATCTGAGCGCGGGGCGGCGGATGTAACCGGGCCGGGGGTTTTGCACCCCCGGACCCCCGCAGGATATTTGGGGCAAGATGAAAGTGATATCCGAACAGGAGCTGTCCGAGGCTCTGGCGGCGGCGAGCGGGCCGGTCAGGGTGCGCGGCGGCGGCACGCGCGATATCGGCGCCCCGGTGGCGGGGGAGGTGCTGGAGGTGGGCCTGTCCGGTATCGAGCTTTACGAGCCGGGCGCGCTCACGCTGGTGGTGCGCGCCGGCACGCCGCTGGCCGAGGTCGAGGCGCTGCTGGCGGGCGAGGGGCAGCGGCTGGCCTTCGAGCCGATGGACCACCGCCCGATGCTCGGCACAAGCGGCACGCCCACGATCGGCGGTGTGGTGGCGGCCAACGTGTCGGGGCCGCGGCGCATTCAGGCGGGAGCCGCGCGCGATTTCACGCTCGGCGCGCGCTTCGTCGACGGCGCGGGGCGGGTCATCAGGAACGGGGGGCGGGTGATGAAGAACGTCACCGGTTACGATCTCGTCAAGCTGATGGCCGGAAGCTGGGGCACGCTCGGCGTGCTGAGCGAGGTGAGCTTCAAGGTGCAGGCAGTGCCGGAGACCGAGGCCACGCTGGTGGGGCGCGGCCTGTCGCTCGCCGAGGGCGTGGCGGCGCTGGCGCGTGCGCTCGGCTCGCCCTATGACGTGACCGGCGCGGCGCATGTGGATTTCGACGGCGGCCAGACGCTGGTGCGCGTCGAGGGGCTGGAGGGGATGGTGGCCTATCGCGCGGCGGCGCTGGCCGGCGGCGCGCTGGCGGGATGGGAGATCGTCCGGGGCGAGGCGAGCGCCGCGCTCTGGGCGGAGATGCGCGATGTGCGGCCTTTCGCCGGGGGCAACGCGCCGGTCTGGCGGGTTTCGCTGAAGCCCTCCGACGCGCCTTTGCTGTCGCAAACCCTTGCGGCTGCCGGGCTCAACCATCGCGGGATCTACGATTGGGGCGGCGGGCTGGCCTGGCTGGAGCTGTCCGGCCCCGCCGAGGATGCCGGCGCCGGGGTGCTGCGCCGCGCGCTCGCCCCGCTCGGCGGCCATGCGACGCTGGTGCGTGCCACGCCCGAACACCGTGCCCGGATTGACGTTTTCCAACCTCAGCCCGCGCCGCTCGCCGCGATTTCGCGCGGGATCAAGCAGAAATTCGATCCACGGGGCATTCTCAACCCCGGCCTTATGGGGGTGTGAGATGCAAACCTTCTTCACTCCCGAACAGCTTGAAGACCCGGGCATCGCCGAGGCCAACAAGATCCTGCGCGCCTGCGTCCATTGCGGCATGTGCACCGCCACCTGCCCGACCTATCAGGTGCTGGGTGACGAGCTCGACAGCCCGCGTGGCCGCATCTACCTCATCAAGGACATGCTGGAGAGCGGGCGGCCCGCCGACGCGCGCACCGTGACCCATATCGACCGCTGCCTGTCCTGCCTCGCCTGCATGACCACCTGCCCGTCGGGGGTGGATTACATGCACCTCGTCGATCATGCCCGCGTGCATATCGAAAAGACGTACAAGCGCCCCGTCATGGACAGGTTTCTGCGCGCGGTTCTGGCGCAGATCATCCCCTATCCGAAGCGGTTCCGCGCTGCGCTGGGGCTGGCGAAGCTGGGCCGCCCGGTGCGCGCGCTGATGCCCGACCGGCGGCTGCGCGCGATGCTCGACATGGCGCCGGACCGGCTGCCGAAGCCCTCTCCGAACGACAAGCCGCAGACCTTCGCCGTGCCCGACCGCCGCAAGCGCGTGGCGCTGATGACCGGTTGCGCCCAGCAGGCGCTGGACACCGATATCAACGACGCCACCATCCGGCTGCTCACCCGGCTCGGGGTGGAGGTGGTCGTGCCCGAAGGCATGGGCTGCTGCGGTGCGCTGACACATCACATGGGGCGCGAGGCGCAGGCCCATGCGAGTGCCGGGGCCAATATCCGGGCCTTCATGAAGGAGATGCTGGGCCGGGGGTTGGACGCGATCGTCATCAATGCTTCGGGCTGCGGCACCACGGTTAAGGATTACGGCCACATGTTCCGCGATGATCCGCTGGCGGCGGATGCGGCGGCGGTTTCGGCGCTGGCGAAGGACGTGACCGAGTTCCTGAGCGAGATCGACATGCCCGAGGCGGATGGGGGGCTGCGTGTGGCCTATCACGCCGCCTGTTCGCTGCAACACGGACAAAAGATCAGGGAGGCGCCCAAGGCTCTGTTGCGCCGGGCCGGGTTCGAGGTGGTGGAGCCGGAAAACAGCCATCTGTGCTGCGGCTCGGCGGGCACCTACAACCTGATGCAGCCGGAGATTTCGGCCGAGCTGAAGGCGCGCAAGGTGGCCACGCTGGAGGCGCGCGCGCCGCAGGTGATCGCGGCGGGCAATATCGGATGTATGGTGCAGATCGGTTCGGGCAGCGATGTGCCGGTGGTGCATACGGTGGAGCTGCTCGACTGGGCTCTGGGCGGGCCGAAACCGGCCAAGATGGGGGGCTGATCCGGTCCGGGGAATACCCGGTCCGCGCCATATTCTCGCCCTATCGGCTTGCTAGCTGCGAAGGGCATTTTGCGGGAACGGACATGAAACGGATATTCGCACTGGCGGCATTTCTTCTCTTCGGCGCAGGTCCGGCCCTGGCCGGCGGCTCCGGGCTGGAAGCGATGGTCACCAGCGACGATGGCCGTGGCTGGGAGGGCGTCGGCCGGCTCAATATCGGCGGGCGCAGCTTCTGCACCGGCGCGCTGATCAGCGAGAGCCTCGTGCTGACCGCCGCCCATTGCCTCTATGATCGCGACACCGGCAAACCCTACGACGCCTCCGAGATCGAGTTTCTCGCCGGCTGGATCGACGGGCGCGCGGCGGCCTATCGCGGCGCGCGCCGGGCTGTGTCTCATCCGTCCTACAGCGAAGACGGCCAGGACCGCTCGATGGATGTGGCGCTGGTCGAGCTGGACCGCCCGGTGCGCAACTCGGGCATCACCCCGTTCGCCACTGGCAACCTGCCCGCGCTCACCCGCGATGTCGGCGTGGTCTCCTACGCCCATGACCGGGCCGAACATCCCTCGATCCAGAACCGCTGCCTCGTTCTCGGCAGGGCCGGTGGCACGCTGGTGCTGGATTGCAACGTGGATTTCGGCGCGTCCGGTGCGCCGATCTTCGATATGTCGGGCGACACGCCGCGGATCGTTTCGGTGGTGTCGGCCAAGGCGATGTCGGGCGGGGCCCAGGTGTCGCTCGGTACCAGCCTGGAAGACCCGCTGGCCGATCTGCGCGCGATCCTGGCCGAGAGCGATGGCGTGTTCAGCCGTGCGCGGCCTGCCGTCACCGTGATGGGGCGCGACGAGGCGGTGTCGTCGACCGGGGCGAAGTTCATCCGGCCATGATCCGTGTGCTTGCCCTGGCCCTCGCTGCTGCCCTTGCCACGCCGGCCCATGCCGACAATGCCGGGCTGACCCGGCTCACCCTGCGTGGCGATCTGCTCGGCTGGGAAGCCGTCGGGCGGCTCGACCTTGGCGGCGCGGGCTTCTGCACCGGCGTGCTGCTGGCGCCCGATCTGGTGCTGACGGCGGCGCATTGCCTGGCGGATGCGCAGGCGCAGGGCTCGGTAGAGGGTTTGCGGTTCCGGGCCGGGCTTGCCGATGGGGTGGCCATTGCCGAAGCCAAAGCGGCGCGCGCGGTGCTGCACCCGGCCTATTTGCCAGGGCGGATCACCGCCGAGACCATCCAGCATGACGTGGGGCTGGTGCAATTGGCCGAGCCGATCCCGGCGGCCGTGGCTGCGCCCTACGGCCTGCGCGATTTGCCCCGTGCCGGTGCGCCGGTGGCGGTGGTCTCCTATGCGCGGGGGCGGGAAGACGCACCTTCGCGGCAGGCGGAATGCACCGTGGTCGGCCGGGCGCAGGAGCTTCTGGCTTTCGATTGCGACGTTACCTTCGGCTCTTCCGGCGCGCCGATCTTCGATGTGACCGGCGGGCGCCCGCGGATCGTGTCGCTCGTGTCGTCGGGCGGGCGCGACGGGCGGCGGGTGACGGCCTTCGGCATGGAGCTTCCGGCCCGCGTGGCCGAACTCAAGCGTGCCTTCGCCACCGGCGAGGGGGTGTTTCCGCAACAGGGCTTCACCGCGCGGCGGATCATCGTGGGTGGCGACAGGGGCGGCACCGGCGCACGCTTCGTGCGGCCCTGAGCCACCGGGCGCGGGGCTTGAACGGGCCGAATTCCTTCCTAATTCGATAGCATGGACGCCGGATGCCGGGTCCGTTCACCGCCCGTCCGATGAGGAGGGCAAACCTTTGGTATCGCTCAATGGAGGATTCCCATGCGCAACTTTGACCTGTCGCCGCTCTACCGCGCCACCGTCGGCTTCGACCAGCTTGCCGAAATGATGGACCGGGTGTTTGAAAAAGACGTGAGCCGCGAAACCTACCCGCCCTACAATATCGAGAAAACCGGCGATGACGCCTGGCGCATCACCGTGGCCGTCGCGGGCTTCACCGATGAAGAACTGAACGTCGAGGTGAAGGAAAACGCGCTTCTGATCACGGCCCGCAAGGCGCCGGACGGCAAAGAGCGCAGCTATCTGCACCGCGGCATCGCCACCCGCGCCTTCGAGCGCCGCTTCGCGCTGGCCGAACATGTGCGCGTGACCGGCGCCGTGCATGAAAACGGCCTTCTGCATATCGACCTGGTGCGCGAAGTGCCCGAGGCGCTGAAGCCGCGCCGGATCGAGATCGCCTCGGCGAACGACATCGAGGCGAAGGCCATCGAGGCCTGATCTCTCCGGCATGACGAGACGGGGCGCGCGGGCATTGGTTCGCGCGCCTTTGTCATACGGGTGGCGGCTAGTACCAGAAGATCGGCCAGGGCCGGTGCGCGCTGAGATTGTTGACGACAAGCGCCACCCCGATCAGCACCAGCGCGCCCGCGCCCACCGGAAAGAGCGGGTAGAGAAAGCCCAGATCATGCACGCCGGACGAGCCGGCCACGGCGATCAGCGCCGAAGCCCCGCCCGGCGGGTGCAGGCTGCGGCTCATCTGCATCGCGGCGATGGCGAGCGATACGGCCAGTGCCGCCGCGAACCAGCCAGCGCCGAAAAGCTGAAACACCGCCACGCCGATCAGTGCCGAGGTGACATGGCCGACGATCACGTTCCATGGCTGGGCGAAGGGGCTGCCGGGTGCGCCGAAGACGAGCACCGCCGTCGCGCCGAAGGCACCGATGACGAAGGTCAGGTCGTTATCCTGCAGCACGAACTGGTCGATCAGCCCGATCGCGGCGATGCCGAGAAAGCCCCCGACAAGGCTCAGCGCTGCCGTCTGGATCGACGGCCGGGCGGAATGATGATGGCGCTGCGCGGTGCTCATTTGTTGTGCATATCATGTCTTTGCCGCTTTTCTATGCAAAAATTCGCATAACCAAATAAGTCAGGGAGAGGCGTGACCCTCTCCCCCTTTTCCGGCCGGCTGTGCCGATGGTCAGGCGCCGCGCAGCGCGGTGCGGCGCAGGGGCCGGGCCTCCCGGTGGAACAGAAAGAAGGTCGCCGCGAGGATGATCGCCGTGCCCAGCCACATCGAGCCGGTGGGGGCGAAGCCAAAGATCAGCGCCCCGAGGCCCACATTGAGCGGCAGCTTGAGGTGATCGAACGGTTGCAGGAAGGCGGCATCGGCCAGCGAATAGGCCCGCACCAGCGCGTGCTGGGCGAGTGCCGTCAGCAGGCCCGCCGCGGCCACCATCCATATTGCTGCGGCGGGCAGGGCCAGCCCCGGCCCGACCCCGAAGGCCAGCCCGAGATTGATCGGCGTCAGCAGCAGGAGCAGGTAGATCGTCACCGTTTCCGGCGCATCGTCATCGGTGAGCCGCTTGGTCACCACCGAAGATGCGGCCCAGAAGGCGGCCGCCGCCACCGGCAGCAGGGCCCAGAGCTGGAACCGGTCCGACCAGGGCTCAAGGATCACCGCGCCGCCGACGATCCCCACCAGCACCGCGCCCCAACGGGTGGGTGTAACCTTCTCGCCCAGCGCGAGCGCCGCACCGATGGTGACGAAGAAGGGCGAGAGCAGGATGAGCGCGATGGCCTGCCAGATCGGCACATGGGCCAGCCCCGCTACCCAGAGCTGCACCCCCACCGCGCCGAGCGCCACGCGCAGGATATGCGCGCCGGGATGGGCGGTGCTGAAAAGGGCTGTGCGGTTGCGCCATATCCACGGCAGGTAGATCGCGGCGGCGATGAGATATTGCCAGAAGGTCACGCTGGGCGAGGCGGCCCCGGCGATCATCGTGGCGCCCTGCAACGCGATATTGATGAGGGCGAAGGCGGCCCCGGCGGCGATCATCAGCATCGCGGCGCGGGTGAGGTCTTGATTGGGTCGAGTCATGGCGCATCTGTCCTTTCTCCTGACGCACGTGACTCAAGGCAGACAGGACAGCACGCACGGGGCCCGGAGGCCCGCGCACCTGCTCCCATTCTCTTCCATCCGGACTGTTACCGTCGGCCCCGGAATTCCGCCGGGTCTGCTGTCCCTTCCCGGGGGAAGGCGCTCGCGGGCTGTCACCGCCGGTGGGGAATTGCGCCCCGCCCTGAGAATGTGCCGCCCGGTGCCGGACGGCGTGCCAGAGGTAGGCCGGGGCAGGCCGGCTGTCAATTCAACACGGCGTGCCCCTCTTCATCTTGCTGCAAATATCCCGGGGGGTGCAGGGGGGCAGAGCCCCCCGCATCGGTCGGATTGCGCAGCAATCCGAACCCGGTCAGATCGCCATGCAGATATATTTCATCTCCAGAAAATCCTCGATCCCGTGGCGCGAGCCTTCGCGGCCCAGCCCCGATTGCTTCACGCCGCCGAAGGGCGCCACCTCGGTCGAGATGATCCCGGTATTGACCCCGACGATGCCGTATTCCAGCGCCTCGGCCACTTTGTAGACCCGGCTGAGATTGGTCGCATAGAAATAGCTCGCAAGGCCGAAGATCGTATCGTTGGCCTGGGCGATCACGTCGTCCTCGTCGCTGAACCTGAACAAAGGCGCGAGGGGGCCGAAGGTTTCTTCCTCGGCGACTTCCATTTCGCGGGTCGCGCCGGTCACGACGGTCGGCTTGAAGAACAGCCCGCCCTTTTCATGCGCCGCGCCGCCGGTGAGCACCTGCCCCCCCTTGGCGAGCGCATCGGCGATGTGCTCTTCCACCTTCTTCACTGCCGCCTCGCTGACAAGCGGGCCGAGCGCCACGCCTTCGTCCAGCCCGTCGCCCACTTCGAGGTTGTCCACCGCCTGCGCGAGCTTCTCGGCGAAGGCGTCATAAACGCCGTCCTGCACGTAGATCCGGTTGGCGCAAACGCAGGTCTGGCCGTTATTGCGGAATTTCGAGGCGAGCGCGCCTTCCACGGCGGCATCCAGATCGGCGTCGTCGAAGACGATGAAGGGCGCATTGCCACCCAGCTCCATCGAACATTTCTTCACCTGATCGGCGGCCTGGCGCAGCAGGATGCGGCCGACGAAGGTGGAGCCGGTGAAGGTGATCTTGCGCACGGCATGGTTTTCGGAAAACTCCAGCCCGATATCGGCGCTCTTCGACGAGGTGACCACGTTGAACAGGCCCTTGGGCAGCCCGGCGCGCTCGGCCAGCACCGCCAGCGCCAGCGCCGAGAGCGGCGTTTCGCCCGCAGGTTTGGCGACCACGCCGCAGCCCGCCGCCAGCGCCGGGCCGACCTTGCGGGTGATCATCGCATTGGGAAAGTTCCACGGCGTGATCGAGGCGACCACGCCCACTGGCTGTCTGATCACCTGAAGGCGCATATTGGGCAGGTGCGGCGGGATCGTCTCGCCATAGATCCGCTTGCCCTCTTCGGCGAACCACTCGATGAAACTGGCGCCATAGGCGATCTCGCCCATCGCCTCGTTGATCGGCTTGCCCATTTCGGCGGTGAGGATCAGCGCCAGATCCTGCTGGTTGTCCATCATCAGGTTGAACCAGGCGCGCAGGATATTGGCGCGCTCCTTGGCGGTGCGCTTCTGCCAGCCCTTCATCGCCGCATCGGCAGCGGCGATGGCGCGGGCGGTCTCGGCCCGGCCCAGATCGGCGATCTCGGCCAGCACATCGCCGCGCGCCGGGTTGGTCACGGCGAAGGTCTTGCCGTTATCGGCGTCGATCCAGTCACCGGCCACATAGGCTTTGCTGGCGAGGAGCGAAGGGTCTTTCAGAAGAGAGGCGAGATCGGTTGCGTCGCGCGGCATTTTGGTCTCCGATTGGGATTGGGGCAGCGCCCCGGAAGGAGCCCGCCCATGGATTACGATCTGGCCTATGCTAACGCGGATTTCATCCCGAATGCCACGGCCTATCCGCCGCGCTGGGCCCGCGAAGCGGAAGAATTTCGCGCCGCGCGCAAGGATCATACGCGCCTCGGTCTGAGCTACGGCGACACGCCGCGCGAGGCATTCGATCTGTTCCTGCCCGATGGCGATCCGCGGGGCCTCGTCGTCTTCGTTCACGGCGGCTATTGGCTGGCATTCGGGCGCGAAGACTGGTCAGGCTTCGCCGCCGGTCCGGTGGCGCGGGGCTGGGCGGTGGCGATGCCATCCTACCCTCTCGCCCCCAAGGCCCGCCTCCGCGACATCACCCGCGCCGTGGCCCGCGCGGTGGCCCGCGCCGCGCGCGAGGTGGAGGGGCCGGTGGTGCTGGCCGGGCATTCGGCGGGCGGCCATCTGGTCGCGCGGATGAATTGCAGTGATGCGCTTCTGCCCGAGGTTGCGGCGCGGCGGCTGCGCCGGATCGTGGCGATCTCGCCTTTGGCAGATCTGCGCCCGCTCACGCATACCAGGATGAACGCCGATCTGCGGCTCGATGCCGCCGAGGCCCAGGCCGAAAGCCCGGTGCTCGGCACGCCCCGCCATGAGATTGCAACGCTGGTCTGGGTCGGCGCCGAGGAGCGCCCGGCCTTTCTCGATCAGGCGATCTGGCTTACCGAAGCCTGGGACGAGGCGCGCCTGCATATCGCGCCGGGCCGCCATCATTTCGACGTGCTCGATCCGCTGAAATACGCAGAGAGCCCGATGGTCGACGCCCTGCTCGCCGATTGACATGCCTGCTCTCGCGGCTCAAATGAACCCGGTCCGCCCGGAGGTTACCATGCGCCGTTTCGCACCCGTTCTTGCCCTGTCTCTCGCCCTCGCGCCCGCCCTGCTCCATGCCGAGGACCGCATGTGCGAATACCGCCATCCCGGCCATCCGGGCTGGGATTTCTTCGCCGCCTGCAGCGTTGCCGTGACCGAAGAGGGCGCAGCGACGATCCGTGAGGTGACGGTGGCGAATGGCTCTCGCCTTACCACCCGCGACGAAGGTGGGCGTCACAGCGTGAACGGCCTCGCCGCCGAGAAGCTGGCCAACGAGGCGGCGGAGTGCTGGCGTACCACCGGCGAGAACGAGCTGATCTGCATCCACCCCGCCTCGGCCAGCGCGCCGGTCGACGCCGCGCCCATGCCCGCCCCGGCGGCGCTGGCCGATGCCGGTTTCGGCGGCGGGCAGCGGGGCTATTGCCTGCTGAGCCAGGCGGATACGGTGATCGACCATGGCGCCTGCGTGCGGCGCGAGAATTGCGTGGTTCTGGCCGATGGCGCGGGCCAGAGCTGCCTGGCCGAATACGACTGGGCCAGTGGCCGGCTCTCGGAAGTGGCGACAACGCAAACCTGGCAGACCCTCGATGGCGGCGCGGTGGTGGCCGGCGATCCCGGCTGCCTGGTCGATGCCGGCGCGGGCCTCACCTTCTGCTATTCCACGGCCGAGATGAATGCGGCGACGCATCCCGTGCTGGCCGCGCCCGCCCCGCAGGGCGACGAGCAGCCACAGCCCCCCGCCGCGCAGTAGCGCCGGGCGTCAGCCGCCGAAATCCTCAAGCCCGGCAAAGTCGATGGTTTCGAGCACGGGGATCATCACCTCGACCTCCGCCCCCTTCGCCTGGATGAGAATCCGGTTGTCGATCAGCCCGGTC
This sequence comes from Sinisalibacter aestuarii, assembly GCF_027923545.1. Taxonomy (GTDB): domain Bacteria; phylum Pseudomonadota; class Alphaproteobacteria; order Rhodobacterales; family Rhodobacteraceae; genus Sinisalibacter; species Sinisalibacter aestuarii. The sequence goes on along the minus strand of NZ_BROH01000005.1, from coordinate 190,978 downwards.
AGCTCGCCATCGTTGAAGATGAATTTCTCGCGCCCGATCCGGTGCATCTTCATCCCCAGCATCCCGGCATTCGACAACATGCCGCCGAACATCGAGATCATCGGACTGTCGGCCATGATGGTGATGGTGAAGCTGTCGGTGCCGTCGGTGTAATCCGCCTCCGCCCCGATGCCGCCGCCCATGATCGCGAGGCCGGCATTCATGTCGTCCCCGGAGATCTCGCGCGTCCAGCCGGCCGGCGCCTCCGGCAGAAAGCCGGTGAGCTGCTGCGAGGTCATTTCCTGCAGGAGTTGCTTGGCGTAGTCGAGCTCTTCGATGGCATATTCGATATCGCCGTCCTCATAGGCCTGAAGCGCCGAGGAGAGCGTATCGCTCACCTCGTCGGCGAGGCCCGGATTGGCGATGGCAACAAGAACAAGAGCATAGAAAGTGGCGCGAAACATCGTGTCTCTCCCGATGGTCAATAGCCTAAAGAATAATTGCGATGATGGACCGCGGCTTTGATCGGCGTCAAGGCATGCCAAAGCGCGCGGCCCAGGTGGGGAAGGGGTCGTTCACCGCGGGGGTGGCCGCGTAGACGCCGCGCGCAATGGCCCGTGCGAGGCAGGTGGCGGCGGCATGGCCCAGCAGCATCGGGTCGGCGACGGGATCGGAGAGTGCGCGCGCACCGGTGGCGGCGGCGAAGACCAGATCGCCGTCATGCGGCGTATGGCTGGGATGGATCGCGCGCGCCATGCCGTCATGCGCCGCCACCGCCATCCGCGTGGCCTGCGCCTGCGTCAGCGCGGCGTCGGTGGCGACGATGGCGATGGTGGTGGCGCCGCGCGGGGTGAGCTTGGTCACCGGCGCCGCGCCCGGGTCGAACCCGGTCACCGGCCCGCGCCCGCCAAATTCGCCGCCGAACTCCCATGGGCTCGCCCAGAACTGGCCCTCCGGCCCGGTCGCGCTGCCCACCGCGTTGACCACGACCAGCGCGCCCACGGTCACGCCGTTCTCCAGCACCAGCGAGGCCGAGCCGAGCCCGCCCTTGAGATCGGCGGTGGTCGCACCCGTGCCCGCGCCTGCGGTGCCAAGGGCGAACACCTCACCGGCATCCGCCAGCGCCTCGCGCCCGAGCCGCTTGTAGGGATTGTCGGCCCAATCCTTGTCGCCGCCATTGATCAGGTCGAAGACGATGGCTCCGGGCACGATCGGCACCTTCTGCCCGCCCACATCGAAGCCGCGCCCCTGCGCCCGCAGCGCGTCGACCACGCCCGAGGCGGCGTCGAGCCCGAAGGCCGAGCCGCCGGACAGCACCAGCGCATCCACCTCCTGCACCGTCTTGTCAGGGGCGAGCAGATCGGTCTCGCGCGTGCCCGGCGCGCCGCCCATCACATGCACGGCAGCCACGAAGGGAACCTCGCCCAGCAGCACCGTCGCGCCGGTCTTGACCCGCGCGTCGGCGGCATTGCCCACACGCAGCCCGGCGACATCGGTGATCAGATTACGCTTGCCCGGCCTCATCCTCCGCCCTTTCATCTTGCCTCAAATATCCCGGGGGTCCGGGGGCTGGCCCCCGGCCCGGCCTCAGATACAGCGCCCGCCATCCACTTCCAGCGCCACGCCGGTGATCATGCTGGCCTCGTCCGAGCACAGAAAGGCAGCGGCATTGCCCATATCTTCCGGCGTCGAGAACCGGCCCAGCGGGATGCTGGAGAGAAACTTCGCGCGGATCTCCGGCGTGTCCTGCCCCATGAAGCTCGGCAAAAGCGGCGTCTCCCCCGCCACCGGCAGGATCGCGTTCACCCGCACGCCGGCAGGCGCAAGCTCCACCGCCATGCCCTTGGTGGCGGTCAGCATCCAGCCCTTCGAGGCGTTGTACCAGGTGAGGTTGGGCCGGGGCGAGATCGCCGCGGTGGAGGCGACGTTGAGGATCGCCCCCATGCCTGCCGCCTTCATCAGCGGCACGATTTCGCGCGCGGTGAGGTAAACCGATTTGGCGTTCACCGCCAGCACCCTGTCGAACTCGTCTTCCTCGATCGTCTCCATCGGTGCGGGCAGATGGGTGATGCCGGCATTGTTGACGAGGATGTCGATCTTGCCGAGAGCCTCCAGCGCGCCGTGGGCGAGCGAACGCACCGAGGCGGATTGCGACACGTCCACCGGCATTTCGATCCCGCCGATCTCCTGCGCCACGGCCCGTGCGGCCTCTTCGTTCAGGTCCGCCACGCAGACCCGCGCGCCTTCGGCGGCGAATTTGCGCGCGATCCCGGCGCCGAAGCCCGAGCCCGCGCCGGTGACGATGGCGGTCTTGCCGTCGAGTCTCATCCTGTCCCCTCCGTTTTGGCGCAGCCTGCCCCGGCTCAGGGGCGGGGGCAAGCCCAGACCACCTGCGCAAGCCCGGCGAAGCGGCGGAAGCGGTCGAGCTCGGCATCGACCCGCGCGTCGCGGGCCTTCGACGGGCGCAGGCCCGCCTCCGGCCAGAAGCCGGTGACGGTGAGCGCATCGCCGCCCCGGTCGGCCTTCAGTTCGATCCGCCCGATGAAGCGCGCGCCTTCCAGCAGCGGATAGACGTAATAGCCATAGACCCGCTGCGCCTTCGGCACGAACATCTCGTTGCGGTAGGCGAAGCCGAACAGCCGCTCGATCCGGTCGCGGTCGCGCACCATCGGGTCGAACGGGTTGATCAGCCGCACCCGGCTGCCCGGCTCCGGCGCGGCGGCCAGGCGGGCCTCGATATCGGGCGCGGCGAGGGCCTTGTAGCGCCCGCCCGTCGCGGTCGCGATCTCCACCGGCACCAGCCCGGCCTGCGCGGTCCAGCCCTTCACCTCGGCGGGCGTGGTCGCGGCCCAGAACCTGTAGATCTCCGACGGCGTGGCGACCCCGAGCGCGTCGATGGCGCGGGCGTGCAGCCAGCCGATCTGGTCGGCCTCCGATGTGCCGTGGTCGATCCCGCCGGCAAACACCCGCTCGCCCAGATCGTAGAACTTCACGAAACCCTCGCGATGCGCAGTGGCGAGGCGGCCCGCATACCACATCTGGTCGAGCGCCTTCTTGTGCGGCGGGCGCGCCCACATCTCCTTCGGCCCCTCGTGCCTGGTGTCGAAGGCATGGGTCGAAAGCGGGCCCTCGGCGGCGATCCGGTCATGGATCGCCTGTATCTCGGCCCGGCCCAGCCCGGAATGAAACCACGACGAGCGCGCGGTGCGCGCGCCGAGCACGGAGAAGCGCCGGGTCCAGTAGGGCAGCACCTCGGCGGGGATCAGCGAGGCGTCATGGGTGAAATGCTCGAACAGTGCGCGCGATTTCAGCAACCGCCAAACCCGCTCTTCGTGGTAGGTGGGGATGCGCGTCCACAGGATGTGGTCCTGCGCGCGGGCGACGTTGCGGATCGTGTCGATCTGCAAAAACCCGAGCTGGCGGATGATCTCCGCCGGATCGCGCAGGTGTGTGCCGATCAGGTTCTGGGCCAGCCAGAGCCGGCGGGCATCGCGGTTGGAGATGGTGAGCGCGGTCATGAGGGCGAGACTTGCACGCGCCGCGCGCGGCGTCCATCCGTGCGGGAGGTTTGACAGGATGGCGCTCCGTCGTCGACACTGGACGGTATTTCAGGAGCGCGACATGACAGAGATTGATTTCTGGTTTTCGATCGGCAGCACCTACAGCTATCTCACGGTGATGCGGCTCGACGAGGTGGCGGCGCGCGAGGGCATCACCTTCAACTGGCGGCCATTCAACGTGCGCGAGATGATGATCGCGCAGGACAACATCCCCTTTGCGAAGAAGCCCGCCAAGGCGGCCTATATGTGGCGCGACATCGGGCGGCGGCTTGGCAAATATGGGCTGACGGCCCAATTGCCCGCGCCCTATCCGCTGGAAGACCTGGCGCTCGCCAACCAGGTGGCGCTGGTGGGCATGGCCGAGGGCTGGGGCAAGGCCTATGTGATTGAGGCTTACAGGCGGTGGTTCCAGCAGGGTCAGATGGCGGGCAGCGAGCCGAACCTGTCGCAGTCCATCGCCGCAGTCGGGCAGGATCCGGCGCGGGTGCTGGCCCGCGCCGAGGCCGATGACACAGTGGAAGCGCTGGCCGAGGCGACGCAGGACGCCGCCGCCGCGGGGCTGTTCGGCGTGCCGAGCTTCGTGGTGGCGGGCGAGCTGTTCTGGGGCGACGACCGGTTGGATGACGCCATCGCCTGGGCGCGCGCGGGGCGCCTCGCCTGAGGCAGAGCGCCGGGGGTTTCACACCCCCGGACCCTGGACGAAAGGGCAATTTGCGCTTTCGGTCACCCGACAGGCGATTTCGCAGTTCGAAATCACCGAGAGGGGCCCGTGAGGTATTTCCCGAACAGAGAACGGGTGGGCGCCTTTGCCGTCGCCCGGTCAGCCATGCCTGGCGGCGACCGTCTTGAGCGTGGAGAAACCGTAGAGCGCCTCGAACCCCTTTTCGCGGCCATGACCGGACAGGCCGACGCCGCCGAAGGGCAGCTCCACCCCGCCGCCCGCGCCGTAATTGTTGATGAAGACCTGGCCCGCCCTCAGCCGTTTCGCCATGCGCATCTGTCGCGCGCCGTTCTCGGTCCAGATGCTCGCTACCAGCCCGAAGCCCGTGCCATTGGCGATGGCGATCGCCTCGTCCTCGGTATCGAACGGGATCGCCACCTGCACGGGGCCAAAGATTTCCTCCATCGCCAGCGGGTGATCGGGGGGGACGTCGGCAAAGAGTGTGGCGGGCACGTAATGGCCCTCCGCCGGCACATCGTCCAGCACCGTGCCTTGCCCGGCGATGCGCAGATCGGCGCCCCTGGCGAGATAGCTCTCGACAATCGCTTTCTGCCTGGCCGAGATCAGCGGGCCGAGATTGGCATCGCGCATTGCTTCGGCGCTCATCATGCCGTTGTAGCTGTCGGCCATGCGGGCGACGAGCTGGTCATAGATTCCGCGCTGGATCAGCACCCGGCTGGCGGCCGAGCAGGTCTGCCCGGCATTCTGGATGCAGGCGCCGACGAGGAACGGCAACGCGGCGTCGAGATCGGCATCGTCGAACACGATCTGGGGCGATTTGCCGCCCAGTTCCAGCGTCACCGGCACCACGTTGTCGGCGGCGGCCTTCTGCACGAGCTTGCCCACGCCGACCGAGCCGGTGAAGGAGATGTGGTCGATGCCCGGATGCGCGGTGAGCGCGGCGCCCGCCTCTTCGCCCAGCCCCGGCACCACGTTGAGCGCGCCCTTGGGCAGCCCGGCCTCCTCGGCCAGCGCGGCGAAGGCGAGTGCGGTCAGGCAGGCTTCTTCGGCGGGCTTCAGCACGCAGGCATTGCCCATCGCCAGCGCCCCGCCAACCGAACGGCCGATGATCTGCATCGGGTAGTTCCACGGGATGATATGCCCGGTCACCCCGTGCGGCTCACGCAGGGTGTAGACGGTGTAGCCGTCGAGATAGGGGATCGTCTCGCCCATCACCTTGTCAGCGGCGCCGGCGTAGAATTCCATGTAGCGCGCCAGCGCGATGGCATCGTTGCGGGCCTGTGTCAGCGGCTTGCCTACGTCATGCGCCTCGATCACCGCGAGGTCTTCGATCCGGGTTTTCACCAGTTCGCCGATCCGTGCGAGGATGCGGCCGCGCTCCAGCGCCGTCATCCGGCCCCAGTCGCCCTCCAGCGCGCCCCGGGCGGCGGTGACGGCGGCGTCGATATCTTCTTCCTTGCCACGGGCGATGGTGCCGATCTGCCAGCCGGTCGAGGGATCTTCGAGCGGCAATTGCCCGCCGCGCGCGGGCCAGATCCATTCGCCATTCACATACATCTTTGTCTGGTCGTACCACAGGGCTTCAATCATGGGTCACTCCTTGCCACTCGGCTGGGATTTTCGGCGTCGCCGCAATCAGCGTCCGCGTATAGGGATGGGCGGGGCTGGCAAAGACCTGCGCCGTCGCGCCCCGTTCGACGATCTCGCCGGCCTGCATCACCAGCACCCGGTCGGTGATCGCCTGCACCACCGACAGATCGTGGCTGATGAACATATAGCTCAGCCCGTGCTCGGCGCGCAGCCGGGCCAGCAGATCGAGGATCTGCGCGCGGATCGACACGTCGAGCGCGCTCACCGCTTCGTCGAGGATGATCAGGTCGGGATTGGTGATGAGGGCGCGGGCGATGGCGATACGCTGACGCTGACCGCCGGAAAACTCGTGGATGTAGCGCCCCATCGCCTCCGGCTCCAGCCCGACATCGGCCAGCGCCGCCGCCACCCGGTCGCGGATATTGCCGGGGCTGTCCATCAGATGGAAGGGTTCGGCCACCAGCCGCTCGACCTTCCAGCGCGGGTTGAAGCTGCCATAGGGGTCCTGAAAGACCACCTGCATCCGGCGGCGGATCGACGGGTCCAGATGCGGGCCGGCATGGATTTCCTGCCCGTCGAGCGCGATCCGCCCGCCTTGCAGCGCGTCGAGCCCGAGGATGGCGCGGGTGAGGGTGGATTTGCCGCAGCCGCTTTCGCCGACCAGCCCGAGGCTTTCGCCACGTTCGAGGGTGAAGCTCACCCCCTTCACCGCGCGGAAGGTGCCGGCGCGACCAAGCAGCCCCTGGCGTGCCGTCGGATAGTCGCGCACCGCGTTCTCGACGGTGAGAAGCGGCGTGCCCTCGGCGCGCGCGCCCCGGTCGGGCTGGTGCGATGAGGCGGCGAAGAGCTTGCGGGTATAGGGATGCGCCATGGTGCGAAAGAGCGCCTCGGTCGGCCCTTGCTCGACGATCCGCCCCGCCTGCATCACCGCCACATGGTCGGCCATGCCGGCGACCACGGCGAGATCGTGGGTGATGAGAAGCAGGCTCATGCCTTCCTCCTCCACCAGCCCCTTCAGCAGATCGAGTATCTGCGCCTGCGTCGTCACGTCGAGCGCGGTGGTTGGCTCGTCGGCAATCAGCAGCTCGGGGTTCAGCGCCACCGCCATGGCGATGCAGACCCGCTGGCGCTGGCCGCCCGACAGCTCATGCGGGTAGCGCGAGAGCGGAAAGCGCTCTTCCGGCAGGCCGACGCGGGCGAGGCGTTCGCGGGCGACGTCGCGCGCCTCGCGTTTTGTTGCCTTGCCATGGATCACCAGCGTTTCCGCCACCTGATCGCCGATGGTCTTGACCGGGTTCAGTGCCGTCATCGGCTCCTGAAAGATCATGCCCACCCTGTTGCCGCGCAGGGCGCACATTTCGCGCTCGGATTTGGCCAGCACGTCGCCCTCGTCCAGCCAGGCATGGCCCGAGATGCGGCTGCCATGCGGCAAGAGGCCCATCACGGCGAGTGCGGTCATGGATTTGCCCGAGCCGCTCTCGCCCACCAGCCCGGTCACCTTGCCCGGCGCGATGGTGAGCGAGACGTCGTCGAGGATCGGGTAATCGTGGATCGCGAGCGAAAGGTTTTGCAGCCGGATCATGCCCGCGCCCTCCGCACCCGGGGATCGAGCAGATCGCGCAAACCGTCGCCCATAAGGTTCAGCCCCAGCACCATGGCGACGATGGCAAGGCCGGGCAGGATGGCAAGGGCTGGGTTGGTGTAGATCATCGTCTGCGCCTCGGCGAGCATCCGGCCCCAGCTTGGCAGCGGCGGCTGCGCGCCGAGGCCGACATAGCTCAGCGCCGCTTCGGCGAGGATGCCGAGCGAAAACTGGATCGTACCCTGCACGATCAGCAGGTTCACGATATTGGGCAGGATATGCTCAAGGCTGATGCGCAGCCGCCCTTTGCCGGCCACCCGGGCGGCGAGAATCCAGTCAAGCGTCCACAGGCTGAGCGCGCCGCCGCGGCTGACTCGGGCGAAGACGGGGATGTTGAAGATGCCGATCGCGAGGATCGCGTTCAGCGCCGAAGGGCCGAAAACGGCGGTGATCAGGATGGCGATCACCAGCGAGGGGAAGGCGAAGATCAGGTCGTTGCCGCGCATCACCACCTCGTCGATCAGGCTGCCGCGGGTGGCCGCGGCGAGCAGCCCCAGCGGCACCCCGAGGCCAAGCCCGATCCCCACCGCCACCAGCGCCACCGCGATCGAGGTGCGCGCGCCGACCATCAGCATCGAGAGCAGATCGCGCCCGAAATGGTCGGTGCCGAGCAGGTAGGTGGAAGAGGCGGGCCTGAGCTTGTCGGCGATGTTGAGCGCGGTCACGTCATGCGGGGTCCAGACGAAGCTGAGCACCGCACCGGCGAGAAACACAGCCGTCAGCGCTGCGCCGATCCAGAGCTGGGCGTTGAGCCTCATGCGCGCCTCCGGAGCCGCGGGTCGACGGCGGCGTAGGCGAGATCGACGAGGAAGGTCACGAGGATCACGGCGAAAACGAGCAGCATCACCAGGCTTTCGACCACGATCAGGTCGCGCTGGGTGATGCCCTGGAAGATCAGGCGGCCAAGGCCGGGCAGGTAGAACACGTTCTCGATGATGATCGCGCCGGCGAGCAGGAAGCTGAATTGCAGCCCGATGATGGTGAGCACCGGGATCATCGCGTTGCGCAGCGCGTGGCGGGTGGTGGCCTGACGGCGCGAGAGCCCCTTGGCGCGGGCGGTGCGGATGTAATCCTGTCCCAGCGTTTCGATCAGTGCTGAGCGCATGACGCGCGCGAGGATCGAGGCTTGCGGCAGCGCCAGCGCCACGGCGGGCAGGGTGAGCGCCTTGATCGCCGCGCCCGGATCGGACCAGCCGGGAAAGCCACCCGCCGAGAACCAGCGAAGGTTGACCGCGAAGACCAGCACCAGCAGCATGGCGAACCAGAAATTCGGCACGGCGATGCCCAGCTGCGTCGCCCCCATGATGCCGTAATCGGTGACCGTGCCGCGCCGCGCCGCCGCGATCAGGCCGACCGGGAAGGCGATGAGCGTGGACAGCGCCAGCGCGTAGAGCGCCAGCGGCAGCGAAACCCAGAGCCGTTGCGCCACCAGATCGGCCACCGGCACCTTGTAGGTGTATGACAGCCCGAAATCGCCGGTCAGCATCCCGCCCGCCCAGCTCAGATAGCGGCTCACCAGCGAGCCGTTCAGCCCAAGCTGGTCGCGCAGCGCGTCCACCGCTTCGGGCGTCGCGTTCAGCCCCAGCATGTAGCTTGCCGGATCGCCGGGGATCACCTCGATCACTGCGAAAATGACCACCGAAGCCACGATCAGGCTGACCGCAAGCGACAGGGCGCGGGAGAAGGCGTAACGCAGCATGGGGCGGAGGTTAGGCCGACTGGCGCGTGGGAGAAAGACGCAATTGCTGCTTCATCTTGCCAAAAATATCCCGGGGGTGTGGGGGCAGAGCCCCCACCTCGCAAGAGCGTTGCGGCGTGAGCCGCTCCGCTGAAAAAAAGGCGCCGGGTTTCGCCGGCGCCCCCTTTGCATCATGTTGCGCGGCTCACTCGGTCCAGCGCACGCCGGTCAGGTCGTTGGCCTGGGTCGGGGCGTTTTCCCACAGCCCTTCGATCTTGGCATTGGCCACGCCGGTCTTGGCAAGCTGGAACAGATAGGCGTTGACGTAATCCTGCGCGATCATTTCCTGCGCCTGCTTGTTGAGCTCCGAGCGTCTCGCCGGGTCGGAGGTGACGCCAAGCTCGGCGATCAGCGCCTGGAACTCGGCGTTGTCATACTGGAAGTAGTAATCCGGGCGGGCATAGATGTTGATGTCGGCGGGTTCGGTGTGGCTGATGATGGTCAGGTCGAAATCCTTGCCGCCAAACACCTGTTCGAGCCATTGCGCCCATTCGAGGTTGGTGATTTCGGTCTCGATCCCCACCTCGCGCAATTGCGCGGCGATGATCTCGCCGCCACGCCGCGCATAGCTCGGCGGCGGCAGCATCAGCCGCAGCGCCGGGATCTCGCCAACCTCGGCCATCAGCGCTTTCGATTTCTCCGGGTCATAGGCCGACAGCGCCGTCAGGTCGACATAATCGGGGTTGTGCGGGGCAAAATGCGTGCCGATCGGCGTACCGAAGCCAAACATCGCGCCGTCGACGATGTCTTGCCGGTTGATTGCGTGGGCAATCGCCTCGCGCACGCGGATATCGTCCAGCGGCGCCAGCTTGTTGTTCATGGCGAGGATCGTCTCGCCCTCGGTCGAGCCGACGATGACCTTGAAGCGCGGATCGCTTTCGAACTGGCTCAGGGTTTCCGGTGCGGGGAAGTTCGGGAAGGCGTCGACGTCGCCCGCCATCATCGCGGCGAAGGCGGCGTTGGGATCGGAGATGAACTTGAACGTTGCCGAGGCCAGCGCCGGGGCGGCGCCCCAATAGGCGTCGTTGCGGGTGATGGTCACGTGATCGCCCTGCACCCATTCGGTGAAGGTGAAGGGGCCGGTGCCCACCGGCGCTGTGGCGGCCGTGTCGATGCTCTCGGGCGCGACGATCACCGCATCGCCCCAGGCCATGTTGAAGGGCAGGTTGCCGTTCGGCTCGGCCAGGGTGATCTGCACGGTCAGCGGGTCCACCGCCGCGACGCCGGTGATCCCGGTAAACAGCGCCTTCTGGGCGTTGGTCGAGTCTTCGGCCCGGGCGCGGTCGAGGGTAAACACCACGTCTTCGGCGGTCATGTCGGTGCCGTCATGGAATTTGACGCCATCGTGCAGGTGGAAGGTGTAGACCGTGCCATCCTCGCTCACCTCCCAGCTCTCGGCCAGCGCCGGCAGCACCGCGCCATCGGGGCCGAAACGGGTGAGACCTTCGAAGATATTGGCATAAACCACCTCGTCGATCGCGGCGGCGGCGCCGCCCGTCGGGTCGAGGTTCGGCGGCTCCAGAACCATGCCGAGGGTAATCGTATCCTGCTGCGCCTGGGCCATGCCGGCGGTGAGCGCGAGCATGGCGGCGGCGAGGGTGAGGTGTTTCATCGGGCGTTCCTTCCTTTGGTCCGGGTTTCCCCTGGGTAACCCATTGAAGCAAACCTGATGCTGCGTGTGCAAGATGTTTCGCAGCTGCGGCGTTATCTGCCCGTCCAGCTCCGCCACCAGCGGCTCAGGCGGCCGCGCTTTTCATCGAGCCCCGCATCGACCTTTTCCCAGGCGTCGCGGGTGTCTTCCAGCGCCGGGTCGATGGTGCGTTCGCGAAACTGCATCCACATCGCCCGGAGGAACAGGATCAGCGCGATGATAATGATGAAGAAGATGATGTTGAACCACGGGATGATCGTCATGTCCGGCGAGGCGATGGGTTTGATTGCCACCGCGTTGGGGAAGGCCGAGAACAGCTCGAGCCGCCAGCCGTAATGGGTCAACACCGCCCATTTCGGAGCCTCCGGCGTCGAGCGCAGATCGTCGGCCTCGGTTTGCAGGCTGGCAGTATCGAACTTGAAATAGGGCGGCCAGGACCAGCCGGTATCTTCGTTGCGATAGACCATCACCTTCTCGGAGTCGCGCTGGAAGAAGCCGAGCAACCACGTCTTCTTCTTCACCGTCTGGATGAACTGCACATCGCGGTTGATCAGCGTGCCCGACTGGTCGTCGGGATTGGCCCAGAAGATCCGCGTCCAGTCGCCGAGATCCTGGCGTTCCTGGTAGGTGTTGACCACGCGCACCACGTCATGCTGCGGCAGGGTGTAATGCAGGAAGGTGCCCGCCACGAGGAGGACGATGGTCAGAAGGGTGTTGCGAAAGATGCGCATGGGTCCGGGCCTCACGTGACGTTGACGATGATGGAAATCGCCACGATGGCGATCAGCGGGATGACATAGACGAGCAGGATCAGCTTGCGGCGCAGCGAGCTGTTATACTCCGCCATGCCGGTCTCGATATAGATTTCGCGCTCGGGGCTGTCTTCATCGCCGGGATGGTCTTCCGCCCAGCGTTTTTCAAGTTTTTCCCGCCGCACCGAGCGCGAATAGACCGAAACCGCGATGTAGATCACCGACAGGGCGAGAAACCCGAATACGAACAAACGCGCAAATGCCATGGCGCCCTCCTTACCGTCTCACCGCGCCCCAGGGGCCCACGAGATCGAGGATATCATCTTTCGCCTCCCAGGGGCCAGACGGGGTGGGCGCGGGGTTGCGCCCGCCGAACAGCGCCTCGCGCGCGCCGGCCTTGTTGGCGGCATAGTCGGAGGCGAGGAACTCGGCCACATATTCCTTCTTCGCATCCGGCCAGTCGCGATAGGCGGCGTAGAAAGCGGGTTTGTGGGTGATGAAGAGCTGGCGGATGTCGAGCGGGGCCAGCTCGGAGAGGAGCTGGTTGACCAGATCCCGGTCGGGGTGATCGGGCCGGGCGCGCAGGGTGTAGAAATAGGCCGGGCTGTCAGACGCGATGCGTGGCCACTTGCCGCCGTTCAGCGCCCAGCGCACCAGCGCGTTGAGCTTGAGAAATTCCTCCGGCAGCGCCGACCCCATCCGCTGTGCCAGCCGGTGCAGGCTGCGCGGATCGAACCCGTCGATCGGCAGGCCCTGCGTCGTCGCCGCATCGACGAGGATGAAGTCCATCTTCTGGCGCAGGATCGCCGCCCCGTCGACGCCACGCGCCTTGATCACCGGCTCCACCAGATCGTTCATCTCCAGAAAGGTGGCGATGCCGTTGCGCATGGTGAGATCGAACGCCTCGATCGGCATCGGCCCGACATCGGCGCGCGGCCGCACGGTGATGGCGGCGGGCGTGGCCACGTCGCGGAAAATGTAGATGCCGCCGAAATGCGCCGTCCAGAAATTGCCCTGTTCGTAGGTGGCGTGGGCAAGGTCGATGGGCTGGCGGGTCACGTCGCCGGTGCGCTTGGCCAGCTCGATCATCTCGGCGATGAGCACGTCATCATACCAGCCGTCCGGCTCGGTCTGGAACCGCTCGATCCGGTCGGCCAGCTTGCGGGCATTGGCGACATGGCTTTGCGTTGTGTCGGCCACCACGGTGATCTTGCGGATGTCGAACAGCCGGGCAGGGGCGGTGACCTCGAACACCGAATTGTCAAGCTCGCCCGCCACTGCGTCCTGCGCGGTGAGGGCGAACAGCTTGGCCTCGTTCTCCTCGATGAACTGCTTGAGAATGCCGCGCGAGGTGGAGAACTGCGCGTTCAAGAGCGGCGCGCGCTTCTGTTCGGTGGTGAGGATGATGAAGAGCCGGTTCACCCCGTTGGGGTTGAGGTAGAGATGATCGCCCAGTTCCTCGCCGATCTCGTAGGAATAGCCCGAGATGTCGATATGGAATTCGCTGAGCGCGGTGCGCTTGCGGGTGAGCCGCTCCAGCGCCCGGTTATAGCGCTCGACAAGGGCGGGGCTGTCGATGCGGATCAGGTTGCCGAACATCAGGCCGCGTTGGATGAGGCGTTTCATTCTGCCCCCTCGATTAGATCGGTCTTGCGCGGGGCAGGTCCCGGCTTTCGCTGCGTGCAAATCCCATCGTCATGAAGTTCCCTTCACCCGTCTGAACGTCCCCAGGAACGTCAGCACATAAGCCGCGATCGGCACGAAACTCGCCGCAAAGGCCGCCACCCGGAATTGCCCGCCAATCGCCGTGGCGGCATCTACTCCGGCCCGCGCATAGAGCCAGTCCACCGCGACGGCCAGCCGCGAGGCGCCCAGCAGCACCACCGCCGAGATCACGATGGCGAGCAGGATTGCGGTGAATTCCGGTTCGCCTCCGGCCCGCGCCATCCGGGCCGCGATGTCGCGCGCCACCAGTGCCACCAGCACCGAGGCCAGCAAGGTTACGCCCAGAAAAATCGCCCAGTCCATCTCACCTGCTCCTTGCCATGTCTTCGCCGCGCCGCTTCTCCACGCCCTGTGCCCGCGCCAGCCAGGCCAGCGCCAGCAGCGGGCCCCAGGCCAGCGCCGACAGCACAGCCGCCCGCGTCACCGCCCCGAGGCGCGGCGCGTTGCCCGCGCCCGCGTGCAGCGCCGCGAACAGCCCCAGCGCGGCGGCGAAGGTCAGCCCCGCGCTCGCCGCCATGCCCAGCGCCAGCCGCCCCTGCGAGCGGGTGCCTTTTGGCACCGTCCAGACGGGCAGCAGCAGCGCCAGCGCCACCAGCCCGGCCAGCGGCAGGAAGGTGTTGGCCAGCCCGATATCGGCGTAATTCATCATCCCGCGCGCACCCGCTTTGCCTGGCGTCCGGCCCAGAACCCGCCCAGCCAGAGCGGGGCGCTGAATGCGGTGAGCGTGGCGCCGAGCATCAATCCGGTGACGACCGGCATATCGAGCCGATATGCCTCATCGACGGCGTTGGTGATGGCCAGGTAAAGCGCCGCCCCGAGCGCGGGCCAGACCGCGTTGACCAGCACCGGCCAGAGCGCAGGCACGCCGCGCCAGCCGAGCCACCCGGCGAGCAGGGCCGACGGGAGGCCGACGACCAGCACCGCTATCACCGCCCAGGCCGTCGTCATCAGCCCTTGCCCTCCAGGTATTGCCGCTTGGCTTCCTCGGTGAGCCGATATTCCCGCACCATCTGCGCAATCGCCGCCTCGTCCGACTTGTCGGCATAGCGAAACTCGCTGTCGGCGTAGCGGTTGATCTCCTGTATCACCATCTCCACCGTGATCGGCTGGCGCAGCTCCTCGATCATCCCCTTCTTCTCGTCGTATGACTTGAACAGGAACAGGTCCGGCTCTTCCATCCACTCGTCCGGCAGCTCGAAATCCATCGCCCGCACCTTGATCGCGTCGGTGATGTTCTTGATCGCCCGCCCGGTGAAGCGCGCGTCGGCCTCCTGAATGCCTTTCAGATAGGTGCCGAGCTTGGCAATCGTATCAAGCTGGCCGATATCCTTCGACACCCGCTCGAACACCTTTTCCAGCCCGTCCTCCTGTGGCCGGGAATGGCGCTCGAAGCTCTCGGCCACGGCGCGCTTGATCTCCTGCGCCTTGTATAATTCATGCTTTCCAAGCGGGATATCGTGGTTCTTCCCCATCAGAAGGTGCAGAATGTCGATATAGTCCTCCCGCGTCTGCGGCCCGTCGACGAGAAAGCGCGCGCCGGCCCGCTGGCGCAATGCGTCATCGACATTCTCGGGATAATTGGAAAACATCCCGAAGGTGCAATTGCCGCGCACCACCGTGTTGGCCCCGGCGAAGCTTTCCATCAGCACGGCGGTGATCTCCAGCTGCCCCGCCGAGGATTGCCGGTCGCCGCGCTTTCCGGCGAGCTGGTCGATATCGTCGATCGTGCCGAAGCCGATCACGTTCGGGTCGATCACGTTGTTGATGAAGGCTTTGGCATTCTGCGCCGATTTGCCCTGATAGCTGTCGATACTCTCGGTCGAGAGGTTCTGGTAGCGGAACGGATAGCCCGCCGCCTCGCAATAGCCCGAAATCAGCCCCGCCATCATCTGGATCAGCGTTGTCTTGCCGGTGCCCGGCTTGCCGTCGCCCATGAAGGTGAAGATGAAGCCGCCCAGTTCCGCAAACGGGTTCAGCCTGCGCTCGAAATCGTAGGCCATGAGCATCTTCGACAGCTTCATCGACTGGTATTTGGCGATGTGGTTGCCCACCACCTCATGCGGCTTCTTGAAGCTCATGGTCAGCTTGGTGCCGCGCGCCTTGCGGGAGGGCGTGAAGCCCGAAATGGTGAACTCGTCGGCCTCCACCCGGTAGTCGTTGGCGGTGAACGGCGCGAGGCGCGGCGCGGTCTGGGCGCGCAGGCTCACCTTTTCCATCAGCTGCTCGGCATAGGCCATCACCGTGGCCACCAGCCGCGGCTCGTCCTCGGCGAAGGCGGCGATCTCCTGGTCCAGTTCCCACAGCGCCCCGTGCAGCGCCAGCCCGGCATTGTCGGTCAGCACTTCCTCGACATTGCCAACCTCCACGCTCACCTCGCTGGCATGGGGCGCGAGCAGGAAGGCGGTGGCATTGGCGAAGACCGACAGCGCGATCAGGCTCTCGGCGGCCAGCAATTCGGAAAACTCCGCCGCCTGCGCTTTCGGCAGCGCCGCTTCGAGGTTCTGCTTCTTCAAAGCGATCAGCCCGGTCTGCTCGCCGTAACTCTCCGCCATCGCCAGCGACATCGCCAGCGCCCGGCGCAACGAGTGCAGCACGGTGGCCTGAACCGGCGACAGGATCGGATCGCCGCCATCGGTGTCTTCGATCCGCTCGATCAGCCGCACCCCTTCGGGCCGCGCCGTCGAGCGCGTCACTAGCCCCGGCGTGGTCGAGCGAAACCGCCGCGTGCGCGCCACGCCCGGACTGCGCTCCACCGGTGCGGCGGCTACTTTCGGCCGGGCGATGCGCGGCGTATGGTCGAAGCCTGCGAGCATTCCCGCCGCCGCGTCGTAATGGGCGCGGATCTCGTCTTCCCGAAGCTCCATCTGGTCGGCCGGCACTGACATCGCTTACCTCTTCATCTTGCCTAAAATATCCCACGGGGGTCCGGGGGTGTGAAACCCCCGGCCTCACCGATACGACAAAACCCGCCCCCCGGGGCTGACGACAAACTTGCGCACTTCGCGAAACCCTGGCGGGGCCTTCTCCGCCAGCACCTGAAACGGCCGCTGCGGCAGGATGATGGCGCGGTCCATGCTGGTGCGTCCGGTTTCGGCGGCGCCCGAGAATGGATCGAGCGCAAAGACCTCGCGCTCCACCGAACCGAACCAGCCGGATTTTTCCTGTTCCACGCGCTCGCTTTCCAGCGTCTCGACGGTCCAGGCCAGCGCCCAGTCCTCGCCCTCCGGCGCATGGGCCTCCTCCAGCACCGTGCGCAGCGGGCCGGTCTGCCTGGTGAAGGCGTTGGAATACATCGGCCCGAGGTGGAAGCGCCGCAGGCGCTTCGGGTGCAGATCGTCGAAATCCTTGTCGAAGCCGGTGGCGATGGTGACGAGCTTGAGCCCCGCCACCGATTGCGCCATCAGATGCGCCTGCACGGCAGGCCAGCGCTTTTCGTCCTTGGGCAGTGCGGTGCGGCCGGTGTCTTCCAGCTCCATCAGGTAGATGGTGGGGATGTTGACCGTGCTGTCATAGACCGCCCAATGCACGAGGTAACGCCGGCGCGGATCGCGCCCCGCTTCGACATTGCCGAGCCAGAGCGCGTCGGGGTCGTTCTGCGCCCAGAACAGATCGCCGCGCACCAGCTCCTCGTAATAGAGCCGCTGGCTCATCGCGTATTGCAGCCGCGTGGGCACCGTGAGCCGGCCGACGATCTCGCTCACCATCTGGCGCCTGATCTCGTCCGGCCCGGGCAGGTTCTTCAGATGCTTGCCCGCCTGCGCCGCGTCCGAGGCCATCTGCAACAGCTCGGCATGGACGGGAAAGCCCGATTCCTCGCGGTCGAAGGTGAGGGCGCCGGGGCCCGGCCCCTCGGCGCGCCCGGCCATGTGATACTTGTTGGCGAGCGCGCGGAAGGTGAAGCCGAGGCTCACGATATAGCGCGCCAGCACCTCAACGTCATGGCGCGACAGCGCGCCCTCCGCCTCGAACTGCGCCGCCACGCGGGCGAGATGCCCGGTGATGGCGGCGAACTTGGCGAAGTAACGCCGGGTGACGCGCGCGTCTTCGAGCGAGACGTGGTCGCGGGTGAGGTCGGTGCTGGCCACTTATTCCCCGTAGAGGTTCTTGTCGTGCTTCTCGACGATCTCGGCGAAGCGGCGGGCAAAGCGCTCGTCGGCCTTGGCCTTGGCCTCCAGCACCTCGCGGGCGAAGACCATGTGCTCGTCATGCGCTTCCATCATGTCGGCCATCTTCTGGTTGGTCGCGGTGCCGATGGCGGCCATGGCGGCCTGGGCTTCCTTGTCGGTCTGCACGCCGATCTCGTTGATCCGGTGGGCCACGTCCTGCTGCTGCGCGGTCTTCAGCGATTTCGACAGCGCATCGTAGAGCACCACCCGCTGCTTGGTGTCGGTCTGCAGCTTGTTGATCAGCACCATCTGGGTCGCGGCCTGGTTTTGCAGCGAGTCGACCCAGGTCTTGCCCTTCTCGATGTAGCGCTCCAGCGTCTGGGAGCGGGCAAGCTTCACCTGCTCCTCCTGCACCAGCGCGTTATACCGGGTGTTGAGATCGGCAAGCTCGGTTTCCAGCTTGGTGCGCGCGGCGGCGTCCTGCTCCACGGCGATCTTGTTTTCGAGCTCGATGATCGCCGGGTCCATGCCCTGTATCTCGGCGCGCACCTGCTCCAGCTCGCCCACGGTCATTTCGCGGTCGTCCAGCGTTTCGGTCAGGTTCGTCTCCACCCGGGTCTTCTGCTCGTTCAGCATATCGAGCTGGCCCTGCAGCAGCGTGACGATCACGTCGGATTTCGAGATCAGGTCCTGCAGCTTGTCGTCGATGCTCGCCGTGCGCATCCGTTCCTGGCGCAAACTCTCCGATCTGTGCTTGGAAAAGATGCCGACGAAGCTCTCCCATCCGGTTTTCGAGCGCATCTCGTTGAAATCTTTCGAGAAGGCCGCCGTCACATCGTCGAGCCCCATGATCAGCTCGGCGATATTGGCGTTCATCACCTTGGTATGGGCATGCACATCGTCGAGCGTGGCGTTCTCGATGTCGATGGCAATGTCTTCGCCTGCCATCGCCTTCGCGCGCGCCGCCTCGATCCGGGTGGTCAGTTCGGCGATCTTCGCCTGCGCCTCGGCCACCTGCTGCTGGCTCTCCTTCACCTGGCTGTCGAGATTTGCCGCCATCATGATCCCCTTAAAGTTAATCTGTGTAACATTTAATCATCTGGGGAAGCCTAGCGCGATTTCAACGGCAAGGGGAGAAGCAAAACGGGGAAATGGCGCGGGAATTTCCCCCGCGCCGTTGTGCCGGGCGCCAAACGGGCCTAGCGTCGCGCCATGACAGATATCACCGACAGGATCCTCGCCGAAGTGGCGGCCCGGCGCGAGGCCCTCGTGGCGCTCACGCAAGACCTCGTGCGCATCCCCACGCTGAACCCGCCGGGGCGCAACTACCGCGACCTGGTGGAGTGGCTTGGGCACCGCATGGAGGCGCAGGGCTGGCAGGTGGAGCTGCTCCGCGCCGAGGGCGCCATCGGCGACAGCGACACCTGGCCGCGCTGGAACCTCGTGGCCCGCTACGAAGGCACGCGCCCGGGAGACTGCGTGCATTTCAACGGCCACCATGACGTGGTCGAAGTGGGCAACGGCTGGACGAAGGACCCATTCGGCGGCGAGGTGGAAGACGGCAAGATCTACGGGCGCGGCACCTGCGACATGAAAGGCGGGATCGCCACCGCGATCATCGCCGCCGAAGCCTTCATCGCCGCCAACCCTGACTTCGCCGGCGCCATCGAAGTCAGCGCCACGGCGGACGAGGAAAGCGGCGGCTATGGCGGCGTCGCCTGGCTCGCCGAACAGGGCTATTTCAGCCCCGAGCGCGTGCAGCACGTCATCATCCCCGAGCCGCTCAACAAAGACCGGATCTGTCTTGGCCATCGCGGCGTCTGGTGGGCCGAGATCGAAACCAAGGGGCGCATCGCCCATGGCTCGATGCCCTTCCTCGGCGATTCAGCGATCCGCCACATGGGCGCAGTGCTGGAAGAGATGGAGCGCACGCTCTACCCGCTGCTTGCCCGGAAGCGCACCGACATGCCGGTGGTGCCGGACGGCGCGAAGCAATCGACGCTGAACATCAACTCGATCCATGGCGGCGAGCCGGAGCCGGAGCCCGGCTTCACCGGCTTCCCCGCCCCCTGCGTCGCCGACCGCGCCCGCATCGTCATCGACCGGCGCTTCCTGCTGGAAGAAGACATTGGCGATGTGAAGGATGAGGTGAAAGCCCTGCTCGAACGGGTGAAGGACAGCCGCCCCGGCTTCGACTACGAAATCCGCGACATGCATGAGGTCATCCCGACGATGACCGACGAAAGCGCTCCCGTGGTGCGCTCGACCGCCGCCGCCATCGAGAAGGTGCTGGGCGCGCAGCCCGACTACGTGGTCAGCCCCGGCACCTATGACCAGAAGCATATCGACCGGATCGGGCGGCTGCACAATTGCATCGCCTACGGCCCGGGCGTGCTCGATCTCGCGCACCAGCCTGACGAATGGATCGGGATTGATGACATGGTGGATAGCGCGGGCGTGATGGCGCTGGTGCTGGCCGAGCTTCTTTAGGTTTCGAACAGGCTTTGCCTGTCCGACCGGGGCGAGGGGGCCAGCCCCCTCGCGCTCCCCCGGGATATTTTCGGCAAGATGAAGGGCAAGACCGGAGCCTGTCTTCATCTTGCCGAAAATATCCCCGCCGGAGGCAAAAAAGTTCGGATGCGGTCGCTTCCGTTAACGGAAACTTAGGACAAAGAGCGATAGATCGGCCGCACGGTACAGGCGGGGACGCCGATGACCGTGCAAGGTGAAAACCGCCCCGTCCCGTGAGGGACGGGGTTCTTGTTCCCCGCCGAGCGTAGCGAGGCCCGCCGCGACCGCGCAGGCGGGCGCAAGGCCTATTCGCCCCAGGGAATCCAGGTGGTCTTCACCTCGGTGGCGTGGTGCAGGAATTCACGGCCTTCGCCTTCGGCCCCGAACCAGTCTCGGGCGCGCGCGTTGTTGACCCATGTCCGCTTCAGGTTGCCCGCGCTTTCGTGTTCGATCATCGCCGAGAGGTCGGCGCCGGACTGGGACCAGACGGCATCGACGTCGAGATGCCCGGCCAGTGCTTTGGCGAAGTCGGTGTGCAGCCCGGTGAGGATATTGACCACCCCGGCGGGCAGGTCGGAGGTGTCGAGCACCTGGTAGAAATCGGTGGCGGCCAGCGGGTAGGGCTGGGAGGCCGCGAGCACCACGCGGTTGCCCATGGCGATGGCCGGCGCCATCAGCGAGACGAGGCCGAGCAGCGGCGCGTCATCGGGGCAGAAGGCGCCGATCACGCCCACCGGCTCATGCGTGGCGAGCGCCGCGCCGCGCATCGGCACGGGCTTGATGGCGCCATCGTATTTGTCGGCCCAGGCGGCCCAGGTGAACAGCCGGTCGATTGACTTCTCCACCTCCGCCGCACCGTGGCGTTTGCCGGTCATCTCGTTGATCCGGTGGGCGAATTCATCCGCCCGGGCCGAGAGGTTCTCACCGATATAGAACAGGATTTGCGCCCGCAGATGGGCGGTGGATTTCGCCCAGCCGCCCGCACCCCGCGCTGCCTCGACGGCATTGCGCACATCCTTGCGGTTGGCAAGCCCGGCATGGCCAAGCAGCTTGCCTTTGGGTGACCAGATCGCCCGGCTATAGCCGCCATCGGGCCGGGCCTGCTTGCCGCCGATATAGAATTTCGCGGTGCGGTCGAGCGCATCGACCTGCGCGTCTTTCGGCGCCGGAACGGCGGTGATCGGTGTGAGCTGCTTCGCCTTCGCTTTCGGTTTGGTGTAGGCCAGCAGCCCTTCCCAGCCACCCTCGCGGCCATAGCCCGATTCCCGCACCCCGCCAAAGCCGGCGGCGGCGTCGAAAGCGTTGGTGGTGTTGAGCCAGACCACCCCGGCGGCGAGTTTCGGCGCGATGTCGAGCGCGAGATTGAGGTTCTCGCTCCATACCGTCGCGGCCAGCCCGTAACGGGTGTTGTTGGCCAGTTCCACCGCCTCGGCCGGCGTGCGGAAGGTCATCGACACAAGCACCGGGCCGAAGATCTCTTCCTGCATCAGATAGGAGGAGGGGGCGAGGCCGGTGATCAGCGTCGGCGGGTAGTAGCAGCCCTGGTTCGGCAGCAGGCAATCGGGCTGGTAGACCTCGCCTTCTTTGCCGCCTTCCTCGACCATCGCGGTGATCTGGTCGAGCTGCACCCGGTCGGCGATGGCGCCCACGTCGATGGATTTGTCGAGCGGATCGCCGACGCGCAGCTTGTCCATCCGGGCTTTCAGCTTGGCGTGGAAGCGTTCGGCGATGCCTTCCTGCACCAGAAGGCGCGAGCCGGCGCAGCAGACCTGGCCCTGGTTGAACCAGATCGCATCCACCAGCCCCTCGACGGCGGAGTCGATATCGGCATCGTCGAAGACGACATAGGGCGATTTGCCGCCCAGTTCGAGGGTGAGAGATTTGCCGGTGCCGGCGGTGGCCTTGCGGATGATCCGGCCCACCTCGGTGGAGCCGGTGAAGGCGATCTTGTCGATATCCTCATGCGCGGTGATCGCCGCCCCGGTCTCGCCATCGCCGGTGACGATGTTGACCACGCCTTTCGGCAGGCCGGCCTCGGTGCAGATCTCGGCAAAGAGCAGCGCGGTGAGCGAGGTGTATTCGGCGGGCTTCAGCACCACAGTATTGCCCATGGCAATGGCGGGGGCGATCTTCCAGGCGAGCATCAGCAGCGGGAAGTTCCACGGCACGATCTGGCCGGCGACGCCGAGCGCCTCGCGGTCGGGCAGTTCGGCCTCCTGCAACTGGGCCATGCCGGCATGGTAGTAGAAATGGCGCGCAACGAGAGGCACGTCGATATCGCGGCTTTCGCGGATCGGCTTGCCGTTGTCCATCGTCTCCAGCACCGCGAAGAGGCGGCTGTGCTTCTGCACGAGGCGGGCCAGCGCATAGAGGTAACGCGCGCGCTGGTGGCCCGAGAGCTTCGCCCAGCCCGGCTGCGCCTTGCGCGCGGCGCGCACGGCAAGCTCCACGTCATCGGCGCCGGCCTGGGTGATCTCGGCCAGCGTCTCGCCGGTGCCGGGGTTCTTCGTGGCGAAGGTGTTGCCGGGAGAGGTCCATTTGCCGTCGATGAACAGGCCGAAGCGGCGGTTGTGACCCTCCAGCCAGGCCTGCGCCTCGCCATCGCTTTCCGGTGCGGTGCCCCAGTCCATGGTTTCGAAGATGTCCTTGATGGTCATTTCAATCTCCAGCTCCGATAGAGCTTGGTGAGCTTCCCTGCTTTCTGAAGATTTTGCCCAGCCCATCGCATATCGTATTGCCAAGTATAGAAAAGTGTTCCTGAAGCCCTCAAATCGTCTTCATGACGCTCCCAGATTTCTTGTGCGATTTCGGCAACGTTGCCTTCGCCACCAAGGGCGTTTAGCCCTTCGATTACCCACTCTGTCAAATCGTGTTTAGTAGCCATCTGATCACCCCATGGCGTGACGGTAGGTGGCGGAATAGTGCCCAGTGACGTGGTGTTCCAGCTGCCGCTCGATATCGAGCAGCAGCGACGAGGCGCCGAAGCGGAAGAGGTGCGGGGTGAGCCAGCCGTCGCCCAGCTCTTCCTTCACCAGCGCCAGATAGGTGAGCGCATCCTTGGCCTTCGAGATGCCGCCTGCGGGCTTGTAGCCGATGCGGATGCCGGTGCGCTCGAAATAGTCGCGGATCGCGCGCATCATCACGAGGCTGACGGGCAGGGTGGCGTTCACGCTTTCCTTGCCGGTGGAGGTCTTGATGAAGTCGGCCCCCGCCATCATGCAGACCAGCGAGGCGCGCGCGACGTTGCGCAAGCTGCCCAGTTCGCCGGTGGCGAGGATCGTCTTGATATGGGCATCGCCGCATTCGCGGCGCATCTCGGCCACCTCGTCATAGAGCGCCTGCCAGTTGCCGGTGAGCGCATGGCGGCGCGAGATCACGATGTCGATCTCCTGTGCGCCCGCGCGCACGCTCTCGCCGATTTCGGCGATGCGCAGGTGATAGGGGTTGAGCCCCGCCGGAAAGCCGGTGGAGACGGCGGCGACCGGAATGCCGCTGCCCGCCAGCGCCTCGACCGCGGTCGGCACCATCTCGTGATAGACGCAGACCGCGCCGGTGGTGATGCGATCCATCCCCATCGCGTCGAGCAGATCCTGGCGCACCGGGTGGCGGGCCTTGGCGCAGAGGCGGCGGACGCGGCCCGGCGTATCGTCGCCCGCCAGCGTGGTGAGGTCGATCATCGAGATCGCCTTGAGCAGCCAGGCGGCCTGGTACTCTTTCTTCACGCTGCGGCGGGTGCCGATGGTGGCGGCGCGGCGTTCGATGGCCGAGGTATTGGCCTGGGCGCTCATCACCCAGTCCATATCGAGCGGCATGCCGGGATTGCGCGCCTCGATGGCCTGCGGAAGCTGGGCGGTGCCGGTCGCGCTGGCCGCCGTTCGCTCGCTGGTCGGTTGCATGTTTCCTCCCAGGTCTCGGGGTTTCCGGGCAAGAGTCGCACGGGCCGGAGCAATTGGCAACCTTTACCGAAAGGTCAAACCTGTTGGGGTGACGCTGCGTCACCGGGCGGTTTGCAAACGAATTGGGCGACGATAACACAATGAAATCAAGTCGGTTTTTCGCGACACTTCGACGCTCAACCTTCCCTTGCGTAAAGAGTTGAGCATTTATCGGTGCTGTGGATAGAGTGGTGTATCCGCGTGCGCAGCCGGGGTGAGTCTCTCGCTCCGGCAAAAAATGTAGCTGCGCTCGTGTGACCCGTAAAACAGAGAGGAGTCACAACATATGAACATTTCGATCAAATCGGTACTCTTTGCGTCGGCCCTTGCCTTCGCGTCGCCGGCTCTGGCTCAGGGCACGGCGCCGAACGGCATGCCGCTGGCCGACACCCAGACCTTTGTCTACCGCGTGCTCGACGAGCACAGCTCGGTTGACCCGCAGATCGTTGAAGACGTCTCCGGTTCGGAAATCGTGCGCGACCTGTTCGAAGGTCTCTATAATCAGGATGCCGACGGCAATCTCGTGCCGGGCGTGGCCCTGTCTCACACTGTCTCCGATGACAAACTGACCTACACTTTCACGCTTCGCCCCGAGGCGGTGTGGTCGGACGGCACTCCGGTGACCGCCGGCGATTTCGTTTACGGCTGGCGCCGCCTCGCCGATCCGGAAACCGCCTCGCCCTACCAGTGGTTCGTCGATGTGATGGGCCTTGCCAATGCCGGCCCGGTCATGGCCGGAGAAATGCCGACCGAAGAGCTCGGCGTGAAGGCGATTGACGACCATACGCTCGAAGTCACCCTGGCCGGCCCGCTGCCCTACTTCCCGTTGACCACGACCCACGCCTCGACCTTCCCGTCGCCGAAATGGGTGATCGACGAGTTCGGTGCGGACTGGACCAAGCCTGAAAACATCGTCTCCAACGGCGCCTATGTGCTCACCGAGCACGTGCCGCAGGAACGTTCGGTGCGCACGCGCAACGAAACGTATTGGGACAACGAAAACACCATCATCAACGAAGTGACCGCGCTGGTCATCAACGATGTGAACGTGGCGCTGACCCGCTACCTCGCCGGCGAGCTCGACCGCACCGAAGTGCCGGCCGGCCAGTATCCGTCGCTGAAGGAAGAATACCCCGATCAGGCGCTGAGCTTCCCGCGCCTGTGCAACTACTACTTCAACTTCAACCTCTCCGACATGGGCCCGGAAGCCACGCAGGACGTGCGCGTGCGTCAGGCGCTGTCCTATGCGGTGAACCGCGACGTGATCGTCGACAACGTGTTGCAGGGCGGCCAGTCGCCGGCCTACACCTTCACCCCGTCCGCCACGGCCAACTTCGAAGTGCCGACGGTGGATTATGCCACCTGGACCCAGGAAGAGCGCAACGCCAAGGCGGTCGAACTGATGGCTGAGGCCGGCTATGGTCCCGACAATCCGCTCTCGGTTACCTACCTCTACAACACCGACGAGAACCACAAGAAGATCGCCATCGCGGTGGCGCAGATGTGGAAGCAGACCCTGGGTGTGGACGTGACGCTGGAAAACCAGGAATGGCAGACCTTCCTCGAAACCCGCGGCAACCACGACTTCCAGATTGCCCGTGGCGCCTGGTGCGGGGATTACAACGAGGCCTCGACCTTCCTCGATCTCGTCCAGTCGGGATCGGGCTACAACGACGCGGCCTATAACAATGCCGAGGTCGACCAGCTTCTCGCCGAAGCCAAGACGGCGGAAGACCCGCAGGCCAACTACACCCGCGTAGAAGAAATCCTCGCCGACGAAATGCCGGTGATCCCGATCTATCACTATGCCGGCGTTTACATGATGAGCCCGGGAATCTCTGGCTCCTGGCCGGTGCAGAACGTCGAACAGAACTGGTATTCGAAAGACCTCTACAAGGTCGCAACCGAATAATCCTGCTGTGACAATACGGAGCGTCGCGGGCTTTGCCCGCGGCGCTCTGCCTGCCTGACGGGGGCCCATTCATGCTCAGTTTCATCTTTCGGCGGATCGCGGTGGCGATCCCGACGCTGCTTGTGCTTCTGATCATCAGTTTTCTGATGATGCAGACCGCGCCGGGCGGCCCGTTCAACTCGGAACGACCGCTGCCGCCGCAGGTGCTTGCCAATATCGAGGCCAAATACGGGCTCGACCAGCCGATGTGGAAGCAGCTTACCGATTACGTCGCGGGCATCGTCACCCAGTTCGATTTCGGCCCCTCCTACAAATACAAAGACCGCACGGTGAACGACATCATCGCCCAGGGCTTCCCGGTGACGCTGACCTACGGCACGATTTCCTTCATCGTCGCCATTCTCGTCGGTGGCGCGCTGGGCATCGCCGCGGCGATCAAGCAGAATTCCTGGCTCGATTATCTCGCCGTCGGCTTCACCATCGGCGCGCAGGTGCTGCCCAACTTCGTGATGGCGCCGATCCTGATCCTGGTGTTCACCCTCATGCTGGGCTGGCTGCCCGGCGGCGGCTGGAATGGCGGGCAGTGGAACCACGTCATCATGCCGGTGATCGCGCTGTCCACCTCCTACATGGCCTCGATCGCGCGCCTCACCCGCTCCTCGATGCTCGAAGTGCTGCGCTCGAATTTCATCCGCACCGCCCGCGCCAAGGGCCTGCCGGACCGCACGATCATCTGGCGCCACGCGCTGAAACCGACGCTTCTGCCGGTGGTCTCCTATCTCGGCCCCGCCTTCGTCGGCATGGTCACCGGCTCCTTCATCATCGACTCGATCTTCTCCACCGGCGGGATCGGCTATTTTTACGTCAACGCCGCCTTCAACCGCGACTACGCGGTGATGATGGGCCTTACCATCCTGCTCGGCTCGATGACGATCCTGTTCAACATGGTGGTCGATATCCTCTATGCGTGGATCGACCCGAAGATCCGGCTGTGAGGGGGCGCGAGGCATGACCAATATCCCGCTCAATCCGCAACAGCCGAAAACCGCCCAAATGGCCGAGCGCATGACCGAGGTGAAGGGCCGCTCGCTCTGGGCCGACGCCCGCACCCGCTTTCTGCGCAACAAGGCGGCGATGGTCTCGGTCTTCGTGCTGGTCTTCGTCGCGCTCTTTGCCTTCTTCGGCCAGTTCCTCAGCCCGTGGGACAACGAGACGATCGACTGGAACGTGCTCGGCAACGTCGCCAGGGTCGGCCAGCCCTCGCTGGAAAACGGCCATTATTTCGGCTTCGACGATTCCGGGCGCGACCTTTACAATCGCGTCGTTCAGGGCACGCAGATTTCGCTGATGGTGGGCATCGTCGGCTCGCTCATCGCGGTGATCGTCGGCACGATCTACGGCGCGGTGGCGGGCTTCGTCGGCGGCCGCGTCGACAGCGCGATGATGCGCTTCGTCGATATCGCCATGTCGATCCCCTACATGTTCGTGCTGATCCTGCTGCTCGTCGTCTTCGGTCGCTCGATCTCGATGCTGTTCGTCGGCATCGGCCTGATCGCCTGGCTCGATATGAGCCGGATCGTGCGCGGCCAGACGCTCTCGATCAAGAACAAGGAATTCATCGAGGCGGCTGTGGCCACCGGGGTGCCCACCTTCACCATCATCCGCCGCCACATCGTGCCGAACCTGCTCGGCGTCGTCGTGGTCTATGCCACGCTGCTGGTGCCGCAGATGATCCTCACCGAGAGCTTCATCTCGTTCCTCGGCCTCGGCGTGCAGGAGCCGCTGACCTCGCTCGGCGCGCTGATCTCCGAAGGTACGGCGACAATGTCCTACGGCACGCTGTGGCAGCTTTTCTTCCCGCTGGGGTTCTTCGTGATCACGATCTTTTCGTTCTTCTTCATCGGCGATGGGCTGCGTGACGCGCTCGACCCGAAAGACCGATAGGAGGGCAGGGATATGACACTTCTCGAAGTCCGCGACCTCTCGGTCACATTTGACACCCCCGATGGCACGGTGACGGCCGTCGACAACATCTCGTTCGACCTGCGCCGGGGCGAGACGCTCGGCATCGTCGGCGAATCCGGCTCGGGCAAATCGCAGCTGGTCTTTGGCATCACCGGGCTGCTCGCCTCGAACGGGCGCGCCACCGGGTCGGCGAAGCTGGAAGGGCAGGAGATTCTCAACCTGCCCGACGACAAGCTCAACCGGATCCGAATGGAAAAGATCGCCATGATCTTTCAGGACCCGATGACCTCGCTGAACCCCTATCTGCGCGTCTCCGACCAGATGGCGGAGGTGCTGGTGCATCACCGGGGCATCTCGAAGAGGGCGGCCATCGCCGAAAGCGTGCGCCTGCTCGACGCCGTGCGCATCCCCGAGGCCGCCGCGCGGGTGACGATGTATCCGCACGAGTTTTCCGGCGGGATGCGCCAGCGGGTGATGATCGCCATGAGCCTGCTCTGCCAGCCAGATATCCTGATCGCCGACGAGCCGACCACGGCGCTCGACGTGACCGTGCAGGCGCAGATCATGAAGCTGCTGGCCGATCTTCAGGAAGAATTCGGCATGGCCACGATCCTGATCACCCACGATCTCGGCGTCGTCGCCGGTAGCTGCGTGGAAACGCTGGTTATGTATGGCGGGCAGGTGATGGAGCAGGGCACCACCGAGGGGCTGTTCGCCAAACCGACCCATCCCTACACGATGGGCCTTCTGAAAGCCGTGCCGCGGCTCGACAAGGAAACCGACAAGCTCGAAACCATCCCCGGCAACCCGCCCAACATGATGGACATGCCGGCAGGCTGCCCGTTCGTGCCGCGCTGCGAATTTGCCGATGAAACCTGCTGGAGCGTGCGGCCCGAGCTGAAACTGGCCGACGGGTTCAAGACCCGCACCCGCGCCTGCCACCGCAGCCTGGAGGAACTCACATGACCGAGACGATCCTCAGGGTCGAGGACCTCAAGGTCTGGTTCGACGTGAAGAAGCAGGGCGCGATGCCCTGGGTGAAGCCGCGCAAACTGAAGGCGGTGGACGGGGTGAGCTTCGAGCTCAAGGCGGGCGAGACGCTGGGCATCGTCGGCGAGTCCGGCTGTGGCAAGTCCACCCTCGCGCGGGCCGTGATGCAGATGGTGCCGGTGGAGGATGGTCACGTGGTCTGGCTGGGCGACGAGCTTGTCGGGCTCGGCACCCGCGAGATGCGCCGCCACCGCAAGGAAATGCAGATGATCTTTCAGGATCCTCTGGCCTCGCTGAACCCGCGCATGACCATCGGTCAGATCGTGGCCGAGCCGCTGAAGACGCATTTTCCGCATCTCTCGTCGGAGGAGATGAAGGCCAAGGTGCGCGAGGCGCTGGAGACGGTGGGCATTCTGCCCAATATGCTCAACCGCTACCCGCACGAGTTTTCCGGCGGCCAGAACCAGCGCATCGGCATTGCCCGCGCGCTGGTGGTCAACCCGCGCCTGATCATCTGCGACGAGCCGGTTTCGGCGCTCGACGTGTCGATCCAGGCGCAGGTGATCAACCTGCTGATGGACTTGCAGAAAGAGACCGGCGTGGCGCTGATCTTCATCGCGCATGACCTTTCGGTGGTGAAGCATATCTCCGACCGGGTGATGGTGCTCTACCTCGGCAACGTGATGGAAGTCGCGCCCTCGGCCGAACTCTACGCCAACCCGCAGCATCCCTATACCGAAGCGCTGATTTCAGCGGTGCCGATCCCCGATCCCAAGCTGGAGAAGGCCAAGGAGGTCATGCTGCTCGATCTTGATCTGCCTTCGCCCTTGAATCCGCCCTCGGGTTGCGTCTTCCGCACCCGCTGCCCGATTGCCGAACCGCGCTGCGCCTCGGAAAAGCCGGTGCTGGCGGACAAGGGGGCCGCACATATGGTGGCGTGTCACCTGCGGTGAACTGGCGCGGTGGGGTCAGGCGGGTTCCCACAGCTCTATCGGATTGCCTTCGGGATCGTTGAGCCAGGCAAAGCGGCCGTTCGGATAGGGCGAATCCGGGTCTGGCCGCACCTCTATGCCCGCGGCTTCCAGTTGGGCGATCATCTTGTCGAGATCGCGAACCCGGAAATTGAGCATGAAGGCCCGGTCACGCTTGCCGAAATACTCGGTGACGCTCTCGAACGGGGCGAAAACCGTCTCGCCCGCTTCCTGTGTCCAGCAGGGCGTATCGTAGTCGCCCGGCACCGGGTCGATCCCGAGATGAACCCGGTACCATTCCGCCAGCAGGGCGGGGTTCTTCGCCCGGAAGAAGAAACCGCCAAAACCCAGCACCTTTTCCATTGCCGCCGCCTGCCGATCCGCTCCGTTCAACATCGTATCCAGCAAAGCAGATGAGGTCCGGCCTGTCTATCGGCGCAATCCCATCGGGGCGGTCAGTCCAGCGTCTGTCGGTAGCGCAGGAGCGAGATCAGCACGATCACCGCACCGATGACTGCAATCGCGCGCAGGTCGCCGGCGATATCGGCCATCTCGGCGCCTTTCAGCATCACCTTGCGCACGATCCGCAGGTAATGCGTGGCCGGGATCGCCGTGCCGATGGCCTGTGCCCAGCCGGGCATGCCGGCGAAGGGAAACATGAAGCCCGACAGCAGGATGGTGGGCAGGATGGTGAAGAACGAGAGCTGCATCGCCTGCATCTGGGTGCGCACCAGCGTCGAGATCAGGAAGCCGAGCGCGAGGTTCACCACGATATAGATGTTGAACCCGGCGAAGAAGGCCCAGCCGGAGCCGAGGAAGGGCACGTCGAACAGGATCTCGGCGGCGATGAGGAACACTCCGGTCTGGATGTAGCCGACGAAGACGTAAGGAAGGATCTTGCCCAGCATCACCTCAAGCGCGTTCACCGGCGTGGCGAGCAGGGTTTCCATCGTGCCGCGCTCGGTCTCACGCACGATGGCCACGGCGGTGATCAGCGTCATCGTCATCGACAGGATCACCGCGAGCAGCCCCGGCACGGTGTTGACCGAGCTCAGGCTTTCGGGGTTGAACTGACGGTGCACCACCACCGAAAAGGGCGGCGGGCTGCCGGCATAGGAGGCGAGCGGGCCATTCAGCGTCTGCTTGATGGCGGTCTCGACGATGCCCGAAAGCGCGCCCACGGCGGTGCCGACGGCGATCGGGTCCGATCCGTCGGCGGAGACCAGAACTTCGGGCGAAAGGCCGCGCACCACATCGCGCTCGAAATCCGGCGGGATCACCACGACGAAGTTGGCGCTGCCCTCGCGCAAGGCCCGGTCTCCCTCTTCGGGGCCATAGACGATGCCCTGAAAGTCGAAGTAATCCGAGGTTTCCATCCCTGTCAGCACCGCGCGCACCACCGGCCCGTCATCGGCCATTTCCACCAGCGTGGGCAAGTTGTGCGGATCGGTGTTGATGGCGAAGCCGAACAGCAGAAGCTGGACGATGGGAATGCCGATCATCATCCCGAAGGTGAGGCGGTCGCGCCGCATCTGGATGAATTCCTTGGCGAGCACGGCGCCGAACCGGGCGAGGGAGAAGATGTTCATGACGCCCTCTTGCCGGTCTGGCCGAAATTGTCGTCGGAATTGGCCATGAGGTAGATGAAGGCCTCTTCCAGTTCGGCCTCCTTCTTCACCCAGTGATGGGTGCCGTTCTTCTTCTTCCACTCGGCGATCACGTCATCGAGCGCCTTGGCATCGGTGGACGACACATGAAGCTGCGCCCCGAACCGGGCCACCTGCTGCACCCGCGGGTCGGCGCGCAGGGCATCTTCGAGCGGGATGAGGTCGGGCCCGTCGACGCGCCAGGTGGTCAGCCCCACCTTGTGCGGAATGTCGCGCGCGGGCCCGTCGATCAGCTTCTTGCCATAGGCGATATAGGCGATGTAATCGCATTGCACCGCCTCATCCATGTAATGGGTCGAGACCAGCACCGTCACGCCCTGCTTGGAGAGGCGGCGGATCTCATCCCAGAAATCGCGCCGCGCCTTCGGGTCCACCCCGGCCGTGGGTTCGTCGAGCAGCAGCAGCCGGGGTTTGTGCTGCATGCAGGCAGCGAGCGCGAGGCGCTGCTTCCAGCCGCCCGAGAGCGTGCCGGCAAGCTGGTCGCCGCGGCCTTCCAGCCCCAGATCGCGCAAGGTTTCGTCGACCACCTGCTTGCGGTTTTTCATGCGGTACATCCGGGCCATGAAATCGAGGTTCTCGCGGATCGTCAGATCGCCGTAGAGCGAGAATTTCTGCGTCATGTAGCCCACGTTCTCCTTGATCGCGCGGGCCTCCTTGCGGATGTCGTGGCCGAGCGTTCTGCCCTCGCCGCCATCGGGGGTGAGCAGCCCGCACATCATCCGGATCGTTGTGGTTTTGCCCGAGCCGTTGGGGCCGAGAAAGCCATAGATCGCGCCTTTCGGCACTTCCATGTCGACGGCGTCGACAACCGTCTTGCCGCTGAAAATCTTGGTAAGCCCGCGGACCGAAACGGCGAGATCGTCGGTCATTGGGTCCGCTCCAGCGTGACCGGCTGGCCGGGAAGCAGGCCGGTGCCCCCGGGCAGACGCGCCTCGGCACGGAAGACGAGCCGGGTGCGCTGATCGCGCGAATAGATGATTGGCGGCGTGAATTGCGGGTCGGAGGCGATGCGGCTGATCGTGGCGGTGACGCCCTCGGCGCAGCCCTCGCAGGACAAGGCAAGCTCCTGCCCGAGCGCGAAGCTGCTGCGTTCGGGTTCGGGCAGGTAAAACAGTACCTTGAGCGCATCGGGCGGCAGGATCGAGATCACCGGCGACCCGGCCGCCGCCACTTCGCCCGCCTCGAAATAGACCTTCTCCACCAGCCCCTGCACCGGCGCCGTCACCCGCATATCGTCAAGCTGCGCGGCGGCGAGGTCGGCATCGGCGCGGGCGGCGTTCAGCGTGGCCTCGGCGGCGATCACCTGTTCGCCGCGAGCCGGAAGCTCGGCCACCTGAAGCTGGGCCTGAAGCTGGGCGACATGGGCATTGGCCTGCTCCAGCGCCGCGCGGTCGGCATCGACCCTGGCCTGGGTGACAATCTCGCGCTCAAACAGGTTCTCGGTGCGCGCCAGTGTGGTCTGGGCCAGCGACTGCGCCACGCGCGCCTCTTCCAGCGAGGCGCGGATGACCTGGATTTCCGCCTCGCGCGAACCGGTTTCTAGGTTGCGCAGATTGGCCTCGGCCTGGGCGATGATCGCGTTCGCCGCGCGCAGGGCGGCGCGCTGCTTGGTGGCGTCCTGGTCGAACAGGAAGGCGCCGGCGACGATCGTGTCGCCCTCGTGAACGGAGAGGTTGCGCAGCCGCCCTGTGACCGATGGCGCGACATAGACGTATTCGGCCTCGACATAGCCGTTATAGACGGGCGTCGTGTCTTCGCCGAAGCCCGGCAGGATCGCGGCGAGAAGGGCGGTGAACCAGGCGGTGACGGTTTCAAGCATCGTGGGACTCCGTGGCCGGAAACAGGCCGTTGACGAGAATATCGAGGTGATTTTCGACGAGCCGGTCCAGCGCGAGGCCGCCCTCGGGTTCGATGCCGAAAATCTCGGACAAAAGCAGGTGCATGATCACCGGGCCGACGAGCGAGCGCAGCGTCATCTCGGGGTCGACCGGGCGGATTTTACCCTGAGCAACGGCCCGGCGGATGATCGCGGCGCCGGCGGGCAGAACGTTGTCGAAGACCGCGCGGCGATACATTTCGGCGATCTCGGGCGCGACGACCGCCTCGCGGATCACGATCTTGGGCACCGCGAAAACCTTGGGATCGCCAAGCGCGGTGGCGATGACCGTCAGCAGTGCGCGCAGCGTGGCCCGCAGATCGGCATCGGCGATGTCGATGGCCTCCTGCGCCCGTATCGCAATGGGCGAGACAGCACGCCGTACCAGCCCCTCAAGCACCGCTTGCTTCGATGGGAAGTAGAGGTAGAGCGCCCCTTTCGAAACGCCGGCCTTGCGGGCGATCTCGGCCACCGAGGTGTGGGAATATCCCTTCTCGACAAACAGCGCGAGCGCCGCATCGAGCAGCTCGTCGGGCCGGTGCTCGGCACGGCGGCGAAACTTGGGTTCGGGCGAGTCAGGGTCGGCCATGGGCAGAAACTAACTGACCGGTCAGTTAGTTTCAAGATGTTGTTGTGGGACGAGTGTCATCCTTCTGTGATGAAAAGAAAAAACCGGGGCGGGGCCCCGGCTTTCAATCTCATGGTATATCTGGCTGACGGGTCAAAGGCCCGGATAGATCGGGAAGCGGGCGCAAAGATCGGCCACCTTGGCGCGCACGGCCTCTTCCACCGCGCCATTGCCGTCTTCGCCATTCGCCGCCAGCCCGTCGACCACCTCGACGATCAGATCGGCGATCTGGCGGAACTCGGCCTCGCCGAAGCCGCGGGTGGTGCCTGCCGGGGTGCCGAGGCGGATGCCGCTGGTCACCATCGGCTTTTCCGGGTCGAACGGGATGCCGTTCTTGTTGGTGGTGATGTGGGCGCGGCCCAGCGCCTTTTCGGTGGCGTTGCCCTTCACGCCTTTGGGGCGCAGGTCGACCAGCATCACATGGGTGTCGGTGCCGCCGGTGACGATGTCGAGTCCGTTCTTCATAAGTTGGTCGGCCAGCGCCACGGCATTGGCGCGCACGGCTTTCTGGTAGGTCTTGAATTCCGGGCGCAGCGCCTCGCCGAAGGCCACGGCCTTGGCGGCGATCACATGCATGAGCGGGCCGCCCTGAATGCCGGGGAAGATCGCCGAGTTGATCTTCTTGGCCAGCTCCTCGTTGTTGGTGAGGATCATGCCGCCACGCGGGCCCCGCAGGGTCTTATGCGTGGTGGTGGTGGCCACGTCGGCATAGGGGAAGGGCGAGGGATGCTCGCCCGCCGCGACGAGGCCGGCAAAGTGGGCCATATCGACCATCAGGTAGGCGCCGACCGAGTCGGCGATCTCGCGGAACTTCGCAAAGTCGAGCTGGCGCGGAATGGCCGAGCCGCCGGCGATGATCAGCTTCGGCTTGTGCTCATTGGCCAGCGCCTGAATCTCGTCGTAATCGACAAGGCTGTCCTGCTTGCGCACGCCGTATTGCACCGCGTTGAACCATTTGCCCGACTGGTTGGGCGGCGCGCCGTGGGTGAGGTGGCCGCCGGAGGCGAGGTTCATGCCGAGGATCGTGTCGCCGGGCTGGATCATCGCCATGAAGGCGCCCTGGTTGGCCTGTGAGCCGGAATTGGGCTGGACGTTGGCAAAGCCACAGCCGAACAGCTCTTTCGCCCGCTCGATGGCGAGGTTCTCGGCCACATCGACCCAGTCGCAGCCGCCGTAATAGCGCCGGCCCGGGTAGCCCTCGGCGTATTTGTTGGTCATCACCGAGCCCTGGGCTTCCATCACCGCTTTCGAAACGATGTTTTCGCTCGCGATCAGCTCGATCTCGTCGCGCTGGCGGGTCAGTTCGCCGCGGATCGCGCCGAACAGCTCGGCGTCGCGGGTTTCGAGCGTTTCGGTGAAAAAGCCTGCATCGCGGATATCGGTCATGGATCTCTCCTGTGGCGTGCCATTTCGGGATGATCTAGAGGAAAGGTGTGCGCGGCGGAAGCCCCGTTTGCGGCGTCGCGGCACAAAGAACCGACCACACTGGCGCAATGGGGAAACTTGTGTTCTTTTCCGAACGCGATGTCCCTCCGAGGAAACCGATGAGCCTGAAACTGCACTTTGCGGCCTCCAACGCACCGCTGGCCCAGTCGAGCCGCGACGATCTGGTGGCGCTATACGGCGAGGTTCCGGCCGCCGAGGCCGATGTGATCGTGGCGCTGGGGGGCGATGGGTTCATGCTGCACACGCTGCATCATTACCAGAATCTCGCCGCGCCGGTTTACGGGATGAACCGGGGCACGGTGGGCTTTCTGATGAACGAATTCGCCGTCGACGAGCTGGTTGAGCGGGTGCGCGAGGCCGAGCTTGCGGTGATCAACCCGCTTCGGATGCGGGCCGAGGGGATTGACGGCGAGGTGCACGATGCGCTGGCGATCAACGAGGTGGCGCTGCTGCGGGCGGGTAGCCAGGCGGCGAAGCTGGCGATCTCGGTCGATGGCAAGCTGCGCATGGCCGAGCTGATCTGCGACGGCGCGCTGGTGGCGACGCCGGCGGGCTCCACCGCCTATAACTACTCCGCCCACGGCCCGATCCTGCCGATCGGCTCCGATGTGCTGGCGGTGACCGCCATCGCCGCCTATCGCCCCCGGCGCTGGCGCGGGGCGCTGCTGCCGAAACGCGCCCGGGTGCGCATCGAGGTGCTGGAGCCGGAGAAACGCCCGGTGATGGCCGATGCCGATGGTCGTCCGGCGGGTAATGTCGTGGCGGTCGAGGTCGAGACGGCGACGGATATCGAGCACAAGGTGCTCTTCGATCCCGGCCATGGGCTCGAGGAACGGCTGATCCGCGAACAATTCGTCTGACGCGCGGGGCTAGCGGCGCTCGCTCTTGGCGCGCCGCGCCCAGCTTTCGCGCTTGCGGTAGATCGTCGACGGCGCCACGTCGAGCACCCGCGCCGCCAGCGGGATCGACCCGCCCTGCGCCCGGATCGTTTCTTCGATGGCGGCCTTCTCGATCTCGGCCAGCGTGTGCCCGATCAGCGGTCCGAGCCCGGTTGCGGCCTGCCCGCTGCGCTCGGCGGGGCTGACGATCTCGCGCGGCAGGTGCTCGGGCAGAATCTGCGGCCCCTCGTTCATCGCCACCGCCGACCAGATCACGTTGAGCAATTCGCGCACATTGCCGGGCCAGTCATAGGCCCGCAGAAGCTCGATCGCGGGGTCGGAAATGGCGCGCACGCGGCTGCCCTCGGCCAGCGAGAATTCCGACAGCTTGTTGCGGGCGATCAGTGCGATATCGTCCGGCCGGTCGCGCAGCGGCGGGATTGCCAGCGGCGCGACATGCAGCCGGTAGAACAGATCCGACATCAACAGCCCTGCGCGCATCGCCGCGCGCGGATCGTGACTGGTCGACGAGATCACCCGTGGCCGCGTGGCGATGGCGCCCCGTTCGGTAACGGCCGTGATCCGGTGCAATACCTGGGGCTGCACCGCCGGATCGAGCGCGCAGATCTCGTCGAGAAACAGGGTGCCGCCCGTGGCCGTGGGGCATAGCAGGTCGCATTGCTCGCCGATGTTCTCCGGCGTCAGGATTGCGCAATCGACGGTGATGAAGGGCGCGTCGCGGCGGCTGGAATCGTCATGCAGCTTGCGCGCGATGAGCGACTTGCCTGAGCCGACCTCGCCGGTGATGAACACCGGCACATCCGAGCGGGCGAGCGTATCGGCACGTTCGAGCACCGCCAGCATTTCCGACGCCACGGTCAGCAGGCTTGCCGAAGCGCCCGGCATCGCGGGTGGGGCCGGGTAGGGCAACACGCGGCGTTCGGGGCTTTGCGGTGTGCTTTGCCAGGCGGTCTCGGGCAGCCGCGCCTCGGGCATGGCAGGCAGCGCCTGCAGCGCCGCCTCGACCGCCTTTGAAAGCCGGGTATGCGAGAACGGGCGGAACAGGCAATCGAAAGCGCCGATCCGCATCGCCTCGGCGGCGACGTTGATCTCGTCGTTCGAAGCGATCACCAGCACCACCGGAGCGGGCCGGGCTGCCAGCAGGCGTGACAGGAAGGGCGTGCTGTCTTCGCCATCCACGGTCAGCGGCAGCACGACAAGCTGGCTGCGGATCTGTCCGTAGCTCGTATTGGCCTCGGCGAGCCCCCGGGCGCGCACGAGGTGCAGACCGGCGTCGGTGAACGGCGTGTCGGGAAGGGGGTGCTGCTCGTCGCTGTCCGATACGAGAAGCGCCGAGATATGTGCCTGCTCCCGTGACCGGCCATCGCTGCCCGCGTCCGGATGCCGCCTTGTCCTCTCTTCCACTGCAACGCCCCGTTTCATCGCCCCGCGCCGGTGCCCCCGCGAGGGTGGCGCTTCACACAACATTCCAACCTTCAAGCGAAAATCCAACCCCGCATTCGCGTTAGGGTTGGAACCGGTGCGTTTCCAGGAGGGAAACAATAGCGGGGGAAATTCACGCCGGAGCGTTGCTTTCCCCCGCTATTTTTGCGTTTTGCGGCCAGTTCAGGGCTTGGCGTAGCCCAAGGTTTGCAGCGCCTCGGTGATCTCGTCGAGGATCTGTGGATCGTCGATCGTGGCCGGCATCTTGAACGCGTTGCCATCGGCGATCGAAACCATCGTGCCGCGCAAAATCTTGCCCGACCGGGTCTTCGGCAGCCGGTCGACGACCACCGCGGCCTTGAAGGCGGCGACCGGGCCGATCTTGTCGCGCACCAGCTTCACGCATTCGGCCACCACTTCCTTGTGGTCGCGCGTCGCGCCGGCATTGAGGCAGAGGAAGCCGAGCGGCAACTGGCCCTTGAGCTCGTCGGTCACGCCGATCACCGCGCATTCGGCCACGTCCGGATGCGAGGCGAG
Source organism: Sinisalibacter aestuarii (assembly GCF_027923545.1). Lineage (GTDB taxonomy): Bacteria > Pseudomonadota > Alphaproteobacteria > Rhodobacterales > Rhodobacteraceae > Sinisalibacter > Sinisalibacter aestuarii. The sequence goes on along the minus strand of NZ_BROH01000005.1, from coordinate 152,794 downwards.
CACCTCTTCCATCCCGCCGGTGGAAAGCCGGTGGCCGGCGACGTTGATCACGTCATCGGTACGGGCCATGATGTAGAGGTAGCCTTCCTCGTCCTTGTAGCCCGCGTCGCCCGTCTCGTAATAGCCGGGGAAGGTGGTGAGGTAGCTCTTGCGGTAGCGGTCTTCGGCGTTCCACAGCGTCGGCAGCGTGCCCGGCGGCAGCGGCAGCTTGATCGCGATGGCGCCGAGCGTGCCGGCTTTCACCTCGTGCCCGCCTTCGTCGAGGATGTGAATGTCATAGCCCGGCATCGGCACCGAGGGCGAGCCGAGCTTGACCGGTAGCAGCTCGATCCCCACCGGGTTGGCGGCGATGGAGTAGCCGGTTTCGGTTTGCCACCAATGGTCGATCACCGGCACCTTCAGGTGATTTTGCGCCCAGACGATGGTGTCGGGGTCGGCGCGCTCGCCGGCGAGATAGACTGTCTTGAGGCAGGAGAGATCGTATTTCGTCACGAATTCGCCGGTCGGATCCTCCCGCTTCACGGCGCGGAAGGCGGTGGGGGCGGTAAAGAAGCTCTTTACCCCATGCTCCGAGATCACCCGCCAGAACGTGCCCGCATCGGGCGTGCCGACAGGCTTGCCCTCGAAGACGATGGTGGTGTTGCCATGCACCAGCGGGCCATAGGTGATGTAGGAATGGCCCACGACCCAGCCCACATCCGATGCCGCCCAGAACACATCGCCCGGATCGACATTGTAGATGTTCTTCATTGTCCAGTTCAGCGCCACCAGGTGGCCGGCGGTGTGGCGGATCACGCCTTTGGGCTGGCCCGTGGTGCCGGAGGTATAAAGCACATAGCAGGGATGGTTGCCCTCGACCGGCAGGCAGGCCACCGGATCGGCGGCGGCGATCTCGGCCCAGTCGATGTCATAGCCCGGTTTCAGATCGGCGGGCTTTTCCTCGCGCTGGAAGATTACGGTAAAGTCAGGCTTGTGCTTGGCGATGTCGATCGCGCCGTCGAGCAGCGGCTTGTAGGGCACGATCCGGTTGGGCTCGATCCCGGCGCTGCCGGCGATGATCGCTTTCGGCATCGCGTCGTCGATCCGCACGGCCAGCTCGTTCGAGGCGAAGCCGCCGAACACCACCGAGTGGATCGCGCCGATCCGGGTGACGGCGAGCATGGCGATCAGCGCTTCGGGCACCATCGGCATGTAGATGATCACCCGGTCACCCTTGGCGATGCCGCGCGCGGCAAGGCCGCCGGCAAAACGGGCGACGCGGTCCTGCAACTCGGCATAGGTGATCTTCTGCTGCCGCCCGGTGATCGGGCTGTCATAGATGATCGCCACCTGATCGCCGCGGCCGCGCTCCACATGCCGGTCGACCGCGTTGTAGCAGGTGTTGACCATGCCGTCGGAGAACCATTCGTAGATCGGGGCATTGTCGTCAAACAGGGCCTTGGAGGGAGGCTTGTCCCAGTCGATAGCCTGCGCCGCGTCCATCCAGAACCCCTCGGGGTCGGCCTGCCAGCGCGCATAGACGTCCTTGTATCCCATATTGTCCTCCTCCAAGTCCGTTGAGGTTTGTTACGGAGCGCGATGGTCGCGTGCAAGATCATTGCCGCGAGGCGGGGCAATTTCACGCAGACATTTGCAGATTTTGCCAGACGGTCGCTGCAAAGTTTTGCAAAGCACCGGGAATTATGCAGGTGGGTGAAAATCCACCACGGCTTTGCAAAGTTTTGCGGGTGCGTTGCAAAGCGCGGGGAATCACTTTGCAGGGCTTGCCTTGCCCGCGCGAGGCGGGCAACCTCGCCGGAAAGAATTTCGAGGGTTCCATGTCTTTTCGCCGCGTATTGTCGATCATTGCCGTGCTTGGCTGGGCATCGCTGGCGCTTCCCGTCCAGGCGCAGGGATGGGGCATGGTCGAGACCGAGGAGGTCGGCGCGGCAGGAGCCTTTGTTTGTGCCGCTCCGGGTGAGGATGGCGGCGAGCCGCCCTGCTTACGGCTGCAATGCGGCGCGGCGGCCCCGCTGCATTACGAGCTGGCGCTGTTCGGCGGTGATGCCGCCGACCTGCCCGAGGCGTTGATGGCGGAACTGCGCGTGGATGGCCGCCCGGTGGGCCGGCTGCGCCTGCGCCCTGAGACCGCTGACGAAGACGCCGCCACGCTCACCGCCCGCTTCGATCCGCGCATTCATACCGACATGGTGGCGGCGCTGCGCCGGGGCAACCGCGCCGACCTGGTGCTGGGTGAGGGCGAGGCGCCCCGTGCCGTGGCGCTGTCGCTCAGCGGTTCGTCACGCACGCTCGGCGCGGTGATGGATACCTGCCCGATCCCCGAAGTGCCGCTCGACGATCCGGCGGCGGTGGTGCTCGATCAGATCCTGCGTGAATGCGGCCAGCTTGGCGGCACCGTGGAGGTGGAGCCCGGCTTCGAACGCCGCGAAGACCTCGACGGCGATGGGCGCGACGACGTGGTGATCGACTATGCGGCGGCGGTTTGCTCCGAGATGGCCTCGCTCTATTGCGGGTCCGGGGGATGCACCGTGGGCTTTTTCCTGGCGCGGGAGGCCGCGTTCAAGCGGGCCTATGTGGGTGTGATCCGGGGCTATTCGCGGCAGCCGGGCGGGACGCTGGCGCTCGATCTGCATGGCACCGCCTGCGGGCTTTACGGGTTTGAGGCGTGCCGCAAGGTGTTCCGCATCGCCGATGACAGCTTCGCGCTGGTCGAGGAATTGTCCGGCGTGGCGGCCGAAGCGGCGATGGCGGCGGACGAGGCGCGGGCCACCGAACCGCGCGAGGGGCAGGGCGAGGCCGGGGCGGCGGGAATTGCCTGGTCCGGCGATGGCGCCGCGCCGCTCGTTCCTGTCGCGCAGGAGGAAGGCCAGCCCGAGACTGCGCCGCAAGCCGCGGACGGCGAGTAGAGTGGTGGAATTGCCTTGCGCCGGCGCGCGGAGGGGATAGTTTTGAACCATCCGGTCAAAAGGAGGCGGTGATGTCACTTCTCGACGATGCGAAACGGGTGCGTGAAAACGCCTATGCGCCCTATTCCGGCTTCAAGGTCGGGGCGGCGATCCGCACGCCCTCCGGCAAGGTCTTTACCGGCGTGAACGTCGAAAACGCCGCCTATCCGGAGGGCACCTGCGCCGAGGCGGGCGCGATCGCCGCGATGGCGGCGGCGGGCGAGACCGAGATCGCCGAGGTGGCGGTGATCGGCGACGCGCCCGCGCCCGTCACGCCCTGCGGCGGCTGCCGCCAGAAGATCGCCGAGTTTGCGCCCAGGGGCACGCGGGTGGTGATGGGCACGATGGGTGGCGAGGTGCTCGACCTCGCCATCGAAGAGCTTCTGCCCCACGCCTTCGCCAAAGCCCAGATGGAGAGCTGAGATGGGCCGCGCCTTTCTCGTCGTGCTTGACAGCGTCGGCATCGGCGGCGCCCCGGATGCCGACCGTTTTTTCAACGATGGTCTGCCCGATACCGGGGCCAATACCGTGGGCCATATCGCCGAAGCCTGCGTCGCGGGCCGGGCGGAGACGGGGCGCAGCGGCCCGCTGCATCTGCCCAACCTCGATGGGCTGGGCCTTGGCGCGGCGCTGAAACTGGCCAGCGGGGTCGAGGTGCCGGGCCTTGGGGTGCAACCCACGGGCCTCTGGGGCGCGGCCACCGAGATCAGCCCCGGCAAGGACACGCCTTCGGGCCATTGGGAGATTGCGGGCGTGCCGGTGCCGTGGGACTGGACCTATTTCCCCGACACGCAGCCCTCCTTCCCGCCCGATGTGACCGAGGCGCTGATCGAGGCGGGCGGCGCGGGCGGCGTGCTGGGCAACAAGCACAGTTCCGGCACCGTGATCCTCGACGAGCTTGGCGCCGAGCATATGGCGACGGGCAAACCCATCGTCTACACCTCGGCCGACAGCGTGCTCCAGATCGCCGCGCATGAAGAGGCCTACGGCCTCGACCGGCTCTATGAGATGTGCCGTGCCGTAGCGCCGCTGGTGCATGGGATGCGCGTGGGCCGGGTGATCGCGCGGCCCTTCCTGGGCACGCCCGAGACGGGCTTTGCGCGCACCGTGAACCGCAAGGATTTCGCCCTCGCGCCGCCCGAGCCCACGCTGATGGACTGGGCCAAGGCCGAGGGCCGCCCGGTGCATTCGGTGGGCAAGATCGACGATATCTTCGCCCATCGCGGCATGGACGATGGCATCCACGGCTCCGATGCCGATCTGTTCGAGGCGCTGCTGCGCTGGGGCAAAGATGCCGAAGACGGCAGCCTGACCTTTGCCAATTTCGTCGAGTTCGACTCGCAATACGGGCACCGGCGCAATGTGTCGGGCTATGCCTCGCATCTGGAATGGTTCGACCGGGAAATGCCCCGCTTCCTGGCCACGCTGCGCCCGGGCGATCTGGCGATCTTCACCGCCGACCATGGCAACGATCCGACATGGAGCGGCACCGACCATACCCGCGAGCGGGTGCCGGTGCTGGGCTGGGGGCTGGGGGCCAGGCCGGTGGGGCAGGTGGGCTTTGCCGATATCGGCGCGAGCATCGCCGCGCATCTGGGTTTGAACGCGCGCGGCGCGGGAAGGAGTTTTTTGTGAGCTTCAGGGATTTGCCGAAGATCGAGCTGCACCACCACCTCGAAGGCGCCGCGCCGCCGGCCTTGGTGCGCGATATGGCGCGGGCCAAAGGCTTGGACATTTCCGGCATTTTTGATGCCAAAGGGGCCTATGATTACCGTGATTTCTTGCAGTTTCTCGATGTTTACGAAGAGGCGACGAAACCGTTCAAGAGCCCTGACGATTACGCGCTGCTCACCGCCATCGTGCTCGGTGAGGCGGCTGAGGCCGGGGTGGTCTATCTGGAGAGTTTTCTCTCGCCCGATTTCTGCGGCGGACGCGATCCGGTCGCCTGGCGGGAATATCTGCAGGCGATGGTCGAGGCCGCCAATGCCGCCGAGGCGCTGGGCATCACGATGAACGGCATCGTCACCGCAATCCGCCATTTCGGCCCCGAGGCGGCGCGCGAAACGGCGGCCTGCGCGCGGGAGACGGCGGGCGATTTCATCACCGGCTTCGGGCTGGCGGGCGACGAGAATGCCGGCCACCCCGCCGATTTCGCCTATGCCTTCGACATGGCGCGCGAGGCGGGGCTGCGGCTCACCGCCCATGCCGGCGAATGGGGCGGGCCGCAGAGCATCCGCGATGCGCTGACCCATCTGAAGGTCGAGCGTATCGGTCACGGCGTGCGCGCCATCGAAGACCCCGCCCTGGTGCGGGAACTGGCCGATACCGGCGTGGTGCTGGAAGTGTGCCCCGGCTCGAATGTGGCGCTGGGCGTCTACCCGTCCTGGGCCGAGCACCCGATCGCGCGGCTGCGCGAGGCGGGGGTAAAGGTGACCGTTTCGACCGACGATCCGCCCTTCTTCCACACCGACATGGTGCGTGAATACGACGAGCTGGCGAGCGCCTTCGGCTGGGTCGAGGCCGATTTTGCCGCGCTGAACCGGGTGGCGCTCGACGCTGCCTTCTGCAATGATTTCACCCGCGCGCGGATTGCGGACCGTCTGGAGGGAGCCGATGCTTGATCACCTGACAATCGTCAAACACCCGCTTGTGCAACACAAGCTCACGCTGATGCGCCAGAAGGATACCTCGACCGCGAGTTTCCGCCAGTTGCTGCGGGAAATCTCTTTGCTGCTCGCCTATGAGGTGACGCGCGAATTGCCGATGACGCAAAAGAGCATCGAAACGCCGATGGGAGAGATGGAAGCGCCGATCCTTGCGGGCAAGAAGATGGCGCTAGTCTCGATCCTGCGGGCGGGCAACGGGCTGCTCGACGGGGTACTGGAGCTGATCCCCTCGGCGCGGGTCGGCTTCGTCGGCCTCTACCGCGACGAGGAAACTCTGAAGCCGGTGCAATACTACTTCAAGGTGCCGCCGGATCTGAAAGACCGGATGGTGATCGTGGTCGATCCGATGCTGGCGACGGGCAATTCCTCCGCTGCCGCCATCGACCTGCTGAAACAGGCCGGGGCCACCAATATCCGCTTCCTCTGCCTGCTCGCCGCGCCCGAGGGCGTGGAGCGGATGGGCAAGGCGCATCCGGACGTTCCCATCGTCACCGCAGCGGTCGACGAGAAGCTGAACGAGCACGGTTATATCGTGCCCGGCCTCGGCGATGCGGGTGACCGGATGTATGGCACGAAGTAGCCCGGATTATCGCTGAAACGGCCACGGTCTGTTGCCGGACCTCTGGACTTCCTGCGCATCATTCGTCATGCTGCCCCTACATCTTGTGTTGGGGGACACAGTATGAGATTTTTGCGATTTGCGAGTGGGTTGACCCTCGCGGCCCTTGTCACGGGCACTGCTGCCGAAGCGTACACGCTGCAACAAGCGGCACGGCCCGCCGAATACCCGCCCGCGAGCTATCGCGGCGACGTTTACGTCGACAGCCGCGGCTGCGCCTATGTGCGTGCCAATATCGGCACGGCGGTCAACTGGGTGCCGCGGCTGTCGAGCGACCGCAAGACGGTGATCTGCGGGTTGACCCCGACCGCCAATGTCGCCGCGGTGACGGGCCGCCCGCCGGCCCCGCCCGCGCCGCCGCCACCCAGCGAAGTGGCCGCCGCTGCTACCGCCGCCGCTGCGCCGGATGAAGCACCTGCGCGCGCGCCGCTTGCCGCTGCGCCCGCCGCCGCCATCGCCGCTGCGCCCGAACCGGCCGCCGAGATCCGCACCATGACCGTGACCTGCCCGGCCGATGGCTCCACCGCCCGTGTCCGCATCGGCGGCGGCACGGTTGGCCTGCGCTGTGAGCCGGGGGTGACCGCCGCGAAAAGCTACATCATCCGCACCGCCAATGGCGAGCGGACCCGCCTGATCGCCCAGCCTGCCGCGCCGGTTGTCGCCGAAGCGGCCCGCGCGCCCATGCCCGCCGCGACGGGCACCGGCGCGCGCCGGGTCGGTGTGGGCGATGTGCTGGCCGATGGCCGCGTGATCATCGGCCGCGCTCCGGCCAGGGCGACGGGCGCCGCACCGTCTTCCGGCTACGCTTTCGGCAATGGCTTCGGCCTTACCAGCTATCCCGGCGCCGCCGATCCGGTGCCGGTGCCGGGCAGCCGCACGACCCTGCCGGTTGGCGCCGCTCCCACCGCGATCACCGTGACCGCGCCCGTCGTCGCGCCGCCCCCCGCTCCGGCGATCCCGGAGGGCTACCGCGCCGCCTGGGACGATGGCCGCCTGAACCCCAACCGTGGCCCGCGCAGTGCCTATGGCGATGCCCAGATGGCGACGGTGCTCAACACCGATGAGGTGCCGATGCGCGCGGCCAATCCGGCCACGCCGCGTGGGTTGATCGCGAGCCAGGGTGGCAATGTCGTGGTCTCGTCCAAGGCCACCGCCAACGTGGCGGCCGCACCGGCGCCCGCCGCCAGCAATGGCTATCGCTACGTGCAGGTGGGCATGTTCAACGAGCCGGGCAACGCCACGCGCGCGGTCGAGCGGCTGCAAAGCCTCGGCCTTCCCGGCCGCGTGGCGCGAACCGCCTCGGGCAAGCGGGTGGTCATTGCCGGCCCCTATGACCAGACGGCGGCGCTGAACGATGCGCTGGCGACCGCCCGGCGCGCCTTCCCCGACGCTTTCCTGCGCAATTAGGGCAGGGACCGGACAGCAAAAGCCCCGCCATCTGGCGGGGCTTTTTCGTGCCGGGATGCACCCGGTGAAATTGAAAGCCCCGTCCGGCAAGGGGATCGGACGGGGCTTTTTCGCGCCCATAAGGGGGGGGCAGGAACGAGCGCGAAGGGGGCTATGACCGGCTCAGGCCGGAATCTCGGATCAGGCAGCCCATTCGCGGGGAATGGAGCTGAAAAACTTGGCATCTTCCTCTTTCATCGCCTCGACCAGTGCGGCAGCTTCGGCCCCGCGATAGGCGGCATAGGGGGTGGGCTGGCCACGCTCTTCGATCAGCGCGAGCGAGACCTCGCCGGGCACCGAAGAGGGTGCCAGCAGAAGCGCGCCGCCATCGGCGAACACCACCTCGTCGTTCTCGAAATGCAGGGTCATGGATTCCACCGGGCGCAGCCCGCGGATGCGGTCGATGCCGCGGAAGCCTTCGAGTGCCTTCGCAGGGACGAGTGCGAAGGGATCGCCGGTGAGATCTTCCGCGGCATCGCATTCGATCATGACAATCTGTTCGGGCAGGAGCACGAGTGGCTCTTCGTTACCGAGTGCACCGATAGGGACATGAATCGGCACGGCAAAGGCGGGCATGTCGCCAGCAGCGGCGTGATGCGTGCCCCGTGTAACGGCAACGACTGACTGCAACCCGTTGTCAAAGGTCATGACCCGGTCGCCAACCTGTATCGCCTCGATGGGTCGCCAACCGAATTCCGAGGCCAGCCGCGTGCCGGTGGTGAGACCGGACAGCCGGAACCCGGAGCCTTTACCGGACAGCCCATCGCCTTCTTCCGGGCGATAGCGTGGCAGGGCGTCACGCCGATGGGGTTTGAGCAGTCCGAACATGGTGTCTTCCCAGTGGTGAGGCCGGGTGGCAGCCCGTGTGGCCTCTTTGTGTCGATGAGCAAGAATTGAGAGACCGACGAGAAATTTTTCCGGCGCAAATGGGGCGTTCCTGAGGCATTGGCCGCCAATCGCGCGCAATCGCGTCCCCTGCGTCAATTGTTGCCGGAACGGCGACAATCAGGCCGGGTCGAAGCGGTATCCGAAGCGCGAAATGTCGTCCGCGCAGGCCGCGGCTACGATTTCGGCGGTCGAATCGTTGTAGTAGCGGCGAAAATCGCCCTGCCGATTCGAGGCGTTGGCATGCGGCAGCGGCGCGAGGCTGAAGCCGAGATGCGCTTCGAGCGGGGCGAGGTCTTCGCCCAGATGTTCGAGCCGGATATAGAGGTCGGCGCGGTCGATCCCCCCGGCATCGGTGACGTAGCGGCTGTAGGGGTGATGCCGGAGGCTGGCCACGATCTGCGGATGGGCGGCGAAGGCGGCAAAATCCAGGCGTTGCGCCAGCGCCACCGCGGGATGATCGAAGCCCTGTTCGCGCAGCCAGTGATAATAGCTCACCACCCGGTCCCAGGGATTGCGCACCAGGGTGAAGACGAAGAACCGCTCGATCTCGTCCTGGCTCACCAGCCCGTAGAGATCGCTCAGCATCGCGTGTTTCCACAGCCGGCCAGAGGTTTCCACGCCCTGCAGCCGCCGGCGCCGCTTCTTTGCCTTGGGGGTGTCGCCAAGCATGATGTCATCGGCCATGGCGCGCGCCTCCAGCGCCAGCGCCAGCGAGGTGCCACCCGTCTTGGGCGCATGGACGAAGATGTAGCGGCGGCCGCGCGAAAGGATCATGCGGGCGAGATTACAGCGGGGCGGGGGGCTGTGCCACACCCGGCTGCACCTCGCCATCCAAGGCGCGCCATTCGCGCATTGACGCCCGTTTCGCCCCGGTGCCTAATCCTTCGCGCAGAGCAAAGGGAGGCATGCATGGGCTGGCTGCAAGATGAAACCGGGCTGGAGAAAACCGCAGCGAACCACGTGGCGCTGACGCCGCTGTCGCATTTCAACCGGGCGGCGGCGCTGTTTCCCGACAAGATCGCCATCGTCGATGGCGCGCGCCGCTTTACCTATGCCGAATATCATGCGCGCGCCTCGCAGCTTGCCTCGGCGCTCGACCGGGCCGGTGTGGCCTCCGGGGATGTGGTGGCGACGATCCTGCCCAATATTCTTGCCCAGGCCGAGGCGCATTGGGGTGTGCCCGCCACCGGCGCGGTGCTCAACACGATCAACACCCGGCTCGATGTCGATACCATCGCTTACATTTTCGGCCATGGCGGGGCAAAGATCGCGCTGGTCGACAGTGCCTTTCTCGGGCTGGCGGAGGCTGCGCTCGAACGGATGGAGGGCAAGGCCCCCCGGATCATCGAGGTGGCCGACCCGGCCTCGGGCATCCCCGCCTCTGGCCGCCACACCGAATATGAAGATTTCATCGCCCATGCCGATCCCGATTTTGCCTGGGTCATGCCGCAGGACGAATGGGAGAGCCTCGCGCTCAACTATACCTCCGGCACCACCGGGCGGCCCAAGGGTGTGGTCTATTCCCATCGCGGCGCCTATCTGCACACGCTCGGCCTCTCGCTCGACTGGGGGCTGAACCGCGATACCGTGTACCTCACCATCGTGCCGCTGTTTCACTGCAACAACTGGGTGCACACCTGGGCAATCCCGGCGGTGGGCGGCGCCGTGGTTTGCTGCCGCGACATCACCGCCAGAGCGATCTACGATGCGATTGCCGATGAGGGGGTGACCAATTTCGGCGGTGCGCCCATCGTGCTGAACATGATCGTCAACGCGAAGGACGAAGACCGGCGCGATTTTGGCCATATCGTCAATGTCTATACCGCCGGGGCACCGCCCCCCGCCGCCACGCTCGCCGCCATCGAGCCGCTCGGCTTTACCGTGACGCAGATGTATGGGCTGACTGAGACCTATGGCCATGTGGTCGAGTGCATCTGGCAGGAGGATTGGGCCGATCTGCCGGATGACGAACGCTTCGCCCGCAAGGCGCGCACCGGCGTGGCGCAGGTGATGGAAGAGCATGTGACGGTGATGGACGGCGAAACGATGCACGAAGTGCCCGCCGACGGCGAGACCATCGGCGAGATCATGGTGCGCGGCAACGTGGTGATGAAGGGCTACCTCAAGAACCCCGAAGCCACCGAAGAGGCCTTTCGCGGCGGCTATTTCCACACCGGCGATATCGCCTTCAAACATCCGGACGGCTACATCAAGATCACCGACCGGGCGAAAGACATCATCATCTCGGGCGGCGAGAATGTGAGTTCGGTCGAGGTGGAAGGGGCGCTGATGCACCACCCGGCGGTGAGCCTCTGCGCCGTGGTCGCCAAGCCCGACGACAAATGGGGCGAAGTGCCCTGCGCCTTCGTCGAGTTGAAAGAGGGGGCCAGCGCCAGCGAGGATGAGCTGATCGCCTTCGCCCGCGAGCGGCTGGCCGGGTTCAAGACGCCCAAGCGGATCGTTTTCACCGAGTTGCCCAAGACATCGACGGGTAAGATCCAGAAGTTCGAATTGCGCAAGCTGGTGAAAGAGATGTGAACGGCACGCCGGGCGCATGACGCAGGCCCGGTCCGGTTTCTCCACGGAAAGCCGGGGGCTTGCCCGCCGGCGTTGCGCGCTGGACGAACGGCCCCGCCGCGCGCTATCCTGCGGCAAAGATTGAAAAGAGCAGTTTCGCCCGGCACATGACGGCGCTTACCCAATACCAGCGGCTCGAAGCTTCCGGCCTGTGGCGCGCCGCGCCCGACGCGCAGCGGCGTGACGTGATCGTGTCGATCGGCGATGCCACGCTCACCCTCTCCGACATGCAGGACCGTCCGCTGACCCATTGGTCGCTGCCCGCTGTGCATCGGCTCAATCCTGGTGCCCGGCCCGCGCTGTTCGCCCCTTCCGACGCGCCGGACGAGGGCGAGGTGCTGGAGATCGAAGATTCCGAGATGATCGCGGCCATTGAGAAGGTGCGCCGCGCGGTCGAAAAGAGCCGCCCCCATACCGGGCGGCTGCGGGTGATCCTCACCAGCACCGTGCTGGCGCTGGCGCTCGTCTTCGCGGTGCTCTGGCTGCCCGGCGCGCTGTTGCGCCACACCGCATCGGTGCTGCCGGATGTGACGCGCCAGAGCGTCGGCCAGCGGTTGCTGACGCGGGTGACGCGGGTGGCGGGCACGCCCTGCAAGGGCCGGCTCGGCAACCGCGCGCTGACCCGGCTGGGCGACAGGGTGCTGGGGCCGGGCGTGGCGCAACTGGCCGTGGTCTCCGCCGGGGTGGCGACGGCGGCGCATCTGCCGGGGGGCATCATCCTCGTCAACCGGGCGCTGGTGGAGGATTACGAAGAGCCGGACGTGGCAGCGGGTTACATCCTTGCCGAGCGCCTGCGCGCCGAGGCGTCGGACCCGATGCTGGCGCTGCTTGGCCATGCCGGCACCTTCGCCACCGCCAAGTTGCTGACCACCGGCACGATCAGCGATGCGATCCTCGACAGCTATGCCGAACAGGTGCTGCTGGACCCGCCCGTCGAGGTCTCGACCGAGACGCTGCTTGCGCGCTTCGCCGCCGTTCGCGTCCGCTCCACCCCCTATGCATTCGCCGTTGACCAGACCGGCGAAACCACCTTGCCGCTTATCGAGGCCGATCCGGTGCCGCTGACGCAGGCCGAGCCGCTGCTCGCCGATGCCGACTGGGTGAGCCTTCAGGGGATTTGCTTCGAATAGGCCGAATGTTCGATTTCGGCAAAGATAAGCCCCGCCCGGAGCTGCCGGACGGGGCCAAATGTTTGAATCCTGCGATCAGGCCGCGGCCGCCGGGGCAAAGCGGGTGTAGAAGCTCTCGCCCTTTGCAGCCATGTCGCGCAGCAGCGCCGGGGCTTTGAACCGCGCGCCATGGGCCGCTTCGAGCGCGCCGCAGATCTCTACGGCCTTCGCCGCGCCGATCCGGTCGAGCCAGGAGAACGGCCCGCCCGACCACGGCGCGAAGCCCCAGCCGAGGATCGCGCCCACATCGCCCTCGCGGATATCGGTCAGCACGCCCTCGTCGAGCGCGCGCACCGCTTCGAGCACCTGCGCCATCATCAGACGGTTCTGCACTTCGCCAAGCTCGGGCTGGTCTCCGGCCAGCGCGAACCGCTCGCCCAGCCCCGGCCAGATCCCCTGCCGCTTGCCCTTCTCGTCATAGGCGTAGAACCCGGCCCCGGCCTTGCGCCCGAGCCGGCCCGCCTCGTAGAGCGGGAAGACCACGGCATCCACATCGCCATCCGGATAGGCATCGCCCATCGCCGCCCTGGTGGCTCTGGCGATCTTCACCCCGAGATCGAGCGACACTTCGTCGGTCAGTTGCAACGGCCCCACCGGGAAGCCGAGCAGTTCGGCGGCATGCTCCACCAGCCACGGCGCCACGCCTTCGCCCACCATGCGGATACCCTCGTTGATATAGGGCAGGATGCAGCGGTTGGCGTAGAAGAAGCGTGCATCGTTGACCACGATCGGCGTCTTGCGGATCTGGCGGACGAAATCGAGCGCCTTGGCGACGGCACGGTCGCCCGTCTCGCGCCCGCGGATGATCTCGACGAGGTTCATCCGCTCGACCGGCGAGAAGAAGTGGATGCCGATGAACTGGCCGGGGCGGGTGCTGGCTTTTGCGAGGTCCGAGATCGGCAGGGTCGAGGTGTTGGTGGCGAAGATCGCATCCGCGCCCAGCACCGCCTCGGCCTTTGCCGTCACCTCGGCCTTCACCTTCGGGTCTTCAAACACCGCCTCGACCACGAGATCGCAGCCCTTGAGGGCTTCGTAATCGGTGGTGGCGGTGATCCGGGCCAGCGCGGCCTCTTTCTTCTCCGCCGTCGCCTTGCCGCGCGCGATGCCCTTGTCCATGTAGCCTGCGGTATAGGCCTTGCCCTTGTCGGCGGCCTCCTGCGAAGCGTCGATCAGCACCACCTCGATGCCCGCCATGGCCGAGATCAGCGCGATGCCAGCCCCCATCATCCCCGCGCCAAGCACGCCGAGCTTCTGCACCCGCTCGTCGCCCACGCCGGCGGGCCGCACCGCGCCTTTTTCCAGCGCGCCCTTGTTGATGAAGAGCGAGCGGATCATCGCGCCCGAGGTCGGATCGAGCACCACCTTGGTGAACCAGCGCGCCTCGATCTTCAGCGCCTCGTCGAAGCTGACCAGCGCCCCCTCATAGGCGGCGGCGAGCACCGCCCTGGCGGCGGGGTAGACGCCCTTGGTGTTGGCGTTCACCATCACCGCGGCGCCCATGAAGGTGGGGAAACCGGCGGGCGTATAGGGCGTGCCGCCGGGCATCTTGTAGCCCTTCGCGTCCCACGGCTTGACCAGATCGGCCTCGCTTGCATTCAGCACCCAGTCGCGCGCGGCATCGAGCAGCGCGTCCGGGGCGACCACCTCGTCGACCAGCCCGGCGGCCTTCGCCTTGGCGGGCTCCAGCGTTTTGCCTTCGAGCAGGAAAGGGGCAGCCGCCATCGCGCCGAGTTTGCGCACCAGCCGCGTGGTGCCGCCCGCGCCGGGGAACAGGCCCACCATGATCTCGGGCAGGCCAATCTTCGCCTTCACGTCGGCGGCGAAGATCCGGTGGCAGGCCAGCGGCAGCTCGAAGCCGATCCCCAGCCCGGTGCCCGGCATCGCCGCGACGATCGGCTTGCCGCCTTTCTTGGTTCTGAAATCCATCCCCGCCAGCTCGATCTTGCGCAGGATGCCATGCATCCGCATCACGCCGTCGAACACGCCGCGCGCCGGGTCGCCCTCGACCTGATCGCGCAGCGAGGCGAGGATGTTGAGGTCCATGCCGCCGGCGAAGCTGTCCTTGCCGGAGGTGATCACCGCGCCCTTGATAGCGTCGTCGGCCAGCACCTCGTCGATACAGGCATCGAGCTCGGCGAGCCCCTCGAAACTCAGCACGTTCATGCTCTTGCCGGGCACGTCCCAGGTGATGATGGCGACGCCGTCCGCGCCTTTGCTCAGGGTGAAATCGGTCATTGCTCGTCTCCCTCGTAGGGGGTTCCATCTTTGCGGCTGAAGGTGGCGGTGCCGTCTTTCATCTCGACCTTCAGGTCGATATCGGCATAGGTCGCCACCTCCGTAGCGGCCTTCGTCCCGACCACGAGAAAGCGCACCTCCTCGTCGGTTTCGTTCAGGAAGTGGTGGCCGTTTTCCTCGCCCGCCGGAAAGGCGGCGCAGGCGCCCACGCTCATCTCGTGGCGGCCGTCGTCATCGACCAGCGTGCACGTGCCCTGCGTGATCATGACAAACTCGTCTTCGTTGAGGTGCCAGTGACGCAGCGACGATTTCGCCCCCGGTTCCAGCACCACCACATTCACCCCGAACTGGGTGAGCCCGCCCGCCTCGCCAAGCCGGATCGACCAGCGCCCGGCCATCTCGGCATCGTAAGGTTTGGGGTAGATCGAGCCGGTTTTGACCGGCGCTTTGGTAAAATCAATCACGCCCATAATCACACCCGCTCGATGATGGTGGCGGCACCCATGCCCGAACCGATGCAGAGCGTGACGAGGCCGGTTTCCTTGTCGGTGCGCTCCATCTCGTCGAGCAGGGTGCCGAGGATGATCGCCCCGGTCGCCCCCAGCGGGTGGCCCATGGCGATGGCGCCCCCGTTGACGTTGAGCTTGGACGTATCGGCGTTGAAATGCTGGATGAAGCGCAGCACCACCGAGGCGAAGGCTTCGTTGACTTCCATCAGGTCGATATCGCCGATCTGCATTCCGGCGGCGGCCAATACGCGCTCGGTCGCGGGCACAGGACCGGTGAGCATGATCGTCGGATCGGTGCCGACGCGGCTGGTGGCGCGCACACGGGCGCGGGGCGTCAGCCCGTGGCGCGCGCCGAATTCCTTCGTGCCCACCAGCACCGCCGCCGCGCCATCGGCAATGCCAGAGGAATTGCCCGCGTGGTGGATGTGGTGGATGCGCTCCAGATCGGGATATTTCATCAACGCGATATTGTCGAAACCCGGCATCACCTCGCCCATCTGTTTGAAGCTCGGGTTGAGCCCGCCGAGGGTCTGCATCGTCGTTTCGCGGATCATCTCGTCACGTTCGAGGATCGCCAGCCCGTTGATATCGGTGACCGGGACGATGGATTTGAACCGGCCCGTGTCGGTGGCGACCCTGGCCCGGTGCTGGCTCTCGACAGCCAGCGCGTCGGCATCGTCGCGCGTAAACCCGAAGCGGGTTGCGATGATGTCGGCCGAAATGCCCTGCGGCACGAAATAGGCTTTCATCGCCAGCGTCGGGTCGGCGGCGATGGCGCCCCCGTCCGAGCCCATCGGCACCCGGCTCATGCTCTCGACGCCGCCGGCGATAAAAGCCTCGCCCGCGCCGCCCCTGACCTGGTTCGCCGCCATGTTCACTGCTTCCAGCCCCGAGGCGCAGAAGCGGTTGACCGAAACGCCGGGGATACGCTCATCGAGATCGGAATAGAGCACGGCGGAGCGCGCAAGGCAGGCGCCCTGTTCGCCAATTTGCGTGACATTCCCCCAGATCACGTCTTCGACGGCGTGGCCTTCGAGATTGTTGCGCCGGGCAAGTTCGTTCAGCACCAGCGCCGAAAGGCGCACGGCGGGCACCTGGTGCAGCGTGCCGTCTGGCTTGCCCTTGCCGCGCGGGGTGCGGATCGCGTCATAGATAAAGGCGTCGGTCATCTCTCTTCCTTTCGGATCTCAGGCATGGTGGTGCTGTGGCGATATGAGTATTTGTGCCAAGAAAAAGGGGCGCGTTTACGGACTGTTAAGGTTAATGCGCCTAGGCTGGACCCGCGGTACAGGCTGGAGAGCCGATGACCGCCCAAGGAAAAGGCCCGCCCCCTGCTGCCGAAACAACCGGCCCGGTGGGGGCGGGGCTTCGACAAGCGTGAAGCGCTCACGCAAGCACCGGGCCGGGGTCTGACTCCGGTCCGGTCGCCTGCCGCCATCCGGCAGGGCCGGGCGGCGCATGTCCCTCCTTTTTCTTGGCGCAAATACTCATTTGCCCAGCTCTCCGCCCGCGCTGCCGTCACCGCTTGCGCGCCTCCAGCTCCGCGTTGAACAGCCGCAGCCGGTGGGTGAGTACGTCTTCGTCCATCACGCTGTCGAAATGCTCGAACAGGAACGAGAGCGCCTCGCCCTCGTCGAGCCCGGCTTCCTGGGCGAAGCGCTTGAGGCGGCGGTAGCCGTCTTCGGTCATGGCAACCTGGAAGCGGCGGGTCAGTCGGAACCGTTTGGCCATCAGAACGCCTCCGCCGCCAGCGCCATGACCGGCTCGGCACCGCTCTCGATCCGGGCGAGGAGCGCCCTGGTCTCGGGCAGTTGCCGGCTCATATAGAAGCGCCCGGTGGCGAGCTTGGTCTCATAGAACACCGCATCGCCCCGGCCTTCGTCGAGCGCGGCCTGCGCGGCGCGGGCCATCTTCGCCCACATCAGCCCCAGCGCGACATGGCCGAAGAGATGCATGAAGTCATAGGCGCCGGAGAGCGCGTTGTTGGGGTTCTTCATACCTTCCTGCACGAAGTAGGTCGCGGCGGCCTGCAGGTCTTTCGAGGCGGATTTGAGCGGGTCGAGGAAGTCGGCCCTGAGGGCGGGATCGCTCTCATTTTCCTTGATGAAGTCCTTCACCAGCCCGAAGAAAGCCATCGCCGCCTTGCCGCCATCGGCGGGCAGTTTGCGGCCGACCAGATCGAGCGCCTGAATGCCGTTCGCGCCTTCGTAGATCATCGCGATCCGCGCGTCGCGGGCGAACTGGCTCATCCCCTGTTCTTCGATATAGCCGTGCCCGCCATAAAGCTGCTGCGCCTGTACGGCGGTCTGGAAGCCGCGATCGGTCTGAACGCCCTTGATGACGGGGATCAGCAGCGAGACGAGCGCCTCGGCATCCGCATCGCCCATCCGTTCGGCGCGGTCGATCAGCTCGGCGGCCCAGAAAGTGAGGGCGCGGGCGCCTTCGATGAAGCTCTTGCCTTCCATCAGCACCCGGCGCACATCGGGGTGGACGATGATCGGGTCGGCCGGGCCATCGGGGTTCTCGGGCCCGGTGATGGCGCGGCCCTGCAGCCGCTCGCGGGCATAGGCCACGGCGTTCTGGTACGAGATCTCGGCCTGCGCCAGCCCCTGCACGCCAACGGCGAGGCGCGCTTCGTTCATCATGGTGAACATCGCGCGCAGCCCTTTATGGGCGTCGCCCAGCAGATAGCCGGTGGCGCCATCGTAGTTCATCACGCAGGTGGCGTTGCCGTGGATGCCCATCTTTTCTTCGATATTGCCGACCGAGACGGCATTGCGCGGCCCCAGCGTGCCATCGTCGCCCACCATCACCTTGGGCACGATGAAGAGCGAGATGCCCTTCACCCCGTCGGGTCCGCCCGGAATTCTGGCCAGGACGAGATGGATGATGTTCTCGGCCATGTCGTGATCGCCCGCCGAGATGAAGATCTTGGTGCCGGTGATCCGGTAGCTGCCATCGTCCTGCGGCTCGGCACGGGTGCGCATGAGGCCAAGGTCGGTGCCCGCATGCGGTTCGGTGAGGTTCATCGTGCCGGTCCAGGCGCAGCTGACCATTTTCGGCAGCCATTTGGCCTTCTGCTCTTCGGTGCCATGGGCGCGGATCGCCGAATAGGCGCCGTGGGTGAGGCCGTGATACATGTTGAGCGCCATGTTGGAGGCGGCAAAGATCTCGCCCATGGCGGTGCCCATGATATGCGGCATGCCCTGGCCGCCATAGGCTTCGTCGCAGTCGAGCCCGGTCCAGCCGCCTTCGCGTAACTGCTCGAAGGCCGCCTTGAAGCCGGTGGGGGTGCGCACCACGCCGTTGTCGAGGGTGCAGCCCTCGCGGTCGCCGACAGCGTTCAGCGGCTGGTAGACCTCGGAGGCGAGCTTGCCGCCTTCCCCGATGATCGCGGCGGTGATCTCCGGATCGAGATCGGCATAGCCTGGAATGTCGGACGCGGTAACGTCGAGAAGCTCGTGCAGCACGAAGGCCATGTCACGGGCAGGGGCGGAATAGCTGGGCATCGGTCGAAAGTCTCCTTGCGGCCTTGGTCGGGTTGCGGCGGGGCGGGCGCTTACTGGGCGGCCTCGTCCTGCTCCATCGAGGCGAGCATGCGGCTGCCCCAGGTGATCTGTTCGTTCAGGTCGGCGATGGCCTCGTCAAGCTCTTCGCGCTGGGCGCGCAGCTCTTCGAGATGGAGCTTGGCGCGCTCCATCGTTTCGCGGTACTGGGTCTGCTGCTGATCGCCAACATTGTACAAATCCAACAATTGGCGGATTTCCTCCAGCGGGAAGCCAAAGCGCTTGCCGCGCAGGATCAGCTTCAGCCGGGCCCGGTCGCGGCGGGTGAACAGGCGCTTCTGCCCGTCGCGCAGCGGCGAGAGCAGTTCCTTCGATTCGTAGAAGCGCAAGGTGCGGGCGGTGACGCCGTAGGTGTCGCACATCTCGCGGATGGTCATCAGATCGTCGCTCATCGGTTCCTCGCGGTCTGCATGGATATGGAATTGATGCAGATGATGACGTTTACGTCAACGTAAACCAAGAGGGATTCCGAAAACGACGTTACGTCTCGCGCGGATGTGATGGCGCGGGTGCGGTCAGGCGGTGAGGGCCGTGAGCGCGATCCACAGGCCCCAGACCAGCAGGACGAGGCCGGAGGCGAGATCGAGCCAGCGGGTGATCCGCGGCGTGATCCGGCGGCGCGCCAGCGAGCTCGCGGTGGCGAGCGTGGCCCACCACAGTGCCGATCCGGCGAAGATCCCGCCCACCAGCATGTAGGCTGCGCCGGGCTGGCCTGCGGCGGTGGCGCCGAGGCCGGCGACGAGGCCGGCGAAGGCGAGGATCGTCATCGGGTTCGACAGGGTGAGCAGGTAGCCCGAGCCGAAGGCCGTGCCCAGGCCGCGCGCGCCGGGCGCTTCGGCGGCGTGCAGATCCGGTGCGGGGCCGTTGACAAAGGTGCGCAGCGACATCGCTCCGAGCCCCGCGATCATCAGCCCGCCCGCGATCTGCATCGGCGTGGCAAAGGCGACGAGCAGCCCCGTTGCGGCAAGGCCGGCGGCGACCATCAGGCCATAGGTGGCGTCGGCCGAGGCCACGCCCAGCCCGGTGGCGAAGCCCGTGGTCCAGCCGCGCGCCAGCGTGCGCTTGATGCATAACAGGCCGATCGGCCCCACCGGCGCGGCCACCGCCACGCCGACGCCAAGCCCTTTGAGAAAGACCTCAATCATCGGCGGTCTCCGCGACGGGCAGGGCGGCGGTTTCCTTCAGCGTGTCGAGGGCGAAGATCGTTTCGGTGCGGGTCACGGCGGGCAGGGGTTTGACCGCCTCGGCCAGAAAGCGCTGCATCGACGCCATATCGGCCAGCCGCAGCTTCATCAGGTAGGAATGCGCGCCGGAAATGTGATGGAGTTCGAGGACTTCCGGCCGGGCGGCAATGGCCTGCGCCGCCTGTGCCTCGCCCTCGAACTCCATATCCACCAACACGAACGCGCAAAGCGGCACGCCGAGCGCCTTGGGGTCGAGCGCTGCGTGCCAGCCGCTCACCGCCCCGGTGGCCTGCAACCGTTTCAGCCTGTCCGCCGTGGTTGACAGCGGCAGCCCGACGGCTTCGGCCAACTGGGCCGTGGAGCGCTTTGCATCGGCCTGCACAAGTTCACAAATTTTCCGGTCAATCTCATCCATATCCGGAGGAATAGCGGATAATACAGAGATAGTCTAGAAATCTTACGGAATGGAAATCAGAATACCAAAATAAATGCGGATCCCCGGCCTGCTGCGGGCCGGGGAGGCTCGTGTCAGTGCATCTTGTCGGCGAGATTGATGGAGACCACCTGGTTATCAATCCCGTCGATGTTCAGAACCGGCCCTGCCGGCTCAGCGTCAAGCCCGCGCCGCCTGGCCCAACGCGGCCAGTTGGCGGGGATCAGTCCCAGCACCCGGGTCGCGCCCAGATCGCGCGCGGCCTTGGTCATCTCTTCGATGAGGTGCAGGTGCACAACGCGGCGCAGCTTTTGCGGCGTGTCGGCGGCCACGAAGACCCGCGAGCTTTCCCAGATGTTTTCGGCCACCGGCGCTTCTTCATAGAGAAGGTTCGACGGGATCGAATCCAGAAGCCCGCGCTGGGCATCGCGGATCATATAGGTGTAGATGCCCACCCGCGCCGTCGTCGGGGTCAGCCGGATACCGGCATAGACGCGGCCAAGATGGTGCACCGCCACCCAGCGGCTTGCCGGCGTGTCGTACTGATCGAACTCCATGCCCATTGCTTCGGGCAAATTCCACTTGTTACGGACGATGAAACTCTGACGCCGGGCGCGAAGAAGGTTCGCAAAGAGTTCGCCATGATTGTGTATGTTGGCGAATGATAGCGTGGTGGTCTGCATCGGATTCCTCCAAGTCAGGTTTTTTAACAGCAGCTACTCGCTCGCCTCCTGCCGTGGCTCGCATCGAACTCAGTTTCCTTTTGCTCCACAGGCCTAGAGCAGTCGGTAGTCCTTTGCGCGTTGAATGGCTTCGGCAGAAGTACGGGCGAATAGCTTTTTGCGCGCGGTCGAAAGCCGCGCCTTCAGCGCGGATTCCGAGATGCCAAGCCGGGCGGCCCCGGCGGCATAGCGCTCCCCCGATGCGAGTATCTTCAACGCCTCGATTTCGGCGGGCGTGAGATTGTCGGGGGGTTCTGTTTCGTGGTGCAGGTGCAGGACCGTGCCGGTGATCGCGGCGATCTCCTCGTCGGTGAATTCCCGGTCCGCGCGCGCCGCTGAGGCGATTGTGCGCGATGACATCGGGCCGCAGGAGACGCAGACGCCGTAGACCAGCCCGTAGGTCGCCGCTTCGCGCATGATCTCGAACGGGTCGGGAAGGTCGATGGCGCTCCAGCGAGTCGCGCCGGTCCTGGAGATGCCCCAGGCGACGAGCGGATCGCGCAGGGCATAGGCATTTTGGGTGTAACGATCAATCCAGTCGGGATTGAACGTTTGGAACATCATGAGGGGGGCGGCGAATCTGATATGAAGGGCCAGGTAATACCCGGCCGGGGCTTGTTCGCCCAACTCCACCAACAGGTTATCTATGACATGATTTCGCCCCATATTGTATAGGTAAAGGCGCATTATCCCCCCTTACAACCCCCAATTGCCCACGCTTTGGAAAATATCGCGCGCGACGCGATATTTTGCTCTTTCCGCGGAAAAGGGCCTAGATGATGGGCCTCCCCCTAGCGGTCGGAGGGGGTGTCAGGGGGACTGCCGGGGCTCCCTTGAGCCGAATCGGGCGAAATTGTGGCAATTTCGGGCGCGAATCATGGCAGGCGGCCCGCGACTCGGTGCCCCCGGCGGGCCCGGATCGGGCACCGAGCGGGGCATGAACTGTGGCCGCCAACTGCCTCAGATGGCAGGGTTTCGGTGGGTTTCGTGACGCTGCGTCATTCGCGCTCGCCAAACACCGTGTGGTACCAATAGGCGAGGTTTTCGCGGTCGATCACCGCCAGCGTGCCAGCATAGACCACCGCGCCGAGGAGAATCATCGCCACGACCAGCAGGCCGGGCGCGAGCCCGAGCGGGTTGAACTGGATGAACAGGTAGACCGCGAGTGCCATCAGCAGCGCCGCCGCCAATGGCCGGACCGATGCGCCAAGCGTGGCCGAGACCGGGATGCCGGATACTTTCGACAGGGTGAGGAGCCGGATCGTCGCGGCGAAGATTTCACCGAAAAACATCACCGCGGCCACCGAGGTGATATCGCCCGAGACTTTGGCGACGATCAGGATCGGCGGAATGACGGCGATGGTTTCGATTGTCATCAGGATCCACAGATATTGCGGCTTGCCCGTGGCTTTGAAAATGTCGCCCGAACTCCAGCCGATGGTCGCCGGAATGCCGCTCAGAACGAGGAAGAGCAGAACCGGCGCGGCGGCGTCCCATTCGGCGCCGAATACGACATGCACCACCAGCGCGGATGACGCGGCGAGGCCAAGCCCGATGGGCGCGATCAGCGTCATCGACGCGGCGATGGTGGTGCGATAGGCGGCGACCAGCTTTTCGGCATCATGCGACAGGTTGGAGAAGGCCGGGAAGACCACCTTGGTGATCACGCCGTTCACCCCGAGAATGACGATCTCGGGAATCCGGGCCGCTACGTAGTAGATCCCGAGCGCCGTATCGCCCACCGTCGCGACGATCACCATCTGGTCGACCCGCATCTGGACGACGTTGACGATGCTGGAGGCGATGATGTGGCGGCCATAGCGGAACAGTTCGCGCGCCTTCTCCCAGGTGGGCGAGGGGCCATGCGGGCGCCAGTCGGAGGCGAGCCAGACGATGGATACGCGAACCGCCGCGCCGCACAGCATACCGATCACGATGCTCCAGATCCCCGCGCCGTAAAGGATAAGGCTGATGGCCACCGCGGCCTTGGTGGCGACGCCCAGCACCTCGGCCAGAGCCAGGGCGCTGAACCGGAAGCCGCGTTGCAGGAGCGCGTCCTGCACCGAGCCGAGTGCGTTGATCGGAAAGAGCACTGCCATCCACATCAGCACCGGAACGATGACCGGATCGTCCACCAGCCCATGCGCGAATGGAGCGAAGATCAGAAGCGCGGCCGACTGCATCAGCCCGACCCCCATGATCATCGCAAAGGCGGTGGTGCGCAGGCGCGGATCTTCGGTCCGGTCGTAGATCAGCGTTTCGCGCAGGCCGAAATCGCGCAGGAAATCGAATATTTCGACCGCGAGCAGCGCGAAGGCCAGGATGCCCATCTCTGACGGCCCAAGCGACCGGGCAAGGATGATCGTGACACTCAGATTGATCGCGCGGGAGACGAGGTACGACGCCATCGTCACCGAGACGCCCAGAACTGCTCTGCGTCCTTGCATTGCCCGCCCTACGCTTGCTGCGCGCGGCGCGCGGCGCTGTCGATGAACAGACGGAACCGGCTCAACAGGCTGGGATTGTCGAACCGAATGCGGTGCAGGGTTTGCACCTTGCCGTCGGTCCAGGCCGCTTTGTAGGCTTCATCGCCCCACATGAAATTCACAATCCGCATCCTGTTTGAAATTGCCCAATCGAGCTGGTGATAAGTATGAACATTGCCCAGGCCGTAAATGCTGAAGTCCGGGTCGAAGTCTGACGTGTAGAGAAACAGCTCTCCTCCGAGCTCAAAGTCAATGCTCCAGGAAATGTCGCGCCCGTCTAGGCTGCAGGACGAGCAGAGCGGCAGGCCGGCCGGAAGGCCGTCGCAGACCAGTCGCGTAAGGAAGCTTTCGAACCGGTCCATGCTCTGATCGTCGGAGAACTTTCGCCGTTTCTGCCGGACGATCCGGGGAATCCAGCTCAGGATCCGGTCGATCTCGTCCGCTCCGAGCACCTGGAAGGAAAATTCGCCCGCTTCGGCGCAACGCTTCACCCGGCGGCGGATGCTGCGGCGGCTGCGGCCCTTGCGCGTGTCCATGAAATCCTCGATCGAGCCGAGCCGGGTCAGGTCGAGATAGGGGGCAACGTCGGTTTCGCCTTCGGGGCGGTAGCTGCCGAGCGTGTCCGCGCGCACGCGGGGAAATTCGAGGCGATCGAACCAGTCGCCCTGACGTTGGCGCAGATCCTCCGCGAGCGCCTTCCAGAAATCCTGCTCCAGCGTGGTGCTGCCATCATGCGCCGGAAAGACCACCGGTTCGGTGAAATCGAACCGGTGCTCACCGAGGGCGATCAACGAGCGGACGCTCTCACCGACCCCGCTGCGTTTTTCGCGAACCAGGATCTGGAAGACTTCGCGCCCGTCGGGATGCGTCGCGGTGAACCAGACCGGGTCGCCGCCCTCGAAGCCCACCGTTTCGACCCAGGCGCGCACGACCGCCGGATGCATGAAAGGCGAAACCCGCGCGCCTGATCCGGGCTGGAAGGCGGAGGTCCAATGCTCGAGAAACGTGTCGTCCCACAGGCCGGACCAATCGGTTTGCCAGGAAAAGCTCCAAGTCATGCTGAGCAAGGCCCTTTCTGAAATCCCATATCGTCTCAAACAACGCGCAAACAGCGCGCGCGAACACAATGCACCATCAAATATAGGCAACCTTTTGGCAGATACGTGAAAACAGCGCAGGTTTTTTCAACGCGGTAGCATCTGCAGGGTGCGCGTCGCGACGAAAAAAGCACGAACCTGCGGATGCAGGTCCGTGCCAGTGTCATTGGTCCGAGCGATGGTATCGGGCGGTGAGCCGCCCGACGCCTCAGATCAGGAAATCCGCGCGGTCGAGGTGGTTGATGTTCACATCGAAGAGCACGATCTCATCGCCGTTGAGGCCGTCGATCACCACGTCGTTGTCGTTCTGGAACATGTGGTTGTTCACCAGATCGTCCCAGCTGTCGATCGACGCGAGGCCGCGCAGGTCGAGCGTGTCGTGCTGGCGACCGACTGCCTTGAAATCGGTGATCTCGTCATAGCCCCAGCCGGTCTTGTAGACGAAACGGTCGGCGCCGCTGCCGCCGGTCAGGGTGTCATTGCCGGTGCCGCCAGCGATTACGTCGCGGTGGCCGCCGCCGATGATACGATCGTTGCCAGCGCCGCCGAAGAGGTAGTCACGCCCGTTCTTGCCGTTCAGGAGATCGTTTCCGATACCGCCGAACATGCCGTCATTGCCTTTGCCGCCGAAGGCCTTGTCGTCGCCGCCTTTGGCAAAGACCTTGTCGTTGCCGCGGCGACCGAAAAAGTTTTCATCATCATCGCCGCCATTGAGCACATCGTTGTTGCGCCCGCCGAACACTTTTTCGACGATTGCGGCGCCGATCCCGGCATCGACCGCGTCATGTACCTTGCCGCTGCCGAGGCCTTCATTGTCCGGGTTGTAGTCCGGATAAAGCTCGCTCGGCGCATAGGCGACGATCCGTTCCTTGGTCAGCAGCCCGTCCAGCGCATCGCGCGGGTAGGTGTTGAAGTCGTTGTATTGCGTGTCGATCATGCCGAGTGCTGCCCATTCGGCTTTGGCCGAGGTGGTCGACTCGAGCTGGAAATGGGTCGAGCCGGCGGTGTCGGTGATGAACCAGCCGTATTCCTTGAGCGCCACCATGATCACGCGCAGGCTGTCGATGGTCACCTGGGGTACGTCGTCGGGCAGGCTGGCGAGATGCCTGTCGATCTCGGCATAAGTGACGTCCAGCGCGAAGCGCGTTCCTTCGGGGATGCCATTCAGGCGCATGCCTTCGAATTCGATCTTGGTTGCGGGCGACACGAATTCGGCGCCGCTGGTATTACGGATCGGCATCGACAGCGCGTGTTCGATCCGGCCCTGCGCCACTTCCTCGGGCCGCACCAGCATGGCGAGATACTGAATACCGGCGCCGCGCGACGGTTCGAACCCGACTTCACGCTCGAAGTAACTGTCGGACCCGCCGTAGCCGGTCACAAGGTTGCCGTTCGAGATGGTGACGACGCTGCCGTTGAAGGAAGCCTGCCACAGATCCCACTCGCGCCCGGTTGCCGGGTCGAGAATGATGATCTGAGCGTCGGAGCCGGGGGCCGCTTTCCACGACGGGTCGAAGGGGATGTATTCGCCGCCGAGATTGCCCCAGCCGTTCAGGTCTTTGACCTTATAGTACTTGGTGTCTTCGGTGACCTCGTAGACCGGGTAGGTATAAGAGGTGTTGTTGATGTTGAAATTGCGTTCGGGGCGATCCGTGAATGAATCGTTCCACAGAAGCTTGGCCAGATGGTCGCTGTCGGGGTCGATCTCGAGTTTCGAGATCGGAATGTTCCACGGGGCGTTCGGACCAAAGGGCCGGATATATTCGGAGTCGTAACTCAGGTATGAAGTCGTGCCTGCCATGACTATTCGCTCGGTTTTTTGTTGCGTTGATGGCCCGACCAGATGGGAATGGCAACGAGAAACTGGGTAACTGCGATCAGGCATGTTCAAATGACCAAACAACGCTGCATGAGAAAGGTGGCGAATGTTGGACGGCACTTTGTCGGCGGCGCGGCGCGTATCCTTGGCGGATTTTCGCCGCTCGGAGTCCCAAAATGGTAATTTGCGGGGGGTGAAAAATGATACCGAGTCCGATCGGCGGGAGTTCGCCGTTCCAATTGTAACGATTTTCGGGATCGCGGCTGCGATGCCGCGTGAACGGGTTGGTGACCGATTGTTTCGAAAAAAGGCCGTGCTGCCTACTTGCAGCTACCCGAACAGGCATGACATGATGCGCGCGTTGGGTTCTGGTGTTTGTTTCGGATTGGCCGGTTTTTCATTGGATGGCAGTGGGCATATGCCCGGGATCGAAAGCTAAAGCATTGGCAGCATTGGTCTTCCAGGACGTACTTGGCGGGGCACCGAAAGGTGTGCCAGGCACCGGGGCTTTGCAAAATGCGAATGCCGCAACTCGGGTTTCGCGCCGCGCCTTTCTCAACTCCGGCGCTCTCGGATTACTGTCTGCCGTCGCCCTTCCGCTTCATGCCGCCGAGAGCGGTATTCGCATCGTCGAGAACAACCCCGGCGGGTGGTTGTTGCGGCCGGAGGACTTCTAGATCTTAGCCGACCTCAACACAGCGGACGCAGGCTCCACCGAGGAATGCGACGTTTGCGTCATCGGAGCGGGCGCGGCGGGCATTACCATTGCGCGCAAGCTTGGGGCGGCGGGTAAATCCGTCGTGCTCTGCGAGGGCGGCGCCGATGAATATACTGATGAGTCCCAGGAATGTTATCTGGGCACGATCGACGGCGATCCGTATTTCGACCTCGATACCGCGCGGCTGCGCTATCTTGGCGGATCGACCAACCATTGGGGTGGCTGGTGCCGGACTTTCGATGCGAGCGACTTCAACCGCTCGGATATCTCCGAAGAACTGGTCTGGCCAATCCGCAAACCGGCCATTGATCCGTATTTCGAAGAAGCCTGCGGGATCGTTGATGTCCCCCCGGAATTCAGCGACGGCCTGCCGAATAAATTCGGCGTCAAGCAGATCGGATTCAATTTTTCACCGCCGACGCTGTTTGGCGAAAAATACTATGACGAGATCAAGGACTCCGCGAATATCAAGCTGTACCTGAACGCAAACCTCGTCGACGTAGCCCTTTCGAACAACCGGATGACCTCGGCTGAGTTCCTGTCATTCGACACCGGCAGCCTGACGGTCCGGGCGAAAACCTTCGTATTCGCGATGGGCGGCATCGAAAACAGCCGGATGCTCATCTGGCTGCGCGGCCTGCATGGCGATGCGCTCCATGATCCGCGCCTGCCCGTCGGGGAATACTGGATGGAGCACCCGACCTTCGAACTGGGTGAGGCGCTTGTTGAGACGGAAATTGCGGACAAGAGGTACTTTGGCCTGTCTGAAGAGGTTCAGCGCGATCAAGGCATCATGAACTGCGGCCTGATTATCGACGGCGTCAGCAAAAAGCGGACCTCGCAGCTGGTCTACGACCTGCTCTGCCTCGCCCCCGGCATCGGTCAGAAGTTGATGGATCTCGCCGACCGGCGGTTGATTTGCGGCGGCAAGATCCGGTCGGCCTGGGAGCAGATGCCAACCAAGTCCAACCGGGTCACGCTGTCGGGCAGCGAGACCGACCGCTTCGGCATTCCGCGCCCGGTCTTGCATTGGAAGAAAAGCGATTTCGACCGGCGCACCGTCGTGAAATCGCTCCAGGTGTTCAACGAATGGCTGCTTGACAGCGACCTCGGCCGGATCAGGATCTATGACTGGGTTTTGAGCAACGGCGATTATCCTCTCGACGATGTGCTTGCGGGGCATCACCATATCGGCGGCACCCGTATGGGAGAGAACCCCGAAATCTCTGTGGTTGATGCGGATGCGCGCGTGTTTGGCACCGAAAACCTCTATATGGCGGGATCGTCGATCTTCACCACGTCGGGGCACACCAATCCGACGCTGCCGATCGTTCAGTTTTCGCTCAGGCTCGCTGATCATCTTTTGGGCAAGTAGGGGCGCCGGCAGATGATCTGCGCCGACGCTTCGCACTCATGCCTTGCGGCATCGCTGCAACGTGTCGAAAAAAAGCCTGCCAACCGCTTCCGTGATTTGACGCATCGGCGCGATTGCGCAATAGGCTCACAGCGCATTTACAATCTGGCTTCAGGGCAAAACGGATTTTCCGGCAGGCGCGCCCGGCGCGATCATCGGTCCGGTGAAAGTTGAGGAGGCATCATGTTTGCCGTATTCGCAACGATAACGGTTATCTGCGTTTTCCTTCAGCTCTATCAATACCTTGTCTATCCGGCTTTGCTCGTTCTGCTGGCTGCGGTCCGGGGCGGGCGCAAAGTACCCGCCAGCGTGCCCGACGCCAAGACGACGATGATCATCTGTGCCCATAACGAGGCGGGTGTGATCGGGCAGAAGATAGAGAACTCGCTCGCGCTCGATCCGCTGCCAGATGAAATCATCGTGGTCGATGACGGGTCTGACGATGGCACGCCGGATATCGTGGCCGGCTTCACCGATACCACCGTGCCCGTCCGGCTGATCACTGGCTTCCCGCGCGGCGGCAAATCCGCGGCGATGAACCGGGGCGCGGCAGCGGCGGCGCATGAGATCCTCGTCTTTTCCGACGCCACCGAGATGTATGAGACGAGCGCGGTCAGGCACCTGGTGGCGGAGTTTTCCGATCCGAGCGTGGCGGTGGCGAGCGGGGCGCACCGGATCAAGCCGATCAGCCGCGATGAGGGGGCGGGCCTTACCGGCAAATCGGAAGGGCTTTATTGGCGCTATGAGGAAAAGATCCGCAAATCCGAGAGCGATCTGGGGGCGACTGTGGCTTCGGTCGGGGCGATCCTCGCCATCCGCCGCGACGATTGGCGCGATCTGCCGCCGGGCACGATCAACGACGATGCCTGGATCACCATGTCAAACCTCGCGCGGGGCCGCAACGTGCGCTACGCCGACAAGGCGGTGAGCTGGGAAGAGGCCAATGTATCCACCGATCAGGAGGCGACGCGGCGGCGGCGGATTTCGGCGGGCCGGCTGCTTCTGATCACCCAGAAAGACGTGTGGCCCCTGTCGCGGCCCTGGGTGCTGGCGGCGTTTCTCTCGCATAAGGTGCTGCGGCTGGCGCTGCCGCTCCTGCTTATCGCGGGCGCTGTGAGCAACCTGATCGCGGTGGCGCTTCGGCCGTCGGCGGGCTTCTTCGTGCTGCTCCTCGCCGGGCATATTCTGGCCTTCGGGCTGGCCTATATGGGCTATTACGCCGAACAGCACCAGCGCCGCTGGCGGCTGCCGCATCTGGCCTATCACATCCTGCGGGCAAACTTCGCGGGGCTTCAGGCCTATGCCGATCTGCTGCGCCGGCGCAGCTTTCTGAAATGGGAAAAGCCCTCCCGCTGAACCCTACCGGCGCATCGCCCCGGCATAGGCGGCGAGCGTGGTGTCAATCATCGTGCCAATGCCCAGCTCGGTTTCCACGAAACCCTTCGCGGCGGTGCCGACCCGGTGCAGCGTATCGCGGTCGTCGATCAGCTTGGCGAGGCGCTCGGCGAGGCGGGCCGCATCGCCGCTTGGCGTGAAGAAGATGGTGCCATCGTCGGTGAACAGGTCCGACATGCCGTCAAGCTCCGAGGCCAGCACCGGCACGCCCTGGCGGCAGGCTTCGAGCACGCAGAAGGGCAGGCCCTCGCTGATCGACGGCAGGCACATCAGATCGAGTTCCTCCAGCACCGCCGTCACGTCACTGCGGAAGCCGGCGAAGTGCACGTATTCCGCAAGCCCGCGCTCGCGCACGATCTGCTCCAGCGCCGCGCCGTCGCGCCCGGTGCCGACGATCACGAGCCGCATCCGCCGCTCGCCCGCCGCGACCAGCCGCGCCATCGCGTCGAACAAAGTGCGGTGCCCCTTCACCGGCTCAAGCCGCCCGATCATGCCAAGCACGAAGGTATCTTTGGGCCAGCCTGTCTCGGCCCCGAGATCGTAGCGCGGGGGCAGGGGGCCGAGCGGCTCCATGCCGTTCCAGCTTAGGGTGATCCGCTCCGGCGCAACGCCGATCGTGCCGGTCAGGTAGCGCTCCACCCGGGTCGAGACCGCGATGAAGCGAAAGCCCAGCCAATGCGACAGCCACAGCGCGCCCTCGCGCAGCTCGCGTTTGCCGGGGCGGGGATGCTCTTCGCGGTAGATGGAATGCACGGTGGCGACCCGGCCCGGAAAGCGCCGCCCAAGCGAGGCGACCACGGCCCAGTACTGCGATTGCATGTTATGGCCGTCGATCACATTGGCATCCATGTCGCGGGCGATGCGGATGAGATCGAGCGCGATCCGCGGATCGCCCCGGCCACGGGCGATCGGCTCCGCAGGCAGGTTCTCGGCCTTCAGCGCCTCATGCAGCGACGATCCGGCCATGACGGCGACCCGGAAGGCCACGCCGCGCCGGGCGAATTCCCGCGCGGTTTGCAGCACGCGCACATCCACCCCGCCATGGCGTTTGGCGATGCTCACGAGCAGCACGCGCGGAGAAGCGTCCGAGCCGGGGGGCGTGGCCCCGGGCCGGTCGGATGGCGATGTCGTGATTGAAGGCGATGTGGGTTTGATGATAGATCTCCTGCAAAGGTATTAGACTGCAATGCCACGCGAAATACAGGCGCAAATCCAATTTCAGACGTATCTAAATCGAACGCAATAGCGGCAGGGACCGATCCGCGCGGCCGGAGGCTGAAGGTTGTGCATATGATCGACGGGCTGGGGCGCGGCGGAGCCGAACACCTGCTCACGATCTATGCGCCCGAGTTGCAGCGGCAGGGCTTCGATATGCGTGTCGTGGCGCTCAAGGATTGGGGCGAAAGCCCGGTTGCCGGGCGGTTGCGCGCGGCGGGCATCGCGGTCGAGCGGCTGCCGCTCGCGAAGCTGCGCAATATCGGTCAGATCCGCGCCGCCATGAAACGGCTGCGCGAGATCGGGCCGGATGTGATCCACGCCCATCTCGAAGCCTCGACGGTGCTGGCCGGGCTTGCCCGGATCGCGCTGCGGGTGCCGGTCGTCTCGACCCTGCACACGCTCGAATACCCCGAGCGGTTCAACCGGGCGGGTGCCCGGCTCTGGCTGCGCGACAGATTGCTGGCCAATATCTTTGACCGGGTGATCTGCCTGTCGCCCGCGATTGCCGACGAGGCGCGTCGCCACGGGCTTGCCCGCGCGCCTGTCGTCTCCATCGCCAACGGGATCGACCTTGGCGCGTTCGATGCGAACCGGGGCAAGCCGCCCGAGGAGATCCGCGCCGGGCTGGGCATTCCCCCCGCCGCGCGAGTGATCGTCACCGTCGCGGTGCTGCGCCCGCCCAAGGGGATCGACCGGCTGATCCGCGCCATGGCCGATCTGGTGCCCGTGCAGCCCGATCTGCATCTGCTCATCGTGGGCGAAGGGGAGGAGCGTGCGCGGCTGGAAGCACTCACCGCCGAGCTTGGCCTGGATCACGCGGTGACCTTCGCCGGTTTCCGCTCCGATGTGGCGGATGTGCTGCGCGTGGCCGAGCTTTTCGTGCTGCCGACCCTGTGGGATGCGCTGCCGACCGTGCTGATCGAGGCGATGGCGGCGGATTTGCCCATCGTTGCCAGCAATGTAGGCGGCATTCCCGACATGGTGCGCGACGGCACGGACGGGATTCTGGTGCCGAAAGACGATGTGCCGGCGCTGACCGGCGCGATTGGCGCGATCATGGGCGACGAGGCCCACCGGCAGGAGATGGCCCGCGCCGCGCGCGAACGGGTGGAAGCCGAGTTTTCGCTGCCGATCCAGGTCGGCAAGCTCGCCGATCTCTACCGCGAATTGAGCAAGGATGATGGGCGATGAGCCGACGGATCGCGATTGTCGAGACCAATGCGCAGGGCGGACTTATCCATTTCGCCTATCAGGTGGCGGATGCGCTGGCGCGCGAGGGGGCGGAGGTTTCGCTCATCACCAGCCCGGATTACGAGCTGGCCGATCTGCCGCATAATTTTACCGTGCTGAAGATGCTGCGGCTCTGGCCGATCTTCGACCGCAAGGGGGGCGACCGCCGGCAAGGCACGCTGCAGCGATACTGGCGCAAGGTCAGGCGTGTCTGGCGCGGGGTTCTGTTCTATGCCGCCTGGACCCGCGTCACCCTGCACCTTCTGCGCGACAAGCCCGATGGCGTGGTGCTCAGCATGATCCACTCGCCGTTTCAGGTGGTGTTTTTCAAGGCGATGAAATGGGCCGGTATCCCGATGGTCCAGATCTGTCACGAGATCGAGCAGCGCGACAGCCAGCGCGGCGCGTGGGACAGGATGGTGGCCCATCCGCTGCTGGCGGGCTGCTATGACAGCTTTTCCACCGTGGTTTTCCTCGCCAGCTCGGTCGAGAGCGACTACCTCGCGCGCTATGGTGACGCTACGCCGACATTGATGATGCTGCACGGGCCGCAGCTCATCTTCCCAAACGATGGTGTGAGCGCCGAGGCGTTGCGGGAGAAATATGGTATCGCACCGGGCGAACGGGTGGTGCTGTTTTTCGGCCTGCTGCGCCCGAGCAAGGGGGTGAGCGATCTGGTCGAGGCCTTCGCGCTGCTGCCCGACCGAGCGGGGCTTCGGCTGGTGATCGCCGGATACCCGACCAAGAGTTTCGACACAGCGGCATTGCGCGCGCAGATCGACCGGCTGGGGATTGCCGGGCAGGTCTCGCTTTTTCTCGATTACGTGCCGAATGGCGACGTGGCCCCGCTCATGGAACAGGGCGACCTGGTGGTCTTCCCCTATCGCAACGCCACGGCGAGCGGGGCGGCGTCTGCAGCGCAGAGCCTTGGGCGGCCGGTGGTGGCGACCAATGTGGGCGGCTTCCCCGAGGCGATTCACGATGGCGAAACCGGCTATCTCGCCGCGCCGGAAGATCCCGCGGCTCTGGCCGATGCGATCGCGAAAACCCTCGCAGACCCGGCCCGCGCCCGTGCGATGGCCGAGGCGGGGCGGCAGGACATGCTGGAAAACCGCTCCTGGGGCGCCTTCGCGCGCGGGTTGATCGGCGTATTTGACGGGCTCAGGCCCGCGCCGAAGTAAGCCCGCGCAGCCGATGCCTGATCTGGTTGGGGTGTAGCCCCATCAGCGTGGCTTTCAGCCGCGGCACCTGCACGCCGCCGCCCAGCACCCAGCGATTGAGCCGCAGCGGATCGGCGCCGCGTTTGTTGACAAGCTGCGTGGTGGTTGCCGCCACCGTCACCCCGGCCTTGCGCAGCAACTCCAGCGCGCGGTCATCAAAATCGGCGGGCTGGCCGTTGGGGTAGGCGAAGGTTTCGCAGGGGCTTTGAGTGAGCGCTGCGACGGCCTTGACTGAGCCTGTCACCTCATCTGCCAGCGCCGCGTCGTCGAGCGCCGACAGGATCGGGTGCGAGACCGAATGGCCGCCAAAATCCACCAGCCCGCCCGCCTGCACGCGGGCCACCTCAGCGGCTGACATCATCGCGAAATCGGCATCGTCGGCCAGATCGGGATCGACCGGCACGCCAAGCTGTGTTTCGATTGCGGCCACCTCAGCCTGCGGGTTCGCCGGGGCGATGGCCTTGATCATGCGCTGCACCTCGCGGTTCGCCGCCGCGCGCGCGTCGAAATCGGTCAGAGGAAGGCGCTTGCCGCCATAGTCGAGCGCCTGGGCCTGCGTGTCGATCAGGGCGCGGGTGACGCGGGCGGCCCAGGTGGTTTTCTGTGTGCCGATGAAGCCGGTCGACAGGAAAATCGTTGCGGGCAGGCCGAACTCTTCGAGCACCGGCAGCGCCACAGTGGCATTGTTGCGAAAGCCGTCGTCGAAGGTGATCGCCACCGTCCGCCGCTTGAGCCGTCCTTCCGCCAACGCCGCGGCGGCCTCCTTCAAGGGCAGCACGTCGAACCGGCTGCCGCGCAGCCAACGCATATGGGCGCGGAACGTCTCGACCGGCATGAAGCAGTAATCGTTCAGAGGCCGCGCCCCGGGCGAGACGGCGTGGTAGCAGAGAATATCGAGGGTTTTCGGGGCCATGTGTGGAAGGTGAGGCTCGGTTGTTGAAATTGACGTAAAATCGGGCGACAAATCACATGTTTCAAAGTGTTAGTGCATCCGCGCGTGCCGGTCCATCGCTATGGCCCCGCGATGTGGGCGCCGGTGTTCGAGATCGGTCAATTGTCATTCGTTTCCGGGGGCGGCAGCCATGAAGTCGGGCGGTGTGCTCAACATTCTTACCTATCACGCGGTGACGCCGGGCGCGCCGCCGCTCGATGACTGGTGCTTCCTGCCCGCGCGCAGTTTTGCCGCGCAGATGGCGTTTTTGCACCGGTTCGGCTTTGACGTGGTGCCGCTCGCCGAAGGCGTCGAGGCGCTGCAGGCGGGGCGGCTCAAACGGCGCAGCGTGGCGATCACGTTCGACGACGGCTATCGCAACAACCTGACCACCGCCTTGCCGATCCTTGAGAAATACGGCTATCCGGCCACGGTGTTCGTCGTCTCCGGTTTTACCGGCAGCGACAAGACGCTCTGGCCCAATCGCGTGGTCGCTGCGCTGGAGGCGACGGCGAAACCGGCGATCGAGCTGGAGGGGCAGCACTTTCCGCTCGGCTCACGTGATGAGAAGGTGCGCGCGTCGCGCGATCTGCAACGTCTGATCAAGGTGGCCTTTGCCGCCGATCCCAATGCCGGCGCGGCGGCGGTGGAACGGGCCTGCGGCACGGCTGTCGATCCGGGCTTCGGTCCCGATCATGACTTTGCGATGATGGATACGGCGATGATGCGCGAAACGGCGGCACGGGGGCTGATCGAGTTCGGCGCCCATACCGTGACCCACCCGATCCTGTCGAAGCTCAGTGACGCCGATCTGGACGCCGAGATCACCGGCTCGGTCGCCAGCGTCGCCGAGGCGGCGGGCCGGCCCTGCCGCACCTTTGCCTATCCCAATGGTTCCTATGACGATTTTGACGACAGGGCGGTGACGCTCCTGCGCGCGAGCGGCGTGTCGGCTTCCGTCACCACCTTTCAGGATCGCGCCCGCCCGGACGACGACCCGTTTTACCTGCCGCGCTGGGATATCGGCAGCGATATCACGCTCGCCCGTTTCGGCGCGACGGTGAGCGGGGTCTACCCGTTCCGCCTGTCGCGCGCCGAAAAGCCGAGATTGCCTGCTTATTAGAACGAGATCGAGCTGCCGATGAAGTGGCAGGTCGATCCGTTGAGCGCGCCTTCCGGATAGAGGATGTAGCTCTTCAGGTCGAAGTTCACGCCCTGCTGGCGGAATTCGTGTGGCGTGTCGCCGTGCCAGGGCATTGCCCGGCCCACCAGCCCGTCGGCGGCGTGGACCACCGGAAACGCCCCTTTCGCCAGCTTCTCGGCCCCCTTGCGCGAGACGAGATAGGCGACGGTGGAGGCAAGGTAGGACTCGTCGGAATAGATCCGGTCGGCGATCCGCCCGCGCGGCGGCTTCTGGTCCAGCTGGGCGTGCAGAAAGACCACGTCAAAATCGTCGGGGATGGCCGACCAGTCGACAGCGTCGAGGTTGCGCGGCTGGAACAGCACATCGTCCTCCAGGATGACGGCCTCGTCCAGCCCTTCCTCGACGATGGTCTTGTAGATATTCGCGTGGCTCAGCGAGAGGCCGATCTCGGCGGGCGAGAGCGGCCGGCCGTGGTAGCGCCGGGCGGCGGCATCGTCGTAGATGCCATCTGCGATGAGCTGGTCGATGTCGAGCTTGACCCCGACGATCCCCTTGAAGATGCGGAAATCCTCAAGCCCCATCGTGCGCGCCTGTCGCTCGGCAAGCTTGCGGCGCTGGACATCTTTTTCGAGGTTGATGCAGAAATAGGGCACTTTGCGCAATCGTTCGTTGCGCAGCCGTGTCACGGGCCAGTAGTTCAGTGCACCGAGGATACGGTTGCGCACCAGGTCGGGGCGGCGCACAGCGGCCCGCGCCGCCGACACGAGCTTCCGGATCGGGCCACGTCTTTGTTCCAAATTTGAAATCCTTGTTCAGGCAAGAGCTTCTGACAATACTTTCACAACAACTCACCAAACGAACCCGGGCGTTGGAGCGCCCACCGGTTTGGCGTCACTACATCATGTTCCGCCAAACCGGGCAAACAACTTGCCTTTGGGTCATGTGGCCGGTCTACGTCAATATTCATTGCTGGGCACGATGGCGTAAATCCGGTCCCGGGTGACCAGGCCATCCAGCAGATCGCGCGGCAGCACGTAGTCGCCACCGCCCCGGCGCGACAGGCCGAGCGCGGCCCAGTCGCTTCCGGCCGAGATATTGGCTTCGAACTGGAAATGCGACGAGCCGGCGGAATCGGTGATGAACCAGCCGTAATCCCGCAGCGCCACGGCGATGATCCGGGCCGCGCGCTGGGTTTCCGGGGAAGCACCATGCAGCCCGTTCACCCAGGCCTCGATCTCGGCATCTGTCACGTCGATGGCGTAGCGCAGGCCCTCGGGAATGCCGGGCCGGCCGGTGCGATGCTCGATCTTCAGCGCCGGCGGCACGCTATACTCGCCACTCGTGCCCTTGGCCGGCATCGACAAGGCATGTTCGATCCGCCCCGCCGCAATCTCTTCGGGCCGCACAAGCATGGCGAGATACTGGATGCCGATCCCACGCGACGGCGCGAAGCCGAGGCTGCGGGTGCGGTAATCGCCCGGTACGAGGTTGCCATTGGTGGCGATTACGGTGTTGCCCTGCGTTGTCACCTGGAACAGGTTCCACTCCCGCCCGTTGGACTCGTCGATCACGATCACCTGGGCATCGCTGCCCGGGGCGGGGCGCCAGGCCGGATTCCACGGGATT
Organism: Sinisalibacter aestuarii; assembly: GCF_027923545.1. Taxonomy (GTDB): domain Bacteria; phylum Pseudomonadota; class Alphaproteobacteria; order Rhodobacterales; family Rhodobacteraceae; genus Sinisalibacter; species Sinisalibacter aestuarii. The sequence continues at coordinate 115,537 of NZ_BROH01000005.1, read as the reverse complement.
TTGTTGCCGTCGAGGTTCGAGGGCCAGCGGGTCTGGACGGTGTAGACGGATGTTGCCTCGGAGACCGAATAGACAGGGTAGGTGTATTCCTCGAAGCTGAGGTTGAAATTGCCGGGCCGGGGCACGGTGCTGCGCCAGAGCAGCTCGACGAACTCGTCGCTTTGCGGATGGCGGCGCAGCCCGCCGACGGGAATGTTCCACGGAGCACGCGAGCCGTAGGGCCGCCGATAGTTGCTGGCGCGCTCGTCAAGGCCAGCGTGTGGGCTGACCATGCTCACGGGCGTTGACGCAGCCGCGCTTTCCGTACCCGCAACCTCGCCGCCATCGTCCGTCTCCGCATCGTCCTGCGGCGAACAGGCGACGAGCGCGCCGAATAGGAGGATCAATGCGTATACCGAATTCATGGCACCTTTCCCGGTCACCGGTTCGTTGCACCTCTTGCTACGAGGTGGTTTCGCGTTCGCGCTGGGCGCGGGTCGCGCGCGACCAGTCCACCCAGATTGCGATGAAGGCGGCAAGCACCAGGCCCATCAGGCCGGAGATGATCCCGTAGGCAATCGGCGGCAGGCCGATCGGGGCCGGATCGGCCTCCGGTGCTTCGAGCACCTTGATCGCGGGGCCCCGGGCCTCTTCCACGCGGTTGGCGAGTTCTTCTTCCGACAACAGGCCCGAGAGCATCTCGTAGCGGCCCTCGGCAAGCTGGATCTCGGTGAGCAGCGCTTCCTGCTGGATCGTCAGCCGCGTCACTTCCGACAGGGTGTCGATGCCTTCATCGGCTGCCGGCGCCGCGGCCCCGAGAGCGGCGGCGTTCATCACCCCGATCTGCCGTTCGACGCGGGCGAGATCGCCGCGCAGGGTGGCAAGATCGGAACGGGTCTCGTCCGTCACATCGCGCAACACCTCTTCGGGCCGGGTCTCGAACAGCTTGGCGCGGCGGTCGAGGTAGCTGTTGAACAGCGCCGAGATCGCGCGCACGGCAGTATCGGGGCTGGTATCTTCGAAGCTGACACGCACAAGCTGCGTGCCCTCCACCCGCCGCAGCGAAAGCGCCTTGATGAAGGCGGGCATCCGCTCGGTCAGCAGATCGCCATCTTCCATGTAACCACTGCGCAGGATCGCTCCTTTCACGACATCACGGCTGCCGAGAATCTCCATCTCGGTCTGGATCGCCCCGTCGACAAGTGTGCGGATCGGTTCGCCCTGGTACTCGGTACGGGCGACGTTCTGCGGGAAGTATTCCCGTTCGAACCGAAACAGCAGCGACCCGTCGGCGGCATAGCGCTGCTCGCTGTTCATTGGTGCGATCGCACCCATGCCGCCTGTCAGCACAGCGGCGCCGAGGATAACGAACAGGTAGCGCCGAAACGTGGCGACAATGTCAAATGGCGAAGAGCTCGAACGAGTATTAGCGGCAGGTCTGGAGGTCACGATTTGCGTCCCGTTTTTCAGTTTCTGTTTTTCAGCACGTGGCGCTTGAAATTGGACGTCATCTTTTTTCAATGCGGTGGCCTGCGCCGCACGGTCCTGCGGCCGCAATGTCATGGGCGATAGTGCGGCCTGCGGGGCCGTGACCGCAAGAGCAATAAGCACCCAGAACGAGGATGAAAACGCTTCATGCAAAAAGAATGACGTGGCGAGATAGGCGGTGATCGAAAGAATGAGCGCATTTGAAAGCGACGCTTCCATTCGATGACCGCCGGCTAACATGATCCGGGCGCCGGCACCGGCGGACCAGATCGCGAGCGAGATGAGCGAGACGAAGAAGAAAAAGCCGACGAGGCCGCGCTCGGAGAGAATTTCGAGGTAGAGGCTGTGCGCCTCGCGCGCCTGGCCGCGCGACATCAGGCTGTTGACGCGGGCAACGTCCTGGTAGAGCCCGTCGTAATTGTTGTAGCCGATGCCAAGGAGCGGGTGTTCGAAGAACAGCCGCACTGCCACTTCCATTTCGGCGAGCCGCCCGGCAATGGCCTTGTCGGCCACGAACCCATTGCCCGAAATGACCGACGATACGTCTTTGTAGACGCCGGAGAAGCGGTTGACGACGACATCCGGCACGAAGTTGATGGCGACCGAACCCACCAGCAGCATTGCGATGCCCGCGAGCAGGAGGCGCTTGCGCTGGCTGCGGAACGCGACGACCAGAACCACGAGCAACGCCACGATGGCGCCGCGTGAAACAGTGAGAAGCATTGCCCCCAGGATGAACCCTGCCGCCGCAAAGAAGATGGCCCGCCACAGGAAGCTCCGGCTGGCGACGATGGCAGTCAGGGCGACCGGCAGGCCGAGCAGCAGGAGCTGTGCATAATAGTTGGGGTCGTTCACCGGGCCGACATAGCGCCAGGAATCGATCTGGTCGGCAATCTCGGCATGGGTCACCTGGGCGAAGCCGAGGAAATCCTGGTCCTGGATGCCGAGCACCGACTGGACGACGGTGAGAAATCCGAGAAAGGTCGCGCCCGCGATCAGCCCAAGGATCGCCCAGCGAAACCGTTTGACATCGGGAATGATCGCGCTGAGCGCGACCACCAGCAGCACCCGCTTCAGGGCGAGAATGGCCTCGTCATAGGCGCTGCCGGGATCATATGCGTAGAACGCCGTCATCGCCAGGGAGACGACGTAGATCGTCATCCCGAAGGCGATGTAGGGCAGCATGGCGGGCAAGCGTCGCCTCTTGCGAAAGTCGAGCAGGGCGATGGCGATTGCCAGCAGCAGCAGCGTTTCGGTGAGGTTGTTAAACGCGAAGGTTTCCGCGACGACCATCGACGCGTTCGTGAAGGTCAGGAACACGATCAGCGCGACCGACAGATGCGGAAGCGCAGTCAGGGCGACTGCGCTTCCGATCGCGAGAATGGCGAGGAGCGTTGGTATAGCCAGTCCGAGGGCGCTCGCGATACCGGCTGCCAGCGTGGCGGATGCGGTGACCGCGATCAGCCGCCACTCGTGGCTCCCTTCGGATTGTGTCTGCACGCCACTCAGTTTCCTTTTGGCTTCAACACAGCCGCAAGAACGGTCTGCACGAGCATGTATAGATCAAGCGTCGTGCAACGGTACTTCACATAAGCGATATCGAGTTCGCATTTGCGCTCGAACACTTCGCTGCGCCGCCAGATATGGCCCGGGCCGGCGATGCCCGGCATCACGTCGAGGCGCGACAGATGCGCTTCGTTATAGGCGCTGGGCGGCACCGAGCTGGCGCGCGGACCGATGAGCGACATCTCGCCCTTGGCCACGTTGAGCAGCTGCGGCAGCTCGTCGAGGCTCGTGCGCCGCAGGATCTTGCCGATCCGGGTGACGCGCGGGTCGTTGGTGATGAGAAACTCTGGCCACTCCACCTCGTTGAGATGGGCGAGTTCCTTGATCATCTCCTCGGAATTGGTGACCATCGTGCGGAACTTCAGCATCCACAGCGGCTTGCCGTTGCGGCCGTAGCGAAGCTGCCGGTAAAACACCGGCCCGCCGTCTTCGAGTTTGATCAGAAGCGCGACGACAGCAAGGACCGGCACGAGAAACGGCGCCGCCAATGCCAGGAAAAAGATATCCATCGCCCGCTTCGTGAACTCGTAGCGAGTGACGGCGCTTGTCGCCTTCTGGCTGTTCCAGTGAAATGTCTTTTCGAAACGTTTCTTTACCCAACCGGGAAAATGATCGGCAGCAACCAACTCCGAACGCCGCACGGTGGGAACACCGATTTTCGCGAGCTGCTCGATAGCCGTCGTATCTACCCCTACGGTTATTCTGTTTTCCGCACCCATAATGACCCCCCAAAAAATTGGCCGTCCTTGCCGTTGCCCACAACACAAACCGGACTACAGCGCCGACGTGCGGTTCTGAATGTTACACATGACTCGATTGTCGCCCCGAAAAAACAACGGGCGTGAGAGCCGCTTCCGGCTCAAAAAATATACTAAGTTGTTACGCTGGATTCCGCTCGACGAAATTGATCAATTGCCGCTTGCGGCTTTCGGTATTCCCCAATTTTACCGAACCCCTTGCCGACCCCGACGAACGAAACTCAAATACTACCCCAATACTGCACTATGCTCGATAGAATGCCTGGGCTGATGCCTCTTAATGTCTTTGTCCCACGTTAACATGAGGCTACGGGTGTTGGAAGCGAGGTCATGAAATGTGACGGAACTGTGTTCTCAATGCGGCCAATCTTTGCATATTGCATATCATTATCTCGACATTTCACAATTTTCGGATTGTTTGGCGCCGGGGGCGATAAACCTGAGGTTGCAAATGCGGCCATTTGGCCACGCTCCAAAACGGGCAAAGTGGCCGCCCAACCCGAATCGGGAGCGGGTTCTCACGGAAGAAATTGGGCAGAAATGAGGCGAGATGGTTCCGATTCTCGGGCATCTTTCTGGCCCGAATTCGGCAGGCGGGTGGTTCGTCCGCTGCCGCGCCTGCGCAAAAGTGACCCGTTGCCACCCTGCAACAGGCGGAATTGCTCTTTTTTACAAGGGCGTGCGCCTGGTCTGCCGCTCATGTAGAAATCGTCCAATTGCTTTTTGAAGGGAAATTGGGATGAAACAGAAAGTCCTGAGCACCGGCGGTTTGGTCATTGGGTTGTTGATTGCCAGTCCGGCCAGTGCGTTCGAGTTTTCCGGCACTGATGTGAGCTTGCAGTACTTCAATTGGTGGACCTCCGCCCTCAATCCGCAGAAGGCCATTGGTAGCGCGAACTTCGGTTTCGAGCTTGGCAGCAACCTTTACGGCCAGTTTGGCGCCACCTCGGCGGCGGTGCTCGGTACCGGCGGCGGCCTCGACTTCGGCTCTATGGAACTCCACCTGGGCATTCATGCCACGGACAACATCGACTTCGGCGTCTTTGCCGGGGTCGATCACTACCTGTTCGGTGGTGCGCCGTTTGATTACCATGTGGGTGCCGAGGTCGGGTTCAGCCTCGGGGCTTTCGAGGCGGAGATCTATGGCGGCCGCTATTTCGAGGCGAACGACCCGGCGGTGGAGATCTTCGCGGGTGGTGCGGTGAGCTATGCGGTCAGCGATGCGTTCGAACTCAGCGCCGGGCTGTTTTATAATGCCGAACCCTACACGGTTTGGGAAGAATACTATCTCGACTTCGCGGCGCGGTATAATGTCAACGAGAACTGGTTTGTCGAAGGAATATACTCCTGGCAGCCGCAATTCGCCGAACATGGCGTTGGTGTCCGGATCGGCTTTGAAACCGATGGTGGCACCCGCTTCACCAACCACGATTTTACCTCGCTGGCCAACAGCTTCTACTGAGCCGCGCAGGATAGAATGAAAAACGGCCGGGCCAAAAGCCCGGCCGTTCGCGTTTCGGCTTCCGCGTCCATCCAATACGGGGGGCCGTAACGCCACTGTCACGATGTCGGGTGGGATGGTGCTGCTGGAGGGAGATAGTTTAAACTCCCTCATAGACACTCTCCAAGAGTGGCAAGACCATCTCGCTCGTTTGGACTCTCAGAGTCTGAGGTGCGAAGATGACACATTCGCGCCATGAATTCAATAGGATAGCAAAGCCGGAGTCGGAGAAGACGGCGTACCCGCCGCCCTTCTCGATCCGCTTCACATTTGAAGAACGGGCATGGATGGACGCCGAGCGCGGCGATAAATCCCTGTCCGCATTTATCCGCGAGCGTCTGTTCGGAAAGAATGCTGCGCCGCGAAAACGGCGTGGTAATAGCCCTGTTCAGGACAAGGAAGCCCTTGGCCGCATGGCTGGCGCGCTCGGTCAGTCACGCTTGTCTCAGAACATGAACCAGCTCGCTAAGGCGGTGAACACTGGCTCGCTGCCTGTCACGCCCGAAACCGAAGCCGAAATCAAAGAAGCCTGCCGAGAAATCTCGGAAATGCGGACTGCCCTTTTGGTCGCTCTCGGCAAAGCGCCAGGGAGCGAGCCATGATCCTGAAGGCCAAAGAGCGCGGTAATGCCCCGCAGCTCGCCCGCTATCTACTGGCGATGCGGGACAACGATCATGTCGAACTGCATGAAGTGCGCGGTTTCATCAGCGATGATCTGGTCGAGGCGTTCGGCGAAGCGGATGCCATCGCACGGGGAACGCGCTGTGAAAAGCATCTGTTCTCGATGAGCTTCAACCCGCCCGAAAGCGCGAATGCGTCCATCGCGGACTTTGAAAAGGCCATCGAGCAAGTCGAAGCCAAGCTCGGACTGGAAGGCCAGCCCCGCGCTATCGTCTTCCATGAGAAAGATGGACGGCGACATGCTCACGCCGTCTGGTCACGGATCGACAGTGGACGGATGCGTGCGCTCAATCTGAACCACTACAAAATCAAGCTGCGTGACGTGTAGCGCCAGCTCTACATTGACCACGGCTGGACAATGCCGCGCGGCCTGGAGGATCAGCGCTTGCGCGATCCCCTGACCTTCTCGCGGGAAGAGTGGCAACAAGCACAAAGGGCTGACCTCGACACGAAGGAGCTGAAGGGCGTCTTCAAGACCGTATGGGAAACGTCAGACAACCGAGCGGCCTTAGAGCAAGCGCTCAGGGAACGGGGCTATTGGCTGGCGAAGGGTGATCGGCGCGGCTTTGTCGCGGTCGATTATCGCGGCGAAGTCTATGCCGTCGCTCGCTACAGCGGGGTGAAGGCAAAGGAGGTAGAAGCCAAACTAGGAGACCCGAAAGCCCTGCGCTCAGTGGATGAGGTCAAAGCCGAGATCGCAAACGGCATGTCCGCCAAGCTGCAAGAATTCATCAAGGATGTAGAGCGTGACGCGCAGCGGCGCTCTGCGCAGATCGACTTCCGCAAGGCGGAGATTGTCGGGCGGCATCAGGAAGAGCGCCGCCAGCTTGCAGAAGCCCACGAGAAACGCTGGCAAGCGGAAACCCGCAAGCGAGCGGAACGTCTGCCAAAAGGTTTCTCGGGAATCTGGCATCGCCTGACGGGCAAGTATGCCAAGGTTCGAGCGCAGAATGAACATGAGGCGCTGAAAGCCTTGCACCGCGACCGCACCGAGACGGACGCGCTGATCTTCAAGCAGATCGAAGAGCGGCAAGCCATTCAGCGCGACATCCGTGCGCAGAGGGATGCAGCTCAAGAAGAGCTGCTGCGGCTGCGCGAGGATGTCGCGCACTACATGCGTAGTGATCGGTTCGACCCTGACATCACGCCTACGCGCACCCGTGAGAGAACCCGCGAAGACAAAGATCGCAAACGCGAACACGCCCCACGCACTCGGCGTAGACGAGGGTTTGAGCCGTAACATGCCAACGAAGATAGCACTTCGACACAATCACCTATGAAGCGCGCAGCACAAAAACCTAACATTAGATAGACACAAAAACCTAAATGTGATACACCTTAATAACCTAATGGATACACAACGCAAAAACCTAAGGGAAGATCGAGCAGATGGCGTCACCACAGGAAAAATTGGCCGAAGCACTAGAGGCACTCAAAGCGCTACAGGACGGCGGCACTGTTGCCATACGCTCTGCTGATCTGTCACGCCTCCACCGTGAACGCCTTTTGAAGAACGGCTTTCTGCAAGAGGTTATGAAGGGCTGGTATATACCCGCGCGACCTGACGAGACCGCTGGAGAAAGCACGGCCTGGTATGCCGCGTTCTGGCCGTTCTGTCAGGCTTACCTTCAGACGCGCTTCGATAAAGACTGGTGTCTGTCCCCTGAGCAGTCCCTTTCGCTACACGCGGGCAATCAGACTGTGCCTCGCCAGCTTGGCGTACGCGCCCCGAAAGGCGGCAACAAACCTACGGCCTTACCCTTCGGGACGTCACTCTTCGACATACGTGCCAGTCTTCCCGCCAAACAGAATATTGTCGAAAAGGATGGCTTGCGGCTGTACTCTCTGCCCGCTGCGCTGGTCGAGGTCTCGCCTGCGTTCTTCCAGCATCATGCGGTCGATGCCCGCGCTGCGCTGGCCAGCATTCAGGATGCATCAGAGTTTTTGGGGCTTCTTCTGGAGGGAGGACACACCACCATTGCGGGGAGACTCGCGGGGGCGTTCCGCAACATTGGAAGAGACCGCATTGCTGACGATACCCTCGGTGCAATGCGAGCTGCTGGTTACGACGTGCGGGAACAAGACCCTTTCGACTCAAAGTCGCCACTTCGGTTGCCGCGCCGCGAGGTCTCTCCCTATGCGGGGCGTATCCGTCTCATGTGGAGCGACATGAGAGAACAGATCATAGAGCGGTTTCCTGAAGCTCCAGGCAAGCCGAACGACATCGAAGCCTACCTGAAACGGGTCAGCGATGCCTATGTCACGGATGCCTATCATTCTCTTTCTATAGAAGGTTATCGCGTGTCACCTGCACTGATCGAACGGGTCAGGAGCGGTGAATGGAATCCCGAAACAGACGAGCAAGACCGTCAGCAAAGGGATGCACTCGCAGCGCGAGGGTATTGGCTTGCTTATCAAGAAGTCCTGAACAGCCTCGGCGCAGTCCTCAAAGGGCAGAACCCTGGAACGGTGGCGGATGACGATCACGGTGCATGGTATCGCGCTCTATTTGCACCAAGCGTGACGGCAGGCATTCTGCGCCCCGCTGATCTGGCGGGCTACCGTAATGGTTCAGTGTTCATTCGGCGCTCGATGCACGTGCCGCCGTCGCCAGAAGCTGTGCGGGATGCGATGCCTCTCTTCTTCGAGTTACTAACCGAAGAAACCGACCCTGCCGTTCGGGTCGTACTCGGGCATTTCATCTTTGTTTATATCCACCCCTATACAGATGGAAACGGACGGATGGGACGCTTCCTAATGAATTTGATGCTCGGCGCGGGCGGTTATCCATGGACGGTAGTTCCCGTGGAAAGACGCGCCGCTTACATGGCAGCCCTCGAAGAGGCGAGCGTTCGGCACGACATCGCTCCGTTCGCCGACATCCTCGGTGAGCTTGTCAAGGCGGCGATGGATGGCAAACAGCAAGCAACGCTCCCAACATAACAATGAGAAAAGACGCCAACCGCGAAGGGCGCTCTAGGAGCGCCCTTCCTCGTTTTCGGGTGGGGTATCTTCCAGCGGCGCCCGAAGGACGATCCGCCCGTTGATCGGACAGGTTTCAAGCTGGAGCGTGTAGCCGTGTCCGTCCTTGTGCGCCCAGGCTGCGCCCACTTTGTTCCAGAAGGATTTTTCACCCTTCTGTGTGACGTGCCAAGCCAGAAAGTCAGGTGCGTTTAGAGCTGGGGTGGTTTTCGTTTTTTCGCGTGCCATGATCTTATCTCCTTTGTTTGGGGTGGCTTGCTAACACCCTCCCGTCAGGCCGAAGGCAAAGGCTTGGGATTCATGGTCAACACGGCTGGCGCAGCCAGGTGGGGCGGGCAGGCCATTGAAGACCGAAGCCGTGTTCGGCCAAGGAAATCGCAAGGCGATTGTTGGGTGTCCTCCAAGCAAGCCCGCCCGATCAACAGAGTGAGAGCTACGCGGTCAGAAAAACGGCGACTGCTCCTCAGCCAGCCGCATCCGTCATGCCCTGCTTGGTGTCTTGCGCATCTTCTGGCGATAATCCGCATCTGGAAACGCTGGCGCTGCCCTTGGCGCGCTCGGGACGGTGCGAAGCCTATGCCCGCTGCTTTCCGATCAACCCGCAATCAATCCTGTGGTGCTTTGGGTGATAGCAACCACAAACCGAGACGTTTCGTTTCACAGTCACCTGTGACGTTCGAGCGTCAGTGCCGAACCATCAGCGCCTTCACTGGCCGATGATGATGTGTGTGCGAGCCGAAAGGCTCTGAATGGTTCGGAGCCTCCTTGAAGCCAAAGGAGGATGACATGAAACTTGTCTCTCGATTTGAAGCAGCAACGCTAGTGGCATTCACCCGGATGGACGCTTCTTCCAGTTGGTCTCCGACGAAGGCGTCCTCAAGGTCTCGGCGGCGGACCTTGCCGCGGCCGTTCGAAACGTGGGCGTCGTGGTCCTTTTCATCTGTAGCGGCGGCCGTGCGGATAAACATCCGATGGCCAACACCACCCTGGGCCTCGCCAAGCAGGTCCTCGACCGTGGCTGCAGTGCCGTGATCGCCTCGCCATGGCCGCTCGACTCCCAGGTGCCGCCTCACTGGCTCGAGGCTTTCCTCGCCCGGTGGGAGGACGGCGACCGTTTGATGGACGCGGTCTTTGCTGCAAACCAAGTGGTCGACAAACGCTTTGCACTAGATCCCGCGCGCGGATTAGCGATGTTGACCTACGGCGACGGGTTGATGACCCGGCCCAAATGTTGAATCTCGGCCAATATACCAGACCTCTTTCGCCACCGGAAAGCGGCCATCACAATCAAACCATGTACAGTGACGGTAGCTAACGTCACGCCTTTGCCACAGCTTTCTTCTTAAGTTCTGCGCTTGCTGGGGGGCGATTTTTCTGGCTCGCTGGGCGATTTATGTATAAAATCACGACGTAACATACGTCGATAAAAAACCTCGAAGAAAGAGCAGCTTAGCCGTGGCATCCGCCCAGCAAATCATCGGTCTCGTCAAGAGCCACGCGGAGGGAGACGCCGATCGTTTTTACGATCTGGCGATGCAACTCTCTGCGGCCGAAGAGCAGAAGGGGCATACCCGGCTGGCTGAACAGTTGCGGCAATGGGCCGAAGCGGGGCAGAAGCCGCCCGCGAAGCGAGCCCCTGCGATCACTCCTATCGCAACACCACGCGGTGATCTGGCGGAGTTCCTTGCCGCGTCCTATCCGTCTGAGCGCCTTGTCGATGTCATCTTGCCAGACAGGATCGAGAGCGAACTCGCGCATCTCGTTGTCGAGACACGAATGCGCGAAAAGCTCGAGGCAAAAGGGTTGAAGCCACGGCGGCGCGTTCTCCTCTCCGGTCCTCCTGGAACCGGTAAGACCCTAAGTGCTTCAGCGCTTGCCGGTGAGCTGCAGTACCCCCTCTTTTCGGTCATGCTCCACGGGCTGATCACGAAGTTCATGGGTGAAACAGCGCAGAAGCTGAAGATGATCTTCGATGCCGTCAAGACGACGCGCGGTATCTATCTCTTCGACGAAATCGACGCTTTGGCTGCGGCCCGGGGCGGTGAGAACGACGTCGGCGAGGCCCGGCGGGTTCTGAACTCGTTCCTGCAGTTCCTGGATGAAGATACCGGGCCTTCGATCGTCATTGCCACTACAAACCTGCCGGGAATTCTTGACCGCGCGGTGCTGCGCCGCTTCGATCTCGTTTTGCCATACGTCATGCCCGATGGCCCGGCCATTCGGCAGGCGCTCGAACGTCGCCTGATCGGATTCTCGCTTTCTCGGATGGGATGGAAGCGGGTGACGGATGCGGCCTCAGGCCTCTCGACGGCCGATGTTTTGGCGGCGGCGGAAGATGCCGCTCGACGCGCCGTGCTAAATGATACCGACAAGATTGCGACACAGGATTTGCTTGATGCCCTCGAACGCCGACGGTCGCTCCAAGAATTAGGGACCGATGACAATGGCACGAGACCTTCCGCACTTCCACCTTCGCAATCTCGGACAACCTCGCCCGTTCCAAGCAAAGGGCGGGGGCGGGTCCAAAAGACCAAGTGATGTCCCCAATCGCGCGGCGCACGCCCAAGCATTGCTTCAGGCCATCGACGCGCTGCCGGATATTCCAGCAGCCGAACTTCCCGGCGTCTATCTGGAAGTCCGCTCCCGAGTAGACGAACGTCTAAAAAAGGACAGCTTGGACGCCAGCGGCTTGATGCTTCTGCGCATCGAAGATGCTCCAGTTCCCGGCGGCGCCGAAGAGCGCGCGACGGTTTTTGCGACAGCCAAGGGTATCGAAAAGCTGCGCAAGAAGGTCGAGCAGTTTCGGACTGAAGACACGCCTGATCGCGAGAAAGATGGTGAAATCGTCCCGGGTCGTCCGAAGAACGCGGACCTGGTACAAAGCGTTGCTGCCATCACAGAAGCGGGATTGCGTGCCCTCTGGCGCAGCCCTTCAGGCAAATTTCCAGCAGCGGATGTTGCAACCGTCTGGGAGGTTTGGCTCGAGCCTCGAATGACCGAAGCTTTCGTCGCGGCCGCACCAAACTATGGCGTTATCGCGGGAGCAGATCGGCTGGAGTTTCCCGAAGATATCGTTGTGATCGTACAGGCCGATCGCAATCAGCTCGCCCAAGCCGTCCGCCGACTGGGCGGCGTGCGCGCCCTTGCCGCTCCGACCATCACAGCGGATTTCTTCGACGGTTTGCCGGTGGACGAACAGGCGCAGTGGGTCGACGAACTCGCGGGCCGTACGACCTACACTGATAATCCAGATTCTGGCTACGTTACGCTTTTGGATACCGGTGTCAGTCGCGCGCATCCTCTCATTCAGCCGGCGCTCAGCGTGGATGACCGACATGCCGCCAACCCGGCCTGGGGACTGGAGGATGTGAAGGGCCATGGCACGGAGATGGGAGGACTGGCGCTCTTCGGAGATCTGACGCCGAAACTGCACCAGGCGAATCCAGTTTCGGTCGTGAACCGTCTGGAATCCGTGAAGCTGCTTCCTGATGCAGGGATGAACCCGCATCATCTCCTCGGCGCGATGACCAGGCAGGCGATCAATACAGTAGAACTGGTTGGCCACCGACGCCGTACATTTACCATGACGACGACGACAGGTGAGGATACCCCGCATGACGGCGCCCCCACCTCCTGGTCAACGGAAGTCGATCAGCTTGCCGCCGGTGTATCAGGTAACATCAAACATCAGCGCCTGATACTTGTCTCGGCAGGGAATACCGACAACTTCACCTTTGGTGCCGGAAACTACCTCGACCGATGCGATCACGAGGACAACGAAATCGAGTCGCCGGCCCAGGCGTGGAATGTTGTGTCTGTCGGAGCCTTTACAGAGAAGACCGTACTACCAAATGGAGAGCCGGCCCAAGCGCTTGCACCATTCGGCGACTTGTCGCCAGCTTCGAGAACTGCATCGTGGTCGTCCCATTGGCCGAACAAGCCTGACGTCGTCCTTGAGGGTGGAAACTGGGCGCTAAGTGCCATGCCTCCGCCAATGCGGCACGGATGGTTATCACTCCTTTCGACGCACCACAATTATCCGGTCCGATCCTTCACATTCACCTTCGACACCAGCGCGGCGACAGCGCTTGCAGCGAAGGACGTAACGGAACTCTGGTCGGACTATCCGACGCTTTGGCCCGAGACAGTCCGTGGTCTCTATGTGTCTTCAGCGCGGTGGACGCAGCAGATGCGTGCACATCTGCCTGCCCAGCCGAACAAGGGTCACTACACGCCCCTTTTTCAGCGCTATGGATATGGTGTGCCGGACATGGCCCGTGCCCGCCGCAGCGCGTCGAACGCGCTGACCCTTATCGTGGAAGACACGATTACGCCCTACGGAATTTCTGAAAAGACCGGCGGTGATGTCCACAACGAAATGAAGCTGTTCGCACTTCCTTGGCCCGTCGAGGCTTTGCGCGCGCTCGGCAATGCCGATGTGACCTTGCGGGTGGCACTCAGCAGCTTTATCGCTCCGAACCCGTCCGAAGCCTCTCGCGGCGTTCGGTACCGCTACGCGTCCCACAACTTACGTTTCCAACTCAATCGCGCTGGCGAGAACGAAGCCCAATTCTTGGCTCGGATCAGCAAGGCGGCCGAACAACCCGATGGTCCTGCAAACGACGAGGATGATCTTTGGGACTACGGTAGCAATCGGCGCCATGTCGGCTCCCTGCACATAGATCAGCTGACGTGTAAAGCTTCAGATCTGGCGCGGCGCAACTTGCTGGCTGTTCACCCCGTCACCGGATGGTGGAAGTCGAAAAAGCTTCTCGCTGAAGGTTTGCCCTCGGTCCGCTATGCGTTGATCGTCGAGATCGACGCCGGCGAACTGGAGGCGGAACTCTATGCCGAGGTTCAAACTGCGGTTGAGGCTCTTATCGTGGCTAAAGCGGTTATCCAAGTTTGATATCCGTCAGAAGGTGTACATTCCCGACTATGGCGGTGAGCATTTTGCTCTCTTCTCTGGCCGTTCGCTCAAAGGCGATTAGGCTCTGGGACTCCCCGGGCCGACATCCTTCTCTCCATAGTGTAGCAACAAAGATAGCAAAGGCGCGGTTCTCAAGGTGCCCAACTCGGCAGACGTTCGAAGAACCTGAAGTGGGAATATTTCGTATCGTACGTGCTTTCCCTTGCGTCATTTCGGTCCCGTTACTATATACGGAGTCTGACCTCGAGTCCGCACACAAGGGGATGTATGATGACCCAAGGATTGAAGGCTCCACCGAGCGGCATTCGTCTTGACGAAAAAGACGCTGCGATCGTCAAAGGCATGCTCGTCAGGGGCGATCGCCAGCACGACATCGCTGCTTGGTTCGGTGTCAACGGCGGCCGTATAGGAGAGATTTCAACCAGCGCGAAGTTCGCAGAGGTGAAACCGGCCGACCTGGTCGATCTTCCGCCGCAGGGGCCGTACTTGTCAGGCCGGCAGTCCGCAGAGCTCCTGGCAAAGCTCGGCTTCAGCTACGCGGCTGAATAGATTTTCGCAGAAAGATTCAAAACATGGGTAAGACCTACAAACCCGGCGAGAAGGCCCCTCGCAGTGGCCAGTACGAAATTACTGGCCCGCGAGGCGGAAAAACCGGCATCGAAAGAACGGTTGTGAAGGGTGAACCATTGCCTCCGCCGCTGAAGCCTGGGCAGCAGTACACGCTTACTGATCCGACTAAGCATGCCGGAAAGCTCGGAAAATAGTCGATGAGCTCTAACGGAGATCACTGTGAAAGCATTCGCATCGCACACCTTACGATGCTGCAGGGGGTGATTTCGCGCATGGGATCGAATTCGTTCACGCTGAAGGCGCTTTCTGCGACGTTTGGGAGTGCGGCGGTGGCAGTAATGGCAACAGTGGACAAGCCGTCGCTTTACTACGCGGTCGCAGCGATCGTTCCCATGATCATCTTTTGGCTCATGGACGCGCAATATCTCCGATACGAGCGCGCCTATAGAAGGCTCTACGATCATGTACGAAAGGGAGAGGAAATAGAGGCATACAGTCTCGAAGCCACACCATTCATGCAGGACACTGCCTCTGTCCTTCGCCTCGCTTGTTCATGGTCCGTCAGTTGGTTCTACCTGGCAATTCTCCTCTCTCTCGGCGCTGTTGCATTGCTGATTTTCAATGGGGTTTAGATGGCAAGTTTGTTTGACACTTACAGCACGCAGGTTGCCAAGCGCCGCGTCTTTTTCTCGTTCCACTATCAGAACGACATCTGGCGAGTGAACCAGGTGCGCCAGTCGTGGCGCTACAACCATGAAAACACGCGCGAGACGGAAGGTTTCTTCGATGGAAGCATTTGGGAGAGTTCGAAACGGACTGGACCAGACTCTCTGAAGGCGCTGATCCGCGAGGGTATCAAGAACACGTCGGTGACCTGCGTTCTGGCTGGGGCGCAGACTTTTCAGCGCCGTTGGGTTCGGTATGAGATCGCCCGCTCTGTCGTTAAGGGGAATGGCCTTTTAACGGTCAAAGTTCATCTGATGGGTGATCGTGAAGGCTACATATCCGCAGAAGGCCCGAACCCTCTCGACTACATGGGGCTTTATTGCGCAGGCGACCGGATCTTGTTTGCCGAGCACGATGGCAGAAAGTGGGTCCAGTATAGCGATTACACTCAGGCATTAGAGCTTCCTGCAACTTGGGCAAAGCCGCACGATACAAATGTAATCAGACTTTCGCGCTATGCCGGCTGTTATTGCTACAAGACGCAAATCGGATCAGCGAACTTTTCATCTTGGGTACATCAAGCCGCTGCAGACGTTGGGAGGTAGCTTTGATCAATCAGTCATCAATCCGCGCATATGCCGGAAGGGCCGAAATTCGGAAGTCTGAGCAGATTGTGAACGAGGCACTTGTTGCTGGAAAGCAAACGGCCTTCCTTTCTCACAGCCATAGAGATGCTGAACTCGCAAAAGGGCTCCAAGGATACCTGCAAGCACAGGGCTGGATGGTCTATATCGACTGGGAAGACACATCGATGCCGCCCAAACCGAACCGCGAGACCGCCCAGAAAATCAAAGGTAGGATCAAGCGCCTGGACTGGTTCATATTTCTTGCAACCGCAAACTCCGCAAATAGTCGCTGGTGTCCTTGGGAGATTGGTTTTGCAGACGGTGTGAAGAACATAGACAAGATAGTGATCGTACCAACTCGCGACAGCGCGGGTAACAACCACGGCAGCGAGTACCTCGATTTGTATAGGCATGTAGATACGGCCCAAGGAGGCGGAGTCGGAGTCTTTCGACCAACCGACAAGCGAGGCGTTCTCCTCGAGGACGTGACGCCTTAACATTTGCTGCGCTCGGACTGCAGGGATATCATTCCTTTACGGAATTGGGGTCTCGGTGGATTCCTATAGTGCGCGCGGCCCACCTTTTTCCGACCTCACGGCCGGCCAGAGACCTTTGCTGCGACCAGTGCTTGGTTCATGATGCCACGGTGCCTATGCTGACATAAGGAGGATCGGTAGGAAAATGACCGCGCCCGCGTACACGCTTGTAATTGAGGGGGAGACATCACGCTTCGACGACGTACTGCGCCGCGCCGTATCAGAAGCGTTAGACCCTTTTGGTTTAAGGCTCGGCGATGAAGTCGCCTTGGAATTTGCGCCGAAGCCAGCGGCGGTCGTACCCGGCGATGCGAAAGTAATTCTTTTCTTCGGTGGCCCCACTGCGCAGGCGCTTGCCAGCTCAATCGTTTCGCCTACCGACTTGCTGATTCCGGTCGTCTCCGATCTATCCGTCTGCAGTTCCGAGTTGCCACCCGAAGTGTCTTCCTTCAACGCGCTTCCGTATTCCGCCGGGTCTGAAAAACAGGCCGAGGTGCTTGCCGCCGCGGTCCTGGAGACCCTGGGCCTGATGCCTACCAAGAGGCGCATTTTTCTGAGCTATCGCCGCGCGGAGGCGCGCGAGGCGGCGCTACAACTTCACGACTCACTGCGCGCTCGCCAGTTCAACGTCTTTCTCGATACGCATGAGATCCGTTTTGGAAGCCGATTCCAAGACGCCCTATGGCACCAGCTCAGTGACTGCGACGTACTGTTGATGCTCGACACCGAGGGCTACTTCGCTAGCCGCTGGACGGAAGAGGAGTTCGGTCGGGCGGGGAATATGCGTCTTGGAATCCTTCGCGTCGGCTTCCCTGGGGTGGCCCCAGCACCAGCGACGACGCTCACGACGACGGTTGTACTCACCGAGGCGGATCTCTGCACAAACGGGCGCCTAAGCGACCACGCCATCGATCGAATCGGCGACTCGTTGGAACGCTTCCGGGCACGGAGTGTGGCGGCGCGGCTCGACAACATGCTTGGAACACTTCGCCTCGCAGTCGAGAAACGCGGCGGAACGGCTGGCAACCCTGGGCCTCTCAAACGGGTCTCGATCAGTCTCCCTCGACTAGCGGGCCGTGGGAACGCCGAACTGATCGTCTATCCTGCCGTTGGCGTTCCCACGTCAGACATCGTAGAGCGCATCGCCAAGCATGCGAATTCCGACTGTGCCCTACTCTACGACGGTCAGAGCCTCCTTCAAACCTGGATCGATCATCTGGAATGGTTTGCGGGCGGCATCGAACGGTTCCGCTGGATTCGCGCTGACGATCCGGGCCCGATGCTCGAGGCGCTCGAAAGATGATCAAAAAGGGCGCGGTGTTCCTCTCTGCCAGCGTGCCGCAGCCGGGCCGGCGTGGCTTCGATAGCTTCGATCCCGTGCTCGTGGGCTCGGCCGTTCATGCCTTTGTCGAAGTTGTGCTCGGTCGACGACTACTTGTCTGGGGCGGACAGCCCGCAATCACGCCGATCATTTGGGATGCTGCCCGGCGGCTCGGTGTTCCCTACGAGCGTAGTGTGCTGCTCTACCAGAGCTCGTTCTTCCGCGACCGTTATCCCAAGGCGAACCTAAGGTTCGACAACTGGGTGGAGGTTGAAGCGGTGGACGGTGACATGCATGCAAGCCTCGCGCAGATGCGCAAACGGATGTTCAACGACCGCCGCTATGAAGCTGCAGTGTTCATTGGTGGTATGGAAGGCGTATTGGATGAGTTTGATGCTCTGCGCGACGGTGCGCCTGACGCCCGACTAATCCCGTTGCCTTCCCCAGGAGGTGTGTCGCGCGAACTCTTTGATCGTGTCGACAATCTGCCAAGTGAGATGCGAACGCGGACTGACTTTACGTACTGGCTGTATCGACTCCTCGAAATCGATCCGTCGGAGCCACGCATGCTACCGAGCAAAGAAGACGGCCGCTCTCAATAAGGGGTGCGCCTTTCGCAACCCCCCACTCCGCTGCCGTCTATTGCCAAACCGCCGCATTGCTAGGGTGTGAGAGGCTCAACCACTTCATCGGTGATCTTGTTTGACCCACTCGAGAATCTGGCAGAGCTTCGCCGAAACTGAAACGGGTCATCAACAACCTGACAGCCTGCGCGATGGGCGCGATCTCGAAACCAAGAAAGTAAGGGTTGTGCAGCCGTCCCATCAAATCTCCGATGATTTCTTCCGTTACTATATCCCAGCGTATTAAGAATCTGTTCGGGGATTAACGGGGCTGATGTACCAAAATACGTGAAGTCGTCAGAAATTAGCACGCGGTTGGTTTGTGTATCAGTCGCGACATTGGACGCATCAGGCGTCCCATCAGGTCGGCTATGATGCGAATCCTCCTGATCCCATTCATGAAGCTCACCTTCGCGATGATAGATGTTATCACCGAGCATCATCACCCGACTACCATTTCGAAGTGGCTTTTTGATTTCGAACCTTGGATCCAACCAGTACTCGTCAAAGGTAAGCGTTTCTGAGATGCGCATGCCGAAAATGCAGTGTCCCGGTTGCGCCAATTCACTCCCAGCCACGCCGAAGACCCAATCCCCGATCTGTGCGACTGATCGGATTCTTGGTTTACAGCACGCGAGCGTGCAGAAGCCGTGAAATGGATTCGGTGCGAACCCAAAGTCGCGTGCAACGACATAGACAAACACACTCTCGGTGTGCCGCTTTGCCATTAGCAACGTGATGTCGCCATCGTGTGGACCGGTTCGCGAAGCTCTCCCGAGGGATTTTCGAAGCGAGTATCCTTCCCTTCGATCGCATCGACGATGCCCTTGGTTGTCCATTTCACGATGGCTTGACCATAGTCATCAAGCGCTTTGGGCACGTTGGCAGTCGTCCCACCGTGTAGGTAGACGCCGACAATACGCTTCCCAAGCTTGTGGGCCTGCTCGATTTCCCAGTTGACCCAACGACGCGTGTGAGTCTTCGGGCCGATCAGAACAACCACCGTGGAGGCCCACCGCATCTTCATACGCAAGAGCCGTTTGATTGTGTTGTCACTCACACGGCCTTCGTTCACGCGCCGCTCGTTTGCCGGTTTCATGCGCACCGACGAATTGCGAACCTGGTAGTCACCACGCCCAAGCATACGTTGGAAGCCGTCCACGTGGCTGTCATCGCCATGGTGATGGCTAATGAAAACATTTTTCTGCGTCGGCACATTAGCCTCCGATAGATGGACCTCTTCGGAGAGTCTGGTGGCACCGGTCGATAATTTCAAGACAAAATGTTCTGTTTTTGTTTCCCGCGCTTGGCTGCCGGTTCCACTTACGGCTACGGTACTAGCCCAAGTCCCCATTCGGCCCTGGGCGTTCGCGCGGCACAACTTCAACCAAACCGAACGGTCGCATGAAGCCCGGATCTGAAACAGGGTGTGGTCTCACGCAGTAGCAGCGTGGCGCGAATGTTGCGGAAGTCCGAGGCCCGATCAAGGTCTTTACCTGCAATAATCGAGTTTGCGGAAACCGCCTAAACGAAGAAGCTCATGGTTTCTTGCTTAGGTGCTGATGGCATATCGATCCCGTAGAACTGCGCCAGAGTCTCACTGAATTCGCGTTGTCCGCCGTAACTAGGATGCCGCACATTGATCACCGGAATAGGCGAATCTTCCAGTGCCGCTTGTGCATCGCGTCCGATAGCCACAAGCTGCTTGGGTCTCAGAAATTCGATCAGATACCACAGGAAAGGCAAAGTCAGTTCGCGCTCCTTCGCAGTGTGGCATCTATTTGTCATCGGCTTGCCCTCATCATGCGGGTGAAACGGAAACACGTTCCAAAGCATTACAGGGCTCCCGATCCTCCCCAAAAGCTTCCAGATAACGGCAGCGGTACGCTCCGCAACGACGTCTCCTTGAGTGGCACGAGCAAGCGATCCTGTGCCTAACAGTCGTTCGACCGAGTTCAAGTGAACCTCATCGGTCAATGGCACTCCCGTGCGCCGTCCACCTCGGTAACCGAGATCTCGGGCAACCCAGATCGTGTCAACGCCGGAGGCGTGCACTGCCTCGAGGACGCTTACCAGATTTCTGGAACGCGTGACTGCGGCATCGCTAAGGTCGCAATTTGGGCACACATTGCGATATGGATTGAAGACCCGCTCCGACGAAAAGGACTGGAGTTCGCAGATGAATTCGTTCGCGCTCATGTCTACAATGCCTCTATGTCGATGCTTCGCTTCTCAAGGTCGAGGATCAACCTGCCCTGCCGATGCTCCTTCAGATACCGGAAGCATCGGAACCCTTCGAGAATTGCTTCCTCCCAAAGCCACAAAGGGCATCGCTCTGCCTCATAACCGGAGGCGAACTGATGGACGGTCTTCAACATGTCGTAGCTGAGTTTGCCTGGCTCGACCCCAGCGAAGAAATCCTGCTTCTGGGCCCGGTTGAAAATCCAGGTAGAGATACCCTCCTCGACGAGGTTCGCGCGGGCACCATCTTGGTTTTCGTCTTTCACGGGGTCGGATTTCCGCTTCAGCTTGAACAGCGCGCGCATGACTGGCGACCACCCCAAGATCGCAGCGTAGGCGTAGTGGAAGACATCGTGAAAGCGGTAGTCATCGGGGTCTTCCTTGTTGTCCGTCAGCGGATCTCCGATGTTCAATCCATTGCATCGCTGGAACACGAGAACGTTGCCGCCTCGCTCGCGCTCAAAAATTTCGACCTCGAGTTGTCTCGGCAACCGTTCGGCAGGGTCGTCGTTTTCGTCGAAAAGCGCAGGATATTTCTTTTGATGTGGCCACCGGCTGAAGATCTTGTAGAGGTTCTGGCGGGCCGCATCTTCGAGTTCGACTTCCGCTGCATCAGCGGCTTCGATGATCGCGCGGAAGATCTCAACAAGGTGCCCAGCCAGTTTATCGCGATTTGATGAGAATGCACCGGCATGGAGATCGTTCATCAGATCGCCGACACGTCCTGCTAGCTGCACCACCCGTCCCGAGAATTCCTCGCTTGTGATCGGCTCCCTCCGCACGTGGTGAATGTCACCGAAGATGCCGGCCTCGTCGGCCATCACCTCATCCCAATCCGACATGTCCCGAAACGCGCGTTGCGCAATGACACTGAGATCGAGTTTTGCCCGCGAGGCAATGCGGGTGAAGTACCACAACACGTCGCCGAGCTCTTCGGCAATTGCCTCATCATAGCTCTGCTCGTAGGACTGATCGCGCTGCTTCTTCTTTAAGGCGCTAAGGAGTCCACCAACCTCGCCAAAGAGCCCCAAGATTGGGAGATCCAGCTCTGAATCTTCGAAGTTGTCGGTCAGGGCGGTAACCCGTTGATAGGCGTTCATCCCGACCCTGGACGCGTCGCCAATCTCTTCCGGAAGCTGCACTGAAGGCCATGATCGATTGAAGACACTTATTGAATGCATTTTCGATTTCCAGTCAAGTATTGCGCAATAGAATCATGTAGTTGAGAGCCCGTCAACAACCAGAAGGATCTCAGTATTGCCCGCAGTATAAGATCGTGAACCAACGTGGTTATGGCTCACTTGTCCCGTGCAGCCTTGCTTTCGCAGTTGCCAGTTTTGCCTCCAGTTCAGCCATATGTGGTTCGAGTGCTTCGACCACCTCGCCTGCACTCCTAAACGTCGCGGGCAGATCAGGCAAAAAAAACATTGCTGGAATCGTGCCTGGTTCGACAGGAAAGCGGCCGCGTATCGCCCTGGAAAGCAATTCTTTACAGGTATCCATAACGAAGATCGCTGAGTAACCATACCCACCAGTTTCCGGTCGCAATCCTTGTTCAATTCGGTACCCCTTATCCATTTCCCAATAGGTTTCGCGGCAGGTCTCCATCCGATCAAAAAGCTCACGCAAACGCATAGCAAAAACATCTTGCGATGTTTCTTCGGTCAGTTTCGCCAATGAGGTAACTTGAACATTGGTCAGATTTGCGGCTTCAACTGCACCTGATTGAAACCCAGACTCGGAAAGCACAATCCCACGATCAGCTCCTGTGTCGTGTACGATTTCGCGAAGCGCTAATATATGTAGTTTTGATACCGGTGACTTCCAGAGCTTACACTCAACCAGCCAAAGCGTCTCAAACCCAACATGCTTCGAACGAACGACAACATCGACGTCATGAGATGTTCGCACCCCCTTGATTGAAACATCGGTCTCCGCAGATAGACCCAATGATCTGAAGAACTCTGCCGCATTGTCCTGATAGTCTTTCCAATTCTCTGACATACCGCGCCTCTACAAACTCCGGCGAACTCAAGTCGAAGAATTCAACAGAGTCCAGCGGACACCTCCACCAAGATGTGGGCCGTGTGAGTTTCCAAGAACGTTGCTATTCCAAAGAAAGGCAGATTCGGCGGGGTTCCGTGCAGTGTCTTCGATGCGCTTCGGATGGCGGTTTCCGGCGGTCACCGTCGCAACTCGGTAAGCACATCGACCCGCTCCAACGCTCGTCGCAGCGCGTGGTTCGAAACCCTCACGTAGATCTCCGTCGTCCTGAGGCTGGCATGGCCGAGCAGGGCCTGGACCATCCGGATGTCGATTCCCTCCTCGATCAGCAGCGTCGCGGCGGAGTGCCGGAACCGGTGCGGGGTCAGGTGTGGTTCGATCCCGAGGCGCTTGGACAGGGTCCGCAGCCGTTTTCGGAACGTGGCCGAGCGGAGCCGACGACCTTCCGTGTTCAGGAACAAGGGCGCCGCGAGAGAGCCCTCGTTGCAACGCACCTCACAATGTCGCCGGAACTCCTCCTGCAGCTCGCGATTTGGTACAAAGACGATGCGCTCCTTGTTGCCTTTGCCCCGGACGAGGATTTGGCTTCCGTCATGCGAGACGTCGCGGACCTTTACATTGGTCAGCTCGCTGATCCGCAGTCCGGTCACGATGAGCAGCTTGATGATCAGGATAGTGACGGAAATTTCAGAAGCCGGTGTCGCGTCATACTTACCTGGCTTCGATGGCACAGCGATGGCGCGTTCGTCGGCGTGGAGAACCGCTTTTAGCGTGTCTCGATCAATAGGACGCTGGGATCCTTACCGAGATGCGAAGGTCCGCGAACGGGGAGGGCAGGGTGCTGTTTCGATCTTCGCGCTAGGTAAAGTACGACTTGAGCGTCACGAGCCACCGCTCGATGGTCGCGGGCTTGGCGCCCAACTCATCGCGCAGATGGTGGTGGCAGGCGAGGATGTCATCTTTCGACAGGGGATCGCTGAGACGGTGGGTCGCGGTGAAGCGGGCGAAGGTGCGCAGATCCTGGGAATAGGCCCGCAGGGTGTGATGTCCGACGCCGCGCTCATCGCGGCAGGCGTTGACGAAGGCATTGTGATTGAGATGAGGCATGCTGAACTCCTTTGGTTGAGTTCAGCCAGTTCTGCACAGGTGGATTATTGCGCGGAAACCGCCCGCCACACCGGTAACGATAATGGCCCATCCCAATCCGCACCAGAAATTCTGGCAATCACTAACCCAGAAGGTTGGCGCGGGCTTTTCTTGGGTTTTGGGAACCGTGCATTAATCGAGCCTCGCGTTTCGCTGTGTTGTCGTAATAGCCTGAAAAGATGGCGAAAATCTTCACAGTCACGATATGGCTTCCGGCGCAATATCTGGTGTTTGTTCTTGAATGCCGCACCACATCGTGATAATATTGCTCCTAATAACATAGGAGCGGCAGTTTGAGACAGGCACATACTGAAGGGCCCTGTGAGGCGCCTGAACGGGCAAAGGTTGAAATAAGTCAGGAAATTCACCGCGATCTGGACGGGGCGGTGCTACCATCGGTAGGTCTCGTCGAGGTCAGCGTTGTTCCGGAGGGGAGAAGTTACGGTGTAAGGGTTAGAAGGCTTCCACAAGACCATTAAGTTTAGGTGTCTGTCGACAGGACGTGACGGCCAAAAAGTTGGACGATGCCGAAAAACTGGCTTTGAAATCAGTTGGGACGAGGTTAAGCTATCCTAAGCTCAAACTAGGAGGTTTATCATGCCGTGCCCATCTCCCCAGAACCTTCAAGACGCTATTGAAGCACACGGTGCGCGGGTAGACTGGACGATTTCGCATTGTGATGAAGGTAATCGGACTGTCTTCAATGTTGTTTTTACGCCAGCAAATCAAGGGCGAAAGCTGTCCATAGCAGCAAAGGTGAAGTGCGAAGGCGAAGGCGCGAAGAGCTTTACAAAGCGAGTAGTGTTTCACGACAATGGGTACGTAGAGGGCTACGGCGATACGCGCGATGGAGTATCATTTCAACTTAAGCCGTTTGATCGAAACCGCCCACATGTACTTTTGCCCGATGCATATTTGGTACCCTAGTTCCCAATTTCGCTGTTCGATTCGTTACCATGAATTCAAACGACCTTGTAAAAAAATTCATTTTGAAATGGGCGACTTCGTCAAGCAATCCTAAGTTTGCTGTGCTTCTCGACGGGCACTGGGGGAGCGGTAAGACCTACTTTGTTCAGGATCTTCTTGAATCAGCGGAATTGAGCAAGAAGAAGTGCGTATACATCTCGCTTTTTGGCGTGTCCGATATATCTACCATTGAAGCGCAGTTGTTTTTTTCCACTGCAAGCGGCACTGCAAAAGTCGCCCATTTCGGCGCAAGATTTGTGGAAAGAGCGCTTCAGTCCACCTTACGATTTGACGTGTCTGGTGATGGCTCCCCAGACGGCCAGTTGAATGGCAAACTATCGGGTGCCGCTGACTTTATTCAGAGAAAATTTTCAGAAGTCGAAAACGCCTTTCTCATACTCGATGATTTGGAGCGGTCTAAAATTGACGTTGAGGAGCTTTTTGGATTTGTAAATGTTTTTGTTGAACATGGAAATGCTAGAGTACTTTTTATAGCTAATACAGAGAAGCTTCAAGAGTTAAGCAAGTTCGAAGAAATCAAAGAAAAAGTGATTGGGAAGCAGCTTTCGCTGGAGGCAAATACTTCAGCTGCACTTTCGAACTTCATTTCGGAGATCGAACCTCAATCGGTTCGTGAAGAATTGCAAAGATTAGAAGAACAGATCCAGCGACTCTACGCGATCTCACGAAGCACTAACCTCAGGCAACTGAGGCAATTTGTGTGGTCTTTCAGTGAATTGTTGTCAGAGGTTCCCCAGAGTCAGTTGGGCAATCAATCCTTCTTGGAATCTCTTGTTTTAGAGTTCTTTTTGATCTTCTTCGAACTTGGGGAGCACTTAAGTGATCAAGCGAAAAGAGCAGTCTATGGTTTTTCGGAGACCGAGGGCCAAGATCGATCGCGCTTTTTTGTTGCATCGGAATTAGAAACCGTACTTGGCCGTGTGCCCGCCACTGAAGTCCTGAGCAGATACGGTGCCAATGTTCGCATCGAAAGCCCACTTGAGGAGCAGACTTGGCGCCAAATCGTGGCAACTGGTTCTCCGGACAGTGACACTCTAAGACGGGACATCTCCCAGTTGGACTTTTCTGAACGTCGGAAAGAGTGGCCGAGCTGGAAGCGACTTTGGCACTATCTCGATTGGGATTTCTCGGTTGAAACTGAAACTGACTTTCTCGACGAAGTCACAAGACTGATCGACGAACTTCGAAGAAAGGAAATTTCTGATTGCCGAGAGTTTTTACATGCATGTGGTGTGTTGCTTTTTTTAAAGTCCAACAAGTCAATTCCTGAAGAAACGATTGTGACTTTTCCCAACTTCCAGAACTACGTGGATGAAGTCCTCGAAAGTCGATACGACGAGGACACATATCTTTCAATATGCGTACATCGAGAGCGCGGGTATGACGGGCTCGGATACCATGCGTCGAGGACTGAGGATTTTAAAAAGGTCTTTGACCTTATCTCTTCGAGGTTGGTGGCATGGCACGAAAGATGGGAGACTGACACTTATCCCGCACGTGTGCTATCTGAGATTACTGAAGACCCGAACGAGTTCTTTCGATCACTTTCGGCTGATGCATCTGCGAACCAAGTTCTAGTATCGACTACTACATTGACAAACATTAACCCGGGCTCTTTCACAGATACTTGGTTGGAACTGCCGCGCCCAGCCGAACGCTCGTTGATCTCTTGCGCTGGCGAGCGATATAGGAACCACAGTTCTCTGGTCGCGAAGGAAGTGGATTGGTGGCGCAAAGTACAGTTGGAGCTCCGTGCCCGCGCGAGTAGTGCCGAAGGGTCGCCACGCGCGGCGCAGATATTGCGTCACGCTGACGACATTGAGGGTCTTATTGGCACCGACGGCTTTTAGTTTTACGTCTGCCCGAATGGTTTTCTGAGCGGAACGGCCGACTGTTTCTTTCGCGCTCAACACTTAGTGGTGCGAATGACTTCTTTGTGAATTGTAGCGACTGAAGGAAGAAGGGCCTGGACTTCCGAGCTGAAAATCCACTGAAAAGTTTCGCATTGGTTGTTCGCTCAGTGCCAAATCAGTACTAACGATAATTCTCGGTTATCGTTACTGGTGGACAGGCTCCCCTGCCTAACCCCTGAGAAACTGTTCCCCGGGAAGTGCATGCACTGACTTTCTGAAAGTGAAAGCTGGCCTTGGGTCCTCTTGGATCCGGAGAAGGCGGGAAAGGAGTCTCGCGGGGTTCCGGAGGAATCCTGGTCCCCGACCGGGAGACTGCTTTCCAAAACCGCTCTCCGATCCGCGCACGGTTGCCGTGCGCTCCTTCTGACATCGGAGACCACACATGGCCAGGTCAAAGCCCAGGTTCGACGCTGCGGCGTCGATCACCAATGAACTCATCGAAATCATCGACCGGGGGGTGCTGCCCTGGCGCAAACCCTGGACGGTCGGCGGCAGCTCCGTCCCGCTCCGGCAGAACGGAGAACCATACCAGGGCATCAATAATTTCCTGCTGACCATGCGCACCATGATGGCCGGATACACATCGCCCTACTGGATGACGCTGAGGCAGGCGAACGAACTGAAAGCGAAGGTCATCAAGGGCTCGAAATCCTCCGTCGTCGTCTACTACGGCACCACCGAGCGCGACCAAAAGGCAGCCGGCGATGAAGACAAGGCGGATACCGACGACACCAAAGCCATCCCCTTCATGAAGTCCTACCGAGTCTTCAACGCCGATCAGATCGAAGGTCTGGACGCCCGGTTCCATCCCGAGCCTCCGGACACGCAGGAATATCCCGAACGCGCTCCGATCCCGCATATGCAGGCTTTTTTCGAAGCGATCGGGGCGACGGTCAGCTTCTCGGGTCGGGAAGCCTGCTATGTACCGGCCCTCGACAAGATCTACCTCCCTCCGACCGAAGTCTTCGAAAACCCGCTGAACTTCTACGCGGTCTGCCGTAGGCACTACGCCTACTATCGCTGCGAAACGCGAGGCTGCGAAGCCAAGAGCAAGTCAATCCCTCGGGCAAAGATGGAGAACGCTTTCGCTGAGATCATGGAAGGATTGCAGCCAGCTCGCGGGCTATTTGAGCTGGCAAAGGCCATGCTTCGCGATGCTTGGGAAATGAAGCTGACAGTGGCGCACGGTGAGAAAGACGAGTTGCAGTCGCAGCTCAAGGACGTTGAGAGGCAAATTGAGAGCCTTTTGGATCGGATTGTTGATGCAACGAGCGCGTCGGTCGTCAGTGCCTACGAAGCGCGTATTGAGAAGCTAGAACGGCAGAAGATTGTGCTTGCCGAACGCATTGAAAAATCCTTGCCACCGAAGGGGCGGCTGGAGGATTGTATTGAACTCGCCCTTAGGTTCCTGTCAAACCCTTGGAATCTATATAAAAATGGAGACTTCACGATGCGCCAAACGGTACTCAGATTGGTCTTTGCAGAGCCGCTGAAGTACGATCAAAATGGGGTGTATGGAACTCCCGAATTATCGTTCCCTTTCAGGTACTTAGAGGGATTTTCGGGGTCAAAAAGCGAGATGGTGCCGCAGGGGAGGATTGAACTCCCGACCTCACCCTTACCAAGGGTGCGCTCTACCACTGAGCTACTGCGGCGAACCGTGGGCGGCTGATTAGACGCATTTTGCCGAGGGCGCAAGCGCAAACTCGGCGAATTTTGCCGCCACTTGCGACGCGGTCTGCGCCGCCTATCTGTTTGCCACCGGAGGTCGCCGATATGCTGCATGGCTGGGTTGAACCCTTCATCCACCAATACGGCCTTTGGGGCCTCTGGCTGGACGTGTTTCTTGAGGCGATGGGTGCGCCGGTGCCGGGCGAAACCCTGCTCGTCGTGGCCGCCGGGCTTGCCGCCAACGGTCTGTTCGATATCCGTGCCGTGGTGCTCGTCGCGCTCATCGGTGCGGTGATGGGCGACAATCTGGGTTACCTGATCGGCCGGACCTTTGGCCGCCCGGTGGTGCTGGCGAAAGGTGCCCGCTTCGGTATCACCCATGAGCGTCTGGCGCGGGTTGAGCATGCGCTGAACGCGCGGGGTGTAATCGTCGTGGTCTTTGCCCGTTTCGTGCCGCTCCTGCGCCAGCTCAACGGTCTCGCCGCAGGCACTGCCGGAATGCACTGGCTGCGCTTCGTCATCGCCAATGCGATCGGCGGTGCGCTTTGGGTCGGGCTGTGGTCCTGGCTGGCCTATGGGCTTGGCGCCCATGCAGAGCTGCTTTCGCGGTTCTGGGCATGGATTCACCCCTTCGCGTGGCTGATCGTGCCGTTCTGGATTGCCGTCTATATCGTGGGCTATATGATCCTGCGCCGCCAGAAGCGGGGATGAACGCCGAGCGGCGCGGCGAAAACTGGACGGCTCCCGGAGCCTGCGCTAGAGAGACGCAATGAGCCGCAAACCCGCCTCCGACCCTGCGAAAAAGGCCGCCGCCTCGCGTGAGGACCGGCTGAAAGCCGCGCTCAAGGCCAATATGGGCCGGCGCAAGGCGCAGGCGAAGGCACGCGGGAACGCGGCCGGCACAGAAAAAGACAAAGAATGAGGCAGGCATGGATTCGATAGTCGTCACGGGCAACGGCCCGCTGAAAGGGGAAATCCCGATTGCCGGGGCTAAAAACGCCTGCCTCGCGCTGATGCCGGCGACGCTGCTGTCGGACGAGCCGCTGATCCTCACCAATGCGCCGCGGCTGTCGGACATTTCCACCATGTCGCTGCTCCTGCAAAGCCTTGGGGCGGATACGGCCAACCTGCAAAACGGCAAGGTTCTGGCAATGTCGAGCCATGACCTCACCTCCACCCGTGCCGATTATGACATCGTGCGCAAGATGCGCGCCTCCAATCTTGTGCTCGGCCCGCTGCTGGCCCGCGAGGGCCATGCCGAAGTGTCGCTGCCCGGTGGTTGCGCCATCGGCGCGCGACCGATGGATCTGCATCAGGACGGGCTCGAAGCGCTTGGCGCGACCATCGAGCTGAAAGACGGCTACCTCCACGCCAAGGCCCCCGGCGGGCTGAAGGGCGCCAAGATCAAACTGCGCTTTGCCTCCGTGGGGGCGACGGAGAACATCGTGATGGCGGCGACGCTGGCGAAGGGCACCACGGTGCTCGACAATGCCGCGCGCGAGCCGGAAATCGTCGATCTGGTGCGTTGCTTGCGGGCGATGGGCGCGCAGATCGAGGGCGAGGGGACGAGCCGGATCGAGATTCAGGGCGTCGACCGGCTGCATGGCGCGACCCACGAGGTGGTGACCGACCGGATCGAGCTGGGCACTTACATGCTGGCCCCCGTCATTGTAGGCGGCGAAGTGGAATGCCTCGGCGGCAAGAAGGAACTGGTGCAGAGCTTCACCGACAAACTGGAAGAGGCGGGCGTGTCGGTTGAGGAGACCGGCCGTGGCCTCAAGGTCAGCCACAGGCCCGGCCAGCGGGTGCGGGCGGTGGATGTGACCACCGAGGTCTTCCCCGGCTTCCCGACCGACCTTCAGGCGCAGATGATGGCTCTGCTGACCACCGCCGAGGGCACCAGCACGCTGCATGAGACGATCTTTGAGAACCGCTTCATGCACGCGCCGGAACTGATGCGGATGGGGGCCGATATCGAGGTGCAGGGCGGCACGGCGAAGGTGACCGGTGTTGACCGGCTCAAGGGCGCGCCGGTGATGGCCACCGATCTGCGCGCCTCGGTCAGCCTGATCCTCGCCGGCCTCGCGGCGGAGGGCGAGACCGTGGTCAACCGGGTCTATCACCTCGACCGGGGCTATGAACATGTGGTGCGCAAGCTCTCGGGCGTGGGCGCGAAGATTGAGCGGGTCAAAGGCGCATGAGCGAAGATGCACGTTTCGAGGACGGGGGCGACACGCCTCTGAAGCTGATGGCGCTCGATGCCGAGGATCTCGCCGTGATCTCGGCGCTGACGCAGGATGCGGTGTTCCCGATCACCGAGATGACCTGGCAGCCCGCGCGCCGCCGCTTCGCGCTGCTGATCAACCGCTTCCGTTGGGAAGACGCGGACAAGGCCGCGCGCGGGCGGCGGCCGGTGGAGCGGGTGCAATCGGTGCTTGCCGTGTCGGATGTGCAAAAAGTGCAAAGCCAGGGCGTAGATCGGGGTGAGAAAGACCTTGTAATATCGCTTTTGTCCATCTCCTTCGAGCCGGGAGAAGATGGCACGGGGCGCGTGATCTTCACCCTCGCGGGCGATGGCGCGATTGCGCTGGAGGTCGAGGCGCTTGACGTGGTGTTGCAGGACGTGACCCGGCCCTACGCCGCCCCTGCCAAACGCGCGCCCCGCCACCCGCAATGATCTGGCTGCGCAGAACGCTGGCTCTGGCGGTGCTTGCCGCCATTGCGGTGTTGATAGTCAGGTTCGCCGAACCGTGGCTCACCGTGCCCGAGATCGCGCCCGCCGCTGCGACGGAGTGAGCCGGGCAGGGTTCTTGTCGCCCGGCCCGCGGGGCGGTATGTGACGCCAAAGCCCGGAGGACCAGATGCCCCAGTTTCTCAACAGCCGCGACGCCGATTTCGACGTCCGCTTCACCGCGCTCCTCGGCATGAAGCGCGAGGACAGCCCGGATGTGGACGAGATCGTCGCCGGGATCATCGCCGATGTGCGCGCCCGGGGCGATGCAGCGGTGCTGGAGCTGACGGCAAGGTTCGACCGGCTGGAACTGACGGCGCAGACGATGCGCTTCACGCCTGCCGAGATCGACGGGATCGCCGCCACCGTGCCCGCCGCCGAGCGCGACGCGCTGGAACTCGCCGCCGACCGGATCCGCGCCTACCATGTGCGCCAGATGCCCGAAAACGAGCTTTGGACCGATCCCGATGGCGCCACGCTCGGCTGGCGCTGGACGGCGGTGCAGGCGGCGGGGCTCTACGTGCCGGGCGGGCTGGCGAGCTATCCCTCCTCGGTGCTGATGAACGCCGTGCCCGCCAAGGTGGCAGGCGTGAAGCGCCTCGCCATCACCGTGCCCACGCCGGATGGGGTGGTGAACCCGGCGGTTCTGCTGGCGGCGAAGATCGCCGGGGTGGATGAGGTCTACCGTATCGGCGGTGCGCAGGCGGTGGCCGCGCTTGCCTATGGCACCGGGAGCATCGCCCCTGTCGACAAGATCACCGGGCCGGGCAACGCTTTCGTGGCGGCGGCCAAGCGGCGGGTGTTTGGCAAAGTGGGGATCGACATGATCGCCGGGCCGTCGGAAATTCTGGTGATCGCCGATGCCGATAACGATCCGGATTTCATCGCGCTCGATCTGATGAGTCAGGCCGAGCATGACGAGAGCGCGCAATCCATCCTGATCACCGACGATGACGCCTTTGGCCGGAAGGTGGCCGATGCGGTGGCGGCGCGGCTCGAAACGCTGGAGCGCCGCGCCATCGCGGGCGCAAGCTGGCGCGATTTCGGCGCGGTCATCACCGTGCGCGACCTCGATGAAGCCGCCGCGCTGGCCGACCGGATCGCGCCCGAACACCTTGAGCTCTGCGTCGCCGACCCCGAGGCGCTGTCGGAAAAGATTTCCAATGCCGGCGCGCTGTTCCTCGGTGGTTTCACCCCTGAAGCGGTGGGCGATTACGTGGGCGGGCCGAACCACGTTCTGCCCACGGCGCGCTCGGCGCGGTTCTCCTCGGGCCTCTCGGTGCTCGATTTCATGAAGCGCACGACGATTGCCAGGATGACGCCCGCCGCGCTGAAGGCCATCGGCCCGGCGGCAGAGACGCTGGCGAAATCGGAAAGCCTCGAAGCCCACGGCCTCAGCGTGCGGGTCCGGCTCGACAAGCTGAACGAAGGGTAAATCCGCGCCGGTTTGTCGGGGCGCGGTCTACGATCCGGCGATATCCACTTCTCCGGATTTCCGGATATCCGGAGAAGTGGATTTGCACGACAAATCATGTGGTTATCTGATTTTTGATGTTAACGTTCCGTTCACCTGCCGCGCTCTGCCCTGCGCTCCACAAGCGCCTAGCCCAGCACCCAGAGCCAGCCCCAGACGGTGACGATGGAGGCCGCGGTGCCAACCAGCACCGCCGTGGCCGCCGTGCGCTTGGCGGTGCCGTACATATTGGCGAACACATAGGCATTCACCCCCGGCGCCATCGAGGCCATCAGCACCGCCGAGCGGGTCGGGCCGGTGCCGAGCGCGAAACCGTGCGACAGGAGCCAGACCACGGCAGGGTGAAACAGGAGCGAGATCGCCGAAATCCAGATCACCAGCTTGAGGTCGCCCTCGGGCCTGTAGGCGGCGAGGATGCCGCCAAGGGCGAACAGCGCCGCCGGGATCGCGGAGGCGGCCACCATGTCGATGGTCGAGGCCACCGGCGCGGGCATCGGCAGGCCGCTCGCATTGAAGAGCGCGCCCGAGCCGATGCCGATGATGAACGGGTTCCTGATCATCGACCGGGCGACCGAGAGCATCGTTGCCCCGGCGCTGCGTCCGCCGGCGCGCACGATCTCCATCGCGGTGACCGAGAGCATGTAGACGAAGGGGGCGTGGAAGGCGATGATCGCGAAATTGTAGCCAAGCGCATCGGCGCCATAGGCACGTTCGGTGATCGGCAGGCCGAGCAGACCGCCATTGGAGAAGGCGGTGGCAAAGGCCACGGCCACGCTGTCGGGCCAGGGGCGGCGAAACAGGTAATGCGCCCCCAGAAGCCCGGCGACAAAGCTGAGCGTTACCCCCGTATAGAAGGCGGTGAGCATCATCGGGTCGAAGGTTTCGCCCAGATGCAGCCGCGAAATGCCGCGAAACAGCAGCACCGGAAAGGCGAAGGCCTGCGCGTATTTCATCAGGTATTCAAACAGTGCGCTGTCGACCTTCAGAAGTTTGTTCGCGCCATATCCGAAGCCGATCACCAGAAAGACCGGCAGGATGACCTCGATCAGGGCCGACATCAGACGTCGTAGCCGATCACCAGCCCGTCATGGGCGGGAATGATGTGATCGGGGGTTTCCGCCATCACCTCATCATAGTCGAGGTCGATATGCATATTCGTGAGCACGCCCCGCCGCGCGCCGGATTTTTCAAGCCATTCCAGCGCCCTGGCAAGATGCGCATGGGTCGGGTGCGGGGTGCGGCGCAGCGCGTCGATGACGAAGCAGTCAAGCTCCATCAGCGCTGGCCAGGCGGCATCGGGAATGTCGGAGACGTCGGGCAGATAGGCGAGATCGCCCACGCGGAACCCGAGCGCGTCGATGCTGCCATGCTCCACCTCGAACGGGGTGAGCGTGATCGGGCCGCCGGCGCCGGTGATGGTCACATCGCCCCGGATCGTGTGCAGATCGAGGATCGGCGGATAGGATGAGCCTTCGGGCTGGACGAAGGCATAGCCGAAACGCGAGAGCAGGGCGTCCTGCGTTGCGCCATCGGCCCAGACGGGCAGGCGTTCGCGCAGGTTGAACACGACCTGCCGCAAATCGTCGAGCCCGTGCACATGGTCGGCATGGGCATGGGTATAGACCACGGCGTCAATCGTGCCGATGCCGGCGGCAAGCAGTTGCGCGCGCAGATCGGGCGAGGTGTCGATCAGCACGCGGGTGGTGCCGGCCCCGGTCGTGCGGCTTACCAGCATCGAGCAGCGCAGGCGGGTGTTCTTCGGATTGTCGGGGTCGCAATCGCCCCAATGCCCGCCGATCCGCGGCACGCCGCCGGACGAGCCGCAGCCGAGGATGGTGAAATCCAGCCGGGCCATCAGTCCGCGGCTCCGAAATCGGCCGCCTTCCAGAACAGCCGGTCGAAATTGGCCTGCGTTCGGGCGGCGAAATCTGCGTAATCCATACCGAACACCTCGGCGCCCACATGGGCGGTGTGGGCGGTATAGGCGGGTTCGTTGCGTCTGCCGCGATGAGGCGGCGGCGCGAGGTAAGGGCTGTCGGTCTCGACCAGAATGCGCGCGACGGGCGCGCTGGCGAAGATCTCGCGCAGTTCGGTGGATTTGGGGAAGGCGGCAATGCCTGACATCGACAGATAGAAGCCCAGATCGAGGGCGGCTTCGGCCAGCGCCCGGCCCGACGAGAAGCAATGCATCACGCAAGTATAGGCCCCGGCGCGGTGTTCTTCGGCAAGGATGCGCGCCATATCGTCATCGGCGGCGCGCGCGTGGATGATGAGCGGCAGCCCGGTCCGGCGCGCGGCCTCGATATGGACGCGCAGGCTTTCCTGCTGAACGTCCTTGCTTTCGGCGGTGTAGTGGTAATCGAGCCCGGTCTCGCCGATGCCGACGAATTTGGGGTGCTCTGCCAGAGCCACGATCTCTTCGACGCCGATCGGCGCTTCCTCGGCTGCGTGCATCGGGTGGATGCCCCCGGCCCAGAACACCGGCGCATGGGCTTCGGCAATGGCGCGCGCCTTGGGGAAGGTGGCGTGGCGGGTGGCGATGGTTACCATCCGGCTCACCCCGGCTTCGGCGGCGCGGGTCACGACATCGCTCAACTCGCCTTCGAAATCGGGAAAGTCGAGGTGGCAATGGCTGTCGGTGATCGTCGGTTGGCTCATGCCGCCTGCGTGCTCGTGGTCTCGTTGATCCTGAAGACCATATCGAGGATGAGCGCGGCAGGGTCAAGGTTGACAGCCCGGCCATGCGCCGCGCGCGCCGAAAGCTCCTGCTGCAGCGTGGCCCAGTGGCGCGCTGCCTGCGGATTGGGCGCGAGGCGGGCAAAAAGCGCCGCTTCGCCCGGGGCGGCCTCGGTGGCGGGCGGGCGGCCCGCGCCGGTGGCGGCGAGGCGGGCGAGGAACAGCTCGATCAGCCGGATCACCAGATCGAGCCTGGGGGCATTGGCGGCCCCGGTGGTGGAATTGGCGAGCGCGATGGCGGCTGGCCGGTTGTAGCGGGGGGCCTGCTCGAAGATGCGCACGATCTCGCCATAGGTTTCCAGCCCGCCGAGATGGGTGAGCCGGAGCGCCTCGCCCACCGAGCCGCCCGCGAGCGCGCCGAGCGCCTGCGCCTCCGGCCCCACCGGCGTGCCCGCCGCCTCAAGCGCGCCGGCAAGATCGTCGGGCGCGAGCGGTGCGAGCCGCAATTCGCGGCAACGCGAGCGGATCGTCGGCAGAAGCCGCGAGGGCTGGTGGCTGATCAGCAGCAGCACGGCGCCGCGCGGCGGCTCTTCGAGCAGCTTCAACAGCGCATTCGCGGCGGCCACGTTCATCTCGTCAGCGGCATCGACGATCACCACGCGCCGCCCGCTATCGCCGGCGGTGAGGCCGAAGAACTCCTTCACCCGCCGCACCTCGTTGACCCGGATATCGGCGGACAGCCTGTCACCCTTGTCGTTGGGGCCACGCCGGAGCAGGAACAGTCCCGGCTCCGACAGCGCCCGCATCCGGCGGGCGACGGGATGTTCGGGGTCGATATCCAGCGTTGTGGGGGCAGGGGCCTCGCCAAACAGCCCGGCCCCGCCGGTAGGCGGCGTCGCGAGAAGAAAGCGGGCGATGCGCCAGGCCAGCGTGGCCTTGCCCACACCCTGCGGCCCGGTGATCAGCCAGGCATGGTGCAGCCTTCCGGCATTGTAGACGTCGAGAAAGGTGGCTTCGGCGGCCTCCTGGCCGATAAGCCGGGCAGTTTCACGCGGATGCGGCGCGCCTTCGATGCGGTCGGGTTCCGGCAGTTCGGCGGGGTCAGCCATGGCGCGGTCTTTCCAAGAAACCGGCTCTCATGCCAGCCGCTCCAGCGCGATCCGCGCCACGTCTCCGGCCACCGCCTCCGGGCTGCGGTCGCCGTCCACAACCACGCAGCGGCCGGAAAACTCCTGCGCCAGCGCGAGGAAGCCTGCGCGCATCTGTTCCTGCAGCCCGGCGCCGAAATCCTCGAACCGCTCCTCGGTGCCGTTGCGGCCCTTGGCGCGGGAATGGCCCTTGGACGGGTCCATGTCGATGATGAAGGTCAGGTCCGGCTCGCGCACGATCATCAGCTTGTGAAGCTGGTCGACCACCTCGCGCAGCCCCGGCGCGCGCAGCCCCTGATACATCCGGGTGCTGTCGGCGAAGCGGTCGCAGACCACCACCTCATCGGCGGCCAGCGCCGGCTCGATCACCCGTTCCAGATGGTCGCGCCGGGCGGCGGTGAAGAGCAGGATCTCGGTTTCCGCCGACCAGCGCTCGGGGTCGCCTTCCAGCACGAGGCGGCGGATTTCCTCGGCGCCCGGGCTGCCGCCGGGCTCGCGGGTGGCGCGCACTGCATGGCCCGCATCGCCCAGCGTTTCGGCCAGCATCCGCGCCTGGGTCGACTTGCCGGAGCCGTCGATCCCCTCGAAGGTGATGAACAATCCCGCCATGCTCAGTTGGTCAGCGCGTTCGTGGGTGCGGTCTCCACCGGCGCGGGGGCCGGGGCCGGGGCAGGCTCGTCGGCGATCAGGCCCTGCGCGATCGTATAAGCCTTGGCCGCCGCCGCCTTGAACCGCGGCAGAAAGCCGGCCTTGCCCACCGCCGCCTCGGCGAAGAGCGGCACCACCGTGTCCGACATGCCATCGCGCCGGATCGTCATGTCGCCAAGCTGCTGCCCGGCCGCAATCGGTGCCTCGACCGGGCCGATCCAGTTTACCTCGGCCTCGATCCCGTCGCCCGAGGTGACCGGCACGAGCAGCGACAGATCGGCCTGCGGCACGAGGCCGACCGTGGCGGCGTCGCCGAGGAAGACCGGCACTTCCGCCACGCGCTGCCCCGCCTTTACCGGCGTTTTCATGGCGAACTGGCGGAACGCCCAGTTGACGATCGCTTCGCTTTCGCTGGCCCGGACCTGTTCGCTGTCGAGCCCGGAAACGACGAAGACGATCCGCCGTTCGCCCTGCAGGGCCGAGCCGACCAGGCCGTAGCCCGCTTCCGAAGTGTGGCCCGTCTTGAGCCCGTCGGCACCGATCCCGAGCGTGAGCAGCGGATTGCGGTTGAACCGGTTGTCGGGCGCGCGCCCGTCGAACGGATATTCGGTCTGCGAGAAGTAATGGTAATATTGCGGAAACTCGGTGATCAGCCGCACCGCGATGATCGCCAGATCGCGCATCGACATGCGCTGGTTCGGATCCGGCCAGCCCGAGGAATTGGCGAAGGTGGCGGATTTCATCCCCAGCGCGCTGGCCCGTTCTGTCATCATCCGGGCGAAGGCGTCTTCGGTGCCACCCAGCCCTTCGGCTACGACGACGCAGGCATCGTTGCCGGAATTGACAATGATGCCCTGGATCAGCTCTTCGACCGTGGGCCGGTCGGTGGTGTTGAGGAACATCGTCGAGCCACCCATCGCCTGGGCCCGCTCCGACACGCGAAACCGCGTCTCCAGCGTCACCCGGCCATCGGCCAGCGCTTCGAACAGCATGTTGATCGTCATCAGCTTCGACATCGAGGCCGGCGGCAGCGGCGTGTCGGCGTTCTTTTCGAGCAGGACGGTATTGGTGGTGATGTCATAGACCACCGCCGCGCCCGCCGTGGTGTCGAAGGCCCGGGCGGGCAGGGCGGCGGCAAGAACGATGGCAATCGCAGCGATCAGGCGGGCGGCAGACGGCATGTCGCGGACGGGTCCTCTGGTCTGGTCTGCGGGCGGGCGCAGGGCCCAGCCCGTCAGTTGGTCACGAAATAGGCGTCGGTAAAGCCGAGCTCTTTGATCTTCTTCAGAAGCGCGGCGCGGTCGGCGCTGGTGGTGGCCGGGCCGACGATGACGCGCCAGAAGTTCTTGCCGCTCATCTTACCCTCTTTGACCGTCGGCACCATCCCGGCCTGGCGCAGCGATTGCGCGGTGTTCTCGGCGTTGGATTTTACCGAGAAGATGCCGATCTGGATGAACGGTTTTTCAAGCCCGGATGCGGCGGTGCGGGTCGCGGGCGGGGTGGCGGCCGATACGGCGGGTGCGGCCTCGGCCGCATCCAGCGCCGCGGCGGCGGCTTCGATCGGGTCGTCAAGCGAGGTGGCGGCCACCGCGGGCGCGGCAGCCAGCGCGCCGGCGGGCGCATCGCCATCGGTGGCGGGCGGGCCACCCACCGGCACCTCTTCGCGCCGCAGCGCGGTGACGTTGAGCGTGGCCGGCTGGCCCGCGAGCATCCCCAGCGCATCGGCGGCGTCGGAAGACACCTGGAAGGCCGGTCCCGGCGTCTGGCGCTCGGGCCGGTAGATTACGCCGACCACGAATTTGCTGTTGTCCTCGTTACGGATGATCACCCGCTCGGGATCCTGCACATCGGCATGCGCCACCCAGACGCCGCCGAGCGATGGCCGGCCGTCCCAGAGGCCGCGGTCGGTTTCCTGGAAAACCTCGGGTGCTTCCACGTCGCGTTCGACGGTGCGGGTGGTGGTGTTGGCCGCGGTCTCGCCGCCGCCGCTGCCGCTCGCTTGCAGGAAGGCGGGCATCTGCCCGTCTTCACAGGCGGTCAGGGCCAGCGCCCCCCCGAATGCCAGAACCAACCTGAAGTGGATTGAACGTGCCATGTCTCGCCTTTGCCCCTTGTTGCGCCGACGAATGCCACCGCAGATGGCACAACTCGCCTGCCCGGGCGCTTGTGATGCGCCTTGATGGCGCGACAATAACCGTCCCCGAGCGACATGAAAAGCCTCGCGCCTGCTTTGGGCGATTTCACGCGCGGTCGCGATCTGCTTTCAGAATCACCCGCGCCGGGGTATCGGGAAATCCGACCCGGAGGAGTGGCAGGGTGGTCGAATGCGGCGGTCTTGAAAACTCGTGCGGGGGTATTGCGGAAGGGTGGCAGAGTGGTCGATTGCACCGGTCTTGAAAACCGGCGATGTGCAAGCATCCGTGGGTTCGAATCCCACCCCTTCCGCCAATATTTTCAACAGGTTAGCGCCGTTCAGTTCCGCCCGCAAAACCCTGTTACAAGTTCGCTACAAAGCGAGGTTGTCAGGGTTGCGCGATTCGGTCGGTGCGCGCAGCTTGTAGCAGCCGTTAGCACGACGGGGCATACTTGCGAAAGATCTCGCCGACTGGAGTTAGAGATGACTTTCGAAGCCAACTGACTGATATCACTGCGTTTTATGACGCGGGGCTTGCGGCTTTCGGTGGTGATGAGCACAGATCGACGTTGACGGAGCAGAGTCTGCTGGCTGTTGCCGTTGCTTGGGAAGGTTTCGTCAGTGATATGTTTATCGCCTTCATCAATCGCGATCCTGCACGGTGATGGGGCCGTCCATATACTCCGCCATCGACAGTGCGAAGCGCACCGCAGCGTCCATCTTCGCGATGCGCTGCGTGCCAAGCAGGCGGCGTCCGTTTGGCGATGGTAAGTAGGTGGCGACCACAGTGTCGGTCGGGAACGGTATCCCGACTATGACATGGTTCCGGCCTGTGCAGATCATGGGCATCAACGGACCTCCTTGGCTTCCAGTTGAATGATGCGGGCTTCCAACTCCTCCTCCTTGCGCACCGAGGACAGCGTTCCGATCGAGCCGATAATCATTTGCCCTACGTCCGGCGGCACCTGTCCAGCGGCTACAGCCGCAAGCACGCTTTCGATTTGCTTGGCGATGGGCGGTTCGGGGTCGAAGTCGAACTCCACCGTCTGCGACTTGCTGCGCAGTGCAGGCGCGATGCGGGCGAGGACGTGGCCGCAGGCAACCATATCCCCTCCCTTGGCCGCCTCAAGCACGACGCGCACGACCTCCAACCCTTCCTCGTTCAGGGGGCGGGCGATCTTGTCGGTGCGGTTGCCGGCGCATCCGGATCTGGCATTGCGGGTCGGGCCATATTTTGACCACAGGGTGAAAGGCGAATACCAGCCGGTGCGGGCCGGTATCCGGATGCGGGGCGGTCAGGTGCGCAGCCTGCCGGTCCTGCGCCATAGCGACGAACAGGCGGAGATCCTGTGGGTCGCGATCTGTGACGACGAGCTCATCCAGGTCGTTGGTCGGGGTCGTGGTGTGAACCGGATCGCGGACAACCCTCTTGAGGTCCAAATCCTGGCCGATGTCGCGCTGCCGCAGGTCTACGACACCATCGGGACCTGGGATCTGGAGCGCCCGGACCTGGTCCAGCGGATGCTGCTCGCGGGGGTCGCGGTCGACAGCCCGACCAACGCGACGACGCTGCATCCGGGTTTGTTTGCGAACGCGGAGCAGGCAAAGAAGGCCTTCGAACGGATCGGATTTAAGGGACAAAACCCTTTAAAGACCTCTTGTAGGGAAATGTCCCTTAAATCGGCTCGGTATCGCAGGCCCGGACGCGGGCAATCCTGGCACCGGGCGTGGTGGGTCGAGGGCGACGGTCGGGATGTACGGGGAAAGCTCGAAGACGCGCTTGGTTGTCTGGTCGGTTGGACCCTGGAACAAGGCGGCTAGGTCCAGCTTGCTGGCAGCGCAATTCTTTGCGGCCGATACGCACAAACAGAACAAAAGTCCGCTGATGCTCGCCGACTACAGCGTCATGCGGGATCAGGTGCGCGCGTGTCGGGAGCGATGATCTTCAGCTCGCCGATCGATTCCTTTTTCTTCCCACGGTGGTTACAATGATCGATAGTAACCGCATATTACACTCCATGAGGAAGAAATGGACCGCCTCGACTGCGACCGGATGTTCATCGCCGTGATCGAGACAGGCAGCTTCACGGCGGCGGCAGAGAAGCTGGGCACGCGGTCCGGCCAGGCGTCCAAACTGATCTCGCGCCTGGAGACCGAGCTGGGCGTGCGGCTGCTCAACCGGACGACGCGATCCGTCGCGCCGACGGAGGCTGGGCGTGCCTACTACGATCGCCTGAAGCCGCTTGTCGATGAACTCGACACTCTCGACCTCGACATCCGGAACATCTCGCAGTCTCCGCGCGGGCGGCTGCGGCTGACGGCGCCCCTGACCTTCGGCACGCGCGAACTGGCTCCCGCGCTGAACGCATTCGCCGGACTCTATCCCGACATCGAACTCGATGTCACCTTCTCCGACCGGGTCGTCAACGTCGTCGATGAGGGGTTCGACCTTGCCGTTCGCGTCGGGCGTCCCGGCGATTCCA
The DNA here is from genome assembly GCF_027923545.1 of Sinisalibacter aestuarii. Taxonomy (GTDB): domain Bacteria; phylum Pseudomonadota; class Alphaproteobacteria; order Rhodobacterales; family Rhodobacteraceae; genus Sinisalibacter; species Sinisalibacter aestuarii. The sequence continues at coordinate 74,054 of NZ_BROH01000005.1, read as the reverse complement.
GCCTGATAATCCGCAGGCTCTGCGCCGTGCGCATCGTCGTGGTCGGCGCACGCTCCTATCTCGAGCAGCACGATGCGCCCACGTCGCCTACGGACCTTGGGCAGCACGCCTGCATCATCGACACCAACTTCCGCGAGCCGAACCGGTGGCCGTTCAAGGGCGAGACCGGCGAGATCGAGATGGCAATCGTCGATGGCCGCATCCGCTATTCGAACGCCGAGGCCTGCGTCCAGGCCGCAGAACTTGGACTCGGGCTCGCCTGCGTGCCCGCCTTCGTGGCGGGGGAGGCACTGCGTTCGGGCAGGCTGATCAGACTTCTGCCGTCGTTCGAACCCGATCCCTACGACGTACACGTCCTTTATCCGCACAGCCGCCATCTCGCGGCCAAGGTGCGCCTGCTGGTCGACTTCCTCTCCGAGCGATACAGGCAAACGCCGCATTGGGAGCAAGGCTGGTAAGTCATTACCCTGCATCGGGAAGCAATCATCTTCCCCGAAGGCGGATTATCGTCTTTCCGGGCAGGGGCTATGTTCTCCGCATGACGAACGAACTGGCGCTCAGCCGAACGCCGGATCTCAGAAGGAGAACGAAAATGAACATCTCGATCATTGGCGCCGGCAATATGGCGAAGGGTCTCGCGACCCGCTTCGCGAATGCCGGCCATCCCGTCACGCTCGCCAGCCGCGACGAAACTAAAGCCGACGCTGCCGCCCGGGAAGTGGGCAATGGCGTATCCTCCGCACCCATCGCCTCTGCCGCGCAATCGGCGGACATAGTCGTCCTGGCGGTGCCATTTGATGCCGCGGGCGGCGTCATCGAGGCGACCGGCGGCTTCGCAGGCAAGATCGTTGTCGACATCACTAACCCGATGAAGGCGGATTTTTCCGGCCTCAGCATCGGTCACGCGACCAGCGCCGCCGAGGAAATCCAGAAGCGCGCGCCGCAGGCGAAGGTCGTCAAGGCCTTCAACACCATCTTCGCGCAGGTGCTCCAGAACGGCGGTCGGGCCGCCGGCCGTCCCGCCACGGTCTTCGTTGCCGGAGACGACGAGGCCGCGCGGGCCGCAGTCGCCGAACTGGCGCGGAGCGCCGGCTTCGAGACGCTTGAGACCGGGGCGCTTGCCACCGCCCGCTACCTCGAGCCCGTCGCCGCGCTGAACATCACCCTCGGCTACGGCCTCGGCCACGGCACCGACATCGCCCCCACCTGGCAGCGCGCTGCCTGAGCTCCCTCGATTCAAGGAACATGACCATGACCTACGCAACCGTTACCACCACCGATCGCCCGTCGCTCGTCGACGGGGTCAGCAATGCCGACCTCGCCGCGACGATCCTGCGCGTCTCGATGGGCGTGCTCTTCCTCGCCCATGCCGGCCTGAAGCTCTTCGTCTTCACCCCGGCCGGGACAGTGGGCTACTTCGCCAGCCTCGGGTTGCCCGGGCCGCTCGCCTATCTCGTCATCGCGGCAGAGCTCTTCGGCGGCCTCGCGCTGATCCTCGGCGTCTACAGCCGCTGGGTGTCTCTCGCGCTGGTGCCGATCCTGCTCGGCTCGATATACGTGCCGCACGGCGCGGCCGGCTTCTTCTTCTCGAACGAAGGCGGCGGCTGGGAATTCCCGGCATTCTGGGCGGTGACGCTGGTCGTCCAGGCCCTGCTCGGCGACGGCGCTTTCGCCCTGAAGCGCAGCCGCGCCTGACCCCCCTTGCCGGCCGCGGGGGTCCTCCCGCGGCCGCACACATTCTCAAGGAGACCTGCCATGACCATCGCAGCCGACCACTTCGACATGACTGCCGCGCCGATGCGGATCGGGGCGGTCCGGCTCAAGGTGCGTGACCTCCGTGCGGTCTCTGCCTTCTACCAGTCCGTGCTCGGGCTCACCCCGGTCGCGACCGGCGAGGATCGCATCACGCTCGGCACCGGCGGCACGCCGCTGCTCGAATTGGTGGGCGCCCCAAGCCTTGCCCCGCTCGATCCGCAACAGGCCGGGCTTTTTCACACCGCCTTCCTGATGCCAAGCCGCGCCGATCTCGGGCGGTGGGTGGCGCATGTCGCCGCAGTGCGCGTGCCGCTGCAAGGCGCGTCGGACCACATCGTCAGCGAGGCGCTCTACCTGGCCGATCCCGAGGGCAACGGCATCGAGGTCTATGCCGACCGCCCGGTCTCTGACTGGCACGGCGAGAACGGCGAGATCCGGATGAGCACCGATCCGCTCGATGTGCAGGACCTGCTGCAAAGCGCCGCGGGCACCGAATGGTCGGGCTTCCCGGAGGCCGGCAGCGTCGGCCATGTCCACCTCCAGGTGGGCGACACGGCCGAGGCCGATCGCTTCTACCGGGATGTGCTCGGCCTCGATATCGCGGCGCGCTATCCCGGCGCCAGCTTCTACGGCAGCGGCGGCTATCACCACCAGCTTGCCGGCAACGTCTGGAACAGCCGCCAGGCCGGCAGGCGCCCCGAGGGTATGGCAGGTCTCGAGGCTGTCGAGATCCTTGTCCGGGATGCCATGAACATCACCGCCATTGCCGCACGCACCGACAGCGCCGGCGTAGCAAGCACCAGGAACGCCGATGGCTTGACCCTGCGCGACCCCTGGGGCACCGCAATCACGCTGAGGAATTGAGGAGACGACCATGCTGATGAACGGGAAATGGGTTGCGGACTGGCAGCCCGTCCAGGCCAAGGACGAGAAGGGTGGCTTTGTTCGCCAGTCCTCCAGTTTCCGCAACTGGATCACCCCTGACGGCAGCGCCGGGCCGACCGGCGAAGGCGGCTTCAGGGCCGAGCCCGGCCGCTACCACCTTTACGTCGCGCTGATCTGCCCATGGGCGTCGCGCACGCTGATCGGGCGCAAGTTGAAGGGACTGGAGGACGCGATCTCGGTATCGGTCGTCGAGCCCGAACTCTCCGACCAGGGCTGGCGCTTCGGCGAGGATGCCGACCCGATCAACGGCGCAAGCTACCTCCATGAGGTGTACACCCGCGCCGACCCGGACATCTCCGGCCGGGCCACGGTGCCGGTGCTGTGGGACAAGAAGCGCGGCACCATCGTAAACAACGAGTCCGCGGACATCCTGCGCATGCTGAACTCGGGCTTCGGCGACCTGGCGAACGACAGTTTCGACTTCTACCCGGCAGACCTTCGCGAGGAGATCGACGCGCTCAACGCCCGCATCTACACGGGCCTCAACAACGGCGTCTACCGCGCGGGCTTCGCCACCACGCAGGAAGCCTACGAGGAAGCCTTCCACGACGTCTTCGCGGTGCTCGACGAGCTCGAGGTGCGCCTCGGCGACGGCCGTGACTTCCTCCTGGGCGACCGTTTCACCGAGGCGGATGTGCGGCTCTTCGTGACGCTGGTGCGCTTCGATGTGGCCTATCACGGCCTCTTCAAGTGCAACTTGCGCCGCATTGCTGACTATTCCGCCCTGAGCCGCTATCAGGCCCGCATCCTCGCCATTCCCGGCGTGCGCGACACGATCAGCATCGACCATATCAAGCGCGGCTACTACTCGATAAAGGCTCTCAACCCGACCGGGATCGTTCCGGTAGGGCCACAGTTGGCAGCTGCCATGGAAAGCTAGTGGGCGATTCAGCGATCAGGCGACGGCCCGGGAGAATCACGCCACAGCATGGTGCGAAAATACCTCTGTGCCGCCATCGCGTCGGATCAGGAATACATCATAGGCCTCGCGCTCTGTCTCCGGTCCCATTCCGGGCGAGCCGTAGGGCATCCCGGGCACGGCGAGGCCGACCGCGTCAGGGAGCTCGTCCAGCAGGCGGCGAATGTCGGCAACGGGGACGTGGCCCTCGATCATGTAGTCTTCGACGCGACCTGTATGGCAGGAGGCCATCTCCTGCGGGATTCCGCTGTCGAGCTTGTAGCGCATCAGTAGCGTCCCGGTGCTCGCCTCGGTCGTGACGGTGAAACCGTCGTTCTCGAGGATTTCGATCCAGGCCGAGCAGCAGCCGCAATTGGGGTCTTTCATCACGTGGATCGCCGGTCCGGCGCCTTGGGCCAGAACCTTCAAGGGCGACCCAGCCACCAGCGTAGCTGCGCAGATTAGCAGCGTGCGGCGTGAATACGTTGTTTGGGTCATCTGATTTTCCTTTCGAGGTTGGATGTGTGGGTTGCAGGTCAGAGATCGACCCACCTGAGACGCAAGGCGTTGGTGATCACTGAGACCGACGACAGACTCATGGCCGCCGCCGCGATCATCGGCGAAAGCAGAAGGCCAGTGAGGGGATAGAGCACGCCGGCGGCGATCGGCACGCCCGCTGCGTTGTAGACGAAGGCGAAGAACAGGTTCTGCTTGATGTTCCTGAGCGTCGCCACGGCCAGCTTGCGCGCCCGCACGAGGCCAACGAGGTCCCCGCGCATCAGCGTTATCCCGGCGCTCTCCACCGCCACGTCGGCCCCGGTGCTCATGGCGATTCCGACGTCGGCAGCCGCCAGCGCAGGGGCGTCGTTCACGCCGTCGCCGGCCATCGCCACGGACTTGCCCTTGGCGCGAAGTTCCTCAACCAGCTTCTGCTTGTCTTCCGGCAGGACGCCCGCGCGCACCTCGTCGATGCCCAGCCGTGAGGCCACCGCCTCGGCCGTGCGCCGGTTGTCGCCGGTGGCCATGATGATGGTCAGCCCCAGCGCGTGGAGATCGCGGATCGCGGCCTCGGTTGTCTCCTTGATCGGATCGGCCACGGCAACAATCCCCGCAAGCGTCCCGTCGACGGCCACGAACATTGCAGTCTTGCCGTCCGCGCGCAGCGTGTCGGACTGCATCTCGGCCTTGTCTGTCGAGAACCCGAGATCCGTCATCATCGCCGCATTGCCGAGTGCGACCCTGCGGCCCGCGACAGTGCCGTGAACCCCTTTGCCGGTGACCGCCTCGAAGTCCTGTGCGGTATCGAGCGTCAACCCCCGCTCCTGCGAGCCGGCCACGATCGCCTCGGCCAGCGGATGCTCCGACCCGCGCTCGAGCGCGGCGGCAAGCCCCAGCACCTCCGCCTCGTCGCTATGAAGCGCCACCACATCGGTCAGTCGCGGCTTGCCCTCGGTCAACGTGCCGGTCTTGTCGACGATCACCGTATCGACCCGCGCCATGCGTTCCAGCGCCTCGGCATCCTTGATCAGGACCCCCGCCCGCGCGCCCCGGCCGGCGGCCGTGGTGATGGAGATCGGGGTGGCGAGCCCCAGCGCGCAGGGGCAGGCGATGATCAGGACCGACACGGCCGAGGCGATCGCGAAGGCCAGCGCCGGTTCGGGCCCGGCCCAGAGCCAGACACCGAAGGCGATGATGGCTATCAGAACGACGGTCGGCACAAAGACCGAAGAGACCTTGTCCGCGAGTCCCTGGATCGGCGCCCGCGACCGCCGCGCACCCGCGACCATCTCGACGATCTGCGACAGCACCGTGTCCGCGCCGACCTGCGTCGCACGCACCGCCAGCGTCCCGTTCTTGTTGATCGTGCCGCCGGTGACACGGTCGCCCTCGATCTTCTCCACCGGCACCGGCTCGCCCGTGATCATGCTTTCGTCGACCGACGACCGGCCCTCGACCACCTCGCCATCGACCGGAATGCTGTCGCCGGGCCGCACCCTCAGCAAGTCGCCTTCGGCGATGTTCTCCAGCGGCGCGTCGTATTCCGATCTGTCCGGCATGATCCGCCGCGCAGTCTTGGGCGCGAGGTCGAGCAGCGCCCGGATCGCGTCGCCCGTGCGCTCTCGCGCTCGCAGCTCCAGCACCTGGCCGACGAAGATCAGCGCGACGATGACGACCGCAGCCTCGTAGTACGTACCGACGCCGTGGTCCATCCTGTACTCGGCCGGAAACACGCCCGGCGCGAAGGTCGCGACGAGCGAATAGAGATACGCGGCACCGACCCCGAGCGAGATCAGCGTCCACATGTTCGGCGAGACATTGCGGATCGAGTCGATCCCGCGCCGGAAGAATGGCAGCGCGGCCCGGAGGATGATGGGCGTGGCCAGCACGAATTCCAGGTAGGTGGCTGCCCGGTGCCCGATCCAGTCGCGCACCGGCAACGCGACCAGCTCGCCCATCGTCAGGATGACCAGCGGCACGGCGGCCGCTGCCGAGATCCACATGCGTCGCGTGAAATCGACAAGCTCGTGACTCGGCTCGTCCGACGGCACCATGGGTTCCAGCGCCATCCCGCAGATCGGGCAGCTCCCCGGTTCGTCGCGGACGATCTCCGGATGCATCGGGCAGGTATATTGCGTGCCGGGCTGGACCCTCTGCTTGGCTTTCTTGGCGTTGCCGGAGGCGTAGAAGTACGGATCGGCGTCGAATTTCACTTGGCACCCGGCGGAGCAGAAGTGGAACGTATCGCCGCAGTAGTCGCGCATCCGCGCGCCCTCCTTGATCTCGACCTGCATCCCGCAGACCGGATCCGTCGCAGTCCTGGCGCCTGGTTTGATGTCGGAGGCAGCGTGATGGTGATGATGGGTTGCCATGGATTGATGTCCTTTCTGTCCCGGTATGCGGCCTCCAGTCGTTGGAAGGTCAAGAGGTGGGCTCGTGTCTTTCTTCTTGTGCGGAATGGTGGCTGCCATGCGCCGGTTCGCGTGATGGCGGATTGAGCGCGAGGAAGATGCGCTCAAACAGGAAAACGGCGGTCATACCGGCGATCGCGATGGCGACGATCAGCGGGTCGCTCTGCCATTTGAGCGCGGCGACGGCTGCGAGGGCCACCGTGTCCAGTCCGATCGCCGTCAGCAGGACCCATCCCCGCGCGCCGATCTCCTCCCGCAGGATCCGCCAGACACAACAGTGGATCAGGATGTCCATCACGAGGTAGAAGAAGGCACCAAGCGAGGCGATCCGGCTGAGGTCGAAGAAGATCGTCAGCGCGCTGGCGATCACCACCGTATAGACGAGCGTATGGTCGCGGATCGTGCCCGGCATGCCGAAATGGCCATGCGGAATCAGCTTCATGTCGATCAGCATGGCCAGCATCCGCGACACCGCGAAGATGCTGGCGATCACACCCGAGGCGGTCGCGACCAGCGCAAGCGCGACGGTCAGGTAGAAGCCGATGCGCCCGAGGGCAGGCTCAGCCGCCTCTGCCAGCGCGTAGTCCTGCGCCGCCACGATCCTGTCCAGCGGCAGCTTGGCGCCGACAGCGAAGGCGACGAGAAGGTAGACGACGACACAGATCGCGATGGAGATGACGATCGCGCGCCCGACGTTGCGGTGCGGGCCGGTGACCTCGGCGCCGCTGTTGGTGATCGTCGCGAAGCCCTTGAAGGCGAGGAACGCGGGGGCCACCGATGCAGGAAAGCCCGCAGCCGCGCCGCAATCCGCGCCTTCCGCCGGTTCGAACGAGAAGCCGCCGGCCCAGAGCCCGGCGATGCCGAAGGCCGCGATGCCGCCCACCTTGAGCACCGCCATGAGCTCCGACAGAAGACCCACGGAACGGTTGCCCGCCGCATGCACGAGGTTGGCGAAGACAGTGAGGCCCACGCCGATGGCGGGGACCAGCCAGCCCCGGGCTCCAGGTCGGGCCCCCGCAGCAGGTAAGTCGCAAATGTCCGCGCCACGAGGCTTTCGTTGATGACCATCGACAGCGCCATCAGCAGCGCGGCACCGGCCGCGACCGTCGTCGGACCGTAAGCCTTGGTCAGGATCATCCCGATCCCGCCCGCAGACGGCCAGGCGTTGGACATCTTGACGTAGGTATAGGCGCTGAATCCCGTCACCACGGCGCCAGCGACGAAAGCCAGGAGGAACAAGGGACCCGCAAATTCGGAGATCGCCCGGTCAGTGCGAGAATGCCGGCACCGATCATCACGCCGGTTCCCATTGTCACTGTGTCGAAGAGCGGCAGGCTGTTCTTCTGGTATCGCTGGGCCATCACCGCCTCCTTTCCGCCTTGCCCCGCGTCGCCGTCCAGATCAGCGGCAGCCCGGTCACGAGGCCGAGACCGAGGACCGCCCATGTGGCCCGGCCAAGGCCACCGCTCACCGCCGAAATGCGCCAGCAGGAAGCTCGCCGGGAAGATGCCGGCCAACCTCGCCGGTGCGAACCGCCAGGCGTGCAGGCGGCTGAGTCCGGCAGCGTAGCTGATCATGTTGAAGGAAACGAAGGGCATGAGGCGGCTCGCAAAGACTGTCGCCGTCAGCGCGGTCTGCGATCCGAGCAGCCCGGCATCGACCGAGGTGCCGAACACGCGCCGCAGGGCGTCGTCCCCCAGAACACGTGCAAGGCCGAAGGCGATCAGCGCGCCAAGCTCGGCGCCGATCACGACCTGAACCGTGCCCCAGACATGTCCGTAGGCCGCACCAGCCGCCAGCGCGATCGGTGCGCTCGGGATCGGGCTGGCCACGACCGCGATCGTCATGAGTGTGACAATCAGCACCGGCCCCCAAAGGCCCCCGCGCGCGACCAGCGTCTCCAGTCGCTCGGGCTCGAACCATTCCCGCATCTCGGCAAGGGCTGAAGGTGCGATGAGCCACACCCCGAGCAGGACGATTCCGAGGATCGCCAGACCAATGATAACACCGGCACGCAGGCTCATCTCAAACCGCTGCGACGGCCTCCGCCAGCAGATCGCGGACCTGGCCCGCAGCGGCGTGCAGCTCGGCGTTCTCGATCGCCTGCGTGGACGCAACCGGGTCGATGGCACCGACCTCCACGCCGCCCTCGACCTCACGCAGGATGACGTTGCAAGGCAGCATCGCGCCCACTCGCGGCTCGATCCCGATGGCCTGCCAGGCCATTTTCGGATTGCAGGCGCTGAGGATGCGATAGCCCGGCATCTGGACGTCGCGTTTCTTTTTCATCGTCGCCTTGACGTCGATCTCGGACAGAACGCCAAAACCGTGATCCGCCAGCGCCTTTCGCGCCCGAGCGTCGACATCGTCTATCTTCGCATCCAATATCATCCTGTTGATCGTGTAAGTCATTGCGAAGTCCTTTCTTTCATTTCCGAAGATATTTGATCAGCGCCGCTATGGCCAAAACCAGCAGCACAAGGATCAGCAGGCTGAACAGCTAGCCAAACCCCATACCCCAACCCATTCCGGCGCCCATGTCGTTCCAGTTCATGATGTCGTCCTCCTGTTTTCTCGGCTGCGAGGGACCCGTCTCTGCGGATTTCGCGAAAGGGTCCCGGAGCGCTCCACCGCCTGCTGTCAGACCGAAGCCGCGACCGCGAACTCGGTCATCATGCGGTCGCCAGGTGCGGCATGTGATGGCAATGGAGCACCCAGCGCGCGGCTTCGCCCGCGTCCAGCACCACGTCGACCATCGACCTCGGCGGCACGTAGACCGTGCCGCGCATTGCGCTGGCAACGCGCTGGCCATTGATGCCGACCACCTGGAACACGTGGCCGTGCAGATGCATCGGGTGCCCCATCATCGACATGTTGTGGAACGAGAGCACAACCCGCTCGCCGCTGCGTGCGACAACCGGCTGGTGCTGGCCCCAGACCGCTCCGTTGATCGTCCAGACATAGGGCTGCATCGAGCCGCTCAGCATCAGCATCTGGCTGCGATCCCCAGGGCGTTCCGGCAGGGCGTCCACCGCGATCAGCCGTGCTTCCTGCGCAAGATCGGTGTCGAACGCGGGCGCTTCAGCCTCCGCCAGTGCATCAACGCGCCGCACCTCGGCACCAGGCGTGGCGAGGATCAGACCGGTGCGCTCCGGCGCGCCTTCGCGCAGCGCGAGGATTGGCCAGGCGCTGCTTTCGCACGGCAGGTCGATCTCGAGATCGAGCCGCTGTCCCATGGCAAGCCCGAACCGGTTGCCCGGCAGCGGCTGTATCGCATGACCGTCCACCGCGACGAGGTGCGCCTCTGCCGCCCCGGTGTCGATCCAGAACACCGTGGCCGCCGCGGCGTTGATGACGCGAAGCCGGATGCGACCGCCGCGCTCGACCTGCACCACCTCGGGATCCGATAGCGTCCGGTCGTTGGCGAGGTAGGCGTCCCAGTCGTAGTCGTTCAGGTCCATGGCCATGCCGCCCATCTGGCCGCCCATGCCCATCATCCCGCCCATGCCCGGCATCCGGCCCATCGGGATGTCGACCATCGCCCCGTGATCCATGCCTGGCATGGCGCCCATGCCGCCGTTGGGCGTCCCCTGCATTGGTTGAGCGTCGCCGTGATGCACGTGACCGCCGCTGATTTCGGCCAGAACCTCTTCCGGGGCCTTGAACGAGAAGTCGTGCAGGAGCATCACGACTTCCTGCCTGTCGGCGGCGAGGTCCTCGGCCGAACGCACGATCAGCGGCGCAGCGAGCAGCTGCATCTGCTGGACCGGGACATGGCTGTGCATCCAGTGCGTGCCGGGCCGTGTCTCGAAGTCGTAGGACCGTGTCTCGCCCGGCGCGAGTAGGGGCATCAGCATGTCGGGCACGCCGTCCTGCGCATTGCGCGGGATTTGCCATGCCAGTGTATGATCGTGCCGATGTCGAGATCGTTGGTCAGATCGACCCGGAACCGCTGTCCGGGATCGAATACCAGCCCCTGACGGCCGGGCCCGGCAAGGCCGAAGACCGAGGCCGCGCGGCCGTCGATGTCGAGCGTGCGCGTGGCGGCAGCGAGGTGGATCGGAGCCACCGACTGTCCGAGGGCAAGACGGGGCATGTGCGCAACTGCGACGGCTGCCGCAATTGCGGCGAGAAAGCCGCGTCGCGAAAGAGTGTTCATTGTCGTCTCCTCGGGACATTCCGTCCCGTGCATGAATGCCTATGGGACGCCGCGGGCGTCGGCCAGCGGCACGCTCAGAGGAGACGGAGCTTGGGAGGGCGTTCGTTTAGTCCTTGCGCCTGGCTGACATGATTTGCCTCGGATGGGAGATCGTGGCTGGCTGGCCCGTACGCGTCTGCGGCTTCCACATCTGGCATCGTCAGGAAGACCGACAGACCCGCGCAGACGAACTCGCACATTGCGGCGTCCGCAGATCCACAATGCTGGCTGCCCTCACAAGAGGGATGAGCGTCAGCGGACGCTTGCATCATCACGGCCGGATGGAGCGCGTGGTCCGCCTGCATGCCATCCATCCGCGCAGCATGGGCTGCGCTGATCGTCGTAGCCACGGCGATCGAGATTATGGCAAGCGTGGAGAGGACTCGGACGAGCATGCCGGAAAGATAGGCATTGCTCGCTAAAATGCCCATTGCCGCCGGTGATACGTCTCTGGCACATCTGGCCTCGGCGTGGAGGCGATGGATTTTGATGCAATCGGGACCGAGCACTTGAGAAGAGGCGTCCGAATAGCGGTGGCAGGCGGTTTATAGGCAGGCGGCGTGGTGATCGCGGGCTGGCACTACGGCAGTACTACATCCAGCGGTGTCGCCTCGGCAGAGGTCGTCTCGCAAGGACGGCAGATCTATTCCGATCGATGCGCCGCATGCCACGGGACCGATCTCGAAGGCCAACCTGATTGGCGCTCGCCGCTTCCCTCGGGCCGGTTGCCAGCGCCTCCCCATGACGCCAGCGGCCACACCTGGCACCATCCCGACGATGTGTTGTTCCGCATCGTGAAGGAAGGCACGGCCACGATCGTTGCGGGCGGCTACGAGAGCGACATGCCGGGGTTCGGAGGCGTTCTGAGCGACGCCGAAATCCGCGCCGTGCTCGCCGACATCAAGAGCACCTGGCCGGAGCGCGAGAGCAGCTATCAGGAACGCGTGTCACAGGGAAACTAGGCCCTCCGAGCAGAGCTGATGCGGGGCATGGCCGCTGAGTCATTGGTAGGCGGAGAGTTTAGTGAAACGGTTCAGGAACAACAACTTAAGGTGGAGATGGTTGGATATCAGGCCCATCCCCTCCGCCAAAAAAATCGGCTACCTAGAGATAGATCACGCCTCCCGCCGTTGCTCTGCCGCAAACGCGCTTCAGGCTGGCCGTTTAGGGGGGGCGGGATCGGCTCGGGCGGCTTGCAGGTAACATTTTCTACAGCCATGCAGACGGTCGCTGTGCCGCTGAGGCTAAAGGGGGCATGAGCACTTGGCTAAGGGTGTTGGGACTCGCGCTGAACATGCTTGGCGCGATTGTTTTAGCTATTCGGGTCAAAAGGTTGATGGATACTACCGCGGCGGTATGCAGGTCTGGCGGATGCTGGGGCTGAGCGTGACCGAGTAGGGCGACCCGTAGGGTGCGCCTTCAGGCGCACCGGAATGGCGAAACGCGGGGAACAGGTGCGCCTGAAGGCGCACCCTACGCGGCCCTTGAGCCGGCGTCAGCCGCCATGCGCCTCAAGCCAGGCGCGCATCCAGGAAATCTCTTCCTCCTGCGCGGCGATCACGGCTTCGGCGAGCGCCCGCACCTCGGGATCGCTGCCGTGCTCCAGCACGATCCGGGCCATCGCCACGGCCCCCTCGTGGTGCGGGATCATGCCCCGGACGAAGTCGATATCCGCGTCGCCCGTGAACGCGATTGCCATGCCCTCATGCATGGCGGCATTGGCGGCGATATAGGCGGCGGTGGAAGGCGCGGCGTCGGCGCTGGGCGCCATATGGCCGGAATGGTCCTGCGCCGCAGCGGGCAGGGCGGCGAACAGGGCAAGGGCGGCGAGGGTGGTCCTGACGAACATGGCGTGCCTTTTCGGTGAGAGAAACGGACCGATCAGATGCCGGGGCAGGGGCGGCTGGCAAATCACGTGTGCGTGGGGGGTGGAAAGAGGTTCGGCGCGAACGGGTTGGGTGAGTGAGACGCCGTAGGGCGGGGTTTCACCCCGCCGTTTGTGGTGGATTGGTGGGGTGAGACCCCACGCTACGCTTGCAATAGGAGTTTACTTGCGCCCCAATTGGTCTTGAACCAGAGTTATCCATTTAACGCACAATAGGGAGGCGAAGAATTGCGTGAGGACAGTGTGACAATTGCATTCGACCTGATGCGCCTCGAGTTGGATGAAGAGGTGGAAAGCTTGAACTCCGAAGGGGCGACGGCATTCCGCGAGTCTGAATATGAGAACGCGAGGGCTCTGTCGGAGCGTGGTGTTGCGCTTCAAGGTTTTCTCGAGAAAGTTGAAACGCTCGCCACGGAATGGCGTGAAAATTTTGCCGCGAATTTCCCAGAAATGCGCGAAACCGAATCCGGCGAGATGCCGCATAGACAAATTCTCTCCGCGAGTAAGTCGCCAAGAACACTGCTGTTAGTGCGTTTTCCTGACGGGACAACTATTTATGAACAGAAGGCATCAGATACTTTCGCTGCGTCCTTGGAAAAGATCGGTCTAAACCGCGTTGCCAAGCTTGGTATGAAGGTCAACAAAGAAGACCTCGTGTCGCGGGAGCCGTCGAAAATATACAATGACACCAATCGTGCAGGCTATTTTGTGAAGACTCATAGCAGCACAAAATCAAAAAAACGCCAATTGGACGAGATTTCAGGTAAGTTGAAAGTGGGGCTTCAGGTTCGGATAGTCGACGGGTGAGGTCACCAAATTTTGGGACCTATTCGCATCCAAGGAGCGCGTGCCATTATGACCGCCGCTTCCCCCTAGTCACCCTCTGCCCCGGCTTCCCAGCCGTAGACCGCCCCTTCACCCGCGTCTCGCTCGCCGCCTCCACAGCCGACTGCCGCGCCAGCGGGTCGTCCGCCACCGCCAGCTCCACAGCCTCCAGCCGGTGAATTTCATCGCGCAGCCTTGCAGCCTCCTCGAATTCCAGGTTCTCCGCCGCCTTGCGCATATCCGCCCTAAGCGCGTCCAGATGCGCCGCAAGGTTCCCCCCGACCATCGCCTTGTCGACCTTGGCGGTGACGCGCGACATATCGGTGTCGCCCTGGTAGAGCCCGGCGAGCACATCCTCGACGTTCTTCTTCACCGTCTCCGGCGTGATCCCGTGTTCCTCGTTATAGGCCACCTGCCGGGCGCGGCGCCGCTCGGTCTCGGCCAAGGCGCGCTCCATCGAGCCGGTGATGCGGTCGGCATACATGATCACCCGGCCCTCGGCGTTGCGCGCCGCGCGGCCGATGGTCTGGATCAGCGAGGTCTCGGAGCGCAGGAAGCCCTCCTTGTCGGCATCCAGAATGGCCACCAGCCCGCATTCGGGAATGTCGAGCCCCTCGCGCAGCAGGTTGATCCCCACCAGCACGTCGAACGCCCCCAGCCGCAGATCGCGCAGGATTTCGATCCGCTCGATCGTGTCGATATCGGAATGCATGTAGCGCACGCGGATGCCCTGTTCGTGCATGTATTCGGTCAGGTCTTCGGCCATCCGCTTGGTGAGCGTGGTCACCAGCGTGCGCATGCCCTTGGCGGACACCTTGCGCACCTCGTCCAGCAGATCGTCCACCTGCATCTCGACCGGGCGGATTTCCACCTGCGGGTCGAGCAGCCCGGTGGGGCGGATGACCTGTTCGGTAAACACCCCGCCGGTGCGGTCGAGCTCCCATGAGCCGGGCGTGGCCGAGACGAACACGCTTTGCGGCCGCATCGCATCCCATTCCTCGAATTTCAGCGGGCGGTTATCCATGCAGGAGGGCAGGCGGAAGCCGTGCTCGGCGAGCGTGAACTTGCGCCGGTAGTCGCCGCGATACATGCCGCCGATCTGCGGCACGGTGACGTGTGACTCGTCGGCAAAGACCAGCGCGTTGTCGGGGATGTATTCAAACAGCGTGGGGGGCGGTTCGCCGGGGGCGCGGCCGGTGAGGTAGCGCGAATAGTTCTCGATCCCGTTGCAATGGCCGGTCGCCTCCATCATCTCAAGGTCGAACCGCGTGCGCTGTTCCAGCCGCTGCGCCTCCAGCAGCTTGCCCTCCGCCTCGAATTCCTTGAGCCGCTTTTCCAGCTCCGCCTTGATCCCCTTCATCGCCTGTTTCAGTGTCGGCGTGGGCGTGACGTAATGCGAATTGGCGTAGACCCGCACCTTGTCGAGCGCATCGGTCTTGGCGCCGGTCAGCGTGTCGAACTCGGTGATCGCCTCCAGCTCCTCGCCGAAGAACGAAAGCCGCCAGCCGCGGTCTTCGAGATGCGAGGGCCAGATTTCGAGGCTGTCGCCGCGCACCCGGAAGGTGCCGCGGGCAAAGGCATTGTCGTTGCGCTTGTACTGCTGGGCGATCAGGTCCTTCATCACCGCGCGCTGGTCGTAGTCCTTGCCCACCTCCAGATCCTGGCTCATCGCCGTATAGGTCTCGGGCGAGCCGATGCCGTAGATGCAGCTCACCGAGGCGACGATGATCACGTCGTCGCGTTCCAGCAGAGCGCGGGTGGCCGAGTGGCGCATCCGGTCGATCTGCTCGTTGATCTGGCTTTCCTTCTCGATGAACGTATCGGTGCGCGGCACATAGGCTTCGGGCTGGTAGTAATCGTAGTAGGAGACGAAATATTCGACGCTGTTTTCAGGGAAGAAGCCCTTGAATTCGCCGTAAAGCTGGGCCGCCAGCGTCTTGTTCGGGGCGAGGATGATCGCCGGGCGCTGGGTCTCTTCGATCACCTTGGCCATCGTGTAGGTCTTGCCCGTGCCGGTGGCGCCGAGCAGCACCTGATCGCGCTCGCCGGTCTCGACCCCGCCCGACAGTTCGGCAATCGCGGTGGGCTGGTCGCCCGCAGGCTTGAACGTGGTGTGCATCACGAAACGCTTGCCGCCTTCGAGCTTGGGGCGCGGGGCGGGGGCGACGGGGGCGTCATCGGGCATGGCGAGTCTCCTGTTCGCGCTATGTTCGCCCCGTTTGGGCGGGCTTTCAAGGGGCTTTGGCCGGGGGTGCCCATGCCGGATGCGTTAACGGCGGGTTACTACCTTAGGGAGAAATTTATGAAGTTAAATGCTCTTAAAAAGTGTTTTTTCTGTTGCGTTGGGGCAGGGCAGGCGGCTAGGCTCCGAGTGCAAGCAGCAGACCTGGCTGCCGGTCCCGGCGAACACCCACCCCACCCCTTGCTCCCTCGCCGGTGATCGGCAGCCACCCTTGCCCGATCTGTCTCTGCCCCCGTTTTTGCCTTGCGCAAGCGGGGGTCTTTTTAGATAAACCCGGCAGGACAAAGGAGAGCGCCATGCGTGCCCGCATCTATCAACCTGCCCGCAATGCGATGACCTCCGGCCAGGGCCGGACGAAAACCTGGGTGCTCGAATTCGCGCCCGAAGGCGGCAAGGATCTGGACCCGCTGATGGGATGGACGAGTTCGTCTGACACGCAGCAGCAGGTGCGGCTGCGCTTTTCCTCGAAGCGCGCGGCGCTCGACTACGCCGCCGATCACGGCATCGAGGCCACGGTGAGCGAGCCGCATAAGCGCAAGCCCAATGTGCGCGCCGGCGGCTATGGCGAAAACTTCGCGCCCAACCGGCGCTCGGCCTGGACGCACTGAGCCTTTCCGGTCGGCAGCTTGCAGGCGGCGTGCCCCCCCGGGGTGCGCCGTTTTTCGTTCAGCCGCCGAGAAAGGCGCGCGCCGTCGCCTCGAAGTCGCGCGGCTTTTCGGCATGAAGCCAATGTCCGGTGCCTGGCAGTTTGGCCTGTTTGGCATTGGGAAACAGCGCTTTGATCCGGGGCCGGTGCTCGGGGCGGACATAGTCGCTCTCGGCCCCGGCGAGAAACAGGGCGGGGCCGTCGAATTGCCCGCCGATCTCGGGGAAAGAGAGCACGGTGTCGAGTTCGCGGTCGAGCACCTCGAGGTTCAGCTTCCAGCGTTTGGCCTTCACGTCGAGCGATTGCAGCAGGAAGGCGCGGATCGCCTCGGTGGGGATATCGGCGGCAAGCGCGCGGTCGGCTTCGCCGCGCGTGGTAATCGCCGCAAGATCCAGCCCGCGCATCGCCGCGATCAGCCCCCGGTGGCTGTCGCCATGAGTGTAGGGCACCGGCGCGATATCGGCCACCAGCAGCCGGCGCACCAGCGCGGGCCGGGTTAGCGCCAGCACCATCGCCGATTTGCCGCCCATCGAATGCCCGATCACATCGGCTTCGCCGCCGATGGCGCCGATCACCCCGGCCAGATCCTCGGCCATTTCGGGGTAGGTCTGGCTTTCGGCGCGGGGCGAATCGCCATGGTTGCGCAGATCGGCGGTGACCACGCGCCGCGTTTCCGACAGGCGCTTGGCGATCACGCCCCAGTTGCGGCCGGAGCCAAACAGGCCGTGGACGATGAGGATGGGCGGGCGGCTGGCATCGGTGCCGAAGGATTGTGTCGCAAGCATGGGCGCAAGATGGGGGCAGAGCCGTTGAGCCGCAAGCCGCGATCGCTTAGTCTCGCAGCGTTCGGGGGAACGGTAATGGATTTGCAGGCGCGCGCCGACCGTTTGGCGCACTTGATCGAAGAGCGGCTCGACATCCGCGGCACGGGGCTTTCGGCCAAGCTTGGCCGAGGTGGGCGGCGCTTGCCGCGCGCGGTGCGCGACGCGGGCGAACAGCTCTTGCTTGCGCAGCGCATGGCCGCCACGCCGAAGCTGGCCCGCCAGATCGACTATGACCGGATCGCCGCCGCCTGCGACGTGGCCGAGCGTATGCTGGGCCGGATCGACCCCTGGGAGCGGCGCACCACCTTTGCGGTCAACTGGCTTGCGGGCAATGCCTTCAACCTGATCGTGGTGGCGGCACTGGCGCTGGCGGTGATTGTCTGGCGCGGGCTGATGTAAGCGCGCCGCCGCCTCAGCCTTTCGGCAGGGTCGGCGCGCTCCTGTCGAGTGCCAGTTCCGCCTCGGAAAAGCGCCACGGTCCGCGCACGCCGGGCACACCTTCGGGCATGATCTTCAGCCCCCGCGCCACCACCTGCGGGTCGGCGAAGGTATCGGCGATCTCGTTGATCGGGCCGCCGGGCACGCCGGCCTGTTCCAGCGCGGCGAGCAGTGGCGCGCGCTGCCATGCCGCCGTGGCTTCCGCGATGATCCCCATCAGCATCTCGCGGTTTTCGATCCGCAGGGCGTTGCTGGCGAAGAGCGGGTTGCCGGCAAGGCTCTCCATGCCGAGCAGGGTGGCGAGCGCGCGGAATTGCCTGTCGTTTCCCACCGCGACGATCACGTGGCCATCGGCCACCGGCACCACCTCATAGGGCACCAGATTGGGGTGGGCGTTGCCCATCCGGCCGGGGCTCTGGCCGGTTGCGAGGTAGTTCATCGCCTGGTTGGCCAGAAGCGCGGTGGCGCTGTCGAGCAATGACAGATCGACGCGCTGCCCGCGCCCGGTGCGGTGGCGTTGCTCGACGGCGGCGAGAATGCCGATGGTGGCGTAAAGCCCGGTGACCACATCCGTCACCGCCACGCCCACCTTCATCGGCTGGCCCCCGGCCTCGCCGGTGATCGACATCAGCCCCGACAGGCCCTGAATGATGAAGTCGTAGCCCGGCTGGTTGGCGCGCGGCCCGTCCTGCCCGAAGCCGGTGATCGAGCAATAGATCAGCCGCGGGTTCAGCGCCTTCAGGCTGTCGTAATCCAGCCCGTATTTCACCAGCCCGCCGACCTTGAAATTTTCGATCAGGATATCCGCATCCGCCACCAGCGCGCGCACTTTCTCCTGCCCTTCGGGGGTGGAAAAATCGGCCACCACGGCGCTTTTGCCCCGGTTCGCGGCGTAGAAATAGGCGGCGGTCCTGTCGCCCTCGCGCTCGATCCAGGGCGGACCCCAGCGGCGGGTATCGTCGCCCTCGGGGCTTTCGACCTTCACCACCTCGGCGCCCAGATCGGCCAGCGCCTGCCCGGCCCACGGCCCGGCGAGGATGCGGGCGAGTTCGACCACCTTGAGGCCTTCGAGCGGTTTCATGGGCGTTTCCTCACAGATAGGGCGGCGTGCAGGCCGAGATGATGCGGGCCGGCGTATCGCCGATATTGCGGAAGCGGTGCGGCGCGCGGCTGTCGAACAGATAGGCATCGCCGGGGCCGAGCACGGCGCGCTCGCCGCCCACACTCACCTCGATCTCGCCCGCCACCACGATGCCGCCCTCATTGGCCTCGTGGTCGAGCATCGCCTCGCCGGTATCGGCCCCCGGCGCATAGGTCTCCGACAGGATCTGCAGCCCGTGCGCCAGCGCATCGCCGACCTGCGCGATGGCCACCCCGTCGCCAAGCTGGCCGGTCAGGTCGGTCAACTCCCCGGCGCGGAAGAAGACCCGCTGCGCCGGCGCCTCGTCGGGGGCGAAAAAGGCCGACATGGTGATGCCAAGTCCGCCGAGAATGCGCCGGAGCGAGGCGACCGAGGGCGAGGAGCGCCCGGTTTCGATCATCGAGATCTGCCCGTGCGGCACGCCCGCCCGCTCGGCCAGCTGGCGCTGGCTCAGCCCGGCCTGCTGGCGCAGCGTCTTCAGCCGCCCGCCCACGTCGAATTCGTCGTTCATCCCGCGCCTCGCCTCGATGTTGCGCAAATTTCTCCTAGCATTGCTCAGAATATTGCGCAATACCGGGGGCGACACAGGCGACGGAGATTCACATGACCCACGAGCTACCTGCCAGGAGCCGCCCCGAACTGTCCGGTTTCGACTGGGAAGATCCGTTCCGGCTCGACAGCCAGCTTGCGGAAGACGAGCGCATGATCCGCGACTCGGCCCGCGCCTATGCGCAGGAAAAGCTGGCCCCCCGCGTGATCTCGGCCTTCGAGAACGAAGAGACCGACCCGGCGATCTTCCGCGAAATGGGCGGGATGGGCCTGCTCGGCGTGACCGTGCCGGAGGAATATGGCGGGCTCGGAGGCTCTTACGTGAGTTACGGGTTGGTGGCGCGAGAGGTCGAGCGCGTCGATTCGGGCTACCGCTCGATGATGTCGGTACAGTCGAGCCTGGTGATGTATCCGATCTATGCCTATGGCTCGGAAGAGCAGCGCCGCAAATACCTGCCCGGCCTCGCCTCGGGCGAACTCATCGGCTGCTTCGGCCTGACCGAGCCGGATGCCGGCTCCGATCCCGGCGGCATGAAGACCCGCGCCGAGAAAACCGCCACCGGCTACCGGCTCACCGGCACCAAGATGTGGATTTCCAACGCGCCGATCGCGGATGTGTTCGTGGTCTGGGCCAGGTCAGACGCGCATGGCGGCAAGATCCGTGGCTTCGTGCTGGAAAAGGGCATGGCGGGCCTGTCGGCGCCGAAGATCCAGAACAAGCTTTCGCTGCGGGCCTCGGTCACTGGCGAGATCGTGATGGAGGGAGTCGAGCTGGGAGAGGACGCGCTTCTGCCCAATGTCGAAGGGCTGAAAGGCCCCTTCGGCTGCCTCAACCGCGCCCGCTACGGCATCTCCTGGGGCGTGCTCGGGGCGGCCGAATTCTGCTGGCATGCCGCCCGGCAATACGGACTCGACCGGCACCAGTTCGGCAAACCGCTGGCGGGCACGCAGCTGTTCCAGAAAAAGCTCGCCGATATGCAGACCGAGATCGCGCTGGGCCTGCAAGGCTCGCTCCGCGTGGGCCGCCTGATGGACGAGGGCAATGCCGCGCCCGAGATGATCAGCCTGATGAAGCGCAACAACTGCGGCAAGGCGCTCGACGTGGCCCGCAACGCCCGCGACATGCACGGCGGCAACGGCATTTCCGGCGAGTTCCAGGTGATCCGCCACATGATCAACCTCGAAACGGTCAACACCTACGAGGGCACCCACGACGTGCACGCGCTGATCCTCGGCCGGGCACAGACCGGGCTGCAGGCGTTCTTCTGATCCTTGTCGGATTCACGCATTTTCCGTAGCGGGCGGGCCTGATCCGCGGGTCCGCCTTGCCTTTTTCCGGCAATCACTCCTGCCCCGGCACGCCCCAATAGGCGGCAAGCTCGACCATCAGCGCATATTCGCTGCGCAGCTTGTAGCCGTCTTCCGTGCCCGCGACATAGGCGATGAAATCGAGCTTGTCGTCACGCACCGCCTGCGCCGCCACATCGTCGGGCATCACCACGGTCTGGCCATAGACCTCGCGGTGGGTGAAGCCGAGTTCCGGCATCCCGTAATCCACAAGCCCGGTGCAGGCGAAGCTCTCGGCGGTCGGGTCGATCCCGAGCGTGAAGTTGAAGGGCTTGCCCATCACCGAGAACATCCGCGCGAAAGCCGCGCGCTTCTCGCTGGCCGAAAGCCTGGGCCGCATCAGCAGAACCTGATCCGTCTCGAACGCCTTGTGCGGCTCGATCAGGTGCACGTCGGGCCAGGCGGCCTCCATCAGCGTCTTGCCGGCACGGATATCGTCGCGATAGGGGACGAGCGCGGGGTGGCTCCACAGCCCGGCGGCGCGCAACTCGCCCTCGGTGCCGATATAGACCAGCGAATGCGAGAACCGCCCGGGCATCAGCCGCCCGATCTGATAGGAATGGTTGGAGATGAGCAGGATGTCGAACGGATCGAGCCGGCGCACGATATCGGCATGGGCCGCCGTCTTGCCCGTGAGCAGGCCGGGATATTCGCTTTCCTCGTAATCGCCATAGACGAGTTGCGAGGCGGTGGGGCCGAGCGCATTGCCGAGGGTGAGCGCAAGCTCGGTCAGGCCCGGCGGATAGAACTTTTCCGGATCGGCGCAGCATTCGAACGTGGCCGGGTCCATATTCTTGGCCGCGGTGGTGAAATCGGGCGTCACATAGGCGTAGGAACAGGCCGAAAGCGCGCCGAAGGCGAGCAATACAGCCGCCCGGCGCGGCCCGTGACCGATCTGTCTGGCAAATGCCATTCCCGTTGTCCCCTGCAACGCACCTCACCACCAAGTCTAGCGGTTTGCGCCGCCTCTGCCAACAATCAGACGGGTGGTGGCCCCCAGAAGGCGGCGATGTCCTGCATCGCGCCGCGTGGCCCTTCGACCACGTAGCCGCCGCCCTCGACGCCGCGCACATGCTCGACGAAGCTCAGCCCCTCGCCGCGGATACCTTGCGCCACCATGCTGTCGGGCATCACCGCCGGGCGGCCGTAGGACACGGTTTCCTCGAATTGGATCCAGGGCATCGCATAGGCGATCAGCTCGGTGCAGGCGAGGGTATCGGTAGTGCGGCTGTCGAACCAGTAATCGAAGGGTACGCCCAGCTTCGACACGCCCCGCCGCGCCGCCTCGCGGCGCTGGCCGGGGCTGAGCCTGGGCCGCAGGATCGCCACCGAGTCGGTCTGCAAAAGCGTGGCCGGGTCGATCAGGCGGACCTCGGGGCGGAAAGCTTCGAGAAAGATCTGGCCCGCCCGGATCTGGTCATGCAGCGGCACGAAGGCGGGATCGTTCCACAGCCCCGCCGCGCGCAGCTCGCGCTCGGTGCCGAGATAGATCGCCGAATGGGTGAAGCGGCCGGGCACGAAGCGGCCGCCGATATAGGTCTTGTTGGCGAAGAGCAGCAGATCGAGCGGGCGGGCGGTGTCGACGATATGCTGGTGCGCCTCGGTCTTGCCGGTGAGCGTGCCGGGAATGTCGCCATCGTCGAGCGGGTTCAGCTCCAGCGCCACCGGGGCGATGGCGAGGCTCAGATTGGCGACGGCCTCGGGCCAGCGCTCGGGATCGTGACAACAGGTGAAGCTCTTCGGATCGGCATCCGCGGGCAAGCCGGCGAAATCGCGATGCACCTGCGGCAGCCCGAGATTGCTGCACCCGGCCAGCAGCACGCCGGCGAGCAGGGCGGCGGCCGCGCGCCGGATGCCGGGCAGACGGTCGACGCCTGCGCGCCACGCGCCGAGCCCGGCGGGATCGCGGGAGCGCAGTGCCCTGGTACTCAGCTCCACCTCTGCGATGGTCTGAGAGCGGGTTGCGGTGTGTGGCGGCACCCGGTCGGGGGGCGGAACAGCGGGCATGGATCGGTCCTCGTGATCTGGCCTATCTCAACAAAGCCCCGGCGCGGGCGCAATCGGGAAATGGCTCGACAAGCTTTCATGCCTTCGGCGAGAGTATTTTCGCCAAGAAAAAGGAGCGGCGCGATGAAACCGGAAAAACCCGAGCACGCGGCGCCCGCCGATGCCGAGGCGCGCCGCGCCATGGCGCCGGTGATCGTCTACCCGCCCGAAACCCTCCCCGCGCCCGATCTCGCACTTTACCGTGCCGCGCGGGCAGGGGCGGCGAAGCGGGGCGAGGTGCTGGTGCCGCCGCGCGATGCGCGCGCCTTCGAGGTGGCGGCGGGGCAGTTTGCGCGCATCAGCGCGGTCGGGGGGCCGCAGGTGGGCGATCTCAACCTGTGGAGCGCCCATGACCTTTCGGAGCGGTTCTATTCCGGCAAGACCCGCGCCCTTCACGGCACGCATCTGTCCACCGGCGACCGGATGTGGTCGTCCTTCCCGCATCTGCGCCCGATGGCGACCATCGTGGCCGATACGCTGGACTGGTACGGGATCGACGCAGATGGCGGCTCGGTGCATGATGTGATCGGCACCCGTTGCGATCCCTATACAAACTGCCTGCTCACCGGCGATCCCTACCATTATTGCTGCCATTCGAACCTGACCCGGGCGCTCGCCGATCACCGGCACCTGCCGCTCGCCGAGGCGGAGGCGCAGGTGCATGACGTGCTGAACGTGTTCATGTGCACCGGCTTCACCCGCGATACGGGGCAGTATTTCATGAAGGCGAGCCCGGTCAGGTCCGGCGATTATCTGGAGATCTTCGCCGAGATCGACCTGATCGGCGCGCTGTCCGCCTGCCCGGGCGGCGATTGCTCGGCGGGGCATTCGTCGGACGCGGCGGCCTGCTATCCGCTGCTGGTGGAGATCTTCGCGCCGCGGGCCGGGGCGCTCGATGGCTGGGAACCGCCGAAGCCGAACGGCTACGACCGCTCACATGGCCGCTGACCCTTCCTCTTCTCTGTTCGGGAAATACCTTCGGGGGGTCCGGGGGGCAGACAGCCCCCCGGCGGGTCGGATTGCCGACAGGCAATCCGAAATCAGCAATACCGCTCGATCCCGACGAGTTGCTGGTAGGCATAGCGGTCGCCCATCGCCCAGCCCACCGGAAGGATACGTTCCAGCTCGGCGCGGTCGTCGTCGCTGAAGACGATCTCGTCGGCCCCGGCCCAGGCGGCGAGGTGCGCCGGCGCGCGGGTGGCGGGGATCGGGATCAGGTGGTCGCCCTGTTGCAGCGTCCAGGCAATCGCCGTGGCCGCCGTGGTCCAGCCCCGTTCGGCGGAGAAGGCGCGCAGCTCGCGGACATACTCCATGTTGTGGCGGAAGTTGCGGCCCGAGAAGCGCGGGTTGGCCCTGCGGAAATCCTTGTCGCCGAAGGTGCCCGGGTCGAGGTCGACATCCGAGAATATCCCGCGCCCGAGCGGCGAGAAGGGCACGAAGGCGGTGCCCAGTTCGGCGCAGGCCTGAATCATCCCGAGCTCGGGCAGGCGGGTCCAGAGCGAGTATTCCGACTGCACCGCGTCGACATGGCCGACAGCCGCGGCGAGCCGCAGCGAGGCGGGCGAGATCTCCGAATAGCCGATGGCGCCGATCAGCCCTTCCTTCTTCAGCTTCAGCAATGTCTCGGTGACCGTCTCGATCGGGATCGACCAGTCGCGGCGGTGAATGTAGTAGAGCGCCACATTGTCGACGCCAAGCCGCTTCATCGACGCTTCCAGCTCGCCGCG
Organism: Sinisalibacter aestuarii; assembly: GCF_027923545.1. Classification (GTDB taxonomy): domain Bacteria; phylum Pseudomonadota; class Alphaproteobacteria; order Rhodobacterales; family Rhodobacteraceae; genus Sinisalibacter; species Sinisalibacter aestuarii. The sequence continues at coordinate 49,679 of NZ_BROH01000005.1, read as the reverse complement.
CAGATAGGCCTCGGAATTGTCCGCGGTGCCGCGGGGCGCGCCGATCACGATGCCGCCTTTGGTGGCGATCTTGAAGCGCTTGCCGCGGTCGGCCTGCCATGCACCGATCACCTCTTCCGAGATATGGGGGCCGTAGATGTTGGAGGTGTCGAGAAAGTCGATCCCCAGCGCCCAGGCGGCATCGAGCGTGGCGAAGCTTTCTTCCTGCCCGGTCGCGCCGTAGAAGCCGCCGAAGCTCATGCATCCGAGGCCGATAGCCGAGACCTCCGGGCCGTTGCGGCCCAGCTTGCGTTTTTTCATTGAGTTTCTCCTCAGATGACGAATTCGCCGTCTTTCATGATCGGGTGGCGGCTGCCATCGGCGCCGAGGCCGGTTACGGATATGTCCGGGCCGCCGATCATCACATCGTGGTGGATCTTGCTCGCGTTCATCCCCGCCGCCTCACGGTCGGCGCCCGGGGCGAGGTTCATCGCATAGGCGTTGCCGAAGGCGATGTGGCAGGCGGCGTTCTCGTCGAACAGCGTGTTGAAATAGAGCACGCCCGAGCGGGCGATGGGCGAGCTTTCGGGCACCAGCGCCACTTCGCCAAGGCGGCTCGCGCCCTCGTCGGTGGTGAACCAGGTACGGGCGACCTCGGCATTCGTCTCGGCCTCGATCTTCACCGCCTTGCCGCCGGCAAACTCCACCACCAGCCCTTCGACGATGGTGCCATTGATCACCGAGGGTTTGGTGAAGACGGCGCGGCCATCGGCCCGGCCCCGGTCGGGCATCGAGAAGATCTCTTCGGTTGGCAGGTTCGGCGCATAGGCGGTGCCGTTGTCCAGCGCCAGCCCGCCGCCGGCCCAGACATGGCCTTTCGCAAGGCCGAGGGTGAGATCGGTGCCGCCGCCTTCGAAATGCAGCGCGTCGAGGCTGAGCCCCTGCAGATGCGCCTTGCGGGCGTCGAGCGTTTCGAACGCCTTGCGCCAGGCGGCTTCCGGATCGTCATGGTCGAGCCGCAGCGCGGTGAAGACATGGCCCCAGAGCTTGTCCACCGCCTCGGCCTCGGGCAAATCGGGGAAGACCTGCCTGGCCCAGCCGGGGGTGACGAAGGGGACGATGTTCCAGTTCGTCACGCCGGAGGTGATCGCGTCGATGAACGGCTTGGCGGCCCGGGAGGTGGCGGTGTTGACCCGGGCGACGTGATCGGGGTTCTGCCCGGCAAGCAGGCCGGGCGTGGCGCCGGCGATGGCGAGCCGGGCGGCGCCGTTGGTCAGCGCCTTGCCCATCGCCTCGTAGAGCCAGCCGGGGGCATAGTCGAAGGCGGCCTCGGTGCCGTGGGTGTAGCGCGCCAGCGTGCTGGCATCGTCGGCATAGAGCGCGAGCACGTTGGAGGCCCCGGCCTCGTAGGCGGCGCGGGTGATCCGGCGCACGAGGTCGATCGCGCCGATATCGGCGGTGAGCACCAGTTCCTGCCCCGGCTTCAGGCCGAGCCCGAAGGCGACGGAAAGCTGGGCGAGACGGTCGAGTTGGGTTTCGAAGGTCATGGAATCCTCAGGTGAAGGCGGCGTGGAGCGCGATGTCGATCATGTCGCCGAAGCTTTGTTCGCGCTGGTCGCTGGGCAGGCTTTCGTGGGTGATGAGATGGTCGGAGATGGTGAGCACGGCAAGCGCGCGCACGCCATGGCGGGCGGCGAGGATGTAAAGCTCGGCGGCCTCCATCTCGACGGCAAGCACGCCGTGGCGGATCATCTGTTCGTCGAGATCGGGGCGCTCGGCGTAGAATACGTCTGACGAATAGATCCCGCCCACATGGGTCGGTACGCCCTTGGCCCGCGCGGCGTCATGGGCGGCGGCGAGCAGCCCGTAATCGGCCACCGGCGCATAGTTCAACTCGCGGAAGAACCCCGTCGACGGGGTGGCGATGGTGGACGAGGTCATGGCCAGCACCACGTCGCGCACCTTGATGTGTTCCTGCATCGCGCCCGCCGAGCCGACGCGGATCAGCGTTTTCGCGCCGTAATCGCGGATCAGTTCGTTGGCGTAGATCGACAGGCTCGGCATCCCCATGCCCGATCCCTGAATGGTGACGCGGTTGCCCTTCCAGCTGCCGGTAAAGCCCAGCATCCCCCGGGTTTCATTCACCAGTTCGGCATCGTCGAGGAATGTCTCGGCGGCCCATTTCGCGCGGTAGGGATCGCCCGGCATCAGCACGGTTTCGGCGATCTGGCCGGGTTTCGCTCCGATATGAATGGTCATGGGATGCCCCTCTCCTGTTGCTGTCCCGGCTCTTTATCGCGCCAGCGTCGGGCGGAGGGCAAGGGGGGGCTGACAAACGGAATGGGCGCGGCGCGTTGAATTCCGCGCTGCGCCCATATTTTCCTGCTCCGGGACAGGATCAGATTTTCAGATCGTCCTTCACGCCGCCGGCCTCGATATGCGCGACCATCCAGTTTGGCGCCCGGCCCCGGCCCGACCAGGTATCACCGGCATTGTCGGGGTTGCGGTATTTCGGCGCGACCTTGGCGCGGCCATCGCCGTTATTCGCGGCTTTTGCCTTTGCCGGTTTTTTCGGTGCGGCCGGTTTTTTCGGCGCGGCGGGGGCGCTGGCTTTCGCGGTCAGCTCGTCGAGAGAATATCCGTGCGCCTTGGCCGCTTTTTCCGCCGCTTTCAGGGCTTCTTTTTTCTCGGTCTCGGTGAGGCGGTCCAACGCCTTGTCGATATCCGCGCGCAGGCGTTCAAGCTGGCGGCGGTTAAGCCCTTTGAGGTCGACTTTCATGTTGGCTCCATGGTGATGGCTGCTGAATAACATCTTTTTTGCGTCGCCACTTTATCAAAACTAAAAATTATTTGAAAGGGATTCAGGTAATCCGGAATCAGAATTGAAATAAACCGCGCATCGTGATTGCCCGAAAACTCCGGCGGGGTTGTGGACCCGTTCAGTAGATCACGCGAAAATCCGGCGGCGCTTCGGCCGGGTCGGCGCGTTCGGTGGTCACACGGGTCACGCGCGCATGGATCGGACCGTCATGCAGGGCGCGCACCATCTGCGCCACGCTCTCGGTATCGCCCGCGATAAGCGCGCTCACCGAGCCATCGGCCTCGTTGCGCACCCAGCCCGTCAGGCCAAGCGCGCGGGCGCGGCCTTTCGTCCAGGCGCGAAACGCCACGCCCTGCACCCGGCCCTCGACGTGGGCGCGCAGGGCGGTATCGGCCAGCCCCTCCATTATTCCGCCGCCTTTGCCCTCGGATCGGCGAGGGCGACGATATCGGCCATGATCGTGTTCAGCTCGAAATCCTTGGGCGTGTATACTTTCGCCACACCCATCGCCACGAGCCGCGCGGCGTCGTCTTCGGGAATAATCCCGCCCGCGACCACCGGAACATGGCCCAGCCCCGCCGCGCGCATCCGCTCCATCAGCTCTTCGATCAGCGGAATATGCGAGCCGGACAGGATCGACAGGCCCACCACATGCGCGCCGTCGCGCCTGGCGCTTTCCACGATTTCTTCCGGCGTGAGGCGGATACCCTCATAGGTGATGTCCATTCCGCAATCGCGGGCGCGGGCGGCGATCTGTTCGGCGCCGTTGGAATGGCCGTCGAGCCCCGGCTTGCCGACAACGAATTTGAGCCGCCGCCCCAGCGCATCCGAGACGGCATCGACGCGGGCGCGAATATCGTCGAGCCCCTCGGTGCGGTTCGACGGGTTCTTGCTGACGCCGGTGGGGCCGCGATACTGGCCGAAGGTGGCGCGCACCGCATCGCCCCATTCGCCGGTGGTGGCCCCGGCCCTGGCGGCGGCAATCGAGGCGGGCATGACATTCCCGCCCGATTGCGCCACGCGGCGCAACTCGTCGAGCGCGGCCTGAACGGCCGCCTCGTCGCGCGCGGCCCGCCAGGCTTCGAGCCGGGCGATCTGATCGGCCTCGGCCTGCGGGTCGGCGACCATGATCGCTTCGGGGCCGGAGGTGAGCGGCGAGGGGGCGTGTTCGGTCCATTTATTCACACCGACCACGGTGGTCTGCCCGGCTTCGATCCGGGCAATCCGCTCGGCATTCGATTCCACCAGGCGCGATTTCATATATTCAATCGCGTCCATCGCCCCGCCCATCGCGTCGATCTGGGCCAGCTCGGCGCGGGCGCCGGCTTTCAGCTCTTCGACCTTGCGCTCGATGGCCGGGTTGCCGTCGAAGATATCGTCGTATTCCAGCAGGTCGGTCTCGAAGGCGAGGATCTGCTGCATCCGAAGCGACCATTGCTGGTCCCACGGGCGCGGCAGGCCGAGCGCCTCGTTCCAGGCGGGCAATTGCACCGCGCGGGCGCGGGCGTTCTTGCTGAGCGTCACCGCCAGCATCTCCAGCAGAATACGATAAACGTTATTCTCCGGCTGCTGTTCGGTGAGGCCAAGCGAGTTGACCTGCACGCCATAGCGGAAGCGGCGGAATTTCGGGTCTTCCACGCCGTAGCGTTCGGCGGTGATCTCGTCCCACAACTCGACGAAAGCGCGCATCTTGCTCATTTCGGTGATGAAACGGATGCCGGCATTCACGAAGAACGAAATCCGCCCGACCATTTCGGGGAAATGCTCGGCGGGCACCTTTTGGCGCAGATCGTCGAGCACGGTCGTGGCGGTGGCCAGCGCGAAGGCCAGCTCTTCCTCCGGCGTCGCGCCCGCTTCCTGCAAATGGTAGGAACAGATATTCATCGGGTTCCATTTCGGCAGGTGCTCGCGGGTATAGGCCGCGACATCGGTGATCATCCGCAGCGAGGGCTGCGGCGGGCAGACATAGGTGCCGCGCGACAGGTATTCCTTGATCAGATCGTTCTGCACCGTGCCTTGCAGCCCTGAGATATCCGCTCCCTGCTCCTCGGCCACCGCGATATAGAGCGCCAGCAACCAGGGGGCGGTGGCGTTGATCGTCATCGAGGTATTCATCCGGTCGAGCGGAATATCCTCGAACAGCATCCGCATATCGCCCAGATGCGCCACCGGTACGCCGACCTTGCCCACCTCGCCGCGCGCGAGCGTGTGGTCGCTGTCATAGCCGGTCTGCGTCGGCAGGTCGAAGGCGACCGAAAGGCCGGTCTGCCCTTTGGCAAGGTTGGTGCGGTAGAGCGCGTTGGAGGCCCTGGCCGTGGAATGGCCCGCATAGGTGCGGAAGAGCCACGGCCGATCGGCTTGGCGATCGGCCCCGGAGGCAAGCCGATCGGCTTGGCGATCGGCCCCGGAGGCAAGCCGGTCGGCTTGGCGATCGGCCCCTGATACATGCCGATCGGCTTGGCGGTCGCGGGGCGGGGTCTCGGAAGGCATGGCGCACTCGGTTTATGTTGCAGTGCAGCATTTCTGCCGGAAGCAACAAAATTACGCAAGGCCGAATTGATCGGGAATTTCCTTGCGCCGCCGCTTGCCGAGACCCCGCGCGATCTTATTCGCTATAGGTCCAGGTGATGCCGCCGCAGACATCGACGCCGAATTTTTCCAGCACGTCGCCGTCGATGAACTCGGCGCGGAAATCGAAGAAGCAGCCATTGCCCGCGCCGTCGAGGTTGATCGTCGAGGTATAGCCCGAGGGGATCTGCTTGGAGACCAGCCGGTCGGGCCCCCAGGAATTGGTGTTGGTCGGCGAGGCATACCAGCGGTAGAGGATCACCGAGGTCTGGTTGCGGATCTTGACCCACTTGTCGGCGCTGGCCGCGCCGGTGGACGAAACCAGCGCCACGGCGAAGACGGCGGCGGCGATCAGGCTGTTGAACAGGTTTTTCATCTTGTCCCTCTTGAATATTTTTTTGAATTCGGGTGCCGGGGCGCGGCCCACCGCGCTGTATCCGGCGTTTGTCTCAGGTGTATGACGGCGCGGGGCCGCCCTCAATTGTAGGTGAATGTGCCGATCTCGCAGACATTCACGCCGAATTTTTCCAGCACGTCGCCATCGTCGAATTCCGCGCGCAGGTCGAAGATGCAATAGCCGGTGCCGTCATCGAAATTGACCGTCACCGAATTGCCCGAGGGCAAGACGCTGTTGCCGAGAATATCTTCCTGCCAGCTATTGGCATCGGTATGCGAGCCGTAGAAATGAATGATCGTGTAGCCGGTGTTGTTCACGATCCGAACCCGTCGGTCGAGGTTGTCGGCGCTGGCCGCGCCGGCCAGGCCAAATATCACCAGCGCGATGGCGAGCACCGCACGAACCTTTGAATAAACCATTGAAATCCCTTTCCCCTATTCATTCGAATCAAGTTTAGCCCAAGCTCATGAGAAGGCGAAACATTTTCCTGATTGCACCGCCTGCATCACCGCTTTGGCTGGACGCGGCGCGGATTTGGTGAGACGTTGCGCGGCATGAACCGCATGGTGTCCCTCCCGCTCTGGGCGCTTGTCCTGATCCTCGCTTTCGCGGCCGTCACCTTCGCGTCGCATTTCCTGTTCCCCTCGGTGCGCTGGTTTTTCCGCAAACGGGCCGAGCGGGCGGTGGCCGAGCTCAACCGGCGGCTCACCCGGCCCATCGAGCCGTTCAAGCTCGCGCGCCGGCACGACATGATCCAGCGGCTGATCTACGATCCGAAAGTGGCCGAGGCGATTTCGGCCTATGCCCGCGACGAGGGCGTGCCGGAAGAGGTGGGCTTCGAACAGGCCCGCCGCTATGCCCGCGAGATCGTGCCGCGCTTTTCGGCCTTTGCCTATTTCGGCTTCGCGATCTGGCTCGCCAAGCGTATCTCGCGCGGGTTCTACCGGGTGCGCCTGGGCGCTTTCGACGAGGCGGGGCTGGAAAAGATCGACCCCGAAGCCACCGTGGTTTTCGTCATGAACCACCGCTCGAATATCGACTATGTGCTCGTCACCTGGCTGGCGGCCGAGCGGTCGCACCTGTCCTACGCGGTGGGGGAATGGGCGCGGGCCTGGCCGCTCTCGGCGCTGATCCGGGCAATGGGGGCCTATTTCATCCGCCGCCGGTCGAAGAACGCGCTCTATCGCCGGGTGCTGTCGCGCTATGTCCAGATCGCCACGGCGGGCGGGACGACACAGGCGATGTTTCCCGAGGGCGGGCTCAGCCTTAACGGCGCGGTCGGCGTGCCGCGCATGGGCCTGCTCAACTACATGGTCGACGGTTTCGTGCCGGGGCAGGGGCGCGATGTGGTCTTCATTCCCGTTGCGCTCAACTATGACCGGGTGATCGAAGACCGGGTGCTGGTGGCCGCCGATATTTCGGGCGAGCGCAAATTCCGGCTGCGCTGGCGCGATGCGGCGCGGCATATCGGCAAGCATCTGTGGCAGCGCCTCACCGGCAAGTTTCACCGCTTCGGCTATGCCAGCGTGAGCTTCGGCCAGCCGCTCTCGCTTGCCGACTTTCTCACCGGCAATCCACAGGTGGCCGGGGCGCCGACGGGGCTGCTCGCGCGCACGCTGATGGCGCGCATCCGGGCGGTGGTGCCGGTGCTGCCCGTGCCGGTCGTGGCGGCGGTTCTGCTGGAGCAGGATGGCCGCACACACGCCGAAATCGCCGACCGCTTCGCCGCGCTGGTGGCCGACATGGAGGCGCATGGCGCCCATATTCACATGCCGCGCGGTGATCTCGATTATGCCGTCGAGGTGGGGCTGCGCCTGCTGGAGCTGCGCCGGATCATCTCCGGCGATGACGGGCAGTACCGCATCAACCCGCCGGACAGGGCGCTGCTGACCTTCTACGCCAATTCCATCGCCCATCTGTCGGAGGCGATCCCGACGCCGGAGGCCGTGGTTTCGCCGGAGACGGAGGTATTGCCTGACGTTACGTCAAGCACGACATAAAGTTTCAAAATCTTCGCAACTACTGTTGCAATCTTGCGGGCTCGTTCGTAATGCTGCAGTAGCAGCCGCGATTCTGCATCGCGGCAAATGACTCGGACCAGCATGAGGAATCCCCCGATGGCCCTCGATACGACCCCGGCGAACGCCGATTACGACGCGCCCAAGAAAGACCTCTACGAGATCGGTGAAATGCCGCCGATGGGCCATGTGCCGAAGCAGATGTATGCCTGGGCGATCCGCCGCGAACGCCACGGCGAGCCGGATAAGGCGATGCAGGTCGAGGTGGTGGACGTGCCCGAGATCGACACCCACGAGGTGCTGGTGCTGGTGATGGCCGCGGGCGTCAACTACAACGGCATCTGGGCTGCGCTGGGCGAGCCGGTATCGACCTTCGACGTGCACAAGGCGCCCTATCATATCGCCGGCTCCGATGCGTCGGGGATCGTCTGGAAGGTCGGCTCCAAGGTGAAAAGCTGGAAGGTGGGCGACGAGGTGGTCATCCACTGCAACCAGGACGATGGCGACGACGAGGAAACCAATGGCGGCGACCCGATGTTCTCGCCCACCCAGCGGATCTGGGGCTACGAAACCCCCGACGGATCCTTCGCCCAGTTCACCCGGGTGCAGGCCCAGCAGCTTCTGCCGCGCCCCAAACACCTGACCTGGGAGGAAAGCGCCTGCTACACGCTCACGCTGGCCACCGCCTACCGGATGCTCTTCGGCCACCACCCGCATGAGCTGAAGCCGGGGCAAAACGTGCTGGTCTGGGGCGCCTCGGGCGGGCTTGGCTCCTTCGCCATCCAGCTTATCAACACGGCGGGCGGCAACGCCATCGGCGTGATCTCGGACGAGTCGAAACGCGATTTCGTCATGGGTCTGGGCGCGAAGGGCGTGATCAACCGCAACGATTTCAAATGCTGGGGCCAATTGCCCAAGGTCAATTCGCAGGAATACAAGGACTGGTTCGGCGAGGTGCGCAAGTTCGGCAAGGCGATCTGGGATATCACCGGCAAGGGTGTGAACGTCGATATGGTGTTCGAGCATCCGGGCGAGGCCACCTTCCCGGTTTCCACATTCATCGTGAAGCGCGGTGGCATGGTGGTGATCTGCGCCGGCACCTCGGGCTTCAACCTGACGATGGACGCCCGCTATGTCTGGATGCACCAGAAGCGCATTCAGGGCTCGCATTTCGCCCATCTCAAGCAGGCGGCGGCGGCCAACCGGCTGATGGTGGAACGGCGGATCGACCCGGCGATGTCGGAGGTCTTTACATGGGAGGACATCCCCGAGGCCCATATGCGGATGCGGCGCAACCAGCACAAGCCCGGCAACATGGCGGTGCTGGTGCAGGCCCCCACCACCGGCCTGCGCACGCTGGACGACGTGCTGGAGGCCGGCCCCGCCGCCTGATCCGGCAAAGACACCGCATTGCGATTGGGGGCTCCGCCATGCGGGGCCCCTTTTCGTTCCGGTTTTCATCAAATTTTAATTGGTTCGCCTTCTGGTTGTTCCTGTCCTGTTCTGCCCCGGTATGCGCCGGGCCGATGCGCGGATCCGGGCCTGTCAGGGCTGGGAGTCCGCGAATGGGGCGACAAGGGGATACATGCTATGGTTGTATTCTGCTGTGGAGAAGGGGGAGCCTCATATGGCGCAGGATTGGATCGTTGATGTCTTGGCCGATCTCAGGGCCTATGCCGAGATGGGCGGGCTGCCCGCCACCGCCGCCAGCCTGGAGGATGCCATGCTCATCGCATTGGCCGAAACCGCGTCAATCGCCCCGGCAGGCGAGGCCGACGAGGGCACCGCCCCGCGCGATCCCGGCACGAACAAGGTGACCTGGCTGTTTACCGGCCGGGGCTGACCGATCGGGCGTGAAGCGCCTTTCCCCCGGCCTGCGCGCAGGCTAGGGTCGCGCGCATGACTGCCCCTGCGCTGACCTTTTCCGAAGACCAGGCCGAGGCCCATGACCGCCTGGCCGAGTTGCTGCGCGGCGCGGGCGTCGATATCGACGAGGGCACGCTGCTGCCCGCCGCCGACAGGCGCGAACAGGTGATGGCTGTGGTCGGCAAGGCGGGGTCGGGCAAGACGCTGCTTCTGGCCGAGTTCACCAAGGCGCTGACCGAGGCGGGTGTCGATATCGTGTCGGGCGACTGGGAGGGCAAGCGGCGCAAGGACCGGCGCACGCTGGCCATTCTCGCGCCGACCAACAAGGCAGCGAGCGTGCTGCGCAACCGTGGCGTGCCGGCGACCACGATTCACCGCATCCTCTACACCCCGGTCTATGCGCCGGAATATGAAGCGCTTGCCGAATGGCTCGCCGGACAGGGCGAGAAGCCCGAGGTCGAGGGGCTGACCGATCTGGCGCTGGAGCGCGCCTATGCCTTCTATCAGGCGCAGAAGTCGATCCCGGGCGCGCTCGCGGCGGCGGGGTTGCGCGGCTCGGATTTCATCGCCGGCTGGAAGCGGCGCGAAGATCCGCTCGATATCGGTTTCGTCGACGAAAGCTCGATGCTCGATGAAAAGCAGTTCGACGATCTGAAGGAGATCTTTCCCACGCTGGTTCTGTTCGGCGACCCGGCGCAGCTTGCCCCCGTCGGCCAGTCCGGCGAGATGGTGTTCGACAGCTTCCCCGATCCGCGCAAATGCGAGCTGCACCGTATCCACCGGCAAGAGACCGACAGCCCGATCCTGGACCTCGCCCATGCTTTGGGCGACGAAAGTCTGACCTTCGATACCTTCGAACGGATGATCGAAGACGCCGCCCGGCGCGATGACCGGGTGGTGGTCGCGCCGCGCGCCGATGCCGATCTGATGGCGCGCTCGCCGGTGCTGGTCTGGCGCAACGTCACCCGCATTCGCCTGATCCATGCCTTCCGCGCCGCCCATGGCGCGCCGGAGCATGAGCTCTTGCCCGGTGAGCCGCTGATCTGTGACGGCATCGAGCTGCCGCTCAAGCACCGCAAGCGGCGCATCGAACTGGAGGCGAAGGGTCTGATCAAGGGCGCGCAAGTGGTCTATCTCGGGCCGGGCCGCAAGCCGGGCTTTTCGCGGCTGCATGTCGTCGGGGCGGAAGATCCGCGCATCTCGGTGGCCTCCATCGTCAAGATCGAGAAGCCGGGAGAGGAAGAGCCGTTCATTCCCTTCGCGGCCACGATGGGCGCCGCCTTCCTGCATGGTGCGGCGGTGACGATCCACAAGGCGCAGGGCTCGCAATGGCCCGAGGTGCAGGTATTCGCGCCCGATCTCTATGCCGCTGCCCGGGCGGGCCGGATCGAGGCGGGCATTCCGCTGTGGAAGCGGCTCGCCTATGTGGCGATCACCCGGGCGGAAACGCGGCTGCATTGGGTCACCCGCTATGCCCTTGCCCGCCCGCAGGCGGTGCTGGGCACCTCCGACCTCGTGGTCGCCGCCGCGCCGCTGGAACTGGAGCGCCAGAGCGATGGCGCATAGCATCCTCATCACCGGCGCCAGCGCCGGGATCGGCCGCGCGGTGGCCGAACGGTTTCTCGCCGAGGGCTGGTGGGTGGGCCTCGTCGCCCGCCGCGCGGCCCTGCTCGAAGAGGTGGCGGCGGGCCACGCGCGCGCCGTGGTGCTGCCGGCGGATGTGACCGATGCGGCGGCGGTCGATCGGGTCTTCGCGGCGTTTGCGGCGCGGGCAGGGCGGCTTGACGTGGTGTTCAACAATGCCGGCATCTTCACCCCCGCCGCGCCGATTGATGAAATCCCGCTGGAGGATTGGCGCAGGGCGCTGGCGGTGAATCTCGACGCGATGTTCCTCTGCGCCCGCGCCGCCTTCGGCCAGATGCGGCGGCAGAACCCGCAGGGCGGGCGGATCATCAACAACGGTTCGCTCTCGGCCCATTCGCCGCGCGAAGGCTCGGCCAGCTACACGACGACGAAACATGCGATCACCGGGCTGACCAAGACCCTGTCGCTCGATGGCCGCCCGTTCGGCATCGCTGCGGGCCAGATCGACATCGGCAATGCCCGCACTGAACTGTTGCAGGGCATCATCGACCGCGCCGTGGCGGCGGGCGAGACGCCGCCGCCGGTGATGGACGTGAAAGAGGTGGTCGACGCGGTCTGGCTGATGGCGACCCTGCCACCGGAGGCCAACGTGCCCTTCATGACGATCATGGCGACGACGATGCCCTATATCGGGCGCGGCTAGGGCGCGGGTGGCCCTGCCCGCAGATGCAGGCCCGACGCGGGAGGCGGGCAGCGTTAAGCAAATGTAAACGTCCAGGAGGGCCTGGGAATTTCCCTTTGTTTTTCCGTGCGCTACGGGGGCTCTCCATATCCACTTATCCGGATAAGTGGAGGCGGGGCCGGTTGGTGGCGGATACCGGCATGACCGGCGGTGACCAGGCCTTGTATCGGGCGGGGACAGGCGCGGTTGGCTCCGCTTGCGGACGCTCGTCCGGCAGGCGAAATGCGTTAATCAAATGTGAACGTCCACGTGAATGCGCGAATTTCCTTATGGATTTCGGTGCTTTATGGATGCGCTCCATATCCACTTATCCGGATAAGTGGAGACATGGCCGGTTGATGACGGATACCCGGATGACCGGCGGCGACAAAATCCACTTCTCCGGATAAGTGGACCTCCGCTCAGGCGCTTCGGCAGCCCTGCCGCCCGGCAGGTCTCGCCCTAGATCGCCCGCAACCCCGGTGCGCCCGCCGTGAACCGACCGATTGCCGCCGCGTCGTGCCCGGCTGCCCGCAGCGCCGCGACGAGCGCGCCGGCCTCTGCCGCCGCCACCGCCGCGAGAAAGCCCCCGGCGGTCTGCGGATCGTGCAGCAGCGCCCCGCGCGCGCCCTCCGCCCCGGCCACGGGCGCGGCGGCGCGGTTGGCCTCCCAGATCGACGAGCGGTGCCCGGCCTCGGCCAGCGCCAGCGCGCCGGGGTAGAGCGGCACGGCGTCTGCCTCGATCTCGCCCGCCACGCCCGAGGCTGTGCAGATCGCCCACATATGCCCGGCGAGGCCAAAGCCGGTCACGTCGGTCATCGCATGGGCATGGGGGGCGAGCAGCGCGGCGGCGTCGCCTTGGGGGCGTGCCATCGCGGTGAGCATTGCCGCCACGTCGCGCCCGTCGGCCTGGCCCAGCATCTCGGCGGCGAGGAGCGTGCCGGTGCCGATCGGGCGGGTCAGGATCGCAACGTCTCCCGGCCTTGCGCCCGCATTGGTGATCGCGGCGCCCGTGACCAGCCCGGTGATGGTAAAGCCCAGCGTCATCTCGGCCCCCATCGTGGAATGGCCGCCGACGATTTCGGCCCCGGCGGCGCCGAACACCTCCTGCGCCGCGCGCATCACCTCGCCCATGCTGCGCGCCTGCAGCGGCTGGGCCATGCGCGGCAGGATCACGCTCGCCAGCGCGGCCTGCGGCGCGGCGCCCATCGCCCAGACATCGCCAAGCGCGTGCACGGCGGCGATCTTCGCCAGCAGATAGGGATCATCGGTGAAGGCGCGCAGATGATCGGTGGTGATCACCTGCTTCGCCCCGCCCAAAGCCAGCACCGCCGCATCGTCGCCCGGCCCGGTCAGTACATCCGCCCGGCCGATGGCGGGCAGCCCGGCCAGCGCGGCGCTCAGCGTGCCCGGCCCGACCTTCGAGCCGCAACCGGCGCAGAGCGGTTTGTGCTCGCCGGCCAGCTCCGCCGCCACCCCATCGGTCAGCGCGCGCGGCAGCTTATCGGGCGTCATCTGCGGCAGTTCCTGAAACATCCTCATGAACTTCGTGTCGATCCGGTTTTTCCAGCGCCAGAGCAGCGGGCCAGAGATCGTCCGGCCCCATTTTTCCGCCAGAGCCGATTTTTGCCCGAGCGAGACCAGCTTCAGGTAATCCTTCTGCGGGCGATAGGCCTTGGTCTTGCCGCTGCCGGCGAGCACCGCGCGCAGGTTGTGCAGCAAAACCGGCGCTTCCCGCACGGCATAGACCCCGGCCTTCGGGCGCGGCGCATGGGTGAGATGGGCACAGTCGCCGGCGGCGAACAGATCCCAATGCCCGTCCACGCGCAGATGGCTGTCGACCGTCACGAAACCCTCTTCGGTGAGCGGCAGGGGGCTGCCGGCAAGCCAGCCATGGGCGTTGGCCCCGGCGGTGCCCAGCGTGAAGCGCGAGCGGATCACCTCGCCATCGGCCAGCTCCACCCCGTCCGCATGGATGCGCACCACCTCCGCCCGGGTGTGGATCGCCACGCCATATTCTGCCATCGCCGTGCGCAGCCGCCGCGTGGTTTCGGGGTTTCTGCCGGCAATCTCCGGCCCGGCCTCGATGATCGCCACCCGCGCCGCCGGGCCGACCGCCGCGCGCAAGGCATGGGCCGAGGCCAGCGCCAGCTCCACCCCGGCCACGCCCGCGCCGATCACCGCCACGTCCGGCGCCACCTCGCCTGCCTGCGCCGCGGCGAGAAAATCGCGCCAGCGGCTTGTATACGTGTCGAGCGGCTTGGCCCCGAGCGCGTGCTCGGTGAAACCGGGGATCACGGGCATCTCGGTATGAATGCCGATATTGATCGAGGCCACGTCATAGCCGATCTCGCCATGGCCAGCGACGGTGACCACCTTCGCCACCGGGTCGATCGCCGTGGCCGCGCCCAGCACCAGCCGGGCGCCGGCGAAGCGGGTGAGCTTCACCAGGTCGATATCCAGCGCCTCGCGGCTGTAATGCCCCGCGATATGGCCCGGCAACATGCCCGAATAGGGCGCGGTGGGACCGGGGTTGATCAGCGTCACCCGCGTGCCTTCGAGCGGCGTCATCCCCCACATCCGCGCCACCAGCGCGTGGGTATGGCCGCCGCCGATCAGCACCAGGTCGCGGGTGAGGGGGAGGGGCATCTGCATCATGGCCTTCTCAGACTGTATCTGCTTGTTCGCGTCAGCAAGTAGCGTAGTTTGGGCGGAAATTGCATGTTTGCGACTGCCATATTGCGAAAATGGTTCCGATGATGGTTGGTCTACATCACGGCGCGGAGTGGCAACATGAAAGGAGCCACAGTTCGTTGCCAAAGAAATGGGGATAAAACGACAGATATGTCCAGAACGTTGTACTTGCATATCGGGGCCCACAAGACAGGCACGACCGCCGTTCAAATGGCATGCCACGAATCCTTGTCGGCTCTGCGGCGAAGTGGGTGGGATTTCGCCTTTCGGCCCGGTTCCCCTCTGAATTGGGGATTTGTATTCCGCTTCGATCAACACGCTGATTGCCCGTTTAGTATTCGACCGCAAGGATTGAAGGATATGCGCGCGGCGCTGGACTCCAAATACGAGAACGTGATTCTTTCCGCTGAAGACTTGTTTTTTCTGGACGAGCCGGAAATCCGACCATTCGCTGGGATAGTTTATGATCTATTTGATAATATCGTTATCGTTGCCTATCTGCGGCGCCAAGATGAACTGGCGGCTTCGCACAAGGCGCAGGGTGCGAAGACGATCCAGTCGGCGTGGGTATTTGGGTTTGAGGCAGATCCGCTCCCTGCGCTCAATTCCCAAGTCATTGGATATCTAGATTTTGACTCAAAGCTTGCAGCATGGGCTTCAGCGTTTCCAAATGCTCAACTGCGCGTACATGAGTATCGTCGTGACCGCCTTGTGAATGGAGATATTGTTGCCGATTTTGCTGAGATTCTGAACATCGATCTTTGTCACACGCAGGATGATGTAAACGCAGCACTCGGTGCCAACCAGATCAAATTGATCTATAATCTCCGCCAACGGGGAGTAGGCCAGCGTTTTGTCAAACGAATCCATCGGGACGGCGTGCTTACCGCAGACCATCACAAGTTTTTGCCCACACACAACCAGGCGCGCGAATTCTATGCGGCGTTCAAGAACTCTAATCAGGCGCTAGAAGAAAGACTGCAAGGATTTGAATTTCACGACGATTTCTCGCGCTATCCAGATGTGCTTGTGAATACAGGTTTTGGTGAGTACGAGCGAGAGAACCTGTACCGCATATTGTCGAGCATATCGAAGACAAACCCTGAAGACCTTGCCCGTAGGCTGATTGAACTGGAGGGCCGGGTTAGAAAGAGATCGCTATTTGCGATGTTGAAACCCGAAATTCTCGGCGCCGATTTGGCTGATGAGCTGATTTCGATAGCGTCTGATTTGGATCCCCGCGCGCACGATGTGGAGCGGGCCAAGCGCAAAGCCAAGGCCAGACATTCCGGATTTCTTTCGCGTATCAAGACTAAGGTGCAACATATCAAAGCGCGCTGGTCGTGAATCTCGCCAGCGCGGGTTGAACGTGACGGTTGCCATGCAGCAGCCGGGCTGTACCGCCGTTCAATTCGTTCAGTCTGTATTGAACGTACCGATAGAATCGTCTATCGGGTGCGCCATGAGCAGCGCGCGCGAACTATTCATCGAACAGATGGGATTGTTTTCCCAGACCGAGGGCGCCCCCCGTATCGCGGGGCAGATCCTCGGCTATCTGATCGTCGAGGGCGCGCCGCGCACACTGACCCAGATGACACAGGCGCTGAAGATTTCCAAGGGCTCGGCCAGCACGAATGCCCGGCTGCTGGAACAGCGCGGGCTTGTGCACAGGGTTTCGGCGCTGGGCCAGCGTCAGGATGGGTTTGCGGCCGTGGATGAGCCGGGGCTGCACACGCTGAGCATCATGGCCGAGCGCTTTCGCGCCAGTGCCGATGCGATCGAGACGATTGCGGTCGATTTCCCCGACGACGAGGCCGCCGCGCGCGGCCGGGTCGAAAACCTGGCGCGGTTCCACCGTGAAAGTGCCCAGTTTCTGGATGAATGGAGGGCAAGGCTCTGCGGCAGACGCAAGCCCGCCCACAACATATACAAAGAAGAGTGACCAGATGAGCAAGGATGAGGCCAAGCCCGATTGGGCGATGAGCAAGCGCGAACGCGAAAATGCCGCCCGTGTGGCCGCGGGCCAGCCGCCGAAAAAGCGGCGGCGCTGGATTTTCTGGCTGATCGTGCTGGTGGTGCTTGTCGCCGGGGCCGGCTGGTTCGTGCAGAGCGGCCAGTTTGCCGAGATGCAGGCCCAGCGTGCCGCCGCCGAGGCCGAGGCGCAGGCCGAAGCCGATGCCCGCGCGGCGCGTGCCGCGATCATCCAGCTTGCGCCTTTCGAGGTGACCGCGGTCGCCCCCTCGACGCTGGTGGAGACGCTGAAGATCACCGGCTCGCTCGCGCCGGCGCGGCAGGTGCATATCTCGTCGGAGGTGACGGCGCGGGTTGAATCCGTGGCGGTGCGCGAGGGCGAGCGGGTGGAGCTTGGCGATGTGCTGGTGCGCTTCGACACCGAGGCGCTCGACATCGCGCTCACCCAGGCCAGGGCAAATGCCGAGGCGACGCGGGTGCAGCTTGAGAAGGCCCGCACCGATTTCGAACGGACGCAGGATCTCGTCGAGCGTGGTCTTTCGGCGAGCAACACGCTGACCGCCGTCCGCTCGGCGCTCGATCAGCTCACCGCCACCCTGGCGGCGCAGGATACGCTCGTCGCCTCGGCTCAGCGCTCGCGCGACAATGCGCTGGTGCGTGCACCGTTCAGCGGCGTGGTTTCGGTCCGCGCGGTCGATCCCGGCGAATTCGCCGCCACCGGGTCGGCGCTGGTGACGCTGGTCGATCTCACCTCGCTCGAAGTCGAAGCCAATGCGCCGGTGGCCTATGCCCCCGACCTTGCGCCGGGGCTCGATGTGGACCTGACGGTGGAAGGCTTCGGTGATCGCGTGTTCAGGGGCAAGGTCGAGCGGGTGAGCCCGGTCGCGCTCGAAGGCAGCCGGATGCTGCCCGTCTATGTGGCGCTGGAGAACGAAACCGGCGAGCTGCGCGGCGGCATGTTCGCCTCGGGCCGGATCGTGCTGGAGGCCCGCGCCGACGGGATCGGCGTACCGGCGGGTGCGCTGCGCCACGATGCCGAGGGCGCCCATGTGATCGTG
Organism: Sinisalibacter aestuarii; assembly: GCF_027923545.1. Lineage (GTDB taxonomy): Bacteria > Pseudomonadota > Alphaproteobacteria > Rhodobacterales > Rhodobacteraceae > Sinisalibacter > Sinisalibacter aestuarii. The sequence continues at coordinate 32,002 of NZ_BROH01000005.1, read as the reverse complement.
GTGGCCGGAGACAAGGTTGAGCGGCGCGCCGTCGAGGTGGGGCGCAGCTGGGACGCGGGCGCGGTGATCGAGATCGCCTCCGGCCTTGAGCCGGGCGATATGGTGGTCACCGAGCCGCTGCCGGAACTGCAGCCGGGCGACACGGTGGAACTTGTGGAGATCGGCCAATGATCCTTACCCGTATTTCCGTCAGCCAGCCCGTTTTTGCCACCATGGTGATGATCGCCATGGTGGTGATCGGCGCCTTCTCCTATTCCCGTCTGCCGATCGAGCAATTGCCCGATGTGGATTTTCCGGTCGTGGCCGTGGTCACCTCCTACCCCGGCGCGTCGCCCGAGGCGGTGGAAAGCGACATCATCGAACCGATCGAGGATGCGGTATCGACGCTCGCCGGGATCGACTCGATCGAGAGCACGGCGCTCACCGGCTCGTCGATCGTGATCATCATTTTCGACCTTGAGGTCGAATCCGCCCAGGCCGCCCAGGAAGTGCGCGACAAGGTCGCCCAGATTTCCGGGACGCTGCCCGACAATGCCGACGATCCGCAGATCCTGCGCTTCGATCCGGGCGAATTGCCGGTGATGTCGGTCGGCATCAGTTCGGATACGCTCGATATCGGCGCGCTCACCGAGATCACCGAAGACGTGATCGCCAAGCGCCTCGCCAATATCAAGGGCGTCGGGCGGGCCTCGGTCGTCGGCGGACGATCCGGCGAAGTGCATGTGGATATCGACCCGGACCGGCTGACCGCCCTGGCTGTCGGTGTGTCGGAGGTGACCACGGCGCTGGCCTCGGAAAACCAGGACTTGCCCGCAGGCGCGATCACCGACGAGCGCGAGAGCACCTCGGTGCAGGTCGAAGGCAAGATCGCGAGCATCCGCGACTTTCAGGACGTGATCGTCACCCGCCGGGGCGGCCAGCCGATCCGGCTGGGCGATATCGCCGCCGTCGAGGCGCGGCTGGCGGAGCGCAGCTCCGTCGCCATGCTCAACGGCGAAGACGCGCTGGCCATCGACGTGGTCAAGACGCAAGGCGCCAACACCGTCTCGGTGGCTGAAGACATCGAGGCGGTGATCGCCGAAATGAACGATGACGATGCGCTGGCCGATATCAAGATCGAGATCCTGCGCAACAATGCCGAGCCGGTGGTCGAAAGCTTCCATTCGGTTCAGAGCATGATCCTCGAAGGGGCGGCGCTGGCGACCTTTATCGTGTTCCTGTTCCTCAATTCCTGGCGTTCCACGGTCATCACCGGGCTCACGCTGCCGATTTCGATCATCGGCACGATGACGGCGATCTACTTCCTCGGCTTCACGCTCAACATGATGAGCCTCATGGCGCTTTCGCTGGCCGTCGGCATCTTGATCGACGATGCGATCGTGGTGCGCGAAAACATCATGCGGCACCTGCATATGGGCAAGAGCCACCGGCGCGCGGCGCTGGAAGGCACCAACGAAATCGGCCTTGCCGTGCTTGCCACCACCTTGTCCATCGTCGCCGTGTTCCTGCCGGTGGCCTTCATGGAGGGCATCCTCGGGCGGTTCTTCCTGCAATTCGGCGTCACCGTCTCGGTTGCGGTGCTGATTTCGCTCTTCGTGTCCTTCACGCTGGACCCGATGATGTCGTCGGTCTGGTACGATCCCTCGGTGGATCCGAAGGTGAAGCGCGGGCCGATCGGGCGCGCGGTCGAGAAGTTCGACGAATTCTTCGTCTGGCTCGGCAACCGCTACGTTGCGCTTCTGAAAGTCGCGCTGCGGTTCCGCAAATCGACCCTGCTCGTGGCCTTCCTCGCCTTCGCGGGTGGCATAGGCATCTTCTCGCAGGTCGGCGGCGAGTTCGTTCCGCCCGCCGATACCGGTGAGTTCCAGGTCGAAATGTCGACCCCGGTCGGCACCTCCATCGAACGCACGGCGGAGAAGATCGCCCAGGTCGACGCGCTGCTGCGCTCCGAGCTGCCGGAGGTGCTGGGCACCTATGCGACGATCAACTCCGGCACCACCAGCGGCGACAACAATGCCACTATCGTGGTGCGCCTCGTGCCCTCGGATGAACGCGAGCGCACCCCGAACGAGCTGACCGCGCCCGCCCGCCAGGTGCTCAAGTCGATCCCCGGCGCGACCTTCGTCATCGGCTCGTCGAACGGCATGGGTCCGGCGATGCAGCCGGTCGACGTGGCGATCTACGGGCCGAACCTCGATGTGCTCGCCCAGCTTGCGGCGGAGCTGAAGGCGAAGCTCAGCGAAGTCGAGGGGCTGGCCGATGTCGCGACCACGCTCGACGATCCGCAGCCCACGCTCGGCATCCGCATCGACCGCGATACGGCGTCGGACCTTGGCGTCTCGCTTGCCTCGGTGGGCAATACGCTGAAGCCGATGCTCGGCGGCCAGACCGTTTCGGAATGGACCTCGCCGCAGGGCGACAGCCTTGACGTGGTGGTCCGCCTGCCGGCCGCCGCGCGCAATGACGCCACCGCGCTCGGCGCGCTGCCCATCGCCCAGGCGGGCGGCGGCACGATCCGGCTCGATCAGGTGGCCGAAGTGGTGCAATCGGAAGGCCCCGGCGAGATCAACCGCATCGACCGCGACCGCGCGGTGCGGGTGACCGCGAGCCTCGACGGCGTGACCATCGGCGCGGTCACCGCGCAGGTGCAGGCGGCGATGGATGCGTTGGACGTGCCGCTGGGCTACCGCGTGGCAACCGGCGGCGAGGGGCAGGATATGGCGGATTCGCTGGTGGCCGCCGCCGCCGCGCTCGGGCTTGCGGTGATCTTCATCTATCTCGTGCTCGCCTCGCAATTCGGCTCGTTCCTGCAGCCCTTCGCGATCATGTCGTCGTTGCCGCTGGCGCTGATCGGGGTGGCGATCGGCCTGCTGATCTTCGGCTCGACGATCAACATCTTCTCGATCATCGGTTTCATCATGCTGATGGGTCTGGTGACCAAGAACGCGATCCTGCTGGTGGACAATGCCAATCACCATGTGAAGGCGGGCGACAATCTGTGGAACGCGCTGGTGATCGCCGGGCGCACCCGCTTCCGCCCCATCGTGATGACCACGCTGGCGATGATCTTCGGGATGTTGCCGCTGGCGCTCAACCTGCATGGCGGCTCGGGGCAGAACGCCTCGATGGCCCATGCGGTGATCGGCGGGCTGATCTCGTCGTCGTTGCTGACGCTGGTGGTGGTGCCGGTGCTGCTGACCTATGTCGACGGTTTCGGCAAGAGGGTCTCGCGGCTGATGCCGGCGGCGCCCGACGAAGGCCACGGCGAGCAGCCGGCGGAATAACCGGCGCGGCCCGGCTCAGGCCGGGCTGCCCAGCATTCTGGCGATGGCGGTCAGGATCACCCCGTTGGTGTTGACATCGCTGTAGCCCGGCGTCGGCGCGTCGGTGGCGGTGTAGACGCCGCTGGCAAAGCCCGTGGGCAGCGCGCCATGCGCCCGGATATAGGCCAGCAACCGGTCGCTGTAGGGATGCGGATGGGCGGCGGCCCAGAGAAAGGCGGCCTTGCCCGTCACCATCCATACCGCGTCGCGAAAGTTCGCCGTGTGTTCGGCGCCGCCCGGATCGAGCGAGATCACATCCCAGCGTTTCGGCCCGGTGTGATCCACCCGCAGGCCCTGATAGGTGAACCAGGGCGGCCGCTCCATCGGCCCCTCGGACGGCGCGCAGAGCTGGCCGGTTTCGCCGGTGCGCGCGATCTGGGCGGCGAAGAGCACGTCGCGCAGCACCTGCGAGGGCCGGTCGAGCCCCAGCTCCACCGCTTCGAGCAACAGCGGTTCGGCCCCGAACGGCCCGATTTCGCCCACACGGGTGAGCAGATGCATCCAGGCATCGGCCTCGGTCGTGCCGTCGCGGTAGATGTCGTATTGCGAGGCGACGGAATAGCCCCAGAGCCCGAGCGCGTGCTTGATGTAGCTCGTGCAATGCGTGTCATCGACCGGGACCGGCACGCCGCGCCCGATGGAATGGGCCACGCCATCGGCCAGCACCGCCCCGAACTCCCAGCCCGCGACCAGCGCGCGCAGCTCGCTGTCGCCATCGGGCGAGAGCCGGTCGAGCGCCTTCAGCGCCGAGAGCAGCCGGGCGGTGTCGCAGATATTGAAGTCCGACGAGCCGCGCCAGGGCGCGCCGATGTCGAAGGTGGCGCGCGGCAGGCGCGGCGCGGTCAGGGTGCTGGCGGCGAGCGCGGCGAGCAGCTTGCCGCGCCAGGTGGCGAAGTCGTCCGGAGTGACCAGCCCGAGACGATAGGCTGCGACATTGGCGAAGATCGCCGAGCCGGCATCCCATTGGGTCATCTCGTCATGCTCGGTGCCCGGCTCGCCCTCGGGCGTGAAGGCGACGGTGGTGGCCGGCAGGCCGGTCCGGCTGTTTGTGGTGGCCTCGAAATAGGCCCAGGCCCGGCGCGCATCGGCCATCAGCGCGGCGCGGGCCGGGGCATCGGGCGCCGGTGCGGGGCGGGCGGCGATGGCCGGGGCGGCGCTGCGGGTGGCGCGCATGGTTTCGCTCAGCGCGTCGGCGGCGCGGATCAGGGTCGTGTATTCCGCCATGTCGACGAGCCGCGTGCCGGCAAGCTCGGCCAGCCGCCGCAGCGCCACCAGCGCGGCGTTGCGCAGGGCGGGCAGGGCGAGGGCCTCTGTGTCGATGGCGACGATCGGGTCTTCGGCCAGCGCCAGCCCGGCCATCATCGCCTCGATATCCTGTGCGGCACGCACCGGGTAGACCGGGCCGAGATGGGTAAGCCCGGTGCCGTCGATCCCGCGAAAGGCGGGCGGCGCGGCCCCGGTTGCGGCGGCGATCCCGGCGGCGGCGAGGGCCGGGGCGGCTGCCGGGTTTTCGGGTGTCACCGCGGCGCAGAGCCGCCCGCGCGCCGCCCCGATTATCGCGGGATCGGCGCCGTCGAGGCGGATCACATCGGCTGGCCCCAGCGTTTCGGGCGCATCGCGGGCGACCGAATAGGCGATCCCTGCCGCGCGCAACGCCGCCTCCATCGCCACGAGCGACGGCTCTTGCGGCGTCGCGCCCGGCGGCGGATCGAGCCGTATCCCGACCAGCCGCTGATAATGCCCGGTATGGCGCGCGGCGAGTTCCGATGGCGCGAGCGGCACCGCATGGCCCGCCGCGATCCGCTCTGCCACGGCTTTGGCCAGCATGCGCGCGAGCTCCGCCACCTCCGCCGCCGGGCCGGCGAGATCGAGATACAGCGTGGCGTGAACCTGAGCGGGGTCTTCCACCGCCTGTGTGAGAAAGGCGCGCGCCGCCTCCTGTGCGCCCGCTCCTGCCCGCACCAGATGCCCGCCCCGCGCGGCGGCCACACGGCCGGGGTGGCTCTCGACCCAGCCCGGTGCGCTCTCCTCGGGGACCAGATAGGCATAGCGCAGCCCCGGCGGGCTCAACCCCGCGAGCGCGAGCGGCCCGCCCGGGTCCGGCCCGGCCAGGGCCCACGGCGCGCCCGTGCCGGTCAGCCCGGCGGCAAGCGCGGCGCGGGCATCGGAGAGGCGGCGGGCCTGGAAATAGCGGGTGAGGGTGAGCGCATCGGCAGACCAGAGCAGCGGCTCCACACCCGTCCCGGGGCGAAAGGGCAGGGCCGCGCCGCTGGCATATCCCACCGGGATGCCCTGGCGCGCGAAGCTGTCCAGCGCCTCGCCGCGCGGCCCGGCGCCGGCGCTGCCATCGCGGTCGAGCAGGATCACGACGAGGGTCGTCGCCGCGCCCTGCTGCGCCGTTGAAGGCGCGGTGCCGGCCAGCGCCGCCGCCGCGCCGCCCGCCAGTGTCTGTAATATCACTCTGCGCCGAAATCTCATCGCTGCGGCCCGGCCCTTTCTTGTGATTGACGACTATTTAGCATATCTTAGGGACTGAAAAGGGTATCTTTCTGGCCGGTTCGGCTATCTTACGGACCGGAACGCGGGGGCGGGAAGCGATTTCTTCCGAGGTCATCGGGGAAGCGCTTTTGCGAGGGGTAGGACATGTCTCGCAGGACGAGACAGAGACCTGTTGGCCGCGCGCCGGAGGCGGAGCGCAAGGGGGCGCAGGTATTCTCTGATCCATATCAGCGACGGCGGCGCGCTCTGATCGCGGCGATGGCGGCCGTTTTGAGCGCCGCGCTCACCTGGCTGGCGTTTTTCCTGGCCAGCCTCTATCTGGTCGACGATCTGCCGGGGCCGGTCCTTGCCCATGCCGCCGAGGATGTGCCGGCCTCGGTCTCGGCGGCGCCGCAGCCGGGCGATCTGCGGGGCGGCATCGTGCCGGAGGGGCGGGGCGGCCCCTATCCGCCGCTCGCCGCGCAGGCGGATGCCGAGAACGTCGTCGAATTGCCGACCGGAAGCGTCTGGGCCTTTTTGCCGTTCGTGCCTGAAAGCGCCTATGCCTCGCTTGCGAGCGGCGCGCGCCAGATCGACGTGCTGCTGGCCGAGTGGTACCGGCTCGACGGGCCGCAATCCGAGCTCGTCGCGCTGAACCGCACGACCGAAAGCCAGGAATATGCCGCCCGCACCATCGCCCGCGAGCGTCCGCGCCTGCAGGTGATGCCGGTTGTCACGATATTGCCCGGCGCGCTGCCCGCGCCGGACGATGGCGCCGGGCTCGAAACGCTGGCCCTGCACCTCGCGGATACCGCGGCGCGGGACCGGGCCGCCGGCCTTTGCCTGATGCCCGATGGGATCGGCGCGGGTGAGATCGCGGTGCTTGGCCGGCTCATCGCCCGGCTCGATGCGGCACTGGCCACCGCGGGGCGGGAGAGCTGCCTGGTGACCGAGCCGGCGGACGGGCTGATCGCGGACGCCGACTTCGCCCGGCTGGCCGATCATGTGGTGTTGAAAACCTTCTCGACGCCCTGGATCGGCGATGCGACCGGCCCGCTCGCGGCGCAGGGCTGGTTTGACGAGACCGTCGCGGCGGCGCTGGAGGCTGTCGGGCGCGACCGGCTTGTCGTCATGCTCGGTTCCTTCGCGGGCGACTGGTCGCGCGGTGCGGCGGCGCCCGAGATCCTGTCGCTTGCCGAGGCGTGGCGGCGGGTGGTGCAGTTTGACGGCACGCTGGATTTTCCGCCCGACGCGGCCAATCTGCGGATGCGCTACACCGACCAGAGCGGCGCGGCGCATGAGGTCTGGGCGCTCGACGCGGCCAGCGCCTTCAACCAGCTCGCCACGCTCGCGGCGCTCGATCTTCACCGGGTCGGGCTTTGGGCGCTCGGGCGCGAAGACCCGTCGATCTGGCCGCTGCTCGGCGCGCGCTACGTCACCCCGGAGCTTGTGGCGACCTACATCTCGCGCGTCGATCTCTCGGACTTCGTCGCCTATATGGGGCAGGGGCCGTTTCAGGAGCTGGCCGCCGCCGCGCAGGTGGGCACCCGGTACGTGGTGCTCGACCCTTCGGGCCAGCGGATCGCAGGCGAGGGCTTCGCGCCGCCCGCGACGCCGGTGACACTGCGCCGCTTTGGCCGTGTCGAACCCGATCAGATCGTGCTGACCTTCGATGACGGGCCGGACCCTGTTCACACCGCCGCATTGCTCGACGTGCTGCGCGACCGTGAGGCGCCGGCAACCTTCTTCGTGGTCGGGGCCGGCGCGCTCAGCCACCCCGACCTGATCCAGCGGATGTATGACGAGGGCCATGAGATCGGGTCGCACACCTTCCTGCATCCGGCGCTCGATGGCGTGCCGCCGCTGCGCACGCAGTTCGAGCTGAATGCGGTGCAGCGGCTGCTTGCCGCGCAGATCGGGCATGGTACGGTCCTGTTCCGCAATCCCTATGGCCGCGGCGAGGGGCCGGTGACCGGCGACAGCGCCGCGCCGATGGCAACGCTGACCGATGCGGGCTACCTGATCGTGGGCAGCGACCTGGTGCCGCCCGACTGGCTCGGCCTCGACGCCGCCGGGATCGTGGATTACGTGAGCCACGAGCTGGCGACCAATGGCGGCAATGTCATCGTGATGCATGATGGCGGCGGCGACCGCAGCGCGACGGTCGACGCGGTGGGGCCGCTGATCGACAGGCTGCGCGCCGATGGCTACCGGATCGTCGGCCTGGCCGATCTTCTGGGCGTCACCCGTGATCAGCTGATGCCCCCGGCTTTTGGGCCGGCAACGATGTTTGACCGGATTTCCTTTGGCCTGCTCGGCATTGCGGGCGGCTGGCTGGCGGCGGTGTTCTGGGTGGTGGTGGTGGCCGGGCTGCTGCGCGCGCTGGTGCTGCTGGCGCTGGCCCATCTGCGCCGCCCGCATCGGGCGCCCCGGCCGGGTGCCGGAACGGTGCCGCCGGTGACGGTGCTGATCCCGGCCTTCAACGAGGAAGAGACGATCCTGCGCTGCATCGGGTCGGTTTTCGCGTCGGACTATCCGGATCTGCGGGTGATCGTCATCGACGACGGCTCGACCGACCACACCTATCAGAAGGTGGCCGAGGTCGCGCGTGACGAATACCGGCTGACGGTGATCTATGAGCCCAATGGCGGCAAGTGGAAGGCGCTCGATACAGCTTACCGCGTGCTGCAGACCGATATCGTCGTCGCCATCGACGCCGACAGCATGATCGCGCCCGATGCGATCTCGCGGCTCGTGCGCCATTTCGACGATCCGAAGATCGGCGCGGTGGCGGGCCGGGTGCAGGTGGGCAACCGGCGTGGCCTGCTGACCCAGCTTCAGGCGCTGGAATATCTCACCGCCCAGAACATCGACCGCCGCGCGCTCGAATGTCTCGGTGCGATGCTGGTGGTGCCGGGAGCGATCGGGGCCTGGCGCGCCGACGCGGTGATCGCGGCGGGGCTCTATTCGCCCGAGACCGTGACCGAAGACGCCGACCTGACCGTCTCGGTGCTGCGCGCGGGCTACCGGGTGATTTACGAGCCCGCGGCCTATGCCGTAACGGAGGCCCCCGAAACCGTGCGCGCCTTCCTCACCCAGCGGCTGCGCTGGACTTTCGGGATGCTTCAGACCGCGGTGAAGCACCTTGGCGGTGCCCTGCGCCAGCGTAAGGCGGTCGGGTTTGTCGCCTTGCCCGATCTGCTCGTCGTCGGCTTCGGCCTGTCGGTCCTTGCGCCGATTGCCGATCTCGTGCTGCTCTCCACATTGGCCGATCTCGGGATCGACTGGCTCCTTGGCCGGCCAATGCCGGTGGTGGATGTGCGCCCCTACATGCTGGCGGGCTATGCATTGTTGCCGCTGATGGACGTGGTGGCGATCCTGCTGGCCATGCGGCTCGACCGCAGCGCGCCGCTCTGGCTCGTGGTGCTGTTCCCGGTGCAACGGTTCTTCTACCGGCAATTGCTCTATGTCACCGTCTGGCGGGCGCTTGGCCGTGCGGCCTTTGGCCGTCTCGCGAGCTGGGGCAAGCTTGCCCGCACCGGCACCGCACGCCTGCCGGGGCGCCACAAGTCTCCCGCCGAATAGCTCGCGCAGACATCAAAAGGCCGGGCGCAAGGCCCGGCCCGTCCGTTTGGATCGGCGATGCGGCGGTCAGAACACCCGGCAGCCGCTGTCCACCACTTCGCCCGGCGCGACCGGGTAATCGGGGCCGGGATTGATCACCAGCGTCTGCAAGCGGGTGATCCGGTTGGCGCAGGCGGTGGCAACCTGCACCGAGGCGCTGGCGCCGCCCAGATAAAGGTCGAGCCACGGGTGCCCGTTCTTGCCGGAGTGGCAGGGGCCATTCTGCGGCTGCGCGCCGTCGCCGCAGACATCTTCGACGATGGCGTATTTCCGCAGCGACTCGATGTAGAACTTCGTGCCGGCGGGAAAGTCGAGCGTCTGGCGCGAGCCGACGATGCTGTGGCCCACGGCGATGGTGATCGGGTCTTTGAAGGTGCCGGTGCCACCGGCGCGGCGATGGACGACCGGGCGCGCGATGGCGGCGGAGCCCGGCGGCGTGTTGTCCCAGTAGGTATAGCCGGTCAGGAACGCGGTGAAGCGCTGTTCCCCCTTGGTGGACACGACGGTATCGGCGCCGGCGCCACCGGCGAAAGACGAAAGCGCTGCGACAAACGCGCCGAGCAGCCCGGCGCGGGCACGGTTCCCGAATAGCATGTACCTGCCTCCTTGGTATACGGATCCCCCCACCGGCCTCTTGAGAGGGCCGGGTGAGTGCCAGATTACTTGCACAATGAGGCGCGGCGATGGAACAGCTGCGGCAGAACGGTGCCCGGATCGGCAAGGGCTTGCCGATCCGCCCCGCTCAGTAGGCGTCGCAGGTCTCGGCCATTTCGCCCGGGGCGACCGGGTAGCCGGGCGCGGGATTGACCACGACCGACTGCATCGAGGTGATTTTCATCGCGCAGGCATTGGCCGCGCGGGCGGAGGTATTTTCGCCGCCGATATAGAGATCGAGATGCGGATTGCCGGCCCGGCCCTTGCCGCAGGCGCCGCACAGGTCTTCGACCACCGCGTATTTGCGCAGGTCTTCGAGATAGAACCGCGTGCCCGGCGCATAGTGCCAGCCGGCATGGCCCCGGCCCACGGCGATGGTGATCGGGTCTTCATAGGTGCCGGTGCCGCCGGCCTCGTCATGGACGGTCGGGCGGGCGATGGCGGCCGAGCCCGGCGGGGTGTTGTCCCAGAAGGTATAGCCGGTGATCCAGGCGTCGATCCGCTGTTCGTTCTTCGTCGAGATGATGGTGTTGGCGTTCGCCATGCCGAGGCCGAGCACGAGCACAAGCGCAGCCCCGAGGGTGCCGCGCACCCCGCGTGTGAGAAAAGACATATCTGCCCCCAGAATCTGTTTTGCCTGAAATGCAGGCACGACGGGGCTTGGTACGAGGATTCACCTCCGACACCATGGTTGCGGCGCGGATTCGCGATTTTCGGCAGAACATCGCCGAACCCGTGCAGGCCAGGGCGGGAGTCGGCGGAATCGGTTCGCCTCCAGGGAGAATAACCGACCACGGAGTCGAAAAAACTTGATCGGAGAGGCGTTCCGTGGCCAAGTTCGGGAGACTCAGGCCCCGGCGCGGGCCGAGTTCTTCCCGAATCCCCCCGCAAGATTTATATTGCTAATAACTGTTATGCGGCATAACTATATGCGCGGCTGCTCGCGTCATATCGCCGCAAAAATCCGCCCGGATGCGGAGATTCTGGTGGAGCAAAGAGGCAATATATGGCAAAAGAAGCACTATAATGCCAAAAAGCTTGGTCAACAGGGAGGAAAATCAATGACCAAACGCAAGACGATTCTCGGCATGGCCGCCGGGGTGGCGATCTCGGCGCTCGCGGCCGGGGGCGCTTTCGCCCAGGAAGTCACGCTGAAACTGCACCAGTTCCTGCCGGCGCAGGCCAATGTGCCGCGCCTCGTGCTCGATGTCTGGGCCGACAATGTCGAGAAAGACTCGGATGGCCGTATCAAGGTCGAGCGCTATGCCGCGATGGCGCTGGGCGGCACGCCGCCGGAGCTGATGGACCAGGCGATCGACGGCATCGCCGATGTGGTCTGGACCGTGGTCGGCTACACGCCGGGCCGCTACCGCACCACCGAGGTGTTCGAGCTGCCCTTCATGGTGACCGATGCCCGCGAAGCCTCCTGCGCCTACAGCAAGATGTTCGACGAGCATATGAAGGACGGCGAGTTCTCCGATCTGCACATCGTCGGCACCTGGGTGCACGGCCCGGGCATGTTCCACACCAACAAGCCGGTGGCCAAGCCCGAAGACCTTCAGGGCATGAAGATCCGCGGTGGTTCGGTGCTGGTGAACAAGCTGCTTGAGCGCGTCGGCGCCACCCCGGTGGGGATGCCGGTGCCGGCCGTGTCGGAGGGCCTGTCGAAAGGCGTGATCGACGGCACCACCATTCCGTGGGAAGTGACCGAGTCGCTCAAGGTGCCGGAGCTGGTGCATAACCACACCGAATTCGAAGGCCCGGCGCTGTACAACCTGACCTTCGTGCTGGCCATGAACCAGGACACCTACAATGGCCTGCCGGACGATCTGAAAGCCGTCATCGACGCCAATGCCGGCCTGTCGTTCTCGGTCTTCGCCGGTGGCACCCAGGCCGATGCCGATGGCCCGGCCCGTCAGGTCGCCGTCGATCTCGGCAACAACATCATCACCGTCTCGGAAGAAGATGCCAAGGCGTGGGATGCGATCGTCAACCCGATCTATGAGGAATGGGTTGCCGAGATGGGCGCCGAAGGCAAAGACGGCCAGGCGCTGATCGACGAGGCGCGCGCGCTGATGGCGCAGTGCGGCGCCGACATGGCGTCGATCGACACCTACGGCGCTCACTGAGCCGATCCGGTGCGGCGGGGCAGGCCCCGCCGCGCCATTCCCGCCGCCCGGCAGGGGCGCGGACCCGGACGCAGGCAGGGAGCCTCCAGGGGATATCATGCATCGTTTCTTCCTAGGATTTTCGAGGCTGATGGCGATTGCCGGTGGCTTCGTCCTCAGCATCCTCGTGGCCATCGTGGTGCTGTCGATCATCGGGCGCGAGCTCAACGCATTCCTGCACGGCGATTTCGCGCAAGGGGCGTTCAAGGGCCTCGCCGACTGGATGCTCGGCGTGCAAGTGCCGGGGATCTGGGGGCCGATCAAGCTCGGCCCGTTCAACGGCGATTACGAGATCGTCGAGGCGGGCATCGCCTTTTCGATTTTCGCCTTTCTGCCGCTGGCGCAGATCACCGGGGCGCATGCGACGGTCGATGTGTTTACCTCGCTGTTGCCCGACCGCCCCAACCGGGTGCTGAGGGCGATCAGCGAGCTGGCCTTCGCCATCGTCCTGATCATCATCGCGGTGCAGCTCTGGCAGGGCACCGTCAGCAAGTTCGAGCGGCACCAGACCACGTTCCTGCTGCAATTCCCGGTCTGGTGGGCCTATGCCGCCAGCCTTGTCGGCGCGATCGCGGCGGCGATCGTCTCAGTCTACGTGGCGCTGATGCGCCTGATCGAAAGCGTGATCGGGCACCGGGTGATGCCTGCGGGTGAAGGAGCGGACCATTGAGCAATATCGAGATCGGCCTGTGGTCCTTCCCGGTCCTGATGCTGGCCATTTTTCTGCGCGTGCCGATCGGCCTGGCGATGTTTCTCGCCGGGTTCCTCGGCCTCGGCATCATCAATGACGGCTTCAGCATCGCGCTGGCCAAGCTGAAAACCGAGACCTTCACCACGTTCAGCTCCTATTCGCTCTCCATCGTGCCGATGTTTCTGCTGATGGGCCATTTCGCCACCATCGGCGGCATGAGTCAGGCATTGTTCAAGGCCGCCGAAGGCTGGCTCGGCCACCGCCGCGGAGGTGTGGCCATGGCCGCCATCGGTGCCTGCGCGGGCTTCGGCGCGATATGCGGCTCGTCGCTGGCCACGGCGGCCACGATGGGGCGCACCGCGCTGCCGGAGCTGCGCAAATACGGCTATTCCGGCGGCTTCTCGACCGCCACGCTCGCCGCCGGCGGCACGCTCGGCATTCTCATCCCGCCCTCGGTGGTGCTGGTGATCTATGCCATCCTTGCCGAGCAGAACATCGCCAAGCTCTTCCTCGCGGCGATCATCCCCGGCCTGCTGGCGGCTTTGGGCTATGTCATCACCATCTCGATCTATGTCCGGCTCAACCCCGACAGCGCCGGGGTGAAAGAGGCGGTGCCCTACGGCGAACGCTTCCGCGCGCTGATCGACGTCTGGCCGGTTCTGCTGGTCTTCGCGCTTGTCGTGGGCGGCATCTATGGCGGGCTGTTCACCCCCACCGAAGGCGCGGCGGTGGGCGCGCTCGGCACCGGGCTGATCGCCTTCGCCAACAAGGGGCTGAACCTCAAGGAGCTGCTCGGCTCTTTCACCGCCACCGCCCGCTCGACCGCGATGATCTTTTTCATCGTGCTCGGCGCGGCCTTCTATAACGGCTTCCTCGCCGTCACCCAGGTGCCGCAGACCATGGCCGACTGGGTGGTGACGCAAGGGTTCAGCCCGTGGACGGTGTTGCTCATCATCCTGGTGTTTTACCTGCTGCTGGGCTGCCTGATGGACAGCCTGTCGATGATCCTGCTGACCATCCCGATCTTCTACCCGATCATCTCGGTGCTGGATTTCGGGCTGGTGGATTTCACCCAGATGCAGCTTGCCGAGGCGCGCGACATCATTGCCATGGGCGTGCCCGAGGGCATCGCGCCAGACATGCTGGCCAGTATCCAGGCGGCGCTGGCCGAGGGCGTGCAGCTCACCCAGGAACAGGCGCGCGCGCTGGGCGTGACCATCTCCGAGGGCCGCGCCAACATGATCGGCGTCGAGCGCACCGCGATCTGGTTTGGCGTGCTGGTGCTGATCGTGGTCGAGGTCGGTCTGATCACCCCGCCGGTGGGGATGATCCTGTTCATCATCAACGCGATGGACCGCACCACCCCGATCGTCGAGACCTATAAGGGTGTGCTCTACTTCATCACCTCCGACATGATCCGGGTGGCGCTGCTCCTGCTCTTCCCGGGGATCACGCTCTTCCTGATAACCTGAAACGGCCCCGCGCCACTGGCGCGGGGCTTTATTGCGGCATATAGATATGAAAGATAACTATTGTAGTTTGAAACGATCTCGCCGGATCGACAAGGACCTGACGAATGACTGATACCATCCTCCAGATTGCGGTTTCGGATGACGGCATCGCCACGCTGGTGATGAACCGGCCGGGCAAGCGCAACGCGATGAACGACGAGCTTCTTGCCGCGCTCGACGCCTTCTTTTCCGCCCCGCCCGCCGCGGTGAAGGCGGTGGTGCTGACCGGGACCGAGGGGCATTACTGCTCGGGTCTGGACCTGGCTGAGCACAAGGAGCGCAACGCCGAGGAAACGATGCGCCATTCGCGTGGCTGGCACGCGATCATGGACAAGATCCAGTTCGGCGGGCTGCCGGTGGTCTCGGCGATGTTCGGCGCGGTGATCGGCGGCGGGCTGGAGCTGGCCACCTCGACCCATGTGCGCATTGCCGAGCCGTCGGCGATCTTCCAGCTTCCCGAGGGCAAGCGCGGCATCTTCGTCGGTGGCGGCGCGAGCGTGCGGGTCGGCAAGATCCTCGGCGCCGACCGGCTGATCGAGATGATGCTGACCGGGCGCAAATACAACTCAGATGAGGGGCTTGCGCTCGGGCTGACCCATTACGCGGTGGGCGAGGGCGAGGCGCTGGCGATGGCGCAGGATCTGGCCCGGCGGATCGCCGCCAACGCGCCGCTTTCGAATTACATCATGATCCAGGCCATCGCCCGGATCGAAGACATGTCGAAGGCCGACGGGTTCTTCACCGAGAGCCTCTGCGCGGCGCTCACCCAGACCAGCCCCGATGCCGTCGAGGGGTTGCAGGCCTTTCTGCAAAAACGTGACCCCAGCTTCAGGTGACTGTCATGGCTGAAGATTCCGCCCCCCACGGCACCGCGCCGATCCAGCCCGAAAGCGTGTCCGACGCCACGCTGCGCGGGCTGATCGGCTATTCGATGAAGCGCGCCTTCATGGTGATCCGCGCCGATCTGGCCCGCACGCTGGAGCCGTTCGAGCTGCGGATGATGACCTTCACGGCGCTCACGCTGGTGGCCGACAATCCCGGCCTCAGCCAGTCGCAACTGGCGCAGGCGATGGCGGTGGAGCGGCCCAACCTCGTGGTGATCGTCGACGAGCTGGAAACGCGCGGCCTGATCACCCGCGACCGCGTGCCGACCGACCGGCGCACCTATGCGCTGCACATCACCTCGGAGGGGGCGCAATTGCTGGCGCGGGCCACGCGGGCCGTGCACCAGCATGAAAACGGGATCATGGGTAAGCTCACCGCCGAGGAGGAGGCGGCGCTTATCGCCACGCTGAAGCGGATCGAAGCATCGGGAGGGAGATCTTGATGGACCAGAAATATCGCCCCCATAGCGCCCGGCTCACGCCCCGCGCCGATGGCAGCCTGCTGTACACCTCGGGCCATGAGATGAGCCCCGTTGCCGCGACCACCGGCGAATGGCTGCATCGCTGGGCCGACGAGGCACCGCTGCGCACCTTCCTCGCCGAACGCTACGGTGCGGGCTGGCACGAGGTGAGCTATGGCCAGGCGCTGGAACAGGTCCGCGCCATCGGTCAGGCGCTGGTGGCGCGCGGGCTTGGGGAAGAGACGCCGGTGCTGGTGATGTCGGGCAACGGGGTGGATCACGCTTTGCTCGCGCTTGCCGGGCAATATGTCGGCGTGCCGGTGGTGCCGGTGGCCGAGCAATATGCGCTGATCCACGGCGCGCATGGCCGTCTGCGCCACGCGATCGAGCTGACCCGGCCGAAGATGGCCTATGTGGTCGATGCCGACCAATATGCCGAGGCGCTCGCGCTTGAGGCGCTCGACGGGATCGAACTGGTCGCCTCGCGCCCCGGCAAGAACGCTTCCGTCACGCCCTTTGCCGAGCTTCTCAGGGGCGACGCCACGGTGGATGTCGACGCGGCCCATGCGAAGGTGGGGCCCGACAGTGTGGTCAAGATCCTGCTGACCTCCGGCTCCACCTCGGCGCCCAAGGGCGTGCCCACCACCCATCGGATGATGTGCGCCAACCAGGCCCAGATCGCCGATGCGCTGCCCTTCCTCACCGACCGGCCGCCGGTGCTGGTGGACTGGCTGCCGTGGAACCACGTCTTTGGCGGGTCGCATAATTTCAATATCGTGCTCGCCAATGGCGGCACGCTCTATATCGACGATGGCAAGCCGGTGCCGGCGCTGATCAACCGCACGCTGGAAAACCTGTCGATGGTCTCGCCCACGGCAAGCTTCAACGTGCCGGTGGGCTTTGCGCAGGTGCTCGACGCGCTGAAGAAGGACGAGGCGCTGCGCCGGACCTACTTCAAGGAACTCGACATGATCTTCTACGCCGGCGCCTCGCTGCCGCAGGATGTCTGGCAGGGGCTGGAGGCGCTGGCGCGCGAGGTGCGGGGCGCTGTGCCGCTGATGAATTCGTCCTGGGGCCTGACCGAAACGGCCCCCGCCACGCTCATCCAGCACCAGCCGACCGACCGCTCCGGCATTGTCGGCGTGCCGATGACCGGGACCGAGATCAAGCTCATCCCCGGCGAGGACGATCCCGACCGCTACGAGGTGCGCGCACGCGGGCCGAACCTGTTCACCGGCTATCTCAACGATGCGGAAAAGACCGCCGAGGCGTTCGACGAGGAGGGCTTCTTCCGCACTGGTGACGCGATGAAATTCGTCGTCCCCGGCCAGCCCGGGATGGGGCTTAAATTCGATGGCCGGATCAGCGAGGATTTCAAGCTGCTCACCGGCACCTGGGTGCGCGCCGCGCAGCTCCGGCTCGATATGCTCGTCCAGATCGGCCCGCTGGCGCAGGATATCGTGGTGACCGGCGCCGACCGCCGGCAGATCGGCATCCTGATCTTTCCGAACATGGCCGAGATCGAGAAGGAGGGCTTCAGCCCCGAAAACCTCGACGGAGCGCTGAGCTGCCGCATGCTCAAGGGCGAGATCGCCCGCCGCCTTGCCGAGCGGGCGCGCGAAGTGTCGGGTTCGTCCAGCCATGTGGGCCGGGCGCTGGTGCTGGCCGAGCCGCCCGACATGGGCGCGGGTGAGATGACGGCCAAGGGCAACCTCAATTATCGCAAGGTGCTCGACCGCCGCAAAGCCCTGCTCGACCGGCTCTATGACGATGCCGATCCGGCCACCATCACAATCTGACCCCGCCCGCCCGGTTGCGGGCGCGCCTATTCCCGAGGGAGACGTTCATGGTTGATATCGCCAAGGTCCGCGCGATCGACATTCACACCCACGCCGAAGAGCCCTGCGGCTGCCATGCCGATGACGGCTATGACGATCTGCAATCGACGATGGCAAAGTATTTCGGCGCCCCCTGGGAGCATCCGCCCACGGTGCCGCAAACCGCCCAGCATTACCGCGAGCAGAATATCGCGGCGGTGATCTTCCCCGTCGACGCCGAGCGCGAGACCGGCTACCGGCGCTACAAGAACGAGGAAGTGGCGGAGCTTGCCGCCGAGAATGACGATGTGCTGATCCCCTTCGCCTCGATCGACCCGTGGAAGGGCAAGATGGGCGTGCGCGAGGCGCGGCGGCTGGTGCGTGACTTCGGCATCAAAGGCTTCAAGTTCCACCCGACGATGCAGGGCTTCTACCCGAACGACCGGATGGCCTATCCGCTCTACGAGGCGATCCAGGACGAAGGCGCGGTGGCGCTGTTCCATACCGGGCAAACCGGGGTCGGGTCGGGGATGCCGGGCGGCAACGGGATGCGGCTGAAATATTCCAACCCGATGTATATGGACGATATCGCGGTCGACTTTCCCGATCTGAAGATCATCCTCGCCCATCCCTCCTTTCCGTGGCAGGAGGAGGCGCTGAGCGTGGCGACGCATAAGCCCAACGTCTATATCGACCTGTCGGGATGGAGCCCGAAATACTTTCCGCCGATCCTGGTGAAATATGCCAATTCGCTGTTGAAGAAGAAGGTGCTGTTCGGCTCCGACTGGCCGATGATCAGCCCGGAGAAATGGCTGGCAGCCTTCGAGCAGATCGACATCAAGGACGAGATCCGCCCCGATATCCTGAAAAACAACGCGGCGAAGCTGCTGGGGTTTGTTGAATGAAGCCCTTCGCCGCCCCCGTCGATGACATCCTGTTTTCGCTCACCCATGTCGCGGGGGCGCCCCGGCTGGCGGAGTATGACGGCGAACTGGTGGCCGAGCTTGCCGGCCATTTCGCGGCCTTCGCAGAGGGGGTGATCGCCCCCATCGACGAGCCGGGCGACCGCGAAGGCGCCCGGCTGGAACAGGGCCGGGTGCGCCTGCCGGCGGGCTACAAGGCGGCGTTCGACGCCTTCGTCGACCAGGGCTGGCCGGGGCTGACCGCGCCGGAGGCGTTTGGCGGGCAGGGGCTTGGCGGCGTGGTCGGCGCGGTGGTGTCGGAGATCGAGACCGGCGCGAGCCAGGCGTTCAACATGCTGGTGAACCTCACCCCCGGCGCGATCCGCACGCTCATGGCCTATGCCAGCGACGACCAGAAAGCCCGCTTCATCCCGCCGATGGCGGAAGGCCGCTGGCTTGGCACGATGTGCCTGACCGAGCCGGGCGCGGGCTCCGACCTCGGGCGTGTGCGCACGCGGGCGGCGCGGGACGGCGCGGGGTGGAAAATCTCGGGCGAGAAAATCTTCATCTCCGGTGGCGATCAGGATTTGTCGGAGCGGATTTTGCACCTCGTCCTTGCCCGCACCGGCGCGGCGGAGGAGGGCGTGAAAGGGCTGTCGCTCTTCGCCTGCACCTCCGAACTGGCCGATGGCAGCCGCAACCCGATCCGGGTGACGCGGATCGAGGAAAAGATGGGCCTGCACGCCCAGCCTACCTGCCAACTTGCTTTCGACGGCGCCGAAGGCGAGTTGATCGGCGCCGAGGGCGAGGGGCTGAAGGCGATGTTCACGCTGATGAACCACGCCCGGATTGACGTGGCGCTGCAGGGCGTGGCCCATGCCGCCCGTGCCCATGACATTGCCAGCGCCTATGCCGCCGAGCGGGTGCAGGGGCGTGGGTCGGACGGGCCGGTGAGCATCGACCGGCACGGCGATGTGCGCCGGATGCTCGACGAGATTGATGCCGCGGCACTGGGCGGGCGGGCGATGACCCATCTTGCACTGGTGACGCTGGAGACGGGCGACGATCCCTGGCTGGTGGAGTTCCTCACCCCGGTGATCAAGGCGCATTGCTCCGAAGCGGGCATCCGCGCCGCCGAGACCGCCATGCAGGTGCTGGGCGGCTACGGCTATCTTGAGGAATACCGGCTGAGTCAGATCTACCGCGATGCGCGGATCATCGCCATCTACGAGGGCACCAACGGCATTCACGCCATGGCGCTGGCCGGGCGGCTGATCCGGCTGGAAAACGGCGCGGCCTTCGATGCCTTCGCCCGCTTCGTGGAGGGCTGTGCGCAAAGCCCCGGCCTTGCGCGCGCCTATGCCGCCTGGCAGGCGGCGCGCGCGCATCTGGAGGCGGGGGCCGATCCCGGCCCTGTCGCCATGCCGTTCCTGCGGCTCACCGCCCGGGTGCTGGAACAGGCGGTCTGGACCCGGATTGCCGCCGCCGCCGATCACCACCCCGATCCGGCACGCATCGCCCGTGTTGCCGCGCTGGTGGCGCGGCAGGCGGCAAGGGCCGAGGCCGATCTGGCGGAAATCACCGGCATCTGACGACTTCTCCTGGTGGTGTGCAGAAAAATGCACATCGCTGGAATTCCGGTTGCGTCATCGCGTCGTATGTGCACTATAAAGCATAAGACGACTCGCCGCGCGACAGGGAGGAGACATGTCCGCCGAAGCCTTTTCGATGCTCCTGTCGGGCATCGCCGCGCGCCTTGAGGGCGTGCCGCTCGATGACGACATGGCCGCGTTTCTCAATGCCGAATATCCCGCCGATGGGGCGGAGTTTCAGGAGCTTGCCCGGCTCTGCGCCGAGGGCGAGCGCGAGGGCTGGCTGATGAGCCGCGAGGCGGGCGGCATCAAGTTTGGCCGCGCGATCAAGCCCGGCGGGGCCACCGGGCATTTCTCCGTCGATGTGGTGCGGATGAAAGAGGTCAAAGGCCCCCATCATCTGCACCCCGAAGGCGAGATTGGCGCTGTGATCCCGATCGAGGGTGCCCCGCATTTCGATGCCTTCGCGCCCGGCTGGTATGTCTACCCGCCCGGCTCCGACCATCACCCGACCGTCTCGGGCGGCGATGCCTATGTGGTCTACCTGCTTCCGGAGGGTGCAATCGAATTTACCGGGCGCTAGCCCGGCCATCACAACGGGACACGCAGGCACAGACCAGCGGCCCGGTCAGGGAGGACAAGATGGACAACGAAAACGCCGCGATCTGGTTTGTCGACCGGCATCTCGAAGAGGGCCGCGCCGGCAAGACTGCCTTTCGCGAGGCCGATGGCGAGAAACGCGCGATCACCTATGGCCAGCTTGCCGGGGAAACGGCGCGCTTTGCCGGGGCCCTGCAGCGCCACGGCGTGCGCCGCGAAGAGCGGGTGGCGATGATCGTGCGTGACCAGATCGAATTTCCGGTGGTGTTCTGGGGCGCGCTCAAGGCCGGGGCGATTCCGGTGCCGCTGAACACGCTCCTGTCGGGCCAGGTCTACGAGGCGATCCTGAACGACAGCCGCGCCTCGATCCTCGTCGTGTCCGAACAGCTCTGGGGGGTGGTGAAACCGGCGATCGACGGCAACCGCTTCCTGCGCGCCGTGCTGGTGATCGGCGGCGCGCCCGAGGGCACCGAGAGCTACACCACCTTCGTCAAGGACGCCCCCGCCATCGAAGCCGCCGAGGCGCATTCGGACGAACTGGCGTTCTGGCTCTATTCCTCCGGCTCCACCGGCACGCCCAAGGGGGTGCGCCATGTGCACGGCTCGCTGCGCGCGACCGCCGAAACCTTCGGCGCGCAGGTGCTCGGTGTTCGCGAAGACGATACGGTGTTTTCCGTCGCCAAGATGTTCTTCGCCTACGGGCTGGGCAACGCGATGTCGTTCCCGATGGCGGCGGGGGCGACGACGGTGATCTATTCCGGCCGCCCGACGCCTGAGAGCGTGTTCCGGATCATGGCCGTGGAGAAGCCGACGATCTTTTGCGGCGTGCCGACGCTCTATGCCGCGCTGGTGGCAGAGCAGGAAAAGGCGGGCACGGCGCCGGTGCACAATATCCGGCTCTGCACCTCGGCGGGCGAGGCACTACCGCGCGAGATCGGCGAGCGCTGGGAACGGCTCTGGCGGGCCGAGATCGTCGACGGTGTCGGCTCTACCGAGATGCTGCATATCTTCCTCTCCAACCGGCCCGGCGATATCCATTACGGCACCTCCGGCGTGGCGGTGCCCGGCTATGAGGTACGGCTGGTCGATGAGCACGACGAAGACGTGGCCGAAGGCGAGGTGGGCGAATTGCTCGTGCGCGGGCCGTCCTCCGCCGAGGGCTACTGGAACCGCCGCCACAAGTCGCAATCCACCTTTCAGGGCCATTGGACGCGCACCGGCGACAAATACGAGCGCACCGCCGAGGGCCGCTACGTCTATTGCGGGCGCACCGATGACATGTTCAAGGTTTCCGGCATCTGGGTGAGCCCCTTCGAGGTGGAGCAGGCGCTGGTCGAACACCCGGCGGTGCTGGAAGCCGCCGTGGTGGCGCGCGCCGATGAGAAGGATCTGGTGAAGCCCGCGGCCTTCATCGTGCTGAAAGACGGCATCGCCGCGCCCACGCCCGATGAATTGAAGGACTTCGTCAAGGACAAGATCGGGATGTGGAAATATCCCCGCTGGGTCGAGGTGGTGGAGGAACTGCCGAAAACGGCCACCGGCAAGATCCAGCGCTTCAAGCTGCGCGAGGCGGGCTGATGGCGCAATGGGCCGCAACGGGCAGGCTGGAGGCAGGCGGCAAGCGGCTGGACTATGCCTGCTGGGGGCCGCCGCCCGGCGCGGCGCCCACGCTGGTGATGCTGCATGAAGGGCTGGGCTGCGTGGCGCTCTGGCGCGACGTGCCGGCCCGGCTGGCGCAGGCGACGGGCTTTGGCGTGATGGCTTATTCCCGCGCCGGCTACGGCCAGTCCGACCCTGCCGATCTGCCGCGCCCGCTCGATTACATGACCCGCGAGGCGGTGGATGTGTTGCCTGACGTGCTCGACGGCCTCGGCATCGGGCGCTGCGTGCTGCTCGGCCATTCCGACGGCGCGACCATCGCCGCCGAATATGCCGGGCGGGTCCCGGACCACAGGGTGCGCGGGCTGGTGCTGATCGCGCCGCATTTCTTCACCGAAGAGACGGGGCTCGCCGAGATCGCCGATGCTCGCCGCGCCTATGTGACAACCGAGTTGCGCGGCAGGATGGCGAAGTATCACCGCGACCCCGACAATGCCTTTTTCGGCTGGAATGACGCCTGGCTCGCCGAGGGGTTCAAGGCATGGAATGTGGGCGAGGTGATCGACTATTGGCGCATTCCCTGCCTTGTGGTGCAGGGCGAGGCCGACCAATACGGCACGCTGGCGCAGGTCCGCGAGGTGGAAACCCGCAGCTATGCGCCGGTGGAGACCGCAATCATCGCGGGCGCGCATCACGCGCCGCATCTGGAAAAGCCCGGGGAAACGCTGGCCGCGATCGCCGAATTCTGCGCCCGGCTGGAACGGATCGAGGCGGCGGAGCCGGAGCTGTGATCCCGCATATCCCCGGCAAAACCCCGCGCCCGACCGCGCCGGTCCGTCCCGGGCTGGACGAGGGCAGGGCGCTCTATGCAAAGGGGTTCTTCTGGGAGGCGCATGAGGCCTGGGAGCCGGTCTGGCTTGCCGCCGCCCCGAATTCGCGCGAGCGGGCCTTCCTTCAGGGGATCATCCAGCTTGCCAATGCGCGGCTGAAGCTGGCGATGGGCCGCCACGAGGCGGCGGCCCGCATCGTGGCGCGCGCCGGCGAGCACCTGGATGCGGCGGGCCTGCCGGGCGCGGGCAGGTGCGGCCAGGATTGGGCGCAGGGTGAATTGATGGAGATCAGGGCGATTCTTGAACATGGATATATGCATTATAATGCAATATCTTCACAACGCTAGAATGCTAGAATCCTGGCATCGTCCTGAAATATAGGGAAAACAATTTAGCATTATAATGCATGATAGTGTTGCGAATGACCGAATGCCGCACTATACTGCATGGGCGCTACAGGGAGTGAGACCGTGACCAAGCTCATCAATTTCCAGACCGACCCATCGACCTACCGCCACTGGAAGGTGGGTTACGATGGCCCCGTCGCCACCGTCACCATGGATGTGGACGAAAACGGCGGCCTGTTCGACGGCTACCAGCTCAAGCTCAATTCCTACGATCTCGGCGTCGATATCGAGCTTTACGACATCACCCAGCGGATGCGGTTCGAGCATCCGGAGGTGAAGGTGGTGGTGATGAAATCGGGCAAGGACAAGGTGTTCTGCGCCGGCGCCAATATCCGGATGCTCGGCGGTGCGAGCCATGCTCACAAGGTCAACTTCTGCAAATTCACCAATGAAACGCGCAACACCTTCGAGGCCGCAGAGGACGATTCGGGCCAGAAGTGGATCGCGGCGGTGAAGGGGGCCTGCGCGGGCGGCGGATACGAGCTGGCGCTGGCCTGCAATCACATCATGCTGACCGACGACAGCTCTTCCTCCGTCGCGCTGCCCGAGGTGCCGCTGCTGGCGGTGCTTCCGGGCACCGGCGGCCTCACCCGGGTGACCGACAAGCGCAAGGTGCGCCGTGACCGGGCCGATGTGTTCTGCTCGATCGAGGAAGGCATCCGTGGCCAGCGGGCGAAGGAGTGGCGGCTGGTCGACGAGGTCATCCCGAATTCGAAATTCGATGCCACCGTTGCCGAGCGCGCGCAGGAATTCGCCGCCGCCTCGGCCAAGCCGGACGTGGCCGGGGGCATCTCCCTCACGCCGCTCGCCCGCAAGATCGACGAGGCGGCTGTGCACTACTCGCTGGTCGAGGTCGAGATCGACCGCGCCGGGCACAAGGCCACGATCACCCTGTCCGGCCCCGAGGGCGATGCGCCCGCGAGCATGGACGAGGTGGTGGCTGAGGGCGATCAGTTCTACCTGCTCCGGCTCGCCCGCGAGCTTGACGATGCGATCCTGCATCTGCGGCTCAACGAGCGCGAGGAAGGGCTGATCGTGTTCCGCTCGCAGGGCGATGCCGACCGGGTGAAAGCGCATGAAGACCTGCTGCTCGCCAATGCCGATCACTGGCTGGCCAACGAGATCCTGAAATACTGGAAGCGCGTGCTGAAGCGGATCGACATGACCTCGCGCAGCCTCGTTGCGCTGGTCGAGCACGGCTCCTGTTTTGCCGGGGTTCTGGCCGAGATCCTGTTCGCCGTCGACCGCTCCTACATGATGGAAGACGAGTTCGAGGGCGATAACCGGCCGCTCGCCACGATCCTGCTGAACGGCAGCAATTTCGGCACCTACCCGATGGCCAACGATCTCTCGCGCCTCGCCACCCGCTTCCTCGGCGAACCCGAGGCGGTCGAGGAAGCGCGCGGGAAGGTCGGCGAGCCACTGGAGGCCGACGAGGCCGATGCGCTGGGCCTCGTCACCTACATCCTCGACGATATCGACTGGGACGACGAGATCCGCATCTTCATCGAAGAGCGCGCCTCGTTCTCGCCCGACGCGATGACGGGGATGGAAGCCAATCTGCGCTTCGCCGGCCCCGAAACGATGGAAACCCGCATCTTCGGCCGCCTCACCGCCTGGCAGAACTGGATTTTCAACCGGCCCAACGCCACCGGCCCCGAGGGCGCGCTGCAACGCTACGGCTCCGGCATCCGTGGCAACTACAACATGGAGCGCGTCTGACGGCGCGACAGGGAGGACAACATGCACGACTTGATGAACGTTTCCTACGACACCCAGATCCCCAACAACGTTGGCCTTTCGTCCGACAAGCGGGTGCTGAAGGCGCTGGAAAAATGGCATCCCGGCTACATCAACTGGTGGAACGATCTGATCCCCGACAAGTTCCAGCAATCGCTCGTCTACCTGCGCACCGCCGTCTCGGTCGACCCGAAGGGCTGGGCCAAGTTCGATTACGTCAAGATGCCCGACTACCGCTGGGGCGTGCTGCTTGCGCCGCAGGTGGAGGGGCGCACCATTCCCTGTGGCGAACATGCGGGCGAACCGGCCTGGCAGGAAGTGCCGGGCGAATACCGCAACCTGATGAAGCGCCTGATCGTGATCCAGGGCGATACCGAGCCGGCCTCGGTCGAGCAGCAGCGCTTTCTCGCGATCACCGCCCCCTCGCTTTATGACATGCGCAACCTGTTCCAGGTCAATGTCGAGGAGGGCCGCCACCTCTGGGCGATGGTCTATCTGCTGCACAAGTATTTCGGCCGCGACGGGCGCGAAGAGGCCGACGATCTGCTGCGCCGCTCCTCGGGCAGCGAGGAAGCGCCCCGGATGCTCGGCGCCTTCAACGAGGAAACGCCCGACTGGCTGTCCTTCTTCATGTTCACCTATTTCACCGACCGCGACGGCAAGATGCAGCTCGAAAGCCTCGCGCAATCGGGCTTCGATCCGCTCAGCCGCACCTGCCGCTTCATGCTCACCGAGGAAGCGCACCACATGTTCGTGGGCGAAACCGGGGTGGGCCGCACTATCGAGCGCACCTGCCAGGTGATGAAGGAAAACGGCATCGACGATCCCTACGATACCGACCGCATCCGCGCCCTCGGCGTGATCGACCTGCCGCTGATCCAGAAAAAGCTGAACCTGCACTACACCCTGTCGCTCGATCTGTTCGGCCAGGAAGTCTCGACCAACGCCGCCAATGCCTTCAACGCAGGCATCAAGGGCCGCTACCAGGAGCACCGGCTGGACGACGACCACAAGCTGACGAACGACACTTACACGGTGTGGGATTTCGAAGACGGCCAGGTGGTGCGCAAGGAGGTGCCTGCGCTCACCGCGATCAACATGCGCCTGCGCGACGATTATACGCGCGATGCCGCCGGCGGTGTGGGCCGCTGGAACAAGATCATCGAAAAGGCCGGGATCGACTTCGAGCTCAAGCTGCCGCACGAGGCGTTCAACCGCAAGATCGGCGTTTTCTCCGACAAGCTGTTCGATCCGGACGGCACGCTGCTTTCCGGCGCCGATTACGATGCCGGCGAGAAGGGCTGGCTGCCGACCCATGCCGATGGCGATTTCATCCAGTCGCTCATGGTGCAGGTGACCGAGCCTGGCAAATATGCGGGCTGGATCGCGCCGCCGAAAGTGGGGATCGACAACAAGCCCGGCGACTTCGAATATGTGAAGCTCGCCATGGCGTGATCGCCGCTTCATCGTGGCGATACTGGCCCGGAAGGGCCGGGGGGCGGCCCCCCGGCTCATCCGTCAGACCGGGAGGACGACATGCAGGTAAAACGCGAAATCGGCCATGCGCCCCGCTCCCATGCGCTTGCGGGCGAGGTCTCGGCGCTTTCGGGCGGCTGCGTCGGCTGCAAATCCTGCACCGGCCTCTGCACCGCTCTGATCGAGGCGCTCTATCTGCCCGGGATCGTTCTGAAGGAGAAAGAGGCGTGACCAGGCCGCTCAAGCAACATCTGATCGACCCGGAGATCTGCATCCGCTGCTATACCTGCGAGATGACCTGCCCGGTCGAGGCGATCACCCATGACGACATGAACGTGGTGGTCGACGCCTCCAAATGCGAGTTCTGCATGGATTGCATCCCGGTCTGCCCGACCGGCTCGATCGACGAATGGCGGGTCGTCACCGCGCCCTATTCGCTCGACGATCAGTTTGCCTGGGACGAGCTCCCGGCTCAGGAGGAGCTGGGCGAGGGCGGCGAGGCCGAAACCGGGCTTGAGGCGCTCGATGACGCGATGGCGGCGCTGCTGGCCGAGGCCCATGCCGGCGCCGGCGGCAAGGCGAAGGCCCCGGCCACCGCCTCCAAGCCCACGGTCAACCTCTACACGCTCGGCAAGCCCGCCACCGCGAAGGTCACGGGTAATTTCCGCCTCACCGCCGACGGGTCCGACAACGATGTGCGCCACATCATCCTCGATTTCGGCGGCCAGCCGATGCCGGTGCTGGAAGGCCAGTCGATCGGGATCATCCCGCCGGGAACGGACGACGCGGGCAAGGCGCATCTGCCGCGGCTCTATTCGGTCTCGTCCCCCCGCGATGGCGAGCGGCCCAATTACAACAACCTCTCGCTCACGGTGAAGCGCGAGCCGCAGGGGCTGTGCTCCAATTATGTCTGCGATCTCAGGCCCGGCGACGAGGTGCAGGTGACCGGCCCGTTCGGCGCCACCTTCCTGCTGCCCTCCGACCCGGAGGCCGAGCTTCTGATGATCTGCACCGGCACCGGCTCAGCCCCGTTCCGTGGCTTCACCATGCGCCGCCAGCGCGAGATACCGCGCAACACCGGCAAGCTCACCCTCGTCTTCGGCGCCCGCCGCCCCGAGGAGCTGCCCTATTTCGGCCCGCTGAAGAAGGTGCCCGAGGATTTCATGCACAAGCTCTTCGCCTTCTCCCGGCTCGACGGAGAGCCGAAGCATTACGTGCAGGACAAGCTGCGCGACGAGAGGGAGCGGGTGGCGGCCCTGCTGCAAAGCCCGAAGGCGCATGTTTATATCTGCGGGCTGAAGGAGATGGAGCAGGGGGTGGAGGAAGCCTTCCGCGATATCGCGCGCGGTGTGGGGCTGGACTGGGCGGCGCTGCGCGATACGATGCGCGACGACGGGCGCTACCACGTCGAAACCTACTGATCCGCCCCGGAGCCCGACATGGACTATACCCACGAAATCCGCGTGAGCTGGGGCGATTGCGACCCGGCCCGGATCGCCTACACCGCCCGCATCCCGGCCTGGGCGCTGGAGGCGATCAACGGGTTCTGGGAGCATGTGCTCGATGGCGACGGCTGGTACCAGATGGAGCTGGATCGCGGTTTCGGCACCCCCTTCGTGCATATGGAGATGGATTTCCGCAGCCCCGTCACCCCGCGCCACCGGCTCGCCTGCACGGTCATCCCCGAACGGCTCGGCGAAAGCTCGATCACCTTCCGCGTGACGGGCAGGCAGGATGGTGCACTGTGCTTCGAGGGCAGCTTTGTCTGCGTCTTCATCGTCGCCGGCAGCCTCGAAAAACGCAGCGTGCCGGACGAGGTGCGCGCCGTGGTCGGGCCGCGGATCGCCGCCGCCGGTTGATGCACTATTGTGCGCCTTTTCCATTGAGGGCGGGGCGCGGCGGGCGTAGGATTGCTGCATTATTGTTCAGACGTCAGGCAGGGTATGGCCGAGATCACAAATTTCAGGGGCGACGTGCAGGAAACGCGCAGCGAGGCCGAGGAGGAAGTGGCCCGCATCATCGCCCGCGTCGGTGAACGGGTGCGCCATGCGCGCGACCGCAAAGGCATTCCGCGCCGCGTGCTGTCGGAAAAATCGGGCGTCTCGCCGCGCTATCTCGCCCAGCTCGAAGCGGGCGAGGGCAATATCTCGATCGGGCTTCTGAGCCGTGTCGCCCATGCGCTCGATCACAGGATCGAATGGCTGGTGGGCGAGGACGACCCCTGGTCGTCCGACGCGCTGCGCATCGCCGAACTGTTCCGCAGCGCCGACAGCGCCACCCAGGCCCGTGTGCGCGCGGCGCTCGCGCCCGATCCGGCAGAGACGGCGCGGGCCAACCGCATCTGCCTCGTGGGCCTGCGCGGCGCGGGCAAATCCACGCTGGGCCGCCGCGCCGGTGCGGCGCTCGGCCTGCCCTTCGTCGAGCTCAACCGCGAGATCGAAGAGCAATCGGGCATGCCGGTGGACGAGCTGATGGCGCTTTACGGTCAGGAGGGCTATCGCCGCCTCGAAGCGCAGGCGATCAGCCGCGTGATCGCCACCCATGAGGCGATGATCCTCGCCGTGGCCGGGGGCATCGTCGCCGAACCGGAGACCTATGCCCGGCTTCTCGATCATTTTCATACGATCTGGGTCAAGGCCACGCCGGCCGAGCACATGGCCCGGGTCCGCGAACAGGGCGATACGCGGCCGATGGCGGGCAACCCGGAGGCGATGGAGCAGCTCAAGTCGATCCTCACCGCCCGCGAGGCGCTCTATGACCGGGCGCTGGCGCGGCTCGACACGTCGGGCCGCAGCGAAGACGAGAGCCTTGCCGATCTGCTCGCCCTGATCGAACGCCATCATTTTCTCGACTGACCCGTTCTTCTTCGTTCCGCAAATACCTCGGGGGGTCCGGGGGGCAGCGCCCCCCGGCCTCGCCGCCAGACCACCGGAGGATCCATGCCTGTCACCACCCGCCGCGATGGCGCCACCGCCTATGTCACCCTCGATTTCCCGCCCGTGAACGCGATTGGTCGCGAGACCCGGCAGGGCCTGCTGGACGCGCTCGGCTGGATCGCGGGCGAGCCGGGGCTGGAGCGGGTGATCCTCTCCGGTGCGGGCCGGGCCTTTGCCGCCGGGGCGGATGCGCGCGAATTCGACGGGCCGGCGCTGGAGCCGCATCTGCCCGAGGTGATCGCCGGGATCGAAGCCTGCGCGGTGCCCTGGATTGCCGCGATCCACGGGCCGGCGCTCGGCGGCGGATGCGAGCTGGCGCTGGCCTGCCGCTACCGGATCGCCGCCCCCGGCGCGCAGATCGGCCTGCCGGAAGTCACCCTTGGCGTGGTGCCCGGCGCGGGCGGCACCCAGCGCCTGCCGCGCCTTGTGGGCCTTGCAAGCGCGCTCGACATGATCGCCACCGGCAAGCCCGCCCCGGCGGCGCTGGCACTGGAGATCGGGCTGGTGGACGAGCTGGCCGAGGATCCGCTCTTTGCCGCCGCCGAGATCAACCACGAACGCCTTTCCACCCGCGTGGCGCTCGGCGATCTGCCGGGGCCGGACGCGGACGATGCGGCGGTATCGGCGGCACAGGCCCAGGCGGAAAAACGGATGCGCGGCCAGACCGCGCCGCTGCGCGCGATCGACCTCGTGGCCGCGTCCGCCACCACACCGCTCGCCGAGGCACAACAGGCGGAGCGCGCCGCCTTCCTTGAGCTGCGCCAGGGGGCACAGGCAAAGGCGCTGCGCCACATCTTCTTTGCCGAACGCGCGACGAAGGCGCCGGACGGGCTGAAGGCGGCGGCCCCGGTCGACGTGAAGAGAGCCGTGGTGGTCGGTGGCGGCACGATGGGGGCGGGCATCGCCTATGCGCTGCTCAATGCCGGGATCGCCGTCACGCTGCTGGAGACGGACGCCGAGGGCGTTGCCCGCGCCGGGGCCAATGTGGAACGGATCATCGCCGCCGCGCTGACGCGCGGGCTGATCGACCCGGCTAAAGCCGAGGCAAGCCGCGCCGCCTTCACCGCCACCGTGGATTACGGGCAGGCGGCGGATGCCGACATCGCCATCGAGGCGGCCTTCGAGAGCATGGAGGTGAAGCAGCAGGTCTTCGGCAAGCTGGAGGCGGCGATGCGCCCCGGCGCGGTGCTCGCCACCAACACCTCCTATCTCGACGTGAACGACATCGCTGCCGTTCTGGCTGACCCGACCCGGCTCGTCGGCCTGCATTTCTTCGCCCCGGCCCATATCATGAAGCTTCTGGAGATCGTGCGCGGCGCGGCCAGCTCCGACACCGCACTCGCCACCGGCTTTGCGCTTGCCAGGCGGCTGCGGAAGCTGCCGGTGCTTGCCGGCGTCTGCGACGGGTTCATCGGCAACCGCATCCTCGCGCGCTACCGCGAGGCGGCGGATACTGTGATGATGGACAGCGCGAATCCCTGGGAGATCGACGAGGCGATGGTGGCGTTCGGCTACCCGATGGGTCCCTACGAAGCGCAGGACCTGTCCGGGCTCGACATCGCTCATGCCAATCGCCGCCGCCAGGACGCCACCCGCGACCCGGCCCGCCGCTACATCCCCATCGCCGACCGGATGGTGGAGGAGGGCCGGCTGGGCAAGAAGGTGGGCGTGGGCTGGTACCGCTACCCCGGCGGCGGCGGCAAGGTGGTCGACCCGCTGGTCGAAGACCTCGCCCGCGAAGAGGCGCATTTTGCCGGGGTCACGCGGCGCGACATCTCGCAGGACGAGATCCGCGAGCGGCTGGTGCTGGCGATGATCAACGAGGCGGCGGCGATCCTCGATGAAGGGATTGCGCAATCGGCGGCGGATATCGACGTGGTGACGGTGGCCGGTTACGGCTTTCCACGCTGGCGCGGCGGTCTGATGCACCATGCCGACACGCTGGGCGCGTCCGCGATCCTCGCCCGGCTGCGCAGCTTCGCGGAGGAGGATCCGGTGGCGTGGAAACCGGCCGCGCTGATCGAGCGGCTGGCGGCGGAGGGCAAAAGCTTTGCCGGGGCGTGAGGTGCGTTGGGCTGTGCAGACGGGTGTGACCTGGCTTCTATTCAGGTTTCGGTAACCGCTGCGGATATCCGGCGGCACAATAAAAGGTATTTACAAACATTGGATTAGCCCCATTTTCACCGGAAAACCGGAAAACCGGAAAACCGGAAAACCGGAAAACCGGAAAACCGGAAAACCGGAAAACCGGAAAACCGGAAAACCGGAAAACCGGAAAACCGGAAAACCGGAAAACCGGAAAACCGGAA
>NZ_BROH01000004.1 GCF_027923545.1 Sinisalibacter aestuarii | reverse complement strand
CTGAATGATCGACCATTCGTGCTCGGTGAGATCGTAACGTCGGCGCATGGCTGTCCTCCCCGTCGGCAGGACCAGTGAATCACCGCCTGAACGCGAAGGGAAGCAGGTTTATGGGTCCACGGCCTAGCCGCGCAGCACGGAATCAAGATCAACCTGAATGATGTCACCCCGCACACCCTGAAACACACCGCCATCACCTGGGCGATGCAAAAGGGTGCAACGACCTGGGACGCCGCAAGCTATTTTTTCGACCTCAATCGAGACGATTGAACGCGTCTACGGACACCATTCTCCCGAACATCAGAAGACTGCCGTGGAAGCGATGAATCGCAGGTTTTGAACGGAATCGGGACCCAAACAGGACCCGGGCCTCACCTAATCAAAGGCAAGATGCGAGCAACTTATTGAAAATATTGGCGCACCCGAGAGGATTCGAACCTCTGGCCTCTGCCTTCGGAGGGCAGCGCTCTATCCAGCTGAGCTACGGGTGCCTTGGAGCGGGGATATAGGCGATGCGCCCCGTCCCCGCAACATGAAAAGGGCCACCCGAAGGCGGCCCTTTTGCGAAATCTGCAAACGCGATCAGCGCTTGGAGAACTGGAAGCTGCGGCGGGCCTTGGCCTTACCGTATTTCTTCCGTTCCACCACCCGGCTGTCGCGGGTGAGGAAGCCGGCGGCCTTGAGGGCCGGGCGCAGCGACGGTTCGTACAATTGCAGCGCTTTCGAAATGCCGTGCTTGACCGCACCGGCCTGGCCCGAGAGGCCGCCGCCCTTGACGGTCGCCATCACGTCGAACTCGCCTTCGACGCCGGCCACCTGGAACGGCTGGCGCAGGATCATCTGCAGCACCGGACGGGCGAAGTACTTGTCCATTTCCCTGCCGTTCACGGTGACCTTGCCGGAGCCCGGCTTGATCCAGACGCGGGCGACCGCGTCTTTCCGCTTGCCGGTGGCATAGGCGCGGCCCAGCTCGTCGCGGACCGGCTCACGCGGGGCGAGGGTTTCTTCCACGACCGCGGCGGGGGTGCCTTCGACCACGGCGTTCAGCTCGTCGAGCGATTTGATCTCTTCAGCCATGATCAGCCCTCACGCGTGTTTTTCTTGTTCATCGACTTCACGTCGAGCACTTCCGGGTTCTGCGCCTCATGCGGATGGGCGGCACCGGCGTAGATACGCAGGTTCGACATCTGCTTGCGGCTCAGGCGGTTGCCCGGCAGCATGCGCTTGACCGCGAGGGTGAGCAGACGCTCGGGGTATTCGCCCTCGAGGATCTGGCCGGCGGTGCGGTTCTTGATCCCGCCCGGAAAGCCGGTGTGCCAGTAATGCACCTTGTCGGCGCGTTTCTTGCCGGTGAGCTGCACCTTGTCGGCATTGATGACGATGACATTGTCACCGCAATCCATATGCGGGGTATAGCTCGGCTTGTGCTTGCCACGCAGGCGCATGGCGACGATCGAGGCGAGACGGCCGAGAACAACGCCCTCGGCGTCGATCACGATCCATTTCTTTTCGATGTCTGCGGGAGTCGCAGAAAAAGTCTTCATCTGTTTCGGCCCTTGATGGGTTTCGGATGCGCCGGTTCTAGTGATTTCCAGAGCGCCGTCAAGGGCCGTGTTTTCGGTAAAGTCGTGCAAAAACAATGCATTAATAAATCGGTATTATTTTACCCCACTAAACGCCGCCCTGATCGGGCGGGTTGTCGAGGTGCCAGGCGATGCGCTCCAGCACGGCGCGGAAGCGCTCCAGCGGCATCTGGCCGTTGACCGAGACCCGCACCGCATGCACCGCCGGCCCGTCGCGGGGGCCGAACTCTTCACCGGGGCGCACCCGGATCCCCTCGCCTTCCAGCGCCTGAACGAAGCGGCTTTCACGCCAGCGTTCCGGCAGCCGCACCCAGAAGAACGGCATATCCTTGCCCCAGCCAAGGTCGAACCGGCCCAGCACATTCACCGCCACCTCGATATAGGCCCGCATCCGCGCGCTCATCGCATCGGTCAGCCCGGGCGTGTCGGGATGCGAGAGCACATAGCTCGCCACCTCCACCATCGGCACCGACAACCCGTAGTAATTGGCGTCCACCACCCGCCGCAGCCGCCCCGCCATGGTGCGCGGGGCCACCGCATACCCGACCCGCAGGCCGGGCGAAATCGCCTTGGACATGGACGAGATATACCAGCCCAGCTCCGGGGCCAGCCGCCGATAGCTCGGCCCCTGCGGCGGGCCGAGACGGTAGCAATCGTCCTGCACCAGATGCAGGCCCAGCTTGCGCGCGACCGCCGCCACCGCCTCGCGCCGGGCCGTGCTCGTCAGCGTGCAGGTCGGGTTATGCGCCTCGGGCATGGTGAAAAACACCTGCGCTCCCTCGGCGCGGGCGATCTCCTCCAGCGCCTCGGGCAGCACGCCCTCATCGTCCATCGGCACCGAAATCACGCGCGCGCTCAGAAGCTCGGCCGCCCGGCTCAGGCCGGGATAGGTAAGCTCCTCCACCAGCACCACCGGCGGGCTGTCATAGAGCAGCGCCTGCAGCGTGACCATGATCGCGCTCTGGCCGCCATTGGTCATCACGATCTGGCCGGGTTCGAGATCGGCCTGCATGTCTTCGGGCAGCCAGCCGCGCACGGCGGCGCGCAGATCGTCCTGCACCCGCGCGCCGGGATAGTTGAGCAGCACGGTCGTATCGGCCTCGGCGGCGCGGTGCAGCCCCTCGCGCACCAGCGCGATCTGGCCCACATCCGGCAGCCGGGGCGTGAACAGCACATCGCCCTCGCGCGGCATCTCGATATAGAGCGCCTCCACCTGCGCCGGGCGCGGCGCGGGGCGGCGCTCGGCCCAATTCGCCGCCGGCAGATCGGCGCGGCGCGGCGTCGCCACCGGGGCCGCCCGACGCTGAGCGGGATCGGCCACGAAAGTGCCGCGCCCGACCTCGCCGATCACGCGCCCCTCGTCCGACAGGATCGCGAAGGCCCGCGCCACCGTGCCCGGCGTCACCCCGATCCGCCAGGCCAGATCGCGCACCGGCGGCAGCTTTTCGCCCGGCGCGAGCGCGCCCGCCTCGATCGCCCGGGCCACCCCGTCGACAAGCCGGCGGTATTTCGGCCCTGCCCCGGTTTCCATCGCTCTGCGCAGAATTGTATCCATAACAATGTTTCCATTGTGCCGGTGAAAGTCGGATTGTATCACTTCAATACAGCACAATCGCCAGATTGTATCAATACAATTCTATGGAGGCCATCATGGACCACGGATATACGATCCGGCACGGCCGGCTCAGTTACCTCGACAGTCAGGCGCCGCTCCCGGCGGCGGCGGAGCTTGCTCTGCGCGTGGCCGTCGCGGTGACCAGGTGGTCCCAGCGCCAACGCACCCGAACTCAGCTCAAACGGCTGGAGCCGCACCGGCTCGCCGATATCGGCATGACCCCCGAAGAAGCCTGGCGTGAAGCCGCCCGGCCGTTCTGGCGGGATTGATCCCCGTTGCGTGGCACGGTCAAGGCCACGCAACCTCTTCCTGGGCCGGGGCTTGTCCCCGGCCTTTTTTTTGCCCGCGCCCTGCCCCGGCTTATTCCGGGTGGCAGATTTCATGGCGGGCAATGGCTTTCACCGTGCGGAAGATCAGCCCCAGCACCACGGCGAATAGGATGAGCAGCACGACGAGCCCCACATTCTGGTGGAAGGCGCTGTGCTCGATCCGGCCGAACAGGAACGAGGCGATGGCGAGCGCGGCGAGCGGGAAGGACAGCGCCCACCAGCTCAGCGCGAAGGGCAGCCGGGCGAGCTTGGGCAGTTCGGCGATCACCAGCGCGGCGAAAAACCAGCCGGCATAGATCAGCACCCGCGCGAAGCCGTCGACCACTCCGCCGGTCATCTTCACATAGGCCACGAAGGCCACCGAGGGCGGCGCGATCAGGATCACCATGGTCGGAAACAGCCGCCCGGGGATCGGATCGTGGAAGATCAGCCGGTTCATCACCAGCGTCAGCAGCACGCCCCAGAACATCATGCCGACGGCAAAAAACGCCCAGGAGGTTTCGATATAGCCCATCTCGGCCCCGGCCACGGGCACGATCACGTTGCCCACCGCGGGGATGAACCAGGCCGGCGTCAGATGCCCCACCTCGAAGCTGCGATGGCTGATCCAGCCATTGATCACGGCCACGGTCAGCACGCCCTGCCCGGCCACGCCGATCAGCCAGACGATCCGCGCAAGACCGGGGGAATGAGCCGACAGCGCGGCGGCCATAAGCAGCAGCGAAATGGTGATCGTCGGGAAGAAGGCGAGCCGCACCGGGTGATGCCATTCCCAGGCCACCATCGCCGGATAGCGCAGCGCCTTGGCGATGTAGAACGCGGCGATCAGCCCGGCGGCGGCGAGGCCGACCCAGAGCGTCGCCTGCGCCGCGGTCTCGGCCAGCGGATAGACCGGCGAGGCGGCGTGAAAGGCCAGAGTCAGCCCCATCAGGCCCATCACGACGGCGAAAAAGGTGATCGGAAAGTGTTTGAGCCGCGGCTCGGGCTGCGCATCGGTCATCGTCGGCCTCGTTATTCCTGATGGGTTCGCTCAGGTATCGCGAAGCGGCCCGCCCGGTCAACGTGGCGAAAGTGCCGCACTACCTGTCCGGCGGAATCGAATAGGTGAGCGAGGCGCGCGCCACCGGCGCCTCTTCGCCCTCCGAATAGATCAGCACATCGCCCACCGCGAGCACCCGGCCCAGCTTCAAAATCCGCGCCTCGGCCCGCAGATTGGCATCGGCCACCGGCTTGCGCATGAAGTCGATCGAGCAATTCGTGGTCACCGCCAGCGCCTTCGGCCCGATCATCGCGAGGATGGCGAGATAGAAGCCCACGTCCGCCAGCAAGAACATCGTCGGCCCGGACACGGTGCCGCCGGGGCGCAGATGCTTGTCATCCACCAGCCCGCGCAGCACCAGATGCATCGGGCTCACGTCGAGAATTTCGAGGTCCTCCGCCACCTGGCCGAAATGATCGCGCAGGAAGATGCGCAAGTCGTCGAGCGTCATTTTCAGCGACATGTCTTTTCCCTCTCCCGCCGGCCCCCTATCGTGACCGGGACGATCAGGGAGGACAAGATGGAAGAGCCGATTCTGCTGCGCGAAGATCACGGGGCCATCGCCCGGCTCACGCTGAACAATCCGCGCGCGCTGAATGCGCTGTCGGAGGAGATGCTCGACGCGCTCGCCGCCGCCTTCACCGCGCTGGCCGCCGACGAGACGATCCGCGTGGTGGTGCTGGCAGCGAACGGCAAGGCGTTTTCGGCGGGCCACGACCTCAAGCAGATGCAGGGTGCGCGCGGCGCCAATGACGGCGGGCAGAGCTATTACGAGCGGCTCTTCGCGCGCTGCGGCGAGGTGATGCAGATGATCCCCGCCCTGCCCCAGCCGGTGATCGCCGAAGTCCATGCCATCGCCACCGCCGCCGGCTGCCAGCTTGTCGCCAGCTGCGACATGGCGGTGGCCGCCGATGGCGCGATCTTCGGTGTGAACGGGGTCAATCTCGGCCTGTTCTGCTCCACTCCCGCGGTGGCGCTCGCCCGCGCGGTGCCGCGCAAGGTGGCCTTCGAGATGGCGGCGACCGGCGAATTCATCTCAGCCGCACGGGCGCGCGAGGTGGGGCTGGTCAACCGGGTGGTGCCGCTCGAAGAGCTCAGGGCCGCGACCACGGCGCTGGCCGAAGTGGTGGCACAGAAGCTGCCGGTGGCGATCCGCCTCGGCAAGCAGGGCTTTTACGACCAGATCCAGCAGCCCCTCGCCGCCGCCTATGACAGCGCCGGCGCAGTGATGGCCGCCAATATGATGGACCCGGGCACCGATGAGGGCGTGCAAGCCTTCATCGAAAAGCGCAAACCGAACTGGTCGGAGGGCTGAGGCGGGACGGTGCCCCGCGCGCATCTGCCGCGTATGGCGACCCTGGCCCGGCCCGCCTAGGGACATCCGGACATCCAGAAATCCGGATTTCCGGAGTCTGAGGCGCGCGAACTTCGGCAGACAGCAACCTGATAAAAAAGACGTTTTAGAACATCCCGCCGCAAGTGCAGCGTTAACGACAGGTTCACGTCTCCGCCGTGCCACCCTCCTCGCGCGGCGTCAGCCCGAGCCAGATCCCGTCGCGCCCGCGCACGGTGAGATGCGCCACCGGCATCGCTTCGCGCCCCGGCACCGTCTCGAACCGGAAGGCGCGCACGAGGAGCGACAGGATCAGCGGCCCCTCGGCCATCGCAAAGCCCGAGCCGGTGCAGACGCGCGGGCCGGCGGAGAACGGGAAATAGGCCGTCCGCAGCCCCTGCTTGCCGTTCTCGGTGGAAAAACGCCCCGGGTCGAACCCGTCCGGGTTGTCCCAGATCCGCTCATGGCGCTGCTGGTGCCAGGGTGAAAGCACGATCTGGCTGCCGGGCTTCACCTCGCGGTCGCGGAAATGCTCGCACTTCACCGCCTCGCGCACCATCATCGGCACCGGCGGGTAGAGCCTGAGCGTCTCGCGGAACACGTCGCGCGAGATTTGCAGCTTCTTCAGCGCCGAGAAGTAGATCTTGCCCGGGTCCATCACCTCATGCGCCTCCGCCGCGACCTTCTCCTGCCAGTCGGGATGGAGCGCGAGCAGGTAGAGCGCCCAGGCCAGCGCCGAGGCCGAGGTCTCGTGCCCCGCAAGGAAGAAGATCGCCACCTGGTCCACCATCTCTTCGGTGTCGAAGGTATGGCCGGTCTCGGGGTCGCGCGTCGTCATGATCTTGGTGGCGAGGTCGTCGGGCGCGGTGCCGGCCTCGATCTCTGCCATGCGCTCTGCGGTAAGCTTTGTGATCAGCGCACGGATATCGCGGGCGGTGCGCTTCGTCTCGCGCGAGTGGAAGCGCGGAAACCACTTCGGCAGCGGCAGCACCGCGCCGAGATTGAGCACCGGCTGGGCGCGCTGGTGGGCCTTGAACTTCGCAAAGACCTGCCCCGCTGTCTGATGCTCGATCGGGATGGAAAACAGGGTGCGGAAGATCACATCCGCCGCCGCCTCGCTGGTCTCGGCCTCGATCTCGATCGGGGTGCCATCGGCGCGGGCGGCGAGCCGCTCCACCGCCGCCACGCCCGCATCCCACATCGCCGGGAAGGTGTCGCGCAACCGGCCCCCTTCGAAGGCCGGGTCGATGATCCGGCGCTGGCGCTTCCAGGTCTCGCCATTGGTGATGAAGACGGAGTTGCCGAGCAGCGGCGCCAGCCCCTCGCGGATGCGGTTCGATTTGGGGAAATCGTCGGGCCGTTTCTTCAGCACCAGATCGACCAGTTCGGGATCGTTGCACAGATAGGAGCGGAAGAACGGCGTGCGGAACTCGGCCATCCAGGCATGGTAAAGCCGCGCCGGCTGGGCCGAGAGAATGTCCTGCCGGAAAAGCCTGGCATAGCGCCAGAGGCTCACTTTGCCCGCCCGCGCGGGAGGTTTTGGCGGAAGCGTCATGGCGCCATTGATCGGTATTTCGACGCCGCCCCGTCAATGCGGCTTTTCGACGGGGGGCGGCCCGCAAAGCGGCGCGCAAGCGAGAGCGGGCCGGCGGTGATCCGGAAATAGTCGTAGTCTCCGGGCCGGTCGAAAGCGCAGAGATACTGGAAATGCAGCCGGAAGAAGCGCCAGCGCAGCTCTTTCCAGCGCTTCGGGCTGAGCGTCTGGGTGAAGGCCGCCGAGATCACCAGCGGCCAGCGCTTGCCCGCGGGGGCCACGCCCGACACGCTCACCGGATCGCAGAGCGCGAAGGCGCAGCCGTCGCCCGGCGCGGTCACATCGACCCAGGTGATCTCCTCCGCCTGCGCCAGATCGTGCAGATCGCGCCGCAGCCGGTCGGCTTCCGGCAGGAAGCTCACCATCGGCACCACCTGCCCGAGCGACAGGAAGGCGAGCTTCGGTCCCGCCTCCGGCACCCGGCCCGCGCGGATCAGATCGGCGAGGATCGACACCCCCAGATGCGCCCCGGAGCTGTGGCCCACCACCAGCACCTCGTGGACATCCGCCTCCAGCGCCTCGGCGATCTGGTCGGCAAACACGCCCATGCGCGCCTCAAGTTCAGGCGGGTTCGCCCCCTTCGAGGCCGCCGAATAGGCATAATCGTGCATCAGGTAATAGACGTAGAGCCTGTTATCTATCTTGCGGAACCATTTGAGCAGCGCCACCGCCACCAGCGCGCCGATCAGCGTGGCCGCGAGCCATTGCTTGCCCGCCAGCGCAATGCCCGGTGCGAACTGCGCCATCAGCCAGCCCATCAGAATGGCGGCCAGCCCGGCTGCCAGCGCCCCGGCGCCGAGCGCCACCACCGCTTGCAGGATCAGCATTCCCACCGGGTAGAGGGCAGCGATCACCGGGCCCTTGCGCAGCCGCATCAGCCGGCGGAGCGTGCCGGAGGCGATATAGGTCCAGGCGGTGCGCGCCATCAGCGCATAGGTTTGCGCGATGCCCAGATCCATGCTTTCGCGCACGATATCGGACCAGACCAGCACATCGAACTCGGCTTCGGTCTCGGTGCCGTCGATCCGGCCCGTCACCTGCCAGCCATAGCTCGCCCCGCTCTGCCGGCCGATCAGCGCCACCTCGTAGCCGGAGATCCCGGCCTGCGTCCTGCCCTCGGACCGGTACAGCTCGCGGTAGCGGCGGGGGTGAATCGGGTCGTAGCCGGGGATATAGAACACCCGGCGGCGCTTCACGTCTTGTTGCAAGGGGCTACTCATGGCCCGGTCACTCATCATTTTGCGCGAGCCTAGCGGCGAAATCGGACATTGGTAAGGCCCCATCAGGCCGCAGGCGCGACGCTCTCGGTCAGGAAGTCGAGAAAGGCGCGCAGCCGTGGCGAGAGGTGCCGCCGGCTGGCATAGACCACCGAGAGCATCGCCGCCGCCCGGTCGACGCGGACATCGCGGCACAGCTCCACCAGCGATCCCTCGGCCAGTTGATCCCGGCAATAGCGCTCCGGCAGCAGCGTGATCCCCGCCCCCGCCAGCACCGCCCGGCGCACCACCAGCGGGTCGTTCACCTGGGTCACCCCGCGCGAGAGGTCGATCCGCCGCGCCTGACCCGCGACATGCACCGGCAGCCGGGCCTGGGCATAGCGGGTTTCGAGGATCTGCACATGGCGCGCCACCGCATCAAGCTCCGGCCCGATCTCATGCGCCGCGGCATAGGCCGGGCTCGCCACCCAGATCAGCCGGCCGCCGAGCAGCCGGCGCGAGA
Organism: Sinisalibacter aestuarii; assembly: GCF_027923545.1. Lineage (GTDB taxonomy): Bacteria > Pseudomonadota > Alphaproteobacteria > Rhodobacterales > Rhodobacteraceae > Sinisalibacter > Sinisalibacter aestuarii. The sequence goes on along the minus strand of NZ_BROH01000004.1, from coordinate 241,370 downwards.
TCAGTTCGCTGTCTTCCAGCGGGCCGACCACCACCGCAAGGTCCACCCGGTCGCGCAGAAGCTCAAGCCCGTGGCCGGTGACCACCAGTTCCAGCTCGATCTCGGGATGGCGGGCGCGGAAGGCGGCAAGGCGCGGGGCGACCATTTCCTGCGCGAAGGCCGGCGGCAGCGCCACGGCAAGCCGCCCGCGCGGCACCGCCGACAGCCCGGCCATGGCCGCATCGGCCTCGCGCGCCTCATCGAGAATAAGCTGGGCACGGCGAAAGAAGGTCTCGCCCTCCGAGGTCAGCCTCAGCCCGCGCGGATTGCGTTCGACCAGCCGCAGCCCAAGCCCCTGCTCGAGCCGCGACAGGGCCGCGCTCACCGTGGATTTCGGCATTGACAGGGCCCGCGCCGCCGCCGTCACGCCGCGCTGCTCGACCACGGCCACGAAGACCGGCAGATCGTCCATGTTCCAGTTCATGCCGCGATCCTCGTTCAGAAATCTGCACGCTTCATCCCAGTAGCTGATATTGTTCCGCTCAACAAACCGAATATCCTTCTGCCAACCCGTAACGAACAGGAGATCATCATGGCCCGCATCATCGGCGGCATCGGCGCATCGCATTCGCCCACCATCGGCTTCGCCAAGGACACCGGCAAGCAGAACGACCCGGCCTGGAAGCCCATCTTCGACGGGTTCGACGTGGTGCGCGGCTGGGTGCAGGACAAGAAGATCGACGTGCTGTTCATGATCTACAACGATCACATCACCTCGTTCTTCTTCGACCATTACTCGACCTTCGCGATGGGGATCGACGATACCTATCTGCCCGCCGACGAAGGGGGCGGCCCGCGCGACGTGGCCCCGGCGACGGGCCATCTGGGCCTTGCCCAGCACATCGCGATGGCGATGAGCGCCGACGAGTTCGATATGTCGTTCTTCCAGGGCAAGCCCGTCGATCACGGCTTCCTCTCGCCGCTTTCGATGCTGGGCGATGCCAATGGCCCCTGGCCCGGCAAGGTGGTGCCGTTGCAGGTGGGCGTGCTGCAATTGCCGATCCCCAGCCCCAAACGGCTGTGGAAGCTGGGCAAGACGCTGCGCAAGGCCATCGAGAGCTACCCCGAGGATCTGCGGGTGGCGATCTTCGCCACCGGCGGGCTGTCGCACCAGGTGCATGGCGAACGCGCCGGCTTCATCAACGAGGACTGGGACGACGAATTTCTCGATCTGCTTGAGAAAGACCCCAAGAAACTCGTGAAGATGCGGATCGCGGATTATGCCGTGAAGGGCGGCATGGAGGGGGCCGAGGTGATCATGTGGCTGATCATGCGCGGCGCGCTGTCGAAAAAGGTGAAGCTCGTCCACAAGCAGACCTATGCCCCCTCGGTGACCAATATCGCCACGCTGGTGTTCGAAGACCTGGGCGACGCGCCGGACCCGGACGACGTGGCCGCGTATCGCGCCCATATCGGCTACCAGTATGAGGGGGCCGACACGCTCGAAGGCACCTACCCCTTCACCCATGCGCGCAGCCACGAGAACTTCCGCATCAACACCTTCCTGCACGATCTGGTGATGCCCGCGCACCGCGCCCGCTTCATCGACGATTTCGACGCGCTGGCGGAGGAACGCGGGCTGACGGCGGACGAGAAAGACCTGATCGAAAACCGCAAATGGATCGAGATGATCCGCCGGGGCGTGAGCTTCTTCGTGCTGGAGAAGATGGCGGCGGTGATCGGCGTCTCGAACCCCGAGGTCTACGCCGCCTTCCGGGGCGAAACGCTCGACCAGTTCCTCGCCACCCGCAAAATGCCGATCACATATTCGGTGGCCGGCGGCGACAAGGTGAAGGAAATGGACAAGTCATAAGCGCGCTGAGCGGCGCGGCTTCATCGGGCCGGGGGCGCTGCCTCCGGCCCCTCTGCCTTGAAGCGTTGGCTTATCCCAGCACCGCGAGGCCGGGGAAGCTTTCCAGGAGCCAGTAGGAGAAGCGCGAGAAGCCGCCGGTGAGCATCATCAGGCCGATGGTCCACAGAAGCAGGCCCATGATCCGCTCGATCCGGCCCATATGCCGCTTCATCCAGCCCATCAGCCCCTGCATCCGCGGAAAGAAGGCCGCGACCAGCAGGAACGGGATGCCGAGCCCGGCGGCATAGATCGCCAGCAGGAAGGTGCCGCGCGTCACGCTCGCCTCGGAGGCGGCGATGGACAGGATCGCGCCAAGCTGCGGGCCGATGCAGGGCGTCCAGCCGAAGGCGAAGGCGAGGCCGAGCAGATAGGCGCCGAAGGCCGAACCACCCTGATCGCCCGCATCCAGCCGCGCCTCGCGGTTGAGGAAGGGAATGGTGAAAACGCCGAGGAAATGCGCCCCGAAAATCATCACAACAACGCCCGCCACGATGTTGAAAACATTCTGGTTTTGCAAAAAGAACGCGCCGAAGGCGGAGGCCGCGAATCCAAGGAACAGAAACACCGTCGACAGCCCGAGCACGAAGAACAGCGCCGTCAGCAGCGCCTTGCGCGAGGCTTGCGCCCCCGCCTGCAGATCGGTGATCGACACGCCCGACATATAGGCGAGATAAGGCGGCACAATCGGCAGCACGCAGGGGCTGAGGAACGACAACAGCCCCGCCACCAGGGCGATTGTCATGGCGGGCAGCAGGCTCGCGTCGATCAGGTCAATTCCAAACATCCTGCGATCTCTACCCCGAGCCGCGCGCGCCGTCACGCGCCAAGTCGTCACATCCGCGTGGGCGGGCCGTCACAGAGAAAAGGCCGGGGTTGCCCCCGGCCCTCTCGGCTTAGCGGCCGATCGACCACCAGCCCTTTTTCTTCGGCTTGTCGTCCTCGGCGGCCGCGTCGTCATTGGCGGGCGGCGTCGGCTCGACCCTGGCCGCCGGCTCAGCGGGTGCGGCGTCCGGCGTATCTTCCGCCACCGGCTCGGCGGCCTTCTTGGTCCGCGAGCGGGTGGTTTTCTTCACCGGCTTTTCGTCGTCCTCGGCCTTGGGCGCGGCGGGTTTCCTGCTGCTGCGCGAACGGGTCGGCTTTTCTTCGGCGGGCGCTTCAGCCCCGGCATCCGGCTCGGCCTTCTTCGCACGCGAGCGGGTGGCCCGTTTGGGCTTTTCTTCCGCCTCGGGCGCCGCCGCTTCGGCCTCGGTATCGGCCTTCTTCGCGCGCGACCGGGTGCTGGTCTTGCGCTTGGGCTTTTCCTCGGCCTCCGGCTCGGCTTCGGGCGCGGCTTCCGGCTCGGGCCGGGCCTCTTCGGCTGCCTCCGCCTCGGTTTCGGCTTCGGCTTCGCCATCGGTGTCCGGCGCCTGATCCTCGGCCTCGCCACCGTTCTCACCGCCGTTCTCGCCATTCGAGGAGCGCGACCGCGAGCGCGACCGGCGCCGCCGGCGGCGCTTCTTCTTCGGCTGGTCCTCGTCGTCCGAAACCTCCACGGCCTCATCGGCCTCATCGGACAGGTCTTCCTCAAGATCCTCCATCAGCGACGCATCGGCGGAGACCACCGGCGCCGTCGCCTCGGGCACCGCGCGGGTGGCGGTCTTGAACTTCTCGATCTCGAAATCGGGCGAGATCAGGAAGGCGTCGGCCTCGATGCGGATACCCATGCCATAGCGCTGCTCGATCTGGGCGATATGCTCGCGCTTGTGGTTCATCAGATAATTGACGATGGCCACCGGCGCTTTCAGCAGCACCTCGCGCGAACGGCGGCGCGTGCCCTCTTCCTCGAGCTGGCGCAGGATGGTCAGCGCGAGGTTGTCGTCGGAGCGGATCAGCCCGGTGCCATGGCAATGCGGGCACGGCTGGGTGGTGGCCTCGATCATGCCGGGGCGCAGGCGCTGGCGGCTCATCTCGAGCAGGCCAAAGCCCGAGATCCGGCCCACCTGAATGCGGGCGCGGTCGGTTTTCAGCTTGTCTTTCAGCTTCTTCTCGACGGCAGCGTTGTTCTTGCGCTCTTCCATGTCGATGAAGTCGATGACGATCAGCCCGGCAAGGTCGCGCAGGCGCAACTGGCGGGCCACCTCTTCGGCGGCTTCAAGGTTGGTCTTGAGCGCCGTGTCCTCGATCGAGCCTTCCTTGGTGGCGCGGCCCGAGTTCACGTCGATCGCCACCAGCGCCTCGGTGACGCCGATCACGATGTAGCCGCCGGATCTGAGCTGCACCGTCGGGTTGAACATCGAGCTCAGGTAGCTTTCCACCTGGTAGCGGGCGAAGAGCGGCAATGCCTCGCCGTAATGCTTCACGTTCTTGGCGTGGGACGGCATGATCATCTTCATGAAGTCCTTGGCCACGCGGTAGCCCTCGTCGCCCTCGACCAGCACTTCGTCGATCTCGCGGTTATACAGGTCGCGGATCGAGCGTTTGATGAGGTTGCCTTCCTCGTAGATCTTGGCCGGTGCGATGCTTTTCAGCGTCAGCGTGCGGATCTCTTCCCACAGCCGCTGAAGGTATTCGTAATCGCGCTTGATCTCGGCCTTGGTGCGCTTGGCGCCCGCCGTGCGGATGATCAGGCCCGCGCCCTTCGGCACGTCGATCTCGCCGGCGATTTCCTTCAGTTTCTTGCGGTCGGCGGCGTTGGTGATCTTGCGGCTGATCCCGCCACCACGAGCGGTGTTCGGCATCAGCACGCAATAGCGGCCGGCGAGGCTGAGATAAGTGGTCAGCGCCGCGCCCTTGTTGCCGCGCTCTTCCTTGACGACCTGCACCAGCAGGATCTGGCGGACCTTGATGACTTCCTGGATCTTGTACTTTTTCGGACGGGGCTTGCGCGGCGTGCGGATCTCTTCCGACACATCCTCTTCGGCGACGGACTCGATGGCCGCGTCATCCTCGTGTTCGTCCTCGTCGTCGTCGTGCTCCTCGGCGGCGGCCTCTTCAGCCTCACCTGCATCATCCGCTTCCTCGGCGGCCTCGGCGGGCTCTTCCACCGGGGTTTCCTCGACCCGCTCCATCGGCGATTCCGCCTCGTGGGTCTCGGGCTCCTCGCCGGTGTCGAGGTCGATCACCTCCATGCCTTCGGGGCTGGTCTCATCGGCCTCGATCTCGGCCTCGGCGGTGGTTACCGCATCGTCATTGCGTGCCTCTGCGGCCTTCGAGCGGCTGCGCGAGCGCGACCGGCTGCGCGAACGCGAGCGGGATTTCTTCTTCTCGTCGCGCTCTTCCTCCTCGGCGGCCATCGCTTCGGCATAGGCGTGTTCTTCCGCCAGCAGCGCCTCGCGGTCGGCGACCGGGATCTGGTAGTAATCGGGGTGGATTTCCGAGAACGCCAGAAAGCCGTGGCGATTGCCGCCGTAATCCACGAAAGCCGCCTGGAGCGAGGGCTCCACGCGGGTGACTTTCGCTAGATAGATATTGCCGGCGAGCTGGCGCTTGTTTTCCGACTCAAAGTCGAATTCCTCGACCTTGTTGCCGTCGACCACGACAACGCGGGTTTCCTCCGCGTGCGTGGCGTCGATGAGCATTTTCTTTGCCATTGTGTTCCGATGCACCCCGGCCTTGCCGCACCGTCAGAGAACGGTGCGCCGATGCGGGGGTGTCTTGTCAGGGCGAAAGCGGGCGCGCGGCGATCAGGCGAAGCAGTGCCCGAAAGGGCCCCTGCTCTCAGCTCGGTCTGTCCTGCGCGCCTCATCGCGGTTCTTCTCCGACGTCACCGGGCCGAAACCCGGGCGCCTGTTCATGGCCCGTCTGCCCCTCGGGGGTCCGGGCAAATGTTTGGCCTGTGGGCATAGCGCACCAAAGGCCCCTCTCGGTCTGACCGCGCGCCGGGGGCGACAACACACCTCGGGACAAGCGGGCCAGCGAAACTTTCGGGCGGGACATGCGCAACCGCGTCCCCGCCTTCGGACCTACATAGTGGCAGGGGGTAGGATATGACAATGGGCAAAATGCAATCCGGCCCGATTTGACCCACATCCTCAGGTTGATCGCGCCGCAAGCGCGCCCTCATGCGGAGAGCCGCGAGAACGTAAAAACAATTCTGGAACAATATGTTAGTAAAGTCCGCCCGCCGCAACCTGGCCAGAATCGGCACGCTCGGGGATCACCACGACCTCGCCGGTCGATGTCTGGACCTCGGTGGTGTCGCCGCCATCAATCTCGCCGGGCAGGAACAGCGGCAGATTGGCCCCCATCGCGAAGCCACCGTCAAACATCACGCCAAAGAGCGGCTCCTCGCCATCGCGGAAATACTCCGCCACCACGTAATCGCCGCTGGCATCGTCCGGCAGGCGCGCGCCGGAGAACCGGTCGATCTTGATGAAATGGCCGCCCGGTGGCAGCTTGAACTTGCCGCCGCCATATTTGCGCACGGCTTCGGTCATGAATTCCTGAAACACCGGCGCGCAGGTGCCGCCGCCGGAGGCACCCGCCATCCGGCGCGGCGTGTCGTAGCCCATATAGCAGCCCGCCACCACGTTCGAGGTGAAGCCGACGAACCAGACATCGCGCGAGTCGTTGGTGGTGCCGGTCTTGCCCGCGGTCGGCACGCCGAGATTCACCGCGCCCGCCGCAGTGCCACGCTGCACCACGCCCTGCATCATCGAGGTAAGCTGGTAGGCGGTGATCGCATCCATCACCCGCTCGCGGTTGGCGGTGATGCGGGGGCTGTCGCCCGCCGGCAGCGCCTCGGTTCCGCAATCGTCGCAGATCCGGGTGTCATGGCGATAGATGGTGCGGCCCCAGCGGTCCTGCACCCGGTCGACCAGCGTCGGCTCCACCCGCTCGCCGCCATTGGCGAACATCGCATAGGCCGCAACCATGTGAAACAGCGTCGTCTCCGACGAGCCGAGCGCATTGGCAAGAAACGGGTCGAGGTGATCGTAGACGCCGAACCGCTCGGCGTAGGAGGCCACCACATCCATCCCCACCTCCTGCGCGAGACGCACGGTCATGAGGTTTCGCGATTGCTCGATGCCGGTACGCAGCGGCGTCGGCCCGTAGAATTTTCGGCTGGCATTCTGCGGCCGCCAGATGCCGGCGCCGGTGTCGATCTCGATCGGGGCGTCGATGATGATCGAGGCGGGCGAAAAGCCGCTGTCGAGCGCGGCGGCATAGACGAAGGGCTTGAACGACGAACCCGGCTGGCGGGTGGCCTGGGTGGCGCGGTTGAACACCGAATACTGGTAGGAAAAGCCGCCCTGCATGGCCAGCACCCGGCCGGTATTCACGTCCATCGCCATGAAGCCGCCCTGGATCTCGGGCACCTGGCGCAAGGACCAGCGGATGAAATCGCCCGCGCCGTCATCGCCGCTCGTCACCCGGCGCACATGTACCACGTCGCCACGGCTGAAATTGTCGTGAAACGAGCCCGTCATCCAAGAGATATCGCTGCGCGGCACCTCCCACGGGCTCGGGTCCGGCTGGCCCTCGATCTTCAGCGTCAGCGTCTGGTCGCCCACCGCATCGACCACGGCGACGAACCACTGGCCATCGAGCGTGATGTCGCGGGCGACGCGGATATCGGCGAGCGCCGCTTCCCAGCTTTCATCGTCGAGGCTGGCCGGGTCGATGCTTTCGCCGGTGCCGCGCCAGGTGCCGCTGCGCCGGTCGAACTCCTCCAGCGCCTTCTGCAGCGCATGGGCCGCAACCACCTGCAATTCGGGGTCCACCGTCGCGCGGATGGTGAGGCCGCCGCCGAAGAATTCGTCTTCGCCGAAGTTGCGGCTGAGCTGGCGGCGAATCTCGTCGGTGAAATAGTCGCGTTCCGGCAGTTGCGAGCGGAACGAGGGATAATCGCCCGCCTGCACCGTGAGCAGCGGCCGGGCAACGGCCTCGTCATAGCTGGCGGCGTCGATATAGCCGTTCTCGCGCATCTCTCTCAGCACGTAATTGCGCCGCGCGATCGCGTCGTCATGCTGGCGCACCGGGTGCAGATTGCCGGGCCGCTGGGCGAGGGCTGCAAGATAGGCCGCCTCTTCCGGGCCGAGCTCGTCGAGGGTCTTGTCGTAATAGGTCTGGGCGGCGGCGGTCACGCCAAAGGAATTCTGGCCGAGAAAGATCTCGTTGAGATAGAGGCCGAGGATCTGCTCCTTGTCGAGCGATTGCTCAAGCCGGGTGGCGAGGATCAGTTCCTTGATCTTGCGCTCCGCCGACCTGTCGGACGACAGAAGGAAGTTCTTCATCACCTGCTGGGTGATGGTCGAGGCGCCGCGCAGGCGCCCGCCTTGCAGAGCCTCGACGGCGGCGGCCACCATGCCGCGCATATCGTAGCCCTTGTGGTGATAGAAGTTCTTGTCCTCCGCCGAAACGAAGGCATGTTTCACCAGATCGGGGATCTGCTCGGGCGGCGTGTAGAGCCGGCGTTCCCTGGCGAATTCGTCCATCAGCCGGCCCTGGCCCGAATAGATCCGGCTGATCGTCGGCGGCTGATAATTGGCAAGCTGCTCATGGCTCGGCAGATCTCTGGAATACATCCAGAAGATCGCGCCAAGCGTCAGCGCCCCCATGATCGCGGCCAGGGTCAGCCAGGAAAAGATCGAGCCGAAAAAGCCCAGGATGAATCGGATCACTCGCGCCCCCGAAGGTGAGTTCGGCCCGTCTATACGCGAGCGCGCGCGGGGGGTCAAAACACGATCTGGCGCGCTCGGCGGGGTTTCGCCCTATCCGTCTGAGATCGCGCGGCTTTGCGCCGGTTTCGCGCCGCACACCGGCGCGGGACTGGACGCGCGCGGCGCGAGACCCAATCTGTCACCATGAAAGACACGAGCCCCATGCCCCTGCCCGACCCCGACGACGTATTGAGAACCTATGAGGCGGTCGCCCAGGACTTTGCCCGCGCCCGCAGCCGTGCCCTGTTCGAGCGGCGCTGGCTCGACCGCGCCCTGGGCTTCGCCCCCGGCCGCGAGGTGCTCGATCTCGGCTGCGGCCCGGGCCGGCCCATTGCCAGCTATCTCGCCGAGCGGCGCTGCCGGATGACCGGGGTCGATGGCGCCGCCTCGATGTGCGCGCTCTATCAGGCCAATGTGCCCGGTGCCGTGACCTATCACGAAGACATGCGCGGGCTGGGGCTTGGCCGGCGCTACGATCTGATCCTGGCCTGGGACAGCCTGTTTCACCTCGCCCCCGACGACCAGCGCGGCATGTTCGCCACCTTCGCCGCCCATGCGCGGCCCCGCACGGTGCTGCTGTTCACCTCCGGCCCGGATGCGGGCGAAGTGGGCGGCCAGGCGGCGGGCCTGCCGGTCTACCACGCCTCGCTGTCGCCGGACGAATATCGCGGGCTGCTCGCACAGGCCGGGTTCGAGGTGCTGGATTTCGTGCCGGAGGATCCGAATTGCCACGGCCACACGGTGTGGATGGCGCGGTATGTCGGCGGATAGGGGCGGCTTTCGGTCCTTCAGGGAGCACCGTCACACGACAGATTGGAATGTGGGTAACGGGCGTTAACCCGTCTCCAGAAATCCGGTTAAGTGGAGGCGGAGCGGCGGGTCTTACGCCATGTTATCAACAGGTTATGCCTGCGCTCGCATGAACGGCCACTGAGATTTCCGAAGTATGAACGACTCAAGGCGCAAAACCGGCTCGCCACGCCCAGCCCTCACCACCGTCCAGTGAGGCTCTTCCACAACAGCCCGCCGCGCCGGCCAAACTCCGAGCCGCCGAGCCGGCCCGCGCCGATCGCCGTCGGGTCTCGCATTGCACGCATCAGCACGCTCTCGGCCCGCCATGCGGCCCTGAGCGCCGGCAGGGCCGCCCCGACACGCGCGCGCCGCGCTTCGCGAAGCGCAGCGTGCGTCTCTTCGATGAGCCCGGGCACATCCGCCGGTAATGGCCGCCAGCCCCGGCTGTCCAGATCCGGCACCGCCATCAGCCAGCTTGCCAGCCCCGCCGCCAGCCCCGCCGCCCGCGCCGGGGTTTCCAGCGCCGCATCACCGCCGAGCGCCAGCACCGACGCCCACATCAGGTTGCCCGCCGTCGCGGCCAGATAATCCCGCAGCGCCCCGGCATCGGCGAAGGGCGCGCGCTCGAGATCGGCCCATCGCGCGATCACCATCTCGTCCAGCAGATCGAGAGGCAGGCCCGCCGCCCGCACCGTCTCGGCAAGCGGGGCCGCCACTTCATGGGCGCGGGCGGGTTTGCCCGCGCCGATCTCCGCCAGCGTATCGCGCCAGAATTGCAGCCGCATCTGGCCGATCATCGGCTCGGACGCGACCCAGGGCGCGCGCGCCACTTCGAGGTTGAACGCATAAAGCGGAAACAGCCGCGCCCGCGCTTGCGGCCCGCCGGTCATCGCCGACAGGAACCGGTCCGGGTCGCCCTTTTCGACCAGCGCGGCACAGGCCGCGACGCTCATGCCGGGCGCGCCACGGCGAGGATATAACCCAACTGGTCGCGGTTCTCGCGCCAGAGCGCAATCTCCTCCCCGGCCGCATTCAGCACGTTGATGAGATCGGCATCGGCGCCCGGGCGCAAGGCGGCGATGCGCGCCTCCATCGGCGTGTAGTACGCCTCCCAGGCGGCATCATCGAGCACGCGCAGCCCGCAGATATCGTAGCCTGCCGCCATCACCCGTGCCTGCAGCGCTTCGGCCCCGCCGATCTCGGGATATTCCTTGCGCATCTCCCAGACGAGGCCCGGCGCGGGATCGTCCACAAGCCAGGCCAGTTCGCTGAACGCCACCACCCCGCCCGGCGCCAGGTGCGGGCGGAAGTGGCGCAGCCCGGCCTCGATACCGAGAAAATAGAGCGCCCCGGCGGCCCAGACGAGGTCGAACGGCCCCTCTGGCTCATCCATGCTCTGCACCCGCGCCGTCACGCGCGGCTCGTCCAGCCAGCGCGCCTTGACCGCGTCGATGAAGGGCGCGTGCAAGTCCACCGCCAGCACCTCGCCCGCCGGTGCATTCTCGAGGAGCGCGGCGATATCGGCGCCCGGGCCGCAACCCGCATCGAGGATCTTCGCGTCGCGCGCCACATTGCCGGTGGTGAAGGCCCAGTCGACGCTGGCGCGATCGCCCGGCGCTTCGCGCGGCAGACCGGAATGGAGCCGGAAGAACGGGTTCATTGCGCCGCGATCCCGGTGGCGCGCACCGGCTCCAGCCCGTCGCGCACCAGCTTCCAGTTGATCGCGTCGAGCAGCGCCTCGAACGAGGCATCGACGATATTGGGGCTCACCCCCACCGTCGACCAGCGCCGCCCGCGCCCGTCTTCGCTGTCGATGATCACGCGGGTCACGGCGTCGGTGCCGCCATTGGTGATGCGCACCTTGAAATCGACCAGTTTCAGATCGTCGATACAGGCCTGGTACGGCCCCAGATCCTTGCCCAGCGCGCGGGCCAGCGCGTTGACCGGGCCACGGTCGGAGCCGGTGGCATCGAGGCTTTCGGAGACCGAGAGCTTCTTCTCGTCGCCGATCTTCACCACCACCACCGCTTCCGACAGGCTGACCATCTTGTCATAGCGGTTCTTGCGCCGCTCGACGGTGACCTTGTAGCGCTTGACCTCGAAGAATTGCGGCAATTGCCCCAGCATCCGCCGCGCCAGAAGCTCGAAGCTCGCCTGCGCGCCGTCATAGGCATAGCCCTCGTCCTCGCGCCGCTTGATCTCGTCGAGGATCTCGCCCAGATGCGGATCGCCCTTGTCGATCCCGATCCCCGCTTCGGCCAGCCGCTTGCGCAGGTTCGACTGCCCGGCCTGGTTCGACATCGGCACGAGCCGCGCATTGCCGACCAGCGCCGGCTCGATATGCTCGTAGGTGGACGGGTCTTTCAGGATCGCAGAGGCGTGCAGCCCCGCCTTGTGGGTGAAGGCGCTGGCCCCCACATAGGGCGCGCTGCGCAGGGGCACGCGGTTGAGGATATCGTCAAGCTGGCGCGAAACGCGGGTCAGCGTGGTCAGCGCCGCCTCGGTGACGCCGATATCGAACCGGCTGCGATAGGGCTCCTTGAGCAGCAGCGTCGGGATCAGCGAGGTCAGGTTGGCATTGCCGCAGCGCTCGCCCAGCCCGTTCAGGGTGCCCTGCACCTGCCGCGCGCCCGCGTCGATGGCGGCGAGGCTGCCCGCCACCGCGTTGCCGGTATCGTCATGGCAATGGATGGCCAGCCGGTCGCCGGGAATGCCGGCCTCGATCACCGCGCGGGTGATATCGTGGATCTCCTGCGGCAGCGTGCCGCCATTGGTATCGCAGAGCACCACCCAGCGCGCACCGGCCTCGTAGGCGGCAAGCACCGCGTCCAGCGCATAGGGGGCATTGGCCTTGTAGCCGTCGAAGAAATGCTCGGCATCGAACAACGCCTCACGCCCCTGCGCCACGATATGCGCGACCGAGGCGGAGATGTTCTCGATATTCTCGTCGAGCGTGATGCCCAGCGCGGTGGTGACGTGGAAATCATGGGTCTTGCCAACGAGGCAGACGGCAGGCGTATTGGCGTTCATCACCTGCGCCAGCACATCGTCATTCGCCGCCGAGCGCCCGGCCCGCTTGGTCATGCCGAAGGCGGTGAAGGTGGCTTTGGTCTCGGGCCTTGCGGCGAAGAAATCGCTGTCGGTCGGGTTCGCCCCGGGCCAGCCGCCCTCGATATAGTCGACGCCCAGAAGGTCCAGCGCCTCGGCGATGGCGATCTTCTCGGGCACGGAGAACTGGACGCCCTGGGTCTGCTGGCCGTCGCGGAGCGTGGTGTCGTAGAGATGCAGGCGTTCAGTCATGACATGACCTCCTGAGAACCGAGGGCGGCGCCCGACCCTGGGTGGGCGCTGCGCAGCGGTTGTGCGGGGTAGTTTATCTCAAAAGCCCCGGACGAGGGATGTGCGCCACGCGACGTCGCCAATGCGCCCTCCCGGGGGGAGGGTCGGGCGCCGCCCGGGCTGGTCGCCCGCGCGAGGCGGTTGGGGAGGGAACGCATCATTCGAGCGCCTCCAGCTTGGCAGGGTCGAACCCGGCGCCCGGCATCAGCTCTACGCCATCTTTCGACATTCGCACCTCGACCCCAGCGGAGAGGAGCGCGGATTTGAGGGCATCGACGGCCGTGAAGTCCTTTGTTCTCAACGCTTCCTGACGCATTTTAAACAGCCGGTTTCCCAACTCCGTCATGGTTTCGGAATCGATCTCAAACTGGCCGCCCCAAGCCTCAAAACTAACACCTGAAGTAACGCCATTATCACGCGCGGCTAAGTGGAACGGCTTAAAAATCCTAAGCAATTCGTCGGGATTGAACCCTAGAAGCTGAAGTGACCCAACAAGCTCTGATTCCTGCTCATTCTTCAGGTATTTGTTGATCAGTGTGACCGCCAGCGCCGTGTTTAGATCATTCGAAAGCGCGTCCACGAACTCCTGGGGCGGTCTTTGCGGTCCACGTTTTCTGAAGGGAAACAGGTGCAGATTTCTGTCTATGAATTCGGCGATCTTCCGTAGCGTCGCCTCCGCCTCCGCCCGCTTCTTCTCCGTCCAGTCCATCGGCTTACGGTAATGCGTCCCCAGGAACACAAACCGGATCACCTCACCCGGCACCCCCTGCTCCAGCAAATCGTGCACGGTAAAGAAGTTGCCCAACGACTTGGACATCTTCTTCCCCTCCACCTGCAACATCTCGTTATGCAGCCAATACCGCGCGAAGCCCGCCCCCGGATGGGCGCACTTGCTCTGCGCGATCTCGTTCTCATGATGCGGGAATTGCAGATCGTTCCCGCCGCCGTGAATGTCGAAGGTCTCGCCCAGCAGCTCATAGCTCATCGCCGAGCACTCGATGTGCCAGCCCGGCCGCCCGCGGCCCCAGGGCGAGTCCCAGCCCGGCTCGCCGTCCTTCGCGGGCTTCCACAGCACGAAGTCCATCGGATTGCGCTTGTAGGGCGCCACCTCCACCCGCGCGCCGGCGATCATGTCGTCGACAGACCGCCCCGACAACGCGCCATACTCGTCATACGAGTCCACCGCAAAGAGCACATGGCCCTCCGCCGCATAGGCGTTCCCGCGCCCGATCAGCTCTTCGATCATTTTTACCATGTCGCCGATATGCTGGGTCGCGCGCGGCATCTCATCGGGGTCGAGCGCGCCGAGCGCGCGCATGTCGTCGAGATACCATTGCGTCGTGGTCGAGGTGATCTCGTCGATCGGCACACCGCTCTCATCCGCCCGGGCGATGATCTTGTCGTCCACATCGGTGAAGTTGCGCACATAGGTCACGTGATCCGGCCCGTAGACATGGCGCAACAGCCGGTAGAGCACGTCGAACACCACCACCGGGCGGGCATTGCCCAGATGCGCGCGGTCATAAACGGTGGGCCCGCAGACATACATCCGCACATTGTCCGCATCCAGCGGCTCGAAAAGCTGCTTCGAGCGGGTGGCGGTGTTGTAGAGCTTGATCTCAACCATGTCGTCCTCGCGCAGGCGTCCCGCGGCGGGCTTAGCAACTTCGGTAGAGAGAGGAAACAGAAGAACGGCCCGCCTGACGATGTCAGCCGGTAATGCAGCAGATGATGATGCCGTTCGTTGTCATGGCTCAGTGATAGCAGGCCTTGGCCGCGCCGCCAAGCCTGTTAGAGTGCATCCATGTCGCGCGATCTGGTCAACGATATCTGCCGCGCCCTGCCCGGGGCGGACTGGTCCGAACCGTTCGGGCCGGGGCACGATGTGTGGAAGCTGGGCGGCAAGATCTTCGCCGCCACCGGCGCGCAGGGGATCGGCGTCAGCGTCAAATGCCCCGATGTGGAAACCGCCGAGATGCTGCGCGATGCGGGCGTGGCGCAGAAGGCCCCCTATTTCCACAAATCCTGGGTGCTGGTGCCCTTCGCCTCCGCCGACCCGGCGGAGATCACCCACCGCATCCACACCGCCTATGACGTGATCCGCGAGAGCCTGCCGAAAAAGGCGCAGGCCGCCCTGCCCCCGCGCGGCTGACCCCCTTTTTCTTGGCAGAAATACTCCGGGGGAGCGCGAGGGGGCTGGCCCCCTCGCCCCTGCCCTCAGGCCACCGCAGAATTGGTCTTAACGGCCAACTGCCCCTTGAGCCAGAGCTGCACAACTTTGGTCAGTACCCAGGGGATGAAGAAGGTCGCCGCCACCAGCGCCACCGCGCCGATCAGGTCGAAGACCAGACCGTCCCGTGGCCCCATATTGGCGGTGCCGAGCACCATCATCAGCGACGAGAACGCCGCGAGCGGGAAGGTGAAGGCGCCCCAGAGCGGCGAGAAGCCTCCGGCGATCACCCAGCGGGCGCGGATCAGCAGTGCCGCCACCATGAGGATCGCCAGAATGCCGAAGGCGAGGCCGAGCCCGCCATTGCCCATCAGCAGCGCCACGGTGCCGAGCAGGCTGGCGGGGGCGACGTGGATCGCCAGGAGCGGGCGCAGCGGCGCCGGCACGTCCTGGCGGGCGAATTGCAGCGCCGAGGCGATCCAGATCGCCAGCGCGACCAGCACCGAGAACAGAAACACGATCTGGCTGAACGTGGCCCAGCCCATCTGCAAGGCTGCAAGCGGGCTGACGATGAAGCCCACCAGGGTCAGGTGCATCACCGGCGTGACGGTGCGCGCCTCGGCGGGACCGGTGAGGAACTGCCAGACAAACATCACCGCGATCACCGCATGGCCCGCGACCGCGAGCGCGAGGATCGCCTTCGCCAGCGGCATCGAGAACGGCAGCACCGCCAGCGCCAGCAGCATCCCCGCCATCGTCATCGCCGCGAGCCCGGCCCGGCCCGGCAGCACCCTGAGGTCTTCGCCCAGCACGCCGGGGCGTTTCGCCAGCTTGGCCACGTAATTGCCCAGCAGATAGAGGTAGAGCAACGTCACCGCCCCCATCAGGATCTGCCCCACGGCGGGGGTAAAGCTGAAGGCATCCACCGTGCGCCCCCAGGCGGTGGCGAGGCCGAAGGCCCCGAGCACGGGCGGAAACACCGCCGGCGGCATCTTGCGCCAGCGCGGCATCGCGGCCTCGGTCTGCGCCTTGAAGGCGGGCGGCTGCTGTCCGGTCATCTGAAAACTCCTCTCCTGTCGCGGGCCCCGGTATGGCGGGCTTTGGCGGATAATCCCATGCGCCCCTGCGTCGCGGGCAGATCCCGCTCAGAACAGCCCGAACGCCTTGCGCAGCATGTTCAGCGCCACCAGCGTCAGGAACACGCCGAAGGCGCGCTTGAGCGGCTTCGGGTCGAGCGCATGGGCGATCTTCACCCCAAGCGGCGCGGTGAGCGTGGTGGTGAGGATGACGATCAGGAAGGTCGGGATATTGACTGCCCCCAGCGTATAGGGCGGCGCATGGGCCACGTCGACGAACAGGAAGGCGATCACCGAGGGCAAGGCGATGATCAGGCCAAACCCGGCGGCGGTGGCCACGGCGCGGTGGATCGGCACGCCATGCAGCGTCATGATCGGCACCCCGAAGGAGCCGCCTCCGATCCCCATCAGCACCGAGAGAAAGCCGACAATGGGCGAAAGCACGGCGCGCAGAGGCCCGCCCGGCATCTCGTCGGCCAGCTTCCACGAGATCTTGCCAAACAGCATGTAGAGGCCGATGAAAAAGGCCAGCACACCGAAAATGCCCTGCAACGTGGCCGAGCGCAGGCCGGCGGCCACCAGCACCCCGATCACCGCGCCGATCGCGATGCCCGGCGCCCAGCTGCGCAGGATGCCCCAATCCACCGCGCCCTTCTTGTTATGCGACATCACCGAGCGGCTGGAGGTAACGATGATCGTGGCGAGCGAGGTGGCGAGGCAGACCTGCATCAGCTCACCCGACTCGTAGCCCATGCCGGAGAAGGTGTAGTAAAAGGCGGGCACCAGCACGATGCCGCCACCCACGCCCAGCAGCCCGGCGAGCACGCCGGCAAAGGCGCCGATGGCGAGCAGCAACAGCACCAGAGGTGCGAGCGTGGCGAAATCGAGCATGGCGGGCCTCCCTGGGCATCTGTCCGGCATGGCTTCATCCGGCACGGGGCCGCTCACGTCAAGGGGCGGCGCAGCCGGATGCCCGGCCTTGCGCGCCGCGGCGGCGCGATCCGCAACCGAGCGCGGGCGATGACCACGCCCGTCAGGTGTGGTGCCGGTCGGCCGCTGGCGGGCATTTACCCTTACCAAAGAACTGACCGGATCGCACCGACCACCGCGAAGACAAGCCATTGTTTGTGAATGATTTTATCGCAGATTCAGGATTCTAGAATCCTGGAATACCGGCATCGCATATCCGGCGCGCCCGCCCGGCTCACACCGTCTGGGCCTCTGCCGCGATCCCCTCCGGCACCTGTGCCAGCGCCTCCTCCACCAGCGCGGGTCCCGCGCCGGGCTTTGTCGCCCCTTCCGAGAGCACCCGCCGCCAGGCCCGTGCACCGGGCCGCCCGGTGAACAGGCCGAGCATATGCCGGGTGATCTCGTGCAGCCGCCCGCCCGCCGCGAGATGACGCTCGATATAGGGCAGCATGGCGCGGGCGATGTCATGAGCGCTGTCGCCGCCGGGCGCGGCGCCAAAGATCGCCTCATCCGCATCGAGCAGCACCGGGGCCGGATCGTGATAGGCCCGGCGCCCGATCATCACCCCGTCCATCCCCGCCGCGAGATGGGCGCGCGCCTCGTCAAGCGTGGCCACGCCGCCATTGATCGACAGGCTCATATCGGGAAAGTCACGCGCCATGCGGTAGACGAGATCGTAGTTCAGCGGCGGCACCTCGCGGTTTTCCTTCGGGCTCAACCCCTGCAGCCACGCCTTGCGGGCATGGATCGTGGCGCGCGTCACCCCGGCGGCACCGATCTTGTCGAGGAAATCGGGCAGAACCTCCTCCGGCTCCTGATCGTCGACCCCGATCCGGCATTTCACCGTCACCTCGACGTTCCCGGCAGCCTCGCGCATCGCCGCAACGCATTCGGCGACCAGTTCGGGCGTCTTCATCAGCACCGCGCCGAAAGTGCCCGATTGCACCCGGTCGGACGGGCAGCCGACATTGAGGTTCACCTCGTCATAGCCGCGCCCGACACAAGCCCGCGTGGCCGCCGCCAGTTCGTCGGGGTCCGAGCCGCCAAGCTGCACCGCCACCGGATGCTCCTGCGGGTTGTAATCAAGCAGATGCAACGCCCCACCGCGCACCAGCGCGGGCGCGGTAACCATTTCGGTGTAGAGCAGCGCCTCGCGGCTCATCAGCCGGTGGAAATACCGGCAATGACGGTCGGTCCAGTCCATCATAGGCGCGACGGAAAGGCGCCAGGGCGGCGTGGTCTGTGGCTGTCTGATCTGGTCCACGTCACTCTCCGAACCTTCGCCTCCCGCCCGTCCTGTCTGGCGCGATGCGGGCCGCCCGGGGATATAGCACGCAGGCCGCCCCGCGCAAACCGCTCAGGCCGCGCCGGCTCCACCGGTCCAACGGCGCTTCAGAAACGGATCGTTCAGAAAGGTGCCGAAGGGCAGGAACGACGCGAAGGTGGTGCGCAGCCAGTCGCCAGGGCTCCAGCCGCGCCCGCGCAGCGCCACCACCATCAATACCAGATAGGCAAGAAAGGCATAGCCATGGATCGGCCCCCAGAGCTGCACCCAACCCGGATTGCCGAACCCGTATTTGATCGGCATCGCGACGAAGAACAGCATGAGCGTGGTCACACCCTCAACCAGCGCGACGAGGCGGAAGAGACCGAAGATCCTGTCGGCGCGGGTCTGCCCCGCATTGGGGTCGGCGATGCTCATCGGCGTGGTCCTTTCTGTCCGGCTCCGGAACGGGCTTGGTAGCCGCCTCGCAGTCCGAAGGCCAGCGCCGCGATGCCGCAGCTCACGCCGGCGTGACCGATCCGGCCCGCCTGCCCGCCCGAGATGGCCGGGACCTGTCGCGCGCCCGCTTCGCGGTCACCGCTTGCCTTCGATGGAGGCAACAGAGCCGACCGGCGCGCACCCTGATACTGAAATCACACCGCGGAGCGGCAGAGACCCATCGCATATCGACTTTGCGGCCACCCAGATGGCTGAGCCCCCCTAGTGCTCAACGCAGGTCGACCGGCCGCGATTTCTCGCCTTTTACCACAGATATAAGCCGCCCATCTGCAATGCACATATCGGTCATGGAATGGTGCTCACAATCATAGATGTAGGGTACGACGACTTTGGTATTGTCTTTCAGGTGGGCCATCTGGGCCATGTCGAACTCATGCCCGCCAGACACGAAAAAATCCACGCGCTCAAGACCCGAACCGTTGACAAGTGCGGCGATATCCTTGTGCGGAACTAGGCCCGATTGCATATCGGCAAAAATGCGCCGGTAGACCTGCTTATCTTCGTGTTCGCCGCCAATCTCCAGCGAGGTCGGGCCGGCCAGCGCGACGACGCGCCTGACCTTCCCGATGCCGCTGCCAAATGCCAGAGCACCAAACGTCCCCCCGGACCCGCCGAGGAAGATAACCTCACCCAAGGCGGAATACTCATCGACCAGATCGCGCAGCCGGGCCTTCGTCGCCTCGAAATCGCCCACACTCGCAAGCCCCTTGAGATACAGCATTCGCTGCACATCCTTCAGCACCACCAGGTTGGCCCGCGCAGGGCATGCGACGGCGCGGTAGAACATCGTCCACCCGATTCCAAGGCAATTCCCATTCAGCCCCGAAAAGGCAATGATCGTGCGTTCGGCACCGGGGTAGAGCATGATGTCGATGTCCAAATCCCGGGTTTCGCGAACATCCGGCACCTCTGACGGCATATGCTCGAAGACAACCTTGTTCTTCTGGGCAAGATTGGTATCGGGCCGCGCCTCGAACATCGCTTGAACGAATGCGCGCTGATAGCCCAGAACCGGGCAATGCCATTCAATCTCCCAGAACTGGAGCCGGGCCTCGCTCATCCCGTTGAACGGCGCGTGGAAGACTCCTGATCGACGCCACTCGATCATCGAACGGTAGAGGCGCGCAATCGGGGTCATGCGTGCGTTCAGAGCTTTAGCGCCAAGCAACGCGCCGAGTTCATCGTCAAGTTCGGCCAGTGTGTTCTGGTCGGCCGGCGCCCAGATCGAAGCACGGCACGCCGCGAGGACATCACTCCACGGGCGGGGCTCAGGCTTTGCCTGCCCGAACGCGCCCAGACGGCGCAGCGCTTTGAACATATTCAGCTACTCTGCTTTTCGGAAACGAAAGCGACGAGCTTGGCGAGGGTGTCGTATTTGTCTTCTTCGCCATCGGGCACGATCACGCCGAACTCTTCCTGCACTTCGAGCAGGACCGACGCAATGTCGAGCGAGTCGAGACCGGTATCGAGCAATTCTGCATCGGCGTTCAGCGCCGCACCGTCAAACCCTTCGACAACATCAGAAATGATCTCCCGAATCCTGGTTTCCACCGACATGTTCAGTCCTTTCCTGGTTTAAGGACACAGGAGGCCCAACCGAGGCCGACACCGAATCCTGAAACAAAAACGTTGGGTGCGCTTGTAGCGTCGAGGTCTGCCAGAACCAAGGGAATAGACGATGAGATCGTATTGCCATAGGTGGCGCAATGCAGGGTCTTGGGCGGGTCGATCTTCACACGCGCCGCAATCGTGTCGACGATGTATTTCGACCCGGGATGAAACACGAAAGCATCGACCTCATCCTTTTCAAGCCCGTTTTTCTCAAGCGTTGCTTTCACGCTCTTCGGCACATTCAGCGCGCAGAAATTGAACACGGCGCGACCGTTCATCCGCAACACCCCATCGGCATCCCGCTCCAGGGCGTGATGTGCAGACCCATCCGTGCCGCTGTCGAAGGCACCGATCTGCCAGTCGGCGCCCGGTTCGATCAGGGTCACTGTTGCGGCATCGCCGAAGATCATTGCAGTGTTCTTGTCGTCCTCACTCAACGACTTGGAATAGGGATCGGCCGTGAACAGCAGCGCCCGTTTGCCGCCGGTCGCGATCAGGTGGCCCTTCACCGTCGCCAGAGCCGACACATAGCCCGAACAGCCGAGAGAGATATCGAAGGCGAAGCAGGTTTTTGGCAGGCCCAGCTTGCCGTGGAGGATTGCGGAGGTATGGGGCAGCCCAAAACCGTCCGGGTGCTGAGTCACCACCACGATCAGATCGAGGCTTTCCGGATCGAGTGCCTCGCCGAGTTTTTCCGAAAGATGTTCATATGCGCGAACGCACATATCCGACGTCTCTTCCTCCGCTGCCTTGCGCGCCGTCTGCATAACCCCAATCTTGTCGCGCAACGCATCGGGCGAATACTCGAACCTCTCGATGCGGGCGCCGTTGTCCAGACGTGCAGATGGAATATAGGTTCCGATTGCCCGAACCGCGAAATCGTCATTCGCCATAGTAGATGACCTCTCCGTTCAACTCGCCATTCACCAGCAAGGCTGACTTGAAAACCCGGTGCCCGACATTGCCCTTCAGCTTCAACGTGATCGGGGCATCGTCAGACGGGAAACCCTTTGTCGAGATTTTTGCCGCGATCAGTTTCACGCCGGGATTGAGCACTTCGTTGATCAGCGCTTTGTTGCCCGAGATCACCCGATCGAAGAAAGTGAACCCCTTCAACGGCGCGACCTCACAGGCACCGCCGGAAACATCCACGGCTTTGGGAACCGCGTCCTCGTCATAGGCCACACGCGCCACAACAGGATGCGCCATATCTTCTGAAATCTCAAAGATCCTGCGGGCGCCATCCTCGTTGATGATGACATGACCCTGCCCCCCGGGCGCCACACCCTCCGCCAAAGGTGTAAAAACCAAGCGGTGCGCCATCCAGTGTTTCAGCACGATGTCGAAGGACTCGGCATCTGGCGCCCGATCCCGCCAATAATTGCAGATCGACCCGGAATGCACATATGTGCGGTTCTCGCGGAAGGGGAAGTCTACCCAGAACGGGGTAAGGTCCTGCAATGCCACGTCGATCCCCAGGCTATCAGCTCGGCGGCATCCGACCTCAACCGAACACAAGAGTCAACGCGCACTCGTCCCCCCTTCCCCCCGCGCCCGCCTCATGGCAGGGTCTCGCTCACGATCAGGGACAGGGCCGATGACGCTGAAGCTGCACAATTACTTCCGCTCCTCCACCTCCACCCGGCTGCGCGCGGCGTTGAACCTGAAGGGGCTCGCCTATGAGTATCTCGGCGTGCATCTGCCCAAAGGCGCGCATCGCGATCCGGATTATACCGAGATCAACCCGCAGGGCCTCGTGCCCGCGCTGGAGCTCGAAGACGGCACCGTGCTCACCCAATCGCTCGCCATCATGGAGTGGCTCGACGAGGCCCATCCGGCGCGCCCGCTCCTGCCCGCCGAGCCGAAGGCCCGCGCCCGGGTGCGCGCGCTCGGGCAGATGATCGCGCTGGAGATTCACCCGATCAACAACCTGAGGGTGCTCACCTATATCGACGCCACGTTCGGCGCCGGCGACTCAGGCAAGAGGGCGTGGGTCAACCACTGGGTCCACACCACCTTCGCCCCGCTCGAACAGATGCTGGCGGGCAGCGACCAGACCGGCACCTATTGCCATGGCGAGACGCCGGGCTATGCCGATTGCTGCCTCTATGCGCAGATGTGGAACAATGCCCGTTTCGAGGTCGATATGAGCCCCTATCCGGTGATCCGCCGCATCCACGCAGCGCTGGATGAATTGCCGGCTTTTGCCGATGCGGCGCCCGGCCGGCAGCCGGACGCGCTCTGATCTTCACCCTTGCGCAAATACTCCCGCCGGAGGCATGAAATCGGCCCGCGCGCCTAGCGCGGCGCCATGCGGATCGCGCCGTCGAGGCGGATCACCTCGGCGTTGAGCATGTCGTTGCGGGCGATATGCAGGGCGAGTTCGGCGAATTCCGCAGGCTTGCCCAGCCGCGACGGAAAGGGCACCTGCGCGCCGAGGCTCTTTTGCACCTCTTCCGGCAGCGAATACAGCATCGGGGTAAGGAAGATGCCCGGCGCGATGGTGTTGACCCGCACACCGTCGCGGGCAAGATCGCGGGCCATCGGCAGGGTCATCCCCACCACGCCGCCTTTCGAGGCGGAATAGGCCACCTGCCCCACCTGCCCCTCGAAGGCGGCGACGGAGGCGGTGTTGATGATCACCCCGCGCGCGCCGTCCTCATCCAGCGGATCGGCGGCAACCATGCCCTCGGCGGCAATGCTGGCGCAGATGAAGCTGCCGCCCAGATTGACGGTGATCGTCTTCATGAACATCGCCGGGTCATGCGCCACGCCTTTGGCGACGGTCTTGGCCGCCGGGCCGATCCCGGCGCAGTTCATCAGGATGCGCTCCTGCCCGTTGGCCGCGCGCACCTTCGCAAAGCCCGCCCGCACGCTTTCGGGGTCCGACACGTCGACCCGCGCGAAGGTGCCGCCCAGTTCGGAGGCCAGGGCCTCGCCCTGCGCCTCGTTGAGATCGAAGATCCCCACCGGCGCGCCGGCGGCGGCAAAGGCGCGGGCGACCGCTTCGCCAAGGCCCGAGGCCCCGCCCGTCACCACGATCGGCGTCTTGTCGGAAATCTGCATCGTTATCTCCCATACCTATTTGCGGCATCGGTAGCAGCCGCACCGCCGCCGGGCAATTGCTTTCCGCCTACTGGCCGGAGGCGCGCCGCGCGGTGTCGAGCGTCTCGGCAAAGCTCGTGCGCATCAGCGATACATCCGCGCCGACGCCCAGAAAGGTGATCCCCAGATCGGCATAATAGCCGAAATTGCCCGGATCGTAGTGGATGATCCCCGCCGCCTTGCCCGCCGCGCGGATGCGGCGCACGGCCCCGGCGATGGTCGCCACCACCTCGTCGGCGCCCGGATTTCCGGGATAGCCCATATCGGCCGAGAGATCGGCGGGGCCGATGAACACACAATCCACCCCCTCGACGGCAAGGATATCGTCGAGATTGTCGATGGCGCGGCGGGTTTCGGCCTGAACGATCACGCCGATCTGGCCATTGGCCGTGGTCGGGTAATCGGCCGTCCGGCCAAAGCCCGACACCCGCGCCACGCTGGCGCCAAGCCCGCGCACGCCCTCCGGCGCGTAACGGGTGGCGCGCACCACCTGCCCGGCCTGCGCCGCGGTATCGACCATCGGCACCAGAATCGTCTGCGCGCCGAGATCGAGCACCTGCTTGATCACCCAGTCTTCGCCAACGGGCACCCGCACCACGGCGCTGGTGCCGCCAAGCGCGAGCGCGCGCAGCTGGTCGGCGATGCCGACCGGATCGTAGGGCGCGTGCTCGGCGTCGATCAGGCACCAGTCGAAGCCGGTCGCACCGGCGATCTCGCTCACCAGCGCGGAGCCGGAATTGAGCCAGAGGCCGATCTGCATCCGGCCTTCGTTCAGCGCGGTTTTCAGGCGGTTTTCGGGGGCGGGCATCGGCGGTCCTCCAGATGAACAACGCCCGACCCCTACACCGGGGGCCGGGCGCCGATCAATCGAAAGCCGGCAGGCTCAGAGGTAATCCGAACGCTGCAACCCGTATTTCGCCATCTTCTCGTTGAGGGTCCGGCGCGGCAGGCACAGCTCTTCCATCACCCCCACGATCGACCCCTTGTGGCGGCGCATCGTGTTGTCGATCAGCATCCGCTCGAAGGCTTCGACATATTCCTTGAGCGGCTTGCCCTCGGTGGTGATCGTGGTGGCCTGCACATCGTCATGATCGTTCATCAGCAGCGACGAGATCGTGCCCGAGCCGCGCCGCGATTGCAGCACGGCGCGCTCGGCGATGTTGATGAGCTGGCGGATATTGCCCGGCCAGGGCGCCTGCAGAAGCTGCGCCGCCTCCTGCGCCGTCACCGTCGGCGCGGCGCAGCCGTATTCCTCGGCGAACTGGTCGGCAAAGCCGGTGAACAGCATCAGGATATCCTCGCCGCGCTGCCTGAGCGGCGGCAGGGTGATCTTCATCTGCGCCAGCCGGTAGAACAGATCGGGCCTGAGCGCCTCTTCGCAGGTCTTGCCCGCCTCCTGCACGTTGCACACGGCGACGACGCGGGTTTCGGGCGGATTGCCCTGATCGTTGATCCAGGCGAGCAGCTTGGCCTGCAGCCCGATCGGCAGAGATTCGATATCTTCCAGCACCAGCGTGCCACCGCGCGCCTGTTCGACGTAAGGCTGCTGGCCGCCATCGTCCATCGGGCCAAAGAGCTTGGTGGCAAGCTCTTCCTCGTCCTGCCCGGCGAGGCGCACCACCACGAATTTGCGGCCGGCCTTGGCCCCCACCGCGTGCAGCGCATGGGCGACGAGCGTTTTGCCGGTGCCGGTTTCGCCGTCGATCAGCACATGGCCATCGGCCTGGCCGATATCGAGAATGTCTTCGCGCAGCCGCTCCATCACCGGGCTGGCGCCGATCAGCTTTTTCATGATCGTCGAGCCATCGCCCAGCTCGCGGCGCAGGGCGCGGGCATCGAGCGTCATCCGGCGCGATTGCGTGGCCTTCTTGGCCAGCTCCGTCATCCGGTCGGGGTTGAAGGGCTTTTCGAGGAAGTCATAAGCCCCGACCCGCATCGCCTCCACCGCCATCGGCACATCGCCATGGCCGGTGATCATGATCACCGGCAGCGCCGAATCGACGCTCATCAGCTTCTTGAGAAAGGCCATCCCGTCCATGCCGGGCATCCGGATATCGGAAATCACCACGCCGGGGTAATCGGTGCCCACGGTTTTCAACGCCTCTTCGGCGGAGGGGTAAGTCTCGGTATCGAAACCCGAGAGCGCCAGCCACTGGCTGATGGATTGGCGCATATCCTGTTCGTCGTCGACGATTGCGATCTTCATTGCCTGTGCCATTGTCTCTACCCTCTGGCCCCCCTTGGGCCGAAATATCCGGGCCTATCCCTCCCGGCAGGAGCCCGCGCGCTCATTCGGCCGCTTCGACTCCCGTCTCTTTGTCATGTTTGCTGCCTTTCAAGATAGGCAATTCCACCTCGAATACAGCCCCCCCCGTGGTTCCGTTGCGCGCCGTCAGCCGGCCGCCGAGGTCGGTGACGATGCCGGAGGAGATCGCAAGGCCAAGGCCCACACCGTCGCCGGGGGCCTTGGTGGTGTAGAACGGTTCGAAGAGTTTATCGAGATCGGCGACGCCGGGGCCGTTATCGCGCACCGAGATCCGCGCGCTGTCATCGGCGGTCAGCAGGATATCCACCTGCGGCTGGTCGACGGATTTGGTCGCGTCGATGGCGTTGCGCAGCAGATTGATCAGCACCTGTTCCAGCCGCACCCGGTCGGCCTCGACGATCACCGGCTCGCGCGGCACGTTGCGGGTGATGCGCACCTGCCGGCGTTTGAGCTGCGGCTCCATCATGCTCAGCGCGGTCGACACCGACTGGCGCACGTCGATCGGCTCGAAGGCGTCGCCCCCCTTGCGGGCATAGCTCTTGAGCTGGCGGGTGATCGCGCCCATGCGCTCGATCAGATCGTCGATCCGCTGGAAGCTGGAAAGCGCCTCTTCGGGCCGCTTGCGCTGGAGCAGCAGCTTGGCCCCGGCCAGATAGGTCTTCATCGCCGCGAGCGGCTGGTTGAGTTCATGGCTGACCGCCGCCGACATCTCGCCAAGCGCGGCCAGCTTCGAGCTTTGCGCCAGCGTCTGCTCGGCCACCTGCAGATGCGCCTCGGCCTTCTGGCGCTCCGACACTTCGCGCTGGAGCGCGGCGTTCAGTTCGCGCAACTCCGCGGATTCGAGCTGGAACAGCATCGAGCGCGAGGTGGCGCGGCGGGAAATGACATAGAAGGTGAAGGCCAGCAGGATGGCAAAGCCCATGATCTCCAGCGCCAGCACCCCGTTCACCCGCTCGCGCACCGAGGCGTAGGTGGTGAACGAGGTCATCCGCCAGCCCTGAAACGGGATGCGCGCATCCTGCCGCAGCACCGAATCGCCGGTAAAGAAGGCCTCGGCCGGCAGCGAGGCCCAGTTGGCCGTCGCCTCGATGGCGCGCTGGATGGCCGAGGTCGGCGCGACCAGCCCCAGCGCCTCCTGCTCCGAGAGCCCGCGCCATTTCGGCTCGGTCGAGAGGATGATGCGCCCCTCGCTGTCGCTCACCAGCACCGCGTCGGAAATCCCGGCCCAGCTCGCCTCGAACTTGGCAAGGTCGACCTCGACCACGATCACCCCGATCAGCTGGCCGCTATTCTCGATCTTGCGCGAATAGGTGAAGTAGAAGCCGCCCGCCTCGGTCTGGGTGGTGGTGAAGACCGTATCGGAATTGCGCAGCGAATTGACGAAGAAGGGCGCCTGGCGCAGCGTCTCGCCCAGCCGTTCGCGCACCGTCGCCGCCACCGTGCGCCCATCGGCGTCGAGCAGCATCAGAGAGGCGGCGCCGATCTCCTCCCGGTACGAGATGAGGCGCTGCGACGAGGCGGTATAATCCTTTGAATTCAGCGCGTTGATCAAAGCCGGATCGCGCGAGAGCAGGAGCGGCACCACCGAATTGCGCTGCAATTCCGAGATCAGGTTGCCGGAATAGAGCGCGCTGCGCAGCTCGGCGCGGGTCCGGGTGGTTTCGGTATACCGCTCGGTCAGCCAGACATTGGACACCCAGACCACCGCCACGGCGAGCGAGATCAGCACGATCAGCACCAGCCGGGCGCGCAGCGACATGCGCTGGGGCACCGGCAGCGCGGGCGCCTTGCGCTCGGGCGTGGAAGTCTGGGCGATAGCCATGCCGCGACGATACACTTTGGCGTCACGCCGCCACAAGTCAGGCCGAGACGAGACCCTCGGCCAACGAGCGGAACATTGCCACCCCGTCGGTGCCGCCATGCGCCGCGTCAACCGCGCGCTCGGGGTGCGGCATCATCCCCAGCACCCGCCGGTTGGCCGACAGAACCCCGGCGATATCGGCGGTGGAACCGTTGGGATTATCGGCATAGGTGAAGGCGATCCGGTCTTCCGCGCGCAATTGCGCAAGCGTCGCCTCATCCACCTGGTAATTGCCGTCATGATGGGCGACGGGCACGGTCAGCCCCTGCCCCTTCTGATAGCCGCCGGTAAAGGCGCTGTCGGTGGTTTCTACAATGAGTTCAACGGGTTTGCAGATGAACTTGAGATTGGAGTTGCGCATCAGTGCGCCGGGCAGCAAGCCGGTTTCGGTCAACACCTGAAAGCCGTTGCACACGCCCAGCACATAGCCGCCGCGCCCGGCATGGGCGGCAACCGACCGGCTGATCGGGCTCTTGGCCGCAATCGCGCCGCAGCGCAGGTAATCGCCGAAGGAAAAGCCGCCCGGAATGCCGACAATGTCGGTGCCCTCCGGCAGATGATCGTCCTTGTGCCAGACCATGGTCACATCGGCGCCCGCCCGCTCGAAGGCCACCGCCAGATCGCGGTCGCAATTGGAACCGGGGAAGACGATGACAGCGGCGCGCATCAGCCCAGCACCTCGATGGCGTAATTCTCGATCACCGTATTGGCGAGCAGCTTCTCGCACATGTCCCTGATCGTGTCTTCGCTGGTGCCCTCGGCCACGTCGAGCTCGATCACCTTGCCCTGGCGCACCTTCCCGACACCCTCGAAGCCAAGCGAGCCGAGCGCATGGCGCACCGCCTCGCCCTGCGGGTCGAGCACCCCGGTTTTCAGCATCACATCGACACGGACTTTCATGAGGCGCACTCCTTCGATTCCCTGCGGGGACACTTCGTTGCCGCCTCTTTACAGGACGTCTCGGGCCAGCGGTAGACCCGCGCCTCCTTCTTCGTTCCGAAAATACCTTGCAGGGGGTCCGGGGGATGCAAAATCCCCCGGCTCCGGCCGGCTCAGTTGATCAGCGTCGGCTTGGTCGGCGCGTGGGTCACGTTCGAGGGCAGCACACCGAGCCGGCGGGCCACCTCGGTATAGGCATCGGTAAGATTGCCCAGATCGCGGCGGAACACGTCCTTGTCGAGCTTCTGGCCGGTTTCCACATCCCACAGCCGGCAAGAATCGGGGCTGATCTCGTCGGCCACGATCAGGCGCATGTAATCATTGTCCCAGACCCGGCCGATCTCGATCTTGAAGTCGATCAGCTTGATGCCGACACCGAACATCACCCCGGACATGAAATCGTTCACCCGGAGCGCCAGCGCTACGATATCGTCCAGATCCTGCTGCGTCGCCCAGCCGAAGGCGATGATATATTCCTCCGGCACCAGCGGATCGCCAAGCGCATCGTCCTTGTAGGAGAACTCGACGATCGGCCGGGGCAGCGGCGTGCCCTCTTCCAGCCCGAGCCGCTTGGCCATCGACCCGGCGGCGAAGTTGCGCACGATCACTTCCAGCGGGATGATCTCCACCTGCCGGATCAGCTGCTCGCGCATGTTGAGCCGCTTGATGAAGTGGTTCGGCACGCCGATATTGGCCAGCCCGGTCATGAAAAACTCGCTCAGGCGGTTGTTCAGCACGCCCTTGCCCTCGATCGTCGCCTTCTTCTCGGCGTTAAAGGCGGTGGCGTCATCCTTGAAATATTGCACGAGGGTGCCGGGTTCCGGTCCTTCGTAGAGGATTTTGGCCTTGCCTTCGTAGAGCTTTTTGCGTCGTGCCATTGGCGTGCCTTCTCGCTAGCGGGGGTCAACACCCCGTTCGCGCCGTATAGTCCAATGCCCCTTGGCCCGCAAGCAGGGGCGGGGTTGCGCCCGGGCGCCGCGGCGAGGGACAAAATGGTTGCGCTCACGGGGTTGCCTGCCGCCGCGGGCGCGGGCATATGGTGAATGAGGATGAAACTGGGGGCCACAGATGACCACCTTCGACGATCGCGAAAATGCATATGAAAACAAGTTCGCTCACGATGCCGAGCTGAACTTCAAGGCCGAAGCGCGCTGCAACAAGCTGCTCGCCATCTGGGCCGCCGAAAAGCTCGGCAAGAATGAAGACGAAACAAAGGCTTACATCACCGAGGTGATCAAGTCTGATTTCGAGGAAGCCGGCCATGACGACGTGATCCGCAAGGTCGCGGGCGATCTCGGCGGGGCCTCGTCGGAAGACGAAGTGCGCGCCAAGCGCGCCGAGTTCATCATCGTCGCCCGTGAGCAGGTGCTGAGCGAGGCCTGACCGCCGCCCTGCCCGGGCCAAAGAGATTCGGAAAAAAAGCACGCCGGCCCCGCCCGGCGTGCTTTTTTCGTCCATTTTGAAATGTTAACCGGCCCTTCGCCCCCCCCTGCTAGACCCCGGACCGGGTCACAGGGGGGCGCCAATGCCAGATATGCCGGATCGAAGTTCTGCCACCGGGGCGCACGGAGCGGCGCTCGCCCGGGCCATCGGTCTGCGCCAGATTCTGCCGCTCGCGGTGCTCGCCGCCATCTTCTGGGCGATGTGGGACAGGCTGGGCGCCCTCGATCCGGCCCGCATCGGCGCGGCGCTGGCGAGCGTGACGCCGGACCAATGGGCGATCGGCGCGATCTTCACAGGGGTGAGCTTCTGGGCCGTGGGCCGGTATGACGCGGTGGCGCACCGGCTGGCCGACAGCCCCGTGCCCGCCCGCGCGGCGGTGACGAGCGGGGCCGCCGCCATCGCCGTGGCGCAAACCCTCGGCATGGGCACGCTCACCGGCGCGCTCGCCCGCTGGCGGCTGTTGCCCGCGCTCACGCTCTGGCAGGCGATGCGGCTGTCGCTCTTCGTCTCGCTCTCCTTTCTCGCCGGCTGGGCGCTGCTCGCCTCTTTCGCCGCGCTCGCCCTGCCCCTGCCCGGCGGGCTGGCTCTGGCGCTGACGGTCTGGGCCGGGGCGGCGGCGCTGGTGGCGCTGTCGCTCCTGCGGCCCCGCTTCGCCCGCCATCTGCCGCCGCTCCGCGCGATGGCGGCGATCCTCGGCCTCACGGCGCTCGATACGCTGGCGGCGGGCACGGTGCTCTGGGCGCTCATCCCCGCCGACCTCGCGGTGCCGCCCGGCCCGGTGCTGGCGGCCTATCTGCTCGCCCTCGGCGCGGGGCTGGTGCTGACCACACCGGGCGGGGTCGGCCCGTTCGAACTGGCCCTGCTCGCGCTGCTGCCGGATCTGCCCGAAGAACCGCT
Source organism: Sinisalibacter aestuarii (assembly GCF_027923545.1). Taxonomy (GTDB): domain Bacteria; phylum Pseudomonadota; class Alphaproteobacteria; order Rhodobacterales; family Rhodobacteraceae; genus Sinisalibacter; species Sinisalibacter aestuarii. The sequence goes on along the minus strand of NZ_BROH01000004.1, from coordinate 210,587 downwards.
GCTTGCCGCCGTGATCGCCTACCGCGTGCTCTACTACGCCCTGCCCGCCCTGATCGGAGGGGTCCTGCTGCTGCGCGGGCCGGGCGCGGCCCTGGCCCCCGCCCCACCGTTGCGCGCGCCCCGGATCGACCGGCGCGCCAGCGCGCCGCAGCTGCCCTTTCTCGTCGATGCGATGATTGCACGGGCCCCGCGCGCCGAGGCCGCGCTCCTGCGTCACGGGCGGCTCGGCCTGCTGACCGACGCCGCGGGCCGCCCCACCGCCCTGGCCGCCGAGACCGGGCAGGCGCTGGTGCTCGTCTGCGACCCGCTGCGGCGCGAGGCCGATCCGGCGGCGGTGATCGCGCTGGCCGAACAGGCGGCGCGCCGGCGCTTCCGCGCGCCGGTGCTCTACAAGGCGGGCGCCCGGCTCGCCGCCGCGGCGCGGGCGCGGGGCTGGGTGGTGCTGCCGGTCGCGCAGGAAGCCTGGCTCGATCCGCGCGGCTTCACCCCCGATGGCCCGGCCCGCCGCCAGTTGCGCCGCAAGCTGCGCGCCGCCGAAGCGGCGGCGGTGACCATCCGCATCCCCGGCCCCGCCGCGCCCCTGCCGCTGGCCGAGATGGACCGGATCGCCGCCCGGTGGGCCAGAGCGCATGGCGGCGAGCGCGGCTTTTCCATGGGCACCTGGCGGGCCGACACATTGCCCTGGGCGCAGGTGCTCCTCGCCCATGATTCTACCGGGAAACTGGTGGCTTTTCTCACCCTCCATGCCAATGAAAACGAGCAGGCCATCGACCTCATGCGCAGCGCGCCCGACGCGCCCGAAGGCACGATGCAGGCCCTCGTCACCGCCGCCATCGCTGCCGCCGGCGCGGCAGGCCTGCCCAGGTTTTCGCTCGCCGCCGTGCCCCTCGCCGCCGATCCCGGCGATGGCCCCGCGCTCCGCCGCCTGCGCGGCCAGCTCGCCCGCCGCTCCGGCAGCGCCGGGCTGCGCCAGTTCAAAGCCGCGTTCGCCCCGCATTGGGAACCGCTCTATGCCGCCGCCCCGTCGCGGCGCGCACTCGTCCTCGGCGCGCTCGATCTGGCCCGCGAAATCGCGCCGGCAGGCCGGCGCCGCTCATGATCTTGTTGCAGGATTGCGATTTGCCAGCAGGGGCGTTTCATGGCAGGAAGCGCACGAACCCTGAGACCAGAAAGGCCGATGGCATGACCCAGGACGCGCTGAGCCGGATGCTCGCGGAAAAGGATTGGCTGATGGCGGACGGCGCCACCGGCACGACGCTGTTCAATATGGGGCTGACCTCCGGCGAGGCGCCGGAATTGTGGAATGTCGACCAGCCCGACAATATCCGCGCGCTCTACCAGGGGGCGGTGGATGCCGGGTCCGACATCTTCCTGACCAATTCCTTCGGCGGCACCGCCGCGCGGCTGAAACTGCATGACGCCCAAAGCCGCGTGGGCGAACTCAACCGCATCGCCGCCGAACTGGGCCGTGAGGTGGCCGACAAGGCCGGGCGCACGGTGATCGTCGCGGGATCCATGGGGCCGACCGGCGAGATCATGGAGCCGATGGGGCCGCTCAGCTTCGACGGCGCGGTGGAGATGTTTCACGAACAGGCCGAAGCGCTGAAAGCCGGCGGAGCGGATGTGCTCTGGGTCGAGACGATCTCGGCCGCCGACGAATACAAGGCCGCCGGGCGCGCCGCCGAACTGGCGGGAATGCCCTGGGTCGGCACGATGAGTTTCGACACCGCCGGGCGCACGATGATGGGCGTCACCTCGACCGATCTCGCCGCCCTTGTCGAGACCATCGCCAACCCGCCGCTCGCCTTCGGGGCGAATTGCGGCGTCGGCGCCTCGGACCTGCTGCGCACGATCCTCGGCTTCGCCGCCTCCGGCACCGAGCGCCCGATCGTGGCCAAGGGCAATGCCGGCATCCCGAAATATGTCGATGGCGAGATCGAATACGATGGCACCCCGGCGCTGATGGCCGATTACGCCCAGCTCGCCCGCGATTGTGGCGCCAGGATCATCGGCGGCTGCTGCGGCACCACCCCCGAACATCTGCGCGCGATGCGCGAAGCGCTGGAGACCCGCCCGAAAGCCGACACCAAGCCGACGCTCGACGAGATCGTCGAAAAGCTCGGCGCCTTTTCCTCCGCCAGCGACGGCACGGCCCATAGCTGCGCCCTGCATCCGCCGAAGCAGCGCGAACGGCGCGGGCGGCGGCGGCGGCCGGAGTAAGCTTTCGCCCCGCTGAAGCGGGCCGACCGAGGCGGGGGCTCTGCCCCCGCACCCCCGGGATATTTACGGCAAGATGAAAGAGGCGCGACGCTGCTCCTTTTTCTTGGCTCAAATACTCATTGCCTCCCCGGACCCGCTGAATTGGCGGTCAGAACAGGTCAAGCTGGTCGCCCACCTTTGGCGGCACGCGGAACAGATCCGTCCTCAGCGCCGGCAATCCGGTGGCGAGGCCCAGCCGTTTGACGGCGAGGCGGAAGCGCTGGCCGATCAGCTCGGCATAGGGCCCCTCGCCGCGCATCCGGTGGCCCCAGTCGGCGCGGTAATCCTGCCCGCCATGCATTTCACGCAGCCGCGCCATCACCCGGGCCGCCCGGCCGTGGTAATGCTCGTCCAGCCAGTCGCGAAACAGCGGCGACACTTCGCGCGGCAGGCGCAACATGATCCAGCTTGCCGCCCGCGCACCGGCCTGCGCCCCGGCGGCAAGGATCGCTTCCAGCTCCGGGTCGGTCAGCGCCGGGATCACCGGGGCCACCATGGCGCGCACCGGAATGCCCGCCTCGCTGAGCGCGCGGATCATCGCCAGGCGGCGCGCCGGCGCCGGTGCGCGCGGCTCCATCCGGCGGGCAAGCGCCGCGTCCAGCGTCGTTACCGAAACACCAACCTGCACCAGCCCCTGCCCGGCCATCTCGGACAGGATGTCGAGATCGCGCTCGATCAGCGCGCCTCTCGTGACGATGGCGACGGGATGGCGGTGGGCCGCCAGCACCTCCAGCACACCGCGCATCGCCCGCGCATCGCGCTCCACCGGCTGATAGGGATCGGTATTGGTGCCGATGGCGAGCACGCCGGGCCGGTAGCTCGGCCGCGCCAATTCGCGCGCCAGCACCGCACCGATGCCGGGGCGCACCACCAGCCGGGTTTCGAAATCGAGCCCCGGCGACAGGCCGAGCCAGGCATGGCTGGGCCGGGCGAAGCAATAGATGCAGCCATGTTCGCAGCCACGATAGGGGTTGAGCGAGCGGTCAAACGCCACATCGGGCGAGCTGTTGCGGGTGATCGCCCGGCGCGGGCGTTCCTCCCGCGTGACCGTGCGCAGGATGGCTGGCGCGTCGCGCTCCCAGCCATCCGCCACCGCCACCCGGGTCTCGCGCTCATAGCGGCCGGTTTCGTTCGTCGCCGCCCCCCGCCCGCGCCGCGCCTCGGGCGCCACTTTGTGCAATTCGCTCTCATCCATCGCGAAATCATCGAACAAAACGGGAACATATTCAACCGGCTCATGTTTGCGATGAGTATTTTTCGCTCAAGCCTGCGCGATTTCAGGTCTATAAGTCGGCGACGGGCCCGGCTGTGTCGCAAACCGGATATTGCGTTTCGTGCGCTGCGGCACTCTCGGGAAGAAGCGCGACAGGCCGCCGGGCGGCCCCATCCATGAGGACACCATGGCGGACGAAGAAGACGACATCATCCTTTCGGAGCTCGATGACGAAGAGCTTGTGCTGCAGATGCACGACGACCTCTATGACGGCCTCAAGGACGAAATCGAGGAAGGCACGCAGATTCTGCTTGGCCGCGGCTGGGCGCCCTACAAGGTGCTCACCGAGGCGCTGGTCTCGGGGATGAAGGTGGTCGGCGACGATTTCCGCGACGGCATCCTGTTCGTGCCGGAAGTGCTGCTCGCGGCCAACGCGATGAAGGCCGGCATGGCGATCCTGAAGCCGCTGCTGGCCGAAACCGGCGCGCCCACGATCGGCCGCGTGGTGATCGGCACGGTGAAGGGCGATATCCACGATATCGGCCAGAACCTGGTGACGATGATGATGGAGGGCGCCGGCTTCGAGGTGAAGAATATCGGCATCAACAACCCGGTCGAGGATTACATCGCCGCGCTGGAAGAGTTCGATGCCGATTTCCTCGGCATGTCGGCACTGCTCACCACCACCATGCCTTACATGAAGGTGGTGATCGACACGCTGGTCGAGGAAGGCAAGCGCGACAAATATATCGTGCTGGTCGGCGGTGCGCCGCTGAACGAGGAATTCGGCAAGGCGATCGGGGCCGATGCCTATTGCCGCGATGCCGCGGTCGCGGTGGAAACCGCCAAGGCGCTGATCGCCCGAAAGCACAACCAGATCGGGGCCTAACCCATTGGGCCGCAAGGTCTTCCTCGGGTTTCTCGCGCTCGCTTCGGCGGCGCTGGCCATCTTCGTTCTGGCCGAAGCGCTGGTGCATGACGCGCTCTCACGCTCGGTGATTTATGCGGTTCTGCCTCTGGTGATGATTTTCGCTGTGGCCTGGCAAAGTTTACGTAAGGGAAAGGACTGACTTGCCTGACTGGCCGCCGTCCCCCATGTTCTAGGGGAAAGGAGACCGCTCATGCCGCTCGACAAACTCGTACTGATCCTGGTCGTCGTGATCGCGGCCGCCGCCGCCACCGTCTGGATCGGCATGATCGTGGCGGCGATGATCGAGGTGCCGCTGGGCTGGATGGTGGCGATTCCGGCCGCGCTGGTGGCCTATATCGTCTGGCGGGTGATCGCCGAACGGATCGGCAATGACGAAGACGACCATTACGATGGGATAGACAGATGATCCAGATCGTCACCACCGATGGCGTGCCCGGGCGCGAGATCGCCCAGGCGCTCGGCGTGGTGCGCGGCTCGACCGTGCGCGCCAAGCATATCGGCTCCGATATCGTCGCGGGCCTGCGCAACCTCGTGGGCGGAGAAATCAAGGAATATGCCGCGCTGCTCGCCGGCGCGCGCGAACAGGCGCTCGACCGGATGATCGCGGAAGCGCAGGCGCTCGGGGCCGATGCGGTGGTGGCGGTGCGGTTCGAGACCTCGACCATCACCCAGGCCGCCTCCGAAATTCTCGCCTATGGCACCGCGGTGACGCTCAGGTGACCGCCACACCCGACGATGGCACCCTGACCAATGAGGGGCTCGCGGCCCCCGGCCAGGGCCGGGTGCTGGTGATCGGCTGCGGCGCGCTGGCGCGCGAGATTCTCGCCGTGCTGGAGACGAACGGACTTCGCCATGTCGATCTCACCTGCCTGCCGGCGATCTGGCACAACGCACCGGCAAAGATCGCGCCAGCGCTTGAGGAAAGCATCGTAACGCACCGGGATAACTACGAAAGTATCTTCGTCGCCTATGCCGATTGCGGCACCGGCGGCGAGATCGAGAAGGTCTGCGCCCGGCACGGGATCGAGATGATCGCGGGGCCCCACTGCTACAGCTTTTTCGACGGCAACACCACCTTTGCCACCCGCGACGAGGTAACGGCCTTCTACCTCACCGATTTTCTCACCCGGCAATTCGAGGCTTTCGTGATCCGGCCCCTCGGCCTCGACCGCCATCCGGAGCTGCGCGATATCTATTTCGGCAATTACGAGCGCCTGATCTACCTGGCCCAGACCGACGATCCGGCGCTGGACGACAGGGCCCGCGCCGCCGCCGAAACCCTCGGACTGACCTATGAGCGCCGCTTCACAGGCTATGGCGATCTCGCAGGCGCGCTGGCCGGGCTCTAGCCGCCACGGCCCCCTGCCTCTTCATCTTGCCAAAAATATCCCGGGGGTGTGGGGGCAGCGCCCCCACGCGCCGGCCCTCAGGCCGCTTCCGCCGCCAGTTTGCGAATCCGCTCCACCATCGCGCGCAGCCCGTTGGTGCGCTGGCCCGACAGGTGCTCTTCCAGCTTGAGCCGGCCCAGCTCGGCATGGGCGTCGATCGCGGCCACGTCGCGCAGCGGCACGCCGTTGAACAGCGCCTGCAGCACCGCGATCACGCCCTTCACGATCAGCCCGTCGGAATCGCCGGCGAAGTTGAAAATACCGTTGTCGATACGTGGCACGAGCCAGACCTGGCTGGCGCAGCCATCGACCTTGGTGGCGGGCACTTTCAGGGCGTCGTCGAGCCCCTCCATGCGCTTGCCGAGGTCGATCACCATCGCATAGCGGTCTTCCCAATCGTCGAGAAACTCGAAATCCTCGACAATGCTTTCGAAGGCGTCCGTGGCCATCGCGCTCCCCTTTCGCCGCATCCGGTTCCCTCCCACCTAAGGAGCCGGGCGGCAAAGGTCCAGACCCGCACGCGACGGGTTTTCAAACCGCGCGCCGTGGGGTAGTCAAAGTCTTGAACCACGGGGGAAGGCAACATGGTCCGTATTCTGGTCGCGCTCAGTCTCGTTCTCGGGCTTACCGCCTGTTCCGACGGCAATTTCAGCCTGAACCCGTTCAACTGGTTCACCACCCCCGGCGAAGAAGACTGGGTGGCGCTTGAGCCGGAAGGCGGCTGGGACGCGACGGAAGACCGCCGGCTGGTGGTCGATCAGGTGACGGCCCTGCGCATCGAGCGCACCACGGCGGGCGTGATCGTGCACGCCACCGGCCTGCCGCCGCGTCTGGGCTACTGGGATGCCGAGCTGGAAGCCGAGAATGACGGCGAGCCGGTGAACGGGGTGATGAGCTACCGCTTCCGCATCGCCACGCCCCGCTGGGCCACCGCCGCCTCCACCCCCTATGCCCGCACGGTTCATGTGGCGCAGTTCATCTCGAATGCCGAGCTGCGCGATGTGCGCACGATCCGGGTGGTGGGCGAGCGCAACGCGCTCACCGCCGGGCGCTGATCAGACCTCGACGACCCTGACGCTCTGACCTTTGGCCGCGAGCGCGATCCTGCCCTCGCAGAGCCGGATCGCATCCTGCCCGAACACCTCGGCCCGCCAGCCCTTCAGCGCCGGCACATCGCGTTCGCCCGCCGCCAGCAGATCGAGATCCGCCGCCGAGGCGATGAGCTTCTGCGCCACCTTGGTGTCTTCCGAGCGGGCCTTGAGCAGCACCCGCAGAAGATCGGCCAGCGCCGGGTTCACCTGCAGCTTTTCACGGCCCGTGGCGGGCACCTTCGGCATCTTGTCGGCGGGCATATCGAGCCCGGCTTTCACGGCGGCGAGGATACCTTCGGCAATCTCGCCGCGCCGCGCCTCGCGCAAGAGCAGCCGCGAGCGCCCGAGATCTTTCATATCGGCGGGCTTGGTCGAGGCGAGTTCCAGAAGCGCGTCGTCCTTGTATACCCGGTTGCGGGGCAGGTTGCGCGACTGGGCATAGCCCTCGCGGAAGCGCGCCAGCTCTTTCACCACGGCCAGGAACCGGCCCGAATTGGTCCGCGTCTTGACCCGCAGCCAGGCGTCTTCCGGCTCGACCCGGTAGGTGGCCGGATCCATCAGCGTCGCCAGTTCTTCCTCGACCCAGGGGCCGCGCCCGGTTTCCTCAAGCTCCGCCGCCAGCTCTTCGTAGATCCTGCGCAGATAGGTCACGTCGCCGATCGCGTATTTCTTCTGCGCCTCGGTGAGCGGGCGGCGCGACCAGTCGGTAAAACGCGACGACTTGTCAAGCGGCGCCCGGGCGATCTTGCGCACCAGCGTCTCGTAACCAACCTGATCGCCATGGCCGCAGACCATCGCCGCCACCTGCGTATCGAAGAGCGGCGTCGGGATCAGCCCGGCATCGACGTAGAAAATCTCAAGATCCTGCCGCGCGGCGTGAAACACCTTCACCACATCCTCGTTGCGCAAGAGATCGTAAAGCGGGTCGAGCGAGAGGCCAGCGGCCAGCGGGTCGACCAGCACGGCGTCGCTGTCGTCATCGCCGGGCATGGCAAGCTGAACCAGGCAAAGCCTGGAGTAGTAGGTGCGTTCGCGCAGAAATTCGGTGTCGACGGTGACGTAGGGATGTTCGGCGGCGCGGCTGCAGAACTCGGCCAGCGCCTCGGTGGTGGTGATGGTGATCATTCGGTCTTGCTACTCGCCGTTCCTTCGCGCGGGTTTGTCACGGTTTAGAGGGAAACCGGGGGGAATGAAAGGGCTGCGGCTATCGGCGACCAACATGGCTGCCCTGGGCTACGGCAAAAGCACCGGCGTCCGGTCGCCCGCGGCGTAGCGGCGCAGGACCGCCGGGTAGAGCCTGTGCTCCCAGGGCAGGATGCGCGCGGCGAGGCTCTCGGGTGTGTCGCCGGGCAGGATGGCCACCCGCGCCTGCCCAAGGATCGGGCCGCCATCGAGCTCTGCCGTTACCTCATGCACGCTGCAGCCGGCCTCGGCCTCGCCCGCCTCGATGGCGCGGGCATGGGTGTGGAGGCCGGGATATTTCGGCAGGAGCGAGGGGTGAATATTGAGCATCCGGCCCTGCCAGCGGGCCATGAACTCCGCCGACAGGATGCGCATGAACCCGGCGAGGCAGACGATATCTGGCCTCGCCGCCTCAAGCGCTTCGGCCAGCGCCGCCTCGAAGCTCGCCCGGTCCTTGCCGAACGCCTTGTGATCGACCACCGCCGTGGGGATGCCCATCGCCTGGGCCTTGGCCAATCCACCCGCGCCGGGCACGTTGGAGACCACCAGAACCGGCCGCGCCGGATGATCGCCCGCCATGCTCCCGGCCAGCGCCACCATGTTGGAGCCGGAGCCCGAGATCAGGATGGCGACACGTTTGGTCACGCAAGGCTCCCGAGATAGCTCACGCCCTCGCCCGCCTGCACCCGGCCGATCTGGACCACGGTTTCGCCGGCATTCTCCAGCACCGCGCGCACGGCGCCCGCCTGCCCCGGCGCCACCGCCAGCACCATGCCGATCCCGGCATTGAAGGTTTTCAGAAGCTCGGCCTGTTCCAGCCCGCCGACCTCCGACAGCCAGCGAAAGACCGGCGGCAGATCCCAGCTTTCGAGATCGACGAGCGCGCCCAGCCCCTCGGGCAGCACGCGCGGCAGGTTTTCGGTCAGCCCGCCGCCGGTGATATGGGCCAGCGCGTGCACGCCGCCCTGACGCACCGCCGCCAGCGCCGGTTTTACATAAAGCCGCGTCGGCGCCAGCAGCGCCTCGCCCAAGCTGCCCGCACCAAACGGGCAATCGGCATCCCAGCCAAGGCCCGAAACCTCGACGAGCTTGCGCACGAGGCTGTAGCCGTTGGAATGCACCCCGCTGGAGGCGAGGCCGAGCAGCACATCGCCCTCTGCCACCCCGGCGGGCAGATCCTGCCCCCGCTCCATCGCGCCCACGGCGAAGCCGGCAAGATCGAAATCCCCCGCCTCGTACATCCCCGGCATTTCCGCCGTCTCACCGCCGATCAGCGCGCAGCCGGTCGCGGCGCAGCCCTCGGCGATACCCTCGATGATCGTCGCGGCGGCCTCCGTCTCCAGCTTGCCGGTGGCGAAATAGTCGAGGAAGAACAAGGGCTCCGCACCCTGACAGACAAGATCGTTCACGCACATCGCCACGAGGTCGATGCCAATGGTGGAGACGTTGCCGGTGTCGATCGCGATCCGCAGCTTGGTGCCGACGCCATCGGTGGCGGCCACCAGGATCGGGTCTTTGTAGCCCGCCGCCTTGAGATCGAACAGCGCGCCAAAGCCGCCAAGCCCCGCCATCACGCCGGGGCGGTTGGTGCGCCTCGCCGCCGGCTTGATCCGCTCCACGAGCGCATTGCCCGCGTCGATATCGACGCCCGCATCGGCGTAGGTGATCCCGTTCTTCTTCGCGGTCATGGCAACCCCCGTTTGCGATGCCGCCGCGATAGCCCAGGCCGGGGCGAAAGGCAACGTCCGCTTGACCCGGCGGGCGCAGATGGTAGGAGCTTTTCTCACGGTGGGCCTGTAGCTCAATTGGTTAGAGCAGGGCGCTCATAACGCCTTGGTTGGGGGTTCGAGTCCCTCCGGGCCTACCAAAATCGCCGCCGGGACGGCAGAAGGCGAAATCTTTCTGAGATTTCGCGCAGGTTTCTCAAAAAGAAACCGGGCTCAGACCACCGCCCGCCGGCCCGAAACCGTGGCCTTCTCCGCGATCTCCGCATCCGCCCGCTTGCGCAGCGCGGCGATCTCGGCCCGCGCGGTCTGATCCGGCAGCCCCCTGGGCAGATCGGCGGCGATCAGGCGTCTGGCCCGGTCGCGTGCCTCTTCCCAGGCGCCGCGCCGTCCGGCCTTGTCGTAATCGTCGCGCCGGTCGCGGCGGAAGATGTCGGGGCGATACTGGCTGCGGCACAAGGCCAGCGTCTGCTCGGATGAGAGGAAATGCCCGCCGATCCCGATCCGGCTGAGCTCGTCCCAGTTGAAGGCAGCCTCGTCCACAGGCGGGGTGGCGATCAGGCCGCGCAGATAGCCGCCCAGAGCATCGTCCAGCACCGCCTGCACCGGGTCGAACACCGTCGCGGTCTGCAACTGCCCCACCCCGCCCAGTACGTCGGCCCCCGCCAGCGCCACCGCCTGCCCCAGCAGCGCCCGCTCGGCCATTGACTGGATATCGGCGGCGGGCGTGTCGGACCCCATGCCATAGGTGTGGGTCATCAGCCCGAGGCCGCGCAGCACCTCGACCGCCAGCGCCTTGGCCTGCAGGCTTTCGGGGCAGGCATGCAGCGCCTGCCCGGTGGCCATGTCGAGCGTGAACATGAGCGGCGTCGCGATGATCGGCAGGCCCGGCGCGAGCACATGGCCCATCGTCACCATGGCGAGGATCTCCGTCACCGCCATCAGCACATTGCCCGCCACCGAGAGCGGCGCGGTGCCCCCCGCCGAGGGCAGCGAGCAGGCATGAACCGGCAGCCCCGCCCGGCCCGCCCGGATCAGCGCCTCCACATCCATCACCTTGAATTCCAGCGGCGTGAAGGAGCACATGATCATCGAGGCAATGGGGCGCTCCCGCGTCGATCCCGCCGCCTCGACGATCTTTACCAGATATTCGACATTCTCGACGTTATAGGGCTGGAGCCAGATATGCTTGTCGGTATTGACGACAAGCTCGCCCACCCCGTGAATATCGCTCGTCAGCTCATGCACCCCGTAGGAGAACGGATGGGCGATGAAGCCCACCTCATCGAGCCCGTTGGCCAGCCGCGCAATGGTGGCGACATCGCCGATCTCCATGTTGCGGTAATCGCGGCTGTCGATCTCGACAAAGCCATGCGCGCCGGTGCCGGTGCGCATCACGAAGCCATTGTCGCGCCGCGGCAGGCGCAGATCGCGCGCCGGCCGCTTGCCCGCAAGCAGCGCGGTTTTCGGCGTCTCACCCAGCGCTTCCTCAACCAGTTCGCGCGGAAAGCGCAGCCGCTCGGGCGTGCTGCCCGGGTGCGCCCCGGCTTTCACCAGCGCCGCATGGGCCGCCTCGTGGATCACCGCAACGCCATGTTCGCCAAGCAGCCGCAGGGCGTGATCGAAGATCGCCGCCCGCGCCGCCTCGCCGCCGATCTCGAAGCGCGGGCGCGGCGCGGCAGCAGGCGCGAGGTGAAAAGCATCCGCCTTCGGCGGGATATCGGCATGGCGATCCTTGCGGGGGCGGCGGGCCATGGGCGTCTCCTCTGTCCTGCGGCACACACCGTTTTGGCTCACTGCGGGCCCACTTGAGCGGCGCGAGCATGGCGCGGGCGGCGCAGGCGCGCAAGGGGCTTGCCAAGGCCGGGCGGGCACGGTTTCGTGGCCGCCATGACAGACACCGCCCCCCTGCCCGGCACGGTCGTGCCGCTCGCCCCCGGCATCCGCCGCATCCTTGCGCCGAATCCCTCGCCGATGACCTTCTGGGGCACCAACACCTTCGTGATCGGCGAAGGCGAGGTGACCCTGCTCGATCCCGGCCCGGCGCTGCCGGTGCATTTCAATGCGATTCTCGCCGGGCTCGCTCCCGGCGAGCGGGTGGCGCGGATCCTCGTCAGCCATGCCCATCTCGACCATTCGCCCCTCGCCCAGCCGTTGGCCGAGGCCACCGGCGCCAGGGTGCTGGCCTTTGGCGGGGCCACTGCCGGGCGTTCCGAGGTGATGGCCGACCTTGCCGCGCGGGGCCTCACCGGCGGCGGCGAAGGGGTCGACACAACCTTCGCCCCCGACGAGCCGCTGGAGGACGGCGAGACGATCGATATCGGGGGCGGCCTGACGCTCGAGGCGATCTGGACGCCGGGCCATATGTCCAACCATCTCAGCTTCGCGCTCGGCGATACCGTGTTCACCGGCGATCACGTGATGGGCTGGGCCTCGACCCTGATCTCGCCGCCCGACGGCGATCTCACCGCCTTCCTTGCCTCCTGCGCCCGGCTCCGCACCCGGACCGACCGCATCTTTCACCCCGCCCACGGCGCCGCCGTGACCGACCCCGCCGACCGGCTCGACTGGCTGGTGGCCCACCGCAAGGCCCGCGAGTCGGCGATTCTCGACGCCCTCGCCCCGCGCCCCTCCGACATCCCCACGCTCACCGCCAGAATCTACACCGACACGCCCGCAACCCTCCTGCCCGCCGCCGAGCGCAACGTCTTCGCCCATCTGATCGACCTGACCACCCGCGGCCTCGTCCGCCCAGGCCCGGCGCTCGCCCCCAACGCCCTGTTCGAGCGCATTTGATCCGAAAATGAAATTTCCCCCCTTGCGCGGGGAATCCCTTGTTGCTAAATGCCCCTCCGTGTTCCGGCGTAGCTCAGCGGTAGAGCAGTTGACTGTTAATCAATTGGTCGTAGGTTCGATCCCTACCGCCGGAGCCAAAGATCTCCACTAAAACAAGGGGCTGGCGCCTCGTCTCGCAGCGTTTCAAGACATCTCTTGTCGCTGTTGCCAGAATCTTGCCACGGCCCCGTTCTGCCGGTCCGTCGCGGCGGCGGCGCGCGGCGATACCCGCATCAATCGCCCCATTTTCGCCACATTCCCGCCACGCAATCCCCCCATTCCGCGTCGACCCTGACCGGATGGACCTCCCGGCAGAAGGAGGCCTCAGGGCAAATGAAACCGGGCCCGACTTGCGCCACCGGGTCCGCTGAAGGAGCAGGCATATGGCGTCGTCTCAGGACCCCCGCAAGGCCCCGAAACCGCAATCTCCGAAAGATTCCAGGAAACCCGAAACCCCGAAGCAGCCGCCGAAACGGCCCGAGACGAAATCGGAGCCGAAGCCGGTCTATTCCGACTGGGCCATGATCTGAACCGAGGGGAGGCTTTGGGTTTCGGCGCGGCTGCGGCATGATCGGGCGCATGTCCGCGCCCGCCTCCGGCGTCCGCAACCCTGGCCCCGCTTCCGGGCGCGCCTTGCGCGGGCCGGGATCGACAGCGCCGAGGCACTGCGCCCACTTGCTGCGGATGCGGCCTGTGCGACGCCGATCGGATCCGGCGAGCGGCCGCATCTCATTGGCTGTGACGCGCTGGTCTGGGTCTCATAGGGCGCATCTGGACGGCGTGCGGCGCGGCTGAGACGCGCCGCCTGCACGCCAGGTTCGACGCAATCGCCGCCGCCGCGCGGCCCCGGCGCCCGGCGGGGTTCGGCCGCCTGCGCGCCGAGATCGGCCTGCGGCCTTCAGCCGAACGCCGGCCGGGCGATTGACCCGACGCCGCCCGCTACATAAATCTGCCGGATGATACACGCCCTCTCCCATGTTCTGCCCGTTGTCCTGCTGATTGCCAGCCTCGTCACCGGGCCCGCCGCCGGCGAGACCCGGACGATCACCACCGAACGCGACGACCTCGAACGCCATTACATGCTGACCGTGCCGAAGGGCCTTAGCGGCCCGGCACCGCTGGTGGTGGCGGTGCATGGGCTGCTGGAGGACGGCTCGTCGATGCGCGACCATCTGGCGCGCGGGCGGCTCGACGTCTTTGCCGAGCAATACGGGTTCGTCGTCGCCTACCCCTCCGCCTGGGGCCGGGTGTGGAATATTGGCGAAGGCGTGGGGGCCGAACGGCTGCGGCCGCAGCGCGACGATCTGGCCTATCTCGACTGGATGATGGCCGATATCCGCAAGCGGGCGGAGATCGACCCGCGCCGGATCTTTCTTGTCGGCTTCTCGCAGGGCGGCATGATCGGCTTTTCCTATGCCTGCAAGCGCCCCGGCCTGTTTCGCGCCGTGGCCACGGTGGCCTCGCAGCTGCCCGAATTGCTGGCCGACGATTGCACCCGCCGCCCGCCGCATGGCGTGTTGATGATCCATGGCAGCGACGACCGGGTGGTGCCCTATGAGGGCGGCCAGGTGCCGTCGGGTCCGCTGGCCCTGATGCGGCTGCGCGGGCATGACGAGACGGTACAGCTCTTTGCCCGGCTGAACGGCTGTTCCGGCGCCCCCGAAACGCGCAACTGGGACGAAAAGGACGATGGCACCAGCGTGCGCCGCGTCGGCTGGTATGGCTGCGCAGGCGGCCGCGCCGTGGAAGGTTACCGGATCGAGGGCGCCGGCCACCGCTGGCCAAATGGCGGGCCGATCCAGCCCATCACCGGCGACACCACCCGCGAGATCGACGGCACGGCGGCGGTCTGGAGCTTTTTCTCACGTTTCCGCTAGCGCGGGAAACGGATCACATAGCCCCGGCACCGCAACGAAAAAGGCCGCCCCCGGGGAGCGGCCCGTCTGTCGGATCGGTGTGGCTGGTTCAGCCGACCAGTTCGAGGCCCGAGAAGAAATAGGCGATCTCGACGGCCGCGGTTTCCGGCGCGTCGGAGCCATGCACCGAGTTTTCGCCGACCGAGAGGGCGAATTCCTTGCGGATGGTGCCTTCGTCGGCCTGCTCGGGGTTGGTGGCGCCCATCACGTCGCGGTATTTCGCGATGGCGTTTTCGCCTTCGAGCACCTGCACCACCACCGGCTCGGAGATCATGAATTCGACCAGCTCGCCGAAGAAGGGGCGGTCCTTGTGGACGCCGTAGAAGGTCTCGGCCTGGGCTTGCGTCATGCGGATGCGCTTCTGCGCGATGATGCGCAGGCCGGCGGCCTCGATCTTGGCGTTGATCGCGCCGGTGAGGTTACGCTTGGTGGCGTCGGGCTTGATGATGGAGAAGGTGCGTTGAATGGCCATGTCGGTCCTCTTTATCGTCTGCGGGCAATGCCCGGGGAATCTCGCGCGCCTGCTAACATGGGGCGGCGGTGATGGAAAGGGTTTCGAACCGGCTTGCGCCGGTCCGACCGGCGTGGGGGCGCTGCCCCCACACCCCCGGGATATTTCCGGCAAGATGAAGGGGGAATTGACGCTCCCGCGCGGTTGCGGCAGGGAGGGGCCATGTTGCGCATCGACGATATCTCATTTTCCATCGAGGGCCGGCCGCTGATCGAGCATGCCAGCGCCGTGATCCCGGAAGGCCACAAGGTGGGCCTGGTCGGGCGCAACGGCACCGGCAAGACCACGCTGTTTCGGCTGATCCGGGGCGAGCTGACGCTGGAGACCGGCGCGATCTCGGTGCCGAAGGGCGCGCGGATCGGCGGGGTGGCGCAGGAAGCGCCGGCGACGGACGAGAGCCTGATCGACACGGTGCTCGCCGCCGATACCGAACGCGCCGCACTGATGGCCGAGAACGAGGTGGCGACCGATGCCCACCGGATCGCCGAGATCCAGACCCGGCTGGCCGATATCGACGCCTGGTCGGCTGAGGCGCGGGCGGCCTCGATCCTGAAGGGGCTCGGCTTCGACGATGCCGACCAGAGCCGGCCCTGCGCCGATTTCTCCGGCGGCTGGCGGATGCGGGTGGCGCTGGCGGCGGTGTTGTTCTCGCAGCCCGATCTGCTCTTGCTCGACGAGCCGACCAATTATCTCGACCTCGAAGGCGCGCTGTGGCTGGAAAGCTACCTCGCGCGTTATCCGCATACGGTGATCATCGTCAGCCATGACCGTGCCCTGCTCAACCGCGCGGTCACCGGCATCCTGCATCTCGAAGACCGCAAACTCAGCTATTATTCCGGGCCCTACGACACCTTCGCCGAAACCCGCGCGGCGCGGCTCGCCGTGGCAGAGGCCGAGAACCGCAAGGCCGAGGCGCGGCGCGCGCATCTGCAAAGTTTCGTCGACCGGTTCCGCTACAAGGAATCGAAGGCCAAGCAGGCGCAGAGCCGGCTGAAGATGATCGAGCGGCTGAAATTCGTGGCGCTGCCGCAGGAGGCGGCCTTGCGCAAGTTCTCCTTCCCCGAACCGGAGGAGCTGTCGCCCCCCATCGTCAACATGGAAGGGGCGAGCGTGGGTTATGACGGGCGCGCGGTGCTCTCGCGGCTCGATCTGCGGATCGACCAGGACGACCGGATCGCGCTTCTGGGGCGCAATGGCGAGGGCAAGTCGACGCTGTCGAAGCTGATCGCCGGCGAGCTTGACCCGCTTTCGGGCCGGATCACCCGCAGTTCCAAACTCAGGATCGGCTATTTCGCCCAGCACCAGATGGATGTGCTGCGCCCGGAGGAGACGCCGCTCGACACGCTTAGGCGGCTGCGCCCCGGCGAAGGCCCGGCAAAGTGGCGCGCGCGGCTGTCGGGCTTCGGGCTGATGGCCGAGCAGGCCGAGACGCTGGTGGCGAAGCTCTCGGGCGGGCAGAAGGCGCGGCTGACGCTGCTGCTGGCCACGCTGGACGCGCCGCATCTCTTGATCCTCGACGAGCCGACCAACCATCTCGATATCGAAAGCCGCGAAGCGCTGGTGGAGGCGCTCACGGAATATTCCGGCGCGGTGGTGCTGGTCAGCCACGACATGCACCTGCTCAGCCTCGTCGCCGACCGGCTCTGGCTGGTGAAGGGCGGGCGGGTGGTGCCGTTCGAGGACGATCTCGACGCCTACCGCAAGCTGCTGCTGACGAGCGATGCGCCCGCGAAGGCCGAAAAGCCCCGGGACCAGCCGAGGAAGCCCGACCGGAGCGCGCTTCTGGCGCTGCGTGCCGAGTTGCGTAAATGCGAGGTGCGGGTGGAAAAGCTTGAGGAGATGCGCGGGCGGCTGGCCGAAAAGCTGGCTGACCCGGAGCTCTACGAGCCCGGCCGCGCCGGCGAGATCGAGGTCTGGCAGAAGAAATACGCCGAGGTGATGGAGGGGCTCGACCGGGCCGAGGCGCTCTGGATCGGCGCGCAGGAAAAGCTGGATGCGGCGGGCGGCTAGCCCCTACTCCGCCGCCTTCGCCAGCGCACCGCCGGCCCGGAATGCCGCAAGAAGCTCCGCCCGCCGCGCCCCGGCCGCCACCGCATTGGCCGCCTTCACCGGGCCGAAGCCGCGAATGGTGAGCGGCAGGCGCAGGAGTTCGCGGGCGATCTCTTCGGTGGCCGGGGTCAGCCCGGCGGCGATCTCGTCCAGATCGGTCTCGTATTGCCGGATCAGCATCCGCTCCAGCTTGCGCTCGGCACTGTAGCCGAACGGATCGAACGGCGTGCCGCGCAGGGTTTTGAAGTGTTTCAGGAGGCCCATCAGCGGCAGGAGCCAGGCGCCGAAGCGGCGCTTCACCGGGCGGCCATCGGGGCCGGTGCGGCTGAGGATCGGCGGCGCCATGTGAAGCGACAGGCGCAGATCGCCCTCGAACAGCGCTTCGGCCTTTGCCCGGGTCTCGCCCATCAGCCGGGCAACCTCGTATTCATCCTTGTAGGCCAGGAGCTTATGATAGCCCTCCGCCACCGCTGCCCGGACCGGCTCGGGCGCGGCCCCGACCCGCTCGCGGTAGCGCCCGGCCAGCGCCTTGCCCTGATAGGCGGTGAGGTGGTCGGCACGGAACGCGATCTTGTCCGCCAGGCTGTTCGGCTGCGCCATCGAAGGCCCGGCGATCCGCGCCGCAGCCGCCTGCGGATGCAGCATGGCCCAGCGGCCCAGTTCAAAGGCGCGGGCATTGGCCTCGACGGCCTGCCCGTTGAGCGCGATTGCCTCCATCAGCGCCGCATGGCCGATCGGCACCAGCCCGCATTGCCAGGCCGCGCCCAGCACCATCATGTTGGAATAGAGGCTGTCGCCCATCAGCAGGCGGGCCAGTTCCGAGGCGTCGAACAGCCTGAGCCGGTCCTTGAGCCGTGCCTCAAGAGCCAGCGCCAAACGGTCGTTTGGAATGCGAAAATCAGGATCGCGGGTGAAGGCGCCGGTGATCGTGTCATGCCCGTCCACCACCGCGCCGCTGCGCCCCGTGCGGGTGAGCGCGAGCGTGGTCGGGCTGGCCGACACCACCAGATCGCCACCGATCAGGGCATCGGCCTCGCCCGCCGCCACCCGGATCGCGGTGATGTCTTCGGGCCGTGCCGCGATGCGCAGATGCACCGTCACCGCGCCGCCTTTCTGGGCGATCCCGGTCATGTCGATCAGCGCCGCCCCGCGCCCGTCGAGATGCGCGGCCTGCGCCATGATCGCGCCGATGGTCACCACCCCCTTGCCGCCCACGCCGGTGACGATCGTATTCCATGTGCCTGAAATCGCGGGGAGGTCCGGCTCCGGCATGGCGGGAAGATCGAGCGCCTCGGCCGCCTCGCGGCGCGGGGTGCCGCCCTCCACCGTGACGAAGGAGGGGCAGAATCCGTTCAGGCAGGAGAAGTCCTTGTTGCAAGCGGATTGGTCGATGGCGCGTTTGCGGCCAAGCTCGGTGTCCACCGGCAGGATCGAGACGCAATTGGACTGCACGCCGCAATCGCCGCAGCCCTCGCAGATATCGGCGTTGATGAAGACCCGCCGGTCGGGATCGGGGAAGGTGCCGCGCTTGCGGCGGCGGCGCTTTTCGGCGGCGCAGGTCTGCGCGTAAAGAAGGACCGTTACCCCCTTGATATCGCGCAAGCTTTCCTCAACGCCGATCAACTCGTCCCGGCTGTGGCGCGCCACCTCGCGGGGGAAGGCGGCAAGGTCGATCTCTTCCTTCGGGTCATAGACCAGCACCACCTTCGCTGCGCCGGCGGCCAGCATCTCGCGGGCGATCTTCGGCGCGTCCAGCCCGCCATCGTTGCCCTGCCCGCCGGTCATCGCCACCGCGTCGTTATAGAGGATCTTGTAGGTCATCGTGGTGCCCGCCGCGATGGCCGCGCGGATCGCCATCAGGCCGGAATGATTATAGGTGCCGTCGCCCATGTTCACGAAGACATGCCCGGTGGTGGAAAACGGCGCCTCGCCGATCCAGTTCGCCCCCTCGCCGCCCATCTGGGTGAAGCCCAGCGTCTCGCGGTCCATGTGCTGCACGAGGTAGTGGCAGCCGATCCCGGCATAGGCGCGCGAGCCTTCGGGGAGCTTCGTGGAGGTATTGTGCGGGCAGCCGGAGCAGAAATAGGGCAGCCGGGCGGCGAGCGCCGGGGCATTGTCGGGCTGGGCCGCCTCGGCCAGCGTGGCGCGGGCGGCGGCGAGCCGGCCGGAGCCACGGCCCTCGGCCTCGATCAGCGCGGCGAGCTTCAGCCCGATGGTGACCGGATCGAGCACGCCATGCGCGGGAAACAGCTCCGCCCCGTCCGCATCGCGCGCGCCGAGCACCCGCAGGCCGGGCCGGCCGAACAGCAGGTCTTTCACCTGCCCTTCGATGATCTTGCGTTTCTCCTCGACCAGAACGATGAGGTCGAGCCCGTCGGCCCAGTCGGCAAAGCTCTGCCGGTCGAGCGGCCAGACCTGGCCGATCTTGTAGGCCGTCACCCCAAGGCGGGTCGCCTCGTCCTCGCCGATCCCGAGGAGGTCGAGCGCATGGGCCAGGTCGAGCCAGGATTTGCCCGCCGCGACGAAGCCGATCTTCGCCCCCGGCTGGCCGAGCCCGCGCCTGTCGATCCGGTTGGCGCGGGCGAAGGCTTCGGCGGCGGGGATCTTGTAACGGTGCAGGCGCGGCTCCTGCGGCACCCGGTCATCCACCAGCCGGATATGCAGCCCGCCCTCGGGCATGTCGATCTCCGGCGTGACGAAGGTCATCCGGTCCACCCGCCCGTCCACCACCGCCGTGCTCTCGACAGTATCCTTGATCAGCTTCAGCCCGACCCAGAGCCCGGCGAAGCGGCTGAGCGCCCAGCCATAGAGCCCGTAATCCAGCACCTCCTGCACCCCGGCGGGGGAAAGCACAGGCATTCCCGCATCAATCGCGGCGGTGTCGGAGGCATGGACCACGGTGGAGCTTTCGCCGGTGTGGTCGTCGCCCATCGCCATCAGCACGCCGCCATGGGGCGCGGTGCCGGCCATGTTGACGTGGCGCATCACATCGCCAGAACGATCCACCCCCGGCCCCTTGCCGTACCACAGGCCGAAGACGCCATCGAAGCGCCCTTCGCCGCGCAGCCCGGCCTGCTGGCTGCCCCAGAGCGCGGTGGCGGCAAGATCCTCGTTCAGCGCCGGCTGAAACCGGATATCCGCCGCCTCCAGCGCCGCCGCCTTGCGCACCATCCAGCTATCGACCGAGCCGAGCGGCGAGCCGCGATAGCCGGTCACGTAGCCGCCCGTATTCAGCCCTGCCGCCTCATCCCGCGCCTTTTGCATCAGCACCAGCCGCACCAGCGCCTGGGTGCCGGTGATCAGCACCGGGCTTGCGCTCAGGTCGAAGCGCTCGTCGAGGCTGTGGGCCTGTCTGGTCATCGTGGCGGGCAATCCTGTGACGTGGCCGCGATGCTAGAGGGCATTGCCCGGCGGGGAAACCGCTTTTCGTGCCCCGCTGCGCCCGGCCGCGCGGCGGAAACCGTGTCCCTAAAACGACAAACGCCCGCCATCCTTGGCTTTTGGCATGACGTGCCCATATCCGTGGTATACGAACGTTCACGGTAACGATTTCCGGTAGAAACATGGATTGGGACAAGCTCAGGATTTTCCACGCGGTGGCAGATGCGGGGTCTCTGACTCACGCAGGAGATTCGCTCAACCTCAGCCAATCCGCCGTGTCGCGCCAGATCCGCGCGCTTGAGGAAAGCCTCAACGCCACGCTGTTTCATCGCCATGCCCGCGGCCTGATCCTGACCGAGCAGGGCGAGCTTCTGTTCGACGCGACGAAGGCAATGGCGCAGCGGCTCGAAACCGCCGAGGCCCGCATCCGCGATTCGAAGGAAGAGGTGTTTGGCGAGTTGCGGGTGACCACCACCACCGGCTTCGGCTCGCTCTGGCTAGCGCCGCGCCTGCCCAAGCTTTACGAACAGCACCCGGATCTGAAGATCGACCTGATGCTGGAGGAGCGCGTGCTCGACCTGCCGATGCGCGAGGCCGACCTGGCAATCCGGATGAAAGAGCCAAGCCAGGCCGACCTCGTGCGCAAGCGGCTGATGAGCGTCAATATGCGGCTCTACGCCATGCCCGGCTATCTCGACGCGCATGGCCGGCCCGAGCAGCTTTCGGATCTCCATCATCACCGGCTGATCTGCATGAACACGACCACCGCGCAGGTATCGGCGGGCGCCAGCTATGTGCAGGAGCTGCTGACCTACGATATCCAGTCGCTGCTGACGGTGAACAATTACTTCGGCGTGTTGCAGGCGGTACTGAACGGCCTCGGCATCGGCGTGCTGCCCGATTATGTGGCGCAGGAATTCCCCGACCTCGAACCGGTCATGCCGTTCAGCGAATCGAAAGAAATCCCGGTCTTCCTTGCCTACCCGGAGGAATTGCGCCATTCCAAGCGCGTCGCGGCCTTCCGCGATTTCGTGACCGAGGAAATCTTTGAGTTCCGTCGCCAGGCGCAGCGCTGAGCCGGCGGCACGGAGGAGAATACGTGGCGAAGCATCCGGCCCCGCTCGCGGGGAAACTCCTGATCCATACCGGGGATCACAAGACCGGCACGACCTCGATCCAACATGCGCTGACGCGCGGCGACGTGACGCTGCCCGGGGGCCGGATCGCCTATCCGCTCGGCAAGCATCATTTCAATCACAACGGGCTGGCCGGGCGTGAGCGCGGCCGGTTCTTCTTTCAGCCCAAGCGGAGCGTCGTGCGCGACGAGCCGTTCAAGGGATTTGCCCGGCGCGCCTTGGCCGAACAGGCCGATCTGACCGTTCTTTCAGCGGAAAACCTCGAAGCGGTAGATCCCCGCGCGCTGGCCCGCGCGCTCGCCCGCCACCTGACGACCGCACCCGGTCAGCTCACCGTCACCACCTATCTCCGCCCGCATATCCCGCGGGTCATTTCGGGCCTGGCGGAGCATATCAAACTTGGCTGGTCGGCGGAAAACCCCTGGAACGGGGTCGAGGCCGGCGCCCGGGCACGGCGCAAATATACGCGCCGTCTGGCTGCCTGGCGGACGGTGTTCGGCGATGCCTACAAGGTTCGTCCGATGATCAGGGCGGAGCTGACCGAGGGCAGCGTGCTCAAGGATCTGATCGCCACCGCTCTCGGCCCCGGCGTGGCGACCTTCGCCCCCGAACACAAAAGCAACGAAAGCCTCGGCATCGAGGATCTGATGCGGCTTCACGTGGTGCACCGCGCCCTGCCCGATCTGGGCCGCGCGACACACCATGCGCTCGGCTGGATGCTCGCCGAACAGATCGACACGCTGCGCCCCGCCGGTGGCGCCTCGACGCGGCTGCGCCCGCATAAGGGCCTCGCCACCCGGCTGCGCAGCGCCTTTCGGGGCGATGCGGCCACAATCGATTCCGACTGGTTCGGCGGGCGGGCGCTGCTCGCGCAGGCGCTCGACGAAGCCGCCGACACCGCCGTGAGCGAACGGATGCCTTTACAACCGGAGGCATGGCTGACAACCGCCGAGATCGCCGCGCTGAAGGAACGGGCCGCGGAATACGGCGCCTTGACTGCTGAAAAAGGCTGGAAAGCCAAATACATGGCCGACAGGCTCGCCCGCATCAAAGCCGCGACGTCCGGCTAGAGATTCGCCTGCCCGCCGCAAGCCATGCATAAAATGCATAGCTGCATTGCAGCATTTACCCTTGAAGCATTTTCATTCCGCCCATAAATCAAGCTCAAAGCCGATCATAGAGGCAACTCCGATCGGCTTTTACCTCCCTGTTGGACTTAGGCCGGGCCTTGCGCCCGGTCTTTTTTTTGCGCACCGCGCACCTCTGCGGCGTGACGGGGCCTTTCCCCGCTTCACACCATCCCTTATGACACCGGCAAGGAAGCTGCCGCAGGGGATGCGCCGATGAGCCAAGAGCCCGAAATCACCGAAGACCTGATCGCCGCGCACGGGATCAAGCCCGATGAATATGGTGAGATTCTGCGCATCCTCAACCGGGCGCCCAATTTCACCGAGCTTGGCATCTTCTCGGCGATGTGGAACGAGCATTGCTCTTACAAATCGTCAAAGAAATGGCTGCGCACCCTGCCCACCACCGGCGACCAGGTGATCTGCGGGCCGGGCGAAAATGCCGGCATCGTCGATATCGGCGACGGGCAGGCGGTGGTCTTCAAGATGGAGAGCCACAACCACCCTTCCTATATCGAGCCCTATCAGGGCGCGGCCACCGGCGTGGGCGGGATCCTGCGCGACGTGTTCACCATGGGCGCGCGCCCGATTGCGGCGATGAACTCGCTGAGCTTCGGCGAGGTGGACCATCCCAAGACCAGGCGCCTCGTGCATGGCGTGGTCGAGGGGATCGGCGGCTATGGCAATTGCTTCGGCGTGCCCACCATCGGCGGCGAGGTGCGCTTCCACCCGGCCTATAACGGCAACTGCCTCGTCAACGCCTTCGCCGCGGGGCTGATCGACACCGACAAGATTTTCTACTCCGCCGCCTCGGGCGTGGGGATGCCGGTGGTCTATCTCGGCGCCAAGACCGGGCGCGACGGCGTGGGCGGCGCCACCATGGCCTCGGCGGAATTCGACGATTCCATCGAGGAAAAGCGCCCGACGGTGCAGGTGGGCGATCCGTTCACCGAGAAACGCCTGATGGAAGCCACACTGGAGCTGATGGCCACCGGTGCCGTCATTTCGATTCAGGATATGGGGGCCGCTGGCCTTACCTGTTCGGCGGTGGAAATGGGCGACAAGGGCGAGCTCGGCATCCGGCTCGACCTCGACGCGGTGCCGCAGCGCGAAGAGAACATGACCGCCTATGAAATGATGCTCTCGGAAAGCCAGGAGCGGATGCTCATGGTGCTGAACCCCGAGAAGGAAGCCGAGGCGCGGGCGGTGTTCGAGAAATGGGATCTCGATTTCGCCATCGTCGGCGAGACCCTGCCGGAAGACCGCTTTGTGATCATGCACAAGGGGGAATGCTGGGCCGATCTGCCGCTGCGCGCGCTTTCGGGCAACGCCCCGGAATATGACCGGCCCTGGGAAGAAACCGCCCCCGCCGACCCGCTCGACGATGTGGTCGAGGTCGACCCCATCGACGGGCTGAAGGCGCTGATCTCCTCGCCCAACTACGCCGCCAAGCAATGGGTCTATGAGCAATACGACCATATGGTCATGGCCGACACGGTGCGCGCGCCGGGCCTTGGCGCCGGTGTGGTGCGGGTGCATGGCACTGACAAGGCGGTGGCCTTCACCTCCGACGTGACGCCGCGCTATGTGAAAGCCAACCCGGTCGAGGGCGGCAAGCAGGCGGTGGCGGAAGCCTATCGCAACCTCACTGCCGTGGGCGCCCTGCCGCTCGCCACCACCGACAACCTCAATTTCGGCAACCCCGAAAAGCCCGCGATCATGGGCCAGTTCGTCGGCGCGATCAAAGGCATCGGCGCGGCGGTCGAGGCGCTGAACATGCCGATCGTGTCGGGCAACGTCTCGCTTTACAACGAGACCGATGGCGAGGGCATCCTGCCGACGCCCACCATCGGCGCGGTGGGGCTTTTGAAGAACCTCGACACCGACCTGATCGCCGGTGTGGCCCGCGACGGCCATGTCGCCCTCGTGATCGGCGAGACGCAGGGCCATCTCGGCCAGTCGGCGCTGCTTGCGGAAGTGTTCAACCGCGAAGACGGCGACGCGCCGCATGTCGACCTTGTGGCCGAGAAGCGCAACGGCGAGTTCATCCGCGACAACCGCGCGCTGATCAAGGCCTGCGCCGACCTCTCCGACGGCGGCCTCGCGCTGGCCGCCTTCGAGATGGCCGAGGCCGGTGGCGTCGGCGTGCATCTCGACGCGGGCGATACCGCGACGCTGTTCGGCGAAGACCAGGCGCGCTATCTCGTCGCCTGCAATTTCGACGAGGCCGAGGCGCTGATGGTGGCGGCGGGCAAGGCCGGCGTGCCCTGCGACACGGTGGGCCGCTTCACCGGCCACAACGTGAAGTTCGGCAGCTCCGACGCGCCGCTCGACGAGCTGG
This sequence comes from Sinisalibacter aestuarii, assembly GCF_027923545.1. GTDB lineage: Bacteria > Pseudomonadota > Alphaproteobacteria > Rhodobacterales > Rhodobacteraceae > Sinisalibacter > Sinisalibacter aestuarii. The sequence goes on along the minus strand of NZ_BROH01000004.1, from coordinate 185,503 downwards.
CCGCGCTCTATCGGTCGAGCTTCGAGGCCAAGGCCACCTGAGCGGCCCCGACCCCGCTCAGCCGCGCAAATCCGTCAGCACCTCGGCAGCGATCTCGAACGAGCGGATCCGCGCCTGCGGGTCGTAGATCATGCCGGTGATCATCAGCTCGTCGGGCTTCCAGGTTTCGATCAGGCCGGCCAGTTGGCGGCGCAGGGTCGCCGGTGCCCCGGTGGCGGAGCAGGAGAGCGACTGCTGCACCTGCGCCATGACCGGCGCCGGAATCTCGCTTTCGGGATCATGGGTCGGGCGCGGCAGCTTGCCCCGCTGCCCGGTTCTTATCCGCGCAAAGGCGATCAGTTGCGACGAGCGCAGATAGGCCGCCTCGTCGTCGCTGTCGGCCGCGAAGACACCGGCGGCGATCATCACATGCGGCTTGTCCAGATGTTCGGAAGGCCGGAAGGTGCGGCGGTAGACATCCAGCGCCTCCTCCAGCATGGCCGGGGCGAAATGCGAGGCGAAGGCATAGGGCAGGCCCAGATAGGCCGCCAGTTGCGCGCCGTAGAGGCTTGAGCCGAGAATCCAGACCGGCACATGGGTGCCGGTTCCGGGAATTGCCCGCACCGGCGCTGCCGGGTCGGCCTCGCCGAAATACGAGATCAGCTCCTGCACATCCTGCGGAAAACTGTCTTCCGGCGCCATGTAGCGGCGCAGGGCGCGGGCGGTGGCCATGTCGGTGCCCGGCGCGCGGCCCAGCCCAAGGTCGATCCGCCCCGGATAGAGCGTGGCGAGCGTGCCGAATTGTTCGGCCACCACCAGCGGCGCATGGTTGGGCAGCATGATGCCGCCCGCGCCCACGCGCATCGTCTCCGTCGCCCCGGCCACATGGCCGATCAGCAGCGAGGTTGCTGCGCTGGCGATACCCGGCATGTTGTGATGCTCTGCGAGCCAGTAGCGGTGATAGCCCGCCCGCTCGGCGGCGCGCGCCAGCGCAACGGTGCCCGCCAGCGCATCGGCGGCGCTGCCGCCCTCGGGAATGGGTGACAGATCGAGAAGTGAAAAATGCTGCATCGGCGCCTCCGTTGCGACAGAGCTAAGCGTTTCGTTCCGGGAAGCCAAGACCGCATCCGGTTTTGGCCGTGCGATGCCACGCGGCGCAAACACCCCTTGCCATGGCCCCGCGCCCGCGCCATCTATCGGCCATGTCGATGCTGCCCGACCTCCGCTCCGATTGCCAATCCTGCGCCGCCCTGTGCTGCATGGCGCTCGCCTTCGACGAGGGCGAGGATTTCGCCATCGACAAGCCTGCCGGGCTGCCCTGCCCCAATCTCGACGCCGGGATGGGCTGCAGCCTTTACGGGCGGCTCGAAGCGGAAGGGTTTCGCGGCTGCGCCCGCTACGAATGCCACGGCGCAGGCCAGCGGGTGACGCAGGAGCTGTTCGAGGGCCGCAACTGGCGCGACGAGCCGGAGCTGGCCCAGCCGATGATCGCCGCCTTCGCCGCGATGCGCCGGGTGCACGACGGGCTGGAATTGCTGGTCGCCGCCGGGCGGCTGGATCTGCCCGCCTCGCTGGAGGCCGAACGCGAAGACCTGCTCGAAGATTACCTGCCGGAAGAGTGGACCGAAGCCACCCTTGCCGCCTTCCTCGACAGCGGCGCCCCGGCCCGGCTCGCCGCCTTCCTGCCGCGCCTGCGCGACTGGGTGTGACAGCGCGCCCCTTGCGGGGGGCGAATTACCCGCCTATTTCTGTCAGAAACCGTCAGCAGGGAGACCACGCGCATGGCGATGGACGCACATGAGATCGAAGCGCTGATCCGGGCCGCCTTTCCGGACGCCAGGATCACGATCACCGACACTGCCGGCGACGGCAACCATTGGGCGGCGGAGGTGATCGACGAGAGCTTCCGCAGCATGAACCGGGTTCAGCAGCAGCGCGCGGTCTATGCCGCGCTCAAGGGCACGATGGACGGGCCGAACGGCGCGCTGCATGCGCTGGCCCTGACCACCAAGGCCCCCGGCTGACAGACGAGACGCGAACAGGAAGGACACTGACATGAGCGTTCAAGACACGATCCGCGACACGGTTACCACGAATGACGTGGTGCTGTTCATGAAAGGCACCAAGGAAATGCCGCAATGCGGGTTTTCGTCCCGCGTCGCGGGTGTGCTCACCTTCATGGGTGTGGAGTACAAAGACGTCAACGTGCTGGCCGACGAGCAGGTCCGCCAGGGCATCAAGGATTTCTCCGACTGGCCGACCATCCCGCAGCTTTACGTGAAGGGCGAATTCGTGGGCGGCTCGGACATCGTCACCGAGATGACCCTGTCGGGCGAACTCGACCAGCTTTTCGAAGACAAGGGCGTGGCCTATTCGAAAGAGGCCGCCGACAAGATCCGCGAAGCCAACGCCTGACCGGGCGGGGCACGCCGGAACGACAAACGCCGCCCACGGGCGGCGTTTTCGTATCAGGGGCAGCGGCCAGCGCTAGCTTGCCGCCTTCTCCTCCACCGCCATCGCAATCGCCTCGGCGCGCGCGGCGATCTCGGCCAGCGTGTCGGTCACCGATTCGGGCACGCTCGCCCCGCCGGCCCCGGCGGCGGCGCGGGCGGTGTCGAGCTGGCCCTCCAGCTCGATGATGCGTTTCTCGGCAAGCTTGAGCTGATCGTCGATCCCGGCGGTCTTGTCGGCCAGCATCAGCCCGGCCATCAGCAAAAGCCGGCTTTCGGTCAGGTGGCGGATCTGGCTCAGCAGCGTCTGCGCCTCCACATCCAGCATCTGCGCGGCGGAACGCAGAAAGTGCTCCTCGCCTTCCTGGCAGGCCACGTCGAAATCGCGGTTGCCGATGGTAATCTTCACGTCAGGCATCGGCCACTTCCTCTTCCTCGTTCCCTTCGGCGCGGGCGCCGGCCTCGGCCACCAGCGCGCCCAACTCGCCCAGCACCGCATCAAGCTCCGCGCGGTCCGCGCCCTGCGCGGCGCGCAAGGCTTCCAGTTCGGCCATCATCGACTTGTTGACCAGATGCGGCTCGGCCAACCCGGCCGCAATCGCATCGCGTAAGGCGGCGTTGTTCTCGCGCAGCTCGGCATTCACCCGCCCGAGCCGGGCGACGGCGCCTTCCTCCGTCGCCAGCAGCGCGCGCAGGCGTTCCACCTCGGCTTCGAGCGCCGCCACCGCGTGATCCTGCTTTTGCTTGATCGCGAGCACCCGCTCTTCGAGCTGGGCATTCGCCGTGCGTTCCTCGTCGAGTGCGGCGGTGAGGCGGTCGACCTCGCCGCTGTCATCCTGCGCCTCGCCCGCCGCGACCGGGCGCGACAGCCCTTCCAGCCCCGACCCGATCCGGTCGAGCGCCGCGGTGATCCTGGCCTGAAGATCGGAAATGTCCGTCATGGTCTGCCCGCTGTCTGACTGTTGTCGTTGTCGTGACCGCCGCCCCTGCCCGCGAATCGCAGGCGGTCCGGCTCGATCATGAGTGTATCCAAAGCCATTGGCAAATGCGCCCCCCTTTGCTTCCAAGCACTTGGGAGCCGCGCTTGATCTTGCCGCCCCGGCTGCTATGCACGCGGTCGACACCTATTGGCTGGAATGGGAGGCCCCCCCGTGGACATCGCAACGCTTCGTGAAAAACACCCCGACCACTGGATGCGCGCCGCTGCCGTGCGGATGCTGGCCGTCGACGCCGTTCAGGCGGCGAATTCCGGCCACCCCGGCATGCCGATGGGCATGGCCGACGTGGCCACCGTGCTGTTTTCCAAACACCTGAAATTCGATCCCAAGGCGCCGAACTGGTATGACCGCGACCGCTTCGTGCTCTCGGCCGGTCATGGCTCGATGCTGCTCTATGCGCTTCTGCACCTCACCGGCTACGAAGACATGACGATCGAGCAGATCAGGAACTTCCGCCAATGGGGCGCGATCACCGCCGGCCACCCGGAATACGGCCATGCCACCGGGATCGAGACCACCACCGGCCCGCTCGGCCAGGGCATCGCCACCGCCGTGGGCATGGCGATGGCCGAAGAAGCGCTGCGCGCGCGCTACGGGCGCAAGATGCAGGACCATTACACCTACGTGATCGCCGGCGATGGCTGCCTGATGGAAGGCGTCAGCCACGAGGCCATCGGCCTTGCAGGGATGCAGCGCCTGGGCAAGCTCATCGTGCTCTGGGACAACAACAACATCTCCATCGACGGCGAGATTTCGCTCTCCGACGTGACCGACCAGCGCAAGCGCTTCGCCGCCGCCGGCTGGCAGGTGCTCGCCTGCGACGGGCATGACCCGGAGGATATCGACCGCGCCATTGGCGAGGCGAAACTGTCGAAGAAGCCCACGCTGATCGACTGCAAGACCCATATCGGCCTCGGCTCGGCGGTGCAGGACAGCCCGAAGGCGCATGGCTCGCCGCTCGGCGCGGACAACATCGAGAAACTGCGCCAGACCTATGGCTGGAGCGCCGCCCCCTTCGAGATCCCCGCCGATATCGCCACATGGTGGGCCGGCATCGGCGCGCGGGGTGCCGAAGACCGCAAGGCCTGGGAGGCGCGCTTTGGCGAACTCAGCGAACAGCGCCAGAAGGAAATCACCCGCGTCTTCGAAGGCACCGCGCCGCGCCGGCTGAGCGCAACGATCAAGGCGCTGAAAAAGCAGATCAGCGACGAGGGGCCGAAAGTGGCCACCCGCAAATCGTCGGAGATGGTGCTGGAAGTGGTCAACCCGATCATGCCCGAAACCATCGGCGGTTCGGCCGACCTGACCGGCTCGAACAACACCAAAACCGGCGATCTCGGCATTTTCGACCCCTCCAACCGCAAGGGCCGCTACGTGCATTTCGGCATCCGCGAGCACGGCATGGCGGCGGCGATGAACGGCATGGCACTGCATGGCGGCATCCGCCCCTATGGCGGCACCTTCATGGCCTTCGTCGACTACGCGCGCGGCGCGATGCGGCTTTCGGCGCTGATGGGCATCCCCACGGTCTATGTGATGACCCACGATTCCATCGGCCTCGGCGAAGACGGCCCGACGCACCAGCCGGTCGAACACCTCGCCATCTGCCGCGCCACGCCCAACAGCTGGACCTTCCGCCCCTGCGACACGGTCGAGACGGCGGAAGCCTGGGAACTGGCGCTGACCTCGGAGAAAACCCCCTCCGTGCTGGCGCTCTCGCGTCAGAACCTGCCCACGCTGCGCCGCGAGCACCGCAACAAGAACCTCACCGCCCAGGGCGCTTACGTGCTGGCCGAGGCCGAGGGCAAGCGCCAGGCGATCCTGATCGCCACCGGCTCGGAGGTGGAGATTGCGATGGCGGCGCGCGAGGTGCTGCAGGAAGCCGGGATCGGCACCCGCGTCGTCTCGATGCCCTCGATGGAACTGTTCGCCGCGCAGGACGAAAGCTACCGCCGCAAGGTGCTGCCCGCCGGTCCGGTGCGCGTCGGCATCGAAGCGGCCCTGCGCGATGGCGGCTGGGACCGCTGGCTGCTTGGGGAACGTGGCCGCGAGGCAAAGGCCGGCTTCGTCGGCATGGAAAGCTTCGGCGCCTCGGCTCCGGCCCCGCGTCTGTACGAAGAGTTCGGCATCACCGCCGAAAAGGTGGTGGAGAAGGTCAAAGCCCTGCTCGGCTGAGCCCTTTCCAGCCTGCCCGCAGCAACCCAGCCCCCGCCCTCACCGGCGGGGGGTTTGCTTAGCCGTTCCGGCTGTCGCTTGCCAGCGGTTAACATATCCAGAAATCCGGATTTCCGGAGTCGTTGCACCCGGTTATTTCCAAGAAATATCCGATGGTTAAGTGGAAATCAGGCGGATGTCGACGCGCCGGGATCGTAGGCCCCGCCCACCGCAAGCCCGCGTCCCCTGCGCCGCACGCGGTTTCGAAACCGCGTGCCATCGCTTTTCGAAAAGCGATCCCGGCTCAGTGCCCCGCATCGGCCTTCCTGCCCGTCACCGCCGCAATCGCCGGGTTGATCAGGCGGGTCACCAGCGGGATCAGCGCGATGCCGTAGACCAGGCCGAATACGCCGTCCATCGCCGCCGTCACCGACCAGCCGACAAACCCGGCCCAGGCGTCGCTCACGCCAGCCGCGGCGATTTCGGACCAGTGGTGGATGAACTCGTAGATCGGGTGCCAGCCCAGCTCGTGCAGCCCGTGGACAACGATATTGCCCCCCACCCAGAGCATCGCCGCCGTGCCGACGATGGTGAGCGTTTTCATCAGCCCCGGCATCACCCGCACGATCCCCGCCCCGAGCGATCTTGTCGCCCCGAACCGGCCCTTCTCGACCATGGCGAGGCCGATATCGTCCATCTTCACCAGAAGCGCCACCGAGCCATAGACCGCCACGGTGATGCCGATGGCGACGATGGCGAGGGTGCCGGCCTGCATCCAGATATTCGACGGCGGGATCGCGGCGAGCGCGATGGTCATGATCTCGGCCGAGAGGATGAAATCGGTCTTGATCGCGCCGGCCACCTTTTCCTGCTCCAGATGCATCGGGTCGCCCGGCGCGTGCTCGGTCGGGTCGATCACCTGTTCATGCGGAAACAGCGCGTGCCAGATCTTCTCGGCGCCTTCGAAGCAGAGATAGGAGCCCCCCAGCATCAGGAGCGGCGTGATCAACCAGGGCGCGAAGGCCGACAGGATCAGCCCCAGCGGCAGAAGGATGATCAGCTTGTTGCGGATCGAACCCAGCGCGATCTTGCCGACGATCGGCAATTCGCGCGCCGGGGCGAAGCCGTGAATGTATTTCGGCGTCACCGCCGCATCGTCGATCACGGCGCCCGCGGCCTTGGCCCCGGCCTTCGCCGCGCCGGCCGCCACATCGTCCACCGAAGCCGCCGCCACCTTGGCGATGCCCGCCACGTCGTCGAGAAGGGCCAGAAGTCCGCTCATGTCATCCTCGCAAAACCAGTCCCCCCAAGTTAATCGCTGGCTCCCCCGGCACAAGAGGCACGTTTGCGCAAACCTATCGCCAGGGGAATGTTTGCGTTAACCTGTTGAAAATATGGCCTCTTCCTCTTGGACTCCACGGCACACCTTTGTATACCGCTCCCTGAACAGGATGAAGAGGACGCCCCATGACCGTCACCATCGGCATCAACGGCTTCGGCCGGATCGGTCGCTGCACGCTGTCGCACATTGCTACCTCGGGCCGCAATGACCTCACAGTGGTGAAGATGAACGCCACCGGGCCGCTTGAGACGACGGCGCATCTGATGCGTTACGATTCGGTGCATGGCCGCTACCCGCAGGAGGTGCGTATCGACGATGGCCGGCTCGATGTCGGCCAGGGCCCGATCGAGATGTTCTCGACCTACGATCCGGACGAGCTGGATTGGGAGGGCGTCGATGTGGTGCTCGAATGCACCGGCAAGTTCAACGACGGCACCAGGGCCGATGTCCACCTCAAGCGCGGTGCGCGCAAGGTGCTGATCTCGGCGCCGGCCAAGAACGTCTCGAAAACCGTGGTGTTCGGCGTGAACGATGAAAGCCTCACCGCCGCCGACCGGATGGTCTCGAACGGCTCCTGCACCACCAACGGGCTGGCGCCGCTCGCCAAAGTGCTGAACGACGCCATCGGCATCGAGCGCGGGATCATGACCACGGTGCATTCCTATACCGGCGACCAGCCCACGCTCGATCGCCGCCACAGCGATCTCTACCGCGCCCGCGCCGCCGCCATGGCGGTGATCCCCACCACCACCGGCGCGGCCAAGGCCATCGGCGAGGTGCTGCCGGAGCTTGCCGGCAAGCTCGACGGCACCGCCCTGCGCGTGCCCACGCCGAATGTGAGCTGCGTCGATCTCACCTTCGAGGCGGGCAAGGACGTGACGGTGGCGGACGTGAACGAGATCGTGCGCGAGGCCGCCGCCGGGCCGATGGGCCGGGTGCTGGGCTACGACCCCGAGCCGAAAGTCTCGATCGACTTCAATACCACCTCGCAAAGCTCGATCTTCGCCCCCGACCAGACCCGCGTGGTCGGCCGCACCGTGCGCGTGCTGGCCTGGTATGACAACGAATGGGGCTTCTCGGCCCGCATGGCCGACGTGGCCGCCGCGATGGGCCAGATCCGCTGAACTGCCCCGGCGCGGGCGCGGATTCCGCTTGCCCGCGCCCGTCCGATACCGCAAAAGCCGGAACATGACGAACAAGCTTGCGGTTATCCTGGCATTTCTGGTGATCGGCGTCTTCGTGGCCGACGCCTTCGCCTTCGGCGGCACGCTTCCCGTCTTCCTCGGCAAGAAGATGTTCGTCTTCCTCGACTGGCTCGCCTTCTGGCGGTGATGCAGCCGTGGCATGGCGGCCATACCTTGACTCCGCCCGGCTCTTCCCAAAGGTTGTCTCCGCGCATTTCCGCGCGCCGCGGGCCCGCCCCGGGGTGCCATCTCTAACCCAAGGATTGAGAACATGACGGTCAAAGTAGCCATCAACGGTTTCGGACGTATCGGTCGCAACGTGCTTCGGGCACTCGAAGAGAGCGGGCGCAAGGATATCGAGGTGGTCGCCATCAACGATCTCGGCCCGGTCGAGACCAATGCGCATCTGCTGCAATTCGACAGCGTGCATGGCCGTTTCCCGAACGAGGTGAAGGTGAAGGGCAACACCATCGACGCAGGCTCCGGCCCGATCGAGGTAAGCGCGATCCGCAACCCCGATGAGCTGCCCTGGGGCGATGTCGATATCGTGCTCGAATGCACGGGCATCTTCACCGCCAAGGAGAAAGCCAAGATCCACCTCGAAAACGGCTCCAGCCGGGTGCTGGTCTCGGCCCCCTCGGCGGGCGCGGACAAGACCATCGTCTATGGCGTGAACCATGAGACGCTGACCGCCGCCGACCTCATCGTTTCCAACGCCTCCTGCACCACCAACTGCCTCGCGCCGGTGGCCAAGGTGCTGAACGATACGGTCGGCATCAAGCGCGGCTTCATGACGACCATTCACAGCTATACCGGCGACCAGCCGACGCTGGATACGATGCACAAGGATCTCTACCGCGCCCGCGCCGCGGCGATGAGCATGATCCCGACCTCGACGGGGGCGGCCAAGGCCGTGGGCCTCGTCCTGCCGGAACTCAACGGCTTGCTCGACGGCGTGGCGATCCGGGTGCCGACGCCGAACGTCTCGGTGGTCGACCTCACCTTCGAGGCCGGCAAGGCCACCAGCGTTGAAGAGATCAACGAGGCAATCAAGGCCGCCGCTTCGGCCGGTCCGCTCAAGGGCATCCTCGGCTACACCGACCTGCCCAACGTCTCGATCGACTTCAACCACAACCCCAATTCCTCGACCTTCCACATGGATCAGACCAAGGTGATGGATGGCAATTTCGTCCGCATCCTCACCTGGTACGACAACGAATGGGGCTTCTCGAACCGGATGCTCGACACCGCGGTCGAGATGGGCAAATACCTCTGATCTCACCCGGATGTGACTGCTGTGGCAGAAAGGCCGCTCCCTCGGGGCGGCCTTTTTCGTTTGGTTTCAGGCCCTTCCCTGCCATGCAGCAGATGCAAGGCGGTTATCGCTAACGAGCGGTTGTGCTGCAGTGCAGCAAGGCTAGATTCAGGGCAGCAGGAATGACCAACCAGAAAAGGAGATTGTCATGGCCGCTATTGAAACCATCCGCGACGCGATTGCCAAACGGGCGCTCTACCACCGCACCGTGCGCGAGATCGAGGCGCTGCCGACCGAACTCGCCATCGAAGATATGGGGCTGAACCCCTACGACGCGAAAGCCATCGCCCGCGCCGCCGTCTACGGCCAGTGACCATGCCGCAGGACGATGACCCCGCAAAGCCGGGAACCACAGAGATACAAGCCTGACGGGCCGGACATGTTCCGGCCCTCATCTTTCCGGGGGCAGCTCAGCCGCCCCACCGCTTTCCCAAAAAATCAGACGCCCAGCTTCGCGTGCAGGCTCTCGCGCACGCCCGGGGTGACGAATTTCGACACGTCGCCGCCAAGCCGGGCGATTTCCTTCACCAGTTTCGAGGCAATCGGCTGATATTTCGCCTCTGCCATCAGAAACACCGTCTCGACCGAACTGTCGAGCGCGCGGTTCATCCCGACCATCTGGTATTCGTATTCGAAATCGGCCACCGCGCGCAGGCCGCGCACGATGATCTGCGCGCCGACGTCATGGGCGCAGTCGATCAGCAGGTTCTCGAACGGATGCGCCACGATCTCGCAGCCGCTTTCACGGGCCAGCGCGGCGCATTCGCTCTCGACCATCTCGACACGCTCTTCGAGCGAAAACAGCGGGCCCTTGTCGCGGTTGATGGCCACGCCGATCACCAGCCTGTCGACCAGCGCGCAGGCACGCTGGATGATATCGAGATGCCCGAGCGTGATCGGGTCGAATGTGCCGGGATACAGACCGGTGCGCATGGGCGTCCTCCTCGCTTGCGGGCGCACGCAACAATATTACGCCTTCGATTGCAAGGGCATTCTGCACCGCAGCGTGGCTGCGGCGCGGGCTCAGTAGCCCATGATCATGTTCTTGAGCGCCTCGGCCTGGCTGCCAAGCTCATCGAGCCGCGCCTTGACCACGTCGCCGATGGACACGAGGCCGACCATCTCGTCACCGTCGACCACCGGCATGTGGCGAAAGCGATGCTCGGTCATCACCTGCAGCACCTTGATCGCGCGGTCGCCGGGGCCGCAGGTGACAAGGGCGGTCGTCATCATGTCATCCACCTTGTCCTCAAGGCAGACCGAGCCGCGACGGCCCAGTTCGCGCACGATATCGCGTTCGGTGATGATCCCGAGCGGGTGCACGCCGTCTTGCGAAACGATCAGGCCACCGATGCGCTTGTCCGAAAGAATATTGGCCGCAGCGCCCACGGTGGTGCCCGGAACGACGGTGAGCACACCCTGTGTAGGCTTGTCTTTCAGAATCTGGCTGATGAGCATCGCATGTCCTCCGTGGATCGCCCCGAGATTGAATCGTCGCGCAGCCCGCGACACATTGTCAAGTGAGCGCTTCGAGCCGGGCCACCTCGGCGCGCAGCCCGGCGATCAGCATATCGCCCACCCGGCTCAGCCGCTCGATCCGCGCATCGCCCGCATGGCGGATCAGGTAATAGCTGCGCGTCAGCGCCACCGCCTCGGGCAGCACCTTCACCAGCCCCGGCACGAAGGGCAGCGAGAAATCATGCGCGATCCCGAGCCCGGCCCGTTCGCGCAGAAAGCCAAGCTGGACCGAAACCGCGCTGGAGCCGAGCGCGACCGTCACCGCGCCGGTCTCGGCGAGGTAGTCAAGCTCGGCATCGAAGATCATATCGGGGATATAGCCCACGATGGGATGCTGAGGAACATCCTCCAGAGCACTGATTTTCGGCGCATTTTCCAGATAGTCGCGATGCGCGACGAGGTGCAGGCGATAATCGGTGATCTTCTGCACCGTAAGCCGGCCCGCCGCCGGCGGCGAGACGGTGATGGCAAAATCCGCCTCGCGCCGCGACAGGTTGACCACCCGCGGCAGGGCGATGATCTGCAATTCCAGCCCCGGATGCTCGGCATGGATCCGGGCGCAGACCTGCGGCAGCAGGTAATTGGCGCAACCGTCCGGCGCGCCGATGCGCACCTGCCCCGACAGCCCCGCCGCCTCGCCGCGCAGCGCCTCGGCGCCGCGCGCCACCGCCTGCTCCACCGCCTCGGCATGGGCCAGCAGCCGCCCGCCCGCTTCGGTCAGCCCGTAGCCGGTGGGCGCGCGCACGAAAAGCGGCGCTCCCAACGCCTCCTCCAGCCGCGCCACGCGGCGGCCAACCGTGGCCGGGTCGCGCCGCAGCGCCTTGCCCGCCGCCGACAGGCTCTCGCCCCGCGCCACGGCGAGGAACACCTTGAGGTCGTCCCAGTCCGGCTCCACGCTCAATCGTCCTCGCCGTCCCAGTAGCCGAGGCTTTCGCCCGCCGGAACCAGCAGGCGCACATGCGGCCCGTCATGCCCGGCATAGGAGGTGATGCCGATCTTGCCGCTGTTTGGGTATTCCACCAGTTCCGGCTCCAGCCGGGTGGAAAAGGTCAGGTAACGCAGCGGCGCGTCGGAGGTGTTTTCAAGCTGGTGCGCGGTGCTGCCATCGCCCGGCGGCGCCGAGATCAGATCGCCCGTCCGCACCGGCGCGCTTTCGTCGCCGCAATGATAGCGGCCCTCGCCATCGAGGATCAGCATCATCTCTTCATTGACGTGGTGGGCATGTTTCGGCCAGGCGCGTTTGCCCGGCGGCACCACCGCAAGGCTCACGCCCAGCTTCTTCGCTCCGAGCGCCTGCGTGAGCGAGGCGAACTCGGCCATGAACGTGCCGCCATTGCCAACGGTGGCGAGGCTGGCATCGTCAAGGTTGAGGATCTGTTTCATCTGGCTCTCTCTGATTCAGCGTTTTGCATTTTCGCAAAACGCTTTTGAGAGCTTGCCGCTTTTCCCGGCAAATTTGCAAGGATAGAGTGCAGCCAACCGCAACCGGGAGGATTCCGCATGTATGAAGTCGAACACTGGATCAACGGCAAACGGGTGAAGGGCACTTCGGGCCGCTTCTCCGACATTTACAACCCCGCCACCGGCGAGGTGCAGGGCAAGGTGCCGCTGGCCTCCGTCGCCGAGATGGACGAGGCCGTCGCCAAGGCCGCCGAGGCGCAGAAGGCCTGGGCCAAGGTCAACCCGCAGCGTCGCGCCCGGGTGATGATGAAATTCGGCGATCTGATCCTGCGCGACATGGACAAGCTGGCCGAAACCCTCTCGCGCGAGCACGGCAAGACCATCCCCGATGCCAAGGGCGATGTGCAGCGCGGCCTCGAAGTGGTCGAGGTCTGCATGGGCGCGCCGAACCTGCTGAAAGGCGAATACATGGATTCGGGCGGCCCCGGCATCGACCTCTACTCGATGCGCCAGCCGCTTGGCGTGGTCGCCGGCATCACGCCGTTCAACTTCCCCGCAATGATCCCGCTGTGGAAGCTGTCGCCCGCCATCGTTTCGGGCAACGCAATGATCCTCAAACCCTCCGAGCGCACGCCCTCCACGGCGATGATGCTGGCCGAACTGCTGCAGGAAGCGGGCCTGCCCGACGGCGTGCTGCAGGTGGTGCATGGCGACAAGGAAGCCGTCGACGCGATCCTCGATAACGAGACGATCGAGGGCGTGGGCTTTGTCGGCTCGACCCCGATCGCGCAATATATCTATGGCCGCGCCGCCTCGAACGGCAAGCGCGCGCAGTGCTTCGGCGGCGCCAAGAACCACATGATCATCATGCCCGACGCCGACCTTGAAAAAGCCGCCGACGCGCTGGTGGGCGCGGGCTTCGGCGCCGCGGGCGAGCGCTGCATGGCGATCTCGGTCGCCGTGCCGGTGGGCCAGGAAACCGCCGACAAGCTGATCGACCTGCTGGTGCCGCGGATCGAAAAGCTGAAGGTCGGCCCCTACACCGCCGGCGACGATCTCGACTACGGCCCGCTGGTGACGCCGCAGGCGCGCGACCGGGTGATGGGCCTGATCTCCTCGGGCGCGGATCAGGGCGCGACCCTCGTCACCGACGGGCGCGACTTCACCCTGCAGGGCTATGAAGACGGCTTCTTCGTCGGCCCGACGCTGTTCGACAACGTCACGCCGGAGATGGACATCTACAAGGAAGAGATCTTCGGCCCGGTTCTGAGCCAGGTGCGCACCGACAGCTATGAGGAAGCGCTGTCGCTGGTGATGAAAAACCAGTACGGCAACGGCACCGCGATCTTCACCGCCGATGGCGAGATCGCGCGTGACTTCGCCAGCCGGGTGAATGTGGGCATGGTGGGGATCAACTTCCCGATCCCGGTGCCGCTCTCCTACTTCACCTTCGGCGGCTGGAAAAAGTCGGCCTTCGGCGATCTCAACCAGTATGGCCCCGACGCCTTCCGCTTCTACACCCGCACCAAGACGGTGACGGAGCGCTGGTTCCAGCACATCGCGCATGGCGGAGAATTCCACTTCAAAGCCATGGACTAACCTTCGGGTTTTGCTAAATTACGAAGGGGCCTGGAGGTTCTCCGGGCCCATTTCGTTTGGCCAGCGAGTGGGGCGCTGACATGCCAGTATCGTTCCGGATCCTCCCGGCGCGCGACCTGACGGTCGCCACCTATTCCGGCTTCGTCACCATCGACGATTCGATGCAGGCCGCGGCTGCATACGCCGCGCATCCCGATTTTCGCCCCGATCAGAAATTCCTGTTCGATTCCACGCGGGTGACAGGCCACGAGAAGGATTTTGCAAGGTTCCTGCAAATGCAGGGGCAGATGGCCGGGCTGTTTGCCCAGACCGGGCGCGACCAGCTGATCGGCTGCGTCGCTCCGAATGACACGGCGCGCGAGATGGCGCTGCTGGTCCAGCGCGGCTGGCAGAATGTGGACCGGCTGGTGATGATGATCCACGAGGACGAGGCAGAGGTGCTCGCCTTCCTCGGCCAGCCGGAAAGGAGCATCGCCGATCTTCTGGCGCCGACCGGCTCACAGCGTTGAAAACCCAATGCCATAAAGCCGTAGACTGCCACAGACGTTTCGACATGCTTTGAACATCGTATTGAGTTGCCGTTTTTTTCGAGCTGTTCCCAACCCAACGACAAGGTCCGTCGTGCCAGTCAGCTACACGATTTTTCCAAACCGCGATCTCGTGGTCGTGCATTACGAGGGCTTCGTCGGGCTCGACGAGACCATGGTCTCGATCGACACCTATGCGCGCGACCCGGATTTCCGCCCCGACCAGAAATTCCTGTTCGATCTGTCGCGCGTGACCGGGCACGAAACCGACTTCCTGCGGTTCTTCCAGATGCAGGGGCAACTGGTCGAGGTTTACGGCCAGACCGGGCATGATCAGCTGTTCGGCCTCTATGCGCCGACCGGACCGGCGAAAGCCATGGCGAATCTCGGCTACCAGAGCTGGGAGAGCGTGCCCGCCATCGTGATGCTGATCCATCACGACGAGGCAGAGGTGCTGCGCTTTCTCGGCCAGCCCGAAACACGGATCGCCGATCTTTTCGCCAGCATCGAAGCAGAGCGCTGATCGCGCCACGTCACACCCCCTCACATTCACGAGAGAGCATGGAACACCCGGTAGCGGCATCGCCCGCTTGATGCTACCGAACGGGCAACGAGCACTCCGAATACAGGCATGACCATGTCCCAGATCTCCCGCCGCGGCTTCATCGCCGCCGCCACCGCCCTGCCCCTCTGCGCTCCCGCCGTGCTGCGCGCCGAAACGCCGCAAGCCAGCATCGAGGCCGACAGCTTCACCCGCCGCAACATCTCGTCCTTCACCACGATGAACTGGCAGGATCATTTCGAGAGCCTCGGCAAAGGCGCCATCGTCGCCGACACGGTTTCGCGTGCGCTTCACTTCTGGTCGGGCGACGGCGAGACCTACAAGCTCTACCCCACATCGGTGCCGCGCTCCGACGAGCTCACCAGGCGCGGATACAGCGAGATCGTGCGCAAGAAAGTCGGCCCGACCTGGACGCCGACGGCCTCGATGCACGAGCGCTTCGACGATCTGCCCGAGGTTATGGGCCCGGGCCCCGACAATCCGCTGGGCACCCATGCGCTCTATCTGTCCTGGCCCGCCTATCTGATCCATGGCACCCACGACACCCGCAAGATCGGGCGGCGCAGCTCCGATGGCTGTATCGGGCTCTATAACGAGAAGATCGCCGAGCTTCATGACCTCGCCCCGATCGGCACACAGGTACGTCTGGTCTGACCCCCGGCCGCCGCACCTGCGCGCTTGAGGCTTGATCGCGGGCCGCCGGTGCCGCACACTGAGCCGATCTGCTGATGGGGATCGGTGGCAAGATGGGTATCGCAGTTCAGGTCTTTCCCGCGCGCGGGCTGGTGTTTGTCCGCTATGACGGGATCATCAATATCGCCGAAAGCAACGCGGCCTTTGCCGGCTACATGGCCGATCCCGGCTACCTGCCCGGCCAGCGCCAGTTGATCGACCTGCGCGACGCCACCGGCTGGGAGCCGGACTTTCCCCGCCTGATGGCGCTGCAGGCCAGGAAGGCCGAGGCCATCGCCCAGCCCGGATATGAAACCCTGTTCGTCTACCACGCCCCCGACGACACCAGCCGCGCCATCGCCCAGACGGTGTTGCGCTCCTGGGATGGGGTCGGCAGCGTGGTGCCGCTGATCATCGACACCGAGGCGGAGGCGCTGGCGGTGCTCGGTCAGCCCGAACGCAGCTTCGCCGACCTGCTGCAATCGGCCTGAGCGCGCGCGCCTGCGGCGGAGCGCACGCTTGCCCGGGGGCCGGTTTCCTGCCACGTTTCAACGGCAGGCGTAACAGCAAGGGGGAACGGGATGGCCACGGCAAGCCCGGATTTCACCATCGGGATCGAGGAGGAATACCTGCTCGTCGACCGCGAGACGCTGGCGCTGGTCGAGGCGCCCGAAGGTCTGATGGAAGCCTGCAAGGCGGAACTGGACGAACAGGTTTCGCCCGAATTCCTGCAATGCCAGATCGAGATCGGCACCCATGTCTGCGGCTCGGTCCCGGAGGCGCGCGCCGATCTCGCCAAACTGCGCAAGACGGTGGCCCAGCAGGCCGATGCGCTCGGCCTTGCCCCCATCGCCGCCTCCTGCCACCCGTTCGCCGCCTGGCGCGACCAGCATCATACCGACAAGGAACGCTATAACGAGCTGCGCCGCGACCTTGGCGGCGTGGCCCGGCGGCTGCTGATTTCGGGGATGCATGTGCATGTCGGCCTGCCCGACGAGGAAGACCGCATCGACGTGATGAACCAGCTCACCTATTTCCTGCCGCATCTGCTGGCGCTCTCGGCCTCGTCGCCGTTCTGGCAGGGCGAGGATACCGGGCTGGCCTCCTATCGCCTCACCATCTTCGACAACCTGCCGCGCACCGGGCTGCCGCCGCAATTCGGCTCGTGGTCGGAATACCAGCGCTCGGTGAAGGCGATCGTCGATCTCGGGCTGATCGAGGATGCCTCGAAAATCTGGTGGGATCTGCGCCCCTCGGCCCGCTTCCCGACGCTGGAGGCGCGGATCTGCGACGTGTCTCCACGGATGGAAACCACGCTCACCCTGGCCGCGCTGATCCAGTCGCTCACCCGCTTTCTCTGGCGGCTCAAGGGGCAAAACCGGCGCTGGCGCATGTACGACAATTTCCTGATCGCCGAAAACCGCTGGCACGCGATGCGCTACGGCACAACCAACGGGCTGATCGACCTCGGCCAGCGCAAGCTGGTGCCGTTCGAGGTGCTGGTGGAGGAAATGATCGAGCTGGTGCGCGACGACGCCGAGGCGCTCGGCTGCCTCGCGGAAGTGGAAAACGCCCGCAATATCCTCGCCACGGGCACCGCCGCCGACCGGCAACGCCAGGTCTATCAGGATGCGATTGAGGCGGAGATGCCGGTGGATGAAGCCCTGCGCGCGGTGGTGCGCCACCTGATCGACGAGTTCGGCGCGGGGCTGTAAGTCCGCTGCGGCGCGGCGATGCCTGGGGCTCCGGCGCCGGACGGATCAGTCTCCGCAAATCCGGATAAGTGGAGATGGAAACGGCACGACCGGGTGGCCCCGCGATCTCCAGAAATCCGGATTTCTGAAGATCGGGGGCACTGTGAGAACGCCGTCACCCTGTTGTTTCAAAACAATTTTTTCCGCGCCGCGCCCGAGTCACACAAGGTTAACGAATACTTGCGCGGCCGCGATGCCTCACCGCCGCCGCGTCCAGCCCCAGAGGCTCAGGATATCCACCGCCACATGCGCCGCCGCCATGGCGGTGATCCCGGCATGATCGAAGGGGGGCGAAACCTCCACCACATCGCCGCCCACCAGCGTCACCCCCGCGATGCCGCGCAAAATGGCCGAGGCCTGCGCCGACGAAAGCCCGCCCCAGACCGGCGTGCCGGTGCCCGGTGCGAAGGCCGGATCAAGCCCGTCGATATCGAAGGTGAGATAGGCAGGCGTATCGCCCACCACCTCTCTGATCCGGTCGGCCACCCGTTCCGGGCCGGTCCGGTGCACCTCCGGCGCGTCGACGATGGCGATCCCCATCGGATCGTCATTGGTGGTGCGGATGCCGATCTGGATCGACTTTTCGGGCAGGATCAGCCCTTCCTTCACCGCCTTGTAGACGAAGGTGCCGTGATCGACGCGGGCCGGATCGTCGTCGGGCCAGCTATCGGTATGGGCGTCGAACTGGATCAGTGCGAGTGGCCCGTGCTTCGCCACATGGGCGCGCAGGTTCGGCAGCGTGGTCGAATGGTCGCCGCCCAGCGTCACCACCGCGCAATCCTGCGCGAGAATGCCCGCGATATGCGCCTCCAGCGCGGCGGGAAAATCGGCGGGCGCGGCATAGTCGAAGGCCAGATCGCCGTAATCGGCGATGGCGAAGTCACTCATCACGTCATAGCCCCAGCCATAGGGCGCATCGGGGCTTTGCAGCGCCGAGGCTTCGCGGATCGCGCGGGGGCCGAGCCGCGCGCCGGGCCGGTTGGTCACCGCCTGATCGAAGGGCGCGCCTGTGACGCAGATATCGGCCCCGCTCAGATCTTTGGTGAAGGTCCGCCGCAGGAAGGTGGGCAGGCCGGAAAAGGTGTTTTCAAAGCTCGGCCCCTTCATGCCATCGCGGGTGATCGCGGTGTCGACCTGCTTTTTCGCGTCTTCCAGAGCCATGGTCGTCTCCTTGCCTCATGCTGTTTCGAAACCGCATGGCACGGCGGTTCGAAGCGCCGTCTATGCCGGGTTCAGGGTTTCGACGAGACGGGCGAAGAAGCTCGCGCCGACCGGGGCGATCTCGTCGTTGAAATCGTATTTCGGATGGTGCACCGACGGCCCCTCGCCCTGCCCGAGAAACAGGAAGGCGCCGGGCCGCGCTTCGAGCATGTAGGAAAAATCCTCCGCCCCCATCTCGCGGGCACGGTCCACCTCGACGGCATGGTCCCCCGCCACCTCGCGGGCCACCGCGGCGGCCTTGTCCACATTCGCCGCGTGGTTCACCGTCGGCGGATAGCCGCGCTCATAGTCCAGTACCGCCTCCACCCCGAAGGCCGCCGCGGTGCCCGCCACGATCTCGCCCATCCGCCGCTCGACCATGTCGCGCAGATCCGGGTCGAAGGTGCGCACCGTGCCGCCGACGAAGGCTTTGTCGGGGATCACGTTATCGGCGCTGCCCGATTGCACCATGGTCACCGAAACCACCAGATCGTCGCGCGGATGCGCGTTGCGGCTGACGATGGTCTGGCAGGC
This sequence comes from Sinisalibacter aestuarii, assembly GCF_027923545.1. Classification (GTDB taxonomy): domain Bacteria; phylum Pseudomonadota; class Alphaproteobacteria; order Rhodobacterales; family Rhodobacteraceae; genus Sinisalibacter; species Sinisalibacter aestuarii. The sequence goes on along the minus strand of NZ_BROH01000004.1, from coordinate 166,314 downwards.
CTGGGCGATGGCGAGCGCGGGCGGGATCGGGTCCACCGTTTCATGCGGATAGGCGCCGTGGCCGCCCTTGCCCTGAATGTGGATGCGGAACGTATCGACAGCCGCCATGATCGGCCCCGGCGTGGTGGAAAAACTGCCCAGCGGCTGGCCCGGCTCGTTATGCAGCGCATAGACCTCGTCGATCCCGAAGCGCTCCATCATCCCCTCTTCCACCATGATCCGCCCGCCGCCGATATCTTCCTCGGCGGGCTGGAAGATGAGCGCGACGCGGCCCTTGAACCGGCGCGTCTCGGCCAGGTAGCGCGCGGCACCTAGGAGCATGGTGGTATGGCCGTCATGGCCGCAGGCATGCATCCGCCCCGGCACCGTCGAGGCGTGCTCCAGTCCGGTCATCTCGTCCATCGGCAGCGCGTCCATATCGGCGCGCAGCCCGATTGTCGGCCCCTCGCCCTGCCCCTCGATGATCGCCACGACGCCCGAGGTCGCCAGCCCCTCGTGAATCTCGTCCACCCCGAAACCGCGCAGCTTGTCGACCACGAAACCGGCAGTCTCGTGGCAATCGAGCTTCAGCTCGGGATGCGCGTGCAGCCAGCGGCGCCAGGTTTTCATCTCGTCGGCAAATTCGCCGATCCGGTTGACGATGGGCATGGGTTTCGGCCCTCCACGGGGAATGCTATTGAGCGCGAGACTTCCCTGAATTGAGGCCGCGCGCAATGGCGAAAACTTCCGACGAGATCGTTCACGACCCCGAAGGCGGCATCGCGCGGCTGGTGGAAATCATGGCCCGGCTGCGCGATCCGCAAACCGGCTGCCCCTGGGATGTGGACCAGAGCTTCGCCACGATCGCCCCCTACACGATCGAGGAAGCCTATGAGGTGGCCGATGCGATCGAGCGCGAGGCGTGGGATGAGTTGAGGGGCGAGCTGGGCGATCTGTTGTTCCAGTCGGTCTTTCATGCCCGCATGGCCGAGGAAGCGGGGCTGTTCACCTTTCATGACGTGGCCCGGCAGATGGCCGACAAGATGGTCGCGCGCCATCCGCATGTGTTCGGCAATCAATCGGGCGTGGAAACCGCCAACGACCAGAGCGAGAACTGGGAGGCGATCAAGGCCGCCGAGCGGGCGGACAAGGCACAGCATGGCGTGCTTGACGGGGTCGCCGTTGGCCTGCCCGCCCTGCTGCGCGCCTACAAGCTGCAAAAGCGCGCCGCCCGCGTCGGCTTCGACTGGCCCGATATCGGGCCGGTGCTCGCCAAGGTGGCCGAGGAGGCCCGCGAGGTGGCCGAGGCCCGTGCGACGGCCAGTCACGAGGCGGTGACCGAGGAAGTGGGCGATCTGCTCTTCGTCCTCGCCAATCTGGCGCGGCATCTCGGCGTCGAGCCCGAGGCGGCACTGCGGCAGGCGAATGCGAAATTCATCCGCCGTTTCGAGGGGATAGAGGCCCGTCTTGCGGCGATGGGCAAACGGCCGGAAGACAGCGACCTCGCCGAGATGGATGCGCTCTGGGATGCGGTGAAGGCCGCCGAGAAGCGCGCTTAGAATAATCCTAATGTTTTAGTCAGGTATTGACCTGAGAGAAACAGTCGGATTTAACCGGCGCAACAGGATCACATCAGAAGGAACGCCCCGATGGAGACCAAGCTCGGCCTCGCCGCCGCCCTCACCCTCGCCACCGCCCTGCCCGCGCTGGCCGAGGTGAATATCTATTCCTACCGCCAGCCCGAGCTGATCCAGCCGCTGGTCGATGCCTTCACCGCCGAGACCGGCATCGAGGTCAATATCGCCTTTCTCAACCAGGGCCTCACCGAGCGCCTGCTGGCCGAGGGCACCCGCACCCCGGCCGATGTGATCCTCACCGCCGATGTGCAGCACCTCGCCGAAGCGGTGGAGGCCGGGGTGACCCAGCCGGTCGAAAGCGACGTGCTCACCGCCAACGTGCCCGAGGGCTTTCGCGACCCGGACAACCAGTGGTTCGGCCTCACCTCGCGCGCCCGCATCGTCTACGCCTCGCGCGACCGCGTCAGACCCGGCGAGATCACCAGCTACGAAGATCTGGTGGACCCGAAATGGGCGGGCCGCATCTGCACCCGCTCGGGCACCCATGCCTATAACACAGCCCTCACCGCCGCGATGATCGCCCATCACGGCGAGGACTACACAAAGGAATGGCTGACCGGCCTCAAGGCCAACCTGGCGATGAAGCCGCAGGGCAACGACCGGGCGCAGGTCAAATCCATCTGGGCCGGGGAATGCGATATCTCGCTCGGCAATACCTATTACATGGGCGAGATGCTGGAAGACGACGAGCAGCGCCAATGGGCCGAGGCGGTGCGCATCGAGTTTCCCGCCTTCGAAGATGGCGGCACCCATGTGAACATTTCCGGCGTGGCGATGACCGCCCATGCCAAGCACCCCGAGGATGCGCTGAAATTCATGGAATTCCTCACCTCGCCCGAAGCGCAGGCGATCTATGCGGCGGCGAACCACGAATACCCGGTCTCGCCCACCGCCGCCCCCTCGGATCTGGTGGCGAGCTGGGGCAGCTTCACCCCCGACAATACCGACCTGATGGACCTGGCGGGCCTGCGCGGCACGGCGCTGAAGCTGGTGCAGGAAGTGGATTTCGACGGCTGAGGCCGAACATTTTGGCGGGGCGGCTACTCGCCCCGCCGATAGCGCACCCCCGCCATCGCCGCCAGCCTGTCGAGATCGGCGGCATAGCGCGCGTCGAGCCGTGCTTTCGCATCGGCGGTAAAGGCGGCAAAGGGGGCATCCGCCGTCTCGGCAGCATGGGCCAGGCGCACCTCTTCGAGCAGGTCGGGCGTATATGTCTCGCCCGCCCGCAGCCGGGCCTGCATGGCGAACAGCCCCGCATCGTTCAGCGACACATTCGCCTCGCGCCCCGGCTCGACCAGCGCTGAGGTATCGAGAAGCGGGCAGACCACGCCGGCCAGCTCCGCCTGCGGACGGCGGCGATAGTCGAGCAGCACGATCTCGGCGGGCTTCAGCCCCTCGCGCATCGCCGAAATGACCTCGACCCAGCCGCCTTTGAACTGGGCCATCTTGCCGGCATGTTCCTCGAACGGGGCTTGCAGGTTATCCTCGGCGCGCTTGCGGTAGCCGGAGACGAAAATCTCGGAATAGGGCCGTAGCACCAGCGTGATCCGCGCCACCGAACGCGGCGCGAGGGCGCGGGCGAGAAAGCCCGCCCGCAGCGGCGCGGTGGGAAAGAACAGCCCTTTGTGAAAATCCAGCATCCGCCCGCAGATATTCTCTTCCGACAGGATCACCGGGCGGTCGGGGCGCAGCACCCGCCCCAGGTTGCGGCGGGCGCGTATCAACCGTTGTTCGATCGCCCCGGCATCATGGCGCGGGGCGGGAAAGCGCAGCGCCAGCGTGCCCTGTTTCGCCGCATCGCGGCCGGGATAGTTCAGATCGACCCCCTGCGCGCGGATCGCTTCGGCATTCACTTCCAGAAACAGCTGGAAGCTCGACGTGCCGGTGCGCGGGCTTCCGGCGTGGAGATAAACCTCTTCACTCATGCGCTTGGTATGGCGCGGCGCGGCGGCCGGGTCCATCACCAATCGCTCAGGCAGACCTCGCGGATATGCTCCGCCTGGGCGGCGACCATGCGCTCGCCCTCGGCGATGGCCTCGGCGCCGCGATAGAGCTCCAGCACGGTGAGATCGGTGAAGGCCGCGTCAAGCTGAACATGCGGCGGCTCGCCGGCCAGCCGGGCGCGGCGGATCGTGTCGGTCATCACGTCGATGGCCGCCGTGAGCACGTCGAAATAGTTGGGCGTTACCGCTTTGGCGGGGGCCGCCGGGTCGATCCCGAGCGTGTCGTGCAGCGCTTCGGGCAGGACGGTGGCGAGCCAGGGCTTGCCGTGCTTCGGTTCCGGCGGCTGCCAGATCCGGCCAAAGGGCTTGGCATTGGGATTCACCGCGATAACCACATCGGCCCCCATCGCCCGGGCGGCGGATACCGGCACCGGGTTGGTCAGCCCGCCATCGAGCAGCCAGCGGCCATCGAGCTCGACCGGGCTCATCACGCCGGGAATGCCCGCGGAGGCGCGCACCGCGCGGAAGGTCGGCCCCTCGTCGAGCCAGATCTCGCGGCCCGTGGCCATATCGGTGGCGATGGCGGTGAAGGGATGGGCCAGATCCTCGATCCGGGGCGCGAGATTCAGGCTTTTCAGCATGGCCTCGATCTGGCGCGCCTCGACCAGCCCGCCGGAGCGCAGGCGCACATCCATGAGCGAGACGAAGCGCGCCGGCGTCAGGGCGCGCACCCAGTCTTCCAGCGCGTCGAGCCTGTCACCCGCCCAGGCCGCCCCCACCAGCGCCCCCATCGAGGTGCCGGCGATCACATCGGGCCGCACGCCGAGCGTATCGAGGCCGCGCAGCACGCCGATATGGCACCAGCCGCGCGCGCCGCCGGAGCCAAGGGCAAGGCCGATTTTGGGTTTCGAACTCATGGGCGGAGTGTGAGCCTGCCCGGCGCCGGAGGCAAGGCCGGGGGGCGCTGCCCCCCGGACCCCCCGGGATATTTTTGGCAAGATGAAAAGCAGAAAGCCTTAGCCGGAGGCCGCCCGGGCGGTTTTCAACAGGCGGGAGACGCCTTCGGAAAGCGGCAGGCGTCCGGCGTGGATGTCGTCGTCCGGCACCCAGGCGAGCGCGGCGGCGTCGTCCGCCGCTTCGGCCATGCCGGTCACGTCTTCACACAGAATGGCAACGAGGAAGAAGTGATATTCGAGCGCGCCGGCGGCGTCGCGGTGGATGATGTCTTTGGTGCCGAGCTGCGGCCCCGCGCTGGCGGTCAGCCCGGTTTCCTCCGCCAATTCGCGCAAGGCCGCTTCGGCCACCGTCTCGCCCGGCTCGACCTTGCCGCCGGGAAAGCCCCACAGGTGCCGGTCGGGCGGATTGGCGCGCTGGACCAGCAGCGCTTCGCCGTCGCGCAGGGCCACGGCGAGCACACCGAGCGTAGGGCGCCCTGCACTCATTCCGCCGCCGACCGGCGCGGTTTCAGCATGTCCTTGAGGTAGCGCCCGGTATGGCTTGCGGCCACGCCGGCCACCTCTTCCGGCGTGCCCTCGGCCACGATGGTGCCGCCGCCATCGCCGCCTTCGGGGCCGATGTCGATGATCCAGTCGGCGGTCTTGATCACGTCGAGATTGTGCTCGATCACCACCACGGTGTTGCCGGCCTCGACCAGCTCGTGCAGCACTTCCAGCAGCTTGCGCACATCCTCGAAATGCAGCCCCGTGGTGGGCTCGTCGAGGATGTAGAGCGTGCGCCCGGTCGAGCGTTTGGACAGCTCCTTTGAGAGCTTCACCCGCTGCGCCTCACCGCCCGACAGCGTGGTCGCCTGCTGGCCCACCTTGATATAGCCAAGCCCCACCCGCATCAGCGCATCCATCTTCTCGCGGATCGAGGGCACCGCCTTGAAGAACTCCTGCGCGTCTTCCACCGTCATATCCAGCACATCGGCGATGGATTTGCCTTTGTATTTAATCTCAAGGGTTTCGCGGTTGTAGCGGTGGCCGTCGCAGGTTTCGCAGGTGACGTAGACATCGGGCAGGAAGTGCATCTCGATCTTGATCACGCCGTCGCCCTGGCACGCCTCGCAGCGCCCGCCCTTGACGTTGAACGAGAACCGCCCCGGCTTGTAGCCGCGCGCCTGCGCCTCGGGGAGCCCGGCGAACCAGTCGCGGATCGGGGTGAAGGCGCCGGTATAGGTGGCGGGGTTCGAGCGCGGGGTGCGGCCGATCGGGCGCTGGTCGATGTCGATCACCTTGTCGAGATGTTCGAGCCCCTTCACCGCGTCGCAGGGCGCCGGCGTCTGGCGCGCGCCCATCAGCCGCATCGAGGCGGTCTTGAACAGGGTCTCGATGGTCAGCGTCGACTTGCCGCCGCCCGACACGCCGGTGACGCAGACGAACCGCCCGAGCGGAAACTCCACCGAGACGCCCTGAAGGTTGTTGCCGGTGGCGTTTTCCACCCGCACCGCCTTGCCGTTGCCCTCGCGCCGCAGCCGCGGCACCGCGATCTCGCGCGCGCCGGTGAGATACTGGCCGGTGAGCGAGGCCGGATCGTTCGCCACCTCGTCGGGCGTGCCCTGCGCCACCACCTGGCCGCCATGCACCCCCGCACCGGGGCCGATATCGAAGACGTAATCCGCCTCGCGGATCGCCTCTTCGTCATGCTCCACCACGATCACGGTATTGCCCTGATCGCGCAGGTGCTTGAGCGTGTCGAGCAGCCGGCCATTATCGCGCTGATGCAGCCCGATGGAGGGCTCGTCGAGCACGTAGAGCACGCCGGTCAGGCCCGAGCCGATCTGGCTCGCCAGCCGGATGCGCTGCGCCTCGCCGCCCGACAGCGAGCCCGCGTTGCGGCTGAGGGTGAGATATTCCAGCCCCACGTTATTCAGGAACCCAAGCCGCTCGCGGATTTCCTTCAGGATCGCGCGGGCGATCTCGTTCTTCTGCGCGGTGAGCTGCTCGGGAACAGAATCGATCCAGTCGAGCGCCTCGCGGATCGACATCTGCACCACCTGCCCCACATGCAGGAGTTTGTCTTGCCCGCCTCCGGCAGGACCAATCTTCACCGCCAGAGCCTCGTCGCGCAGCCGGTAGCCGTGGCAGGCGCCGCAGGGGCGGTTGTTCTGATAGCGCTCGAATTCCTCGCGGATCCAATTCGAATCCGTCTCGCGGTAGCGCCGCTCCATATTGGGGATCACCCCCTCGAACGGGCGCGTCACCTCGTAGACCCGCCCGCCTTCGTCGAAGCGGAATTTGATCTCGTCCTTGCCGGAGCCGTAGAGGAAGACCTGTTGCACCTCTTCGGGCAGGTCTTTCCACGGCGTGTTGCGGTCGAACTCGTAGTGCTTCGCAATCGCCTCGATGGTCTGGAGGAAATAAGGCGACTTGCCCTTGCGCCAGGGCGCGAGCGCGCCGTCATAGACCTTGAGCGAGGTGTCGGGCACGACAAGACGTTCGTCGAAGAACAGCTCCATCCCCAGCCCGTCGCAGACCGGGCAGGCGCCGAACGGGGCGTTGAACGAGAACAGGCGCGGTTCGATCTCGGGGATGGTGAAGCCGCTCACCGGACAGGCGAAGTTTTCCGAGAAGGTGATGCGCTCGGGCTCACCCTCTTTCGGTGCGGTTTCCAGAATAGCGATGCCATCGGCGAGGTTCAGCGCGGTGCGGAACGAATCGGCCAGCCGCGTTTCCAGCCCCTCGCGCACCACGATCCGGTCGACTACCACGTCGATATTGTGGCGGAAGTTCTTCTCCAGCACCGGCGGGTCTTCCAGCTCGTAAAAGCCGCCATCGACCTTCACCCGCTGGTAGCCCTGCTTGCGCAGCTCGGCAAACTCCTTGCGGTATTCGCCCTTGCGGTCGCGCACGATGGGGGCGAGCAGATAGGCGCGCGTGCCCTCCTCCATGCCCATCACCCGGTCGACCATATCCTGCACCTGCTGCGCCTCGATCGGCAGGCCGGTGGCGGGGCTGTAGGGCGTGCCGGCGCGGGCGAACAGGAGCCGCAGATAGTCGTAAATCTCGGTGACGGTGCCGACCGTGGAGCGCGGGTTCTTGCTCGTGGTCTTCTGTTCGATGGAAATCGCCGGGCTGAGGCCGGAAATATGGTCGACATCCGGTTTCTGCATCATGTCGAGGAACTGGCGGGCATAGGCCGACAGGCTTTCGACATAGCGCCGCTGGCCCTCGGCATAGATCGTATCGAAGGCGAGCGAGGATTTGCCCGAGCCCGACAGCCCGGTGATCACCACCAGCTCGTCGCGCGGGATATCGACGTCGATCCCCTTGAGGTTATGCTCGCGCGCGCCGCGTACTTCGATGAATTTCAGCTCTGCCATGACCACCCTCGTATGACCCGGCCTTGATACGCCAAAGCCGGGGCCGCGCCAACGGGAAAATGTGAACGAAGAGCGAACATCTGCCATGCCGCATCACCCTTTGGCGCGCGGCGGCGCTCAGGCCACCCTGTCTGCGCCCGGCTGTGCGGCAATGGGCGGCAGGGAGGCGGCCAGCCGGGCATAGCCGCTGCGCCGCCAATGCTGACAGACCGGCACCCAGACCGGGCGCGCCGCGACCAGCCCGAGACGGCAGGCGCCGAGCAAAAGCCGCCGCCGCCCGCGCTGCCTTGCCCGATGACGATCGACATAATCCAGCGCCGCCGCGACAAAGGCGGCATCCCAGGCGCGGCTCAGCAGATGCGCCCGCTCGGCGGCATATCCGGCCACGCGCCCGCCGCCGGTGGCCAGTTCGGCCTCGGCCCGGCGGATCGCCTGGCCCAGATCGTGGTAGATATGCGCGCGGGCCCCGAGCGAAACCAGCAGCAACAGGGCCGGAAACGGCGCGCGAATCGTCAGCCGCCGCGCCAGACGGTGATACCGCCGCCAATGCGGCGCCGTTCCGGCAACCGGCCCATCCAGCCGCGCGAGCACATGTTCACGGTAGAGATCGCGGAAATGGGGAATGACGACATAGGCAAAGCCCGCCTCCGGCTGCCGGGCGAGCCGGGCGAGCCAGTTGCGGGTGGTGCAGGCATAAAGCTCGACGAACAGCGCGTGAATATGGTCGGGGTGGTCTGGCCCGGCCTGCATCCAGGTTTCGAAGAGCGCATCGAGTTCGGCGGGCACGGCTTCCGCCCGCGCCCGCGCCTCGGCCGGGATCGCCATGCCAATCGGCACCGGCGCGATCATATCCTCAAAGCCCCGTTCATACCGGAATTGCTACACGACGCGCGCCAAAACGCAAAACCCGCTGCATCCGGCTGCGCGCCGCCGCTTTTATCGCGCCGAGAATCGGCTAGGCTGCCGCAAACCGCTTTGCGTCAGGGGATTTCCATGCTGCGCCTTCTTGCTTTTGTCCTTTTCCTTTTGCCCGGCCTCGCCTTCGCCCAGGGCGCGCCCCGCACCATTCTCGTGCTCGACGGCTCCGGCTCGATGTGGGGCCAGATCGACGGCGTGAACAAGATCGTCATCGCCCGCGAGGTGATGGCCGATCTGCTCGCCACCCTGCCCGCCGAGCGCGAACTGGGGCTGATGAGCTACGGCCATCGCCGCAAGGGCGACTGCGCCGATATCGAAATGCTGATCGAACCGGGCACCGACCGCGCCGCCATTGCCGATGCCGTCAACGCGATCAATCCGAAGGGCAAGACGCCGCTGTCGGCCGCCGTGATCCAGGCTGCCGAAGCCCTGCGCTACACCGAGGAAGAGGCAACGGTGATCCTGATTTCCGACGGGATCGAAACCTGCGAGCTGGACCCCTGTGCCGTGGGCCGCGAGCTTGAGGCCACGGGTGTGGGCTTCACCGCCCATGTGATCGGCTTCGACGTGGCCGACCCGGAGGCGCTGGCGCAGCTTCAGTGCCTCGCCGAAGAGACCGGCGGCCAGTTCCGCACCGCAGGCAATGCCGACGAACTCGCCGAGGCGCTCGACGTGGTGGTGGCAGAACCGGAACCCGAGCCCGAGCCGGAACCCTTCTTCGCCGAGGTCACCTTCCGCGCCACCGAGGGCGAGAACGGGCCGCAGATCACCGAGGGGCTGCACTGGGTCATCGGCAGCGATGAAGGCGGGCCGGAAGTGGCCGTGAGCGACGAGGCGACGCTGACCGTCACCCTCCCCGCCGCCACCAGCCGCGCCGACGTGACCCGGCTGGCCGACGAGGCGACGGCGAGCGAGGTCTTCACCCTGACCGAAACCTCGCCCACCAGCCTGACGGTCACCCTCGTGCTGCCGCCCTTCGCCCCCCCGGCCTCGCTCGACGCGCCGGGCAGCGCGCCGGCAGGCTCGGTGGTGCCGGTGACCTGGCAAGGCCCGAATGCCGAGCGCGATTACCTGGTGACCGCCACCGCCGACATGAGCGGCAGCCAGTATATCGACTACAGCTATCTCGAAAGCGGCGAGGGCAATACGGTGATGCTGCAAATGCCGCCGGAACCCGGCACCTATGAGCTGCGCTACATTCTCACCGAGGGCAACAAGGTGCTGGCGACGCGGATGATCGAGATTACCCCGCTGACCATCACCCTCGCCCCGCCCGAGGCCGCCACCATCGGCCAGGACGCGCCGGTAAACTGGACCGGGCCGGGCTACCCGCGCGACTACATCTCCGTCGCCGCGCCCGATCAGCCGGATAACCAGTATGTGACCTATTCCTATGTCGAAAACGGCAGCCCGCTCGATGTGCGGATGCCGCCGGAGCCGGGCAGCTACGAGCTGCGCTACGTGCTCGGCGCCTCGGGCCATGTCGCGGCGCGGATGCCCTTCGAGGTGGGCGACACCGCAACCAGCGTAAACGGCCCCGCCGAGGCCGCCGCGGGCGCGACCATCACCGTCGGCTGGACCGGGCCGGATGCGCAGAACGACTACATCGCCATTGCCCCGGTCGGCAGCCCCGACAACCAGTACAAGGGCTACACCTATACCGAGGCCGGCAATCCGCTGGAGCTGCGGCTGCCGCAGGAGCCGGGCGAGTACGAGTTGCGCTATGTGCTCAACCAGAAGGCCACGGTGCTGGCGCGCAGCCCGATCACCCTCACCCCCGTCACCGCCACGCTCGACGCGCCCGAAAGCGCAGCGGCGGGCAGCGCACTGGCAATCGGCTGGAGCGGACCGGATTACGACCGCGACTATGTGGCCATCGCCCCGCTCGGCGCGAAAGACGGCGATTATGTGAGCTACGGCTACACCGGCAACGGCAACCCGGCCACCTTCCAGGCCCCGACCGAACCCGGCGAGTACGAGCTGCGCTACATCGCCAATGACAATGGCAGCGCGGTCATCGCCCGCCGCCCGATCACCATCGTGGCGGTGACGGCAAGCCTCGACGCGCCAGCCAGCGCACCCGCAGGCAGCACCCGGCCGATCGGCTGGACCGGCCCGGGCAGCACCCGCGACTACATCGCCATTGCCCGCCCCGCAGACGCAGCCAACCGCTACGAAACCTACGAATATACCCGCGACGACAAGCCGGTGGAGATGGACATCCCCGCCGAACCGGGCAGCTACGAACTGCGCTATATCCAGGCGGGCAGCCCGGCGCAGATCCTCGCGTCAATGCCCTTCGAGGTGACCGCCGTCAGCGCCAGCCTCGCCGCCGCGCCCACCGCCCCGGCAGGCGGCACGCTCAGCGTGACCTGGGAGGGTCCGGGCTACAGCCGCGACTACATCGCCATTGCCGGGCCAGGCGATGCGGCGGCAGCCTATGAGAGCTACGAATACGCCCATCGCGGCTCGCCGCTCATCATCGACGTGCCGGACGAACCGGGGGCCTATGAGCTGCGCTACGTGATCTCCAACCGGGCCGGTCGGGCGGTGATCGGCGCGGTGCCACTCACGGTGGAGTAAGCCCGTCCCCGCCATGCAAGGCCCCGGCAGACAAGGCTCTGCCGGGGCCTTGCTCTGCGCCCGATCCGCACAAATCCGCGCAATCGCATTTTCGTGACCTTTTTTGCTTATTAGGATCTTGTAATATTCAATAACGTGAATATTATCGTTCCCAACACAGCAACACCGCCACCGGCCGAAGCGAACAGGGGCCGGTGGCACCAGCGCGAAAAAGGAAAACTCATGCTGAACTTCATGATGGGCCGTCAGGCCACCGCCTCCCGCCTCACCCCGCAAGAGGCCGTGGAAAAAGCCAAAAACGGCGAAATCATCGTCGTCGACGTGCGCGACCACAACGAGCTGGCGATGACCGGCAAAGCCGAAGGCGCGGTGCACATTCCGCTCTCGGTGCTGCAGATGCAGGCCAACCCGTCCTCGCCCGATTTCCACCCGGCGCTCGACAATTCCAAGCCCATCGCCGTCTACTGCGCCTCGGGCGCCCGCTCCTCGATGGCCGCCCAGGTGTTCCAGAGCCACGGCTTTGCCGAAGTGCACAATATCGGCGGCCTCGGCCACTGGCAGATGGCCGGCGGCGCGATCGAGCGCGTGTAAGACATTCGAAACGTCCCTCCCGGACGCTCACTTGCCCCGCACTCTCACCTGAGAGCGCGGGGCTTTTTCGTGGGGACAGCCCGGTTTGTTTGAAAGAAACCGGGCCGAAGTCTTTCTAAGACTTCGGTTTCCCGTCAGAAATGGATCGCCCGGCCCCAGGCGTCGAGCACGCTTTCATGCATCATCTCGCTCAGCGTCGGGTGCGGGAAGACCGTCTGCATCAGGTCTTCCTCGGTGGTCTCAAGCTGACGGCCCACCACGTAGCCCTGAATAAGCTCGGTCACCTCCGCCCCCACCATATGCGCGCCGAGCAGCTCGCCGGTTTTCGCGTCGAACACCGTTTTCACGAAGCCCTCCGGCTCGCCCAGCGCAATCGCCTTGCCATTGCCGATGAAGGGGAACTTGCCCACCTTCACCTCGTAGCCCAGCTCCTTGGCTTTCGCCTCGGTATAGCCGACGCTGGCCACCTGCGGATGGCAATAGGTGCAGCCGGCAATGCTTTCGGGGCGCACCGGGTGGGCGTGCTCACCGGCGATCAGCTCGGCCACCATCACGCCTTCATGGCTCGCCTTATGCGCCAGCCAGGGCGCGCCGGCGATATCGCCGATGGCATAGAGCCCCTCCACCCCGGTGCGGCAGAACTCGTCCACCACCACATGGGTGCGGTCGATCTTCACGCCGAGCGCCTCAAGCCCGAGATTCTCGACATTGCCGACGATGCCGACAGCGGAAATCACCGTGTCGAACTCATGGGCTTCGGTCTTGCCGCCCCGCTCGATGCTGGCTTTCACCTTGTCCTTCTGCCGATCGAGGCTCTTGACCGTGGATTTCTCCCAGATCGTCATGCCCTGCTTCTCGAACGCCTTCTTGGCGAAGGCCGAGACCTCCGCGTCTTCCACCGGCAGCACCCGGTCCATCACCTCGACCACCGTAACATCGGCGCCGAGCGTGTTGAAAAAGCTGGCAAATTCGATGCCGATGGCACCCGAGCCGATGACCAGCAGCTTTTTCGGCATATGCGGCGGGTTGAGCGCGTGCTTGTAGGACCAGACCCGCTTGCCATCCGCCTCAAGCCCCGGCAATTCGCGCGCCCGCGCGCCGGTGGCGAGGATGATGTTCTTGGCGCTCAGCTCCTCTGTGCCCTTGTCGGTCTTGACCGAGACCTTGCCCTTGCCCGGCAGCGTCGCCTCGCCCATCACCACGGTGACCTTGTGCTTCTTCAGCAAATGGCCCACGCCCGACGAAAGCTGCTTGGCCACGCCGCGCGAGCGTTTCACCACCGCGTCGAGGTCATAGCCGATCTTGTCGGCGGAGAGGCCGAACTCCTTGGCCCGCTCCATCAGGTGAAACACCTCCGCCGAGCGCAACAGCGCCTTGGTCGGGATGCAGCCCCAGTTGAGGCAGATGCCGCCAAGATGCTCGCGCTCGACCACCGCCGCCTTCAGCCCGAGCTGGGCCGCGCGGATCGCCGCCACATAGCCCCCCGGGCCCGCGCCCACCACGATCACGTCATAGGAATTTCCGGCCATACCTGCCTCCTTGAAAAGTGGTTCGGCATTAAACTACTTTACCGCGCAGTTCAATGTCGCACCGGGATGGCCGTCATCTGCCCGGCGCAAGGCCGCCCGGCCAGGCAAAAGGGGCACAAGAATATCCCACGCCCCAGCCAGGTCCAGCCGCTCCGTGCCTGCGTTCAGGCGCGCATCTCGCGCAGCACCGCGCCGTATCCGCCCTCGCGCTCGAAGGCGATCTCATGCGCCGTATCGGTCCGCGCCAGCGCCGCATTGCGGTAGGGGAAGCGGCCGAAACGGCGGATCACCTCGCGATGAGCCTTGGCGTGGATCAGGTTTTCCTCACCGCTCTGCGGCATCCGGCTGAGCATCAGCCGCACGCAGCGGTCCTGGTCGGTCTGGCTCTCGGAATGCATCAGCGGCAGGTAGAAGAATTGCCGCGCCGGCTCGTCGATCCTCAGATCCCAGCCCTTGTCGATGGCGCATTTCGTGGCCGCGAGCGCCGCGCGGTCCGACGAAAACGCCCGCCCCTCGCCACGAAACATGTTGCGCGGGAACTGGTCGGTCAGGATCAGATAGGCCAGCACGCCGGTCGGATAGGTAAGCCAGAGCGAATAGGCCCCGTCCTGGGCATTGCGCCAGGCCCCTTCAAACCGGTCGCGGATCTGCTGATCCAGCGCCGGATCGGTCGCATACCACCCCTTCGGCCCAACCTCGTCGAGCCAGAACGAGAGAATCTCATCAGGTTGCACCATCACCGCCTCCTTGCCGCATAAGTCCGGGCGATTCGAGCGTTACAAAAGTTTCATATTCGCGCAAGGGAATTTCTGTTTATTGCGCAGCAGAGTCCGCGCCTGTGTCGGGATTGCCCTCTTCGGCGGCTTCCTCAACCGCTTCTGCATACAATTCCTGCGCAATATCCATCACCACCGGCGAGGCGGATGGCAGCACCGCGGCATAGGAATGGGTGTCTTCCACCGGCACCGCCGGACGGCGCGTCATCCGCCACAGGCCGTAGCCGACCAGGATCAGCAGCACCGCGACGAGATAGACGAAAAAGCCGGTCGGCCCGAAGGCGCCCATCGCCCAGCCGGTCACCAGCGGACCGGCCACGGCGCCGACGCCATTGACGAACATCAGGCCCGAGGACGCCGCGGGCATATCGTCGGTCTCCAGAAAGTCGTTGGTATAGGCGATGATCAGCGCATAGAGCGGGTTCGCCGTGCCGCCGATCAGGAAGGCGGCCACGAGCAGCGCGCTGTAATGGCCGGGCATCAGCACCGGCACCAACGCGCCCAGCGCGCCCAGCCCGGCCACCGCGAGAATCAGCCGGCGGCGCTCGATCCGGTCGGACATCCAGCCGATGGGAAACTGCATCACCAGCCCGCCCACATACATCATCGAGATGAACAGCGAGAGCTGCCCCACGCTCAGCCCCGCCGCCGTGCCGAACACCGCAGCCATGCCGAACTGCGCCGAAAACACCGCGCCCATGAGCAGGATGCCCACCACGCCGAGCGGCGAGATCCGGTAAAGCTCCATAAGCGACATCCGCCGGGTGGTGGCGAAGGCCGGCGTCGGGCTGACGCTCAGCAGGATCGGCGCGAAGGCAAGCGAGACCAGCACCGAGGGCAGGATAAACAGCACGAACCCGCCCGGATCGGCCAGCACCACGAGGCCCTGCGCCGCGATGATGCCGATCATCTGCACGATCAGATAGAGCGAGAGCGCCTTGCCCCGGTTCTCGTTCGAGGCGGCGTGGTTCAGCCAGCTCTCGGCGGTCACATAGACGCCCGAGAAGGAAAACCCGATGGCCACGCGCAGCAGCATCCAGGCGACCGGCTCGGTCATCACCGGATAGAGGATCAGCACCGCCGAGATGAACGAGCCGAGCGCGGCAAACACCCGCACATGCCCCACCCGCCGGATCAGCCAGGGCGCGGCCCGGCTGCCGCCGAGAAAGCCCGCGAAATACCCCGCCATAACCAGCGACATCTCGAAGGTGGTGAAGCCTTCGATCTGGCCACGCAGGCCCAGCAGCGTGCCCTGAATGCCGTTGCCGACCATCAGGAGCATCATGCCAAAGAGCAGCGCCCAGGAGCTTTTCAACACATCGAACATGAGGGGAACCTTCGCAATCCCGCCGCGCCATATCAACCGCGCATCCCCCTGTCGCGCGGAAAACGACGTGATGGCGGCAAAAACCGCTCCCCTTCATCTTGCCGGAAATATCCCGGGGGTGTGGGGGCAGCGCCCCCACCCTGCCCGCCGCAGGCGGCGCGTCAGCGCAAAGTCAGAGCGAGGTCACCCAGAGGATCGTCGCATCCTCCTCGCTCACCGAGATCACGTTATGGCCCATCGACGCGTCGTAATAGGCCGAATCGCCCCGGCGCATCTCGACCGGCTCATAGAATTCGGTGATCAGCCGGATCGCCCCGGTGAGCACATAGAGGAATTCCTCGCCGTCATGGCGCACCCAGCCGTCGAATTCGTCGAAGCTGCGTGCCCGCACCCGGGCGCGGTAGGGCAGCATCGCCTTCTTGGTGAGCGCGCCGGCAAGCAATTCATGCTCGTAGGTGGCGGTGGGGTGGGCCTGCCCCTCGCCGGTGCGCGTCACCGTCATCCGGCCCGAGACGCGGTCGTCGCGCGGCGGGGTGAAGAGCTGCGGCACCGAGATTTCGAGCCCCACGGCAAGCTTCTTCAGCGCGTCATAGGTCGGGCTCATCTGGCCGTTCTCGATCTTCGACAGCGTCGAGCGGGCAAGCCCGGCCTGGCTCGCGGCCTGTTCCAGCGTCCAGCCCCGGCTCTTGCGCAGGGCACGCACCCGCTCGCCGAGGTCGAGCGGCTGCGGATCGGGCGCATCGTGATCCGACTGGCGGGCGAGCTTGATGAGGCTCGGCTCCCTGGGGGCGTTGCTGGTCATGCGCTTCCATATACGCCCCGGCGGGCCCCGCGCAACTCCCCGCCCCCCGCTTCACCTTGCCGCGACCGGCGCGCAGGCGGCTTTCCCTGCCCGGCAATCCCGGCTATCTCCCCCATATGGTCAAACTCGTCATCTTTTCCGATCCCGTCTGCCCCTGGTGCTATATCGGCAAGGCCCGGCTCGGCCGCGCCCTGGAGCAGCGGCCCGACCACCCGTTCGAGGTGGAATGGCACCCGTTCATGCTGAACCCCGACATGCCGCGCGCGGGCATGGATCGGCGCAGCTATCTCGAAGCCAAGTTCGGCGGCAAGTCCGGCGCGGTCGATGCCTATATGCCGGTGGTCGAGGAAGCGGCTAGATCCGGCCTCAAGCTCAACCTCGACGCCATCGCCCGCACCCCCAATACGCTCGACGCCCACCGCCTGATCCACTGGGCCGGGATCGAGGGGCGGCAAACGCCGGTCGTCTCGGCGCTGTTCGCCGCCTATTTCGTCGAGGGGCGCGATATCGGCGATGCGGGCGAGCTGGCGGCGATCGCCGAAAGCTGCGGCATGGACGGCGACATGATCGCGCGCCTGCTCGCCTCCGATGCCGATGCCGACGATATCCGCGCCCGCGACGCCGATGCCCGCCGCAAGGGCGTGCGCGCCGTGCCCACCTTCGTGGTCGCCAACCAGGCGGTGGTGCCGGGCGCGCAGCCGGTCGAGCTATGGCTGAACGTGATCGACGAACTCACCGGCCGCGGCGCCGAAGGCCCGGCAGAAGCGCCCGGCGCGGGCCAGACCTGCTGAGCCGGGCCGCATCCGGCGCTCCGGCCAGCCGCGGCACCTGCGATGAACCGCGCCATGGTGCCCGAGGTGGGACTCGAACCCACAAGCTGTTGCCACCGGCGGATTTTGAATCCGCTGCGTCTACCAATCGCACTTTGATTCCAAAGGGTTAACACCCAAGGTTTCTTCGCTGTAGTTGCTACTACGAGTACGACCCTTGGTCGAGTTCTTGATACCGTCCGACTCGGTGAGCCAGCGGTGGGCTGTGTCGCGCACAGTGGTAGCTTGGTGGACTTTGGTTGGCTGTAGAGAAAGCTCCGTACCGGGGGGAACCACTCCTGAGCGTATCGCCCCGATGATTTCCTGCAAGACTTCATCCCGCTTGGAAATCGCCTCGCCCAAATCCTGAGTTCCAAGCCCCCTGATGATCTCCTTTTTCCCGATGACACCTTGGTATTCCTTCGGGACCGAGAATCTAACCGCGTACCCTTTACCGCGTTTCATGAGGTGATCTGGTAGTGAAATATGTGCCAATTTCAGGTTCCTTTCGTCGTTACATTTGACGAAGAAACCGTTTGAAATCAAAGACCTATGGTGCCCGAGGTGGGACTCGAACCCACAAGGTGTTGCCACCGGCGGATTTTGAATCCGCTGCGTCTACCAATTCCGCCACTCGGGCCCGACGCTCCGTCTAGCGCCGGCGCCGGGTGCCGTCAATCTACAGACGATCCGTTCCGAACGTATCGCAGGCGCGCATGTCGCCGGTTTCGTAGCCGCGGGCAAACCAGCTTTGGCGCTGCGCCGAGCTGCCATGGGTGAAGGTATGCGGCATCGGTACCCGGCCGGCATTGCGCTGGAGCGTGTCGTCGCCGATCTGGCGGGCGGCGTTCAGCGCCTCGTCGAGATCGCCGGGCTCCACCGAGCCAAGCGTCTCAGCCGCCTCGCGCGCCCAGATGCCCGAATAGCAATCGGCCTGAAGCTCGATGCGCACCGAGATCGCGTTGCTCTCGGCCTCGCTCACCTGCGCGCGGATCCGGTTGGCCTCGCCGAGAATGCCAAGCTCGTCCTGTACATGATGCGCCACTTCATGCGCCACCACGTAAGCCGCGGCGAAATCGCCATGCGCGCCGAGCTGGCGCTGCATCGTGGTGAAAAAGGCGGTGTCGAGATAGATCTTGCGGTCGCCCGGGCAGTAGAACGGCCCCGTCGCGCCCGATGCCCCGCCACAGGCCGATTGCGTCACGCCCTTGTAAAGCACCAGCGTGACCGGGCTGTACGGCCCATCGACCTGTTCGGAAAAGACCTTGGCCCAGACCTGTTCGGTATCGGCCAGCGTGACCGAAACGAAGTCGCCCGCCTGACGATCGGCCTCGGTCAGCTCCTGCTGCGTGCCGCCACTCAGCCCGCCCTGCCCTTCGAGCAGCGGGGTCACGTCGATCCCGGCGAAATAGCCGATCGCCAGCACGAGCAGCAGACCGATGCCGCCGATCCCGGCAGCCGCCCCGCCGCCGCGGCGGCGATCCTCGATATTCCGGCTGCCCCGGCGCCCTTGCCACTTCATGCCACCCTCCACCTTGCACCCGCCCAGTATACCCTCACAGCCACTTCACGCCACTGTGCACTTGACCCGGCGCGCGCCCCATGCTGCAACGCATCAAAACGGGGCGGGACATGCTGCGCGGGTTGTACGACTGGACGATTTCCCTGGCCGAGAGCCGCTACGCGCTCTGGGCGCTCGCCTTCGTGGCCTTCGTCGAAAGCTCGGTCTTCCCGATCCCGCCCGACGTGATCATGATCCCGATGATCATCGCCGCGCCGCGCCGCGCCTTCCTGATCGCCACGGTGGCGCTGGTGGCCTCGGTCGCCGGCGGGATGCTCGGCTATTACATCGGCTGGGGCCTATTCGAGAGCGTCGGCCAGCCGGTGCTCGACTTCTACGGCAAGACCGATGCGGCGGCGGAGTTTGCCGCCAAATACAACGAATGGGGCGCCTGGGCGGTGCTGATCGCCGGGGTCACCCCCTTCCCCTACAAGGTCATCACCATCCTCTCGGGCTGGACCGGCCTCAGCTTCGGCGTCTTCATGATCGCCTCGATCCTCGCGCGCGGCCTGCGCTTCTTCGTGGTCGCGGCGCTCCTTTGGAAGTTCGGCGAGCCGATCCGCGACTTCATCGAGCGCCGGCTCGGCCTTGTCTTCATTCTGTTCGTCGTGCTTCTGCTCGGCGGCTTCTTCGCGGTGAAATATCTATGACCCGGATTACAACACGCCAGCTCATCCTGACCGCCACGCTCATCTCGGTAGCCTCCGCGCTCGGGGCATGGACCTTTCAGGCGTTCGGCTACGAGCCCTGCAAGCTGTGCTATTACCAGCGCTACCCCCATTACACCGCCGTGGTGATCGGGGTGATCGCGCTGGCGACGCGCTGGACCTGGCTGGCCTGGCTCGGCGCGCTGGCCGCCGCCACCACCTCGGCGATCGGTTTCTATCACAGCGGGGTGGAGCGCAAATGGTGGGAGGGGCCGGCCTCCTGCACCGGCGGGGGCGACATTTCGGGCCTGTCGCCAAGCGAATTGCTCAACCAGATCAACGCCGCCCCCCTCGTGCGCTGCGACGAGATCCCGTGGCGGCTGTCGGACATGATCCCGTGGGATGCACTCGATTTCACGATGGCCAATTTCAACGCCGTCGGCGCGCTGGTCACGGCGCTGATCTGGATCGCCGCCGCACGCCGGGGCTGAGCGAACGGCGTCGTTCCGGGTGGGGTGTGTTTGCGACGGATGCCGGGTGCCTGCTGCAAAGGCACGGCATGAGGTGGCGCAGCGCGCTCACGATCCGACGCCAGAGTTCTAGAGTTCTAGAGTTCTAGAGTTCTAGAGTTCTAGAGTTCTAGAGTTCTAGAGTTCTAGAGTTCTAGAGTTCTAGAGTTCTAGAGTTCTAGAGTTCTAGAGTTCTAGAGTCGCAACATTCCAAATTAAAATCAATTCCTTACAGGAAATTACTCGTTAGATGTCCGTTCATCTCTTCGTACATGGCGAGCGCCACCCCCCTAAGCGCGGTCGCGCAGCAACTGGCGCAGCATCCCGTGCAGCCGTTGAACATCGGATTTGGTCAAGCCCAGCCGCACCCACATATTGCGCAGCACCAGCTTCATCCCAGCCGCCTTCGTTTCGGGAAAGAAGAAGCCGGCGCGCTCAAGCTCGGCCTCGAAATGGTCGCCCAGCTTTTCCACCTCGATGGCCGAAGCAAACTCGGTGTTGGCCAGCACTTCATGCGCCACCTCACCCCCCTGCCGGCGCCATTCATAGGCCATGAGCAGCACCGACTGGGCGAGGTTGAGCGAGAAGAATTCCGGGTTGACCGGCACCGTCACGATGGCATTGGCGCGCGCCACGTCATCGTTCTCCAGCCCCGCCCGCTCGGGGCCGAAGAGAATGGCCACCTTCCGGCCCGCCGCCTGCAGTGCGCGGGCCTGTTCCATCGCCCGCTCGGGGCTGAGCACCGGCTTGGCCAGCTCGCGCCCGCGCGCGGTGGTGGCGAAGACATAGTCGCAATCGGCCAGCGCCCCGGCGAGGTCGTCGAACACCCCAGCCGCGTCCAGCACCCGCCCCGCGCCCGAGGCCATCGCCACCGCGTTCGGGTTCGGCCAGCCATCGCGCGGCGCGACGAGGCGCATCCGGTCGAGCCCGAAATTCAGCATCGCCCGCGCCGCCGCGCCGATATTCTCGCCCATCTGCGGGCGCACGAGCACGATGGCGGGCAGCGGCCCCTCTGCGGTGTCGATCATGAAATTTCCCCCGTTTCGCGGCGGTGTGATACGCTGGGGCCACAGGGGATGGCAAGGGAGGGGGCCTTGGCCTACGATGAAGGGCTCGCTGAAATCCTGCGCGAAGAACTCGCGGGGATGCCGGGGATCGGCGAAAAGCGCATGTTTGGCGGAATCGCCTTCATGCTGAACGGCAATATGCTCTGCGGCGTGCATCCCGGCGGCGGCATGTTTCGCGTCGGCAAGGACAACGAGGAATTCGCCCTCGCCGTGCCCGGGGTCAGGCCGATGGCCTTCACCGGGCGGCCGATGGGCGGCTTCGTCGAGATCGACGACGAGAACCTGGCCGACGACACCTGCCGGCGGCGGGTGATGGCGCTGGCGCTCGACTTCGTGCAGAGCCTGCCCGCAAAGTAGCCAAGGGGCGGAAAACCCGCTATGCAGCGCCTCGAATCCCCGAGGACAAATCATGGCCGACCAAGACCTTCCGCAGCTCTACCTCGTCACCCCGCCCGCGCTGGATCCGGACACCTTCCCCGACACGCTGGCGCGCTGCCTCGACGCGGTGGAGATCGCCTGTATCCGGCTCGACCTCGCCACCCGTGACGAAGACAGCATCGCCCGCGCGGCGGATGCGGTGCGCGAGGTGGCCCATGCCCGCGATATCGCCATTGTTGTGGCCGATCACGTGTTGCTGGTGGAGCGCCTTGGCCTCGATGGCGTGCATTTCACCGATGGCGCGCGCCATGTCCGCAAGACCCGCAAGGATCTCGGGGCCGATGCCATCGTCGGCGCCTTTTGCGGCGCCTCCCGCCATGACGGGATGAATGCCGGCGAGATGGGGGCGGATTACGTCACCTTCGGCCCGGTCGGCGCCTCAAGCCTGGGCGATGGCACGGTGGCGGAGTTCGAGCTGTTCGAATGGTGGAGCCAGATGATCGAGGTTCCGGTGGTGGCCGAGGGCGGCTTCAGCGAAGAGCGCGTGCGCGCGCTCACGCCGGTGGCCGATTTTCTCTCATTCGGCGAGGAAGTCTGGCGCGAGGCCGACCCGGCGGCAGCCCTCGCCCGGCTCGCCGCCGCGCGCGGCTGAGCCGGCGGCAGGCCCAAAGGAAGCGGGGGCCGTGCGCCCCCGGTTTCGTTTACGGCCCCGGCACGAGGGCAGCCGCAACCCCAGCATCTCCAGAAATCCGGTTTTCCGGTTTTCCGGTTTTCCGGTTTTCCGGTTTTCCGGTTTTCCGGTGAAAAACTGAATCTAGCCCCGGCCCGTCAACGGGTTTTCAGCCACCGCCCCGAAAACCCGCAGCCCAAACATGCCAAAACACAGGCAGAACGCGCCGCCCGCTACTCCGCCGCCTTCGCCAGTTCCAGATCCAGCGGATCGCGGACCACCCGTTCGCAATAGGCCGCCAGCGCCTTGCGGTCCTCGAATTCCGAGACCTGCACCGGCTCGTGGTAGACCAGTTCCACCTCGCCATTCCGCGCCTCGGCCAGAACTTTCAGCAAATGCGGCCCCATCGGCTGTGAGCCCCACCAGCCGTAAAAGCGCGCATCGCGCCCCGCCGGCGCCCGGTAAAGCACGGTCACCGGCTGGATATGCATGAAGCTGCGCAGGCCCTCATCGAAGAAGGCGGCGAAGAGCGTGGTCTTGAACGGCAGCACCCGGCGCGAATCCGTCGAGGTGCCCTCGGGGAAGAACAACAGCTTGTGCCCCGCCCCCAGCCGCTCGCGAAACAGCCGCACCTGCGCGCCCGCCTCGCGCCGGTCGCGGTTGATGAAGACCGTGCCCGTCGCCTTCGCCAGCCACGACACGCCCGGCCAGCCCGCCACCTCGGCCTTGGCCACGAAATAGACCCGCTTGCGCGCGTTCAGCACGAAAATATCGAGCCACGAGGCATGGTTGGCCACCACCGCGCCCTTGCGCCGGGTCATCTGCTCGCCCGACAGGCGCAGTTTCAGGCCGAGAATCCGCAGGGTGAGCGTGCAGACGGCCTGGGTAATCCACGGCGTCACCGGGCGGTTCACGCCGAATACCGGCTTTTCGATCAGCCGCAGGAACAGCATCAGCACCAGCCCGCTGAGGATCACCACAAGGATCAGCACCCCGCGCAGCACCGCCCGCAGCCAGCCG
Source organism: Sinisalibacter aestuarii (assembly GCF_027923545.1). GTDB lineage: Bacteria > Pseudomonadota > Alphaproteobacteria > Rhodobacterales > Rhodobacteraceae > Sinisalibacter > Sinisalibacter aestuarii. The sequence goes on along the minus strand of NZ_BROH01000004.1, from coordinate 143,247 downwards.
AGCGGCGTGATCCGCACCTGTTCCGGCGTGCTGCCATCGTTCCAGACCACGCTCACCCGACCGCTCCCCGTTCATAGATCGCGCGCACCTTCCCGGGCACCTGGGCGATATCGACAACGATGCAGACATCGGTGGTGTTGAACGGCAGGTCGATATAGGCGCCCTCGCCCACATAGCCGCCGAGCCGCAGGTAGGATTTGATCAGCGCCGGCACCGCGCGCATCGCCGCCACCCGGTCGATCTCGTCCTCCGCCATCAGGTCCATCCGCCGGAAATGCGCGGGCCGCGCCCGCACCCGCAGCGGCTCCGGCGCCAGGTGGCGGTGATGCAGGAGCGAAAGCGTCGGCGCCAGCGGGCCGATCTCGGTGCCATGGAACGAGGCCACGCCGAACATCACCTCGATGCCGTGGGTCTCGACATAGGCCAGCAGCCCCTGCCACAGCGCCATCAGCGCCGCGCCGCCCCGGTAATCGGGGTGAACGCAGGAGCGCCCGAGTTCCAGCAGCGTGCGGCCCGAGGCCTTGAGCACGTCGATATCGTATTCGTCCTCGGAATAGAAATTCGTGCCCGGCGCCAGCATGTCGCTGCGCATCAGCCGGTAGGCCCCGACCGCGGGCGCACCGGGGCGGGCCTTGTCGAACAGCAGCAGATGATCGTAGACGGGATCGAAGGCATCGCGCTCCAGCCGCGCGCCATGGTCCACCAGCGGCCCGTCGCTGCCCAGCTCTTCCACGAACACCTCGTAGCGCAGCCGTTGCGCGGCGCGGAGATCCTCCGCCCCCTGCGCCAGCCTCAGCTCGAAATCGGGACAATGCGCCGTCATGCTACCCTTGGGTTTCCTCGCGGCGTTCTAGGGCGCGGGGCCGGGTTTGGCAACTCCGCGCGCCGCTTGTTTCGCCCATAGGTTGTGCTACACTGGCCGCATGTTCGTCTTACCAGTTTCCCGCCCCGTTCGCGGCGCGTCACGGCTCGATCACAAGGTCCAGCTCGACGCGCGAAATGTCGATCACCCGCTTGCCGGCATGTTCGAAATTCACCGTCACCTTGCCGCCGATATTGCTCTGCACCTGCCCCAGCCCCCAATCGGGCTGGCCGGGGTGGCGCACAAGGGCGCCGGGTTCGAGAAGCGCGCTCATGCCGCTCATATCTGTCCTCCTCCTGCCGCCGGGGCCGGCGCATGAGCGCCCGCCCGCCTGTGCCCGATCTGGTTGCGCTGGTCGGCTCGCGCATCGCCCACGATCTCGCCAGCCCGATCGGCGCGATCGCCAATGGGGTCGAGCTGCTCGGCCTGACCGGCCCCGCCGACAGCCCGGAACTGGCGCTCATTGCCGCGAGCGTGGAGAATGCGAGCGCCCGGATCAAGGCCTTTCGCCTCGCCTTCGGCGCCGCCGCGCCCGGCCAGACCGTCACCGAAGCCGACATGCTTGCCCTCGCCACAGCGGGCGAGCGCAAGCTCACGCTCGACTGGCAGCCCGAGGGCGATGTGCCGCGCGCCGAGGCCAAGCTCGCCCTGCTGGCCCTCATGTGCCTTGAAACGGCGATGCCCTGGGGCGGCACCGCGCGGGCGAACCGGCAGGGCGCGCATTGGCGCATCACCGCCACTGCCGACCGGCTGAAGATCGACCCGCCGCTCTGGAATGCGCTCGATGGCGCAGCGCTGCCCGAAGGTCTCGCCGCCGCACAGGTGCATTTCGCCTTCTCCTCGCCGAGACGGCGGCGCAGGCGCGCCAGCTTCACGTCACCCGCGGCGAGGTGGCCATCAGCATCGGCTTCTGACCTCAGGGCCGCACCGTGCCATCGCCCTCGACGATATACTTGAACGAGGTGAGCTGCTCCGCCCCGACCGGCCCGCGCGCATGCATCTTGCCGGTGGCGATGCCGATCTCGGCCCCCATGCCGAACTCGCCGCCATCGGCGAACTGGGTCGAGGCGTTACGCATCAGGATAGCGCTGTCGATCCGCTCGAAAAACCGCTGCGCGGCGGCATCGTCTTCGGTCAGGATCGCCTCGGTATGATGCGAGGAATTGCGGTTGATATGGGCAATCGCGCCATCGACATCGTCAACGAGTTTCGCCGCGATATCCATGTCGAGATATTCGCGGCCCCAATCCTCCTCGGTCGCCGCGACTGTGCCGGTCAGCCCCGGCCCCACATGCACCCGCACGCCCGCCGCCATCAGATCGTCGATCACCGACTGGCCGAGTGCTGCGGCCTCCCTGTGGATCAGCAGGCATTCCGCCGCGCCGCAAATGCCCGGGCGCCTCGTCTTGGCATTCAGCACCACCGCACGGGTCTTGGCCGCATCGGCGGCCTTGTCGATGAACACATGCACGATGCCCTCGAGATGCGCAAAGACCGGCACCCGCGCCTCGCGCTGCACCAGCCCCACCAGCCCCTTGCCGCCGCGCGGCACGATCACATCGACATAATCGACCATGTGCAGAAGCTCCGTCACCGCCGCCCGGTCGCGGGTGGGGATGAGCTGGATCGCGTCTTCCGGCAGGCCTGCGGATTTCAGGCCATCGACAAGGCAGGCATGGATCGCCTGGCTCGAGTGAAAGCTCTCCGAGCCGCCGCGCAGGATCACCGCATTGCCCGCCTTCAGCGTCAGCGCCCCGGCATCGGCGGTCACGTTCGGGCGGCTTTCGTAGATCACCCCGATCACGCCAAGCGGGGTGCGCACGCGCTTGATGTGCAACCCATTGGGCCGATCCCATTCCGCCGTCACCTGGCCGACCGGATCGGGAAACCCCGCCACCGCCCGCAGCCCGTCGACGATGCCCTGTATCCGGCCCTCATCGAGCGCGAGCCGGTCCATCATCGCCGGGCTCAGCCCCTTCTCGCGGCCATAATCGAGATCCTTCGCGTTTGCGGCGATGATCTCGCCACGCCGCGCCCAGACGGCCTCCGCCGCCGCCATCAGCGCCGCCTCCTTCGCCGCCCCCGGCGCGAAGGCCAGCTCCGCCGCCGCCGCTTTCGCCCGTTTGCCGATGTCCTGCATCAGCGCATGAATATCCGCCTGGTCTTTCATCACCTCATCCTCCGCCACCCAGTCTGCCAGCGCATCCCCGCGCCGTCAAAGCGGCATATGTCTCTTCATCTTGCCCAAAATATCCCACGGGGGTCCGGGGGTGTGAAACCCCCGGCCTTGCCGCTCTCACAACGCCATGTCATCGCGGTGGATCAGCGCCGCGCGGCCCGGATAGCCCAGCACCGCCTCGATCTCGTTCGACCGTTTGCCGATCAGCCGTTTCGCCTCGTCGGCGGTATAGCGGGCCAGCCCCGCACCAAGCCGTGCGCCATCGGGCGCGATGATATCCACCGGATCGCCGCGCCCGAACCGGCCCGACACGGCGGTGACCCCCGCCGGCAGCAGCGATTTGCCCTGCCCCAGCGCATTGGCCGCGCCCGCATCGACGGTGACCGCGCCGCGCGGCTTCATCGAGGCGATCCAGTGCTTGCGCGCCGAAGCGGGGCTGAGCCGCGCCCGGAACAGTGTATGCGCCGCGCCCGCCTCCAGCCCGGCCAGCGGGTGCAGCCCCTCGCCCCTGGTGATGATCAGATCGCAGCCGGCTGCGGTGGCGGTCTTGGCCGCCATCACCTTGGTCTTCATCCCGCCTTTGGACAGACCCGACACCCCCTCGCCCGCCTGCGCTTCCAGCGCCGGGGTGATCTCGTCGATCACGTCGTAACGCCGCGCCGCGGGGTCGACCTGCGGATTGCCGGAATAGAACCCGTCGACATCGGAGAGCAGCACGGTGAGGTCGGCGCCGATGGTCACCGCCACCTGTGCCGCCAGCCGGTCATTGTCGCCAAAGCGGATCTCGTCGGTGGCCACGGTGTCGTTTTCGTTGACGATCGGCACGGTGCCGAGCGCCAGCAACGTCTCAAGCGTGGCGCGGGCATTGAGGTAGCGCCGCCGGTCGGCCGAGTCTTCCAGCGTCACCAGCACCTGCGCCGCCGTCACCCCGCGCTGGCCGAGCGCGGAGGAATAGGCCTGCGCCAGCCGGATCTGGCCTACCGCCGCCGCCGCCTGGCTTTGCTCCAGCGCCAGCCCGCCGGGGGCGAGCCCGAGAATGCCGCGCCCGAGCGCGATCGAGCCCGACGACACCAGCACCACATCGGCCCCGCGCCGCCTCAGCGCCACCACATCTTCGGCCAGCGCATCGAGCCAGCCCGCGCGCAATTGCCCGCTGGCGCCCTCCACCAGCAACGCCGAGCCGATCTTGACGACGATCCGTTTCGCCTGCGTCAAGGCTGCCAAGGCGCGTCCTCCTCCTCGGGCTCCTCGCCCTTGGCCTGGCGCAGCTTGTCTTCGGCGATCTGCGCCCGGAGCGCGCGCAGCACCTCGGTCACGCCCTGCTTCGACACGCCCGACATCACCATCACCGCCCCGCCCACGGCCTCTTCCAACTCCGCCTTCTTCTCGGCAATCTCCTCGTCAAGCAGCGCATCGACCTTGTTCAGCACCGTCACCCGGGGCTTTTCGGCGAGAATACCGCCATACATCTCGAGTTCGGTGACGATGGTCTGCCAATCCTCCACCACGTCCTCGGTGGTGCCGTCGACGAGATGCAAGAGCACCGAGGTGCGCTCGACATGGCCGAGAAACTGGTCACCGAGCCCCCGCCCCTCATGCGCGCCCTCGATCAGGCCGGGAATATCGGCCACCACGAATTCGACGCCATCGACGCCCACCACCCCAAGGTTCGGCACCAGCGTGGTGAAGGGGTAATCGGCGATCTTCGGCCGCGCATTGGAGGTGGCGGCGAGGAAGGTGGATTTACCGGCATTGGGCAGCCCGAGCAGGCCGACATCGGCGATCAGCTTCAGCCGCAGCCAGATCGTGCGTTCGATCCCCGGCTGGCCGGGATTGGCGCGGCGCGGGGCCTGGTTGGTCGAGGTCTTGAAATGCAGATTGCCGAAGCCGCCATTGCCGCCGCGCGCGAGCGTGACGGTCTGGCCCACCTCCATCAGATCGGCGATCACGGTTTCCTCGTCCTCGTCCAGCACCTCGGTGCCCACCGGCACCCGCAGCACGATATCGTCGCCCGACTTCCCGGTGCGCTGGCTGCCCTGACCGGGGCGGCCGTTCTCGGCGAAGAAATGCTGCTGGTAGCGAAAGTCGATCAGGGTATTCAGGCCATCCACGGCCTCAACCACCACGTCGCCGCCATGGCCGCCATCGCCGCCATCGGGGCCGCCATATTCGATGAACTTCTCGCGGCGGAACGAGATGCAGCCATTCCCGCCGGAGCCGGAGCGGATATAGACCTTGGCGAGATCGAGGAATTTCATATGTGGCCGCCTTTCTGGTTGGGCGAAGCGATAGTGGGAAACGGGCTTTCTCTCAAGGGGGCCCGAAATCTTAGAAAGATTTCGGGCCGGTTTCTTTCCAAGAAACCGGCTTCACGGTCGATAGAGACGATACCGGCGCACCGGCACCGGGCCGCCGCCCCGGGCACGCGAGGAACCCTCGCCGCGCTCAACCTCGGCAAAGCCCAGTTTTTCGATCACCCGTATAGAGGCGGGATTGTCCTCGAACACCGTCGCGCGCACCCAAGGCCAGTCGTAACGCGGCCAGATTTCGGCCAGCAGCGCGGCAGAGATCTCGGTGGCATAGCCTCGGCCCCACGCAAAGGGCGCGATCAGGTAGCCCAGCATCGGCCCCTTTTCGCTCTGGCGCACCGAACAGGTGCCGACGAGCGCCGCGCCTGCGAAGACATGGCCCACAAGCCCTTCGGCGGGGTCGACGGGCTGGCAGCGCGCCGCCGTCTCGGCCCGGTCCGGCGGCCAGGGGATCGTGCCGGACATACGCACCACGTCCCAGTCCGAGAACAGCGCGTGCAGCGCCTCGGCATCTTCGGCCCGCGCGGGACGCCAGACCAGCCGTTCGGTGACGACCTCAACCATCGCGTGCGGGCCGCACAAGGCGGAAGGTCCGCGTGGGAAACACGCCACCCTGCGCCGCACTCGGGCCGGTGCCGGCGGGGCCCTCCACGAAGCCGAGCTTCAGCAGCACCCGTGCCGAAGCCGGATTGTCGGCCAGCACATCCGCCGCGATCGCGGGCCAGTCATAGCGCGCCCAGCAATGGGCGATCAGCGCGCGGCCCATCTCGGTGGCATAACCCCGGCCCCAATGTGCCGGCGCGAACATGTAGCCCAGCTCAGGGCTGCCGCCGGCGCTCGTGGCGCCCATCATGCCCACCAGCACGTCACCGGCGAAGACCGGCCCTCCCATGCCGATCTCCGGCGCCATCGGCTCGGCCCGGGTCGCGGTATAGGCCCGGTCGGCGGGCCAGGGCCAGCTCGAGGTTTGCTTCACCACCTCGAAATCCGAGGCCAGCGCATGCAGCCCGTCAAGGTCTTCGGGCCGGGTGCGGCGCATCACCAGCCGCGCGGTGCGGAGTTCAGTGTCCATGCCGTGCCTCCCAGGCGGTCCGGGTGAGGATCATCTTTTCAAGCGTCATGTCCATGGCTTGCGCGCGGGACTTCACCCGCGCCGTTCCATCGGGAACGAAGCCGAGCTTGTCGAGCACATGACAGGAAGGGTGGTTGCCTTCGAAATAACCCGAGGCGAGGCGCTCGGCTCCGGTGGCGGCGAAATAGTGGCTCACCAGCGCCACAGCGGCCTCGCTGGCATAGCCCCGGCCCTGCGCCGCGCGCGCCAGCCAGTAGCCCAGCGAGTCGCCGATGCCGATCACCCCCACAACCGTGCCGCCCGCGACGATGGCGAAGCCGTCAAACCCGTCCGGCTCGCCGGCGATATGCGCGACGAACCCGCGCGCATCCTCTTCGGTATAGGGATAGGGCACCACCGTGAGCCAGCCCGACACGGTGAAATCGTTCAGCCCCGCGACCAGCGCCGGGATGTCGGCCTCGGTGAGCTTGCGGAGCGTCAGCCGCTCCGTGAGGAGGGTGACGCCCGCGTTCATCTCACGTCAGCCCATCTTCCGGATATAGGTCCAGGTCGGCACATTGGCGCCGCGCGCCACCGAATGGGCCTCGGCATCGCCGATATACTCAAAGCCGGCATTGACCAGCACCCGCGCCGAAGCCGGGTTGTCCTGAAACACTTCGGCGAAGATCTGGCTGTTGCCGAGCGGGTTGGCCTCGACCAGCGCGCGCACCGCTTCAGAGGCGATGCCGGTATTCCAGAAGGCGGGTGCGACCCAGTAGCCAAGCTGCGCCTGCCCCCGGTCCATCCGGGTGAGGCTGATCGCGCCCAGCACCTCGTGGCCGCGCAGGTCCTCGGCCCTCCAGGTGGCGTCGCCGCCCGAAGCCCCGGCACCGGCCGCGCCGTCCATGATCCAGACTTCCTCGACCCGCTCCGGCGCAAGCGCGCGGGCGACATAGCCCTCGACCGCACCGGGCGGCAGCGGATGGGGGATCGAGCGGGTGCCCTCTGCCACCCGCGCATCGCCCGCGAACAGGGTGAGCAGGCCGATATCGCCCCGCCGCGGCGCGCGCAGCACAAAGCGCGCGGCCTCGATCCGCGCCTGATCCGTAATGGTATCCTGCATCATATGCCTTCCTCCCTCAATGTCCTGCCGTCTTCATATGGGCCCTGTGCGGTCGTTCCGACCGTCCTCCTCACGCGGGCTTGAACACGCAGAATGTAACAAACAAACCGGGGCTCCTCCCCCGAAACGGAAAGGGGGACCGGCTTTTCAGCCGATCCCCCCGAAATGCATCTGCCCTGGGTCCGGCTTACTCGGCGGCCTCCGCGAGCGGGGTTACCGAAATGAAGGTGCGCTTCTTAAGGCCCTTGTGGAAGGTCACGTTGCCTTCGACGGTCGCGAAGATGGTGTGATCCTTGCCCATGCCCACGCCTTCGCCCGGCCAATATTTGGTGCCGCGCTGACGCACGATGATGTTGCCCGGAATGACCGCCTGGCCCCCCGATTTCTTGACGCCAAGGCGGCGACCGGCAGAGTCGCGGCCGTTGCGGGAGCTACCGCCAGCTTTCTTGTGTGCCATCTCGCTCTCTCCTTACTTCGCCAGGGTTTTGGCCTGGTCCACCCACTCGGCCTTGACCTTGACGGCGTCGAAGCTGTCGACGTCCACGGCCGCGAGCTGGGCGAAAGTGGTGATGCCGGCCTCGGCCAGCTTCTTGGCGGCGGCGGGGCCGACACCGTTGATCTCGGTCAGGTCGTCCGCAGCGGCGGCGGCCGGCGCGGCCTCAGCCTTGGCGGCCTTCGGCGCGGCGGCTTTCTTCGCCGGCTTGGCGGCGGCCACGGCAGCGCCCGACACCGACCCGACGCCGATCGCGGCCATCACGCCCGACTTGTCGGCACCCTTTTCGAGAATGTCGGTCACGCGCAGCAGGGTGAGCTGCTGGCGGTGGCCCTTGGTGCGCTGCGACGAGTGCTTGCGGCGACGCTTGACGAAGTGGATGACCTTGTCACCCTTGATCTGGTCGATCACCTCGGCCTGAACGCCCGCGCCCTCGACGAGGGGGGTGCCGATGGTGCCGCCGACCATGAGAATCTCGTTGAACTGGACCTTGTCGCCAGCATTGGCCGCAAGCTTCTCCACGCGCAGCACATCGCCGGCCTGGACCTTGTATTGCTTGCCGCCGGTCTTGAGGACCGCAAACATCTGATCTTCCTTCATTTCTTCCGCGTCCTTCGGCCCCGACATGGTCGGCGTTCCGGCATCCGCCGCCCTCGAACTGCGCGCCCTTATGGGCGTGGTTGCTTGACCTCCGGGCAGGGTCGCCCCCGTCCGGAAGCCCGGCTTATCGGAGGGAAACCAGTGAAAGTCAAGGGAATTCGGCGTGATTTCGCAGGCCAGGACGCGGGCTGCGGCGGGGCGCGACGAGGCCGCGCCCCCTGCCCTCAGATCTCCTGTTCCGGCGTCAGCCCTGACAGCTCACCCGCCAGCACCTCATAGCGCTCGGCCATCACCTCGAACTGGATCGCGTTCAGAAGCTCGTAGACCTGCCGCATATCCGCCTCTTCCAGCGCCTCGCGGTAGGCATGCACATCCTCATCGGAGAAATCGCGATAGGCATAGACGGCGCCGAGCATGGAATAAACGGCGATGTTCTGGCGGATATCGGGGATCTGCTCGGCGATCAGCGCACGCAACTCGGCCTCGGAATAGTCGATGTCGAGCGTCCCCGCCGCCATCGCCGCCAGCAGGTAGCGCAACTGCACCTCGACCACCGCGCGCACCGAGGCATCCACCCCGCCGATCGCATCCATCATCGCGCCGAGATCCTCGATCCGCCCGGGCGCCGTCTCGGTCAGCGTTTCCAGCAGCACCTGGCCCTCGGCATAGCGCGTGTCGTCGTCGGTCATGTGGCTTTCGTTTTCGGCCACCACCAGACGCTGACCCAGCGGGCTGCCGTAGAAATCCACCCCGTGCTGCACCAGCTCGTCGGGCATCACCGCTTCCATCATGTCGATGGCGCGCTCCAGCATCAGATCGGGGTCGAAGACCCGCTCGGCGAGCGCGGTATATTGCCGCCCGAAAGCGTCCGGCGCGTCGCCGGCAATACCCGGCCCGGCCATCGCGCCTTGCTGCATCGAGGTGATCGCCACGTCGAAGCCGGTGACTTCGAGAAAATGGCGCAGCGTCTCGCGCTCCGCCGCCTGCGCCGCAACCGCCCAAAGCGCCGCCATCATCACGACGGCAGCCGCCGCCACATTTCGAATTGCCTGCATCGCGGTCTCCTCGCGTGGTGCCCCTCGCCCCGAGACTAGGCGCGCGCCGGAGCCCTCACAAGCCCCGCGCGCGGGCCCGGCGGGGGATCGCCGGAAAAATGGGTTGCGCCGGCCAGCGCGCCGCATTATGTCCCGCTTCCAGACCCCCGCGGAGAGGTGCCGGAGTGGTCGAACGGGGCGGTCTCGAAAACCGTTGTCCCTTCACGGGGACCCAGGGTTCGAATCCCTGTCTCTCCGCCACTTGCCTTTGATTTCGCTTAGAAATTTGACAAGGCATGGCCTCTTCGACCAAACTAGCTCACTTCTTTGTCAGCGCCTGTGGGCGCGAAGCCTTGTGTGCGTGACCTTCGAGCGAGGCACCGCTAGAGTGACATGAACACACTGCATTTGACCCAGAAGCGCTCCCATGACGGTAACAAAACAAGAGATAGTCGAACACATTAGGCGCATTGCCGACGTGGATGGTGCGGCACCGGGTCGCCACCGTTTTGAAGTTGTCACAGGGATCAAGCGACACGATTGGTATGGGGTGTATTGGGCTCGATGGGGCGACGCGCTGAAAGAAGCCGGTCTAAAAACCAATACCATGCAAACGAAGTCTGAACGCGAACACGTTCTAAAGGCATATGTTGGTCTTATAGAGAAACTTGGGCGCGTTCCGACCGAAGGCGACATTCGTATTGAGCGCCGAACGAACGAGTCTTTCCCGTCGCATTCCACAATTGGAACCCGTATCGGGCTCAAGGGGGATAGGTTATTCGCCGCTCAAGAATATGCACAAGAACATGCACTAGGAAAACGGCTACGAGACATACTGTCCGAAGCCATTGCTGGTCTTCCAAAAGACAACGTAAGTGCTACCAAACAAACCGAAAAGCTCAACCCAGTGACAACCGGCTATGTCTATATGATGAAGTCAGGCAAATACTACAAAATCGGCAAAACTAACTCTATCGACCGACGGCAGTATGAAATCGGCTTACAGCTTGCCGAGGGCCTTGAGCCAATCCATAGCATAGAAACAGACGATCCAAGCGGCATAGAAGCCTATTGGCACAATCGCTTCAAAGACAAGCGCATGAAGGGCGAGTGGTTCAACTTGGACTCCAGTGACGTCCGTGCATTTCGATTACGCAAGAAATTTATGTGAAGGAACAAGTTTGAGACGGTGAAGCTAAGCCGTTGACAGTGCCCGCAACCATTTGTTCGCATCATCCCCCGCTCCCACACCCAAAATACCCCGTTTGCGCCACAATCCGGCGGAAAAATTGTCTCGATTCAATGCACAATCCGTTTCATCGACCACGATTAGATACGGAACGAGTAAAATGCACATGATCGAAACCGGCCCCGCCGCCGCCCATGCCGCCCTTGCCTTTGCGCTGAACGAGCGCGCCGCCTGCCTGTCGGACCGCGAATGGCGCTTTCGGCTGCGCGGCTATGGCTACGATATCCGCCAGACCGAACAGGGCCGCGTGCTGACCACGGTGACGACGGGGCTGGAACTGGGCGCGCTCGACGCCTGAGCGCCTCACCCGCGGAAGCCCGTGGCCACTACGAATTTTTCCGACGAGTCCGACCGGCTCGCGGGCGGCTTGATGTTCATCACCTTGGTGAATTTCTGCTTGAGCAGCTTCTGCAGATCGCCCTCGGCGCCGCCGGCGAGCACCTTGGCCACGAAGGTGCCGCCCTCTTCGAGCACGTCGAAGGCCAGATAGGCCGCGGCCTCGCCAAGCGCGATGATGCGCAGATGGTCGGTCTGCTTGTGGCCGGAACTGGCCGCCGCCATGTCGCTCATCACCACATCGGCCTTGCCGCCGAGCCAGGCTTTCACCTTGTCGTCGGCGCCATCGGCCATGAAATCGAGCACATGCGCCTCGGCGCCCGCCACCGGCTCGACCTCCTGCAGATCGACGCCCAGCACCGTGCCCCTCGGCTTGCCCGGGATATCGCCAAGCGCGTTCACCCGCCGCACCGCCACCTGCAACCAGCCCCCCGGCGCGCAGCCGAGATCGACCACCCGCGCGCCCGGCACGAGAAAGCCGAACTTGTCGTCCAGTTCGAGGATCTTGAAGGCGGCGCGGCCGCGATAGCCTTCGGTCTTGGCGCGTTTGACGTAAGGGTCGTTCAACTGGCGTTCGAGCCAGAGCGTCGAGGAGAGCTTGCGCCCCCGCGCCGATTTCACCTTCACCTTCAGATCGCGCTGACCGCGCCCGGAGGTGCCCTTGCCTTGCTTCTTGCCGCTCATCAGAATGCGCCGTCTTCCAACACGCCGTCCGAGGTCATCTGGCTGTAAAGCAGCCCCTCGCGCAGCCCCCGGTCGGCCACCGAGAGCCGGTCGGTCGGCCAGATCCGGAGCAGCGCCTGCAGGATCGCCGCGCCCGACATGATCAGCGCCTGACGGTCCTTGCCGATGCGCGGATCGCGCCGTCGCCCTTCCGGCCCGGCGCGCAGGTAGCCGCGGATCACCCTGTCGATCTGGTCGGATGTCATCCGCAGCCCGTCCACCTTGTTGCGGTCATAGCGCTTGAGGCCCAGATGGGTGGCCGCCACGGTGGTGACGGTGCCGGAGGTGCCGATGATCTGGAACCCTTCGCGCGCGGTGGTTTCCGCATGGAAGGGCGAAAACCCGTCAAGCTGCTCTTCGAAGAACCAGCTCATCAGCGCGAAACGGCCGGAATCGTCCTCGACATCGTCGAACTGCTCGCGCAACGTCGCCACACCGTAGGGCACCGAAATCCAGTCCACCACACGGGCGGCGGGAAACGGGCCGGGATCGCCCGAAAAGCCCGATTTGAGCCGCATGAGAGCGCGCGGGCGCTCCGCCGGGGGAACATTGGAGAGGTCGATCCAGACCAGTTCGGTCGAGCCACCGCCGATATCGACGACCAGAAGCTGCTCCGTCCGGGTCGAGACCAGCGGCGCGCAGGAGATCACCGCGAGCATCGCCTCTTCTTCCGGCTTGATGATCTCCAGCTTCAGCCCGGTTTCGCGCTCGATATACTCCATGAAGCCGCTCGAATTCGAGGCGCGGCGGCAGGCTTCCGTCGCCACCAGCCGCATATGGCCCACATCGTGCTTGGCCAGCTTGCGCTTGCAGATCTTCAGCGCCTGCACGGTGCGCGCCATCGAACTGCGCGACAAACGACCGGACCCGCCGAGCCCCTGCCCGAGCCCCACGGATTTGGAGAAGGAATCAACAACGTGGAACTGACTGCCATTGGGTTGGGCAATCAGCATCCGACACGAGTTGGTGCCGAGATCCAGCGCCGCATAGAGGCTGTCGGGATCCGGCAATGTGGGCGCGGGTGGTTCGACCGCTTTCGGGAACGCGCCCGCACCTTGGGAGCGCTTGGGCGCCATGATACACGCCCTCCATATCGAGTTGCCTCCAAGGTAGTGTCGGGCGGGCCATCTGGCAAGCGCCGTCGCCGCCGTTGATGATCATGAAGTTTTTTCATGCGCCGCGCCCTTGGCCCCGCGCGATTTGGCTGGCAAAGATCGCGGCCAAGGTCGCTTCCCGCCGGTGCGGTGTCGAAATTCGCGCCTGCCGGCCCCCCGGCCTCGCGTATGGGAAGCTGAAAGGAGAGCAATATGCCCGCTGTCACTATCGTTTACTGGCGCGATATCCCGGCGCAGGTGATCGTCGGAAAGGGCCGCGCCGCGGCCAAGCGCCCGCTGCCCGAGCGGTTCGAAAAGGCGATTGACCGGGCGGCGATGAAATCGGGCCTCGCGGGCACCGACGATTACCTCGCGCAATGGCGCCGGGGCGATCCCGTCGAGATGGCGGGCGAACCATCGGTCCTCGCCGCCAACGAGGCAGCGCGGCTTGACGCCGAATACAGCCAGGACCGGCTGCAGCAACTCATCGACAATGCGGGCAACGGGTAGACCGGCACCGATGCCCGCCCTGCTCTTCGATCTCGACGGCACCATGCTCGTCTCCGACCCGATCCACGAGGCGGTGTTTCGCGAACTCTTCGCCGCGCGGGGCGTGGCGCTCGAAGAGGATTTCTACATGCGCCGCATCCACGGGCGGCAGAACCGCGCCATCTTCGCCGAGATGCTGCCCGACGAGCCCGACCCGGCGGCGCTGGACGAGCAGAAAGAGGCGATGTTTCGCGCCCGCCTGCCGCGCCCCTACCCGGCCATGCCCGGCCTCGCCGCGCTGGTGGCGCAGGCAGAGGCAAAAGGCTGGGGCCTCGCCATCGTCACCAATGCGATGCGCAAGAACGCCGAGGCGATGCTGTCGGCCATCGGGCTGCGTGAGGCGTTCGGGATCATCGTCAGCAGCGACGATTGCGCCCATGGCAAGCCCGACCCGGCCCCCTACCGGCAGGCCATGCGCCTGACCGGCGAACCGCCGGCGGCCTGCATCGCCTTTGAAGACAGCGCCGCCGGGGTGCGTGCCGCGGCCGCGGCCGGCGCCTACACCATCGGCATCCGCTCCGCCCTCGACGACGCCACGCTGCGCGCCGCCGGGGCGGTGGCGAGCATTCAGGATTTTGAAGACCCCGCGTTGCCGGATCACCTGGCGCGCCTTGAAGGAGGACCCACATGACCCGGACCGTTCTGGAGAGCAAATCCAAGACCGTCACAATCGGCTTCGACGAGCCGTTCTGCGTGATCGGCGAACGTATCAACCCCACCGGCCGCAAGAAGCTGGCCGCCGAGCTCGAGGCGGGCGATTTCTCGACCGTTCAGAAAGACGCGCTCGCCCAGGTCGCCGCCGGCGCCTCGGTGCTCGACGTGAACGCGGGCGTGGTGTTCAACACCAACCCCGACCCGAACGAGACCGAACCGCCGCTGATGCGCGAGATCCTGAAACTGGTGCAGGGCCTGGTCGACGTGCCGCTGGCCATCGATTCATCGGTGCCCGGCGCGCTGGAAGCGGGGCTGGAGATCGCCGAAGGCCGCCCGCTGGTGAATTCGGTCACCGGCGAGGAGGAGCGGCTGGAGCGGGTGCTGCCGCTGATCAAGAAATACAACGTGCCGGTGGTGGCGATCTCGAACGACGATACCGGGATTTCCGAAGACCCCGATGTGCGCTTCGCGGTGGCGAAGAAGATCGTCGAGCGCGCCGCCGATTTCGGCATCCCGGCGCATGATATCGTGGTCGACCCGCTGGTCATGCCGATCGGCGCGATGGCGACGGCGGGCAAGCAGGTCTTCACCCTCGTGCGCCGGCTGCGCGAAGAGCTGGGCGTGAACACCACCTGCGGCGCGTCCAACATCTCCTTCGGCCTGCCCAACCGGCACGGGATCAACACCACCTTCCTGCCGATGGCCTATGCGGCGGGGATGACCAGCGCCATCATGAACCCGATGGCGCTGCCGGTGACCCAGGCGAAGATCGCCGAGAAGAAGGCCGCCGTGGAAGCCGCCGGCATCGTGCTGCCGCCGGATATGGATGACGAAGCCTTCGTCACCCTCTTCGGCATGGGCTCGACCGAATACAGGCCCGGGCGCGAAATCGAAGCGATCCACGCCGCCAACCTGCTGCTCGACAACGACGCCCATGGCGCGGCCTGGATCGCCTTCAACTCCCCCGGCGGAGCCGGCGGCGAGGCCCGCGGCGGACGGCGCGGCGGGCGCCGGCGGCGGGGGTGAGACACGGGCCCGGGGGGCTGCCAGCCCCCCGGATCACGGCGCCTCGTGCCGCAGGATGTTGAAGCCCTCGTCGTCCGCGGGCGGCACAAAGTGCTTCAATAGCGGCTCGAACTGCGCGTCGCTCACGGCAAAAGGGTGATCGCCCCCGGCATTGCACATTTGCAGCCGCGCCCGGCAGATTTCATCGGCAACATCGAGATAGTGCAGCCGATGCGCGGCGCCTGAGGCATCGACAAGGCCACGCATCCAGCGCCGGGTTTCGACCGTATTGGCCGGAAAATCGAGCACGACAGACAGCCCGGCGCGCAGAAGCGCGACAACATGCGGCCCCATGATGCCGCGCAGCTTGCCCGCGCAACGCACGTAATCCGGCAATGTGGTCATCTGGTCGGCAAACAGTGCCGACAGCCAGTCGTCTTCGGCGATGACGATGGCCCGTTCCGCCTGCCCCAGCCTCGCGGCGAGCGTCGATTTGCCCGACGCGGCCTTGCCGCAGACGAGGTGTAACGTGGCTGTGTTTTGAGACATGAAAATACCTTGAAGGCTGCATGGCGTAGCATGGACGTTGACGTTGCACGAGATCCGGCCCGGCTGATCAGGCCGGAGTGCTAATTCGCCCGCCGCGGGCGGCGTGCAATGTCCTGACATCGGTATTCATGGCTTCTCCCTCGCACGGATCGGCCGCCCGGTCCAGCCGGACGACCCACCCCGGCGGGGTCTTGCGGAAACAACGCCTCACGCATCCAGTTCAGCGTCCCAATAAAGAAAGTCCATCCAGCTTTCATGCAGATAGCCGGGCGGAAACTTCCGGCCCTGATTGCGCATCTCCTCCACGCCGGGCTGGCGCGGCGTCTTGCGCAGGGCCATGCCCGACTGGCGCAGAGATTTGGAGCCCTTCCTGAGATTGCATCTCGAACAGGCGGCCACCACATTTTCCCAGCTCGTCACCCCGCCGCGTGCACGCGGCACGACATGTTCGAAAGTCAGATCGCCCGTGGCGCCGCAATACTGGCAACAGAATTCGTCGCGCAGGAAGAGGTTGAACCGGGTGAAGGCCACACGCTTTTGCGGCTTCACGTAATCCTTCAGCACCACCACGCTGGGCATCCGCATTTCCATCGAGGGTGAGCGCACCACCTCGTCATATTCGGCAAGGATGTTCACCCGGTCGAGAAACACCGCCTTCACCGCCTCCTGCCAGGGCCAGAGCGACAATGGGTAATAGGACAGCGGCCTGAAATCCGCGTTCAGAACCAGTGCGGCATGGGCCTTCGGATTGGCCTGCTCGCGTACGAAATGTTGTCTGAAATCCCCGTCCATGATTGGTGACTCCGCCCTCACCCTGCGCCTCGTTGGTCTCAGGGCGGGGACCCCCGCCCCGTCATGCCATTGCCGGAACCATATCTGGTTTATGACACCTGACAAGCCCCATCATCTGGGCGCATCCTGCCCGGACTTCATGACGGCTCTATGACGGGGCAACCAGGGCGGCGACTGCACAGCAAAAAGGCAGCGGAAAAACCGCTGCCCCTCCTGCCCCCGCAAACGGGCCGGCGATCAGCCCTCGGGCATCTCGATGCCAAGCTTCGCCATCATAAAGGACAGCGCCACCGACAGCCCGTCGGGCGCGATGCCGTGGCCGGTGCCTTCCATCACATGCCCGAAGGTCTCGAACCCGGCAGCCTCCAGCGCCTGCCCGGCCTCGTTGAAATGCCCCGGCGGCACCACCTCGTCCTGATCGCCATGCATGAGCAGAACCGGCGGCTTCGACAGCACCGTATCGGCAAAGCTCTCCGGGTCGAGCAACCGGCCCGAACAGGCCACGATCCCCGCCACCGGCACATCGCGCAGCGGCAGGGCCCGCAGCGCCAGCATCGCGCCTTGCGAAAAGCCGAACACGATGAGCTTGTCGGGCGTCACCCCCTCCTGCGCCAGCATCTGCGAGATGAAAGCATCGACATCCTTCACCGCTTGCAGCGCCGCCTCGCTCGCCTCTTCGTCGGACGAGCCGTCGATCCAGGGGATCGGAAACCACTGGAACCCCATCGGCGCGCCGGCGCAGGGCTCGGGCGCATCCGGCGCGATGAAGGCGGTATCGGGCATATGCGGCGCGAGCGGATCGGCCAGCCCCAGAAGATCGGCGCCATCTGCCCCGTAGCCATGCAGGAACACCACCACCGATCCGGTCTGGCCCGAGGCCGGCGGGCGGCGTTTGAATTGCAACTCGCGCGTCATGGGGCAATCCCCTCCCTTTTTGTCATCACCCGGTAATAGGCCCAGAGCAGCCGGGCCGCAACGCCCCGCCAGGGCGACCAGCCTGCGGCCATCGCCCGCAGCTCGGCCTCGCGCGGGCGGGCCGCCAGCCCGAACAGCCCGCGCGCCGCTTCCTGCAGCGCCAGATCGCCCGGCGCAAAGATATCGGCCCGCCCGAGCGAGAGCATGGCATAGACCTCCGCGGTCCAGCGCCCGATACCGGGCACCCCGGTGAGCGTCGCGATCACCGCTTCGTCCGGCAACGCCGCGAGGGCCGCAAAGTCGATCTGCGCCGCCGCAAGCGCATGGGCATAGCGCGCCTTGGGGCGGCTGAGGCCATGGCTGCACAGCACCGCCTGCGGCGTGGCGGCGATGGCCTCGGGCGTGGTCAGCCCCGCCGCGTCCAGCCGGGCCCAGAGCGCAGCCGCCGAGGCGGTGGAGACCTGCTGGCCAAGAATCACCCGCAGAAGCGCGCCAAAGCCATGCGGATTGCGGCGCAGCGGCACCTCGGCCACCGCATCGCGCGCCAGGGCAAAACGCGGCTCGGCCCGGGTCAGCGCCGCGATACCCTCGGCAATATCGGCCTCGGTCTCGATTAACCGCCTCACAACCGGCGCTCCAGCCAGCCAAGCGCCTCGGCCACGCTCGCCACCTTGTCGCCGGGCGGCTGGCCGGGGCGGCGGATCACGATCACCGGCAGGCCGAGCGCGCGGGCGGCGTCGAGCTTCGATCCGGCCCGCCCGCCGGCATCCTTCACCACCAGAACGTCAACGCCCAAATCCTTGAAAAGACGCATCTCATCCTCGATGCTGAACGGCGGCGTGCCAACCACATAGCCGCCTGTCGGCAACGGAAACGGGCTGGACGGCGGGTCGATCTGGCGCAAATAGAGCGTCACATCCGCCCGCTTGGCAAAGGCCGCCAGCGTCTGCCGCCCGGTGGCCGCGAAGGCCACCGCGCCCTGCGGAATGGCCTGCGCGGCCCCCTCGGCATCGTCCACGTAACGCCAGCGATCGCCCGCAACCGGCTGCCAGCCGGGGCGCAGGATCTGCAGCCAGGGCAGGCCGAGCCGGTCACAAATCGCCTGCGTGCGGTGAGAAATACGCGAGGCAAAAGGATGCGTGGCATCAATAACCACCTCTATCCCATTGCTTTTCATAAACTCTTCCTGCGCCGCTGCACCACCGAACCCACCGATGCGCGTCTCCACCGGCAGCGGTGCGGGGTCGCGGGTGGCCCCGGCGAGCGAGGCGATCACGCTCACGCGCGGGTCATCCGCCAGCCGCCCGGCCAATGCCCGCGCCTCCGAGGTGCCCGCCAGCAGCAAGAGCTTCACGGACCGGCCCGCGCGATCACCGCGCCCTCCCGGCTGACCGCCACCACATCGAAATCCATCGCCGTTCCGAAGCGCTCACGCACCGCCGCGAGCGCCTGTGCCGCCACCGCCTCGGCCAGAGGTTTCCCAACGATCCCATAGGCTTCCAGCACAGTATTGCATCCGGCCACCTGCGGCACGCCGACCAGATCCGCAAGCCGGGCGAAATCCACCTGACTGCGCCCCGAATGCAGATCGACCGCGCCTTGCCCAAGCTTGGTAAGCTTGCCGAGGCCGCCGCCGATGGTGACCCGCGCCACCGGATGTTTCGCCAGATATTTCAGCATCCCGCCGGCGAAATCGCCCATATCCAGCATCGCATGGTCGGGCAAATCGTAGAGTGCCTGCACCACGCGCTCGGAGGTCGCCCCGGTGCAGCCGGCCACATGGGTGAGGCCGGTGGCGCGCGCCACGTCCACCCCGCGATGGATCGAGGCGATCCAGGCCGAGCAGGAGAAGGGCCGCACGATGCCGGTGGTACCGAGCACCGAAAGCCCGCCTGCGATGCCAAGGCGCGGGTTCCAGGTTTTCTCCGCCAAAGCTTCACCGCCGGGGATCGAGATCGTAATCTCCACATCCGGCGCCGCGCCGAACCGCCCCGCCTGCTCCGCCACCACGCCGCGCATCATCTCGCGCGGCACCGGGTTGATCGCCGGCTCGCCCGGCGGGATCGGCAAGCCCGGCTTGGTCACCAGGCCCACGCCCTCGCCCGCATGGAACGACACCCCCGCCCCCGGCGCTGCCGCCCGCACCCGCGCCAGGATCAGCGCGCCATGGGTCACATCCGGGTCGTCGCCCGCATCCTTGACAATCCCCGCCTCGGCCCATCCTTCACCCGCACCCTGCTGCGCCACGTCAAACATTGGCCGCTCGCCGCGCGGCAGGGTGATACGCACCGCCTCGGGAAAGGCCCCGCCCCAAAGCCGCTCCAGCGCCGCCTTCACGGCAGCGGTGGCGCAGGCCCCGGTGGTCCAGCCCCGGCGCAGCTCTTTGGGCGGCGTCTCCATGCCCCGGATCATAGAGCCGCGACCATCGCCAACAATCCCCCTTTCATCTTGCCAAAAATATTCCGGGGAGCGCGAGGGGCCGGCCCCTCGCCCCTTTCCATGCGCGCCTCCGGCGCGACGGGGCAGCGCCCCTCGCCCCGTTCCAGGCGCGCCTCCGGCGCGACGGGGCTGGCCCCTCGCTCCCACCCGCGCCATAAATCCCGACATGACAGCGACTCACCTCCCCCCGGGCGACTGGCCCGAGATGCTGCCCGGCTGGGTCTGGCTCACCGGCGCAGGCCCCGGCGATCCCGGCCTTCTCACGCTCCATGCGCTCAATGCGCTCAGGCAGGCCGAGGTGATCGTGCACGACGCGCTCGTCGCCCCGGCGATCCTCGACTGGGCCAATCCCGCCGCCACCCGCATCGACATGGGCAAGCGCGGCGGCACAGCCTCGCCGAGCCAGCGCGATATCTCGCTGGAACTGGTCGAGCTTGCGCGCGCCGGCAAGCGGGTGCTGCGGCTGAAAGGGGGCGATCCCTTCGTCTTCGGGCGCGGCGGCGAGGAGGCGCAGACACTGGCGCAGCATGGCGTTCCGTTCCGCATCGTGCCGGGGATCAGCGCCGGGATCGGCGGGCTGGCCTATGCCGGCATCCCCGTCACCCACCGCGATATCAACGCCTCGCTCACCTTCGTCACCGGGCATGACCCGAAAGGCCGCGCCCCGGCGCTCGACTGGCAGGCAATCGCGCGCGGCTCGGGCGTGATCGTGATCTATATGGGGATGCGCAATCTGGGCGAGATCGCCGGCAAACTGATCGCGGCGGGGCGCGGCGGCGATACCCCCGTGGCCATCGTCCAGAGCGCCTCGACCCCGGAGCAGCGCGTGCTGGAAACCACCCTCGCCCGCGCCGCCGCCGAGGCCGAGGCCGCGAATATCGGCGCCCCGGCGATTGTCTGCATCGGCGAGGCCGCGCTGATGCGCCAGGCGCTGGACTGGCAAGCCCTCGCCACCGGGGAGCCTTTGCGCAACACCGACCCGCTCGGGCTGGGGCCTGCCGAGCGGTGAGCGGGCGCGGGCTGATCCTCGCCGCGCCTGGCTCGGGCAGCGGCAAGACCACGCTCACGCTGGGGCTGCTGCGCGCACTCGCCCGGCAGGGCATTCCGGTGCGCGGCGCGAAATCCGGGCCAGACTATATCGACCCGCGCTTTCACGAGGCCGCCTGTGGTCAGCCCTGCCCCAATCTCGATGCCTGGGCGATGGGGCCGGAACGGCTCAGCGCGCTGGCGGCGGGTGACGGGCTTTTGCTGATTGAGGGCGCGATGGGGCTGTTCGACGGCGCGCCGCCTGCGGGCACGGGGGCGACCGCCGATCTCGCCCGGCTGTTCGGCCTGCCGGTGGTGCTGGTGGTCGATGCCGCCCATATGGCGCAGAGCGTCGCCCCGCTGGTGGCGGGGTTCGTGGCCCATGACCCAGGCGTGCACGTCGCCGGCGTGATCCTCAACAAGGTCGGCTCGCCGCGCCATGAGGCGATGCTGCGCGCCGCCCTCGCCCCGCTTGGCCTGCCGGTGCTCGGCGCGCTGCACCGCACCACGGGGATGGAACACCCCTCGCGCCATCTCGGGCTGGTGCAGGCAGGCGAACGGCCCGATCTCGATCGCTGGCTCGACCATGTGGCCGACGAGGTGGCGGCGGCTTTGGATCTCGGCGCGCTCGCGGCGCTGGCCGCCCCCCTGCCCGCGCCCGGCACGCCCCAGCGCCTCACCCCGCCCGGCCAGCGCATCGCCGTGGCGCAGGACCGCGCCTTCGCCTTCGCCTATCCGCATATCCTCGACGACTGGCGCGCAAGCGGGGCCGATATCCTGCCCTTCTCGCCGCTCGCCGACGAGGCGCCCGCGCCGGAGGCGGATTTCATCTTCCTGCCCGGCGGCTACCCCGAACTGCACGCCGCCACCCTCGCCGCCGCGACCACCTTCAAGGCCGGGATGCGCGCCGCCACCTGCCCCATCTACGGCGAATGCGGCGGCTACATGGTGCTGGGCGAGGCGCTGACCGACGCGGACGGCATCCGGCATGACATGCTGGGGCTGCTCGCGCTGGAAACCAGCTTCGCCGCGCGCAAATTGCACCTCGGCTATCGCCATGTCGAGGCCAGCACCGGCCCCTTCCCCGGCGCCTGGCTGGCGCATGAATTCCACTATGCCACCACCCTGCGCGCCGAGGGCAATCCGCTTTTCACCGCAAGCGATGCGGAGGGCAAAGCACTCGGGCCGATGGGGCTGGTGAACGGCACGGCCTGCGGCTCCTTCGCGCACCTGATCGACCGGGGCTTTCCTTCGCCGCGCCGGGCGGGTAGCACAGCCGGATGACCACGCACCACACCCATATCGACGACCGCCGCGCCAAGCGCAACGTGGCCGTGCTCGTGCTCGCCCAGGCCGTTGTCGGGGCACAGATGCCGATCATCTTCACCATCGCCGGGCTGGCGGGCATGTCATTGGCGACAAACCCCTGCTGGGCAACGCTGCCGATCAGCCTGACGGTGCTGGCCAACACGCTGATCGCCAACCCGATGAGCTGGTTCATGGGCCGCTACGGGCGGCGCGCGGGCTTCTGGCTTGGGGCCGCAGGCGGCACGCTCGGCGCGGTGATCGGGGCCTATGCGCTGACGCAATCGAGCTTCGGGCTGTTCCTCGTGGGCGCCTTCTTCACCGGCTTCTACCAGTCGGCGCAGGGCTTCTTCCGCTTCGCCGCCGCCGATACAGCATCGGACGCGTTCCGCCCCAAGGCGATCTCCTACGTGATGGCGGGCGGGCTGGCCTCGGCCATCGTCGGGCCGCAGATCGTCAAATTCACCGCAGAGGCTACCATCGTGCCCTTTCTCGGCAGTTACCTCGCGGTGATCGTGCTCAACCTGTTCGGGGCGATCATCTTTTCCTTTGTCGACATTCCGAAGCCCGAAGCGCAGGCCGAGGCGGGCCACCCCGCCGGGCGCTCGACGCTGGAGCTTCTGAAAACCCCGACCATCGCCGTGGCGATCATCATCGCCATGGTCTCCTACGCGCTGATGAACCTGGTGATGACCTCGACCCCGCTCGCCGTGGTCGGCTGCGGCTTCGAGACCTCGACCGCCGCCGATATCGTCACCGCGCATGTGCTGGCGATGTATGTTCCCAGCTTCTTCACCGGCCACATGATCGCCCGGTTCGGCGCGCGCAACATCTCGTCGCTGGGGCTGGTGATCGTGGCGCTGGCCGGCGTGGTGGCGCTGATGGGCGTGGAGATCGAGAATTTCTTCCTCGCGCTGATCCTGCTCGGGATCGGCTGGAATTTCGGCTTCATCGGCGCAACGACGATGCTCGCGGGCGCGCATGAAAGCTACGAGCGCGGCCGCATCCAGGGCGTGAACGACATGCTGGTCTTCGGCGGCGTGACGCTGGCTTCGCTCGGCTCCGGCGGGCTGATGAACTGCACCGGCGGCACCGCGCAGGATGGCTGGATGGCGGTGAACCTGACGATGGTGCCCTTCCTCGCACTGGCTGGCGCTGCGCTGATCTGGCTGGTGATGCGCCCGCAGGAGGAGGAGAGCTGAGGCGGCGAAGGCGTGCTGTCAGCTTCGAGAATGCTTGCTCGACGGCGTTCAGATCGGGAGGGTAAAGCGGCAGGCAGCGGAACCGGCAACCGTGATCGTTCAGGTCCTGTGCAGCCTCCCTATCCGTGGTAAGCAGCCAGCTTGTCGGGGACGACGATATTGGCCGACCCGATCTGTGGGACAGGAGCTTTGCGGATGTAGTGGCAAAGGCCGGTCCATCCATCGCGCCCCTGATGAACCACGGTGCGATCACTGCATCTTGCGTCACGCCCGCGATCAGGGTCTGTGTCCAGCAACGGCCAAAGGGCATATCCATGGTCGGGCGTTGGCCTCGCCTGGCCCTTCCGCGCAGGCGGGTCAGGTTGGTTTTCACTGCGGTTTCATCAATGAACACACATGATCAGGCTGCGCCGCAAAGGCGGGCAACCGGCCGATAGCCACACCCTGGTGCCACCGAGATTGAAATCCGCCTGGTTTTGATGGCTGAGCCGATCCCCTTCCCGATATTTGCCCGGAATTTGCGCGATCTCGCCCACCTCCGGACCAGCCCGCCAAGAAATATGGCGCGACCCCTTGAAGGTCGCGCCACACCGGCAATGAGCCTGCTCTCTCTCGTAGATGGTCGTCAGGAGCCAAGCGAGGCCAGATAGGCCGCGATGTCTTCCGCCCCCTTCTTGTGCTTGTAGGTCATATTCGACTTGGCCCCGGGATCGGCCAGAACCTCTTTGAGCCAGGCACTGGGATCGGTAATATAGACGGCCAGGTTTTCTTCGTCCCAGATCAGCCCCGCCTCATGCGCGGCTTCCAGCCCGCCGCCATAGCGGAAACCCTCGACCGAGCCGACCGGGCGACCGATGACACCAAACAGATCGGGGCCGGTTTTGCCACCTTTCACAATGTTCGTCCCATCTTCGGCAGTGATCGCGTGGCAGGCCTTGCAGCGTTTGAAATCGGCTTCGCCCGCTGTCGGGTCGGCGGCAACGGCCGGTGCAGCAAGGGTCACCGCCCCAATGGCAGAAAAGATGATCTTCTTCATGATGTGTTCCTATTTTGGATTACGTTGATGTCTGGATAAACCGTTCGAGCCGGACTTCTTTGACCAAACTCAAGAGCTTCGTAGCGGTCTGCGCGTCCGGAACGAGGCACAATGCGGTTGAAAGAGCGTCAGCAAGCCCCGCGCTCGGTGCGCTTACCGTAACCTGGGCCGGCAATGTAGCCATGCCATCCGGGGACAGGATATGGCCCTGCCGCCCATCGGCGTCCATGACCGTGCCGAGTGTTGCGGAACTGGCCAGCGCCCGCCCCTGCCATAGCCGCGCGCGATCTTCACCAAAGATCGTCACCGGCCATCCTGCCCTCTCCGGCCCGTTCCCGAGCGCCACGATCTCGCCCGTGTCGATCAGTACGTCCTCGACTCCGCGGGCGCGCATGAGGTCCGCGACCTTGTCGGCGATAAAACCCTGCGCAATTCCGTTCAGCGTCAGCGCCTGCCCGGTTCCAAGCGTGATGCGCCCTGTGTCGATTTTCACCCGGTCAAAGCCGATCAGCGAACGCGCCACGTCGATCGCGTGCCGGTCCGGCGCCGAACCGCGTGCGCCTGCCTCGGCCAGCACCCGCCAGAGCGGCTGCACTGTCGGATCGAAGCGACCGCCGGTCGCTCCGTATACCCGCCGCGCCAATACAAGACATTCGAGCATCTCGAACGAGGGCGTGTCAAGCCATCCGTCTCGGTTCAGGCGCATGATTTCGCTGTTTGCGCGATAGAGGCTGAATATCCCCTCGAGTCGGTCGATCTCGGCCTTGGCCCCGCGCGTGATCGCCTCGGCCTCAGGATGGTCCAGTACGATCTGCGCCCTGGCGCCGAGCGCCACGCCCTGCCAGCGGAAGGCGGCAACCGGGCTGGCCACACCGGTCAGGCAGGCAGCCGAGACGAAGCTGATGAATCTGCGTCTGTTGATCTGCATGTCGTTCTCCTACTGCCCCAGCGCCCTGAGGCGGGCATTGATGTCGCCTGCGCTACTATCTTCCACAGGCGCGGTGTCACCCAGAACATCCTCGGGCCGGATCTCGTCGAAAGCCATGATTCGCCCCCCACGCTCGTGCACGAAGGCCTCCGCCGCGACCCGATCGGAGAACGGTACGAATTCCGCCGCCCCCATGCCTCCCACCGCATCGGACCCCGCCACATAAAACGCATTCTGTGCCGGTATCCACGCACCGGGTGTCTCCCAGGTGGAACCGGTCATATCCTGAACATACGCCACCTGAACCGCGTGGTTCTGCTCGGGCATATGCAGATAGGCGATCACGTCGCGCACCTGACTGAAGAAGATCGGCGCGGGCATCCCGTCCAGATGGGCCTGCCCTTTCGGCCCGTCATGTTCGACCAGCGCCATCTGGCAGTAATATCCGAGCGCCTCTTCCGTCATTTCGACAGGTTCGGGCAGATTCGCCACCTCTTCCTTACAGGCCGCGAGGATCAGCAGCGGGAACAGAACGAGCTTTCTCATGGTGTCACCCTTTGAAACGAAAGTCGCGCGAGCGTCGCAGCGAGAAGTGGCCAGATCAGGATTGCGGCCAGCGGCTTCCATGGGGCGATGGAGGACGCGGCCCCCGACACTCCCGACGCGGCATCGACTGCGCCGGAGGCAGCGAGGTTGAAGATGCGGAAGGCATCCGCAGGGTTCGCGACCAGCGCCCACGGGAAGACATCCGTGGTAAACGCCCCGCCATCGTTGGCGACGACGGCGGCGAGCAGCCCCAGATCGTAGAGCACGATCATGACGAGCCAGAGCCCGATTGCCATCGCCGCCGCGCCTGACGGGCGACGGGACAGGCACGACACGGCGTGACCCAGCGACAGGAAAGCGGCCCCCAGCAGGACCGAGGTCCAGACCAGTCGCCAGAGCGCCGGCAACCCCTCCGCCGCATCGCCCCCGCTGGTGGCGAAGGCGACCACCGCTGCGACGGCATAGCCCGCGATGACGGCGATGGTGACCACACCTAGTTGCGCTATGAGCTTGCCCAGAAGCAGTTCGGTCCGCGCCAGCGGATAGGTGAGGGACAAGGCCAGCGTGCCACGTTCGCTTTCCCCGGCAATCGCATCGAAGGAGATCAGAAGCGCGATCAGCGGGACAAGGTACACGGCCAGCGAGATCAGACTTGCCACCGTCACCGACAGCGGGTCCGCTGCCATTTGTCCGGCAGGGGCCGAGCCCGCGAAGGCGAGCACCAGCGCGAAGAGCATCATCATGGCGACCGAGACGATCACCCAGCGGTTTCGCCGGGCGATCGCAAATTCGAGCGCGGCGGTGGCGAGGATACGGGTCAGCATCACGCGGCCCTCGTGGAAATGTGGGAATAGAGATCGTCGAGCGTCGCGGCGTGCACGTCGTAATCCTCTATATGGTCCCGTTGCGCCGCGATCCGTTCGAGCACGGCGAGCTTTTCGTCGGGCGCACATGTGAAGGTTACGCGATCTTCCAACACCAGCGCGCCGGGGAAGACCTCTGCAATCAGATCCTCCAGTCCCGCCTTGGGTGTGATCGTGATGGTAAGTGGCAGCGCCGCATCGTGTCGCAGATCGGCCAATGTGCCCTGCGCCACCTGCTTGCCTCTGGCGAGGACCACCATGCGGTCCGTCCGCGCCTCCAGCTCCGAAAGTGCATGGGACGACAGCAGGATCGCCGTTCCTTTCGCCGCCAATTCGTCAAGCAGCGCATAGAATTCACGCCGCGATACGGGGTCGAGACCCGAGGTCGGCTCGTCCAGCACCATCAGGCGCGGCGAGCCGATGAGCGCTTGCGCCAGCCCGACGCGCTGCCGCATCCCCTTGGAATAGGTGCCGATCCGACAGGCGGCGGCATCCGCCAGCCCGACCTTTTCCAGAAGCTCGTCGGCCTGCTTCACCGGCTGACCGCGCAACCGCAGATAGTAGCGCAGCTGTTCACGCCCGGTGATTGCGGGATGAAACGCCGCGCTTTCGGGCAGATAGGCGGTCAGCGCCCGCGCCACCGCCGACCCCGGCGCGTGGCCAGCAACCTCGATCCGGCCCCCGTCCGCGCGGATCAGGCCCAACACCAGCTTCATCAGCGTCGATTTGCCCGCGCCGTTGTGGCCCAGGAGCGCCACACGCTCACCGGCCGCGATATCGAGCGACACCTCGCTCAGCACCGTCGTGCCCGCGTAGCGCTTAGTGAGCTTCGAGAGGGTCAGAATCGTCATAGGTCTCTCCCCGGGCCCAGAGCGGTGTCGCCTGTGCCATATGTTGAACGGTCTCGGGCACCTCGCGCGTGGGCGCTGTGATGAGCGGATGGCTGTCAACGACCCCCCCCGTGCGCGCGGCCGGAAACTGCGACTGGCTCCAGCGCACGAGTTGCACGGCGGGCGTACCGAGAAGCAGCTTGGCGGCGGGCTGGGACCACAAGATGTGGTCCATCAGGTCGTTGGGGCGGTAGGAACTGTCTGCCCGGCTATCCCCGTCCAGATCGAAGGCCGGGTGATCGGACCAGTAATTCCCGCGTCCCTCATGGCTCCACTCAACATCGGTGGTGCCCACGTATTTTACCTGCGTCCTGTTGCCGATAAAAGCGTTTCCGGTGATTGTGTTCCGCTCCGAACCCGCTGTGAAATGCACACCGATATCGCAGCCGATAAAGCTGTTTTCCGCGATCAGGTTCTGGTGCGAGTTATAGACGAAGGTACACTTCCCGGTGCCGCCCGTGACGAGGTTCGCGAACACATCCGACTGCTTGGTGTAGTTCAGCATGACGCCGTGATCGCGGTCGTTGATCGAAATGTTGCTCTTAGCCACGATCCGGTCGGAGTACATCAGCGCGAATCCAAGGTGGTTGCCGATCGAGATATTGCCTTCGATCACGCTGTCGTTGGTATACATGTAGTGCACCGCAAAACGCAGATCTCGGAACAGGTTGTCGCGGAACACGTTGCTCTTGGACACGTTCGAGAAAATCCCGTCCCGCCCATAGCGCACATCATTGCCGATCACCTCGGCGCCCGGCGCGTTCCAGACGTAGATGCCGTTGCCCCGATCGTTCATGCGCCGCAGCCGCAGCCCCTCGATCCGGTTGCCCTGGACCAGCGCGTTGCGGGCACCGTGAATGTCGATGCCGACGAGATTCTCCGTCAACACATTGTCCAGAACTCTTGCGCCACGTGCGTTCCGGGTCAGCTTCACGCCCGCGTCGATGGGTTCGTGCACCCGCCCCGAGTTGGTCAGATGCAGGCCGCGCACCACCACGTCGGGCGCGTCGACGAGAACCACCGACAAGGTGCCGTTCCCGTCAATCACGGCGCCATCCTCGCCGCTGAGCGTCAGTGTCTTGTCGATCGTCACCGGGCCATCGTAACGGCCCGGCGACAGTATGATCTCATCCCCCTCCGCCGCCGCCGCGATTGCCGCGGCGAGCGCGCCGGGGCCAGGCGCGATGGTCACGCGCTCGGCCAGTGCCGGCGCCGCGCTCAGAATGAGCGCGGCAAGGAGGGAGATGAAGCGGGTCATGCGCCCGACGGTTCCACGAGCATCCGGCCGCGCATTTCCATGTGCAGCGCGTGGCAGAACCACTGGCAATAATACCAGTAGACGCCCGGTTTCGACGCGGTGAAAGTGACCGAGGCCGTGGCCTGCGGTGCGACTTCCATCGCCACCCCGTGGTTGTTCAGGCAGAAGCCGTGGGTCAGGTCGTCGATGTCGTCGAGGTTGGTCACGTAGACCGTCACTTCGTCACCCTGCTTGACCGTGAACTGCTCCAACGAGAATTGCGGCGCCTGGCTGGTCATGTAGACCCGCACCTTGTTGCCGTCGCGGATCACCGTGTCCTGCCAGTCGTCCAGATCGACGCCGTCGGCCTCCGCCTGCGCGCGCGCATCGGCCCACATCGGATCGTTGCGGTCCCAGACGTTCTTGGGATTCACCTTGGAGCGGTGCACGAGGATCGAGTCGTGCGGTTCGGCAAAGGTCGGCCCGTCGTGGATCAGCGTCATGTCGGTGCCGTCAATGGCAAAGAGCTGCTCGTTCTCGGGTTTCAGCGGGCCGGTGTTCAAGAACCGGTCCTTCGAAAACTTGTTCATTGACAGATACCACTTGCCGTCCGCCTCCAGCGTCTCGCCCATGGTAGTCGAGTTGTGACCAGGCTGATAGTGCACGTCCTGCTTGTTCAGAATCGGGTCCACGTCCTCGCCGTTATAGAGCTTGACCGCATCTTCGATGTTCCACATCACCACCTGACTGTCGAGGAACAGCGTCGTGAAGGCGTTTCCTTTGCCGTCGAAGCAAGTGTGAAGCGGCCCAAGGCCCAGTTCCGGCTCGGCCACGACGACCGACCGCGGGTCGACGCTGTCATCCTCGAACAGCGCGTCGAACTTGCGCACGTCGAGCACCGAAACCGTCGGCGACAGTTTCCCGGCCACGCAGAGGTGGATTTTGTCGGGAGCCATGTTGATGCCGTGCGGGCTGTTCGGGATCGGCACGTAACGGGTGTAGTTCTTGTTCTGGCCCTTACGACCGTCGATCACCGGCACGCCGTTCAGCTCGATGTAGTCGCCGCTCTCAAGCGCTTTCTCGATCTCGGCAATGTTGAAAATGACCACATGGTCCATCTCGGCTTCCATCATCTCGGCGAGGTTCATGCCCATTTCCGAGTTGTAGGAGGTCGAGAAAGCGTATTTGCCGTCATAGTCGCAATCGGTGTTGTCGAGGTTGCCCGACACCATGACCTGCCACGCGACCTTCATCTCGTCCGCATTCACGGCGCTGAAGAAGTTCACATATTGCGACGGATCGTCCAGCACGGAGCCGTCATTGACCATCGGCACCTCATCCTCGCCGTTGGCGAAGACATAGTTGGTGCGCGGCCATTTCTGCGGACGCAGACCGTGAATCGCCTTGGCGTTCGGGATGTCGATGATCTTGTCCGCCTTCATCACGTCGCAGCGCACGCGGGCCACGCGGGTGTTGGCCTTGTCATTCATGAACAGGTAACGGCCATCGTATTTGCCCTCGGTAAAGGACATGTGGACGTGGTGGAGGTCGCCGTTGTCGTGGATCTTCTTGCCTTGGGCGGCGAGGTATTCCCTGGTCTCCGGCAGCATGTCCTGCGTGAGGATCTTTAGCGACTCGTTGGTCTGGCCCCAACCGGTGGCAGAGCAGCGGTTGAACACCGGCACCCGCATCAGTTCGCGCATCGACGGCACGCCCAGAATGCGCATCTCGCCGGTCTGGCCCGAGGACCAGAAGCCGTAATATTCGTCCAGCTCACCCGGCGCCGGGCTCGCGTGGTCGGTCTGTGCGAATGCCGCACGCGGGGTCGTGGCGGCTGCGGTGATCGCTGCCGCACCGCCCAGCAGGCCGAGGCGGGTTCCGCCTGCGCCCATCATGGCCGCCCCGGTTGCCGATGCGCCCAGAAAACCGCGCCGGCTCAGTTCTGTTTTCTCTGTATCAGACATATCTGTCTCCTCTTAGTTTTTCTGAAGATTGGGGTGATTTTCCAACCCGTCCCTCTTCTTGAGAAACGCGGTCGGGTCCGAGGTTGAGCCCTTGCGTTTGAGCTTCTTGATGACCACGGGGCATTTGGTTTCGGACTGGTAGAGAACCTGACAATGCATGCAGTTCAGGCATTCGTTGGGGTTGATTTCTCCAGTTGGATGAATCGCCTGAACCATGCATTCGTTGGCACAGGTCTGACAGGGCGAGCCACATTCCTTGTAGCGCTTGAGCCAGTCGAACATTCTCAGCCGCGCAGGGATCGCGAGCGCGGCCCCCAGCGGGCAGAGATAACGGCAGTAGAACCGCTCGACGAAGAGACCGGCGATCAGAAGCGCTGCGGCATAGGCCACAAAAGGCCAGGCACGTACGAAGTTCAGAATGATGGCAGTTTTGAACGGCTCGACTTCCGCCAGATGCTCGGCCTGCTCGATCGAAGCCAGAGAGACACCAAAAAGACCAAGAAATATCACGTATTTAAGAGGCCACAATCGTTCGTGCAGGCCCCAAGGCAGCGTTATCTGCGGCACCTTGAGCGCCCGCGCGATGTGGTTGCTCAGTTCCTGCAACGCACCAAAGGGGCACAGCCACCCGCAATAGGCCCCCCTGCCCCAGAACAGGATCGCGGCAGCGACCGCGAACCACAGGATGAAGGTCAGAGGATCGAGCAGGAACGCCTGCCAGCTGAAGTTGGTGGTCAACGCGCCGAACAGCGCCATCAGGTTCACCACCGAAAGCTGAGCGTTGGCATACCAGCCGAGGAACACGAGCGTGATCGTCAGAAAGCTGTAGCGGAAGATCTTCACCGCCCGCTCCGACCGCGTCAGCTGCATCTGGAAGAAGAAGGCGAGCGTCAGGACCACAAGCATCGCACCGAGCACTGCGATCTCCAGCGTTTTGTCTTCCCAGATCTTCTTCCACAGCGCCGCCTGCGCAGCGCTTTCACCCTCGTCCGCCGCGGTGACGGGCGCGGTTTCCGCCGCCGTCGCGATGCGGGTCATGTAGGCCTGCGGAAGCTGATAGCCGAGGTCGTAGGTGGTAAAGATCTTTTCGATCGCCGCCACTTCGCGCTGCACCAGAAGTTGCAGGCGGAAGGGTTTGGTCGGATCGAACCCACTGTCGGCGGGGATCTTGAACAGGTCGCGCTCAGTGAACTCAGGCACATCGTCAAGCGGAATTACTCCCATGCGGCGATGGCCACGGTCACGGAAACGCACCGACACGTCGTCCTGAATAAGAACGATCCGGTCGAAGATGCCGCCACGCACATAACCCGACCCCTTGAAGGAATAGAGCCCGCGCCCGACCACGGCGATGGCGTGCTCTCCCGGCTCCAGCCAATCCTGCAGGTTGCCGTAATCGGCCTCGCCCAGCACCGCGCGGCCGATGGCAGGCACGGACACCAACGCCATCTGCATGTCGATGAAGGTCGTCTCCGGTGCTTCGGTCAGCGCGTATTTTTCCGCGCGCGGATCGCCCATAGCGGCGAAGGAGGCATTGACCTGGCCCACGTCCAGAGACAGGCGGCGCACGGTTCCGTCGCCCTCCATCACCATCCAGCTATCGGGTGCTTCGGCATCTTCCTTGATTTCATAGCGCGGGCCGGTGTCGACCTCTGCCGTCAACCCGCCAAGCCCCAGCGCCCGCGCGACTTTCAGCCCGGAACGGATGATCGAGTCGTCGATCACCATGATCGTGACGGTCGCGCCCGAAATTATCTCCAGATCATGACCCGAACCACCCGCGGCGGCTTCCTCTGCCAGAGACAGGCCGCGATAGTCCGAGGCGAGCTTCTTGATCTTCGAATCGGGGATACCGATCAGAACGATGGGCTCGGAGTGCTTGACCAGATCGACTCCCAGGATGACGGCATCGTCGTCGACCGCAACCATCGTGTGGATCGGCTTGCCGGAATAGCCTGTCGTGCCCACGAAATCCGATGTGACGAACACATGGCCGATCGCTACGCCACCAGACAGGACAGGCGCGACCGGCACATCCTCACGGATCGGGCCGAAGGCATCGGCTCCTTCGACCAGCGTGGCGGGTTCGATTTCGGGAAGGAATTGCGCCAGCACGCTTGAATTCGTTTGCGCCTGCGCCGTGGTCGAAACCAACATGGCGAGAACAAGCACGAACCAGGCCTGAACAAGTTTAAGCTGACGGGGCCGCAAAACGGCTTTGGCGATGGCCTGCATGATTACACGACTTTCTGGCTTGGGGGTCCGCGTGACGGATGTTCGACCGGTCGGGTGAGCTCGGGGGCTTCACCGGTCACGACAGAACCAGCCCGCAAGCCGGCCTGCCTCAGACACGGCTCAGGGTTGGACGGATCGATAAACACGGAAACGAGCGTGCAGTCGGCACAATGGACACAATCGGCGACGGGGTTTTCCACCCGATCGCCGTTCCGGTCGAGGGTGATCGTCTCAGCCTCGCCTGCCGTGCCGCAAATGACAATTGTCCGCGAACCCGCCGCAGTCAATGCGTGCGCGGTTTCGGCATAGCCGGCAAAAACGAGCGCGGCGATCAAATTCGCCACGAGCGTCATGACCAGAAAGGCTTTGTTCGCGGTACTCATGAGAACAGACCTATGTGTGCCACCCGGCTCCGTCATTGATTCATGTCAAAGGAACGCGTTGACCGAATTATAAAGAAAGCACTGAAAAATATAAAACAATGTATGAATTCATTGCCCGGTCCGCTCTTGAGTTCTCTGCCCCTCACCTGACCAACCCCGGCACAGATCGTTGTCTTATGCGAAGCGCCATTCCGCTCTTGAGGATGGTGGGGGAGACTTGGCACCGGCAGAACAATGGAAGGGTCGGCGGCCGCCATGCGATGGCTGCAAGAGCCCCGACTGCCGCCACAACCAAGTGCCTGCAGGACGCATCGCCGAAATACGACAGCGCAAAGCTTCCCGTCACCGGTCTTGCTCCGATCAGCCTGCCGCGGCTGCGGCAATACGCCGATATCCCGCCTGGCTGTGATAGAACCCGTTGGAAAACGAAATCCCGTCGCAGGTTTGGCGCAGTGTTGCCTCGGCCTCGGCCACGTTACGCCCGCCGTTCAGAAGCTCCCGGAACGTCGTAGCCACGGCCACCATATCCACCGCTTGAGGCATCAGCCGCAAATGGGTGATGCCGACTGCGACCATTTGTCCAGCTTCGGGAAGCAGGTCAATGTAGCTTTCCGACTGGGTCTGAATGCCATTCACGCGAAGGATCGGGTGGTCGTCAGTGGTGCGCAATGGCATGCCATCGGCATCTTCCTCGCAGACGAACTGGCAGTTGTCCTTGGTCCGGCCATGGGCGCGAGCGTGGTAGCATCGTGCTGACACCGCGAGCGAAGCACGCCCGAAAACCTGGACCTCTACCCCCAACCCAAGGTCGCGCGCCGTCGCCGCGGCGGTGGCGATCGCCGGGCCTGGCATTTCGGCGGGCAAGCAGACATGTGTCGCGCCCTGTCCAGCCATCCAGGCAATGGTCGCCTCGTTATAGGCATTCATGAAGGGTCCGATGCGGTGCGGGCGTTTTCCTCGTGCAAACAGGCCCGCAGCGTTGTTGATCTCGATCTCGGGGCTATCCATGGCGGCCAGATCTGCCGTCGCCTTGCGCTCACGCTTCAACATGACCTCGGCCAGCGTGGAAAGGATGACCCTCTTTCCACCGCGCTCCAGTCGTTCGATCGTGGCGGGCAGATCGACCTCGTGGAAGGGCGCACGCTTGGAGCAGATCACCTCGCCCAGATAAACCTCGTCGATCGGTGCTTCGTCAGCGATACGGGCATAGAAATCCCGCCGCGCCTCGGCGGACCAGTGATAGGCGATCGGGCCAAGGGTCAGTTTCGTCATGTCGCTCACCGCCATTTCTTTGTCTCGAACGCGCCCTGGGTCTGCTTCTGCCCTTCGGTCAGTGCAACCAGGTCGGCGATATTCGCCTCTCGGCCCGCGCGGATGTCGTCCACAGCCTGCCGGAAGGCCGAAACGACGCCGCGGACATAGCTCTTGGACCGCTGGCGCCCTTCGATCTTGAACGCATGCACACCGGCGTCGATCAGGTCGGGAAGCAGCCGGGAGAGGTTCAGGCTGACCGGCTCCTCGAAGGCATAATAGCCCTCGGGCCGGTGCGGCGCCGTGTAGCGCCCCTTACAGATTGTCGGGTAACCTGCCTTTTCGTCCGCCCCGAAGCAGTCAATTGTAAAACCTGCGAGTTGCGACGACATCGAGCCGTCCTCGTGGCGTTTGTATTCAACGTCGGAGGCCGGAGAGCACACCCCGTCCATGTTGGTCGATTGCCCGGTCAGGTAGTTGGTCAGGCTGCATCGGCCCTCGACCATCAACCCATGATTGCCGAAAATGAAGGTCTCGATCTCGCAGGGGATTTCTTTCCGGATTTCGCGGATCTCGGGTATCGTCAGGATGCGCGGCAGCACGACGCGCTTCACACCGAAATTTTGGCAATAATACCGAATTGCCTCCGGGCTGGACGCAGCGGCCTGCACCGACAGGTGCAGGCGGACTCCTGGATGGGTACGCGCGATGTAGTCGGCCACACCCATATCCGCAACGATGAAGGCATCCACCCCGAGGCGCGCGCCGGTATCGGCGGCCTGCCGCCACAGATCGACCTTGCCCGCCGGCGGATAGGTGTTCAACGCCAGCAACACCTTGGCGCCTTTGCCATGCGCATAAGTGACGGAAGCAGCCAGCTCGTCGGGGGTGAAGTTCAGCCCGGGAAAGTTGCGTGCGTTGGTGGCATCCTGAAAGCCACAATAAACCGCATCGGCGCCGGCATCGACAGCGGTGCGAAGGGCGGCGGGCGTTCCGGCCGGGCAGATCAATTCGGCTAGGCTCATGGGGCGGGAGGTCCTTTTGTCATGTTGGATAGGCGCGTCGCAGTCTTGCCAAAATGGCGCGGCCGGGAGGGCCGAACATCTCGGCGGTTTCCTCGGCGATGGACCCGTCGACATCGTCGAGCGCATTGCGAAGCCGCACCACGGCTTCGGTATCGCCTGTTACCTCCAGGTCGCGGGAAAAGAATGCGGCGTCACCATCCTCTTCGGAATCGACCAACTCCAGAAGCAGCATGAATTTTCCCCGAATTGTGGCGCCGGCCTCAGGCGTTGCATCGCGCGGGACAGCCCGGAAGAGCAGCGCTTGCGGATCCGGCCGCAGATGCAGGGCGAAGGGTAGTTCTACCGCATCAATCACGAAATCGGTCCCCTGATGTGGCCCGAGCCGCGCGAAGAGTGAGGGATGCCGTTTGGCGATACGCCGGACCACGCGGGTCAGGATGGGCTGCACCATCAGGCAGGACAGCCGAGCGAGGGTGGACATACCCGGGCCTGAGGCGCGGGGGAGTGTATCGGGCCTTGCGCTCATGACTGGGCCTTTCGATTTGTACGCATGGCAGATCCGGAATCGGGCGGCTTAAGCGATATGACAAAAGGGAGTGAATAGGTCGTCGCCGAACCACTTCCTGGCGGGGGGAATTGCACGGCTGCTTCGAAACGTGGAAACGGCACCTCGCTCCCGAAATATCCGTGTTCGTCGAGTTCTTCCGCCAGTTTGCCGCTCCACGCACAGCGCCTGCGCCAGGATCCGCCGGCATTTGGCGGCAGCCGGAATCCGTGGGCTGTGGCCGCGATCTGGTTCAGCGCCGTCTCGTGGTGCGCGCGGTCATGGCGCAAGCTGGCGAATATCAAGCGGGCGAATATATCGTGCGCCTGCCCGAAATTCCCATTGCCCAGTGCCGGAAAGACAGCCGCTTGGTCCTGGAATGTGCCAGCCTTGAGATGCATGGTGATGGCTTGCAGTGCCCGCGTGAGGCCGCGTGGCACATCGACGCGATCCGCGTGTCCGGTTTCCACCCGGAGGGCCGATCTGAGGCGCTTCGAGCGTTCCGGTCGACGAGCTTGGAGGAAACGCTCCCGGATGCAGGTCATCAGGGTCGGCGTCGGCATTTTGGTATCTGAAACCAGCATTTACACCTCTTCGCAAATGGCGGGGTGCGGTCGGGCGGCCGTTCGGCACCAGTCCAGGATTG
Organism: Sinisalibacter aestuarii; assembly: GCF_027923545.1. Taxonomy (GTDB): domain Bacteria; phylum Pseudomonadota; class Alphaproteobacteria; order Rhodobacterales; family Rhodobacteraceae; genus Sinisalibacter; species Sinisalibacter aestuarii. The sequence goes on along the minus strand of NZ_BROH01000004.1, from coordinate 106,210 downwards.
CCGCTTCGTCGGGCGGCAGCGTCGTTTCGATCCCGCCGGCAAAGCGCTCGAAGGCGCTGCGGTGGGTGTCGGTCAACCCGGTCAGAACCGGCACCCCACGGCCAAGCGCCTCGGCGATCAGGGCGCGGAACCCGCGACCCTCGGCCTCACTCAGGCCAAATTTGTTCAGCACGATCAGATCGGCCCCCTCCGCGGACAGGCGTGCGGCCGAAATCCCGACACCGTCCTCAAGCGCACCGGCATCCATCCGGCAGGCACTCGATCCGGTGCCCAGATCCTGTGTGATCCGCACTACCGGCCCATCCGGCAACAACCACAGGTCACTGTTGCAATGGGTGTTTGCACCATCCTGTCCGGTCGCTCGGAGAGCGCCAAGAACCCTGTAACCTTCGGTACGCAACTGTGCGACCACGGCCTCCAATAGCCGGTCGGTTTCTCCGCGCTCCTTCGCCGAAACAGTCGCCAGGCGCATCACGTTTCCTCAGCCCTGTTCGAGACGCGGGAAAAGCACGTCGTTTTGCAGCGCAACATGCGCGGCCGGATGATTGCGGAGCTCATTCGTTCCGGCATAGCGCAAGCGCCGGGATCCGCAGGCGTGATCGGGGGGCGTCGGAGTGCCGGTCATGTCCCGGGTCTGTTTCATGCGCCCGGCGTGATCGCCACCGCCGGTCCGCATGACGGCGATCCGATACCCGGCGCCCGGTCTCACGCCCGTGCGCATCGCAGGGGACGGGATTATCTCTTCCATCGCCATGAATTCTCCCGTCCCACGACCGGGGGCAGCCAACCCTTCCGCCACACCTTCCGGGGCTTGCGGATCCTCCGCCTGCGCCGATCTGACGGTTCCGGCGCGCTCGATCGGGCCGGGCAGTTCGGCACGGTGGGTCTCGTGGTCGCGCGACAGGCTATGACCGAGCAGGACAACCGTCTCTGTGTGGATTCCGGCAGTGGCAGCTGTCATGGCAAAGCTTCCCAGATCGGGGATTCTTTCAGTCATTTGGCATTTGATTTACGGATTACACCCGCGTAATGCGTATTGTAAATACCAAATCAGGGAGTTGCCTTTTGCGCCTCACGTCTTTCACCGATTTCGGACTGCGTGTTCTTATGCGGATGGCAGGGACCCCCGACCAGCCATTCACCACCGCGGAATTGGCCGAGGAGTTCCGAGTGTCACGCAATCATCTGGCAAAAGTGATTTCGTCGCTGTCGGCCGTTGGCTACCTGGAAACTCGTCGCGGCGGCGGAGGCGGTGCGATGCTCGCGCGACGACCCGAAGAGATCCGGTTGGGCGATGTCGTTGCGTGTCTTGAGGCGGATCAGGCGCTGGTCGAGTGCTTTCTGCCCGGCGGCGCTGCTTGCACGCTGACGCCGCACTGCCGCCTGAAAGCCCGGCTCGCGGGCGCCGAGGCTGCGTTCATTGCAGATCTCAACCGCAGTTCGCTGGCGGATTGTGTCTATCGCCCATTTGAAACATGAAAGGCCGCCAGACTTATCGGGGCGAGCACGGCACAGCCTGGCTTCATTCCCATCGTGGTGCGCATCGCGAATACGTCGCCGCACACGCTACGAATGCCGAATGCGGTAACGACCAGCACGGTTACCGCGAAGACGGCACGCGCCTTGGGAAAAATCCGGGCTCGTCCGAACCATAGCCCCACACCTATCGCGACATAGAAAGCCCGCTGCGATATCGAACCACGGGGTGAAGAGGGCAACCGCTCGCATGACGCGTGCACCATGAAGAGTTGTTCCACCCGATTTGATCGTCCGAACGCCTAAGACTGGTGCCACCGGTTCCGAGGTGCCCACAGGCGCGGGCGCGGGGCGCCGAGATCTGCGTCTCGCAGCAGCCGAGCCACAATGCCCCGCTGGAGATCGGCCGCGACTTCTACACGCGCGTCACCAGATCGGGAACCTCTTCCGCAAACTCAATGAGTTCACCCGCATCGCCCTGCGAGCCGGCAAGCGCGGCAAAGCCCTTTGCGCCATGATCACCTCCTGCGCCCTTTCATAAATTCAAGACGGTCTCAACAGACGCCAGAATCCCAGCGTTTCCGTCGTCCCGATACAGAACTGAAACTTGATGCTTTTCCAGCCAGAGATGGCGCAGCACCACACGATATCAATGCCCCGAATGCAGCCTCACCTGCGCAGCCGGTCCGCCAGCGCCGCATCCTCGATCGACCAGTAAAGCAGCGCATCGCGGATGCCGAGCGCGGCCTGCCGCCGCCAGTCGGGATCGGTGAGCTTCTCGCGGTCGCGCTCGGAGGAGAGAAAGCCAAGCTCCACCAGCGCCGAGGGAATATCCGGCGCTTTCAGCACCGAAAAGGCCGCCTGATGGCGCGGGGTCTTGTAGGTCGATTGCGTCGCCGAATAGATCCCTTCCACCAGCGCATCGGCCAGCGCGTTGGAGCGCGGCGCGGTCTCGGTGCGCGCGAGGTCCATCAGAACCAGCGCCACCTCGTCATCGGTGTCCGACAAATCCACCCCGGCCAGCAGGTCGGCACGGTCATGCCGTTCGGCGAGCTTTTCCGAGGCTTCGTCGGAGGCATCCGTGGCCAGCGTATAGACGGTCGCGCCATGCGCCCGCCCCTCGGCCAGCGCATCGGCGTGGAACGAGAGGAACACATCCGCCCCGGCCCGCCGCGCGATCGTCACACGGGTTTCCAGCGGCACGAAAATATCGTCGTCGCGGGTCAGCACCACGTCGATATTGCCCGCACGCAGAAGCACCTCTTTCAGCTCGCGCGCGAAGGTGAGCATCAGATCCGATTCGCGCACCCCGTCGCGCTCGGCGCCCGGGTCGATCCCGCCATGGCCGGGGTCGATCACCACGGTGAGCGGCCCCGCGCCGCGCTGGCGTGGCCGGGCGGGAAGTGCGGCGCCGTCGGTCAGCCGAAACAGCGCACTTTCGGGCGCACCCGCCGCCGCGGCGAAGCTTTCGGCGTCACTGTCTTCAAGGCGCAGATCGAGCCTGGCGCCTGTGGCATCGGTGGTCATCCCCGCCTCGGCCACCCGCATCGGCCCGCCGAGTTCGATCACCATCCGCGACCAGCCGGGGCGAAACGTGCCCGCCGACAGCGCCGCCACCCGGCTCAGCCCGGCGGCAAGGGCATCGGGATCGGCGCCGGTCCAGTCCAGCTCCGACAGATCGAGCACCACACGCGGCGGCCCGTCGAGGGTAAACACCCGCCAGGGCACGCTCTGGCTCATCTCCAGCGAAAGCTCCAGCCGCCCGTTGCGTTCCACAAGAGCCGCGCCGGCGCCGGTCAGCCGGGCAAGGCCGGTCAGCTCTTGTTGCGCCGCCGCGGGCAACGCGGCGAGCAGGGTCAGCCCGAGCAGGAAAACGGTGAGAATGCGCCTCAAGGTCTCGTCCTTTTTTGCGCCGACTATAGCGGCGCCGCGGGCCTTGCCTAGCCCCGCGCTGCCATGAAGGCGGCGAGCCGCGCGAGGCCCTCCTCGATATCCGCCGTCGCCCGCGCATAGGAAAAGCGCAATGTACCATGGCCGCGCAGCGGGTCGAAATCGAGGCCCGGCGTCACCGCCACCCCGGCTTTTTCAAGGATCTCGGCGGCAAAGGCGCGGCTGTCGCCGGTAAGGTCGGAGACATCGGCATAGACGTAGAAGGCGCCATCGGGCGGCGCGATCTTGCTGAACCCGGCCTTCGGCAGCCCCTCCAGCATCAGTGCGCGGTTCTTCGCGTAGACGGCGCGGTTGGCCTCCAGTTCCGGCGTGCAGTCGAGCGCTGCCAGCGCCGCGACCTGGCTCGCGTGCGGCGGGCAGATGAACATGTTCTGCGCGATCCGCTCGACGATGCGGATGTGATCCTCGGGCACCACCATCCAGCCCACGCGCCAGCCGGTCATCGAGAAATACTTGGAGAAGGAGTTGATGACATAGACCTCATCGGTCAGCTCCAGCGCGCTCACGCCGCGCGCGCCGTAATGCAGGCCATGGTAAATCTCGTCGGAAATCAGGCTGATCCCGCGCGCCTGCGTTGCCTCCACCAGCGCCGCCATCCCGGCCTTGCCCAGCATCGTGCCCGACGGGTTGCCGGGGCTGGCCAGCATCAGCCCGGCCAGCCCCTCGGGCAGATCGGCGGGCACCGGCTGAAAGCGGTTGTCGGCGCTGGTCTGGATGCCCACCGGGGTGAAGCCGAGCGCCGAGAGGATCTGGCGGTAGGACGGGTAACCGGGATCGCCCAGCCCCACCCTGTCGCCGGTATCGAAGAGCGCGGTAAAGGCGAGGATGAAGGCCCCCGACGAGCCGGGGGTGACGACCACCCGGGCCGGGTCGAGATCGACGCCATACCACTCGCCGTAGAGCCTTGCGATGCGCGCGCGCAGCTCCGGCAGACCGAGCGCCACGGTATAGCCGAGCGGGCCCGCCTCCATCGCCGCCGCCAGCGCCCGGCGCGCGGCCTCGGGCGCGGCGGTGCCGGGCTGGCCCACCTCCATGTGAATAATATGCCGCCCCGCCTCTTCGGCGGCCCGCGCCGCTTCCATCACATCCATCACAATGAAGGGATCAACCTCGGAACGCCTTGAAGCCCGCATCTCGTCCTCGCTAGTCTTGCCGCAACCGGGGTGCCCCCTCGGGGGCGAAAGGTCAAGCCGCGACCGTGCGACGCGGTTGCCGCGCGCGCTCCCGGCGGCTAAGTCCCGATGAACCGCCACGAAACCCGATCGGAGATCACATGACCCGCCGTTTCCTTCCCGCCCTCGCGCTTGCCGCCGGGCTCGCCGCCGCCCCGGCCTTCGCCTTCGATGTCGGGGCGATGACCGACGCCGAGCGTGCCGCCTTCCGCGAGGAGGTGCGCGCCTACCTTCTGGAAAACCCCGAGATCATCATGGAAGCCGTGGCGGTGCTGGAACGCCGTCAGGCCGCCGAACAGGTGGCGAATGACGCGGCGCTGGTCTCGACCAATCACGACGCGATCTTCAATGACGGCTATTCCTATATCGGCGGCAATCCCGAGGGCGATGTGACCTTCGTCGAATTCGTCGATTACAAATGCGGCTATTGCCGCAAGGCCTTCCCCGAACTGGCCCAGCTGATCGAGCAGGACGGCAATATCCGCATCATCTACAAGGAATTCCCGATCCTCGGCGAAGAGAGCCTGCTGGCCTCGCGCTTCGCCGTCTCGGCCAAGCTGATCGCGGGCGACGACGCCTATGGCCGGCTGCATGACGCGATGATGACCATGCGCGGCACGATGACCACGGCAAGCCTGTCGGGCCTCGCCGGCGACCTCGGCCTCGATGGCGAGGCGATCGTCGCGGGCATGAGCGATCCGCAGGTCGATGCCATCATCGGGATGAACCACGAGCTGGCCGGGCGGCTGCAGATCTCCGGCACCCCCACCTTCGTGATGAGAGATCAGCTCCTGCGCGGCTACGTGCCGCTGGACGGGATGGTGCAGATCGTCGCCGAGCTGCGCGCGGCCCAGTAGCATAGCACTGGAAACAAACGAAAAAGGCCGCCTCAAGGGGCGGCCTTTTTGGTATCTGGCGGCCTTACTCGTCGGCCTGCGCCGCCTCGATCTCGGCGGCGCGCTTCTCGACCAGCTCAACGATATGGTCGATCATGCCGGCATTGGACTGCTTGTGGTCCTGCTTGCCGGCGAGGTAGATCATGCCGCTCCCGGCGCCGCCGCCGGTGAAGCCGACATCGGTCATCAGCGCCTCGCCCGGCCCGTTCACCACGCAGCCGATGATCGACAGGCTCATCGAGGTGTGGATATGGGCAAGCCGCGTTTCGAGTTCCGCCACGGTCGAGATCACGTCGAACCCCTGCCGGGCGCAGGACGGGCATGAAATGATGTTAACGCCACGGTGGCGCAGGCCCAGCGATTTCAGGATCTCGTAGCCCACCTTGATCTCTTCCACCGGATCGGCCGAGAGGCTCACACGGATCGTGTCGCCGATCCCGGCCCAGAGCAGGTTGCCCAGCCCGATGGCTGATTTGATCGTGCCGGAAACGAAGCCGCCCGCCTCGGTGATGCCCAGGTGAATCGGCGCATCGGTGGCCTCGGCGATGCCGTGATAGGCGGCGGCGGCGAGGAACACATCGGAGGCTTTCACGCTGATCTTGTATTCGTGAAAGTCGTTGTCTTCGAGAATACGAATATGGTCGAGGCCGGATTCCACCATCGCTTCGGGGCAAGGTTCACCATATTTTTCAAGCAGATGCTTCTCAAGGCTGCCCGCGTTCACGCCAATGCGGATGGAACAGCCATGGTCTTTCGCAGCCTTGATCACCTCGCGCACCCGATCGGGCGAACCGATATTGCCGGGGTTGATCCGCAGGCAGGCCGCGCCCGCCTCGGCCGCCTCGATGGCGCGTTTGTAGTGGAAATGAATGTCGGCCACGATCGGTACCGGGCTTTCGGCCACGATCTCTTTCAGCGCCTTCGTCGCGGCCACATCGGGCGTCGACACGCGGACGATATCGGCCCCCACCTCGGCGGCGGCGTTGATCTGCGCCAGCGTCGCCTTCACATCGGAACTGTCGGTATTGGTCATCGTCTGCACCGCAATCGGCGCACCGCCGCCAACGGGCACATTGCCCACCATGATCTGGCGGGATTTGCGGCGCTCGATATCGCGCCAGGGACGGATCGGGTTGTGGCTCATCTCACTCTCGCCTCAAGACTGGTCGCGCAAGGGATAGCGCGCGGGCGGCGGGGGAACAAGGCAAGAGGCTGTGACGGTTGCGCCCCGGCGCGAAGTGGCGCGGGCGGCCCGGGCCGGAGCGGTGTCCGGCAGGGCCATGTGAGGGAGCCGGCGTGCGCCCCTCCGGCTGGCCGTGACTCCGGGAATCCGGATAAGTGGAGATCCGGAAACAGGTCATCCCATTGATAAGGAACGAATAATCCAGGTCTCCAACTGGCAGGATCGAGGAAATTCACCAGATGTTAACGTTGCAAACGCCATCCCGGCGCCGCATCTGTCAAAGCCGGATCGGTTTATTGCTGTTCGGCGGCCGCCACGGCGATGAAATCGGCCAGGGCCTGATCGGCGGCCACATCGGCCACGGCATAGGCGCCGGCAAGCGCGTCGGGGGCCAGGGCGATGTTCTTCACCACCGATGCGCCCTCGCCCGCCGGGCCATAAGCGGTGCCGTTCACCGCGAAATAGACCGAGCCGGCATTGCCGGTGCGCAGGATCGGCGCGCTTTCCATCTTCGGCAGCACGTATTGCTCACCGGTATCGAGGATCTTTTCGAGGATCACCGAACCATCGGCGGCCTGCACCCGCACCCAGGAGGGGCGCACGGCGAAGATCGCCACTTCCGGCGCGTCGGGGCCGAAGACCCGTACCGCACCGGAGGCCGCCACCGGGGCCGCCTCAGCCATCTCGGCCTCACCCGTATCGCCCGGCACCGGCACGACGCCCGGCAGGCCGGCGTCGCGGGCGGCGAGCACACCCACTTCGGACGGGTCGAGGGTGGAAATCGGGCCGTCGCGCGCGATCAGAACCGGCACGTCCAGCGCATCGGGGCGATAGAGCCGGTCGAGCGCTTCCGGGCTCGGCGGCGTCATCGTGGCGGCGCCGTCATCCCCGGCCATCGCCAGCGCGGCGGGGGCCTGCGTATCGCCAAGGCCCGGCAGGTCTTCCATCACGCCCACAGCCTGCTCCACGGGCGCGAAATCGACCTTCTGGATCTCTTTCAGCACCGACCAGCCGCCAAAGCCCAGCACCCCCACCAGCGCGATCAGCACGGCGACGGAGCCAACTGCGCCGGGCTCGATCCCCTCGAAGATAGAGGTCGGGCGCGGCACGAAACTGGCATTGGGATTGGCGAGCGGATCGCCGGTATGCACCGGCTTCTCGGGCCTGGGCTTCACTTGCGGCGCGAGGCCGTGGGTGGGGCGAAAATCGGATTCGCGGCAGAACGCCTCGAAGGCCCATTCCGGGTCCATCCCCAGATAGCGGGCATAGGAGCGAACATAGCCGGCGATGAAACTCGGCGTCTCGAACGCCTTCATGTCGGCGTTTTCGATGGCGGAAATATAGGTGGCCTTGATCTTCAGTTCGCGCTGCACGTCGAGCAGCGATTTGCCGAGCGTGGCGCGCTCACCGCGCATCACGTCGCCCAGCCGCAGATCGTAGGAGTCGAACCCGCCAGGCGCGTCGTCCTGCTCGGTGATCTTGGGTGTCACCCACCGCCGGATCATGGTCGATATCCCTCGTTGCAGCAGCGCGGCAAACGCACACATCCCCATTGTGCGCCGGCGATTCTTTATGTCCCCGGCCTCTTGCGCTTTTTCATACCACAGCACAAGGGATGTTGAACACGCAGAAGGCGATCAGGCGCTGAGCTCGGCGCGATTCAGCGCACAATGCGACCAGAGCCCGTCGAGCGAGCGCACCAGCGTCTCCATCTCCTTCGGCCCATGCACCGGCGACGGCGTGAAGCGCAGCCGTTCGGTGCCGCGCGGCACGGTCGGGAAGTTGATCGGCTGGACGTAGATTCCGAACTGTTCCAGCAGCATGTCGGAAAGCTGCTTGGTGTGCACCGGGTCGCCCACGATCACCGGCACGATATGCGAGCCGTGGTCGATGATCGGCAGACCAAGGCCCTTGAGCCGGGTCTTGAGAATCTTCGCCTGCTCCTGGTGCTTGTCGCGCAGCTTCTGGCCTTCGGCGGTCTTCAGCCAGGCCACCGAGGCGGCGGCACCCGCAGCGATGGCCGGCGCCAGCGAGGTGGTGAAGATGAAGCCCGGCGCATAGGAGCGGATCGCGTCGACCATCTTGGCCGACGAGGCGATGTAGCCGCCCATCACGCCATAGGCCTTGGCGAGCGTGCCGTTGATGATGTCGATCCGGCCCATCAGCCCGTCGCGCTCGGCCACGCCGGCGCCGCGCGGGCCATACATGCCGACGGCATGCACTTCGTCGATATAGGTGAGCGCGCCGAATTCGTCGGCGAGATCGCAGATCGCCTCGATCGGGCCGAAATCGCCATCCATCGAATAGACCGATTCGAAGGCGATCAGCTTCGGCGCTTCGGGATCGTCGGCGGCGAGCAACTCGCGCAGATGCTCCACATCGTTGTGACGGAAGATCCGCTTGGCCCCGCCATTGCGGCGCACGCCCTCGATCATCGAGGCGTGGTTGAGCTCGTCGGAATAGATGATCAGGCCGGGGAACAGCTTGGGCAGGGTCGACAGCGTGGCGTCATTGGCGATGTAGGCCGAGGTGAACAGCAGCGCCGCTTCCTTGCGGTGCAGATCGGCAAGCTCGGCCTCCAGGCGCTTGTGATACACCGTCGTGCCGGAAATATTGCGCGTGCCGCCCGATCCTGCGCCAGTGGCGTCGATCGCCTCGTGCATCGCCTTGAGCACCGCCGGGTGCTGGCCCATGCCGAGATAGTCGTTGCCGCACCAGATCGTCACAGGCTGCTGGCTGCCATCGGGCCGCGACCAGGTCGCGTGGGGAAATTTGCCGTTTTCCCGCTCGATGTCGATGAAGACCCGGTAACGGCCCTCTTCATGCAGTCGCCCAAGCGCCGCATCCAGCTTGGCTTCGTAATTCACGCGCGTTCCTCCCCGCAGGTATCGGTTACGTGGTGTTACACAAAACTTTCGTTCCGGTAAACGTATTGGGATGTTTAGATACGATATGCCGCAGTGGCGGCCTTGACCTGTGTCAATATCTGGAACCATTCCAATGTGACGTAACGTCCCGCGTCTGGCCAGACCTAATTGCCCGCCGGCACGATCAGCCCGATCACCGTGCATTCCGCGCCGGTCAGCTCGCTGCAGGCGTCGAGCACGGCGATCCGGGCCGCCTCGGCGCTTTCGTGATTGGCGACCGAGGCCAGCAATTCCGGCTTCAGCTCCACCCCTTTCGGCACCGCGATGGCGCCGTAGGAGCCGAAGCCCTGCGCCTCGAAGGCCGCCATCTGTGCCGGCATCCCGGCCTGAAGCGCCTCGACCATCTGCTCGGCGGTGGCGTCGAGCCCCTCCGGCGCCACCGGCTCGAAGGCCAGCGCCCCGGCAAATAGCGGGACGGCGGCGAAGGACAGGCCAAGGGCGGATACCAGTTTTTTCATGCGGGAAACCTCCGTTCGTTGAGCGGAACATAGGAAGCGCCGCGCCCGGATGCCAGCCCGTCTGGACAGTGCCGGGCGGCATGATACGGTTTCCGCCGACTGACAGGAGACAGACATGACCCTCGCCCCCGTTCTCACCCGCCTCGACAACGATCTCGACCGCGCCGTCGAGCGCCTGATGGAATTGCTCAGGATTTCCTCGATCTCGACCGATCCGGCCTATAAGGGCGATTGCGACACCGCCGCCGACTGGCTGGTCGCCGACCTCGCCTCGATCGGCTTCGACGCCGCGAAGCGCCCGACACCGGGGCATCCGATGGTGGTCGCCCATGGCGGCACGGGCGCGCCGCACCTGTTGTTCTACGGCCATTACGATGTGCAGCCGGTCGACCCGCTGGCGCTGTGGGACAAGCCGCCCTTCGAGCCGGCCATCGAAGACACGCCCAAGGGCAAGGTGATCCGCGGCCGCGGCACCTCGGACGACAAGGGCCAGCTGATGACCTTCGTCGAGGCGATGCGCGCCTGGGTGGCGGAGACCGGCGAATTGCCCTGCCGGATCACGATTTTCCTCGAAGGCGAGGAGGAATCGGGCTCGCCCTCGCTGGTGCCCTTCATGAAGGAGAATGCCGCAGAGCTGAAAGCCGATTTCGCGATGATCTGCGATACCGGGCTGTTTGATGGCCGGGTGCCGGCGATCACCACGCAATTGCGCGGGCTGCTGGCCGAAGAGGTGATCGTCAAGGCCGCCAGCCGCGATCTGCATTCGGGCATGTATGGCGGGCTGGCGGTGAACCCGATCCATCTGCTGACGACGATCCTCGCCGATCTGCATGACGAAAACGGCCGCGTCACCCTGCCCGGCTTCTATGACGATGTGCCGGAGCTGCCCGACGAGATCCGCGCGCAATGGCAGGCGCTGTCCTTCGATCACAGCCGCTTTCTCGGCGATATCGGCCTCTCGGTGCCCTATGGCGAGCCCGACCGCACCCCGCTCGAAAAGCTCTGGGCGCGGCCCACGGCAGAGGTGAACGGCATCACCGGCGGCTATACCGGCGAAGGCTTCAAGACCGTGCTGCCCGCCGAGGCCAGCGCCAAGGTGAGCTTCCGCCTCGTCGGCGAGCAGGACCCCGAGAAGATCCATGCCGCCTTCGTGGCGCATGTGGAAGACCGGCTGCCGGCGGATGTGAGCGCCGAATTCCCGGCCGGCCACGGCGCGCCCGCCAGCCGGATGCCGACCGATGCGCCGGAATTCGAAACCGCCCGCAAGGCGCTGTCGGAGGAATGGGGCATGGAGGCCGCCTTCATCGGCTCCGGCGGCTCGATCCCGATTGCGGGCCATTTCCAGGACGTGCTGGGCATGGATTCGATGCTGATCGGCTTCGGCCGGGACGACGACCAGATCCACTCGCCGAACGAGAAATACGATCTGGAGAGCTTTCACAAGGGCATGCGCAGCTGGGCGCGGATCATGGCGGCGCTGTCGGGCAAGGGGTGAGACCGGGCCGGGGGCGCTGCCCCCGGACCCCCGGGATATTTTTGGCAAGATGAAAAGGCGCGTCAGTTTGCGCGGCGCAGCGCCATCCGCCCCAGCTTGGCGGCGAGCAGCAGCCAGGGCGCGCCGTGCATGAGCAGATCGAAGATGTCGACCGGCGTGACCAGCGTGCCGGTCACCAGCATTCCCAGCTTTTCCCAGACATGCGGCTCCGGCGTGAACGGGGCGAGGCCCAGCGTCAGCGCGAAGAGCAAGGCATAGCCCAGCGGCAGATCGTCGATCAATCGCAGAAGACGGTCACGCATCGGGCGGCTTGCTGTTCGGGGAAAAGTGGCGCGGTTGACGGGACTCGAACCCGCGACCCCCGGCGTGACAGGCCGGTACTCTAACCAACTGAGCTACAACCGCGTGTGGACTTGCGTCCGGGTTTTGGCAGCGGTGGCGCGGTTGACGGGACTCGAACCCGCGACCCCCGGCGTGACAGGCCGGTACTCTAACCAACTGAGCTACAACCGCCCGCTGCCGATGCCCCATACGGGGCGTCGTGAGGCTGCGTTCTAGAAGCGGCGCGCCGGGGCGTCAAGCGGTTCTGAATGGGCGGGCGCGGTTTTTTCGCCGGACCGGTCAGGCAAGCACGCTGTGCGCCCCGTCGCGCAGGCGCCAGACCACGCCCTGCCCGCCCGGCAGATCGCGCATTCCACTGCTGTCGAGGCCAAGGCACAGCCCGCGCAGCACCCTGAGCGCAACCCCGTGCGCGACGATCACGGCGGGGCCGGCCAGCCCGTCGAGAAAGGCGCCGAGCCGCGCCGAGAGCAGCGGCAGCGTCTCGCCGCCGGGTGCCATGAAATTCCACATGAACGGGTCGGCCTCGCGCGGTGCTTCGGCCCAGGGGTAGCGGGCGAAGATCTCGGCGTCGGTCAGCCCCTGCCAGGCGCCGAAATGGACCTCTTTCAGCCGGTCGTCGGCGGTGGCGGTCAGGCCGAGCGGGGCAAGCGCGATCGCGGCCGTCTCCGAGGCGCGCAGGAGCGGGCTGGTGAAGGCGGTGAACCGGGCGGGTTCGGCGATCTCGCGCGCCAGCACCGCCCCCATCGCCGCTGCCTGGCTGCGCCCGAGTTCAGTGAGTCGGCTTTCGAGCTGGCCCTGATGGCGGCGCGCGGCGTTCCACTCGGACTGACCATGGCGCAAAAGGTAAAGCTCGTTACACATATCGAACCTCTTCTCGCCCCATGAGTCCGAAATCTGTGCGCAGAGTGCAACAGGCTTGCCCTTCGCCATCCGCCGCAGCCGAAACCGGCCTTGTGCGACCGTGCCCCGTACATGAAAACTGTCCGCTAACATATTGAGACGCTTTGGCCTGGGGGGCAAGAGTGCTTGACAGACGAAACCTGATCCTCGGGTCGGGCGCGGCACTTGCGGGAGCGGGGCTGATCGCGCCGGGCCGGGCGCTGGCCGCCGGCACGCAGATCGCGTTGCCGCAGGATGTATCGACCGAGCGGCGCAACACCGTCACGGCGGCCCCCACCCGCGCACGGCTCGTCGCGCTGACCTTCGATGACGGCCCTCACCCCAGGCTCACCCCGCAGCTGCTCGATCTGCTCAAGGCCCGGCGCGTGCGGGCCACCTTCTTCGTCATCGGCCGCAACGTGGCGCGCTACCCTGACATCGTGAAGCGCATGGTCGACGAGGGCCATGAGATCGGCAATCACACCTGGCGGCATCCGGTGCTGTCGCAGCTTGGCACCGCCTCGGTCCTGCGCGAGCTCGACCGGACCTCGGAGGCCGTCTACAGGGCCGTTCAGCGCATCCCGGTCACCATGCGCCCGCCCTATGGCGCGCTCAGCGCATCGCAGCGGGCGATGGTCGCCAGGGAGCGCGAGATGCCGACGATCCTGTGGTCGGTCGATCCCGAAGACTGGCGCCGGCCCGGCGCGGAGGTGGTGGCCAGCCGCATCGTCGGGCGCGCCCGGCCCGGCGCGATCATCCTCAGCCACGACATTCACGCCCCCACCGTGCGCGCCATGCCCGCCGCCATCGACGGGCTGAGCGAGGCGGGCTACCGCTTTGCCACCGTGTCGATGATTCTGGGGCAGCGCGACTGGTCGAAGCTGCGCTGGCGGCTGCCGGGTGCGGCGCGCGTTTCGGACTGACCGGGGCCTGCGGACGGGGCGCGATACGGGGTGCGATGGTGGGTCGTGACGGGTTCGAACCGCCGACATCTTCGGTGTAAACGAAGCGCTCTACCAGCTGAGCTAACGACCCATTGCCGCGCGGTCTTACCCGCATCGGCGCACACCCTGCAAGGGGCAAGCGCATCTGCCGCCCCCCAAATGCAAACGGCCCCGCAGGGGGCCGAGAGGGGGATGGTGGGTGATGAGGGATTTGAACCCCCGACATCTTCGATGTGAACGAAGCGCTCTACCACTGAGCTAATCACCCGACGTCCGGGGCTTTTAGCGTCACTCCGCAGCCTCTGCAAGAGGGTCTTTCCCCCCGATCTTCGCCTTTTTCCGGCGCAGTTTGCAGACCACCACATTGGCGCCGTTGGTGACCCGGCGCTTCTGCACCTTGAGATTGCCGAGCGGCTGGGCGTTGAGCCCCTCGCCCTCGGCGAGCAACGTGCCAAGCTCTTCCAGCACCGCGTCGAGCACCAGCCGCACGTCGCGGCCTTTCACGTCGCCCGAACGGGCTTTGACCCGCTCGAAGAATTCCTTTTTCTTCAGCGGATCGCCCGCCTGCGCCACATCGGTCAGCGAAACGCCCTTTACCGCCGGCGCGGCTTTTTCCGGGGCCGGCGCCGCCGGCTTCGGTGCGGCCATCGCCGCGGCCACACTGGTTGGCCTGGCACTTGCCGCCGCCGGCCTGGTGCTCACCTTCGGGCTGGCGGGCTTGGCGCTCGCCTTGGGCGGCGCGCTTGCCGTCGTCTTGCGGCTCGTGGAGGTCTTGGCCCGGGCGGAGGCCGGGGCGGCCTTGCGGGAACTCGTCTTACGGGTTGTCATGAATACCGCCTTCTTCGCCTCATTGTTTCGTTTTCCGAAACCCTAGCGAAAAAACGTTAACAAATCCAGTGCCACGCACAGACGAAATGGCGCACCCCAAGGGGTGCGCCTGGCGTTTTCATATCTGTAGCGGGTGGTTAGTGGGCCACCTGCCCCGCCGTTTCGCTATCGGTCTTGAGCGCCGCCGCCGCGGCTTCCTCGGCGGCCTCGTCCCATTCCACCGGCTCGGGCTCGCGCACCAGCGCCAGTTTCAGCACGTCGCGAACCTGGCTGACGGGGATGATCTTCAGCCCCTCTTTCACGTTGTCGGGAATCTCGGCGAGATCCTTTTCGTTCTCCTCCGGGATCAGCACCGTCTTGATGCCGCCACGCAGGGCCGCGAGCAGCTTTTCCTTCAGCCCGCCGATCGGCAGCACGTTGCCGCGCAGGGTGACCTCGCCGGTCATGGCGATATCCTTGCGCACCGGAATCTGCGTCAGCACCGAGACGATGGAGGTCACCATCGCGATGCCGGCACTCGGCCCGTCCTTCGGGGTTGCCCCTTCCGGCACGTGAACGTGAATATCCCATTTCTCGAATTTCGGCGGTTTCACCCCGATCTCCGGCGCGATGGAACGCACGAAGCTGGAGGCGGCGTCGATCGATTCCTTCATCACCTCGCCGAGCTTGCCGGTGGTCTTCATCCGGCCCTTGCCCGGCAGGCGCAGCGCCTCGATCGAGAGCAGATCGCCGCCCACGCTGGTCCAGGCCAGCCCGGTGACCACGCCGATCTGGTCTTCCTTCTCGGCCAGCCCGTAGCGGAACTTCTTCACCCCGAGGAAGTCCTCAAGGCTCTCGGGCGTGACCTCGACCGTTTTCACATCGCCGCGCACGATCAGCGTTACCGCCTTACGGGCGCATTTGGCGATCTCGCGTTCAAGGCTGCGCACCCCCGCCTCGCGGGTGTAGTAGCGGATGATGTCGGTCAGCGCCGCCTCGGACATGGCAAACTCGCCCTTGCGCAGTCCATGCGCCTTCACCTGCTTGTCGATCAGGTGCTGGTGGGCGATCTCGCGCTTCTCGTCCTCGGTGTAGCCCGCGAGCGGGATGATCTCCATCCGGTCGAGCAGCGGCCCCGGCATGTTGTAGCTGTTGGCCGTGGTCAGGAACATCACGTTCGAGAGGTCGTATTCCACCTCCAGATAATGATCGACGAAGGTGCCGTTCTGTTCCGGGTCGAGCACTTCGAGCATGGCGCTGGCCGGGTCGCCCCGGAAATCGTGGCCCATCTTGTCGATCTCATCGAGCAGGATCAGCGGGTTGGTCGTTTTCGCCTTTTTCAGCGCCTGGATGATCTTGCCCGGCATCGAGCCAATGTAAGTCCGCCGGTGACCCCGAATCTCGCTCTCGTCGCGCACACCGCCAAGGCTGATGCGGATGAACTCGCGCCCGGTGGCCCGCGCCACCGATTTGCCCAGCGAGGTCTTGCCGACGCCCGGCGGGCCGACGAGGCAGAGGATCGGGCCTTTCAGCTTTTTCGAGCGCTGCTGCACGGCGAGATATTCGACGATGCGTTCCTTGACCTTCTCAAGCCCGTAATGGTCGGCGTCGAGCACCGTCTGGGCATTGACGAGGTTTTTCTTCACGCGGCTCTTCACGCCCCACGGGATCGACAGCATCCAGTCGAGGTAATTGCGCACCACCGTGGCCTCGGCGCTCATCGGGCTCATGTTCTTGAGCTTCTTGATCTCGCCATCGGCCTTTTCGCGGGCTTCCTTCGAGAGCTTGGTATTGGCGATGCGCTCTTCGAGCTCCGCCACCTCGTTCTGGCCCTCGCCGTCTTCGCCCAGCTCCTTCTGAATGGCCTTCATCTGCTCATTCAGATAATATTCGCGCTGGGTGCGCTCCATCTGGCTTTTCACCCGGGTCTTGATCTTTTTCTCGACCTGGAGCACCGACATTTCGCCCTGCATCAGGCCAAAGACCTTCTCCAGCCGCGCGTCGATCGACAGCGTTTCAAGCAGTTCCTGCTTCTGCGCCACGTCCACGCCGAGATGGCCGGACACGAGGTCGGCGAGCTTGGCGGGCTCGGTGGTTTCCGAAACCGCCGCCAGCGCCTCTTCGGGGATGTTCTTCTTGATCTTGGCGTAGCGCTCGAATTCCTCGTTCACCGAACGGGTCAGCGCGGTGGCGGCATCCTCGTCGGTGATGGTTTCGATCAGCGGCTCGGCATCGGCCTCGAAATAGGCCGGGTTTTCGATGAAATCGGTGATCTTCACCCGGCTCTGGCCCTCGACCAGCACCTTCACCGTGCCATCGGGCAGCTTGAGCAATTGCAGCACGTTGGCGAGCACGCCGACGCGGTAGATGCCGTCGGTTTCCGGATCGTCGACCGACGGGTCGATCTGGCTGGCCAGCAGGATCTGCCGGTCATCCGCCATCACCTCTTCGAGCGCCTTCACGCTCTTCTCGCGACCGACGAAGAGCGGCACGATCATATGGGGGAACACCACGATATCGCGCAGCGGCAGCACCGGGTGAGAATGGGTCTTATGCTCGGTCATTTGTTTTCCTTGTCTGCGGCAGGCGAAACGGCCCCGACCGTCGGCAGCGCGCAACGCCTCCTGTTCGCTGGTTAGAATTGGGGGCGAAATCCCGCGGTTTCAACCAGCCCCGTTGGTTTGCAGGTATTGTGCCTTGCATGGCTCTGACGGGCAAGAGCTTGTGGTTGACGCGGTGAGCGAGAGGTAAACGCGCCGCGGCACGGGCGCCCGGCCTCTTCCGGGCGTTGCTCCGGCACCGGGTCAGGACGGCACGGCGCGCCGCGCGCGCAAAGCCCGCTCACAGCGGCTCGATATCGCCCGCGGCCCGCTGAGCATGAAAATCCGCCTCGAACGCATTGAATTCGCCCGCAGAAATCGCGTCGCGCAGCCCCTGCATTAAGTCCTGATAGTAATGCAGATTGTGCCAGGTGAGCAGCATCGACGAGATGATCTCGCCCGACCGGAACACATGGTGCAGGTAGGCCCGGCTGTAATTGCGGCAGGCCGGGCAGGTGCACTGCTCGTCGAGCGGGCGCGGATCGTCGGCGTGGCGGGCGTTCTTGATGTTGACCTGCCCGCGCCGCGTCCAGGCCTGACCGGTGCGCCCCGAGCGCGAGGGCAGCACGCAATCCATCATGTCGATGCCGCGTTTCACCGCGCCGACGATATCGTCGGGTTTGCCCACGCCCATCAGGTAGCGCGGCCGGTCCTCGGGCAGCATCCCCGGCGCGTAGTCGAGCACGCCGAACATCGCCTCCTGCCCCTCGCCAACGGCGAGCCCGCCGACCGCGTAGCCCTCGAAGCCGATCGCCTTCAGCGCCACGGCGCTCTCCTCGCGCAGCGCGCGCGTCACCCCGCCCTGCATGATGCCGAACAGCGCATGGCCAGGCCGGTCGCCGAAGGCGTCGCGCGAACGTTGCGCCCACCGCATCGAGAGCCGCATCGACTCCGCCACCACGCTTTCCTCCGCCGGCAGCGCCGGGCATTCGTCGAAGGCCATGACGATATCGGAGCCGAGCAGGCGCTGGATCTCCATGCTGCGCTCGGGGGTGAGCATGTGCTTCGACCCGTCCACATGAGAGCGAAACGCCACGCCCTCCTCGGTGAGCTTGCGCAGATCGGCAAGGCTCATCACCTGAAAGCCGCCCGAATCCGTGAGGATCGGTTTGTCCCAGTTCATGAACTTGTGCAGGCCCCCGAGCCGGTCGATCCGCTCGGCGCCGGGGCGCAGCATCAAATGATAGGTGTTGCCCAGCAGGATATCGGCCCCGGTGGCCGCCACGCTCTCGGGCATCATCGCCTTCACCGTCGCCGCGGTGCCCACGGGCATGAAGGCGGGCGTGCGGATCTCGCCGCGCGGGGTGGAGATCAGCCCGGCACGGGCGGCGCCATCTTTGGCGTGAAGGGAAAAGCTGAACCGCTGGGTCATGCCCGCCCGCATAGTCCACCCGAGCGCCACCCGCAAGCGCGGCAAGGCCAGGCCCAGCGCCGGAGGCACGCCCGTGCGGCGGCGCTACCCGGCCACCAGTGCGTCGAGCTTGGCGGCGCAGATGAAATCGTTCTCGCTGAGCCCGCCGACCGTATGGGTCCAGAAGGTCACCTCGCACCAGCCCCAGCCAAAGGAAATGTCGGGGTGATGCCCCTCGCGCTCGGCGAGGAAGGCGGTGGCATTGGCGAGCATATGGGCGGGGGCATAGCCCTTCACCTCGAAGCGCCGGGTGAGCTTGCCGCCGCCCGCGTGCCAGCCCGGATCGAGCCGGGGCATCAGCGCGGCGATCTCGCCCGCGCCCAGCGCCGGGCTGCCCTTGGGCAGATCGCGGCATTGCCGTTTGGTCAGATCGTCACTCATCGCGGTCTCCTTCCGCTGCGAGCCTAACGCGCCAGCCCGGTCCTGTCGCGCTCACTTATCCGCGAGCGCGCTCATGGCTCGCCCAGCAACCGTGGCGCCTCGCGCCGCAGCGCCTCGGCGAGCATCCGGCGCACCGCCTCGATGCGCGGCACATCGGCAAGATCGTGATGCGTGGCGACCCAGAGATCGACCCGCATCGGCGGCATGATCCCATCGAGCCGCAGCAGACGCGCATCCACATCGCCCAGCACGCAAGGCAGCACCGCGCGGCCCTGCCCCGCCGCCGCCATCTCGCGCAGCACCACGAAGCTGTCGGCGCGGCCCGCGATCTCGGCATCCGGCATTGCCTGCGCCAGCCAGGAGGCCGGCAGCGACCGTTCAAGGCTGCCGGCGAAACCGAGCCAGCCGGGCTGCCCGCCGGGCGCCGCATAGACGGCAAACGCCATCTGCCCGGCTTGCGTGGCCGTCAGGTTGTCGGGCAGCCGTTGTGCCGGGCGCACGGCGATATCGGCATCGAGCCGCGCCAGATCGGCATGCAGGTTTTGCGAATTGAGCTCGATGGTCAGCCCTTCCGCCTCGGCCATCAGCCGGGCAACGATCGGCGGCAGGACCGCCTGGCAGATCGTATCGGTCGAGGTCACCCGCACCACGCCCGACAGCGGCGCGCGCGCCGCCATCAGCGCCCGCTCGACGCCGAGCGCGCCCGCCTGCATCGCCTCCATCGCCGCGATCACCCGGCCCCGGCGCGGCGCCACCCGGTAGCCGCGCGCGGTCCGGTCGAAGATGGTCACCCCCAGCGCCGCCTCGAAGCCCGAGATGCGCCGGAGCACGGTGGCATGATTCACCCCCAGCGCCCGCGCCGCACCGGACAGCGACCCCTCCTGCGCCACCGCGAGGATGAAACGGATATCGTCCCAGTTCATCCTTTGCATATTTTCACAGATCCCATGCGAAATTGGCGAGTTCCACCAAAAAGCCTAACAGATAACCTGAGCGAACACGACTCTTCCGTGATCCGAACCTGACCCGAAAGGAAATGCCATGCCGACCATTCGTCCCCTCGCCCTCGGTCTCGGCCTCGCCGTCGCCGTGGTCAGCGCTCCGCCTCTGCATGCTCAGGACGCAATGCCCAACCCGGCGGTGAAGGCCCGCCAGTCGCTGATGACGCTCTTTGCCTTCAATCTCGGCACGCTCGGCGCAATGGCGCAGGGCAATATGGAGTATGACGCCACCGCGGCCGGTGCGGCGGCCAATAATCTCATGGCGCTCTCGCATCTCGATCTCGCCGCGCTCTGGCCCGAAGGCACCGACGCCGACAGTATCGACGGCACCCGGGCGCTGCCCGATCTCTGGGCCAATTTCCCCGATGTCACCACCAAGATCGCCGCGCTTCAGACCGCCACCACGGCGATGGCCGACGCCGCCGGCACCGATCTTGCCGGCCTGCAGGGCGCGATGGGGCCGCTCGGCGCGGCCTGCGGTGCCTGCCATCAGGCGTATCGCGCATCCGAATGACCTCACGTTCGCGTGCGCCAGCCCCGGCCATGCGTGGCGAATCCCCGCGCTTGCGCTAGGCTCGGCCAAACCGCCGGGGCGCTTTCCGCCCCGGCGCCCCTTGTTCGGAGTTCCCTATGCGCCGCTGGTTTGTCCGCCTCCTGATCCTCGCCGTCATCGTCATCGCCCTCGGGCTCTGGATCACCCGCCCGCGCAGCGACGGGGCAGAGGCGCTGGCCGGGCTTACCGGCGATGTTACCCGCGGCGAAGCGGTGTTCACCGCCGCCGGCTGCGCCTCCTGCCACATGGCCGAGGGTGCAAGCGACGAGGCCAGGCTGGTGCTGACCGGCGGGCAGCGCTTCGCCTCGCCCTTCGGCACCTTCACCGCGCCCAATATCAGCCAGGACCCCGATCAGGGGATCGGCACCTGGTCGGCGCCCGATCTTTGGAACGCGCTGCATCACGGCACATCGCCGCAGGGGCGGCACTACTACCCGGCCTTCCCCTATGCCTCCTATATCCGCATGGAGCCGCAGCAGGTGGCAGACCTGCACGCCTATCTGGCCACCCTGCCCGCCGACCCCACGCCGAGCCAGCCGCATGACGTGCCCTTCCCGTTCAATATCCGCACCGCGCTCGGCGGCTGGAAGCTTCTGTTTCTGCGCGATGGCTGGGTGATGCAGGGCGATCTGAACGAGGCCGAACAGCGCGGCCGGGTGCTGGTCGAAGCGCTGGGGCATTGCGCCGAATGCCACAGCCCGCGCAATGCGCTCGGCGGGCTGAAAACCGGGGCCGACTGGCTCTCGGGTGCGCCCAACCCCGCCGGGCGCGGCTCCTTCCCCGACCTGACGCCACCGGAAATGAGCTGGTCCGAGGCCGAACTGGTGGAATATTTCACCTCCGGCTTCACCCCCGAATTCGATATGGCCGGCGGGCATATGAGCCATGTGGTGCAGAACCTCGCGCAACTGCCCGAGAGCGACCGCGCCGCCATCGCCGCCTATCTCAAGCGCCTGCCGCTGGGGCAATAGGCCGATTTGACCCAGCGCATGGCCGTGCACGCCGATCCGGTGCAGGCTGGCGCATATCGACATGGGAGGGCAGCATGACGGAATTCAGCCTGATCGACGTGGCGGAAACGCCATATCTCTACGTCGACCGCGAAACGGGCATGGCAATGGCGGAAATCGGCGAGGCGATGGGATCGGCCTTTGCCGAGGTCTGGGCGTTCATGCAGAAACATGGCGTGCCGCCTGCGGGGGCGGCATTGGCCGTCTACTACGACTACAGCCCCGACAGGATGGCGTTCCGCGCCGGCTTCACCATCGCGCGCGACGATATGGCGGCCGCCGAGGCGCCGGTGAAGGCGGATGTGACCCCGGCGGGCCGGGTGGCGCACGGGATGCACCGGGGCAGCTATGCCGGGCTCCAGGCCGCCTATGGCGAGATGGCCGCCTTCGTGCAGGCCCAGGGCGTGGACTTCGCGCCGCCGACATGGGAGGTCTACCTCAACAGCCCCGACGAGGTGCCCGAGGAGCAATTGCTCACAGGGCTCTATCAGGCGCTGGCCTGATCAGAGCAGCCCGGTTTCTTTCCAGGAAACCGGGCCGAAATCTTAGAAAGATTTCGCCTTCACGCCTGGCCGAGCTTGTCGAGCCGCGCCGCGCGCAGCCGGGCGAAATCGTCGCCCGCATGGTAGGAGGAGCGCGTGAGCGGGGTGGCCGAAACCATCAGGAAGCCCTTGCCCCATGCCGCTTTCTCGTAAGCCTGAAACTCTTCCGGCGTCACGAAGCGATCCACCGCGTGGTGCTTCGGCGTCGGCTGCAGATATTGGCCGATGGTGATGAAGTCGATCTCCGCCGCGCGCATATCGTCCATCACCTGCATCACGCCCTGCCGGTCTTCACCCAGCCCCACCATGATACCCGATTTGGTGAACATCGCGGGGTCAAGCTCCTTGACCTTCTGCAACAGCCGCAGCGAGTGGAAATAGCGCGCGCCGGGGCGCACTTCCGGATAGAGGCCGGGCACCGTTTCCAGGTTGTGGTTGAACACATCGGGGCGCGCCTCGACCACCGTCTCCAGCGCGCCGGGCTCGGTTTTGAGGAAGTCGGGCGTGAGAATCTCGATCGTCGTGCCGGGGCTTTTCTTGCGGATCGCGCGGATCGTCATGGCAAAATGCTCCGCCCCGCCATCGTCCACATCGTCACGGTCGACGGAGGTGATCACCACATGGTTCAGCCCCAGCCTGGCCACCGCATCGGCCACCCGGCCCGGCTCGAACACGTCGAGCGGATTGGGCTTGCCGGTGGCGACATTGCAGAAGGTGCAGCCGCGGGTGCAGATCTCGCCCATGATCATCATCGTGGCGTGGCCGGCGTTCCAGCACTCGCCGACATTGGGGCAGCCCGCCTCTTCGCAGACCGTGGCCAGCCCATGCTCGCGCATGATCTTGTGAGTTTCGGCATAGCCCTTGCCGCCCGGCGCCTTCACGCGAATCCAGCCCGGCTTTTTCGGCTGGGCATTGTCGGGGCGGTGGGCCTTTTCCGGATGACGACCGGAGGGGGTTTTCAGATCACGCATAGGAATCTCCCTTTCGCGTCTCTATACAGGGGATCGGGCGGCGCTGTCACATCGAAACGCTGTGACACGGCTATGCAACGAATGCATGGGCTCATATCGCAGCCGCCTTCGCCAGCAGCGCTTCGCCCGCTTCCTGCAAAATCTCCGCCAATTCGCGAAACCAGCCATCGGGGCCGCCCAGATCGCGGCGCACGAGGCCGATCATGCGCATCGGCTCCGGCGCGGCGAAGCGCACCACATCCATCTCGGGCGCCGCGGCGGTTTCCGGCACGCAGGCGATCTCGGGCAGGAGCGTCTGGCCGAAGCCCGCCGCCACCAGCCCGCAGAGCGTGGGCAGCGACGAGGCGCTGAGATCCACCCGGGTCGAGACCCGGCTGGTGCCGCAAACCTCCAGCGCCTGATCGGCCAGGCAATGGCCTTCGTCGAGCAGCAGAAGCTGCGACGGGTTGAGTTCGCCCGGCCGCGGCACCTGCCCGCTGCGGCGCATCTCGGCAATCGGCTCCCGGCGCCCGGCAAGCAGGAAGCGATCCATGAAAAGCGGCTCCTCGATCAGCCCCGGCACGCCCGAGGGCACCGCGATGACCGCAGCGTCGATCAGCCCGTCCGACAATTCACCGAGCAGCGCCTCGGTCTGCGCCTCGCGCAGCCTGAGATCGAGCGTCACGTCGCGCGCGCGCAGAAGCGGCAGCGCCTGCGGCAGCAGATAGGGCGCGACGGTGGGGATGATGCCCAGCTTGAGCCGCCCGCGCAGCCCGTCCTGCCAGCGCACATTGGCCTCCATCCGCTCAACCTCGCCGACGATCCGGCGGGCCGAGGCGAGCACGTCCTGCCCGGCCGGGGTGAGGCTGAAGCCGCGCCCGGAGCGGTCGACCAGCGCGGTGCCGATCCGGTCTTCGAGTTCGCGGATCTGGGTGGAAAGCGCCGGCTGCGTGACGTGAACGCGCGCCGCCGCCCGCCCGAAATGGCGTTCTTCGGCGAGGGCGATGAAATAGCCGAGCTGACGGAGCGTAACGTTCATAACCGTCACTTATCATTTTCATCGAAAATTGCAATTTCCCCTGATCGCCACCGCATGCGATTTTCACCGGGACAGGATCGGGCGGACCATACGCGATGGTCTGCCGCTCGCGAGAAGGCGCATCCCACAGGGGCGCGGGAGGGTATCTCCCGCGCCCCACAGGTTTTTGGGGCGTCACACCAGAACAGGCATGAAAAAAGGCCGCCCCGTTCAGGGCGGCCTCCGTCTCGTCTCGCAATCTGCCCGGATCTTACTCCGCGGCCTCGGTCGCGTCGCCGCCATCCGGCGCGGCAGGCTCGGCAGCCTCGGCCTCCGGCTTCGCCTTTGGCTTGCGTGTCCGGGTGGTCTTGCGCGGGGCCGGTTTGGTTTCGGGGGTTTCGACCAGCCCGCTATCCTCCTCGGACGGCAGATCGACCACGTCGGGCTGCGGCTGGCTGGCGGGATCGTCGCTGCCCTGGTCCTCGTCGCGGCCCCGGCGATCGTCGCGATCACGCTGTTTTTGCTGTTGCTGCTGGCGGTCGCGGTTGGCCTTCTCGGCCTGCGCCCGCTTTTCCTCGGCGTCGTTCTGCGCCTCGGCCAGCAGGCGGGTGTAATGTTCCGCGTGCTGCTGGAAATTCTCCGCCGCCACCCGGTCGTTGCTCAGAAAGGCATCGCGGGCGAGCTGCGTGTATTTGTCGATGATCTGCTGCGGTGTGCCCCGCACCTTGCCTTCCGGCCCCGAACTGTCGAAGACGCGGTTGAGGTTGTTGGCGGGAGAGCGGTTGTTGCTCCGGTTCTTGCCACGCGAACGTGATTTCGAAGATCTCATAAATCCAGTTTTCCAGCCTGTTTCTGGCTTCTGCGGGTCGCGCGCATCTCGTGCGTGTTCAATACGTCCCAGCTTTGCGGCTTATCAGCGACAGGCAATCGAAAGACTGCGCCCTGTCGCTGCACCCTGCATAAGCAGGTAACCAAGCGGGAGCAAGCGGAAAGTGCAGCGGTTGCATGTTCCCGCCGGCAAGCGCCCCCTGCGCCACAGGGCGCGCCCCGGTGGCCGGCCTCAGGCACGCAGGCCCAGCACCACCCGCGCCCGACCGTCGAGATCGGGCCGCACCGCCACATGGGCAAAGCCCGCCGCCTCGAACAGCGCCGTCACCGCCGCGCCCTGGCTCGGGCCGATCTCGACCATCAGCCGCCCGCCCGGCGCCAGATGCGCCGCAACGCCAGCCAGGATCGCGCGGTAGGCGTCCAGCCCGTCGCCGCCCGGCGTCAGCGCCATTTCGGGATCGTGGTCGCGCACCTCCGGCTCCAGCCCGGCCATCTCGTCGGCGGCGATATAGGGCGGGTTGGACACGATCAGATCGAACACGCCTTCGACCCCGGCG
This sequence comes from Sinisalibacter aestuarii, assembly GCF_027923545.1. Taxonomy (GTDB): domain Bacteria; phylum Pseudomonadota; class Alphaproteobacteria; order Rhodobacterales; family Rhodobacteraceae; genus Sinisalibacter; species Sinisalibacter aestuarii. The sequence continues at coordinate 80,830 of NZ_BROH01000004.1, read as the reverse complement.
AACCAGTCGGCTTCGATCAGGCTCAGCCGGTCGGCCACGCCATGCGCCCGGGCATTCTCGCGCGCCACCGCCAGCGCCCCGGGCGAAAGATCGGTGGCCACCCCCTCGGCGCCGGGCCATTCGGCCAGCAACGAGATCGCGAGAATGCCCGAGCCGGTGCCCAGATCGAGCAGCCGTCCGGGCGCGGAGCCGCGCAGCGCCTCGGCAATGATAATTTCCGTTTCCGGCCTTGGATCAAGCACTTGCGGGCTGATCTTGAAGTCCCGACCCCAGAAGGCGCGCTTGCCGATGATGCGGCTCACCGGCTCATGTTCCAGCCGCCGGTGCAGCAGCACCTCATAGGCCGCCATCTCGTCGTCGCTGACCTCGCGGTCATGCTCCAAGATCAGCCGGTCGGGCGCCATGTCGAGCGCATGGGCGAGCAGCGCCCGGCTGTCGCGCCCCGAATTGCCCATGCCGCCAAAGCCCAGAAGGCCGGTGCCCTTGCCGAGTGCCTGCGTCAGTCTCATGCGTCCATCTCCGCCAGTTGCTGCGCCTGGTCGGCCTCGGTGAGCGCGTCGACGATCTCGTCGAGATCGCCGCCCATCACCTCGCCCAGCTTGTAAAGCGTAAGGCCGATCCGGTGGTCGGTCATCCGACCTTGCGGGAAGTTGTAGGTGCGGATGCGCTCGGAGCGGTCACCCGAACCCACCTGGGTCTTTCGGTCGGCGGCACGGGCGTCATGCGCCTTCTGCCGCTCCATGTCGTAAAGCCGGGTCTTGAGCACCTGCATGGCGATCTCGCGGTTGCGGTGCTGCGACTTTTCGCTGCTGGTGACGACGATCCCGCTCGGAATATGGGTGATCCGGACGGCGGAATCGGTGGTGTTCACATGCTGCCCCCCGGCCCCGGATGCGCGCATCGTGTCGATGCGAATATCGTTCGGGTCGATGTGAATATCCACATCCTCGGCCTCGGGCAGCACCGCCACGGTGGCGGCGGAGGTGTGAATGCGGCCCCCCGATTCGGTCTCGGGCACGCGCTGCACGCGGTGCACGCCGCTTTCATACTTGAGCCGGGCGAAGACGTTTTCGCCCACCACCCGCGCCACCACGTCCTTGACCCCGCCAAGCTCGGTGAGCTGTTCTTCCAGAATGTCCACCTGCCAGCCGCACCGCTCGGCATAGCGCTGATACATCCGCAGCAGATCGCCCGCGAACAAAGCCGCCTCCTCGCCGCCGGTGCCGGGCCGAATCTCGACGATGGCGGGGCGGGTATCGGCCTCGTCGCGCGGCAGAAGCGCCAGCCGCATCGCCTGTTCGGCCTCGGGCAGACGCGCGGTGAGCGCGGGCAGCTCCTCTTCCGCCAGCGCCTTCATCTCCGGATCGGCCAGCATCGCCCGCGCCTCGCCGATATCGGCGAGAAGCTGCAGATACTCGCCGATCTGCTCCACCACCGGCTTCAACTGGGCATATTCGCGCCCCACCCGCGCGATCTCGTCGCCGGAGAGTCCTTGCGCCATCCGCGCTTCGAGATACTCGAAACGCTCGGTGATCGCGGTGAGCTTGTCGACAGGAACCATCCGCCTCAGGTGGCCCATCGGCGTGATTTGGTCAAGGGGCGGGCATGGTGTATCATGCCCCATGCGCTGGATGATGATCGCCCTGGTGAGCCTGCCCGGCGCCGCCCCGGCCGATGTCACCGGCCCCGGCGGCAGGGTGATCGACTGCTATTGCACCGATTCCACCGGCGGCCGGGTGGAGCTGGAGGAAGAGATTTGCCTCACCGTCGACGGGCGCGCCTTTATTGCCCGCTGCGAGATGAGCCTCAACAACCCGATCTGGCGCGATACCGGGCGCGCCTGCCTCAGTTCATCCCTCGCCCCGCTCCAATGCCTCGAACCACCGCGCGGCGCGGGCGGCGTTGACGCCCATATCTCCCTTGCCGAACACAAGGTGTGAGTGCAGGTGCAGGTGCTCCCCATCCGACCAGATCAGCGCGATATCGGGAAAACCCCAGAGCTTCGAGCGGGTGACGAAGGCGAGCGGATCGTCGCCCAGCTTCATCGTGCGCGGGGTGGCGGCAGCGATGGCGGCGAGCCGGTCCAGCGCGCCGGGCGGCAGCTCGGCCAGCGGACGGACGATCTTCACCCCGCCTGTCATCGGATGCACCCCCGGCTCCATCGGCCCCGGCCGGGCCGTAAGCCGGGCGCGCGGCAACGGCGCGAGGCGGATCCAGGCTTGCAGGAGCACGATGAGGCCCAGCAGGACGGCAAGAGATTTGACGAATATCATGGACGGCGCGCCTTCTGTTCGTGCCTCAGTTTCGGACCAAAGCGGTGAAAGGATCAATCCCATGCGGCGCATTTTTTCGGCTCTCGCGGCCTGTATCCTGATCCCGGCGGCGGCGGGCGCCGGCCCGTTCGACGGGCTGTACCGTCCGAATGACGACTGGGCCGAACGCTGGGATTGCCAGAGCGTCGGCATGGAGGGCGGCGCGCTGGAAATCACCGGGACCACGATCACCGGGGTCGACAATGCCTGCACCCTCGCCGACCCGGTAGAGGTGCGCGGCCTGAACGCCGTGCTCTATGACCGCACCTGCACCGGCGAGGGCGAACCCTATAGTGAGCGGCTGATGCTGATGGGCCACGATTTCGGCGTCTACGTGATCACCGACGGGCTGGTGCTCGACTGGCTGCGCTGCGACTAGGCTTGCCTTCGCGCGCCGGCGCTGTCACCGTCCGGCGGAGATGATGCCCGACCTCCTCATACCGGCCTTCGTCACCCTCTTCGTGGTGATCGACCCGATCGGCCTGATGCCGCTGTTCCTCGCCCTCACCAAGGGCGCGTCGAAGGCGGAGCGGCGGGCGATCGCGCTGCGCGCCATCGGCGTGGCCGCGATCCTGCTCACGCTGTTCGGGCTGCTGGGCGAGCAGGTGCTGGGCTTTCTCGGCATCTCGATGCCCGCCTTCCGTATCGCCGGGGGGCTGCTGCTGTTCCTGACCGCGCTCGACATGCTGTTCGAGCGCCGCGCCCAGCGGCGCAAGGACCAGTCGGAACCGGGGCTCGATCCGGCGGAAGACCCGTCCGTCTTTCCGCTCGCCACGCCACTGATCGGCGGCCCCGGCGCGATGGCGGCGATGATCCTGCTGGCGGGCCAGACCACCACGCCGCTGCAGCTTCTCGCGGTGCATCTCGTGATGCTGGCGGTGCTGGCGGTGGTGTTCACCCTGTTCCTCGCCTCGGGCCTGCTCGAACGGCTGCTGCGCGAAACCGGGATCAACGTGCTCACCCGCCTGCTCGGCATGTTGCTCGCCGCCCTCGCGGTGCAATTCGTGCTCGACGGTCTGGCGAATTTCGGCCTTGTGAACTGAGCGGACAGCCGGTCGCATTTGCCCGCGCGGGAGGCGTGCCTATATGGGCGGAATGGATACAACCGATATCGGACGCCTCGCCTATCTCGTTCTCCTCGCCGCCGCGGTGGGGGGCTATTTCATCGCCCAGCATCGCCGCAACTGGTCGAAGCTGGCCCAGCAGGCGATGGTCTGGGCGCTGATCTTTGTCGGCGTGATCGCCGGTTACGGACTCTGGGGCGATATCTCGCGCGATCTCGCCCCGCGCCAGTCGGTGCTGGAAAGCGGCCAGATCGAGGTGCCGCGCATGTTCGACGGGCATTTCTACCTGACCGCGCGGCTGAACGGCGAGCCGGTGGATTTTGTCGTCGATACCGGGGCGACGGATGTGGTGCTGACGATGAAGGATGCCGCGCGGATCGGGATCGACCCCGACGGCCTCGCCTTCACCGGCCGCGCCTTCACCGCCAACGGCATGGTGCGCACCGCCCCGGCCACGGTGGACGAGATCCGGCTTGGCGATATCACCGACCGCAACCTGCGGGTCTTCGTCAACGAGGGCGAGATGGATCAGTCGCTGCTCGGCATGGCTTATCTGCGCCGCTTCTCGAAGATCGAGATCGCGGGCGACATGCTGGTTCTGACGCGGTAGGCGGTCAGGGGGCGCATCAGGGGGCGCTGCCCCCTCTTGGCCTGCGGCCAATTCACCCCCGAGGTATTTTGCGAACAGAGAAGATCAGAGCGGATATTGCCGGGAGGTCTCGCGGATATGGGCGATCGCCGCGGCGTCGATGAGCTCGTCGCTTGTGTAGCGCTCGACATGGCCGAGCCTGTCGATCTGCGGCAACCGGCTTTCGATGCCGAACTCGTAGAAGAGCGGCACGCTGGCCGGGTCGTCGAAAGTGCCGATCATGATCGAGCAGTGGGAACCATCCCGGTGGCGGTAGAACATCGGCGTGCCGCAATCGCGGCAGAAGCCCCGCTCGACCCCTTCGGAACTTTCGAAGATGGCCGGTTCGCCCTGCCATGTGAGCGCTTCGTTCGGCACGCCGACGAGGGCGGCGAAGAAATTGCCGCTGGCGCGCTGGCACATCCGGCAATGGCAGATATGGGGATTGTCGAGGATCGCGCGGGCCTCGTAGCGCAGCGCGCCGCATTGGCAGCCGCCGCGGCGGGTGGTTTGGTCGAGCAGTTCCATTCGCACCTCGCTTCCACGATGCAATCCCCTGACGGGGTTCAGTTTTCCGCCTTCATCTCCCAGCGCCCGCTTTCCTGGCTCCAGTATTTGGCTTTCGCTCCCGCGCCGGTCAGGGCGCGCCATTGATCGCGGGCGCGCTGGAGCGCCTCGGGGTCGTTGCCGTCGAACAGGATCATCACCCGCTCCATCGCCGCGACCTCGCCCGGCGCCACCTCGGCCCCGTCGATGGAGACGAGGCAATTCGCGCCGTTCGCGGCCTCCGGCGCGCTGGTGAGCAGCACTGGCTGATCGGCGTCATGCGGCCCCCCCGCCACCCCATGCGGCAGAAAACTCTCCTCATGGCCGAGCCAGAGCCGCTGGTCGAGCCAGTCGAGCCGGGCCGGGTCCTGCCCGCGCACCGCCACCCGCCAGCCCGCCTCAAGCGACTTCGCCAGCAGCACCGGCAGGGTGCCCTCCAGCGGCGTGCGGGTCATGTGGTAGAAATAGGCCTCGCCCATCGGCGGCTTATCCTTCGTAGCTGTCGCGCACCAGCCGGTCGAGCGCGCGCACGAACCAGCCCGTCGCGCCCTTGGGCGCAAGGTCGCCATCGTCCGAGCGGCTGGCCACGCCGGCAATGTCGAGATGAATCCAGGGCGTGCCCTCCCTGACGAAGCGTTGCAGGAACTGCGCCGCGGTGATCGAGCCCGCGGGCCGCCCGCCGACATTCTTCATATCCGCGATCCGGCTTTTCAAAAGCTTGTCATAGGCCTCGCCCAAGGGCATCCGCCAGGCGCCCTCGCCCTCGGTCTCGGCGGCTTTCAGGAAGGATTTGGCGAAGCCGTCGTCATTGGAGAACACGCCCGCATTTTCATGGCCGAGGCTCACGACGATGGCGCCGGTCAGGGTGGCGAGGTCGATCAGGCCAGCGGGGGCGAAGGTGTCCTGCGCATACCAGAGCACATCGGCCAGAACGAGCCGCCCCTCGGCATCGGTGTTGATCACCTCGATCGTATCGCCCTTCATCGAGGTCACCACATCGCCCGGGCGCTGCGCGATGCCGTCGGGCATGTTTTCGACAAGACCGACAAGGCCCACCACATTGGCCGGCGCATTCCGCAGCGCGAGGGTCTTCATCACCCCCGCCACGGTGCCCGCGCCGCCCATATCCATCGTCATGTCTTCCATCCCGGCGGCGGGTTTGAGGCTGATACCGCCGGTATCGAAGACCACGCCCTTGCCGATCAGCGCCAGCGGGGCCGCGCCCGCCTGGCCGCCCTTCCAGTTCATCACCACCACCTTGGAGGGGCTTGCCGAGCCCTGGCCGACTCCCAGTAGCGCGCCCATGCCAAGCGCGGCGAGCCTGTCTTCCTCCAGCACCTCGACCTCGACGCCGAGCTTGCCGAGCGCCTCGAGCTGATCGGCGAAGCTCTGGGTGGTGAGCACGTTGGCGGGTGCATTCACCAGATCGCGGGCGAAGAAGACGCCCTCGGCCACCGCCGTCAGATCGGCCTCCCGCGCCTTCAGCGCCTCGGGATTGGTGACGGCGAAGGTCAGGCTGCCCCCGGGCGCCTTGCCCGCCTCGCCCGATTTCTGGGCCCGGTATTCATAGCCGCGCAGCATGGCGCCAAGGGCAATCTCGGGCGTGTGGCGCAGCGATCCGGCAAGCACCAGCACATCCTTGCCGGGCAGGCCCTTGCCGATCGCCCCGCCCACCCTGCGCGCCGCCGCGCTGTCCATCTTGCGGTCGATGCGCACCACCTGCACCGCCTCGGCGAGCATTCCGGCAGGCCAGGCCAGTTCCATCGCCTCGCCGGGCTTGAGCTTGGCGAAGGCCTCGCTTTCCACCAGCCGGGCCAGCGCGCCGCGGGTGAGCCGGTTGATCCGGCGCGCGCCCTTGTCCATCCGGCCGCTCTCGGCCAGCACCACCACGCGCCCCTCGGCGGTGGCGATGAGGTCGATATCGAGCGGAATGAAGCTGGGGGCGAAGATGTCGGTCATGTCTGTCTCCTTGAAACGCGCGCGCCGGGGGCCGGCCTTGCCGCCAGCCTAGCCCCGCCCGGCGGCGGGCGCCAGATCGCATCCGGGGGAGAATCGCCCCCGCCCGCCAGATCCGGCACCCGCCAAACCCGGGGCCACCAGATATGCCAGCCCCCGGCCCCGCGCCGCAATGCGCCCAATTCCAGCCGCTTGCGCCGCTTAGGGGCGCGATTAACCCTCGCACCACCTCGCAACCTCGACTAATGTAGCCCCCAACCGGGCGCGGCCCCGGATGAGAATGACAGGCGGAAGACGAAGTGGGGCGATGATGAGGACCACGGCAGCAGGGATCGGCAAAGGCGGGATCGGCAATCGGGCCCGGCGGTTCGGAGCGGCAATGCTACTGGGGCTTGGCGCCCTCGTCGCGCAGCTTGCCCCGGCACAGGCGCAGGGGCAGTTTTCGCCGGTGGTGCGGATCGACGGCAACGTGATCACCGCCTATGAGCTGAGCCAGCGGCAGGCCTTTCTGACGCTGCTGCGCGCCCCTGGCGACGTGCGCGCCCTCGCCCTCGACCAGCTGATCAACGAAGCGCTGCAGATGCGTGAGGCGGCCCGGGCCGGGATCGTGGCCGAGGAAGAGGATATCACGGCCGGGATGGAAGAATTCGCCGCGCGCGGCAACCTCTCCGCCGACCAGCTCGTCCAGCTTCTCGCCCAAGGCGGAATCGCCGCCGAGTCGTTTCGCGATTTCGTCACCGCCGGGATCACCTGGCGCGATTTCCTGCGAGAAGTATTCCTGCCGAAAGTGTCGATATCGCAATCCGATATCGACGCGGCGATGGCGGTGAGCGTGCCCGAGCCGGGCACCCGCGTGCTGCTGTCGGAGATCATCCTGCCGGCAGCCGACGATGCCAGCCGCAAAGCCTCGCGCGCCCGCGCCGACCGGCTGCGCGATCTCGACGAGGCCGGATTTGCCGATGCCGCGATGCGCTTCTCGGTCGGCCCGTCGCGCAACAATGGCGGCAAGATGAAATGGCTCGATATCGAGGCCCTGCCCGCCCCGGTCAGCGCCGCGGTGCGCGGGCTTGAGCCGGGCCAGACCAGCCGGGTCGTCGAGGTCGAAGACGGGGTGCGCCTGTATTACATGCGCGACCGCGAGGAAGTGTCGGGCGGCGAGCCGCGCATTGCCGTCGAATACGCGGCCCTCCTGCTGCCCGGCGGGCAATCGGGCGCGAACGTGGACGAGGCCGCACGCATCCGCGAGCGGGTGACCAGCTGCGACGATCTCTATCCCATCGCCCGCGGCCTGCCGCCCGAGCAACTGGTGCGCGAGACCCTGCCCGAAAGCCAGGTGCCCGGCGCCTATGCCGGTGAGCTGAACCTGCTCGATCCGGGCGAAATCTCGGCGCGGCTGACCACCTCGTCGGGCGCGATGGTGGTGCTGATGCTGTGTTCGCGCGGCAACGAACTGCCCCGCTCGCTCACCGAAGAGATGGTCGAGGAGCAGATCCGCAACCGCCGGGTGACGACGCTGGGCCAGGCCTTCCTCGAAGAACAGCGCGCCAACGCCCATATCGAGATTCTCGGCCAGTAACATGGCCGCGCTTCCCATTGCGCTGACCTCGGGCGAGCCCGCGGGCGTCGGCCCCGAGATCGCGCCAAAAGCCTGGGCAGCGCTGAAGGACGAGCTGAGTTTCTTCCTGATCGGCGATCCGCGCCACCTGCCCGGCGGCACGCCCGTCGTCGAGATTGCCGACCCGTCCGAGGCCCCCGGAGCAATGGCGCGCGGCCTGCCGGTGCTGGCGCGCGATTTCGGCGCGCCACGGGTGCCGGGGCGGGCCAATCCCGTCCACGCGGCCCATGTGGTCGGGGCCATCGCCGAGGGCGTGGCGCTGGTGCAGGCGGGCAAGGCCGCCGCGATCACCACCAACCCGATCCATAAGAAGGCGCTGCAGGATGGCGCCGGCTTCGCCTTTCCCGGCCATACCGAATATCTCGGCCATCTCGCCGGGCGCGACCGGGTGGTGATGATGCTGGCCTGTTCCGCGCTGCGGGTGGTGCCGACCACCATTCACATCCCGTTGCGCGATGTGCCCGGAGCACTCACGCCGGCGCTGCTGGAAGAGACGATTCGCATCACCGATGCCGATCTCGCCGCACAGCTTGGCCAGCGTCCCCGCATCGCGGTGGCGGGGCTGAACCCCCATGCCGGCGAAGAGGGCGCGATGGGGCGCGAGGAGATCGAGATGATCGCGCCGCTGCTCGACCGGCTGCGCGGCGAGGGCTTTACCCTGCTCGGCCCCCTGCCCGCCGACACGATGTTTCACCCTCCCGCCCGCGCCCGCTATGACGTCGCCGTCTGCATGTATCACGATCAGGCGCTGATCCCGATCAAGACGCTGGACTTCGCCTCCGGCGTGAACGTGACGCTCGGCCTCGGCTTCGTGCGCACCTCACCCGATCACGGCACCGCCTTCGACATCGCCGGCACCAGCACCGCCGACCCCTCGTCGCTGATCGCCGCGTTGCGGATGGCGAAGGAGATGGCGGCGTGAGCGCCATCGACGGATTGCCGCCGCTGCGCGAGGTGATCGCGGCGCATGGGCTGAGCGCCAGAAAGTCGCTCGGCCAGAACTTCCTGATGGATCTGAACCTGACCGCCAAGATCGCGCGGGCGGCGGGCGACATCACCGGCGCGGATGTGCTGGAAGTCGGCCCCGGCCCCGGCGGGCTGACGCGCGGGCTGCTTGCCGAGGGCGCGCGCCATGTGCTCGCGGTCGAGAAAGACGCCCGCGCCATGGGCCCGCTCGCCGAGATCGCCGCCGCCTATCCCGGCCGGCTCAAGGTGCTGAACGCCGACGCGCTGGAGATCGACCCTGTCGCGCATCTCACCCCGCCGATCCGGGTGGTGGCCAACCTGCCCTACAATGTCGGCACCGAGCTTCTGGTGCGCTGGCTCACGCCGGAGGTCTGGCCGCCGTTCTGGCAAAGTCTGACGCTGATGTTCCAGAAGGAAGTGGCGCAGCGGATCGTGGCGCAGCCCGGATCGAAAGCCTATGGCCGCCTCGCCATCCTCGCCCAATGGCGCTGCGAGGCGCGGGTGGTGATGGAACTGCCGCCCGAAGCCTTCACCCCGCCGCCCAAGGTCCGCTCGGCGGTGGTGCATCTGGTGGCCCTGCCCGAGCCGCGCTTCCCGGCCAGTGCCGCCACCCTGCAAAAGCTCACCGCCACCGCCTTCCAGCAACGCCGCAAAATGCTGCGCGCCTCGCTGAAGGGGCTGCATCCGCAGATCGAGGCGGTGCTGGAAAGCGTCGGGATCAGGCCCACCTCGCGGGCGGAAGAGATCGGGCTGGAGCAGTTCTGCGCCCTGTCGCGGGCGCTGGACGCAGGCGGACAGGCCGGATTTTGAGTATTTTTGCCAAGAAAAAGGTCAGCCGGGTTCGGAGATGACCCCGCCGCCCACCGCCGCCGCAACGCCGGTGGTGCCGGGGCACGACGTGGGCAGGCCGCGCGCGACCCGGACGGCCAGAAAGGCCACGGCCTGGGCCGCAAGCATATCGCCATCCAGCCCGGCCTCTTCGACCGGCAGCACCGGCATGGCGAGCGCATTGGCAAGCCCCGCCATCAGCGCGGTATCGTGCCGCCCGCCACCGCTCACCAGCAGGCGCGCGGGCGGTTCGGGGCAATGCGCCATCCCCTGCACGACAGCCGCGACGGCGCACGCGGCCAGCGTCGCCGCCGCGTCGGCGTCGGACAGCCCCGCCACCCGATCGGTCAGATCGCCAAAGGCGCCGTGGCCGAGCGTCTTGGGTGGCATCCGGTAGAAATAGGGATGATCGAGGATAGCGGCCACGATCCCTTCATCGGCGGTGCCAGACGCGGCCAGCGCGCCACCCTCGTCAAACGGCAGGCCGCGCCGGGCCATCGCGAGATCGTTGAGCGGCGCGAGCCCCGGGCCGGTGTCGAAGGCGAGAAGCGCGCCCGCCTCTTCCGGATTCTCCTTCGCCGGATCGACCCAGCTCAGGCTGGCAACCTCGCCGAGATCGAGAAAGGCCAGTGGCGCGCCCTCGCCCAGATATTTCGCCAGCGCGAAATGGAAGAAGGGCGCAAGCGGCGCGCCCTCGCCACCGAGCGCCACATCGGCGGTGGCAAAATCCCAGGCCACCGGCCGCCCCAGCACCTGCGCCAGCCGTGCCCCGTCGCCCGCCTGATGCGTGCCCTGCCCGCGCGGATCATGTGCCAGAACCTGACCGAAAAAGCCGATCAGCGCGGGCGCCTCGAACAGCGCCAGCAGCTCCGCATGGGCGGCCTCGACCACCAGCGCCGCCGCCTCCACGCCCGGCGCGCCGGGCCAGCACCCGAGGGCGGCGCGGATCGTCTCCCGCTCGGCATCGGTATAGCTGCGCGACCCGCTCTCGCCAAAGCCGAGGATCGTCACGCCATCGGTCTCCACCAGCGCCGCATCCACGCCGCCAAGCGCGCTGTCCGGCATCGCGCCCAGTGCCCATACGGGCCCCGTGACCTTCATGGCTTCCCCTCCGCCCCCGCCCCCGATATAGAGGGCTACGCTTGGAAATATGGACCGGAACCCGATGACCTACCACCCGAAATCCGACTTCATGCGCGTGATGATCGAGCGCGGCTATCTGGCCGATTGCACCGATTACCAGGCGCTCGACGAGGCGCTCGTGAACGGTGTGGTCCCGGCCTATATCGGCTTCGACGCCACGGCATCGTCGCTGCATGTCGGCTCGCTCATTCAGATCATGATGTTGCGCTGGCTGCAAAAGACCGGCCACAAACCGATCGTGCTGATGGGCGGCGGCACCACCAAGGTGGGCGATCCCTCGTTCCGCGCCGATGAGCGCCCGTTGCTGACACCGGAGCAGATCGACGCCAATATCGAGGGCATCCGCCAGGTGTTTTCGCATTACGTCACCTTCGGCGAGGCCGCGACAGATGCGATCATGGTCAACAACGCCGAATGGCTCGACCAACTCAACTATCTCGATTTCCTGCGAGATATCGGGCGGCATTTCTCGGTCAACCGGATGCTGAGCTTCGAGAGCGTGAAATCGCGGCTCGACCGCGAGCAAAGCCTGAGTTTCCTCGAATTCAATTACATGATCCTGCAGGCCTATGACTTCCTCGAGCTCAACCGCCGCTATGGCTGCCTGTTGCAGATGGGCGGCTCGGACCAGTGGGGCAATATCGTCAACGGCATCGACCTCACCCGCCGGGTGCTGGATGCCGAGATCTTCGGCCTGACCTCGCCGCTGCTCACCACGTCCGACGGCAAGAAGATGGGTAAGAGCCAGTCCGGCGCGGTCTGGCTCAATGGCGATCTGCTGAGCCCCTACGAGTTCTGGCAGTTCTGGCGCAACACCACCGATGCCGATGTGGGCCGGTTCCTCAAGCTCTATACCGAGCTGCCGCTGGAAGAATGCGAGCGGCTCGGGGCAGCGGAAGGCGCCGGTATCAACGACGCCAAGATCGTGCTCGCGAACGAGGTAACGGCACTTCTGCATGGCCGCGAGGCGGCAGAGGCGGCGGAGGCGACCGCGCGCGAGGTTTTCGAGAAAGGCGGTGTGGGGGACGATCTGCCCACCCTCGCGCTGAGCGCCGACGAGGTGGCGGACGGGATTTCCATCGTCCAGCTCATCACCCGCTCGGGGCTTGCCAAATCGGGCAAGGAGGCCAAGCGCCTGATCGCCGACAAGGGCGCGAAGATGAATGACGAGGACGTGACCGATCCCGGCCTGATGATCAGCGCCGCCGATCTTGGCCAGCCGATCAAGCTGTCAGCCGGCAAGAAGCGCCACGCGCTGGTGGTGCTGGAGGGCTGAAACGCCGCCCGAACAACACAAGGGGCGCCCGCGGACCGGCCGCAGGCGCCCCTTTTTCTTCGTTCCGTAAATACCTTGGGGAGTTTGAGGGGTGAAACCCCTCATCACCAGGATCGAGCGCCGCGTCAGCGGCTCATTCGGACCGCGCCCGCGCCTCTTCAATGGCGGGGCGGATGGTGTTTTCCAGAATGCTGGCGGTGATCGGCCCGGCGAAGCGCTTCACCACGGTGCCGTTGCCGTCGATCACATAGGTCTCGGGCACGCCGTAAAGGCCCCAGTCCAGCCCGGTACGGCCGGAGGGATCGGCGGCAAGGCGCTGGTACGGATTGCCGAGTTCGTCGACGAAATCCTGCGCATTGCCCGGCGTGTCCTTGTAGTTGATGCCGTAGATACTGATGCCCTCCTCCGCCATCTCGATGAGCTGCGGGTGTTCGGCGCGGCAGGGCGCACACCAGCTGGCCCAGAAATTCACCAGCACCACCTCGCCATCGGCCAGGTCGTCAACGGTGAAGGGCGGCTCGCCGCCGAACTCGGCCAGCGTCAGCGCGGGCACCGGGCCACCTTCGCGCGTCGAGGGCAAAGCGGTCGGATCGTCGCGCTCCATCCCCCACAGAAACATTGCCGCGAGGCCGGCAAAGATCAGCGGCGGCAGCGCCATCATCGGCTTGATCTTCATATCAGCTCCCCCCGCCCGCGCGGCGTGCCTCGATCTCGTCGAGCGTTCTCTTCGCCTTGCGCGACTGCACCCAGGTAAGCGCGATGAGCGCGGCAATGAGGCCGAGCGTGACCGCCCAGGAGCTCAGCACGGCGCTGGCGTATTTTCCCAGTTCAGGCATCTTTCATCCTTTCGCGAAGTTCGAGCGCATGGACCCGGCGCAGGCGGATCTCGGTGCGGGTGCGGATGAACACCAGCGTCACGAAGAACAGCATGAAGCCGACAATGCCGATCACCAGCGGAATCCAGTAGCTGTCGGCGATGTTCTCTTCCTTGTCGAGGCTGAGCGTCGCGCCCTGATGCAGCCCCTGGTTCCAGAAATTCACCGCATAGCGGCTGAGGAAGGCGAAGACGGAACCGACCACGGCGAGCACCGAGGTGAGGTCGGCCGCCGTATCCGGATTCTCGATCGCGGCCCAGAGCGCCATGTAGCCAAGATAGAACAGAAACAGGATCAGGAACGAGGTCAGCCGCGGATCCCAGGCCCACCAGGTGCCCCACATCGGCTGGCCCCAGATCGCGCCGGTGGCGAGCGCCGCAAGCGTCATCACCATGCCCACCGGAGCCGCCGCCCTGGCGGCCAGCGCCGAGACGTGGTGGCGGCGGATCAGCCAGATCAGCGAGGCCGCGAGCATCATGAACCAGGCCGAGATCGCCACGGTGGCGGTCGGCACATGGACATAGATGATCTTGACCGAAGAGCCGAAATTCACCGCCTCGGGCGTGAAGAAGAAACCCCAGATCAGCGAGACCGCCATCGTCAGCACGGTAAGCCCGATGAGCCAGGGCAGCGCCTTGCCCGAAAACCACATGAATTTGACCGGGTTGGCCCATTCCCACAGGAAGTTGAAGCGGTCTCGGGCCTGTCTGGTGCGGTGCATATCTGCCATGGCGTGTCTCTATGTCCGGTTATGCGTCCGCGCAAGATAGCGGGGATCACGTTTGCGCTGGTTGATCCGGATCAACGCAGATTGATACGTATTGCCGCAGAAGCGGCGAAGGGCAGCAGCGCGACCGAGGCCGCGGTGATGCCCGCGAGCATGAGCAGCGGCGTGGTGTTGTCAAACCCGCCGATCCCGCGCGTGGCCGCCTCGGCGCCGAAGATGAGCGTGGGGATGTAGAGCGGCAGCACGAGGAGCGACAGGAGCAGCCCGCCGCGCTTCAGCCCCACCGTGAGCGCCGCGCCGAAAGCCCCGATCATGCTGAGCGCGGGGGTGCCGATCAGCAGGGTGACGAAGATCCACCAATAGCCCGGCTCGGGCATGTTCATCAGCGCGCCGAAGACGGGCGCGGCAACGACCAGCGGCAGGCCGGTGGTGATCCAGTGCGCCAGCGCCTTGACCGCAACCGTGCCCTCCATCGGGATCGGTGCTGTGGCCAGAAGATCGAGCGAACCGTCTTCGAAATCGAGCTGGAAGATCCGGTCGAGCGACAACAGGCAGGCCAGCAGCGCGCCAACCCAGAGAATGCCCGGCGCGATCCGCGCCAGCACCGCGCCTTCGGGGCCGACGGCGAAGGGCACCAGCGTCGAGACGATGAGGAAAAAGGCGAGCCCGAGGCCAAAGCCGCCGCCGGCGCGGATGGCAAGGCGCATATCGCGGGCGAGAAGGGCGATCATGTGAAAGCCTCGTCGAAGGCGGCGGGGGTGCGGCTGGGCGCGTCGGGATCGGCCTTGAATGGCGTCACGTCGAAGATCTCCGCCTCAAGCCCAAGGTCGATATGGGTGGCGATCAGCGCCGCGCCGCCGCTGGCCACATGGGTGCGCACGGCATCGGCGAACAGCCCGACCGAGGCGGCGTCGAGCGAGACGGTGGGCTCGTCGAGCAGCCAGATCGCCCGGCCGGTGACCAGAAGCCGCGCCAGCCCGAGCCGGCGTTTCTGCCCCGCCGACAGGCTTTGCGCCGCGCGGTTGCGCAGGCCCAGCAGGTTGAACCGGGTGAGCGCCGGTTCAATATCGCGGGTGCCGTGAACGCTGGCCCAGAAGGCCAGGTTTTCGGCCACGGTGAGCGTGCCTTTCAACCCGTCGGCATGGGCGCCGTAGGCGATGGCCTCGGGCGGCAGGCTGACCTCGCCCGCCAGCGGCGGCTGCAGCCCTGCAAGCGTGCGCAGAAGCGTGGTCTTGCCCGAGCCGTTCGGGCCGCGCAGCACCAGCACCTGGCCCGGCTTCAGCGTGAAGGAGAGCCCTTCCAGCACCGGCACGCCGCCGCGCGAGACGGTGAGATCACGGGCGGTCAGCTCCATCGCTCACACCGGCAGCGCGGCGAGGGCGACGCGGCGGCCCTCGGCAAGAAGAACATTATAGGCGCGGCAGGCCGAGGGCGAGGCCATCGGCTCCAGCCCGATCCCCGCCGCTTCCACTGCCCGCACGAGCGCCGCGGGCGCGCCGGTCATCTCGGCGCCTGAGCCGAACAGGATCACATCCACCTGCCCCGCCAGAGCGGTGAGCGCCCCGGCATCGTCGATGCCATGCCAGCCCCGCGCCGCCGAGGCGGTGACGATCACCGCCCCCTCGATCACCTGCCCGCCAACGCGGAAAAAGCCGGGGCCGTAACCGTCGATCGGCTGGGCATTGTCATATGTGATCTCGACGAGTTGCATGGCGGTGTTGGTAGCCGGATTTGCCGGCGAAGGAAAGCGTCAGGCGGTCGCGGCTGGGGTTCGGCATCCTGACGGGGCGCCACTGTGCGGGGTGGCACGGCAGGTGCCGCTCAGAATCCGGAAATCCGGATTTCTGGATTCGGAGTTTCCACCTAAGCCATTGCCATTCATTACGTTTCCGTAACGCAGCCGCCGCACGCACATCAATCGTTCAGGCGAAAGCCTGGCCTCCAGGCACCGCTCAACCGTCAAACAGCGGCAACCCGGTGAGGATCGCGCCGCCGATCACCGCATAGGCGAGCCGGCGATAGGCCCGTTCGCGTTCGGGGTGGAAAAGCCTCTGCCCCGACATGATCCCGGCGCCATAGGGCAGCGCCAGAAGCACGGCGAGCGGCAGGATGCTCCAGCCAAGGCGGCCCTGCAGCACGAGATTGGCGACAATGCCAAGATCCAGGAGGGCGAGGAACAGGATCGTGTTGGCCCGCACCACCGCCGCGCCAAGCTGGCCGGCGAGGTAGAACAGGATCACCGGCGGGCCGGTCAGCCCCGTCGTGCCGCCAAGCACCCCCGCCGCCGCGCCGATCAGCACAAGGCCCGCAGGGCGCACCCGGCCCTGGTATCGCCAGCCGGAGATCAGCGCCGCCAGCGTAAGCGCCGCCGCCGCCGCCACACCCCAGCGCAACAGCTCGCGGTCGGCCCAGCCCAGCACCCAGACCCCCAGCGGCGCCAGCGCCACGGCGGCCACAGCCAGCACCGTCACCTCGCGCTTGTCAGCCTCGCGCAGCGCCCGGGGCACGATCAGCGGCCAGGTGATCATGCCGGAGATCATCACCAGCGCGATGGCGTCGGAGACAGGCAGAAACAGCGCGCCCACCGGCATGAAGATCAGCGCGGTGCCGAAGCCGGTGAAGCCGCGCACCAGGCCGGCAACGAGAAAGGTAAGCGCCAGCCAGACCAGGCCGGGGGTAGCCAGCACCCCCGACAAAAGGTCAGGCATCGACGTCGGCGAACTGCGTGCCGGCCTCGCCATCGGGCTTCGACCAGTCGCGCTTCACGCCAAGCTTCAGCAGGAAGGCCGAGGCGACGAAGACCGACGAATAGGTGCCGATGATGATGCCGAAGGTCATCGCGAAAACGAAGCCGCGGATCACGTCGCCGCCGAGCACGAGCAGCGCGATGAGCGCGAGCAGCGTGGTGCCCGAGGTCATCACCGTGCGGCTCATGGTCTCGTTGATCGAGAGGTTCAGCACCTCCTTGAGCTTCATCACCTTGTAGCGGCGCAGGTTTTCGCGCACCCGGTCGAAGACCACCACGGTATCGTTCAGCGAATAGCCGACGATGGTGAGCAGCGCGGCGATGGTCGACAAATCGAACCGGATCTGAAACAGCGCAAAGACCCCGATGGTGATCGCCACGTCATGCACCAGCGCCGCCACCGCGCCCACGGCGAACTGCCATTCGAACCGCAGCCAGATATAGACGAGCACCGCCGCGATCGCCGCGAGGACCGAATAGATCGCCGTCATCACCAGTTCGCCCGAGACTTTCGGGCCAACGCTTTCCACCGAGGGGAAGGTGATGGCGGGATCGACCGTCTTGAGCGCGTCCTCGATCTGCTGCACCGTCTCGGGGGTGATGCTCTCTTCCTCGTTCTGCGCCTCGATACGGACCATCGCCACATGCTGATCGTCGCGGAAGGACGGGTCGAACACTTCGGTGATCGAAACGTCGCCCAGCCCGAGTGGCGAGATCGCATCGCGGTAGGCGCCCACATCCACCGCCTGGGTGCTTTCGGTGCGGATCGTGGTACCGCCGCGGAAGTCGATGCCGAAATTGAGCCCCATCACGAAGAAGGCGACAACGGAGACGACGAGCATCAGCCCTGAAAAGCCGAGCGTGATCGGAAGCCGGGCGAAGAAATCCCAGTTGGTTTCATCGGGGACGAGTTTCAGGCGCATGTCTCAGACCTCGATCTGTTTCGGGCGGCGGCGCTCAAACCACATCACGATCAGCAGCCGGGTCACGTAGATCGCGGCGAAAACCGAGGTGAGGATGCCGAGCGCCAGCGTCACGGCAAAGCCCTTCACCGGGCCGGACCCCATAATGAACAGGATCACGGCGGTGATGAAGGTGGTGATATTGGCGTCGATGATCGCCGAGAGCGCCTTTTCGTAGCCAAGCTCGATGGCGCGCGCCGGGCCCCTGCCCGCGCGCAGCTCTTCGCGGATCCGCTCGAAGACCAGCACATTGGCATCGACCGCCATGCCGATGGTGAGCACGATCCCGGCGATGCCGGGCAGCGTCAGCGTAGCGCCGATGGCCGAGAGCAGGCCGAAGACCATGCCCACGTTCAGCACCAGCGCCACATTGGCGAGCATGCCGAACCAGCCATAGGAGGCCACCATCACGATCAGCACGCCAGCAAAGGCCACGATTGAGGCGATCTTGCCCGCCTCGATCGAATCGGCCCCAAGCTCGGGCCCGATCGTGCGCTCTTCGAGAAAGGTCATCTCGGCGGGCAGCGCGCCGGCGCGCAGCAGCACCGCAAGATTGGTCGATTCCTCGACGGTGAAATTGCCGGTGATGATGCCCGATCCGCCGGGGATCGGCTCGTTGATCCGCGGCGCCGAGATCACCTCGCCATCCAGCACGATGGCGAAGGGTGCGCCGACATTCTCGGCGGTGTATTCGCCGAATTTGCGCGCGCCGGACACGTTGAACTGGAAATTGACCGCCGGGCGGCCGTTCTGGTCGAAGCTCGGCTGGGCATTGGTCAGCTCCTCGCCGGTAACGACGGGAGTTTCCTCCAGCACGTAGTAGATGCCCTCTTCGTCCATGGAGGGATAGATCACCTGGCGCGCACCGGGCCGGGTGCCCGGATCGCCGGTGCGGCTGACCACCGGGTTGAAGGTAAGCTGCGCCGTGGTCCCGATCAGCGCTTTCAGCTCCTCCGCCGAGCCAAGGCCCGGTACCTGGATCAGAATGCGGCGCTCGCCTTGGCGCTGGATCACCGGCTCGCGGGTGCCGACCTCGTCGACGCGGCGGCGGATGATTTCCAGCGATTGCTGGATCGTGCGGTCGTCGGTGGCGAGTTGCTCGGCATCCGAAAGCTGCACAGTGATCGTATCGCCCTCGCCCGCCACCTCGATATCGTTCGAGCCGACGCCGGTCAGCGTCACCACCGGCGAGGCCAGCGCGCGCACCGTCTCAAGCGCGACCGGCATGCCCGCCGGCGTTTCGATCCGCACCTTGAGCTGGCCCTCGGGCGCGTCGATCCGGCGGATCGCGCCGACCGCATCGCGCTCGTCGCGCAGCGCGTCGCGCACTTCCGGCCAGAGCGCATCCATCCGGTGGGCGTAGACGTCTTCCACCTTCACCTCGGCGAGCAGATGCGCGCCGCCGCGCAGATCGAGCCCGAGATTCACCAGGCTCGACGGCAGCCAGCCCGGCCAGGCCGACAGATCGGCCTCGCGTTCGGCCGTGGCGCCGAATTTCTCGATCGCCGTCGCCGCATCGTTATGGGTTTCGACCCGGCCGTAGAACAGGTTGGGCGCCGCATAGACAAGGCCCAGCACAACGAGCCCGATCACGATGATCCGTCGCCAAAGAGGATAATGCAGCATCTGGGGCCCCTTCCCGTGAGCCGCGCCCGGGCCTCAGCCCTCGGCGGCGGGCTCGGTCTTCGACATCACCTGGACGATGGCGGCCCTGGTCACGTGCACTTTGACGCCGGCCGCGATCTCGACCTCGATCTCGCCGTCATCCTTGACCTTGGTGACCTTGCCGATGATGCCGCCCTGGGTGAGCACCTTGTCGCCCCGGCGCAGCGCGCTGCGCATGGCTTCGTCTTCCTTCACCTTCTTCTGCTGCGGGCGGATGAGGAAGAACCACATGATCCCGAAAACCAGGATCATCGGGATCAGCATGGAGCCGAAAAGCCCCCCGGCGGGGGCCGCCGCGCCTTGGGCGAATGCGGGCGAAACGAGCATATGGGTAGTCCTTTGTCAGCGGGGCCCGGGCCCCTTTCGATTGGCGCGCACCCTACTCGCGGGGGCATGGGTTGGCAAGCAAGGCACACCCGCTTTTTCCCGGCACTTTTGCCCCTGTCAAAGCGCGGCCGTCTGGGGCATATGGGGGCCGCGAGACGCAATTCAATCGGGAGAGCCCCATGCACGATATCCGCCTGATCCGCGAGACCCCCGCAGCCTTCGACGCCGCGATGGCGCGCCGGGGCCTGTCGGGCGTATCGGCCGAGGTGCTCGCGCTCGACGAGGCGCGCCGGGCCGCGATCACCGCCGCCGAGGCGGCGCAGGCCGAGGCCAACAAGGCCGCAAAGGAGGTGGGCGCGGCCAAGGCGAAGGGCGACGAGGCCGAATTCGAGCGGCTGCGCGCGCTGGTGGCGGAGAAGAAGGGCGAGATTGCCCGGCTGACCGACGAGGCGAAGGCGAAAGATGCCGCCCTCACCGATCTGCTCATGGGCCTGCCCAATGTCATGGCCGATGACGTGCCCGACGGGGCCGACGAAGACGATAACGTGGAGTTGAAGCGCTGGGGCACGCCGCGCAGCTTCGATTTCACCCCCGTGGAGCATTACGAGCTGCCGGCGACCAAATCCGGGCTCAATTTCGAGCTTGCCGCCAAGCTCTCGGGCGCGCGCTTTGCCGTGCTGTCAGGCGCCGTCGCCCGCCTCCACCGCGCGCTGGCCCAGTTCATGCTCGATACCCATGTCACCGAGAACGGGCTGACCGAGGCGATCACCCCCGTTCTGGTGCGCGAAGAGATGATGTATGGCACCGGGCAATTGCCGAAATTCGGCGAAGACAGCTACAAGACCGAGGAAGGCTGGTGGCTGATCCCCACGGCGGAGGTGACGCTGACCAACTTCGTCAACGGCGAGATCGTCGAGGGTGCCGATCTGCCGATGCGCTATGTCGCCCATACCCAGTGTTTCCGCTCCGAGGCGGGCAGCGCGGGGAAAGACACGGCGGGGATGCTGCGTCAGCACCAGTTCGAAAAGGTCGAGATGGTGTCGATCGCCGCGCCCGACCAGTCGGAGGCGGAACATGCGGCGATGACGCGCCGGGCCGAGGATATCCTCGAACGGCTCGGGCTGCCCTACCGCACCATCGTGCTCTGCACGGGCGATACCGGCTTCGGCGCGCGCCGCACCCATGACATCGAAGTCTGGCTGCCGGGCCAGAACACCTATCGCGAGATCTCGTCTGTCTCCACCACCGGCGATTTTCAGGCCCGCCGGATGAATGCCCGCTACCGCCCGGAACCGGGGGCGAAGCCCGAATACCTGCACACGCTGAACGGCTCCGGCCTCGCCGTGGGCCGCTGCCTGATCGCGGTGCTGGAAAACGGCCAGGAAGCCGATGGCTCGGTGACCCTGCCCGCCGCGCTGCACCCCTATCTTGGCGGCAAGACCCGGCTCAGCGCCGAGGGCGTGCTGGCGTAGGGTGCGCATTTACTGCGCACCGCGTGTCCAAACAGGCGGTCAGGAATTGGTACGCATGAATCACCGCGTCGCCAGAGTCCGCCGGGGAGTGGTGCGCAGTAAATGCGCACCCTACGGGTCGGGCGAAACGGTTTGCTAACCGTGATCGGCCATGCTCACCCCATGTCGGTTTACGTCCGCCCACGCATCCCCGGGGCCAGCATCTTCTTCACCGTCAACCTGCAAACGCGCGGACGCGATCTGCTGACCCGCGAGGTCGAAACGTTACGCAAAGCTGTGGCGCAGACCCGGGCGGAACGCCCGTTCCGCATCGACGCCTGGGTCGCGATGCCCGATCACATGCACGCGGTCTGGACCCTGCCCGAGGGGGATGCGGATTACGCTGCGCAATGAAGCATGATCAAGGCGCGGTTTTCCCGGGCGGTTGCCCCGGGACGCCGCCGAGCATCCCATGTGAAACGGCGCGAACGTGGCGTTTGGCAGCGGCGGTTCTGGGAGCGCCACGTGAGGAACGAGGAAGAAATGGCCGCCTGCATTCGCTATTGCCATTTCAATCCGGTGAAACACGGGTTTGTCGCGCGCCCACAGGATTGGCCGTTCTCGTCGGTCCACCGCGACATCCGCGCCGGCCGGTGGCCGTAGGGTGCGCATTCATGCGCACCGCGTGTCAAACCGGGGCCGGGCGATGACTTGGCGCGCATGGAGATGAAGCGGTGCGCATGAATGCGCACCCTACGCTTGCTTGTTCCCGATACCATGCGCCGCGTCATGGGAATCCTTGAAAGTAGCGTTGCCGTCCGCGTCTGTTCCGCCCCCTCGCAGAAGAAACATCGTGCTCCAGAGCGGGCTGTCACTGCTGAAACTTTTCATCAAATCACCTCGTCAAAGCTGTCTTTTCGACGTTCAAACCACCGAATAGGGCCCAACGAACTGCATCCCTACCAAGTCGGCCGCTTCCAAAGCCTGTTTCAGCCGGTCGGAAATAAGGATCCTATTGCGGAAACCTCCGTCGCAGAACAGATCCCGATCGCCGATGATCTCGCTTCGGAAAACCGGCACCCAATCCTTGGGGTCGCCGCGTTGATCCGCACGTATCGCCGGCCCATCGTCATAAGGATTTCTCCAGTCCGGGCCGGTTGGGTAATGCCGCACCGGTGGCTGGCTTCTTTCACGGTCAAGGGCAAACACCCTATACCCCACGGCGAAATAGAAAAACTCCAGGTCAATCACGTCGCCATGCCCGTCCTCAATCTGCACCGGAACGAATTGATGAATGCCCGGATCATGCGCCTCGATAACATCGCGGAAGGCTGAGGTGACGATCGTTGTGGACACAAAAGCACGCCCGAAATCGCAATAATACGCCGGGCGGTCCTTTCGGCAGCCGCTTGCCGTCACCCGCAGGCGGGTCGGCATATGCGTCGTATCCATGTGCCGCCCAGAATCCCACCACGCCGTAATCGCCAGCGGATTGGCACCGATGTCGATGCTCATGTCGAGCGGTTTGACGGCCCGAATATCGCCGTCCAGCTCGTCAATCTCCCTGTAACAGCCTTCGTTTTCGTCGTGAATGTCGTCCGTCAACAACGCCCAGATTGGACCTGTCATGTCTCTCCACCTCTTTGTTCTTGTCCTGCGGTCTGCGCCGCCCCCATCTTCTCCAGCCTGTCCTTATCCACCAGCCGGGCGATGATCGGGTGCAGCCGCAGCTCGCCCTCTTTCACGACCTGTTGGAAGTTACCGATGACGCTGGCGGTGGTCTTCGCATCCGGCGCGATCACGTCGATCAGCCAGTTGATCTCACCGCTCGTCCAGTCCTCGGCCTTGAGCCGCACAGGCCATGTCCCCGATTTGATCTGCTCGCGGATTTTCGCATCCACCTCTTCCGAGACCGACGCCCAGATCGCGAGGACGAGCGGTGCGCATGAATGCGCACCCTACGGGGCGTGCATTGTGCGCGCCATCCGGTCACTCCGCCGCAACCGCCGCCCGGGTGCGCGCCTTCGGGAAGGGCACGAGTTGCTCCGCCTCCTCGTCCCAGAGCTTCAGCGTGAAGGCGTGCAGCGCCTCACCGAAGCTGATCCGGCGCAGCTGGTGCGTCTTCTCCAGTTGCCGATGGGCGGCGCGCAGCCGGTAGGAGGGGATCGACGCGACAAGGTGGTGAATGTCGTGCTTGGTGATATTCGCCACCGCCTCGTCGAAGACCCAGCCGAAATCGAGGCAGGAGCCGCCCTGGATCGCCGCGCGCGACGGGTCGAGATCGGGCCGCCTGTCCCACCAGGTGCCCTCGAAATTGTGCTGGAGATAGACGAGAAACACGCCGATCATCCCGCCGAGCCAGACCGCCAGCGCCACGGTCAGCACCCCGGCCCAGCCCGCCCAGAGCCAGAGCAGGCCGAAATAGGCCAGGATCGCCACGTTATGCGCCAGCATCGCCCCCGCTCCGACCCGGGCGGCGTTCTTCGGCCAGCGATAGACGAAGAAGTAGGTGTAGAGCGCGCCGACCGGGATCAGCACCAGTGGATGACGGTAGAGCCGGTAATAGAGCCGCTGCCAGAACCCGGCCTCGCGCCACTCGCGCAGGGTCATGGTATGGATCTCGGTCGTCTCGCGCGCGTCGAGGTCGCCGACATAGGCGTGGTGCATGTTGTGGTTGTAGCGCATCTGCGGATAGGCGGCCATGGTGAAGGGCGAGACGAGGTAGCCCCAGATCTCGTTCTGCCGCCTTGTGCGGAACAGCGAGAGATGGCCCAGATCGTGCTGCAGCACGTAAAGCCGCACGCCCGCGAAGGCCAGCACGATCACCCCCAGCGCCGCGATCGGCCACCGCCCCTGCCCCGCCGCGGTGACCGAGACCGCAACCCCGGCGGCATAGACGGCAAGATTGCCGAGCAGGCTGGCATAGGCCAGCCAGTTATCCTTGCCGGTGAAACGCCGCAGCTCCTGTTTGAGCTCCATGATCGCCCCCATCGTTGCACGCCCCGGTTGTGAGCGCCGGATGCAATAGCAGGTTTGTGCAACAGCTTAATGGCGCGCCACGAAGGCGCAAGGGGGCAATGCGGGATCGGCAGGAAGCGGCGGGAGAGCGGCGCGGGGACGGCAAGCGGGGCCGATCACACCCGGCTTGCGAACGCCGCAGCGCGCCAGGGACGCCGTGGCCGATGCGGTGATCCAGGCGCTGTCTTGCCCCCTTCCGGCACCACCACCAACTTCAGAAATCCGGATAAGTGGAGTCTGGCGCGGGGCAGACCTCTGAGTGTTTTCTCGTAAAATCATACCCATACACCAACCTCCACCACATCCCGCCAGCCCGTAAACGATTTGGAAACCTGCCGCGCACTATGGTCTCGGCAGATCCAAGCCACGGGGAGGCCCCGCATGTTCACCGATGAAACCCTTGCCCTCAACTTCAAGGCCCTGTCCCATCCGCGCCGGGCGATGCTGTTTCGCCTGCTCGTCAACAGGCCGGAGGCGGGCGACAATCTCGACCGGCTGATCGCCGAAAGCCGGCTGAGCTATTCCACCGCCATCCACCACCTGCGCGAGATGGAGCGTTGCGGCCTCGTGCAGCGCCAGCGGCGGGGGGTTCACACCGCCTACCGGCTGGCGCCCGGCGCTTTCGCCCGGGCCCTGGCGGCGGTACTGCGGATGAGCGAGGCGGCGCGGGCCAAGCCCCGGCGTGTCGCCTGAGGTCAGCGGCGGATCGGCACGCCGCGCCGGCCGGCGAGGTCGGTGACGTATTGCCAGGCCACCCGGCCCGAGCGGGCGCCGCGCGTGGCCTGCCATTCGATCGCCTCGGCGCGCAGGGTCTCGTCGTCGATGTCGATGCCGAAGGCGTCGCAATAGCCGCGGATCATGGCGAGGTAGTCGTCCTGGCTGCAGGGATGGAAGCCGAGCCAGAGGCCGAACCGGTCGGAGAGCGACACTTTCTCTTCCACCGCTTCCGACGGGTTGATTGCGGACGAGCGCTCGTTCTCGATCATGTCGCGCGGCATCAGGTGGCGGCGGTTCGAGGTGGCGTAAAACACCACGTTTTCCGGCCGCCCCTCGATCCCGCCATCGAGCACCGCCTTGAGACTTTTGTAATGCTCGTCGTCATGGCTGAACGAGAGATCGTCGCAGAACAGCAGGAAGCGGTGATCGCTCGCACGCAGATGAGCGAGCAGCCGGCCCACCGAGGGCAGATCCTCGCGCTGCAGCTCGACGATCTTCAGCCCCGCCGCCTCGGCATTCACCGCCGCATGCACCGCCTTGACCAGCGAGCTCTTGCCCATCCCGCGCGCGCCCCAGAGCAGGGCGTTGTTGGCGGGCAGGCCACGGGCGAACTGGCGGGTATTCTCCAGCAGGATATCGCGCACCCGGTCAACGCCCACGAGCAGGCCAACATCGACGCGCGCCACCTTCTCCACCGGTACCAGCCGGTCGGGCGCGACATGCCAGACAAACGCCTCCGCCGCATCGAAATCCGGGGCCGCGAGGGGCGCCGGGCTGATCCGTTCCAGCGCCTCGGCGATCCGTGTCAGCGCCGCGTCAGACATCAGCCCTTGTCGCCCTTGCCGCCATCCTTCGCGTCATCGTCGTCGGCGATATCCCAAACCTCGCCCTCGGCGGCCTTATCGGCCTCTTCCTCGTCGTCGAATTCGCGGAAGATCGGGTCGTCCTTGGCCGCTGCTTCGGCCTCGGCGCGGGCTTTTGCCTCGGCTTCCTCGGCGGCAACGTCCTCATCGGGGTCGACCCAGAGCCCCTCGGCGCGCAGCTGCGCCTCGCGCTGCTTCTCGAAGCGGCGCACCAGGTGGATGGAGATTTCGTAAAGCCCATAGACCACGGTGAACAGGATCACCTGGGTGATCACATCCGGCGGGGTGACGACGGCGGCCAGCGTCAGGATGCCGACGATGGCGTATTTGCGCATCCCCGCCAGCCCGACGGAGGTGGCAAGCCCGGCGCGGCCCATCAGCGTGAGCAGCACCGGCAACTGGAACGACAGCCCGAAGGCGACGATCAGCTTGAGCGTGATGTCGAGCGTCTCGTTCACCTTACCCTGAAAGACGATCTCGATCCCCTGCCGTGCCGCCGGTTCGACGGTCTCGCCGGTACTGTCGGGCAGGATCGCAGTGAGCAGCGACGAGGCATCGGCAAAGCCGAGGAAGAACTTCATCGCCAGCGGCGTGACGATGAAATGGGCAAAGGCCCCGCCCGCGAGAAACATCGCCGGCGAGGCGATCAGGAAGGGCAGAAACGCCGCCTTTTCAGACTTGTAGAGGCCGGGCGCGACGAAGCGCCAGAGCTGGTTGGCGATGAAAGGAAAGCCCAGCACCAGCCCGCCCACCATGCCGATACGCACCAGCGTGAAGAAATATTCCTGCGGCGCGGTGTATTGCATCACCGGGTTGGGGTTGCCGAGCTGGCGCATGCTCGCCTCGATCGGGATCAGCAGCCAGTCGAGGATGGTGCCCGCGAAGATGAAGGCGACGACAAAGGCCAGCACGAAGGCCAGCACCGCCCGGATCAGCCGGGTGCGCAGCTCGGCCAGGTGTTCGATCAGCGGCGCGGAGCTGTCTTCGATCTCGTCTTCGGTGCGGCTCATGCGTCGTCGGCCTTGTCAGTCCTGGCGGATGGTTTCGGCGCGGCTTTCTTCGCCGGAGCCTTTTTCGCGGCCGGTTTTGCAGCCGGTTTCGCGGTGGCGGGCTTTTTCGCGGCCGGTTTCTTCGCGGCAGGCTTTTTCGCGGGGGCCTTGGCGGCGGGTTTCTTCGCCGCCGCGGTCTTCGCGGGGGCCTTGGCCGGTTTGGCTGGCGCTTCCGCCTCGGTTTTCACCTCCGCCCCGGCTTTCGTCGCCGCTTCGCGCTCCAGCTTCGCCCGGCCCGCCTTCTCGGTGGCGGCGCGGATCTTTTCGATATCCGCCTGACGCTCCGGATCGACCGGCTTGGCCGGTTCGGCCTCGTCCTTCGCCTTTGCCGGCTTGGACGGGTCCCATTTGTCGAAGGCGTCGGCGGCCTCGTTGAGCTTGTTGAGCCCGTAGGAGCGCGGCGAGGTCATGCTCTTGAGCTCCTTGGCCGCGTCGCGCATGCCGCTTTCATCGGCGGCGGCGTTCATGGCGGAGGTGAACTCACGCCCCAGCGCCCGCGCCCGCGCGGTAAACCGGCCCAGCGTGCGGAACATCGCGGGCAGATCCTTCGGCCCGACGACGATCAGCGCCACGACGCCGATCACAAGCAGCTCAGTGAACCCGATATCGAACATGAGACGGCCCCCGGGCTAAATCAGGCGTCGTCCTTGTCCTTTTCCGGGGTGACGTCTTTCGCCGCCTCGGCCGCCTGATCCTCGATTTCCCGCTTGCCTTCGTCGACGCCCCGTTTGAACGAGGTAATCCCCTTGCCGACTTCGCCCATCAGCGAGGCGATCTTGCCGCGCCCGAAGAGAACGAGAACGACAACCGCAATCAACAAGACTTGCCATGGCCCAAGTGACATTCGCTTTCCTTTCGCGGAATGATTTGAAAACTCCCGGCTCGTATCTATTGCCTCGCGGCTCAAGATCAAACCCCGAATGCATCTCTGCGGGCAATAAAATGCCGCCCGGCGTCAGTCTTCGCGCCTGCGCCAGTCTTTTTTCGGGGTCACCGGGAAGACGAAACACCGGTCGCGGCGGATCGCGATCCAGAGCGGCGTGCCGGGTTTGGGCAGGAACACACTGGGCACGGTGGCCTTGAGCGAGGAGCCGTCGAACTCCATCCGGAACTCGACCAGGCTCTCCTTGCCGATGAAGCGCGCCCGTTCGACGATGCCGCGCGCCCAGACGCCGTGTTCGGGGCTGGGCGCCGGCCCCTGCCCGCCCCGGTCGAAGTCGATCTTGAGGTGCTGGGGCCGGATCACGATCTCGACATTGGCGCCGTCGGCCTGCCCCGGCGCCATGAACTTGCCGAACGCCGTCTCGGTCAGCAGCCCCTGCACGCTGCCACGGATCACATTGATATCGCTGAAAAAAGCCGCAGCCTCTCGGTCGACCGGCGCGTTATAGACGTTGTAGGGCGCGCCCTGCTGAACGATCTCGCCCTTGCGCATCAGGGCGATGTCATCGGCCATGCGCATCGCCTCCTCAGGCTCGTGGGTAACGAGCAGTACCGCCGTGCCCTCGTCCTTCAGGATCGACAGCGTCTCGTCGCGGATCCCGTCGCGCAGCCGGTTGTCGAGGCCCGAAAACGGCTCGTCCATCAGCATGATGCGGGGGCGCGGTGCGAGCGCCCGCGCCAGCGCGACGCGCTGCTGTTCACCGCCGGAAAGCTCATGGGGGAAGTTGTCCATGTAACGCACGAGGCCGACCTTTTCGAGCAGCTCGCGCACCCGCAGGCGCTTTTCGGTGCGGGTGCCCGTGAGGCCGAAGGCGACGTTGTCGAACACGCTCAGATGCGGAAACAGCGCAAAATCCTGAAACATCAGCCCGGTGCCGCGCTGTTCGGGCGGCACGAAGACGCCCTGGTTCACGATCACCGTGCCGTCCATGCGAATCTCGCCGGTATCGGGCCGGTCGACACCGGCGATGATCCTGAGCGTGGTGGACTTGCCGCAGCCGGAGGGGCCGAGCAGGCAGGTCACCTGCCCGGGCATGACCTTGAGCGACACGTCGCGCACCACCGCCCGCCCGCCATAGGCCCGCGTGATGTTTCGCACTTCCAGCCGAGGTTCCATGCGCGCGCCGTTCCGCTCCCGATACCCGATCAAACTGCTCGGAATTTCCCTTAAGCCGCAGATAACAGCCGGCGTCTCGCCCCGCAAGCCTGCGGCACCCGGCCCCGCTTGCAGCCGGCAAAAGCGTCCCCATTTGTGTAGGAGGAAGGGAGTACTGCTGTGAAAACAATTCTCGTTGCCACCGATCTGTCTGAACGCTCCGATCGCGCGGTGCGCCGCGCTCTGCGCCTGGCGGCGCAGTTCGGCGCCGATTGCCACGTTCTGCATATTGTCGATGACAGCCTGCCGACGGATATGGCCGAACCGCTGCGTGCGGAGGCCGAACTTCGTCTGCGCCGTTTCGTGACCCACAACCAGGGCGACGTGGACGCCCGCGTTCACGTGCTCATCGGCGATCCGCCCAGTGTGGTGCCCGCCGAAGCCCGCGCCCTCGATGCCGATCTCGTGGTGGTCGGCCTGCACCGCCCGCGCGCCATTCTCGACCGGCTGCGCGAAACCACGATGGAACGGATCGTGCGGTTGCTGAACCGGCCCGTGCTCCTGGTGCGCGACACCGCCGACCACGATTATGGCCGGGCGCTGGTGCCGGTGAGCTTCTCGCCCGCCTGCGCCTCGGCGTTGCGTGCGGCCAATACGCTGGCGCCGCAAGGCGAGATCACCGTGTTTCACGCCGTCTACCTGCCCTTTGCCGGCCTCACCCGCGAGCACCCGGGCGGCCCGATGGACCGCGAACTGACCCGCGAAGCCAAGGCCGTCTGCGAACACTGGCGCGACACCGAAAAGCTTACCGGCCCCGAAGGGCGGGTGAGCTTCACATCCGGCAGCCTGTCGGAAGTATTCCAGCGCAAGCTGGCCGAGGTGCAACCGGACCTGGTCGCGCTCGGCGCGCATACGCGCGGGCCGCTCGCCGTGTATACGCTCGGCAGCTTCGCCGCCGATCTGCTGCGCGATCCGCCGACCGATCTGCTGTTGGCGCATCCATAGGCGTTAGGCTCAGAAGGTCGCGTTCACCTCGCCACCGTCGACCAGAACGTTCTGGCCGACCATGAAGGCCGCCTGCTGCGAGCACAGGAAGGCGCAGACAGCGCCGAATTCCTGCGGTGTGCCGTCACGCCCCACCGGGTTGGCGGCCAGCCGGGCGGCTTTCTGCGCCTCGACGGTGATGCCCTTCTGCCCGGCATTGCGGGCATCGGTGCCGCGCAGGCGGTCGGTGTCATGGCTGCCGGGCAACAGGTTGTTGACGGTCACGCCCGAGCCGGCCACCTGCCGCGCCATCCCGGCGACAAAGCCGGTCAGCCCGGTGCGCGCGGTGGTGGACAGGCCAAGCGCGGGCAGCGGCGCCTTCACCGCGCGCGAGGTGATGTTGACCACACGGCCCCAGCCGCGCGCCATCATCCCCGGCACCAGCGCCTGCATCAATGCGACGGCCGAGAGCATGTTGGCGTCGAAGGCGGCGATGAAAGCGTCGCGGTCCCAGTCGGTCCAGACACCCGGCGGCGGGCCACCGGCATTGGTGACGAGGATATCCACCTCGCCGGCCATTGCGAGCACCGCGGCACGCCCCTCTTCGGTCGAAATATCGGCGGCAACGGTCTCGACCGGCACACCGCAGCGCGCGCGAATCTCCGCCGCCGTCGCCTCAAGCGCTTCGGCGCCGCGCGCGTTCAGCACGAGGGCCACGCCCTCGCCCGCCAGCGCCTCGGCCACGCCGCGCCCCAGCCCCTTCGACGCGGCGCAGACCAGCGCCCGTTTGCCCCTGATGCCGAAATCCATGCCGTTTCCTTTCGCGTCGCCAGATTTGCCCCCCCGGTAACAAACCCCGCGCGATTCGCCCATGCCGCCCGGCGCGGGAACAATCACCCCCGCTCGCGCCCGCCCGTCGCCGCCCCGGCAACAAAGTCCGCCCGGCCCCGTCCGGATCGCGGCATATCCCAAGGGATTTGTTGACCTTTTGCAGCGCTCGGACTACCGTCATGCGGCTGCGGTGGGGGCCGCGCGGTGGAGTTGTCATGTCGTTTCAACCCTCTCTTATCGAGTTGCCGGTTCGTCACCTGTCCGTGTTCCGGGCGGATCTGTTCCGGGTGTCGCATGGCGTGAACGAAAACGAACCGCTCAGCGACGCCTCCGAACTCATTCACGAAGATATCTACATGCTCGCTGAGGGCGCCCAGCCCGTGCGCCTCGCGCTCGCCCCGGAGGATGAGCGCGGCGCCTTCCGGGTGGCCGCCGACAGCGCAGCCGGCCGTGCCGGTGCGCCGCTCTACCTCGACAGCCTGCTCACCTTCATGGACGCCACCGGCGATACCCGCGAAGTG
Organism: Sinisalibacter aestuarii; assembly: GCF_027923545.1. Taxonomy (GTDB): domain Bacteria; phylum Pseudomonadota; class Alphaproteobacteria; order Rhodobacterales; family Rhodobacteraceae; genus Sinisalibacter; species Sinisalibacter aestuarii. The sequence goes on along the minus strand of NZ_BROH01000004.1, from coordinate 49,722 downwards.
CTCGTCTTCGTCGAGGTCGACGGGCGCGAAGGCACCATCGCGCAGGTCTATCTCCATGCGCTCGCCCCGCTCGACGAAAAAACCGGCTATACCCTCGTCACCATCGACCGTGACGGCGCCCGCGCCCGGCTCGCGGCCTCGGCCACGATTGCCTTCACCCGCGGCACCCGGATCACGATGGCGGACGGGCGGCAGGTGCCGATCGAAGCCCTGCGGCCCGGCGACCGCGTGCTCACCCGCGACAGCGGCCCGCAGGCCGTGCGCTGGACGGGGATGCAGACGCTGCGCGCCACCGGCGCCTTCGCGCCGATCACCATCGCGGCGGGCACGCTCAACAATACCGGCACGCTGGTGGTGAGCCCGAACCACCGGCTGTTCATCTACCAGCGCGTCGATGCGCTGAAGGCCGGGCGCAAGGAAATCCTCGTCAAAGCCGGGCTTCTGGTGAACGGCACCAGCGTGACGCAGGAACCGGGCGGCTTTGTCGATTACTTCCAGGTCCTCTTCGACAAGCACGAGATCATCTATGCCGAGGGGATCGCCGCCGAGAGCCTGTTCCTCGACACCAATACCCGGCCCGCCCTGCCCGAAGAAGTGGCCCGCCGCCTCGCCGGCACCGCCGCCACCCGCCTGCCCGGCCATGAGCTGCACGAGGCCGACCTTGCCGCCCGCAAGGATGCGGTGGCGCTGCTCAAGCGAATCTCGGCGCTCTGACGCCGCTTGCCGCGCCCCCGGCGCGCGGCTATATCGCGCCCATGTTGGACGCAGCCGCCCCGAACCGCCCGAACCTGCCGCCGGAGATTGCCCGGCGGCGCACCTTTGCCATCATCTCGCACCCCGATGCCGGCAAGACGACGCTGACCGAAAAGTTCCTGCTCTACGGCGGCGCGATCCAGATGGCGGGCCAGGTGCGCGCCAAGGGCGAGGCCCGGCGCACCCGCTCGGACTTCATGAAGATGGAGCAGGACCGGGGCATCTCCGTCTCGGCCTCGGCGATGAGCTTCGATTTCGGCAAATACCGCTTCAACCTCGTCGACACGCCGGGCCACTCCGACTTCTCGGAAGACACCTACCGCACGCTCACCGCGGTGGATGCCGCGATCATGGTGATCGACGGCGCGAAGGGTGTGGAGAGCCAGACGCAGAAGCTGTTTGAAGTCTGCCGGATGCGCGATCTGCCGATCCTGACCTTTTGCAACAAGATGGACCGCGAGGCGCGCGACACGTTCGAGATCATCGACGAAATCCAGGAGATGCTGGCGATCCACGTCACGCCCGCAAGCTGGCCGATCGGCATGGGGCGCGACTTTCTCGGCTGTTACGACATGCTGAACGACCGGCTGGAACTGATGGACCGCGCCGACCGCAACAAGGTGGCCGAGAGCATCAAGATGGAGGGGCTCGACGACCCGAAACTGGCCGACCATGTGCCCGCCCATCTGCTGGAGCTATTGCGCGAAGAGGTCGAGATGGCGCGCGAGCTGCTGCCCGCCATCGACGCCGAAGAAGTGGCGGCGGGGATGATGACGCCGATCTGGTTCGGCTCGGCGATCAACTCCTTCGGCGTGAAGGAACTGATGGAGGGGATCGCCAAATACGGCCCCGAACCGCAGCCGCAAAGCGCCGAACCGCGCCAGATTTCCCCAGAGGAAACAACGGTTTCCGGCTTCGTCTTCAAGGTTCAGGCGAATATGGACGCCAAGCACCGCGACCGGGTGGCCTTCGTGCGCATGGCCTCGGGGCATTTCAAACGCGGCATGAAACTGACCCATGTGCGCTCGAAGAAACCGATGGCGATCTCCAACCCGGTGATGTTCCTCGCCTCCGACCGGGAACTGGCCGAGGAAGCCTGGGCCGGCGATATCATCGGCATCCCCAATCACGGCCAGCTGCGCATCGGCGACACGCTCACCGAGGGCGAGGCGCTGCGGGTGACGGGCATCCCCTCCTTCGCGCCGGAACTGCTGCAGACCGTGCGCGCCGGCGATCCGATGAAGGCCAAGCATCTGGAGAAAGCCCTGATGCAATTCGCCGAGGAAGGGGCCGCCAAGGTGTTCAAGCCCGATATCGGCTCGGGCTTCATCGTCGGCGTTGTCGGCGCGCTGCAATTCGAGGTGCTGGCGAGCCGGATCGAGCTGGAATACGGATTGCCCGTGCGCTTCGAGGCCACGCAATTCACCTCCGCGCGCTGGATCTCGGGCCCGAAGGCGGAGATGGAGGCATTCATCAAGGCCAACAAGCAGCATATCGGCCATGACCATGACGGCGACCCGGTCTATCTGACCCGCCTGCAATGGGATATCGACCGCGCCGAGCGGGATTACCCGGAGCTGACGCTCTCCGCGACGAAGGAAATGCACGGGGCGTAAGCGGCGGCGAGGGGGCCAGCCCCCTCGCGCTCCCCCGAGGTATTTTTGGAACGAAGAAAAGGAGGCCCGCCATGCCTCAGGCCATCCCGCGCACCCTCGTCGCCAGCGCCCTCGGCGTGCCGGAATCCGACCTGCCGCCGGGCGATCTGCCGCTCGACCGGCTCGCCACCCGTTTCCTCGCCTATACCCGCGCGGGCGATGGCGAGACGGTGCCCGAGGGCCATCCCGACGCCTGGACCTATGCGCTGTTTGATGACTTGACCCGCGCACACCCCGCCCTCGCCCTGGCCGCGCTGCGCGCCACGCTGGCGGCCTGCGCCAGCCCCGAAGACGTGGCGATGGTCGCCGCCGGGCCGCTGGAAGACCTGATCGCCGAGAACGGCGCGGCGGTGATCGGCGAAATCGAGGCGCTGGCCGCAAGCGCGCCGCGCTTCGCCTATGCGCTCACCGGCGTTTGGCAGCGCGAAACCCCGCCGCTCCTCTGGGCGCGGATCGAGGCGGCGCGGGCAGGCGCGGACGGGCTCGACGACGGCGCGCCGCTGCCCGCCGCCGGGGGGCTGGGCTGAGGTTCAGCCCAGCTTCGCGTCCATCGTGATCTCGCAGGACAGAAGCTGCGACACCGGGCAGCCCGTCTCCGCCGCTTTCGCCGCCGCCATCAGCGTGGCCTCGTCGCCGGCGGCCGAGAAGGTCACATCCAGATGCGCAGCGACGATCTTCGCCCCGTCGCTCAGATCGAGCGAGATGGTCGAGCGGGCCTCGATCCGGGTCGCGGTAATGCCCTGTTCGGCAAGGATATTCGAAAGCGCCATCGAGAAGCAGGCCGCGTGGGCGGCGCCGATCAGCTCTTCGGGGTTGGTCCCCGGCGCGCCCTCGAAGCGCTCCCTGAAATCGTAGGCCACATCCTTGAGCACGCCGCTTTGCGACGACAGATGCCCCTGCCCCTCTTTCAACGTGCCTTCCCAGACGGCGCTGCCATATTTGCGGATCATATCATCCTCCTGTTCGCTGTCTCTCCATCCCGACCCGTGAGCGCGGCGCTGTCAAGCCCGCTGTGATGGCGACTTCCTTGACCTTTGCGCGCCTGCGCAGTAAGGCCTCTTTCATCAAGACGCCCCGGCAATCCGGCCGGGCGGGCCGCGTGGGGTTTGCGGCCAGTCACGCCGCAACATTCACGAAAGGCATCACTTGACCAAGTTTTCCGATCTCAATCTGAGCCCGAAGGTGCTCAAGGCCGTCGAAGAGGCGGGCTACGAAACGCCCACCCCGATTCAGGAAGGCGCAATCCCGCCGGCGCTCGAAGGGCGCGACGTGCTGGGCATCGCCCAGACCGGCACCGGCAAGACCGCCTCCTTCACCCTGCCGATGGTGACGATGCTGGCGCGGGGCCGCGCCCGGGCCCGGATGCCGCGCTCGCTGGTGCTCTGTCCGACGCGCGAACTGGCGGCCCAGGTGGCCGAGAACTTCGACACCTACGCCAAGCATGTGAAGCTGACCAAGGCGCTGCTGATCGGCGGCGTTTCGTTCAAGGAACAGGACCAGCTCATCGACCGCGGCGTCGACGTGCTGATCGCCACGCCGGGCCGGCTGCTCGACCATTTCGAGCGCGGCAAGCTGTTGCTGACCGGCGTGCAGATCATGGTGGTCGACGAGGCCGACCGGATGCTCGACATGGGCTTCATCCCCGATATCGAGCGCATTTTCGGCCTCGTGCCCTTCACCCGGCAGACACTGTTCTTCTCGGCCACGATGGCGCCCGAGATCGAGCGGATCACCAACACCTTCCTGTCCAACCCCGCCCGCGTCGAGGTGGCCCGTCAGGCGACGGCCTCGGCCACGATCGAACAGGGCAAGGTGATGTTCAAACCGGGCCGGCGCGACCGCGCGGCCTCGGACAAGCGCGCGTTGCTGCGCGCAATGATCGACGGCGAGGGCGCGGCCTGCACCAACGCGATCATCTTCTGCAACCGCAAGACGGATGTGGATATCGTCGCCAAGAGCCTCAAGCAGCATGGCTACAACGCCCAGCCGATCCACGGCGATCTCGACCAGTCGAAGCGCATGGAAGTGCTTCAGGGCTTCCGCGACGGCACGATCCAGTTTCTCTGCGCCTCCGACGTGGCGGCGCGGGGGCTCGACATTCCGAATGTGAGCCACGTGTTCAACTTCGACGTGCCCAGCCATGCCGAAGACTACGTGCACCGGATCGGGCGGACCGGGCGTGCCGGGCGCAAGGGCAAGACGCTGATGATCTGCGAGCCGCGCGACGGCAAGAACCTCGATGCGGTGGAACGGCTGATCGGCAACGAGATCCCCGTGCTTGAAAATCCGCTCGCCGGCAAGGCCGAGGCAGCGGAAGAAAGCCCGCGCGAGGAGAGCCCGAAGAAAACCACGAGCGGATCGCGCGGCAAAAGCGGCTCGTCGCGCAGCAAAAGCAGCGCACCGGCCCGCAAGGACGAGGCGCCCCGCGAAGAGGCCGCGCGCGACGACAGCGCCAGGGACAAGAGCGAAAGCCGATCGTCATCCGGCTCGGGTTCGGACAGCGGCCGCAGCAGCCGAGGGCGCAAACCTTCGGGCCGTGACGGCGGCAAGGGTGTGGTCGGCATGGGCGACCACATGCCGGGCTTCATCGCCCAGAGCTTCGACGAACGCCGCGACGACTGAGCGGTCGCAATGGCGCCTTGGGCCGGTCTTCGCATCGACCCATCGCCATTGAGGCTGGCTGGCTCACCCGCCCGCGTGATCCGGTAGGTCTTTAAGCTGCAGGCGCCTTGAGGAATATGAGGGACGAGTGCGAGGGGCAGCGCCCCTCGCTCCGGCAACCGGCACAAGCGGTGGCGCTCAGGGTTCCAGCCGGCTCATCACCACGGTCACTTCGGGTTTGCGGCCAATCTCATCCAGCGCCGTCTTCTTGGCGATCTTCACCAACTCGCCCTCCAGCGCGTCATCGTCGCGCAGGGTCTTGCCCTTGGCGCGCATCAGGAACTGGCCCAGATCTTCCTCCAGCACGTCGATCAGCGAGGCGCGGCTCTTGCCGGTTTCCGGCAGGCCCACGATCTCGACCCAGGGATCGCCCAGCGGCTCGTCGCCTTCGAGGATGACGTTGACGATCACGTGACCGTTCAGCGCCAGCCGGATGCGGTCGCGCACGATGCCGTCAAGCGCGCCGATCAGGATATCGCCGTCGAGATAGACCCGGTCCGCCTCGACATGCTCGACCACATGCGGCACGGGGCCTGTCAGATCGGCCAGCGCGCCGTTGACCACCACCAGCGATTGCCGCCCGTTGGCCTGCGCCAGTTTCGCATGTTCGCGCAGGTGGCGGTGCTCGCCATGCATGGGGATCACGAATTCCGGGTCCACCACCGCGTGCATCTTTTCAAGATCGGGCCGGTTGGCATGGCCGGAAACGTGATAGCGGTCGTCCTCGGCAACCACGTCCACGCCCATCTCGGAAAAGGCGTTGAGGATGCGGCCCACCGAGCGCTCGTTGCCCGGAATGGTCTTGGAGGAAAACAGAAAGGTGTCGCCCTCGGCCATTTCCAGCCCGAGATACTTGCCGCGCGCAAGCTGGGCCGACGCCGCGCGGCGCTCGCCCTGGCTGCCTGTGACGATCAGCATCAGGCTTTCGCGCGGGATGTCGCGCGCGTCTTCCGGGGTCACGGTCGCCGGGAAGCTCTCGACGATCCCGGTTTTCACCGCCGCCTCGATCATCCGCCGCATCGCCCGGCCCAGCAGGCAGACCGAGCGGCCCGCCGCCTGCCCGGCCTCGGCCAGCGTCTTCACCCGGGCGACGTTGGAGGCGAAGGTGGTGGCCACCACCATATGCGGGGCCTTTGTCACCAGCGCCTCGATCTCCGATTTCAGCCCGGCCTCGGAGCGGCCCGGATGCGGCGAGAACACGTTGGTCGAGTCGCAGACCAGCGCCCGCACCCGCCCGCCGGTGGCTTCACGCCAGAGCGCCTCGTCCCACGGCTCGCCGACGCCGGGCGCCGGATCGAGCTTGAAATCGCCGGTATGCACGATCCGCCCGCCGGGGCTGTCGATCACCAGGCCGGCGCTTTCGGGGATCGAATGCGAGATCGGCAGGAACGCCACCTTGAACGGCCCGGCCTCGACCTTCTCCGGCCAGGCGCCGACGATCTCGACGTTCGAGGGGTCCTGGCCCGCATCCTCCAGCTTGAGCTGGGCCAGGTGGCCGGTGAAGGCGCGGGCATAGACCGGCACCTTGAGCTCGGGCCAGAGCCGCCCCACCGCGCCCACATGGTCCTCATGGGCATGGGTGATGAAGATCGCCTCCAGCCGGTCGATATTCTCCTTGAGGAAGGAGATGTCGGGCATGATCAGGTTGACCCCCGGCGTGGTGTCCATGTCGGGGAAGGTGACGCCCAGATCGACGAGGATCAGCCGTTCCTCGCCCGGCTTGCCCCAGCCGTAGACATAGGCGTTCATGCCGATCTCCCCCGCGCCGCCAAGGGGAAGGTAGATCAGCCTGTTCTTGCTCATGTGGGGTCCTGCTCTTTTGTTGCGGCACTCATACCGTGCCCTGTTCTTTGTTATACGCCCAGATCGTCACAAGGCCATGCATGGTCAGCTCATCGGCGAATTCGTCGAAAACCGGGGCATGGCTCTGGAACAGGGGCGCGAGGCCGCCGGTGCCGATCACCTTCATCGGGCGGCCATGCTCTTGCTTGATCCGGGCCGAGATTTCCTTGATCAGCCCGACATAGCCCCAGAAGATGCCCGATTGCATACAGGCGACCGTGTTGGTGCCGATCACATGGTCGGGATGGGTGATGTCCACATGCGGCAGCGCCGCGGCGGCCATGTGCAGGGCTTCGAGGCTGAGGTTCACCCCCGGCGCGATCACCCCGCCGATATAGGCGCCGTCCTTGTCGGCCACGTCGAAGGTGGTGGCGGTGCCGAAATCGACGATGATCAGATCGCCGCCGTATTTGTCGTACCCGGCGACGGTGTTGACCAGCCGGTCCGGCCCCACCTGCGTGCCCGCGTCCACCCGCACGCCCACCGGCAACAGGCACTCGGGCTTGCCCACCACCAGCGGACGGATGCCGAAATAGCGGTCGGTGAAGACGCGCAGATTGAACACCACGCGCGGCACGGTCGAGGAGATCACCACGCCGGTGATCTCGGGCCTGACCAGCCCGTGATGGCGCGTGAGCGTGTCCCACCAGACGAAATACTGATCGGCGGTGCGCTGGTACTCGGTCGAGGTGCGCAGGCTGAACAGAAACTTTTCGCCGTCCCAGATAGAGAAGACGGTATTGGTATTGCCGCAATCGATGGCAAGGAGCATGGGGGGACCCCCTCAGAAGAAAATATCGCCTGCCGCGATGCGGCGAAGACCATGCGGGGTTGATAAGACAAGTCGCCCCCCCTCGTCCACCTCGCGGAAGGTGCCGGTGATCTCCTCGGCGGGCAGGCGCGCGGTGATCGCCTCGCCCAGCCGGGCGGCGCGGGCGAGCCAGGCGGTGCGGATCGGGGCGAAGCCGAGCGTGGTGAACTGCTCGTCCCGCTCGGCAAAGGCGGGCGCGAGGGTTTCGAGGAAGCTTTCGGGCGTGACCCGCACCCCGGTCTCGCCAACGAGTGAGACCGGGCGCAGCGCCTGCGCCTCCACCTCGCCCGCGCCGGGCGCTTCGGCAAGGTTCACGCCGATACCGATGGCGACCCCGGCGATGCGCCCGCCGCTCATCAGGCTTTCAAGCAGAATACCCGCCACCTTGCCACCGTTCAGCAGCACGTCATTGGGCCATTTGAGGGCAAGAGGCTCAGCCCGCCCGGTGAGGTGCAGAAAGGCATCGTGCACCGCCAGCGCGGTCACGAAGCTGCGCAAGGCTGCGGTTTCGGGGTCGTCGACGGGCAACACCAGCGTGGCGGCGAAATTGCCCGCCGGGTTGGCCCAGGCCCGGCCCCGCCGGCCGCGCGCGGCAGTCTGGCGGCTGGCGGTGATCCAGGTCGGCCCGGCGAAATCGGCAAAGCGGCGCACCGCCTCGTCGAGCGTGGAATCGACCTCGCCCAGCGGCAGGTGGCCATAGCCGCGTGGCCAGCCACCCGTCATCGCGCTCCCCGAAGTCTTTCCAAGACTTCGGGCCGTTTTCCTAGCAAGAAAACGGCAACATGCCCCCGGTCAGTTGACAAGGGCCGCCGCCGCCGCCGCCGCCGCGCCCTCGACGCCGAACAGGTTGATGACGCCGAGCAGCATCGCCGCCGCCGACCCCACCAGCATCACCCAGGCCGCCGGGCTCATCGGTGTTTCAAGCCGCTCCTCGCTTTCGCCGAAATACATGTAATAGACGATGCGCAGATAGTAGAAGGCGCCGATCACCGAGGCGATCACCCCGGCCACGGCAAGCCAGGTCAGATCGGCCTGCACCGCGGCGTTGAGCACGTAGAGCTTACCGAAAAAGCCCACCATCGGCGGCACACCGGCAAGCGAGAACAAGAGCACCAGCATCGCCAGCGCCTTCACCGGCTCATGCTTGGCATATTGGTTCAGCGCCGAGATTTCCGTCACCTGCATCCCGTCGCGCTCCATCGACATGATGAAGGCGAAGGTGCCCACATTCATGGTGAGATAGATCGCCATATAGACGAGCATCGCCTGCACCCCGTAGGCGGTGCCGGCGGCGAGGCCGAGCAGGGCAAAGCCCATGTGCGAGATCGAGGAATAGGCCATCAGCCGCTTGATGTTGGTCTGCCCGATCGCGGCAACCGCACCGAGGAACATCGAGAGCACCGCCATCAGCGCGATGATCTGCTGCCAGTCGGCCACGGCATTGCCGAAGGCGTCGAACATCACCCGGCCAAACAGGCCCATCGCGGCGAGTTTCGGCGCCGTGGCGAAGAAGGCGGTGACCGGGGTCGGCGCGCCTTCGTAAACATCCGGCGTCCACATGTGGAAGGGCACGGCGGAGACCTTGAAGGCAAGGCCGGCGGCGACGAAGGTGAGGCCGAAGAGCAGCCCCATCCCCACATGCCCATCGGTCGCGGCGGCGATGATGCCGTCAAACCGGGTGGTGCCGGCATAGCCGTAGGCAAGCGAGGCGCCGTAGAGCAACAGGCCCGACGAGAGCGCGCCGAGGATGAAGTATTTCATCCCCGCTTCGGTCGATTTCACGCTGTCGCGCTTCATCGCGGCGACCACGTAGAGCGAGAGCGATTGCAGCTCGAGCCCCATATAGAGCGTCATCAGATCGGCGGCGGAGACCATGATCATCATGCCCACCGTGGCGAGCGAAATGAGCAGCGGGTATTCAAACCGCCCCAGCCCGCGGCGCAGCATCGTCGCCTCGCCGGCCAGCAGCACGGCGGCGGCGGCCACGAGGATGCCCACCTTGGCGAAGCGGGCATAGGCATCGGCCATGATCAGCCCGCCGAAGGCCGGGCCGGTCACCGGATCGCCGAGGCCGATATAGAGCGCCAGCGCCAGCATCACAGCCGCCGTGGCATAGGTGACGAGCGGGGTCGTCTTGTCCTTGCCGGTATAGACGGCGGCCAGCAGAGCGAGCATCGCGTAGACCGCGAGGATCAGCTCGGGGAGAATGGCTTGCAGATCGAACGAGGTCATGTCGTTCCCCTCAATGCGCGGCCGTGGCGGCATCCGCGAGGGCGGGTGCGGCGGCGTGGTAATGGGTGAGCAGCGCCTCGACCGAGGGGCCGATGATATCGGTCACCAGGCCCGGATAGACGCCGAGGATGAGCGTCATGGCCACGAGCGGGGCGAAGATCGCCTTTTCGCGCGCGTCCATGTCGGTGATCGCCTTCAGGCTCTCCTTGATCAGATCGCCGAACACGACACGGCGGTAGAGCCAGAGCGCATAGGCGGCCGAGAGGATCACGCCCGAGGCGGCCACCAGCGCGATCCAGGTATTGGCCTGGAACATGCCGATCAGGGTGAGAAACTCGCCGACGAAGCCGGAGGTGCCCGGCAGGCCGACATTGGCCATGGTGAAGAACATGAACACCGCCGCATAGGCCGGCATCTTCACCGCGAGGCCGCCATAGGCGTCGATCTCGCGGGTATGCATCCGGTCGTAGATCACGCCGACGGCAAGGAAGAGCGCGCCGGAGATGAAGCCGTGGCTGATCATCTGGAAGATGGCCCCGTCCATGCCCTGCTGGTTGGCCGCGAAGATGCCCGCCGTCACATAGCCCATATGGGCGACGGAACTATAGGCGATGAGCTTCTTCATATCCTCCTGCACCAGCGCCACGAGCGAGGCCCAGACGATGGCGATGACGCTGATCCAGAGGATGAAATCGGTCATCACCTGCGAGCCGACCGGAAACATCGGCAGCGAGAAGCGCAGGAAGCCGTAGCCGCCCATCTTCAAGAGCACCGCGGCCAGGATCACCGAGCCGGCGGTGGGGGCCTGCACGTGGGCGTCGGGCAGCCAGGTATGGACCGGCCACATCGGCATTTTCACCGCGAAAGAGGCGAAGAAGGCGAGGAACAGCAGCGTCTGCGCGCCGCCGACGATCTGGATGCCGAGCAGCGAGAAATCCTGGCTTCCGAACGAGTGGTTCAGCAGCGTCGGAATGTCGGTCGTGCCGGCCTCGACATACATGTAGATCATCGCCACCAGCATCAGCACCGAGCCGAGGAAGGTGTAGAGGAAGAACTTGAAGGCGGCATAGATCCGGTTCTTCCCGCCCCAGATGCCGATGATCAGGAACATCGGGATCAGACCGGCCTCGAAGAACAGGTAGAACAGCACCATGTCCAGCGCCACGAAAACGCCGATCATCAGCGTCTCGAGGATCAGGAAGGCGATCATGTATTCCTTGACCCGGGTGGTCACCCCCCAGGTCGAGGCGATGGTGATCGGCATCAGCGCGGTGGTCAGCATCACGAAGAGCACGCTGATCCCGTCGACCCCGAGCTTGTAGGTGAAGCCCATCAGCCAGCTCTGTTCCTCGACCATCTGGAAGCCGGTATCGGCCGGGTCGAAGCGGAACAGCACCGCCAGCGAGACAAGGAAGGTCGCCGTGGTCGCCGCCAGCGCCAGCCATTTGGCATTGCGCTGCGCCGCCGCATCGTCGCCGCGCAGGAAGGCGGCGAGGATCGCCGCCGCCACCAGCGGCAGGAAGGTGACGATAGAAAGCAGGTTATCCATCAGTTCGCCCCTCCGGTGATCGCCACGATGGTAATGAGTACGACGATGCCGATGACCATCGTGAAGGCATAGGTAAAGACGTAGCCCGATTGCAGCCGTTGCGCGGCGCGGGTGAAGAAGGGCACCACGCCCATCGCCAGCCCGTTGATCGCGCCGTCGATCACGTTGCCGTCGCCGCGCTTCCACAGGAAGCGGCCAAGCGCCTTGGCCGGGCGAACGAAGAGGAAGTCATAGGCTTCGTCGAAATACCACTTGTTGAGCAGGAAGCGGTAGAGATGCGGCTGCGCCTCGGCCAGACGCTTGGGCAGCGCCGGGTTGACGATGTAGAACCAGAAGGCGGTGAGGAAGCCGATCACCATCGCCACGAAGGGCGAGAGCTTGACCCAGGTCGGCGCATGGTGGGCGTCGTCGATCACGTGGTTGTCGGGGTGCATGAAGATCGCCCCTTCCGGCGCGGCGGCAACATGCGGCTCGGCAGCAGCATGATCGGCCGCGTCCGGTGCGGCGGCGGCATCGTCGCCCTCGCCCGCACTCTCCGCCGCCGGAGCGGCATCCTCGGCGGCATGGCCGGCATCGGCCTCGGCATGGGCCGGGATGCCGAAGAAGGCGTTCACCTTGTTGTGGTCGCCGAAGAACGAGCCATACCAGATCATCCCGGCAAAGACCGCACCCGCCGCGAGCACGCCCAGCGGCACGAGCATCACGGTCGGGCTTTCATGGGCATGATCATGGGTGTGCTTGTCGCCGCGCGGGCGCCCCCAGAAGGTGAGGAACATCAGCCGCCAGGAATAGAAGCTGGTGAACAGCGCGGCGATGACCAGCGCCCAGAAGGCAGCGCCGCCATTGGTGCCGGCCCAGGCGCTCTCGATGATCGCGTCTTTCGACAGGAAACCGGCAAAACCGATGGCGGTGAGCGGGATGCCCACGCCGGTGATCGCCAGCGTGCCGATCAGCATGATCCAGAAGGTGAAGGGCAGCTTGTCCTTCAGCCCGCCGTAATTGCGCATGTCCTGCTCGTGATGCATCCCGTGGATGACCGAGCCGGCGCCGAGAAACAGCATCGCCTTGAAGAAGGCGTGGGTGAGCAGGTGGAACATCGCCACCGAATAGACGCCCACGCCCGCAGCCACGAACATGTAGCCGAGCTGCGACATGGTCGAATAGGCGATCACGCGCTTGATGTCGTTCTGCACGAGGCCGATCGTGGCGGCGATGAAGGCCGAGGCCGCGCCGATGACGACGATGAAGCTCGTCGCAGCGGGGGCGTATTCCATCAGCGGCGACATCCGGCTGACGAGGAAGACGCCCGCCGTCACCATCGTGGCGGCGTGGATCAGCGCCGAAACCGGGGTCGGGCCTTCCATCGCGTCCGGCAACCAGGTGTGCAGGAAGAGCTGCGCCGATTTGCCCATCGCACCGACGAAGAGCAGGAAGGCGAGCACGTTGGCCGCGTTCCACTCGGCCCAGAGGAAGTGGATCTGGGTTTCGGCCAGGTGCGGCGCGGCGGCGAACACGTCGTCGAGCCGGATCGAGTCGGTCATCAGGAACAGCCCGGCAATGCCCAGCACGAAGCCGAAATCGCCCACCCGGTTGACCACGAACGCCTTGATCGCGGCGGCGTTGGCCGAGGGTTTCTTGTAGTAGAAGCCGATGAGCAGGTAGGAGGCGAGGCCCACGCCCTCCCAGCCGAAGAACATCTGCGCGAGGTTGTCGGCGGTCACCAGCATCAGCATGGCGAAGGTGAAGAGCGAGAGATAGGCAAAGAAGCGCGGCCGGTAGCTCACGCCCTCGAACTGCGGATCATGGGCCATGTAGCCCATCGAGTAGAGGTGCACGAGCGCCGAGACGGTGGTGACCACCACCAGCATGATCGCCGTCAGCCGGTCAAGGCGGATCGCCCAGTCGGTCTGCAGCGAGCCGGAGTCGATCCAGCGCAGGATCTGGATATGCTGGGTGCCCTCGGGCAGCCACAGGAAGACGATCCAGCTCAGGAGCGCCGAGAGGAACAGAAGCCCGGTGGTGAGCCATTGCGCGCCCTTGTCGCCGATCACGCGATGGCCGAAGCCCGCGATGATGGCGCCGATCAGCGGGGCGAAGAGGATGATCTGGACCATGTGGCTCAGCCTTTCATCACGTTCACGTCTTCCACCGCGATCGAACCGCGGCCACGGAAGAAGGTCACCAGGATCGCGAGGCCGATGGCGGCCTCCGCGGCAGCCACCGTCAGCACGAACATCGTGAAGACCTGGCCCTGCAGGTTGCCCAGGTGGGTCGAGAAGGCCACCAGGTTGATGTTCACCGCCAGCAGGATCAGCTCGATCGACATGAGCAGCACGATGATATTCTTGCGGTTGAGGAAGATCCCGAAGATGCCGACGACGAACAAAGCCGCCGCGACCCCGAGGTAATGTTCAAGTCCAACCATGTCGTCCCTCTCGTCTGGCCTTTGCGGCCCAGTTCTTTCAGAGCCCTTGCCCGGGCTTCACATCCACCAGCTTGATCGCCGCTTTCGGGTCGCGCTGCATCTGCATCACGACGTTCTGGCGCTTGATGTCCTTGCGGTGGCGCATCGTCAGCACGATGGCCCCGATCATCGCCACCAGCAGCACCAGCCCGGCGAGCTGGAACAGCAGCAGATACTCGGTATAGACCACGCGCCCCAGCGCCTCGGTATTGGCGATCTCGCCCGCTTCCGGCCGCGCCAGCAGCGTCACGCCATCGGCGGCGACCCAGGTGCCGAAGATCATCGCCAGCTCAATGAGCAGAATCACCCCGATCAGCAGCGCGATGGGCAGGTATTTCGCCATCCCCGCCTTCAGTTCGGCGAAGTCGATATCGAGCATCATCACCACGAAGAGGAACAGCACCGCCACCGCGCCGACATAGACGATCATCAGGAGCATCGCGAGAAACTCCGCGCCCATCAGCACGAACAGCCCGGTCGCACCGATGAAGGCGGTGATCAGCCAGAGCACCGAATGCACCGGGTTGCGGCTCACCACGGTGAAGACGCCGCCCGCGAGCACGGTGAGCGCGAAAATATAGAATACAACTCCGGCGACACTCATGCGTCCCCCTCCTCGTTTCCTTCCGCGAAGACCTCGTTGGCGAGTTCCAGCGCGCGGTTCATGGCCGGCAGACCGCCCAGCATCGACATCTGGTAGATCACTTCGGCAATTTCCTTCTCCGTCGCCCCGGTCTCGATCAGGTGGCGCACGGTGAGCTTGATCTGCGGCTCCGCCATCGCGCCGGTGGCGACGAGGCCGCCAAGCGTGACCAGAAGCCGGGTTTTCGCGTCCAGCCCCTCGGGGTTGAAGGCGTTGCCAAACACCGCTTCCATCCAGTCTTTCGGCATGGTCGGGAACAGCTTGTCGAAGCCCTGCGGCGTGAATTGCTCGAGCGCCGGGTTCATCGCCCGGAGCGCGGCAGCCCCCTGCTCCATCATCGCGGCATATGTCTTGGCGAAATCGCTCATCTGTAAGGCGCGTCCAGCTCGATATTGCGGGCGATCTCGGCTTCCCAGCGCTCGCCGTTATCGAGCAGTTTCTGCTTGTCGTAAAACAGCTCCTCGCGGCTCTCGGTGGCAAACTCGAAATTCGGCCCCTCGACGATGGCATCGACCGGGCAGGCCTCCTGGCAATAGCCGCAATAGATGCACTTGGTCATGTCGATGTCGTAGCGCGTGGTGCGCCGCGAGCCGTCGTCGCGCGGCTCGGCGTCGATGGTGATCGCCTGGGCCGGGCAGATCGCCTCGCACAGCTTGCAGGCGATGCAGCGCTCTTCGCCGTTCGGGTAGCGGCGCAGCGCGTGCTCGCCCCGGAAGCGCACCGAGAGCGGGTTTTTCTCATAGGGGTAGTTCACCGTGTATTTCGGCTTGAAGAAGTATTTCAGCCCCAGCCTGAAGCCGGTGATGAAATCCCAGAGCACGAAATATTTCGCGGCGCGGACATAGTCGAAAGCCATCAATCAGCCCCCCGTGGTCCAGCGCGCATAGGTGCCCCAGAACGCGCCGTATTGAGCAAAGAAGGCCACCAGCACGACCCAGGCGAGCGAGAGCGGCAGGAACACTTTCCAGCCGATCCGCATGAGCTGGTCATAGCGGTAGCGCGGGACGACCGACTTGGTCATCATGAAGACGAACCAGAAGAAGGCCATCTTGAGGAACAGCCACAGGATGCCGTCGGGCAGCCCGGGGATCGGCGACAGCCAGCCGCCGAAGAACAGGATCGAAATCAGCGCCGTCATCAGCGTGATCGCGACGTATTCGCCGATCATGTAGAGCAGGAAGGGGGTGGAGGAATATTCCACCTGATAGCCCGCCACCAGCTCGGATTCCGCTTCCGGCAGGTCGAAGGGCGGGCGGTTGGTTTCGGCATGCGCCGAGATGATGAACAGGATCACCATCGGGAAATGCGGGATCCAGTACCACGAGAACAGCCCCGCCCCCTCCTGGGCATGGACGATGGCGGTCAGGTTCATCGAGCCGGTCGACAGGATCACGCCGATGATGATGAGGCCGATGGAAACCTCGTAGGAAATCATCTGCGCCGCCGAGCGCAGGCTGCCGAGGAACGGGTATTTCGAGTTCGACGCCCAGCCGCCCATGATCACGCCATAGACCTCGAGCGAGGAGACGGCGAAGATGAACAGGATGGCGACGTTGATATCGGCCACGACCCAGCCATCGTTGAACGGGATCACCGCCCAGGCCACCAGCGCCAGCACCAGCGAGGTCATCGGTGCGAGGAAAAAGACGAACTTGTCGGCCCCCGCCGGCACCACGATCTCTTTCAGCACGTATTTGATGAAGTCGGCAAAGCTTTGCAGCAGGCCGAAAGCGCCCACCACGTTGGGGCCCTTGCGCAGCTGCACCGCAGCCCAGACCTTGCGGTC
This sequence comes from Sinisalibacter aestuarii, assembly GCF_027923545.1. Lineage (GTDB taxonomy): Bacteria > Pseudomonadota > Alphaproteobacteria > Rhodobacterales > Rhodobacteraceae > Sinisalibacter > Sinisalibacter aestuarii. The sequence goes on along the minus strand of NZ_BROH01000004.1, from coordinate 33,326 downwards.
GGCCCAGAGCAGGAAGGCCAGCGCCACCAGAAGCGGCACCACGATCAGCAGCACCTGCCCGAGAATGAGCAGCGCTATGCCGAGGTTGGTCGTCGTGAAGAATTCATACATCGTGCATGTGCCTCAGATCGTCGGTATCCCGTTTTCTTCGCAGGCGGCGACCGTCACTTCCGCGTCGATCGTCTTCAAGCCCTGCGGCAGCGCATCGGAAATGACATAGACGGCATTTCCGTTCCACACGCTGCCCTTCTGTTCCACGTTGGTGCGCACATGCCGGGCAAAGCCATAGCCCCGGATGAGCGCATATTGCGCCGCCGCGCATTCGCCATAGGCCGCCACATCGGCATTGTCGCGCGCGCCGGTCATGCTCACCAGGAACGACACCAGATCGCCGTCGAGCAGCGCCGTTTCGATCCCCAGATAGCCCGGCGCGAACGGCTGCGCCGCCCGGTCCGCCGTATCGGCGGCGGTGGCGCAGCCCGCAAGCGCGAGCATCGGGGCGATATGGGCACGGCGCAGCGTCATTCGGCGGCGATGTCCTCGGCCTTGCGGGCCCTGGCCTGGGCCGACAGCTCGGCCATCAGCGCCGAGGCGCGGGCGATCGGGTTGGTCAGGTAGAAATCCTTCACCGCGTTGCGGAAGGTCGCCTTGCCCGGTTTCTTCGCCTTGAGCATCGTCCAGTCGTTCTGCGGCACCACGTCGAGCGCGCCCAGATGCGGCACGGCGGCGATCATCGCCCGGCGCAGGGCGGCTTGCGTATCCCACGGCTGGGTGGCCTTGAGGTCCGCCGACAGCGCGCGCAGCACCGCCCAGTTTTCCTTCGCCTCACCCGGCGGGAAGGCGGCGCGCAGCGCCAGTTGCGGGCGGCCCTCGGTGTTGACGAACAGGCCGGATTCCTCGGTATAGGCGGCGGCGGGCAGGATGATATCGGCCCGGTGCGCGCCACGGTCGCCGTGGCTGCCCATATAGATCACCTTCGGCCCGGCCTCGATCTCGATCTCGTCGGCGCCCATGTTGAAGATCACGTCGGCCCCATCCGTCGCGGCGGCGAGCCCGCCTTTGGTGGTGGCGCCCACATCCATCGCGCCGACCCGGCCGGCGGCTGTGTGCAGCACCATGAATTTGGAGTTGGTCAGCTCGGCAAGCCGCATGGCGGTGGCGAGAACCGCCTCGCCATCGGCCTCGTTGATCGCACCCTGCCCGATCACCACGACCGAGGGCACATCGAGAACCGTGGTGAACTTATGGTCGAGCAGGCCCTCAAGCGCGGCGCGGTCATTGCCGACATAGGCGTAATCGTAGGTCAGATCGACCTGTTCGCCGACCAGCCCGATATTGGCGCCCTTGAGCCACGCCTTGCGGATGCGCGCGTTGAGCACCGGCGCCTCGTCGCGCGGGTTGGTGCCGATGAGCTGGATCATCTGAGCGTTTTCAAGGTCTTCGATGGTGGCGGTGCCGACATAGGCCGAGCGGTTGCCCTCCGGCAGCTTCGCCCCGTCGGTGCGGCATTCGACGTTGCCGCCCTGCCCCTCGATCAATTGCTTGAGCGCAAAGGCCGCCTCGGTCGAGGCGAGATCGCCGACCAGACCGGCCAGCGTCTTGGCCCCCTTGATCGTCTTCGCCGCAGCGGCGAGCGCTTCGGGCCAGGTCGCGGGCTGGAGCTTGCCGCCCTTGCGCAGATAGGGCTTGTCGAGCCGCTGGCGCTTGAGGCCGTCCCAGACGAAGCGGGTCTTGTCGGAGATCCACTCCTCATTCACCCCGTCATGGTTGCGCGGCAGGATGCGCATCACTTCACGGCCCTTCGTATCCACCCGGATGTTGGAGCCAAGCGCATCCATCACGTCGATGGTCTCGGTCTTGGTGAGTTCCCACGGGCGGGCGGTGAAGGCATAGGGCTTAGAGGTGAGCGCGCCGACCGGGCAAAGGTCGATGATGTTGCCCTGCAGGTTCGAATCCAGCGTTTCGTTGAGGTAGGAGACGATCTCGGCATCCTCGCCCCGGCCCGTCTGACCCATCTGGCTGATCCCCGCCACCTCGGTGGTGAAGCGCACGCAGCGGGTGCAGGAGATGCAGCGCGTCATCTGCGTGCTCACCAGCGGGCCGAGGTTGATATCCTCGACCGCCCGCTTGGGCTCGCGGAAGCGCGAGAAATCCATGCCGTAGGCGACGGCCTGATCCTGAAGGTCGCATTCGCCGCCCTGATCGCAGATCGGGCAATCGAGCGGGTGGTTGATGAGGATGAACTCCATCACCCCTTCGCGCGCCTTCTTCACCATCGGCGAGTTGGTCTTGACCACCGGCGGCTGACCTTCCGGCCCGGGCCGCAGATCGCGCACCTGCATGGCGCAGGAGGCGGCGGGCTTGGGCGGGCCGCCGACCACTTCGACAAGGCACATCCGGCAATTGCCGGCGATGCTGAGGCGCTCGTGATAGCAGAAACGCGGCACCTCGATGCCGGCCACTTCGCAAGCCTGAAGGATGGTCATCGCGCCATCCACCTCGACTTCATTGCCGTCGATGACGATTTTCTTGAGGTCGCTCATGTCTTACTCCGCCGCCATCCGGCCCGCCTTCTGGGCCTTGATGCGGTCTTCGATCTCGCCGCGGAAATTCTTGATCAGCCCCTGGATCGGCCAGGCGGCGGCATCGCCGAGGGCGCAGATCGTGTGGCCTTCCACCTGTTTGGTCACGTCAAACAGCATGTCGATCTCTTCCAGCTCCGCCTCGCCGCGCACGAGGCGGTCCATCACCCGCATCATCCAGCCGGTGCCTTCGCGGCAGGGCGTGCACTGGCCGCAGCTTTCATGCTTGTAGAATTTCGACAGTCGCCAGATCGCCTTCACGATGTCGACCGAACGGTCCATCACGATCACCGCCGCGGTGCCGAGGCCGGAGCCCAGCTCGCCGCGCAGGTAGTCGAAATCCATCAGCGCGTCGCGCATGTTTTCGCCGCGCACCACCGGCACCGACGAGCCGCCGGGGATAACGGCGAGCAGGTTGTCCCAGCCGCCGCGAATGCCGCCGGCGTGTTTCTCGATCAACTCCTCGAAGCTGATCGACATCGCCTCTTCCACCACCACCGGGTTGTTCACATGGCCGGAGATGGCGAACAGCTTGGTGCCTTCGTTGTTCTTGCGCCCGAAACCGGCAAACCATGTCGCCCCCCGGCGCAGGATCGTGGGCACCACGGCAATGCTCTCGACGTTGTTCACCGTGGTCGGCGCACCGTACAGGCCCGCCCCCGCCGGGAAGGGCGGCTTCATCCGGGGCATGCCCTTCTTGCCTTCGAGGCTTTCAAGCAGCGCCGTTTCCTCGCCGCAGATATAGGCCCCGGCGCCGTGATGGACGAACAGGTCAAAATCCCAGCCCGAGCCGGCGGCGTTCTTTCCGAGCAGCCCGGCATCATAGGCTTCGTCGATCGCCGCCTGAAGCGCCTCGCGCTCGCGGATGAACTCGCCGCGCACGTAGATATAGGCCACATGCGCGCCCATCGCGAAGCTGGCGATCAGCGCCCCCTCGATCAGCGTATGCGGATCGTGGCGCAGGATCTCGCGGTCCTTGCAGGTGCCGGGCTCGGATTCGTCGGCATTGATCACCAGATAGGCCGGGCGCCCGTCCGTTTCCTTCGGCATGAATGACCATTTGAGGCCGGTGGGAAAGCCCGCACCTCCACGCCCGCGCAACCCGCTGGCCTTCATCTCGTCGATGATCCAGTCGCGCCCCTTGGCGATGATCCCCGCCGTGCCATCCCAATGGCCGCGCGCCTTCGCGCCCGCGAGCGTGCGCTCGTGCATCCCATACAGGTTGGTGAAGATCCGGTCCTGATCCGTCAGCATCCGCTCTTATCCTTCATCCTTCTGGCCTGCGCGCCAGATCCGCCAGGTCACGATCAGCGCAAAGGCGAAGCCGCCAAACGCCGCGAGATCAACCAGCGCTCGGGTGCGCTGCGGCCAATCCCAATGGTTTCCCGCCCAGGTTGCCCCGACCCAGAGCGCGCCGGTCATGGCGATGACGAGACCAGCCAGCCTGCCCTGCCGCGTGCGCGCGTGTTTCTCCGGATCGGTGCTCATTTTCACTCAGCCCTTCGGCCTTATTTCTCGTACTTGCCCGTCTTGGTGGCACGTTTGGAAAACTCCGTCGTGCCGCCCTTGGCGAGCGTCTTGGCCTGCTTGATCCAATCGTCGCGCTCGATCCGCCCCTTGAACCTGAGCTGACCGTCGACCCATTCGACTTCCTTCTTCCGCCACCCGGCGATCTGGCTGTAATGCCACACGCCCAGCTCGTTCAACGTGGTTTCGAGCTTGGGGCCGACACCCTTGATCAGCTTCAGATCGTCCGCCGCACCCTGCGGCTTGGTGAAAAGCTCGGGCTTGCCGTCCTTCGCCACCGGCGTGCGGGCGGGCTTGGCCGTTGCCGTGGCCGTCTTGCTGGCCGAGGGTTTCGGCGCGGCAGCCTTCGCCTTCGGCTTGGCATCAGCTTTCGGTTTGGCTTCGGCCTTCGGCTTTGCCGCCGCTTTCGGTTTCGGCGTCGCCGCCACGGCCTCGCCGCCATGCGCCTGCGCCGGCCGGTCGGCCTTCACCGAGGCGGCGTTCAGCGCCGCCGCGGGCGTCGAACGCCCACCTTCGCCGGCAAGGCCGGAGGCGGTTTCCTCGTCGCCCATCATCGCCGAAACGGCCGCATCCGCCGCCGCATCCGATGCCTTGTCATGCGCCAGCGCATCCGAGCCGCCGGCGCCACTGGCCAGCGCCGCATCGCGCGCCACGGTGGGCACATGGGTGCCGGCCACGGCCGGGCCTGAGCAGAACAGCCGGAGCAGCACCAGCGCGATCGCCACCGCAACCACGATGCCGATAATCAGGCCCCAGAGCCCGCCAATCAAAAGGAACGCGACGAGGCCCAGAAGCGCCCCGGCGATCCAGCATATGTTGCGGCAGGAAAAGATGCCGCCATCCGTATCATTCATATCTCAATCCCCTGTTTCCTGTTGGCTCACTCATCACCAGGGCCCCGACCCGCCGGCTTCTGCCGGTCTGATTGGCCAGCGGGGCCCGCACATTGGGCGCTCAGTAAACGTCGCCCTTCTTCACTTTCTGCGAAAATGCCGTTTCGCCGCCTGCGGCCAGCACCTTCGCCTGGTCGACCCAGCCGTCGCGGCTGACCCGGCCCTTGAACCCTTCGAGGTTTTCATCGACCCAGGCCACTTCCGCCCCGGTCCATTTCGCCACCTGATCGAAATGGAAGAACCCCATGCGGTTGAGCAGCGCCTCCAGCTTCGGCCCGACGCCCCTGATCTGCTTGAGATCGTCGGCCCCGGCCTTGCGCGGCGCTTTCATCGTGCGCGGCTTGGTGCCGCCGGCGGGTGCCGCAGCGGCCTTCGCCGGCGCGGGTTTGGCGGCGGCTTTGGCCGGCTTGGCGGCGGCTTTGGCCTTGGCGGGCGCGGTCTTCTTCGCCGTCACATGCACCTTGCGGCCACCGGCCACCCAGGGGGCCGAGAGCGGCACTTCGCTGCCGTCGATGCGCTTGATCGTATCGCCGATCTCCACCGCCAGCGCGGCGGAGGCGTTGTATTGCGTGCGCCCGCTTTCATATTCGGTCAGGCTGGTGAGGCCCGCGAGCGGCTCGGCGCCGTAACGGCCATTCTGCGGCCCCGGCACCGGCACCTCGCCCGCCGCCATCCGGTCGATGATCCCGGCAAAGCTCTCGGTGGTCAGGTCTTCGTAGTAATCCTTGCCGATCTGCGCCATCGGCGCATTGGCGCAGGAGCCGAGGCACTCGACCTCCTCCCACGAAAACCTGCCATCCGCCGACAGTTCATGCGGGTTCGGCGCGATCTTTTCCTTCGCCACCGCAATCAGATCTTCCGCGCCCATGATCATGCAGCTCAGTGTGCCGCAGATCTGGAAATGCGCGACCGACCCCACCGGCTGCAACTGGAACATGAAGTAGAAGGTCGCCACTTCCAGCGCCCGGATATGGGCCATGCCCAGCATGTCGGCCACATGCTCGATGGCAGGCTTGGTCAGCCAGCCTTCCTGCTCCTGCGCACGCCACAGAAGCGGGATCACCGCGCTGGCTTGCCGCCCTTCGGGGTATTTCGTCAGCTGTGCCTCGGCCCAGGCCTGGTTGGCGGGCGTGAAGGCGAAGCTTTCGGGCTGTTCATGGTGCAGGCGTCGCAGCATGGTCACTCCATGAGGTTCTTGAAATGGCTCGCGGGCACGCAGACCGCCCCGGGCACCGTTTGATCCACCACCACGTCGTCGCCCGCGATCAGGGCGGCAAAGTGGTTCGAGTTGATATTGATGGCGCAGACCCAGGCGCCGTCCTCTCTGGCGACGAAGAGATACTGCGCCATCGCGGTCATCGCGGTCGCGCCCTGCATCACCTCATCGAGCGTCGGGCGCGGCTCGGCGTCCTGTGCGGCGGCCAGGGTCGGCAAGGCGGCGGCGACAAGGGCAATCAGAATGCGGCTCATGAGCATGTCCCCGTGGTGATACGAAGGTCATCATCCTGCGGCACCGCGCGGCCATCCGACATCAGCAGGGTGACGATCAGCGTGCCTTCCGCGGGCGTCATGCCGAGCTGGGCGAGGATCGCCTGGTTGTTGGCCTCGTGGACGACGCAGCCCGCCGCCTCGACCGCGCGCAGAAACTCCGCGACCCGGTCGGCGCTTTGCGCCAGCGCCGGAGCGGCGGCAAGGGCGAGGAGAAGGGCAAGGCGCGTCATCCTGCAGCCCCCGCGAACCGCGCCGCCAGCGCAACAGCCGCGACGATCCCGGCACCGATCCCGGCGATGAAATGCGGCATGTAGGGCTTCGAGGCGCGGGCATAGATCGCCGCATCGGCAAAGGCCATGAAGGCGAAGACGGCGAACAGCACCGCGATCACCGACAGGTCGCCATAGAGCGTGGCCGCCACCGCCAGCACGAGGTTGGCGACATAGCGATCCGCCATCACCTGCGGCAGAAACTCCGGCAGGTGATGCACCTTGCGCATCGCCGCCGCCGGGTTCGCCACGAAGATCGCGGCGAGATAGCCGGTGACGAGAATGCCAAGGGCAGAGAGCGTTATGGCCAGCGCGGCGAGGCTCATCAGCGGTCGATCTCCCCGAACACGATGTCGATCGTGCCGACCAGCGCCGCCACGTCGGCGAGCTGGTGGCCGCGTGCGAAATGGATCAGCGATTGCAGATGCGGAAAGCCCGGCGCGCGGATCTTGCAGCGGTAGGGCCGGTTCGAGCCGTCGGCGATCAGGTAAACGCCGAACTCGCCCTTCGGCGCTTCGATGGCGGTGTAAGTCTCGCCGGCGGGCACGTGGAAGCCCTCGGTGTAGAGCTTGAAGTGATGGATCAGCGCTTCCATCGAGGTCTTCATCTCGCCCCGCTTGGGCGGCGCGATCTTGCCACGGGCGAGCACATCGCCCTGCCCCTCCGGCGCGCGCAGCTTGGCGACGGCCTGCTTCATGATCTTCACCGATTCCCGCATCTCGGCGATCCGCACATTGTTGCGGTCATAGGTGTCGCCATGAGTGCCGATGGGAATGTCGAAGTCGAACTCGTCGTAAAGCTCATAGGGCTGCGCGCGGCGCAGATCCCAGGCCAGCCCCGAGCCGCGCACCATCACGCCGGTGAGGCCCCAGGTCTGGATATCGTCCTCGGTGACGATGCCGATATCCACCGTGCGCTGCTTGAAGATGCGGTTGTCGGTATAGAGCGCGTCGAGATCGTCGAGCGCCTTGGGAAAGCTCTCGCACCAGGCTTCGATATCGTCGAGCAGCTCGGGCGGCAGATCCTGATGCACGCCGCCGGGGCGGAAATAGTTGGCGTGCAGCCGGGCGCCACAGGCGCGGTCATAGAAGCTCATCAGCTTCTCGCGCTCGACATAGCCCCAGAGCGGCGGGGTGAGCGCGCCCACGTCGAGCGCCAGCGAGGTGGTGTTGAGCAGGTGGTTCAGGATCCGCCCGATCTCGGAATAGAGCACCCGGATCAGCGAGGCGCGGCGCGGCACGGCGGTGCCGGTCAGCTTTTCGATGGCGAGGCAGAAGGCATGTTCCTGGTTCATCGGCGCGACGTAGTCGAGCCGGTCGAAATAGGGGATGTTCTGCAGATAGGTGCGGCTTTCCATCAGCTTTTCGGTGCCGCGATGCAAGAGGCCGATATGCGGGTCCGCCCGTTCGACGATTTCGCCGTCCAACTCCAGCACCAGCCGCAGCACGCCATGCGCCGCCGGGTGCTGCGGGCCGAAATTGATGTTGAAGTTGCGGATCTTCTGTTCGCCGGTCATGGCGTCTTCGAAGCCCTTGCCACCGTCCATCATGCCACCACCTGTCTGTCGGTCCATGCGGGCGGAAGCTCGCCCATGAACTTGCTCACGAAATTGTATTGCGGCGCCAGCAGATCGCGCGCCGCCGCCTGCCGGGCCGGATCGAGCGCGATCTCGGCGCTGCGGTTCACCTGCTTGGCGAAATCGGGCTGCACCGGGGCGAGGCCGAGAAAGCCCATCAGCCGCGCCACCGCTTCCGGCGTGAACAGCCGCTCGTAGAATTCCACGAACAGGTTCTCGCGCGGGATCACGTCGAGCAGCTTGTTGAGCGTGCGCCGGTAATTGTTGCGCCTGGCGATGTTCTGTTCGCCGCCGTTCAGAAAATCGTCGAACTTGGCCAGCGCCGCCGCCTCGCCCTTGTCGCCATTGTCCATGCGGATATGGCTCCAGGCCCGCGCCACCGGGTCGCGCAGCAGGAAGATGAACTTCACCCGTTCCATCACCCCCGCCATCGCCTTGAAGCTCGGCTTTTCGAGCAGCGCGTAGGAGGGGGTAAAATCGCCGATCACCTTCGCACCGCCCCGGCCACGGCCGAGAAAATCAAGATAGGCGTCATCGTTGCGGGTCTGGCCGTCGAAGGCATCGAGCCAGCCGCGGATATCCGCCATCGAGCGATCCTGATAGGCGTTCACCTCCGGGTCGGTCACCTGCGCGCGGCGCATCTGCAGCCAGTCGAGCCGCTTCAGCGATTGCTCGCGGAAGAAGCCGCCGGTGCCGTTTTCGAGCACGTCCCAGTAATGCATTTCCTTCACCGCCGGGAAATGGGCCTCGGCATGGTGAAAGAGCACGTCAAAGAGCCATGACGTGCCGGCCTTGGCGGCGCCGACGCAATATATGAACGTCTGCCCGGTCATCTCAGCCCTTGTCGCCCTCGCCCTTCTCGTCGCCCGGAAGCACGTATTTCGCGCCTTCCCACGGGCTCATGAAATCGAACTGGCGGTATTCCTGCACCAGATTCACCGGCTCGTAGACCACGCGCTTCTCGGCCTCGTCATAACGCACCTCGGTATAGCCGGTGGTCGGGAAATCCTTGCGCAGCGGATGGCCGCGGAAGCCGTAATCGGTGAGGATGCGGCGCAGGTCCGGGTGGCCGGTGAAGATGATGCCGAACAGGTCGAACACCTCGCGCTCGAACCAGTTGGCGCCGTGGTGAATGGCCGTGATCGAGGGCACAAGCTCGCCCTCGCCCACCGGGCATTTCACCCGGATACGGTGGTTCTGGTACATCGACAGCAGGTGATAGACCACATCGAAGCGGTGCTCGCGCTCGGGCCAGTCCACGGCGGTGATGTCGATCAGGGTCGAGAACTGGCAGGCCGGGTCGGCCTTGAGAAACTCGATGAAACCGGGCAGCGCGCTGGAGCGGATCTCTACGCTCAGCTCACCATGCTCCACGCTCCAGCCGGTCACCTGTTCGGGGCGTTTGAGCTCGATCTGCGCGCCAAGCTCTTTCAGGGCGTCGTCCGACATGGGCTTACCTCGCAATCGTTCCGGTGCGGCGGATTTTGCGCTGGAGCTGCATCACACCGTAAAGCAGCGCCTCGGCGGTCGGCGGGCAGCCCGGCACGTAGACATCGACCGGAATCAGCCGGTCCACCCCGCGCACGACGCTGTAGGAATAATGGTAGTAGCCGCCGCCATTGGCGCAGGAGCCCATCGAGATCACATAGCGCGGCTCGGGCATCTGGTCGTAGAGCTTGCGGATCGCGGGGGCCATCTTGTTGGTCACGGTGCCGGCCACGATCATCAGGTCGGCCTGGCGCGGGCTGGCGCGGGGCGCGGTGCCGAAGCGCTCGAAATCGAAGCGCGGCATAGCGCCGTGGATCATCTCGACGGCGCAGCAGGCGAGCCCGAAGGTCATCCAGTGCAGCGAGCCGGTGCGCGCCCAGTTGATGATGTCGTCCGTGGTTGTGAGCAGAAAGCCCTTGTCGGCCAGCTCCTCGCCCATCGCCCGCGCGGTGGCCTCCTTGTCGGCCCCGGCAGTGTTGGCTCCGGTCATCACTCCCATTCCAGCGCCCCCTTCTTCCATTCATAGGCAAAGCCGATGGTGAGCACGGCGAGGAAAACCATCATCGACCAGAACCCGAGCATCCCCACATCCTTGAACGCCACCGCCCACGGGAAGAGAAAGGCGATTTCGAGGTCGAAGATGATGAAGAGGATCGAAACGAGGTAGAACCGCACATCGAATTTCATCCGTGCGTCGTCGAAGGCGTTGAAGCCGCATTCATAGGCCGACACCTTTTCCGGGTCCGGGTTGCGCACCGCAAGCAGCGCGGCGGCCAGCAGGAACACCAGGCCCAGGGCGATGGCAACGGCGAGGAAGATGACGATGGGGAGGTATTCGCGAAGAAGATCGTCCACGTAGGTCTCCTTTGCGGGGCGAACCCGCTTCGATTGCTCAGGCGCGGTTTACTCCCCGCGTTCGGGGGGGTCAACCGAACCGCCAACACATTCCTTTATTAGCATGTATTTGACGAAGCGCCAATTTTTGCACGGGTTTGCCCGTTGTATACCGTTGTTTACAGGCCCCCTGAACCCGGCTCCCGCGCCGCATCCGGGCGTGGAAGCCCATGCAGTTGCAGCAAAATTCATGCTGCGCTGCGTCATCCATAGGCAACCCGCAGAATCGCGATGAGCATGAGCAGCGCTACGGGGCCCCAGAGCCGGCGTTCGGGAATCGACGGGGTGATGAGGTTCATGACCGCCGAGATGGCCGCAAATACCACCGCAATCCAGAACAACCAGCCCGGCGGCGCGGGGCTGACCGCGCCGGCCCGGCCCAGCACCACCAGGGCGAACAATGCGATCAGCGCACCCTGCAACACCGCGCCCAGCCGCAGACGGACCGGAAAGCGCCCGGGCCAGCGCCCGCCCATGGCCAGATGCCCCCAGGGTGCCCCGAAAGCGAGCGCGAGCTGAAACAGAACGAGCACGAGGGCAAGAAGCGCGTAGAGCCAGGCGGCGGCAATGAGCATGAGCGAACCTTTCTGAAGTTCCGGATGGGGTCACGAGAGCACCGCAATATTTCACTTTTTCAACATATCTACTCTGGCTATGATTGCTTTTTTGAACTTTGCTTTCATTTTTTCAACATCTGTCACATCGCCCGCGCCCGGGCCAGCGCCTTCAGATGCGCCTCGGCGCTCGATTCGGAGAAGCAGCACAGCACGATCCGCTCCGGCAGCGCGCGGGCCTCTTTCCACGCGATTGCCTCGCGCACCGCGATCCGCGCGGCAGCCTCCACCGGATAGCCGTAAACCCCGGTCGAGATCGCCGGAAAGGCGATGGAACGGCAGCCCGCCGCCTCGGCCAGCGTGAGCGACTGGCGGTAGCACGCGGCAAGCAGCTCCGCCTCCCCGGCCCCGCCGCCGCGCCAGACCGGGCCGACGGTGTGAATCACATGTTTCGCCGGCAGATCGTACCCGCCGGTCATCCGCGCCTCGCCGGTGGGGCAGCCGCCGATCATCCGGCATTCCTCCAGCAGATCCGGCCCGGCCGCGCGGTGGATCGCGCCATCGACCCCACCGCCGCCCAGAAGGCTCTCATTGGCGGCATTCACGATGGCGTCCACCGGCTGTCTGGTGATGTCGCCGACGATTACCTCGATGCTCATCCCGTCCCCTCGCTTGCAGCGCGCCAACCCAGCATACACCGCCCGCCCCGACCGCGAAACAGGCTGGTCCCCGCCCGTGCCTTGCGCTATCTCAGCGGCGATGACCCAGAGCCTCACGATCCGCCGCCCCGACGACTGGCACCTGCATCTGCGCGATGGCGCGATGCTCGCCGCCGTCCTGCCCGAAACCGCGCGCCATTTCGCCCGCGCCATAATCATGCCGAACCTCGTGCCGCCGGTGGTGACGGGGGCCGATGCCGCCGCCTATCGCAGCCGGATCATGGCGGCGCTGCCTGCGGGGATGACCTTTACCCCGCTGATGACGCTTTATCTGACCGAAGATACCGATGCCGCCGACGTGGCCGCCGCCGCGGCCTCCGGCCTCATCACGGCCGTCAAACTCTACCCCGCCGGGGCAACGACCAATTCCGCCTCCGGCGTGCGCGACTTCGACAAGGTGCGCCCGGTACTGGAAAAGATGGCCGGAATCGGCTTGCCGCTCTGCGTCCATGGCGAGGTGACCGGCCCGGAGGTGGACATTTTCGACCGCGAAGCTGTGTTCATCGACACAGTGCTCGACCCGATCCGCCGCGCCACGCCCGGCCTGCGGGTGGTGATGGAGCATATCACCACGTCGCAGGCGGCGGATTACGTGGCGGCGGGCGGCGACACACTCGCGGCGACGATCACCGTTCAGCACCTGATGCTCGACCGCAACGACATGCTCGTCGGCGGGATGCGCCCGCATTATTACTGCCTGCCGATCCTGAAGCGGCGCGATCATCGCGAGGCCCTGCTCGCCGCCGCCATTTCGGGCAATCCGCGCATCTTTCTCGGCACCGACAGCGCGCCGCACCCGACCCATGCGAAAGAGGCCGAATGCTGTTCGGCCGGCTGCTTCACCGCGCCGCTCGCGCTGTCCTGCCTCGCGGAAACCTTCGAACAGGCCGGCGCGCTCGACCGGCTGGAAGCCTTCACCTCGCTGAACGGGCCGCGCTTCTACGGGCTGCCGGTGAACGAGGAAACCATCACGCTGGTCAAGGGCGACCCGATCGCCTGGCCCGACAGGATCGGTGCCGGCGAAGCGACGGTGACATTGTTCAACCCCGGCATCCCGCTGCATTGGCGGGTAGAGGCTTGAGCCAAATTTCTTCGAAGAAATTTTCCAAGGAAATTCGAATTTCCTTGGCCCCATACAGAGGAGACCGCAGATGATCCCTTCCGCCTACCCCGACAAGGCCGAAATCGCCCGCCTCTCGGCGCGGATGCTGCTGGAGATCGGCGCGGTCAATTTCCGGCCCGAAGAGCCCTTCATCCTCGCCTCCGGCCTGCCCTCGGCCACCTATATCGACTGCCGCAAGCTGATCTCCTACCCCCGCATCCGCTCGACGCTGATGGATTTCATGGCCGTCACCGTGATGCGCGAGGCGGGCTTCGAGGCGTTCGACAATATCGCCGGCGGCGAAACGGCGGGCATCCCCTTTGCCGCGCTGGTGGCCGAACGGCTGGCGCTGCCGATGAGCTATGTCCGCAAGAAGCCCAAGGGCTACGGACGCAACGCCCGGATCGAGGGCGCGATGAGCGAGGGCGAGCGGGTGCTGCTGGTCGAAGACCTCACCACCGATGGCGGCTCGAAGCTCTCCTTCGTCGACGCGATTCGCGAAACCGGGGCGAGCTGCGGCCATACGGCGGTGATCTTCTATTACGACATCTTCCCCGAAACCGAGAAAACCCTTGGGGATCATGGCGTTCAGCTTCACTACCTCTGCACCTGGTGGGATGTGCTGGCCGAAGCCCGCGCCCAGTCCGCCTTCAGCGCCGCCACGCTCGACGAGGTCGAAGCCTTCCTGAAAGCCCCGCGCGACTGGCAGGAAAAGCACAAAACCAGCTGATAAATCAGCGCATCTTCGCTGCGAATTTCACAAAATCTGGCAGAGGCCGCGCATTGGCCCGCCAGATGTGGTAGGCTGTGGACCAAAGCGCACTTTGTCCACAAGATATCCAGATTGCCCGCCCCCGCGCGCGGGCTGTAAGACCGTCCGGGCAGACCGGGGACCAGAATGAACGAGATCAGCCAGATCAAGGGCGGCGAGACCACGCCCGACGATGACGCCATCGCGGCGCCGCACAATATCGAAGCCGAGCAGCAGCTTCTCGGCGCGATCCTGACCAACAACGACATCTTCGACCGGATCGCCCAGATCATCAAACCGGCGCATTTCTACGAGCCGGTGCATGGCCGGATCTTCGAGGAAGCCTCCAAGCGCATCACCGCCAACATGCTGGCTTCGCCGGTCACGCTGAAAGCCTATCTCGCCGACGACGAGGGGCTGAAGGAACTGGGCGGCGCACCCTATCTCGCCCGCCTCGCCGGGGCCGCGATCTCGTCCTTCGCGGCACAGGATTACGCGCAGATGATCTACGAGATGCATCTGCGCCGCCAGCTCATGCAGCTCGGCGCGGATATCTCGTCGAATGCCAGCCGGATGGCCGAGACCTCGGCCCCCTCCGAGCAGATCGTCGAGGCCGAGCAGGCGCTCTACAAACTGGCCGAAACCGGCCAGACCACATCGGGCTTCCAGTCGTTCCTGACCGCCGTCACCGATGCGGTGCGCGTCGCCAATGCCGCCTATCAGCGCGATGGCGGGCTGGCGGGTATCTCCACCGGGCTGACCGATCTCGACCAGAAGCTCGGCGGGCTGCACAAATCGGACCTGCTGATCCTCGCCGGCCGCCCCTCGATGGGCAAGACCTCGCTGGCCACCAATATCGCCTTCAACATCGCCAAGGCCTACAAGAAGGGCAAGCTGCCCGATGGCTCGGACGGCGCGATCAATGGCGGCGTGGTGGGCTTCTATTCGCTCGAAATGTCGGCCGAACAGCTTGCGGCGCGGATTCTCTCCGAAGCCTCCGAAGTGCCCAGCGAGCAGATCCGCCGGGGCGACATGACCGAGGCCGAATTCCGCCGCTTCGTCGAGGCGGCCAAGGCGCTCGAAGCCTGCCCGCTCTATATCGACGACACGCCCGCCCTGCCCATCGCCCAGCTTGCCGCCCGCGCCCGGCGGCTGAAGCGGATGCACGGGCTGGATGCGCTCTTCGTCGACTACCTCCAGCTTGTGCGCGGCACCGCCGAGAACCGGGTGAACGAGATCGCCGAAATCTCGATGGGTCTCAAGGCGATAGCGAAAGAACTTAACATCCCCGTGGTGGCGCTGTCGCAGCTCAGCCGCCAGGTCGAAAGCCGCGACGACAAGCGCCCGCAGCTCTCGGATCTCAGGGAATCGGGCTCGATCGAGCAGGACGCCGATGTGGTCATGTTCGTCTTCCGCGAGGAATATTACGCCGAGCGCGAGAAGCCATCGGAAGACCGGCTGGAGGAAATGGCGGCCTGGCAGGAGCGGATGGACCGGCTGCACGGCAAGGCCGAGGTGATCATCGGCAAGCAGCGTCACGGCCCCATCGGCTCGGTCGATCTCAGCTTCGAGGGCCGCTTCACCCGCTTCGGCAACCTCGTCAAAGCCTGGCAGCAAGGCTCGGGCGGCGGTTTCTGACCCGGCCCGCGCCGCGCCGGCCATTCGCCGCCGCCGCCGGGGCTTTCCGCTAGGCGGCTCCGCCGCCGCACGCTACCATGGCCCGGCGCAACAGGCGCAGTTTTTGGCCGGGGTATCAGTTATGTCGTCCGCCACCATCGCCGCGATCCGGTTCGGCTACGGCCTGTCCGCGGGCCAGCCCGCGCCGGGCGATGCCGGTGCCCTGAGCGCCGCCCTGGCCGCCCCCGATGCGATGGCGGCGCGCTTTCCGGTCACCGGCATGGCCGGGGTCTTTCCGCTGATCCGCGAATACAACCAGGCGCGCCGCGCCAGCCGCCAGGACGAGCCGGGCGGCGAAGATCGCTTTCAGGCCGCGCGCCGCAATCTGCGGCTGACCATGCTGGAGGGGCTGCGCGCCCAGCTCATGCGGGCGGTGCTCGCGCCGGACGGGATGCGCGAACGGCTGCACGCCTTCTGGAGCGATCATTTCACCGTGCGCGCCAAGGGCGTGCGTTTCATCGCCGCGCCGTCCGCCTTTGCCGAAGATGCGATCCGCCCGCATATCACCGGCTCCTTCCCCGCCATGCTGCGCGCCGCCGTCACCCATCCGGCGATGCTCGCCTATCTCGACCAGAACCGCTCGATCGGCCCCGACAGCCCTGCCGGCCAGCGCCAGGGGGCGGGGCTGAACGAAAACCTCGCCCGCGAGGTGCTGGAACTGCACACGCTGGGCGTGGATGGCGGCTATGCGCAAGGCGACGTGACGCAATTCGCCGAGTTGCTCACCGGCCTCACCTTCGATGTGCAGGAGGGCTTTCTCTTCCGCCCCCGCTGGGCCGAACCGGGGGCCGAGACGGTGCTGGGCACCCGCTATGGCGGCGCGGAACGGGCCCGGCTCGACGAGGTTTTTGCCGCGCTCGACGATATCGCACTGCATCCGGCCACCGCCCGGCATCTCGCCCGCAAGCTCGCCGTGCATTTCGTCTCCGACAGACCCGACCCCGATCTCGTCGCCACGCTGGCCGCCGCTTATACCGCCGGGGGCGGCGCGCTGATGCCGGTCTATGAGGCGCTGCTGGCCCATCCCGCCGCCTGGGTCCTGCCCTTTGCCAAGGCCCGCCAGCCCTGGGATTTCATGGTGGCGAGCCTGCGCGCCCTCGGCGCGACCGAGGCGGCGCTGGCCGGGCTTGGCTATCCCGAATTGCGCAAGGGCATCCGCCAGCCGCTGGCCCATATGGGCCAGCCCTATCAGGCCCCGCCCGGCCCCGATGGCTGGCCGGAAGAGGCCGAAGCCTGGATCACCCCGCCGGCGCTGGCCGAACGGATCGGCTGGGCGATGGCGCTGGCGGGCGAGTATTCCGCCGCCCTGCCCGACCCCCGCGCCTTTGTCGAGACCGCGCTTGGCGGCACCGCCAGCGAAACGCTGCTGGGCGCCGTGCGCGCCGCCGAAAGCCGCGAGGCGGCGGTGGCGCTCGTGCTCGCCTCGGCCGAGTTCAACCGGCGATAGGAGATACGCGATGCCCTCTGCTCCCCTCTCACGCCGCCATTTCCTGCGCGGCGCCACGCTGGCCGGATGCTCCGCCGCCGCCTGGCCGCTGATGAGCCATGTCACGCTGGCCGCCGCGCCGGGCGATCACCGGCTGGTGGTCATCATCCTGCGCGGTGCGATGGACGGGCTCGACGCGCTGCGCCCGGTGGGCGACCCGGATTTCGCCACCCTGCGCGCCGCCAGCCTCACCGGCGATGCCCCGGCCCTGCCGCTTGACGGGTTCTTCGCCCTGCATCCCGATATGGGCGGGCTGATGCCCTTGTGGCAAAAGGGCGAGCTGGCCTTCGCCCATGCCGTCGCCACCCCTTACCGCGACCGGCGCAGCCATTTCGACGGGCAGGACATTCTGGAGGCAGGCACCGGCATGGACCTCGCCCCCGATCAGGTGCGCGGCGGCTGGCTCAACCGGATGATCCAGTCCGTTCCCGGCATGACCTCCGAAACAGCTTATGCGGTGGGGCGCAGCGGGCTCAAGGTGATCGCGGGCGATGCCCCGGTCACCCAATGGAGCCCCGACACGCGGGTCGAGCTCGACGATCAGACCCAGCGGCTGCTGGAACGGATCTACGAGGACGATCCGCTGTTTCATGCCGCAGGAAACGAAGCGTTCGATCTGCTCGCACGGGCGGATGCCGGCATGATGGACGATGGCGACGCCGCCGGCGCGGCGGCGCTGGCCGAATTCGCCGCCGCCCGGCTGAACGAAGAGGCGCGCATCGCCGCCTTCTCGATCAGCGGCTGGGACACGCACCGCAACCAGAAGGGCGTGCTGGGCCGCCGGCTGCGCGGCCTTTCCGCCGCGCTTCTCGCCCTGCGCGACGGGCTGGGCGACGCCTGGGGGCAAACAACCGTTCTGGCGATGACCGAGTTCGGTCGCACCGCGCGCGAAAACGGCACCAACGGCACCGACCACGGCACCGGCAGCGCTCTGATCATGGCCGGCGGCGCGTTGCGCGGCGGCAGGGTTTACGGCGCATGGCCGGGGCTGGCGGCGGCGGATCTCTACCAGGAGCGCGATCTGCTGCCCACCGCCGATGTACGCGCCTATGCCGCCTGGGCGATGCGCGGGCTTTACGGGCTGGAGCGGACGTTGCTTGAAGCCAGCGTGTTCCCCGGCCTCGACATGGGCACAGACCCTGGCATCCTGCTGTAACCATTGCCTGACGCCGTGCCGCGCCCTAGCCTCACCCCATGATCGCCCCTGCCATCCTCTTCCTGCTGTCCGCCGCCGGGCTTGCCGCGGCGGTGCTGTTGCCCGGCTGGTCCGACCTCGTGCTGGTAGCCGGCCCCGCCGCGCTCGCCAGCCTCTACCTGCTGCTGCGCGCCGCGCGCACCGGGCTGCGGCGCAAGCACTGGGTGATCCTCGACGGCTCCAACGTGATGCACTGGCAGGACGGCGTGCCGCGGCTCGACGTGCTGCGCGAGGTGCTGGCCCAGGCGCGCGCCCTCGGCATGACGCCGGGCGTGGTGTTCGACGCCAATGCCGGCCATCTGCTGTTTGGCCGCTACCTTGACGACAAGGGCTTCGCCCGCCAGCTCGGTCTGCCGCGCGACCGGGTGATGGTGGTGGCGAAGGGCACGCCCGCCGATCCCACCATCCTCACCGCCGCGCGCGACCTCGGGGCGCGGATCATCTCCAACGACCGCTTCCGCGACTGGGCGGCGGATTTTCCCGAACTCGCCACGCCCGGCCAGCTCATCCGGGGCGGCTACCGCACCGATGGCCTCTGGCTGGATACGGGTGCGGAGAATGGCGGGCGGTGACATGAAAACGCCGCCCCGGAGGGCGGCGCTTCAGGATTGTCAGGTTTTCGCCGTCAGGCTCAGCGGGCGAGCTTCCACAGCCCCGGCACCACCAGCGCGGCCAGCACCAGTTTCAGCGCGTCGCCAACGAGGAAGTTGCCCATCCCGTACTGGAACACCCAGGCCGCGCCCTTGTCGGCGAGGAAGAGATGCGCCATCCAGCCGAGGCCGAAGACGTAGATGATCGCCGTGCCGACGAGCATCGCCCCCGCCATGCCCGTTACGCTGCGGTCCCAGCCGCGGCGCGCCAGCGCACCCATCGCGGCGGCGGCGAAGGCGAAGCCCACAAGGTAGCCCCCGGTCGGCCCGGCCATATAGGCCAGCCCGGTGCCCTCGCCGGTAAACACGCCAAGGCCCAGCGCGCCCAGCGCCAGATAGGCCAGCACGCTGATCAGCCCGAGGCGCAGGCCAAGCCCGGCGCCGAGGGTGAGGACCGCGAAGGTCTGCATGGTGATCGGCACCGGCCACATCGGCACGCGGATCTTGGCGGCGATGGTCAGCACCGCGATACCGGCCAGAACCAGCATCACATCCTTGACCGCGCGCGCCGCGCCTTCGGTGGGGCCGAAGGCTTCGCCCAGCACCTTGTTCATCGTGATCGCCATGGGTCACTCCCCTTTTCAATGCGTCGAACGCCGTTTTGCCGCACCTGCGAGCGTCGCGCAAGCCTGCCGGTGAGAAATCCGCATCGCGGCCCGGCCAAATTTGCAAACCCGGCAGGTCAGATACGCAAATCCGCAAATCCCAGGGCGTTTTGCAAAATCCGCCGCCCTACAGGGGCGCGAAATCCGAGATCGAGACGTAATCCTTGCGCGGCCCCCGCACCTTCCAGATCATCCGCCAGCGTGGCCAATGGGTGAAATTATAGGTCACGTCATAGGTGTCGGGCGGGCAATCGTGCCAGTCCTGCGCCACCCGGGCGGCGGCGGCGATCTTGTGAAACGGGCGGCCATCGTCGTAGAGCACGCAGATCCCGCCATCCTCTTCCGCGCGCCAGAGAAACTTGCGGCGCGCCGTCATCGGCGCCTCCTGCGGCAGTTTCAGCTCGCCCACCTCGGAATAGAGCAGCCCCTCGCCATCGGGCGAGAACCGGGCCACCCCTTCGTAAAGCCCGGTGGTGCCCATCCAGGCATCCTCGATCCGCCGGGCGATCCGCCAGCGGCCTTCGAAATCGGCGAGTGTCGGCATCTTCCCTCCGCCTTGTCGCGCCTGCCCGCGCAGTTTATGACCGCCGCGACGCTGCCACAAACCGAAAGGTCCGCCGATGATCCCCCGCTATGCCCGCCCCGAGATGACCGCGATCTGGGAACCCGCCACCAAGTTCCGCATCTGGTACGAGATCGAGGCCCATGCCTGCGACGCGCAGGCCGATCTGGGCGTGATCCCGCGCGAAAGCGCCGAGGCGGTGTGGAAGGCGAAGGATGTCGAATTCGACGTGGCCCGGATCGACGAGATCGAGGCCGTCACCAAGCATGACGTGATCGCGTTCCTCACCCATCTGGCCGAGCATATCGGCGGGGCGGAGGCGCGCTTCGTCCATCAGGGGATGACCAGTTCCGACGTGCTCGACACGACCTTCAACGTCCAGCTCGTGCGCGCCGCCGACATTCTGCTCGCCGATATGGACAAGCTCCTCGCCGCCCTCAAAACCCGCGCCTTCGAGCACAAGGACACGGTACGGATCGGCCGCAGCCACGGCATTCATGCCGAGCCGACCACGATGGGCCTCACCTTCGCGCGCTTCTATGCCGAGATGGACCGGGGCAAGAACCGGCTGGAAAAGGCCCGCTGGGAAGTGGCCACCGGCGCGATTTCGGGCGCGGTCGGCACCTTCGCCAATATCGACCCGGCGGTGGAAGAGCATGTCTGCGACAAGCTTGGCCTGCGTCCGGAGCCGATTTCCACCCAGGTGATCCCGCGCGACCGGCACGCGATGTTCTTCGCCACGCTCGGGGTGATCGCCTCGTCGATCGAGAACATCGCCATCGAGATTCGCCACATGCAGCGCACCGAGGTGCTGGAGGCGGAGGAATTCTTCTCCAAGGGGCAGAAGGGCTCCTCGGCGATGCCGCACAAGCGCAACCCGGTGCTGACCGAAAACCTCACCGGCCTTGCGCGCCTCGTGCGCATGGCGGTGGTGCCGGCGATGGAGAATGTGGCGCTCTGGCATGAGCGCGATATCTCGCACAGTTCCGTCGAGCGCGGCATCGGACCGGACGCGACGATCACCCTCGACTTCGCGCTGAACCGGCTGGCCGGCGTGGTGGAAAAGCTGGTGATCTACCCCGAGAACATGCTGGCGAACATGAACAAGTTCAAAGGCCTGGTGATGAGCCAGCGGGTGCTCCTGGCGCTGACCCAGGCGGGCGTGAGCCGTGAAGACGCCTACCGCCTCGTCCAGCGCAACGCGATGAAGGTGTGGGAACAGGGCAAGGACTTCAAAGAAGAGCTGCTGGCCGATGACGAGGTGACGGCGGCGCTCTCGCCGACCGAGATCGAAGAGAAATTCGACCTTGGCTACCACACCAAGCATGTCGACACGATCTTCAGGCGCGTCTTCGGCGAAACCTGAACGCAGGCGGCACTTCACGCCTGATTGAAGCGCGGCGCGGCAAATCCGTGTTATCCTGTTGCCACACAACAGGAGAGAGCCCCGATGAAACCCTTTGCCATTCTGGCCGCCGCGCTCATCGCCCTCGCCCCTGCGGCGGCGCTGGCGCGCGAATGCAACAAGGAAACCGCCAATATCTGCCAGGACGGTTTCTCCTGGAACGCGGAAACGCAAACCTGCGTTGAGATCGTCACCGGCTGAGCCGGCGGATAAGGTCAGCATTTTCCGAATCCGGCACCCCCCAATGCCGGAAAATGCCGCATATAAGCGGCTTGTTAACGGCTGTCTGCCAGTCTCCGGACCGGACGTGCGTATCTGCGTCCGGCCTGGAGATATAATGTGACGACAGCCCTGCCCGCCCCCTTCGACGATCCCGTACCGCTGGCCGGGCCGGGCCTGTCCGGGGCCGCCACGCCGCGCCTGCTCAGCCGCCGGCAGAAGGCGGCGATCGTCGTCCGGCTGCTGCTCGCCGAGGGCGCGAAAATCTCGCTCGCCACCCTGCCCGAAGAGCTTCAGGCCGAACTGGCCCGGCAAATCTCCACCATGCGATTCGTCGACCGGGTGACGCTGAAAGCGGTGATCGACGAATTCGTCGCCGAGATCGAGGATGTGGGCCTGAGCTTTCCCACCGGGATGGAGGGGGCGCTCACCATGCTCGACGGCACGATCAGCGCCGCCACCGCCGCGCGGATCCGGCGTGCCAGCGGGGTCACCATTCTTGGCGATCCGTGGGAGGTGATCGCCGGGCTCGATCCCGACAGGCTGCTGCCGGTGCTGGAGGAAGAAAGCACCGAAGTGGCCGCCGTGCTGCTTTCCAAGCTCAAGGTTTCCACCGCCGCGGCGCTGCTCGGGCGGCTGCCGGGGCCGCGCGCGCGGCGGGTGGCCTATGCCGTCTCACTCACCGGCTCGATCGCGCCGGAGGTGGTCGAGCGGATCGGCCGCGCCCTGGCCGAACAGCTTGACGCCCAGCCGCCGAAAGCCTTTGCCGACGGGCCGGTGGAGCGGGTCGGCGCGATCCTCAACTTCGCCCCCGGCGCGACCCGCGACGAGGTGCTTGAAGGGCTCGACGCCGAAGATGCCGCCTTTGCCGAGGAGGTGCGCAAGGCGATCTTCACCTTCGCCAATATCCCCGACCGGATCGACCCGCGCGACATCCCCAAGATCACCCGCGAGGTGGATCAGGCGGTGCTGATTACCGCGCTGGCGGGGGCGACGGGCGATCTCGCCCCGGCGGCGGAGTTCATCCTCGCGGCGATGTCGAAGCGGATGGCCGAGCAATTGCGCGAGGAGATGGACAATCTCGGCAATGTCAAACCGAAGGAGGCCGAGGCGGCGATGAACGATGTTGTGGGCGCGATCCGGGCGCTGGAAGCGGCGGGGGAAATCCTGCTCATCGCCGGCGACGAAGAATAGCCGCCTGCGGCCAGAGCCGGCATTTGCCCGCGGCAGCGGGGCGGCCTAGGCTTGCGCTATTCCAGCACTCGCATTTGGAGGCCGCCATGCCCTTTGCCCGTTTCGCCCTCGCCGCCTTGCTCGCCCTCGCCCCCGCCGCCGCCAGCGCCCAGAGCTGCGCCATCGTCGAACTGGAGGCCGGGTTTACCGCCGGCGATCTCAGCGGCATAGCCCCGCCCGAAGGCGTGCTGTGCTACGAGCTGCACATCCCGCGCGGCCAGAACATGTCGATCGAAGTGATCAACGGCATCAATGTGGCGGTGACGGTGCCCGACTATTACGATGCCCGCAGCGCACGCACCTTCATCGGCGATCTGCCCGAACGGCTGGAACTGCGGGTGTTTCAGCTCCTGCGCTCGGTCAGGCCCGAACCCTTCACCGTGCGCCTGCGCTTCGAACCGCCCGGCAACGGCTGACCGGGCTATGGATCACATAGGCCCCTGAACGCGGCCCGCGCCTTGCCCTCGGCGCGCGCCGCCCCTAGGGTCGCGCCACGTTTCCGGTACAAGGCCAGCCCTCATGACGCGACTGACGCCCACCGCCTTGGGTATCGTGCTATACCTGTTCGCGATCCTGACGATGAGCATCGTCGACACCGCCGCAAAGACCCTTTCGGCCGAATTGCCGGTGATCCAGATCGTCTGGGCGCGCTATGCCGGGCAGACCCTCATCGTCACCCTGATCGTGTTGCCGCGGATCGGCCAGGTGGTGCGCACCGCCTATCCCGGCCTGCAATTCCTGCGCTCGCTGTTCCTGCTCGGCGCCACCTCGTTGTTCTTCCTCTCGATCAGCCGGATGGGGCTGGCGGAGGCCACGGCGCTGATGGACATCAACCCTGTGCTCATCACCTTGGGCGCGGCGCTGTTTCTGGGCGAGAAGATCGGGCTCCGGCGCGCCATCGGCATCGGCGCGGCGCTGGTCGGCGCGCTGATCGTGATCCGCCCCGGCAGCGCCGTCTTTTCGCTCACCGCCGTGCTGCCGCTCGCGGCGGCGTTCTTCTATGCCAGCTTCGCCCTCGCCACGCGCCGCGTCGGCCATGCCGAGACGGTCTGGACCTCGCTGTTCTACACCGCGCTGCTCGGCGCGGTGGTGCTGAGCCTGGCGGTGATCCCGTTCTGGGTGGCGCCGAGCGGCAAGGCCATCGCCCTGATGGCGCTGATCGGATCGGTGGCGGCGCTGGCGCAATTCCTGATCATCCGCGCCTTCATGCTGGCGGAAGCCTCGGTGGTCGCGCCCTTCTCCTATATCGGGCTGCTGTTCGCGGCGCTCTGGGGCATGATCTTTTTCGGCGATGTGCCGGACGGGCCGACCATCATCGGCGCCGGGATCATCGTCGCCGCCGGGGTCTATGTCTGGCACCGCGAAACGCGCGATGCGCGTGCGGCGCGGCAGGCCCAGATCAGGGAAGTCTGAGCGCGGCCAGCACCCGGCCCGGCCCCGCCGCCTGCACGATCACCGCGTAATGGCCGCCTTCCGGCAGGGTCGCCTCGAACTCGAAGCTGCCCGAGCCATTCCAGGTGCCGAGCCGGTCCCAGCTCTGCACGATATTGGCATAGGTGATCGTCTTGCCCTCGTTCTCGCCATGGGCGATGTCGACCGAGGCTTCGCGGATATAGCCGACGAGATCGACGTTGATCGTATGCGGCAGCGCCGCCCCGGCGCGCGCGGCGCAGCGGATGCGCAGACCCTCGCCCGCCTGTTCCACGCTGATCTCGACCGGCGGCATCTCGTCGCCGTGGGTGCTCAGAAGCTCGGCCACCTGCATCGGCTTGAAGCCGATAACGTGATCCACCCCCGCCACCACGATCTGCGGCGTATAGATCGAACCGGAATGGGCCATCCGGGCATAGGCCTTCTGGCGCTTGGTATTTTGCGGCCGGGCGAAACTGTCGGCCCAGCCGATATAATCCCAGTAATCCACATGCAGTGCCAGCGCGAGCACATCGTCACGGCCCGCAAGCTCGGCGATCATCGCATCGGCCGGCGGGCAGGACGAGCAGCCTTGCGAGGTGAACAGCTCCAGCACGACGAGCGGCTTTTCATCGGCCCGCAGGGGGCCGGCAAGAAGGGCGGCGGCGAGGGAGAGAATCGCGAAAAGGCGCAGCGGCATGATGCTTCCGGTTTTTATGTTGCCTGCCCTGTCTAGACCACGGCCACGCTCACCCGCCAATCAAGGTTTTGCGATGTTCTGCAACACGTGGACGCTCGGCAACAGCATGATTGCATTTCGGTGTGCAATGGTATACATCGGCGCCGATCCCCCCTTGCGCGAAAGCGCGGAACGGGGCACATCACCGCAAACCCAAGCGCTGCGCCAGGAGGAGCCCGATGACCATCACCGTCGGCCACGACACCGCCAAAACCCGCAAGACACTGAGCGCCGGCGGCGCCAGCCTTGCCTATTACTCGATCCCCGCCGCCGAGGCCGCCGGCCTGGGCGATTTCAGCCGCCTGCCCGCCTCGCTGAAGGTGGTGCTGGAAAACATGCTCCGCTTCGAAGATGGCGGCCGCACGGTCAGCGTGGACGACATCAAGGCGTTTTCCGACTGGGGCAAGATGGGCGGCCAGAACCCGCGCGAGATCGCCTACCGCCCGGCCCGCGTGCTGATGCAGGACTTTACCGGCGTGCCCGCCGTGGTCGACCTTGCGGCGATGCGCGACGGCATCAAGGCGCTTGGCGGCGACGCGAAAAAGATCAACCCGCTGGTGCCGGTCGACCTCGTGATCGACCACTCGGTGATGATCGACGAGTTTGGCAATCCGCGCGCCTTCCAGATGAACGTGGACCGCGAATACGAGCGCAACATGGAGCGCTACAAGTTCCTCAAATGGGGCCAGACCGCGTTTGAAAACTTCCGCGTGGTGCCGCCGGGCACCGGCATCTGCCATCAGGTGAACCTCGAATACCTTGCCCAGACGGTCTGGACCGACACCGACCAGAACGGTGACGAGGTGGCCTACCCCGATACGCTCGTCGGCACCGACAGCCACACCACCATGGTCAACGGCGCCGCCGTTCTGGGCTGGGGCGTGGGCGGGATCGAGGCCGAGGCCGCGATGCTCGGCCAGCCGATCTCGATGCTGATCCCCGAAGTGGTGGGCTTCAAGCTCACCAGCGAGATGGTCGAAGGCACCACCGGCACCGACCTTGTGCTGAAAGTGGTGGAGATGCTGCGCAAACATGGCGTGGTCGGCAAGTTCGTGGAATTCTATGGGCCCGGCCTCGACAATCTGCCGCTCGCGCAGCGCGCCACCATCGCCAACATGGCCCCGGAATACGGCGCCACCTGCGGCTTCTTCCCGATCGACGACGAAACCCTGCGCTACCTGCGCCAGACCGGCCGCGACGAAGACCGCATCGCGCTGGTCGAAGCCTATGCCAAAGAAAACGGCTTCTGGCGCGGCGCGGATTATGCGCCGGTCTATACCTCGACGCTGGAGCTTGACATGGGCACCATCGTGCCGGCGATCTCGGGGCCGAAACGGCCGCAGGATTACCTGCCGCTGTCGACCGCGGCGGGTGCCTTCAAGGACGTGATCGCCGAATATCGCGGCGGGATCGACACCACCAACGGCGCGCTCGACATGGTGGGCGAAGGCCCTGCCCCGACCGCCGGGGCCATCGCGCCGAAGACCGGCGCGGTCGAGGGCGAAGATTACGCGCTGAAAGACGGCTCGGTGGTGATCGCCTCGATCACCTCCTGCACCAACACCTCCAACCCCTATGTGCTGATCGGCGCGGGGCTGGTGGCGCGCAAGGCGCGCGAGCTTGGCCTTACCCGCAAGCCCTGGGTGAAAACCTCGCTCGCCCCCGGCAGCCAGGTGGTGACCGAATATCTCGAAGCCGCCGGGCTGCAGGACGATCTCGATGCGATCGGCTTCAACCTCGTCGGCTACGGCTGCACCACCTGCATCGGCAATTCGGGCCCGCTCCAGCCGGAGATCTCGAAGGCGATCCACGACAATGACCTGATCGCCACCTCGGTGCTCTCGGGCAACCGCAACTTCGAGGGCCGCATCAGCCCCGATGTGCGCGCCAACTACCTCGCCTCGCCGCCGCTGGTGGTGGCCTATGCGCTTTCGGGCGACATGAATATCGACATGTCGAACGATCCCATCGCACAGACGCCGGAGGGCAAGGATGTCTACCTCAAGGACATCTGGCCGACCGACAAGGAGATCGCTGACCTCGTGAACAAGGTCGTCACCCGCGAAGCCTTCCAGTCGAAATACGCCGACGTGTTCAAGGGCGACGAGAAATGGCAGGCGGTCGAGGTTTCGGGCGGCGAAACCTACGATTGGCCGGCTGGCTCGACCTATATCCAGAACCCGCCCTATTTCCGCGGCATGAGCCCGCAGGCGGGCACGATCTCGGACCTCGAAGGCGCGCGCGTGCTCGCCGTGCTGGGCGACATGATCACCACCGACCACATCTCGCCCGCCGGCAGCTTCAAGGCGGAAACCCCGGCGGGCAAATACCTGACCGACCACCAGGTGCCGGTGCGCGACTTCAACTCCTACGGCTCGCGCCGGGGCAACCACGAAGTGATGATGCGCGGCACCTTCGCCAATATCCGCATCAAGAACGAGATGCTGGAAGGCGTCGAGGGCGGCTTCACCAAGGGGCCGGACGGAGCGCAGACCACGATCTACGATGCCTCGATGGCCTATCAGGCGGCGGGCATTCCGCTGGTGGTGTTCGGCGGCGAGCAATACGGCGCAGGCTCTTCGCGCGACTGGGCGGCGAAGGGCACCAACCTGCTCGGCGTCAAAGCCGTGATCGCGGAGAATTTCGAGCGTATCCACCGCTCGAACCTCGTCGGCATGGGCGTGATCCCCTTCGAGTTCACCGGCGGCGATACCCGCAAGACGCTGGGCCTCAAAGGCGACGAGACCATCGCGATCCACGGGCTGGCCGACGGGCTGAAGCCGCTCTCGGACGTGCCCTGCACCATCACCTATGGCGATGGCAGCCAGAAGACGATCCAGCTCAAGTGCCGGATCGACACCGAAGTGGAGATCGAATACGTCGAAAACGGCGGCGTTCTGCACTACGTGCTGCGCAATCTCGCCAAGGCGTAAGCGCCACGGCAGACAACAAAAAGCCCCGGGCCGCACGGTCCGGGGCTTTTTTCATGGCCGGGCGCCGGATCAGGCGATGGCCGTGAGCTTGATATCCTCCGGCGCGATCCCGGCATCGCCCTGCAATTGCACCACTTCGGTGCCGTTCAGGGTGACAGAGGTGACATCGGCCTCGCTGTCGTAGCTGACATCGACATCCGGCACGATCGGTGCGCCGCTTGTCGGGTCGGCTTCCGGGTAATATTCGATTTCGAGCAGGTCCGAACCGGCATCGAAATCCGCGATGGCGGCGGGCGCCGCATCGGTTGCCAGTTCGAAGATTTCGGTCACCTCGCCCTCGGCGGCCATCGCGGCGGCGAAATGAAAATGGTCTGTTCCCATGTCCCAGTCATCATCGCCGTCATCCCCGGCGGCCAGGTCATGCTCTCCGCTCCAATCGTCGTCGCCCCAGTCATCGCCCCAATCGTCGTCGGCACCGATAAGCTGCGCCGAGGTCGGCCCGCTCCACCAATTGCCCGCGCCGTCATGGTCGAGCGGTTCGTCGTCGGCCCCGGCAGCCGTTGCGCCATCGTCCTGCGCCGGCTCTGCGGCCTGCGCCGAAGCACCTGTGCCGAAGACCATGTCGATGAAAGCGTCGGGGTCATAATCGGGGCCGAACCCGGTGGAGGTGACGGGCGTGAAATCGTCGCCGGTTTCGTCCTCGTCCGTCTCGTCGTGCGATTCAAAGCCAACCCACGCCGCGCCGGCGCCAAGGACACCGGCGGCAAACGCGAGATAGGCAATGTCGGTCCATTCCACCATAGCGATGTGCTCGTATCAGACACCGAGACAATCGCCGCCAATCACGGCAATTTGTGGGAAGTTAGACGTCAATTGAAAGGAAGTTTAGATGCCGGATCGGAAACCCAGTGTTTCTCACCCGCAATCTGACACTCAGATTTTATTAAGTTTTTCCGGGCAGGCTGCGCCCATGAGACCGAATTTTCGCATCCCCGCGTTTGAGGCGCTGGCCTTCGGGGCCTTCATCCTGCTTCTGGCTGCTGCCGCAGCCTGAGCCCCAAGCGCCCCCCGCGCTGGCAGACGGGGCGGCGCACCGCCCCGTCCCGGCACGTCATTCGACGACGCGCACGCTTTCCATCACATCGGGCTGGCCGATCACCTCGCCGTTGCGCCCGGTGCCGCGCTTGATCGCGTTGACCACGTCCATGCCCTCGATCACCCGGCCGACAACGGTATATTCCCCGTCGAGATGCGTCGCTTCGGCGAACATGATGAAGAACTGGCTGTTGGCGCTGTCAGGGCTGGCGGAGCGGGCCATGCCCACCACACCGGCGACGAAGGGCTCTTTCGAGGCCTCCAGCGGCAGGTTCGGGTAGGACGAGCCGCCGGTGCCAGCATAGGAGAGATCGGAGCCGAGCTTGCCGTTTTCCACGTCCCCGGTCTGGGCCATGAAACCGTCGATCACCCGGTGGAACACCACGCCGTCATAAGCGCCTTCACGCGCCAGCGTCGTAATCCGCTCGGCATGTTTCGGCGCCAGCGTGTCGAACAGTTCGATCACGATCCTGCCATTGGCCTCGCCCGCGACGGTGATCTCGATCTGCGGCCCACCCGCCTGACCTGGCGCGTCATTGACCACCTTCGGCGCCGCGCCCGGCACGGTCATGAAGTAGTAAAGCCCCACGAGCGCCACGCCGACGATGAAGATGATCCATGCCACAAGGGTGGATCTAGACATCCGCCGCCACCTTCACCGAGATCATCATGTCGGGGTTTGCGGGCGGCTCGCCGCGCACGATCTTGTCGACATGCTCCATCCCCGAAACCACCCGGCCATACACGGTGTACTGGCCGTTGAGGAAGTGGTTGTCGCTGAAATTGATGAAGAACTGGCTGTTGGCCGAGTTCGGGTTCTGCGAGCGGGCCGCGCCCAGCGTGCCCCGGTCATGCGGCAGCTTGGAAAACTCCGCCGGCAGGTCGGGCTTCGACGAGCCGCCGGTGCCCGCGCGGCGCAGATTGGCGGCGTCCTTGCCATGTTCCACATCGCCGGTCTGGGCCATGAAGCCCTCGATCACGCGGTGAAACACCACGCCGTCATAGGCGCCTTCGCGCGCCAGCTCCTTCATCCGCTCGACATGCCTGGGGGCGACATCGGGCAGCAGTTCGATGGTGACGGTGCCGTCCTTGAGTTCGATCAGGACGGTATTTTCGGGATCTTTGATATCGGCCATGTGGCCCTCCTTCCATTGCGTTCCATTGCGTTGGCCGCAACCTATGCATGGCGCGGCGAAAGGGAAAGGGCCACGAGGCCCGGAACAGCGGCAGGCGCGGCTCGTATTCAATTTTTCTTCATGGAAAGCAAAAAGATTTCAACCAAAGGTTCGCTTTGCCGCATTGACCGGGATAGGTAATCAGTGTGACTCGCGGCACAGGGAAACAGGGAGACCGTTATGGCCTGGAAAACGCTCGACGACATGGATCTTGCCGGCAAGGTGGTGCTGGCTCGTGTGGACATCAACGTGCCGGTGGACGATGCCGGCAACGTCACCGACGCAACCCGGATCGAACGGATCGTGCCAACGGTGAAGGATATCGTCGCCAAGGGCGGCAAGCCGGTGCTGATGGCCCATTTCGGCCGGCCCAAGGGGCAGGTCGTGCCCGAGATGAGCCTGCGCGCCGTGGTTCCGGCGCTGGAAGCGGCCTTTGGCATGCCCGTCAGATTCGCCACCGATTGCATCGGCGGCCCGGCCAAGACGGCGGTGACCGAGCTGAAGGATGGCGAGGTGCTGCTGCTGGAAAACACCCGCTTCCACAAGGAAGAAACCGACAACGATCCGGGCTTTGCCGCCGCCCTCGCCGCGCTCGGCGATGTCTACGTGAACGATGCCTTTTCCGCCGCCCATCGCGCCCATGCCTCCACCGAGGGCATCGCCCGGCTGCTCCCCGCCTGCGCCGGCCGGCTGATGCAGGCCGAACTGGAGGCGCTGGAAGCCGCGCTCGGCGATCCGGTGCGCCCGGTGGTGGCCGTGGTCGGCGGTGCCAAGGTCTCGACCAAGCTCGACCTGCTCGGCAACCTCGTCGGCAAGGTCGATCACCTGGTGATCGGCGGCGGCATGGCCAACACCTTCCTCGCCGCCCAGGGCATCGACGTGGGCAAATCGCTCTGCGAACATGACCTGGCCGACACCGCCCGCGACATTCTCGCCAAGGCCGAGGCGGCGGGCTGCGAGATCATCCTGCCCGAAGACGTGGTGGTGGCCTGGGAATTCGCGGCCAATGCGAAGAACGAAACCGTGCCTGCCGATGCCTGCCCGCCCGACGCGATGATCCTCGACGCCGGCCCCGCCGCCGTGGCGAAGATCAACGCCACGCTCGACACCGCCCGCACGCTGATCTGGAACGGCCCGCTCGGCGCCTTCGAGATCGTGCCCTTCAACGCCGCGACCGATGCGGCGGCGGCCCATGCGGCGGCGCTGTCGAAAGAGGGCAAGCTTACCTCGGTGGCGGGCGGCGGCGATACGGTGGCGGCGCTGAACCAGGCCGGCGCGGCGGCCAGCTTCACCTATATCTCGACCGCCGGCGGCGCCTTCCTCGAATGGATGGAAGGCAAGGACCTGCCCGGCGTCGCGGCGCTCAGCGCTTGAGCCGCGCGACAGCGGAGCGATCAAGGGGGTGGGCCACCGCGCCTGCCCCTTTTTTCATCACTTCCCCCGGCCACGACATTCACGCGGCCCTGCCCCGGCGATATAGCGCTACCATGATTGAACCGCCGCGCCGGTCGGCCTAGAAGGTCTGCGATACATTCAGATCGAAGGGATCAGACATGCCGAACCAGGACCAACTCGCCCAGATGAAAACCGGCCAGGGCTTCATCGCCGCGCTCGACCAATCGGGCGGCTCGACCCCGAAAGCCCTCAAGCTCTACGGCATCGACGAGAGCGCCTATGGCTCGGAAGCGGAGATGTTCGACCTGATCCATGCCATGCGCTCGCGCATCGCCCAGGCCCCCGCCTTCACCGGCGACAAGGTGATCGGCGCGATCCTGTTCGAGATGACGATGGACCGCGAGATCGCCGGCAAGCCCGCCGCCGAGTTTCTCTGGAAGGAGCGCGGCGTGGTGCCCTTCCTCAAGGTCGACAAGGGGCTGGAGGCGGAAGCGAACGGCTGCCAGCTGATGAAACCGATGCCCGATCTCGACGCCCTGCTCGACCGCGCCGTCGCCGCGGGCATCTTCGGCACCAAGATGCGCTCGGTCATTTCCGCGGCGAACGCCGAGGGGATCAAGGCCGTGGTGGCGCAGCAATTCGAGGTGGGCAAGCAGATCATCGCCAAGGGCCTCGTGCCGATCATCGAACCGGAGGTGACGATCTCGATCGCCGACAAGGCCGATGCGGAGGATATTTTGCTGGAGGAAATCACCAAGCAGCTCGACGCGCTCGGCGATGACGAACTGGTGATGCTCAAGCTTTCGCTGCCGACTGTCGCCAATCATTACGGCACGCTGATCCGCCACCCGAAGGTGGTGCGCGTGGTGGCGCTTTCGGGCGGCTATGAGCGCGACAAGGCCAATGCGCTGCTGGCGGAAAACACCGGCATGATCGCCTCGTTCTCGCGCGCGTTGACCGAGGGGCTTTCGGCCCAGCAGAGCGACGACGAATTCAACGCCGCCATCGGCGCCGCGATCGACGGGATCTATGCCGCCTCGATCACCTGACCGGCGCAACAGATGTGAGCGAAAGGCGGCCCATCGCGGCCGCCTTTTTCATTTCCGATTCGTTTTGGGATTCACAACGCGAATCACCTGTGCGATACTCGTTTTCAACGCCCGTCAGAGGCGAAGTGAGGCAGAATGAGCGGTCAGCGCAGACAATCCGGGTTCGGCGGGGTGGTCTACTTCATCGGGATCATCTCGGCAGGCGTCTATTTCACCTTCGCCAGCGTGCAGGGGGATTACGGGCTGTTTCGCCGCGTGCGGATCGACGCCGAAGCGGCGGCGCTCGCGGCCGAACGCGATGCGCTGATGGTCGAGATCGCCGCGCTGCGCAACAAGACCCACCGGCTCTCGGACGAATATCTCGACCTCGACCTGCTCGACGAACAGGCCCGCTCGATGCTGGGCCTGGTGCGCGGCGACGAGGTGGTGCTGCGCTGAGACCTTCGGTGTAGGTTGGTTAACGTGCCGTTACCCGAGCGGGCGCGCCGCCAGAAAAATCTTTGCGTGACAGTATGATACCAGAAATCCGGTTTTCCGGTTTTCCGGTTTTCCGGTTTTCCGGTTTTCCGGTTTTCCGGTTTTCCGGTTTTCCGGTTTTCCGGTTTTCCGGTTTTCCGGTTTTCCGGTTTTCCGGTTTTCCGGTTTTCCGGTT
>NZ_BROH01000003.1 GCF_027923545.1 Sinisalibacter aestuarii | reverse complement strand
CACCAGGCACCGTTGTCATCCTCGATAACCTGGCCACACATCGCAACAAGGAGGCCGCACAGGCCTTGCGCGATCACGGCTGCTGGTTCCTCCACCTGCCGCCGTACTCGCCCGATCTGAACCCCATGGAGCAGGCATACTCGAAGCTGAAAGCCCACTTGCGACGGATCGGTACAAGAACCTTCACCGAAGTCTTCGAGGCCATCGGATCAATCTGCGACCTCTACAACCCAGCAGAGTGCTGGAACTATTTCAAGGCTGCCGGATATGTCTCAGGTTAATGTCAAAACGCTTTAGTGACAGTTTTCGCGCGGTAGATTTAGGATGCTCGACGCGGCAGGAAGCGAGAGACTGAGACTGCAGTTGGCCTTTCTCAGTCCCGAGCACCACTGGGGTGGGCAAGCTCGACAGTAGCATTGTCCACCCCGGCGTCCGGGGCTGCGCTGACGAGTTGTATCCTCCTGTAAGGAGCAATGCTTCCGGCACGGCGGAGAGCATCGTCGATCAGACTGTAGACTTCATCCCGACAATCCACGACGCGCTCGAACCGCGGTACCCAGTATCGGACGGTATAGCTGATGCCACCTTCTTCATAGGATCGCACGCGGATAGAGGTGGGATCAGCAAGTATCCGGATCCCATGCCGCGCCAGGCTTCCAGCATGACAAGAATGATGCCGCAGAGCGCCAGAGCCAGCCCGGCCCCCAAAGCCGCCCGCAACGTCTCGCGTCACCTCGGGCGCGACATGGCAGGGCCAAGCCCGCGTAGAACGCGGCGAGGATAAACACGGGAGCGACGGACAAAACGCGGGCGTGGAACTTTTTTTCCTGTTTTCTGAGCCAAGGCTGTCCTCAAATCCGGACACCGATGGCCTTTCGGCTTTCAAATCAATGGGCATTGGTTCAAACTCAATCGGAAAGGGTCGGCCATGACGCCTGACGAGCCCAGAAGTTTGTTCTTTTCATTGTTCTTCGCTCCTGAACTGCGCGCATGGCAGGGGCGGATGTCCTTGCCGGTCGTCTTCTGGGGATATGGCGTCGCGACGAGCATGGCTCTCGCCATCCTGCACGCAACTGCGCTCGATGCAGGACAATTGGCCTTTCAGCAAGTGCTGATCCTGATCTCGGTTGCCTATACGGTCTGGATACTGGTCGCGATCTGGCGCTGCGCGCCGAACGCCAGTCCGTTCTGGGGCACTCTGGCACGATGGCTGACCGTCGCCTTGGCGCTGAACACGGCCCTTGTTCTTTTCTTTCTCCAGCTTGAACTGATGCTCAGATATGCACGGGGATGAGGCGCTCGAACCGGAGAACAGAGGCGTTGAGTCTTCGGGCCTGAAGCGCCTGCTGCACGATGGCGCGGCCTCGCTGTTTCCGGGTTATTTTGCGCTGGTGATGGCGACCGGCGTGGTGTCGATCGCCTGCCATTTCATGGGGCTCCGCCCCGTCGCGCTGGTGCTGATCGCGGTCAACTGGATCGCCTGGCCGGTGCTCTGGGGCCTGACGATCCTTCGCGCCGTGCGGTTCCACGCATTGCTACTACGCGACATCTCGGATCATCAGCGCGCGCCGGGGTACTTCACTATCGTTGCGGGCACCTGTGTTCTAGGCACGCAGAACGTGGTGGTACTCGGGGCCACGGGTGTGGGCACGGTGCTGTGGTGGTTCGGGCTGATCCTGTGGTTCGGTATCATGTATACCTTCTTCACCGCAGTCACCGTGCGGGCGCGCAAGCCCACGCTGGCGCGCGGCATCAACGGTGCTTGGCTGATCGCCGCGGTCTCGACCCAGTCGGTGGTGGTGCTGCGCGGGGTGATCGACGTGGCCGCCCCTCCGCCTGAGGCGATCCAGTTCCAAGTGATCGCGATGTTCCTGATCGGCTGCATGCTCTATCTCGCGATCATCCCTCTGATCTTCTATCGCCTCACCTTCGTGCCGATGAACCGCGAGGATTTCAGCCCGCCCTACTGGATCAATATGGGCGCCGTGGCGATCACGGCACTGGCAGGCTCGATCCTGATCCTGCGCGGCGAGACCTGGCCGCTGCTGGGCCCGCTGTTGCCGTTCATCCGCGGCTTCACCTTCTTCTTCTGGGCGGTGGCAAGCTGGTGGATCCCGTTCCTGTTCGCGCTGATGACCTGGCGCTATCTCTGGATGCGCGACCGTTTCACCTACGAGCCCGCAATCTGGGGCATGGTGTTTCCGCTCGGGATGTACACCACCAGCACTTACCAGTTCGACCGCGCGATGGGATACGGCATCCTCGACCCGGTCCCCGAGGTGCTGGTCTATGTTGCACTTTCCGCATGGGTGCTGGGCATGGCGGGCCTCGGACGGCGCGTTGTTCAAGCCGGTCGCGCTGCAGGACGAAAACCGCCCCACGTCCCATGATCGTCGTTCGAGGAGCCGGGATCATCCGTTCAGTCGACGGGCCTCGGGCCGCCGCACGACTTTCGCCGGGCTCTTCATTGCAGAACAGACGTCAGTCTACCCCCTCGACGATCACGAGATCGGTCTCTGAGGCCTGTTCGCGGACCCGTCGTGCGGCTGGGTAGGCCTCGGACTCATAGAAGCGCTGCGCCGCTGCGAGATCGTCGAACTCCACCACCACGACCGTGCCACGCGGGCCGTCCTCGCGGTGATCCCCATCCGGGTTGCGGACCAGAACGCGGCCGCCATGTTCGGCGATGGCCGGGCCCGCCATGCGCTTGAACTCTTCGTAGCATCGTTATCCTGCACGCGGATGTGGGCCACGACATATCCCTTCGGCATACGATCCTCCTCCTGAGCGATACCCTAAGATCCATCGCCCCTCGTGAATCCGAAAGATCGGAAAAGACGAAGCCACGACAGGTGCGACCCGTCATGCGGTTTGTTCCGTCGAAAGGCTCCGGTATCAAGAAGGACATGGCCGACTTTTCCAATCCCATGCTTTTCGCGATCGCGGCGACTTTCCTTGCTGCGGGGTTCGTCAAGGGCGTAACGGGGATGGGTCCGCCGACCGTGGCAATGGCGGTGCTGGGCGCGCGCGTCTCGCCGCTCGCTGCCGCTGGCCGCCTCGTCATTCCCTCCCTTGTCACCAGTATCCGGCAGTTCCTCGCCAGACCGGCGCGCAGCGCGGTACTGCGACGTCTCTGGTCGATGATGCTGGCGATCTTCGCGGGGATGGCGCTGAGCGCCGGTCTCCTCGTGGGCGGTGAAACCGAAGCCACCACCACGGCGCTGGGTCTCGCGCTTGTCGCCTGCTCTATCTACACTATTTTCGCGAGACAGTTGCGCGCTCCCCGGCAGCTCGAGCCCTGGCTCTCACCGATCGTCGGAGCCGCTACCGGCCTCGTGACGGGCGGCACCGGCATCCTAGGGTCAGGACTCATAGCCAGAACATGACGATGGCGGCGAGTATTGCGACGTTCAGGAAGGTTACCGGGTTTCGGTCGTATCGAGTTGCGAGGCGGCGCCAGTCTTTGAGGCGCGCAAAGCTGTTTTCGATGCGGTGACGATCGCGGTCGCGTTCGGGATCGTATTTCCCCGGCGTGTTGTGCAATTTCCTGTAGGGGATGCAGGGTGTGATCCCTCGTTCTTTCAAGAGGTTACGGATCCACATCGCATCATAGCCGCGATCTGCCAGCAGCCAGTTCGCATTTGGGGCATCGGCCAGGAGAGCGGGGGCCGCGGCGAAATCGTTGCGCTCACCGCCGGTCAGAACAAAGCGCAGCGGGCGCCCCGCGGCATCGGTCAACATGCTGAGCTTCGAGCTCAGCCCGCCGCGCGACCTCCCGATCCCGCGCCCCCCTTTTTGCCCCGGAGCGAGGCGGCGGTGCGATGGGCCTTCAGGTAGGTGGCATCGATCATCAGCCCGTCGAGGTCTTCGCCCTCGGACAGCGCGAGCAGAATGCGCAGGAACACACCCTTCTCGCTCCAGCGTTTCCAGCGGTTGTAAAGCGTCTTCGGAGGGCCATAGTCGGCAGGCGCATCACGCCATCGCAACCCATTGCGATTAATGAAGATAATTCCACTCAGAACGCGCCGGTCATCGATGCGCGGCTTGCCGTGGGATCTCGGAAAGAAGGGCGCCAGACGTGCCATCTGCTCGTCGCTCAGCCAAAAAAGATCGCTCATGTTCACCGCCTGTTTTCCATGCAGTGAACCAGGCGCGCGGCAGAATTTCAATGGGTCCTGACCCTAGTGATCCCCGCGATTCCCTACCTTCAGGCACTCGGGCTGACGCGCGACCATCTGATCCTGGCGCTCGGGCTGTCCTATACCGTCTCCACGCTTGCGCTGGCGGCCGACCTTGGCGCGCGCGGCGCTGTCACCCTCGACGGTGCGGGGCTGTCGGCGCTGGCGGTGCTTCCGGGAATGTGGGCGGGCCAGAAGTTGCGAGCCCGCATCGACCCGATCCTGTTCCGGCGTCTTTGCCTTCTCGGCTTGTTGATGCTCGGCGTAGAGATGGTGCTGCGCGCGATGTGATGACATCGCGCTTCCTCAGCGTTGCGCGTCACGCGCCTGAGAGAGCGAACACCAGGCATTCAGACCGAGGCCCGTCGCTTGACGCAACGGCTAGAGCTTGCCTGTCTCCCTCAGCGCGTTGACCACACGTTCGGTCATGCCAGCGCAGCGGGCGCCCTCGAAGGGAAAGACTGTATCAAAACCACCGCGCAGTTCTGCCTCCAGTGAAGCGCGTAACCGGCGGCGTGCGCGGAAGAGGCGCGTCTTCACCGTGATCGGATTGAGCGAGAGATCGGCAGCGATCTGGCGCACAGGCACGCCCTCGACCTCATGCAGCAGGAAGGGCAGACGCATGTCGGAGGGCAGCGCGGTCACCGCGCGTTCCATCAGCGCGCGCATCTGCGCCCGGCCAAGGGCTGTCTCCGGCTGTTCGGAGCCTACGCGGGGGAACGACAGGACATTGGCGGGATCGGCGCGTTCTTCGGCCACCGTATCGTAGCTTTCCTGGGCGTGCGCGCGGCGCTGCTGCATGCGCGCGGCATTGATGGCGATCCGGGTGATCCAGGTGGCGAACGCCGCCTCGCCGCGGAACTGGTCGATCTTGCCGAAGGCGGCAAGGTAGGCCTCCTGCACGACCTCTTCCGCCTCCGCATCGCTCTCGACGATCCCACGCGCCACACGGAAGAGGCGCGGGTTGAGACGCCGGACCAACTCGCGCACCGCCGCCTCGCGGCGGGCATCCTCCGGTCCGGGTCGGGCGGCTGCGACCAGATCGGCCTCAGGTGTCGCGGGGCAAATCTCCGGTGCAGGCGTCTTGCTGCGGGTGGTCGGTGTCATCACGTCTCCTCGGGGTCGATGCGGCCTTGGCGCAAGATCGCCTCGACCGTTGGAAAGGCCCGCAGTGCCGCCTCGGGCAGATCGCCCGTGTCCTGCGCCACACCCTGCCAGCCCGTATCCGAGGGACGGCCGACCATGATCCGACCCACCATTCCGGCCATCTCGTGCGGCAGGCAATAGAAGTCGTAAACGCCGGGCACCGCCAGCGTCACCTCGAAGCTTTCGTCCGGCAGCAGGAAATCGCTGTCCCACGGCATGGCCCCGTCGGGAATGCGCGCAGCCCGCTCGAAAATCTCGGGATGATAGGCGGTGGCGGTGTGGCTGTTCACGGGGTCGCGGTTGACGAAGCGTAAGATTGTGCCGGGCGTGATGGCGAGGCCGATGGGATTATACCAAATGCGCTCGCCACGCGGCGTGCCGCGCATCTCGATCACTTCGACCTGTTGCGCACGCAAAATGGACGGCATCGCGAGGGTAGCGAGACCGCCACCCCCGGCCGCCAGGATATGGCGACGTGTCAGCATCACTCGGCCAAACGCCCGCGCGCTTCGTCGCCATGGAACAGCACGACATGGGCATGCGGCGCCTCGACGCCCGGATGACCGGCATTGTAATAGATATCGACGCTGGAGACATTGTGCGCGCCAACATGCAAATCGTCGTAGGAAGTGCCGTTTGCAAGTTCCTCAAGCGGGGTCATGTAGACGGTTGCGGACAGGTTGCCGTCGCGGTCATAGGCCAGGAACGGACCGGCGGGCAAAGTTGCCGGATCGACGAAAAGCGTGCCGAGGCCCGGGATGAACTCGGGCAGCGGCAGGGCGTCGCTGACCTGGATGAAGGGGGCGGGCGGCGGTGACTGGCGCAGCGCGTCCTCGGTATGGGCGAGAGCGGGGAGGGCGGTTGCGGCCAGGAGGCCGGCGGCGAGGGCCAATGCCTTGGTCATGGGTGGTCCTTTCGTGTTTGCGGTCGGACAGCGGCTTTTCCGCCGTCTCGCCCCATTGGATGCAAGCGGGCACGAAAGGTTCCCGGCTCGGGTGAATTTTTTAGTTCACGGTTCTGTGACCGCTAGTGCGATCCCGCATGCCCGTGTCGCGCGCGATCATCGCACCTCCAAGCGACCCGATGACCAGGAGCGCGGCCGCGATAAGCAATCCCTGGCCCGCCAGCCGCTGATCCGTCAGCAGATAAGCGCTGCAGAGCCGCGACGGCACGGCGAGCAGCAGCCAGCCCATCACCGCCAGCATCGCCGCTGCATTGGCGATCAAGAAGCCACGCAGCACCATCCCGGCCTGCACCCAGCCCCAGCCCAGCGGCAGTCCGGCAAGGCAGGCGAGGCTCGCGATTTTGGCGACCCGCGTGGCCGGATCGGTGAGGCTTGCGTCGATCCAGCGGGGCAGCAGCCAGAAGGCCAGCGTCAGTATGACGGCCAACAAGGCGGGCGCGGCGGTCCAGGGCGCCGGGCGATCCCGCGCGAGCCGCGCACCGATTACGGCGCCGCCCGCGATGACAACGGGGTATTGGCTCAGGATGTGGGTCGGCAGCCGCGCCTCCAGCAGCGGGCTGGCGGGCGGCAGGGCGGCGAGCGCGATCAGTCCCGTGCCCGTGATGATGACCGGATCAGCGCGCATTGCCGATCAGCCTGGCGCGCAGGCCTTCGGTGTCCTCGGGGTCGAAGACGGCGGTCAGGCGGCCATCGGCATCGACGAGATAGAGCCCGGCGTTATGGACAAATCCGCCCAACCCATCGGGGATCACCACCACCCCGGCGCGATCAAGCAGGGCATCGCGCCCCCGCGCGTCGGCGACGTACGCAACCCGCCAGCGCGGGGGCGCCGCACGATGCCGGTCGGCGAACCAGCCCAGCCGTTCGGTGTCGTCGTTCGGATCGAAGCTGATCGAGACGAGGCGCGCGTCCGCTGGCAAGGTCGCGTCCAGTTGCTCGAAGGCGGTGCCGAGTGTCAGGCAGATATCTGGACAGGTGGCATACACGAATTCCAGCACCAGGGGCGCGCCGCGATACTCCGACAGCGCCATCTCGGCCCCCGTCTGGTCGTGGAGCGTCACATCGGGCAGACGCCGCGGCGTGGCGGCGATGTCGAGCCGCCGCGCCGCTTCCGAGGTGAGGGCGCCTCCCTGGTCCGTCCCCCACCAGAGCGCCGCGGCGCCGAGGGCCGCCACCGCAACCGTGGCGAGCGCCGCGCGCATGACCCTCAGCCCTCGCGCAGGATCGCGGGGGTGCGGACGAGGAACATCGCCACGAACACGGTCGTCAGCGCAATGACGCCGACCGCCATGACCGAGGCGACCTGGTCCCAGATCTGCCATTCGGGCAGGTGCTCCGCCCAGCGGCGCGGCACGCTGGCCCAGCCGCCGATCAGGAACATCGAGACGAACCCCAGCCCGAACAGAAGGTAGAGCAGCGCCGTCAGGTCGCTGCCCTGGGGCCGCGTGTCCTCGCCGCGCGCGAGGTGGATCATGACGGCAAACATCATCGGCAGGAGCCCGAGCAGCAGGTAGAAGTGGAAATGCCCGGGCACCCACATCGTGTTGTGCATGACCGAATTGACCACCACGGTCGCGTCGACCACCGCCGGGATCACCCCGGCCATCCAGCCGAACATCGAGATCAACAGGAGCGTCGAGACCAGATCCCAGCGGATGCCCGAGCGATGCAGGATCGCCAGCGCGCCAAGGCCCGTGACGACCAACACCGGGAAGGAATTGACGTAGG
Source organism: Sinisalibacter aestuarii (assembly GCF_027923545.1). Taxonomy (GTDB): domain Bacteria; phylum Pseudomonadota; class Alphaproteobacteria; order Rhodobacterales; family Rhodobacteraceae; genus Sinisalibacter; species Sinisalibacter aestuarii. Next base: position 301,031 of record NZ_BROH01000003.1, on the reverse strand, counting down.
AGAACACCTGTCCGATCGCCATCGCCCAGACCGGCATGGCGAAATCCATCAACAGGTGATGGGGAAAGATGATCAGCACCATGGTGGTCGAGAGCGTCCAGGCGGCCAGGAAAACCTTCGTCGTCTTCCACGGCCGGTCGGTGATCCGCGGCAAGAGTTCGTAGACCGCGACCACACCCATGTAGATCGTGGCGTTGATGAAGGTGTGGCCGAAGAAGTAGATCAGGTTCTTGGCCAAGAGCGGATTGATCTCGACCGCCGGGAAGGCAAGGTTGATCAGGCTCATCACCAGCACCAAAGCCCCTGCGATCAGCGCCAGCGTGGTGACGATCGTCACCATGGTCGCGGCGACGACGGTCGGCGGGGGCACATCCCGCATTGATCCGCCAAAGAGCACATGCCAGCCAAGACCCCGACCCAGCCCGCCATAGGTGGCAATGATCCCGCGGGCCAGTTCAAGGCACCAGATCAGGAAGCCGACCCCGATCACCAGCAGACCGCCCAGATGCAGCGCCGCTGCCCAGGCCGGCCACGCGCCCTGCGATGTCGCCGGCAGCGGGTAGAGGAACGTCCATGCGCCGCCGAAGCGCCCGGGGAAATCCGCCACGAGGATCGCCACGACGCCGATCAGGAACAGCCCGAAATTCGCCCCCATCACCCGGGAATTCAGCCGCACATGGGCCGACAGGAAATGCCACAGCACCGCGGCCCCGCCCAGGGCGGCGATGCCGACCATGCCGGTGCCGTGCACCGTCATCAGCTGATAGAACAGCGCCGGGTCGGTATAGACCCAGCCGGCCTGCGCCAGCCGCATCCAGAGCCCCGCCAGCATCATCAGCAAGAGGACGAGGCCCGTGGTCGCGAGGTAGAGCACGACCCAGCGGCGACCGCGATCGGTCGTGGCGGGGCTGTGTGTGAATGTCGTGTCAGCCATCGCTGCCTCCTTCGGTCACCACGATCTCGGCGATCATGTTGTGATGGACCAACCCGCAATATTCGAGGCAGAGCACCTGATAGGTGCCGGGCGTCTCGAAGACATGGGTCAGGCGGTTGACATAGCCAGGCATCGCCTGTGTCTGGGCGACCAGCGTGCCGGCCGCGTCGTAGATCCCGAAGCCGTGGTTGACGTCGGCGCTGGTGACGCGGAACTCCACCGGTACGCCCGCCGCGACCTCGCTCTGGTCAAGCTCCCAGTACCATTGGTAGCCGGTCACGTTGATGACCTGGGGTGCGGCGGCCTCTGCGGTGTAGGGGTTTTCGCGGAACAGCCAGATGCTGATCGGAAGCCCCACGAGGATCAGAAACCAGAATCCGAAGGCCCGGATGCGATAGGCATTGCCCTGAACCGGGGCATAGTCGCGGCCCTCATGGGCGAGACCGCGAACCCGCAGGAACACCGCGGCAAGCGCCAGGATCAGAATGAATGACAGAAGTACGGAGACGGTTTGAACGTTCATCGGCCGATCCTCCCGCCCAGATCGTGTACTGGAATTGAAAATACCGATTTGATCCAGATCAAGGTGATCGTGCGTGAACGAGATATGGCCGAGCCGTGACTCCGGCCCGACTCACCGGTATCCAATGCCGGTGACGTAATCCATCAACAGGGTCTCTTCGTGCTGCTCTGCCCCTTAAAACTGGACCATTTGAAGCTGGAGTTTTCGACTATGCTTTCCTGGCCGGCAAAAGCTGATCGCCGGCGCAGGGAAAAGACCCCACGCCGACGTAACATACGAGCCTGCGACCCGTGTTTGCTCAGACGAAGGTCACCGCTACTGGATGACGGCCGCCTGGTCCTCGCCGCTCATCTCGGCATCGAGGAACACGGCTCCGGGGAGATCCGGGCGACACGTGACCGGGTTGGGATCACCGGTCACCGAATCCTCGAAGACATCTGATGTGTAGGTTGTCGTTTCGGGAGGCGTGCCGCCCGTTGCAAGGGCAACCGCCCATCTGATTGCCAGTCGGCTATTGTCGATGCCCGCTCCCACGGTGAAGAGCTTGAAGTCGGGATTGGCGTCCTTGTTCTCTTCCCAGTAACAGCTGAGGACATTGCCGCCCTCTGCCACAACAGCGGGAATGGATTTTCCGTTGACTCCGAAGGCCGAAAGGCCACCGATGAGCGCGGACCCGAACTCAGCCAGAACCACGTCGATCCGCTCCTGTTTCACGACTTCCGCAGACAGGATCTGTTGTGTCAGCGCAGGATCCCAGTTGGTCACATGGAAAGGTTCGGGATTCACATAGACATATTCCGGGCCAAGCACTGAATTCAGCCCCTCAAGTTCCTGAAGCGAAACGCTGTTACCGGCCGGCCCGCCAAGAAAGAGGATATTCGCTCCGTCCGGGAATTCGCGCTTGATGAAGTTGCCGAAGTTTACGCCATCGTTCACGAAGGATGCACCAATGAATTTGCTGTAGTTTACACCCTCTTCGCCTCCGACTTCCTGGCGATATGGCACAACCACCGCGCCGGCTCTGTGGGCCGCCGTAATCGCCGGAAGCACTGCGGGTCCTGCATCGGGGAATACAACGATTGCATCAACTCCTCTGGCGGCCATGGTGTTGATGTCGATGATGGCCTTTTGAACATCTCCCTGAGCATCGCTATAGAGATATTCTGTAACGCTCGGGCATTTGGCGGCTTCCTGTTTTGCAGCTGCCGAGGTGATCTGCCTCCAGCCGTTTCCGCCGAAGCCATCGAGCAACGCAACCGAGACCTTTTTCGGACCGCACCACGACGGCATGTCCTGAGCCTGAGCGAATGTGGCACTGCCAGCCAAACCCAATGCGAGGGACATGGCGATCGCTATACCTGTGACTTTTTGTTTCTTCATGGCTTTCCTCCTGTTGTTACTTTGTCTTTGTCTTTGTCTTTGTCTTTGTCTTTGTCTTTGTCTTTGTCTTTGTCTTTGTCTTTGTCTTTGTCTTTGTCTTTGTCTTTAGTCCCCGGCATTTCCGTTCACGCATCCATATAGACAGACGGACTTGGCGGGTGATCCGGTGGCCAGCCACCGCTCTCCGTTTCCTGCTTACTGTGGGTGCCGTCGGGTCCGCCTCCCGGCCAATTCAAACCGAGACGTCTTGCTTCGTGCCCTTGGCAGGTCGGCGATTCCAAACCGGGTGCTGCGGCGTTGCCTGCTGGTCTCTTCGAGGGGTGCATTCATGCACCCTTCGCGCCGGTCGCAGGCAATCGCACCAATTGTCGGGAAAACGGTTGGGGCCGCTCAAAAGAGCCGGGAGCGCAAGGCGAATTCCCCGGATGGCCTTCATGCGGGCGACCCCAAACCGCCAGGTGCGTCAGCTCACTGGTAGGTCGAGATGCCACTCGAGATGGCTGATCCTCCATACCCCGTCGCTTTTTTCCAGCTTATGCAGATACCAGCCGGCGCCATACATTCTGGTCGAGTGGTTTTCCGACGCGGGCGCAACCAGCATCGAGGTTACTTGCGCTGAATTGTCTGTCAGCTCGTCAAACTTGAAGTTGGTGATGCAGTGCCTGGGTTGAAGGGCAAGATCTTTTGTGCCCTCGAACTGGTGATCCATGCGGCCCATAATACCGTCGACGATGTTCTGGCGCCCCTTGATGGGACCATAGTCATGATGCTCTTCGGTGAACCCCTTGTTCACGGCATCTTCGGTAAAGCAGTCTGCAAGCGCGTCGCGGTCCATGAAGTCCAGCGCGTGCCCGTAACGGCTTATTGTTTCCATTATTGCCAGTCGGTCAGCGACCGACTCGATTGAAACTGGGTTCATTGGTTTCCTCCCATACCCAAATGTTAATTTTGCGCTCTCAGTTCGTTGCTGAGTGCGAGGGAGAACGTAGCTCATTGCTAATGCATATTCAATTATTAAATCGCAGATATGCTATTTTGTTATCGCGTAGATGCTATCTTTGGTTCTCGTAGGAACTCGCTTGCGGTGATAGCTTGGCCGGGCAAGGCGCCCAGATCAGGACTGGGTTCTGTCCTCATTAAGTGGATTCCCAGGCGGGTGAGGCTGTGATTCACTGATCCAACGAGGAGGAGGATCATGGCACGGTTTGATTTGAGTGATGCGGAGTGGCGGATCATCGAGCCGCTGCTGCCGAACAAGCCGCGAGGTGTTGCTCGGGTCGATGACTGATGGGTTCTGAACGGGATATTTTACATCCTGCGCACCGGCTCGCCCTGGCGCGATCTGCCGGAGCGCTACGGCCCTTCCACCACCGTCTACAACCGCTGTAATCGCCGGGCCAAGGTTGGGGTCTGGGTCAATATCTTCAATGCCTTGGCGGCGAAGCCACCAGAATCCATGGTCTTCATCGGCAGTTCCATCATCCGCGCGCACCAACACGCCGCCGGCGGTAAAAAGGGGGTGAAGATCACGCCATCGGTTGCTCTCGTGGCGGGTTGAGCGCCAAGATCAACGCGGTTGTGGATGAGGCGGGCCTGCCGAACCGGCTGTCGATCAGCCCCGGTCAGGCCAGCGACAAGGCCGCCGCGCCCGCATTGATCGACAGCCTCACGTGCAGCTCTCATGTCGTGGCCGACCACACGGCCTACACATGGGACGCCAACGTTTGACAAAAGAATCTGATCAACGGGAAACAGGCGAACCCGGGGTGAGCCCCCATTGAGTTCGTCCTCGTCCGCAATGCACCTTACCAGATCGGGGATACGCCGCGCTGAGGCTCAAAAAAGGGGGTGATGCGGTGCTAAACGTGATGTCGAAATGGCGAATCGATTCGCAGTGAAGGGGTGGGCTCAAAGGTATAAGTAATTGGAAAAATATTAGATATGAGATGTGATTGTTGGCTATAATAAATAAAAATTGTAACGACTAGGGATGCGTGCTAACAATCCGGCCAGGCGGCGAGCCAGCGCGGGAGGCGCTGAGAGACTTGGCCGCATTCTAGGGAGGACATGATAATGAACCTTGCAAAAATGGCCTTGGCCGCATGCCTTTTCGCACCATCGCTGCCCGCGGCGGCGGAGACTTTCGATCTGCAAAGCGTGAATGCCCTGAATTCACCGATCATTGGTCAAAGCCCGGTCAACTGGGCTGACATGGTGCGCACGATGACAAACGGCGAGGTGGACGTGAAAGTCCATGGGGCCGGGGAACTGGTGCCGCCACTCGAAGTTCTGAACATGGTGTCGTCGGGTGCCATCCCGATGGGATACGACTGGATCGGTTACTGGTCGGACGCGATGCCGACGGCCCTTCTACTGGCTTCGATGCCGTTCGGGCCGACGCCCGAACAGGCAATGGGCTGGATGTATGCGGGCGGTGGGATGGAGATCCTGCAAAAGGCCTACGATCCGTTCAACGTGAAGGTTATTCCCTGCCATATCGGATTGTCCGAGGCTGCGGGGTGGTACAACCGTGAAATCAACACCATCGAAGATTTTCAGGGTCTGAAGATCCGCATCGCCGGCCTCGGCGCTCAGGTTATCAGTCGTCTCGGGGCCAGTCCGCAACTCTTGCCGGCCGGGGAAATCTACCTGTCTCTGGAGACTGGTCGACTGGACGCGGCCGAATTCTCGATGCCGCTCGTCGATGAGGGATTCGGCTTTCAAGATGTGGCGGATTACTATTACTTTCCCGGTTGGCATCAGCCATCGAGCTGGAGTTCGATCCTGATTTCGATGCCGGTGTGGGACGGTTTCACATCAGATCAGCAGACCTCGATGGTCGATGCCTGCCGTGCAAACGTGATGCAGAGCTTCGGCGAGCAGCTTGGTGCACAGGTTGACGCGCTGGCCCGGATTGAGGAAGCGGGCGCCGAAATTCGCAACTTCTCGCCGGAAATCCTTGACCGCCTGCGCGAAGAATCCATTATCGTGCTGGAAGAAACTGCCGCCGGTAATGAACTGCTTTCCGAGGCCTATGCGTCGCTCAAGGCCTATGTGGAAGCCACCAACGGCTATACATCGCTGCAGTCGCTCGGCCAGTAACCCGGCTGCGTGCTCCCGCCTCAAGAAACGTTCATTATGGATCGCTTTCTCAATCTCTTGTCCGGCGCTCTCGCGGCGCCGGGCCGCATCGTCGCCTGGCTGTTGCTGCCGATGGTGCTGTTCGTTTGCGTCGCGGTCTTCGCGGCGGCGGCCCGGCTCAACGGCTTCTTTACCTGGGAAACCGATATCTTCCTGCTGGGCACCGAAATTGGTCCGACCAGCGTGACCGATGCGCAATGGCACATCTTCGGCCTGTTGGTGATGCTTGGCGGAGGGTGGACCTACCTGGAAAACAGGCATGTGCGCGTCGAAGTCCTGTCTGAACACATGCCGCGCAAGGCCCGGGCAGTGGTCGAAATTCTGGGCATCGCCATCTTCTTGCTGCCTTTTTGCTGGCTCGCGGCAAATTTCGGATATCGCTTCGCGCTGAGTTCGTTCTCGACGGGCGAGGGGTCGAGCTACGGCGGCCTTCAGGACCGTTGGGTGCTCAAGGCAAGCCTTCCTGTCGGCTTTATCCTGCTCGCTCTCGCGGGACTGGTCATCCTGGTTCGCGAAGTGCGCGAGTTGTTCGCGCGTCGGAAGGATCATTGACATGTGGGAACACGCCTATCCTTTGGCCATGGGCATGATGCTGCTTGTGGGGCTTTTCACTGGCTTTCCGGTCGCATTTGTCCTCACGGGTGTCGCGGTCGTCTTCCTGTTCATAAGTGGCACACCACCGCTTTTCGTGACCACGGCGGTTGCACGGATTTTCTCTGGCATCCTGACGAACTGGCTGCTGATTTCGATCCCGCTGTTCATCTTCATGGGCCACATGCTTGAAGTATCGGGCGTGGCGGGCCGCCTATTGCGCGCCTTCGAGCGAGTTCTTAAGGGACGACCCGGAGGCCTTGCGATCGCTGTCTGTCTGATCGGTGTTATCATGGCCGCGGCAACAGGGATCGTAGGGGCATCGGTCGTACTGATGGCCACGATTGCATTGCCCGCGATGCACGCCGCCAGGTACAGCCGCAGCCTGTCGTCCGGCCTGGTGTGCGCAAGCGGGACATTGGGCATCCTTGTGCCGCCATCGATCATGCTGATCATTCTTGGCGACCAGATGCAGATCTCCATCCGTGATCTGTTCCTCGCGGCGATCGGTCCCGGCCTTATCCTTGCGGCCTGTTACCTATTGTTCATTCTTATCCTCGCCAAGTTACGCCCGTCGCTCATGCCGCGCGCCGAGGGGATAGCGGATACGCCTTTCAACTGGGGCCAGATTCTGCTGGATCTCCTTGCGCCGCTGGTTCTGATCGTGCTGGTGCTGGGCTCGATCCTCGGTGGTCTTGCCACTCCAACAGAGGCTGCTGGGCTCGGTGCGGCCGGCGCTACGCTCCTGGCGCTTCTCAGTCGTGGCCTGAACCTGGCCAAGTTGCGGCGGATTCTGCGCGAGACCACGCTGACGACGGTGATGATCGCCTTTGTCATGATCGGCGCGACCGTCTTTGCCGCAGTCTTTCGGCGGCTTGGTGGCGACGAGGCGATCACCTCGCTTTTCGGCGGCTTGCACGGGGCGCCCTATGCTCTTCTCTTCACCGTACTGCTCATCATCTTCATTCTCGGCTTCTTTCTCGATTGGATCGAGATTTCGCTCGTTGTTCTTCCGCTGATCGTCCCGGTGATCGTCGCACAGGACTTCGGCCTTAGTCGTGACATGGTGTTGGTTTGGTTCGGCATTCTCGTGGCAACCAACTTGCAGACCTCGTTCTTGACGCCGCCCTTTGGTCCAGCTTTGTTCTACCTGAAGGGGGCGGTCCCTGATCTTCCGATCGGAACCGTCTATCGTGGGATAGTTCCGTTCGTGCTGCTTCAGGCCATAGTCCTTGCGCTGATCGCAATTTTCCCTGAGTTAGCATTGACACTGGTCCGGCTGGCGGACTGAGCAGGGCGGAGATTGCGGAGCGCATGTCGAAGAAGGAGTTGGGGCGCGGGATCAAGTCGGTTGAGTTGTTCGGCACGATCCTTGCCGCGATGACCAATCTCGGCGAGCGTCCGTCACTTGCCGAGATTGCCGAGGCGACCGGCATGCAACAGCAACAGCTCCGACCCTATCTGGTGAGTTTCCAGCGACTTGGCCTGATCGAAGTCGACCCGGCATCGCGTGGTCGGGCTTTCGGTGCGCTCGCAGCCCGTCTCGGACATTGCCGGCTTGAGACGCTGGGGCAGAGATTTGGCTTCCAGCAGATTGCGCGTGAAATCTCGTCGGAGCATGACCTCCTTGTTGGGCTTGTCTTCTGGGCCGGCCATCGCCCCACCATCGCTAAGGTCATTCCGTCGCGTACTCCGCTTGACATCAACCTGAGGCCCGGAACCCCCTATAACGTGACGGGGACAGCGACGGGTCGAACCTTCCTTACTTATTCCTCGGATCCGCGCGTGGCTGCTCGTGCAGAGGCTGAACTCAAAGGCTCCGTGGATCAGCCTGCGATTGGCGATGCTCCTGACCGGGCGGAGCTTGCGCGACTGATCGGTGATATCCGGGAGAAGGAATACGCATTCGTCCGCGATGCATATTTTCCAGGCTACAATGCCATCGCGGTGCCAGTGTTCGATCAGGCGGGGCAGCTCATATGTACGATGACGATTGTCGGCACCTCTGACGGGTTGCCTGAGAAGGCCGCCGGTCCACTGGCCAGGGATATTGTCGAGAGGCTGAAAAGCTATCGTGATAGGCCGCTGAAGTTGAAGAACCTGACGCGCCTCCCTGATCCAACACTCGCCGCTGCCGCAAACGGGCAGGCCGCGGCCCTCGAAGATCGTCGCGGGGTAGGATCGGCCGAAATCGCCGGTCGGATTCTCGCCGCGCTCGCATTCACGTCAGGGCCGCGAAAACTGAAGGACGTCTGCGATGACGCAGGCATCCTGCCTGCGAAGGCACATGGGTATATGGTCAGTCTCAGAAAGACAGGGCTTGTCGAGAAGGTTCCGGAATCCCCCCGCTATCAGGTCGGGCCAGTTCCGGCCGAGATGCTGTTGGTCAGGCTGCAAAGCTACAACGCCTTCGAAACCACGCGCGCGCTCATACACGAATTGTCCGAGGACACCGGGATGATGTGCTTCCTGTCCACCTGGGGGACCTATGGACCCGTGGTGGTGGATATCGCGCGCCCCCGTGATTCCCGTCACACCGACATTCACATCGGCAGAACGCTCCCGCTGTCGGATACGGCGACTGGCATGCTGTTCAGGGCGCATACCAGCGCCGATGCGCAGCGACAGGCTCTGGCTGCTGCAAAGGCCATCGCGCCTCATCGTGAGGTCAAGGGGCTGCCGGCTAAGGACTGGGCGAGGATATCGCAGGAGGTGAGGGAGACTGGGGTCGCGGCGACCGAACAGCGAGGACAGGTTCGCTTGCGCTCGCTCGCTGCGCCGGTTTTCGACCATGATGGCGAAATCTGGTTCTCCGTCACCCTGACCGGAGACATTGAGGAGGTCGCCGCACAGGAGGCCAAGCTGCTGGAACGTCTAAGGGGAGAGGTCGCGAAGATTTCGACGGATCTCGGGTACCAGCCGGAGACCGCCACCGGATAAGGCCGGTCAACTCGAAACGACCCCGCCGTCCACGTTCAGCGTCTGTCCTGTGATGTAGGATGCATCCGGGCCGCAGAGAAAGCGGATGACAGCGGCCACTTCGGATGCCGCCCCGGCGCGTTGCAGCGGAATGTCGGCGACAAGTTTTTCCCCGCGCAGGGCGATTACGTCAGTGGTCATTCTGGTGGCGATCAGACCGGGCGCGACCGCGTTCACTAGGACGTTCGGCGCCAGTTTTCGCGACAGGGCGCGCACGAGGCCGACAATACCACCCTTGGCCGCAGAATAGGCAATGCGGTCGTGTACTCCCTTGCGAAAGGCGAGCGAGCTGGCAAGCACGAGGCGCGCAGTTGGATCGGCTATGTGAAAGGTTCCGAAGACACGTGCGAGGTCGTAAGCGTTGGTGAGGTTCGACTGGATTGCACGCGGCCAGACGTCACTTTCGTCTTCCGAAAAAGGGTCGTGTTCGTAGATTCCCGCGAGGTGAATAAGTGCATGGGCCGGGCCGCCCGCGGCCTCAAGCGCGGTGCGGCAAGCGGAAACGTTTTCCAGACCTGATTGGTGGGCGACCACCTTGCCAAGTCCGGCGAGTTCGCTCCGTGCATCTTCGAGCGCGTCGGCATTGATGTCGATGAGCGTCACAGCGTTGCCCAGTTCGAGGAAGGCACGCGCGGTCGCGCGACCGATACCACCGGCACCACCGGTGATTACGATACTGCGGTTGGAACTGGGGCCGTTCATACTGTTTCTTCCATGGACATGAGGGCTTTCAGACCGCCGGCGATCTTCTCAGCATCCGCCAGCGCTGCTGCGTTGAGAGGCTTCGATACGACAGGTGATGCGCGACCCCCTGAGATGCAGATGATCTCGTGATCGAGATAGTCGAAGAACCGCGCTTGCGCACCCGCTGCGATGCGCGGACCCAGCGAGAGGCCCTCCGCTGTCTGTTCCGCGACCATCAGCCGGTTGGTGCGGCGCAGGCTGTCGCCGATCGTCTCCCAGTCAACACCGAAGGAATCGAGGGAGCGTAGGTCAATCACCTCCGCATTGACACCAACGGTGTCTACCGCTTTCAGGGTGTCCTGCATGGACCCGGCCGTAACGAGGACCGTGCAGTCGGAGCCTTTTCTTATGACTTTTGCCTTGCCGAACGGGATAAACGCTTCCTCGGCATTTTTCGGCACCGAGCCTTTGATCTGGTAGAGTGAAGCATTCTCGATGATTACGACAGGGTCGTTGGAGCGTAGCGCTGTGTTGAGCATCCCGACATAGTCGAAAGGTGTCGCAGGCGCGAATATACGCCAACCCGGGAACATAGCGAACAGCCCCGCATGGTCGCCCGAATGCTGCGAGCCGTACCCGGTATCTGGGACGACCCGCAATCGAACGAGAAGAGGGACATCGACATCGCCACCGAACATGTGGCGTACTTTTGCGACCTGATTGAAGAGTTGGTCGGCGGCCACGAGGCAGAAGTCCGAGAACATGATCTCGATCACGGGACGTAATCCGTTAAGGGCGGCGCCCAGGCCGAGGCCTACAAATCCGTTCTCCGCGATAGGCATGGCAAGAACCCGGTCCGGGTAGGTTTCGCTGGCGTATTTGGTAACGCCGGTCACTCCGCCGCGCATCCGGTGTACATCCTCGCCGAGAACGATGATCGACGGATCGCGCGCCATGTTGCGCTCCAGCGCCCGCGCGGCCGCGTCGATAAGCGACGACGTGGCGAGGGTATCTTCTGCATAGTCCTCGACCTCGGAATACTTCAGGCTTCTCACTTCTGCGCCCGAGCCGAGGATGCCATCCTCGACGTGAGCGGGATCGGGCCAAAATTCTTCGGGAATAGCGCGGGCGTTGCCTTTGGGGACGGTCAGCGTTTCGGCCGCCTTGACGACGGCTTGGGTTGCCTTGTCGGTAAGCTCGTCCAGATCGGCGTCAGCGATGCCGTGCAGGTTGGTTAGCTGTTTTCGCAGGTGCGCGATCGGATCGCGCTTCTGCCATTCTCCTTCCTCTGACCTGGTTCGGTAGCCGAATGCGCTGCCAGGGTTCAGACCGATCTGGTGGACGTAGCGATAACACAGCGCCTCGATCATCACTGGACCCGCCCCGTTTTCGATGATGCTACGTGCTTCCCGCATCGCGAGGAAAACCGCGAGCGCATCCATCCCGTCCACCTCGATGCTGGGAATCCCCAGCATGGACCCGCGCGAGGTGAGTTGCTGGTCGCGCGTCTGTTCGTCCAGTCGGGTGGCGACAGCATAGAGGTTGTTCTCGACGAAGAAGACCACAGGCAAATCGTACAGCGCCGCTATGTTCATTGCTTCATAGCTCGCGCCCTGCATCAGGGCGCCGTCACCGAAAAAGCAGACAGAGATTTCGTCACGTCCCAGGAGCTTGTCCGCAAGGGCGTATCCGGATGCATGGGGCACGTTGCCTCCGACGATTGCGTTCGTACCGAGTACGCCCGATGCCGGGTCGCGCATGTGCATCGAGCCGCCGCGACCCCCGGCGTAGCCGGACGACAGGCCCATGATTTCGGCCATGAAACGGCGGATCGCTTCGTTCGTCGCGTCAGAGAATGGATCACGCAGGGGATTGTACTCGGCGTCGGTCCCGAGATTGACGAGTTTCGCGAGGATCTGGTGGTGTGCCCGGTGAGTGCCGTTCATGCGGTCGGAGCCGGTCAGTGCAGCCATGCAGCCTACTGCGATCGCCTCTTGCCCGATGCTGGCATGGGCAGGTCCATGAACGAGCCCCATGTTCCCGAATTCGAGGATCTTGTGTTCGAAGGCGCGGACCATGCTGGCCTGTTCAAACCACCGTGCAAGTTCGCGCATCGGGAGTTCTTCCCAATCCTGCGGCTCGGGGTGCAGGCGGACCCACTCTGTCGCAAAGGTTATCGGTTCGCGTTTCGGCAAAGAGGCCTCCCTGGTTTATGGCCTCTGAGTGAACTCAGGAGCGGCTATTTTTCATCTAAATATTTACTTTAGCCAATTAATATATGCAATATTAAACTTTTTAAGTGGAGTCAGTGTAGCCCGGGCGCGCTGGATATTATCATTCGTGTGAGGAAGCGAAGTGCCTGCAATACTTGCAGGCGGCCACCCGCGGCGCTGAGCCGGGAGTTCGGGGCTAACGTCAGGACCGTGGCGACGAGGCGGAAACGGCAGGCCGTGGAAGATTTGACGACTGGGGCCCAAGAAACCGCGCTCGACCAGTCGCAGAGCGGAAGAGGAAGCCGTCTCTATCTTGTCGCAGCCGTTGACCGCTGGACAACCACAGTCAACTCCGCACCCGCCTGGCCGGCTTTCTTGATGCGTACAACGGCGGGTGCCGCCTGAAAACACTCGTCGCCCTCGCCCGCTGCGACTACATCTGCGGGATATCGACTTCAGAACCTGATCGCGTCAGTCCCGATCCGAGCCACCGGATGCCGGGACCGAACAGTTGGCCGGTCAGCGCATTCTGCAGTTGGCTAAAGCTTGTCCAGCCGCGTATGATCGCCCGACGCCAGGCGCACTTCAGCGACGTGCTGCCCCGCCGCCGTGATCCCGGAAGGGAAGCGATCCCACGATTCCCGATCATGGGGGATCAGGACCTTGTTCATATCCCCCTGCACGTAGTCCATGATCCGCTGATAGGTCTTCATCACCGCATAGGGCCCGCCAATCGCCCATTTTGTGTTGGGGATGAAGTGTTCGGCGCCCGGAACCCCTGTAAGATTATGGGTGGAATAGATCGCGTCGCCTGTGATGATGCGCTTGTCGACACCCGCCGAGGTCTGGCTTTCGACCAGCACCAGTTGCGACGCGAAACTATGCCCCCAGCGATCCGGCCACACAGTGATTCCAGGGAACACGTCGTCCATTGCCCCGTCGATCAGGATCATCGAGCCAGCCGCGACCCTCGCTTCGGCTTCATCAATATCTCTTTCGTCCACCGCGGCCCGGAGAGGCCCGAAACTGCTCGGTTCGCCCAGCAGACTCCGCCACAATTCGATTTCCTGCGTCTGAAGGTAGGTTGTGGCGTTGGGAAACACTTCGATCCCGCCAATGTGATCCCAATGCGCATGGGTCAGGATGATGGCGTCGATGTCTTCAGGTTTGAAGCCGATCGCGCTCAGAACTTCGGCAGGGCCCTGCGTCTTGGTTACGCCGAACCCGTCCGCCATGTCCCGTTTCTTCTGTTGCGAAAAGTCGATCCCGCAATCGACGAGAATATTCTTGCCGCCGCCCGAGAGCAGCATGAAGGTAAAGGGAAAATAGAATGTCTCTCCCTGCGCGTAATAGCCTGAATAGATCGCCTCGGCAGGTTGCTCCTCCACCCGGGCATATTCCAGAATCCAAATCGAATAGTCACTCATGTGTGGCTCCTCCCGGCGCGTCTAGGTTTCGTTGATTTCAAGCGGGGTCGTCTCAACGAGATAGGTCGTTATGTCCTGAAGAAACTCGGCCCCGTGCTTCGCGGTTTTGCTGAAGGCATCTGAGGCATAACAGGCATCAAACCCCTCTCTGTCGGGAAACCAGAACTCGACAATGCCATCGACGGGGACTGCCGAGTGCGGCACCGACTGCCCCTTGATGTGGCGGTCGAGCACGAGATTCTGAACGTACCGAACATATCCCGGCATGTCGCGCACCATTTCCGAATGCAATCCCCACCACTCTGTCTGGAACTCCGCGGCGGAAATGCCGTCGGCCCGGCCAAGCAGCGAGACGCGCATCAACGATCCCGGCCTGAGGTCGGCTGGATCGGCGGCACGGTCGACCTTTTTTGCGATGACGAGATGGACGCCATCCAGAAGGCCGAGATCGCCGGCTGCGCGCCATTCCTCAACAGCGGAGCGCATGTCGGACAAGGTATCGAAATCCAATTCAAGAAATGCCGCGCACTCGACTTTGCCCCGCGCGAACGGGCTGCGCTGCTCGTCGTCCACGACCACGGTGAGGCGCGCCGATCGAACATTTCTGAGACCAAGAACAGCGGTCTGAATTTGCGAGCGTGCTTCCTCGGGTCCGCCCAGCCGTGCGACGTCTTCCGAACTCAGTAAAATAAGGTGTGTGATCAACAGATCCTCCCGCCCCTGATCTGATTGTACAGGCAAAATTTTGCCATAACAAATATCTTTGACATCAACGAATCGCGCCCTTCGTTCGCATTGGCCGCATGGGTGTATCAGTTATATAGCTCTGTTGCGAATATAAAATCTCAAGAATGCCATTAATTGTTAATTCGTTTCGGCAGTTTCGGGTCAGAGGCTGTGCCGCCTTTTCGGTGAAGGGATTGCCTGAAATGGCCGCCAACCGAGGAGGGCGCGACCGGCATGGCCAAGGCCGGCACCAGACGAGCCCGAACTCAGGCACAGGGTAAACGCTTGCTATCTTTGATCATTAACGCTAATAAGTAATAGCAGAAAGGCTAAAATAGATCGGTTTGCGATCAACACGGGATGCAAGGGGGCGGGAGGGCCGCCTTCAACTCTGGGAGGAAACCAAAATGAAATACTTTGCCGTTGCCACGGCTGCCGTTGCCGCCGTCTTGTCTGCGGGTGCGGGGCATGCCGATACCTACACTCTGCAGACCTTTGTCAATCTTCAGGCGCCGTCGATCGGACCGAGCCCGGTTCATTTTGCCGAACGGGTCTCATTGATGTCCGGGGGCGACATCACGATCGAGGTGCATGAACCCGGTTCTTTCGTGCCTGCCTACGAACTGTTCGGTGCCGTGAGTTCCGGCGCGCTCGACATGGGGTATGACTGGACCGGATACTGGGCGTCTCAGATCCCGGTTGCGTCGATTGTTGCGGCAATGCCTTTCGGGCCGTCTCCTGACGTGACCCTGGCATGGATGCTGAATGGTGGCGGCAAAGAGATCATCCAGAAAGCCTATGATCCGTTCAATGTCCATTTCATTCCCTGCCATGTGCCGCTTTCCGAAGCCGGCGGCTGGTTCAACAAGGAGATCAACTCGGTCGACGACTTCAAAGGAATGAACATCCGGTTCGCCGGGCTGGGTGGCAATGTCCTGGCCAAGCTCGGCGCCAACACCCAGGCCATCCCGCCGGGCGAGATCTACCTGGGGCTTGAAACCGGCCGGCTCGACGCCACCGAATTCGGCACGCCGCAGCTCGATGTCGGGATGGGGTTCCAGAACGTCACCAAATATTACTATTTCCCGGGCTGGCATCAGGTCGCGACCATCAATTCGATCATCGTGAACGGCACTGTCTGGGATCAGATGGATGCCCGGGACCAGCAGATCCTCGAAGAAGCATGCCTGGCCAATATCGCCTTCAACCTCGCTGACATGGTGCATGCACAGGCAGGAGCCATCGCGCAAATCCGTGAGGCCGGTGTCGAGATCAGGCGCTTCCCCGATGAGGTGCTGCAGGCGCTGCGGGTGGCCTCCGCCGAGGTCCTTGAGGAAGAGGCCACAAAAGACCCGCTCTTCGCCGAAGCGCTCGAGTCGCTCCGGTCCTACGTAGATACGGTCGGCGAATGGGAAGAACTTCAGGCTATTCCTCCCCAGCAAGACTGAGTTCATCCCGGCGGGCGCCCGAGTGTGCCCGCCAAACCCGTCCCGTCGATTGGGGAACCCCAGAATGCCGCCATCCAACTCACCGGCATCTCGGTGGTCGACAGAATGCGCAGCCTGCTCTGCCTGCCTGGCAGGATCGCCTGCGGGCTGACCCTGCCGATTGTCGTTACAATCCTGTTTCTGTCGCCGCCGCGATCAGGGGTGGTCGGTTCTGATCGACCAGGCGGGCGATCGGCCTTTGGGCGGCTCGGCGTTAGAGCCAACAGCAGAAGCTTACTCGCGCGGCGGCTGGTTCAGGCTACGGTCTACGGCAGGTCGTGCCAGACACCTGTCCAGCCAGCCCATCACGTTGGTCAATCCGCTCAGGCCCAGCGCATCGTCTTCGTTGAAATAATCCCGCGCGGTGCGCACCCAGGGGAAATTCGCGATATCAGCAATGGTTAAGTCGTCGCCCATGATATTGGCGCGATCCGAAAGCCGTGTCTCAAGCACGTTGAGAAGACGCACCGTTTCGTTGAAATAGCGCTCCCGGGGCAGCCGATCTTCCATCTCTGCGCCGCCACCGCGCAGGAAGAACGCGTATTGCCCGAACATTGGACCGATCCCCGCCATTTGGAACATGACCCACTGGATGGTCTCGTAGCGTTCAGCCGGGTTCTCGGGCAGGAACTTGCCCGTCTTCTCCGCGAGATATATCAGGATCGCGCCCGATTCCCACAAGCCGAAGGCGCCGCCGTCCGGCCCGCTTGGATCGACGATTGCGGGGATCTTGCCGTTGATGTTGAGCGTCTTGAACTCGGGCGAGCCGGCTTCCGACAATTTCACGGTATGGGCGTCGTAGGGAAGGCCGCATTCCTCCAGCATGGCCGAAACCTTGACGCCGTTTGGCGTGGGGAACGAGTAAAGCTGGATGGCACCGGGCGTTCGCGGTGCCCAGCGTTTCGAGATGGGAAAGTCGTCCAGGGTCTTCTGTGACATGGGTAACACTCCTCTGTCGGTCGCAGTGCCGGGCACCCGTATGTGGGTAGCAGCAAGGCTCTGACCCTTGTTCGGCGATCTAACTAGGTTGAGCTGCCGGGATCAGTTCGACTTCTTCGACGACATAAGTGGTCGCCGCGCTCAGAAAGACATCGCCATGCGCAACGGTGGATTTTGCTTGTGGTGAGGCAAAGGCGGCTTCCATCGCGTCGCTGTCGTCGAACCACATTTCCAGTGCGCCCGCGCAGTGGATGCCGGCTTCTGTCACCGGTCCCTCGGGGAGCGGCAGGTTCTGGACGATCAGATGTTGCAAATATCCCCGCAGGCCGGGGAATTCGGATACCATCGCCGCATGGTCATCAAACCAATGGTGGCGGAATTCGTCGATGCCCATGCCCTCCTTGCAGTAGAGCAGGGTCATGCGCTTGACGGCCTTGCCGGTCACCGATTTCTCCATCACGGGATTGGTTTCGACCGCATATTGCGACATGGATGCGGTGAATTCCGGCAAATCCGAAAACGCCGCGCGGTATTCGGGTGTGCTGCTGGCCTGTTTCATCGCCGCTTCGTCGGCGAACCAAAGCTGGGCGAAGCCGTCCACCTCGGCCCCGCCTCGGGAATGCTTGACCATCTGGCTGGCATCAACCACGTGGTTTTGCTGATATCGCAACAGACCGGGCACTTTCGCGGCCAGAGGGCCGTGAATGTCCCGCCAGTGCTGCGAGAAACGCCCTTGTGAAATGTCACTGCGCCTTTGGAGACAGCTGAAACGCTGAATCATGAGGTATTCTCCCTGTGTTCGAAAAAAATGCGTCGGCGTCGGGCATTGGCCGGGTCAGCCGGCCAGAAATCCGCCGTCGACCGGCAAAGTGGCTCCGGTGACATAACTTGCAGATTCTGACACCAGGTATGCGACCGCGCCCACCAGTTCCTCCGGCTTTCCGACCCGTTTCATCGGTACACGCTGCAGGAAGTAGCCCAGCTTGTCCGCATCCTGGCGTGTGTCTTGTGTCATTCGGGTTTCCATGATCCCGGGCGCGATGGCGTTGGCGCGGATGCCCTCGGGCGCGAGATCCAGCGCAAGGCCTTGGGTGAACTGCTTCACCGCCCCTTTCGAGGCGTTGTAGGCCAAGTTGTTGGGGGTTGCGATGAACGACGCCACGGAGGCTACATTCACGATTGACCCGCGGGTGATGCGCAGGGCTGGCAGAAACGCGCGCGTCGTGTTGAACATGCCTGCCACATTGACGGCAAATGTTATGTCGAGGCCTTCATTGAGCATGTCGTCGTCGATTCCGCCACGCCGCACGATGGCCGCGTTGTTCACGAGAGCTGCGACTTCGCCGAGTTCGGAGGCAACCGCTTGCGCTGTCGCCGTGCAGGCATCCATGTCGGAAATATCGCAGTGATAGGCCTGTGCAGACCGCCCTTCGGCGCGAATGTCCGCGGCCGTTTGATTGGCTGCGTCGCGATCGACGTCGAGCACTGCGACGGCCCAACCCTCCCGCGCCAGACCCAGCGCGATCGCGCGCCCGTTCCCATGCCCGGCACCCGTCACCACGGCGCATCTTTTTTTCGACATATGTGTTTTCTCCTGAGATTATCCCGGCCCTGTCGTCACGACAGACCACCGGTTGATTTGTGCACGAATGCTTCTGGCGAGCGGCTGATCAGCTTTGCCGTTTTCTCAACCGACTTCATGAAATTGAGCAGGGCAGGCGACAGGTAGCTTTCTTTGCGCCAGACGATGCTGACTGGTTCCAAGGTCAGCGAAAAAACGATGGGCAGCGTGACGAAGCCCTCGCTGTATTCGCAGCGACGCGCGAGACTGTCAGCCATCGGTGCCACGGCATCCGTAGCGCTGATCAAGCCAATAAAGAACGGGACTGACAGGGTTTCGAGAATACCAGCCTCGAATCGCAGCCCTTCCTTGTAGAATTTCGACTCGATCTGCTTGCGGGCCGTGAAATCCGAAGTCGGTAGAATCCATTGATATTTTGCGAGATCCGCCAGGCTTAAGTCGGAACTCCGGGCCAGCGGATGGTCGCGTCGCGCGACGATCCGGATCGGCTCGTCGTAGAGCTCGGTTGCATCGAGATGGAAATGGCCATCGGCAGGAAGGCGCAGGATCGCCGCATCCAGAAAGCCCGTGGTCAAGTCGTCTATCAACCTGTCGTTGGTGTCGTCGCGGATCGAGAAGGACACACCGGGGTTCGCCTTCTGAAACACCGCGATCGCCTGCGGTCCGAGCACTGCTGCTGCTACCGAGGCGATGCCGAGACGGATCAGCCCGGTGCTGCCACGCCCGATAGCGTCCAGCTCGTCGACCACTTTGTCTAGGCTGGCAAGGATCTGCGCGGCCTGTCTGACCACCGCCCGGCCTTCATTCGTCGGTTCCATCGATCGTGTGGTTCTGGCGAACAGACTGACGCCCAGGCTTTTCTCGATCCCCGCAAGTTGCCGCGAGAGGACCGATTGCAGCACGTCCAGTTCCTTCGCAGTCTCGCCCATGTTTCGGTGTTTTTCCAGCGCCACGAGCATTTCACATACCCGCGGTGTCAGCGGGTTGCTCGAATGCTGCGCCCTCTTTTTGTTGTTTGACGAAGCCATTCCGATCCTTTCTTCTCAAGAAGCTGGCCACTGGCGTCCAAATCGTTGCTGCTCAGCTAATAAATAATATCATTGTCGCTATTAATGCAAGTTGGAAAGCAGGTCCACCTCGACACTGTCGGGAAGACTATGCCGTTTGAACGGGCTGCACAGTACGAACCGGCCACCTCCAAGGACGCGAATAGCGGTTCTTAGAGAGCTGGAGACGTCACTTGGAGCAGGGCGTGCGACCTGGCAAGGCGAGGGCTGAGACCTGAAGTCCCTGAGCAATGGCCCTCCCGTCGCACATTGCAGCGCCCTGAATATGCGCAGTTGTGCCTTTTCGAAGGGAGAAAGCCCCTGCAAGCCAGATCAACGTGCAACCTCAGCGCGCAGAATGGTCCCTGGGGGCGTCGATATGGGGCGCCACGCCGACTAGCCCTATCCGTTCCGGAGCGGGCCGACGACGCGCGAGCAGATCCACAATACCTTGGCGTCTTCGTCGCCCTGGTTCACCAGCGCGTGGCCCATGGTGCTGTCGAAGTAGCAGCAATCTCCGGGGTCGAGCTTTGTTGGCGCATAGAATTCGGTGTGCAGTTCGATCTGGCCGCTCAGGACATAAATGAATTCTTCACCGGGATGGCTCAGCAACCCGTCGAAGGACTCGACGGAATGGGCCTTGATATCGGCCAGCAACGGAACGAATTGCCGGTTCGCGATATCGGTGCAGAGCATCTCGTAGTCGTATTGTTCCGTTGCATGGATGATCCCGTGCCCTTTGCGGGTCACCGCCTTGCGGCCGCTGACGGAATGGCCCGGCCCGCCGGACACCAGCTCGGCGATGTCGACATCCAGACCCTCGGCCAGCGACAGGATCGTGTCATAGGTGGGCGACATGTTCCCGTGTTCGATTTTCGAGAGGGTCGATGCCGCAAGGCCGGAGCGTTCCGACAGATCTATCAGCGTCAGTCCCGCGGCAGAGCGCAGATCACGCAGGCGGCGGGCAAAAACCTGGCCGCGCCGCTTGCGATTGGCGGTCTGGGCAATGGCAATATTGGAGTCATTTGCCATTTTCGCTCCTCGTCTTGTCACGTCTCTTCACCGCTCAAGGATGGCATTCGCGTTCTCCCCCGGTATGGGCGCGAGCGTCATTAGCTGTTCCCATTCCTCGTCGGTCAAGACAATCCCGTTTTTCAGGTTTTCCGCACGGTTCCGCCGGCGCCTTTCGCCGGGAAGAACGTGCAGGCCCGCCGCCGAGAGGTTCGTCATGAATTCCGACGCCCGGACGGCGAACGGGTTCCCGCCGCTCAGGGCCGGGTCGATCAACAGAATGAACTGGCCTGTCAGCGGTGTCGCTGCGCCCGGATAGCCCGACCAGTCCACCTCCGTCGAGAATTGCCCGCCGGTCAGGGCAGCGCCCAGCAGCTCGATCATCATCGACAGCGCCGAGCCCTTATGCCCGCCAAAGGGCAGGAGCGCGCCGCCGTCCAATACCCGGGCCGGATCCCGCGTCGGCTCGCCATCGGCATCGACGCCGATACCCTCGGGCAGCGGGCGCCCCTCCCGGCGGGCGATCTGGATATCGCCATGCGCCCAGGCCGAGGTTGCCATATCGAAGACGAAGGGGGCACGCCCTTCTGCGGGCGCCGCGAAGGCGATGGGGTTTGTTCCGAGCAGCGGGCGCTTCGCGCCGTAGGGGACGGTGACCGCCATGGAATTCACCACG
The DNA here is from genome assembly GCF_027923545.1 of Sinisalibacter aestuarii. Classification (GTDB taxonomy): domain Bacteria; phylum Pseudomonadota; class Alphaproteobacteria; order Rhodobacterales; family Rhodobacteraceae; genus Sinisalibacter; species Sinisalibacter aestuarii. Next base: position 279,692 of record NZ_BROH01000003.1, on the reverse strand, counting down.
CTCAGCGCGATGAGCCCGGCCTCGGCAAACGGCTCGATATCCGGCCAGAGTGCGCTGAGATGATGCGATTGGCGGATTGTCAGGATACAGGCGCCGGTTTTGCGCGCTTTGCCGATCGCCAGGCTGCGGGCGGCGGCCAGTGCCGGTTGCGCAAAGCCATTCCTGGCGTCGACCCTCAGGAAAGACGGCGCGACATCTTCGATCCGGGGGGTGGCTGCCGGGTTGACCCAGCCCGAGCGGATCGAGTCCACATAGCCCTTCATACGAAATATCCCGTGGCTCTTGGCCCCGTCGCGCTCACAGGAGGCGCAGTTTTCGGCAAGCAGGAGAGCGATGTCGTGCGGGGTGCCCACGGATTCAAAAATCCGGGCAAGGATTTCGCAGAGCTCTTCATACTGGACCCGTCGCGTCATCCCAAATCAGTCCCCGAGAGGTGAATTTCACTATAGGAAAACAGTAGATGCGTCCTTGCCCCCTGACAAGTCCCGTATTGGCGGCGGGTCGATCAGCTCCAATAAATACTGAATTTCCCCCGATTTCTGCGGTGGTTTCGCGGTCTGTGGGATCGCCGGAGCTGGACAGTGTATTGGTCTTGAGGGGCATCCATGTTGACAGCTTGTCTGATTCGTGACCTAATTTGCCTATAGGAAAATATCGGGACTTTACTGCGTCCCGGCCCGATCATCGGGTTCAAAATACTGTCGTACCGACAAGGGAGAACATCAACACATGCGTATCTCGTTCCGTAATCACGCGCTCCGGGCGGTGCTTGCCGCCGGTGCGTCCGTCATCGCGATGCAGGCTTCGGCCCAGTCGAGCGATCTCGTCGTCAACGCCGGTGTCGCGCCGTCGACCTTGGACCCGGCCTGGGCCTGCGGCCTGCCGGAAATCAGCTTTCTTCAGAACTTCTACGTGCGCCTCGTCCAGCATGGCACCAAGGAAAGTCATGAGGGCACCCGCGAGATCGACTACAGCGTGGTCGAACCCTATCTCGCCGATAGCTGGGAGATGAGCGAGGACGGTCTCGTCTACACGTTTCATCTGAAGGAAGGGTTCACCTTCCCCTCCGGCGCCCCGATTGATGCCGAAGCGGTCCGCTATTCGCTTCAGCGGGTCATGGACATGGCCGGCTGCGGGCGCTTTTTCCTGACCGATGGCCATCTCGATCCGGTCATCATCGAAAACATCGAGGCTCCGGACGCGGCAACCGTGGTGATCACGCTCAACGCGCCGAACGGGAACATGCTGGGAGACCTGGCCACCCATGCCGGGTCGATCGTCGATCCGGCGCTGGTGGAGGCCAATGGCGGCGTTGCCCCGGGCGAGCCGAACGAATGGATGTCGTCCAATGTGGCGGCGTCGGGGCCGTTCCTGCTGGAATCCTATTCGCCGAACCAGACGGCGCGCATGGTGGCCAATCCGGGTTTTGCCGGCATCGCACCGGCCTCGGATGCCATCACGGTGAACTGGATCTCCGCGGCGCCGACCTTGCTGCTGCAGGCCCGCACGGGGCAGGCCGACATCACCTTCGATCTGTCCAAACAGGCGGCGAAATCGCTCGAAGGCAATGAAGGAACCCGGGTTCTCGCCTATTCCAACCCCTTCGTTCAGCAATTGATGCTGAACAACACAAAAGCCCCCTGGGATAATGTGCTGGTCCGCCAGGCGGCGGCGCTTGCGATCCCCTATGAGGATATTATCGAGCGTGTGGCCTATGGCTGGGGCACCGCCTATTACGGGCCGATCCCGCCGGCGCTGCCCGGCTTCAATCCCGCGCTGTCGGCACCGCTCGCCATGGATCTCGACCGTGCGCGCGAGCTGATCGCCGAAAGCGGTCTGGAAACCCCGATTCAGGCGGAACTCACCATTCAGGAAGGCGATGCCGCCCAGCAGCAACTGGCGACGGTGGTCCAGTCCACCTTCGGCGAGATCGGCATCGACCTGTCGATCCGCGTCGCGCCGGGTGCCGAGTTTCAGGATCTGACCCAGGGGCACCAGCTTCCGGCCTTCATGCGGCTCGACGGTCCCGGTGTTTTCGAGGTGGGGTATTATTGGGGCTACGACCTCAAATGCGGCATCTCCTTCAACCTGACCGATACCTGCATTCCCGGCGTCGATGAGATGATCGACGAGATGCGGGCATCTTCCGATCCGGACCGCCGTCAGGCGATCATGGACGAGGTTACGGCCATGTGGCGGGATAACTGGCCGAAAATCCCGATCTACGAAGACAAGCCCGTGGTTGTGCTGAGCGATACCGTTTCCGAGTTCACGTTCGCGCCGCTGCCTGACTATCGCTACTGGGGCAAGAACTGAGCCTGGGGGACACAAGACTATGGCAACTCGTATCGGTGTCGACATCGGCGGCACATTCACGGATCTTGTCTACTTTGATGAAGACACGGGCGAAACCGTCGAGGGAAAGGTGCCAACCGTTCCCTCGGCCCCCGAGGAAGGCGTTGTCGCGGCGATCAGGGATTATGTGCCGCAGGATGTGATCGAACGCGCCGAGTTTTTCCTGCACGGCACCACCGTGGGGCTGAACGCCTTGCTGGAACGGCGGGGGGCGCGGGTGGGCCTCATCACCACGCAGGGGTTCCGCGACGTGCTGGAAATCCGGCGCGGCGACCGGGCGGAAATGTACAACCTTTTCTGGAAGCAGACCGAGCCGCTGGTGCCCCGGCGCCTGCGCCTCGAAGTGGGGGGGCGGATGCTGGGCACCGGCGCCGAATACACCCCTCTCGACGAGGCGGATGTGACGGCGGCGGCGCAACGGCTGATCGCGGAAAACGTCGATGCGATCGCCGTGTCGCTCATCAACGCCTATGCCAACCCGGCCCACGAATTGCGGCTGGAAGAATTGCTGCGCGCGGCCGGCTTTGAAGGCGGCATTTCGCTTTCGCACAAGATTTCCGGCGAATACCGCGAATATGAACGCACATCGACAACCTGTGTCGACGCCTTCGTTCGCGGGCGGATGGCCAATTATCTGCGCCGGCTCGACGGGCGGCTGCGCGACATGGGGTTCAAGGGCACCTCGCTGATCACCCGTTCCGGATCGGGCTCGATGACGTTTGCGGAAGCCGAGGACCGGCCTTTCGAAACCATCATGTCCGGCCCGGTGGGCGGTGCGCAGGGGGCGAGCGAGATCGCCAAACTCCTCGGCATCAAGTCGCTGGCCACGGCCGATGTGGGGGGCACCTCGTTCGATACGGCGCTGGTGATTGACGGCAACCCCCAGGTGCTTTTCGAAGGCATGATCGACAACATGCCGATCCAGTCGCCCTGGGTGGATGTGCGGTCCATCGGGTCGGGGGGCGGGTCCATCGCCCATATCGACCCGGGCGGGCTGATGCGCGTCGGGCCGAGATCGGCCGGTGCCGTTCCGGGGCCGGCCTGCTATGGCAAAGGCGGCACGGAGCCCGCGATGACCGATGCCGCCGCATGGCTCGGGATGCTGGGGCCGGGCAACCTCGCCTCGGGGATCCATCTCGATATCGGTCAGGCCAGGGCGGCGCTGGAAAAGGTCGGCAGCCATATCGGGCAAGATGCGGAAGGGACCGCCGCGGGCATCATGCAGATTTCGTCGGCGGCGATGGCCAACGCGATGCGGGAAATCTCGCTCGACCAGGGGCTCGATCCCCGCGAGATGACGCTGGTGCCCTTCGGCGGGGCCGGCCCGCTGATGGGAACGCTTCTGGCCGATGAGCTGGGGATGGACCGCATTGTCATCCCGCCGCTTGCGGGCAATTTCTCGGCCTGGGGGCTGCTCGGCGCCGACATGGTGCAGTCCATCGCACGGACACGGGTGATCGACCTCGTGCCCGGCGCGCTCGACCAGGTGAACGCGGTCTTGGCCGAGTTGTTCGTCGCCCTTGAAGAGCGCAGCGCCGCCCATGCGCAGAGCTCGATCAGGTCGGCGCGGCTCGATCTGCGCTACAAGGGTCAGGAACACACCCTGACCATCGAGGTCGCCGTGGACGGCGCATCGGTGGCGGAGGATGAGGCGGCCCTGCTGGATCGTTTCGTGGCCGAATATGCGCAGACCTTCGGGGCGACGATGAACCAGGAGGTGGAGCTGGTTTCCATCCGGGCCAGCACGACCGTGCCGCTGCCGCGCAGGGATCTGAAATACAGCCCGAAACGCGGTGGCGAAACCGATCTCGACGAGATCAATGCCTATTCCTTCGAGCGAAAGGCGCGGATGCCATTCCGCATCATTCCGCGCGGCCAGATCACCGGCAAAGTCAACGGGCCGGCAATCGTGACGGAAGACACGACGACGACATATGTCGACGCCGAATGGACGATGTCCGTGGGCAATGCGGGCGAACTCACTCTGGAACGGATAGTGTAACATGACCAATCGACACGAACCTGTGGTCCACGAGGCCGGCAGAAAAGGCCGGATGACCGACGCCAAGGCCGATCCGATCACCACCGAAGTTGTGCGCCATGCGCTGAACTCGGCTGCAAATCAGATGAAGCGCGCGCTTGTCCGCACGTCCTTTTCGCCGATCATCTACGAAGTCCTCGACTTCGCGGTCGCGATCTATGACAAGGATATCCGCCTGCTCGCCCAGGCCCCGTCGCTGCCGCTGTTCATGGGGACGCTCAGCTTTTGCATCGACGAGGCGGTAAAGAGCAATGGCGGGCCGGAAACGCTGAACCCCGGCGATGCGCTGATCTACAACTGGCCCTTCGGCACCGGCTCTCACCCGCAGGACATGGTCATCATCATGCCCGTGTTCTACCGCGATGAGGATCTGATCGGTTATGTCGCCATCAAGGGGCATTGGCTCGATATTGCGGCCAAGGACCCTTATTGCACCGATACGACGGATGTATTCCAGGAAGGCGTCATTTTCCCTGGCGTGAAGATCTACAAGGAAGGCGTGCTCAACGAGGACATCTTCCGCATGATCATGGCCAATACGCGCGTGCCGAATATGGTGCGGGGCGATCTGGATGCGCAGGTCACCGGGTGCCGGGTCGGGGTCAAATCGCTGCTGGAAGTGGTGGAGCGCTTCGGTCTGGACGAGTTTCGGGCGGCGGTCGACGATATGTTCGACCACGGCGAGCGCATCGTGCGCTCCTATTTCGAGAAAATCCCCGATGGCCGCTATATCGGCCGGGGAGAGATGGACAATAACGGCGTCACCCCCGACCGTATTCCGTTCGAGATCGCACTCGAAGTGAAGGGGTCGGAGGTCACGCTCGATTTTTCGAAAGTGCCGGACGAGCAGGTGGGGCCGACCAACTCGCCGCTGCCATCCACCATTTCGGCCAGCCGCGTGGCCATCACGATGCTGGCGGGATATGGCGAAGCGCCGCATGAAGGCCATTTCCGCTCGCTCAAGGTGATTACCCGGCCGGGCTCGATGTTCGACCCGCTGCCGCCTGCGCCGTCATTCATCTATGGCTGGCCCGCGCTGCAGGCGATCGAGGTGATCTATAACGCGATCTCGAATGCCATGCCCAAGGCCGTTCCGGCCTCGTCCGGCGGCTGTATCTGTTCGCTCGTGGCATGGGGGCAGCGCGAAGCCACCCGTCAGCCCTGGGCCGATGGCACGCCGCTGCCGGTGGGGCAGGGCGCCTGGGATGGCGGCGATGGCGGGATCATGCTGCATATCGCGGAATCGGCGACCCGGTTCACGCCGGCGGAGGTGTGGGAGCATCGCAACCCCTGGATCATCGAACAGCTCGCGCTGGCGCCGGATTCCGTCGGGCCGGGCAAGTATCGCGGCGGGCCGGGCCTCAATCTCGATATCCGGATGGTGGAAGACACGCTTATCACCACGGTTTTCGAGCGGGCCTATAACGCCCCCTGGGGGCTGAAAGGCGGCGAAGAGGCCAGGCCGAACAACTGCCTTGCGCAATTGCCGGACGGCTCTGTTCACGAGATCCCGAAGACGACGCACTTTTCCATGCCGAAGGACTCGGTTCTGAGGATGAAAACGGGCGGTGGCGGCGGATACGGCAATCCGAGCGAGCGCCCGGTCGAGGCGGTCATGCGCGATATCGAGGACGGCTACATTTCCGAGGAATTCGCCCGGGCGCATTATCCCCATGCGTTTGCCTGAGCCGGATTGACCGCAAGCCAGACGCCGCTCCGGTCGGTTGCCGGGGCGGCGCTGGCCCGTGAATAAACCAGAGGAAACCCAAAGGTGCTCCGAACTGCCACCAAGATAGTCCGCGATCCCGAAATGGCCCTGGGCGTTGCGATCATGGCCGTGCTTGTCCTTGTCGCCGTTGCCGGACCTTTCATCTGGCGTGTCGATCCGCTGAAAGTGAATGTTCTCAATTCGTTGCTGCCGCCATCCCTCGACCATCCGATGGGAACCGACGATGTCGGGCGCGATGTGTTCGCGCGGTTCATCTGGGGCGCGCAGGTGTCGATCGGGGTGGCGCTGGCGGTGACCGTTATCGGCACCCTGGTCGGCGGGGTGCTGGGGCTGATCGCTGGCCTTCTTTCGGGCGCGGTGGACCTTGTCCTGTCGCGTATCATGGATGCGATCCTGGCCTTTCCGCCGCTCATTCTGGCCATGGCCGTCGCGATCGGGCTTGGGACCGGCATGGTATCGGCGATGGTCGGTGTCATTCTGGCCGCCATCCCGTGGTATTTCCGGCTGCTGAGGGGCGAGGTGCTTCGGCTGCGGCACATGATGTATGTGGAGAGCGCGCGGGCGCTCGGGGCATCGAACATGCGCCTGATCCGGCATCACATCCTGCCGCAGACCGTGTCGACCATTCTGATCCAGGCTTCCTCGGTCTTTTCGTTCTCGGTGATGACGATGGCCGCGCTCGGCTTTGTCGGGCTGGGCATTCAGCCGCCGGTGCCCGAATGGGGCACGATGATCACCGAGGGGCTGGCCTATGCGTTGACCGGGCAATGGTGGCTCGGTCTGTTCCCCGGCCTTGGCATCTTTGCGCTCGCGGTCGCCGGCAACGTGATCGCCGACCGGCTCCGCGACATTTACGATCCGAAATCGGGTCTCGGGATAGGGGGCTGAGCGATGGGCAGGTTTCTGGCCGAACGCCTCTGGTCGGCGGTCCTGACGGTTCTCGGGGCGTCGATCATCGCCTTTGTCGTCCTGCGCGCCCTGCCGACGGATCCGGCCCGCCTTATCGCCGGGCCGTTCGCCTCCGAAGATGTGCTGGCGCAGGTCCGCGCTCAGATGGGCCTCGATAAGCCGCTGGTGACCCAATATCTCGACTATATCGTGAACTTCTTCACCGGCGACTGGGGCTTTTCCTATGCCGCCGGCAAAGACGTGCTGCCACTGGTCGCCGAACGCCTTCCCGCCAGCGGCGAACTGGCGCTGTTTGCGTTTACGATTGCGTTTTCCCTGGCGGTTCTGCTGACCGTTCTGGTGAGTTATTCCGGATCGCGCGTGCTGGACGGGCTGCTGCGCGCCGCATCGTTTGTGGGCGTTGGCGTTCCGCCTTTCTGGATTTCGCTTCTGTTCCTGATGCTGTTCTTCGAAACGCTCGGGTGGTTTCCGGGGCCGGTGGGGCGCGGTCCGGCGCCGCCGCATGTGATCACCGGATTCTATACGTTCGACTACCTGCTTGCCGGGGATATTCGCGGCGCGCTCACCGCGCTGCGTCATCTGGCGCTCCCCGGTTTCGCGCTTTCGCTGGCTTCGTTCGGCTACCTCATCCGCCTGCTGCGCGCCAATCTGCTCGATGTCGTGCACGAGCCGTTCATTACGGTTCTGCATTCCAAGGGGGTGCCGGCATTTTCAGCGCATTTCAGACATATCCTGCCCAATGCCTTTCTGCCCACCATTACCGCCGGCGGACTGATCCTTGCACAGCTTCTTGGCGGCTCGGTTCTGGTCGAGCAGATCTTCACCTGGCCCGGCATCGGCACGCTGGTGATCGACGGGATCACCCGTCAGGATTATGCCGTGGTGCAGGCCTTCATTCTGCTGTCCGCGGTGATCTACATCGTCGTCAACTTCGCCGTGGATCTGCTCTATGGCTGGATCGACCCGCGCGTGAGGAGGAGCTGAGATGAGCGAAGCGCCCCTTCTCGAAGTCGCCAATCTGCGCACCACATTCGATACGCCCCGCGGCAAGGTGGTGAGTGTCGAAGATGTCAGCTTCTCGGTTCCCCGGGGCAAGACGCTGGGGCTGGTCGGCGAATCCGGCTCCGGAAAGAGCGTGACCAGCCTGTCGATCATGCGCCTCGTTGGCCGGGGTGGCGGGCAGGTCGAGGCCGGCACGATCACGCTGCGGGGCAATGACGGCGCCGGGATCGACGTGCTGTCGCTGCCGGAGCGCCAGATGCGCGAGGTGCGTGGGCGCGACATGGCCATGGTGTTTCAGGAGCCGATGACCTCGCTCGACCCGGTCTGGTCGATCGGCGATCAGATCGCCGAATCCATCCGGCTGCACCACGGCGCCAGCAAGCGCGAGGCGCGGGCGCAGGCCGTGGAGATGCTGCGGCTGGTCGGCATCCCCGCGCCCGAACGGCGTGTGAAGGATTATCCGCACCAGCTTTCGGGCGGGATGCGCCAGCGCGTGATGATCGCGATCGCGCTGTCATGCCGGCCCGGCCTTCTGATCGCCGACGAGCCGACCACGGCGCTCGATGTGACGATCCAGGCGCAAATTCTCGATCTGATCCGCCGGTTGCAGGCGGAAATCGGCATGTCCGTGCTCTTCATCACCCACAATCTCGGTGTCGTCGCCGAGATCGCGGATCGTGTCGCCGTGATGTATTCGGGGCAGGTGGTGGAGGAGGGCCCGGTTGCCGAGATCTTCGCCAATCCGCGCCACCCCTATACCGTGGGGCTGATGGCCTCGATCCCGGGGGGCGATCACGGGCTGAAAGACGGGCATTTGCCGACCATCGGCGGCGCGCCGCCCAACCCCCTCGACCGCCCCGCCGGGTGCCGCTTCGCGCCGCGCTGCACGCTGGCAAAAGATGCCTGCCGTGCCGCGGGGCCGGCGCTGGAGGAGGTGGCGCCGCAGCACAAGGTGCGCTGCATTCGCTGGCAGGAGGTGACCCGATGAAAGACATCGCTTCCGAGACCCGCCCGCTGTTCGAAGCCCGCGATCTGACCAAGCGCTTTCCCGCGCCTTCGGGCCTGCTCGGCCCCAAAAAGCAGGTTCACGCGGTCGAGGGCGTAACCTTCTCCATCCGCAAGGGCGAGGTGTTTGGCCTTGTGGGCGAATCCGGGTCCGGCAAGACGACCGTGGGGCGGATGCTGGTTGGGCTCATTCCGCCGACCTCGGGGAACATGGTGTTCGACGGCAAAGAAATCGCCGATCTGCCGCCCGCGAAGATGCAGCCCTACCGGCGCCGCGTTCAGATGATCTTTCAGGATCCTTTCGCCAGCCTGAACCCGCGCCGCCGGGTCGGCGATCTCGTGGCCGAGGGCATGGAAATCCATCGCCTGGGCAACCGTGCCGAGCAGCGCGAGGAGGTTGCCCGCCTTCTCGATCTCGTTGGCCTTCCGGCGGATGCCGCCAGACGGTTCCCGCATGAATTTTCCGGCGGGCAGCGCCAGCGGATCGGCATCGCCCGCGCGCTGGCGGTCAAGCCCGACATGCTGGTCGCCGACGAACCTGTTTCGGCGCTGGATGTTTCGGTTCAGGCCCAGGTGCTGAATCTGCTCCACGACCTGAAGGAAAAGCTCGATCTCACCATCCTTTTCATCTCCCACGATCTCGCCGTGGTCGAGCATTTCTGCGACCGGGTGGCGGTGATGTATCTTGGCCATCTGATGGAACTGGCCCCGCGCGAAAGCCTCTTTGCCCGCCCGCGCCACCCCTACACGGAGGCGCTTCTTTCGGCGGCGCCGGTGCCGGACCCGGCCCGCAAGCGCGCACGCATCGTGATGGAGGGCGATGTGCCGTCGCCGATTGATCCGCCTTCGGGCTGTGTGTTGCGGACCCGCTGCCGCTACGCCACCGCCGACTGTGCGCAAACACGCCCAACCATGAACCAGGTCGCGCCGGGCCATTTCAAGGCCTGCCTGCGCGACGATATCCTGTAGGTTTTGCCATATGCCAATTCTGAACCGCATCAACGATCTTGCCGATGAAATCGCCGCCTGGCGGCACGATTTTCATGCTCATCCCGAACTCATGTATGAAGAGCATCGCACCGCCGCCCGGGTGGCCGAACTGCTCCGGTCCTTCGGTGTCGACGAGGTGGCGACAGGTCTGGGCAAGACCGGCGTTGTCGGCATCATCCGCGGCAGCCGGCCCGGCGCCACGATCGGGCTCAGGGCGGATATGGATGCCCTGCCGATCGAAGAGGCGTCGGAGGCGGAATATGCATCGCAGCAGCCGGGAAAGATGCATGCCTGCGGCCATGACGGGCATACGGCAATGCTGCTCGGTGCCGCGAAATACCTGGCCGAAACGCGGGATTTCGCGGGGAGCGTGGCGGTGATTTTCCAGCCTGCCGAAGAGGGCGGCGCCGGTGGGCTGGCGATGGCCAAGGACGGGCTTTTCGAACGCTGGCCGATTGAAAAGGTGTTTGCCCTGCATAACCTTCCGGGTTTCCCGGAAGGCCAGGTCCTGACCCGGCCCGGGCCATTGCTCGCCTCCGTCGACATGTTCGATATCACGCTGACGGGCGCGGGCGGACATGCCGCCTGGCCACATACCACAAGCGACCCCCTTGTCGCCGCGGCGCAGGTGCTCTCGGCGGTGCAGGCGATCGTGTCGCGCGAAACGGGGCCGCTGCAATCCGCCGTGGTTTCGTTTACCCAGATGCATGCGGGCAACGCCTACAATGTGATCCCGACCGAGGCCCATCTGGCCGGCACGATCCGGACGCTCGATCCCGACCTGCGCGATATGGCCTCCCGCCGCCTCGAAGAGATCGCGACCGGCGTCGGGCAGGCGCTCGGCGTCACGGTTTCGGTCAGGATTGACCGCGTGACCGGGGTGGTCATGAACGATCCCGAGCTGACCGATTTCTGCGCCGGCATCGCCGGAGACATCGTCGGGCCGGCAAACGTCGACAGCGCAATGGAGCCTTTGATGGGCGGCGACGACTTTTCGTACATGGCCGATGAGCGGCCAGCCTGCTACGTCTTCATCGGGCAGGGCGATACGGCGGCGCTTCATACCTCCGGATACGATTTTAACGACCGGATCATCCCGGCGGGCGTCAGCTACTGGGTCCGGCTGGCTCAGACGGCAACACTCGGTTAGGGGGTGCCATGCGCTCGACACGCAGTATCCAGGTGGTCGGCTGCCATGCCGAGGGCGAGGTTGGCGATGTCATCATCGGCGGCGTGGCGCCGCCGCCCGGCGAGACGATCTGGGAGCAATCCCGCTGGATCGCCCAGGATGGGGCACTGCGCGATTTCGTTCTGAACGAGCCGCGCGGCGGCGTCTTTCGCCATGTCAATCTGCTGGTTCCGCCGAAAGACCCGCGCGCCGCGGCCGGGTTCATCATCATGGAGCCGGTTCACACGCCGCCGATGTCCGGCTCGAATTCGATCTGCGTGGCGACGGTGTTGCTCGATATCGGCCTGGTGGAGATGCAGGAGCCCGAAACGCGGTTTTTTATCGAGGCGCCGGGCGGCCTGGTGGAAGTGCGGGCCGTCTGCAGAGACGGCAAGGCGCATTCCGTCCGGATCACCAACCATCCGAGTTTCGTCTCGCATCTGGGCGCGGAGATCGAGGTCGAGGGCCTCGGCACCCTGACCGTCGACACAGCTTATGGCGGCGACAGCTTCGTTCTGGTGGATGCGGAGGCGCTGGGGTTTTCGATCAGCCCCGATGAGGCCGCTGACCTGACGGCTGTCGGCATGAAACTGACCCGCGCGGCCACCGAGCAACTGGGGTTCAGCCATCCCGACAACCCCGACTGGCGGCACATTTCGTTCTGCCAGTTCACCCGGCCGCTGCGCTATCAGGACGGTGTGGCCGTGGGACGGAATACCGTCGCCATCGAGCCGGGCAAGCTTGACCGCTCGCCCACCGGCACGGGGTGTTCGGCACGAATGGCCGTGCTCCATGCCCGCGGCGAGCTTGGCGTCGGCGACAGGTTCATCGGTGAATCGATCATCGGAACGCGGTTTGACTGCCGGATAGAAGAAACCGTGCAACTCGCGGGAACGCCGGCCATCATCCCCTCGGTCGAGGGGCGGGCCTGGGTGACCGAGCACAGGCAGTTGATGCTCGACCCAAGCGATCCGTTCCCGCTTGGGTATCGTGTGGCGGATACCTGGCCGGGCGCTCAGTAACCACATTGGCAGGCTTGTGCGGTGCCGCCGCCCCGGGCGGACCGCACCCGGCAGGCGATGGACCATTGCCCATCGCCCGGGGCGATCTCAGCCGGGTTTCGCCGCCGTTACGATGAATTCCACCTTGTAGCCCGGCGTCGCCAGCTTTGCTTCGCCGCAGGCACGGGCCGGCGGGTTTTCCGGGTCGATCCATGCATCGTAGACCGCGTTCATGGCGGCGAAATCGGCCATGTCGGCAAGCCAGACGATGATCTGAAGCGCGTGCGATTTGCTGCTGCCCATCGCGGCCAGTACGCGGTCGACCTCGGCGAGCGCGGCCTTCGCCTGTTCGGCGACCTCCGCACCCTCCGCGCCGACCATGCCGGCGAGATAGATCGTGTCGCCATGTGCGACGGCCTGGCTCATCCGGGGGCCGGGTTCGAAACGGGTGATGGTCATGGATCAGCTCTCCTGTTCAATCGGTCTGAGGCCGCACCATTCGGCAATGAACAATGCGATGATCTTGGTGGTTTCGCGCATCGAGGCGAGGTTGGTGCGTTCGAGTGGCGAATGGGCGCCTTCGCCATGGCCGCCATAGCACAGGGTCGGGATGCCGTAATAGAGATCGTATTGGCGGGTGTCGGAGGTGGCCGTCTGGCTGAAGGTTTCCATCTCGGTGCCATGCACGGATTTATGCACGCGGGCAAGGGTCGCCTCGGCCTCGGTGCCGGGCTCGAACACATGGCCGTCGGCCTGGAAGCCGATCCATTCGATGACCGGGTCCACGGTTGCTTCGAGCCGCGCCGCGGTGGATCGGACACGCTCGCTGACGCGCGCGCGCATCTGCGGCAGGGTGATGCCGGGCAAGACCGAAATCCGGCACTCGATCTCGGCCCAGGACGGGACGGAGCCAAGCCAGTCGCCGCCCCTGATCTTGCCGAGGCTGAACTTAACCGGATTGTCGATATGGCCGAAGTAAGGATGATCCCTGGCCTCGACGTTGATCTCGGCGGTAAGCGCGCGCAGGTCTTTGACATATTCGTAGGCCGACAAGGTGGCGCTGGAACTGTCGGAGACGGTTCCCAGCACGTGGCCGGGCTTGCCGAAGAGACGCACGCGAACCCAGACCGAGCCAAGCTCGGCGCGGATCATCCTGCCGTTCATGCTTTCGGGGATAAAGCACGCCTCCGCCCGGTAGCCGCGCTCCAGCGTGGCCAGCGCGCCGTTGCCGGTGCATTCTTCCTCGCAGACGGTTTCGATATGAACCCGCGCATCCGGCACGTAGCCGAGGTCGCGCAGCGCATCCAATGCATGCACCATCTCGGCGACCCCGACCTTCATGTCATCCGCGCCGCGCCCGTACATCCAGCCGTCTTTGACGATCGGCTGGAATGGCGGGTTTTCCCAAAGCTCCGGCGCGCCGGGCGGGACCACGTCGATATGGCCCTGAAGGATCAGGCTCCTGCCTTTGCCATCGTCGACCTCGTGAGTGGCGACGACGATCTTCGCGTCGCTGTAATCGGTATCGACCACGGGCGAGGCGCCGGGCCTGCCCGCGATATCCACCTCGTCGATGGTGAAGCTGTCCACCGACCAGCCGCGCGCGGCGAATTCGCCCGCCAGCCAATCCTGACAGGGGCCGACATTGCCGCGCACGCTGTCGAAGGAGACGAGCTTCGCCAGCCAGTCGATCTGACCGGCATGCATGTCGGCAAGCCGGGCGTCGAGCCTGGCCTCAAGCTCTTTCAGCGCGGCGGCGTTCATGTCAGATCACCGGGCAGGAGGGTGTCGGGGAAGTTCTGATAGCTGACCGGGCGCAGGAACCGCCGGATCGCCATTGTGCCGACGGAGGTGCCGGCAAAGGTGGTGGCGGGGTAGGGGCCGCCATGCACCATCGCGTCGCAGACCTCGACGCCGGTCGGAAAGCCGTTGACGAGCAGGCGCCCGGCCTTGCGTTCGAGGATCGGGACAAGCTCGCGCGCAAAACCGCTATCCGCCTCCTCCATGTGGATCGTGCAGGTGAGCTGACCGGCGAGGCCGCGGGCGATCTCGCGCATTTCGTCCCGGCCGGAGGTGCGGATCACGATCCCGAGCGGGCCGAAGACTTCATGGCCGAGATCCGGGTTCGCGGCCCATTCCGCACCACTGGTGACGAAAAGCGACGGCGCGCCACTGCGCCCCTCGCAGGTTTTCGACAGCACTTCGCGGGCCGCCCCGGTGGTGATCAGCGCATCGCGCCCGTGGCGATAGGCATTGGCGATGCCTTCCGTCAGCATCGTCTGGCTGCCGGTTGCCGCGAGCGCGGTGGCGGAGGCCTCGATGAACGCATCGGCCTCCGGGCCATCGGGCACGATGGCGACGCCGGGATTGGTGCAGAACTGGCCCACACCCATGGTGAGCGATCCGGCCCAGCCCGTGCCCATCGCCCCGGCCCGGGCCGCCATGGCGGCGGGCAGGAGGAACATCGGGTTGATCGAGCCAAGCTCGCCATAGAAGGGGATCGGATTGGGACGCGCCGCGCAGAGATCGTAGAGCGCGCGGCCGCCACGCAGCGATCCGGTGAAGCCGGCGGCCATGATCAGAGGGTGTTCGACAAGCGCTTTGCCGACATCGAGCGAGCCGCCATGGACCATCGAGAAGGTGCCCGCCGGCAGGCCGCATTTCGCTACCGCGGCGGTGATCGCCTCGGCGACGAGCTCGGCCGTGCCGGGATGGGCTTCGTGGCCCTTCACGACAACCGGGCAGCCTGCGGCCAGCGCCGAGGCGGTGTCGCCGCCGGCGGTCGAGAAGGCGAGGGGAAAATTCGATGCCCCGAAAACCGCGACCGGACCCAGCGGGCGCTGCACGAGCTTCAGATCGGGGCGCGGCGCGGGGGCACGGTCGGGCAGGGCTTCGTCATGGCGGCGGTCGAGATAGTCGCCCTTGCGAATATGAGTTGCGAACATGCGAAGCTGGCCGGTCGTGCGGCCCCGTTCGCCGTCGAGGCGCACGGGCGGCAGGCCGGTCTCGGCCGATCCGGTTTCGGTGATCTCGACGCCACGATCCTCGATCTCGTCGGCGATGGTCTCAAGCAAGAGCGCCCGGGTTTCGGCATCGGTATAGCCGTAGGTCCAGAATGCCTCCTCGGCGGCGGTCGCGGCGCGGTCGATCAGCGCGGCGCTGCCGGCGCTGAAGGTGAAGGGTGCGCCGGAGACGGGCGTGGAGGTGAAGGTTTCGTCCGCGCCGACGAGGTCGCCGGCGATCAGGTGTTTGCCATGGGGCGTGTAGGGCATAGGCGCCTCTTTTCGGAAAGATGGAGAGGGATCGCCCGCCGCAGGGCTGTGGCGGGCGGATATGTCGGTGCGCGCGGGATCAGGCGTCGTAGCCGTAGATTTCTCTGGCGCGTTCCGGGGTGAGGTAGCCGTCGCGCAGATCGAGGGCGATGTCTTGCGGTGCGCGGTTCTGCGGGGGGCCGTAGCCGCCGCCATTGCCTGTGACCACGCGGATCACGTCTCCGGTATTCACTTCGACATTGGTGGCGAAGGAAAAGCGCTGCCTGCTGCCATCGGTGCGGATGACTTCGACATAGTTCGTCGAGCCGTCAAGGCCGCCATCGACCCCCCAGGGCGGGATGCGCGAGCGGGTGTAGCCGAGCGACAGGAAGTTGTTGTCGGCCCGCACGCGGTAATGCACGTCGATCCCCTTGCCGCCGCGCCACTGGCCTTCGCCACCGGGCTCCGGATTGAGCGCCACCTGATCGACCGCAAGGCCATAGCGGGCCTCGGCCACCTCCGCCGGGCAGTTGAAGGTTTCGCCATGGAAGCCGGAGAACTGACCGGAAGGCCCGTCATGGCCGTTCCAGCCGCCCCAACCGCCAACCTGCGGTTCGACGATGGTATAGTGACGGCCGGTTTCCGGGTGAGGGCCGCCCACCACAGTGCCGCAGATCGAGGCGAAGTTGCCGGCGGGCACGACACCGGGGAAATGGTGCGCGAGCGCGCGCAGCAGCATGTCGAACAGCCGGATTTCGACCTCGGAGTAATAGCCGAGCGCCCCCGGTTCCTGCACGTGGAAGATCGTGCCGGGCCTGGTGATCACGTTCAGCGGGCGGAAGAAGCCGCCATTGCCCGGCGCATCCGGGTCGGTAAAGGATTTGAACGCCAGTTGAACGGCGATCTCGGTGCCTTCGCGCGAGGAGTTGGACGAGCCCGCCTGCGCCGGGTTGTCGGTCAGGTCGACGATGAACTCGTCCTTGGTGATGGTCAGCACCACCTTGTGAACCTGGCCGGTATCCTGCTCTTCGGAGAATTCGTAGCTGCCTTCGGGCAGGTCGCCGAGGGCCTTGCGCGCGCGGGTTTCGCCAAGCGTCATGAAATCCTCGACAGCCGCCTCGAAGGTATCGGCGCCGTATTTGGTGATCAGCTCCATGATCCGGCGTTCGCCGGTCCGAAGCCCCGCGATCCCGGCCCAGAGGTCGCCCCGCAGGTAATCGGGCAGCCGGGTGTTGACGTAGAGGATGTCGAAAACCGCCTTGTTCTCCTTGCCCGCGTCGAACAGCTTGACCGCCGGAATGCGCACGCCTTCCTGAAAGATCTCGGTGGCGTCGGACGACATCGAGCCGGGCACCATGCCGCCCACATCGTTCCAATGCGCGATGTTGGAGACCCAGGCCACCAGACGCCCATCGGCAAAGATGGGGGCGGCGAGCACCATGTCGTTGAGGTGGGTCACCCCGCCGTAATAGGGATCGTTCGAGGCGAACACATCGCCCGGCCTGATCTCGTCGAGCGGAAACTTCGCGAGAATGCCGGCAATCGCCTTGTCGAGCACGCCGATAAAGGCCGGGATGCCCGCCCCCGAGGCCGCGATCTGGCCGCTGGCGTCGAGGATCGAGGAGGACAGGTCGAGCACTTCGTAGATGATCGCGCTCATCGAGGTCTTGCGCTGCGCCACGAACATTTCGTCCGCCACGGCCTGAAGCGCGTTCTGGATAATGTCGAAGGTGACAGGGTCGTGGGAAATTTGCGTTTGGGTGGTCATCGCGATCACTCCCGCGTTTCGATGTGGATATTGCCGAAATCGTCGACAGACACGGTGTTGGTGGGGTGGATCACCACGGTTGTGCCCGGATCTTCGATGATGGCCGGACCGGCAAAGCTCATGCCCGGCTCCAGTTTCTCGCCGTCATAGATCGTCGCCAGATGCACGCCTTCGGTGGCGTAATCCACGTCGCGCCTGCCCTTCACAGCATCCGCGATTGTAGCTCCCGTGGTCGGGATCGGAACGATTTCGAGCTTGCCGACCTCGCTCGATGCGATCAGGTGAATGCCGGTGACTTCCACCGCCGCGTCGAGCGTGTAGGTATATTCGCGTTCGTAATTGACGTGGAATTCCGCGATCATCTTTTCGACGACCTCCGGGGTCACCGGACCGGCAGGGATCTGCACTTCCACGCCGAATTCCTGGTTCTGGTAGCGGCAGCGGATTTGCGGCACGAGCTTCACCGCGTCGCGCGCCACGCCTTCGCGGGCAAATTCGTCGCGCGCCAGTTCCATCGTGTGGTGCAGCAATTCGTCGAGGCTGCCGGCATCGTCGGCATCGAGCAGACGGGTGACGAAATAGTCGCGGCGCAGGTCCGACATCATCATCCCCCAGGCCGAGAATACCGGCGCACCGCGCGGCACGACGACCTTCTTCACCCCGAGTTCCTGGCCGAGCGCGACGCCATGCATCGGCCCGCCACCGCCGAAGACGACGAGGGTAAAGTCGCGCGGATCGTATCCGCGGTTGACCGAAACCAGCTTGAGCGCGTTGACCATGTTCGAATTGGCGATCCGCACGATCCCGCGCGCGACCTCGACCGGGCTGGCGCCCAGCTCCCCGGCGAGCCTGTCGAAGCCGGCTTCGAGCGCGCCGAGATCCGCCTCGACCGTGCCGCCGCAGAAGTAATCCTTGTTGATCCGGCCGAGTGCGAGGTTGGCATCGGTGGTGGTCACGTCGGTGCCGCCCCGGCCATAGGCGGCCGGGCCGGGCGAGGCGCCCGCCGATTGCGGACCCACATGCATCTTGCCGAAATCATCGACCCAGGCGATGGAACCGCCGCCATTGCCGATCTCCACCAGATCGACCACGGGAACCATGATCGGATAGCCGGCGGATTTGGCGTTCCGCTCGATCCAGTAATCGGTCTTGATCTTGGCCTGACCGTTTTCGATCAGCGAGCACTTGGCGGTGGTGCCGCCGATATCGAGCGCGAGGATGTTCGGCTCGCCGATGATCCGGCCCAGTTCGGCAGCCCCCCAGAACCCCGAGGCGGGGCCGCTTTCGACCATCGTGATCGGAACCGCCTTGGTCGCCTCCAGCGAGTCGACACCGCAGTTTGACTGCATGATGAACAGCTGACCCTTGTAGCCACCCTCGACCAGACCCGTTTCGAGCTTTTCGAGATAACGCTGGGCCTTCGGCTGCACGTAGGCAGAGAGAACCGTGGTTGTGGAGCGCTCATATTCGCGCCACTCGCGGGTGATCTGGTGCGAGGCCACGACGGTCACCTCCGGCCAGCGCCGCGCCACTTCGGCGGCGAGCGCCTCTTCATGGGCGGTGTTGGCATAGGCGTGCAGCAGGCAGATCGCGACCGCCTCGACGCCTTCGGCGCGAAACAGCTCCAGCGTTTCGTCAAGATCGTCATAGGAGAGCGGGGTGACTTCGCGGCCCCGGTAATCCATCCGGCCAGTGATTTCGCGGCGCAGGTAGCGCGGCACGAAAGGGGCGGGTTTCTGGTACATCAGATTGAAGAAGTCCGGGCGGTTGCCCCGGCCGATTTCAAGCGAGTCCCGGAAGCCCTTGGTGGTGACAAGCCCCACCTTGGCGCCCTTGCGCTCGGTCAGCGCGTTGATGACGACGGTGGTGCCGTGCGCGAACATGTCGACCGCGTTCACGTCGACATCGCCGCGTTTCAGCACGTTCAGCACACCCTGTTCGAAGTTCGGCGGGGTGGTGTCGGATTTTGCGGTGCGGACGGTCTGGACGCCGGTTTTGGTATCGGTTTCGAAATAGACGAGATCGGTGAACGTGCCGCCGACATCGGTGGAAACCCGTGTGATCGTATCAGCCATGAGTGACCTCTTTGGGTATTGGGAGCCATCGGGGCGGTGAGACCGCGCCCGGCTTTGTTGCGGTTCTGCGCGCGGGGACCGGGCCCGCGCGTGTTTGACGGGTTCAGCGGCGGGATGCGCTCGCAGCGAGGGCCACGGCGATCACGATGATCACGCCGGTGGTCAGATCCTTGAAGAACGGATTCACGTTCAGGATGTTGAAGCCGTTGCCGATCAGCGCCATCAGCAGCACGCCCGAAACCGAGCGCCAGACCGCGCCGGCCCCGCCCATGATCGAGGTGCCGCCGAGGATCACCGCGGCAATGGCTTCCAGCTCCATGCCCGCGCCGGCCTGCGGCTCGGCCATCGAAATCCGCGACACGCTGATCACGCCGGCAAGGCCGGCAGCGGCGCCTGACAGGCTGAAGGTCATCACCTTCACCAGATTGGTGCGGATACCCGACAGGATCGCGGCCTCCTCATTGCCGCCGACGGCAAACACCTTGCGGCCGAATGTGGTGCGGTTGAGGAGGAACATCATCAGCACCATGAACGCCAGGAAGACCAGAACCGCGACGTTCACGAGCCCGATCTTTTCGCGGCCGAGCCACGAGAATTCGGCGATGCGCACCGGGATCAGCGCGCCGCCGGTGATCAGGATGGCGATGCCCCGGTAGACAAGGCTGGTCGCGAGCGTCACGAGGAAGGAGTGAACGCCGAAGCCGGTGATGATGAGCCCGTTGACCGCGCCGAGAAACATGCCGATCAGCGGCCCTGCGGCAATGCCGACATAGGGGTCCACATTGATCGCCAGCCAGCCCGCCGAGACCGAGGCCACGCCGAAAACCGCCCCGGTCGACAGATCGAAGCCGCCGCCGATGATCACGAGCGTCAGCGCACAGGCGATGATGGCCAGCGGGGCGGACTGGTTCAGGATGTTGAGCAGATTGCGCGCGGTGAAGAAGTTTTCCGACGCGAAGCTGAGACCGATCAGAAGGGCGGCGATGATGATCAGCACGCCGTATTGACGGGCGAAATCTCCGATGGTTGCGGCCGTGATCCGGGGTGCGGTCTTGCCCGTGGTGGTCATGTCGGTCATGGGTTCGTCCCCTTTTCCTGCTGGTCGAGTTCGCTCTGGGCGTGGAAGATGCGGTGCAGCGCCGTCTCGACGCTCAGGGTTCGGCAATCGGCTTCGGCGAAGATCCGGCCTTCGCTCATGAGGTAGCCGCGGTGCGAAAGATTGATGACTTCCTCAAGTTCCGACGAGATCAGCAGAACGCCGACGCCGGCGGCCGCCATCTCGACAATGAATTCGTGGATACGCTGGCGGGCCCCGATATCGACGCCCCGGCTGGGTTCGTCGAGGATGAGAAGCCGGGGCTTTTCGACGGCCCATTTGGACAGCAGCACCTTTTGCTGGTTGCCGCCGGAATAGAAGGCGACATCGCCGTCGATCCTGCCGGGCACGATGCCGAAGTGATCTATCATCCGCTTCACCCGTTCGCGTTCCGTCCGGGGCTTCAGGATGCCGCCTCTGGCGATCTTGCCGAGGGAGGCCAGGCTCACATTTGGGCGCGTCGTCTGGGTCAGCACGAGGCCCTGTTTGCGCCGGTCTTCCGGAACCAGCGCCACCCCCTTCGCGACCGCCTGCGGGATGGTGAGGCGCGGGTATTCGACGCCGTCGATGCTGTAGCTGCCCGACAGGATACGGTCGGCGCCGAACATGACATGTCCGATCTCGGTGCGCCCGGCGCCGACCAGCCCGATCAGGCCGACGATTTCGCCGGGCCGGATTTTCAGAGAGATGTCGGTGAGTCCGGTCGAGGTATGGACGTTGCGCAGCTCGGCGACCGGCGCGACCGTGGTTGCGGGCGCGGGCGGCAGGTCTGGCCAGATGATCTCGGACGCCTGACCCAACATGCTGTCGACCAGCGATTGCTTGGTCTCTCCCGCGATCGGATCGGTGCGAATGACCTGTCCGTCGCGCATCACCGTGACGCTGTCGCAATTGGCGATGATATGGTCGAGGAAGTGGCTCACATAGATCACCGTCGTGCCTTGCGATTTCAGGCGGGCGATCAGGGCGTGCAGGCGTTCGGCCTCGTCTTCGGTGAG
The DNA here is from genome assembly GCF_027923545.1 of Sinisalibacter aestuarii. GTDB lineage: Bacteria > Pseudomonadota > Alphaproteobacteria > Rhodobacterales > Rhodobacteraceae > Sinisalibacter > Sinisalibacter aestuarii. The sequence continues at coordinate 258,304 of NZ_BROH01000003.1, read as the reverse complement.
CGACGAGGTCGGCTCGTCCATGATGATGACCCGTGCTTCGCGGGCCACGGCGCGCATGATCTCGACCTTCTGGCGCTCGGCGATCCGCAGCGTGGCCACCTTTGCGTTCGGATCGAGGGCGAATTCGCAGGTTTTTTCGAGATCGTGGAACCGGGCGAGATCGCCCCTGGTCAGCACGCCGCCGCTATTCGTCTCAAGCCCCAGAAATACGTTCTGGAGCACGGTCAGCTCGGGGACGAGCTGTAATTCCTGGTGGATCATGGCAACCCCGCGCTGCAGCGCGTCGCGGGGCGAAAACCTGGTGACCTGATCGCCGAATATCTCGACGACGCCTTCATCGGCCGAATAATAGCCGCCGACGATCTTGCCGACGCTCGATTTGCCTGCGCCGTTCTCGCCCACCAGCGCGTGAACCGTGCCTTTGTGGAAGTCGATGGTTATGTCGTTCAGAATGCGGGTGCTGCCGAAGCTTTTGGCGACACCCTGCACGCGAACGGCGATGTCGGTCTGGGCCATGACCGTCCTTTCGTCGATTGGTGTGCGGTGTGGCCGGCGCCGAACCGCGCCGGCCACGGATGTGAACGGATCAGCCCTGCCACTCGGCGGTGAAGTCCGGGTTCTCGTCCAGCCATTCCTTGGTCACGACGGCGGGCGAGGTGCCGAGCTTCGATTCGTCGATCCAGGTCGGAACCTCTTCGCCGTTCAGCGACGAAACCATGGCCTTCAGGGCCGCTTCGCCCATCGACACCGGGAACTGGGCGAGCGAGGCATCCCACTGGCCGCCGCGGATCGCGTCGGTTGCGATCTGGTTCAGACCGCCACCGATCAGGTAGATCGCTTCGAGATCGAGGCCCGCATCCAGGATTGCGATTTCGGCGCCCATCAGGTGCTGGTCGGCATTCGAGAGAACCGCATCCAGATCGGAATGCGACTGGAGAATGTCCTGCATCGCCGTCAGCGAGGTTTCGGGGCTGTAATTGCCTTCGCCGGTGGCGACGATCTCGATGTTGGCATGCTCGCCGAGAACCTTCTGGAAGGTCTCATAGCGCAGGTTGTCGAACGGGTAGATCAGCTGGCCGATCAGGACCACGACCTTGCAGGGGTCTTTGTCTTCGCAGAAGGCGACGACTTCGTTCGCCTGACGCTCGGCGCCGATCGACGGGTCGGAGGCAACGGTGGTCACAAGGCCCGTGACCTGCGGCTCCATGTTCTTCAGATCGGGGCCGATCGGGAACAGCGTGGCGGCAACCTTGACGCCGGCGGCGGCGGCATCTTCCAGCGCGGTCGCGATGCCCACCGTGTCGTTCGGGGTGACGATCATCGCGTCGAAGCGGCCACCGGCCACGAGGTCTTCGACCTGGGTGAACTGAACCGGGGCCGAGAATTCGCCGTCGAAGATCTCGACATTGACGTTGTCGTATTCGGCGGCGGCTTTTTCGATCCCTTCATAGATCGCCTGGTTGAAGCCGTTCTGGCTCGAAGATGCGAGATAGGCGATATTGATGTCTTCGGCCTGTGCCGCCAGCGGCGCGATGGCCGTGGCGAGGGCTGCGAGTTTGAGGGTCTTTTTCATCGTCGTGTCTCCTTGTTGGACGAATGGGGTTATGTGAGTGGCGGTGGGGTCTTTGCCTCTTATGCGCCTTCCATGACCGGGCCGGTGGAGGTCAGGTCCGGGTCGATGAAACTGTCTTTCTCGGGGTCTCCCTGCATCAGCAGCAGGAAGCAAAGCGTGGCGATCGGTTGCCATGCGAGCGCGGCGGCAACCTTGTCGGCGGTGTAGTGGCCCTTGGTGTGGAGCAGGTTGACCGTGCCGATCACCCGGCCATTGGCGAGCGCGGGCAGGTTCATGTTGCTTTCCAGACCCAGCGCCTGAATCTTCTCCCAGTCGAAGAAGACCTCGGCGATCTCCCCGATGCTGGTCGAGGAAAACGGCTTCGCGCCTTCTATGACCGTCGCGTAATAGCGGTTCCGGTCGAGCCGCTTGAAGTTGCCGGTGGGGTAGGCGTCCGGATCGTCCGAAAACACCCGGCGGCTGCGCATCGCGTCGAGATCGTAGATCGACGCGGTGGTCAGCTTCGAGCCCACATCGCGGCGCAGCCCGTCGAGCAGATAGCCAAACAGCATCCTCGCGCTTTGCGGGGCGGCCAGGATGTCGGCGACGCGGGCCATATCGTAGGGATACGCGGTCATGCCGCCACCTGCGCGGAGGCAAGGGCGCCGCGGGCGATGCGGCCCGATTTGATGACGGCTGTCAGGTGCTGGTCGGGCTTGCCGAGGATGGTCACATCGGCGAAGGGGTCGCCATCGACCACGATCATGTCGGCGCGCGCGCCCTCGGCGATGACGCCGATCTCACCATCCAGCTTGCACAGTTTCGCGCCGATCCGGGTGGCGCCGTCAATGATCTCGGCCGGGGTCAGAACCTTTGCCAGAATGTCGAATTCCATGCCGCCGTACTTGCGGAGCTGACCGAGAAGATCGGTACCGAAGGCCATCGGCAGGCCGGCCTCGCGCATGATGGCGAGGCTGTCGAGGCCCGCATCGCGCACGATGTCGATCTTTGCGATGGAGGCTTCGCCAAGGCCGAGCTCCTTGCCCTCAAGCTTCAGCCCCTCATAGGCGACAAGCGTCGGCACCGCGATACAGCCCTTTTCCGCGGCAAGTTTCGCGGTTTCGGGGGTGATCAGGTTGCAATGCTCCAGCGAATGAACGCCAAGCTCGACACAGCGGCGGATCGCGTCGTCATGGTAGACATGCGCCGACACATAGGTGTTGGCGTTGCGGGCCTCCTCGACCATTGCCAGGATTTCGGCGTCGGAATACTGGATCGAGTCGATCGGATCGTTCGGCGACGCCACGCCGCCATTTGCCATCACCTTGATGAAGGCCGCGCCTTCCTTGAGCATCTTGCGGCAGGCAAGGCGCACATTGTCGACGCCATCGACGAGAACGCCCATGTTCCCAAGCCGCCAGCCCAGCGCATCGGGGCGGGTATCGGTGCGGGCGCGCAGATCGGTGTGGCCGCCGGTCATCGACAGACCCTTGCCGCAGATGACGAGGTTCGGCCCGTCGATGAAATCATCCTCGACGGCGCGCACAAGGCCGATATCGGCCCCGCCGAGATCGCGCACGGTGGTGAAGCCCTTGCCGAGCAACTCGGTCATAACCGCGCCGGCGCGGAAAGCCGCCAGCGAGTCCGGTGCGATGCAATTGTCCCACAGGTCCAGCGAATGGGCGACCACATGAAAATGCGCGTCGATCAGGCCCGGCATCAGGGTTTTGCCGCCGAGGTCGACGATCCCGGCGGCGGCGGGGGCAGGGGTGCCGACCGAGACGATGCGGTCGCCTTCGGTCACCACGGTGGTGGGCGCGGTCAGTGCTCCGGCGTCCAGATCGGGCAGGCGGGCGTTGATATAGGCGGTCAGGGTCATGTGGTCCTGTCTTTACTTGAGTTACCTGACGACGAAGCCGTGAGCATAGGGGTCGCGGTCGTCGATGAAGATGGTGTTGAAGCCGGTCTGGCGGGCCCAGCCGCCGATCGAGGGGATGATTGCATCGCGGTCGCCAACTTTCGTGGCGGCCTCGACCCGGCCTTCGAACAGGCTGCCGATGATGCTTTCGTGGATGAAGGCGTCGCCGACCGTCAGCTTGCCCCTGGCGGCCCATTGCGCCATCCGGGCCGAGGTGCCGGTGCCGCAGGGTGAGCGGTCGATCGCCTTGTCGCCATAAAACACGGCGTTGCGCGCGGTCGCCTCCGGGTGCTGCGCCGCGCCGGTCCAAAGGATGTGGCTCAGCCCGTTGATGGCCGGGTTCTCGGGGTGGACGACATCGTATGTCTCGTTCAGCGCGGCGCGCAGCTTCGGGCTGAACCCGATCAGTTCGCCCGCGCTGTAATCGGCGATGTCGCGGAAGTTTTGCTGCTGGTCGACGATGGCGTAGAAGTTGCCGCCATAGGCGATGTCGACCGTCAACTCGCCCAGTCCCGGCACCTCGGCCGTCAGGTTCTCGGCATAGAGAAAGGCAGGCACATTGGTCAGGCGGACCTGTTCGACAAAGCGGCCTTCCTGTCTGTATTCGACGGTGACGACCCCGGCGGGCGTGTCGAGCACCAGCTTGCCCGGCTCGCGCGGCGTGACGAGGCCGTTTTCGATGGCCATGGTCACCGTGCCGATGGTGCCGTGGCCGCACATCGGCAGGCAGCCGGACGTTTCGATGAAGAGCACCGCCACATCGCAATCCTCGCGGGTCGGCGGGTAGAGGATCGAGCCCGACATCATGTCGTGACCGCGTGGCTCGAACATCAGGCCGGTGCGGATCCAGTCGTATTCGGCGATGAAATGCGCCCGCTTCTCGATCATGGTCGCACCTTCGAGGCGGGGGCCGCCGCCGGCGACAAGCCGGACCGGGTTGCCGCAGGTATGGCCGTCGATGCAGGTGAATGTGTGGTTGGTCATGCCCGCCCCCTGATGAAACGCCCGGCGCGATAGGGGGCGAGGTCGATGGCGGTGCCCCGGCCGGCGACAAGATCGGCGACGATCTCCGCCGTGCCGGCGGATTGGGTCAGCCCAAGGTGGCCGTGGCCGAAGGCGAGGATCAGGTTCGGATGCCCCGGCGCGGCACCGATGACCGGCAGGCTGTCGGGCATGGAGGGGCGAAATCCCATCCAGCGTTTGCCGCCGGTCGTGTCGAGCCCGGGCAGGAAGGATTTCGCCTTCGCAAGAAGGGCGTCGGCGCGCTTCATGTTGGGGGCGAGCCTCAGCCCCCCAAGTTCGACGGCGCCGCCGACGCGCACACCATCGCCGATCCGGCTGACCACGAAGCCGTGCGAGGAAAAGCTGACATGCGTGCGCAGGTCGAACGCACCGGCGGGCAAGGTGGTGTTGTAGCCACGCTCGGTTTCCAGCGGCAGCCGCAAGCCGAGCGGTGCGAGCAGGGCGCCGGATTGTGCGCCGGCGGCGAGAACGACGCGGTCGAAGTTTTCGGCCCCGGCGCCGGTTTCGAGCCGAACGCCCGCGCCCTGCGGTGCAAGGCGCGCGACGGCCTCGCGCCTGTAGGCGACACCGTGGCGCATCATGTCTTCGGCGATGAACTCGACCCAGGCCCTGGGGTCGGTGACGTTGATCCAGTCCGGGGTGAACACGGCGTTCGTGAAACGCTCGCTGATGCCGGGCTGGATCTCTGCAATCGCGGCGTGGCTGGTCAGCGTCTCGAAGCGAATGCCCGCGGCGGCGCGTTCGTCCCAGCCTGGCTGGCTTGCGCGGAGCTGGCCTGGCGTATCGTAAAGCTGAAGCTGCCCTTCGCGGCGAATCAGCGCGGTACCCCTGATGGCCACGAGAAGATGGTTGAGCGCATCGCTGGAGAAGCGCATCAACGCCGCTTGCGCATCGCGGGCGGCGGCATAGCGGTCGGGCATCGAGGCCCGTGCGAATCGAATGAGCCAGGGCAGGATCTGCAGCGCATAGCCGGGGCGGATCGCGAGGGGCCCGAGCGGATCGAAGAGCCATTTGGGCGCCTGGCGCAGGATGCCGGGGGTGGCGAGCGGAATGATGTCGCTGAAGGCGAAGGCACCGGCATTCCCCTGTGAGGCACCGGCGGCGATCCCCTCGCGGTCGAACACCGTGACCTCATGGCCGTCGCGCATGAGGGCATGTGCGGCGCTCACGCCGATCACTCCTGCACCTACAATGCCAACACGCATTTCGCAGCCTTTCCACCGTGGTCGAGACCTTGGATACCAATCTGCATTTGTTTTGTCGACAACAAATATACGATTTGAACTTGCCCGCGTACTTTGCAATAATTCAAAGTGTTTTCTGATCTGGATTGGGCGATGGAATGAAGAGCGGTACCAAGAAATCCGAAGCAGCCGAGAACGGGCGCAAGCGTGGATCGGGCGTTTCGACGGTCTATGAGACGTTGCGCCGGGAGATCATTGATCTGACGCTGGCGCCGGGCAGCCCGATCGACGAGGCGCAGCTTGCCGAACGCTTTGCCCTGTCGCGGACGCCGATCCGCGAAGCGCTGGTCCGGCTGGCGGCGGAGAATCTGATCACCACCCTGACCAACCGCGCGACGATCGTCTCGCAGATCGACTTTCTGAACCTGTCGTCCTTCTTTGACGCGCTGACGCTGATGTACCGCGTCACCACACGCGAAGCGGCGGTAAACCGGAGCGAGGCCGACCTGGAGGCGATCCGCGCCTGCCAGGCCGAATTCACCAGAAGCGTGGCCGCCCGCGATCCGCTCGAAATGATCTCGACGAACCGCGATTTCCATGTGGCCATCGCGCAGGCGGGCGGGAACAAGTACTACACCGATCTTTTCACGCGTCTTCTGGACGAGGGCCGGCGCATTCTCCGCCTCTATTACTCGTCGTTCAACGATGAATTGCCGCGGCAATACGTGATCGAGCACGAGGATATCATCGACGCAATCGCCGCAGGCGACATTGCCCGTGCCGATGCCCTCGCGGTGGCCCATGCCGACCAGATCGTGCGGCAGATTCAGTCCTACATCGCGGCGGACCGCCGCAACAGCATCGGCCTTTCGCTCTAGTCGGCGCGCAGCGCCTCCGATTGTTTCCCTTGGAAAAACATGTGCTTGTGCGATGTTTTTCCTGTAGATAGACTGGAAAAAATATTTATTGTCGACAATGGGTCGACGTATTGGTATGCATTCAGCATCCAATAGCTGGCATTGCCGGAGAAAACCCTTCCAGCCTTTGCCCGGTTCTTGAAAGGACGAGAGATGAACACCGATATCTTCAGCGGCTGCATTCCCGCGCTGATGACCCCCTGCACGCCGGACCGCAAACCCGACCATGCCGCTCTGACAAGGAAGGGCAAAGAACTCATCGAGGCCGGTATGAGCGCCGTGGTGTATTGCGGCTCGATGGGCGATTGGCCGTTGCTGACCGATGAAGAGCGCATGGCGGGGGTCGAGGCGCTGGTCGAGGCAGGCGTTCCGGTGATCGTCGGCACGGGTGCCGTCAACTCGAAATCGGCCGTGGCCCACGCCGCCCATGCCGCGAAGGTGGGGGCCCGGGGGCTGATGGTGATCCCGCGCGTGCTGTCGCGGGGTACGTCGGTTGCCGCGCAGAAGGCGCACTTCTCGGCCATTCTCGACGCCGCGAAGGGGCTGCCGGCGGTGATCTATAACAGCCCCTATTACGGGTTTGCGACCCGTGCCGATCTGTTCTTCGAGCTGAACGCGGCCTATCCCAACCTGATCGGGTTCAAGGAATTCGGCGGCGCCGACGATCTGAGCTATGCCGGCCAGCACATCACCTCGGCCCGCGACGACCTTACCTTGATGGTCGGCGTCGATACGCAGGTGTTCCACGGTTTCGTCAATTGCGGCGCAACCGGCGCGATCACCGGAATTGGCAACGCACTTCCGAAAGAGGTGCTGCACCTGGTGGCGCTGTCCAGGAAGGCGGCGGCGGGCGACGCCGAGGCGCGCGCGAAGGCCAGGGAGCTGGAAGAGGCGCTGATGGTGCTCTCCACCTTCGATGAAGGCGTCGATCTGGTGCTCTTCTACAAGTACCTTCACGTCCTGAACGGCGAGGAAGAATACCGGCTGCATTTCAACGAAACCGACGAGCTGTCCGATGCGCAGCGCGTCTATGTCGAAAAGCAATACGCGCAATTCAAGACCTGGTACGCCGCCTGGGCGGCCTGACCCGAACGAACACTCCCCGCAGACCCGGCGCCACGAGACATCGCGGTGCCGGGTCTTTGGTGTAAGGGGCGGGCTCACAAAGCGATGGCCCGCGAACCGGGGCAAGCCATTGGCGATCTGCGCCCGGTGCCGCATCAGCCGATGATCCGGGCTTCGCGGGGTAGCGAGGTCAGCGACCGCGATCCGCCATCGGTGACCAGCACGTCATCCTCGATCCGCACCCCGATCCCGGCGGGATCGTATAGGCCGGGTTCGATGGTGATGACCATCCCGGCTTCGAGCGGCGCATGGTTTCCGATCATGAGCTGCGGGGCCTCGTGGATGTCGAGCCCGAGCCCATGCCCGACCTTGTGGTGGATATTCGCCTCGAACCCGGCATCGCGCAGAACGCCCTGAACGGCGGCGTCCAGCTCGTGGGGCGTCAGGCCCGGACGAACCATCTCGCGGCCCAGCCTGTTCGCGGCGAGCACGGTGTCATAGAGCGTTTTGTGAGCGTCGGGGATCTCCTCGCAGAAATAGGTGCGCGTGATGTCGGCGCTGTAGCCGGCAAGGGTCGCGCCGAAATCGAACAGAAGCGCATCGCCGCGCCGCAATCTGCGCCCGGCGGAGGGCACGCCATGACAATCTGCCGCCGCGCCGCCGGCGAGAACGATCAGATCGAAGGCCGCGCCATCGGCGCCGCGCTCCAGCATGTTGATAAGCAGTTTCGAGCGGATCTCGGTCTCGGTCATCCCCGCGCCGATATGGTCGAGCGTGGCCAGCAGCGCGGCTTCGCTGATCTGCACGGCGGCCTCGATGGCCGCGATTTCGGCCACGTCCTTCACGATGCGCAGGGGGGCAAGCATGGTCGTCCCGTCCAGCGGCGCGGTGGCGAAGGCCGTGGCGAGCGCGGCAGCCTCGAACTGGCGCATCCGGTTGCCCTCGACCGCGATCCGGCTCAGCCCGGTCTGTCTGGCAAGCGCCGCCAGGGCATCGGCGTAGCCGTCGCTGTCCTGCCAGTAGATGGTCTGCGCCTGCGGCACCTCTGCAGCCCAGCGGTCGCGCTCCAGGGCTGGGATCGCTGCGTGCATGTCGCCATCGGCGGTAACGATCAGGATCGTCGGGCGCTCCATCAAAGCAAGGGTCACGCCGGTGAGATAGAAAAAGTTGGGTCCGGGCACGAAGGCGATCGCGGGGCAGTCCGCGGCCTTCAGAAGATCGGTCAGCTTGGTGAGGCGGCTTTGGTAATTCATGCGATGTTCTTTCCGTGTGGCGTGGTCAGTCCAGTGCCGAAGTCGACAGGTCGACCTCGTCCGCGATGGACGGCTCAAGCGATGCCCGGATGACGTTCAGGATCGCGGCGATCTGATCGCCGACGATCCGGTTACAGGCGGTAACATCGCCCTTGCCGATTGCGTCGATCAAGGCACGGTGAAGCTCCGCCTGAAGCCGCAGGTCGGCCTCGGCCGCATAGGGAAAGTAGTGGAGGAGGAGGGTGCGCCGCCCGGCATCGAGGCATTGCGGATAGTAACGGCCAAGAAAGAAATTCCGCGCCACATCAGTATAGCCGCGTTGCAGCCCCAGCAGCGCGAGCGCGATCTCCAGCGTTTCCTCGCGCCCGATCGTGGCCTCGAAGCTGTCGACCGCGGCCCGCAGCGTGGCGATATCGTCTTCGGTGCGCCGCCGCGCGGCATCGACGCAAATCGAGCGAAACAGGATGAGCCAGGTGTCGAGAAGATCGTTCAGCCGGTGCATTGATAGCGGCATGACGATGGAGGAGCGGTTTTGCAGCACCTTCACCAGCCCTTCGCCCGACAGCATGAAGATCGCCTCGCGCACCGGCGTGCGGGACAGGTTGAACTCGCTGGCAATGCCAACCTCGTCGAGCCCGCTGCCGGGCTCCCGCTTCAGGGTCAGGATTTCCTCGCGCAGCGCCTGATACACGGTGGTCGCACCGCGCTCGCGCTTGGCGGTGCCGGTCGAGGCGGGTTTTTCGTCTTTGGCCATCGGTTCCTCCTCTGCCGGTCAGCGCTGTGCCGGTCTCGGCTGGCATGCGAGTCTGGTAGCATAAAGTTTGCATAAAAGTCTTGCATAAAATTTGCATGCAACCTAGCGTTTCTGAAAGCAAGGTTGCGAATCCCGTTGTAAAAAAGGGGTTTCGGCTGTGCTGCCGCATGGCTGCGGTCAAGAATCAGATCCCGGAACAACCGGGCTTGCCACGAAAATACAACGGAGAGGTGATCCAGATGGCATCAACCGGATACCGCGTCTCGGCCGATATCGGCGGGACGTTCACGGATATCGTATTTCAGAATTCGGATAACGGCGACGTGCGTGCGCTCAAGGTCTTGTCGACCCCGCACAACCCGGCGCTCGCGGTTCTGGAGGGCGTGGCAAAAGGGCTGGGAGACGACGAGCATATCGACTTCTTCGTGCACGGCACCACGGTCGGCCTGAACTCGGTTCTGACGCGCAAGGGTGCGAAGGTCGCGCTGCTGACCACCGAGAATTTCCGCGATGTCTACACCATCCAGGGCAACAATCGCGGCGAGATCTTCTCGATCCGCTGGCACAAGCCCGAACCGCTGGTCACCGTCGAAGATACCTACACCGTGCGCGAGCGCATCGCGGCCGACGGCACGGTGGAAACGCCCATTGTGCTCGAAGAGCTCGACAGGCTGGTCGATGCGGTGACGGAAAAGGGCTACGAGGCAATCGCCATCTGCTTTCTCTTCGGCTTTCGCAACCCCGAGCACGAGCTTGCCGCCGAGGCTTATCTGCGCGCGCGCCTGCCGGAGATCGACATCGCGCTGTCGCATAAGGTTTCGCCCGAATGGCGCGAATTCGACCGGATTTCCACCACCGCGATGGATGCGTTCACCGCGCCGGTGGTGCGGCGCTACCTGACGACGCTGGTCGAGCAGATGCAGGGCACGCTTCCCGCAGGCGGGCAGGTGCATGTGATGGAATCGAACGGCGGCGCGATGACGGCGACCGCGGCGGCGAGCACGCCGCTGCAAACGCTTCTCTCCGGCCCCGTGGGCGGCACCATCGGCGGTCGCGCGCTGGCCGATCAGACCGGCCGCAAAAACCTGATCTGCGTCGATATGGGCGGCACCTCCTTCGATGCCAGCCTGATCGTCGACGGGCTGCCGTCGACCTCGAACGAGGCGACGCTCGAAGGCTTGCCGGTCCAGATGTCGGTGGTCGACATTCACGTGATCGGCGCGGGCGGCGGCTCGATCGCCTGGGACGAGGCCAACGCGCTTCGCGTCGGGCCGCAATCCGCAGGCTCCGTGCCCGGTCCGGCCTGCTACGGGCGGGGCGGAACTGAACCGACTGTGTCGGACGCCAATCTGGTGCTGAAGCGCCTCGACAGCGCCAACTTTTCCGGTGGCGAGCTGACACTGGATGCGCAGGCCGCGCGGGATGCCTGTCAGCGGCTGGGCGACAAGTTCGGCCTGTCTCCCGAGGCTTTCGCGCAAGGCGTGATCGACATCATCAATGCCAAGATGGCCGATGCGATCCGCACCATCACCGTGCAGCGCGGCATCGACCCGCGCGACTTCGCCTTGCTTGCCTATGGCGGGGCAGGGCCGTCGCAGGCCGCCGCTCTGGCCGAACAGCTCGATATCACCGAAGTCATCATCCCGGTCCATCCCGGCGCCTTCTCGGCTTACGGGATGTTGCAAACCGACATGCGGCACGACTTCAAGATGACCTATTACGGCGACTGGGGCGCTGTCGATCCGGCGGAGATCACGGCGCATTTCGAGGCGCTGGAGGCCGAAGGCCGCGCCCACCTCAAGGAAGAGGGGATGGCCGACGACGACATCAGCTTCGAACGCTCCGTCGATCTGCGCTATGAAGGTCAGGAATACGTCCTGACCGTGCCCGCGGGCACCGGCACCGTCGATCCCGCCACTGTCCGCGCCGTTTTCAACGACGCCTATCAGCAGCAATACGGCCATTCGTCGACGGTCGCCGGAGCCGAGGTCGCCAATCTGCGCGTCGCCGCTCTCGGCCGGCTGAAACGCCCGGGCCTGCCCAGCCCCGTCGACCGGCAAAGCCGCGAGAGCCACAGCCGCCCGGTCTATTTCGATGGCGCCGAACATGCCACCACCGTGGTGCGGCGCGAGGCCTATGCCCTGGGCGACACCATTTCAGGGCCGGCGATCATCGAGGAGGAGACGACCACCACCCTCATTCCCCCCGGCTGGACCGTCGAGGTTATCACCGGCGGCCATCTGTCCATGACCAAATCGAGAGAGGCGTGATCCCATGACTCAAGTGAAAGCAGATCCGATCACCACCGAAGTCGTGCGCAACTTCGTCATCTCCTGCGCCGAGGACATGAACGCGGCCCTTTGGCGCTCGGCCTATTCGCCGGTCATCTACGAGGGCCGCGACAGCGCGGTCGCCATTCTCGACCATGAAGGCGAGATGCTGGGCCAGTCCACCGGAGTGCCGCTTTTCGTTGGCGCGATTGACGCCTGCGTGCGTCTGGTGCTCGAAAAATACGGCGAGGATATCGGGCCGGGCGACATTTTTCTTATGAATGACAGCTACCTTCAGGGCACGCACCTGATGGATTTCACCGCGGTGGGCCCGCTGTTCCACGATGGCAGGCTCGTCGGCTTCGGCGCCGCCCGGGCGCATTGGTCGGATGTGGGGGCGATGGATCCGGGGATGCCGATGGGGTCGTCCTCGATCTTTCAGGAGGGCTGGCGGCTGGGCCCGACCCGCGTGTGCCAGAACTATGAGGAATTGCCCGACTGGATCGACCTGATCCAGCGCAACACCCGGATGAAAGCGGCGATCCTCGGCGATTTCCGCGCGCAGATCAGCGCGATCCGCACCGGCGAGCGCCGGTTGGGTCAGTTGCTCGACCGGATCGGTCAGGAGAGCTATCGCGCTTCCTGCCTGAACATCTTCGAACAGGCCCAGGCGCTCGACCGTGCCGCGATCGGCGCGCTGAAAGACGGCACCTGGTCGCGTGAAGGCTATATCGACAATGACGGCCAGAGCGACGATCCGGTCAAGGTTAGGCTGACGCTGACCATCGACGGCGAAGACATGATCATCGACATGGCCGGCTCGTCGCCGCCTGTGGCCGGGTCGATCAATTGCGGCGCGGTGCAGACGGAATCGCTCCTGCGCCTCGCTTACAAGACCATGATCAGCCCCGAACGCGCGATCACCGGCGGGTCGTTCTCGACGATGCAGGTCAGAATCCCCGATGATTGCATGTTCAATGCCCGCGAACCCTATGCCTGCGCCTGGTATTTCACCGGCCTCGGATTGCTGGCCGATCTGATGATCACCTGTCTGTCCGAAGCCATGCCGGAGCGGGCAACCGCCGCGCATTACGGCGATTCGATGGTGGCCTCGTTCTTCGAGGTCGACCCCCGGAAGCGGCAATGGCTTACGGTCGAGGCCACCGCCGGCGGCTGGGGCGGCACCAATGGCTCGGACGGGGAAAGCGCGCTCATCAACCTGGTGAATGGCGGTTTCCGGAACATGCCGGCGGAGGTCTACGAAACCAAGTTTCCGGTCAGGATCGAGGAATTTTCGATCCGCCCGGATACCGGCGGCGCCGGCCGCTGGCGCGGCGGCAACGGGGTAACCCGGAGCTATCGCCTGCTTGACGACGCCGGGGGCGCCTTGTGGTTCGAGCGGTCGAAAACACCGGCCTGGGGGCTTGCGGGCGGCAAGGACGCGGTCGGCCCGGCCAACACGCTGGTTTTGCCGGACGGGACCGAGGAGAGCCTGCTGAAGATGCGTGCCCGCGCGCTTCCCAAAGGAACGCTCGTGGTAACCCGCACCGGCGGGGGCGGGGGCTATGGTGACCCGCTGGCGCGTCCCTTCGCCGAGATCCAGACCGATCTCGACAGGGGCTGGCTGAGCGGCGAGGCCGCGCGCCGCGATTACGGTGTCGTGGTGATCGACGGACGGATCGACGTAGCGGCCAGCACGCCGCGCACCACGCTCTGACAGACCGGTCCGAAGCCCGCATTGCCGGCGGGCTTCGGACCCAGCAGGCAGGAGAGCCGCATGACCGATACCGCCCAGTCGCTGGCAGCCGCTTTGAGCCAGGCCGCCACAGCGCTTGCTACACCCGGTGCCGAGCCCGGCGCCGTGATCGCGCCGGTTGCCGAACACCTTATCCGTGCCTTCGATCTCGGCCTCGTCACGGTGACGCATCGCGACCCGTCTGACGGCTCGTTCCTGCGCCTCTATTCCTCGATGCCCGGCGCCTACGAGGCTCAGGGCCGCAAGCCCGCGAACGAGACGGAATGGAGCCGCCAGGTGATCGACGAGCAGAAGAGCTTCGTTGCGAACGATTACGAAGGTCTCGCGCAGGTGATGTTCGACCACGAGAAAATCCGCTCCCTTGGCCTCGAATCGATCCTGAACATTCCGATCGTCGTCGCCGGTGACGTGGTCGGCACGCTCAACTGCCTCGGTCCGGCCGGACATTTCAGCGACGAGGTGGTGGCAGGCTGCACCGGCGCCTGCCTGCCGGTCGCGGCCGCGCTCATGATCGAAAGCGGCGCGCCGGGGTGAGGCGGGGATATGGCGCGGGCGGCATGAGCTTTCGGGAGTGAAATTGATTTAAGTCAAGGCCAATTGTGTTTGCCGGGATCATGATTTGTATGCAAAGCAAAGTTTTAAATACGCTACAACGCCACCCGGAGTACATTCATGACACAGAGCGCCACCTTCGACACAACCGATCCGGAAGACATCGCCGGACGCCCGAAGCCCACATATCAACAGGTTCTCGACCACGATTCTCATCAGCCCGACGCCTGCCTGCGCGCCACGTCCTATGCCGATCTCGGGTCGGAGTCGGTTCCGGTCGAGCGCTACGTTTCGGCCGATTACCTTGCACGCGAAATCCGCCTGATGTGGAAGAAGGTCTGGCAGATGGCCTGCCGCGAGGAAGAGATTCCCGAGCCGGGCGATCAGATCGTCTACGACATCGCCGACAGTTCCGTGCTGATCGTGCGAACCGAGGACAACAGCATTCGCGCCTTCGTCAATTCCTGCCTTCACCGCGGGCGCAAGCTGCGCGCGGAGGCTGGCAATGCGCCGCAGATAAGGTGCAAATTCCACGGCTGGAGCTGGAACCTCGACGGCAGCGTCAAGAGCATTCCCTGCCGGTGGGATTTTCCGAACCTGAGCGACGAGGATGCGCATCTGCGCGAAGTGAGGGTCGACAGCTGGGGCGGCTTCGTCTTCATCAATTTCGACAAGGACGCGATCTCTCTTCAGGAATATCTCGGCGTTCTGCCCGAGCATTTCGCCAATTGGCGTCTTGAGGATTGCTACAAGTCGGTCCACCTGGCCGGGATCATGGACTGCAACTGGAAGGTCGCGCAGGAAGCCTTCATGGAATCCTACCATGTGATCGCCACGCATCCGCAGATTCTGCCCTTCTTCGCAGATGCCAGCGCGCAATACGATGTGTTCGGCGATCACGTGAACCGGAACCTCGCGGCGTTCGGCGTGCCCAGCCCGCATATGGCCGGCACCGAGCCCGACGAAAGCCAGATCGTCGGTGCCATGCTCACCATGTGGGGGCAGAACAAGCTGCTGGACGTGAAGAACAAGGAAGAAATCAAGGCGCGGCGGGAATTGGGCGATATCGCCCGAACGGCCTTTACCCGCGCCTATGGCAAAGACCATTCCAGCGTATCGGATGCCGAAGTGCTCGATGCGCTTGTCTACAACGTCTTCCCCAATTTCGCGCCCTGGGGCGGCTTTGCGCCGAACATCGTCTATCGCTGGCGGCCGAACGGGCTGGATGTGAACAGCTGCATCATGGAAGTGATGATCCTCAAGCGCTGCCCGCCCGACGCGCCCCGCCCGAAACCCGCCGAGATGCGCTGGATCGACAAGGGCCAGCCCTGGTCGGATGCCCCGGAACTGCCGATCCTGGGGCCGGTGATCGACCAGGATATCTCGAATATGGGGCTGGTGCAGGACGGGCTGCGAAGCTCGGCCACGGGCAAGGTCGAACTGGCGCAATATGAAGAGCTGCGCATCCGCCATTTTCACCAGACGCTTGAAAAATACGTTGGCGCATAGCCTTGCGGCCCCGGCTTCGGCCGGGCGCCGCCTCTCCGGCGCCGCGAAAATCGGGCGTTTTGTAACGCCGCGCTTGCTGTATGCTGGCCCGACAGGCTTCATCCGGAGGGACGCGCATGAGACTGACGGTAAACGGCACCTCGCATGAGGTCGATGTGGAAGCGGATATGCCGCTTCTGTGGGTGTTGCGCGACGAGCTTGGCCTGACCGGCACCAAATATGGCTGCGGCGTCGCCTCCTGCGGGGCCTGCACGGTGCATATCGACGGGGTCGCCGTGTTGTCCTGTCAGACAGCGGTGGGCGATGTCGGCGCGGGCGCGGTGACCACCATCGAGGGGCTGGGCACGCCCGATGCGCTGCACGCGGTGCAGGCCGCCTGGATCGCGCATCAGGTGGCGCAATGCGGCTATTGCCAGTCGGGGCAGATCATGCAGGCGGCTAGCCTGCTGGCCGAAAACCCGTCGCCCAGCGATGCCGAGATCGACGAGGCGATGGACGGCAATCTCTGCCGCTGCGGCACCTATCCGCGCATCCGCGCCGCGGTGCAGACCGCCGCGCGCAGCCTGCAGGGGGCCTGATCATGGGACGCGCCAGAACAATCGCCCGCCGCACCTTTCTGATCGGCTCCGCCGCGCTGCTCGGCGGCGTGGCCTTCGGGGTCTACAAGGTGAAGACGCCCTATCCGAACCCGCTGGAAGACGGGCTGGCCGATGGCTCGGCCACGTTCAATCCCTGGGTGCTGATCGACAGCGAAAAGGTCACCCTGATCACGCCCCATGCCGATAAGGGGCAGGGCGTGGCCTCGGCGCAGGCGGCGCTGATCGCGGAAGAGCTGGATATCGAGTTCGGCCAGTTCGAGATCAGCTTCGGTGCGCCGGCGAAAGCCTATTACAATACCGGCATGGCCGATGAGGGCGTGCCCTTCATGGCCAGCGACGAAAGCCGCATGGCCGAAACCGTGCGCGGCCTCGCCGGCAGCGCGATGAAGCTGGTGGCGATGCAGATGACCGGCGGGTCGACGACCATGCCCGACAGTTTCGACAAGCTGCGCGAAGCCGGCGCGGTGGCGCGCGAAACGCTGAAAGCCGCCGCCGCGCAGCAAAGCGGCGTGCCGGTGGGCCAGCTCAAGACGGCGCGCGGCGCGGTGATCCTGCCGGACGGGTCTGAGATCGCCTATACCGCGCTGGCGGCGACGGCGGCCGGGATCGCGCCGGTGACCGGCGTGGCGCTGCGCGATCCCTCCGCGTGGCGGCTCATCGGCAAGCCGATGCAGCGGCTCGACATGGTGGCGAAATCCACCGGCACGCTCGGCTACGGGCTCGACATCCGCCACGAGGGGATGCTGTTCGCCACCATCCGGCGCAACCCGCAGAAGGGCGGGGCGATGCTGTCTTACAACGCCGCCGCCGCCGAGGGGATGGCGGGCGTGAAGAAGATCGTGCCACTCGCCGACGGTGTGGCGGTGGTGGCCGACAACACCTGGCGCGCCTTTCAGGCCGCCGATGCGATCACCTTCGACTGGGGGCCCGCGCCCTATCCGCCGGAGCAGGCGGCGCATTGGGAGGCGATCGCCGCCTCCTTCACTGAGGATCGGCTCGACAAGACCTGGCGCGACGATGGCGACACCGGGGCGGCGCTGGCCGCGGGCACGCCGTTCAGCGCCGAATACCGCGCGCCCTATGTGGCCCACCAGCCGCTGGAACCGCTCAACGCCACGATCCTCGTCACCGATGAACGGGTCGATATCTGGTGCGGGCACCAGACGATTTCGATGATCGAGGGCGCGGTGGCGGCAATCACCGGGCATGACACATCGCAGGTGCATTTCCACAACCATTTCATCGGCGGCAGCTTCGGCCACTGGCTTGAACTCGGTTTTGTCGAACAGGCCGCCGAGGTGGCCAACCAGATGCGCGGCGTGCCGATCAAGCTGACCTATTCGCGCGAAGAGGATTTTGCGCAGGATTTCCCGCGCCAGCCCGGTATCGCGCGGGGGCAGGGCATTGTGAAGGACGGCCATGTCGAGGCCGTGGATCTGCAGATCGCCATGCCCTCCGTCCTCGGCTCGCAGATGGGGCGGCTCGGGATCTCGATCCCCGGACCCGACAGCCAGATCTCGGCGGGCGCGTGGAACAACCCCTATGCGCTCCCCAATTACCGGATGCGCGCCTATCGCGTGCCGGAGCTTGCGCCGGTTTCGTCCTGGCGCTCGGTCGGGGCCTCGGCCAATGGCTTCTTCTTCGACTCCTTCCTTGACGAGCTGATCCACGAGGCCGGCGCCGATCCGATGGCCGAGCGTATCCGGCTGATGCAGCATGAGGTGAGCCGCAAGGTGCTGGAAGCGGTGGCCGAGATGTCGTCCTGGGGCGGGGCGCTGGCGCCGGGCAAGGGGCGGGGCGTGGCCTTTGTCGAGAGCTTCGGCGTGCCGGTGGCGGAGGTGGTCGAGGTGACCGATACCGAAGAGGGCATCCGGATCGACAAGGTCTGGGTCGCTGCCGATGTGGGCACCGTGGTCGACCCGGTGAACTTCGAGAACCTCGTGCAAGGCGGCGTGATCTTCGGCCTCGGCCATGCGATGAATTGCGAGATCACCTATGCCGGCGGCGCGGCGGAACAGGTGAATTTCTACGATGCCGAGGGGATGCGCTTTCATCAATGCCCCGAGATTGTGGTGCGCGGGCTGGAAAACGGCCACAAGGTGCGCGGGATCGGCGAGCCGCCGGTGCCGCCCGCCGCCCCGGCGCTGGCCAACGCGATCTTCGCCGCCACCGGGCAGCGTCTGCGCGAGATGCCGTTCAATAAATTCGTCGACTTCGCCTGAAATTCCGGGCCGCTCACCCTGCCGGGCGGTCCGCAATCCCGCCGCCAGGACCTTGGCTTGACATCCAAATATAACCTTAACATGTTAAGCAAAATGATCCGGCCCCCGGGCCAGCACAGGAGCCACCATGCCCATTCCGGCCCCCAACCTCTATCCGCCCTTTAACATCGTGCGCCTCAGCCATGTCGACTTCGCGGTGACCGACCTTACCGCCAGCCGCGCCTTTTACGTGGATACGCTCGGGCTTCAGGTGACCGACGAGAGCGACGCGGCGATCTATCTGCGCGCGATGGAGGAGCGGGGGCACCATTGCCTCGTGCTGCGCAAGGCCGACGCGGCCCATGCCGGCGCGCTGTCATTCAAGGTTTTCGACGAAGACCAGCTCGACCGGGCGCATGACTGGTTCGCGGGCCGGGGCCATGCGGTGCGCTGGGTCGAGCGCCCCTATCAGGGCCGCACGCTGGCGACGCATGATTGCTTCGGGATGCCGATCGAATTCTATTTCAGGATGGACCGTCTGCCCCCCATCCACCAGAGCTATGCCCTTTATCGTGGCGTGAAGCCGCTCCGGATCGACCATTTCAACGTGTTCAGCCCGGATGTGGACAAGGCCGTCGGCTTTTATAACGAGATCGGCTTCCGGGTAACGGAATATACCGAGGACGAAGAGAGCAAGCGGCTCTGGGCGGCCTGGACCCACCGCAAGGGCGGGGTGCATGACATCGCCTTCACCAACGGCCTCGGCCCGCGCCTGCATCACACCGCCTTCTGGGTGCCCACGCCGCTCAACATCATCGACCTGCTCGATCTGATGTCGACCACCGGCTATGTCGCCAATATCGAGCGCGGGCCGGGGCGGCACGGCATTTCCAACGCCTTCTTCCTCTACATCCTCGACCCGGACGGCCACCGGATCGAGATCTACTGCTCCGATTACCAGACGGTCGATCCCGATCTGGAGGCGATCAAATGGGATCTGAAAGACCCTCAGCGCCAGACCCTCTGGGGCGCGCCCGCGCCGCGCTCGTGGTTTGAACTCGGCTCGGTGTTCGACGGGGTGGAGCCGGTGGCCTCGGGCCTCGGCGCCTCGCCGATCATCGCCCCGTGATCCGCGCCGGAAAAATGTGCATCCGTTAACCGGGTAGAAAGGGCTCCGCGCATAGCGTCTCCCCGACATGTCCCGGCGTGTCCCGGCGCCGCCGGGTCTGCCGGGCGCCAGCATGGGGGGCCGCATCATGGCAGAAACCGCGCCGAACGCCGGGCGTTTTCGTTGGAATTCGATCTTCGTCAGGCTCGGCCTGCTGGTGGCGGGCTGCGCCATCTGCATGGCCGGGCTCACCTCCTGGGCCTATTCGCGCTCCAGCGCGCGCCTGGTCGAAACCGAAATCGCCCGTACCGGCGCCGCGATCAACGGGCTGCTGACCCATGCGCTCGCGGATGCGGTGATGGCGCGGGCGGCGGGGCCGGTTCAGCGCGAATTCGATGTGCTGGTGGAAGCACAGGAGGCCGATACGCGCTTCGCCCTCGCGCTCGATGCGCAAGGTGCGGTGCTGAGCGCGCAGGGCACCGCGCCAGCGGATGAAGCGGCGCTCACGGCGCTTGCCCGCCGCGCGATGGCGGCGGGGCAGGTGGTCAGCTCCGGGGACGGGCTGATGATCGCACAGCCGGTGCTCAACGCCATCACCGGCGCGGCCTCCGGGGCCATTGCCACCAGTTGGACCGCCGAATTCGCCCTCGCCGAAGCAACCCGCCTGCAACGCATCACCATTGCCGCCGTCTCGCTGGCGATCCTGCTCGCGGCGGCGGCGATGATGGCGGTGTTTCACCGCTGGGTCACCCGCCCGATGGAGGCGCTGGCGCAATCGGTCGACCGGATGGCCGATGACGATCTGACGGTGAGGCTCGATCAGGCCAGGCGCCAGGATGAGCTTGGCGATATCGGCCGGGCGCTGCGCACCCTCTGCGACCGGCTGGTGACCAGCCGCACCGAGGCGCGCGAAAACCGCTTTCGCGGCACCGCGTTCGCCTCCTCGTCCGCCGCGCTGATGATGGTCGATGCGGATTTGCGCATCACCTCGATGAACCGGACCTTGCAGGATATCCTCACCCGGTATGCCGAGGATTTCCGCCGCGTCACGCCGGATTTCGATCCGGCCAGGGTGCTGGGGCAGGAGATGGATACCTTCCACACACCGGAGCTGCGCGCCCGGGTGCGAGCGATCCTGCTGGACCCCGCGCAGTTGCCTTACAAGGCCGATCTGGCGATCGGCGATGTCCGCTTTGCGCTGGTGATCAACCGCGTCGTCAACATGGCGGGCGAGATGGAGGGCTTCGTCGTCGAGTGGAACGACGTGACGACGCAATTCATGAACCGCGCCATCCTCTCGGCGATCGACGCCAACCAGGTCAAGGCCGAGTTCTGCCTTGATGGCAGCTTGCTGAACGCCAATGATCATTTCGCCGCCTGTTTGGATGCCCCGTTGGCCAGCCTTCCGGGCCGCACGCGCGACGATCTGTTCGTCTTCGGCGCCGATCCCGCCGGCGACAGCGACAATGTGGTCGACCGGGTGGGCAGCGGCGAGAGCGTGTTCGGCACCTTCAGGGTCCGCCGGGCGGATGGCAGCGAAGGGGTCATCGACGGCGGTTTCATCCCGGTCTTCGACGCCCGCAAGCGTCTGCTCCGGGTCGTCCTGATCGGAACCGACCGGACCGGGGCCCATCATGCGCTCGCACAGGCCGAAGCGGCGCGCCACCAGATGCAGGAGGCGCAGGCCCGGGTGGTCGACACGCTGCGCAACGGTCTCGAAAGCCTGGCCGGCGGAGACCTCACCAACCGGATCGCCGAGGCCTTCCCTCAGGAATACGAACGCTTGCGCGACGATTTCAACCTGGCGCTCGACCGGTTGCAGGACGCGATGCGCGGTGTGGTCGACAATGCCGAGCTGATCCGCGGCGAAGCCTCCGAGATTTCCTCGGCCGCCGACGATCTGTCGGCCCGCACCGAGCGGCAGGCGGCAACGCCTGAGCAGACGGCCTCGGCCCTCGATCAGCTCACCTCCTCGGTCAAATCGGCGGCGGACGGTGCGGCGCATGTGAGCGAACTCGTGGAAACGGCGCGCGAAAACGCGGTGTCGTCGGGCGCGGTGGTGCGCGAGGCGGTGGAGGCGATGGGCGAGATCGAAAGCTCGTCGCAACAGATTTCCAAGATCACCGGCGTGATCGACGATATCGCCTTTCAGACCAACCTGCTCGCGCTCAATGCCGGGGTCGAGGCGGCCCGGGCCGGCGAGGCCGGGCGCGGCTTCGCGGTGGTCGCCTCGGAGGTGCGCGCGCTGGCGCAGCGTTCGTCCGAGGCCGCGCGCGAGATCAATGCGCTCATCTCCGCCTCCGGCGGGCAGGTCAGGCGGGGAGTCGATCTCGTCGATCAGGCCGGCGCGGCGCTCAAGGGCATCGTCGACAGCGTCAAGGAGATCAGCCGCAATGTGAGCGAGATCGCCGTCAGCTCGCGCGAGCAAAGCGCCGGGCTGGCCGAGATCAACGAAGCGGTCAACCAGCTCGATCAGGTGACCCAGCAGAATGCAGCCATGTTCGAGGAGACGACGGCGGCAAGCCATGCGCTCACCCGTGAGGCCGAAACCCTGACCGCGACGATGGCGCAGTTCCAGACCGGCGCGGCACCGCGCGACCGGGGCAATGTCGTCGAGGCCGAGTTTTCATCGCGCCGCAGCGCCCCCGCGCCCGAGGCGCAGCCGGCAATCCTCACCGCAGGCGGTGTGCCAGCCCCCGAAGCGCCGGAGGATGACGGGTGGGACGAATTCTGAGGCCGCAGCCAGCCGCAGGCCCGGTGCGGGTGCTGATCGTCGACGATTCCGCCACCATGCGGCAGCTGATCCGTGCCGGCCTTGCAACCGATCCGCGCATCCGCGTGATCGGCGAGGCCGGCAGCGCCCGTGCCGCCCGCGACGCGGTCAAGGCGCTCACCCCCGATGTGATGACGCTCGACGTGGAAATGCCGGGCATGGACGGGATCGAATTTCTCGACCGGCTGATGCGGGCGCGCCCGATGCCGGTGGTGATGTTTTCCTCGCTGACCGCCGAAGGCAGCCGCGCCGCTCTGCGCGCCCTGTCGCTCGGGGCGGTGGAGTGCCTTGAAAAGCCCCGCTTCGCCGAGGCAGGCGAGACCTTTGCGCGGCTCGCCGATACGCTTGTCGCCGCCGCTGCAGCCCGGGTCGGCGGCGCCGGGCGGGGCCAGGCACCAGCCACCGCCGCGCTTCATCCCGGCTGGCGCTGGAACGGCAAGTGGGTGCTGATCGGCGCCTCCACCGGCGGCGTCGAGGCGCTTGAGGCGGTGCTGCGAAGCTACCCGGAAAACGGCCCGCCCACGCTGATCACCCAGCACATGCCAGCCGCCTTTCTGGTCAGCTTCGCGGCCCGGCTCGACAGCACGCTGCGGCCGCGCGTCCGCCTCGCCGCCGAAGGCGACCGCCCGCGTCAGGGCGAGATCTATATCGCGCCCGGCGATGCCCATCTGACGCTCAACGCGGATGGTGAAACGCTCCATCTGACCACTGGCCCGAAGCGCTCCGGCCACCGCCCGTCGGTCGACGAGATGTTCGCCGCCTTCCGCCCGCTGGCCGAGCGCATCGTCGCCGTCATCCTGACGGGAATGGGGCGCGACGGGGCTGCGGAAATGAAGCGCCTGCGCGACGCCGGGGCGACCTGCATCGGTCAGGACGAGGCCAGCGCGGTGGTCTTCGGCATGCCGCGCGTCGCGCAGGAACTGGGCGCGGTCGAAACCGTGCTGCCGCTCGATGCCATTGCCGGCGAGATCCTGCGCCGAACCGCGCGCGCGTGAGGGCCGGCGATGGAGCACCGGACATATATCGGGCAGGGCGAGCACGCGATCGACGGTGGCGACCATGCGGTGATCGCCACGCTGCTGGGCTCCTGCGTCAGCGCCTGTATCTGGGACCCGGCCCGCGCGATCGGCGGCATGAACCACGTGCTCTTCGTCGATGAAAGCGCGGATGCGGCGGAAACCTTCGGCCATGGCGTAAACGGCATGGAGCTGCTGATCAACGGATTGCTGCGCCTCGGCGCCACGCGGCGAAATCTGCGCGCGAAGGTGTTTGGCGGCGCGATCATGGTGCGCGGCCTGTCCTCTGCCGGGTCGCGCAATGGCGACTTCGTCACCCGGTTTCTTGATACCGAGGGCATCGCGATGCATAGCACCGATCTTGGCGGAACCCGGGCGCGCCGGATCGAATTCTGGCCCGGCACCGGCCGGGCGCGGCTCAAATATGTAAGCCAGGACGTGCCCGTGCAGCGGCTGGCGAAACCGGCCCATGCCTCCGCTATCGAGCTTTTCTGATCACATCCACTGAGCGGGGCTTTACGGTCCGGCCGGCATCGGCTCTGGCTAGAACCAGGTGATGCCAGGTGCCGCCGGGCGCGGCCCCGTCTTGCGTGCCGGCGCGGCGCTTCGGGCCGGGAACAGCCGCTCCGCGAGGCTCGCCAGCCGGGTGCTGCGGGCGATATCGGAACGCTGGACCGGCGTGTCGGGGGCAGCGGCGGCAGCCAGGGCGAGCACCCCCGCGAGGGCGCGCAGGGTTTGCTGCAACCGGTCGACATCCTGCAGCATGTGGATGTCCTCGCCCAGATCGGGGTGATCGGCCCGGTCGAGCAGCGTCGAGATCGCGGCCTGCACCGTAAGGCACCCCGCCGCGGCCTCGTCCAGCTCGCCGGCGAGCCGGGCAAGGAGCGTGCCGAGCGCGATGGCCTCGCCGGATCCGTCCATATTACAGGCGGCCCACGACGGCTTCGATCGCGCCGCGCAGATCGGCGGGCTGGAACGGCTTGGCCAGGAAGTTGTTCATCCCCAACCGCTTTCCCGTATCCACGATCTGCCGGTCGGCGCGGCCGGTGATCAGCAGAAACCCGACACCGCGTGTCGCGGCGCCGCTGCGCAGCGCGTGCAAAAGCTGTAGCCCGTTCATGCCCGGCATGTTCATGTCCGAAATCACCAGATGGACGGGCCAGCGCGCGATCTTGGCCAGTGCCGAGGGGCCATCGGGCGCGGTTTCGACCTGGCGCACGCCGAACCCGTCAAGCGCCTGGGTGATAAGGCCGCGGCTGGTCGACATGTCATCGACCACGATGATCCGGATCTGGTCGCGCAGGGGCATCAGGCAAGCCTCCCTTCAGGTCTGGCGGGCGCCGGGATGGCGCCCGCGCGCTGGTAGCTGGTCAGGCCGCGACTGGTGAAATGAGCCTGCGCCGCGGGCGATACCCGCTCCGAATGGCCGAGAAACAGCCAGCCTTCCGGCGCCAGGTGGTGTGCAAAGCGTGGCCAGAGGCGGGCCTGGGTCTCGGCGTCGAAATAGATCACCACGTTGCGGCAGAAGATGGCGTCGAACGCCCCGCGCATCGGCCAGTCGTCAAGCAGGTTGAGGGTGCGGAAGCTGACAAGGGCGGCGAGATCGGGCGAGACCTGCCAGCCGCCGGGAGCGGGAGAGAAATGGCGCGCGCGCATGTCGTCGGAGAGCCCCGTCATCATATGCGCAGGGTAGCGCCCCCGCCGGGCATGGGCGATGACGCCCGGGTCGATATCGGTGCCGAGAATGCGCACGTCCTGCGTGGCGGAAAGGCCGGCATCTTTGAGGCTCGCGGCGATCGAATAGGGTTCCTGCCCGTTGGAGCAACCGGCGGACCAGATCCGCACGCGCCCGCCGGCGCGCACCTTGTCGGCCAGGTGCGGCAGAAGGCGCTCGCGCAGGATATCGAAATGGTGCGCCTCGCGGAAGAAGTGCGACACGTTGGTGGTGAGCGCCGAGATCATCGCGCCGCGTTCGGCCAGTCCTCCGGCGCCCTCGACCATATCGCAATAGGCGGCGAAGCCGGGCAGGGCGAGGGCACGCAGCCGGCGGGCGAGGCGGGTGCGCACCATCGCTGCCTTGGCAGGCGCGATGTAGAGCCCGGCCTCGCGGTGGGCGATGGCGGCGATGCGGCGGAACGAGGCGGCATCGAGTTCGGGGCCATGCAGCCCGGAGGCGGGCGGCGCCTTGCCGGGCGGCGTCGACGGCAGCAGGCTCACGCCGCCGCCTCGCCGGCGGGCGGCAGCAAGGCGGTGAGATCGAGCACGCGGATCATCCGCTCCTCCACGATGGTGAGGGCCGAGACGAAGCTGCGGGCATTGTCGGCCGGAAGATCTGGCGGGGTTTGCAGCGCCTGTCCGGCGACCGACAGGATATCGGAGACCGCATCGACCACAAGGCCCATGGTACGGCCGCCGATGGCGACGACGATGATCACGTTGCGCCCGGTCTCCGCCTCGTGGCCGAGGTCGAGCCGGGCCGCGAGATCCATGATCGGCAGGACGGTGCCGCGCAGATTGATCACGCCGCGCATATAGGGTGGCGCATGCGGCAGCGGCGTGGCCCGCGCGCCACCGCGGATCTCGCGCACCGACATGATATCGACGCAGTAATCCTGCCCGCCGACGACAAAGGACAGAAGCTCGATTTCCGCGCCGGTGCGGTCCGGAGCGGCGGTGGGGATGGCATCGGTCATAGGGCGGTTCCTGTCATCGCGGGCACAAGGGCGGCGGCAGGCCGGGTGCGGCCCGTCGCGGTGGAGATCAGATCGAGGGGGTCGAGGATCAGCGCGATCTGGCCGTCGCCGAGGATGGTGGCGGCGGCGATGCCCGGCACGCGGCCATAGCTGTCCTGCAAGCCCTTGATCACCACCTGGCGCTGGTCTTCGATCGTGTCGACGGCAAGGGCGGCGGTGCTGCCGTCTTCCCGCCCGATCACCAGCACCGCGCTACCGGCATAATCGTCAAGCGGCGTGCGGTAGCCCAGCTCGGCGCCGAGATCGAGGAGCGGCACGAACCGTTCGCGCAGGGCGATGAGCTGGGTGGCGGGGCCGAAGGCGCGCAGCTCGGCCTGCGTGACCGCGAGGGTTTCGTGAATGGCGCTGAGCGGGACGACGAGCGTTTCGCCGGCGACGGTGATCACCATGCCATCGAGCACCGCCAGGGTGAGCGGCAGGGAGATCGTGAACGTGGTGCCCTGGCCCCGCTCCGACGCGATCGAAATCCGTCCACCAAGCGCCTGGATGGCGGTGCGCACCACATCCATGCCAACGCCACGCCCGGACAGGGCCGAGATCGCGTCGGCGGTGGAAAAGCCAGGCAGAAACAGCAGGTTGTCGATCTCGCCATCGCTGAGCCGCGCCTCGGCCTCGATCAGCCCGCGCTCGACAGCCTTGCGAAACACCTTGTCGCGGTCGATGCCGGCGCCATCGTCGCGCAGCTCGATCACCACCCGCCCGGAGCGATGGAATGCGCTCAGAAAGATATCCCCCTCGCGCGGTTTGCCGGCGGCGCTGCGGGCTTCGGCCTGTTCCAGTCCGTGATCGACGGCGTTGCGGATCATATGGGTGAGCGGATCGGCGAGGCGTTCGATAACGGTCTTGTCGATCTCGGTGGCCTCGCCCTCGGTATGCAGGCGAACCTCTTTGCCGATGGCGGCGGAGGCTTCACGCACGATCCGGCTCATCCGCTGAAACAGCGATTTGACCGGTTGGGCGCGGATCATCATCACGCTGTCCTGAATGTCGCGGGTGAGCTGGAGAAACTCTTCCAGCCCGCTGCGTACCGGCGAGTTCGGCGGCAGGCCCGCCGCCTCGACACTCTGGCTCAGCATCGCCTGGTTGATGACGATTTCGCCCACGAGGTTGACCAGCCTGTCGATCCGGTCGAGATCGACGCGCACCGTGGCGCGTGGCGTGGTTGGCGTGGCGGACATGGCGGGGCCAGCCCCGGTCGTTTGTTCCGGCGCAGCGGGCGGCGTGAGCGCCGTGAGATCGGGCGGGGGAGTGGCCGCGGGCATGCTCTCATCTTCGTGGATCTCCAGATCGCACAGCCCGTCGACGAACTCGAAAACCTCGCGGATATCGGCCTCGCCCGCCGCGGCCGCAAGCTCGATATCCCAGGCCAGACAGGCTTGTTCGGGATCGAGCGCGTCGAGCGGCGGCAGATCGTCTTCGATACAGCGGGTCCGGACCGGCCCGAGCTCACGCAGGGCGCGCAACAGGTGCAGCGGCTCGTTGCCGCTGGCATAGAGCATCGCTGCGGGCCGGAATCGGATGCGGTAAAGGTGCTCCGCCGCGGTGGCATCATCGCCCAAATCGAGATCGAGCGCGATCATCGCGGGCTGGAAGTCCATCGCATCGTCGGCGCGGCCATCCACGGCGGCGGCACCGATCAGCATGTCGAGGGCGGCCAGAACCGGGCCGCTGCCGGCCGGGTCGTGCGCGGTGCCATCGCGGGCCTCGCGCACCAGGTCGGAAAGCACATCGGCCCCCTGAAAGAAGGTTTTCAGCGCCGCATCGCCGAGTGCGAGCGTGCCGGCGCGCAGCGCGTCGAGCGCGGTTTCGAAGCTGTGGGCGAAGCTCACCAGATCGTCGAGCCCGAAGGCCCCGGCGCCACCCTTGATCGAATGGACGGCGCGGAAAACGGTATTGACCGTCTCGCCATCGTGTGTGCCATCGAGCATCGTCTGCAGCCCGTCCTGCAGCGCTTCGAGCAGTTCCTCGCATTCAATGAAGAAGGAGGCGCGGATTTCGGCCATCGGGTCCGACATGTGCCTACCCCGTGACCATGCGCAGCGCGCGCACGAGCTGGCTCGGCTGGAACGGTTTGACGATCCAGCCGGTGGCGCCGGCGGCGCGGGCGCGTGCCTTCATCCCGTCGGCGCTCTCGGTGGTGAGCACGAGGATCGGCACAGCGCGCAGCGCGTCGCGGGCGCGCACCGCCTCGATAAGCCCGAATCCGTCGAGCCGGGGCATGTTGATATCGGTGATGATGGCATCGGGCGGCGCGATCTCGTCGAGCTTGCCGAGCGCATCGAGCCCGTCTTCGGCAAGATGGGTGCCAAAGCCCGCGCCGGTCAGCGCCAGGCGGACCATGTCGCGCATCGTGCGGCTGTCATCCACCGCGAGCACCTGCAGGGTCATGGCAACACCTCCCATTGCGTGACGGTCGCGGCGGTGAAGCCGAGGAGCGCGAGTTGATCCGCCAGATCGTCTGAGGCGTTGACGAGGGTGAGGCGATGGCCGTCCGCGGCCCAGCTTCGGGCAGCGGCGCGGATCGCTTGCAAGGGCAGCGCGCCGAGCAGCGTCACCCCGGCGGCATCGAGATCGAGATCAGCGCCACGGGCTGCGAGCAGCGCTTGCGCCAGCGGCGCGGCACTGCGCAGATCGAGCCGGGGATCCAGCCGGAGCACCTGCGCCGTCATGCGCCGCACCCGGCCAGTTTGTGAATGGAATGAGCCACCTCAGCCCCCTGTTGCCGTCCGTTGCATCCGGCATACGGCAGGGGGTGTTAAGATTGCCTTACGCGATCCGGTTTTTTATCGCGCGAGCCGGGCGGCCAGGTGATGGGCGCAGCCGGTCAGCGCGGCGTAGTCGTCTTCGATCACGTAGACGGGGAAATTCTTCATGAAGCCTGAAAAGCGGCCCTTGTCGCGCATCGCCTCGCCATAGCCGAGGGGCCCGAGCCAGGGGGTGACGGCGCGCGCCATGCCGCCGATAAGGAAAATCCCGCCAAAGGGCAGGTGGATCAGAGAGAGGTTGCCGGTGACGGTGCCGAACATCTTGACGAAGAGGCGCAGCGTCTCTTCGGCCACCGGATCGCTGCCCGACTCGGCAGCGGCGAAGATCCCGGCGCTGGTCACCTCGCGCGGGTTGCCCGCCCGGCGCGCCAGCCAGGCATAGGTGTGAACGAGGCCGCGGCCCGACAGCACCTCTTCGACGGAGGGAAAGCCGTGGACGTTTTCCAGCTCGCGGCACAGTTCCAGCTCCGCCTCGGTGCGGATCGGCAGATTGGCGTGGCCCGCCTCGGCCGGGGGCACGTAGCGCCCGCCCGGCGTTTCGTAGACCGGGGCGCAGTTGAAGCCGGTGCCTAGGCCGATCACCAGCTTGGCCGCCTGCGGCCCGGCATCGGGGCCGTCGAGGATGGTGGTCAGCGCCTCGGGGGCGAGATGGCCGAGCGCATGGCCCTGGGCCTGCAGATCGTTCAGCACAGCCACCGTTTCGGCATGGGCGGCGCGGGCGACGGTTTCGCCGTCGATCGTCCAGTCGAGGTTGGTCAGCGTCGCCACCCCGTCGCGCACCGGGCCGGCGGCGGCCACGCAAGCCCCGGCGCAATCGGGATTGCCTTCTTCGGCGAGAAAGGTGCTGAGCACCGTCTCAAGCCCCGGATAATCGGCGTTGCGGTATTTGCGGATCGTATCGGGCAGCAGCTCGGTGCCGCGCGCCAGGGCCACGCGGGTGTTCGTGCCGCCGATATCGGCGAGCAGCGAATAGGTGTCGGCGGGGCCAGTGACCATGATCAGCTCCGGGCAAGCGCGGCTTTGAGGGCCTGATACGAGGCCTTGGGGGTGCGTTCAAGGCTGTCGAAGTCGACATGGACGAGGCCGAAGCGTTTGCCGTAGCCGAGCGCCCATTCGTAATTGTCGAGCAGTGACCAGACGAAATAGCCTTTGACGGGCACGCCGGCATCGAGCGCGCGGCGCAGCGCGGCGACATGCGCGTCGATATAGGCGATCCGGTCATCGTCCCGCACCGCGCCATCGGTCAGAATATCGGGGGCGGCCATACCGTTCTCGGTCACGTAGATCGGCAGATCTCCGGTGAAGTCGCGCGCCACCATGGTGAGGAAATGCTCTAGCCCCTCGGGGTAGATTTCCCAGCCCATATCGGTCTTTGGCAGCGGTCCTTCATGTTCGGCCAGCGCCGGCCAGGGGCCGGGCGCGGGGCCGATCAGCTTGCGGGTATAGTAGTTGATCCCGCACCAGTCGACGGGCTGCGAGATCAGCGCCATATCGTCTTCCCAGCCTTTGGGCAGATAGGCGCCGAGACCGTCGATCACCTCCTGCGGATAGCGGCCCCGGAACATGCCGGAGAGGAAAAACTGGTTGTAGATCGCGTCGTAAGTCTTTGTAACATTGCGCGCTTCCGGGCTGTCATCCAGCGCTTGCGCATATTCGAAATTGCACACAGCGCCGAGGTTTTTCATCCCCAGCCCGCGCATCGCGCCGATGGCGGTGCCATGGGCCAGCATCACATGATGCATGGCGCGGGCGGCGGCGCGGATGTCGCGCAGGCCCGGCGCGTGCTGGCCGAGGAAATGGCTGAGCCAGCTCACGCACCAGGGCTCGTTGATCGGCGCGGCCGACCAGACCCGGTCGCCGATCCGGCCCATGATGACCTCGGCGAAATCGCCGAACCAGCCGGCAATGTCGCGGTTGCGCCAGCCGCCGAGATCGGAGAGCGGTGAGGGCAGTTCCCAATGGTAGAGCGTGGCGGCGGGTTTCAGCCCGCGTTCCAGCATCCCGTCGACCAGCCGGTCGTAATAATCGAGGCCCTCGGGGTTGGGTGCGCCGCGCCCCTCCGGCAGCACCCGGGCCCAGCTTGTCGAGAAGCGGTAGACGTCGAGATTGGCGCCGGCCACCAGGTCGAGGTCTTCGCCCCAGCGGTGGTAGGAATCGCAGCCCACCGCGCCGGTCTCGGCATTGACCACGTTGCCGGGCGTGGCGGCGAAGCTGTCCCAATGGGTTTCGCCCGCGCCGCCGAAGCGATGGCCCTCGATCTGGTAGGCGGAGGTGGCGGTGCCGAACAGGAACCCGTCCGGCAGATCGGTGCGTTTGAATGTGAAGGTCATTTCGGAGGGCTTTCCAACAGGGGGCCGGTGGACTGGCCGAGGAGCAGCTCGGCCTCGAACAATTCCTGGCAGGGCTCGGCGCCGGGATTTTCGATCCGGTCGAGCAGCATCGAGGCGGCGCGCCGCCCGGCATCGCGCACCGACGAGCGGGTGGCGGTGAAGACCGGCACATCGGCCCGGTTCTGCAGATAGCTCAGATCGTCGTCATGGGTGATGACCGACACGTCGCGCCCCATCCGCAGGCCCAGCTCCTCGATGGCGCGGCGCACGCCGATGGCGGTGATGATCGACGAGACGAGAAAGGCGGTGGGCGGCGCATCGGCGGCGAGCAGGGCGCGGGCGGTATCGTGGCCATAGCCCTCGGTCATCTCGTCGGACGACATCAGGGCAGGGTCGGGGGCAAGGCCGCGCGCGGCATGGGCCTCTTCGAACCCGGCGCGGCGGCGCTGCGCGAAATCCATGCTCTCAAGCCCGTTCACCAGCGCGATCCGGCGGTGGCCGAGATCGAGCAGCAGATCGGTGGCGCGGCGGAAGGCATGGGTGTTGTTCATATCGACCCAGCAATAGGGCTCGTCGGCATCGGTGGCGCGGCCATGGACGACGAAGGGCAGGCCGATCTCGTTGAGCAGATGGATACGCCGGTCGCCGGTGCGCGGGGCATGAATGATCAGCCCGTCGACCGCGCCCTTCGTCTTCAATTCGCGATAGGCGTGCTCCTGTTCCTCGTCTGCAACGAGCGATAACAGCATGTCGTAGCCGCGCGCCGAATAGACCTCGCCCGCGCCGGCGATGAAATCGGCGAAGATCGGGTTGACCATCTCGTGCTTCGAGGTGAGCGGGATGACATGGCCGATCGCCAGCGCCCGTCCGGTCGCCAGCGAGCGGGCACGAATATTGGGCCGGTAGCCATGGGCGGCGGCGGCGGCCTGAACGCGCTTGCGCGTCGCCTCGGAAACCTCCGGGTAGCCGTTCAGCGCCCGGCTCACCGTGGTCTGCGACAAATGCAACAGCTCTGAGAGCTCTTTGAGTTTCATTGCAACCGGAATATTTCAAACCGCTTTGAAGGTGGCGTGAGACTAGTGCGGATTCTCTCCGACTGTCAAAAGAAACCCTAGGAATTCATCAACTATACTAAAAAACTGCGTATATTTTCTGCAATCACCGGATGATCATTGACAGGGGGCCTGTCCATGCGCGACTTTGGCCGCGTCCAAAGCGCTTTGGGGTGAGTCGACGGCTTTCCCCAGACGTGCTGGATTGTTTCAGGCGCCAATCCTGGCGCGCATCTGGGAGGATACGGATATCATGAAACAGACTCTGTTTACCGGCGCCGCGGTGCTTGCGCTTTCGACCGGCATGGCGATGGCCGAGCAGCTCACCGTCTTCGGCCCCTGGCTCGGGCCGGACCAGGAAAACGTGGAAGCGGTGCTCGCGGTCTTCGCCGAACAGTCGGGCCATGACGTGCGCTATGTCGGCTCCGACAGCTTCGAACAGCAGATCGTGGTCGACCTTGAAGCCGGCTCCGCGGCCAATGTCGCGGCCTTCCCGCAGCCGGGCCTCGCATCCGACATGGCAGCGCGCGGCTTCCTGACCCCGCTGGGGCAGGACGTGGCCGACTGGGTCAGCGAAAACTATGCCGCCGGGCCGTCCTGGGTGGCGCTTGGCACCTATACAGGCCCAGATGGCAGTGAAGCCTTCTACGGCTTCCCCTACAAGAACGACGTGAAGTCGCTGGTCTGGTACATCCCGGAGAACTTCGAGGATGCCGGCTACGAGATCCCGCAGTCGATGGAAGAGCTCAAGGCGCTCAGCGAGCAGATCGTGGCCGATGGCGGCACCCCGTGGTGCATCGGCCTCGGCTCCGGCGCGGCCACCGGCTGGCCGGCCACCGACTGGGTGGAAGACCTGATGCTGCGCACCCAGCCGCCGGAAGTCTATGACCAGTGGGTGTCGAACGAGATGCCGTTCAACGATGAGCGCGTGGTTGCCGCGATCGAGGAATTCGGCTGGTTCGCCCGCAATGACGCCTTCGTCTCCGGTGGCGCCGGCGCGGTCGCCACGACCGATTTCCGCGACAGCCCGAAGGGCCTCTTCTCGTCGCCGCCGCAATGCTACATGCATCGCATGGCCTCGTTCATCCCCGCCTTCTTCCCGGAAGGCACGGCCGTGGGTGAGGACGTGGATTTCTTCTACTTCCCGGCCTATGCCGACAAGGATCTCGGCACCCCGGTGCTCGGCGCCGGCACGACCTGGGCGATCACCAATGACAGCCCGGCCGCGCATGAGCTCATCGCCTTCCTGGAAACCCCGCTGGCGCATGAGACCTGGATGGCCCGCAAAGGCTTCCTCACCCCGCATACGGGCGTGAACCCCGATGCCTTCGGCGATCCGACGCTGCGCAAGATGAACGAGATTCTGCTCTCCGCCACCACCTTCCGGTTTGACGGCTCCGACCTGATGCCGGGCGCGGTGGGCGCGGGTTCGTTCTGGACCGGCATGGTCGACTATACCGGCGGCAAGGATGCGCAGGCGGTGGCCGACGAAATCCAGGCCAGCTGGGACGCGATCAAGTAAGGTGCTCCCGCACGGATGACAGCGAAAGGTCCGGGCCGCGCGCCCGGGCTTTTCACCCCACAAGACAAGAATTGCCAGCCGGGCCAAAGCATGGCTAGGCTGATAGCGACAACGAATTCAGGGGGGAGGACATCATGCATCCGGCATTTCAGGGGCTGATCACCATCGTTCTCGGCGTCGGTGGCTGTCTGGGATATTTCTGGTTGTCGAACCAGTTTCTCGACAAGGTGCTGTTCCCCGCGCGTGGCAAGGATATCGGCAAGAACATCAACCGGGCCAACATGATACGGCCCTGGCTTTTCCTGCTGCCCGCTTTGCTCGCGCTTGGCCTTTACCTGGCCTATCCGGTGTTCGAAACGCTGCGCCTCAGCCTCACCGACCGGGTGCCGATCCCCGGTGGCGGCGGCGCCTATACCTATGAATGGGTGGGCGGCGCGAATTACGCCCAGATGATGAACGAGCCGAAATTCTGGGAGGCGGTGCGCAACAACTTTTTCTGGCTGCTCGTGGTGCCGGCCATGTCGACCGTGTTCGGCCTGTTGGTGGCCCAGCTCACCGACCGGCTGAGCTGGGGCAGCATCGCCAAGTCGATCATCTTCATGCCGATGGCGATCAGCTTCGTCGGCGCCTCGGTGATCTGGAAGCTGGTCTACGATTTCCGGCCCATCGAGCAGGAGCAGATCGGCATTCTGAACGCCCTTGTCGTATCGCTCGGCGGCGATCCGCAGACCTGGCTGACGGTGCCGTTCTGGAACAACTTCTTCCTGATGATCGTGCTGATCTGGATTCAGACCGGCTTTGCCATGGTGATCCTCTCGGCCGCCCTGCGCGGCATTCCCGAAGAGACCATCGAAGCCGCCATCGTCGACGGCGCCAACCCGTTCCAGATCTTCTTCAGGATCAAGGTGCCGCAGATTGCCGGCACCATCCTCGTGGTCTGGACGACGATCACGCTCACCGTGCTCAAGGTCTTCGATATCGTCTTCGCCATGACCAACGGGCAATGGGAGACGCAGGTGCTCGCCAATTACATGTATGACAAGCTGTTCCGCGCCGGCGATTGGGGCGTGGGTTCGGCCAGCGCCATGGTGATCATGCTGCTGGTGCTGCCGATCCTTGTCTGGAACGTGCGCAACGCGCGCAAAGAAATGCGCTGAGGGGGCGGGATCATGGACAATATCGCCGGTACGAAATCCTCGCTGACCTGGGCCGTCAACATCTCGGTGATCGCGCTCGCGCTGCTGTGGATCATGCCAACGCTCGGGCTTTTCATCTCGTCCTTCCGCACCGCCGACCAGATCGCCACATCCGGCTGGTGGAAGGCGCTGTTTCCCTCGGAGCAGAACCTTGTGCTGCGCGCCGACGACCCTGAGGGCAACCGTGTCGAGCGCGCTGGGGTCTACGTCGTCGAGGGCCAGCTGTTCGAGGCCGGCCACAGCGCCGAGATCAGCGCCTGGGGCATCTCCTCGCGCGAGATCTCGGCCTATGTGCCGGGCGAAACCGCCGATCTGGGCGACGGCGAAACCCTGACCGTGCAGGCCGACGGCGCCTATGTCTGGACCGGCAATGCCGACCAGCTCAGCGGCCGCGGTCAGCGCATCTTCGTCACCGCGACGACGCCGCCGGAATTCACCACCGCCAACTATAACAGGGTGCTGTTTTCCGGCTCGACCACCGACGGGATGGCCAACGCCTTCTTCAACACGCTGACGGTCACCATTCCCGCCACGATCATTCCCATCGCCATCGCCGCCTTCGCGGCCTATGCGCTGGCCTGGATGGATTTTCCCGGCCGGGGGCTGCTGATCGCGGCCATCGTCGGCCTGCTCGTGGTGCCACTGCAGCTCGCGCTCATTCCACTGCTGAAATTCCATCTCGGCATCGGGATCGGCAAGGGCTATCTCGGCACCTGGATGGCGCATACCGGGTTCGGGTTACCACTCGCCGTCTATCTGCTGCGCAACTACATGGTCGGCCTGCCGCGCGACATCATCGAGAACGCAAAGGTGGACGGCGCGACCGACTTTCAGATCTTCACCCGGATCATCCTGCCGCTCAGCTTCCCGGCACTGGCCAGCTTTGCGATCTTCCAGTTCCTGTGGACCTGGAACGACCTGCTCGTCGCCAAGGTCTTCCTGATCGACGCGACCGGCGAGACCACGGTGATGACCAACCAGATCGTCGAGCTTCTGGGCACGCGCGGCGGCAACTGGGAAATCCTCGCCACCGCGGCCTTCGTCTCGATTGCGGTGCCGCTCATCGTGTTCTTCTCGATGCAGCGCTACCTGGTGCGTGGCCTGCTGGCCGGATCGGTGAAGTGAGGCAGGAATGACAATTCAAGAGGATGCGCCAAAGATGACACATCTGGCGAAAGACCCCGATTGGTGGCGGGGCGCGGTGATCTACCAGATTTATCCACGCTCCTATCAGGATTCGAACGGCGACGGGGTGGGCGATCTGCTCGGCATCGTCCAGCGGCTGCCCTATATCGCCTCGCTCGGGGTGGACGCGATCTGGATCAGCCCGTTCTTCACCTCGCCGATGAAGGATTTCGGCTATGACGTGTCGGATTACTGCGATGTCGACCCGATGTTCGGCTCGCTCGCCGATTTCGACGCCGTGGTGGAAACCGCCCATGCGCTCGGCCTGAAGGTGATGATCGACCTCGTGCTCAGCCACACCTCCGACCAGCATCCGTGGTTCAGGGAGAGCCGGGCCTCGCGCGAGAATGCCCGCGCCAACTGGTATGTCTGGGCCGATCCAAAGCCCGATGGCACGCCTCCCAACAACTGGCTCAGCATCTTCGGCGGCCCCGCCTGGCAATGGGATGGCGGGCGGATGCAGTATTACATGCACAACTTCCTGACCTCGCAGCCGGATCTCAACTTTCACGAACCGGCGGTGCAGGCGGCGCTGCTCGACGTGGCGCGGTTCTGGCTGGAGCGGGGGGTGGACGGCTTCCGGCTCGACA
Source organism: Sinisalibacter aestuarii (assembly GCF_027923545.1). Classification (GTDB taxonomy): domain Bacteria; phylum Pseudomonadota; class Alphaproteobacteria; order Rhodobacterales; family Rhodobacteraceae; genus Sinisalibacter; species Sinisalibacter aestuarii. The sequence continues at coordinate 221,461 of NZ_BROH01000003.1, read as the reverse complement.
CGATCAACTTCTACTTCTGCGATGCGGAACTGCGCGACAACCCGGCGCTGGCGCCGGAGGCGCGCAATGCCACGATTGCGCCCGAGGTGAACCCCTATAACTGGCAGGATCACCTCTATGACAAGAACCGCCCGGAAAACGTTGATTTCCTGCGTAAACTGCGCGCCGTGATGAAGCCCTACAACGCCGCTGCCGTGGGCGAGGTGGGCGATGCGCAGCGTGGGCTGGAAATTCTCGGCCAATACACCGCCGGCGACGACCTCATGCAGATGTGCTACGCCTTCGAGCTTCTGTCGGGCCAGCGCCCGACAGCATCGCGCATATCCGAGGTGATGGCGCGGTTCGAGGAGGTGGCGCCCGATGGCTGGGCCACCTGGGCCTTCTCCAACCACGACGTGGTGCGCCACACCACCCGCTGGGATCTGACGCCGCCGGCGCAGCGCGGCTTTGCCACGCTGATGATGTTCCTGCACGGCTCGGCCTGCATCTATCAGGGTGAGGAGCTGGGGCTGCCAGAGGCGCATGTTGCCTATGAAGACCTGCAAGACCCCTACGGCATCGAGTTCTGGCCCGAGTTCAAGGGCCGCGACGGTTGCCGCACGCCGATGGTCTGGGACCGTGACAACCTTTCGGGTGGCTTCTCGACCTCGCCGCGCACCTGGCTGCCGGTGGCGAGCGAGCATCTGGGCCTTGCCGTTGCGTCGTCCGAGGACGATCCGGCGGCGCTGATCCACCATTACCGCAAGGTGATCGCCTTCCGCCACGCCCATCCCTGCCTGATGAAAGGCACGATCGAAGAGATCGCGGTGAAGGGGCATGTGCTGTCCTTCATCCGCCGCCACGAGGGCGAGGAGCTGTTCTTCGCGCTCAATATGGGCGAGGAGCCGGAGACGATCGCTCCGCCGCAAGGCGCGGGCTGGCAGCCGGCCGGAATGGAACTCAACAGCGCCCAGCCGGGCGCGGACGGTAAGCTGCACCTGGCGCATTGGCAGCCATGCATCATGCTGCGCAGGCGCGCGCGGGGATAAGGGGAGGGAGAGATGGCAGACCTGAAACTGAGGAATGTCGGCAAGACCTATGGCGGCAAGGTCGAGGTGCTCAAGGGTATCGACATGGATATCAGCAAGGGCGAGCTCATCGTCTTTGTCGGCCCGTCCGGCTGCGGCAAGTCCACGCTTCTGCGGATGATTGCCGGGCTGGAAAAGATCACGGCGGGAACGCTGGAGATCGACGGCATGGTGATGAACGATGTGCCCCCCTCCCAGCGCGGCATCGCCATGGTGTTCCAGTCCTACGCGCTTTATCCGCATATGACGGTCTACGACAACATGGCCTTCGCGCTGAAGATCGCCAAGAAGTCGAAATCCGAGATCGACAAGGCGGTGCGCCGCGCGGCGGACATCCTGCAACTCACCGACTATCTCGACCGGCTGCCGAAGGCGCTGTCGGGCGGCCAGCGCCAGCGCGTCGCCATCGGCCGCGCCATCGTGCGCGACCCGAAGGTCTATCTGTTCGACGAGCCGCTCTCGAACCTCGACGCGGCCTTGCGCGTCGCCACCCGCATCCAGATCGCCGAGCTGAAGGAAGCGATGCCGGAAAGCACGATGATCTACGTCACCCATGACCAGGTGGAGGCGATGACGCTGGCCGACAAGATCGTGGTGCTGGCCGATAAGGGCATCGCCCAGATGGGCAGCCCGCTCGATCTTTACGAGCGGCCCGACAACGAGTTCGTGGCGCAGTTCATCGGCTCGCCGGCGATGAACCTGATCCCCGGCGAGATCGTGAAAACCGGCAAGATGACCGAGATCGACCTCGCCCATGAGGGCCATGCCGTTGCCGATGTCGAGACGCAGGCCGCCGAGAAGGGCTGGGCGGTAAACGCCGGCGTGCGGCCCGAGGATCTGCGCATTGCCGGGGCAGGGGATACGGTGCTGGTCGATGGCACGGTCGATTACATCGAGGCGCTTGGCGAAGTGACCATCCTTTACTTCAAGGCCGAGCATGGCCGCGATCCGCTGATCGCCAAGCTGCCCGGCATCCATGACGATCTGCGCGGACAGACCGTGCAGCTCACCGCGGACCCGTCGAAAGTGCAGATCTTCCACGAGGGCAAGAGCCTGCGCACCCGCTGAGGGGCCTTTTCTGCCGTGCCCTGTCTGACCGTCCCCCGGACCGGGGGGCGGTTTTTTGCTTGTTTGCGAGGTGTCCGGCAACTTTTCGCCCAGGCTGATGCCTGTTCGGGCGAGCTATTCCTGTTCTGCATGTCGGGTCTTCCTCTGCGGAATTGACCAAAAGGTCAAAAACCCATAGACCACGCCGCAGCGGCACAGCGCATCACGATTATGAGCCTTGTGTCCGACTATCCCAAACTGATCGACACAGGCGTTTCGGCGCAGGAGAAAGACATGACCGATAAACCCCGCGGACCCGCGGCCATTCGCAACCACCCGGCACTGGACGGCACGCCACTGCCGAAGGACGTTGTCCAGCGCCATATCTGGATGCTCGACGTATTGCGCCAGCTTCACCTCTACGCCACCCAGGAAGGGCTGCCCGCCGTGGCTGAAAATATCGTCGCGGCCAGCGACGCGCTGCTCAACGAGTTGCGCGGCCATTTCCACGGGTCCGACCCGGAGGGCGGCGCGGCGGGCGCCTGACCCTTCGGCGCTTGCATCAGCGACGCCAAAACGGTAGCTCCGGGGTCTTTCCAAAAGCCGGGGGCCATCCATGCCTGACATTCTGTCTCAGACGCTTGCCGTCGATTTCGGCACGTCGAACTCGGCTGCGGCGCTGCTCGATGGCGGCGCTGTGCGCCCCGTGCCGCTCGAAGACGGCGCGCCGACCCTGCCCACGGCGGTGTTTTTCCCTGCCGATGGCGGACCGATGCAGATCGGGGCGGCGGCGGGCGCGGCGCTGACCGGCGGGATCGAGGGGCGCTACATGCGGGCGCTGAAAAGCGTGCTGGGCACGCCGCTGTTTCATGAAGAACGGCTGATCGGCGGGCGGCGGCGCACGCTGGCCGAAATCGTCACCGCTTTTCTGGCCGAGGTGAAGCACCGGGCCGAGGCGCGCACCGGCCGCTCCCTGCGCCATGCCGTAGCCGGGCGGCCCGTGCATTTCCACTCTGCCGATGCCGCGCGCGACGCAAAGGCGGCGGACGACCTTGCCGCCTGCTATCGTGCCGCCGGCTTCGAGGGGCTGCGCTTCGTGCTGGAACCTGAAGCGGCGGCGCTGGCCAGCGCCGGGCCGGGTGTGCCCGGCGCGCTCGGGATGATCGTGGATATCGGTGGCGGCACCTCGGATTTCACCCTGTTTCGGCACGGCGGGCCGGGCGCGGCGCTGGAGATCATTGCAAGCCACGGCATCCGCCTCGGCGGCACGGATTTCGACCGGGCGCTGTCGCTCGCCCATGCCATGCCGCTGCTGGGGCAGGGCGGCAGCCTGCGGCGCGATTTCGGGCCCGGCGCGCTGCCGGTGCCCAACGCGATCTATGCCGATCTGGCCACATGGGCGCGCATCCCGTTTCTCTATACCGGCGAGACCCGCCGCGCCGTGGCCGAGATGCAGAAGCGTGCGCTCGACCCGGAGGCGATGGCGCGGCTCGCCGCCTGTATCGAGCACGAACTGGGCCACGAGCTGGCCTTCGCCGTCGAGGCGGGCAAGATCGCGGCCAATGGCGGCGCCGGCGATGCGGCGATCCGGATGGAGATGATCGCGCCGGGCCTTGCCGCGCCGCTGAGCCCGGCGGCGCTGGATGCCACGCTGGCGGAGCAAACGGGCGGGCTGGTTGAGGCGATGGCCGCGGCGCTGGCGCAGGCCGGGGTCGGCGGCAATGACGTGGGCACGGTGGTGCTGGTCGGCGGCTCCAGCCTGATGGCGCTGGTCGGGCGGGCGGCGCTGCAGGTCTGCCCCGGCGCGCGGGTGGCCCGGGCCGAGGCGTTCACCGCCGTGGTGGACGGGCTGGCGCTGGCGATCGGGCAAGAGATCGGCACGCCGGTTCACGCCGCTTGAACCGGGCGGCGCGGAGCGATACATCCCTGCGAGACCAGGAACAAGGCAGAGCGATCATGCGCGCGGAAACGGAAAAGGTGGTCGAGGCGATCAGGGCCTCGCTTGAACTGCTCGAAAAGCGGATCGGCATGGAAAGCGCCGATCACCGGATCGAGGAGCTCAACGCCATGACCGAAGACCCCGATCTGTGGAACGATCCGGAACGGGCGCAAAAGCTCATGCGCGACCGGCAATCGCTGGTCGACGCCGTCGATGGCTACCGCGACATGGCGCAGGAGTTGAGCGACAATGTCGAGCTTATCGAGATGGGCGAGATGGAGGACGATGCCGAGGTGGTGGCCGAGGCCGAGGCGGCGCTGAAGGCGCTGCGCGAGAAATCCGCCGCCGCCGAGCTGGAAGCGCTGCTCGATGGCGAGGCCGATGCCAACGACACCTTCCTCGAAGTGCATTCCGGGGCAGGGGGCACCGAAAGCTGCGACTGGGCCTCGATGCTGGCGCGGATGTATGTCCGCTGGGCCGAGGCGCATGGCTACAAGGTGGAGCTGGAAAGCACCACGCCGGGCGACGAGGCGGGCATCAAGTCGGCCACCTACCGGATTTCGGGCTACAACGCCTATGGCTGGCTGAAATCCGAAAGCGGCGTGCACCGGCTGGTGCGGATCTCGCCCTACGATTCAGCAGCGCGGCGGCATACCTCGTTCTCGTCGGTCTGGGTCTATCCGGTGGTGGACGACAATATCGAGATCGACGTCAAGCCCAACGATATCCGGATTGACACCTACCGTTCTTCCGGTGCCGGCGGCCAGCACGTCAACACCACTGACTCGGCGGTGCGGATCACCCATATCCCGACCGGGATCGTGGTGACCTCGTCGGAGAAATCGCAGCACCAGAACCGCGATATCGCCATGAAGGCGCTGAAATCGCGGCTCTACCAGATGGAACTCGACAAGCGCAACGAGGCGATCAACGCCGCCCACGAGGCCAAGGGCGAGGCGGGCTGGGGCAACCAGATCCGCTCCTATGTGCTGCAGCCCTACCAGATGGTGAAGGATCTGCGCACGGGGTTCGAGACCTCCGACACCGCCGGCGTGCTCGACGGCGATCTCGACGGGCTGATGGGCGCAACGCTGGCCGCCGGCATGTCGGGCAAAGGCCGCGATGCGGCGAGCGGCGAGAGCTGATTTTCCGGAGACGCGAAGTCTTTCCAAGACTTCGCCCCGGTTTCCTAGAAAGAAACCGGGGCGCGCCCGCATCGCTTGACCGATGCGGCGTTCTGACGCACCTTTCTCCTGCGCCACGGGCCGGCGACAAAAGACGACGGGAGAACGATGACAGACGCAACCACGCCGGAGGCCTCCGCGCCGCCGCAGATCGGGCGGGTGACCTTCGCCGATCTTCGTGCCGCCCTGCGGGCGGGCATCAACGACTTTGTCCGCGCACCGCTGCACGGGATATTCTTCGCCAGTTTTTTCGTGATCGGCGGTATCCTGATCTATTTCCAGCTCGACCAGCTCGAACGCAGCTATTCGATCATCCCGCTGGCCTTCGGCTTTCCCCTGCTCGCGCCGTTTCTGGCGATGGGGCTTTACGATGTCAGCCGCCGGCTGGAGCGCGGTGACGATCTGCCGTTTGGCCAGATCGTCGGCGTGGTCTACCGCCAGAAAGACAGGCAATGCCCGTCGATGGCGGCGGTGATCATCGTGATCTTCCTGTTCTGGGTGTTCATCGCCCATATGATCTTTGCGCTGTTCCTCGGCTTCATGCCGATGACGAACATTTCCACCGATTGGGGGGCGACGCTGTTTACCCAGAACGGGATTTCGATGCTGCTCTTCGGCACGGCGGTGGGGGCAGGGCTGGCTTTCGTGCTGTTCGCGATCACCGTGATGGGGCTGCCGATGCTGCTTGACCGGGAGTTCGATTTCATCTCGGCGATGATCTATTCGTTCCAGACGGTGATGGCCAATCTCGTGCCGATGCTGGCCTGGGGCCTGCTCATCGCGGTGCTCACCTTCGCGGCGATGCTGCCGTTCTTCCTCGGCCTGTTCGTGGTGATGCCGGTGCTGGGCCATGCCACCTGGCACCTTTACCGGCGCACGATGAGCTATGCCGACGCGCCCGCGCCGTAGCCGGGGCGCTGGGAAATGGACAAACAAAAAGGCCGCCCTTTGGGCGGCCTTCGTCTTTGGCGCTTTGGCCCGGGATCAGTTTTCCGGCAGCGGCAGCGGCTTCTTGCCGCCGGTGGTGCTGAGCGGATCGTCCTGACGCTGCACCGAACCTTCGAAATGGGCGCCGCTCTCGATCGCGATCGTCTTGTGGATGATGTCGCCCTCGACGCGGGCGGTGGCGGTGAGGCGCACCTTGAGGCCGCGCAGACGGCCGATGATCCGGCCATTGACCACCACATCGTCGGCCACCACTTCGCCCTTCACCGTGGCGCTTTCGCCGACGGTGAGCATATGGGCGCGGATATCGCCCTCGACGGTGCCTTCGATCACGATGTCGCCGGTCGATTTCATGTTGCCTTTGACGACGAGATCAGCCGACAGGGTCGAGGCCGGCGGCTTGGCTTTCGGCGTGGTGGCCGCGCCCGGAACGGGCGAGCTTGCGGCAGGTTTGGGTGCTTCCGGCATCGACGGTTTGGGAGCGCTGTCGCTGGCCGCTTTGGGCCCGGGTTCGTTGATCTTGCTTTTAGAAAACATTGCGTCCTGCCTTGATGTATATCATCGGGTCGATTGCTTTGCCGCCGACGCGCACCTCATAGTGCAGGTGCGGCCCGGTCGAGCGGCCAGAATTTCCCATATCACCGATCCGCTCGCCGCGCGAGACCCTATCGCCAACTTTCACCCCGATGGCCGACAGGTGCCCGTAGCGGGTTTCGACCCCGAAATCGTGGCGGATCTTGATCAGGCGACCATAGCCGGACTGCCAGCCGGCATGGATCACAACCCCGTCAGCGGTGGCGTAGATCGGCGTGCCCACCGGGCCGGCCATGTCGGTGCCCGCATGCAGCCGGCCCCAGCGGTAGCCGAAGCCCGAGGTGTAGCGGAACGAGCTTTTCACCGGCATCGCGAAGGGCAGTTTTTCCGCCGCGATGCGATAGAGGTTCATCCGGTCGAGCTCGCCGAGAATATCGTTGGCGCGCAGCGTATCGGCATCGGGCTCCTCGCCCTTGGTCGACAGGATCATCGGCATCAGCGGGCCGCCCTGGCCGGAATAGCCGCGCCGCACCGTGTCGAGGATCGAATCCGTCGACATCCCCGCCGCCTCGAACATCTTGTCGAGCGGCTCCAGCGAAACGGTCACCGCGTCTTCGAGCTGGCGGAAGATCTGGTCGTTGCGCTCATCGCGCAGACGCTGTTCGAAAACGAGGTTCTCGGCATAATCCTCGGCGGCGGCGGCGGTGCTCAGCGCCGCATCGCGCTCGGCGGCGGTGGCTTCGAGCGCGGCGGTGAGGAAGGAGACGGTGGAACTGTCATCGCGCAGCCCGGGGCGGGCGGCGCCATCGGCGCCATCGACCTCGGCAATCATGGTGTCCAGCTCGGCGCGGGCGGCGTCACGGTCGTTCATCGTGCGCCGCAGGGTGGCCTGGATCACGTTGATCCCGGTTTCAAGCTCCTTGCGGCGGTCTTCGGAGGAGAGCAGCTCCGACTGCATGACCGAGATCTGATCCATCGCCAGCGCAAAACGCCCCTGCGCGGCGGCGGCCTCGGCGGCGCGCGAATCCCGCTCGGTGGCAAGCACCTGCAGGCGTTCCTCGTAGAGCTTCTGTTCACGCTGCGCCTGGTCGCGCAGGGTGCCGGAGCCGATGGAATCCATCAGCAGAACGGCGGTGGCGATGATCGCCCAGGCAACGAAGGCCGCACTGCCGACCCAGCCGATCAGCTGGGTGAGCGGCGAGAGCGTGATGAACCGCGTCCCCTCATCGGAGCGCAGAAACAAGCGCTGCTCCGGAAATCTGCGTTCAAGTCTATGGTCGAGTGTGTGTGCCAGTCTTTTCAGCAATGGCTCATTTCCGTTTGCCCCATCCCGAAAGGCGCGCGACTTATCCACAATCGCGCGCGTTGTCAGTTTGAATAGCCGCTGGCGGCCGATGAGGCAAGAAATCGGGCGTTTTTTCATTGGGTTGGTATGTCGCACTTGGCGAGAAACCGCCGACTTTCGCGGCGATTTTGGCTGTCGGGCGGATGTGAGCGCTACCGCGCGGAAGTGGCGCGGTTTTCAGCAAGCGGCCAGTAGAATTCGGGCGGCAACCCGGCTTCGGCGCGTTTTTCCTCGTTGAATGGCGGCTTTAGCGCGCCGTGGAAGTAGCGCCGCACGAGGCCGTGAAACGTGTCTTTCGGGTCCAGCTCGTGGCGGCCGCAGAGAAAATGGAACCATTTCGACCCATAGGCGACATGGCCGACTTCCTCGGCATAGATCACCCTGAGCGCCTCCACGGCCTTTTCGTCGCCGGCCTTCTCGAACAGGGCGATCATGTCGGGGGTCACATCGAGCCCCCGCGCCTCCAGCACCATCGGCACGACGGCGAGGCGACCCATCAGATCGTCCATCGTGTCTTCCGCCGCACGCCACATCCCGGCATGGGCGGGAAGCGCGCCATAATGGCTGCCATGCGCCTCAAGAACGCCCGTTACGAGCTTGAAATGACGGGATTCCTCGGCGGCGGCCTTCACCCAGTCATCATAGAATCCAGGCGGCATCCTGGTGGCGGTGAAGCGCGCGACGATATCCCAGTGCAGGTCGATGGCGTTCAGCTCGATATGCGCCACGGCGTGCAGCATCGCGATCCGGCCCGCGGGCGAGCCGGGCCGGCGGCGCGGCACGTCACGCGGATCGAGCAATTCGGGGCGTGCGGGCCGGGCAGGCCGGTCGGGCGGGGTTGCGGTGCCGATATCGAGCGGCGCACCGGCTTCGCGCGAAGATTGCCAGCGGGCGGCAAGGCTTTGGGAAAGCGCGGCTTTTTCATGCCCGTCCGCGGTGCGCAAGACCGCTTCGGCCATCGCCGCCAGCGTTTCGGTCACAGCGCGCGCACCGCGTCGAGCACCTCTTCGGCATGACCGGCGACCTTCACCTTCGGCCAGACCTGCGCAACCGTCCCGTCCGGCCCGATCAGGTAGGTGGTGCGGGTGATGCCAAGGAAGGTCTTGCCATACATCTTCTTCTCGCCCCAGACACCGTAGCGCTCGCAGACGTCGCCCTCGGCATCCGACAGGACCGGCATCGCCAGCTCCTGCTTGGCGACGAAGTTTTCCTGCTTCTTCACGCTGTCTTTCGAAATGCCCAGTACCACCGCTCCGGCGGCCTCGAACGCGCCCAGCATGGCGGTGAAATCGCGCGCCTCGGTGGTGCAGCCCGGCGTATTGGCCTTGGGATAGAAGAACAGGACCACCGGCTTGCCGGCAAAATCCGAAAGGCTGACGCTGCCGCCGCCATCGCGGGGCAGGGTGAAATCAGGCGCTTTCGCGCCGAGCTCGACAAGGCTGTCCGACATTGCTTTCCTTCCTGAAGTCATTCGCTTATGGCATATTTCCATGGGCCATGCCCGCGAAACTAGGGCGGAGCTTGAGGCCCTGCAAGAAGCTGTATGACCGACACCACGAGCACGGACAAACCGAAGGCCACCACGCCGGAACCGCGCCGCCGCTGGCGGCCGCGGCGTCTGCACTGGCATCTGAGCATCTGGACGCTGGTTTCGGCCGGGCTGGTCGCGCTGTTTCTCCTGCTGGCCTCGATGTCGCTTACCGGCCGGGTGATCGCGCTGCCCGGCTGGGTGGCGATGCAGGTGCTCGACCGGATGAACGCGGCAATGCCCGAGGGGTCGTTCACGCTGCAGCAGGTGGAATTCGGCGTCACCCCGCGCGGGCGGCCGATGCTGCGCCTTGTCGGCCTCGGGATCAAGGATGCGACCGGGCTGGAACTGGCGCAGCTCAACAGCGTCGAGGGCGGCTTTCGGCTGGGCGGCGCTCTGGTCGGCAAGATCGAACCGACGATCCTGCGGCTGCGCGGCGCGCAGATGACGCTGCGGCGGCTTCAGGATGGCAGCTTCGCGCTGCAACTCGGGCAGGAAATCGGCACGGCGGGCAGCCTCGCCACCGTGCTCGACACGATCGACACCGCCTTCAACGACGGATTGCTCAAAACCACGGCGCGGCTTGAGGCAACCGATCTGACCATCACGCTGGAAGATGCGCGCTCCGGCCGGCTGTGGCAGGTCACCGACGGGCGGCTGGAAATCGCGCCGGGCGAGCGGGTGGTGGATACCACCGTGAGTTTCGATGTGTTCAACGGCACCGAGGAGCTGGCCACCACCGAGTTTGCCTTCCGCTCGGCGCGCGACAGTTCCGAAGCGAGCCTGTCGGCCCGGTTCTCCAATGCCGCCGCCCGCGATATCGCCGCGCAGGCGCCGGCGCTGGCTTTCCTGTCGGTGATCGACGCGCCGATCTCGGGCGCGCTGCGCTCCACGCTCGACCCGAGCGGCGCGGTCTCCGACCTCGCCGGCACGATGGAGATCGGCGAGGGCGCGCTCTCGCCCGTGCCGGGCGCGAAGCCTGCCGCCTTCGACGGGGCGAAAATCTATATCGACTTCGAGCCGAGCCAGCAGCGGCTGGATTTCCAGGGCTTTTCGGTGCGTTCCGAGCTTGGCACCGCCGAGGCCGAGGGGCAGGTGTTCCTCGCCGATTTTCAGGGCGGCTGGCCCGGCAGCCTGATCGGGCAGGTCCGGCTCGGGGGCGCCTTGCTCGACCCTGCCGGCATGTTCGAGGCGCCGCTGGTGCTCGACAGCGGCGTTGCCGATCTGCGGGTGCGCCTCTCGCCCTTCACCATCGACATCGGTCAGGCCGTTGTCTACCGGGGCGACCGGCGCTACGAGGTCTCTGGCACGCTTGGCGCCGAGCGCGATGGCTGGCACATGGCGCTGGACGGGCGCTTCGAAAGCGCGCCCGTGGACGAGATCCTCGCCATCTGGCCGGTCGGGGCCGAACCGGTGACCCGTGCCTGGGTGGCCCGAAACGTCTCTGCGGGCGAGGCGACCGAAGGCGTGGTCGTCTGGCGCAAGGAGCCGGGCGAGAAGGTTTCAATGAGCGGCACGTTCGGCATGCGCGACAGTATCGTGCGGGTGATCGACACGCTGCCGCAGGTCGAGATCGCCGAGGGTTATATCAGCATCGGCCCGCACTCCTTCACCGCCGTCGCCGATACTGCCAGCGTGACCGCGCCGGATGGCAGCGTGATGGATCTTTCGGGCCTGTCCTACCGGATCGCCGATCTGTACGCCGAGCCCAATATCGGCGCGGTGAACCTCGCGATGGAGGGACCGATCCGGGGCGGGCTGGCGCTGCTCGATCTGCCGCCGTTCCACATCTTCGAGGGCAACAGCTACGGGCCGGAACTGGCCCGCGGCCATATGGCGGCGCGCGGCCGGGTGAGCTTTCCCATCGTGCCCGGCGATCTGCACGCCGACCAGTTGCAATACGACATCCGTGCCACCCTGACGGATGTGACCTCCGATCAGGTCATCGCCGAGAAGCTGCTGGTGGCCGACAGCCTGAGCGTGAACGCCACCAATAGCGGAGTGGAGATCACCGGGCCGGTGCGGATCGGGCAGGCCTCGGCCTCGGGAAGCTGGCGGGTGCCGATGATCGACGGCAAGGCCGGCGGTGCGCAGGTGGAAGGGACCATCGCGCTCAACGCCTCCTCGCTGCGCGAGTTCGGCCTCGGCGCCATCGAGGAAATGGTGACCGGCACGACGCGGGCGCATTTCGCGATGGATTTCGAAGACGGGCCGCATCTCGTGCTCACCTCCGATCTCGCCGGGCTCGGCATGTCGATCCCCGGCACCGGCTGGAGCAAGGCCGCCTCCGGCACCGGCAAGCTGGAGGTGGATGCGCGTGTCGGCGACCGGCCGGTTGCCGACAGCCTGGTGCTCGAAGCCTCCGGGCTGACCGCGCGCGGCCGCGTCACCACCGCCGAGGGCGGCGGGCTCAGCGAGGCGGTGTTCGAGCGGGTGACCATCGGCGGCTGGCTCGATGCGCCGGTCACGCTCACCGGGCGCGGCGCCAATCAGCCGATCGCGATCACCGTGCCCGGCGGCACCATCGACATGCGCCATGCCGATCTCGATTCCGGTGGCGGCGGCGGCGCGCCCGGCCCGCGCATGCCGCTGACCCTCGCGCTCGACAAGCTGATCATCTCGGAAGGCATCCAGATCCAGAACCTGCGTGGCGATCTCGATCTGTCGGGCGGGCTGCACGGCACCTTCACCGGCCGCATCATCGGCGGCACGCAGATCCAGGGCACGGTGGCGCAGCAGGAAAACGGCGCCGCCTTCCGCATCACATCCGACAGGGCAGGCGGGGTGCTGCGCGGCACCAACATTTTCCAGACCGCGCGCGGCGGCAAGCTTGAGCTGATCCTCGCGCCGGTGGGCGAGGTCGGCACCTATGAAGGCGAATTCACCATCACCGATGTGCGTCTGGTGCAAGCGCCGGCAATGGCCGAACTGCTCTCGGCGGTCTCGGTCGTGGGCCTGCTCGACCAGCTTTCCGGGCCCGGCATCCGGTTCAGCGAGGTGGAGGGGCGCTTCCGTCTGACCCCCAGCGCGGTGACGCTCTACCGCTCCTCGGCGGTCAGCGCCTCGATGGGCATTTCGCTCGACGGCTATTACGACATGGCCGCCGGGACCGTCGACATGCAGGGCGTGCTCTCGCCCTTCTACCTGCTCAATTCCATCGGCCGGATCTTCTCGGCGCGCGAGGGCGAGGGGCTTGTCGGCTTCAACTTCACCCTCAAGGGGCCGTTCTCGGAACCGGCGGTAGAGATCAACCCGCTGTCGATCCTCACCCCGGGCGCGTTCCGCGAGATCTTCCGCCGTCCGCCGCCGCAGCAGCCGCAGGAGTAACCCGCACATGACCAAGCCCGCTCCCGATGGCGCCGCCGAGGGCCATCGCCTGTCGGATTACGATTTCGACCTGCCCGACGCGCTGATCGCCACGCGGCCCGCGCGCCCGCGCTCCTCGGCGCGGCTGCTGGTGGCCACGCCGTCACGGCTGACCGATGCCACCGCGATCGAGCTGCCGGACTTCCTGCGCCCCGGCGACCGGCTGGTGCTGAACGACACGAGGGTGATCCCGGCGCGGCTGCGCGGCCAGCGGCACCGGGGCACGGCGGTGGCGGGCGTCGAGGTGACCTTGCTGGAGCCCGCGGCGGGCGGCGACTGGCAGGCGCTGGTCAAACCCTTGCGCAAGGTGAACGAAGGCGAGGAAATCGTCTTTTCCGACCGGCTCTCGGCGATCTGTGTTGCCAAGGCGGAGGGGCAGGCGCGGCTGCGCTTCAACCGCGCGGGCGCGGATTTCGACGCGGCTCTGTCGGAAGCCGGGCAAATGCCGCTGCCGCCCTATATCGAAGCCAAGCGCAAGGCCGATGCGCAGGACCGCGAGGATTATCAGACGATCTGGGCCGAGAAACCGGGCGCCGTCGCCGCGCCAACCGCCTCGCTGCATTTCGACGCCGCCCTGATGGCGGCGCTGGCCGCGCGGGGGGTGGAGATCACCCATGTCACCCTGCATGTGGGCGCGGGCACCTTCCTGCCGGTGAAGGTCGATGACCTTTCCGATCACAAGATGCATGCGGAATGGGGCGAGGTGAGCCCGCGCGCTGCCGACGAGATCAACGCCACCAAGCAAGCGGGCGGGCGGGTCGTGCCGGTCGGGACCACCGCGCTGAGGCTGATCGAAAGCGCCGCCGACGCGCCGGGCCATATCGTACCGTGGATCGGCGAGACTGACATTTTCATCCGTCCCGGCTACCGCTTCCGCATCGCCGACGCGCTGATGACCAATTTCCACCTGCCGAAATCGACGCTGATGATGCTGGTCTCGGCGCTGATGGGGCTTGAGCGGATGCGCGCGGTCTATGCCCATGCGATCGAAGAGCGCTACCGCTTCTTCAGCTACGGCGATGCCTCGCTGCTCTTGCCGCAGGATAACTGACCGCCTCCTTTTTCTTGGCAAAAATACTCAAGATCGCGCCGGATCAGGCCGGAAACCAGTGCCGTGTGCGGTTGGCGAACCCCACCAGCGTGAGCATCACCGGCACTTCCACCAGCACCCCCACCACGGTGGCGAGCGCCGCGCCGGAATTGAGGCCGAAGAGCGAGATCGCCACCGCGACGGCGAGTTCGAAAAAGTTCGACGTGCCGATCATGCAGGCGGGGGCGGCGATGTTGTGCGGCAGCTTCATCATCCGCGCCGCGCCATAGGCCAGCGCGAAGATGCCATAGGTCTGGATCAGCAGCGGCACCGCGATCAGGACGATGGCGAGGGGCTGGGCGATGATCTTTTCGGCCTGAAAGCCGAAGAGCAGCACCACCGTGCCGAGCAGGCCGACCACCGACCAGGGTTTCAGCCGGGCGACGAAGCCCGCCACGGCGGCCGGTCCGCGCGCCTCCAGCCGGTGGCGGGTGACCACGCCCGCGACGAGCGGCAGGGCGACGAACAGCACGACCGAGAGGAGCAGCGTCTCCCATGGCACCGCCACCTCGCTGACGCCCAGCAGGAAGGCCGCGATCGGGGCGAAGGCGAAGACCATGATCACGTCGTTCACCGAGACCTGTACCAGCGTGTAATTCGGATCGCCCTTGGTGAGCTGGCTCCAGACAAAGACCATCGCGGTGCAGGGGGCTACCCCGAGCAGGATCATCCCGGCAATGTATTCGCCCGCCGTGGCCGGATCGACCCAGGGCGCGAAGATCACCCGGAAGAACAGCCAGCCGAGCGCGGCCATGGTGAAGGGCTTGATCAGCCAGTTCACCACCAGCGTCAGCACCAGCCCGCGCGGGCGCTTGCCCACATCGCGCATGGCCGAAAAGTCGATCTGGACCATCATCGGGTAGATCATCACCCAGATCAGCACGGCGACGACGAGGTTCACCCGCGCCAGTTCCGCTGCCGCCAGCGCGGCGAACAGCCCCGGCACCGCATAGCCCAGCGCCACACCCGCGAGGATCGCAAGCCCGACCCAGAGGGTCAGGGTCCGTTCGAAAAAGCTCATATCCCTGCTCCGGCTTCGGGGGCTACTCCGCCCACCACCAGGTTTCCGGCTGGAAGCCGAGGTAATCGCCATACATCGGCACATAATCGGGGAAGTGCAGTTGCCGGGCATGGGCGATATGCGAGGGGTTGGGCTGCATCGACCAGATCGGCACCACGTAGCGGCCGGCGGCGAGGAGCCTGTCGAGCGCATGGGCAGCGGCGTTGAACTCGCTCTGATCGGTGGCGGCGAGCATCGTGTCGATCATCGCGTCCACCGCGGGGCTTTTCACCCCGGCCCAGTTGCGGGTGCCCTCGGCATCGGCCTGCGCGCTGCCCCAATAGAGCTTCTGCTCGTTGCCGGGCGAAAGCGAGGCGGCCCAGCTATTTGGCACCATGTCGAAATCGAGCGCCTTGCCGCGTTCGACATATTGCGCCGCATCCACGGCGGTGATCGTGGGCGTGATCCCGAGCCGGCCAAGTGCGGCGGTGTAGATGTCGATGATCTGGCGGCTTTCGGTGGCGTTCTGGCTGACGAGGATGTCGAAGGTGAAGGGCGTGCCGGCCCCATCCTTCATCACCCCGTCCTGCACGGTCCAGCCGGCCTGTTCCATCAGATCGAGCGCCGCGGCGATGCCTGCGCGGTTGCGCTCGGAGCCGTCGGAGACGGGCAGGGCATAGCCTTCGATCGCGCCCGGCGGGATGTCTGCCGCGAAGGGCGCGAGCAGCTCGGCCACGCGGCCCCCGGCGGGGGTGCCCGGCTCGGAGGCCAGCACCGAATTGGCGAAATAGGTCACGATCCGGGGCGGCACGCCGCCATTGATCGTCTGGTTGATGAATTCGAAGGGGAAAGCCTGGATCATCGCCTCGCGCACACGCCAGTCGGCGAATTGCGACCGCCGCGTGTTCATCACGAAGCCGTTGTACCCGTTGGGCCGGCGATGCGGCACTTCCGACAGCACGACATCGCCGCGCTCCACCGCCGGGAAGGTGTATTGCGTGGCCCATTTCTGATCGTTGGTCTCGCGGTAGGTATTGGCCTCGCCGGCCTTGAACGCCTCGAACACCACATCGCCATCGCCGTAATAATCGAGCCGGATCTCGTCGAGATTGGCCTGACCGCGCATGAAGGGCAGATCCTTGCCCCAGTAATCGGGATTGCGGCTGAGCACCATGAAGCGTTGCGGCTCGAACTCGGTGATCACGTAGGGGGCGGATGTGACCGGCACGATCGCCACCCCGTCGCTCTCGTCGAAGGCCACACCGTCATAGGTGGCCTTCTTCAGAATCGGGCGGATGCCGATGATCAGCGCCAGCTCGCGGTCGTCGACATTGAAGGTGAAGCGGATCGAGCGCGGCCCGGTCTGCTCCATGCTTTCGACCTTGGCCCAGGCGCCGGCATAGCGCGGGTGGCCGAGCGTGGCGAGGGTTTCGTAAGACCACATCACATCTTCCACCGTGACCGGCGAACCGTCGGAAAACCTTGCCTCTTCGCGCAGGGTGAACTCGACCCAGCTGCGGTCCGGCGCGGTCTCGATCGTTTCGGCCAGCAGCCCGTACAGGGTGAAGGGCTCGTCATAGGACCGGCCCATCAGGCTTTCCACCGCCCAGTAGCGCAACTGCCAGGGCGCGCTGCCTTTTCGGATGAACGGGTTGAGCGAATCGTAGCCGCCCGATTCGGCAAAAACGATTCTCCCGCCCTTCGGCGCGTCCGGGTTGGCGTGCGGCAGATGGGTGAAGTCGGCGGGCAAGGCGGGATCGCCATACATCGCGATCCCGTGCATCGGCTCGGCCCCGGCGGCGGCGAGGCCGGCGGTGAAAATTGCCAATGCGCCAAGAATCGTTTGGGTTTGTTGACGGGTCCGGCGGAAAAACTCTGGTCTCATCTCGGCAACAAACCTCCAGATTCCTTGTTTCGCTGGTGGCGATGCTAGAGGGGCGTGCCAAGGTTTTCAAACTTTTAGCTTGGAAGGCGGAGGCAGAAGTTCTATATAGAGGTTACTGCTCGATAGGTTTCTTGCCTGTATGAAACCTGCCTCAATGACTTAACGCCGGCCTTGTGCCGGCGTTTTTTTTGGCCGGGTGGGACTACGCCTTTCGGATAGGGGTCAGACCAGCCCGAGCAGCAGCTTCGCCGCAATCGCCAGCATGGTGACGCCGATCAGACCGTCGAGCACGCGCCAGGCCGTGGCCGAGCGCATGAGCGGCGCCAGAAGCCGAGCGCCGTAGCCGAGGCTGAAGAAGAAGACAAAGCTCGCAAAGACCGCACCGATACCGAAGGCGAGCCGCTCCATTCCGGCGGCGAAGCTGGTGGAAACGGCGCCGATCAGTCCCAGCGTGTCGAGATAGACATGCGGGTTGGCCCAGGTGAAGGCGGCGGCCAGCAGGAGCGTGCGCCCGAGGCTGTGCGCCTCGCCTTCGGGGGCGAGGCGGTGGCCGCCGATCCAGGCCGCGCGCAGCCGGGTGATGCCATAGACGATCAGGAACCCCGCGCCGGCGAGGCTCATCACCACCGGCAGCGCCGGGAGCGCCGCGGTCAGCGCGCCGAAGCCCGCCACGCCCGCGGCGATCAGCAGCGCATCGGAGGCGGCGCAAAACAGTGCAAGCGGAAAGACATGGCTCTGCAACAGGCCCTGGCGCAGCACGAAGGCGTTCTGTGCACCGATGGCGAGGATGAGCGACAGACCGGTGAAGAAGCCGGTAAGCGTGGCGGCGCTCATGCGGGCCGGTCAGCCGGGGCGGGGGTGGCCTTGCCTTCAACCGCCGCCTTGGCCTCTTTGCCGTTCGGGTAGACGAGGCCCGCCGAGATCACCAGCTTGGCGGCGTCCTCGACGCTCATGTCGAGCTCGATCACCGAATGGCGGGGCACGAAGAGCAGGAAGCCCGAGGTGGGGTTGGGCGTGGTGGGCAGGAAGACAGAGATGATCGGTTCATCGACGGGAATGCGGCTGTCGATCTCGCCCTTGGCATTGGTCGAGATGAAGGCGATGGCCCAGATCCCCTTGCGCGGATATTCGACGAGGCAGGCTTTGTCGAACTTGCTGTCCTGCTGGGCGAAGATCGTCTCGGCGATCTGCTTCACCCCGTTATAGAGCGAGCGCACGATCGGCACCCGGGCAACGACGCGCTCACCCCAGGCGACGAAGCTGCGGCCGATGAAGCCCTTGGCGGCCCAGCCGACCAGCGAGGTGAACAGCAGGAAGAAGACGACACCCACGCCGCGCACGTTGACATGCACGTCTTCGCCGAAGATCGCGATGAACCACTGGCTTTGCCCGAACCAGCGCTGAATCAGCGCGTCGGGGTGGTAATAGCCGGGCACGAAGGGCATCACCCAGCTGTCGATCCAGCCGACGAAGGCCCAGATCATCCACAGGGTGATGGCGATGGGGCCGACCACGACGAGACCGGCGAGGAAGTTGTTACGAAAGGCCGTGACCGGACGCAAAAGCCAGCGCGACAGGCGCGACCTGCCGCCGCCATCGGCGTCTTCGCTCATATCCTTGAGGTCTTTCAGATCCATGCCGCTTCCCCGGGGTGCCGTTTCTATGTAGGGGGAATGCGGCAGGGCGGCAATGGGCCGCGCGTTCGCGGGCCGCCCAAATTCACATCACTCCATGGGCCAGTCAGCCGGCCTGGGCGAAGGCCCGAGCGATCCCGGCGGCGAGGCGGGCATTGTTCTTCACCAGCGCGATATTGGCGGTGAGCGAGCGGCCTTCGGTGGCGTGGAAGATATGGTCGAGCAGGAAGGGGGTGACGGATTTGGCCGCGATCCCTTCGGCTTCGGCGGCGGCAAGTGCCGCGGCGATCACCGGGGCGAGGTCTGCGGCGGGGATCTCGTCTTCCACCGGGATCGGGTTGGCGACGAGCTGGCCGCCCGGCAGGCCCATCGCCGCGCGCATTCTTGCGGCGGCGGCGATCTCTTCGGGGCTGTCCATGCGCAAGGGCGCGGGCAGGCCGGAGGAGCGCGACCAGAAGGCGGGAAAATCGTCCTGCCCGTAAGCGATCACCGGCACGCCGGCGCTTTCCAGCACTTCCAGCGTTTTCGGAATGTCGAGGATCGCCTTGGCCCCTGCGGCCACGACCGTGACCGGCGTCTGCGCCAGTTCGGCGAGGTCGGCGGAAATGTCGAAGCTGGTCTCGGCGCCGCGATGCACGCCGCCGATGCCGCCGGTGGCGAAGGTTTCGATCCCGGCCAGATGCGCGGCGATCATCGTCGCCGCCACGGTGGTGGCTCCGGTGCCGCCACTGGCGAGGCAGGCGGCGAAATCGGCGCGCGAGAGCTTGGCCACGCCCTGCGCCTGGCCGAGCCGGTCAAGCTCATCGTCGGTCAGCCCCACATGCAGCCGCCCCGCCAGCACAGCGATGGTGGCGGGCACGGCCCCCTCGGCGCGGATCACGGCCTCGACCGCACGGGCGGTTTCGACATTCTGCGGAAACGGCATCCCGTGAGTGATGATCGTGCTTTCGAGCGCGACGAGGGGCAGGCCGGCCTTCCTGGCGGCGGCGGTTTCGGGGGAATAGGAAATGTCGATCATGTCTGATGTCCGGTCTGGGCGGCGAGGCCGGGGGCGCTGCCCCCGGACCCCCGGGATATTTATCGGCAAGATGAAAGGGGCAGGGGGGTCATGCGGGGTCTTCCCCGCTGACATAGGTGGCGGCGGCGTCGAGGGCGGTTTGCAGCGCCGCCTCGCCGGTGAGGCCACGCGCCTGGGCGGCGATATGGGCGGCCATGAAGGTATCGCCCGCGCCGGTGACGCGCGCGAGGACCACCCGTGGCGGGGTGGCGGTGACGATCCCCCCGCGCGTGCCCTCGGCGGCGGCGCGCGCGCCATCGGTGACCAGCGCCTGGGCAAGCCCG
The DNA here is from genome assembly GCF_027923545.1 of Sinisalibacter aestuarii. Lineage (GTDB taxonomy): Bacteria > Pseudomonadota > Alphaproteobacteria > Rhodobacterales > Rhodobacteraceae > Sinisalibacter > Sinisalibacter aestuarii. The sequence goes on along the minus strand of NZ_BROH01000003.1, from coordinate 201,556 downwards.
GCCTCGACCAGCGCCTCCGCGGCGCGCGACGCCGAGGTGAAGACGCTGCCGAGGATCAGCCCGGCCTCTTCGAGATTGACGTAGAAGCTCGCGCCGGGATGGCCGATCAGCGGGCGCAGCCTTGTGGCCTTGCCGGGGCTTGCAGGCGCCACGCGCAGATCGGCGGCGGCGAAGGAGGGGCGGGTGGCGATCTCGGCGAGCAGGGCTTCGGTCAGATTGCCGTCGAGCGCGATGAGGCCGCAATAGGGCGCATCGGCGCTGCCGAGGGTGCCGTTTTCCAGCGGGGCGAGGATCCGGTCGCCCGCCGCTTCCAGCGAATGGGCATCGGCGATGGCGGCCACCAGCCCCTCGCCGCTTTCGATCGCCATGTACTGATCGGTGGGCAGCCCGTGATCGCGGGTGACATGGCCTGTATCGAGCCCGAGGCGCCGACATTCCGCCATCAGCACCTCGCCATCGGCATCGGCGCCGATCGCGGTGAGCAGCACCGGCGTCAGCCCGAAGCGCGCAAGCCCCGTGGCGATGTTCATCGCCACGCCGCCGGGCAGCCGGGTGATCCGCCCCGGCACATCGTTGCCGAGCCGCATCGGCCCGCCTGCGCGACCGATGATGTCCCACAGCACCGAGCCGATGCAGAGAATAGTTTGCCCGTTACCCATGCTCCGCTTGTGGCAGGGCGGAGAGGGGCTTGCAATAGCCCCGAAAGGGAGGTAGGACGCGCGCACTTCACAGGCGGGGTTGGGCCCTGCGGGGAGACATCCCGCAACGGTCCGCCGGTTGGGCGCGAGCCCTGATGCCCCGCCGAGGCGCAAACCGGAAAGGAAATGGACATGGCGCTCCCTGATTTCTCCCTGCGTCAGCTCTTGGAAGCTGGCGTTCACTTCGGTCACCAGACCCAGCGTTGGAACCCGCGCATGGCGGAGTTCATCTACGGTGACCGCAACGGCATCCACATCATCGACCTGACCCAGACCGTGCCGATGCTCGACGCGGCGCTGAACGTGATCCGCGAGACGGTGGCCAAGGGCGGCCGCATCCTCTTTGTCGGCACCAAGCGTCAGGCGGCGAAGCCGATCGCCGAGGCGGCCGAAAAATCGGCCCAGTATTACATGAACCACCGCTGGCTCGGCGGCACGCTGACCAACTGGCAGACCGTCAGCCAGTCGATCAACCGGCTGAAGGAATATGACGAGAAGCTCGCCGCCGGCGCCGAGGGGCTGACCAAGAAAGAGCGGCTGAACATGGAGCGCGAGCAGGGCAAACTGCAAGCCTCGCTCGGCGGCATCCGTGAAATGGGCGGCGTGCCGGACCTGCTGTTCGTGATCGACGTGAACAAGGAAGACCTTGCCATCGCCGAAGCCAGGAAGCTGGGCATTCCGGTCGTGGCCGTGGTCGACACCAATTGCTCGCCGGACGGTGTGGATTACATCATCCCCGGCAACGATGACGCCGCGCGCGCCATCGCGCTCTACTGCGACCTTGCCGCGCGCGCCGCGCTCGACGGCATGTCGGGCCAGCTCGAAGCCGCCGGCATCGACGTGGGCGCGCTCGAAGAGCTTCCGGTTGAGGAAGCCGTCGAGGCCGCCGCCGAAGAGGCGCCGCAAGCCGAGGCCTGATCCTCGCGTCACAACGCTGTTACCGGGAGCGCCGAGAACGCTCCCGGCCGCTATTCATTGAAGGAGAGCCGAAATGGCAATCACCGCCGCACAAGTGAAAGAACTGCGTGAAATGACCGGCGCCGGCATGATGGACGCCAAGAAGGCGCTGACCGAAACCGATGGCGACATGGACGCCGCGGTGGACTGGCTGCGCACCAAGGGCCTGGCCGCCGCCGCCAAGAAATCGGGCCGCGTCGCGGCTGAGGGCCTCGTGGGCGTCGCCGTTGCCGGTGGCACCGGCGTGGCCGTCGAGGTGAACGCCGAGACCGACTTCGTCGCCAAGAACGCCGAGTTCCAGGAGATGGTGGCCGCGGTCACCAAAGCCGCGCTCGGCGTCGCCGATACCGAAGCGCTGAAAACCGCCAGCGTGGACGGCAAGCCGGTGGCCGACCTGATCACCGACAAGATCGCCAAGATCGGCGAGAACATGACCCTGCGCCGGATGGCGAAGATCGAGGGCGATGTGGTGGCCGCTTACGTCCACAACGCTGCTGCCGAGGGCATGGGCAAGATCGGCGTTCTGGTCGCGCTCAAGGGTGGTGACGAGGCGTTCGGCAAGCAGGTCGCCATGCATATCGCCGCGGTGAACCCGGCCTCGCTGTCGGAAGCCGACCTTGATCCCGCCGTGCTTGCGCATGAGCGCCAGATCCAGATCGACATCGCCAAGGAATCGGGCAAGCCCGACGCCGTGATCGAGAAGATGATCGAGGGCCGGATGCGCAAGTTCCTGTCGGAAGTCACGCTTCTGGGCCAGAACTTCGTGATCAACCCCGATCTGACCGTGGCGCAGGCTGCGAAAGATGCGGGTGCCGAGATCACCGGCTTCATCCGCATGGAAGTGGGCGAAGGCATCGAGAAGAAAGAAGACGACTTCGCCGCCGAAGTCGCCTCGATGGCCAAGGGCTGATCGGACGGATCAGGGCGGGGGCAGGGGCCCGCGCCTTGTTTTGCAACAATAAAACGGCGCCAGTGCAGCACTGGCGCCGTTTTTCTTGGCGCGACATTTGGGATGGAACACGCCAAACACCTTTTAAACACCCGGGCATGTCTGCCCATAAAAACCCGAGACGAGGGATCACCGCGGGCCATTTTTGTGGGATGAGGGATCCCTGTAATCGCAGGCCCTCACCCCGTGTTCCCTGGCCAAAAGCCACCACTCACGGAACGCCCCGATTATCTCAGTATTTGGGAAAAAATAACAGTCAGGAAAACCTTACTGTCGGGTCCGAAACGCGCTCACGTTCCCGTGAAAACAAGGCCGTCAACGGCTCAGAGTGAATAGATCTGGTTCTGAAACGCGGCTTTCAGAATGGCCTGCGCCGTGGTCTCGACGCCCAGCTTTTCGCGGGCGAGTCGCAGGTGCTTTTCGACCGTCGGGACGGTTACCCCGAGGATCGTGGCAATGTCCTGGTGCGACTTGCCTTCGCCGACCCATTCCAGCACCTCGCGTTGCCGGCCGGACAGGCTTGCGCGCGAGGTACGCAGCGGCAGCGACATGATCTTGAGATGCAGCATGTGGTTCATCGTCTCGATCTCGCGCCCGAATTCGCGCCAGGCGGCGTCGGCATCCTCCTGCGATTTGTTGCGCTCGGCGGCGAGGGCGATCAGCGCGAAGGAGCGCGGGCTGGGATCGGCAAAGCGGATCGAATAGCCCGCCTTCACGTTCATCGTGAGGTTGAAGGCAATAACCTCGCGTTCTTCGCGGCTGAGGCCCTCACGATCGGCCCAGAGCGTGCCCCAGGACATCGCGCCGACATTTTCCCTGGCCCAGCGGACCATGGGGGCCTGAAGAAACATCTTCTCACGGACGAAGCGATTGAAATATTCGGGATCGTGATTGGAGAGAAAGAAGGCGTCGTCATAGACGCCGAGTGAATCCTCGGTGGTGAATCGGGTATTGCCGTAGATCAGCCTGTCGAAGCCGAACTTGGCCATCGTCTCGCAATGCAGATCCCAGACTTCTTCCAGCGTCGAGGCGCGGGCGAGGGTGTCGAGATAGTCGAGCATCACCCGCATGCCGGCCTCCCGGCATTCATGTCCTGGCCCCGGATCCGGAGGGCCATATCTTCCTGTGGCCTGCGTTTCGGCACGGCAGCGTTTCCCAATATCCCCAAGGTTGAGTTTAAGCCAATCGCACTATGGTTTGTCCAGAGGGTAAAAGTTATCAACGAAAACGGCCAAACATTTGCAATGCCACCATAATAGCGGCTGCAGCGGCTCATCTTAATATTACATAATACTGATTATACGCTTTAGAGGTAGCGAGATGAGACAGATATCGCCACCGCGCGGCCAGCGCGTCCGCCCCCTAACCCAGCGCGTAGCCGGTGCCGCGCACCGTGCGCAGCGGGTCTTGCGAGCCGGTCATACGCAGCGCCTTGCGCAGACGGCCCACATGCACGTCGACCGTGCGGGTATCGACGAACACGTCGCGCCCCCAGACCCGATCAAGCAGTTGCTCGCGGGTCCAGACCCGGCCGGGCTTTTCCATGAAGGTCGAGAGCAGCCGGAATTCGGTCGGGCCGAGTTTCAGCTCCTGACCCGCCCGGGTCACACGATGGGTTTCGCCATCAAGCACAATGTCTTCGAATTCAAGGCGTTCGCCGACCGAGACCGGACGTGTGCGGCGCAGCTGGGTGCGGATGCGCGCCATCAGTTCGCTCACCGAATACGGCTTCACCATGTAATCGTCGGCGCCGGTTTCGAGCCCCCTCACCCGGTCCACCTCTTCCGAGCGTGCGGAGAGCATTATGATCGGGATTTCAGAGGTTTGCCGGCGTGTCTTCAATTGCCGCAGAACCTCGATGCCGCTCACGCCGGGCAGCATCCAGTCGAGCAGGACGAGATCGGGCGCCACCTCGTCGGCGAGCAAGAGCGCGTCGTCGCCGTTTTCGGCCATCGTTACGTCATAGCCTTCCGAGGCGAGGTTGTAGCGCAGGATTTCACGCTGCGCCGGTTCGTCCTCGACGAGCAATACGCAAGGGCGGTCTGACATCGGCCTACTCGTCGCTTTCCTTGAAGGCATCGGGGTCATAGGCCACCGAATTGCCCTTCGGGCGGTCTTCTTCCGGCAGTTCGCCGGTGGCGAGATAGACCACCTGATCGGCCACCGAAGTGACGTGGTCGCCGGCCCGCTCGATGTTCTTGGCGATGAAATGCAGATGCATACAGGCGGTGATGTTGCGCGGGTCTTCCATCATGAAGGTAAGGAATTCGCGAAACAGCGCGTTATACATCTGGTCCACTTCGAGGTCGCGGTGGCGCACCTCGTTGGCCAGCGCCGCGTCGCGCCGGATATAGGCGTCGAGCGCGTCGGAGAGCATGTGGCGCACCTCCTTGGCCATCCGTTTCACCGCGCCCGAGGCGCCCTCGATCGGCTGAAGCTGGGCCAGAACAGCGGTGCGTTTGGCGATGTTCTTGGCATAATCGCCGATCCGTTCGAGGTTGGCTGCCACTTTCATCACGGTGAGCACGGTGCGCAGGTCGGAGGCCGCGGGCTGGCGCAGCGCGAGAATGCGGGCGCAGTCCATGTTGATCGTCTCTTCCAGCGCGTCGATATCGGCATCGGCGCGGCGCACCGCGTCGGCCATTTCCAGATCGCGGGTTTTCAGCGCCACGGCGGCCTGCCGGATATTGTCTTCGACAAGCCCGCCCATCTTCATCAGAGAGGCCTGCACCGCTTCCAGGTCGCGGTCGAAGGCGGAGGCGATATGGTGTTGATCTGTCATCATTTCTCTCCCTGCCCCGTCAGCCGATCCGGCCGGTGATGTAGCTTTCCGTCCGGGGATCGACGGGGTTGGTGAAGATCTGGTCGGTGTCGCCGTATTCGACCAGATTGCCGAGGTGGAAGAAGGCCGTCTTCTGGCTGACCCGCGCGGCCTGCTGCATCGAATGGGTGACGATCACCACCGAGAAGTTCTGCTTGAGCTCGTCGATCAGCTCCTCGACCTGCGCCGTGGCGATCGGGTCGAGCGCCGAACAGGGCTCGTCCATCAGCAGAACCTCCGGCTCTGTGGCCACCGCGCGGGCGATGCAGAGCCGCTGCTGCTGGCCGCCCGACAAGCCGGTTCCCGGCTCCTGCAGCCGGTCTTTGACCTCATCCCAGAGCGCCCCGCGGCGCAGGGAATGTTCAACGATATCATCGAGCTCGGCTTTGTTCCTCGCAAGGCCGTGGATGCGCGGGCCATAGGCGATATTGTCATAGATCGACTTCGGGAAGGGATTGGGCTTCTGAAACACCATCCCCACCTTGGCGCGCAACTGCACCGGATCGACCTTCGGGTCGTAGATGTCCTCTCCGTCGAGCAGGATCTTGCCCTCGACCCGGGCGATCGGGATCGTGTCGTTCATCCGGTTGAGCGAGCGCAGAAAGGTGGACTTGCCGCAGCCCGAAGGTCCGATAAAGGCGGTCACCGTCTTGTCGAGGATGTCGACATTCACATCCTTGATGGCGTGGGTGTCGCCGTAATAGACCTGCACATCGCGGGTCTGGAATTTCACATCCATCTGGTCCACGAGCTTCCGTCCTTCCATGTTGTCTTTCATGTCTGCCCCCTGGCTTACCAGCGGCGCTCGAAGCGGCGGCGCAGGATGATGGCGATGATGTTCATGACCATGAGGAATACCAGCAGGATGATGATCCCGCCCCAGGCGCGTTCGTAATACGCCGGATCGGCCCTCTTGGCCCATTCGTAGATCTGCGCCGGCATCGCCGAGTTCGGCGCGAGGAACCCGTCGGCAAAGCTCGCCGGCGCGTTCGAGGCGATGAAGCCGACCATGCCGATCAGCAGGAGCGGCGCGGTTTCGCCAAGCGCCTGCGCCAGCCCGATGATCGTGCCGGTGAGGATGCCCGGCATCGCCAGCGGCAGAACGTGGTGAAACACCGTCTGCATCTTCGAGGCCCCTACCCCAAGCGCCGCCTCGCGGATCGAGGGCGGCACCGCCTTCAGCGAGGCACGGGTGGAGATGATGATCGTCGGCAGCGTCATCAGCGTCAGCACCAGCCCGCCGACGATGGGTGCCGACGAGGGCAGATGCGCGAACTGGATGAAGACGGCAAGGCCAAGGATACCGAAGACGATGGAGGGCACGGCGGCGAGGTTGGAGATATTCACCTCGATCAGATCGGTGAACCGGTTCTGGGTGGCGAATTCCTCAAGGTAGATCGAGGCCGCCACACCGATCGGCAGCGCCAGCGCCAGCACCACCAGCATCATGAAGAACGATCCCAGCATCGACACGCCGATGCCTGCCGATTCCGGGCGGCTTTCGGAGGCGTCCGCCCCGAAGACGAAGCCAGGGTTGAAGCGCCGCTCGACGAGCCCGGCTGCGATCATCTGATCGACGATATCGAGATGTTCGGCGCTGATATTCTTGTCGCGCGCCACGCTTTCGCGGGTTACGCGGCCCTTCATGTAGCCATCCACCCGGCTGGCGGCGAGCAGGCGGAATTCATGGCTGGTGCCGACCAGGGCGGGATCGGCGAGCACCGCATCGCGCACCTGTGCGGCGACCGAAGCGGAGACGATCTGGCGCAGATCCTTGGCATTGGCGAAGGGGGTTTCGATCCCTGCCTGCGCCAGCGCCTCTGCCAGCGCGTCATCGACCAGCGGGGCATAGCCGAAGGTCGAGACCTTCTTCATCTCTTCGATGTCGCGGTTGCCCGACTTGTCGAGCTTGTCCGCAGGCAGCGCCACCTCGATGGTCACGAAGGTCTGGGTGAAGGCGGGCGTGCCGTTGCGCACGATGGTGACGAGCAGCACGAGGAGAAAGAACAGCCCGATGGCGATGGCCGCGATGCCATAGGCGCGAAAGCGCTTCTCGGCGGCGTTGCGGCGGCGGGTATGCGCATCGCTGGCATAGAGCGAGGCCTTCCTGCGGCGCGGTTCGGCGGGCTCGGCGGTGCCGTGGGTCGCGTCGGTCATTCGTATTGCTCCCGGTATTTGCGCACGATGTAGAGCGCGAGCACGTTGAGGCCGAGGGTGACGACGAACAGCGTTATCCCCAGCGCGAAGGCCACCAGGGCCTCGGGCGAGGCGAAATCGCTGTCGCCGGTGAGCTGGCTGACGATCTTTGCGGTGACGGTGGTCATCGCCTCGAACGGGTTGAGGCTCATCCGGGCCGCGGCCCCTGCCCCCAGCACCACGATCATGGTTTCGCCGATGGCGCGCGAGGCGGCGAGCAGTACCGCGCCGACGATGCCGGGAAGCGCGGCGGGCAGCACCACCTGGCGGACGGTTTCGGATTGCGTCGCGCCAAGGCCGTAGGAGCCATCGCGCATCGCCTGCGGCACGGCGTTGATGATGTCGTCCGACAGCGACGAAACGAAGGGGATGAGCATCACCCCCATGGTGATGCCGGCGGTCATCACCGCCCGGCCGCCGCCCATCCAGTCCACCCCGAGCAGCCCGCCATTGCCGAAGACCGAAACCAGCAGCGGCCCCACGGTGAGCAGCGCGAACAGGCCATAGACGATGGTGGGGATGCCGGCGAGCACTTCGAGCAGCGGTTTCGCGAAGGCACGCACCCGCTTGCTCGCATATTCCGAAAGATAGATCGCTGCGAAAAGCCCGATCGGGGTGGCCACGAGCAGGGCGACGATGGAGATGTAGAAAGTGCCCCAGAGCAGCGGCAGGATGCCGAGCGCGGATGCCCCGCCCCGGCCCGAGAAGCTGGGCGCCCATTCGAGCCGGGTGAAGAAATCGAGCGCCGGGTAGAGCCGGAAGAACTCGATGGTGTTGAACAGCAGCGACAGCACGATGCCGAGCGTGGTCAGGATCGCGATGGAGGCGGCGGTGATCAGCAGCGTGAGAATGCCGTTTTCCACCCGGTTTCTGGCGCGGAAATCGCCGCGCGCTTCGCGGATGGCGAAGAAAAACCCGGCCAGCGCCACGATCAGCACGGCGGCGGTCATGAACCATGTGCCCGTCGCGGCGCGCGCCCGGTAGGCTTGTGCGGCGCGCAGCACATCGCGGTCGACATTGGCGCCGAGCGCCACGCCCACTTCGCCCAGGCGGGCCCGGACATCGGTGAATTCGGTGCGGATCGAGCGGGCCTCCTCGGCGCTGAGCGCGCCCTGGGCCACGGCCACGTCAAGCCCTTCGGCGACGCGCTTCACATCCGACATGATCAGGTTGAGGGCGCCCGCATCTTCGTAGCTCGTCTCGGGGATCAGATGCGAGACGCTGGCATTGATGACGATGGGCTGCGCCACGACCCAGACCGCGAGCAAGAGCGCTGCCGGCGCGAAGGCCAGCATGGCCACGTTGGTGCCGTAATAGTTCGGGCGCGAATGCAGCTTGCGGTGATCGTCGACGCTGGCCATGGCCCGCGTCCGCCCGATCGCGAAACCCGCAATCGCAAGAACAAGAATGAGGATCAGGAGCCAGAGAGGCGACATGGCAGCACCCGCGCGCGAGAGATCGTGCATGTACCGGCTGCGAGCGGCCGGCGTGAGGGGGTGAGGCGGCGCGGGAAAAGCCGCGCCGCCCCGGTTCGGAATATTACTGCATGGTCTCTTCGTTGGCGACCATCGCTTGCGTGGCGGCAAGCTCCGGGTCCGACACGAGGCCGTATTCGGCAAGCGGGCCATCGGGGCCGGCGATCTCGTCGGAGATGAAGAACTCGGTATATTCCTTCAGCCCCGGAATCACGCCGATATGGGCCTTCTTGACGTAGAAGTAGAGCGGGCGCGACACCGGATACTCGCCCGAGGAGATGGTTTCGGTCGAGGGTTCGACACCGGCCATCGTCGCCACTTTGAGCTTGTCGGTGTTGTTTTCGTAGAAGGCGAGGCCGAAGACGCCGATGGCGTTCGCGTTCGCGTCGATCGAGGCGAGCGTTTCGGTGTAATCGCCGTCGATATCGACCGAGCGGCCGTCGGCGCGCACCGCAAGGCAGGCGTCTTCGGCGTCGTCTTCCGACATGCCGCCGGCGATCATCGCTTCGAGCGCGCCGGTGGCTTCACAGCCGACCGCGATCACCTTTTCTTCAAACACTTCGCGGGTGCCGTGCTTGGTGCCCGGGATGAAGGCGAGAATTTCGGCATCCGGCAGGTCGGGGTTGAACTCGTTCCACTTGGTGTAGGGGTTGTCGACAAGCTCGCCGTTCACCACCACTTTCGGCGCCAGCGCGTTGAAGATATCGGCCTGGGTAAAGGAGGTGTAGGCCGGGCCGTCGAGCTGCGAGGCGAAGACGATGCCATCGTAGCCGATGCGCACTTCGATGATGTCGGTCACGCCGTTGGCGGCACAGGCTTCGATCTCGGCATCGCGGATCTTGCGCGACGAGTTGGCGATATCGGACTGCTCTTCGCCGACGCCCTGGCAGAACTTCTTGAGACCGGCCGAGGAGCCGCCCGATTCAACGACCGGGGTCGGGAAGTCGAAGTTTTCGCCGAAGGCTTCGGCGACGATCGAGGCATAGGGAAGCACGGTGGACGAGCCTGCCACCTGCACCTGGTCACGCGCCGCGGCAGCGGTGGCGGAAACGGCAGCGATCGCCAGGCTGGAGGCGGTCAGTTTCACGAAGGACATATCTGTCTCCTGGAATTTGGTTTCATGCGGGGACGCGCCGAGGCATCCTTGGCGGCGGGTCTATGCCTCCCGCGCAACGTATTTATGACAGACGTGTAACAGGTATATGACAGCGCGCCGCTTTGGGCGGCCCTGGCCGAAACGCCTTTAATCCAGGGGCAAAAACACGCTGAAGGTGCTGCCCTGCCCGGCCTTGCTCTCGATCCGGAGCCGTCCGCGGTGGCGGTTTACGATATGTTTTACAATCGCCAGGCCCAGCCCGGTGCCGCCCATGCCGCGCGACCGGTGGGAATCGACGCGGTAGAATCGCTCGGTGAGTCGGCCCAGATGCCGCTCGTCGATCCCCTCGCCATCGTCGGCGACGGTGATCTTCAGCCCCGGCCCCTTCAGAAGCTGCGCATCGTCCAGCCGCTCAAGCGAGATATCCACCCGCCCGCCCTCGCGCCCGTACTTGATCGCGTTCTCGACCAGATTGGTGAACACCTGGGTAAGCTGGTCGGGATCGCCCGGCGCCCTCGCGGGCAGGTCGCAGCCCGACAGCGCCAGCGTCACCGACCGCCTTTCCGCCTGTGGATGCAGCCCGCGCACGGCGCCGGACAGCAGCTCGGCCACATCCACCTCTTCCGGCGGGCGCATCCGCTCCACATCCTCGACCCGCGCCAGCGACAGCAGATCGTCCACCAGCCGGTTCATCCGCCGCGTCTCGCGCTCCATGATGTCGAGAAACCGCGCGCGCGCCTCCGGGTCGTCGCGGGCCGGGCCACGCAGCGTTTCGATGAACCCCGAAATCGCGGTAAGCGGCGTGCGCAACTCGTGGCTCACATTGGCGACGAATTCCGACCGCCGCTCGCCCGCCTCTTCGAGATGGGTCATGTCTTCCAGAAACACGAGGCAGCCACCCGGCCTGCCATTCGAGCCGATCGGCGAGATCGTCGCCACATGGGTGGTGTCCTGACCGGCCTGACGGCCGCTGTAGCGCCCTTCCTGGCGCGTGCCCTCGGCCAGCGCCGCCTCGATCCGGTCGATCAGCGCGGGCTGGCGGAATGCGGTGATATAGTGCCGCCCGCGGATCGCCTCGCCGAACAGGGCGGCCATTGCCGGATTGATCGTCCCGACCCGCCCATCGGGCAGCACATGCGCGCAGGGCATCGGGATCGCGGGCACCAGCTCGTCGGGGGTCATCGGTCACTCCTTGTCGCGGCGCGACCATCGGGCGGCGCGCCTGCGCTGTAAAGCCCTCTTGACCTCTTGAATGAAACGAGTTTCTCTCCCCTTGCGCGTTTCGCTCCGCGCAGTGGTCAACTTATGATTGTGATACGTAGTATTTTTGTGGAGTAGTCAATGTGCGCTATCTCAGTATCAGGAGGTCTCGCGGATTGGCGCATGCGCCCTGACGAAGATTTCCGGCAGGACGAGACAGCGCCCCGCGTTCTGACGGTGGGCGACGTAGCGGCAGACCAGGCCGCCGATATCGCACCGCGCGAGGTGATTCACGCCGATTTCGCCGATGTGAGCGCCGCCGCGCTGGAACGCTGGGCGCCCGATATCGTCATCTCGCCGCTGGTCGGAGAGGGGTTCGATTGCCTCGATCTCGCCAACCTGCTGACCGAAGCCGGGTTTGCCGGGCGCTATCTCGGCGCCGCCGGATCTCTGCCCAAACCCGCCGTGGTCCGCCGCGAAGTGCGGGCCTGCTATCCCGATCTGGACTTCGACATTCTCGGCGCCGCCCCCTGAGCGCGGCGCACGGCCCGGTGGCCTGCGCCGCCGCTGCGTGGATCACGAGATCATGTCGAACCCGCCGGAGCCTGTATCCGCATAATGGCGCGCGAGCCTGCGCAACGCGATCCGCAGCACGATCTTGCCCGAGCGCGCGGGAAAATCGAGCCGGTTCTCGATATCTTCCATCCCTTCCTCGCGGCAAACCCCAAGGATGAGCGTTTCCGCGAGATCGGGGCCGAGAACGCGCATCGCCGCCTGCAGCTCCGCCTCGGCCTCCAGCCGCCGGGTCGGCGCGCCGGGGGCAGCACCCCCTGCCCGGCCACGCCCGCCGGCGGCCATCATCTGCGCCCAGGCCCGCGTGGCATCGGCGCCGATCTGCGCAATCTCCCAGGTTTCGCGAAACCGCGCGGCGGCGGCGATCAGCGCCGGCGGCAGCCAGGCCTCGCCATCCGCGCGGCGGCGGCGTGACAGCACGTAATAGGGCGCGTCGGTGCCGGCGCTGCGGCGGCGCACCGGGATCGGCCTGTCAGCCCTTGCCGCCCGGCCGGCATCTTCGGCCGCACCCAGCAGCGCCGAGCGGCGCGACTCGCTCTCGGCCATCAGCCGCCCGGCCTCGGCCCGGCCCGCGGCGGTGATATGATAGCGGGTAAGCCGCCCGGTCTGGGTACCGGCGATGAATTCCCGCAGCGCCAGCACCTCCGCCAGATCCCGGCCAAGCACCGCACGGCGCACCGGTCGGTCGCCGCCGGTATCCTGCACCACCACCGCGTCGTCGACACCGTCGGCGATAACGAGCAGGCTCCTAGGCGCCATCATCGCCCGCAGCACGCGCAAGGTATCGCGCGCCAGCATGGCCTGGCCCTCGGGTGTGAGTTTCATCTGCATATGATCCTGTGCTGTGGAGGGGGGCAAGCTCTGACCCGCCGCGCCGCTCACCAGCCGGCCCAGCCGCGCGAGGCCGGAATCGGCCAGCGGATCGTCGCGCAGCGTTTCGGTCCGGCGCACCTGTCTCAGCACAGTCGAAGGATGGTGCCCAAGCGCGCGGGCAATCGAGCGGATGCTCTCGCCCGCCTCGGTATGGGCGAGATAGACCCGGACTTCCTGCGGCACCCATCCCGGTAGCCGCACCTGCGCGTCCAACGCGCCAATCGCCTGCGCATTCCCCATATGATCCCCCAAGGTGAGATCGCTCAAGCGGCCGCAGCAGCACAACCCCAAGGCGAACTTGCACGATTCCAACTTTGCCAAAAAAGGTTACCGGGACGTTAACGCCGGGCAACGAAACCAGCTTGTCGCGCAATTCTTAAGGGGTGAGTAAGGGAGCGTGCGCCGATCTGCCCGGCACGCAACACCCGCATAGGTTGTGCAATACGAATGGCGACTCATCACGGGAGACCGCCATGACCGATACCGCCACCCTCCTCGCCGGCCTGCGCCGCCCCCGCCTTCTGATCCGCGCCGCCCGCTTCGGGCTGGCCGATTACAACCGTGAGCGCGATCTGAAGCGGCTCACCCGCCAGCCCGTCGCCCCGGCGCCCCGCGCGGCGGTCGATGCACTGATCGCGGCGGAGGCCGCGCTGGAAGAAAGCCGCCAAACGGGCGCCGCCGGATACAGCCCGGCGCGCCATGTCGACGTGCTGATCGCTCTGATCTCGGAGGCGCGGCTGCTGGCGCGCGCCGACCACGGGGTGTGAGCGGAGCTCAGGTGAAGGCGTCGGGCATCGCGGCCTTCTTCTCGGCCACATAAGCCTCCAGCGCGGCACGAATGGCCGGGTCCAGCGCCGGCGCCTCGTAATCGGCGAGCAACCGCGCCACCCGCGCCCCGGCCAGCGCCTGCGTATCGCGCGCGCCCTCTTCCTCCCAGGTCTCGAACGGCTTGTAATCCAGCACCTGCGACCGCCAGAAGGCGGATTTGAAATGGGTCTGGGTATGGCCGCAGCCAAGGTAGTGGCCCCCCGGCCCCACCTCGCGGATCGCATCCATCGCCTGGGCGTCCTCGTCCATCGCCACGCCCGCCGCCATCTTGTGCAGCGCGCCGAGCTGATCGGCATCCATCACGAATTTCTCGAAACTCGCCACCAGCCCGCCTTCGAGCCAGCCGCAGGCATGCAGCATGAAGTTGACGCCCGCCATCAGCCCCATATTCAGGCTGTTGGCGCTTTCGTAACCGGCCTGCGCATCGGGCAGCTTGGAACCGGTAAAGCCCCCCGCCGAGCGGTAGGGCAGCCCGAGGCGGCGGGCAAGCTGGCCCACGCCATAGGTGATCTGGCTGGCTTCCGGTGTGCCAAATGTGGGCGCGCCCGAATTCATGTCGATCGAGGTGACGAAGGCGCCCATGATCACCGGCGCGCCGGGGCGCACGAGCTGGCTGTAGGCCACCCCCGCCAGCGTTTCGGCCAGCACCTGGGTGAGCGTGCCCATCACCGAAACCGGCGCCATCGCCCCGCCGACGATAAAGGGCGAGACGATGCAGGCCTGGTTCGCCGCCGCGTAGACTTCCAGCGCCCCCATCATCGTCGCGTCGAAGGTGAGCGGCGAGTTGATGTTGATCAGCGAGACCATCACCGTGTTCTGGTCGACGAAATCGGCGCCGAACAGGATCTTCGCCATCTCCACACTGTCGGCGGCGCGGCTCGGTTCGGTCACCGATCCCATGAACGGCTTGTCCGACAGCGTCATATGGGCCAGCAACATGTCCAGATGGCGCTTGTTGACCGGCACGTCGGTCGGCTCGCAGACGGTGCCGCCGGAATGGTGCAGCCAGGGCGACATCTGGCCAAGACGCACGAAATTGCGGAAATCCCCGATCGTCGCATAGCGCCGCCCGCCCTCTGCATCACGCACGAAGGGCGGACCATAGACCGGCGCGAGCACCAGATCGCGCCCGCCGATCTCGACCGAATTGGCCGGGTTGCGCGCATGCTGGGTGAAGCGCGCGGGCGCGGTGGCGCAGAGCTTGCGCGCCAGCCCGCGCGGGATATGCACCCGCTCGCCGCGCACATCTGCCCCCGCGTCGCGCCAGCGGGCAAGAGCCGCGGGATTGTCGGAGAAGGTCACGCCGATCTCTTCCAGCACGGTATCGGCGTTGCGCTCGATGATCTGCAACGCCGCTTCGCTCAGAAGCTCGTAATCCGGGATCGCCCGGGTGATCCGGGGCGCCGCCTCGATCCGTTTCGCCGTGCGCTCGGCCCGGCGCGCCGCCCCACCGCCGCCGCGCGTCCGCCTGCGTGCCTGACCCTCGTCCATGTCGCGCCCTCCGGGATGTTACCCTTTCAGCGATACACCGGCGGGTCGCCGGGGCCGGGCGGATTTGCGGCATTTCCGGCGCGAAAACGACATCCAGGGGGGCGCTGCCCCCCTCGCCCTGCGGGCTCACCCCCCCGAGGTATTTTTCGAACAGAGAAGAACGATTTGTTAACCTTGTCGGGTTTAGCTGCGAGGGCGGGACAGGCTGAGGAGCCGATGGCCGTGAACGGAGAAGCCCCCGCGTGGCCGGTCCGGCCGGCGGGGGTGGATCGTGCCGCCCCTGCTTCTTCGTTCCAAAAATACCTTCGGGGGGTGAATGGCGCAGCCAGAGGGGGGCAGACAGCCCCCCTGCCCCCTTGCCAGCCGCGCGCCACAGCCCTAATCAGCGTGCATGACTCAGCATGATCGCCTCCTCATCATCGACTTCGGCTCCCAGGTCACGCAGCTCATCGCGCGCCGCCTGCGCGAGCTCAGCGTCTATTGCGAAATCCACCCCTACCAGAACGTCACCGACGCCTTTCTAGCCGACTTCGCGCCGAAAGCGGTGATCTTCTCCGGCGGCCCCGCCTCGGTGATCGACGAGGGCTCGCCCCGCCCGCCGCGCTCGGTCTACGATCTCGGCGTGCCGATCCTCGGTATCTGCTACGGCCAGCAGGTGATGATGGCCGATCTCGGCGGCAAGGTGGAGCGCGGCCATGGCACGGCCGAGTTCGGGCGAGCCTATGTCGAACCGAAGAACGGCGATATCGACTTGCTGTTTGGCTGGTTCCTTGAGGGCAAGGAGCAGGTCTGGATGAGCCATGGCGATCATGTGAGCGCCATCGCCCCGGGCTTCGAGGTTTACGGCACCTCACCGAATGCGCCCTATGCCATCACCGCCGATCCCGACCGCCGCTTTTTCGCCGTGCAGTTCCACCCCGAAGTGCACCACACCCCGAACGGCGCGACCTTCTACGAGAATTTCGTGCGGATGGCCGGGTTCAGGGGCGACTGGACGATGGGCGCCTACCGCGACGAGGCGATTGCCAAGATCCGCGCGCAGGTGGGCGAAAGCCACGTGATCTGCGGCCTCTCCGGCGGGGTCGATTCTTCCGTCACCGCCGTGCTTCTGCATGAAGCCATCGGCGACCAGCTCACCTGCGTTTTCGTCGACCACGGGCTTTTGCGCCAGAACGAGGCGCAGGAAGTGGTCACGATGTTCCGCGATCACTACAACATGAAGCTCATTCATGCCGATGAGGCGGAGCTGTTTTTGGATGAGCTCGAAGGCGTAAGTGACCCGGAAGTAAAGAGAAAAACCATCGGTAGGCTGTTCATCGACGTGTTCCAGCGCGAGGCGAACAAGATCGAGGGGGCGGAGTTTCTGGCGCAGGGCACGCTTTACCCCGACGTGATCGAAAGTGTGAGCTTTTCCGGCGGCCCCTCGGTGACGATCAAATCGCACCACAATGTCGGCGGCCTGCCCGAGAAGATGGGGCTGAAGCTGGTCGAGCCGCTGCGCGAGCTGTTCAAGGACGAGGTGCGCGCGCTTGGCCACGAGTTGGGCCTGCCCGCCAGCTTCATCGGCCGCCACCCCTTCCCCGGCCCCGGCCTCGCCATCCGCGTGCCGGGCGAGATCACCCGCGAGAAGCTGGAAATCCTGCGCAAGGCCGATGCCGTCTATATCGACCAGATCCGCAAGCACGGGCTTTACGACGAGATCTGGCAGGCTTTCGTGGCGATCCTGCCGGTGCGCACGGTGGGCGTGATGGGCGACGGGCGCACCTACGATTACGCCTGCGCCCTGCGCGCGGTTACCTCGGTCGACGGGATGACGGCGGATTACTACCCGTTCAGCCACGATTTCCTCGGCGAAACCGCGACGCGGATCATCAACGAGGTGCAGGGGATCAACCGGGTGACCTACGACATCACCTCGAAACCGCCGGGCACCATCGAGTGGGAATGACCCACGCCGCGCATATCCGCCTCACCGGCCATATCGACGTGCCGGAGCCCCGGCGCGCGGCGATCGCCGCGGCGCTGCCCGAGCATATCCGGCTGACCCGTGCCGAGCCCGGCTGCCTGGCTTTCGAGGTCAGGCCCGATCCCGCCATGCCGGGACGCTATACGGTGGCGGAGCTGTTCGCGAGCCGCGCCGCCTTCGAGGCGCATCAGGCGCGGGTCGCGGCGAGCGATTGGGGGCGGATCAGCGCCGGCCTGCCGCGCAGCTATACCATCGACGAGGTGCCGGCGTGAGCGACACGGCCCGCGCCGCGTTGTGGATGATCGGCGCCATCGCCTCCTTCACGGCGATGGCCATTGCCGGGCGCGCGGTGAGCTTCGATCATGACACGTTCGAGATCATGCTCTATCGCTCCATTGTCGGGATCGTGGTGGTGCTCGCGGTGGCGACGCTTTCGGGCACGCGCAAGGATATCCGCGCCCGCTATCTCGGCCTGCACACATTGCGCAATATCAGCCATTTCACCGGCCAGAACCTGTGGTTCTACGCGATCACGATGGTGCCGCTCGCGCAGGTCTTCGCGCTGGAATTCACCTTGCCGCTCTGGGTGCTGCTGCTTTCACCGATCTTTCTGGGCGAGCGGATCACCCGGCCACAGGCCTGGGCGGCGCTGATCGGCTTCGTGGGCGTGCTGATCGTCACCCGGCCCTTCTCGGCCACGCTGAGCCTGGGTGTGATCGCCGCCGCCGCCGCGGCGATCGGCTTTGCCGGATCGGCCGTCTCCACCCGCAAGCTGACCCGGACCGAGAGCGTCGTCTCCATCCTGTTCTGGCTCACGGCGATGCAAACGCTCTTCGGCCTCATCATGGCAGGCTATGACGGCGATATCGCGCTGCCGGGCCTCGCTGCCCTGCCCTGGCTGGTGCTGATCGGCATCGCCGGGCTGCTCGCGCATTTCTGCCTGACCTCGGCGCTCAGCCTCGCGCCCGCCAGTGTGGTGATGCCGGTGGATTTCACCCGGCTGCCGATCATCGCCGTGGTCGGCTGGGCCTTCTATGACGAGGCGTTCGACCCCTACGTGCTGGCCGGCGGGGCGCTGATCATCGCCGGCAACTGGATCAACCTCGCACTCGCGGCCCGGGGCGCCCGGGCGGGATGACATTGCGCAGGATCCGGGTCGCCGGGCGCGGGCTGGCTGCCTAGGGTCGCGGCCATGACACAAGCCTCACTTTCCCCCCGCGCCTGGATGCTGCTGATCCTGCTCTCGCTGATCTGGGGGTCCAGCTTTCTGACCACCACGACCCTGGTCGGGATCATGGCGCCGCTGCACGTGGTCACCCACCGGGTGCTCTGGGCGGCGCTGTTCCTCTGGGCCTATGTTCTGGTGCGCCGCCTGCCCCTGCCGCGCGACCGGGGCACGGTGCTTGCCCTGCTGGTGATGGGGGCGGCCAATAACGCGATCCCCTTCGCGTTGCAGGCCTATGCCCAGCAGAGCATCGAATCGGGGCTGGCGGGCATCCTCAACGCCACAACGGCGATCTTCGGCCCGCTGATGGCGGCGATCTTTCTCGCCGATGAGCGGTTGACCCGCCGCAAGGCCACCGGCGTGGCGCTCGGCTTCTTCGGCGTGGCGGTGATTCTCGGCCTCGACAGCCTCAGAAGCTTCGATCTGCGGGCGCTGGCGCAACTTGCCATGCTGGGATCGACGATGGCCTATGCGCTGTCTTCGGTCTGGGCACGCAAGCGGCTGCGGCATCTGCGCCCGGAAGTGGCGGCGCTGGGGATGCTCACCGGCGCGGCGCTGATCATGCTGCCGCTGTCCTGGCTGGCAGCCGGGCCGCTGCCCCTTGCTTTGCCGCCGGACATTCTGGCGGCCATCGCCTATTACGCGCTCGTGGTCACCGCCGGCGCCTACCTGCTCTATTATGCCGTGATCAACATAGCGGGTGCCGGCAATGCCACGCTGGTGACCCTGCTCATCGTGCCCACGGCGGTGGCGCTCGGGGCCATGGTGCGCGCCGAGGCCCTGCCGCTTTCGGCCTATCTCGGCTTCGGTCTGATCGCGCTCGGCCTCGTGGTGATCGACGGGCGGCTGTTCAGGCGGCGTTAGGATTTGACCGGCCCGCCCGGCCCCGCTACCACCGGGGCGGGCAAAGGAGGCCGGGCATGATCTACCAAACGGCGACGGAATGGCTGGGCGCGTCCGGCAAGCATGTGCTGCTTTTCGGCATGTCGGGGCTGGGCAAGACCCATATCGCCAGCATGTTGCGCGCGGCGGGCGGCTGGTTTCACTATTCCGTCGATTACCGCATCGGCACGCGCTACATGGGCGAGCACATCGCCGACAATTTCAAGCGCGAGGCGATGAAGAACCCGTTTCTGCGCGAGCTCCTGCTGACCGACAGCGTCTATATCGCCTCCAACATCACCTTCAACAATCTCGCCCCGCTGTCGAGCTATCTCGGCAAGCCCGGCGATCCGGCCAAAGGCGGGCTGCCTTTCGCCGAATATATGCGCCGGCAGGCCCTGCATCACGATGCCGAGGTCGCCGCCCTGCTCGACACCACCCGCTTCATCACCCGCGCCCGCGAGATCTACGGCTACAGCAATTTCGTCTGCGATACCGGCGGCTCGATCTGCGAAGTGGTGAACCCGGACGACCCCGCCGATCCGGTGCTGAAGGAATTGTCCGAACACCTGCTGATGGTCTGGATCGAGGGCAGCGAGGCCCATACGGAGGAGCTGGTGCGCCGCTTCAAACGCGCGCCGAAGCCGATGTATTACACGCCCGATTTCCTCGAAACCGCCTGGGCGCATTATCTCGATGAGCGCGGGCTCTGCGAGGCCGAGGTGGACCCCGACGATTTCATGGCCGCCACCTATGCCCGCGCCATGGCCCACCGCCAGCCGCGCTACGCCGCGATGGCGCGCAACTGGGGCGTCACGCTCAAGGCCGATGACGTGGCCCATGTGACATCGCCCGAAGACTTCGACGCGCTGATCGCGCGTGCCCTTGAGGCTCGCTGACCGAGGGGCTATCTCACCCGGATACAATCCGAAGGAGGCTCCGATGCCGATCAAGATCCCCGCCACGCTCCCCGCCTACAGCACGTTGCGCGCGGAAGGCATCATGATGATGCGCGAGGATCAGGCCGAGATGCAGGAGATCCGCCCGATGCGGATCGCGCTGCTCAACCTCATGCCGAAGAAGATCGAGACCGAAACCCAGTTTGCCCGGCTGATCGCCGCCTCGCCCCTGCAGGTGGAGCTGACCCTCGTGCGCCCGACCGAACATGTCTCGAAAACCGAGAGCCAGGCGCATATCGGCGCGCACTACGTGCCGTTTCAGGAGATCAGACATCAGAAATTCGACGGGCTGATCATCACCGGCGCGCCGATCGAGCATCTGCCCTATGAAGAGGTCACCTATTGGGACGAGATGCAGGAGATCATGGAGTGGTCGCAGACCAACGTGCATTCCACCTTCGGCGTCTGCTGGGGCGGCATGGCGATGCTCTACCACTTCTGGGGCATCCCCAAGCATATGCTCGATCACAAGGCGTTCGGCTGCTACCCGCAGAAGAACCTCGCGCCGAAATCGCCCTTCCTGCGCGGGTTTTCCGATAATTTCGTCATCCCGGTGAGCCGCTGGACCGAGATCGCCGAGGCCGATATCCGCGCCCAGCCGGAGCTTGTGCCGCTGCTCGGCTCGGACGAGACCGGCTCCTGCCTGGTGGAAGACCCGCGCCACCGCGCGCTCTACATCTTCAACCATTTCGAATACGATTCGGACACGCTGAAGCATGAATATGACCGCGACGTCGCCAAGGGCACGCCGATCAACGTGCCGATGAACTACTATCCGAACGACGACCCGTCGAAGCCGCCGCAGAACCGCTGGAAGAGCCATGCGCATCTGCTCTACGGCAACTGGATCGCGGAAATGTACCTGACCACGCCCTTCGACATCGACAAGATCGGTACGGTGGTCGAGGACCGGCGGGGGTGATGGGTTTCGAATTGCTGACGCAATCCGACCCGCCGGGGGGCTGTCTGCCCCCCGGACCCCCCGAAGGTATTTTTCGAACAGAGAAGATGGCTGGGGTATGAGCCTGCTCACCGCCACAGGGATTGGGCTGCTCGGGTTCACCGGCGCGACCCAAGTGCTTGCGGCGCGGCGTGAGGCGCGGGCGGCGAAGCTTTCGCCGCCGCGCGGGCAGGATGTGGAGGTGGCGGGCCGCAGGGTTCATGTCGAGGTGCTGGGCGCGGCGGGGCCGGACCTTGTGCTGATCCATGGCTCTTCCGGCAATACCCGCGATTTTACCTTTCGGCTGGCGGGCGAGCTGGCCGCGCGCTACCGCGTCTTCGTGGTCGACCGGCCTGGTCTCGGCTGGTCGGACGCACTGCCGCAAGGTGACGGGCTGGAGGCGCAGGCGCGCGCGATCCAGGCGGCGGTGGCGGCGCTGGGGGCGGAGCGGCCCATCGTGCTCGGCCAATCCTATGGCGGCGCGGTGGCGCTGGCCTGGGCCGCCGCCCTGCCCGGGACGCTTGCGGGCGTCGTCTCGGTCTCCGGTGTCGCCTATCCGTGGGAGACCGGGCTGGGGCTCTATTACACGATCCTGTCGCACCCGCTCGGGCGGGCACTGCTGATCCCGCTCATCACCGCCTGGGTGCCGCGCGCCGCGATCAAGCGTGAGATCGACAAGGTGTTTGCGCCGCAGACGGCGCCCGCCGGTTATGACGAGCATTTCGGCCCCGAACTCACCGTGCGGCGCGGCGCGATGCGGGTGAATGCGCTGCAAAGGCGGGCGCTGCATGGCGAGATCTCCTCTCTCTCGCCCCGCTGGGCGGAGATCGGGCTGCCGATCGAAATCGTGCATGGCGATGCCGACATGATCGTGCATCACAGCATCCATGCCGACCGCCTTGCGGCGGAGAACCCGCAGGCGCGGCTTACCCTGTTGCCCGGCATCGGCCATATGCCCCACCACGTCGCCCGCCCCGAGGTGATCGCCGCCATTGACCGCGCCGCATTGCGCGCCAATGTAAAATAGCGATACATTCGCAGAACAAGAAACCGGAGGCAGGCCATGCAACTTCCCTTCGACGGGGCGATTAGCGCGTTCTACGAGCAGACGGCGTCGGAAGAAATCCGCCGCGCCATCGCCGAAGGCGACAAGAAGGATATCCTGCAGCCGGACTTTCCCTATGACCGCTGGATGAAGAAATCCGACTACGAAGAGGCGCTCGATGCGCTGCAGCTCGAACTGGTCAAGCTGCAGGCCGATGTGAAGGCCACCGGCAAGCGCGTGGTGGTTGTGTTCGAGGGGCGCGATGCCGCCGGAAAAGGCGGCGCGATCAAGCGGTTCCGCGAGAACCTTAATCCTCGCGTGGCGCGCGTTGTGGCGCTGCCCAAACCCTCCGACCGCGAGGCGGGAGAATGGTATTTCCAGCGCTATGTGCGCCAGTTGCCGACGGAAGGCGAGATCGTGCTGTTCGACCGCTCATGGTACAACCGGGGCGTGGTGGAGAAGGTGTTCGGCTTCTGCACCGACGCGCAGCGCGCGGCCTTCTTCCGCCAGCTTCCAGAATTCGAGGATATGCTGGTGGATGAGGGTATCCACTTCTTCAAGATCTGGCTCAATGTGGGCCGCGCCGAGCAAATGCGCCGCTTCCTCGCCCGCGAGCGCGATCCGCTCAAGCAATGGAAGCTGAGCTCGATCGACGTCGAGGGGCTGAACCGGTGGGATGCCTATTCCGAGGCGATCCGCGAGACCTTTGCCGCCTCGCACCGCAGCCGCGCGCCCTGGACGGTGATCCGCTCGGACGACAAGTACCGCGCCCGGCTCGCCGCGATCCGGACCGTGTTGAGCCGGATCGACTATGCCGGCAAGATCGCCGGCGTGGCCGCTGCGCCCGACCCGGCCATCGCCGGCGGCCCGGATATCTGGAATGACTAAGAAGCGCGGATATCACCACGGCAATCTGCGTCAGGCGCTGGTGGATGCCGCCCTGGTGCTGATCGAGGAGAAAGGCCCCACCGGCTTTACCCTCTCGGAAGCGGCCAAGGCGGCGGGGGTGACCCCGGCGGCGGTCTACCGTCATTTCGCGGGCCGCGAAGACCTGATCGCCGAGGCCGCGCGGCAGGGCTTTGAGGTGTTTGCCGATCTGATGGAGCACGCTTATGGCAAGCACAAAGGCTCGGCGCTGGCGGCGCTGGAGGCCACGGGCCGGGCCTATCTGGCCTTCGCCCGCAAGTTTCCGGGGCATTACGTGGCGATGTTCGAATCCGGCATCTCGATCAACCGCAACGCCGATCTGGCGCTGGTGGCGGGCCGGGCGCTGGGGGTGATCGAAAAGGCGGCCTCGGAGCTGATGGCCGAACTGCCGGCCAACCGCCGCCCGCCGGCGCGGATGGTGTCGTCGCATATGCTGGCCTTTTCGCACGGGGTGGTGGAGCTGTTCGCGCGCGGCGCGCCGGGCACCAAATCGCCCTTCCCGCCCGAGGATCTGCTGGAAAGCGGGATCGGGATCTATCTGCGCGGGCTGGGGCTGATCACGCCGGACGGCTGATCGGCCCGGTGCAGGAACAGATAGCCCCGCTTGCGCGTCTCCGTGCGCCAGTCCGCGCCATGACCGGCAATGAGGGCGGCGAAATCCGCGATGTTCGACGGCTCGTCGGCGATCAGCAGCCAGCCTTCCGGCGCGACATGATCGAGCAAGCCCGACAGAACCGAAAGCCGCATCGCTCGCCCCAGCATGTGCAGGGTGCGGTCGATCAGGACGATATCGAACAGCCCGGCAGGCGTGAACGCCGCGATATCGGCGACGATCCCTTCGACGGCCAGGCGCTCGGCCGTCGCGGCCGCAGTCAGATCTCGGATGCCGTTGGGCGACAGATCAACGCCCACCACCCGATGACCGCGCCGGGCAATGAACAGCGCATCGCGGCCCTGCCCGCATCCCAGATCGAGCACGCGGGCATTCTCCGGCCGGTATCGGTCGAAGAACTCGACGAAGACCGGCGTTGGCGGCCCCAGCGCCTCGCGCTTTTCGCCGTAGAGTTTGTCATAATCGTAGCTCATGGGCGTAGCGATAGCCGAGCCGGCCCGACATGGCGAAGTGAAATATTTCGTGAGCGGGCGGCGGCTTGCGCCCGGAACGCGGCGCCCTAGCCTAGCAGGCGATGCGCCAGTTCCAGCCCCTCGACCAGCTTGTCCACCTCTTCGGTGGTGTTGTAGAGGCCGAAGCTCGCCCGTGCCGTGGCGGTGAGGCCGAGATGCTCCATCAGCGGATGGGCGCAATGGTGCCCGGCCCGCACGGCGATGCCCTTCTGATCGAGAATGGTCGAGATGTCATGGGCATGGCCGCCGCCCTCGATCGTCATCGAGAAGATCGCCGCCTTGCCCGGCGCGTCGCCCTGAATGTTGAGCCAGTTCAGCTCTTTGAACCGCTCGCGGGCGTAAGACACGATCATCGCTTCATGCGCCGCCACATTGTCCATCCCGAGATCCATCAGGTAGTCCAGCGCCACGCCAAGGCCGATGGTCTGCACGATGCCGGGCGTGCCGGCCTCGAATTTCATCGGCGGATCGGCGTAGAGCACGCCCTCTTTGGTGACTTCGCGGATCATGTCGCCGCCGCCCATGAAGGGGCGCATCTCTTCCATCCGTTCGCGCCGGATATAGATCGCGCCCGAGCCGGAGGGGCCGTAGAGCTTGTGGCCGGTGATCGGGTAGAAGTCGCAGCCGATCTCCTGCATGTCCACAGGTGCATGCACCGCGCCCTGGCTGCCGTCGACCAGCACCGGCACACCCGCCGCATGGGCGCCCTCGGTGATGCGCTTCACATCCACCACCGTGCCCAGCACGTTCGATACATGGGTCACCGCCACCAACCTGGTGCGCGGGGTGATCGCGGCGATCACCTTTTCGGGGTCGAGGCTGCCATCGGGCTCGGTATCGACCCAGACCAGCTTCACCCCCTGGCGTTCGCGCAGGAAGTGCCAGGGCACGATATTGGCATGGTGCTCGGCGACAGAGAGCACGATTTCATCGCCCTCGCCCATCCGCGGCGCGGCCCAGCCATAGGCGACGAGGTTGATCGCCTCGGTGGTGCCGGAGGTGAAGACGATCTCGTCTTCCTCTGCCGCATTCAGAAAGCGCGCGACGATCCCGCGCACCGCCTCGTAATGCTCGGTGGTGAGGTTGGAAAGGTAATGCAGGCCCCGGTGCACATTGGCGTATTCGTCGGAATAGACGCGCGTGACCGCGTCGATCACCGCCTGCGGCTTCTGCGCCGAGGCGCCGTTATCGAGATAGACCAGCGGCTTGCCATGCACTTCGCGCGACAGGATCGGAAAATCCTTGCGCACCTCGTTGACGTCATACATCAGCTCACTCCCATCTCAGCGGCGCCCACCGGCACGCCGAGGCCGATCAGCGCGAAGACCACCGACATCACCACCGCCAGCGCGATCATCACCATGAAGATCCCGGCAAAGACCGCACCCGCCGAGCGGAACCCGTGCATCTCGGCGATGAAATGGCTGAGGATCCAGAAGGTCAGCACCATGCCCATGACCCAGAGCAAAAGCGCGAGGCCGGGGGCGAAGACGCCGAGAAACAGCACGCCAAGCTCGACGATCAGCAGCACGAATTGCAGCCAGATCACCGTAAGCAGCGCCTGATCGAAACTGCCGGTGCCGCCAAGCGCCCGGCCGATCCAGTAGATCCCGAACACCGTGAGCACCGTCACCGAACCTTGCGCGATCCCGGTCATGATCGGATCGGACAGCAGCGCGCCGAAAGCGTCCGGATCGACCGGGAACAGGATCGAGGAAATCACGCCAAGGAAGGTTGTGGCAACGAGCAGCAGGAGCAGCGCCTGCCACAGCACCGCGCGCGGAGCACCGAGATTCTGCACCTCGCGCGCGATCTTGCGCGGCTCCGGCACCGTTTGCAGCACCATGCCGAAAAGATAGCCCCACTCGAACTTCATCGCCGTTCCGCTACGCTCAGGTTGATGCCCCAGTGCAGGATAAACGCCAAAAGCGCAACCGCGCCGACGATCCGGGTTTGCAGCCCGGGGCCGGTGAACCCTTCGGTCAAGCCCGCCAGAAGCCAGAGCGGGCTGGCCACCAGCAGTGCCCAGAACAGCGCGAAGCGGGCCGAATAAGCGCTGCCGCCGCCGCCGAACGGTCTGGCGATCAGATGCGAGATCGTGCCCACCGCATAGGCCACGAGGGGCATGATGAAAAGCCAGGCCAGCAGCGTGGCCCCCACGAGCATTTCGAACTCGTTGCCGGTCTCGATCGCCTCGCGCTGCAGCGCGGGCCAGCGGCCGACGAAGATCAGCAGGCAGGCCACCATCAGGATGACCAGGGCCCGGTCTTCGCGCGGCTGCTCGCCCGCACGGGCGCGAAACACCTCGCGCGGGGCGGCATAGGCGCGCAGGATGTCGCTGGCCACGCCCATGGCTCTAGCTCCGGCGGCGTTGCAACCAGGCGTCGAGGCGTCCGGTGATATCGTCGGCGATGGCCGGGTTCTCGATCTCGGCGATGGCGTCGGCAAGGAAGGCGAGCACCAGAAGATCGGTGGCGATCAGCTCCGGCACCCCGCGCGAGCGCAGGTAGAACATCGCCTCCTCGTCGATCGCGCCGGAGGTGGAGCCGTGCGAACAGGCCACGTCGTCGGCGTAGATTTCCAGCTCGGGCTTGGCGAGGAAGGTGCTGTCGTCATCCAGCAGCAGCGATTGCGACTTCTGGTAGCCATCGGTTTTCTGCGCGCCGGGCTTGACGAGGATCTTGCCCTGAAACGCACCCACCGCGCCGTTGCGCAGCACCTTCTTGAACACCTGCCGGCTCTCGCAATTCTCGGCATCATGGGTGACGAAGACCGTATCGTCATGGTGAAAGGCATCGTCGCTGCCATCGCCCATCGCTGCACCGGCGATATGGGCAACGGCATTGTCGCCTTTCATCTCGACCACGCATTCATTGCGGGTGAGCCGCCCGTTCACCGTCAGCGTGAAGCTCTTGAAGATGCTTTCCGCGCCAAGGCGGGCGAAGACATGCGTGACCGCCTGGCGCTCATGGTCGCGGCCCTGTGTGCGCACATGGTGGAACGCCGCGCCATCGGCCACCTCGACCTCCAGCACCTTGTTGAACCGCGCCGCGGCGGGGCCGTTTTCCAGCAGGGTCAGATCGGCCCCGGCTTCGAGCTTCACCACATGGTGCAGCATCGCGTCGGAATTTTCGTTCTCATGGCGATAGACGAGGTTCACCGGCTTTTCAGCCGGGCCGGTGACGCGGATCACCACGCCATCGGCGGCAAAGGCGGTGTTGAGCGCGGCAAAGGGCCGCTCGACCGGCGCCTGCCCCCGGGCTTCCAGCTTGCCATAAAGCTCGCGCACCCAGTGAATGTCTTTCCCGGCCGCATCCGCCAGCCGCTCGATCTCGATCCCCGCCATTTCCAGCGGGTCGGATTGATCCGGATCGAAGACGCCGTCGACAAAGACGATCGTCAGCCGGTCCACCGCGCCGAACACGGGCGCCTCGCAGCCGTGATCGAAGATCGCGGCCGGCACCGGCACGGGCGCGTTCAGGCTCGCAGGCCGGGTGAAGCGCCAGTATTCATCGCGCGGGGCGGGCAGGCCCATCGCCTCAAGCCGGGCGCGCGCATCGGCCCGGGCCTCGTTCGCCCAGGCACCGCCCGCCGGGCTTTCGAGCACCGCCAGCCGGTCGGCCAGCGCCGTTTGCTTCAATTGTGCCACCGCGCTCATCACGCTGTCTCCGACAGGATATCCGCGTAGCCGTTATGCTCGACTTCCAGCGCCAGCTCCGGCCCGCCGCTTTTGATGATCCGGCCCGCCGCCATGATATGCACCACATCGGGTTTGATATGGTCGAGCAGACGTTGGTAATGGGTGATGACGAGGAAGGAGCGGCCTTCATCCCGCAGCGCGTTCACGCCGTCGGAGACGAGCTTCATCGCGTCCACGTCGAGGCCGGAATCGGTCTCGTCGAGGATGCACATCTTCGGCTCCAGCATCGCCATCTGCAGGATCTCGTTGCGCTTTTTCTCGCCGCCGGAGAAGCCCACATTGACCGGCCGCTTCAGCATCTCGGCGTCGATCTTCAGGGTCCTGGCCTTCTCGCGGATCAGCTTGAGGAAATCGGCGGCCGACATCTCTTCTTCACCGCGCGCCTTGCGCTGCGCGTTCACGGCGGTGCGCAGGAAGGTCATGTTGCCGACGCCGGGGATTTCCACCGGGTACTGGAAGGCGAGGAACAGCCCGGCAGCCGCGCGCTCCTCGGCCTCCATGCCGAGCAGGTCCATCCCGTCGAGGCTGGCGGAGCCTTCCGTTACCTCATAGCCGTCGCGGCCCGAGAGCACATAGGAGAGCGTGGATTTGCCCGAGCCGTTCGGCCCCATGATCGCATGGACGGCGCCGGCGGGTACTTCGAGATCGACACCCTTGAGGATCTGCTTGTCCTCTTCCTCAAGTTTGACGTGCAGGTTATTGATTTTCAGCATGTTCTTTCCTCAGCGCTTGACCCGCGGATAGCAGGTCGGCCCGCAGATTTCCTGTTCCTGTTTGACCGGCTGGGCGGTGGTACGGCGCCAGCCCAGCGTCATTGCCGTGGCGAGCCCCGCCACCAGCAGCACGATGAATGTCCAGATCGCCAGCATCAGCCCACGCTCCCTTCCAGCGAGATCGCCACAAGCTGCTGGGCTTCCATGGCGAATTCCATCGGCAGCGCCTGCAGCACTTCACGGGCGAAGCCGTTGACGATCAGCGCCACCGCTTCTTCCTCGTCCATGCCGCGCTGGCGGCAGTAGAACATCTGCTCGTCATCCACCTTCGAGGTGGTCGCCTCGTGCTCGACGCGGGAAGAATTGTTCTTCACCTCGATGTAAGGCACGGTATGCGCCCCGCATTGGTCGCCGATCAGCAGGCTGTCGCACTGGGTGTAGTTGCGGCTGTTCTTGGCGCGCGGGTGCATCGAAACGAGGCCACGATAGGTGTTCTGCGCCTTGCCGGCGCTGATCCCTTTCGAGACGATCCGGCTTTTCGTGTTCTTGCCCAGATGCGTCATCTTGGTGCCGGTATCGGCCTGCTGGTAGTTGTTGGTGATGGCGATCGAGTAGAATTCGCCCTGGCTGTCATCGCCGCGCAGCACGCAGGAGGGGTACTTCCACGTCACCGCCGAGCCGGTTTCCACCTGGGTCCACATCACCTTCGAGCGGTCGCCGCGGCAATCGGCGCGCTTGGTGACGAAGTTGTAAATCCCGCCCTTGCCGTTTTCGTCGCCGGGGAACCAGTTCTGCACCGTCGAATACTTCACCTCGGCATCTTCGAGGATCACGATCTCGACCACGGCGGCGTGAAGCTGCGCCTTGTCGCGCTGCGGCGCGGTGCAGCCTTCGAGGTAGCTCACATAGGAGCCCTTGTCGGCGATAATCAGCGTGCGCTCGAACTGGCCGGTATTCTCCGCGTTGATGCGGAAATAGGTGGAGAGCTCCATCGGGCAGCGCACCCCCTCGGGGATGTAGACGAAGGAGCCGTCGGAGAAGACCGCCGAGTTGAGCGTGGCATAGAAGTTGTCGGATTGCGGCACGACCGAGAACAGGTATTTCTTCACCAGTTCCGGGTGCTCGCGGATCGCTTCCGAGATCGAGCAGAAGATCACGCCGGCCTCGGCCAGCTCCTTCTTGAAGGTGGTGCCGACCGAGACCGAGTCGAACACCGCATCCACCGCCACCTTGCGCTCGGAATTGGCGCCATCGGCGGGAACCTCGTCGGCGCCCTCGACGCCGGCGAGGATCATCTGTTCCTTCAGCGGGATACCGAGCTTTTCATAAGTCGCCAGCAGCTTGGGATCGACCTCGTCGAGCGATTTCGGCTTTTCCGCCATGCTCTTGGGCCGGGCGTAGTAATACTGATCCTGAAAGTCGATCTCGGGGTATTCGACCATCGCCCAGTCGGGTTCTTTCATCTGCAACCAGCGCTGGTAGGCGGCGAGGCGCAGTTCAAGCATCCAGTCCGGCTCTTCGTTCTTGGCGCTGATCAGCCTCACGATATCCTCAGAGAGCCCTTTCGGCGCGCGCTCTTCCTCGATCTCGGTTTCCCAGCCGTATTTGTACTTGTCGCCAAGCGTGCGGACGGCGTCGACAGTCTCCTGCTCGACACCTTCCTTAACGATCACGTCATCGTTCCGGGCCATGCTGCCCTCCTCGTCAGACCCGCGCCGCCGATTGCCGGCGGTTGCGGAATTTTCTCTCTTCCCGCGTCCAGGCGTCGACGAAACGCAATACATCGTCTTGCGTCGTCGTCGGCCCGAGCGAGACCCGGATGGCACTCGAAGCGGCCACATCGTCAAACCCTAGGGCCTTGAGCGTGTGGCTCGCCTTGACTTTTCCCGAGGAGCAAGCCGAGCCCGCCGATATGGCAAACCCCGCCAGATCCATTACCATAACCTGGGTTTCCCCCTTCCACCCCGGCGTGATGAAGCACGAGGTGTTCGGGAGCCTGTTCGCGTCTTTCCCGACAAAAATAGTCTTATTTGCAGATTCGGCAATGGATTTTTCTAGAATGTTTCTAAGTTCCGATACATCCGCCCAAATTCCGCCATCCAGATCGCGCGCCGCCGCCTCGGCTGCCGCGCCGAAGCCCGCAATTCCAATCAGGTTTTCCGTACCCGAGCGCCGCCCCATCTCCTGCCCGCCGCCGAGAATGCGGGCATGAACCTCGGTGCCGCGCCTGACCACAAGCGCGCCCACGCCCTTGGGTCCGCCAAGCTTATGCGCGCTGATCAGCGCCATCGCGGCGCCCGACCAGTTGAAGGCGAAGGGGATCTTGCCGAAGGCTTGCGTCGCGTCGGTGACGGCAAGGCCATCGGGCAGCGCCTGGATCACGCCGGTTTCGGAATTGGCGGCCTGAAGCGTGGCGCGGCCCGGATCGGGCACGCTCACCCGGCCCATGGCATCGACGCTCAGGCTCTGCGTGCACCAGGCCGCCACCGCATCATGCTCGATGCCCGCGCAGGCCAGATCGCGGCCCGCCAGCGCCAGCGCCGCGGCCTCCGTCGCCCCGGAGGTGAAGATCACATCCGCCCCCTCGGCCCCGAAAGCCGTGGCGACCTGACGGCGCGCCTTTTCGATCACCGCCTTGGCGGCGCGGCCTTCGCTGTGCACGCTGGAAGGGTTGCCCACCACGTCCATCGCCGCGAGCATTGCCGCGCGCGCCTCCGGCCTCAGCGGCGCGGTGGCATTCCAGTCGAGATAGACCCTGGCCAATCCCCGCTCCTTCGTCTTGTGCCTCCCGCCCGGACGGCGGACCTCAGCTTTCGGCGTCTTCGATCAGTTTGGCCTCGTCGTGGTCTTCGTCGACGAGATGAAAGAGCGAGGGCACGGCAGGGCACGGGGCCAATTCGTTATGCACCACATCCGAAAGCCGGGTTTGGTGAAGAAAAACATAGACATGCGCGGAGAAGCTCTGCCACAGCCGGTTGGTGAGCGATTGCGCCTGGCTGCCCGACAGCCCGCCCGAGGCCCCGGCCCCGGTATGCATCGCGCTTACGGTTTCGTCGACCGCGCCGAGCACGTCGGCCACGCGGATCTCGGCGCAGGGCCTGGCCAGCCGGTAGCCGCCGCCCGGCCCACGCACGCTTTCGACAAGCCCCGCCCGGCGCAGCTTCACGAAGAGCTGTTCGAGATAGGGCAGCGAGATATTCTGCCGTTTGCTGAGGTCGGTAAGCGAAAGCAGGGTGCCCTCGGGCTGCAGCGCCAGATCGGCCAGCGCGACCATTGCATACCGTCCCTTGGTGGAAAGCTTCATCGCCGAACCCTCTTGTAACGTTGACGTTTCGCCTCCTCGTCAATATGTGAACGGAGACGCACCCGGTCCCGGCGGTCCGGAACTGCTTTGGTAATATGGTGCCCGACTATTTTCGTCAAGAAATGCGGGCCGCGAAGGAGACCAATACTGAATGCCTGAGGTGATTTTTCCCGGCCCCGAGGGCCGGCTCGAAGGCCGCTACCACGCACAGGCGGAAAAAGACGCACCGATCGCCATCATCCTGCATCCGCATCCGCAATTCGGCGGCACGATGAACAACAAGGTGGTCTACAATCTGCACTATGCCTTTCACAAGATGGGCTTCAACGTGCTGCGCTTCAACTTCCGCGGCGTGGGCCGCAGTCAGGGCGAATACGATCAGGGCGTGGGCGAATTGTCCGACGCCGCATCGGCGCTCGACTACCTCCAGTCGATGAACCAGAACGCCAAGCATTGCTGGGTGGCGGGCTTTTCCTTCGGCGCCTGGATCGGGATGCAGCTTCTGATGCGCCGGCCCGAGATCACCGGTTTCATCTCGGTGGCGCCGCCCGCCAACATGTACGATTTTTCGTTCCTCGCCCCCTGCCCGGCTTCGGGCCTGATCATCAACGGCACCGCCGACCGCGTGGCGCCGCCCGCCGACACCCATGCGCTCGTTGACAAGCTGCACGAGCAGAAGGGCATCACCATCACCCATACCGAGGTGGAAGGCGCCGGGCATTTCTTCGAAAACGCCCATATGGACACGATGATCGGCGCGGTCGACACCTATGTCCGCCGCCGGCTGACCGAGAATACACGATAACAGCGGGGGCAGGCATGGATCTCCAGGCACGGGTCGCGGACGAGCTGGCGCAGAAGGCGCTGGAACTGGCCGAGGAAACCGGAAACCCGGATATCGTCGACGAGATCAAGAAGGTCATCGGCACCTCGTCGACAACGCTCGAAGAAGCTTACATGACGGCGGTGCGCGTGCGCCGGGCCGAGACCCGTGCGCTCGACCTGATCGAGACCAAGCGCGCCACCTTCCGCGCCGAAAACGGCTGAACCTGCGCTGAAATGCGGGCTGTTCGGCCCGCCCGGCGCGCGCTAGGATTGCATCAGCCCCGGATAGTCAAGGCCAGCCATATGCCCGCCTCCAATGCGCGCGACGCGATCCGCACTTACCTCAAGCAGATTGTCTATGGTGGCAATGACGGGATCGTCACGACCTTTGCCATCGTCGCCGGCTTCGCGGGCGCAGAGGCACAGGGCGTGGGCCTTGTCGGCAGCGTGGCGGTGCTGATCTTCGGCATGGCCAACCTGACGGCGGATGCGGTGTCGATGGGGCTTGGTGAATTTCTCTCTGGCCGGTCGAGCCGCGATATCTTCCACGCCCGCCATGCCGAGGCGGAGGCCGCCGCCGCGGCCGATCCGGCACAGGCCGCCGCACGGCTGGCCGGGCATCTCGCCCGTCAGGGGCTGCCCCCCGCCGACGCGCGCCACGCCGCCGATCATCTGGCCGAAAGCCCGCGCCTGATGGCCGATCTGAGCCTGCGCTACGATCACGGCATGGAAGCGCCGGATGCACATAACCCGGCGGCGCGGGCCTGGATGACCTTTCTCGCCTTCGTCACCTTCGGGGTGATCCCGATCCTGCCCTATCTGATCGCGCCCACCGGCAGCGCGACCTTCCTCGTCTCGCTCGTTGCCACCGCCTTCGCGCTGATCCTGCTGGGGCTGTTGCGCTGGTCGGTCAGCGCCGAGACGGCGCTGCGCTGCGTGAGCGAAACGCTGGCCATCGGCGGGCTCAGCGCCGCCGTGGCCTTCGCCGCCGGGCTGGCGGTGACGGTCTTTGCCTGAGCGCCGCCCGGCGCGCGCTCAGAGCCGGTAGATCTCGGAAAACTTCGCCTCAAGGTAGTCGAGCAGCGGCCCTTCGCCCGGCGCCTCGCCACAGGCAAGGGTGATGACCTCTTTCGGCTCGTAAAGCCCGCCATGGCGCTGCAGCCTGTCGGCCAGCCATTCGGTGGGCTTCGCGGCATCGCCGGCGGCGAGGTGGGTGTCGAGATCGGGCATGTCGGCGCGCAGCGCCTTGTGCAGACAGCCCGCATAGACATTGCCCAGCGAATAGGTCGGAAAGTAGCCAAACAGCCCCACCGACCAGTGCACATCCTGCAAACAGCCTTGCGAGGCGCGCTCCACCTTCACGCCGAAATCGGCCTCGAACCGGCTGTTCCACGCCTCTTCGAGATCGGCCACATCGAGCGTGCCCGCGATCATCTGGCGTTCCAGATCAAAGCGCAGGAGAACGTGCAGGTTGTACTGCACCTCGTCGGATTCGGTGCGGATGAAGCCCGGATGCACCCGGTTGGCGGCGGCATAGAACGCCTCGGCATCGGCAAGCGCAAGATCGCCGAACGCGCCTTTGAATTCGCCGAACAGCCAGCCGGTGAAGGCGCGCGAGCGGCCAAGCTGGTTTTCGTAGATCCGGCTCTGGCTTTCATGCACCCCCATCGACACGCCCGCGCCGAGCGGGGTCAGCAGATAGGCCGGGTCGATATGCTGCTCGTAGCAGGCATGGCCGGTTTCGTGGATCGTGGAATAGACCGCGCCGAACGGGTCTTCGGGATTGGTGCGGGTGGTGATCCGCACATCGAGGCCGGACCCCGACGAGAACGGATGCACCGCCTTGTCGATCCGGCCATGGGCCATGTCGTAGCCAAACGCTTTGGCGAGCCTGCGGGTGAGCTTCATCTGCGCCTGTTCGTCGAAACTGCCGGTGAGCGCGGCGGGCTGGTGTGCGGCGCCGAGGATGCGCGCGCGCAGATCGACAAGCCGGGGGCGCAGGGCGTCGAACATTGCCTGAAGCTCGGCCCCGGTGGCGCCCGGCTCGTAATCGTCGAGCAGCGCATCGTAAAGATCGCCGCCCGCCGCCAGCGCCGCCGCCTCCTCGCGTTTCAGCGCCACGATCCGCGCCAGCACCGGCGCGAACCCGGCGAAATCGTCCGCCGCGCGCGCCTCGGCCCATTGCCCCTGCGCCTCGGAGGTGACGCGCGCCAGCTCGCCCGCCAGCCTGGCCGGCACCCGCGTGGCGCGGGTGAAGCTGCGGCGGATGTGGCGCAGATTGGCCCGCCCGACCTGGTCCAGCGCCGCCTCGTCGATCGCGGCCAGCCAGTCGCCGAGGCGCGGATCGGTCCGGCGGGCATGAAGCACCTGCTCCATCGCCTCCGATTCTTCCGCGCGCTGCGGCGCGGCCGCACGCGGCATCACGGTTTCCTGATCCCAGCCCAGCCGCCCGGCGATTTGCCGCAGCGCCTGTGTCTGGCGGTCGAACGCCATCAGCTCTTCATAGGCAGACATCTCAGCCCCTTACCGATTGTGCTTGCGGATAGCCCGCCGCGAAGCGGGCGCGCAGGATCAGCGCCCAGGCCAGGATCGCCCCGACCTGATGCGTGATCGCGATATGCATATGCGCCCCGTTCATCACCGTGGTGATGCCGAGCAGCATCTGCGCGATGATCACCACCACCGCCAGCCCGAAGGCCGAGCGCGTCGCCGCCGCCCCGGCGCTGCGCGAGCGCCAGAATACGACAAGAGCATAGATCACCAGCAGATATCCCACGATCCGGTGGATGAACTGCACCAGCCCGGGATTTTCGAAGAAGTTGCGCCAGAGCGGCTCGATCTCGAACGCATAGGGCGGAAAGACCTGCCCCGCCATCAGCGGCCAGTCGGTATAGGAGCGGCCCGCGTCGATCCCGGCCACCAGCGCGCCCAGCAGGATCTGCAGAAAGGCGAGATGCATCAGCCCGGTGCCCATGCCAAAGAGCTTCCTCTCGCGCAGCCGTCGCGCCTGCATGAGCTGCGCCTCGCTGCGGCTCAAAAGCAGCACCGCCCAGACGATCAGCCCGAGGATCACGAAGGCAAGGCCGAGATGGGTGGCCAGCCGGTAGGAGGCCACATCGGTCATCTCGCCCTCAAGACCGGAGGACACCATCCACCAGCCCACCGCACCCTGCACACCGATCAGCACGCCGATGGCCAGCAGCCGCTGCTTCCAGCCGGTGGGGATCTTGCCTGCGGCCCAAAAGCCGAGGAAGCCCGCGATCCAGACCAGTCCGATGATCCGGCCAAGGAAGCGATGACCCCATTCCCACCAGAAGATGCCCTTGAACTCCTCCAGTGTCATCGAGGCGTTGACCAGCCGGAATTCGGGCGTTTCCTGATATTTGGCAAAGGCGCTGGCCCAGGCTTCGGCATTCATCGGCGGCAGCGAGCCCATCACCAGATCCCATTCGGTGATCGACAATCCGCTATCGGTAAGCCGCGTCAGCCCGCCCACCACGATCATCACCACCACCAGCGCGAAGAGCACCAGCAGCCAGCCCCGGATCGCGCCGCGCGCGCCGCCGGCTCCGCCCCTGTCGATCATGCCCGTCTGCACGGCTTTGCGCGCGGCGGGCGTTTCGTCACTGACCTCTTCGAATAGCTTGCGTGGTTCGGCCATGGCGCTCCCCTGTTGCGATTGCGGCGATACTTAAGGAAGCGGCGGCGAATGCCAAGGCGCGAAATCGGCTGATGCCGGCAATCCGGCGCGTTTCGGGCGACAAAAACCCGCCCGCTCCATTGCACCCCAAGCCTTGCGGATGATATAACCAGCCAAACAAAATCTTGTGTGTCCCGGATGCGCGGCACAGACCAACGAACAACACGGCGGACAACGTGAACGACACCCCGGAAACCCCTGAAACCGAAGGCGAAATGCCGCCCGAGCGGCCCACCTTCGGCGGCCCCACCGTCTCCATCGAGCTGGAGATGCGCAATTCCTATCTCGACTACGCGATGAGCGTGATCGTGAGCCGTGCGATCCCCGACCTGCGCGACGGGCTGAAACCGGTGCACCGGCGCATCCTTTACGCCATGCACGAGGTGGGCAATACGCACGACAAGCCCTACCGCAAGTCCTCGCGCCCGGTGGCCGATACGATGGGCCAGTATCACCCGCATGGCGACGCGGCGATCTACGACGCACTGGCGCGGATGACGCAGGATTTCTCGATGAGCCTGCCGCTGCTCGACGGTCAGGGCAACTTCGGCTCGATGGACGGCGACCCGCCCGCCGCCTTCCGTTACACCGAAGTGCGGATGGAAAAGGTCGCCCTGTCGCTGCTCGACGATATCGACAAGGACACGGTCGATTTTCAGGACAACTACGATGGCAAGCAGAAAGAACCCACGGTTCTGCCCGCGCGCTACCCCAACATGCTGGTCAACGGCGCCGGCGGCATCGCCGTGGGCATGGCCACCAACATCCCGCCGCACAATCTGGGCGAGGTGATCGACGCGACTTTGGCGCTGATCGAGAACCCCGATCTCGATTCGATCCAGTTGATGGACTACATCCCCGGCCCCGACTTCCCCACCGGCGGGGTGATGCTGGGCCGCGGCGGCGCGCGCAAGGCCTATACCGAGGGCCGTGGCTCGGTGATCCTGCGCGCCAAGACCCGCGTGGAAGAAATCCGAAAAGACCGTTACGCCATCGTCGTCGACGAGATCCCATATCAGGTGAACAAGGCGACGATGATCGAAAAGATCGCCGATCTGGTGCGCGACAAGAAGCTCGAAGGCATTTCGGCGATTCAGGACGAGTCCGACCGCGTCGGCGTGCGGGTGGTGATCGAACTCAAGCGCGATGCGACGCCCGAGGTGGTGCTCAACCAGCTATTCCGCTTCAGCCAGCTGCAAACCTCCTTCGGCTGCAACATGCTTGCGCTGAACGGCGGCCGGCCCGAGCAGCTTACCCTGCGCGATTTTCTCACCCATTTCATCACCTTCCGCGAGGAAGTGGTTGCGCGGCGCACGGCGTTCCTCTTGCGCAAGGCGCGCGAGCGCAGCCATGTGCTGGTGGGCCTCGCCGTCGCCGTCTCGAATGTCGACGAAGTGGTCGCCACGATCCGCGCCTCCGCCGATGCCGCCGAGGCGCGCGCCAAGCTGATGGAGCGGCGCTGGCCGGCCAAGGAAATCGCCCCGTTCATCGCCCTGATCGACGACCCGACTCACAAGATGAACGACGACGGCACCTATAACCTGTCGGAAACCCAGGCCCGCGCCATCCTCGATCTGCGCCTCCAGCGCCTTACCCAGCTCGGCGTGAAGGAAGTCACCGACGAGCTTGAGGAACTGGCCGCGAAGATCAAGGATTACCTCGATATCCTGCGCTCGCGCGAGCGGATCATGGCGATCATCTCGACCGAACTCACCGAGGTGAAAGACGCCTACGCCGTGCCGCGCCGCACCGAGATCGTCGACTGGTCGGGCGACATGGAAGACGAAGACCTGATCGAGCGCGAAGACATGGTGGTCACGATCACCCAGTCCGGCTGGGCCAAGCGCACGCCGCTGGCCGATTTCCGCGCGCAGCGGCGCGGCGGCAAGGGGCTGTCGGGCGGGGGGCTGAAGGAAGACGACGTGGTCACCACGCTGTTCGTCGCCAATACTCACACCCAGCTTCTGTTCTTCACCACCGACGGGATGGTCTACAAGCTGAAAACCTGGCGCCTGCCGCTCGGCGGGCGCACCGCCAAGGGCAAGGCGATCGTCAACATCCTGCCGATCCCCACGGGCGTGAGCATCGCCGCGATCATGCCGGTGGATGCGCCGGAAGAAGACTGGGACAACCTCCAGATCGTCTTCGCCACCGATGCCGGCGACGTGCGGCGCAACGCGCTTTCGGATTTCACCAACGTCATGCGCAACGGCAAGATCGCCATGAAACTGCCCGAGGGGGTGGAGCTGGTGAATGCCCGCATCTGCACCGAGGAAGACGACGTGATGCTCGTCACCGCCAGCGGTAGGGCGATCCGCTTCCCCACCACCGATGTGCGGGTATTCAAGGGCCGCGATTCCACCGGCGTGCGGGGTATCCGGCTCTTGTCGGACGACGACCGCGTGGTGTCGATGGCCGTGGTGCGCCATTTCGAGGCCGAGGCGTCGGAGCGCGCTGCCTATCTCAAGATGCGCCGCCAGATGGCCGGAGCCGACGAGATTGACGGCACGGAGGATGACGAAGAGGCGGTCGCGGGCGATATTTCCGCCGAGCGCTTCGAGGAGATGCGCGCCGCTGAAGACCTGATCCTGACGATCACCTCCGCCGGCACCGGCAAGCTCTCGTCCTCGCACGACTACCCGGTGCGCGGGCGCGGCGGTCAGGGCGTCGCGGCGATGGACAAGGCGATGCGTGGCGGCGCGCTGGTGGCCTCCTTCCCGGTCGGCCCGAGCGACCAGGTGATGCTGGCCACCTCGACCGGCCAGTCGATCCGCTGCCCGGTCGAGGGCATTTCGTTCCGCTCGCGCTCGGCGGGCGGGGTGAAGGTGTTCAACACCGCGAAGGGCGAGCATGTCGTCTCGGTGGCGTGGATTGCCGAGAGCGAAGACGAGGACGAGGTGGCGGACAGCAGCGAAAGCTGAGCCTCTTCTCTGTTCTACAAATACCTTGCTGGGGTGTGGGGGTGCAAAACCCCCACTCCACGCTTGCCAGCCGCGCGCCCCTCGCCTATCTCGCGCCACATGACACAGACACTCCACATCGTCGGTGGCGGCATGGCCGGCTCCGAAGCCGCCTGGGCCGCCGCGAAAGCGGGCCTCACCGTGGTCATCCACGAGATGCGCCCGAAGGTCGCCACCTTCGCCCACCAGACTGGCAAGCTCGCCGAGATGGTCTGTTCCAACTCGTTCCGCTCCGACGACAGCGAGCAGAACGCGGTGGGGCTGTTGCACTGGGAGATGCGGGCCGCCGGCTCGCTGACGATGGAGGCCGCCGATACCCACCGCCTGCCCGCCGGCGGCGCGCTGGCGGTCGACCGTGAGCCGTTCTCGCAATATGTCACCGACAAGCTGCGCGCGCTGCCCAACGTCACCGTGGTGGAGGAGGAAATCACCGCCCTCCCCGGCGACGGCCACTGGATCTTCGCCACCGGCCCGCTCACCTCGGAAGCGCTCGGCGCGGCGATCATCGCCGAAACCGGCACCGAGCGGCTCGCCTTTTACGACGCCATCGCGCCCATCGTCTATGCCGACAGCATCGACATGGATGTCGCCTGGATGCAGTCGCGCTACGACAAGGGCGAGACCGAGGAGGAGCGCAAGGCCTATCTCAACTGCCCGATGACCAGGGACCAGTATGAGGCCTTCATCGACGCGCTGATGGGCTCGGACAAGGCGCCGTTCCACGAGGGCGAGGAGGCGAAATATTTCGACGGCTGCCTGCCGATCGAGGTGATGGCCGAGCGCGGCCGCGAGACGCTGCGTCACGGGCCGATGAAGCCGGTGGGGCTGACCAATGCCCACAAACCAGACGAGAAAGCCTATGCCGTGGTCCAGCTGCGCCGCGACAATGCGCTCGGCACGCTCTACAATATCGTCGGCTTCCAGACGAAGATGAAATACGGCAGCCAGACGGAGGTGTTTCGCATGATCCCCGGGCTGGAAAATGCCAGCTTCGCCAGGCTCGGCGGCATCCACCGCAACACCTTCATGAACTCGCCCACCCTGCTCGACGGTGAAATGCGGCTGAAATCGAAGCCCCATATCCGCTTTGCCGGGCAGGTGACCGGCGTGGAGGGATACGTGGAATCCGCCGCGATGGGCCTGCTCGCGGGCCGGCTCGCAATCGCCGAGCTTTCGGGCAAATCCCTGCCGCCGGTGCCCGCCACCACGGCGATGGGCGCGCTGGTCAGCCACATCACCGGCGGAGCCGAGGCCAAGACCTTCCAGCCGATGAACGTGAATTTCGGGCTGTTTCCACCGGTGGACGGGCTGAAAGGCGGGCGGCGCGGGCGCAAGGACCGCTACAAAGCCTATACCGACCGGGCGAAAGCCGACTGGCAGGGCTGGCTGGGCGCGGCATAAGCGAAATCTTTCCAGGATTTCGCCCCGGTTTCTTGGAATGAAACCGTGCCGCTTGCTGCCTCCCGCCCCGCCCCCTAGCCTGCGCCCATGATCACCCGCTTCGCCCCCTCGCCCACCGGGCTCCTGCATCTCGGCCACGCCTTCTCGGCGCTCACGGCATGGGACATGGCGCAGGCGGCGAGCGGGCAGTTCCTGCTCCGGATCGAGGATATCGACAGGCCCCGCTGCAAACCGGACTTCGAGCAGGCAATTTACGACGATCTGCACTGGCTCGGCCTCACCTGGCCCATGCCGGTGATGCGCCAGTCCGACCGGCTGCCCGATTATGCCGCCGCGCTCGACCGGCTCACCGCAATGGGCCTCACCTATCCCTGCTCCTGCAGCCGCGCCGATATCCGCGCCGCGCTCTCGGCGCCGCAGGAGGGCGCGCAAGGCCCCGATGGCCCGCTCTACCCGGGCACCTGCCGTGGCCGCCCGATGGAAAGCCGCCAGCCCGGCGATGCGATCCGGCTCGACATGGCGAAAGCCACGGCGCTGACCGGGCCGATTACCGTCACCGAAACCGGCCCCGGTTTTCACGGCATCCGCGAACACGAGCCTGCGGACATGGTGGACACCATCGGCGACGTGGTGCTCGCCCGCAAGGATATCGGCACCTCCTACCACCTCGCCGTGGTGGTGGACGATGCCGCGCAAGGCATCACCCATGTGGTGCGCGGCGAAGACCTCTTTGCCGCAACCCCGATTCACGTGCTGCTGCAACGCCTGCTCGCCCTGCCCACGCCCACCTATCACCACCACCGCCTGATCCGCGACGAAGCCGGCAAGCGGCTCGCCAAACGCGACGATGCCCGCGCCATCCGCCACTACCGCGCCGAGGGCCGCAGCCCCGCCGAAATCCGCGCGCTTGTCGGCCTTCAGGCTTTCATCTTGCCATAAATATCCCGGGGGTCCGGGGGCTGGCCCCCGGCCCTGCCCGCACCGCTATGCCATCGGCTCCATGATCACGACTTCCTCGAAGTCGCGCACCGCGGTGTAGAAACACGAGCGCCGGTTGGTGTGGCAGGCCGGGCCTTCCTGCTCGACCAGCACCAGAAGCGCGTCGCGATCGCAATCCACCCGCATCTCGACGAGGTTCTGCACATGGCCGGAGCTTTCGCCCTTCACCCAGAAGGCCGACCGAGAACGCGACCAATAGGTCACCCGGCCGGTCTGCAGCGTGCGCGCGACGGCCTCGGCATTCATCCAGGCCAGCATCAGCACCTCGCCGCTATCCGCCGCCTGCGCCACCACCGGCACCAGCCCCGCCTCGTTGTAGTTCAAGCTCGCCGGATCGAAGCGCATCGCCATCCCTTTCCATTTCCGCCCGCGCCTCTTATCTAGAGACAAGCGCGCGGAGGGGAAAGCCATGACTGAGCAAAGCCTCGAACAGCTCTACTCAACCCAGATCCTCGCCTTGGCGACGGATATTCCCCATGCCGGGCGGCTTGCCGCGCCGGCGGCCAGCGTGAAGAAACGCTCGCCGCTCTGCGGCTCCACCGTCACTGTCGATCTCGTCGCCCGAGATGGCCGGGTCGCCGAGTTCGCGCAGAACGTGAAGGCCTGCGCACTCGGGCAGGCGTCGGCCTCGGTGCTGGGGCGCGTGGTGATCGGGCTTGACCGGGCCACCATCGCGGCCGGGCGCGCGGCGCTGTTCGCCATGCTCACGCAGGACGGGCCAACCCCGCCCGCCCCCTTCGAAGGGCTGGAAGTGCTGCGCCCGGCCCAGGCCTACAAGAACCGCCACCCCTCGATCCTGCTCGCCTGGGATGCCACCCTTGCCGCACTCGACGAGGCGAGCGCCAGCGCCGGGGCGTCATAAAAAAACCGCCGCGCTCCGGGACGGGAGGCGGCGGTCAGTGATGCGGGTTCGGTTCCGAAATCCGGTCAGGACAGAGGCAAAAAACCGGAGGGACAGGTGGCGGCCGGAGCCGCCGGCATCTCTTGGGACAGGCGATGCGGGAACCGGGCAATCCGCAGGCAGAATGGGTCAGTCAGATCAGGCCGGGCAGTTGCAGCCCGTCATAGAGCACCACCATCAGGCCAACGCCGCCGGCAATATCCTGCCAGATGGTGGCAGAAGACCGGTCGAGGACGGCTTTGATCTCTTTCAGCATGGCGGGCTCCTGCTCTCGAAGGTGCCGGAATGTTCCGGCTGTGTTCTTTGTTAACCATTTGTTCTCACAAATCCCGCCCGTCTGTAAAGAACTTTTTAAGAACAAAAGCGAACTTTTTGTTCTTCCGAGCCT
Source organism: Sinisalibacter aestuarii (assembly GCF_027923545.1). GTDB lineage: Bacteria > Pseudomonadota > Alphaproteobacteria > Rhodobacterales > Rhodobacteraceae > Sinisalibacter > Sinisalibacter aestuarii. The sequence goes on along the minus strand of NZ_BROH01000003.1, from coordinate 158,439 downwards.
AACCGATTGAAATCAAACGGATCGCCTCGTCTTGCCGCATCAGCCAGAGCAGCACGCGGGCCGCCTCGCCGCGCTTCGAGGTCAGGCCGGGATCTTCCCGGAGCAGGTTGCGCGCGTCGGTCTGGGCCACCGCCATCAGCGCCGCCTGCGTCTCCAGATCGCCCACCCAGAAGCGCGGCAGGCCCGATTGCGCCGTGCCGATCAGATCGCCCGCGCCGCGCATGGCCAGATCTTCCTCGGCGATGCGGAAGCCATCTTCGGTCTCGCGCAGGATGCCGAGACGGCGCTCGCCGCCCTCGGTGAGCGGCGGCTGATACATCAAGAGGCAGGTCGAGGCCGCCTGCCCCCGCCCGACGCGCCCGCGCAACTGGTGAAGCTGGGCAAGGCCGAAATGCTCGGCCCGCTCGATCACCATGATCGAGGCGTTCGGCACGTCCACCCCCACCTCGATCACCGTCGTGGCGACCAGCACAGAGGTGTCGCCCCGCTCAAAACCGGCCATCGCCGCATCTTTCTCCGCCGTGGGCAATTGCCCGTGGACCAGCCCGACAACCCCCTCGCCAAGCTCCGCGCGCAGCATCCTGAAGCGTTCTTCGGCGGCGGTCAGTTCGCTCAGCTCGCTTTCCTCGACCAGCGGGCAGACCCAATAGGCCTGCCGCCCCTCGGCGATGGCGGCGCGCAGCCGCTCCACCACCTCGCCGATCCGGCCGGTCGAGACCATGGCGGTGGCGATCGGCTTGCGTCCCGGCGGCTTTTCGTCGAGCACGCTCACATCCATATCGCCATATTGCGCCAGCGCCAGCGAGCGCGGGATCGGCGTGGCCGTCATCACCAGCACATCCGTCACCTGCCCCTTGGCGCCGAGACGCATCCGCTCGGCCACGCCGAAGCGGTGCTGTTCGTCAACGATGGCAAGGCGCAGATCGTGGTAATCCACATCGTCCTGAAACACCGCATGGGTGCCGACCAGGATATGGATATCGCCCCGCGCCAGCGCCTCCAGCTTCGCCGCGCGCTCGCGGCCCTTGTCGCGCCCGGTGAGCATTTCCACCACCACCTCTGCGGCCTCGGCCAGCGGGCGGAGCGCGGCAAAGTGCTGACGGGCGAGGATCTCGGTGGGCGCCATCATCACCCCCTGCCCGCCGGCCTCGACGGCGACCAGCAGCGACAGGAAGGCCACCAGCGTCTTGCCCGCGCCGACATCGCCCTGCAACAGCCGGTTCATCCTGAGGCCCCCGCCCATATCGGCGGCGATCTCCTCCATCGCGCGCTCCTGTGCGGCGGTGGGCCGGTAGGGTAGCGCGGCGAGCACCTTGGCGCGCAGATGCCCGTCGCCCTGGCTCACCCGGCCCTTGCCGCGCCGCACCCGCTGGCGGGCCAGCGCAAGGGTAAGCTGGTGGGCGAAGAACTCGTCATAGGCCAGCCGGCGTCGCGCCGGGGCCTGCGGGCTGAGATCGTCGGGGCCCTCCGGGGCATGGGCGATGGTCACCGCCTTGTTCCAGGCCGGCCAGTGCTCGCGCTCCAGCAGGTTCGGGTCAATCCATTCGTCGAGCGGTTTGACCCGCATCAGCACCTCGCCCACCGCGCGCAGCATCAGCCGCTGGGTGACGCCGGCGGTAAGGTGATAGACCGGCTCGAAATCGGGGATCTGCTCGGCCTGGCCGGGGCGCAGAATGTAATCGGGATGGACGATCTGGGCGATGCCGTCGAACAGCTCGACCTTGCCCGAGACCACCCGGCGCTGGCCGGTGGGAAGCTGCTTTTGCAGCCAGTCGCCCGCCGCGTGGAAGAAGACGAGCTGAAAGGTGGTGAGCGTGTCGCGCACCTCCACCCGGTAGGGGCCGTTGCGGCTGCGTGGCGGGATGTGCTGGCCCACCTCGACCTCTACGGTCACCGTGGCGGGCGCCACCACCTCCTGCACCGAAGCGCGAAAGCGCCGGTCGACCCCGGAATAAGGCAAGGAAAACAACAGATCGCGCGGCAGTTCGATGCCCAGCCCGGCAAAGGCCTGCGCGGTTTTCGCGCCCACGCCGCCCAGCGTTTCAAGCGCCGCGAAGAGCGGAAACAGGATTTCCGGCCGCCCGGTCATGCGTCGCCGATGAGGACGAGCCAGCCGTCCTCGTCGATGGTTTCGACGCCAAGTTCGGCCGCCTTCTTCGCCTTCGATCCGGCCCCCGGCCCGGCGATCAGCAGATCGGTCTTCGCGCTCACCGAGCCCGCCACCTTGGCCCCGAGCGCTTCGGCCCGCACCTTGGCCTCGGCGCGGGTCATCTTCTCAAGCGTGCCGGTGAAGACGAGCGTTTTGCCCGCCACCGGGCTGCCTTCGGTATCGGGCTGTTCCGCCGCGATCACCTCAAGCTCGTCCGCCAGCCGGTCGATCGAGGCGCGCTCGGCCTTCTGGTGGAAGGTGGTCACCAGTGCGGATGCCACCGCCACGCCGATCCCGTCGATGCCCACCAGCTCGTCCCAGGCCGCGCGCGCACCCTCGGGCAGCGCCGGCCCGGCCTCCCACACGCTCTTTTCGGTCTCCGAAATCCGCGCGCGCCGCCCCTCATGCGCCGCTGCCGCCCGTTCCTCCTCCACCGCCGCGCCTGCGGCGAGATGGCGTTCCCCCGCCGGTCCGGCGGCATCGAGCGCGGCGATGAAGGCGGCCCATGTGCCGTAATGGCGGGCGAGATCGCCGGCCACCACTTCCCCCACATGGCGGATGCCGAGGCCGAAGAGCAGCTTGCCGAAGGGGATGCGGCGGCGCTCCCCGATGGCGGCGAAGAGGTTCTGCGCCGATTTCTCACCCCAGCCCTTGACCTGCGCCAGCGGCTTGCCGGCGAGGTGGCGGATACCGGCGATCACATGATCGGCGTTATCGTCCTCCACCGGCACGCCGGAACTGCGCAGCATCTCGGCGAGCCTGTCCAGAAGCTCCGCCCCGCGCTCGGGATCGGCAAGCTGGCGCTCGATCCGGTCGCGCGGATCGGCGGTGAGCCGGTCGGGGTCGCCGTCGCGCTCTTGCAGGCGGAAAATGTCGGCGGGTTCCGAGATGCGGCAGGTATAGTAGAAATATTCCACCTGCTTGGCCCCCAGCCCCTCGATATCGAAAGCGCCGCGCGAGACGAAATGCTTGAGCTTTTCCACCGCCTGCGCCGGGCAGATCAGGCCGCCGGTGCAGCGGCGCACCGCATCGCCCTCTTCGCGCACCGCGTCCGAGCCGCATTCCGGGCACAGATGGGGAAAGGTGTAGGGCGCGGCGGTTTTCGGGCGCCTGGCAAGGTCCACATCCGCCACTTTCGGGATCACGTCGCCGGCGCGGTAGACCTGCACCCAGTCGCCGATCCGGATATCCTTGCCGCCACGGATCTCGTTGCCTTTCGAATCCCGCCCGGCGATGTAATCCTCATTGTGCAGGGTGGCGTTCGACACCACCACGCCGCCGACCGTGACCGGATGCAGCCGCGCCACCGGGCTGAGCGCGCCGGTGCGGCCGACCTGAATGTCGATCCCCTCAAGCCAGGTCCAGGCCTTTTCGGCGGGGAATTTGTGGGCGATGGCCCAGCGGGGCGTGGTCGAGCGGAAGCCGAGCCGGGCCTGCAGCGCGAGGTCGTCGACCTTGTAGACCACGCCGTCGATATCGTAGGGCAAGGTCGCGCGTTGCGCCTCGATCGCGGCGTAATGGGCGAGCATCTCATCGGTGCTGTGGCAGAGCCTGGTGAGCGGGTTCACCGTAAAGCCGAACCCGGCGAGCCGGGCGATGGCGGCGGACTGGCTCTCGGCCAGCGGTTCGGAAAGCGCACCCCAGGCATAGGCGAAGAATTTCAGCGGGCGGGCGGCCGTCACGCTCGCATCGAGCTGGCGCAGGCTGCCGGCGGCGGCGTTGCGCGGATTGGCGAAGGTTTTCTGCCCCGCCGCCTCCTGGCGGGCATTGAGCGCGGCGAAATCTTCGTGGCTCATATAGACCTCGCCGCGCACCTCCAGAAGCTCCGGCGCATCGGCGATCTGTTGCGGGATTCCGGCAATCGTGCGGGCATTGGCGGTGACGTTCTCGCCCTCGCTGCCATCGCCGCGCGTGGCGGCCTGCACCAGCCGCCCGTTCTCATAACGCAGCGACAGCGAGAGCCCGTCAATCTTGGGCTCGGCGGTATAGGCGAGCGGCGCATCGGCGCCGAGGCCGAGAAAGCTGCGCACGCTGTCGTCGAAATCGCGCAGTTCTTCGTCACTGAACACATTGGCGAGCGAGAGCATCCGCACCGCGTGGCGCACCTTGCCGAAGCCCTCGGCAAGCGCGGCACCGACCTGCTCCGACGGGCTGTCGGCCCGTTTCAGCGCGGGAAAGCGCGCCTCGATCGCGGCGTTCCGCTGCCGGGCCGCATCATATTCCGCATCGGAAATCTCCGGCGCGTCCTCGGTATGATAGGCACGGTTGGCGCGCGCGATCAGCGCGGCGAGCCGCGCCAGCTCGGCTTCGGCCGCCTGTTCGTCCAATGCCTCGACGGCGGTGGTTTCAAACCCTGTTCCGGCCACGTCATCCCCCCGGCTGTCGCTGTCTTTCCGGTTTAGGCCGCGGCTTGCGCCCCGTCCAGACGGAACCGCCGGCAAGCGGTGGCAGGCGGGTCGTCGCGCCGGGCACGGCCTGGTGATGGCGCGCGCGGGCGGCAAAGCCGGGGACCGATCTGCCGGATCACCGCCCATCCGGGCGGGGGTGGCCCGGCACCGCTCGCGCGCATGCCGGGCCGGGAGGGAACGGGTTTCGGTCCGTCAGGCGCCGAGGGCGAGCGGGCTGTCCATCATCTCCGGTTCCGGGTCGCGCAGCACATAGCCCCGGCCCCAGACCGTTTCGATGTAATTGTCGCCGCCGGTGGCGGTGGCGAGCTTCTTGCGCAGCTTGCAGATGAACACGTCGATGATCTTCAGCTCCGGCTCGTCCATCCCGCCATAGAGATGGTTGAGAAACATCTCCTTGGTCAGCGTGGTGCCCTTGCGCAGGCTCAGCAGCTCCAGCATCTGGTATTCCTTGCCGGTCAGATGCACCTGCTTGCCCTCGACCTCGACCGATTTCGCGTCGAGATTGACCGCGACCTTCCCGGTCGAGATCACCGCCTGCGAATGGCCCTTGGAGCGGCGGATGATGGCATGAATGCGCGCCACCAGCTCCTCGCGGTGGAAGGGCTTGGTCATGTAATCGTCGGCGCCGAAGCCGAAGCCCTTGAGCTTGTCTTCGGTATCGTCGGAGCCGGTGAGGATCAGGATCGGCGTGGCGATGCGCGCGGCGCGAAGCTGGCGCAGCACCTCAAGGCCGTTCATGTCGGGCAGGTTCAGATCGAGCAGGATCAGATCGTAATCGTAGAGCTTGGCCAGGTCGATCCCCTCTTCCCCAAGGTCCGTCGAGTAGACATTCAGGTTCGCATGGGTCAGCATGAGCTCGATCGAGCGCGAGGTGGTGGGGTCATCTTCCACGAGCAGGATGCGCATGTTTTGTCTCCGCAGATTTCCGTTCGGTCGATGAACACCTTGGACGGTAAAGGTTAACGGCACGTTACCGTTGCGGAACTTTTAGCGAATACTACCTATGGTTGTCTATATCGCTGCACCGCCGTGGCCTTCAGCGCTGCCTCGCCATGCTGCGCCACCGCCGCCCGCCAGCCGGCGAATTCCTCTTCCGACAGCCCGTAAGTTTTCAGCGCTTCCGCCTCGCCGATCAGCCCGGCCGCCACCCCGCGCACCACGGCGGCCTTGCGGCTGGCCACCCAGCGGCGGGTGTCGGCCGGGGGGAAGATCGGCGCGGGTCATCACCGTTCCATCGGCCAGGCGCACCGCGCGCGGGCCATCGACTTTTTTCAGATACATCACTTTGCCTCGTGCTCTGCGCCCGGCACGATGGCGGATCGGGCTTAACGGAGGGTGAAGCCCGGCCTTGTTGTTGCGTCGAATTTTCCTATATTGCGTCCTTCTCCTATGCACGCGGCCAGGATCATGACGGCAACACTCACCGATACCCCCCTGAACTCGCTCGGTTTCGCCAAGAGCCCGGCGGATACGCGCGTGGTGGTGGCGATGTCGGGCGGGGTCGATTCGTCGGTTGTGGCGGCGATGCTGAAGGACGAAGGCTATGACGTGGTCGGCGTCACGCTCCAGCTTTACGATCACGGCGCCGCGCTGGCCAAGAAAAACGCCTGCTGCGCCGGGATCGACATTCACGATGCCCGCCGCGTCGCCGAAGAGATGGGCTTTCCGCATTACGTGCTGGATTACGAGAACATCTTCAAGGAAGCGGTGATCGAGGAATTCGCCGACAGCTACCTTGGCGGCGCCACCCCGGTGCCCTGCATCCGCTGCAACGAGCGGGTGAAGTTCAAGGATCTGCTGGCGACCGCGCGCGATCTTGATGCCGATTGCATGGCCACCGGGCATTACATCCAGCGTTTCGAGGGCGCGCGCGGGCCGGAATTGCACCGCGCCGCCGACCCGAACCGCGACCAGAGCTACTTTCTGTTCTCGACCACGCCGGAGCAGCTTGCCTTCCTGCGCTTCCCGCTCGGCCATCTGAAAACCAAGGACGAGACCCGGGCGCTGGCGCGTAAATTCGGCCTCGACGTGGCCGACAAGCCCGACAGCCAGGATATCTGCTTCGTCCCCGACGGCAATTATGCCGGCGTGATCGAAAAGCTGCGCCCGGGGGCTGCGGAGCCGGGCGAGATCGTTCATGCCGATGGCCGGGTGCTCGGCACGCATGATGGCGTGATCCATTACACGATCGGCCAGCGCCGGGGGCTGGGTATCGGCGGGCTGGCCGATCCGCTCTACGTGGTCAGGCTCGACGTGGAAAACCGGCAGGTGATCGTCGGCCCGAAAGAGATGCTCGCCACCCGGATCGTGCCGGTGCGCGAGATCAACTGGCTCGGCGATGCGCCCTTCACCTCGCAGGCCGAATGGCATCTGAGCGTGAAGGTCCGCTCCACCCGCCCGCCGCGCGAGGCGATCCTGCGCCCGCTCTCCGAGACCGAGGCGGAGGTGGAACTGCTCACCCCGGAGGAAGGCGTGAGCCCCGGGCAGGCTTGCGTGTTTTACGCCCCCGAGGGCAGCCGCGTCTTCGGTGGCGGCTGGATCTGGGCGGGGCGCTGACGAGAATCCCGGTTTCTTGGTAAGAAACCGGGGCGAAATCTTAGAAAGATTTCGCCCTTCCCCTGCGTCAGGCGCCGCCTGACAGGTCGATCATCGCCGAGAACTCGGCCTGACAGGCCACCTGCCCGTCGACCGTGGCCTTGCCGGAAAACTTCCAGACTTTCGAGCCGGGGCCGCCGCGCAGCGTGGTGATGTCCATCCGCAGCACATCGCCAGGCACCACCTTGCGGCGGAACTTCACCCCGTCGATCCCCATGAAATAAACAAGCACTTCCTTGTCGACGAGATCGAGCGAGAGGGCGACCATCACCGCCGAAGTCTGCGCCATCGCCTCGACGATGGTCACCCCGGGCATGATCGGCGCCGCCGGAAAATGACCCTGGAAATGCGGCTCGTTGACCGTGACCATCTTGATCCCCACCGCGCTTTCATTCGCCACGATGTCTTCCACCCGGTCGATGAAGAGGAACGGGTAGCGATGCGGGATGCAACGCTTGATCAGGTCGATATCGGCCGTGGTGGGAATGTCGGTCATCCGGGATGTCTCCTCGTCGTGGTCTGCAGGCGCGGCTTCACTGCGCGTCGGTGTCCTGGGGTGTCTCGTTCCCGTCAGGTGCGGGGGCCTCGGTCTCGCCGGGGCCATCATTGCCGATCGGGGTGCCCTCGCCCAGAACCGCGTCGATCTGGGCAATCGCCTCGTCGGTGATGTCGATATCGGTGGCGGCCAGCAGGATTGCGCGGCGGTCGAGGATCATCACCGCGCCACGGGCACGCACCATCGCGCCGAGGATCGGGCCGATTTCGTCGAAGAACTCCGCCTGCGCCGCCTCGATGCGGTCGCGCAAGCCCGACTCAGCCTGTTCGCGTTGCGCCCGAAGCGATTGAACCTTCTCATCGAAGGCATTGGCAAGACTGCGAAATTCTTCGGTTGAAAGCGTCGGGCGCTGCTCGGTGAGCTGCTGTTCCTCGTCTTCCAGCGCCGCTTCGATGGCGCGGGTCTCTGCCGCCATTGCGTTCGATTCCGCCTCCAGCTCGCGGTTCACCCGCTGGCCGAAAAGCGTGCCGGAAAACAGCCTGTCGCGGTCGATGGTGAGGATCGGCGAAACGATGCGGCCCAACTCCTGCGCCCGCGCCATACCGGGCGCGGCAACCACGAAGATCGCCGCGCAAAGCATTGCAATCGCAAGAAATTTGCTCCGTGCGACGCCCATGATGGCGCCCCGCTCAGAAGCCCGTCGAGATGGATACGCCGAAGCGCTGCTCCACGTCGTAGGCTTCTTTCATGAACGGATAGGCATAGGAGAAGCGCAGCGGTCCGATGGGCGTTTCCCAGTACAGCGCGGCACCGCCCGAGGCGCGGATATACAGATCGTCATCCACGCCCGGCGAATTGTCGAGCCCCCAGACCGAGCCCGCATGCACGAACACGCCGCCGGTGATGTTGTATTCCTCCGGCAACCCGATCGGGAAGCGCGCTTCCAGCCGCGCCGCGCCGTAGTAATTGCCGCCAAGCGCATCGTCATCGGCCGCCGCCAGATCGCGCGGACCCATGCCGTAGGAGCCGAAGCCCAGCACATCGTCGGGCGACATCATGAAGCGGTCGGTCACCCGGGTGCCCGCCCCCGACATCGTCCGGATCATCCCGCCTTCGACCGTGGCCGAAAGGGTGATCGAATCGTTGATCGCGGTGGTGGTCACGTTGGCCAGCGCCGTCGCCTTGGCATATTGGCTGTCGGCCCCGAGGCCGCCCACCGTGCCGGCGACTTCGCCGTAGAAATTCGTCGGATTCCCAAGGCCGTTGCGGCGGGTGTCGAAGCTGTATTTCGCGCCGGCATATCCACCATACTGGAAGCCGCGCGCCTGCTCGGCCAGCATCGTCGGCGAGTTGCCGACATAGTTCATCACTTCCGCGCCCTCGACGCCGCCCAACACCCGCAGGCGCCCGGTTTCCGACAGCGGGAATTCGAGGCTCGGCTCAACCGCGAACTGGCGGCTGTCGAACAGCCCTTCCTGCCAGGTGGTCTGGTTGTAGAAGCCCGAGAAGCCGAGGCGCAGATCGCGGCCGAACAGGTTCGGCTCGGCGAAGGAGACGGCATAGTTGCGGTTGTCGAGCCCGCCGGAGAATTCGAGGTTCAGATACTGGCCCCGGCCGAGGAAGTTGGTCTCGGAGAAGGCGAGCATGAAGCCGAAGCCCTGCCCCAGCGCATAGGTCGCGCCGAAGGAGAAGGCGCCCGTGCCCTGCTCTTCCACGTTCACATCGACGATCACGCTGTCGCTGGACGATCCCTCGCGCGCCTGCACATCGACATTGGCGAAATAGCCGAGCGCGCGGATGCGCTCCGCCGCGGCGCGGATGGCGCGCGGGTTGAACGGATCGCCCTCGACGGTGGTGAATTGCTGGCGCACCACGCGGTCGAGCGTGGTTTCGTTGCCCTCGATGTCGATCCGTTCGACCACGATGCGCGGACCGCGCACGATGGTGAAGGCGATATCGAGCGTGCCGTCGCGCTCGTTGCGGGTGATGCGCGGATCGACGCGGACGAAGCCATAGCCGTCCTGCTGGAGCTGCTTCTCCATCCGCGCGGTGGCGCGGTCGACCACGGCGGGGTTGTAGGTCGCCCCTTCGCGGATGCGCGCCAGCCCCTCGAAGGCCGCCGGGTCGATGCCCTCGACCTCGGTCGCGGTGCTGATCGCGCCGAAGGAGAATTGCTGGCCCTCGCGAATCTCGTAGGTGACGAAATAGCCGTCTTCCTGCGGCGCGACTTCCGAGGTCACCGCCACGGCGTCGAAATCGACATAGCCGCGCGAGGCGTAGAAATCGGCGAGAAGCTGTTTGTCGAACTCGACACGGCCCGGATCGAACGTATCGGCGCTGACGAAGAAGCGAAGGATGCCGGCCTGTTTCGAGCCGATGACCCGGCGCAGGCGGGCATCGGAGAAGGCGCGGTTGCCGGTGAAGGTGATGCGCTCGATCTCGGTGTTCTTGCCCTCGACCACCTCGAAGACGAGGTCGACGCGGTTCTGCGCCCGGCGAATGATGACGGGCTCCACCTGGGCGGCGATCCGGCCCTTGTCGGCATAGGCCTGGGCGATGGTCTCGGCGTCCTGCTCGGCGGTCGCCGGGTTGAACACATAGCGCGGTTGCGATTGCAGCAGCGCGAGAAGCTGATCGTCCTTCAGGGCCTTGTTGCCCTCGATGTTGATGCGGTTGATCAACGGGAATTCGGCGACCTTGACCACCAGCGTCGAGCCACGCGGATCGACGGTCACGGTGTCGAACAGGCCCGAGGCCACGAGGCGCTTATAGGCGTCGTTCAGTTCCGCCGCGCTCACCGGTTCGCCACGGCCGAATCCGAGATAGGTCATCACCGTGTCGGCCTCGATCGCGTCGAGCCCTTCGATCTGCACGGCGGTGAACGAATAGGTCTGCGCCGCCGCCACTGTCGGCAAAAGCGCCGAAGTGGTTGAAATCCCCATAAAAGCCGCCACGATGGCCGGCTTGAGGAAGGTGGTGGACTGCAACCTTAGTTTGGCCGCGACGTGCTGCTCTTTATACGTCATCTAGTTATCACCCGCGCAAGCATCCCAGTCCCTTGTGTCGATACCGGGAATAACTCCAAGAGTCAAAACGTGAAAAGCATTGGGCGCGGGGGTGTTGCCCCGCGCCCATAGGTGCCAATCCGATGCTGTTCACAGGCCCGTCGCACCGGGCCGTGGCGGGGCTCAGTTGAGCAATGTCCCGACATAGGCGCCCGCCGCGAGCGCAAAGGCGATGGTCGCGCCATAGAGCAGGCGATCCCAGTTCAGATTCATCAGGAGCGAAAGCCCGCGATAGCTGTGTTCGATCTGTTCCATGTCGACCTCTGCTCTTGGATGGACGAAAGCCGTTCAACACATATCTAGGAATCGAATATGGCGGCAGGGTTGCCGTAATGGGGCATTTTGATGGCGCCCCGGCGCGGTAGCCTGCAGCCTATGTTACGGGCAGAGCAGATCGTTGGCGAGGCCCAGCACCATGATGCCCAGCACCAGCGCCAGCCCGATCATCGTGAGGAAATTCAGAGCCTTGTCGGAGGGCGCGCGGCCGGTCACCGCTTCCCAGGCGTGAAACATCAGATGGCCCCCATCGAGCACCGGGATCGGGAACAGGTTGAGCAGCCCCACCGCCGTGGACAGAACCGCCACGAACCACAGAAAGCTGGCCGAGCCCTGGCTCGCCGCTTCGCCGGAGGTTTCGGCGATGGTGATCACCCCGCGCAGATTGCAGCTCGAAATCGCGCCGGTCACCATGTGCCAGATGCCGGAAATCGACGCCTCGATGATATAGGCGACGGTATCCACCCCGCCCTTCGCCGAGGCCCAGAGGCCCGGATTCTCGGTCGCCGGCTCGAAGACGAGACCGCCGCCGATGCCGATCAGCCAGCGGGTTTCGTAGCCGCCATCGGCGGTGGGCAGATCCCGGGGCAGCGGTGTCAGGGTGATGTCCAGCGCCGCGCCGCCGCGGTTGACCCCCAGCGTCAGCGGTGCCCCCCCTCCGGCTTCGACAATCGCCTGCAGATCGGTGAAGGTCGCGATCGGGGTGCCGTTCACCGTCTCGATCAGATCGCCCGGCTCAAGCCCGGCATCGAAGGCCGCCGATTGCGGCATCACGCTGTCGACGATGGGCGGCTGCGGATGCAGTGCCTGCAGGGTGATCTCGGCACCACCCCGGCGCACCGTCCAGTCGAGCGGGCTTTCATTCGGCAATCCGGCGACGAAATCGCCGAATTCGGCCAGCGGCGGGATCGCCTGGCCGTCGATGGCGACGATCTCGTCGCCCGGCTCCAGCGTGCCCTCGACACCGGCCACCGGCTTCAGTTCCGCCACCGTGAGCGGATCGCTGGCCACGCCGGAATAGAGCGCGATCGCGGCGAAAATCACCGCCGAGAAGATGAAATTGGTGATCGGTCCGGCAGCAACGGTGGCCGCCCGCGCCCAGAGCGGCGCGCCGTGGAGGGTCGAGCGGCGCTCGGCGGCATCCATCTGCGACAACGCTCCGGTATCAGCCGAGCCGGAGGCGGCATTGGCATCGCCGTGAAAGCGCACATAGCCGCCCACCGGCAGCGCGGCGATCTGCCAGCGCGTACCGCGCTTGTCCATCCGGCTCACCAGCACCGGCCCGGCGCCGATCGAGAACACATCCGCCTTGATCCCCGACCAGCGGCCGACGAGGTAATGCCCAAGCTCGTGGATGAACACGATGGGAATCAGCGCCAGCAGAAACGCAATCAGCGTCAGCGTCAGGTTTCCGAATGACGGGATCAGGCTGCCCAGGTCCATCAACTGCTCCTTCGTCCGGGCTCAGGCCCCGGCTTCAATCATGTCTTTCGCGGTCTTGCGGGCCATCTGGTCGGCCGCGCGCACGTTATCAAGGGTAATATCGGCATGAATAAGGCTGGAATCGCCCGACAATTTCGTGAGCACCTCTTCCACCAGCTCCGACATCCGCACGAAGTTGATCCGGCCCGCGATGAACCCGTCGAGCGCCGCTTCCTTGGCGGCATTGAACACCGCGCCCGAAAGCCCGCCCTCTGCCATCACCTCGCGCGCCAGCCTCAGCGCCGGCCAGCGCCGCTCGTCGGGGGCGCGAAATTCGAGCTGGCCGATGGCGGCAAGATCGAGCCGCTCGACGGGCAGCGCCTTGCGGTCGGGCCAGTTCAGCGCATAGCCGATGGCATGGCGCATATCGGCGGGGCCGACATGGGCCATCAGCGCCCCGTCATTGAAGCCCACCAGCGCATGCACCAGCGATTGCGGATGCACCAGCACCTCGATCCTGTCGGGTGAGACGCCGAAATATTCCTTGGTTTCAATCAGTTCCAGCGCCTTATTGAACATCGACGCCGAATCGATGGTGATCCGCTGGCCCATATCCCAGTTCGGGTGGCTCGATGCCTGTTCCAGCGTCGCGTCCGCCAGCTTTTCGATCGGCCAGTCGCGAAAGGCGCCGCCCGAGGCGGTGATGATGATCCGCTCAACCGCGTCCATCTCTTCGCCCACCAGGCCCTGGAATACCGCCGAATGCTCGCTGTCCACCGGCAAAAGGCGCGCACCTTTGGCCTTGTTGGCCTCGACGGTGGCCAGCACCAGCGGCCCGGCGGTGACGAGGCTTTCCTTGTTGGCGAGCGCCAGAGTCGCGCCCTCTTCCAGCGCGGCGAGGCCCGGCGGCAGGCCGGCGGCGCCGACGATGGCCGACATCACCCAATCGGCGGGGCGGCGCGCGGCCTCTTCGATGGCGGCTTCGCCGGCGGCGGCCTCGATGCCGGTGCCCGCGAGCGCGTCGCGCAACTCGGGCAGGTTTTCCTCATGCGCCGTCACCGCCACCTGCGCCTTCAGGGCACGGGCCTGTTCGGCGAGCCGGGCGATGTTATGCCCGCCCGTCAGCGCCACGACCTCGAAAGCCTCCGGGTCACGGGCGATCAGGTCGATGGTGGACAGGCCGATGGAGCCGGTCGAGCCGAATATGGAGATGCGGCGGGTCATGACGTCCAGATTACATAGGCAAAGGTAAGGATGCCGGCCAGCGCCGAGGCAGCGACCAGAGCGTCGAGCCGGTCGAGAAAGCCGCCATGGCCGGGGATGAGGGCAGAACTGTCCTTCACCCCGACCCGGCGCTTCATCGCGCTTTCGGCGATGTCGCCCATCTGCCCGGCAAAGGCGAGGCCGACAGCGGCGGCGGCCCCGGCAAGCGGTGTGCCCTGCTGACCCAGCACGAACCAGCCGAACAGCGCCGCCCCGACCCAGCCCGCCACCGTGCCCGACCATGTTTTCTTCGGGCTCACACGCGGCCAGAATTTCGGCCCGCCGATCAGGCGGCCCGCGAAATAACCGAGAATGTCGGAGATCGCCACGATCACCACCAGAACGACAACGCCGATCACGTCGAATTCCAGATAGGCGAAGACGAGGTAGAGCGCGCCGATCAGCACCATCAGCCCATAGCCCGCCCAGATCAGCCGCCCGCCATTCAGAAGCACGGCCCCGGCGAGGAGCGGCAGGGCGAGCCCGATGGCGAGCCCGGCGCCGAGACGCCCGGCAAGCGCATCGGCCAGCATCGCCCCCTCGCCCGGAGGCGGCACGCCAAGGCCGCCCCAGAGCGCCACGGCCAGCGCCAGCGGCAGAAGCACAGGCGACAGCGCCAGCGCGATCCGGCGAACGCCGCCGATTCCCGGCCGGCACAAAGCCGCCAGCTCCCAGAACATCACGAAGGTGACGAGCAGGGCGAACAGGCTCCACACCACGCCACCCGCCGCCAGCGCCAGCGCGACGACGGCCACCATCGCCACGGCAGACATCACACGGGTGGACAGATCCGACCAGGCGGAAGGGGTGTCAGCCATTCTTCACCCCGCCGAAGCGGCGGTCGCGCCCGGCGTAGCTGGACACGATCCCGGCAAAGATCTCGGCGGTGAAATCGGGCCAGAGCGTCTCGATGAACTCGTATTCCGCATAGGCCGATTGCCAGAGCAGGAAGTTGGAAATCCGTGCCTCGCCCGAGGTGCGGATCACCAGGTCGGGGTCCGGCAGCAGGCAGGTATCGAGGTATTTCGGCAGGGTTTCCTCGTCGATGCTCTCGGGGTCGAGCTTGCCCGCCGCCACGTCTTCGGCCAGCCGCTTGGTGGCGCGGGCCACCTCGTCGCGCCCGCCGTAATTGATGGCGATGGTCAGGTTCACCCGGTCGCATTCGGAGGTGAATTCCTCAAGCTCGTCCATCAGCTTGACCAGCGCCTTGTCGAGCTTCACGCGGTCGCCGATGAAGCGGACGCGCACGCCCTCTTCCTTCATGTCGCGCGCTTCTTTCTGGATATAGCGGCGGAACAGGCTCATCAGCCCCGCCACCTCGGTCTGGGTGCGCTTCCAGTTCTCGGTCGAGAAGGCGAAGATGGTGACGTATTTCACCCCGAGATCGGGGCAGGCCTCGACGATCTCGCGCACCCGCTTGGCGCCGGCATGGTGGCCGAACAGCCGTGGGCGGCCACGCTGCTGGGCCCAGCGGCCATTGCCGTCCATGATGATTGCAACGTGGCGCGGACCTGCCGCGAGAGGCTCCGCCGCCACGGCCTTGCCGCGCGCCTTTGCCTTGCCCTTGCTGCCGATACCTTTGATCACATGTCTCTCCTGCCGTGTCCCGACGCGTAGCCGCGTCAGACCTGCATGATTTCTTCCTGTTTGTGTTCCAGCATCTTGTCGACATGGCCGACATAGGTGTCGGTCAGTTCCTGGATCGAATCCTGCCAGAACTTGTGGTCGTCGTCCGACATCCCTTCCTTGCCGCGCTTGAGCTGGTCCATGCCGTGATGGCGCACGTTGCGCACCGCCACGCGGGCCTGCTCGGCATATTGCGCGGCGACCTTGGTCAGCTCGCGCCGGCGCTCTTCGTTGAGCTCGGGGATCGGCAGCATGATGATCGTGCCATTGGTCTGCGGATTGATCCCGAGACCCGATTCCATGATCGCCTTTTCAACCTTCTGGACCAGCGACTTGTCCCACACATTGATGGTGACGAGGCGCGGCTCGGGCACGTTCACGGTGCCGACCTGGTTGATCGGCGTGATCGCGCCATAGGCATCGACCGAGATCGGCTCGACCATCGAGGCCGAGGCCCGACCGGTGCGCAGGCCCTGAAATTCGTATTTCAGCGCATCGAGCGCACCTTTCATCCGGCGCTCAAGATCGTCGAGATCCAGTTCAAACTCTTCGGTCGACATGGGTTTGCCCTTCTGTTGCCGCTCGCGTGTTCCGCGCGAGGTATAGCGTCAATGCAGTTCGAATGTATAGCCTCGGCGGGTGCGGAGCGGGTGTTTTCCCGGCGCGCGGCGGATTTGCGCGCGCCGCCCCCTGCCCGCCGCGGATCAGCCCTTCACGGTGGTATAGGTGCCGTCGCCCGCGAGAATGGTGCGCAAGCCGCCCGGCTCGTCGAGCGAGAAGACGATGATCGGCAGGTGATTGTCGCGCGCCAGCGCGATGGCCGAGGCATCCATCACCCCGAGCCGCTTGGCCAGCGCCTCGTCATAGGTGACGGTCTCGTAGCGCTTGGCGTCGTCGAACTTGTTGGGGTCCTTGTCGTAGACCCCGTCCACCTTGGTGCCCTTGAAGATCGCCTCGCAGGCCATTTCCGAAGCGCGCAAAGTGGCGGCTGTGTCGGTGGTGAAATAGGGGTTGCCGGTGCCGGCGGCAAAGATCACCACCCGCTTCTTCTCAAGATGGCGTACCGCGCGGCGGCGAATATAGGGCTCTGCCACCTCGTCCATCCGGATCGCGGTGATGACCCGGGTAAACACGCCCAGGCCCTCCAGCGCCGATTGCATCGCCAGCGCGTTCATCACGGTCGCCAGCATCCCCATGTAATCGGCGGTGGTGCGTTCCATCCCCTGCGCCGAGCCCGCAAGCCCCCGGAAGATGTTGCCGCCCCCGATCACCATGCAGATCTCAACGCCCAGATCGTGCACCGCCTGCACCTCGCGGGCAATGCGCTGAACTGTGGGCGGATGCAGGCCGTAGCCCTGCGGCCCCATCAGCGCCTCGCCCGAGATTTTCAGCATCACGCGCTTATATGTCGGTTGCGGGGCGTCGGGGGTGGTTTCGGTCATAGGTCCGCCATGTCTTGGGGGTGGAATTCGCTGGGCCGCAAAATGTCGGAAAACGCGGCCGGGTTCAATGCGCGAATGGCGCGGGCCTAGCCAGAACCTGAGAAACGGCGCGCGTTCATGCCCGGGTCACGTCGTGGTCGTAGATCCAGTCGAACCGGCCAAGCACCCGGTCGGGCGCGGCGCGGTTGGCCAGGCGCAGCGCCGTATGCCCCAAAGCGCGCAGGAGCGGGTTGGCGTAATGGTAGTTGCGCGCATTGCCGTTGGCCGCCTCGATGACATTGACCACACGGTGACGCCGCCGCGCCTGATAGAGCGCCGGTCCTTCGTCGATCCCGGCGACCCCGAGCGCGTCAGCCAGCACCCAGGCATCTTCCAGCGCCATCACCGCACCCTGTGCCATGAAGGGCAGCGTCGGATGCGCCGCGTCGCCGAGGATCGCCGCACGGCCCTTGTGCCACTGATCGGCCACCGGGTGGCGGTGAAGCCCCCACAGATGCACCTTGTCGACCCGCGCCAGCAGATCGCGCACGGGCCGGGCAAAGCCCGCGAAGGCGGTGCGCAGATTGTCGGGATCGTCGCGGTGATGCCAGCCCTCGTCGGCCCAGGCCGCGCGCTCCTCGACGGCGACGATATTGACGATCGAGCCGCCGCGCAGCGGATAATGCACAAGGTGGCGCCCCGGCCCCATCCAGACCCGCGCCTCCACCGGCTCGCCGCCCTCGGCGGGCACCAGCGCACGCCAGGCCACCTGCCCGGTGAAGAAGGGTTTGCGCACGCCGTTCAGCGCCACCCGCAACAGTGAATGCAGCCCGTCCGCGCCGACGACAAAACCCGCCTCGCGGCTGCCCTGCCCCTCGATCTCGATCAGCGTCGATTGCGGGCCGAGATCGACACGGGTCACCTGCGCCCCGGTCTCGACCTGTACGCCCGCCGCCCGCGCCGCCTCTTCCAGCAGGCCCAGCAGATCGGCGCGGTGGAACAGCAGAAAATCCTTGCCCGGGCGCAGCCCCGCCAGATCCATCCGCACCACCTCGCGGCCCGAGGGGCCATCGGCGAGCACCACCGCCCGGCTCGCCATCGACCGCGCCCGCGCCGTGGCGCCGAGGCCGAGCGCATCGAGCACCGCCACGCCATTGGGGCTGATCTGCAATCCCGCGCCCACCTCGCCGATCTCCGGCGCCTGCTCCAGCACCGTCACCTTCGCCCCGCGCGCGGCCAGCGCCGTGGCCGCGGCAAAGCCGCCGATGCCGCCACCCAGAACGGTGATCTCCTGCCCAATCAGCATGTCGTCCCCCCGATACAAAAACACCGGAGCGTCGCCGCCCCGGTGCCTCACATGATCCTACATCGCCATCGGCTCAATCGTCCCGATGCACCTTTTCGCGGCGCTCGTGGCGCTCCTGCGCTTCGAGGCTCAGCGTGGCGATCGGGCGGGCATCGAGGCGCTTGAGCGAGATCGGCTCGCCGGTTTCCTCGCAATAGCCGTATTCGCCCTCTTCGATCCGGCGCAGCGCCGCGTCGATCTTGGCGACGAGCTTGCGCTGCCGGTCGCGGGTGCGCAGTTCCAGCGCCCGGTCGGTCTCTTCCGAGGCGCGGTCGGCCAGATCGGGAATGTTGCGGGTGGCTTCCTGCAATCCCTCGATCGTGTGCTTGCTGTCATCCAGCAACTCGGCCTTCCAGGCCAGCAGCTTGCGGCGGAAATATTCGAGTTGTCGGTCGTTCATGAACGGCTCGTCCTCGGCAGGACGGTAATCGTCCGGCAGGAAAGTTTCCGCTTTCATCCCTGGCTCCTTATGCTCGCCGGCGACCTCGGTTTTCTCAATCGATTCACTCGTCTCGGCCATCCGGTTCCCTCCTGCGCGCCCCTTTAGCCCACCGCCCCCAGGTTGTCACTACACAAAGCGTGCCCGCGACGGTTCGCCCCCCGGGCGGCCCCGCGGCTGGCCGCACTTGTGCGCTGAAAACTGGGCCAAATTGCGAAATAACCAAGGAAATCAAAAAAGCGTTCGGCGGATTACATGCGGGGTTGCAGCGGCGCCACAGGCTGGGCGCTTGCCATGCCGCGCGGCTGCGCCTACCAAATGAGCCAAAGGGGTTCCCATGACTTTTGCCAGCACCGACACCTACATCGCCACCGAAGACCTGACCGTCGCCGTCAACGCGGCGGTGACGCTCGAACGCCCGTTGCTCGTAAAGGGCGAGCCCGGCACCGGCAAGACGGAGCTGGCCCGGCAGGTGGCGCAGGCGCTCGGGATGGAGATCATCGAGTGGCACATCAAATCCACCACCCGCGCCCAGCAGGGGCTTTACGAATACGACGCGGTGAGCCGGCTGCGCGACAGCCAGCTTGGCGACGAGCGCGTCCATGACGTGGCCAACTACATCCGCAAGGGCAAGCTCTGGCAGGCTTTCGAGGCGGGCGAGCGGGTGGTGCTGCTGATCGACGAGATCGACAAGGCCGATATCGAGTTTCCCAACGATCTGTTGCAGGAGCTCGACCGGATGGAATTCCACGTCTATGAGACCGGCGAGACGGTGCGCGCGGCGCATCGCCCCGTGGTCATCATCACCTCGAACAACGAAAAGGAGCTGCCCGACGCCTTCCTGCGCCGCTGCTTTTTCCACTATATCCGCTTCCCCGACATGGAGGTGATGAAGGCCATCGTCGAGGTGCATCATCCCGGCATCAAGGAGCGGCTGCTGACCACGGCGCTCACCCAGTTCTACGAAATCCGCGAACAGGCCGGGCTGAAGAAGAAGCCCTCCACCTCGGAGGTGCTCGACTGGCTGAAGCTGCTGCTGGCCGAGGATCTCGACGCCGACGATCTCAGGCGCGACGCCACCACCGCCCTGCCCCGGCTGCACGGCGCGCTGCTGAAGAACGAGCAGGACGTGCACCTGTTCGAGCGGCTGGCCTTCATGGCGCGGCGCGAGCGGTGATCGCGGGGCGGGCGTGGGCGAACATCACCGCGTTGCCCGCCAGTGCCAGCGCGAGGCCGAGCACGCCACTCCAGTGCCAGCGATAGCCTTCGAACAGGGTCGACAACCCGAGGGCTACGATGGGGAACAGCACCGTCGCATAGGCCGCGCCCGAAGAACCGATCCGCGCCACCAGCAACAGGTAGGTGGTGAAGCCGACGATCGAGCCGATCACCGAGAGATAGACCAGCGCCGCGAGGTAGCGCCCGCCGGGCGGCATCACCGGGGCTGTGCCGGTGACGGCAAGGATAGCCAGCAGGATCGCCGCGCCATAGACCATGCCCCAGGCATTCGCCGTCACCGGCGACAGCCCCGCCGCGCTGTTGCGGCGCGAGACCATGTTGCCGAGCGAAAAGAACAGCGTGCCCAGCGTGGCGAGCCCGATCCCCTTTGCCGCGCCCGGCCCGGCGCTGCCGAGAATGTCGGGCCCGAACAGCAGCGCGATCCCGGCACCGCCGAGCGCGCCCGCGACGAGCACCCGCGCGGTGATCCGGTCGCCGAAGAACAGCCGGGCGTTCAGCGCGTTGAAGATCGTCGCCAGCGAGAAGATCACCGAGACGAGGCCAGAGGGCACATAGGCGGTGGCGGCGTAGAAACACAGGAAATTGAGGCTGAACAACATCAGCGCCTGCGCCACGATCCACGGTTGGTGGCGGCGTGGCGGCAGGTGCAGCCGCCCCATGAGCGCCAGCCCGGCGACGAACACCGCCCCCGCCAGCGCGAAGCGGTAGAACACCGAGACCGGCACCGGCACCGGCACCGGGCCGACCTGGAAGGTGATGGCAAGCCAGGTGGAGCCCCAGATCAGCACTGTGGCGATGAACAGACCGAGATTGGCGGCAGACATGGCAAGCCTTTCGTTGCGTCGCGCCACCCTAGCGCGCGTCGCGGGCCTGGTTTTGCACGATCTTGCGCAAATCGTCCGGGCCCGCACTTTTCGACGCTTTTGCCCGGCGGCGCGAGCGGCTAGCTTGCCGCCAACACGCGACCCGACCCGACAGAAGCCCGCCCGATGCGCCCCGTCTCCACATTTCTCAGCGCCTCGCCCCATGCCGAGATGACGGCGCGGGCCGATCTCGGCTTTGGCCTGTCCGCCGCGATCTGGACCAACCGCAGCGACGAGGTGCGCTACACCGCGCCGCTGGGCCATACCTTCAGCTACTACCTCGAGGGCGGCGACGGCACCTGGCGCACCGATATCAGGCCGGTGCACGGCCACCCCGGCGCCGTCAGCGTGCTGCCGGAGGGACAGAGCTCGGACTGGGACATCACCGGCGCGTTTGAATTCGTGCATCTCTACCTGCCCGACGCGGCGCTGCGGCGCAGCTATGCCGAGACCTTCGACCGCGACGCACGGCTGATGCCGGTCGAGGATCTGACCTATGCGACGATCCCTGCCCTCACCGCGCCGTTCCGCGCCCTTGCCAGCGCCCTGCGCACCGGCGATGCGCTGCAAGCCGAGGCGGCGGCGGCCGAACTTGTCACCGTGTTCTTCACCCGGCACGCCGGCCTCGCCCGGCCCGCGCCGGCGCTGGGCGGCGGGCTGGCGCCGCGCACCGCCCGGCGGCTGCGTGACTTCATCGAGGCGCATCTCGACACGCCGATCCGGCTGGCCGACCTCGGCACCGAGGCCGGGCTGAGCGCCTTTCACCTGCACCGGGCTTTCCGCACCCGGTTCGGGGTTTCGCCGCAAGCCTGGATCGCGCACCGGCGCGTGGCGCGGGCCAAGGCGCTCATCCGGGACGGCGAACCGCTGGCGCAGGTCGCGGCGGCCTGCGGCTATGCCAACCAGAGCCATTTCAGCCGCAGTTTCCGCGACGGCACCGGCATGACGCCGGGCGCCTATCGCCGGGCCCTCGGGGCTGCCGCCGCCGCCAGACCCTGACGACAACGATTCGGCTCCGCCCCATTCTTCGCCACATTTCCGCCCCATTTCCGCGCCCGCCTAGTGCCCTGCCCAACACCGGCCACCACATCTTGCGGGCCGATTGTCTCCATTCCGGAAACAGCCCGTTTTTCGCCCCATTTGCGCCAGATTTCCGCTTCCCACACGGCGAAATGTGGCCTACCCCTGAACCTGCCTGGGGGGGCGTGAACGGTGAGTGTATTGCCTTGGGAGACAATACCAATCTGACCGTCCGTTCGTTGACGCGAGCTGACGAGCCCCAGTGGCGCCGCCTGTGGCGGGCCTACCTGGCGTTCTACGAGACGGAAGTGGACGACGAGGTGTACCTGACCACCTTTTCGCGGCTTCTCTCGGATGATGAACCCCAGTTCGGCCTGATCGCAACCGATGGCGGCCGCCCTGTCGGGCTCGTGCATTACATCTTCCACCGCCACAACTGGAAGATCGAAGACGTGTGTTATCTGCAGGATCTCTACGCTGACCCGGATGCAAGGGGCCGGGGCGTGGGGCGGGCGCTGATCGAGGCGGTCTATGCCGCCGCCGATCGCAAGGGGGCGCCCGCCGTCTACTGGATGACGCAGCACTTCAACAAAAAGGCACGCGAGCTCTACGACCGGATCGGGAGGGTGACACCGTTCATCAAGTATCAACGGGGGTAGATACGATGAACACGTCTTTCCGGTCGATCGTGGGGGCGATCGCGATCCTGGGGCTGGCGGGCTGTGCCGCCAACGCGCCGCAAGGGGAAGTGGCGACACGTGAAGTGACGTCACGGCAAGTTGCGCTGCCGGCGGAGCTTCCGCCGATGAAGGCCTTTGCCAGCTCCGGGATCACCCGCCCGACCCGCTCCAACGCGGCCATCGCGGGCGACTTTCTTGACCTCGCCTTCGCGCTCGAAAGCGGCCGCAGCCTGCCGGTGCTGACCCGATTCGAAGGCCCGGTCTCGATCCGGGTGACGGGCCGCGCATCGGCGGCGCTGGATCATGACCTCGACCGGCTCCTGCGCCGCCTGCGCGCCGAAGCCGGGATCGACATTCGCCAGACCTCGGCCAATGCGCCCGCCGCGATCACCGTCGAGGTGATCACCAAGCGCGCGCTGCAGGCGCTGGTGCCGCAGGCCGCCTGTTTCGTGGCGCCGAACGTGTCGAGCTGGGCCGAATACCAATCGGTCCGCGGCACCGTGCAGACCGACTGGACCCGGCTCACCACCCGCGAGCGCATGGCCGTGTTCATCCCCGGCGATGTCAGCCCGCAGGAAATGCGCGATTGCCTGCATGAAGAGATCGCCCAGGCCCTCGGCCCGGTGAACGACCTCTACCGGCTGTCGGATTCGGTCTTCAACGACGACAATTTCCATACCGTGCTGACCGGGTTCGACATGCTGATCCTGCGCGCCTATTACGCGCCCGACCTCGCCTCGGGGATGACCCGAAGCGAGGTGTCGGCCCGCCTGCCCGCCATCCTGGCGCGACTGAACCCGGCCGGCGGCACCGGCACGCCGCGCCTGGCCGCGCCGACGCCGCGCGCCTGGAAAGACGCGATCGAGGACGCGCTGGGCGGCTCCGGCCCGATCGCCACGCGCCAGCTTGCCGCGCGCCGCGCCGTCGACCTCGCCCGCGCCAATAACTGGCGCGACACCCGGCTCGCCCTCTCGCTCTACGCGATGGGCCGGCTCTATCTGAGCACCAATGCCGATATCGCGCTCTCCGCCTTCCGCGAGGCCGAACGGATCTACGGCGCCTCGCCCGAGACCCGGCTGCAGGCCGCCCATATGGGCGTGCAGCTTGCCGCCCACGCCCTGTCGCTCGGCAATGCCGACACCGCGATCCGGATCGTCGACGATCATCTCGGCGCGGTGACCAAGGCCGAAAACGCGGCCCTGCTCTCGACCCTGATGATGATCAAGGCCGAGGCGCTGGAGCTGTCCGGGCGCGACGCTCAGGCGCAGCTTGTCCGGCTCGACAGCCTCGGCTGGGCACGCTATGGGTTCGGCTCCGAAGCCCGGGTGGGCGCGCGGCTCGACGAGATCGCCGCCATTTCACCGGGCGGTCACAGCTAAAGCGGGGCTTCTGGCGCCCGCCCGGAGGGAGCCGGAGCCATGATCATTCTCGCCTTCGCCATCCTCGGCGCTCTGGTCGGCGGCTTCACGGCCCGCTCGCGCGGCGGCAAGGGGCTCGACATCGCCCAATATGCCGCCGGCTACGCGATGGCCTTTGCCGTGATCGGGCTGTTCCTGACCGTGTTCCTCTCGCGCGGCTGACGGGACTCGGTGGGCGCGCTGCGCCCGGAATTCTGACGACCGAAGACGCCGGGCTTGTCCGCCGCCGCCGCATCTGCAAGGTTGCGGCCAACCGGAGGCACGCGATGTTCCTGCCCTTTTTCGACGCCCTGCGCAGCCACAAGGTGCCCGTATCCTTGCGCGAATATCTCGCCTTTCTGGACGGAATGAGCGCGGGGCTGGTGACCTATGATGTCGAGGGGTTCTACTATCTCGCGCGCACCGCGATGGTGAAGGACGAGCGCAATCTCGACAAGTTCGACCGCGCCTTCGCGGAAGCCTTCAAGGGGCTGGAAGAGATCTCCATCGACCAGGTTCTGAACGCCGTCAACCTGCCCGCCGACTGGCTGGAAAAGCTCGCCGAGACGCATCTCAGCGCGGAGGAACGCGCCGAGATCGAGGCTTTAGGCGGCTTCGACAAGCTCATGGAAACGCTGAAGAAACGTCTTGAGGAGCAGAAGAAGCGGCATCAGGGCGGCTCGAAATGGATCGGCACCGCCGGCACCTCGCCCTTCGGCGCCCATGGCTACAACCCCGAGGGTATCCGAATCGGGCAGGAGAAAAGCCGCCATCAGCGCGCGGTAAAGGTCTGGGACAAGCGCGAGTTCCGCAATCTCGACGACAGCGTCGAGCTTGGCACGCGGAATATCAAGGTGGCGCTGAAACGGCTGCGCAACTGGGCGCGCGACGGCGCGGCGGAAGAGCTGGACCTCGACGGCACGATCCGCGCCACCGCCGAGCATGGCTATCTCGACGTGAAGACCCGGCCCGAGCGGCGCAATGCGGTGAAGGTGCTGTTGTTTCTCGATGTCGGCGGTTCGATGGACCCGCATGTGAAGGTGGTGGAAGAGCTGTTCTCGGCGGCGCGGGCCGAGTTCAAGCATCTCGAATATTACTACTTTCACAATTGCCTCTACGAAGGGCTGTGGCGTGACAATCGCCGCCGCTGGAGCGAGCAGACGCCAACATGGGACGTGCTCCACACCTATGGCCCCGACTACAAGGCGATCTTTGTCGGCGATGCCTCGATGAGCCCCTACGAGATCGCCATGCCGGGCGGCGCCAACGAGCATTGGAACGCCGAATCCGGGCAGGTCTGGCTTGACCGCGCCCGTGAGGCCTGGCCCGATCACCTCTGGATCAACCCGGTGCCCGAGGCGCATTGGGGCTACACCCGCTCGATCGAGATGGTGCAGCAGATCTTCGCGGGCCGGATGGTGCCGATGACGCTGGACGGGATCGACCGCGGGATGCGTGAACTCGGGCGTTAACGCCGCCGCGCCGCCACCGGCAGAACGATCAGCGCCGCCAGCCCCAGCCCCGCCCCGGCGAGGAAGGTGGCCGAGGGGCCGAGCGCATCCCACAGCACCCCGGCGACGAGGCTCGCGGCCAGCGTGGCGAGGCCGGTGGCGAGGTTCAGCACGCCAAAGCCGGTGCCGCGCAACGCGGCGGGCACCGTGTCGGCCACCATCGCGGCAAAGGCGCCCTGGGTGAAGCCCATGCTCGCGCCCCAGAGCGCGATCCCCGCGAAGGCCCCCGCCAGCCCCGGCGCAAGCGCCATCGCCAGATCCCCCGCCACCAGGAGCACCACGCCCACCGCCAGCACCGGCACGCGGCCCACGGCATCGCTCAACGCCCCTGCCGGGTAGGCCGCCAGCGCATAGACCACGTTCATCACGATCAGCACCAGCGGGATCAGTGCGGTGGTCAGCCCGGCATGGTCGGCCTTGAGTACGAGGAACGCCTCGGAGAAGCGCGCCAGCGCAAACAGCGCCGCCACGCCGGTGACGGCCCAGAAGGCCGGCCCGAGCCGGGCCATGGCCGCGCGTGACAGCGGCGCGCGCTCCGGCGGGCTGCCGGTGCGGGGCGGCTCTCGGACCCAGACGACCAGCACCGCGACCGCGATCACCGCCGGCAGCACCGCCGCCCAGAAGACCAGCGGGATATTGTCGGCGGTGAGCCACATCAGCGCGATGGCGATCAGCGGGCCGAGGACGGCGCCCACCGTGTCGAGCGTCTGACGCAGGCCGAAGGCCGCGCCGCGCCGCGCCTCGGGCGTGAGATCGGCCACCAGCGCATCGCGCGGCGCACCGCGAATGCCCTTGCCCACCCGGTCGACGAAGCGGGCGGCGACGATCCAGCCAAGGCTGCCGGCGAGCGGAAAGACCGGCTTGGTCAGCGCCGCCAGCCCGTAGCCCGCCAGCGCCAGCGGCTTGCGCCGCCCGATCCTGTCGGAAAGCGCGCCGGAAAACACCTTCACCACCTGCGCCGTCGCCTCGGCGATGCCTTCGATCAGCCCGACCGCCAGCATCGTCGCGCCGAGACCCGACACCAGGTAGACCGGCAGAAGCGCATGGATCATCTCCGACGAGACATCCATGAACAGCGAAACGAGGCCAAGCGCCCAGACACCGCGTGGAAGCCCCTGTCGCATCCTGAATCTCCTGCTTGCACGCCCTGAGGGCCTGGCCCAGAGTGGCGCGATACCCCGGCGACGGAAACCGCGCCCGCTTCCGTTGAACCACAGGCCACGCGAAAGGACAAACGTGCTCGCCTTCGTCAAACGTCTCTGGAACGCCGCGCCCGTCGCCACGCTGCTTCTGGCGGCGGCGCTGGTGGCCTGTGCCTATTTCGGCACCCGCGCGGTGGTTTTCTCGCTCTACTGGCACGACCCGGCGCATCGCGAACAGGAGATCGCGGCCTGGATGACGCCGGGCTATATCGCGCATTCCTGGCGCGTGCCGCGCGAGGTTGTGCTGGGCGCGCTCGGCGCTCCCGTGCCGCCACCCGACGGGCCGATGAACCTCGAAGATCTCGCCGCCTACAGGGGCATGAGCGTCGAGGCGCTGATCGCCGAGGCCGAGGCAGCCATCGCCGCCTTCCGCGCCGACCATCCCGAAGGCGCGCCGCAATGAGCGAGACCGTCTTCTCGCTGGTCACCGATTGGGGCCCCTGGGTGATCTTCGCCTCCGCCTTCCTGTCCTGCCTCGCCTTGCCGATCCCGACCTCGCTGATGATGCTCACCGGCGGGGCCTTCGTCGCCGCCGCCGACCTCGCGCTGTGGCAGGTGGTGGCCGCCGCCTTCGCCGGGGCGGTGCTGGGCGATCAGGCCGGATTTCTGATCGGGCGCTACGGCGGCACGCCGGTGGTCGAACGTATCGCGCGCGCGCCGTCGCGCCGGGCGGTGCTTGGCCGCGCCCGCGCGCTGGTCGACCGGCGCGGCGGCATCGGCGTGTTCTTCTCGACCTGGGCGGTCGCGCCGCTCGGCCCCTGGGTCAATTTCATCGCCGGGGCGACCGGGCTGGGCTGGCTGCGCTTTACTCTGGCGGATGTGCTGGGCGAGATGATCTGGGTCACGCTCTATGTCGGTCTCGGCTATGCGTTCGCCAGCCAGATCCCGACCGTGGCGGAGGTCATGGGCGATGCGATGGGGCTTCTGGCCGGGCTGGTGGTGGCGCTGGCGGCCGGATTGTGGATACGTGCCGTAATGAAGGCGCAGAAGGCAAAGGCCGGCTCCGCCGCATGACCCCTTCCCTGCCCGCGCCGCAGGCCCCATATTCTCTCCATGCTGAAACTCACCCCGATCCTGCTGGCGCTTGCCTACGGCCTTCTGATGTACCGCTTCTCGGCGTGGCGGCTGGGACGCGAACTTGACGAGAAATCGAGCGAGCTGGCCGATCCGCGCCTGAAGGCGGTGACCGACCGGATGGCGCGCGCGCTCGATCTCGACCGGATCCGGGTGCATCTCTACGAGGTCGAGCCGATCAACGGGCTGGCCGCGCCGGATGGGCGGATCTTCATCACCCGGGGTTTCTACCAGCGCTTCCAGCAGGGCGTGGTCTCGGCGGAGGAACTCGCCAGCGTGATCGCCCATGAGCTTGGCCATGTGGCGCTGGGCCATTCGCGCCGGCGGATGATCGACTTTTCCGGCCAGAACGCGCTGCGCATGGCGCTGGGCATGGTTCTGGCGCGGGTGCTGCCGGGGATCGGCCCCTATATCGCCAATACGATGATGTCGCTGCTCGCCGCCCGGCTCTCGCGGTCGGACGAATACGAGGCCGATGCCTATGCCTCGGCGCTGCTGGTGAAAGCGGGGATCGGCACCGCACCGCAGAAATCGCTTTTCGGCAAGCTCGACCAGCTCAGCGCCGGGCGCGGCGGGGCGATGCCGGCCTGGTTCATGAGCCACCCGAAAACCACCGAGCGGATTGCCGCGATCGAGGCCAACGAGGCGAAATGGGGCGTTTGAACGGGATATGGGGGCGCGGCTGACCGGCGCGGCGTCACGGCCTCCGGAAATCCGGATAAGCGGAGATCGCAGCGGCGATGCTGCGCGGACTTTCAGCCTCCGGAAATCCGGATAAGTGGAGATCCGGATTTCCGGATGCCCGGCTCACCCCACAGGGCACCGCCACGCCTAACGCAGCCCCGCCGCCTCCAAAGCCTTGCCGAGCCGGGGCAGGCGCGCCTTTTTCATCAGCCGGCGGATCGGCCAGTCTTCGCCCGAGAGCCGTTCGGCCTCGTCCTGCACCGCCCGCGCCACCCGTTCCACCGCCCGCGGATGCGCCTCCCAGAGCGCGCGCAAAAACAGATCGGGCGCCTCGCGCGCCAGCCCTTCCTCACTCAGCGTATGGCGGGGAAAATCCTTTGCATTCAGCGTCACCAGCACATCCGCCGACCCGGCAATCGCCGCCGCGAGCACATGCACATCCGCCGGGTCCGGCAACCAGAGCCGGGCCGCATCGCCCGCGCGGGGGCTGACCGAAGCACCGGGCCAGCGCGCGTCCAGCGCCGCGATCTCGCCGCGCGCCAGCACCTCCTGACCGGGGCCGAGCTTTGCCGCCGCCCGCGCCCATTCCTCAAGGATACGCGGGCTCCAGAGCGGCTCGTAAAGCCCCGCCGCCGCCGCCCCGATCAGCATTTCACGCATCACCGTCGGGTAAAGCACGCAGGCGTCGAGCAGGGCCTTCACGGCAGCAGCCGGTAGAACAGCGCCTTGAGATAGCCGCTCTCGGCCAGTTGCGGATGTTGCGGATGGTCCGGCCCGGCAAAGCCGGTATGGATGAGCTGCGCCTGCCGCCCGGCCCGCCCGATGCCCCGGTTGCAAGCGGTGCGGAACTTCGCCAGATCCGCCGCATGCGAGCATGAGCACAGGCCGAGGTAGCCGCCCGGCGCCACCAGCGGCGCGGCCAGACGGGCAAGCCGCTCATAGGCGCGCAGCCCCGCTTCCAGCGCCTGCTTGTTCGGGGCGAAGGCGGGCGGATCGCAAATCACCACGTCGAACCGGGCGCCCTCTTGCGCCAGAGCTTCGAGCATGGCGAAGGCATCGCCCTGCCGGGTGGCGAAGCGCGCGGCCATGCCGCCCTGCCCGGCACCCTGTTCGGCCAGCGCCAGCGCCGGGGCCGAGCCATCCACCGCCAGCGCGCTCTCGGCCCCGCCCGCGAGCGCGGCGAGGGAAAAGCCGCCCACATGCGAAAACACGTCGAGCACCCGCCCGCCCCGCGCCAGGCTTGCCGCGAAAGCGTGGTTCGGGCGCTGGTCGAAGAACAGCCCGGTTTTTTGCCCGCCTTCCAGATCGGCCATATAGATCGCGCCGTTCATCGGCACCGGCACCGTGCCGGGATTTTCGCCGATCAACACCTGCGACACATCATCCAGCCCTTCGAGGCCGCGCGCGCGGCCGCTGGCGTTCTTGATCACATTGGTCACGCCGGTGACCGCCACCAGCGCCTCGGCCAGCACCTCCGCCAGCCGGTCGGCCCAGGCGGCGTTGGGTTGCATCACCGCCGTTTCGCCAAAGCGGTCGATCACCACGCCGGGCAGGCCGTCGGCCTCGGCATGGACGAGCCGGTAATAGGGCGCGTCGAACAGATGGGCGCGGTGGGCATGGGCAGCGGCAAGGCGCGCGCTGAGCCAGTCGGCGTCGATCTCGGCCTCCGGGTCGCGGTCGAGGACGCGGGCGAAGATCCGCGAGGCCGGGGTGACGGCCACCGTCGCCAGCGGATTGCGTTCGGCATCTTCCAGCCGGGCGATGGTGCCGGCGGCGAGCGCCTTCGAGCGGCGGTCGGTGACGATCTCGTTGTCATAGACCCAGGGCGCGCCGTGGCGGATCGCGCGGGCATTGGCCTTGGGTTTGAGGCGGATGGTGGGGCGGCTGTCGGTCATGGCCCCCGGTTACAGGAGCCGGGGCGCGCCGGGAAGCCCGAAAGCAGAAGAGCGCCCCCGAGGGAGCGCCCTTCCGGCCCGAGCCTGCCCGCTCCTAGCCTTGCAGAAAATCGCGCGGCCGGGTGATCTCGTAGCGGATCATCTCGCGGATCGCCGCTTCGATCTCGTCTTTCTGGTAGATGCCATTGGCCTCGTTGGCGAGCGCTTCGGCCGGGCTGACCGGCAGATCGAAGCCGATCTCGCGCGCCGGTTCCAGCAATTCGCCGGTCTCGGCGTCGCGGATGGCCATGACCATCCAGATCTCATGCTCGCCGCCGATGGAGTAGCGGGTGCGCATGGTCAGCGCATGGAAGCGGGTCACCACCGCCTCGATCTTCACCGCGCGCGCGCCGTCAAGCCCGGCCACCCCGGCGGTGAGCGCCTCGGTCACGATCGCATCGACCTGGGCGTGGCGGTCACCCAGCGGTTCGCCCTGCCACAAGAGATCGACCCGCGGCTTGATGCTGTTCTCTTCCGAGGTGGTCAGCGTCTGCGGCACGGTCACCTCGATCCCGGTCACCTTGTAGGACGGGTTGAGCGGCACCGGGGCGTGCTCGCCCATCATGCTGCCGAGGAGCGGCATCTCATTGCTGTCGGCTCGGGTGACAAGCCCGCCATGGCCACCGGAACAGGCGCTGAGCGCAGCGGCGGCGGCGAGGATCAGGGCGATGCGTAGGGATTTCATTCACTGCCTCCTTCTGGCGGGCCTCTCATCTGTCCCGCTCGGGTTGAGGGGAAAGTCCCGGCGAAATGGGGCGGAAATGTGGAAAACGGACGGTAATTCAGGGAATTCGCCCAAAGTGTTGCCAAAACAGCAACAATCGCCCAAGGCCGGCCAGACCCTGCCGGGCGCCCGGCATCGGGGCCGCGGGTATTGTTAGCGCTAAAGGGTTGTGTTAGGCCGCAGGCATTCTTCTACAAAGCCGCAGGAGCGAAGGACGCACCATGCCCCTCCATCCCGAGATCGACCGGATCACCGCGCGGATCGTCAGCCGGTCGCGCGACCGCCGCAGCGCCTATCTCGACCGGATCGCCCGCGCCGCCGAAGACGGCCCCGCCCGCGCCCATCTGAGCTGTTCGAACCAGGCCCATGCCTATGCCGGGGCGGGCGGCGATCAGGATGCGCTGGCCACCGGGCGCGCGCCCAATATCGGGATCGTGACCAGTTATAACGACATGCTCTCGGCCCACCAGCCGTTCAAGGATTACCCCGATCTGATCAAGGCGGTGGCGCGGGCCGAGGGCGGCACCGCGCAGGTGGCGGGCGGCGTGCCGGCGATGTGCGACGGGGTGACCCAATCAACGCCGGGCATGGAGCTCAGCCTGTTCTCGCGCGACGTGATCGCGCTCGCCTCCGCCGTGGCGCTCAGCCACAACACCTTCGATGCCGCGCTCTATCTGGGCGTCTGCGACAAGATCGTGCCGGGGCTGGTGATGGCGGCGGCCACCTATGGCCATATCCCCGGCATCTTCGTGCCCGCCGGGCCGATGACCAGCGGTATCTCGAACGACGAAAAGGCCAAGGTGCGCCAGAAATTCGCCACTGGCGAAGCCAGCCGAGCCGAGCTGATGGCGAGCGAGATGGCGGCCTATCACGGGCCGGGCACCTGCACCTTCTACGGCACGGCAAACTCCAATCAGATGCTGATGGAATTCATGGGGCTGCACCTGCCCGGCGCCAGCTTCGTCAATCCCGGCACGAAGCTGCGCGATGCGCTCACCGGCGAGGCCGCGCGCCGGGCGCTGCAGATCACCGGCCTTGGCAACGAGTTCACGCCCGTGGGCCATGTGCTTGACGAAAAAGCCTTCGTGAACGGCATGGTCGGGCTGATGGCGACGGGCGGCTCGACCAACCTGGTGATGCACCTGCCCGCGATGGCGCGCGCCGCCGGGGTGGAGCTGGCGGTGGAGGATTTCGCCGGGATCAGCGCCGTGGTGCCGCTGATGGCGCGGGTCTACCCCAACGGGCTGGCGGATGTGAACCATTTCCACGCCGCCGGCGGGCTCGCCTATATGATCGGCGAATTGCTCGACGCGGGCCTCCTGCATCCCGACACCAAGACGGTGGCGGGCGGCGGGCTGACGGCCTATACCCGCGAGCCGAAGCTCGACGGCGACCGGCTGCGCTGGCAGGACGGCCCCGGCAAGAGCGAGAATGACAGGATTCTGCGCCCGGTATCGGACCCGTTCCAGCCCACCGGCGGGCTGGCCCAGCTCAGCGGCAATCTGGGCGCCGGGGTGATCAAGGTTTCCGCCGTCGCGCCGGAGCGCCATGTGATCGAGGCCCCGGTGCGGGTGTTTCACGATCAGGACGCGGTGAAGGCCGCGTTCCAGGCCGGCGCGTTCACCTCCGACGTGGTGGTGGTGGTCCGCTTCCAGGGCCCGCGCGCCAACGGGATGCCGGAGCTGCACGGGCTTACCCCGGTGCTCTCGGTGCTGCAGGATCGCGGGCTGAAGGTGGCGCTGGTCACCGATGGCAGGATGTCGGGCGCCTCGGGCAAGGTGCCCGCCGCCATCCACGTTACGCCCGAAGCCGCGGAGGGCGGCCCGATCGCAAAGCTGCGCGACGGCGACAGGGTGCGGCTTGACGCGAAGGCGGGCAAGCTCGAGGTTCTGGCAGAGGATTTCGGCGCGCGCGCGCCGGTTACCGCCGATCTCTCGGCCAATGGCATCGGCCATGGGCGCGAATTGTTCGAGATGTTCCGCCAGACTGCCGGACCCGGCACCAGCGGCGCGTCCAGCGTGGTGTAAGGAGACACAGCCATGACCCCGCAGGAAGCCAGCGCCCGCGCCGAGGAAATCTGCCGCGCGGCCCCGATCATCCCCGTGCTCACCGTCGAAGACGCGGCCCATGCCAGACCGCTGGCGCAGGCGCTTGTGGCCGGCGGGCTGCCGGCGCTGGAAGTGACCCTGCGCACCCCCGCCGCGCTCGACGTGATCGCCGCCATGGCCGAGGTGCCGGGCGGCATTCCCGGCGCGGGCACCCTGCTCACCCCCGCCGATGTGAGGGCGGCCAAGGCGGCGGGCGCGAAGTTCGGCGTTTCGCCCGGCGCGACGGATGCGCTGCTGGACGCGGCGGAAGCGCATGATCTGCCGCTGCTGCCGGGCGCGGCCAGCTCCTCGGAGGCGATGCGGCTTCTGGAGCGCGGCTACCGGGTGCAGAAGTTCTTTCCCGCCGAGGCGGCGGGCGGCGCGGCCTTCCTCAAGGCGCTGGCCGCACCCCTGCCCCAGATCGGCTTCTGCCCCACCGGCGGCGTGAGCCCGGCCAATGTGCGGGACTATCTGAGCCTGCCCAACGTGCTCTGCGCCGGCGGCTCCTGGGTGGCGCCGAAGGACAGATTGCGCGCGGGCGACTGGGCCGGAATCGAGGCGCTGGCCCACGACGCGGCGGCGCTGGAGCGCGGCTGAGCGGATCGGGAGTGATAGCGGTGGGGTGACGGACCAGCCAGAACTCCAGTTCTCCGGATAAGTGGATATCGCGGGCGGGCATCCGTCATCGGAATTCAGGCGATATTCCAATGGGTTGGACCACCGGCCTTGACGCGGGAGCATGGTTAATCCTTCGTTCCCCTGCCGACCCGGTGCCGTCGGCTCACCCGGCATCGCGGCGGACCCATCGGCCCGGCCCTGACAGCCACGTCTCCGGATAAGCGGCGATGGCGAAGCCAGATCAAGACCCGGTGTTCAGGTGTGGTTTCAAACGGGTAGACCGCCAGCCACGGTGCAGAGCCATGGTTAACCCTTGGTTGCCGCTGCACCCGACCGGCGCGTCGCCAGCAGCTTTCGCGGTCAAAGTGGCCGGATCAGACGCGCGGGCGGAAATCCGGTTCTCCGGATAAGTGGAGATCGCAGGGCGTGATCAGATCGCCGAAATTCATTGCGATTACAGCAGGTTGTCACGCTGGTTCCGGCATCCAAACATGGTTAACCCATCGTTACTGCCGCCGCATCCGCCCAACCTGCCGACGCCAACTCACCCGGTATCGCGGCACGCTCATACTCCCGCCAGAACGCCACTTATCCGGATAAGTGGAGTCCCGCAGCCAGCCATACCATCTGACATTATCAAATGAATACAACGCAGTGAAAACCACGGCGATGAGTCTCACGGGCCGTTAACCCCGGTGAACAGCCTCACGCATCCGGCCCGTAAAGCGCCTGCGCGCGGGTCTCGAAGGCGCGCACGATCCGTTCCATCGCCTCGTTGAAGACCACGCCGATGATCTTTTGCAGCACCGCGTTGCGAAACTCGAAATCGACGAAAAAGCGCACCTCGCAGCCGCCATCCACATCGGCGAATTCCCAGCGCGAACGCAGATATTTGAACGGGCCTTCGAGATAGTCGATATCCAGCCGCCGGGCCTGCTCGTCCAGCACCACCCGGCTGGCGAATTTCTCGCGAAACACCTTGAAGCTCACCACCAGATCGGCCTCCATCAGCTGGGTGCCGTCCGCATGGGGGGTAACCGAGCGGATCCGCGCGGCGGCGATCCAGGGAATGAATTCGGGGTAGCGCAGCACATCCGCCACCAGATCGTACATCTGGAGCGCCGTATACGGCATCACCCGATTTTCGCCATGTGTCGGCATGTCCCCTTCCCCTGAAGCGTTCCCCGCGCTAATTCCATAACAGGTAGCCGGGATGCAAGGGGGGCACCATGCCGACGCGGCCATATGTCATAGAAGAGATGATCTCGGCCAAGACCATCGCGGCGCGGATCGAAGCGCTGGCGAAGGACATTCACGATGCCTTCGAGGATACCGACAAGCTGATCGTGGTCGGCCTTCTGCGCGGCTCCTTCGTCTTCATTGCCGATATGGTGCGCGAGCTCGATCTGCCGGTCGAGGTGGATTTCATCGAGGCGAGTTCTTACGGAAATTCCACCGAGTCGAGCCGGGAGGTGCGCATTCTCAAGGACTTGCGCGGCGAGATTCAGGGGCGCGACGTGCTGGTCGTCGAGGATATCGTCGATACCGGTTATACGCTGAAGCACGTGGTGGGGCTGCTGAACGCCAAGGGGCCGAAACGGCTCAAAACCGTCGCCCTGCTTGACAAACCCTCGCGCCGCGAGGTCGACATCAAGGCCGACTGGACCGGGTTCGAAATTCCCGACGAATTCGTCGTCGGCTACGGCATCGACTTTGCGCAGCGCAACCGCAACCTGCCCTATATCGGCGCGGTGCGGTTCCTGGAAGACGAGGCATGAGCCTCGGACCCCGCCAGTTTTTCCGCATGGCCAAATGGGCGCGCAACCCGCCCTCGGAAAAGCGCGTGAAGCTGGTTCTGGCGGTGATCGTGATCGCGCTGGCCATCTTCGGGCTCGAACGGATCTTCGGCAGCCCCGACTGGATGAAGCTGCCGCAGATGAGCGGCCGCCACCTGCCGCGCTGAGCCGTCGCATGGCGGGGGGTAGACCTTGCAATCCACAAACCTTATATGTTCTGTCAGGTTTATGGGAAATGCGCGATGAACAGCGAGACACAGCAGATGGAAGGGGCGCCCCTGATCAAGCCCTCGACCACCGATCACCCGCTTTACGACAAGGTCGTCGAAGCGTGCCGCACGGTTTATGACCCCGAAATCCCGGTCAATATCTACGATCTCGGGCTGGTCTACACGATCGACATCAGCGGCGAAGGCAATGTGCATATGCTGATGACCCTCACCGCCCCCGGCTGCCCGGTGGCCGCCGACATGCCGGGCTGGCTGCAGGATGCCGTCGGCCCCGTCGAGGGGGTGCAAAGCGTCGATGTCGAGATCACCTGGGATCCGCCCTGGGGGATGGACATGATGTCCGACGAGGCGCGGCTGGAACTGGGGTTCATGTGATTTTCACGATATCAAGCCAAAAGACTTGATATTTTACTTTTCAAGCCATATAGCTTGAATTCATGTCCATGCCCGCACATACCGTCGCCGTGCTGACCGGAGACCTCATCGGCTCGACCGCGTCCGGCGAAACCGCGACCGACGAGGCGATGGCCAGTCTCCACAAGACCACCGTCGAGATCGCAAAGTGGCGGGGCGTTTCACCGCCCCTGCGCTTTTTCGACCGGTATCGCGGCGATGGCTGGCAAATCCTGCTCACCCACCCGGCCTATGCGCTGCGCGCGACCCTCGTGCTCGCCGCGACCCTCGCCAGCACCGCCGAGTTGCCCCGCACCCGGATCGGCATCGGCATCGGCCCCGCCGACATTCCCGACAACAAGGACTTCGCGGCATCGACCGGCGCGGCCTTCATCGCATCGGGCCATGCCCTCGATACATTGCCGCGCGCGCGAGT
Source organism: Sinisalibacter aestuarii (assembly GCF_027923545.1). Lineage (GTDB taxonomy): Bacteria > Pseudomonadota > Alphaproteobacteria > Rhodobacterales > Rhodobacteraceae > Sinisalibacter > Sinisalibacter aestuarii. The sequence goes on along the minus strand of NZ_BROH01000003.1, from coordinate 122,046 downwards.
ATTCGCCATCGAGGGCGAACACGTCACCTCCCTGCATCGCGCGATACTGGCGCTTGCGGAAGAGCTGAGCGGGCGCTGGACACCGGAACAGGCCGAAGCGACCGCCCTGTATCTGAGCCCGCGCCAGCCGACCCTCGCCGCAATCGCCGAACGCCTCGGTATCTCGACCCAGGCCGTCTCCTACCGCATCCGGGGCGCCGGGGCGCGCGCGCTGCGTGACGCGGCAACATGGTGGGAACAGGACGCCGAGGACAGAGCCCCATGATCGCCACCTTCACCGCCCTCCTCCTCGCCCATGTGCTCGCCGATTTCGTGCTGCAAACCAACTGGATCGCGGCCAACAAGCACCGTCCCGGCGTCTTCGCCCTGCATATCCTCATCGTCTTCGCCGCCGCCGCGCTCGCGCTTGGCCAGCGGCAGCCGGAGGCGCTGGGCTGGCTGGCCGCGCTGGCCGTGGTGCACGGGCTGATCGACCTTGCCAAACGCTTCGCCGCCGCCACCGGCTTTGCCGGCTTCGTCACCGATCAGGTGGCGCATCTGGCCAGCCTTGCCGGGCTGGCCGCGCTGATGCCGGGGCTCTGGGCCAGCGGGCTCTGGGCCACGCTCCTGCCCGGCCAGACATGGCTGCTGCACGCCTTCGCCCTCGTCGCCGGCTTCGTCATCGCCACCCGCGCCGGCGGCTTTGCCGTGGGGGCGCTGCTTGGACGGTTCGACGGCGTCGAGCTGCCGCAGGGCCTTGAGAAAGGCGGCGAGCTGATCGGCCTGCTGGAGCGGGCGATGATCTTTCTGCTCGTCCTTGCCGGCGAACCGGCCGGGATCGGCTTTCTGATCGCGGCGAAATCGGTGCTGCGGCTCGAAGCCACCTTCGCCGATGGGGCCAAACATCACCGCGCGGCGGAATATATCATCATCGGCACGCTGGCCTCTTTCGCCTGGGCAATGGCGGCCAGTTTCGCAACCGTGACATTACGCGCCACGCTCACCCCTTGAGCCGCAATCCCTGAGCAATTAGGTTGGGTAAGCGAACAGAGGAGTCACCCATGTTTTCGATCCCCGGCAAACAGGCCGTCAGCATCACCCCGAAAGCCGCGGCGCAGATCGCCCGGCTGATGGAGAAGGACGGCACCCAGGGCCTGCGCATCGGCGTCAAGAAAGGCGGCTGCGCGGGGATGGAATACACGATGGATTACGTCACCGAGATCGACCCCGCCGACGAGGTGGTCGAGGCCGAAGGCGCCCGGGTGATGATCGCGCCGATGGCGCAGATGTTTCTGTTCGGCACCGAGATCGACTACCAGACCTCGCTGCTCGAATCGGGCTTCGTGTTCCGCAACCCCAACGTCGTCGATGCCTGCGGCTGCGGCGAGTCGATCAAGTTCGACGAGAGCATCTCCGCCGGGACATGAGCGTCTCCGACAGCGAGATCGCCTTCGCGCTTGAGCTGTTTTCCAGCATCGAGGGGCTGACCCACCGCAAGCAGACCGGCGCGCTCTGCCTTTATTGCGACGGCAAGATCTTCGCCACCGCGGGCGATGGCGCGATCTACCTCAAGGCCCGCGGCTCCTTCGCCGACGAGATGGAAGCCGCCGGCGCCCGGCAATTCACCCTCACCCGCGCCGATGGCAGCACCGCCACCAATTGCTACTGGACCCTGCCGGACGCGGCCCTTGACGATCCCGATCTGGCCTGCAACTGGGCGCGCCGGGCGCTGGCGGCACTCTGATCCGGCAAGGCCATTCGCCGCACCCTTCCCACTTTGCGCCCGTCTCCTTTGCCGCTAGTCTCCGCCCACCAACAACACGGGGAGACACACCACATGCGGCGCGCACTGGCAGCAGGCAACTGGAAAATGAACGGCACGAGCGCATCGCTCGGCGAGATCGAGGCGTTGAAGGCGGCCCATACCGCCCCGAAGGTCGATATCCTGATCTGCCCGCCGGCCACCCTGCTCAACCGGCTCTCGGTCGCCGCGGCGGGCAGCGCCATCGCCACCGGCGGCGAGGATTGCCACGCCGCCGAGAACGGCGCGCATACCGGCGATATCTCGGCGGAGATGCTGGTGGACGCGGGCGCGAGCCATGTGATCGTCGGCCATTCGGAACGCCGCGCCGACCATCATGAGAGCGACGCGGATGTGCGCGCCAAGGCCGGGGCCGCTCTGCGCGCCGGGCTGACGGCGGTGATCTGCCTGGGCGAAAGCCTCGATCAGCGCGAGGGCGGCGAGACGCTCGACGTGATCGGCAGCCAGCTTGCGGGCTCGCTGCCCGACGGGCTGACCGGCGCCAACGCCGTGATCGCCTATGAGCCGATCTGGGCCATCGGCACCGGCAAGATCCCCACCATCGAGCAGATCGAAGAGGTGCACGATTTCATCCGCGCCGAACTGGTCAAGCGGTTCGACGCCGAGGGCGACAAGATGCGCGTGCTCTATGGCGGCTCGGTGAAACCCTCGAACGCCGCCGAGATCTTCGCGGTCGGCAATGTCGACGGCGCGCTGGTGGGCGGGGCGAGCCTGAAGGCTGACGATTTCAGCCCGATCATTGCCGCGCTGGAAGCCGCCAAGGGCTGAGCGCTACAAAGCTTGGGGAACGCCCGGCACACCCGCCGGGCGTTTCGCGTTTGCCGGGAGGGACCCCCATGAACCATGACGAGTTGGCCCGCTGGTCGAAACGCGCCGCCGACTGGGCGCGCGACTATCACGCGGGCTTGCGCGAGCGCCCGGTGCGGCCCGATATCCTGCCCGGCGATTTCCGCAAGCTGATCGAGGCGCCGGTGCCGGAGAGCCCCGAGCCGATGGAACGCATCTTCGACGATTTCACCCGGCTCGTGCCCGATGCCATGACCCATTGGCAGCACCCGCGGTTCTTCGCCTATTTCCCCGCCAATGCCGCACCGGTCTCGATGCTGGCCGAGCAGCTTGCCAATGCGATGGCGGCGCAGGCGATGCTGTGGCAGACGGCTCCGGCGGCGAACGAGATGGAAGCCCTCGTGCTCGACTGGCTGCGCGATGGGCTGGGCCTGCCGGGCACCTTCACCGCCACGATCCACGACAGCGCCACCACCGCCACCTTCTCCGCCGTGCTGACGATGCGTGAGAAAGCGCTGGATTATAAGGGGCTTACCGAAGGTCTTTCATCTACCCCACGGCTGCGCCTCTACGCCTCGGCGCAAACCCATTCCTCGGTCGACAAGGCGGCGCGGCTGTCAGGGATCGGGCAGGACAACCTGGTGAAAATCCCCGGCCGCGCCAATGATCCGCTCTACTCGATGGACCCCACAGCGCTTGACGACGCGATCCGCGCCGACCTTGCCGCCGGCCACACACCGGCAGGGGTGATCCTCGCCACCGGCGGCACCTCGATCGGCGCCTGCGACGATCTCACCGCCTGCATTGCCGTCGCCAAGACCCATGGCCTGCCCACCCATGTCGATGCCGCCTGGGCCGGATCGGCGATGATTGCGCCGGAATTCCGCACGCTCTGGCAGGGCGTCGAGCAGGCCGACAGCATCGTCTTCAACCCGCACAAATGGCTCGGCGCGCAGTTCGACGCTTCGGTGCAATTCCTGCGCGATCCCCGGCCCCAGATCGCCACGATGGGCCTGCGCCCCGACTACCTCAAGACGCAAGGCGCCGACGAGGTGGTCAATTACAATGAGTGGACGCTGCCTCTGGGCCGCCGCTTCCGGGCGCTGAAACTCTGGTTCCTGCTGCGCGCCGAGGGGCTTTCGGGCCTGCGCCAGCGCATCCGCAACCATGTGGCCTGGGCCGGCGAGGCACGCGACGCCATTGCCGCCCTGCCCGGCTTCGAGATCGTCACCGAGCCGATCCTGTCACTCTTCACCTTCGCCCTCGACAGCGATGCGCGCACCGCCGCGCTGCTGGAGGCGGTCAACCGCGACGGGCGCATCTACCTCACCCAGACCACCCATGAAGGCCGTTTCGTGATCCGGGTGCAGGTGGGCCAGTTCGACTGCACCCGCGATGATGTGATGACGATTCCCGAGGTGCTCGCCGCCTGCGCCGCGCGGCTCTGAGCCTGCATGACTCGCCGGCGCGGCCCGTGCTAGGCTCGCGGCGATTTCACTCGGGGCGAGCGCCCCGGCACAACGCCTCGATCGGAGAGATTGCCATGACCCGCCTCGCCGCGCTCCTGTTCGCGCTCATCCTGCCCCTTGCCGCCGTCGGCCAGAGCTGGCCTGTGCATGAGACCGTCTATGTCAACGACTACGCGAATATCATCGAGGAAGGGGCCGAGAGCCGCATCACCTCGGCGCTGACCTCGCTGCGCGAGGAAACCGGTGTCGAGGCCACCGTGCTCACCCTCCATACCCGCTGGGGCTATGAGAGCACCGGCAGCCTTGAGAGCTTCGCCACCGGGCTGTTCAACCATTGGGGCATCGGCAATGCCGAGCGCAATGACGGCATCCTGATCCTCGTCGTCTCGGAAGACCGCGAAATGCGCATCGAGCTTGGCTCGGGCTACGGCACCGCCTTCAACCGCGAGGCGCAGGATATCGTCGACCGGGTGTTTCTGCCCGCCTTCCGCGACGGCGATTTTTCAGCCGGGATCGAGGATGGGACGGCGGCGGTGATCTCGCGCATCGCCCAGGTGCACGCCGCCGGAAACGAACCCGCCGCCCGCGGCGGCGGCGGCGGCGGCTTCGTCGGCGCGGTGATCGGGGCGCTGATCGCGGTGATCGCCGGCATTTCGATCTTCGGGCGGCGGATCAGCGACCGCTTCAGCCGCTGCCCGCAATGCGGCACGCGCGGCATCCATACCGAGAAACACACGCTGGAAAAGGCCACCCGCAAAGCCACCGGGCGGGGCGAAAAGATCACCACCTGCCCGCATTGCGGCTACCACGCGACGGTGCCCTTCACGATCTCACGGATCTCCTCCTCATCGTCCTCCGGCGGCTCGTTCGGAGGCGGATCGTCGTCCGGGGGCGGTGCTTCTGGCCGCTGGTAGGCGCGCCCTGGCCGGGCGCTTCCTGCCGGACGCAAGGTCACCCGTTCCGGGCGCCGAAAACGTGATAGACTTGCGGGCGAAGGGAGCGCTGGGGTGAAGCATTACGGGCTCGATCATACGCTGGCCGAACATGTCGCCGATGGGGTGATGCATGTGCTCGGCCTCGCCGCCGCCATCGCCGGGGCCACGGCGCTGATGGTCTGGGCGGCGCTCTCGGTGCCCGCCGACAGGCTCTGGCCACTGATCCCCTATGCGGTGGGCCTGGTCGCCACCTTCGCGCTCTCGGCGGCCTATAACCTCACCCTGCACCGCAGGATCCGCGCGGTTCTGCGCCGCTTCGACCATGCGGCAATCTATCTGATGATCGCGGGCACCTATACGCCGATGGCCATTATCGGCATCGGCGGCGGGCGCGGCCTCGCGCTGGCCATCGCCGCCTGGAGCCTCGCCGTATTCGGCATCACGCTCAAGCTTGCCTTCTTCCACCGCTGGCCGCGCCTCGGCTTCGTGCTCTATCTCGCGCAGGGCTGGCTTGGCGTCGTCGCTGCCTGGCCGCTGATGCAATCGCTGCCGCTGGCGGCGCTGATCCTGCTGCTGATCGGCGGGGTGACCTATACGCTCGGCACGATCTTCTATGCCAAGGCATGGCCGTTCTCCACGGCGATCTGGCATGGCCATGTGCTGGCCGCCGCCGCCACCCATTACGCCGCGATCATCCTCGTCGCCCGGCTGGCCTGAACGCCCCGCGCCTTACCGGTGACCGGGATGCAGCGCGTGGTCGATCGCCTCTTCGACATGGTCCCAGTGCATCTGGTGCATGAAGCCGTGCATCGAGAAATGATGCCGCGCCTCCTCGTGATCGGGCGTGCGCAGCAACAGCGCCGCCCCCGCCCCGACGAGGCAGGCTCCGGCGGTGATCGAAAAGGCCAGCGGGAAATTCCCCAGATCGCCGAGCTTGCCGCCAAGGATCGGAAAGACGATCCCGCCCGCGCCATAGCTCAGGAAGACGTAGGGGTAGTTCTGCCCCACCCGGTCATTGCCGAACAGATCGGCGGTGAGCGCCGGGAACAGCGCGAAATTGCCGCCGAAGTTGAAGCCGATCAGCGCCGCGCCCGCATAAAGCAGCCAGGGCGTGCCCGCCATCGCGGTGAAGGCGAAGAGAAACAGCGCCTGGCTCGCGGTCATGATCAGCACCGACCGGCGCCGGCCCAGCCTGTCCGATGCCAGGCCCCACAGGATGCGGCCCAGCCCGTTGGCGAGCGAGAAGAACACCGCCATCGCGGTGCCGGCAATGGCGCTGGCCTCGACCGGCGACAGGCCGCGCGCCGTCAGCGCCTCGATCGGGTAGAGCTTCATGAGCCCGATCGACATCAACCCGGCTCCGGCGGACACCGCGAAGATCAGGAAGACGAGGTAGAATTGCGGCGTGCGCAGCATTTCGGTGAGGCTGTAATTCTCGCCGCCCTTGGCGGTGGCGGCGCTGGCGGCGAAGCCTTCGGGCCGCCAGCCCTTGGGCGGCATCCGCATCCAGATACTGCCGATCAGGATCAGCAGGGCGAAGGCGAGGCCGTAGAGAACGAAGGTCGCGCCGATGCCGCGGCTGTCGAGCAGGTGGCCCCAGGCCCCCGCCATCTTCACCCAGCCCATCGCGCCGAAGCCGAAGCCCGCCACGGCAAGCCCGGTGATCATCCCCTTGCGGTCGGGAAACCAGCGCATCCCCACAGCGATGGGCACCACGTAGCCCAGCCCGATCCCCGCCCCGCCAATCAGGCCGACACCGATCACCACCACCCAGAAATTCGTAGCCCCCAGCAGGCCGGCCAGCACATAGCCCAGCCCCAGCACCAGCCCGCCGGATATGGCAAGCGCGCGTGGCCCGAAGCTGTTGAGCAGCCGTCCGGCCACCACCATCACCAGCGCGAAGCTTGCGAGCCCCACGGCGAACACCACCTGCGTCTGCATCTTCGACCACCCCGCCTCGATCAGCGGCGGCGTGAAGACCGACCAGGCATAGATCGCGCCGAGCGAAAGCTGCATCAGCACCGCGCCCAGCACCACGAACCAGCGATTGCCGACAGATCTGACCGCAGACATCCCCGCCTCCTCCTCATGCGCTCGCGGCAGGGCTTACCATTTGCCGCGAGTCTGTTTCCGCGCGCGGGGTGAGCCTATCATGCTGCGCCGCAGCGCGACTTGATCTGGCGCAGGCGCGGGCCAGGCATGCCGGGGGCTACGCCCTCGGATATTCAGAGGAACGCCGGGAGAAGGCCGGGCGGCTCAGCCCGCCGCCTCGTCCTTTTCCATCAGCGCGAGCCATTCCTCCTCGGCGGCGGCGCGTTTTTGTTGCCGCTCCACCAGCCCTTCGCTCGCCTTGGCGAACTTGGCGGGCTCGCGGCTGAACAGATCGGGATCGGCGAGAAACGCTTCGAGCCGGACGATCTCGGCGCTGAGCCGGTCGATCTCGTCCGGCAGCGCCTCCAGCCGGTGCTTTTCGGTGAAGGTCAGCCCGGACGCGGCGGGCTTGTCGCGCGCCGGCTCCTTCGGTCTGGCCGGTTTCGCCACCGGCTTCGGCCGGGTCTCTTCGGCTGCGTCCTCACCCCGCTGGGCGCGGTAATCGCTCCAGCCGCCGGCATAGACCAGCGCCCGCCCGTCGCCCTCCATGGCGATGGTGGTGGCAGCCACCCGGTCGAGGAAATCGCGATCATGGCTCACCACGAGCACGGTGCCGTCATAATCCGAGATCAGCTCCTGCAGCAGATCGAGCGTTTCGACATCGAGATCGTTGGTCGGCTCGTCGAGCACCAGCAGGTTCGACGGCTTCGCCATGATCCTGGCGAGGATCAGCCGCGCCTTCTCGCCGCCCGAAAGCGAACGCACCGGGGCGCGGGCCTGCGCCTCGTCGAACAGGAATTCCTTGAGATAGCCGACCACATGCCTGGGCTGGCCGCGCACCAGAATCTGGTCGGCCTTGCCGGAAACGCGCAGCTCCTTGTCGCCGGCAAGGTTCTCCCACAGCGAGGCATCGGGATCGAGGCTGGTGCGGTTCTGGTCGAACACCGCCATTTCCAGCCCGGTGCCGAGGCCAACGCTGCCCGTATCGGGCGCCAGCTCGCCGATGAGCATCTTCAACAGCGTCGTCTTGCCCACGCCATTGGGGCCGACAAAGGCCACCCGGTCGCCCCGGTTGATCAGAACCGAGAAGTCGCGCAGGATCAGCTTGCCGTCGTAAGCCTTTGAAATACCTTTCGCCTCGATCACCTTCTTGCCGGATTTCGGCCCCGATTCCAGCGCCATCGCCGCGGTGCCCTGGCGGCGGATCTGCGCCGCGCGCTCGGCCCGCATCGCCTGCAGCGCGCGCACCCGGCCCTGGTTGCGCTTGCGCCGCGCGCTGATCCCTTCCACCGCCCAGCGGGCCTCGGCCTTGATCTTGCGGTCGAGCTTGTGGCGCTGCATGTCCTCGTCATCCCAGACCTTGTCGCGCCAGGCTTCGAACGCCTCGAATCCCTTCTCCTGCCGGCGCACCTCGCCCCGGTCGATCCAGAGCGTGGCGCGGGTCAGGGCGCGCAGGAAGGCGCGGTCGTGGCTGATCACGACAAAGGCGGCGCGGGTGGTGGACAGTTCCGCTTCCAGCCAGCCGATCGCCTCGATATCGAGATGGTTGGTCGGCTCGTCGAGCAGCATCAGCTCCGGCGCTTCGGCGATCAGCTTGGCCAGCGCGGCGCGGCGGCGTTCGCCGCCCGAGGCGGCATCGCAGCGGGTGTCGGGATCGAATTTCAGCCCTTCGGCCACCCGCTCCACCCGGTAGTCCTCGCCATGATCCAGCCCCGAGGCGGCGAATTCACCCAGCGTGGCGAAGCCCGACAGGTCCGGGTGCTGCTCCATATAGCCCACCCGCACGCCCGCAGGCAGCACCCGCGCGCCATGGTCGGGTTCCACCAGCCCGGCCATCACCTTCATCAGCGTCGATTTGCCCGAGCCGTTGCGCCCCACCAGCGCCACCCGGTCGCCGGGCTGCACGACAAGGTCAAGCCCCGCGAATACGGGATCGCCGCCGAAGGTCAGCGAAATATCGGTGAGTTGCAGAAGCGGTGCGCGGGCCATGCCGGCGAGGTATCCGGCTGCGCGCCCGCCGTCAACGGGGCAGCGTCAGGCCGAGACCAGCCCGCGCAGCGCGCGCGCCCGCGCTTCCGGCACCCGGCCCACTTCCAGCCCGGTAAAGACATGCAGCGTGCCCAGATCGCGGTCCACCACCGCATGGTCCGAAACCCAGCCGCCCATCATCAGATAGGTACGCAGGAGCGGCGGCATCGCCTTCAGGGCGCGCCTTGCGTCGGGCCGGTGCCGAAGCCGGGCGGCGAACCGAAACACATCCGGCGCCTTGACGCGCGGCCGCCAGCGCACCGGCGCCATGTGGCGGGCGCGCAGCAGCGCGAAGGCATCGGCATAGGCGCCCGGCTCGGTGCCGTGGAAGGACGAACAGCCAAACAGCATCCCCACCCGCTCGGCATCGACGATCCGGGCAAGCGCGCCCCAGGCCACCCGCAGCACATCGGCATCCTTCACGCCCGGCGCGATGCAGAACCGCCCGACCTCGACCATCCGCCCGTCAAACCCCGCGAGCGCGCCAAGCTCGTAGAACTGCGCCGAATAGCTCTCGCCAATCTCGCGCCCGCTGGCGACGCTGAGCAGCCGGTAGGTGCAGACAAGCGCGCCGCTGGCCTTGTCTTCCACCAGCATGTGGCGGCAACGCGCATCGTAGGAATCGGCGTCTTCGGCGGCGCTGTCGCCGCGAAAGGCGCGGGCGCGCAGGGCGAGGCTCCGCGCCAGGTCAGCCTCCGTCGCGGCCAGCCGGGCGCGATACCGCGCCGTCTCCATCAAGGCTTCGTGAGCCATTGCGCACTCCCCGCCCCTTGGCTCTTCGCCCCGGGGCTGACTAACTATGTGTGAGCCACAGACTGGCCGCAAGAGATGACGTCAGGGTGAAGATCAGGAGGCGATCTGATGAAAATTACGAAAACCGATGCCGAATGGCGCGCGCAACTCAGCCCGCTCGCCTATGACGTGACACGCAAACGCGGCACCGAACGGCCCTTTACCCATGACGATTTTCCCCAGACGCCGGGGCGTTACCGCTGCACCTGCTGCGGCGCGGTGCTGTTCGATCAGGCCGACAAGTTCGATGCCGGCTGCGGCTGGCCGAGCTTCTCGCAGACCGGCGCGCAGGCCCCGGTGGGCGAAAGCCTCGATCTCAGCCATGGGATGCGGCGCACCGAGGTGCATTGCACCGAATGCGGCGCGCATCTGGGCCATGTCTTTCCCGACGGACCGGCGCCGACGGGGCTGCGCTACTGCATCAACGGCGTGGCGCTGGATTTCGAACCGGGCGACGGCGCCGAATAGGCGCCGGCCAGGCGCCGGCGGCGGGCCGTCACCGGCCCCCGCGCATCTCCGGTCAGTTGAAGGCGTTGCGGATATTGTTGAGGGTGCCGGTATTGCCGAAGAGCTGCCGCAGGAAGCTGACGCCCTCGATGTTCGAATCGGTCACCCGGCGTTCCAGCGCCACGACCTGGCCGCGTTCGAGGCCGAAACGCTCGACATTCTCGACCACCCCATCCTCGTCGAAACTGATCGCGACGACCTGCCGGTCGATCTCTTCCGGCGCCCGGAACGTGTCGTGCTTGAATTCGGAGCGCACGTAGTACCAGGCCCCTTCCGCAAGCAGGCCAGACGCGCCCGGCTTGCCGATAATCGCCTCGACGGTCGAGCGGGTATCGAGCCCGACCTGGATTTCCTCAAGGTCGTCCGGCGCGGGAATGAAGCCGTGATAATTGTAGATCGGCGTGCATGCGGAGGCCGCGGCCAGCGCCAGCACCGCTACCATGTAGCGCACGATCACAGCTGCTCTGGACATACCGCCCCCCTTGCCTTGCCCGGCCCGTTCTGTCACTCGACTTACAGAATGCAAGCGTTTGTTTCAAGCAACGAAAGCCTGTGAGCCGATGAGCGCCAGCCACAAATCCGCCGCCCCCGGCCCGGTGATCCGGGTCGCCGATCTCGCAAAGGGCGAAACCCGCCCGATCCTCGTCGAGCCCGATGCCGAGGCGCGCGCCGCCATCGCAGCACTTCTGGGCATCGACGCGGTGAAGAAGCTGCGCTTCGAGGGCACGCTCGGCCCGCTCGGCAAACGCGACTGGCGGCTCACCGGCCAGCTCGGCGCCACGGTGGTGCAGCCCTGCGTCGTCACCCTCGCACCGGTCACCACCCGGATCGAGGAAACCGTGGAGCGGGCCTGGATCGCCGACTGGCAGGAACCCCAGAGCGACGAGGTCGAACTGCCCGAGAGTGTCGACGACGAACCTCTGGGCACCGAGATCGACATCGGCACGGTGATGGTCGAGGCGCTGGCGCTCGCCCTGCCCGCCTTTCCCCGCGCCGAGGGGGCGGAGCTGGACGAGACGGTGTTCACCGAACCGGGCAAGGCGGCGATGACCGATGAGGATGCGCGCCCCTTCGCGGGCCTGGCCGCCCTGCGCGACAAGCTCGCCGGCGAGGGCGAGGACTGAGCCCGCCGCGCAGGGGATTACCCCTTGCAAAACTCAAGAATCGCCGTATGTTCCGCCCCTCTTTCGAAAGATGGGTTGGACAGCGGGCGCGTTTGCGCATATGAGGCGGTCAGACTCAGGAAACACCGGGCTCCGGCAGCGGCCGTCGCCCCCGAATATCGAGGTTTGGACATGGCTGTCCCTCAGAATAAAGTCACGCGGTCGCGCCGCAACATGCGCCGCAGCCACGACTCGCTGGTCGGTGCGAACCCGAACGAATGCCCGTCCTGCGGCGAGTTGAAGCGCCCGCACCACGTCTGCCCCTCCTGTGGCTCGTATAACGACCGCGAAGTGGTGGCGATGGTCGACGAAGCGGTGTTCGACGACGAGGACGCGGCGTAAGCCGCGCCTTCGTGCCCTTGGCCAACAGATGGCGTCACTGACGGAACATCCGCAGGGCACCGCTGAGGCGGCGGGCCAGAAAAAAATTGTGATTTCGGTCGATGCCATGGGCGGAGACCGTGGGCCGGCGACCGTTGTTGCCGGCCTTGCCAAATCCGCCAAGCGCAATCCCGATATCGCCTTTATCCTGCATGGCGACAAGCCGAAGCTGGAGCCGCTCGTCGCCAAGCGCGACGTGCTCAGGGGGCGCTGTGAAATCCGCCACGCCGATGACGTTGTGTCGATGGAAGACAAGCCCGCGCAGGTGCTGCGCAACGGCAAGAATTCGTCGATGTGGTCAACCATCGAGGCGGTGCGCGAGCACGAGGCCGAGGTGGCCGTGTCCTGCGGCAATACCGGCGCGCTGATGGTGCTGTCGACGATGCGGCTGCGCAAGATGGAGGGCGTGAACCGCCCCGCCATCGCCTGCTACTGGCCCTCGCGCAACAAGCACGGCTTCAACGTGATGCTCGATGTGGGCGCCGATGTGCGCGCCGATGAGAGCGACCTGCTGCAATACGCGCTGATGGGCACCTCCTACGCGCGCAACTCGCTGGGCCTCGCCCGCCCCCGTGTCGGGCTGCTGAACGTGGGCACCGAAGAGCACAAGGGCCGGCCCGAGATCAAGGCCGCCGCCGAACTCATCGCCGCCGCGGCGCCGGTGGGCGAATTCGAATTCGTCGGCAATGTCGAAGGCTCCGATATCCCGTCCGACAAGGTCGATGTGATCGTCACCGACGGCTTTACCGGCAATGTGGCGCTGAAAACCGCCGAGGGCACTGTCGGGCTGGTCAAGCGGATCTTCAAGGAAGCCTTCGTCGCCACCCTGCCCGCCCGCATCGGCGCGCTGTTCGCCTCGCGCCAGATCAAGATCATGACCCAGCGCACCGATCCGCGCCAGGTGAATGGCGGCGTGTTTCTCGGCCTCAACGGCACCGTGGTCAAAAGCCATGGCGCCGCCGACGCCACCGGCATCGCCGCCGCCGTCGATCTGGCCTATGCGCTGGCGGAACACGATTTCAATCACAAGCTCGCGGCGCGGGTTGCATCCGTCCCGGCGCCCGGTCACGATGGGCAACCAGACGCAAGCGAGCAGAACGGCAGCAACACATGACCATACGCGCGGTTGTCCGGGGGGTGGGCCACTACCTGCCCGAGCGCATCATCCCCAATTCATGGTTCGAATCCCGGATCGACACGTCGGATGAGTGGATTCGCACCCGCTCCGGCATCGAACGGCGCCATTTTGCCGCCGAGGGCGAGACCACCTCGCAGATGGCCACCGCCGCCGCCCGCGCCGCGCTGGCCGATGCCGGGATGAAGCCCGACGATATCGACACGGTGATCGTGGCCACCACCACGCCCGATCTCACCTTTCCCTCCACCGCGACGATGGTGCAGGCGGCGCTGGGGATGACCGGGGGATTCGCCTTTGACGTGCAGGCGGTCTGTGCCGGCTTCGTCTATGCGCTGACCAATGCCAATGCGCTGATCGTCTCCGGGCAGGCCAGCCGGGTGCTGGTGATCGGCGCCGAGACCTTCAGCCGGATCCTCGACATGGAAGACCGCGCCACCTGCGTTCTGTTCGGCGACGGCGCCGGCGCTCTGGTGCTGGAAGCCGCCGAGGGCGCGGGCACCTCCGCCGACCGCGGCATCCTCGCCTCCGACCTCAACTCCGACGGCACGATGCGGGATATGCTCTATGTCGATGGCGGCGTTTCCTCGACGGGCACGGCCGGCGTGGTGAAGATGCAGGGCAATGCGCTGTTCCGGCAAGCCGTTGAAAAACTGGCGCAAACCGCCGATGCGGCGCTGAAAAAGGCCGGCCTTGGCCATGACGATCTGGACTGGATCGTGCCGCATCAGGCCAATATCCGGATCATCGCGGGCACGGCGAAGAAGCTCGGTGTGCCGATGGACAAGGTCGTCGTCACCGTCCAGGATCACGGCAACACCTCCGCCGCCTCGATCCCGCTGGCGCTGTCGGTCGGCAAGCAGCGTGGCCAGATCAGGGAAGGCGACCTGATCGTCACCGAGGCGATCGGCGGCGGCCTCGCCTGGGGTGCGGTGGTGCTGCGCTGGTAGCACCGCAGGCGGCGGGCCGCCGCATCAACCGGCTGGCCCAAACCATTGATCTTGACTTGAAAACCATGTGCGCTCATGCTGCCGGCAAACCATAACCGGGGGGACGACGCATGACTGGAAAGACCTTGACCCGTATGGACCTGAGCGAATCCGTGTTCCGCGAGGTCGGGCTGTCGCGCAACGAAAGCGCGCAGCTGGTCGAAACCGTGCTCGGGCATATCTCCGATGCGCTGGTCGGGGGCGAGACGGTAAAGATCTCGTCCTTCGGCACCTTCTCGGTGCGCGACAAGGCCGCGCGGGTCGGCCGCAACCCGAAAACCGGCGAAGAGGTGCCGATCCTGCCGCGGCGGGTGCTCACCTTCCGCCCCTCGCATCTGATGAAAGACCGGGTCGCAGCGGGGAACAAAGGCTGACACCCGCCCGGGCAGCACAGCAACGATAAACAGGCAAACACATGGATCAGAAATCCCCTGAGGCCTTCCGCACCATCAGCGAAGTCGCCGACTGGCTGGGGGTGCCGACCCATGTTCTGCGGTTCTGGGAAAGCCGTTTTGCTCAGGTGAAGCCGGTCAAACGCGCCGGCGGGCGGCGCTATTACCGCCCCGCCGACATGGAGCTGCTCGGCGGCATCCGCAAACTCCTTCATGAAGACGGGATGACCATTCGCGGGGTGCAGAAGCTCCTGCGCGAACAGGGCGTGAAGCATGTCGCCGCGATGTCGCCCGCGCTCGATACCAGCGCCGATACGCGCGATGTCACCCCCGACAATGTGGTCGATCTGTCCGACCGGCGCGGCGACCGGGCGCCGGAGGATCTGAGCGCGGTGGAAGACGCGGAGATCGTGCAAGATTCCGCCGCAGAACCCGCCGCCGCGAGCGATGACAGCGACGAGCGCCGCTTCCCCTTCGACGACGAGCCGCAGCCCGTGGCCGAGGCGCCGGAGGCCGAACCCGCCGCCCCGGCAGACGAACCGGACGCCGAAACCACGCTTGCCACGCCCGAACCCGATACCGGGGAGCCTGTGCAGGCCGCCACAGATGAACCCGAACCCGCCGGGGAGCCGCAGGCGGCGGAAGACGCCGACGCCGACACGACCCCGGATATCGCCGATCCGCTGCCCGAGCCGGAGACGATGGAGTTTTTCGCCCACGACGCGGCACCGGATATGGCCGAAGAGACCGCTGCGGAACCGCAGCACGAACCGGCCCCGGCTGAGCCGGTGGAAACCGACGCGGCCGACCCGATGTCGAGCCCCGATGCGCTCGATTTCGCCGCCCATGACGCCACCCCGGAACTGGCCGAAGAACCGGCGGCCCCGGCCCTCGTGATGCCGGGGATCGGGCCGGACCCGGAGGACGATGCCATCGAGGTGCCGGAGCCCCTCACCCTCGCCCTGCGCGCGGCGCGGCAGGCCCGCACCCGGCTGCCCGCCGCCCATCTGCAGGCGCTGGCGGACCGGCTTGACGAGCTTGCCCGGCACAATCGGGGCGGGAGCGATCAGCGCGGCGGCCTGTGAGGCAAAACATGCGCATTCCTGCTTGCCCCTGCCGGCAAAACCGGTATGTAGAGCGTCACGTCGGGCTATGGCGCAGTCTGGTAGCGCGTCCGTCTGGGGGACGGAAGGTCGCAGGTTCAAGTCCTGCTAGCCCGACCAACTTCACCTCCGCTCTCAGCCAATACGCGCACCCCAGCGGAGTGTATGCATGACCAGCGGTATCGGCGTTCTGCCCTCACAACGGATCGAACAGATGATCGGGGCGGGCACGCTCGCGGGCACGCCTGCGATTCTGACCGATCAGATCCAGCCCGCCTCGCTCGATCTGCGCCTGGGCGACACCGCCTACCGCGTGCGCGCCTCCTTCCTCGCGGGCGAGGGCCGCACCGTGGCCGGGCGGCTGGACGAATTCGAGATGCACCGCATCCGGCTCGATGGCGGCGCGGTGCTGGAAAAGGGCGCGGTCTATGTCGTGCCGCTGATGGAGCGGCTGGCCCTGCCCGAAGGCATCCAGGCGGTGGCGAATGCAAAAAGCTCGACCGGGCGGCTCGATCTGCTCACCCGGCTGATCACCGACGAGGGCGTGGAATTCGACCGGATCGCGCCGGGCTATACCGGGCCGCTCTATGCCGAGATCTGCCCGCAAAGCTTTTCGGTGCTGGTCCGTCCCGGCATGAGGCTCAACCAGATCCGCTTTCGCGACGGTCAGGCGGTGCTCACCGATGACGAATTGCAGGAGCGCCACGCCCGCCACAAGCTGGTGGACGGGGTGGCGCAGATCGACCACGGCCTTGCCTTCTCGGTCGACCTGAAGCCGCGCGCGGGCGATCTCGTCGGCTACCGCGCCAAGCCCCATACCGGGGTGATCGACCTCGACAGGATCGGCCATTACGACCCGGCGGAATACTGGGAGCCGATCCACACCGATGAGGGCCGCATCATCCTCGATCCTGGCGCGTTCTATATTCTGGTGAGTCGCGAGGCGGTGCATATCCCGCCCGATTGCGCCGCCGAGATGGCCCCCTATCTGGCGATGGCGGGCGAGTTCCGGGTGCATTACGCGGGCTTTTTCGATCCCGGCTTCGGCCATGACGCGGCGGGCGGCGCGGGCTCGCGCGGGGTGCTCGAAGTGCGCTGCCACGAAGCGCCCTTCGTGCTCGAACACGGCCAGGTGGTGGGCAGGCTCGTCTACGAGCGCATGGCGGCGGTGCCCGACACGCTCTACGGCGCCGGAATCAAGTCCAACTATCAGGGTCAGGGCCTGAAACTATCCAAGCATTTCAAGGCTGTGAGCGGCTGACCGCCCAGGGCTTCTAGCGCAGACGGCGGGCCACTTTCGCCGCCTGCCTGGCCCGGCGTGCGGCCTGTTTCGCGGCCTGAGCGCGCTTGCGCTCCTCCGGGCTCATCGCCTCGCCCTCAGCCACCTCACCCGCGCCCTTGCCGCCACGGCGCGCGGCCATGTCGATCCCGGCATCCACGCCCTTGTTCACCAGCTTACGGGTCACCTGGCGGACGATCATGTTGATGATACGGTCGATGTTCATGCCTGCCTCGCTTGTTTTCACACAATCTAACACGGGCGGCCCCACTTCCCAAGACGCACCCCGGATGCCGCTCCTATAGCGTGCGAAAATGGCACGAATAAGCCGGCTATTCCTCGAACATCTCCGATTGCCCGTCTTCGCCCGCCTCGTCCTCGTCGTCGGGCAGGCCGATACCGGGCGGCGGGCGGTTGTCGAGCAGCCCGGCCGCGCGCAGCTCCTTCAGGCCCGGCAGATCGCGCGCGCTTTCCAGCCCGAAATGATCGAGGAAGCTCTGGGTGACGACAAAGGTCACCGGCCGCCCCGGCGTCATCTTGCGCCGCCCGAAGCGGATCCATTCAAGTTCCAGAAGCTGATCGACCGTCCCGCGCGACACGCTGACGCCACGGATCTCCTCGATCTCGGCGCGGGTCACCGGCTGGTGATAGGAGATGATCGCCAGCGTCTCGATCGCGGCGCGGCTGAGCTTGCGGGTCTCCACCACTTCCTTGTGCATCAGAAAGCCAAGGTCATGCGCCGTGCGCATCGCCCAGCTGTCGCCGACCCTGACAAGGTTCACCCCGCGCCCCTCGTAGCGCTTGCGCAGATGCACCAGCGCCTCGGCGGGGTCGGAGCCATGCGGCATCCGCGCCGCCAGTTCGGCCACCGTCACCGGCGCCGCGGAGGCGAAGAGCACGGCTTCCACCATGCGCTCCTGCTCGCCCATCGGCGGCGCTTCGAACAGGCTTTCCTCTTGTTCAAACTCGGTATCGTCAGACATTGGGTTTCTTCCGTATCTGGATCGGGGCGAAAACCTCGCCCTGCCGGATTTCAACTTGCCCTTCCTTGGCGAGCTGGAGCGAAGCCGCGAAATTGGCGGCGGTGGCCGAGCGGCGGCGGCCCGGATCCATCTCCCAGCCCTCGGGGATATAGCTCATGATATCGGTCCAGTCGCCGGCGAAGCCGATCAGGCCGCGCATCCGGTCGAGCGCCTCTTCCATCGTCATCACCGCATCGCGGTCCATCACGAAGGGGCGGAATTCGTCCTTGGTGCGGATGCGGGCATAGGCCTGCATCAGATCGAGCAGCGTCGCCGTATAGGTCACGCGCCGCACCCGGCTTACCTCTTCGGGGATGCCGCGCGCGAAAAAGTCGCGCCCCATCTGGTCGCGCGCCATCAGCTTGGCGGCGGCATCGCGCATCGCCTGCAGCCGTTCGAGCTGGAAGGCCAGATGCGCGGCCAGATCTTCGCCCGACGGCCCCTGTTCGCCGGGTTCCGGCGGCAGCAGCAGCCGCGATTTGAGAAAGGCGAGCCAGGCGGCCATGACGAGGTAATCGGCGGCCAGCTCGATGCGCAGATGCCGGGCCTGCTCGACAAAGGCCAGGTATTGCTCGGCCAGTTGCAGCACCGAGACCTTGCGCAGATCGACCTTCTGGGTGCGCGCCATCGTCAGCAGCAGATCGAGCGGCCCTTCATAGCCGTCGACATCAATGATCAGCGCCTCGGCGGCCATCCGCTCCGAAACGCTCAGCACGTCTTCCTGGAAGTCATCGTCAGCCAAAGGGCCCGCCTCACACCTGGCCGGTCATCAGGCTCCGAAACTCGTCTTCGAGCGCGGCGATGTCAATGGCGTCGGGCGTGCGGCGCCAGCCAAGCGCGGCCTCCGCCCGCCGCGCGGCCTCTTCGCCCATCCGGCCCGCGGCGGTGGCCAGCGCTTCCATTTCGGCCAGATCGCCATTGCAGTGCAAAACCACATCGCAGCCCGCCGCGAGCGCCGCGCTGGCCCGGTCCGGCACCGGGCCGGAAAGCGCCTGCATCGAGATATCGTCGGTCACCAGCAGCCCGCCAAAGCCGATGCGCTCGCGGATCAGCGCGATCACGTCGGGCGAGAGCGTGGCGGGCCGGTCGGGATCAATCGCGTCATAGACCACATGCGCCGTCATCGCGATCGGCAGGCCCGACACCGCCTCGAAGGCAAGAAAGTCCGACACCCGCAGCACCTTGGCCCGGGCATCGACATGCGGCAGATCGAGGTGGCTGTCGGCGGTGGCGCGGCCATGGCCGGGGATATGCTTGATCACCGGCAGCACGCCGCCCTTCACCAGCCCCTCGGCGGCGGAGCCTGCGATATCGGCCACATGCACCACATCCTCGCCAAAGCAGCGATTGCGCAGGATCGGGTGCGTGTCGGGCTGGGCAATGTCCACCACCGGGGCGCAATTGCCGTCGATCCCGACCGCGCTGAGCTCATGCGCGATGATGCGGTAACGCAGATACATCGCCCGCGCGGCGTGCCGGCGGTTCTGCGCCACCTGTTCGAGCGGTGGCAGCCAGCTGCGCCAATGCGGCGGCCCCAGCCGCGCCACCCGGCCACCCTCCTGGTCGATGAAAACCGGCGCGTGCCAGCCCACCGCCTCGCGCAGTTCGGTGGTCAGCCACAAAAGCTGCTCGGGGTCTTCGACATTGCGCGCAAACAGGATGAAGCCGAACGGATCGGATTCGGCGAAAAAATCGCGTTCCCGGGCGGTGAGGCGTGGACCTGCGAGGCCGAAAATATAGGCCCCGGTTCCCCTCACCTGGTGACGACCGGAATACAGGCCGCCTGCCCCGCCATCAGCGCGGCGCAGAAACGGCGGGCATCCGACAGATCGTCAAAGCCCATCGCGCGCAGCCGGTAGAACGTCTTGCCACCCGATTGCGCCTGCTGGATCACGCGGTCTTTGCCTTCCAGCATCTCGGGAAAGCGCAGCGCGAGCTTGTCCCACTCGCCGCGCGCGATCTCTTCGCTGTCGAACGCGCCAAGCTGCACGAGCCGGGTGCCGGTGGCAATCGCGCTGGCGGCCACGTCGCGCACCGAGGCGGGCGCGGCGGCGGCTGCCGAAGCAATCGCGAGGTCAACCGGTGAGGCGGCGGCGCGCGTCACCAGCGCGGCCGGACGCGGCTGCGGGCGCGGCGAGCGCGCCACACCGGGCACCGAGGCCGCCACACGGACGCTGGCCAGCACGGGCTCCACCTCTTCCGGGATCGACAGATCGGCCTCTTCGCCGCTCAGTGGTTCGGCGGCGGCGGCCACCGCATTGGCGATGGCCAGCCCGGCGGCGGTTTCGCCGGTTTCGTCATCCACCAGCGCCACGGTTTCCGGCTCGGCCTCGACCCTGGCAACCGGATCGGCAAGCGGCGCATCGCCGGCCTCCACCATCGACACCGCCGAAACCTCTTCGTCCGGCATCGCCGGCATATCGTCTTCGCTGAGGCCCATCGCAGCCGGGGCAAGCGCCACCTGCTCGGCGGGGCCCTCGGCCTGCCCCTCGGCGGCCACGCTGTTCACCGCAAGGCCCTGATGCGCGGCGGCGACGCCGCCCGGATCTTCCGGCTGAATGCGCATCGGCCCTTCCAGCGCCCGCACCACCGGCACGCCGGTGACATCGCGCATGGCGAGCTTGTAGCCCCAGACGGCAAGACCGGCGATCAGCGCCACCGACAGCAGCGCCCCGGCGCCATGCAGCGCCCGGCTGAACGCCCCCGGGCCGCGCGGCGCGGGCGGAAGATCCGGCTCGCCCGGTTCCGGGGCGGGGTCAGCGTAGCCATAGGGCTGGGCCTGGCCTGCATATCCGCCCTGCGCCGGGTACTGGCCGCCATAGGGCTGCGCCGGATCGTATTGCGAATAGCGGATCGCCGGATTGGCAGCGTAGGGGCTGCCCCAGTTTGCGTCTGACATGTACCTGCTCCGTCCGACGTTCGGGCAGATGCCCTCGCCGGTTCTTCTGTTTGCCTCGCACCCCGGAGCGCATGGTGCGCGTTTTGTCAGCGCATCTCTTCCGCCGGAGTCACGCCAAGAATACCCAAACCGGCTGAAATCACAATGGAAACGGCCCAGGCCAGAGGGATTTTCGCCGATGTTGCATCCCGGTCACCCTCCTGCACGAAGCGCAGGCCGGAGTTCTCATTGCCCTTGTTCCACAACGTGTGGAAGGCGCTGGCGAGATCGTAGAGATAGAAGGCGATGCGGTGCGGCTCATGGGTGCGCGCGGCGATCTCGACGAGGCGCGGCCATTCGGCGAGCTTCTTCGCCACGTCGAATTCGGCCTCGTCGTCGAGGCGCGGCGCCCCCACGGGCGTCACCCCCGCATCGGCGGCCTTGCGCAGCACCGAATGCACCCGGGCATTGGCGTATTGCACGTAGAAAACCGGGTTTTCGCGGCTCTGCTCCAGCACCTTGTCGAAATCGAAATCGAGGGGTGCGTCGTTCTTGCGGGTGAGCATGTGGAAGCGGGTCACGTCCTTGCCCACGGCATCCACCACGTCGCGGAGCGTGACGAAATTGCCCGCCCGTTTCGACATCTTGAACGGCTCGCCGTTCTTGTAGAGCTTCACCAGCTGGGTGAGCTTGATATCGAGCGGCACCTTGCCATCGCTGAGCGCGGCGACAGCGGCCTTCATCCGCTTCACATAGCCGCCATGGTCGGCGCCGAACACGTCGATCAGCGCGTCGAAGCCACGGGAAACCTTATCATAATGATAGGCGATATCGGGGGCGAAATAGGTCCAGCTCCCGTCCGACTTCATGATCGGGCGGTCCACATCGTCGCCATGCGCGGTGGAGCGGAACAGGGTCTGCTCGCGCGGCTCCCAATCCTCGGGCATCTTGCCCTTCGGCGGCTCCAGAACGCCCTTGTAGATCAGCCCCTTGGCGCGCAGATCCTCGATCGCCGCCTCGATCCGGCCGGTGCCATAGAGCGACTTCTCGGAGAAGAACACATCCATCTCCACCCCGAGCGCGGCCAGATCTTCGCGGATCATCTGCAGCATCTTCGCCACGGCGAAATCGCGCACCTCCGCCAGCCAGACCGCCTCGGGCTGGTCGAGCCACTTGTCGCCGACTTCCGCCGCCAGCGCTTCGCCCACCGGAACGAGGTAATCGCCGGGATAGAGCCCTTCTTCGATCTGCGGCATATGGCCGAGCGCCTCGCGGTAGCGCTCATAGGCCGAGCGGGCCAGCACATCCACCTGCGCACCGCCATCGTTGATGTAATATTCCCGCGTCACCTCGTGGCCGGAAAATTCGAGCAGCGCCGCCAGCGCATCGCCGAACACCGCACCACGGGTATGGCCCACATGGAGCGGCCCGGTCGGGTTGGCCGACACGTATTCGACATTGACCTTCTGCCCCCGCCCCATACCGGAGCGGCCATAGCCCTCGGCGCTCAGGATCGCCTCGACCAGCCCGGCCCAGACGCCCGGATCGAGCCGCAGGTTGAGAAAGCCCGGCCCCGCCACCTCGGCAGAGGCGATCCGGTCGTCGGCGGCGAGCTTGCCGGCCAGCGCCTCGGCGATGTCGCGCGGCTTCAGCCCGGCGGGCTTGGCCAGCACCATCGCGGCATTGGTCGCCATATCGCCATGGCCCGCATCGCGCGGCGGCTCGACCGTCACGTTATCGTAACTCAGCCCCGCCGGCAGCGCGCCCTCGGCCACCATCTCGCCAAGGGCGGCGATCACCAATGCCCGGATATCGGAAAACAGGTTCATCTCGTGTCCTTTCGGATTTGGCGCGGGTCTAGCATATGGCGGTGGAAGGTCAACGGTCGCGCGCGGGCCGCGGGCCCGGCGCTTTCCGCCCAGCCCCGGCGATGCGACCGCAAAGACCTTGCCACCCGGCGCGCGCCGTCCTAGGACTTGGTCCAAGCCACAGAGAGAGGGAGCACCCCATGTCCGACGGCGCGCATCAGCACGACATCATCATCATCGGCGCAGGCCCGGCGGGCCTGAGCTTCGCGCGGACGCTGTCCGATACCGGGCTGCGCATGGTGCTGGTCGAGCGACAGCCGCTCAAGGTGCTCAAGAACCCGCCCGAAGACGGGCGCGACATCGCCCTCACCCACACCTCCGAGACGCTGATGAAGAACCTCGGCATCTGGGCGCATATCCCGCAGGACAAGATCGGCACGATCCGCGACGCCAAGGTGGTCGACGGCACCGATCCCTATGCGCTGCACTTCGCCGCCGGCGAGAGCGGCGCCGATTACCTCGGGCGCATCGTGCCCAACCATCTGATCCGCAAGGCCGCCTATGACGCGGTGAAAAGTTCCGACACCATCACCATCCTCACCGAAAAATCGGTGACCGGGGTGGAGACCGACGCGAAGGAAGGCCGCGTCTCGCTCAGTGACGGCACCGTGCTCACCGCGCCGCTGGTGGTCGCCGCCGACAGCCGGATGAGCGAAAACCGCCGCCGCATGGGCATTTCGGCGCAGATGACCGATTTCGGCCGGGTGGTGATCGTCTGCGAACTCACCCACGAGCTGCCGCATGACAATATCGCCACCGAATGCTTCCATTACGACCGGACGCTGGCGATCCTGCCGATGGCGGGCAACAAATCCTCCGCCGTGGTCACCCTGCCCGCCGATCAGGCCGAGGCGGTGCTGGCGATGAGCCCGGAAGAGTTCGCCGACGACATCGCCGCGCGTTTCGATCACCGGCTGGGCAGGATGGAGCTGGCAACGGCGCTGCACCCCTATCCGCTGATGGGCGTGATCGCCAACCGCTTCGTGGCCAACCGCTTCGCGCTGGTCGGCGACGCGGCGGTGGGGATGCACCCGGTGACGGCGCATGGCTACAACCTTGGCCTGTCCGGCGCGGCGATCCTCGCGGGCGAAATCCGGGGCGCGAAGATGCGCGGCGAGGATATCGGCTCGATGGCCGGGCTTCTGGCCTATGAGCGCCAGCACCGCCGCAAGGTGCTGCCGCTCTACCACGGCACCAACGCCATCGTGCGGCTGTTCACCGACACCTCCGCCCCCGCGAAGTTCCTGCGCTCGGCGGCGCTGAGGCTCGGCAACGTGCTGACGCCGGCGAAAAAGCTGATCGAGAAACAGTTGACCGAGATCGAGGCATAGACAGCGGCTTTGTGACGTGGCGCGGAGAGCGACCGCCGCGCCTCCTTCGAACGACACGCTCGCGGCCGCGCAGCGGCCCGGGCATCGCACGGTCGACCCTATGGCCGCGCGATTTGGTGTCACAACTGCTCCGATCTGGGACAACCGCGCGCCCAACCGCTGCTCAGATTCCAATCCCGACCCCTCGCACTGCCGCCCATTTGGTCACTTCGGGCGGAGACCGGACGTTCGCCGCAGGTGCGAACCGCTGTTTCTACACTTTGATTCCGGCCGTTCGCTTCGGTGCAATATCTTGACCAGTTACGACAATAGCCTGAGTTCGTGCATGTCGCGTAGCGGAGATTCTTCAAGCTCTCTTTCGGTGAGTATCAGCGGATCAAGCGTGATACCTAATTTTCTAGATGTGTCGAATATCAGGGACCGAATTTCCTTAGAGGCGACCAATAGCGACACGTTATCGCCGCGGAGTACAAAAAGAAGATCAATGTCGTTGAACGACTGGTTTCTAAAAAAGGATCCAAAGCCATAAACTTCTTGGATTTCAGGACGCTTTTGTAGGATAGACCGGATTTCCACTTTCACCTTTCCGAGAATAAAGCCAATAGTCGTCATGACAGAGTGCCCCATTTATTTCGCTCGCGTTGAAAAGACCAAGCTGTGCTTCAATGCAGTATTCCTTGGCTTGCATGGTATAACCATTCCAAGCTCCACCTACGTAGATGATATTTGTCCCGGGAAAGTCTTCTAAGACCTCTAGAACCTTTGCAAGTCCACAGGTGTACTCGTTTACACAGATGAGCCGTAAGTCCACCCCCCGAGAAGTCATTAAGTCAAACTGAATGTCGTTTGTCCTAGTAACCTGCTCAACATTTCTGTGCGCGTGAAGCAGCTTCGAAATGAAGCGGATCTGAGGTAAAGTCACGCCGTAACCATTTGAGCCGTTAGTCACTCCAAAATTTCCTCTATCGCCTCAGCAAACTCGCTTGGAAACAAAGGGTATTTTTCAACCCTTTCGTACTGATTTCCCTCAAATGCCTCGGCATGCATTTTGAATTTTGGAAAACTAGAAATTGCGGCGTCTGGCATCATTTTGGAATATTTTTCCATCAGCGATACGATCCTTCGGTTGTTCGGCAGAAGAGTGTCCAACTTTCGCGCGGCCCAAATCGCTTGAGCAGTGGAAGCGGGGTTTTCCGCAGCCGCATCAGACTTTGGGCCATATTCCTCAAAGTGTGTGCGGTTTTCAATCAAGAGGCGCTGAATCTCCTTCGCCACCTCGGCCGATGTTTTGTATGTCCCCTCCGTTGCCCAACTATCAACCCAATCTTCGTGTATCTTCTTCCATTCCTTCAGTAGCTCTACAGGAAATGTGCCTTCAGGCGCCTTGTCGATAGTTCGATGGCAAGTTGGGCAAAGAAGGATCAGGTTATCATAAGTATCATCTCCTCCGCCGTCCGCCCCACGTGGTCCGTCAGGACTTTGCGCGATTTGGTGTGCCATCTCCCCAGTCAGAAAACTCTTTCCATCAGCGCCCGTCGCGGTGAGTTTCTTGCGACATTCTGGGTTGCTACAAATACCCGCGGCCCGTCCCCATAGAAGCTTTGTATCTTTAGGTGCAAACGCCATTTGATCCCCTAAGTTTTGCCCGTCGTCGCCGCACAACGGACCTTTGCTTCCCTGCGCAACTTTGACTGCATAACAAAAACAAATCGGTAGCGAGCGAAATTCCTCAAGCAAATGCCATAAATGACTGCTTCGGGAAAGCCAGGTTGCATCGGTTCCTGAATGGTGAAAGTCAACTATGGGCCGGTTTTGCCGGTCCGGGCTTGCCAATTAATAGTCCGCAAAGGCTTTGCCCCCTACCCAATCAGCCGCTTATGCGTCTCCAGCGCGAAGCGGTCCGTCATCCCGGCGATGTAATCGCCCACGATCCGCGCCAGTTCCGTCTCGCTCTGCGCCCGCGCCACATCCTCGCGCCAATCCTCCGGCAGCAGCGCGGTGTCGTTCATGAACAGCGGAAACAGCTCCTCGACCACCCGCGTCACCTGTTCGCGCATCGCCACCACCGAGGGGGCGCGATACATCCGTTTGAACAGGAAGGCGCGGATCTCTTTCAGATCGTTGAACAAATGGTCCGAGAAGCGGATCACCGGGCGGCCCGCCATGCGGATATCGCCCGCCGAGCCGGGATTGACCTCCTGCAACAGACGGCGCGAGGTGATCAGCACGTCTTCCACCATCACCCCGAACACCCGGCGCAGCGCCTCGTGGCGGCGGCGTTCGGCGCCGAGGCCGGGATATTTCCGGTCCACCTCGGCAAAGGCCCGCCCGACAATGGGCAGATCGCAGATCTCGGCGACGGTGAACAGCCCGGCGCGCAGCCCGTCATGCAGATCGTGGTTGTTATAGGCGATATCGTCGGAGATTGCCGCCACCTGCGCCTCGCCGCTGGCATGGGTGTGCAATTCAAGGTCGTGCCTTGCGTTGTAATCGGCCAGCGCGAAGGGCAGATCGCCGGTGACGGGGCCGTCGCCCCGCAGCAGCGTCACCGGGCCATTGTGTTTGGCAATGCCTTCAAGGCTTTCCCAGGTCAGGTTGAGCCCGTCCCACTCGGCGTAATGGCGCTCCAGCGAGGTGACGATCTTCAGCGCCTGGGCGTTGTGGTCGAAGCCGCCATAGGGCTTCATCAGCGCGTTCAGCGCATCCTCGCCGGTATGGCCGAAGGGGGTGTGGCCCAGATCATGCGCCAGCGCCACGCCCTCGGTGAGATATTCGTTGAACCCCAGCGCCCCGGCGATGGTGCGCGCCACCTGCGCCACCTCGATCGAATGGGTCAGCCGGGTGCGGTAATAATCGCCCTCATGCTCGACGAAGACCTGCGTCTTGTGCTTGAGCCGGCGGAAGGCCGAGGAATGGATGATCCGGTCGCGGTCGCGCTGGAACGGCGAGCGGAAGGCGCTCTCGTTTTCATCGTAGAGCCGCCCGCGCGTTTCGGCGGGGGTGCAGGCATAACTGGCGAGCATGGTGCCTCTGTGATCGCGGCGGTCCTTGCCGCCCTGTCCCGCCGCCCATATATTCACAAAACGCGAACAGACGAAACCCGAGGTTGTCATGGAACTGACCCTGCCCCCGAAAGTGACCGAACGCGCCTATAGCCGTCTGCACGAGATCGGCGCGGGCGAAAGCGGCAAGGCGCTGCGCATCGCCGTTGAAGGTGGCGGCTGCTCCGGCTTTCAGTACGATATCAGCCTCGACGATCCCGCCGAGGGCGATCTGGTGCTTGACGGGCCCGATGGCGTCGAGCGGGTGGTGATCGACGAAGTGTCGCTGCCCTTCCTTGCCAATGCGGTGATCGACTTCACCGAAGAGCTGATCGGCGCACGCTTCGTGATCGACAACCCCAACGCCACCTCGTCCTGCGGCTGCGGCACCTCGTTCTCGATGTAACCCGCTGGCCTCACAGGAGGCCAAGAACATGCCACCAGACCAGGTCGAGCGGCGTGAGCACCAGCAGCGTGAGCGCGAAAAGCGAGAGCGTCATCCGCAGCAGGGCGCCCGAGGGCAGCTTTGCCACCTGCGTCGCCATCACCAGCGGCGGCGCCTGATGCGGCAGGAGCACGTTGGAGAAGGCCAGCACCTGCGTCATCAGCACCGTGGCGAGCGGCAGGCCGGTGGCCACGGCCAGCTCGCCCGCCAGCGGCGTCATGATCGCGGGCACGCTGGGCAGGTTGGTGACCGTGGCGACCAGCGTCGAAATCAGGGCGAGCCCCACCACATTGCCCACCGGACGGTCGGTCGCAAAGCCCGCCTGCTCGCTCATCATCGCCACCAGCGTTTCGCCCAGCCCGGTGGCCGAACTGACCGCGCCCAGCCCCATGATCGCGGCGATGAAAAAGAGCGGGCCATAGCTGATATCTTCGTTCAGCACCGTCTTCGAGGTCAGCCCCGATCCGGGCCAGAGCGCATAAAGCGCGGCGCCGAGCCCGACCCAGGCGGGCGACATGCCGTGCAGCGCGTCGGTGAACCACAACAGCAGCGCCAGCGCCAGCAGTGCGATCAGCCGCCGCTCGCTGGCATTCATCGGCGTCGCGGCGCGGTCGTCCGCCGGAACCGGGGCCGGATCGCGGTCGGGAAAGAGCCACAGGATCAGCCCGACCACCACGCCCGCCTTCAGCGCCCCGAGCACCGGAAAATGCAGCAGCATATAGGTGAAGTATGAAAGATGCTGGCCATATTGCGCCTCGGCCATGCCGGTGAGGATCATGTTGGGCACATTGGCGGGCAGGATGGTGAAGGCGGGCGCGAAGGTGCCGAAGGCGCCGGCCATCAGCATGCCGATGCGCCCCTTGTCGTCGGGGCCATAGCCCATGTGATCGGCCAGCGCGATGATGATCGGCACCAGCATCACCACCCGCCCCATCGACGAGGGCATGATGAAGGCCAGCCCCACCCCGAACAGGACGATGCCCGCAATCACCTGCCAGTAGCGCCGCCCCAGCATCCGCGCCAGCAGCGCCGCCGAGCGCTTGCCGAGCCCGGTATGCTTGATCGCCGCACCGAGGACGAGGCCCGAGAACAGCAGCCAGAAGGTCGAGGAATGGAAGCCGGAAAACACCACCTCGGCGGGGGCGAGATGCAGCAGCATCGCGGCGAGGAAAAAGGCGAAGCCGGTCCAGTATTCCGGCACCAGCGCGGTGGCCCAGAGGCCGATACAGACCACCGTGAGCACCGCCGTGGCCGCCATGCGCGGCTCCATCGCGGTGAAGGCGGCGAGCGCCGTGGCCCCGGTTACCAGCGCCAGCCCCGCGATCTTTGCGAGGCGGCGGCGGTCGTGGCTGCGGGTGGCGGGGCTGGATGGCGCGGTCATGTCGGTGTTGTGGCCGAACCCGGCGCAAATGGCCAGATGCCACCGCCCCGCCCCTGCTCTGCTGAGCGCGAGCGCTTGCACCGCCCCGCCCGCACGCTACAAAGGCCCAATCGGAGACCCGCATGGCAGACCAAGACCCCCTCGTGATCTTCACCCCCTCGGGCAAGCGCGGCCGCGTGGCGCCGGGCACCAGGGTGCTGGACGCCGCCCGCGCGCTCGGCGTCGATCTCGATTCGGTCTGCGGCCGGCGCGGGGTCTGCTCCAAATGCCAGGTCGCGCCCAGCTTCGGCCAGCACGCCAAGCATGGCATCACCGTGGGCGAGGATGCGCTCTCGCCCGTCAACGCCGTCGAAGAGCGCTATGACCGGGTGCGCGGGCTGAAACCGGGCCGCCGGCTTGGCTGCCAGGCCGAGATTCTCGCCGATGTGGTGATCGACGTGCCGCCCGAAAGCCAGGTGCATAAGCAGGTGGTGCGCAAGCGCGCCGAAGTGCGCGACATCGTGCTCGATCCGGCGGTACGGCTGCATTACGTCGAGGTCGCCGAGCCCGACATGCACAAGCCCGAGGGCGATCTGGAGCGGCTGCTGTCGGCGCTCAAGGCCGAAATGGGGCTCGACGCGCTCGATTTCGATTTCGCCCTGCTTCCCGATCTGCAGAAGACGCTGCGCAAGGAAAAATGGGCCGTGACCGCCGCGATCCATACCGATGGGCCAGCCACGGTGATCGCGCTCTGGCCCGGGTTTCACGAGGGGGCCTATGGCCTTGCCGTCGATATCGGCTCCACCACCATCGCGGGCCATCTCACCAACCTCACCACCGGCGAGGTGGTCGCCTCTTCCGGGCTGATGAACCCGCAGATCCGCTATGGCGAAGACGTGATGAGCCGCGTCTCCCACGCGATGATGAACGAGGGCGGCGCGGCGGAGCTCACCGGAGCCGTGCGCGAGGGGCTGAACGGGCTGATCGCCACGCTGGTGGCGGAAGCCGGGATCTCGGCGGGCGAGATCCTCGACAGCGCCTTCGTGATGAACCCGGTGATGCATCACCTGTTCCTCGGGCTCGACCCCTACGAGCTTGGTCAGGCCCCCTTCGCGCTGGCCACCGGCGCGGCGCAGCGGCTCAGCGCCGCCGATCTCGGGCTGACCGCCCTCGCCCCGGCCAGCCGCGCCTATGTGCTGCCGCTGATCGCGGGCCATGTCGGGGCCGATGCCGCCGCTGTGGCGCTCTCGGAAGCGCCGCACAAATCCGACGATCTGGTTCTGGTGGTCGATGTCGGCACCAATGCCGAGATCCTGCTGGGCGACAAGTCGGGCGTGCTGGCCTGTTCCTCGCCCACCGGCCCCGCCTTCGAGGGGGCGCAGATCAGCGCCGGCCAGCGCGCCGCGCCCGGCGCCATCGAGCGGGTCGAGATCGACCCGGCGACGAAAGAGCCGCGCTTTCGGGTGATCGGCTCCGATCTGTGGTCCGACGCGCCGGGCTTTGCCGCCGCCATCGCGGGCACCGGCCTTACCGGCATCTGCGGATCGGGCATCATCGAGGTCATGGCCGAGATGCGCATGGCCGGGATCGTCGACGCCAAGGGCCTGATCGGCACGGCGGAAGAAACCGGCACGCCCCGCTGCATCGCCGACGGGCGCACCCAGTCTTACGTGCTCTGGCAGGGCGACGAGACCACCCCGCGCATCACCGTCACCAATGCCGATATCCGCGCGATCCAGATGGCCAAGGCCGCGCTCTACGCGGGCGCGCGGCTGCTGATGGACAAGCGCGGCGTCGATCATGTGGACCGGGTGGTGCTGGCCGGGGCGTTCGGCGCGCATATCAGCGCCAAACACGCGATGGTGCTGGGGATGATCCCGGATGTGCCGCTCGACAAGGTGGCCTCCGCGGGCAATGCGGCGGGCACCGGTGCGCGGATCGCGCTGCTCAACACCGGCGCGCGCGCCGAGATCGAGCGCGTGGTCCACGAGGTCGAGAAGGTCGAAACCGCCATCGAGCCGCGCTTTCAGGAGCATTTCGTCGCCGCTACCGCGCTGCCCAACGCCGCCGATCCGTTCACCGGCCTGCGCGCCGTGGTGCCGCTGCCCGAGCCGGTCTTCACCGGGGCCGGCGGCGAGGACGGGGCGCGGCGGCGCAGGCGGCGGCGCTGAGCCTCGGGCGGGCTTGAGTTTCACGCCCCCCGCGCTACCCTCGGTTGCATCAGGGAGGCGCGTTCATGGCCCGCAAGATCATCGTCTGCATCGACGGCACCAATAACGAGATCGGCGACCGCGACACGAATATCCTCAAGCTCTACAAGGGGCTGGACAAGAACACCCAGGCCGTGCGCTACATCATGGGTGTGGGCACCAATGACAGCTCGCAGCTTCTCGGCCCGACCCGGCAGGCGATCCTCGGGCTGATCGGGCAGGCTTTCGGCTATGGGCTGGAAGACGATGTGCTCGACGCCTACCGCTATATCTGCCGCGAATACGGCCATGCGGGCGAACGCGACACCAGGCAGGATTACGAGAAAGACCGGATCTATATCGCCGGTTTCTCGCGCGGGGCCTATGGCGCGCGCATCCTTGCCGGATTCATCCACAATTTCGGCCTGCTCACGCCCGACAAGCTGCACCTCGTGGCGCCGGTGTTCCGCGCCTACCGGCGGATCACCGATTCCGATCCCGGCGACGATCCCGCCACGGTCTTCCGTGCCATGCGCGCCTATGCGCAGGCGCTGCGGCCCCAGCCTGCACCGATCCGCGCGCTCCTGCTCTTCGATACGGTCAATTCGATGATCCGCTTCCGCCGGATCGGGCGCAATCTGCTCCGGCACGGCTCGCTGGCCGAGTTCGGCACCCATGCCAGCGTGAACGCCAATGTCTCGGTGCGGATCGTGCTCCATGCGCTGGCCATCGACGAGCGCCGCTCGCTGTTTCGCGCCCAGCTCTGGGACGAGACCGGGCCGGACGCCCACGCCTATTACGGCAACAATTACCGCCACGCGAGCCGGCGGCGCAGCCAGTTCGTCCGCCAGCGCTGGTTTCCCGGCTACCATTCCGATATCGGCGGCAGCGCCCGCGAGGACGAGAGCGGCATTGGCAAGATCACCCTGGTGTGGATGCTCGACGAGCTGGAACGGATGGAGGCGCTGGCCGATGCCGAGGACGAGGCCCATCATGCCCGGCTGATCGCCGGGATCGACGCGCGCGAGGCCAAACGCGCCGCCGAGGGCAAGACAACGCCCCTGCCCCGGCCCGGCTGGATCACCCATGCGCCGGGGCTGAAGATCAAGCAGGGCCACCGGCGCGGCTACTGGGAGGGCCATACCAGCCACCGCACCCCCGGCGGCCATGCCTATGCCGGGCCGGACCCGCTCGCACCGATCCACGATTCGCACTGGCCGCGCGGGCTGCTTGCGCCGCTGCTGTGGCACCTGCTGGAGATCTTCCCGAAATCGCGCGCGCGGCGCGAGCCGGGGCGGCCACGCTGGTATCGCCGCAGCCTTGCCTGGTGGTATCTGCCCCTCAAGGAGCCGCGCCGGATTCCGCGAAACCCCGACAGGCCGGAGTTTCACCGGGTGGATGAGAGCGCCCGCACGCGGTGGGAATATATGCCGCGCTATTGCCCGCCCAACCTGCCGCCCCGGCGCTGAGGCTCAGCCGCGGGCGTAAACGTCTTCGTACCGGACGATATCGTCTTCCCCGAGATAGGCGCCGGTCTGCACCTCGATCAGCACCATCGGCACCTTGCCGGGGTTCTCCATCCGGTGACGCGCGCCGAGCGGGATGAATACGGATTCGTTCTCGCTCACCAGTTTCACATTCTCGTCGATCGTCACCTGCGCCGTGCCCTGCACCACGATCCAGTGCTCCGCCCGGTGGTGGTGCGATTGCAGGCTCAGCGCCGCGCCGGGATGCACGACGATACGCTTGACCTGAAAGCGGTCGCCGAGCGCGAGGCAATCGAACCAGCCCCAGGGCCGGTGATCGCGCGGGAAGGTCTCGGCCTGACCCGCGCCCTTGGCCTTGAGCGCACTCACCACCTGTTTGACATCCTGCGCCCGCGAGGCATCGGCCACCAGCACCGCGTCGGGCATCGCCACGGCGATGATGTTCTCAAGCCCGAGGCCGACGAGTTGCAGCCCCTCGTCTTCCGAGCGCAACAGCGTGTTGGTGCAGTCGATGGCGGTGGTCGGGCCAGAGGTGGCCACGCCGTTTTCGTCCGGCCCCGAAGCGCGCCAGACCGCGTCCCAGCCGCCGAGGTCCGACCAGCCGGCGCCATAGGGCACCACGGCGAGGTTGCCGGCCCGTTCCATCACCGCATAGTCGATAGAGATGCTCTCGGCCCCGGCCCAGGCGCCCGGATCGAGCCGCAGGAAGCCAAGGTCGGGCCTGCCCGCCTCCACCGCCGCGCTGACCGGGGCGATGAGGTCGGGGGCATGGGCGCGGAAGGCATCGAGGATCGCCCGCACCGAGAACAGGAAGATGCCCGCATTCCACAGATGCCGGCCAGAGGCGACGTAATCCTCCGCCGTCGCCGCATCGGGCTTTTCGACGAAGCGCAACAGGTCCATCGCTGCCGGAGCGCTCATGTCGGGCGCCTCGGCCAGTTCGAGATAGCCATAGCCCGTTTCGGCATGGTCGGGGGTGATCCCGAAGGTCACCAGCTTGCCGGCCCGCGCCGCCTCTGCTCCGGTTTCCACTGCCGCACGGAAGGCGGGCGCATCGGGCACCACGTGATCGGAGGGCGCGACGAGCATCAGCCCGTCGGGATCGGTCTTCTCCACCCAGAGGGCGGCGGCGAGCACGGCGGGCGCGGTGTTGCGCCCCTCCGGCTCGATCAGGATCGCACCCGGATCAATGCCGATTCCGGCCAGTTGTTCGGTGACGATGAAACGAAAATCGGAATTGGTCAGCACCAGCGGCGCGGCGTAATCCGGCGCGACGACCCGGCGGGCCGAGGCCTGAAACAGCGTCTCCTCACCCACCAGCGGCACGAATTGCTTCGGGTAGGACTTGCGCGACAAGGGCCATAGCCGGGTGCCGGAGCCGCCGCACAACAAGACAGGGGTAATCATCGGGTGTCTCCCATTCCTTTTGCCCGGGCTATCTCCGGGCCAATTCGTCAAACCAATCCCGGCGCCGTCACGCGCCCCGGAGCCAGCCGCAAACGCACCGGCGCCATCCCTTGCCCCGATTGTGGCCTTCCTGCCCATGCGGTCAAGCCGGCTCACATGGCTCAACTGGCCTGCTACCCCACCTCGCATTGAAATATAAGGAAAATTTCGACCAACAGAACCAATCGCACCGAATTGTTTCCGCCTGCGCGCGGATCGCGGTGCTCCATCTAGGGCGCAAGGCGATAGATACGCAGTCCATTCCCGTCCGAAACCGGGATCTGCCGGTCGAGCGTATAGCCGTTCGGCAGCAGGCAGGCCGCCCAGTCGCAATAGCGCTCCACGCCGGCGAAAACCTGTTCGACGATGACCGGGCGGTGCTGGCTCAGCAACAGGCGGCAATACTCCGGCTCGGTCGGCGGCAGCGGGAAAGAGGCGACGGGGTCGACATGCTGCCACCAGCCAATGCAGATATGTTCGGTATTGGCCACATGGGGCAGCACGCCGATCGGGCTGTGCAACCGCCACTGGAAATACATGCTGGTTGGGGCGAGCACGTCTTCATTGCGCAGGCCGGTCTCGTCCAGGTAGGTCCGCAGCGCGGCAAGCGCCGCTTCCTCCTCGTGCGGGTGACCGAAATCGAGCGCCAGGATGACCGCCGACCAGATCGCGCCGATGGCAGCGAACCCCACAAGAACGGCGCCCGTGGCCCGCGCCCCGCGCTCGGAGGATGGCGCGATCATCCAGCCGGCCACGGCAAGCGTGGCCGCCAGGGCAAGGTAGCCACTGAAAAAATGGAAGTAATGCGCCCAGAACCTGTTGACCGACAGGAAGGCGAACAGCGCGATCACCTGAGCCACCAGCAGGATCAGCAGAAGGCCCGCGCGCCGGTCGGAGCGGAAATAGCGCGGCTGCAACAGCACCAGCGCCAGCACCGCCGCCCAGGCCAGCAGAGTGATGACAGCGCGCGGTTTCAGCGCCGCAATGGCAAGGCTTTTCACGAAGGAGCGCGAACTGAGATCGCTCGCGAGGGTCGCAAGCCCGTCACGAAACGCCTGCACCTGCCCCGTCAGGACGTAACCCAGCAGATTCATCCCAAAGCCGAATGCCGCAATCGCCAGCACCCACAGGAGCGGCACCGCAATCGCCCGGCGGGGCCGGTCACGAAACGGCCCGCCGGCAGCGGCGAAGAGAAAGCCCACCGCCAGCGGCGCGATAAAATAGGGCCGCAGCGATATGCTCGCCGCTGCAAACACGCTGCCGGCAAGCAGCGCCAGCGCCAGAGCAGGCCCCGACAGGCCCGGCCGCCACATCGTCCACAGCATCAACAGCGTCGCGATCAGCGCGAAACTCGCCGCGTCGGGGTTGACCGAAGTAAGGCCCGAGATCTGCAGCACGCCAAGGCAGGCAAAGAGCAAGGCTCCGAAGGCCAATGCCCATCCGCGCCGTGCGACCGGGAGCGCCGACAGATCGGCGATCTTCGGCAGGATCACCACAATCGACAGCGCGCCCAGCACAACGCTCACGAGCGACAGCAGCCGAACCACGGTAATGCTGTCGTCAAACCGGGCCGGGATGGAAAAGGCGATCTGCGCGAAGGGCAGCTTGTCGTGAAAGCCCTGTGTCCAGATCAGCTCACCCGCGAGGAAGCGTTGGCCGAAATAGATCTCGTGGTCGATATCCCAGTCATAGCTGCCATCGCCAAAGGTCACGGCCATGCCGAACACGAAAGCCAGCGCGAGCAGCAGAACCGCGAGACGAAGAGGCAACGGCGCGCGCGCGCCGGGAGGATCGGCCTTCATGCCCCACCCCGCGCTCGCGCCATCCATACGAACCGCGCCGCGATTGCCGCGACGATACAACAGCCGTCCGGACGCATGATCCGCGCCTGCGCGGCGATCGGAGTGGTGGTCAGAAACACGCTTCGTCTGCCGTCCCGTCGCGCCCGGGCACTCGCTCTCACCGCACTCGCTACGTCGTGAAAATGGGCCTTTGCGAGAGTATTCCGCAATAAACCGCGATTGTCACCCACCGTGCGCACCCGGCCCCCGGCAGGCCCCGATATCCGCCTTGACGCAGGCCACGGCCTGACTTATCTGAGGGCCTGCTTCGGCGGGTATGATGTAATGGTAGCCTGTCAGCTTCCCAAGCTGAACGCGCGGGTTCGATTCCCGCTACCCGCTCCAGGTCTTTTCACGACATGAATGGCACGAAAATTGCGCGAAGATCGTGCGGCACCATTCTGTTTCCACGCGATAATTTCGACTAGCCGCCATTCTCGCGAATGAAGGCGACCAGTGCCGCCGTCGAGCCGTCCTTGCCCTCGGTGCCCTCATCACCGGCCACGATCGGCTCGAGCGCGCGGGCCAGCGCCTTGCCCAGCTCCACCCCCCATTGATCGAAGGAGTTGATGCCAAGCACCACCCCCTCGACGAAGACCCGGTGTTCGTAGAGCGCGACGATCTGGCCGAGCACAAAGGGGGTGAGCCGGGGATAGACCAGCGTGGTCGAAGGCCGGTTGCCCGGGAAAACGCGGTGGCGGGCCTGGCGTTCCAGCTCGTCGCCCGCCAGCCCCGTCGCCGCCATCATCTCGCGCGCGGCATCGAGCGGGCGGCCTTTCATCAGCGCCTCGGACTGGGCCAGGCAATTGGCCACCAGCAGGCGGTGCTGATGCGCCAGGTCCGGCTCCTGCCCCTCGGCGCCGACCATGAATTCGCAAGGGACCACCATCGTGCCCTGGTGGATAAGCTGGTAGAAGGCGTGCTGGCCATTGGTGCCCGGCTCGCCCCAGACCACCGGACCGGAGGCGATTTCCAGCGGTGCGCCGTCCATCGCCACGCGCTTGCCGTTGCTCTCCATTTCAAGCTGCTGGAGATAGGCGGGCAGCCGCGCCAGACGCTGCTCGTAAGGCAGCACGGCGCGGGTCGGGTAGCCGCAGATCTGGTGATGCCAGATGCCGGTGAGCGCCAGCATCAGCGGCATGTTCGCCGCACCCTCGGCAGTGCGGAAATGCCGGTCCATCGCATAGCCGCCGGCCAGGAAATCGCGGAAGTTCTTCACCCCGACGGCAATCATCACCCCCAGCCCGATCGGCCCCCAGATCGAGTAGCGTCCGCCCACCCAATCCTCGAAGCCAAACACCCGGCTCGGGTCGATGCCCCAGGCGGCGGTCTTGTCGAGCGCCGAAGAGAGCGCGGCGAAATGGCGCCCCACATTGTCGGTGCCGACGCGGCCCGCCAGCCAGTCGCGGGCGGTGGCGGCGTTGGTCATCGTCTCGATGGTGGTGAAGGTCTTGGAGGCGACGATCACCAGCGTGGTGGCCGGGTCGAGCCCGTCCAGCGTGTCGTGGATATGGGCGCCGTCGACGTTGGAGACGTAATGCAGCCGCGGCCCGTCATGGTAGGGCGCGAGCGCCAGCGTCGCCATCGCCGGGCCGAGATCGGAGCCGCCGATACCGATATTCACCACATCGGTGAAACGCCCGCCGCCGGGCGGACGAATCCGGCCCGAGCGCAGACCCTCGGCAAAATCCTCCATCCGCTTCAGCGTGGCATGGACCTCGGGCAGCACGTCCTGCCCGTCCACCTCCACCGGGTCCGGCCCGGGATTGCGCAAGGCGGTGTGCAGCACCGCCCGGCCCTCGGTTTCGTTGATCTTCTGGCCGGTGAACATCGCCTCGCGCCGCGCCGTCACGCCCGCCTCATCGGCCAGCGCCAGCAGCAGATCGCGCGCGGTGGCGTCGATGCAGGTCTTGGAATAGTCGAACAGCAGCCCGTCGGCACGCAGCGAAAACGCCGCCGCCCGCCCCGGATCGTCGAACAGCGTCTCGATCCTCAGGCCACCCTGCTCATCGCGGTGGTCCTTCAATGCATCCCAGGACATACCCCTACCCCGTCAATCGCCTTCGTTGGTCAGATCAGTCTTTCGCCCAATGCACCGTCAGCCCGTCGAGCACCGCCGCCACCGGGGCGCGCATCGGATCGCCGATATTCTCCGCCTCCAGCAGCGCCGCGCGCTTCTCGTCGCCAAGGATGACGAGGTGCTTGTTCATCGCCCCGTTGATCACCTCGGCCGACAGCGTGACGCGCGGCTCGTCCACCCCCGGCGCGCGCATCGCCACCAGCGCCGGGGCGGTGTCGGAGAGCGCCCTGGCGAGATTGTCGGCGCCGGGAAACAGGCTCGCCGTGTGCATGTCGGCCCCCATGCCGAGCAAAACCATGGTGAGCGGGGTCAGGTTCTGCACCTCGCCGGCGACATCCATCATATCAATCTTCGAGGCGTCGCCGCCGGTGTAATATGGGATGAAATGCGCCGCCGCGGCCTTGTCGACCAGCAGCCGCTCGCGCAGCAGCCGGGCATTGGAGCGCGGATCGTCTTCCGGCACCCAGCGTTCGTCGGTCAGGATCACGTCGACCCGGCTCCAGTCGAGATCGACCGCCGAGAGCACATCGTAGATCGGGCCGGGCGTGGTGCCGCCGGGCACGGCGAGCGAGGCCCGCTCGTGTTGCATCAGCGCCCGGTTCAGCTCGCCCGCGATCAGATCGGTGAGCCGCAGCCACATGATATCGCTGTCTGTGTATTCCTTGAGCTTCATGACGAGAGTTCCCTCCAGCGCCGGCCATCCCTGTGCATCAGGATAAGCGCCTCCTCCGGCCCCGTCGAGCCGGCATCGTAGCGCAGCGGACGGTCTTCGCGCTCCGTCCATTCGCCGATGATCGGATCGGTCCAGGCCCAGGCGGCCTCGACCTCGTCGCCGCGCATGAACAGGGTCTGGTTGCCGCGGATCACGTCCATGATCAGCCGTTCATAGGCGTCGGGCACGTCGCTCGCCTCTTCGCCGAGCGCATCGGCGAAGGTCATGTCAAGCGGCACGTCGATCAGGCGCATCCCGCCCGGCCCCGGCTCCTTGATCGTCACCGTCAGGTCCATCCCCTCGTTCGGCTGCAGGCGGATGCGCAGCTCGTTGGCGCTCTGGCCGGTATCCTCCTCGAAGATCGAATGCGGCGGCTCCTTGAAGCGCACGACGATCTCGGAATGGCGCGCCTTCATCCGCTTGCCGGTGCGCAGGTAGAAGGGCGTGCCGTTCCAGCGCCAGTTGGCCAGGTGCACCTTCATCGCGATGAAGCTCTCGGTGAGGCTGTCGGGGTTTTCCGCATCCTCGACATAAGACGGCGTGCCGTCGCCGGCGCGATACTGGCCGCGCACGATATGCTCGTGCTCCACCGGCTTCAGCGCGCGGATCACCTTGAGCTTTTCGTCGCGCACCGCGTCGGGGTCGAATTTCGAGGGCGGCTCCATCGCGATCAGGCACAGAAGCTGCATCAGATGGTTCTGCACCATATCGCGCATCGCGCCGGACTTGTCGTAATAGGCGCCGCGCCCGCCCACGCCCACCGTTTCGGCCACGGTGATCTGGACATGGTCGATATACTGGTTCTTCCACAAGGGCTCGAACAGCATGTTGCCGAAGCGCACGGCCATGAGGTTCTGCACCGTTTCCTTGCCGAGATAATGGTCGATCCGGTAAATCTGGGTTTCGTGGAAATGCTTCGCCAGCGTCGCGTTCAGCGCCTTCGCGCTTTCGAGATCGTGGCCGAAGGGCTTTTCCACCACGATCCGCGCATCCGCCCCGGCGATCTTGTGCTTGTGCAGCCGCTCGGCCAGCGCGCCGAACAGACTCGGCCCGACCGAGAAGTAGAACGCCTGCACCACGCCCTTGCGCATCCGCCCGGCAAGTTCCGCCCAGCCATCCTTGCCGGTCGCGTCCACCGCGATATAGCCCAGAAGATCGAGGAACCCCTTCACCGCCTTCGGCTCAAGCTTGGCTTTCGGCAGAAATTCCGCCAGCGCCTCGGCCACGAAGGCGCGGTAGCCGTCATCGTCGAATTCGCTGCGCGCCGCGCCGACGATGCTCACGCCCTCGGGCATCTGGCCATCGCGGAAGCGGCGGTAGAGGCCGGGCAGGATCTTGCGCCGGGCAAGGTCTCCGGTGCCTCCGAAAATCACCAGATCGAAGGGATCAACCGGGATGACGCGCGAAACCATATTGGACCTCCATGCCGTGACATTTAGCGCTAACACAACCGTTCGCGCCCGCCTGTTACGCCACGCAACCGGGCAAGTCTAGCATCCACTGGCATCATCACAACCACGCGCGCCTCCACTTGCCCTGTTTTTCTTTGCGCCCGGATGGGTTAGCTCGTTTGTGTAACACATTCATGGATCGCGCGACGATGGACAGGATGATCGAACAGGCCAATGCGGGCAAATTCATCGACCCCGCACGCACCGCCGATGGCGCGCCGCGCGCCACCGTGGCGCTCACCCATCCGAAAACCCTGTGGTTCAACACCGGCACGCTGTGCAACATCACCTGCCTCGGCTGCTATATCGAAAGCTCGCCCAGCAACGACCGGCTCGAATATATCACACTGGACGACATCGCGCCCTATCTCGACGAACTCGCCGCGCTCGGCTGGCCGGTGGACGAGATCGGCTTCACCGGCGGCGAGCCGTTCATGAACCCGCAGATCATCGCGATGATGGAAGCGGCACTCGACCGCGGCTACCGGGTGCTGGTGCTCACCAACGCGATGAAGCTGATGATGCGCCCCCGGCTGCAACAGGGGCTGAAACGGCTGGTGGCGCGATATGGCGACCGGCTGACGCTGCGTGTCTCGCTCGATCATTGGCAGCCGGAGCCGCATGACGAGATTCGCGGGGCCGGCAGCTATGCCGAAACGATCAGGGGCCTGCACTGGCTGCGCGATGAGGGGCTGCGCATCACCATAGCGGGCCGGGCGCTCTGGGGCCTGTCCGATGCCGAGGCGCGGGCGGGCTACGGCGCGTTCTTCGCCCGTCACGGCCTCGCCATCGACGCGAACGACCCCGCCGCCACGGTGATCTTTCCCGAGATGGACGAAAACGCCGAAGTGCCCGAGATCACCACCGCCTGCTGGGGCATCCTCGGCAAGCACCCCGACAGCGTGATGTGCGCCTCCTCGCGCATGGTGGTGAAGCGCAAGGGCCAGCCGGCCTCGGTGCTCGCCTGCACTCTCCTGCCCTATGACGATCAGTTCGAGCTGGGCCGCACGCTGGCCGAAGCCGACCGCCCCGTCGCCCTCAACCACCCCCATTGCGCCAAATTCTGCGTGCTTGGCGGGGCCTCCTGTTCGATCTGAGCCGATGCATCATCACCGCACCATCATTCTCGGCGCCGGAGCCGCCGGGCTGTTCTGCGCCGCCCATGCCGGGCCGGATACGCTGGTCATCGACCATGCCAGGCGGCCGGCCGAAAAGGTGCGCATTTCCGGCGGCGGGCGGTGCAATTTCACCAATCTCGACGTGAGCGCGGAGAATTACCTCAGCGAGAACCCGCATTTCGCCAAATCGGCGCTGGCGCGCTATACGCAATGGGATTTCATCGAACTTGTCTCGCGCCACGGCATCGCCTGGCATGAGAAAACGCTGGGCCAGCTCTTCTGCGACGGCAAGTCCGGCGAGATCATCGACATGCTGCTCGCCGGCATGCGCGCCGCCGGGGCCGGGCTGCGGCTTGAGACCAGCGTTGCCGCCGTCAGCCATGATGGCGCGCGGTTCCGGCTCGACAGCAACCGCGGCCCGCTCTCCTGCGAGCATCTGGTGCTTGCCACCGGCGGCAAGTCGATCCCGAAGATGGGGGCGACCGGCCTGACCTACGATATCGCCCGCCAGTTCGGCCACCGGATCACCGAAACGCGCCCCGCCCTCGTGCCGCTCACCTTCGGCGACCGCTTCGCGCCGCTCGCGGGCGTCTCGCTGCCGGTAATGGCCTCGACCGCGCGGGCGCGCTTTGCCGAGCAGATGCTGTTCACCCATCGCGGCCTCTCCGGCCCGGCGATCCTGCAAATCTCGTCCTACTGGCGCGAGGGCGAGACGATCGGGATCGACCTGCTGCCCGGCTGCGACCTTGCCGCCGAGCTGCGCGCCCGCCGCCAGATCAGCGGCAGGCGGGCGCTCACCACCGAACTGGCCGAGTTGCTCCCGGCCCGGCTGGTGGAGTTTCTCGCCCCCGATCTCGGCCTTGCGGGCAACCTCGCCGACCAGTCCGATGCCCGGCTCGCAGAGATTGCCGGGGCGCTGGCAAACTGGCAGCTTACCCCCACCGGCTCCGAGGGCTACCGCACGGCGGAGGTCACCCTGGGCGGCGTGGCCACGGAGGGGCTTTCGTCGCAGACGATGGAATCGCGCCACCGCCCCGGCCTTTACGTGATCGGCGAGGCGGTGGACGTGACGGGCTGGCTGGGCGGCTACAATTTCCAATGGGCCTGGGCCTCGGCCCATGCCGCCGGGCTGGCCATTGCCGCCCGCAGCGCCGCCCGCTAGTGTCGGCCCGATACAGCGCGGGGGTCGGCCATGAAAATCGCCAGTTTTAACATCAACGGAATCAAGGCCCGCCTGCCGGTGGTGCTCGACTGGCTGAAAGAGGCCGAGCCGGATGTGGCGATCCTGCAGGAGATCAAGACGGTCGACGAAGGCTTCCCCCGCGAGCCCTTTGAAGACCTCGGCTACAACGTTGAAACGCATGGGCAAAAGTCGTTCAACGGGGTGGCGCTGCTGTCGAGGCTGCCGCTGGAAGACGTGGTGCGCGGCCTGCCCGGCGCCGAGGGCGCGGGGCGCGAGGGCGTGGACGATGAAGAGGCGCGCTATATCGAGGCCACGGTGGTGGGCGAGAAGGCCGTGCGGATCTGCGGCCTCTATCTGCCCAACGGCAACCCGGCCCCGGGCGAGAAATACGACTACAAGCTCAAATGGATCGAGCGCCTGAGCGCCCGCGCCGAGGAATTGCTGCGCCTCGAAGAGCCGTTTCTGATGGCCGGCGACTACAACGTGATTCCCCAGGCCGAAGACGCCGCCCGGCCGCAGGACTGGGTGACAGACGCGCTGTTCCTGCCCGAAACCCGCGCCGCCTTCCGCCGCCTCGTCCATCTCGGCCTCACCGAAGCCCTGCGCGCCCGCACCCGGGCGCATGAGCTCTACACCTTCTGGGATTTCCAGCGCGGCGCCTGGCAGCGCAATGACGGCATCCGGATCGACCATTTCCTGCTCTCGCCGCAATGCGCCGATCTGCTGGAAGATTGCCAGATCGACAAGGATCTGCGCGCCCGCGACAAGCCTTCGGACCATGTGCCGATCTGGGTCAAACTCGCAGCGTAGGGCATTCATATGGCGCGTAAAATCATCATAGACACCGACCCCGGACAGGATGATGCCGTGGCGATCCTGCTGGCGCTGGCCAGCCCCGAGATCGAGGTGCTGGGCCTTACCGCCGTGGCCGGCAACGTGCCGCTTGCCCGCACCCAGACCAATGCCCGCATCGTCTGCGAACTGGCGGGGCGGGCGGATATGCGCGTGTTTGCCGGCTGC
Source organism: Sinisalibacter aestuarii (assembly GCF_027923545.1). Lineage (GTDB taxonomy): Bacteria > Pseudomonadota > Alphaproteobacteria > Rhodobacterales > Rhodobacteraceae > Sinisalibacter > Sinisalibacter aestuarii. Next base: position 78,723 of record NZ_BROH01000003.1, on the reverse strand, counting down.
GATGCGCCGATGCAGCGCCCCCTCGTCACCGCCGAACATGTCCACGGCAAGACCGGCCTCGACGGGCCGGATCTGTGGGAGCCGACCATGCCGCTCCAGCCGCAGCACGGCGTCGATTTCATCATCGACACGCTGCGCGCCGAGCCGCCAGGCACCGTCACCCTCACGCCTCTGGGGCCGCTCACCAATATCGGCACCGCCTTCGCCCGCGCGCCCGACATCGTGGACCGGGTGCAGGAGATCGTGCTGATGGGCGGGGCCTATTTCGAGGTGGGCAACTACACACCCGCCGCCGAGTTCAACATCTATGTCGACCCGGAAGCCGCTGATATCGTGTTCAGATCCGGTGCACCGCTTACCGTGATGCCGCTCGACGTGACGCATAAGGCGCTCGTCACCCGGCCCCGGCTCGATGCCTTCGCCGCGCTCGGCACCCGCACCGGGCGCTTCACCGCCGAGATGCTGGATTTCTTCGAGCGCTTCGACATCGCCAAATACGGCTCCAAGGGCGGGCCACTGCATGACCCGACCACCATCGCCTATCTGCTGCGGCCCGATCTGTTCTCGGGCCGGCATGTAAACGTTGAAATCGAAACCGGCTCCGACCTCACGCGCGGCATGACGGTCGCCGATTGGTGGGGCGTGACGGACCGCGCGCCCAACGCCACCTTCATGGGCGATATCGACGCCGACGGGTTCTTCGCCCTGCTCACCGAGCGGCTCGGGCGGTTGCCGTGACCGCGCTGCATCTCGCCCGGCCCGACGATCTCGAAAAGCTGCTGCCGCTGGTCGCCGCCTATCACGCGACCGAGGGCATCGTGCAGGACGAGGCCAGCCGCCGCGCCGCGCTCATGCCCCTGCTCGACGGCGTGCCGCAGGGCGCGGTCTGGCTCATCGGCCCGCGCGCCGCGCCGCTGGGCTATATCGCCATCGGCACCGGCTGGTCGATCGAGCTGGGCGGGATGGATGCATTCATCGACGAATTCTTCATCCGTGAAAACCTGCGCGGGCGCGGCATCGGCACCGAGGCGCTGAGCGCGCTGGCCCAGGCGCTGAAGGCGCAGGGCGTGGTGGCACTCCACCTCGAAGTGGGCCGCGACAACGCCGCCGCGCGCAGCATCTACCAGCGCCTTGGATTTGCCCCGCGCGACGGGTTCAGCCTGATGACCTGCCGGCTTTGAGGGCCGCGCTCTCTTAACCCGCCCCCGGCTGGACAAACGCCCACGCGATCCCCACCTGTGCTTCATGCGCGCAGATTTCGACAATTCCTATGCCCGGCTGCCTGAGCATTTCTATGCCCGGCTCGATCCCACCCCTGTGGCCAGCCCGGCGCTCGTGGCGCTGAACGAGCCGCTGGCGCGCGAGCTGCGGATCGACCCCGGCAGCCTGAGCGCCGAAGTGATCGCGGGCAATGTGGTGCCCGAGGGCGCCGAGCCGCTGGCGCAGCTTTATGCCGGGCACCAGTTCGGCAATTGGGCGGGCCAGCTTGGCGATGGCCGCGCGATCCTTCTCGGCGAGGTGATCGACGCGCAAGGCAACCGGCGCGATATCCAGCTCAAGGGCGCGGGCCGCACGCCGTTTTCGCGCGGCGGCGACGGGCGGGCCTGGCTCGGCCCGGTGCTGCGCGAATACGTGGTTTCGGAAGCGATGCACGCGCTCGGCCTGCCCACCACACGGGCGCTGGCCGCCGCCGCCACCGGCGAGACGGTGATGCGCGAACGCCCCCTGCCCGGCGCTGTTCTCGCCCGCGTCGCCGCCAGCCATATCCGCGTGGGCACCTTCCAGGCTTTCGTGGCGCGCGACGATATCGAGGCGCTGCAGACCCTGACCGCCCACGCTCTTGCCCGCCATTACCCCGAGGCCCAGGGCGCGCTCGGGCTGCTCACCTCGGTGATCGCGGCGCAGGCGCGGCTCGTTGCCGGCTGGATGAGCGTGGGCTTCATCCACGGCGTGATGAACACCGACAATATGACGATCTCGGGCGAGACCATTGATTACGGCCCCTGCGCCTTCATGGATGCCTATCACGGCGCCACGGTGTTTTCGTCGATCGACCGGATGGGCCGCTACGCCTACCAGAACCAGCCCGATATGGCGATCTGGAACCTTGCCCAGCTCGCCTCGGCGCTGGTGCCGCTGATCGACCCGGATCAGGACCGCGCGGTCGAGATCGCCACCGAGGCGCTGAACGGCTTCGGCGATGCGTTCCGCGCCGAATGGCTGCGCCGCTTCCGCGCCAAGATCGGGCTTGTGCGCGAAGAAGAGGGCGACGAAGCGCTGATCGTCGGGCTGTTGCAGCGGATGTCGACCAGCCGGGCCGATTTTACCAACACCTTCCGGGCGCTGGCCAATACCGGCTATGCCGGACATCTGGTCGACGATGCCGGCGCCTGGGAAAGCTGGACGCCGGACTGGCAGGCGCGGCTCGCCCGCGAACCGGGCGATACCGGGGCGACGATGCGCGCCGCCAACCCCGCCATCATCCCGCGCAACCACCGGGTGGAAGAGATGATCGAGGCCGCCGTAGCCGGCGATTACGCACCGTTCCACCGGCTGCTGGCGGCGCTGGCAACGCCCTACGACGATGGCCCCGACACCGCCGATTATGCCCGCGCGCCGCGCCCCGAAGAGCGGGTGCAGCAAACATTTTGCGGGACATGACCCTGCAATCGGGGCTTAACCTTGCGCCGATGCGGCCCCATATTCGGGGCGGAGCAGGCGGAAACAGATGAAACTGGCAAGCTACAATATCCGCAAGGCCGTGGGCCTCGACCGCCGCCGCGATCCGGCGCGTATCCTCGATGTGGTCAACCATATCGGGGCCGATGTGATCGTGCTGCAGGAGGCCGACCGGCGGCTCGGCCCCCGCCACGCCGCCCTGCCGCGCCAGCTTATCGCCGACCATACCGATTACGAGCCGGTGGCGCTCGCGGTGAATGAGGTGTCGATCGGCTGGCATGGCAATGCGATCCTGGTGAAAAAGGGCACCGAGGTGAGCGATCCGCAGCGGATCACCCTGCCCGGGCTTGAGCCGCGCGGCGCGGTCTCGGCGGTGATCGAGGGGCGGCTCAGGGTTGTCGGCGTGCATCTTGGGCTGCTGCGCCGCAACCGCCACGGCCAGATGCGCTCGATCCGCAAGGCGCTGGAGAGCTGCACCCGGCCCACGGCGGTGCTCGGCGATTTCAACGAATGGTCGCCGCGGGTGGGGTTCGAGGAGTTTCAGGACCATTTCTCGATCCTCGCGCCGGGCAAGAGCTTTCACGCCTCGCGGCCGATGGCGGCGCTCGACCGGGTCGGGCTCAGCCCCGGCCTCGAAGCCCGCACCGGCGGCGTGATCGAAACCCGGCTGTCGCGGGTGGCCTCCGATCACCTGCCCGTCTGGGTGGAACTGGACCTGCCGAAAACGCCGGGCTGAACGCGGGGCCCGCCAGCTAGGCCCGCCGGTTGATCAGCACGATCCCCAGCGTCACCAGCGCCAGTTTGGCGATCAGCGCCGGCGTCACCGTTTCGCCGAGCCAGAGCCAGCCCATGACCACGCCGAAAACCGGCGACAGAAAGGCGAAAGCGGCGATCTGGCTCGCCTTGTAGCGGCTGAGCAGCCAGAACCAGGCAAGAAACGTTCCCGAGGCCACCACCACGATCTGAAACAGCATCATCCATGCCGTCACCGGCACGAAATCGCGCAGAAACGGCCCGAAAGCGAAGGAAACGGCGATCAGCAGCGGCGCCGAGACCAGCAATTGCCAGAACATCTGCATTTCCGGCGTCACCTCGCGGATCCGGGTCAGACGGGGCACGAGCGAGACGCCCATCCAGCCCAGGGCCCCCACCAGCGCCGCAAGATCGCCCAGCAGCGAGGCATCGCCGCCCAGCCCGGTGCGGTCGACGATGGCCCAGACCACGCCGGCAAAGGCGAGCGCCAGGCCGAGGCTGCGCAGCGGGGTCAGCCGTTCGCCGGGCAGCAGAAAATGCGCCGCCACCGCCATCCAGACCGGCATCGAATAGAAGATCACGCTCACCCGCGTCACCGTGGTGAGATCGAGCGCGATGAACAGCGCCAGGAACTCGACCGCAAAGATCAGCCCGATCAGCAGCCCCGCCGGCAGCGTGCCGGGGCGGAAATCGAGCCGCTGGCCGCGCAACCGCATCCAGCCCCAGATCACCACGACCGCGCCCGCCGAACGCAGCCCGGCGGCGAAGACCGGCTGCAACCCGTCATTGGTGAGCTTGATCACCACCTGATTCAGCGCCAGCACCACCATGATGGCGATGAGCGCGGCGGTGCCGAAACGGTCCATGTCGTCGCGGTGGTTCATGCTGCGACAGGAGAGGCGCGGGCACCGCGTGTCAAGCCATTCCCCGATTTCCCCGCCCATGCTACCACTTCGGCAAAACATGGAGACCGGGACAGTGAACATCCTCCAGATCGCCTCGCTCATGATCGTGCTCGCCGCCACCTTCGGCGCGATCAACTACCTTTTTCTGCGCCTGCCCTCGGCCATCGGCATCCTCGTGGTCGCCTTCGTGGTCTCGCTCGCCATCCTCGGGCTCGACGCGATGATTCCCACGCTCACCATCGCCGAAGAGGTGCGCGCGGTCGTCCAGAGCCTCGATTTTTCCGATGCGCTGCTCGAAGGGATGCTGGGCCTTCTGCTCTTCGCCGGTGCCCTGCATGTCAAAACCTCCGATCTGCGGGCGCAATGGATGCCGGTGCTGCTGATGGCCACGCTGGGCGTGGCGCTGTCGACCACAATCGTCGGGGTCGGGTTCAGCTGGATCACCGGCATGCCGCTGCTCGTGGCGCTCGTCTTCGGCGCGCTGATCTCGCCCACCGACCCGGTGGCGGTGCTGGGCGTGCTGCGCGAGGCGAAGCTGCCGAAAGCGCTGGAAACCAAGATCGCGGGCGAATCCCTGTTCAACGACGGGGTCGGCTACGTGGTCTACCTGATCCTGGTGGGCCTCGCCTTTTCCGCCGGCGCCGGACATGGCGAGGCGGAGGCTCACGGCGCGGGCGGCGGGTTGGCCGATGCGGCGCAGCTCTTCTTTCAGGAGGCCGTGGGCGGCGCGGTGCTGGGCCTCGCCCTCGGCTGGCTGGTGTTCCGGGTGATGCGGCGGATCGACGATTACCCGCTGGAAGTGCTGATCACGCTGGCGCTGGCCTTTGGCGGCTACGAATTGGCGGTGGCGCTGCATGTGTCGGCGCCGATCATGGCGGTGACCGCCGGGCTGCTGATCGGCGATGTCGGCACCAAGCACGGCATGAGCGAGGAAACCCGCAAATACGTCGAAGCCTTCTGGAAGCTGGTCGACGAGATCCTGAACGCGGTGCTCTTCCTGATGATCGGCATCGAGGTTTTCGCCGTCGCCTTCACGATGGACACCTTCACCTCCGGCGTGCTCGCCATCGGGCTGGCGCTCGTCGCGCGCCTCGCCGCCGTGGCGATCCCGGTGCTGATGCTGAAACCCTTCACCGGGTTTTCACGCGGCACGATCCCGATCATGACATGGGGCGGCCTCAAGGGCGGGATCTCGGTCGCGCTGGCGCTGAGCCTGCCCGAGAGCGAGTGGAAGGCCACGATCCTCGCCGCGACCTATGTGGTGGTGCTGTTCTCGATCATCGTCCAGGGCCTCACCGTGGCGAAACTCGCCGCCAGGGTGGGCCGCGAGCCGGAACTTATGTGATGGGCTGCAAACGGGCTTGATCGGGGCGGCAAGCTGACCAAAACTGGCCGCGCGACAGGAGCGGACCGGCACGGCCGGCATCGGAGGATCAATGACCGGCTACCTCGTCTATGACGTGTTCACCGACCGCCGCTATGGCGGCAACCAGCTTGCCATCCTGCCCGACGCCCGCGATCTGCCGGAAGCCGAACTTCAGCTCATCGCGCAGGAATTCAACTTTTCCGAAACGGTCTTTCTCTACCCGCCCGACAAGCCCGGCCACGATGCGCGGATACGCATCTTCACGCCGACGATGGAGCTGCCCTTCGCCGGGCATCCGACCATCGGCACGGCGGTGATGCTGGGCGATGCCGGGCTTGGCCCCGACCTCGTGCTCGAACTCGGCATCGGCCCGCTCAACGCCCGGGTCGAGGGATCGCGCGCCTCCTTCACCACCGGGATGGCGCTGAAGCGGCTGGCCGCGCCGGAGACGGCGCTGGTGGCCGATGCGCTGGGGATCGCGGCGGGCGAGATCGCCGCCCGCCCGGTGATGGCCACGCTCGGCCTCGGCTTCACCTTCACGCCGCTGGTCAGCCGCGCGGCGCTGGCCGCCTGCAGCCCCGACATCGCCGCCTTCCGCCGTGGCGCCGAGGCCCATCCCGAGGGGATGGACTTCGCGCAATACGCCTATGTCGAGGACGGCAATACGATCCATGCCCGGATGTTCGCCCCGCTCGACAACATCCCCGAAGACCCGGCCACCGGCTCGGCCGCGGCGACACTCGCCGCCCTCCTCGCCGAGATGCGCGGCGCCCCGGTCGCGCTGACCATCCGCCAGGGCGAGGATATGGGCCGCCCGAGCCTGATCGAGGCCAGCGCCACCCCCGGCGGGCCGGTCACCGTTTCGGGCGAGGCGGTGCCGGTGACGCGCGGGGAACTCCTGCGATGAATGCCTGGGTTCTGCTGCTCAGGGGGATCAATGTGGGCGGCAATCACGCGCTGCGGATGAGCGATCTGCGCGCCCTGCTCGCCACCCTCGGCGTGCGCAACGTGGCCAGCTACATCCAGTCGGGCAACCTGGTGTTCACCGGGGTGATCGACGCCCGGAATTTCGGCGAGATCGTCGAGGACGAGATCGAGGCGCAGCGCGGCTTTCGCCCGCGCGCGATGGTCTTTTCCCGCGAGAATTTCGGCGAGATCGTCGCCGCCTATCCCTGGCCCGACGCTTTCGGCGATCCCACCTCGGGCCATATCTGGTTTCTTGCCGCCCGCCCCACGGCCCCGGATATGGACGAGCTGGGCAAGCTTGCCGCATCCAGCGAGCGGTTTCGGCTTACCGACTCTGCCTTCTATCTGCACGCGCCCGACGGGATCGGCCGTTCGAAGCTCGCCGAAAAGGTCGAGCGCCATGTCGGCGTGGCCGCCACCGCCCGCAACCTCAACACATCGCTGAAGCTGCGCGAGATGCTGGAGGGGCTGGGCGAGGTGTGACGCCGCCCGTTGCGCCCGGCGGCGGCGCGTCCTATCCAGTCGGAACCAGACAGGAGGCACAGCATGGACGTTCGGGTAAAATGGGTCGAGGACCGCACTTTCGTGGGCGAGGCCGAAAGCGGCCACAAGATCGTGTTCGGCGCGGCCAGCGAGAACGGGCCGAAACCGGGGCCGAGCCCGATGGAACTGGTGCTGATCGGCACGGGCGGCTGTTCGGCCTATGACGTGGTGTCGATCCTCGAAAAAAGCCGCGAGCCGGTGGAGGACGTCACCGTGGAACTCGACGCCGACCGCGCCGAAACCGACCCGAAGGTGTTCACCCGCGTGCATATGCATTTCATCGTCACCGGCCGCGGGCTGAACCCGGCGCGGGTGGAGCGGGCGATTGCGCTCTCGGTGGAAAAATATTGCTCGGCCTCGGCGATGATCCAGAAAACCGCCGATCTCAGCCACGATTACGAAATCGTCGATCCCTCGGCCTGAGCGCTCAGCCCTGCGCCCCGCCCTCGCCCGCGCGCAGCTCGGCGGCGAGCCGGTCGAACGGGTCGTGCTTCATCTTTTCGGGCATCTCGGCGGCGGGTTCGAAATCCGGCAGGTAGAGCCCCGAGGTCCAGCGTTCCGGCAAGCGGTCGGCCAGCGCCATCGCGGCACGGCTGACCCGGGCGGCCCGCAAGCGGATCGCCTCGGCGCGCTGCGGGTCACGTTGGGCAAGCCGGTCGTGCCAGTCGGCGATCAGTTCGTGCACCCGGTCCGGCCCGAGCGAGACATACCCCACCCCCGCCATCAGGACGGCAAGGATGGCGAGGAAGGCCAGCTTGCCCGGCGCGAAGATCGCCGCGAGCACAAGCAAGGCCAGGGCCAGCCGGCGCGGCGCATCGGGCCGTTTGAGGAAACGGCGGACATGCCCGCTGGCGTGCGCGGTGAACGCCCGCCAGCGGCTGGCCTGCGGCGTCTGCAGCGGCTCGGGTGAGCTGACCGGGGCAGCCGCGACGGGCCGTTCCACCGGCACGGTGCGCGGCGACGCCGACACGGGTTGCACAGGCACAGGGCGTGGCGCCGGGGCGGACACAGGGCGTGGCGCAGGGGCGGGCACGGGGCGTGGCTCCGGCGCAGGCGCGGGCTCGGGCGCGCGCGCCGGCGCAACCGCCGCCTCTTCAATCAGCCGGCGGACAACATCGAGGGTCTCATCGCCCCCGGATGCCGGCGGCGCAGGTCTGGGGCGCTCCCCGGATGTCGCCATCGCTCACCTCTCAGCACGATTACCCCGCCTGGCGCGGGGCCGGCCGCAAGGATGCCCGGAGATTCGGGCGACAACATGGCACGCCCGCCCAACGCCCCTTCCCTCTCCCCCGGCAAGGGCGTATCGGGGGCCGGCCACTTCCCCCGGAGCACCCAGATGGACAACCTGCGCGGCGCGCTTCTGATGATCCTCGCCATGGCCGGCTTCGCCGCCGAGGACGCCTTTGTGAAAACCGTCACCCAGACGGTGCCGATGGGCCAGGTGCTGATCTATATCGGCGCGGGCGGCGGGCTGGCCTTTGCCGCGCTCGCCACCCGCTCGGGCTATTGCGCGCTGTCGCGCAGCTTCTGGCACCCGATGGTGCTGATGCGCAACGCGGGCGAGATCGTCGGCACCGCCGCCTTCGTCACCGCGCTCACGCTGATCCCGCTCTCACTCGCCTCGGCGCTGCTGCAGGCCAACCCGCTCTTCGTGACGCTGGGCGCGATCCTGTTCTTCGGCGAACGGGTCGGCTGGCGGCGCTGGCTCGCCATCGGCATCGGGCTGGCGGGCGTGCTGGTGATCCTGCGCCCGGGGATGGAGGGGTTCCGCCCCGAAGCGCTGTTTGGCCTCGTCGCCGCGCTGGCGCTGGCGCTGCGCGATCTCGTCACCCGCCATGCGCCCGGCCATGTGCATCCGCTGCAAACCTCGTCCTGGGGCTTTTTCATGCTGGTGCCGGTGGGTGCGGCAATGCTGTGGGCCTCGGGCGGGCCGGTGCGGCTGGGGGCCGGCGATGGCGGGATGATCCTCGCCGCCATCGCGCTGGGGATGGGCGCCTATTATGCCCTGACGCTGGCAGTGCGGCTGGGCGAGATCGGCTTCGTCACCCCGTTTCGCTACACCCGGCTGCTGTTCGGCATGGGCATCGGCTGGGCGGTTTTCAACGAACGGCTCGACGCGCTCACCCTGATCGGCGCGGCCATCGTGGTCGGGTCCGGCCTCTACACGCTGCTGCGCGAACGCGCGCTCATGCGCCGGCACGCGGCCTGATCTGTCGCAAGGCGGCTGCGGCAGAAAACACTTATCATGCACTCACGTTTTGCTCTTGCGTGAGGTCTCCCATGAAACTGCAAAAACTGTTGAGCGCCGCCCTGATCGCGGCGCTGCCGCTTGCCGCTCTTGCCCAGGGCGAAACGCCCGTCGACCGGCTGTGGTCGGTCCGGATCATGCAGCAGATGGTGAAACAGGTGGTCAAAAACACCCATCCCAGCATCCTGGGGGCCGGCGCCACCGGCCAGTTGCTCGCACGCGACGTGCCGGTGATGACCGCCCGCCTGCGCGAAACCCGCGCCGCCATCGAGGCGATCGGCCAGCCAGATGTGCCGGAACCGGAAGACCCCAATGCCCTGCGCCCACAGGATGCGCGGGTGATCGCCCGCGAGATGGGCGATATCGAATACCTGCTGGGGCTGATGGCCGAGACCGGCGATCCCGACCAGTTGGCCGGGATCCGTGCCGCGCTCGAAGCCAAACAGGCGCGGATCGACGCGGTGCTGGCCTATTACCCCGCCCCGCGCCGCCCGGCGCAGATGCGCGCCTATGCCATCGAAGTGCCCGCCACCTTCGCCACCGGCGTGGGCCGCTGGCTCGACACTGGCATCGCGCTGGCGGCGGGCGATTACGTGACTCTCACCGCCAGCGGCCAGTGGCGCCTCGGCCCCGGCCCGCGGCTGTGTGACGGCAGCGGGCTGACCAACTTCCCGGATTATCAAGGCCATCTCTACGGCACCCTGCTGGCCCGGGTCGGCGATGGCGAGGTGATTGCCGTGGGCACCGCCACCTCCTTCGTCGCCACCGCGCCGGGGCATCTGTTTCTCGGCAATAACGACGCCAATACCGAGGACAATTCGCTCGCCCTGTCGGTGGCGATCGACGTCGACTGACCGCGCTGCACCGCAGCGGGGCCTTTTCATGCCGCACGGCAGGCGGTATGACCGGGCCACGCGATTTTTGACCCCAATCCAGAGGGACCAGCCATGAGCATCATCATCGACATTTTCGCCCGCGAGATCCTCGACAGCCGGGGCAACCCGACCGTCGAGGTCGACGTGATCCTGGAAGACGGCACGATGGGCCGCGCGGCGGTGCCCTCGGGGGCCTCGACCGGGGCGCATGAAGCCCATGAAAAGCGTGACGGCGACAAGAGCCGCTATGGCGGCAAGGGCGTGCTGGAGGCGGTGGCCGCGGTGAACGGCGAGATCGCCGAAGCGCTGGTGGGCTTCGACGCGACCGAGCAGGAAGCCATCGACGCAGCGATGATCGAGCTTGACGGCACCCCCAACAAGGCCCGCCTCGGCGCCAACGCCATTCTCGGCGTGTCGCTCGCCGTGGCCAAGGCGGCGGCGGATTATTCCTCGCTGCCGCTCTACCGCTACGTGGGCGGCTCGGCGGCGCGGGTGCTGCCGGTGCCGATGATGAACATCATCAATGGCGGCGAACATGCCGACAACCCGATCGACATCCAGGAATTCATGATCATGCCGGTCGCCGCCACCTCGGTGCGCGACGCGATCCGGATGGGTGCCGAGACCTTCCACGCGCTGAAGAAGGAACTGGCGGAAGCGGGCTACAATACCGGCATCGGCGATGAGGGCGGCTTTGCCCCGAACCTGTCCTCGACCCGCGAGGCGCTCGATTTCATCCTGCGGTCGATCGAAAAGGCGGGCTACAAGCCGGGCGAAGACATCTACCTCGCCATGGATGCCGCCTCGACCGAGTATTACAAGGGCGGCAAATACGAGATGAAGGGCGAGGGCCTGTCGCTCAGCTCCGCCGAGAACGTGGACTATCTCGCCGGTCTGGTGGACGACTATCCGATCATCTCGATCGAGGATGGCTGCGCCGAGGACGACTGGGAGGGCTGGAAGCTGCTCACCGAAAAGCTGGGCGACAAGATCCAGCTCGTCGGCGACGACCTCTTCGTGACCAACCCCGACCGCCTCGCGCGCGGCATCGCCGATGGCGTGGCCAACTCGATGCTGGTCAAGGTCAACCAGATCGGCTCGCTGTCGGAAACGCTGAAAGCCGTCGATATGGCCCACCGCGCCCGCTATACCAACGTGATGAGCCACCGCTCGGGCGAAACCGAAGACGCCACCATCGCCGATCTGGCGGTGGCGACGAATTGCGGCCAGATCAAAACCGGCTCGCTCTCGCGCTCCGACCGGCTGGCGAAATACAACCAGCTCATCCGCATCGAGGAGCAACTCGGCGAGACGGCGGTTTACGCCGGGCGGTCGATTTTGAAGTGAATATCGCGCGGTGCATGCCACCGAAGGGTTGAACATGGCGGTTTACGTGATTGGCGGGTCCAACTCGCTCAAGAGCGACGGGTGGACCAGCCGATTTCGAGCGGTTGAGCCCGATTTCGTGAACCTTTCGGTTGGCGCCACCACGTCGATCACCGGACTATACCGCATCCTGACCCATCCCGGCATTACGCGAGGCGACGTGCTGATCTGGGAATATGCGCTGAACGAAGCCAATCGTGTCAGCAATGGGCAATCAATGCGCACCTACCTGGCGCATTTGGAGCATCTGCTTCGCCTGGCACGGGACCGGGGTCTGCTTGTTGCACCTTTGATATTCACGCCGCGTCATCTGGAAAAGCGCGCTCAACGCTCGCGCTACTATGATCGCTTGTTCGCGCTTCTTGCGCATTACGCGCTAGTGCCGTTCGATGTTTCGGCCGAACTACGCCGTTCCCTCGGCGTGCCCCGACTGCCTGAGTCCAGTTTCAGGGACAAACTCCATTACGCTCATGATGACGAGATGCTGGACTTCATTTGCCAGGGCGCCCAACGCGCGGTGCGACAAGCCAGTGTCCCGGCGCCAGCCAAACCAAGATACGTGCGCGGAGAGCGGCTTCGTCTGATCACCGATTTCGCCAATGACAGCTTTGCAAACAGCATCATGCAACTGCCCGTCGCACGCCCGCCATTCACCTTCACCTACCCCGCGCGCGGCGAAATAACGGCAATCACCTATGTGTCAGAAACTCGTCCCATGACCTTCCAGGTGGGCATTCACGGCCGCCGTGAGAGAAGTCCGATTTCCGTGGCCGCCAGCCACAAAAGCAAGAAAAATAAAAAGCCCCTCCTACGGACGGCGGTCCTCCCACTTGGCGCTGCACGAAGGCTGTCGGGTGAAACGGGAACCGTCGGGTCGGTCCGAATGCGGCTCAGAAAGGGTCGCTCGCACCAGGCGGCGCCCCTTCACGATGCCGACGCAGCCACGCAGATTGCAGGTATTTTTGTCACCAGCCGGGCCTGGTGGCATCTTGCCGGGTTACGCAACCTTGCCGCGCGGGCCAGGCGGCGAATATCAACACGGAAGTGGACAAATCCAGCGCGCCAGAAGTAGCGCGCCCGCCGATCGAGTGCTCTGCTTGGCGGCTCAAGTCCTTCCCGCCACGCAGAAAACCTGCCATCTTCGCCGCAACGCATCAAAAACAGCAGGCGCCCATGTCATTCCTTGCCAGTATCAAACCCGCCGAAAAACTCGTTGCGGGATTCGTCATCCTCTATCTCGCCCTGTTCTCCGCCTGGTTCTTCTCCATCGGCAATAACGAGTTCATCATCTACATCGTCACCATGCTGGTTCTGATGGCCCTGATCGGGGCCACGCTGCGGGTGGGCGAATATCCCGCGCCGATGCTCTGGGCGCTGGCGCTCTGGGGGCTGCTGCATTGCGCCGGCGGCGGCGTGCCGGTGGGCGATCAGGTGCTTTATGCGGTTCAGATCCTGCCCATTCTCGGCAATGGCGACAGCGAGATGACGCTGCTGAAATACGACCAGATCGTTCACGCGCTTGGCTTCGGCATCACCGCCTGGGTGCTCTGGCACGTGCTCACCCGCCATTATCCCGAAACCCGCCGGAGCTGGACGGCCTATGCCTTCCCCGCCCTCGCCTCGATGGGGCTCGGCGCGGTGAACGAGATCATCGAGTTTTCCGCCGTGGTGATCGTGCAGGATACCGGCGTGGGCGGCTACCTCAACACCGCGCTCGATCTGTGCTTCAACGGCGCCGGCGCGCTGATCGCGGTGATGATCATCGCACGGACGGAGCGAATAAGAGGATGAACTGGAAACGACCCTGGTCGCGGCGGCCCGCGCACAGCGATGCGCAAAGGCCAGAGCGCCCGACATCGACATCGCGGTCCGACCATCCCGCGCTCTTCCCCGCCGGTTACGGGCCGATGCCTGCCGAACATATGACAATTCAGCGCTCGCAGCCCCTATTCGGCCCTGATATTCCGGGCGCCGCCATTCGGAGCTTTCTGCAACTCACGATTCTGCCGCCATCGCAGCGCTGGATGTTTTTCTCGGCGGGCAAAGCCGCTTCATCTTCCACCCTGAACCTCTTGTTCGAGATGGAATTCGGCCGGCCGCTCTCGGTGCATTTCGACGCGCCGCACGATATCAACCCCTCGGCGGTGGTGCATCAGCTCGCCAATCACGGGGTATTCTCGCGCGCGCTGAAACTCGGGCTTGGCATGCCGGATCTTCTGGCGCTGCCGGCGGAGCGTCTTCTGGTGGTGCGCAATCCCTATGCCCGCGCCGTCTCCGCCTTCCGCTATCTGTGCCGGTCCGACGAGCTGCGCGCCTCATGATTTCTGGAAACCCGGCTGCGCATGAATGCCCGCGTCGGGTTTGACTGGAGCGCGATGCCCCATACCGTGGAGGGGTTTCGCCGCTTCCTGCATTTCATCGAGGCGGAAATCGCCGATTTCGGCCCCTATTGCCTCGATCCGCACTGGGGCATCCAGGCCCGGATCAGCCATCCGACGGTTTTTCGCCCGACGCTCACGGGCCGGGTCGAAGCGATGGGCGATTTCTACCGGGATCTCGCCGACCGGCTCGATCGGCCCCTTCCCGCCGATATCTCACTCGAAAACCGCCAACCAGACCCGGCGCAGAACCTGGCCGGCGATCCCGAGGCACGCGCTCTGGTTGAGCGGATCTATGCCGAGGATTTTGAATCCTTCAGCTATTGACCCTGTTCCCGTCCGCTATGGGCAATCCTGCATTGCCCGACCGCCGCCGCCCGCGTAAACCCATGCCATGACAAACGTTCTCGACAAGATCAAAGCCTACAAGCTGGAAGACGTGGCCGCATGCAAGGCCGCGCGGCCGATGGGCGAGGTGGAGCTGGCCGCGCGCGCCGCCCTGCCGGTGCGCGGCTTTGGCGAGCGGCTCGCCGCCGCCACGCAGACGGGCTATGGCCTGATCGCCGAGGTGAAGAAGGCCTCGCCCTCCAAGGGGCTGATCCGGCCCGATTTCGATCCGCCCGCGATTGCCCGCGCCTATGAGGCCGGCGGCGCCACCTGCCTCTCGGTGCTGACCGATACGCCCAGCTTTCAGGGGGCCGACGAGTTCCTCGTCGCCGCCCGCGCCGCCACCACGCTGCCGGCGCTGCGCAAGGATTTCATCTACGATCCCTATCAGGTGGCGGAAGCGCGCGCGCTCGGGGCCGATTGCATCCTGATCATCATGGCGAGCGTGGAAGACGGGCAGGCGGCGGAGCTTGAAGATGCCGCCTTCGGCTGGGGCATGGATGTGCTGGTGGAGGTGCATGACGCGGACGAACTGGAGCGCGCCACCTTGCTGAAATCGCCCCTGCTCGGCATCAACAACCGCAACCTGAAAACCTTCGAAACCAGCCTCGACACCACGCGGGAGCTGTCGAAGCTGGCGCCGGACGACAGGCTGCTGGTCTGCGAGAGCGGCCTTGTCACGCCCGCCGATCTGGCCGACATGGCCGCCGTGGGCGCGCGCGCCTTCCTGATCGGCGAGAGCCTGATGCGGCAGGGCGATGTGGAAGCCGCCACCCGCGCCCTGCTTGCCGATCCGGTGATGCCATGAGCGGCAAGCTCACCCATTTCGACGGCGCCGGGCAGGCCCATATGGTCGACGTTTCCGGCAAGGCAGTGACCGACCGCACGGCGCAGGCCGAGGCGCTGGTGCTGATGGCGCCCGAAACGCTGGCGCTGGTCGAGGCGGGCGACGCGAAGAAGGGCGACGTGCTCGGCGTGGCGCGGCTCGCGGGCATCATGGGGGCCAAGAAAACCGCCGAGCTTATCCCGCTCTGCCACCCGCTGCCGATCACAAAGGTGGCGCTCGATCTCGTGGCCGAACCCGCCCTGCCCGGCGTTCGGATCACGGCGACCGTCAGGACCTCCGGCCAGACCGGGGTGGAGATGGAGGCGCTCACCGCCGTCACCACCGCCGCGCTCACCGTCTACGACATGCTCAAGGCCGCCGAAAAGGGAATGCGGATCGAGGGCGTGCGGCTGCTGACCAAGACCGGCGGCAAATCGGGCGACTGGGAGGCCGGCACATGATCACCGTTGCCGAAGCCCTCGACGCGCTCTTCGCGCTGGCCCGGCCCACGGGCACCGAAACCGTGCCGCTGGCGCAGGCGGCGGGGCGAGTTCTGGCCGAGCCGGTCATCGCCAGCCGCAACCAGCCGCCTTTCGCCGCCTCGGCGATGGACGGCTATGCGCTCAAGGGCGTCGAGGCCGAGCCGGATGCGATGTTCAAGGTGATCGGCACAAGTGCTGCAGGCGCGCGGTTCGAGGGCAATGTCGGCCCCGGACAGGCGGTGCGTATCTTCACCGGCGCGCCGGTGCCGGTGGGGGCCGACCGGGTGATCATCCAGGAGGATGTGAGCCGCGACGGCAACCTGATCACCCTCGGGCGCGACCTCGACCGGGGGCCATATGTACGCCCCGCCGGCATGGATTTCGCCATTGGCGACAGGGTGGAGGCGCCGCGCGTGCTCGGCCCGCGCGATCTGGCGCTGATCGCGGCGATGAATGCGGGCGACGTCACCGTGGCACGCCGCCCCGACGTGGCGCTGATCGCCACCGGCGACGAGCTGGTGATGCCGGGCGAAGAGCCGGGGCCGGACCAGATCATCGCCTCCAATTCCTTCGGCCTCAAGGCGATGCTGGAGGCGGCGGGCGCGCAGGTGCGGCTGCTGCCGATCGCGCGCGACAATGAAGACAGCCTGCGCACGGTGTTCGATCTTGCCGACGGGGCCGACCTCGTGGTCACCATCGGCGGCGCCTCGGTGGGCGATCACGATCTTGTCGGCCCGGTGGCCGCCGAGCTGGGCATGGAGCAGAGCTTCTACAAGGTCGCCATGCGGCCGGGCAAACCGCTGATGGCGGGCCGGCTCGGACCGGCGGCGATGGTGGGCCTGCCCGGCAACCCGGTCTCGTCGCTGGTCTGCGGCCATATCTTCCTGGTGCCGATGGTCCGCGCCATGCTGGGCCTCGGCCCCGCCCCCGCGCCCCGCCGCCGCGCCGTGCTGGGCGAAGACCTGCCCGAAAACGGCCCGCGCGAGCATTATATGCGCGCCGTGCTGGACGAGAGCGGCGTGCGCCCCCTGCCCCGGCAAGACAGCGCCCTGCTGACCATCCTGCAACGCGCAAACGCGCTTCTGGTGCGCCCCATGGGCGACCCGGCGCGCAAGGCGGGCGATCTCGTCGACATCGTCGAATTGTAGCATTTGTTGACACGAAACGGGAACGCGGGTAGAACATTGCTTGAACAGCCCGTCAAGGGCGCCCCACAACAGCCGCGCTGACTCTCACCGAAAGCGGCGCAATGGAGGTGCGAGCATATGTTGACCCGCAAGCAACTTGATCTTCTCGATTTCATCAACAAGCGCCTGCTGCGCGACGGTGTGCCGCCGTCGTTCGACGAGATGAAGGAAGCGCTGGATCTGCGCTCGAAATCGGGGATTCACCGGCTGATCACAGCGCTGGAAGAGCGCGGCTTCATCCGCCGGTTGCCGCACCGGGCGCGGGCCATCGAGATCGTGAAGCTGCCCGAGGCGCTGGAGCGGTCGGGCCGCGCCGGGTTCGAGCCCCGGGTGATCGACGGCGACCGCCCCGATCACCGCCCCGCCGCCGCGATGGCACTGGGCGACGCACCCGCGTTGGACCTGCCGCTGCTGGGCCGCATCGCCGCCGGCACGCCGATCGAGGCAATCCATGACGGCTCCGCCAGCGTGGCCGTGCCCGGCGCGATGGTGGCGGGCTCCGGCAAGCATTACGCGCTGGAAGTCAAAGGCGAATCCATGATCGACGCCGGGATCAATTCCGGCGATGTGGTGATCATCCGCGAAACCTCGGTGGCCGAGAACGGCGATATCGTGGTGGCGCAGGTGGAAGGCTATGAGGCGACGCTGAAGCGCTATCGCAAATCCGGCGATATGGTGATGCTGGAAGCCGCCAACCCGGCCTTCGAGACCCGGCTGCTGCGCGAAGATCAGGTCGAGGTGCAGGGCAAACTGGTGGGGCTGATCCGCACCTATTGAGCCAGCGCGACAGAACAGCGGACCGCCCTGCCTCGACCGAGCGCGGGGCGTTTTCCTGTCTGGAAACCCCCTTCGCCTTGGCGGCCCCGTTTTCTTTCTAAGAAAACGGGGCGGACTTTTAGAAAAAGTCCGCCTTCCCCCTATCGCGCCACGCCCGTCCAGGGCCGCGCGCCGCTCGTCGCGGCCACGCTCACCACGTGCAACATGCCGTCCTGGAGGATAAGCGCCAACGCCCCGGTTTCCGCCAACCGCGCCGCATCGTAGATCCGGCAACCCTCCGGCGCCGCCTCCACCGTCACCGAGGCAATCACCAGATCGGCCTCGCCGCAGGCTGCCAGCGCACGCGCCGCAGCCCCTTGCCCGGTCAGATGCGCCAGAAGATGCGGCCCGATCCGCGCCCGCCGGTCGCCCCGCGCGCCAGTAAAGCCGCGCCGCGCGGCGGCCACCTCCTGCGCCACCGGGTCGCCGTCGTTTTCCAGCCAGACCGTCGCCGCGAAGCCATCGCCCGAAGGCTTCGACAGCGCCCGCCCCTCCGGCCCGCGCACGCCCACCAGCCCGCCGGACCCGGCCACCAGGGCCAGCGGGCGCTCGACCTCGGCCCAGAGCGCGAAGCCGAAGAGGAGCGGCACCAGCCCCAGCGCCCGCGCCCGCCCGGCGAAAAGCACCGCCATCAGCCCGCCCACCGCGATCAGCGGCAGCACCCACGGGCCGGGCGCGGGCACATGGCCAAGCGCCCCGTCGAGGCCCGAGACCCGATGCGCCACCCAGAGGATCCACTCGATCGGGTAGCGCATCAGCCCGAGCGCGAGGCCCGAAAGTCCCAGCGGCGCCAGCAGCGCCGCCAGCACCGCCAGCGGCATCACCAGCGAGCCCATGACCGGCACCGCCAGCAGATTGGCCAGCAGCCCGTAATGCGAGACCTGGTTGAAATGCGCCGCCGCGAAGGGCGCGGTGGCCAGCCCTGCCACGCTGGACGAGACAAAGAGGCCAACCGGCCCCTGCAGCCAGCGCGGCGGCTGCCAGCCCCGCCAGTCGCGCAAGGCGCCAAAGGCGGCCACCAGCGCGGTGGTGGCGGCGAAGGACATCTGAAAGCCCGGCTCGGTCAGCGCCTCGGGCTGCACCAGCAGGATCGCCAGGGCGGCAATGGCGACGGCGCGCAGGGTGAGCGCCCGCCGGTCGATCAGCACCGCGCCGAACATCACGCTCACCATGATGAAGGCGCGCTCGGTGGCCACGTTGCCACCCGACAGCGCGAGGTAGAAGGCGCCCGCCTGCAACGCCACCACGGCGGCGATCTTGCGGATCGCCACCCGGTCGGCCAGCCCCGGCACCAGCGCCAGCGCATAGCGCAGGGCGGTGAAGACGAAGCCGGTCAGCAGCCCCATATGCAGCCCCGAGATCGCCAGCAGATGCGCGAGGTTCGATCCGCGCAGAGCGGTCAGCGCTTCGGCGCTCATCTGGGCCCGGTCGCCGGTGGTGATCGCGGCGGCAAAGGCCCCCGCCTCGCCGGGGATCGCCCCGCGCACCGCCACCGCGATGCGCTGGCGCAGCCGGTTGACGGCGATGCCGCCAAAGCCGCGCTCGCCCGGTTCCATAAGCAGCGCGGGCGCACGGGTATAGCCCACCGCGCCGATCCGGTCGAACCAGGCCATGCGCCGGAAATCAAAGCCTCCCGGCTCCACCGGCCCTTCGGGGGCGGAGAGGAAGGCCGTCATCGCCACCCGGTTGCCCGGCACCGGGTCGAGATAGCCCTGCGCCCCGTGCAGCGAGACGCGCACCCGCTCCGGCAACGCTCCGGGGGCGACACGCTCCAGCCGCATCCGGTCGAGGGTGAGGCGCACCGCGTCGGAGGCCGAACGGTCGATCCTGATCACCCGGCCCTCGACCGGGCCGTAGTAGCGAAAGCCGAGCACCGGCGCGCGCATGGTCTCGGTGCGCAGCCCCGCCACCAGAAACCCGGCCAGCACGAGCGCCAGCCCCAGTGCGAGAAAGCCCAGCCCGGCATGGCGCCCGCGCGCCAGCCGAAGCCCGAGCAGCGCGGCCAGGGCCGCCGCCAGCAGGATCGCGGCCCAGCCGGTCCAGCCCGGCTCCGCCGGCAGGGCGAAATAGCCGCCCACGCCGCCGCCAAGGCAAACCGGCGCAAACAGCAGGAGCCGCCCCGCGAGCCGCTCCAGCCGGCCCGATATCCGCGCGAGCGGCGTCACCCTTGTTCTCACCCTCCCGAGCGCCTAAACACCCGTGAAAGCTAGCGCGATCATGGTTTCCAAAAGGTTAACGCCGATGTCCGACCCGCAAGTCGTCACCCGTTTCGCCCCCTCGCCCACGGGCTATCTGCATATCGGCGGCGCCCGCACCGCGCTGTTCAACTGGCTCTATGCCCGTGGCCGGGGCGGCAGGTTCCTGCTCCGGATCGAAGATACCGACCGCGCCCGTTCCACCCCGGAAGCGACGGCGGCGATCCTTGAAGGGATGCGCTGGCTCGGGCTCGATTACGATGGCGAGCCGATCAGCCAGTTCGAACGCGCCGGGCGCCATGCCGAGGTGGCCCACGAGATGCTGGCCAGCGGCCATGCCTATAAATGCTTCGCCACGCAGGACGAGATTGCCGCCTTTCGCGACGCGGCGAAGGCGGCGGGCACATCGACGCTGTTTCAATCGCCCTGGCGCGATGCCGATCCTGCCACCCACCCCGACGCGCCCTATGTGATCCGCCTGAAAGCCCCGCGCGACGGGGCGACGGTGATCGACGATCAGGTGCAGGGCCAGGTCACCATCCGTAACGACCAGCTCGACGACATGATTTGTTTACGGTCGGATGGCACACCCACCTACATGCTGGCCGTCGTCGTCGACGACCATGACATGGGGGTGACGCATGTGATCCGGGGCGACGACCACCTCAACAACGCCGCGCGCCAGATGCAGGTTTATGCCGCGATGGGGTGGGATGTGCCGGTCTTCGCGCATATCCCGCTGATCCACGGGCCGGACGGCAAGAAGCTCTCCAAGCGCCATGGCGCGCTCGGGGTCGAGGAATACCGCGCGATGGGCTATCCGGCCTCGGCAATGCGCAATTACCTCGCCCGGCTGGGCTGGAGCCACGGCGATGACGAGGTGTTTACCGACGAACAGGCGCAGGCCTGGTTCGATCTGTCGGGCATCGGCAAGGGGGCCGCGCGGTTCGACTTCAAGAAGCTCGATCACATCTCCGGCCAGCACATCGCGGCGGAGGATGGCGAGGACCTTGTGCTGCAACTGCAGGATTACCTCGATGCGGTTGGCGGCAAACCCCTGACCGCCCCCGAGGCGCGCGCCCTCGCCGCCTCGATGCCGCTGTTCAAAGCCGGCGCGAAAACCTTGCCGCAAATACTTGAAAAAGCGCATTTTCTTCTCACGATGCGCCCGATCGAGCCAGACGAGAAAGCGGCAAAATCGCTCGATGATGTATCCCGTGGTATACTGAGAGAATTGACGCCGCATCTGCAAAATGCTAGCTGGGAGCGCGACACGCTGGAAACCACGCTGAACGCCTTTGCCGAAGCGCAGGACACCAAGTTCGGAAAGCTGGCGGCCCCGTTGCGCGCCGCACTTGCAGGCCGGGCCGTTACCCCCAGCGTTTTCGATATGATGCTGCTTCTCGGGCGCGACGAAACCATCGCGCGTCTTGATGAGGCGGCACGCTGACACGCCCGCCCCGGCGGGCCTTTTGAAAGGGACGTGCATGGTAGATCAGACGGGAACCGCAAAGCTCACATATGGCGACACGGAGCTTGAGCTCCCGATGTACTCCCCGACCGTTGGCCCCGACGTGATCGACATCGGCAAGCTCTATGCCCAGGGTGGCGTGTTCACCCACGATCCGGGCTTCACATCGACCTCGTCCTGCGAAAGCGCCATCACCTATATCGACGGCGACAAGGGCGAGCTTCTCTACCGCGGTTTCCCCATCGAGCAACTGGCCGAAAAAAGCCATTACCTCGAAGTCTGCTTCCTTTTGCTCTACGGCGAGTTGCCGACGGCGGTGCAGCTCGAAGATTTCGAAGGCCGCGTCACCCGCCACACGATGGTGCATGAGCAGCTCACCAAGTTCTTCTCGGGTTACCGCCGCGACGCGCACCCGATGGCGACGATGGTGGGCGTGGTCGGCGCGCTCTCGGCGTTCTATCACGACAGCCTCGACATTTCCGACTACTGGCAACGCGAAATCGCCGCCGTGCGGATGATCGCCAAGATCCCGACGATTGCGGCGATGGCCTACAAATATTCGATCGGCCAGCCCTTCGTGTATCCGAAGAACTCGCTCGATTACGCCTCGAACTTCCTGCATATGTGCTTCTCGGTTCCCGCCGAGGAATATGAGGTGAACCCGATCCTCTCGCGCGCGATGGACCGGATCTTCACCCTCCATGCCGACCACGAGCAGAATGCCTCGACCTCGACGGTGCGTCTGGCCGGCTCTTCGGGGGCCAACCCGTTTGCCTGTATCGCCGCCGGCATTGCCTGCCTCTGGGGTCCGGCCCATGGCGGCGCCAACCAGGCCTGCCTGGAAATGCTGAAAGAGATCGGCACGGTCGACCGTATCCCCGAATATATCGAACGCGCGAAGGACAAGAGCGATCCGTTCCGCCTGATGGGCTTCGGCCACCGGGTCTACAAGAATTTCGACCCGCGCGCGAAGGTGATGAAGGAAAGCGCCGACGAGGTGCTGGAACTGCTCGGCGTCGAAAACAACGAAACGCTGAAAGTCGCCAAGGAACTTGAGCGGATCGCGTTGGAAGATCCTTATTTCGTCGAGAAAAAGCTCTATCCGAACGTCGATTTCTACTCCGGCATCATCCTTGAGGCGATGGGCTTCCCCACCTCGATGTTCACCCCGATCTTCGCGCTTTCGCGCACCGTGGGCTGGATTTCGCAGTGGAAAGAGATGCTGAGCGATCCGAACCAGAAGATCGGCCGCCCGCGCCAGCTTTATACCGGCGAAGCCCGCCGCGATTACGTGGACGTGGAAAAGCGCTGAGCCGCACCTGCCTGAATGCAGAAGGGCCGCCCCTCGGGGCGGCCCTTTGTCTGTGTCAGGCGGCCGGCCCGGCTCAACGGCCCTCGAATTTGGGCGCGCGCTTTTCGAGGAAGGCCATCACCCCTTCCCTGAAATCGCGCGAGCGGCCGCATTGCCCCTGCATCCGGGCCTCCAGCGCGATCTGATCGTCGAAGGAATTGCCGAGCGAGGCACGCATCAGCCTCTTGATGCTCTTGTAGGACAGCGTCGGCCCTTCGGCGAGCTGTCGGGCGCGGGCACGCCAGTGGCTGTCGAAATCATCATCGGGCACCGATTCCCAGATCAGGCCCATCGCGCTGGCCTCGTCGGCGCTGATCTTTTCGGCAAACAGCGCCGCCCCCATCGCCTTGGCGAGCCCCATGGCACGCGGCATCGTGTAGGTGCCGCCGGCATCGGGAATAAGGCCGATGCGCGAGAAGGCTTGCAGAAAATAGGCCGACTGGCTGGCGATCACCACATCCGCCGCAAGGGCGAGGTTGGCCCCTGCCCCCGCCGCCGGGCCGTTCACCGCCGCGATCACCGGAATACCGGCGCCGGTGATCGCGCGCAGCACCGGCTCGTATTCGTCGCGCAGCGTGCGTTCGAGATCGACTTCGCCGGCACTGGCGCGGTCGCCCAGATCCTGCCCTGTGCAAAAAGCGCGGCCCTCGCCGGTGATCGCCAGCACCCGCGCCACCTCGTCGGCATGTCTCACCGCATGGGCCATCTCGGCCCGCATCTGGGTGTTGAGCGCGTTCATCTTTTCGGGCCGGTTCAGCGTCATCAGCGCGAGCCCGTTGTCGATGTCCAGCCGGATCGTCTCGTAATCCATCGAAGCCTCCCTGTTGGTGGCGGCGAGACTAGCGAAGGGGCGCGACCATGGGAAGCAGCAAAACCGACCGAAGGGTCGAGTTTACCTGTGCTCCGCGCTGCCGGACATACAGGCGCGGCGCAGGGTTCAGCCGTTCAGAAGCTCGTCGAGCCGGCTTTTCTCGTCTTCCGTCAGCGCTTCCGCCGGCTCGGCGCTGCGCGAGCGGCGGCGCAGATAGAAGCCCGCCCCGATCGCGGCGGTGAGAAACAGCGCCGGTCCGGCCCACCACAGCAGCACATTGGCCCCGCTCGCGGTGGGCTTCATCAGCACGTATTCGCCGTAACGGTCGACGATGAAGGCGACGGCCTCGTCATTGCTGTCGCCCGCCAGCAGCCGCTCACGCACGAGCAGGCGCAGATCGCGGGCGATGGCGGCATTGCTCTCGTCGATATTCTCGCCACGGCAAACCACGCAGCGCAGCCCCGCCGAAATATCGCGCGCCCGCGCCTCAAGCGCCGGGTCGTCCAGCACCTCGTCGGGGTTCACCGCGAAGGCGGGGCTGGCGATGAGCGCCAGCACGAGCATGAGCTTCTTCATTCCGCCGGCACTCCCTGCGGCGCAATCCGCGCCTTGCTGGCCCCGGCGGCGACGCGGTAGCGCCGGTCGCTGAGGCTCAGAACCCCGCCGAGCGCCATGATGATCGTGCCGCCCCAGATCCAGTTGGCAAAGGGCTTGATGAAGGTGCGCACGGCCCAGCCGCCGCCCGCCTGCGGATCGCCGATGACAAGGTAGAGATCGCGCCAGAAGCCATTGGCGATGGCCGCCTCGGTGGTGGGCATCGCCTGCACCGGGTAGACGCGCTTTTCGGGCTCCAGCGTGGCGATCAGCCGGCCATCCCTGTGCACCTGCATATGGCCGACTGTCGAGACATAGTTTGGCCCCGGCTGGCGGGTCACGTCCGTCAGCACCACCTCATAGCCCGACACCTCGAACGGCTCGCCCACCTGGGCAACGCGGATATCTTCCACCTGCCAGGCCATCAGCCCGGCAATCCCCGCGATCGTGATGCCAAGCCCGGAATGCGCCGTGGCCTTGCCCCAGTCGGCGCGCGGCAGCCGGGTGAGACGGGAAAGCCGCTGGCCCCAGGGCCCGCGCCCGGTGCGCGACATCAGATCGACCACCGCGCCCGAAACGAGCCAGGTGCCGAGCAGGAAGCCGACAGGGCCAAGGATCGTGCGCTGGGTCTGCAGCGTCCAGGCCAGGAGCGCGATCAGCACGGCCAGAATCGCCGCCGGGATCAGCGGCCTGATCGCACGGCCAAGCCGCGCCCGCTTCCACGGCAACATCGCACCCACCGGCAGGACGACGGCGAGCGCCACCATGAACGGCGTGAAGGCCGCCTCGAAGAAGGGCGCGCCGACCGAGAGCTTGCGGTCGAAGAACATCTCGGCCACCAGCGGCCAGATCGTGCCGATGAAGACCACGAAGGACGAGACGGCAAGCAGGATATTGTTGACCACCAGCCCCGATTCCCGGCTGACCATCGCAAACACGCCCTTGGCCTCCATCGCGCTGGCGCGCGCGGCAAAGAGGGTGAGCGCTCCACCGGTGAACAGCGCGAGGATGAGCAGGATGAACACGCCGCGCGTCGGGTCGGAGGCGAAGGTGTGGACCGAGGTGATGATGCCGGAGCGCACGATGAAGGTGCCGATCAGCGAGAAGCCGAAAGCGAGGATGGCCAGCAGAATCGTCCAGCTTTTCAGCGCCTCGCGCTTCTCGACCACGATGGCCGAATGCAACAGTGCTGCGGCGAAGAGCCAGGGCATGAACGAGGCGTTCTCGACCGGATCCCAGAACCAGAAGCCGCCCCAACCAAGCTCGTAATAGGCCCACCAGGAGCCGAGCCCGATACCGATGGTGAGGAAGACCCAGGCCGCCAGCGTCCAGGGCCGCACCCAGCGCGCCCAGGCGGCATCGACCCGGCCCTCGATCAGCGCCGCGACGGCGAAGGAGAAGGCCATCGAGAGGCCGACATAGCCGAGATAGAGGAAGGGCGGGTGGAAGGCGAGGCCCGGATCCTGCAACAGCGGGTTGAGGTCCTGCCCGTCGAAGGGCGGCACGGCGATGCGCAGGAACGGGTTCGAGGTGAAGATGATGAAACCGAGAAAGGCCACGCCGATCGCCGATTGCACCGACAGAACCAGCGCCTTCAGCCTGGGCGGCAGCCCGCCGCCGAACCAGGCCGCGGCGGCGCCGAACAACGCGACGATCAGCACCCAGAGCAGCATCGAGCCTTCATGGTTCCCCCAGACGCCCGAGATCTTGTAGAGCATCGGCTTGGCCGAATGGGAGTTCGCCCAGACCAGATGAAGCGAGAAGTCGGAAGTGACGAAGGCCCATGTCAGCGCCCCGAACGCGATGGCGACGAAGACGAATTGCAGGGTGGCGGCAGGGGCGGCCACGGCCATCCAGCCGGTCCAGCCTTTCTGCGCGCCGACGAACGGCACGATCATCTGCACGATGGCCACGCCAAGCGCCAGGATCAGCGCGAAATGTCCGAGTTCGGTAATCATGCGCGCGACCATATTCACAATCCTGCGCGCCGCCAATCCCATGCGCGCGCATGTCGCGGTTTTGTCATCCGGCCGGGTCCGGGGCGGGCCGGCGGGCGGCAGGAAACAGCCGAGATGCGCCAGCGCAAAGCACCCCGCGCCATTTGGTGCTATACTTCCTATGTTGTCCAATTCTGTATCCAACGGAGGAAGCGATGACACGGATGACAAAAACCCTTCTTCTGAGCGCCGCGCTGGCGCTCGCAGCGCCGGCCGTGATCGCCGCCGACTGGGAAGGCCCCTATGTTGGCGCCTATGGCGCAACGGTGAACGGCAACAGCTTCGCATTCGGCGGACAGGCGGGTTATATGTACGACCTCGGCAACGGCGCCTTTGTCGGCGGCGAGATCGACGTGCTCTTCCCGAACACGGGCGTCGATTACGTGGCCGCCGGCACGCTGCGCTTCGCCTATGAAGTGATGCCCGACGCGCTGATCTACGGCCAGGGCGGCGTGGCCCGCGCCTCGAATTCCACCAACTGGTGGCTCGTGGGCGCCGGCGCGCAATACGCCTTTACCGACGAGCTGTCGCTGCGTGCAGGCGTGGACCGCTACGAGACCTTCGGCGGCGGCACCAGCAACTGGGTGGCGAAAGCCGGCCTGGTTTACGGCTTCTGACGCCGCATGGCGCCGGAGCGATGTGAGAGAAAGCCCCGTCCGACCGGCGGGCCAGAGGAGATGTGCACGCCATGATCGGACGGGGAGTTGCAAGCGCCATGGCGATCATGCTGGCGCTGCCGGGCTGGGCCGATGAGGCCCAGCCCTGTTGGCACTACGGCGCCGCACCGGGATTGTTCGACTGGAACCAGTCCCCGTCCACCGCTTGCCGTGACGGAGCCAGCCCGGCTCCGGCAATACCCGTTCCACCGGCCGCACCACGCCCCGGCCCGGTGGCCGGGAGCGGCGATTCCGCCCCGGCGGCCCCCGACACCAGCTTCACCTTCAGCGGCCAGGCCTATATCGGGGTCGGGGCGCTGTTCTGAGCCGCTACGCGACGAGCCAGGCAAGGCCGGAAAGCGCCAGAGCCAGCGCCACCGGCCAGAGAAAGCTGGCCCCATGCCGCCCGAAAGAACGCTGGATCACCGCGAAATGCAGAAGCGCCCCGGTCAGGGAGATCGCCAGAACCAGATGCAGGCCCGCCTCCGGCGCTGCGCCCTGCCCGATCAGGCTCGCCCGCCACCACCAGCCGGCCAGCACCCCCGCGCCCAGCCAGGCCCATGCCATGCCGAGCGCGAGCGGCGTTGCGCGTTCGCGCCAGAGCCACAGGAAGGTGCCGGCGATCATCAGCGCCATCAACGCAATCGCGCCATAGGCGATCAGCCGCACCGCCCCGTCGCCCACCACCAGCCGGCCCGCTTCGAGCGCCGCCCAGATCAGCGCAGTGAGAAAAACCGATTGCTTCATGCCGACAACACCTCACGCACCGCGCGGTCCAGTTCGTCGGCGGCGCGCTCGAACCGCTCGACCGAGCGGAAGAAGCGCACGCCGCCGAGCCAGCGGCGCAGCCGGGCCGCCGCCCGCGTCATGGCTGCCCCCGCCCATGCGGCAACCGCTCGCGGATGATCGTGGTGATCTCGATCAGGATCGCCGCGTTCTTGTCGAGCACGGCACGGGTGGCCTGATCCTTCTGCAGATCGCGCCACAACAAATAGAAAACGAGCAGCGCCCATGGCCCGTGATCCGACAGCAGGGCGAGGAAAACCTCCGCGCTCATCCATCGGCCCGCCAATCGTCGAGCGCCGGATTGGCATCGCTCCGCGCCGCGCCCGCCTCCAGCGCCTCCAGCGCGCCGAGATTGCGCATCACCGTGCCGGTGCGCAGCATGGTCTCGGCCAGAGACCGTTGGAATTCCTGCCCCTTGAGCTGCTGGCGCGCGCCGAAATAGAAGCTCACCACCGCCCCCATCAGCCACCATAGCGGCTCGGGCACCAGCGCGATGCCCTGCATCCGCGCGGCAAACCAGATCGGGTCCACCATCGCCGCGGTGAACAGCCCCAGCGTTCCGATCGCCAGCGCCGGGCGCGGCAGCCGGTTCAGCCCGTCGACGATCCGGTCGAACAGGCCCCGGCGCGGCAGGGCGAATTCCTGGCCGAACTGCTTCAGCGCCGCCGCGTGGCGCTCGGCCTCGCGCACCGCACCGGCCTCGGTGTTTTCCATGAAGATCCCGGCGGTGTCCTTGATGACATTGCCGCCATTGCCGAACAGGATCGCGGCCAGCCCGTCGATCACCCCCATGCCGCCACCCGGGCGCGGTGCTCGGCCTCCGTCAGATGGAAACGCGGCGAGATAAATGCCTCGGCGCGCAAAATCCAGCCGCCCTTGCCGCCGTCGCGGCGGCGGGCGTATTTGCGGCTGGCGGGGCGGTTGTCGGCCAGGCGGTAATAGTAGTTGCGCCGCTCGATGCCGTAGGCATCGGCCACATGGTCCGGCGCCGCCTGCGCCACGGCCCGTGCCGCCGCCTCGGTCTCGGGCCCGATCGCGCCGTCGACGGTCACCGGCTGGCCCATCTGGCCGAGCAGCCGCTGCAGAATGCGCACCGCCTGCGCCCCGGCATTCACATACATGTCGAAAACCGGGGGCTGCAGCACTTCCGGCAACCGGCCGATCCCCGGCACGTCGAAGTAATGGCGGATGAAGATATCCCGCGCCTGATCGCGCGTCAGCCGGCGCACATCCTCAGCCGTCACCACCCCGTCACCATCGAGATCCAGCCCGAGACGGCGCATGGTGTGGATCGTCACGCCGTGATTGGTCGCCCCGCCGGGATCGTCAGGATCGTTCACATAACCGCCTTCGCGGTCGAGAATCTGATCGGCAATATCGTGCACCGAAAGCATGGCAGGCCCCGTTTATCAATGACGGGGAAAGGCTGTGCCTTAACGGTTAAGATCGCTTAAAGCGCGCGACCGGGCGATATGGGTATCAATATATAGTACTGAAATATATATATTTTCCGGTTTTCCGGTTTTCCGGTTTTCCGGTTTTCCGGTTTTCCGGTGAAGGGCGCCTCACAGCCTCTTGTTTGTCAACGACTTTTTAAGGACAAGCACATACCGCCACCGCGGCCCGCACTGCGCCCAGCGGCGCATCACACCGCCACCCGGCCCGGCGTCAGCGCGCTTTGAAAATCGTGCCGAGGATACCGCGCACGATGCGTCGGCCGGTGGTGCCTTTCAGTTCCTTGATCACCGCAGTGGTCATGGCGCTGCCGAAGGTGTCTTCCGGTTTCGGCCTGCGCGCCCCGCCGCGGCTCGTGCCGCTGCCGCGCTCGCGCGGCGCATAGCGCCGGGCGGAGTTGAATTCGCGCGCGGCGGCGTCTCCCTCCGCTTCGCGCTTTTCGGCAGCCTCCGCCTCGGCGGCGGCCTGTTCCGCCCGCCTGGCGAGAATTTCCTGCGCGCTCTCACGGTCGATCCGGGTATCGTATTTTCCCGCCACCGGCGAGGTAAGCATCGCCGCGCGGCGCACCTCCGGGTCGACCGGGCCGAGATGCGACGCGGGCGGGCGGATCAGCGTCTGCTCGGCCATGCCCGGCGCGCCCTTTGCCTCCAGCATCGAGGTCACCGCCTCGCCCACGCCAACTTCGCGGATCGCGTCTTCGATGTTGAGGCGGGGATTGTCGCGGTAGGTCTCGGCCGCCTGTTTCAGCGCCTTGCGGTCGCGCGCGGTGAAGGCGCGCAGGGCGTGCTGCACCCGGTTGCCGAGCTGGCCGAGAATGTCTTCCGGCACGTCCGCCGGGTTCTGAGTGATGAAATAGACGCCCACCCCCTTCGAGCGAATGAGCCGCGCCACCTGCTCCACCTTGTCGACCAGCGCTTTCGGCGCGTCGTCAAAAAGC
Organism: Sinisalibacter aestuarii; assembly: GCF_027923545.1. Classification (GTDB taxonomy): domain Bacteria; phylum Pseudomonadota; class Alphaproteobacteria; order Rhodobacterales; family Rhodobacteraceae; genus Sinisalibacter; species Sinisalibacter aestuarii. The sequence goes on along the minus strand of NZ_BROH01000003.1, from coordinate 48,673 downwards.
AGATGTGCCTCGTCGAAGAAGAAGACGAGCTTCGGCTTGTCGGGGTCGCCCACCTCGGGCAGTTCCTCGAACAGCTCCGAGAGCAGCCAGAGCAGGAAGGTGGCATAGAGCCGGGGCGAGGCCATCAGCTTGTCGGACGACAGGATCGAGATCCGCCCGCGCCCGTCGATATCGGTGCGCATCAGGTCGGCCAGTTCCAGCGCCGGCTCGCCAAACAGGTTCTCCCCGCCCTGGTTTTCCAGCACCAGAAGCGCGCGCTGGATCGCCCCCACCGACGAGGTGGCGACATTGCCGTATTTCAGGCTGAGCTCGTCGGCATTCTGCCCCACCCAGAGCAGCAGCGCTCGCAGATCGGCAAGGTCGAGCAACGGCAGGCCCTGTTCGTCGGCAACCCGGAAGGCGATGTTGAGCACACCCTCCTGCGCCTCGGTAAGCTCCAGCAGGCGCGAGAGCAGCAGCGGCCCCATCTCGGCCACGGTGGTGCGGATCGGGTGGCCCTGGTCGCCGTAAAGATCCCAGAAGGTGACCGGGAAGGCCTCATAGGCATAATCGTCGAACCCGATCTTGCCGGCGCGCTCCATGAAGGCCCCATGCAGCTTGACGCTCTCGCTGCCCGCAGCCGCAAGCCCGGAGAGATCGCCCTTCACATCCGAGAGGAACACCGGCACACCGGCTTTCGAAAAGCCCTCCGCCATGATCTGCAGCGTGACCGACTTGCCGGTGCCGGTGGCGCCGGCCACGAGGCCGTGACGGTTGGCGTATTTCAGAAGCAGCCCCTGTTTGACGCCGTAATCTTCGCCGCCGCCGCCGATGAATACCCGGTCGTCCATAGCCGCTCCCCCTCGATAACTTTGCACCGACAATACAAATTTAACGTTTTGGTGCCAGAGTGAAATGGCCCGGACGGATGTTCCGCTCCGGTCCGGGCAACCCTCCCTGTCAGACTGGCCGCGCCTTCCGGGCGCGGCTTTTTCCGTCATAGCAGGGGCCTGCGCCGGTGAGCCGCAAAAAATGCCGCTACGTCAATCCTGCCCTGTTGACCGCTGCGACCTTCTGTCGTAGCGTCCCGGCCATATGTCGGCTGGTCCGACAGGGAGTGAAAAATTCAACGGGGAAACCCCGGGAAAGGGTCCGCACGGCGGGCCCTTTTTTCATCGCCGGCCACGACCTTACCCGATCGGCGATATTCCCCGGCCCCGCGGCGCGGCGCGCGATTTCGCCCTGACAGCCCCGCCCCTGCATGTTAAGCAGCCGGCAACGGACAACAAACACGGGATACGGATCATGCAAGATCTCCTCAAATCGCTCAGCCTCGCGGCTCTGCTCGCGGTTGCCGGCCCCGCCTTCGCCCAGGACAGCACCGAAGCGCCTGCGGCTGACGCCCCGGCGGCCGAGGCGCCGGCGGCGGAGGCCCCGGCAACGGAAGCGCCGCTCGCCGAAGCGCCGGCATCGGCCACCGGCGCCGAGGTGGAAACCTATATCGACGAGCAGTTCGACGATTGGCAGCGTGAATGCCTGCGTCTTCCCGAAGGCGTCGAGGGCACCGATCCCTGCCGCATGGTCCAGATCGTGACAGACGCCGAGGGCAAGCCGATTGGCAAGATCGCGCTCGGGCTTCAGCCCGCCGGCAGCCCGGCTGTCGCCTCCGCCGAGGTGGCGCTGCCGCTCGATCTCGGCATCCTGCTGTCGCAGGGCCTGTCGGTGGGCGTCGACGAGGGTCTGAGCAAGCAATACGACTTCTATCTCTGCCTGGCCAATGGCTGCACCGCGCGGCTTCTGTTCAACACCGACGACATTCAGGCGTTCAAGGCCGGCACGGTGCTGTCGCTCGGGATGATCGCCTTCCTGCCGCCGGAACGTCAGGCGACGCGGATCGCGATCCCGGTTTCGCTCAAGGGCTTCACCAAAGCCTATGAAAGCCTGACCGCGCCGGAAGCGCCCGCCGAAGCGCCCGCCGCCGCCGAGTAAGGCGCCGGCGCAGAAAGACCACACCGCCGCGCAGGGCCACCTGCGCGGCGGTTTTCTTTTGTGTTACGGGTCAGCTTTGGGGCCACCAACGCGCATGGAAGCGGCGGTCAGGGCGCCTTTTTCAGCGCGATCACCGCGTTCAGCCCGCCGAAGGCGAAGGCATTGGAGAGCACCGCGCTCACCTCGGCCTCGCGCGCCACATTGGGCACCACGTCGAGCGCGCATTCCGGGTCCGGCTCTTCATAGCCGATGGTGGGCGCGATCACGCCCTCGTTCAGCGCCATCAGCGCCGCCACCAGTTCCACCGCGCCGGTGCCGCCGATAATATGGCCGTGCATCGACTTGGTGGACGATATCATCACCCGGTCGGCATGATGGCCGAAGGCGTCGGCCACCGCCGCGCTTTCGACCTTGTCGTTCGCCGCCGTGCCGGTGCCATGGGCGTTGATATAGCCCACATCTTCAGGGTTCAGCCCCGCATCCTTCATCGCGCCGGAAATGGCCCGCGCCGCGCCCTGACGGCTGGGCATGACGATATCCGCCGCATCCGCCGTCATCGAGAACCCGGCGACTTCGGCAAGAATCTCGGCTCCCCGCGCCCTGGCGTGCTCATAATCCTCGAACACATAGACCGCCGCGCCCTCGCCCTGCACCATGCCGTTGCGGTTGGCCGAGAACGGGCGGCAGGCATCTTTCGACATCACCCGCAGCCCTTCCCACGCCTTGATCCCGCCGAAGCACAGCATCGCCTCGGAGCCACCGGTGACCATCACATCGGCAAGCCCCGAGCGGATCATCAGCAGCGCCTGCCCCATCGCGTGGTTCGATGAGGCACAGGCCGAAGCCACCGTGAAGGACGGCCCGCGCAGGTTCCATTCCATCGACACCTGCGAAGCGGCGGCATTGTTCATCAGCTTCGGCACGACGAAGGGGTGAACCCGGTTCTTCCCCTCTTCGTAAACGGTGCGGTAATTGTCGTCGAGCGTGCCCAGCCCGCCGCCGGAATTGCCGAGGATCACCCCCGACCGGTCGGCCAGCGCCCCCGAAAAGCTCAGCCCCGATTGCCCCAGCGCCTCGCGGGCGGACAGCAGGGCGAACTGGGTGAAGCGATCATAGAGCGCGATCTGCTGGCGGTTGAAATGCGCCTCCGGATCGTAGTCGCGGATCTGGGCGCCGATGCGGATGGTGAGGCGGTCGACATCGGGAAAGTCGAGCGGCCCGATGCCGCAGCGCCCCTCCTTCATCGCGGCCATCGTCTCGGCCACACTGGCCCCGAGCGCGTTGACCGTGCCCGCGCCGGTGATCACCACACGCCGCACGTGGCTCACCCTTTCTGCTCGGCGACCAGCCCGGTGACCGCGTCGATGATGGCGCGCACGGACGAGATATCAAACTCGCTTTCGGTGGGGTCGTTGGCGTTGAAAGGCACCGAGATATCAAAGGCTTCTTCGATCGCAAAGATCACTTCGACCAGGCCGAGGCTGTCGATTCCGAGATCCTCCAGCGTCTGGTCGCCCGACACGTCGCCCGGCTCCAGCACCGCCTGTTCGGCAATGATCCCGATAATCCTGGCCTCGATATCCTGCGCCATCCTCGCTCCCCACGCTTATCCACGGGCGAGGCCCGTTTAGTCGTTTTGGCCGCTCAAGGAAACAGAATAATGACGATGGCGGCGCGGGCCGGTCCGCGCTGCCGCCGCTGGGGTCAGCTCTCGTATCCGGGCAGGTGCACGCCCGCGGCTTCCAGCGCCGCCCAGACCTTCGCATCGCGCCCGTAGACGTCGGCGCGGTAGCTCATATGCCCGCGCAGATCCGAGAAGGCGGTGCGGTAGACCAGATGCACCGGCACCGGATCGACAAGGTTCACCTGCGTCTCGCGCCCGGTGACGAGGATGTCCTGGAAGAAGGTCTTCGGGTCGCTCTCCTGCGCGGCCAGCAGCACATAGGCGAAGTCGAAGGGTTTCTGCAGCCGGATGCAGCCGTGCGAATAGGCGCGCGTTTCATGGTCGAACAGATATTTCGTCGGCGTATCATGCAGATAGACGTTGTGCTGGTTGGGGAACATGAACTTGACCAGCCCCAGCGCATTGCCACGCGAGGGCGGCTGTTTGAGGTCGTAGGGGAAGCTCGCAGGCGTGTAGGCTTCCCAGTTCACCGCGCTGCGCGGCACCACCCGTCCGGCGCCGTCGATCAGTTGCAGATGCCCCGAGCCGCTGCCGCCCGAGGCGATCATGCCCGGCAGGTATTCCCCCACCGAGATCGAGCGCGGCACATACCAGCTCGGGTTGATGATCAGGTGCTCCATCACATCGGAAAATTCCGGCGTGCGGGTATCGCTGCGATTCTGCCCCACCACCGAACGGGTCTCGAAGGTGATGCTGCCCGCATCGACCACGCGGGCGGTGAAATCGGTGAGGTTGACCCAGATGTAACGTTTGGAGCGGTCGATCGAGAGCCAGCGTTCGCGCTCCATCGCGACGATGACCGATCTGAGCCGCTCTTCCATCGGCACGTTGATCGCGTCGATGGTCGCGGGGCCGGCCACGCCGTCGGCGTTCAGCCCGGCATCTTCCTGGAACCGCTGCACTGCGCCCTGAATGGCGGCATCATAGGTGATGGTCGCCGACCGGCTGAGATAACCCATTGCGATCAGACGGTTGCGCAGCTGCACCACGGCCAGGCCGCTCTCGCCCGGCTTGAGCGCGCCCGCCTGAACCTGCTGGCCCCAGCCGCCGCGTTCGATCAGGCGTTCAAGCTCGAATTTCTTGTGCATCAGGCGCGCATATTCATCCGAGCCCGGCACCAGCGAATGCATGAAGGCTTCGGGATTTTCCGCCGCCGTGAAGGCGTTGAGGATCTCGGTGCCGTCGCGCCGGTGCGGATCGCGGGTCATGCCCGGGTCGATGTCGCTCGGGGTGAGGATGCCGGTCTGGATCTGGTGGGCATAGGTCAGGAACAGATGCGTCAGCGCCACCTCGACCTCGCCCTGCGCGCGCGGGCTCGAAATGTCGCGCATCATCCGGGTCAGCTCGGTGGTGTCATAGGCCGCCACCGGCAGGCCATGATCGCTGGCCGAAAGGATCGCCTTCAGGAGCGCCTGCAGCCGCGCCCGCTCGGCCTCGGTCGCGCCGGTCCAGATCGGCGCATAGCCGTTGGCGCGGTAATAGGCGGCCACCTCGCTGTCACCCAGCGCCGCCTCGGCGACAGCCTGGGCAAAGGCGGGAAATTTCAGATCGGTGTTCTCCGCCTGGACCGGCTGCGCGAAGGCGAACATGGCCGCGGCGGCAATGGAATAGACAAAAGGTTTACGAATACACGTCAGCGGCAGCATTAGGTTCAGTCCCGTCAATCTATCTGGCTCGAAATAGAGCAAGATTCCCTGTTTTGCGCGATTTTGCCACGGCGGCGGGCGCTGTCCACTCACAAAGACGCCAGACGGCGCCATTCGCGCCCCGCCCGGCATGGCTGCGGCAATCGCGCCACATTTAACCGGGCGTTCAGGATTTTCAGCGAGATTTTGCCGATTTCTCTTGGCCGTGGCCCCTGCGACCAAAACGGACTTGGCCCACGATTCGTTGTATGTAATAACGTCCCTGCGCCTGGGGATGAGGTGCAACACGGCCGCCCTGCGACAGCACCCGCGCGGGACGGATCGGTAAAAACGGGACGAATTGGGACAGATGAACAACTCTAGCTCCAACGGGCTGAGCCGTCGTGCTTTGCTGGGCGCTTTCGCCGCGACCGCCGTCAGTGCCGCCCCAACCTTCGCCAACGCAGCCGGTTTCCTTCGCGGTGGCGGCGACATTCGCCGCATTGCCATGTATTCGGGCCGGACCGGCGAATCCATCGACACGATCTACTGGATCGAAGGCCAGTACATCAAAGAGGCGCTGAAGGAGATCAACTACTTCATGCGCGACTGGCGGGTGGACGAAAGCATCACCGTCGACACCCGCACCATCGACATCATGGCCGCAGCCCATTCGCTGCTCGATGTCAACGAACCCTACATGCTTCTGTCCGGCTACCGCTCGCCCGCGACCAATGCGATGTTGCGGTCCCGCTCCAGCGGCGTGGCGCGTAATTCGCTGCATATGAAGGGTCAGGCCGCCGATCTGCGGCTGAAGAACCGCTCGGTCAGCCAGATGTTCAAGGCCGCCAGCGCCTGCCATGCCGGCGGCGTCGGCAAGTATTCCGGATCGAACTTCGTTCACATGGATTGCGGCGTGGTCCGCACCTGGGGGAGCTGAACCTCAAATCTCCAGCATGTCGCCCCCGGCCCGGTGCCGGGGGTTTTTGTTTGCATCGGACCCGGCGGGTCCGGCCGACATGAAAAGGCCGGCCCCTTGCGGCGCCGGCCCCTCTTTCCGCTCCGTATCTCTCAGCCCTTGAGCCGCCAGGGCTCATTCTGTTCCAGATAGGCTTCCTGCTCCGGCGTCAGATCGACCTCGTCGAAGCCCGACAGCATCGGTTTGACGTGGTGGCGGAAGCCGTGGCCGACCGTCAGCAGATAGACATGGACGATGACGAAGGTCACCACCACATAGGCCGCGATCAGGTGCAGGTTGGCGACGATCGGCAGCCAGAAGCCCGAATTCGGCATCGGTTCCCAGAAATTATAGCTCAGATAGAGCAGCCCGGTGATCCAGACCGCCGGGAACACCGTCCATTTGATGACGAAATAGGTCGCCGCCTGCAGCGGGTTGTGCTTGCGCCAGAACTTCTTCTCGTAAGGGTGCTCCTCACCCTTGAACACGCCGAACGCATAAAAGCGCGCCACCGCGAACATGCCCTCGATGCGCGGGATGAACTGCTTCCAGGTGCCGGTGGTGAACAGCCAGAAGGTGGCGAAGATCCACAAACCGATCAGCACGAGCGCGGCCATCGTGTGCAGCATCACCGTGGCGCCGAACGGCAAGAGCCCGTGCACCCCGTTCATGCCGAAGCCGGTGATGGCGAGCGTGGTGATCAGCACCACCTGCATCCAGTGCCACAGCCGTTCGAACCGCGGATAGACCTTGACTTGCCGCTTACTCATGAGAGCCTCCCTTCCTGCGGGTCACCAGGCGGATGAGCCCGTGCCCGATCACGCCCGCGAGCGCGGCCAGAACCATCAGCCGCCCGAGCATCCCGACCACCGACATCGACTGCGTGCCCGGCATGTAGATCCCGTCGAGCCCGGCCAGACGGCTGTCATCGGCGTGGCATTCGGCACAATCCATCGCATCTTCGGCAGGGGCCACCATGTGGGTGATCGGCCAGTACATATGGGTGTCGACAAAGCCGAATTCGCCGGAATATTCGGCGCCGGCGGCCTTCATCCCCGCCTCGATCGCCTTGGACCAGTCGAAATTGGTCCAGAAAGCGGTGTCGGTGGTCGGACCCCAGACATGGCTGTAGGCCAGCCGGTTGTTGACACTGTCATAAGCCTGGCGGCCTTCCATCCGCTTGAACGGCCAGATCCGGCTTTCCCCATCCCCGGCCTCGCCATGGATGCGGTTCACCTCGACCACCGCGGCCGGGTCGATCGTCTGATCGCCGGTCGTGTATTCGACATGGCCATCGAACCAGGCATAGATCGGCTCGACATTCTCGCCCCATTCGAAATCGCCCTTGGTCGAAAGATAGGTGTGCAGCGCCGCGCCGTCGGACTGGATGAAATTCTCTTCGTGGATCTGCTTGCCATCGGCGTCGAGGCGCCCGGCGGTCGACCAGTCCCACACCGTCTTGGTCGCCACGCCGCCGCGCGCGAATTCGGGGATGTGGCAGGTCTGGCAGGCGACCACGTCGACATGGTCGTTGATCTTCATCCCCATCAGCGTGTTGGGATGCGGCGTTTCGCTGTGGCAGCTCTCGCAGCTCGCCGTATCGCGCCCCGCGCCAGGTTTGATGTCCGGATGATCGGTCGCCGCCACATCGTAGCGCGACCCGGCCCATTGGTGCTGATCGGAGACATGGCAGGTCGAGCAGGTAAAGTTCTCGCCTTCGGGCGACATGTGCACGTCAACCGCGAGCGGCGGGTTGAACAGCACCGACGACAGATCGCCATGCTTCACGTTATCGCCGCCACCGCCATAGAAGTGGCAATTGCCGCAATTCTCGCGGCCCGGCATTCCGACGCTCTGCGCCGCACTGGTGAGGTCCACCGCCCAGGCGGGGGCGCCGGTGATGGTCTGCGTCCCCGGCTTCACCGGGTCCAGCGGCGGATGGCCCGCGCCGGTGGCGGATTTGGTATATTGCCCCGACCGGTCATGGCAGGCGAGGCAATCCACCGCCGTCGATTGCTGCGGCGGCGGAGAGGACATGTCGTCCCAGCCATAGCCCGCGTGGCAGGAGGTGCAGCGCGGCTCGTTGCCCGCCACGTTGCCGCAGAAGGCGTTGATCACGTTGCTTTTGCCCAGAAGCTGGCCGGACTCGCTCTCATATTCCCACTGGAAGTGGATCGAGTGCATCACCTGATCGTCCGCCTCGGTATGGCAGCTCAGGCAGGCCGCCGTCACCTCGGGGCCGGAGGCGAATTGCTGCTGGAGGATTTCGAATTTCGAGTGGTCCGCCGTGGTCGTATTCGCCGCGCTCACCGGCGCAGGCGGCGGCGTCGGGGTGGACGGGGCTTCGTCCTGGGCCAGACCGGCGCCGCCAAACCCGAGCCAGAGACCCAGGCCGAGCGCCATTGCGGCCCAACGCAGCGTGTTTTTCATCGTTTCTCCTCCGCACCCGGATCGGCCGGTTAATATTCCGAATTCTGTATGTGACTTTTCGGGGAGTCGAATCGAGAGCACGAATTGCCGCAGGGACAATCGGACCGCCCCCATGCTTGACCGAACCGGGCCAAGACTGTAGCGCATCGGCATGAAGCCCTTCCTGATCCTTCAGCTCCGCCCCGAAACCGAAGCCGCCGACAATGAATACGAGGCGTTTCTCGCCAAGGGCGGGCTCGACGAGGCGCAGGTGCGCCGGATCCGGCTCGATCTCGAAGACCTGCCGGCCGATCTCGATCTCGACGATCATGCCGGGGTGATCGTCGGCGGCGGTCCCGGCTGCGTCTCCGACGATCCGGCCACGAAAGACCCGCTGGAAAAGAAGATCGAAGACGAGATCATGGGGCTGATGCCCGAGATCTGCGCGCGCGACATACCCTATCTCGGCTGCTGCTACGGCATCGGCATTCTCGGCCACCACCTCGCACCGGGGATCGTCTCGAAAGAGAAATACGGCGAGCCGGTGAGCGCGGTGGATTGCGCGCTCACCGAGGCGGGCCGGGCCGATCCGCTGCTTGCAGGCATGCCGGGGCGGTTCCACGCCTTTGTCGGCCACAAGGAGGCCGTGCAGGCCCTGCCGCCCGGCACGGTCAACCTCGTCAGCTCCGGCCCCACCCCGTTTCAGATGCTGCGCTTCGGGCAGAACGTCTACGCAACGCAGTTTCACCCCGAGGCCGATGCGGACGGGTTTGAAACCCGCATTCGCATCTACAGGCACAAGGGCTATTTTCCGCCCGAAACGGCGGAGGCGCTGATCGAGATGGTGCGCGGCGAAGACGTGCGCTTTCCCGAGCTTGTGCTGCGCAATTTCGTGGCTCGCTACGGCGGCTGACCCGCCGGACACTGGCGTTTGCGCCCGCGACGTGAGACAACACGCGCGGGACCAGATTGGGGGACATGCATGTCGATCGACAGCACATTGCGCAAGGCGGCGAAGCTCGCCAGATCCGGCAACCGCGCCGGGGCGGCGAAGCTCTATCGCGAGATTCTCGCGCAGTTTCCGAACAACGCGACCGCGCGCAAGGGGCTGGCCTCGCTCGGGGCGCCCGCAGGCGGCCCGCGACCGGCGGCCATGCCCGGCGGCGGCGCGCTCGGCGCGGGCCTGATCCCCGGCGCCCGGCCTGTGGCACCACCGGCGGGCCTGGCCGGCGGCCCCGCCCCGGCTCAACCCCGCCGCCCTGCCCCCGCGCCCGCCGCCAAATCCGGCTCCGGCGGCGCACGGCCGGCAAAGGGCGGCCCCGCGCCCGCGCCGCAACAGATGGCCGCGCTGGAGCGGATGCTCAACCGGGGCGATCCGCGCGCGGCGGTGACCGAGGGCAAGCGCCTTGCCCTGCTCTTCCCCCGCTCGCCCGCCTTGCTCAACCTGCTCGGCATGGCCCAGGCCCGCGCCGGACAGCTCGATGAGGCGCTGGCGAGTTACGAGCGTGTGCTTGAGATCGACCCCGGTTTCGCCGGGGCGCATGTGAACAAGGCCAATGCCTACGCGCTGATGGGCAAGTTCGACGCGGTCGAAGCCTCGGCGCGCGCCGCCCTCGCGCTGGATGCGAAGCTCGCACAGGCGCATATGCTGCTCGGCTACGGGCTGGTGAATACCGGGCGCGCCGAAGACGGGATCGGCCCGTTCAGGACCTCGGTGAAGCTCGCGCCGAAAATGGTCCAGACCCATATCGGCCTCGGCAATGCCTATGCCGCCGCCGGACAGCACCAGGACGCGCTCGATACGTTCCACACAGCGCTTGCGCTCGATCCGCAGAACCCGGGCGTGCTCAACAATATCGGCAATGCACTGGTCACGCTGCACCGGATCGACGAAGCGGTGGAGTATCTCGCCCGCGCCGCCCGGATCGACAGGCGCAACGTCGTGCTGCTCAACAATTACGCCCGGTCGCTGCGCGATATCGGCCGTTCGCGCGAAGCGATCGAGGTCTGCGATCAGGTGATTGCGCTCGATCCCAACAGCGCCGAGGCCTGGGGCCTGCTTGGAAGCTGCCGGCGCGAGCTGGGCGACAAGGCCGGCGCCATCGCGGCCATCGACAAGGCGGTGGAGATCAACCCCTCAAACCTGCAGGCTCTTGGCATTCGCTGGCAGATGGAAACCCTGCCCATCGACCATCCCGAACTGGCCCATCTCAAGGCCCTCGCCGCCGATGACACCCTGCCCGGCGGCGACCGCTCGCTGATCGAACTCGCGCTGTTCAACGCCTTCGACAAGGCGGACGATCTGGAAGAGGCGATGGCGCATCTGCACCGCGCCAACCGCCTGCGCCGCGCGTCGGAACCCTATGAGATCGAAGAGCACCGCGCGATGCTGAACAGGCTGAAGGAAGCATTCGATGCCGGCGTGGACCCGCTCGACGCCGAAGCGATGGCCGAGATTCCGGCGCCTGCCCGCCCCGTCTTCATCGTCGGGATGCCGCGCTCGGGCACCTCGCTGGTCGAGCAGATCCTCGCCAGCCACAGCCAGGTGCATGGCGCGGGCGAGCTCAACGCGCTGGCGACGGAGGTGCGCGGCAAGCTCGGCTGGTATCCCGGCGACACGCCCAAGCCCTTCACCCGCGAAAATCTGATGCTGCTCCGGCGCAGCTATTTCGACAGCGTGGTGCGCTACGGCATCGACAAGCCGGTGGTCACCGACAAGACGCCGCTCAACTTCCGCCATATCGGCCCCGCCCTCGCGGCGATGCCGGAGGCGCGGGTGTTGTTCATGCGGCGCGACAGCCGGGCGACCTGCTGGTCGAACTATTCCAACAGCTTCCTCGGGCGGGCCAACAATTTCGGCCATGACATGATCGACACCGCCGAGATGTACCGCATCCATCTCGACCTGATGGCGTTCTGGAAAAAGCACTTCCCCGACCGGGTGACCATCGTGCCCTACGAACGGCTGACCGAACATCAGGAGGAAGAAAGCCGCAAGCTGGTGGCAGCCGCCGGGCTGGACTGGGAAGATGCCTGCCTCGACTTCCACAAGACCAAGCGGGCCGTGCGCACGGTTTCGGCCACGCAGGTGCGTCAGAAGATGTATACCGGCTCGTCGGAGGCGTGGCGGCGCTATGCCGATTACATCCAGCCGATGCTGGAACGGCTCGAAGGGCTCGACCCCGACTGATTTCAGGCCCGCGTGCGCGACAAAAACCGCCGCAACCCCTTGCGCGAGCGGTCGGGGCGCGGGCCGACAAGATCGTCGAGCATCGCTTCCACCTGCGCGCCCGGCACCACCGGGCGGCCCGCTTCCACCTCGCCGTACAGGAATTCCGCCAGCGGCAGGATCGCATCGCGAATGCGCTGGTCGGCAAACACCCGTTCGGCCACGTCTTCCAGCTCGAACCAGATTTCTTCCGCGCTCCGGTCGCCCTCGATCCCGGCGATCAGGCGGGTCAGTTCGTCGATCCGCGCCACGTCGCCGGTGCAGCAGGAGGCCGAAGCACAGGCATGCTGCTCGGCAATCTGGCCGCCAAACAACTCGATGCAGCGGTTTTCCAGCACCGAGGCGAGCGCCGTCAGACTGTTGCCGTGCAGCACCTTGTCGCTCTCCAGCACCGGCGGGCGCGGCAACATCGTCACCGACAGGATCTCAAACCCCATCGCCCGCGCGGTCAGCGCATGGCCCGCCTCATAGACTGCCAGCCGGTAGCCGAGATCGGCGCAGCGGCCCTCGGGGATCGGGCAATTCTCTTCATACATCCTTGGCAGGCTCCTCGTTACCCTGCGCCACCGGCTCGGGCGGGCGCGACTTGACCGACGGGTCGGCATAGCGGTCGTTCAGATTCTGGATATGCCCGGCCACCGTGTCGCGGATCGCGTGCAGCCGGGCCGCCGCGCGCCGGCCCCAGCCCACCGGGCGCGCGCGCAGGATCGGGCGCCAGATCTCGGTGCCCTTGAGGAAGGCGGCGCGCAGGTTCAGCTCAAGCTCGCCATCGGCCTCGGGCAGCGAGCGCGCCACCCGGCGCGCCACCACCGCGCGCGCCCAGACATGCACCGCCGCCGCCATCACCAGCGCCGCCACGCCGATCGCCACCGCCTCGATCCGGTGCCCGGCCAGCCAGTCGAGCGTGAGAATGTCGGCAAGCGGCCAGCCGAAGGCATAGGCCAGCCCGCCGGTGGCCGCGATCACCGCGACGAGGGCGGCAAGGTCGATCAGCCCCACCCCACGCCGCCAGCGATCGCGCGCCGTTTCCAGCCGGGGCAGCACGTCATGCTCCAGTTCCTTGGCCATCGTTTCGAGAAAGCTCACGATCCGGTAATTGCGGTGCAACTCCACCTCGTCGATCCGGGCGCGGATGCGGGCCATGTCGGTATCGCGCTTCTCGCGGAAACGCTTTTCGCGGGCGTGATCCTTGATCGTCACTGCCGCGTTCTCGTCGTAGATGGTGAAGAACTGGCCCGCCGACAGCCCGGCATGGGCCAGCGCCCGCTGCCAGGCGCCGGTGATGTCTTCGGGGTTGTCCTCCGCCGCCGCCGTGTCGATCTGGTTCAGCACATAGAGGAATTTCGAGGCATCGGTGCGCTTCGCGATGCGGCTGACCAGATGTTCCAGCGTATCCTGCATCGCGCCCGGCTCGGGATGGCGGGCATCGAAGAAGACCAGCACCAGATCGGAGAGATCAATGATGTGATCGGTGATGCGCAGCGTCGAGCGGCGCTGGTCGTCGGCATCGAAGCCGGGGCTGTCGATGATGATCTTGTTCTCGATCGCCGGCGTCTGCGTGGTGCGCAATTGCAGATAGCTCTCGATATGCTTGCCCTCGCCCTTCGCCACCTTCTCGATCTCGCCGGAGATACGGAAGAAGGGAAAGCGCGGATCGGCGTCCAGCGCGGTGCCCGGCAGGGTGCGGTTGCCCGCCTGATCGCCGGAGCGATGGCAGATCACGGTAAACTTGTCATCCACTGCCTGGTTGCCGGTATCCTGCACCTTTTCGCCCACGAAGGAGTTGATGAAGGTGGATTTGCCGGAGGAAAACGTGCCCATCACCGCGATCAGCGGCCACCACGAGATGCGGCTGGCAAGCGAGGTCTGCTTGTCGATCAGCCCCATCCGGCGCAGCAGCTTGTCGGCCTTGTAATAGGTCGGCAGCACCTCCAGCAGCACCGGATTTTCCGCCTTCAGATGGGTTTCGAGCCGGCCGAGTCGGGTGGAGAGCGATTGGTTCATGGCCGATCCTACCGCCCCTGCAACCGCGCGGCGAGATCCGCCGCCTTGTCCGGGTCAATCGACCGCAGCCCCGGCAGCAGGCTCATCAGCCGCGGCCCCTGCCCGGCCCCGATCATCAACAGCCCGGCGCGGTGCCAGGCCTCGGCGGCGGCGGGGTAATCCTGCAGCGCGAAGTGCAGGTTGCCCAATTCGCCCGCGATCTCGATACTCTCGGGATGGGCGGCGGCGAGCGCCTGCATCTGCGCCCGCGCGCCCTCGATATCGCCCGACCAATAGGCTTGCCGGGCGGCGTTGATCGCGCCGGCCACGGCGGCATCGGTGGCGGGCGCGGCGGGCGCTTGCATTGGCGACGGCTCAGCCGCCGCTTGCGGTGCAGCGGCCTGCGGCGCGGGCGCGGCGCTCGGCATCTGCAGATCGGAGCCGTAGACCGGCTCTTGCGGCACAGGTGCTTGCGCCGGGGCCTCGGTCACCGGCGCGGGCTGGGCCGGCTCTGGCGCCGGCGCGGGGGCTGTCGGGGCGACGGCGACCGGCGGCGCGTCATCGCCGCCGAACACAGCCCCCAGCCTGTCGCGGTTGAACACCGCCACCACGGCGGCGATCAGCACGAGGTAGGTCACAACAAGGCGCAGGATCGGACCAATCACGGCAACACTCCTTCCCCGACCGGGGTTACGTAAAGATCGCGCGGGCGAGCGCGTCGAGTTCCTTCGCCGCCTTGCCGCCCGGCTCCAGCTCGAACGCCGCCAGACCCTCGGAAAACGAACGGCGGAAGGCGAGCCGCTGGACAAGGCGCGGCTTCAGCGCCGTCACGCCCGGCAGCAGTTTGAAGGCGGCATAGGTCTCGGCGTTTTCGCGCGAGCGCGGATGCGGGTCGGCGCGGTTGACGAAGGCGAGCACCTCGGGTTTGCGCTTGCCCTTGCGCTCCTCGCCGATGATTTCGAGAAAATGCTGGGTGGCCCAGATATCGGCCTGCGAGGGAGATACCGGGATCACGATCCGCCCCGCCGCGCGCACGGCGGCGCGCATCGCCCCGGTATCGGACAGGCCGACATCAATCAGCCCTTCGCCGCGCGGGGCACGGGCGGGCAGCTCATGCGCCACGCCAAAGCCCGGCTCATAGCCCATCTCGGCGCGGATATCGGCGGTATCGGTCACCGTGCGCTGCGGATCGAGATCGTAGACCTGCACCTCGCGCCCGTTCATCAGGCACCAGACGGCGAGGTTGAACACCACCGTGCTCTTGCCGGTGCCGCCCTTGAAATTGGCAATCAGCGTCAGCATCCCCCACCCCTTTCGTCAGTTGCCCGAGGGCGCGGCCTGCGGCGGGGCGATCTGAGACCAGCCCGCCGGCACAGTGAACAGCGCCGGATCGACAGCGCCGACGGCGATATGCTCAAGGCTGCGCAGCTCGCCCGAGGGCAGCTCTTCACGCAGTTCGACGCGCAATTCGGGATCGTAATACCAATGGCCGCCCATCGGGGCCTGCCCCGCGCCGGTAACGGTGATCGACCAATGCTCGACCTGACGCCCGGCGATCTCCTCCATCGCCTCGAAGCGCATCGCCATGACCGATCCGTCGGGAAATTCCTGCCGGAGCGCCCGTTTGCGCGCGCCATCCCAGAGGATGCGGATCGCCTGCCCGGGCTGGCCCATCTCCCAGATTTCGGCGGTGATGCCGGAGGTGGTCTCGGTGCCGATGAAGCTGCAGGCCCCGGCCTGCGCGGCCTGATCGCAGGGCGGCGCATAGGCGGTTTCGTTCACGTCGGGTTCGGGCGTGCCGCGCATCTCGTAATAGCTCTGGCTCGCCGGATCGAGCACATACATCACGCCCACGGCGCGGCGGATGATCTGCACCACCGGGCGGTCGCCCTGGATGAATTCCAGCCGCATGTCGGGCCCGGATTTGATGACGCGGCCGGTGCTCTGGCTGCCATCCGGCGCGCGGTAGACCGCATCGGCGGAATAGGCCGGCGGCGCGGATTGCGCGAGGGCAAGGGCGGGCAACATGACCGCCGCCAGCCCGGCCAGCGCGCGCCTTCGCCAGCGGCGTGCAGATACGCGCGCAATGGCGGGGCGGGCAGTCGGATTGCGGCGCAGGCGCATGGGGGGCCTCCGTTTGCAGAAAATCTGTCAGGGGGCGGCCTGCCCCCGCATGTCGCGGGAACAGGCCGGTATACTGGCTCCGGCGATCAGTTGCCGTCGCCCTCGGCGGTCGGGGCCTGCGGCTCGCCACCGGCATCGCCCGGCGCCGCCGGCATCGTGCCATCGGGGTTCGGCATCATGCCCGGCGGCATCATGCCGGGCGCACCGTAGTTGGGGTAGTAGCCATAGGGGGCGTTGTAGCCGCTGCCATAGCCGCTGCCGTAGCCCTGGCCGCGCCCGGCGCCCTCGGCATTGCCGGAGAAGCCGAAGTTGAACGAGCCGTTACCGGAACCGTCGCTGTTGAACGGGCCCCAGTTGTTGCCCCAGCCGTTGTTCCAACCATTGTTCCAGGGCATCCAGTTATTGCCCCAGCCGGGGCCACCCCAGCCCGGACCACCCCAGTTGTTGCCCCAGCCGGGCCCCCAACCGCCATAGCCCGGCCCGTAACCGGGCGCGCCATAACCATAGCCGGGATAACCCCAGCCCTGAGCTTCGGCCGAAGCCGCGAGCCCACCCGCCAGACCGGCGGCGAGGGCAACCGTAACAAGTGCTTTACGCATAATAATAGTCTCCCAAGTTCTGTCCCGTCCTCCTCGCGGATCCCGGGCGCCGGGACGTGCACCCATTCACCGTATGTCCTCTTCCGTCGGAAGAGGGTCTCCACCCCGTTTTCACCAGAATCCGAAGGGCGAAAATCCTGTCATCGGCCAGCCGCCGCCCCAGCCGGAGCCGGGCCAGCCGCCGCCATATCCCGCGCCGGGCCAGCCGCCCGCGCCATAATAGGGCAGTCCTGCGCCATAGCCCGGCCAGGCCCCGATCCCCGCGCCATAGGGCAGCGCGCCGGGATAGGTCGCGACGCCCGGCACCACCGGGGTGACCGGCGCATAGCCCAGAACCCCGGCCTGCCCCGGCAGCGCGGTGTAGGGCAGTGCCGCCTGCGGCATCATCACCTGCGGCGCCACGGCCTGCGGCACCGCGCTCGGCGCCTGCAATTGCCCCGGCACATAGCCGGGTGCCGCAGGCGCGGGCGGCACTGGCGCGGCCCGCACCGCGCCCGAAAGCCGCGCATCGAGATCGGCGGGCGCGTAGCGGCTGGCCGCGGGGGCCTGCCCTGCCCATGTGGGCTGGGCACCAGCCGCCGCGCCGGGATATTGCGCCTCGGGCGCTGCGCCCGGAGGTGTCCACGGATTGGCGGTCTGCGCTCCGGCGGCGCCGGAAAGGCACAGCACCGTGGCACAGGCCAGCGCCGGGCCACGCCCCCGTCCTGCCGGCATCCGCCAATCCGATATCCGTCGCATCGCGCCTCTCCTCCTCAGTTCCGGCCCGGGCCGCCGGGCTGCACGCCGCCCCAGCCGCCGCCCCAGCCCGGTTGCGGCACATAGGGTGCATTGTTCCAACCCGGCGGTGCGCCAAAGACCCAGCCCTGCGGCGGCGCCATGCCGGGCGGCGCCGGGGCTGCCGCGCCGTAACCGGGCGCGGCCGGCTGCGCCGGATAGGTCGGCAAGGCGCCCGACGCCGTGGCCTGGCCAAAGCCGGTGGCCACGCTCTCGCCGGTCGCGCCACCCATACCCTCGGGCACCGCCACCGGCTGCCCTCCCGGAGCCTGCTGCATCCAATAGGGCAGCCGCATCGCATTTGCCGGCGGCTGGAACATCGGGCGCACCGGCGCGGCGGCATAGCCCGGCGCGCCGAATGGCACCGGCCCCATGCCCGGCGCACCGGGGGCGGGCATGAACGGCCCCGGGATCGGCGGAAAGCCCGCCTGCCCCTGCCCCGCCGCCGGCGCGGTCAGACCGAGCGCCAGCGCCAATGCGATTGCCGGATACGCCCTATTCATCGCCGCCATCCTCCATGCCCTTGAGCCGGATGCCCCGCCGCGCGCCCGGCGTCGCGGGCCTGGCCCGTTTCGGCTTTGCCGGCGCGGCGGGTTTCGTGCTGGTTTTCGGTTTCGCGGGCGCTTTCGGTTTGGCGGCCGCCTTCGGCTTGGCCGCCGGTTTCGGCTTGGCCGCCGCTTGCGCCTTTGCCGGTTTGGCCGCCGCCTTGGGTTTCGCCGCGCGCTTGGGCTTGGCCTCCTGCGCCGGGGCGGTGTCGGACGGCGCAGTCACCGTAGCATTGGGCACCGCCGCCGCTTTCGCCGGCTCAGCCGGTGCCGGGGTGACCGGAGCCGGCGCGGCCTGCGCCACTGTCCCGGAGGTATCCCCATGCCGGTCCGCCATCCTGCCCAGCCCGGAGGCCAGCCGCGACAGGCCCCGCGCCGTGGCCGAGGCCGCCGCCGAAGCCGTGCGCGCAATGCCGCCGCCGGCACGCCGTTCGGCCCGCGCCGCCGCCACCGCCGCATCCGGACCAGCAGCCGGTGACATCACACCATAGCCCGGCCCCTCATCGGTGACGCTCGCGGGCAGCGGCATATCGCAGGCGGCGAGCAGGGATTTGCGGAAGCTCACGCAACCGAGCGGGATCACCACCAGCGTGAGCAGCGTCGAGACCAGCCCGCCGAACATCAGCGAAATGGCCATGCCCTGAAAGATCGGGTCCGACAGGATCACCGAGGAGCCTGCGATCAGCGCCAGCGCGGTGATGATGATGGGCCGCGTCCGGGTCTGGCAGGAATAGATCACCGCATCCTGCACCCGCATTCCGCCCTCGACCGCGTGGAGCGAGAAATCGACGAGCAGGATCGAGTTGCGCACGATGATCCCCGCCAATGCGATGAACCCGATCATCGAGGTGGCGGTGAACGAGGCGCCGAACAGCCAGTGCCCCGGCACGATGCCGATCAGCGTCAGCGGGATCGGCGCCATGACGATGGCGGGCAGCGTGAAATTGCCGAATTCCCAGACCACGAGGATATAGATCAGGATCAGCGCGACGCCGAAGGCCAGCCCCATATCGCGGAAGGTCTCGTAGGTAACGGTCCATTCCCCGGTCCATTCGAGACCGGACGACAGGCTGTCTTCCGGCGGGCCGATATAGTTGGTGTCGACCCGCACGCCATCGGGCGCGACATAGCTGTCGAGCATGTCTTCCAGCTCGAAGATCGCGTAGATCGGCGCGCCCAGCTTGCCCGCGACCTCGCCGGTCACGTATTCCACCGCCCGCAGATCCTTGTGGTAAACCGGATCGTCAAGCTGGAACTGCTCGAAATGGCCAAGCTCGGTGAGCGGGATCATCGCGCCCGTGGTCGAGGGCACCGGCAATTGCCCGAGCCGCCCGAACTGGCCGCGCAGCGCCAGCGGCATCTGCAGGTAGATGAACATCGGCTCGACGGCGCGCTCGTTCTTCACATCGCCCAGCCGGAAGCCGCCCATCACCATTTCAAGCTGGCGGTTGATCGTCTCGACCGACACGCCGCGGCGGCTTGCCTTCTCGCGGTCGACCACGAAGCGCCACGAGGTGTACGGGTCCTGCAAATAGCTGTCGACATCGACGGTGATCTCGGCCTGCTCGAACAGCGCGCGGATATCGGCGGCGGCCTGGCGGCGGGTGGTGTCATCGGGGCCGTAGATTTCGGCCACCATCGTCTGCATCACCGGCGGCCCCGGCGGCATCTCGACCACTTCGATGCGCGCGCCCAGCTCGCGCGCCACCGGCGTGAGCATCTCGCGGGTCATCGCCGCCAGCTCTTCCGACGAGCGGTCGCGGTGGTGCTTGGGCAGAAGCTGGATCTGGATATCGGCCTGCCAGGGTTTGTCCCGCATGTAGGAATGGCGCACCAGGCCGTTGAAATTGAAGGGCGACGCGGTGCCGACATAGCTTTGCAGCGCCGTCACTTCGGGGATCGTCAGAAGCCTCTCCGACAGCGCGCCGACCACATTGGCGGTCACCGGCAGGGGCGTGCCCTCGGGCATGTTGAGCGTGACGTTGTATTCCGGCTTGTTGTCCTTGGGCAGCATCTTCACCGTCACCGCCTGGGCCGAGAACAGGAAGAGCGACAGGAAGAACACCGCCACGAGGCCGATGGCGAAGCCCCAGCCCACCGGCCTGCGGGTGATCAGCGGCACCAGCAGGCGCACGTAGAAGCGGTTGAGCGCGAGGCTCTGCCTGTGCTCCTTGGCCTGCGACTTCTCCAGCAGATGCATCGGCGGGCGGATGCGCTGCGCCAGCCAGGGCGTGAAGATGAAGGCGGCGAAAAGCGAGAACAGCATCGCCACCGAGCCGAGCGCCGGGATCGGCTCCATATAGGGGCCCATCATCCCACGCACGAAGCCCATCGGCAGCAGCGCGGCGATCACCGTGAGGGTGGCGAGGATCGTCGGGTTGCCCACTTCGCGCACCGCGTCGACCGAACAGCCCTCGGTGCATTGCCCCTCTTCGAGCCAGCGCCGGTAGATGTTTTCCACCACGACGATGGCATCGTCCACGAGGATGCCGATGGAGAAGATCAGCGCAAACAGCGACACCCGGTCGATCGTGTAGCCCAGCAGCCAGGCCGAGAAGACGGTGACGAGGATCACGATCGGGATCACCACCAGCACCACGCCTGCCGCGCGCATCCCCAGCGCGAACCAGATCAGCAGGGTGACGGCCCCGGTGACGACGAAGAGCTTGAAGATCAGCTCGTTGACCTTTTCATTGGCCGTTTCGCCGTAATTGCGGGTGATTTCCACATGCACATTGTCGGGGATCAGGTTGCCCTGCAGCCGATCCACATAGGCCAGCACCGCATTGGCCACGGTCACACCGTTGGCGCCCGATTTCTTGGCCACGGCGATGGTCACGGCGGGGGCGCCGAGCGGGGCGACCGGCCCGGCATGGGCGGCCTCGCCCTCGGCGTGATCGCCATAGGCGGGGCCGGTATAGTAGCTCACCATCGACGAGGCATCGTCGGTTCCCTGGGTCACCAGCGCCACGTCGCGGATATAGGTGGGCTGGCCCTGGCTCACGCCGATCATCAGGTTTTCGATGTCTCGGGCGCTGCGCAGGAACGAGCCGGTATAGAGCGCGAAGGAGCTTTGCCCGGCCTCGACCATGCCGACCCCGCGCTCGGAATTGGCCGCCCGGATGGTCTGGGCAATCTCGTCGAGGCCGATGCCGAAGCCTGCAAGCCGCTCGGGGAACACTTCCACCTTGATCGCGTCGGACCGGCCGCCGACCACGAAGCTCTGCGCGGTATTGGGCACTTCCTTCAGCCGTTGCATCACATCGAGGCCGAGCGCCCGCAGCGCGCCCTCGTCGACATCGTGGCTCCACAGGGTGAGCGTCACCACCGGCACATCGTCAACGCCCTTGGGCTTGATCAGCGGCTGGCTCACGCCGGGCGGGATACGGTCGAGATTGGACTGGATCTTGTCGTTGAGCTTGACGAGGCTGTCGCCCATCTCCTCGCCCACCTCGAACTGCACGGTCACCATCGCGCCGTTGCGTTCGGAGATGGAATAGACGTGTTCGACGCCGGGGATCTCGCTCATCAGCCGCTCAAGCGGATCGGTCGCCAGCGCCGCCACCTGTTCGGCGGAAATGCCGGGATAGGAGAAGAACACATCGACCATCGGCACCGAGATCTGCGGGTCTTCCTGCCGGGGGGTGAGGATCAGCCCCATGATGCCGAGGCCAAGGCAGGCCAGCAGCAAGAGCGGCGAGAGCGGCGAATTGATGAACGCCTTCGCCAGACGCCCCGCAAGGCCGAGCCCTTCGCCCGGCGCCGTGGTTCCGAATTCCTCCCGCTCTGTCGTCATCGTCTCTCCCCAGACCTCCGACCGGCGCTCAGTGACCTGAGACCAGCGATGACGGCGGCGACAGGATCACCGTTTCGCCGCCGGACAGGCCGGAGACGACCGAGATCGAGCCATCCGCCAGCGGGTAGCCCACCCGGACCACGCGCAGCGACGGCGCCCCGTTTTCGAGCACGAAGACCGATGGCAGGCTGCCGCGCCAGACCAGCGCTTCCGCCGGCACGCTGGTTTGCGCCTGCGTCGGCACCGAGGCGTCGGGCACCGTCACTTCGGCATACATGCCGGGGCCGCCCCTCGTGCCGAGCGGCAGGTCGAACTTGACCGTCACCGTGTGGCGCTTCGGATCGGCCACCGGGTAGATCTGCGCCACCCGCGCCTCGACCGGCCCGCCACCGGAATCGAGCCGCGCGGGCACCAGCATCCCTTCCGACAGCCCCGCCGCAAGCCGCACCGGCACATCGGCCTCGATCCGCAGATAGTCGATGAAGGCGAAGTCGATCAGCGGCATGCCGGGCTGCACGGTATCGCCCACCTCCACATGCTTGCGCATGACGATGCCGTCGAAGGCGGCGGAGGCGCGGAAATCGTTCAGCGTCGCGTCGATGCTTTCGAGATTGGCCTGCGCCTGGGTCAGCCCGCTCGATGCCTGATCGACACCGACACCCTGCGCATACAGATCCGCCTGCCGCTCAAGCCCCGGGCTGGACTGGCCCATCGCCGATGAGAAGCCGCGGGTGAAGAACTGGTCGAAGGTGGCCGGAATGCCCATGCCGGGGAAGCCGCTGATCGAATTGACCCGCGGCGAATAGAGCTCGCGGTTGTACTGCATGTAGGAATTCCGCAACGCTGCCTCGGCCTGGTAGACCTGGCTCACCGCCGCCCGGCGGCGGGCCTGAAGATCGGCATCGTCGATCTGCACCAGCACCTCGCCCTCAGCCGCGCGGTGCCCCTCGGCCCCGGCCAGAAAGATCACCCGCCCGGGCACCTGCGCCGACAGCGTGACTTCCTTGAACGGGATCACCGTGCCGCCAACGATCGCCGAGCCGCCAAGCTGCGTGATCATGACCGGCGCGGTCTGATAGCCGCCCGAACTGGCCGGCGCGTGGGATTGCGCAAGCGCGGCACCGGAAAAAGCGCCCAGCAGAGATGCGGCAAACAGGCCGACAGCGATTCGCACGTGGTTTCCCATGCCTCCTCCCTGATTTTGTTGGCAAATGTCAGTCGTCCCGCCAACACATCGAGACATCGTAATATTTAGTTATTATAAGATGTGTTTTTGAAATTTCATTACGTTCTTTGCGACTCATGCAAAATATTGTATTCGTCTGGAAGAATGCGTGAGATAACAAGCAGATGCGGACAGCCTTTGCTTCCGCCACGGAAACAATAGCCCCAGTTACAGCCCTTTGCGCCACAGAAGCGCACCAATCATGGATGACTTGCGGGCCCCTGCCCCGGCCCGGTCAGAACGGGAAGCCGCCGAACATGTAGGACATCGGGTTCGAGAAGGCATAGGAGGCGCGGCCGAGGTCGAGCGACATCCGGCTGACATTGGCATTCATCGCCTGAACCGTGCCGGCCATCAGCCCCACCGCCTCGTCCATCGTCGAGATTTCGCCGGCCATCGTCGCCATCGTCACGTCCATCTCGCCGATATGGCCGGTCATCTCGTCCATCGCCGCCGTCATGGTGACGATATTGCCGTTCATCGCGTGCACGTCCTCGGCCATCCCGTGCATATCGACCACCATCGCCTTGAAGCTCTCGTTCACCTCAAGCATCACATCGGTCATGGTGTAGACCTGCCGCGCCATGCCCCACATCACCCAGGTGAACAGCGCCATCACGACGACGATGAGGAAGGTGGTGATGACGATAAAACCGCCGCTCGTGGCCCTGCGATACATGGCGCCTCCCAACGCGAAAACGCCCCCGGCGTAACCGAAAAGCCCCATCCGCGCTAGAAATTTGTGCAGTCAAACCTGGCCGGAATTGGCCGATCCGGCATAGAAATCTGCGAAATTCCACGCTGCATCATAGACTTAAACAATCTGAAAAATTCGCAAGTGAGAATGGGTTTGCCCGGGGATTCAGCCGCTCCGGGGCTGGTCCATCAGCAGCGTATCGGCGGAGAGGCCGCGCTTTTCGCTGCTCGCGCGCACCGCATCGCGCAAGGTTTCGCTGCGCTGGAGCAGCCGGCGGAATCGGGCCTCGTCAAGCACCAGGAGCGTGCTGGGCACGATGGCGCGGGCCTCGAACCGGCGGGGCTTATGGGTGAGGATGGCCATCTGACCAAACATCTCGCCCCGCCCCAGCCGCCAGGTCTGGCCGGCATTCTGCAATTCGACGGCACCGGAGGCGATGAAATAGACGCTCTTCGGCGCGCTGTCGCGGCGCATCACCACCTCACCGGCATTGACATAGCGCGTCGAAAGCCCCCGCGCGAGGCGCTTCAGCCCGTCCTCGTCGAGATCCTCGAACAGAGCGAACTGCCGCACCAGCTCGGTGCGCTGCAAGGCGAGATCGAGCGGCGGGCGGCGCTCGGCGGCGGCGCGGCGGGCAGCCAGATCCTGCATCAGCGCCGTCAGCAACTCCTCGCCGATCAGCCCGTCCTCGCGCATCGTCGCGTATTCGCGCTCTTCGAGGCGCAGCGCTGTACGGCGGATGAACCGGCGTTCCAGCTCTTCGGCATAGCCCGGATATTGCAGCCGCAGCCCGTCCAGCGCCGTCTCCACCGCCTCGACCCGCCGCCCCAGCAGATCGTGCAGCAAATCCGAGACCCGGCGGCCGTGGATCCGGCGGATGCGGCCATGAATGAACCCGTCCAGATCGCGCAGGATCAGCCGTTGCGACAGCAGCCGCTCGAACCGGTCGGCGGTGAGCCGCGCGAGCAGGTAGGAGATGCCCAGCCGGTTATGCAGGATCACCGCGAACCGAAAGCCCCAGCCATAGCCAAGGCTCTTGCGCGCGGCGGTGCGGTAGCCGGTACGCCCGCCCGAACGGGCCGCCTCGATCAGCCGGTCGGCATCGGAGAGCACCTGTTCGGCCAGCCGCGGCGAGATCGTGTGTTCGCGCACGCGGGCGATGATCGTGTCGCGCTCCGCCCCCGCCAGGGCGATCAGCCCCAGCGTGATCCGGTCGCGGTCGAGGATTTCGGTGCTGTCTTCGGCCTGTTTCACGGCCTGGTCGAGCCGGTCGCCAAAACGCTTGGCCTCGGTGCGCACGGTATCGTGGCCAAGATCGTAATTCGCCGTGGTCTTCGCCAGATCCTCGCGCACCGTCTGCAGCGCGACGGCGATCACCTGTTTCGACAATGCCTGATCGACGGGGGCAAGCTGGTCGAGCCCGAGCCGGCGGATCACCCAGCGCAGGGTCGTGCCCTGCACGATCAGGGTGAACAGCGTGTAGCCGGTGGCGAGGATAGCGACGAGGCGCTTGATTTCCACCGGCACGCGGAAGCTCTCGGTCACCGCCAGCGCCAGCGCCAGCGTGACCGCACCGCGCAGCCCACCCCAGAGGATCGCCACCCGGTAGGGCCGCTCGACCGGCGGCGAGAGCCGCAGCCGCGTCAGCAGCGGCAGCACACCGAACAGGATCACCACCCGCGCGGCGGTGGCGGCCAGAACCACCACGCCGATCAGGGCAAAATCGGAAAACCGCACCTCTTCCAGCAGCCGCGGGATCAGGAGCGCGGCGAGGATGAAGATCAGCGCCCCGGCCCAATGCGCCAGCAGGTCCCAGATATCGCGCAGATTGCCCCAGGCCTGCGGCGGCAGGCGCCCCGGCCCGACCATGCTGAGCGTGAGCCCCGCCACCACCACCGCGATCACCCCCGAAGCGCCGACAAGCTGCTCGGCGGCGATATAGGCGAGATAGGGCAGCGCCACCGAGATCGACAGCGGCGCAAGCTCGTGCCGCGCGAAGGCGGCCATCAGCCAGACAGCGGCGCGCGCCACGATCCAGCCGGTCAGCACGCCGCCGCCGATCAGCAGCGGCACCCGCGACAGCGTGTCGTCCAGCGTCGGGTTGGGCAGGCCGAGCATGACGAAGGCGGCGAAGAAGCTGAACAGGGCGATGGCAACAGCGTCGTTCAGCAGGCTCTCGCCCTCGATGATCCGCGCCAGCCGGCGCGGCGCCGAGAGCGAGCGGAAAATCGAGATCACCGCCGAGGGATCGGTGGTCGACACGATCGCGCCCACCAGCAGCGCCGCCACCAGCGGCAACGGGCTGACCAGCGCCAGCGCATAGCCCACCGACAGGGTCGCCACCACCACGGCCACCACGGCGAGCACCAGAACCGGCACCCAGTCGTCGAGCATCCGGCGCGCATCCATCCCCAGCGTGGCCTGAAAAAGCAACGTTGGCAGAAAGACATAGAGGAAGACGTTCGAGCGGATCGGGAGCGACAGGATCGCCTCGGCCACCGGGTTCAGCGCATCGGTCAGCTCGGTGCGCAGGAAGAAGGTGGCCGCCACCGCGATCAGGATACCGAGCACGGCCAGGATCACGCTATAGGGCAACCGCAACCGCGCCGCCAACGGCTCCGCCGCGCCGATCACAAGGAACAGCGAGGCGATGATTGTGGTGACGATAACGATGTCCATAAGCCCGAAATATCGCCAAGACGGGGCGAAGCAAAGGGCCACACCGGCAAAGTGTCGCCGTCCCCGGACAATAGAATGCGCCGATGCGGTGCAGGCAGAAAAACGCGCCGGGCGCTGTCACGGTCTTATGTCAGCGAAGTGCACTGTCCGGGCCGGGCACGGGCGCTGTTGAAACCTGGCAGGACGGCGATCCTTTCAGCCCCCGCCGGTTGCACCCGTGTCGTCGTCCACCACATGCAACACCCTGAGCTGCCGCGTTTCACCGCTGCGTGTCCGCCAGGGCAGACATGCGCCCTCGGCCAGTCCGATCAGCGCAACGCCGATCGGTGTGAGAACGGAGATCCGCCCGCGGGCGATGTCGGCCTGTTCCGGGTAGACCGGGATCACCGTCGCCTCTTCGCCGGTCGTCTCGTCGCGATAGGTCACGCGCCGCCCGATCGTGACGACATCCGCCGGCAGCTTTCCGGCCGGCACGATCCGGGCACGCCCCAATTCTTCGAGCAAACGCTCCGCAAGGTCCGGATTGCGCTGATAGGCCCCTTGCGCCAGCGCTTCGAGGTGGTCCAGGCAATCATCGCTGATAACGACTTTGGGGCGACGCCGGCTGGCGGTGCGGGTGGCGATTTGCATCGTGGTCATCGTAAAATCTCCTTCGGCCCGCCTGATGCGGGCGCCTGTGCGGGTGTGGGCGGTGCGCGGCTTGCCGGCTTACGGCGTCAGGCCGCATCGTGCTCCGGTGGCGGGGTCACATCGAGCACCACGACGATGTCGGTCTGCCCGGTCTCTCTCAGCAGCGGAGCCTTCTGCATGCGCCGCATTCCGATCAGCGTGGCCCCCAGCAACGAGGCCACGAGAATGTGCCCGGGCACGGGGGTCGGCCCCATGCTGAGCGTCCCCGAGCGAGACCCTTCGCCGCTGATCATGTAGGTGACATGGCTCCCCGCCACGACGAGATCCGGCGGCGTTGGAACAGGCGCATCGTGCGAGGCGCGGAGCTTCTGCCTCAGAAGACCGTTCAGGAGCGGCGGATTGGGCGCGTGCCGCGTGCTTCGGTTTTGCAGCAATCGCTCGATGCCGCGGCGATCCTCCGCGATCAGACAGCAGTCTGCCCCGGAAACATGGTGCTCGATGGTCGAATTTGTTTCCCCGCCCGGCAGGCGGGCCAGCTTGGTGATGGACATGTCATAACTCCCCCGGGCAGGTTGCCCGCAAATCTCAGGTCAAGGATGTGAGAAAGCCCCAGGTGGCCGTAGACGCAATTATGCGCGGACCGCCCGGGGATGAGGGCGGTTCAGAAGCAGGAACCGGTAATGATTCTGATAGCTGACCATGCCTGATAGCTATACTCTTTGCCCCCGTTGTCAACGACCGCGCCTGCGGCCCCTGCCGGGTGAGGCATTTTACGGATGACCCAGCCTGCACATCACCGGCGCGGCGGGGTGCAATCGCTCATGTCGCATCCCACCAATAATCATTCGCCGCGGCCACGGTGGCGAAATGTGTCGCGACCACCTGGCTGACAGCGATCAGCGCCTCGGCATTCTCGGCGTATTCCGGCCGCATCCGGTCGCGCTGCCCGGCATCGGGCTGGGTCAGCTTCACGGCGACCCGTGCCAGTTTGACGGCAAGGTCATAGCCCTCTTCGGGCGTTGCGGTCTTGAGCGTGGGGAGCCAGCTTGTCATCGTTCTTTCCTTCCGTTTCAGATGGGTCATCAGGGAGAATGACGCGCCACGCGGCGCCATCGGGGTCGTCGAACTGTCCGTTGCGGAGCGCCCAGAAGAAGGCACACAGACCCAGCAGACCGAGCCCGATCGAGAGGGGCATGAGCAGCAGCAGATTCATTGCCGGTCACCGGCGATCGCCTGACCGGCATGCCAGGTGCCGTGGCCGAGAACCGGAAAGAGAACGATCAGGCCAACAAGGCCGGTGGCGACCGACACACCCAGCGCGACAGCGACGATCATGCCCCAGAGCAGCATCGGGCGCAGGTTCCGCACCGTCATGATGAAGCTCAGCCCCAGGGCGGTCAGCGCATCGGTCTTGCGCGAGACCAGCATCGGAATGGAGAAGACGCTGATCGCAAAGGCGAAGGCCGCGAACAGCCCGCCCACCAGCGTGCCGGTTGCGATCAGCGCCCATCCCCGGGGCGTCGTCACCACATTGGTCAACGCCTCCTCCGCGCCGGGGAACGGAATAAGGCCGAAAAACAGCGCATAGAGCAGATCCGCCGCCCTGAGCCAGAACAGGACGAGCAGTCCGAGCAGCAATCCCGCATAGGCCAGTTGCCCGCCGGCCGCTGGCCGAAACACCAGCATGTCGGAAAACGCCACCCGTTCTCCCCGCGCCTGTCTGTGGCTCTTCTCGTAAAGCCCGACCGCCAGGAACGGGCCGACAATCAGGAACCCGGAGATGGCGGGAAGCGCGAGATACAGCAGATGGCTCGCATGCAGCGCCCACAAGACGGCGTAGGATACCAGTGTCAGGAACAGCCCATAGGCCAGGCTGGACCAGGGCGCCGTTCGCACATCCTGCCAGCCAGCCTGCAGCCAGTCGAACGCCGAAGACGCCGGCAGATGACGCGCATAGGGTGAGATCGGGCGGTCCGGATGGCGAAGGGTCGGTAGCGGTTCCAGCATCCCGTTCTCCTTTTCAGCAGGCCCGCTTGGCCGGCATCACGCCAGCGGCCTCGCGGCATTCCGGCTGCGATTGCAGGGCGACACTCAGCAGATGCGCATTCGCGCCGAGGACCAGCAGGACAGCGGTCAGGGCACCGCCGATGGCCAGATGCTTCTGAGCACGCGGCGTCATTGTGCACCCCCGGCAGGCCGGTCAAGCTCGGCCACATAAAGGGCAAGCAGGTTGACCTCGGGGGCTGACAGGCGGGCCGACCATGCGGGCATCACGCCGGAACGGCCATGCCGCAGGGTCTCCATCACGGTTGCCGGATCCTGTCCGTAGATCACCGCCCTGTCGGTGAGCGACGGCGCGCCGATTTCGAGGCCGCCTGCGCCGGTTTCGCCATGGCAGGCGCTGCAGTTCTCGGCGAAGAGAACCCCGGCAGGGCTTTCGGGATCGGCGGAGCCCAGCGGCAGATCGGCAACGAATTGCGCGAGCGCGGTTCGCTCCGAGCGCTCCATCCAGTCGAAGGCGGGCATTTCGGCATAGCGGGTGTCGGGGTCGTCGGCATTGATGCCATGGCGAATGGTCAGGGCAATCTCGGCCGGGTCGCCGCTCCACAGCCATGTGCCATCTGACAGCACCGGAAAGCCCGGCCCGCCCTGCCCGCTCGTGCCATGACAGGCGGCGCAATTGTCCGCAAACAGACGCGCGGCGGCGGGCATCGCGGCGGCCATCAGCGCCGCGTCGGACCGCAAGGCATCGAAATCTCCATCCTCAAAGCGCGACAACCAGCCCTGCCGCCCGTCCGACAGATCGCGAAACCCGTCGACCGCCTGCTCCCCCTGATCCAGCCGCAGGAGGCCGCGTGTATAGTCGCCGCCCGTCGGCCAGGCCGGCAGCAGCACCCAGGCGACCACGGAATAAAGAAACGTCAGCGCCAGCGCCCAGATCACGATCTTCGGGAAGGCGGTATTCAACTCGGTGATGCCGCCCCAGTCGTGGCCTGTCGTGTCGTAGCCGGTGGCCGGGTCGATCTTGCGGTTGCCGGTATGCGGATCGGCGCCTGCGAGCTGTCTGGGATCGGTCTGGCTAGGCATCTCGGTCCGGCCCCCGTGGCAGAATGGACCGGGCAGCCGCCTCATGCGCCTCGCGGCGCGAGGGGCTGTAGGCGCGGATCACGACGATCAGGAAAAACCCCATCAGCCAGATCAGGCCGACGGTCTTGGAAAGATAGACGAGGATGTCATGCGTCATCGGTTGCCCTCCGCCAGAATCCGATGGGGCGCGTCGGTCAGCGTTCCGAGCGACTGGAGATAGGCAACCAGCGCATCCAGCTCCGTCAGGCGCGACGGGTCGCCATCGAAGGCGCGCGCCGCGGGCCGCTCGCCGTAGCGCTCCAGAAATCCCTCCATCGCGTCGCTGTCGGGGCGGCTTTGCGCCAGCGCATCGGCCGCCGCCGCCGCAATCATGGCATCGTCATAAGGCACGCCCAGCCGTGCCAGAGCAGCCAGCGCATCGGACAACAGCCCGGTATCGAGCGGACGCGCCAGCCAGGGATAGGCTGGCATGATCGAGGCCGGCACCACGCTGCGCGGGTCGGTCAGGTGCGCCACATGCCAGTCATCGGAATACTTTTCGCCCAAACGGGCCAGATCCGGCCCCGTCCGCTTCGACCCCCAGAGCATCGGGTGATCGTAGGCGCTTTCCGACGCTAGGGAATAAGGGCCGTAGCGGTCCAGCTCATCGGCGAGGCTGCGCACCATCTGGCTGTGGCAGGCATAGCATCCTTCACGAATGTAAATCTCGCGGCCCGCCAGCTCCAGCGGGGTATGCGGGCGCAGGTCGTCGGGCAGTTCCACGGTTTCGTCGATGGTGAAGAGCGGTGCGATTTCGACGAGGCCGCCGACCGAGGCCGCCACGATGATCGCCGCAACCAGCCCCATCGAGATCTTTTCAAGATTGTAGTGCAGTCTCAGCATGGCTTCACTCCGCCGGCTGCGCGGCAAGCGGCCGGTCGGTGGCCTCGCCGGTGGCCCCGCGCATCGTGGCGCGGCAGTTCCAGGCGCAGACAACCGCTCCGGTCAGAAACAGCCCGCCGCCGATGGTGCGCAGCAGGTAATACGGCGCCATCGCCTCAACCGACTGAACGAAGCTGTAGGACAGCGCGCCGTTCTCGTCATAGGCCCGCCACATCAGCCCTTGCGTGATGCCCGCGTTCCACATCGACACGACGTAGATCAGCGTTCCCGCAACCGCGAGCCAGAAGTGCCATTCGACCGCGCGGGGCGAGGCCATCTCGGCCTTGCCGCCAAGCTGCGGCACCAGCGTATAGATCGCGCCGAAGACGATCATCGCCACCCAGCCGAGCGTGCCGGAATGCACATGGCCCACGGTCCAGTCGGTGTAATGCGACAGCGAATTGACCGGGCGGATCGCGAGGAACGAGCCCTCGAAGGTGGACAGCCCGTAGAATACGGCGGCCACGAACATGAAGCGCAGCGTCGCATCGTCACGCACCTTGTGCCAGGCGCCGTTCAGCGTGGCGATGGCGTTGCCCGCCGAGGCCCAGCTTGGCACCAGAAGCATCACCGAAAAGGTCATGCCCAGCGTCTGCGCCCAATAGGGCAGCGCGGTGTAATGCAGGTGGTGCGAACCCACCCAGATATAGAAGAAGGTGATGCCCCAGAAGCTGACGATGGACAGACGATATGACCAGATCGGCCGCCCGGACCGCACCGGCAGAAAATAGTAGAGCATCCCCAGGAACCCGGCGGTCAGGAAGAAGGCCACGGCGTTGTGGCCGTACCACCATTGCACCATCGCGTCCTGCACCCCGGACCAGACCGGAAAGCTCTCGGCCACGGTGAGCCGGACCGGCAGCGCGAGGTTGTTGACGATATGCAGCATCGCCACGACCAGAATGAAGGCCAGATAATACCAGTTGGCGACGTAGATATGCGGCTCGTTGCGGCGTGCAAGCGTGCGCAGGTAGAGCGCGAAATACGTCACCCAGATCACCACCAGCCACAGGTCTGCATACCATTCGGCCTCGGCATATTCCTTGGATTGGGTCGCCCCCATCAGATAGCCGGTCACCGCCCAGGCGCAGAACAGATTATAGCCGACGAGCACCACCCAGGGGCTGACGGAATCCGCCAGACGGGCACGAGAGGTGCGCTGCAGGACGTGAAAAGACGTGGCGATCAGCGCGTTGCCGCCGAAGCCGAAGATGATGCCGGTCGTGTGCACGGGGCGAAGCCGGCCAAAGCTGGTGGCGGGCCAGAGCGGCGTTGCCTCCGGCCAGTACAGGAGCGCCGCCACCCAGACACCGACACCCATGCCGATCATCGCCCAGACCAGCGTCATGACGATGCCGAACCGGGTCGGCGCGTCGTAATAATGGCGCAGCCGATCGGCCGGCGGGGCGGGATCGTAGAGCGCGCCGCCAAACCGGAACGCCAGAACAAGTCCGAGCCCGACCGCCATGACCCCATGCACGGACATGGCGCCGTGACGCGCGACCGCCGCCATGACAAGGCCCATCAGCGCCAGCAGCACCGACAGCAGCAAGCCAATCTGGCGTTCGGAAACGGTCAGCGTCGCGGTCATCTTGCCCGGCCTTTCCTCATCATGCCGCCGCCTGTCGCGGAAGGGCGATATCGGCGAGCGTGGATCGGTTCAGATCGTCGATGAACCGGCTCTCCGCCTGCCTGAGCCGCGACTTCAGGCGGCAACAGCCCTCGATCGTGCACTCCCCGCCCTCCGGCCCGAAACACTCGACCAGAGCCTGCCCCTGCTCAAGCAGCCGCACGACCTCTCCAAGCCGGATTTCGGCCGGGTCGCGATGCAGCACCGCCCCGCCATTCACCCCGCGCCGGGTCTCGACGATGCCGCCCTGTGCGAGCCTCTGCATGATCTTGGTCAGGTGGTTGCGCGACAGGCCGAATTCCTCGGCCAGATCGGCGGTCGAGAAAGCCCGACCGGGGGCGCTGGACATCCGCATGAGCATCCGAAGTCCGTAATCGGTGAAGGAGGTGAGGTTCATGTTGCCCCGCATTTTTCAAATCGGTATTTACAATACCTATTTAGCAGATATAGCATGAGACTCAAGCTCAAATCCATGAGGATCCCATGTCACCCACCGAAGCCGAGATCGTATCCGCCCGCCCGCGAATGACCGCCGAGCTCATGGCGCGAACCGGGCTGGACGAGGACAAGCTGACCGAACTGGTGCACCGCTTCTATGACAAGGTGCGCGCCGACCCTGTCCTTGGCCCGGTCTTCGCCGCCCGGATTGCGGATTGGGGCCCGCATCTTGAACGCATGGTGGATTTCTGGTCCTCGGTCGCCCTGATGACCGGCCGCTATCACGGCGCGCCGATGCCGGCCCATGTAACCCTGCCGGTCGACTGGGCGCATTTCGAACGCTGGCTGATGCTGTTTCGCGAAACCGCCGCCGAGACCTGCCCGCCCGAGGGCGCCGCGCATGTCATCGAGCGCGCCGAACGGATCGCGCGCTCGCTGCATATGGCAATCGAGGATGCGAAGCCCCGCACCGTTCCGTCTCTGCTCTGACCGAAGGATATTCACATGACCAGACCGACACCTCCGCAAGACCCCGCAAGCCTCACCCGCTACATCGAGGCGGAGTATCACGCCAAACACCGCGCCCAGCTGCCCGAACTGGCCGCGCTGTCGGAAAAGGTGGAAACCGTCCATGCCGGGCAGGCGGATGTTCCTGCCGGGCTGGCCGAATTGCTGCGCCGGCTGATCGGCGAACTGGAGGTGCATATGAAGAAGGAGGAGCTGATCCTCTTTCCCGCCATCCGCAACGCCGTATCCGGCCTCGACGCGCCAATCGCGGCGATGCGCGCGGATCACGACGACCATGAGGCCGAGGTCGAACAGATCCGTCACCTGACCGGCGGCCTGGCCTTGCCGGACGGCGCCTGCGGAAGCTGGACGCGGCTCTATGCCGGGGTCGGCGAATTCCTTGATGAACTCGCGGCCCATATCCGGCTGGAAAACGAGGTGTTGTTCCCACAATTCGAAACGCATAGCGCGGGTCATGTCTGAGCTGCATCTTCCCAGGCCGACCGGGCACCTCGTCGAGCGGGGTCATGCCCATGCGCTGAAGGCCGTGGAGGTGATCGGCGGCGCGGACAGGCGCGACAGTTGATGCCGCCGGCAAGACCGCCCGTTCCCGACGCGCCCGCCGAGCGCATCCGCGTCAAACGGATCTATCGCGCGCCGCGGATGTCGGATGGCAAGCGGATATTGATCGACCGTCTCTGGCCGCGCGGCGTGGCGCAGGACCGCGCCCGGCTGTTTCGCTGGTGCCGGGAGATCGCGCCGAGCGACGAATTGCGGCACTGGTTCCACGGCCACCCCGACCGGTGGCAGGAGTTCGGCACGCGCTATCGGGCAGAGCTTGCCGCCCATGACGATCTGGCTCGTGAGCTTGCCGGATATGCGCGCGACGGCGTCGTCACACTGCTTTATGCCTCGAAAGACGAGGCGCATAACAACGCCATCGTGTTGCGCGATTACCTGCGCGGGTGGCTGGAACGGGAGAGCCCGACATGACGGACCGGCGCGAGACCTCGCTGCGCACCCCGCTTTGCGCGCTGCTGGGATGCGACCACCCGGTGCTGCTCGCTGGCATGGGCGGCGTGTCTCGCTGGGAACTGGCCGCCGCCGTGGCCAATGCCGGGGGCTACGGAATTCTGGGCATGGTGCGCGAGAGCCCTGCCCTGATCGCCGCCGAGGTGGCCGCCCTGCGCGCAGCGACCGACCGGCCCTTTGCCGTCAACCTGATCCCGGCGGCGACCGAGCCTGGGCTGCTTGACGCGCAGATCGCCTGCTGCCTCGATCTCGGCGTGCCGGCCTTCAGCTTTTTCTGGGACGTGATGCCGGATGTGGTGGCCCGCGTGAAACGCGCCGGCTGCCTCGTCCTGCACCAGGTCGGCACGGTCGAGGCGGCGCGGATCGCCGAAGAGGCCGGGGCGGATGTAATCATCGCGCAGGGCGTCGAGGCAGGCGGCCATGTTCACGGTCGTAGCCCGGCATTCAGGCTGGCCGGGCAGATCCTTCAGCAGACCGACCTGCCGGTCGTTGTCTCGGGCGGGATCGCGACGGGCGAAGGTCTTGCCGCCGCGCTGGCGCTCGGTGCTGACGGGGTGCAATGCGGAACGGCCTTTCTGGCGACCGAAGAATCCTTTGCCCACCCCTATCACAAATCCCGCATTGTCGAGGCCACCGGCGACGACACGGTGCTGACCGATATCTTCGTTCTGAACTGGCCAAAGGGCGCGGCGGTGCGGGTGATCGCCAACAGCGTGACCGGGGAACTGGGAGGGGAGTATCTGGGCCATGATCCCGACAGCCTGCCGCACGTAACCATCGCCTTCGACGGCGATCAGCCGCGCCTGCGGTTCAGCACCGATTCTCCGCTGCGGACCACAACCGGCGACCTTGAGGCGATGGCGCTCTATGCCGGCCAGGGCGCGGGCGCCATCACCGATATCCCGCCCGCCGCCGCACGGCTGGCCGATATGGTCGCGCAGGCCCGACGCATCCGGGAAAGCGCGGCCCGACGCGATTTCGGGGCGCTGCCATGAGCGACGATATCCTGAACGGCCGCGGCGGCTTTGCCTCGCCGCCCTGCTACGCCGCCGAGGTCGCGCCGGAATATGTCGATCCACTGGCGGTCGATCCGCAACAGGCGCGCGATGTCGCCCGCTGGCGCAAGGCCGAACGCAGCCGCCTGCGCGCCGCGCGGCTGGCGCTGTCGGTCGCCGAGCGCCAGAAGATCGGCGAGGCGCTGGCCGGGCATCTGCAACAGGTGCTGAACGAGCGCTTCGGTGGCGCGCGGGGCATGGTCTTTTCCGCCTACTGGCCGATCAAGGGCGAGCCCGACCTGCGCCCTGTGATGGCCGCGCTTCACGAGGCCGGCGTAACCGTCGCCCTGCCGCTGGTCGAAACCAGGGCCGCCCCGCTCATCTTCCGCCGCTGGACACCCGAAACCCGCTTGGTGCGCGGCGACTGGAACATTCCCGTCCCGCCGCCGGACGCGCCCGTCCTCACCCCCGCCATCGCGCTGGCCCCCCTCGTCGGCTGGACGGCGGATGGCTATCGCCTGGGCTATGGCGGTGGCTATTTCGACCGCACGCTGGCGAAGCTGACCCCGAAACCCTTTGTCATCGGCATCGGCTTCGAGGCGGCGCAGCTCGCAACCATCTACCCGCAACCCCATGACATTCCACTCGATCTCATCCTGACCGAGAACGGCTTGCGCAATGGCTGAGGATCAAATAACTGCTTCAATATTGGGCATGAGGCAACATATCCGCCCATATATTCACCAACCGACCAACTCCTTCCCCAAAACGTGACGGGTACATGAACAACATCGACGAAAAGCTGCAACCGATCCTTGCCGAAGTGATGCGGCGCAATGCCGGCGAGCCGGAATTCCATCAGGCCGTGCACGAGGTGATGGAAAGCCTCGGGCGCGTCGTGGCGAAGAATCCCGATTATCTCGAACAGGCTCTGATCGAACGCATCTGCGAACCCGAGCGCCAGATCATCTTTCGCGTCCCCTGGGTGGACGATCAGGGCAAGGTCCAGATCAATCGCGGCTTTCGTGTTCAGTTCAACTCGGCCCTCGGCCCCTACAAGGGCGGGATGCGGTTCCATCCGTCGGTCAATCTCGGGATCATCAAGTTTCTGGGCTTCGAGCAGATCTTCAAGAACGCGCTGACCGGCCTTCCGATCGGCGGCGGCAAGGGCGGAACGGATTTCGACCCCAAGGGCAAATCCGATGGCGAGATCATGCGTTTCTGCCAGTCGCTCATGACCGAGCTTCACCGCCATCTGGGCGAACAGACCGATGTGCCGGCAGGCGATATCGGCGTCGGCGGGCGCGAGATAGGATACATGTTCGGCCAATACAAACGACTGACAAATCGCTACGAATCCGGCGTGTTGACCGGCAAAGCCATCGCCCATGGCGGATCGCGCGCCCGGACCGAGGCCACGGGTTTCGGCAACACCTATTTCACTAAGGCGATGCTGAAGACCCGCCAGACCGATTTTGATGGTAAGCGTGTCGTGGTGTCTGGCGCGGGCAACGTGGCAATCCATACGATCGAAAAGGTGCAGTCTTTTGGCGGCACAGTCATCGCCTGTTCGGATTCCAGCGGATATGTCATCGACGAGAACGGGATCGACCTGGCTCTGCTCCAGGAGATCAAAACCGTTCGCCGCAAGCGCATTTCGGAATATGCAAAGCTTCGGGGCGAAGACGTGCATTTCGTGCCGGCCGGCAAAGGGTCGGTCTGGGATCTGCCCTGCGACGTGGCGATGCCCTCGGCCACCCAGAACGAACTGTCGGGCAAGGACGCCCGGACACTGGTCAGGAACGGCGTGCAGGCCGTGGGCGAAGGCGCGAACATGCCCTGCACCCCCGAGGCCATCCGCGTCCTGCGCGACGCCGGCATCCTGTTCGGACCGGGCAAGGCGGCGAATGCCGGAGGCGTGGCCACCTCGGCGCTGGAAATGCAGCAGAACGCCAGCCGCGACCGCTGGAGCTTCGAGCAGACCGAGCAACGCCTGGAACAGATCATGCAGAGCATCCATGACCGTTGCGCCGAAACCGCCGACGAATACGGCGCGCCCGGCGATTACGTGCTGGGCGCAAATATCGCCGGGTTCGTGCGGGTCGCGGAAGCGATGCAGATGCTGGGGGTGATCTGAGCACCGACTTGGTCGCTGCCGGATGCCGGAGCAGCGGCCATCCGGCCCAGATCAGCCCGGCCTGTCCAGCCTTGGCCGCCAGTCTTCCACCCTGCCCCGCCTGAGCCGGTTCGCGGCCATTCGCCGCCAATTGTCCGGCAAGCCCGCAAGCGCCGCGAAAGCCGCCAGCGCCTCACGATCGAGCGTCTCGCGGTAGAGCAGACGCCAGACCCGGTCCAGCGGCCAGCCAGGCTGCGGCCGGGCGATCAGCTCGGCGGTGTCGCCAGAGGCGATTTCGCCTTCGGTGACCACACGGAAATACCACCCGGTCCGCCCGCTATCCTGCACGCGGCGCGCCATATCCGGCAGATCGAAGCGCAGATCGAGCTTCCAGCAGGGCTGGCGGAGCTGGCTGACCTCCACCACCGCGCCGCCCAGACGGTATATGTCGAAGAGGCACAGATCCGCCTCGGTCGCACCGCCAATCACCAGATTCTCGCCGAAAGCGCCGGGCCGGAAACGCGCCGCGCGCAGGGGCAGTTCCTCTGCCCAGAGCCGGTAATGCCTCACCGGATAGGCATGCAGCGCCTTGTCCGGCCCACCGTGGCGCGTGGTATCGCCCTGTTCGTCCCCGTCAAGACCGGATTGCCGGGCCATGACGCGACCGGTCCGACAGTGCTTGTCGATCCCCGACAGTACCTGCCCGGACCCAAGCGGCGCGATCCGGCCCGTCCGCACCCCGGCCACGACAAACCGCGTCATGACGGGGGGTCTTCCCGGATCAGGCTCATGATCTCCGCCCCGAGCGCTAGGTCAGGCACCTGACCGAAATGCCGCGCGCGCATCTCCCCCTGCCGATCGAACAGCACGAGGCTCGGCGTGCCTTGCAGCGCCCAGGCCTCCATCGTGCGCGGCATCGCCCCCTCGCCCGGCGCGTCGATGGCAACCGGAAAGCGGATGCGCCATTCGTGCAGAAAAGCGGCCAGGCTCTCGCGGCTGTTGGCGTCGTGATGCTCAAAAACGCTGTGCAGGCCGATCACAGCGAAGTCCCCCGACATGAAGGTCTGCGCCAGCCGCTGCGCCTGCGGCAGCCCGTGCAGCACGCAGCCCGGACAGAGCATCTGGAACACCTCGACCGCAAGCACCCGGCCCCGGAAACCGGCAAGCGTCGGCGCGCTGTCGGTATTCAGCCACTCTGTCGCGAACAGGAAATGATCCATCGCTCTCATCCATCCAGGAGGGCGCGGCAGATAGCCGCCGCGCCCTGTTTGTTATTCGCCGACACGCCCCGGCAGGCTCAGATCGCCAGAGGCGAGATCGAACAGATCCGTCACGCAAAGCAAGGGCGCATGCACATTGGCATTGACCCGCAACCCCGCCGTAACCCCGTCGAAACCCATCGCCTCGACCGCGCCGATATCGGCAAAGGGCACGCGGATCTCGACCGTCTCGTCGGTCAGGATCGGCTGCCATCCGGGGCTGTCGATCAGCAGCGGCAGGCCCGGCCAGGTCGGCGGCAGGCGCGGCGTGGCGCCTTCGGGTATGTCGATCACCTTCAGCGCACCCGGCCCGCAGGCGTCGTCGGGGCCAAGCACCACCCAGTGGCTGTGCCAGAGATCGCCGTCATTGCCCCGGTCGCCATCGCCGTTCTCGTCGAACAATGGGGTATCGTCGAAATCGGGATGCGCGGTTGCCGTCATGGCAAGGATGCCCGCACCCGGATCGAAGCCCACGGTTGCGGCGTCGAGGCTCGTCGGCCAGACATAGGCAAAGACCTCGGACCCGGCCAGAGCGCCACTGGGCGCAGGCCGCGCCGCGCCCGCCACCCCCGACAACGCCATGTGGAAAACGGCGACATTGCCTTCGGTGGCGATCTTCGTATGCACGATGTCGAACGGCGCCAGCGCAACCGCGCCGGCCTCGGAGCGGATGCCCCCCGCATGATCGTGTTCGCCATCGGCGAGGGTCGCGCCCGGCAGGAAAGCCGGGATTGTCAGTGCCAGAAAAAATTTGCGCATCAGCCATCTCCCCGCACATCGGCGAGCGAGGCGCCGAAATTGATGTGAAGCGGCGTGCCGGCGATAACCATCGCAGGCACCGAGATCACGCCTGCGGCTTCGGCTTCGGCGATACGGGCCCTGTCACTCCCGAGATCGACAATCTCGACCTCGAAGCGCGCGGGATCGAGCGCATGGGCGATCTGCCGTTCCGCGTCGAGGCAAACGGCGCAGCCGGCATGGTAGAATGTGGCTTTCTGTGTCATTGTGGTCTTGTCTCCTGTCTTGTTGCAGAGGTGGTTGACATCAAGGACGTCCCGCCCGTTGCCGCGGGCGGGGCGTCCGGCTTTCCGGCTCAGGCCGTCTCGAACCGCCGCCAGATGGCGGCAGCCTCCCCGGCAGGAGCCGCTTCGTGATCGTCGCAGTCGAGGCGCAGGCTCGCATCCCCGAATGCGGCGTCCACAAATTCGCAATGGTGCGGCCGCGCGGCGTCGGCATGTGCGAATGGGCGAAAGTGGCGGCAGCTCACGCACATCCGCTGAACCGGGATCGCATCGGCCTCCTGCAGGGCGCGGATGATCCCGACCAGTGACCGCGCCAGAGCAGCGCGGTCCGTATCGCTCATTTCTTCAAGCGCGCGTTCCAGCGCCGCCGGCGCCTGCGGCAGATCCGCGGCTACACGGCGCCCGGCCGCCGTTGCCTCGATCCGGCGAACGCGCCCGTCCTCGGGATCGGGCCGGCGCTCCGCCAGCCCTCTCGCCTCAAGCGACGAGACCGTATCGCTCAGACTGGCCTGGGAAATGCCGAGCATGGCAGCAAGCTCTCCCAGACGGGCGGATCGTCGGGAAATACGCTGCAGCACCTCGCCCTGGGTCGGGTTGAGCCCCGCCCCCCCGGCGGCCTGCCACTGGCTCGCCCGCCAGAACAGCGCAAGTTTCTGAAAGGCCGTGGTGATTTGCCGTGTTTCATTGGACATTACACATCTCCTTCCAGAAACTATATAGGATTCCTAACTATAATCAAGGCCGGAACCGTGCCGACAGGGCGAGACGCCGCCGCCCCGGATGGGTGACCCCAATTGCCACATCTCGCCGCACATGATCCGGGAGAGCGCCTGCCAGGTTGAGGGCTGAGCGCAAGATCAGCGACGGCGCCGTGCGCACGTTGCCGTCGAATGCCGCGCGCCGAAATCGGTCAATGTCTTCTGAGCCGTCCCGAAAGCCCTTGCCGCGCCGGACCACCGACGCCCGGATTTTCGAGGAAGCTGATTGCGGCGGTCGACGGCTTCATAAATAGTGACCTCCGCTCGTCCACTGGGAATTGGAGAAACGGATGCTTTTGCGGGGAATAGCTGTATGGGCGCTGATCGCAGCGGCCGCCTCCATATATCTGGCCAGCCAATCGGACGAACCGATGAATTTCACGCCTGCGGCAATCCAAGGGATAGTTGCCTTCGCCGTACTTATGGCCTTAGCCAGGATCGTTGATGCCTTGGAGACCATCGCCGAGAATACCAAGCGGTAGATATGCCGCGTGGGGCGCAGCGCGAATCGCCGCATATTTCCGGTCCGGGCGGTGGCTGCGATATCTCACCAAGCAACCCTCGCAACCAAGGGCGCACCGCTATTCTGCGGGCGTCCTGCGGACAGAGCCCACGTGACCTGCTCCCCTGAGAGTCCGCGTTTGTCAGTTAGCTCTGTTCAGGGTTTGGTCCTCTCTTGACCGTTGCTGATACTCCCACGGGGTGAGCCCGTCGAGGCTCGAGTGGGGGCGGTGATGGTTGTAGTCGTAACGGCTTGCCCAACCTAATGGCGGGCAAGGCGCGGGTTGGCAAATACTGCTCCTTCTCGCATCTCCTTGAGCGTCATCGTCTGAGTTAAAAAACCGATCAGTTGGCCGGTCCCATACCAAGCAATTGCGTGATCCTACGAACCGTCACACGGCGGTTCGCGCGCTCATCTGTTTCAACCGGCACCTTCAGATACCGCTCACCGTAGCCCTGGACGACAAGGTTCTCCGATGGGATGCCGTAGTACTCCGTCAACGCCAAGGCCAGGGATTCAGCGCGTCGATCGGAAAGCGTCAGGTTCGCGACGGCGCTGCCCACGGCATCGGTGTGCCCTTCAATCAGAAAAACCTCCCAGGGCCTTTCATCGATGACGGAGTTCATGGCAGACCCCAGGCGATCCAGCTTGCGGGCCTCTGAGGCTCTGATCGCTGCGGAGTTCGTATCGAACGTGATTGCCTCGAGATCAATGACAGATACCAGTTCCCTGACCGCCCGAATGTTCCGGATCTGGCTAAGTGAGAAACGACGCCCGACGTCGGCCATCAAGTCTGCAGACAATGCGTCGGTGAGTGTTGCGTCCGCTTCCGCGTAGTCGAGACTGGACGAACGCCTCAGAGGAAGCTCTTCAACTACGACGGGGTCGAACGCAGCCGTATCATCGAACAACATGATTTCAAGGCCCGAGGGGAGAACCCGGGTTCGTTGCAGGACCCGACCGCGTGGATCTCTCATCGTGCGAACGATCGATCCGTCTGACTTGGTGATCTCACTCAAGGTGGACCCATCCGAATAGGTCCGGGTAGCAACTTCATAGCCAGGGCGGCGAAGAAGCACGTCGTCGTCGCGCAACACATAAAGCGAGCCGTCGTCGCGCTGAAGGACAACCCGGTCACCCGTGTTTTGAACGATCCGATTGTTTTCAATCAATCCGCCAACAACTGCGGCCCCGACGCCCACGATCAGCAGTTTCTCGAGAGTCGAAAGCCCGTCGGCTTCTTCAGACTTCGCTGAGAACTCTTGCTCGCTGGTGCGGGTGCTTTCCTCTGTAACCGTGGTGACATCGACTTCAGGCTCGGCCCCCGCTTGAGATGCTTCCTGTCCACCCGCTGCTGCGGCCACGGGGGCAGTTCCGGTGAGTTCTTCTGCTGCGGCCGCTTCTGCAGCAGCCGCTTCCTCTGTCAGTCCGGTGTCCTCAGACAGGACTGTCTCTGGCTCTTCGATCGGAAGCGTATCTTCGGCAGGTTCCGTGGGCTCGGAAACCTCGGGAGTGTCGACCGTTTCCAATTCGGTGCTGGTCGCATCCGGCTCGGGCGTCTGGGGTTCTGCCTCATTTGCAGCTTCTGCCTCAGTCTCGCTGGTCTCCGCTTCCGGTATGCCAGATGTGTCATCTTCGGTCGCCGGTTCCGACACCTCGGGCTCAACCGGGTCCGGCACCTCTTCGGCGCTCTCTGATGTTGCCTCCTCAGCGGATTGGGTTTCTGGGGGAGCCTCCTCGTCAGAGGTCTCCGCGGTCGGTTCCGCACCGGTCTCTGGCACGATGCACTCAGGGTCGGTAGCCGGATCGCAGTCGACGACGATGTCTTGCGAGAACGCTGCACCCGGCGTGGCCAGGGCTATGATGAGCGGTATTGCAACGCTGCTTTTCAGGTTCTTTCGCATCATTGATCTCCAAATCTGGTTTCGCGGTAAAAGTTTGAGTGCTTCTCCGGCTAATTTCTCCCCGATAACTGGATTCTAGGCTGGTCAATTCGTCTCTGCTATCCGATTTCAGAGCAATCAAAGTCCACTTTGCGAAATATTCAACGCGCCGACTTCGTTATCGTGTTCGTTCAGAATTAAGGACAATATACTCCCGCTCCCAGTGGGTTCCGACCGCTAGGTTTTTGACGCTGCTAGAAAGTCCGGTGAAGATCCGTCAACGATCGGGGCCTCAGGACCGCCTCGGCGCATGGTGTATTGGCACACGCGACGCGGAAGCAGACCTCATCGACGTCCACGGTTTCTTCGTAGGTGTCGGTCGACACAACAACCAAGCGGGTCAGTTGCCGCATGGGGCTGACCTCTTGGATGCGGTGGTTCCGGGGGCTGGGCCTTCCAAAGTTCGTTCGAAAGGCTGTCTTGGACAGAAAGCGAGCGTCGATCAGATTCTGGTTGAAGGCTGGCCGGCTATCACCGTTCTTTCGCTCTGCAATCCCATTCGATTGAGGCCATTTCGCAATTCGGACAACAGCATTCGGGTCGCGGATAGATTGCCGGCTATCGCGTGGTTATCCTCGATCCGGTGAATTGTCGGAAAAGCGGGGGGCCGAAATGACGCTTGCTTCAATGTACCGATCGCTGTTGCTGGTGATTTTCATCCTGGTTCCGGGTACGGGCCAGGCGCAAAATGCGCCACTTTGGTTGCGCTATCCTGCTATTTCCCCTGACGGCAACAAGGTAGCGTTCAGCTATCAGGGACAGATTTGGGTCGTTCCGTCCGAAGGTGGCGAAGCGGTGCCTCTGACGGCGACAACGGCGTATGCCTTTGCGCCGGTGTGGTCACCGGATGGATCGCGCATCGCCTTCGCCTCGACAAAACACGGCAATTCGGATGTGTTTGTGATGCCTGCCGAGGGTGGCGAAGCAACGCGGCTGACGTATCACTCCGACACCGACACGCCGATGGCGTTCTCGCCGGACGGTGCAGAGGTCTATTTCTCCTCGACGCGCATCGGCGATCCGGTTGCATCCGGCGACGACAGCATCCGGAGCCTTCTGCCAAAGATAGCTGTTCCGCATTCGGTGCCGGTCGGTGGTGGGCGCGTGCACCGCCTCTGGCCAACTGCTGCAATCGAGATTTCGCCGAACGCGGATGGAAAGCAATTCCTTTATGCCGACGATCCGGCCCCGTTCGAGGACCCAAGGCGTAAGCATCAGACGTCTTCGGCCGCGCAGAATGTCTGGCTGTTCGATAACGAAACGGGCCGTCACACGAAGCTTACGGAATGGCGCGAAGAGGATCATGATCCATCCTGGATGCCAGATGGCAGCATGGTCTGGCTCTCTGAACACAGCGGGTCTTTCAATGTCTGGCACCGCGATGTCGCGGGCGGAGAGGCGGTGCAACTCACCCATCATGAGACGTGGCCCGTGCGCTTCCTCAGCGCGGCCGATAACGGAACGCTGGCCTACACCTATGACGGTGGTCTGTGGCGCCTACTTCCTGGCGGCGAACCCGAACGCATCGACGTCAGGATCCGCCAGGCCAGCCTCGTCGGCGGCCGCTCGGTCGTGAACGTGAAAGACCAGGTCAGCGAGATGGCCGTCTCGCCCGACGGCAGCGAGATTGCCCTGATCGCACGCG
Source organism: Sinisalibacter aestuarii (assembly GCF_027923545.1). GTDB lineage: Bacteria > Pseudomonadota > Alphaproteobacteria > Rhodobacterales > Rhodobacteraceae > Sinisalibacter > Sinisalibacter aestuarii. The sequence continues at coordinate 3,893 of NZ_BROH01000003.1, read as the reverse complement.
GCGAGGTGTTCGTCGCCTCCGCGTCTTCGGGCGCGACCCGACGTATCACCGACACGCCGGCGGCCGAGAGGTTCGTGACCTGGGGGCCGGACGGACGTCGGCTTGCCTATGCGTCCGAGCGCGACGGCACCTGGGATGTCGTCGAAGCGCAGCTGACGCGCGATGAAGACACCGGCTTCGCCGGCGCCGCGCCGTTCAAGGAGCATGTGCTGATCGGCACCGGCGATGACGACTTCCAGCCGGCCTATTCGCCTGACGGCACCCACTTGGCTTATATTCGCCATCGCACTGAGCTGCGTGTCCTGGACATCGCGACCGGCACTTCGGCCGTGGTTCTTCCCGCAGACGCGTCCTACTCATACTACGATGGCGACCATCCCTATGCCTGGGGCCCGGACGGGAAATGGCTGGCGGTCATGCTCGGCTATGGTTCGAGCGCCGAGATCGGCCTGGTCGACGCCGAAGGGAAGGCCGGGCCCGTCAATATCAGCCAAAATGGTTTCTCCGACTTTGACCCCATGGTCAGCGCCGACGGAAACATTGTGCTCTGGACGACGGACCGGTTCGGGTTGCGGTCGGAAACCCGCCGGATCGAAGCGGGGGATATCTTCGCCGCTTTTCTGACCCCCGAAGCCTTCGCCGATTTCAACGGGTTGACCGATGGCGCGGTGGCGCAGTCGGAAGATCAGGACGCGGCTGCGGTGGACGCAACCGAGGCCGGCACGGCAAGCCCATATCCCGATCTCTCCGGACTTGAATACCGCAGCACCCGCCTGACGCCGTTCTCGGCCAAGATCGCTTACGCGCATTTGGGCGCCGACAACCGGTCGCTGACGTTCGTCGTCGATCAGCCCAACGGCACCAGCGTCGGCTACGCGCTGACCGCCGGTTCGGGATCGGCAAGCACCATTTTCACCCGACCGACCCTTCCCGGGACGATCTACGCGATGAGCGGCATTTCGGATTTTGTTTACGTCTATGCCGCCGGCAGCATTACAAAATACGACGTTGCGAGCGGAACGCCGAGCCCACTCGCATTCAAGGCCGAGATGACCCGGGATTCGCGCGCTGAGATAGCGGCTCTTTTCGAACATATCCATCGCATGACCGGCGAGACGTTTTACGATGCAAACATGCAGGGTCATGACTGGGAGGCGATTGGCGCACACTATCGCAAGTTCTTGCCGCAGATCATATGGTGGGAAGACGTTGTTGAGCTGGTCGCCGAGGCCGTCGGTGAACTGAACGCATCTCATCAAAGCGTCATCTTCTTTGAAAACAACCCCAATTCTGACAATACGGGTTCGCTCGCGCTCTACTACGACGACGACTGGCGCGGCGCTGGAATGAAGATTTCTGAGGTGATACCGGGTGGCCCGGCGGATCATCCGGGAAGCGCGCTGAAAGCAGGTGCCGTAATCGTCTCAGTCGACGGCGCCGAAATCACCCCCGAAATCGACATCCATCGCTTGCTCAACCGCAAAGCGGGCCAGGAGGTTCTGCTCGGCGTTCAGCCCATGGAAGGCGACATCCCGGTGTTCGAAACAATCTTCCCGATCACCCAGATCGAAGAAAACCATTTTGCTTACCTCCAATGGGTTTCACAGCGCCGCGCCATTGTCGAAAGGCTTTCGGGCGGGCGCCTGGGCTACATCCACCTCAAGATGATGAACCTCAGCAGCTACCAGGCGGCCTTCGGCGATACGTTCGGCCGCTATGCCGAGGCCGAGGGCCTGATAGTCGACGTTCGTGCGAATGGGGGCGGAAACCTGCACGACCAACTCATTGCCATGCTGACCGGGAACCATACCAGCGACGCGGTCAGCCGCGAGGGCAATATCGTCTACACCAACCCAAAAGGACGGTGGACCAAGCCCAGTGCTGTGCTTGGCAACGCCCAGAGCTATTCTGACGGAAGTGTTTTCCCGACTCTCTATCAAGCTGAGGGCATTGGCCCGATCATCGGGGCACCGATCCCGGGCACCGGCACGGCTGTCGTGCAGCCACCGCTGATTGACCCGCGCTTCCACTACGGCATCCCGGAAATGGGCTTTCGTCTACTTGACGGACGATTCCTTGAGAACCTGGAGGTGGAGCCCGACGTTTTGGTTTACAATGATCCGGAGAGCATCGCTGCCGGGCGGGATCTCCAGCTTGAGGCGGCCGTCGATACACTTCTGAGCGTCATCGGTGAAGGCGGGAACTAGCACACCAGGCCAATGCGCTTCCGTCCGGGTGAGTGGCGCATCGTCCTGTCCAAGTCATGAAAGTGCGTGATACTCCCCACTGGGCCGTGGACCGCTTTCGTGCTATTCTCGACCGCACCGCTGCTCTCGCCGAGTTATGCGCTCTTCTCACGGTATGAGGGACAGTGCCGCGGACCATGCAGAGGCTGGTTCGAATTTGTGTGACATATTCGCCATTTACCGCCATCGCAGCCAGGCTTTCCTGCTGCTGGCGACCGGAATATGGCCGCGACGCAGCAGTATTGTCTGCGACACGTGGTGGCCGGAATGCAGCTTTTCCTGGCGCGGATTTCTCTGGCTTGCCTTGATACGGGGTTTGTAGTTATTCTTCGACAACATTTTTTGCATTCCCAGTTTCCACGTATTCGGCGAAACGCGAGGGAATAAATGCCTGCCCTGGTCGAAGAGAGCTATTCGAACAAGAAACCGCTGCGGGTGCCCCGGCTGTATTCGGTGACGCGCGATTTCGAGTTTCTGAACCAGCGCGGAAAACTGGTGCACAATACGATACCAAGCGGCCCGATGGGGTACAGCGTCGTTTCCGTCGATACCACGGGCCACCGGATCGAGATCGAAGAAACGGCCCGCGTTGCGCTTTCGATGCCTCTGTATGGGCTGGCGGAGGTTGCGGTCGGCAAAGAGAGCTTCCGGCTGCATCCCGGAACGGCTGTGGCGATCCGGCCGAGTGTGCGGTGCAGTAAGCTTATTCCGAGCAGCGACCGGCATCGCTACCAGAGCGTTGCGGTGATTGCGCCGCCGGGGCAGGAGCATCTGTCCTTGGTGGAGCGGTCGTGGGTGATGGTGCAAAACACCAATGCGTTGCAGGATCTCAGGGAACTCCTCCGGTTCGTGTTTTCCGTGGCAGCGCGGCGCGAAGACCTGCCGATCAACATGGCGGCGCATGTGGAAAACCTGGTCCACGAGATCTACTGGCAAATCCTGTCGAACGATGTGGATGTTTCGCACTCTGCGATCGTATCGACTTCGAGCCAACGTCTGGTGCGGCTCGCTCAGGAATACATCCGTGCCAACTTCAGCGAGCCGATTTCGGTTCAGATGGTGGCAGATGCCATGGGGGTATGTCCGCGGACTCTCCAATACGCGTTTGCCGGTTGTCTGGGTCGGTCGCCGCGGCAATACATCACCGATGTTCGCATCGACGAGATGCACAGGCTGCTCTCATCTCCGCTTTGCGACTACTCCGTCATTTCCGCTGCTATGTCGGTCGGCTTGGTGCATATCGGCCGCGCCAGCCAGTCCTATCGGCTGCGGTTTGGCGAGTTGCCATCGGAGACGCTGAAACGGACCCGCGCCCCACGCCATTAGGGTTGTCGGTTTTCTCAGTTCTCTCAATGACTCGGGCTGAATTGCGCCCCTGAGTTCACTTGTCGGTCCGCGACATCGCTTGATTCAGCAACCGGACGATCTGCCTTTCGCGTTTCGGACTCCGAATCTTCGCAACGCGGATAGCTGCACTTCCGACCGTGACCTAGCATGAAGGTTCTAGGGGAGGTTGAACGTCGTGACCCCAGAACAGATCTTCGCCGTTGTTGCCGCAATGGTGGCCGGCCAGCCCAACGCCGATTTCGACCAGTTGCACGCAGGCGGCTACGATGCGCGATATCCGGTCACGGTCGAAGCCTGCGA
>NZ_BROH01000002.1 GCF_027923545.1 Sinisalibacter aestuarii | reverse complement strand
AAACCGGAAAACCGGAAAACCGGAAAACCGGAAAACCGGAAAACCGGAAAACCGGAAAACCGGAAAACCGGAAAACCGGAAAACCGGAAAACCGGAAAACCGGAAAACCGGAAAACCGGAAAACCGGCACTCGGGTGATCGCAACGAAAACCCCGCCCATCAGGCGGGGTTCAGCGTTTATCGCCTGGGCTACGGCGCTACCCCAGCAGCGCGTCGATATGCTTGATCACCGAGCGGGCCAGCGCATGCGGTTCGTAGCCGCCTTCGAGCATCGAGACGATCCGCCCCCCGGCATGGCGTTCGGCGATCTTCTTCAGTTCCGTGGTGAGCCAGCCATAATCCTCGTCGGTGAGCGCCAGCGATGACATGTCGTCGGCCATATGCGCATCGAACCCGGCGGAGACGAACAGCATCTGCGGCCTGAACCTGTCGAGATGCGGCAGCCAGTGCTCGCTGATCGCCGCGCGGAACTCGGCCGAGCCGGTGCCGGCGGGCAGCGGCACGTCGACCAGGTTTTCGGTTTCCTTCTCGTGGCCCGTAAACGGATAGAACGGGTGCTGGAAGGACGAGCAGAACAGCACCCGCTTGTCGTTGCGGAAAATATCTTCCGTGCCGTTGCCGTGATGAACGTCGAAATCCACCACCGCGACGCGCTCCAGCCCGTAGACATCCATCGCATGCGCTGCCGCCACGGCGATGTTGTTGAACAGGCAAAAGCCCATCGCCTGGCCGCGCACCGCGTGGTGCCCCGGCGGGCGGACGGCGCAGAACACCTCGCGCATTTCGCCCTTCATCACCAGATCGACGGCCATCACCCCGGCGCCGGCCGCGCGTTCGGCGGCGCGCAAGGTGCCCGGGCTCATCACCGTGTCGCCGTCGATCTCCACCGGCGGCGCGCCCCTGGCCGGGGCCAGGGCATAGACGCGGTCGAGATAGGCGGGGTCATGCACCCGTTCGAGATCGGCCCGCGCCACCAGCGGGGCATCGTAGTGGCGTAGCACGTAATCCATGCCCGAGGCGATCAGCTGGTTGGTGATCGCCTCCAGCCGGACCGGCGCATCGGGGTGAAGATCGCCGGTCACATGGTCGTGGCAGTCGTAATGCGAAATCAGGCCGAGCACCGTTTCCTCCCTGTGGGGTCCGGCAAAGTTAGGCGCCGCGCGGACCGCCCGCAAGCGGATGATCCGGCGGCAAATTCACTCACCCCGGCGGGCCGCGCGGGCCCCGTCAGAGATAGCGCTCCACCAGCACCAGCTCGGGATCGTCCGGGTCCATCCGTTGGGTGAAGCCAAGCTCGTGCATGAGCTTGAGCATCGGCGCATTGGCCTTGAGCACCGTGCCCTCCATCACTATCATCCCGTGATCGCGCGCGGCGGAGAACAGCGCCTTCATCAGCCGCGTGCCGATCCCCTGATGCTGGATCTGGTCGCCGACGACGATGGCGAATTCGCAGCTCTTGCCATCGGGATTGATGACGTAGCGCGCCACGCCCACCTGCTCCTCCTTGCCCTCGTGCAGCGCCATCGCGACGAGCGCCATTTCGCGGCGGTAGTCGATCTGGGTGAATTGCACCAGCATTTCCGGGCTGAGCTCGTTGATCGCCCCCATGAAGCGGAACATCTTGGCCTCGTCCGACAATTCGCGGACGAATTTCTGCTCGCTCTCGGCATCTTCGGGCCGGATCGGGCGGATGATGAGCGGCGTGCCGTCGGCCAGGTGCGCCTCCGAGATCAGGTGGCGCGGATAGGGGTGGATCGCCACGTGATCGTAGCGCCCGTTGCGCGCCGGGGGCCGGGCGACCTTCACCCGCGCATCCACGGCGAGCACGCCGCCCGGGCCGGCGAAGAGCGGGTTGATATCGAGCTCGACCACCTGCGGCAATTCGCAGACCATGTCGGAGACCCGCATCAGCACGTCGATCACCGCGTCCCGGTCCACCGCCTCGCGGTCGCGGAAGGCGTCGAGCAGGCGCGATACCTTGGTGCGGTTGATCAGCCGGTCGGCGAGCACCGAGTTGAGCGGCGGCAGGGCGACGGAGCTGTCTTTCAGCACCTCCACCATCGTGCCGCCCGCGCCGAACAGGATCGTAGGCCCGAACACCCGGTCGCGGCTCGCGCCGATCACCAGTTCGCGCGCACCCTTGAGCTGCGACATCGGCTCGACGGTCACGCCCTTGATCCGTGCATTGGGCCGGGCTGCCTTGGCCGAGGCGACGATATCGCGGAACGCGATCATGACCTCGGCGGCATCGGTGATGTTCACCCGCACGCCGCCCACATCGGATTTGTGGCTGATATCGGGCGAGTTGATCTTCATCGCCACCGGAAAGCCCACGGTTTCGGCGGCCACCAGCGCCTCGGGCTCGGTATGGGCTTCGATCGTCATGTTCACCGGGATGTGGAAGGCGCGCATCAGCGCCTTCGATTCGATGTCCGACAGCATGTCGCGGTCATCGGCCAGAACCGCATCGACGATCATCCGCGCGCCTTCGAGGTCGGGGTGGTGCGTTTCCGACATCGGCGAGGGCGTTTCCAGCGCCAGGATCCGGTTGCGGTGGTGTTGCGCGAGATAGGAGAAGGCCGAAACGGCGGGCTCCGGCGTGGCGAAATCGGCGATCCCGTTCGACGACAGGATCTCGCGCGCCTCCGCCACCGAGGTTTCGCCCATGAAGCTCGCGAGCACCGGCTTGGTGCGCTTCTTGGGCAGCGCCTCGATCACCGCGCGCGCGATGGAGGTGGCATCGGTCATCGCCTGCGGCGTCAGCAGCACCAGCAGGCCGTCGACATTCGGGTCTTCATAGGCGGCCTTGATCGCAGCGCCGTATTCCTTTGCGCCGGCATCGCCGAGCACGTCGATCGGGTTGCCGTGGCTCCAGAATTTCGGCAGCACCGCGTCGAGCTTTTCCAGCGTCCTGGGCGACAGATCGGCGATATCCACCCGTGTGTCGCCGGCGCGGTCGGCGGCAAGCACGCCGGCGCCGCCGCCATTGGTGACGATGGCGAGGCGGTTGCCGCTCGCGCGCTTGTTGGAGCCGAGAATCTCGGCCGCCGCGAAGAGCTGGCCGAAGGACAGGGCGCGCACCGCGCCGGTCTGCTTGAGCGCCGCGTCAAACACGTCATCCGCGCCCATCAGCGCGCCGGTATGGGTGCTGGCCGCCTTCGAGCTTGCCGCGTGGCGGCCCGATTTGAGCACGATCACCGGCTTCAGCCGGGTGGTCGCGCGCATCGCCGAGAGGAAGGAGGGCGCGTGCTGGATGCCTTCGACATAGAGCAGGATCGCATCGGTATGCGGATCGGTGGCGAGAAACTGCATCACGTCGCCGAAGTCGATATTGGTGGCGTTGCCGAGGCTGACCAGCGCCGAGAAGCCCAGGTGATGCGGCCCCGCCCAGTCGGAAATCGCCGAGTTCAGCGCGCCGGACTGGCTGATCAGCGCCAGCCGCCCCTTCGGCGTGCCCGCGCGCAGGAAGGTGGCGTTCATCTTGTGCCAGGGCCGCACCAGGCCCACGCAGTTCGGCCCCATGAAGCGCACGCCCGCGCGGTGCGCCGCCGCGATCAGTTCCTGTTCGTATTCCGCCCCGTCGCCGCCGCCCTCGCCGAACCCGGCCGACAGGATGATCGCGTTCTTGACGCCGGCTTCGCCGAGATCGCGGATGATCCCCGGCACGGTGCGCGCGGGGGTGGCGATCACCGCCAGGTCGACCTCATCGCTCACATCCAGAACGCTGGGATAGCAGGCGAGCCCGTGCACCTTTTTGTGCTTGGGGTTGATCGGGTACAGCTTGCCCTCGAACCCATCGGCCAGCAGGTTCGAAAACACCCGGCTGCCGACGCTCGTGCCATTTTCGGACGCGCCGTAGATGGCGATCGCGCCTGGGTTCATCATTTTTGCGAGGGGGTTCGCATCCATCGTATTCTGCTCCTTATGACCGGGCATACCTCACCCGGCGGGCCTTCTTGTCCTCCCGGGCGCAGTAGGCCCGAAACGATTGAAACTTCTTTGACATCGGTCAACAAACTTGCCCCGAGTCACCTTTTCCCGTCACTCTGCCACCCTTTCGCCGGTTTTCCCATGTGATAGACTTGGCGGGCGAGAAACGAGGCGGCGATGCAAGTAAAACGCAACGATGGGCTGACCAGCGCCGAGGCTCTCGCGCGGCTTGAGCAATACGGGCCGAACACGCTGGGCGAGACGAAGCGCGTGTCATGGGCCGCGATCCTCGCCCGCCAGTTTACCGGGCTTCTGGTGGTGATCCTGATCGTCGCCGCGGTGATCGCGGCGGCGCTGGGCGAGGTGATCGACGCGGTTGCCATCGGGCTGGTGGTCGTGCTCAACGGCATTCTCGGCTTCGTGCAGGAATGGCAGGCGGAAAACGCGCTTGAGGCGCTGCGCTCGATGCTGGCGCAGAAGGCGCGGGTGCTGCGCGATGGCTCTGAAGAGCTGATCGACACCGCCGAAATCGTGCCCGGCGACGTGGTGCTGCTCTCGGCGGGCGACAAGGTGCCGGCGGATCTGGACTTGCTGACCACGGTCGATCTCAGGGTCGACGAAAGCGCGCTCACCGGCGAATCCCTGCCGGTGTCGAAATCGGTCGGCGACCCGGAGCCGAAGCTGTTCATGGGCACCGCCGTGGTGGCGGGCCATGCCGAGGCGCAGGTGGTGGCCACGGGCCGGGCCACGGCATTTGGCGAGATCGCCGAACTGACCACCTCGGTCGGCGAGAAGACCACCCATCTGCAGGTGGTGCTCGCCGGGCTGGCCCGGCAGATGGCCATTGCCGCGCTCGGGCTTGCGGCGGTGGTGGCGGGGGCGGGGCTGTATACCGGCCACGGGCTGCATGAGATGTTTCTGATGGCGCTGTCGCTCGCGGTGGCGATCGTGCTCGAGGGGCTGCCGGCGGTGGTCACGATCACGCTGGCGCTCGGTGCGGCGGCGATGGTGCGCAAGCAGGCGCTGGCGCGGCGCTTGCAGGCGGTGGAGACGCTGGGCGCGGCGAGTGTCATCTGCACCGACAAGACCGGCACGCTCACCGAAGACAAGATGACCGCCACCCGGATCTGGACCCCGGGCGGTGCCTACCGGGTGACCGGCGGCGGCTACGATCCGGCGGGGCATATCGAGACGGAAGACGGCCAGCGGGTGCGCGCCGAGGATGATGACGAGCTGTCGCGCCTGCTTGAGACGGCGATGATCTGCAACCGGGCGCGGATCGAGCGGGGCGAGACCGGCTGGACGATGCATGGCACGCCCACCGAGGCGGCTCTGGTGACGCTGGCCTACAAGGGCTGGTGCCCGGTGCCCGAAGGCGAGCCGGTGGTGGCGGAGCTGCCCTTCACCTCCGAGCGCAAGCGGATGTCGGTGCTGGCGGCCTGGCGCGGGGCCTGGATCCTGCAGGTGAAAGGCGCGCCGGAACGTATCCTCGAACGGGCAACGCGCTATCGTCTGGATGGCGAGGAACGCGATCTCACCGCCGGGGAGCGGGCGCGGTTCACCGCCGCTTATGAGGCGATTGCCGCCGAGGGCGTGCGGGTGATCGCGCTCGCCCAGGCTATCCAGCCGGGTCCGACGCCGCCCGTTGATGAGCAGGATCTGACCTTTCTCGGCTTCGTCGGGCTGATGGACCCGCCGCGCGCCGAGGTGAAAGCGGCGATCCGGGCCGCCAGGGCGGCGGGGATACGGGTGATCATGATCACCGGCGACGGCGCGGCCACGGCCAAAGCGGTGGCCGGGATGGTGGGGCTGGAGATCGACCGGGTGCTGAGCGGCCGCGATGTCGAGGCGCTGTCGGACGAGGAACTCGACGCGGCGCTGGAGGCAAAGGTGCTCTTTGCCCGCACGGCGCCGGCGCACAAGATGCGGCTGGTGCGCGCGCTGCAGGCCAAGGGCCAGATCGTGGCGATGACCGGCGACGGGGTGAACGACGCGCCGGCGCTGAAGCAATCCGATATCGGCGTGGCGATGGGCGTGCGCGGCACCGACGTGGCCAGGGACGCCGCCGATCTGGTGCTGCTCGACGACAATTTCGCCACCATCGTGCGCGCCGTGCGCGAGGGGCGGCGGCAATTCGAGAATGTGCGCAAATTCGTGCGCTACCTGCTGTCGTCCAATGCCGGCGAGGTGGTGGCGCTGCTCGTGAATATCCTGATCGGCGGACCGCTGATCTTTCTGGCCACCCAGATCCTGTGGATGAACCTGATCACCGATGGCGTGACGGCGGTGGCGCTGGGGCTGGAGAAGGCCACGCCCGATACGATGAACCGCCCGCCACGGCGCAAGAACGAGAGCGTGATCGGCAAGGCGGGCTTTGCCATGATCCTCGCCTTCGGCAGCTATACCGGCGCGGCGAGTCTGTGGATCTTTTATCATTTCCTCGGCGCGGGTGCCGATGAGGCGGTGGCGCGCACGGTGGCCTTCACCGCGATGGTGTTTTTCGAGAAGATCTCGGTTTTCGCATTCCGGTCCTTCCACCATTCCTGCACCGAGATCGGCTGGTTTTCCAACCGTCTGCTGATCCTTGCGCTGCTTGCCATGGTCGGCGCGCAGCTTGCCGCCGTCTACTGGGCGCCGCTGCAACAGCTTTTGCGCGCCGCACCGCTCGGCTGGGAGCACTGGCAGATGATCGCGCTGTTCGCGCTGCCGCTGCTGGTGGTGCCGGAAGCGGTGAAGATGATCCGGCGGCGGACGAACGGATAGGGCAGGGCCGGGGGGCCAGCCCCCCGGACCCCCCGGGATCTTTGAGGCAAGATGAAGGGGATCAGGCGAAGCGGACGGGGTCGGTGGCGTTGAGGGTTTCGGCGTCGAGCGGGCTTTTGCGGCCCGCCACCCGGTCGGCGACGAGTTGCGAGGCGGCGGGGGCGGAGAGGAAGCCGTAGCCGCCTTGCCCCGCCGACCAGATGAAGCTTGCGTCGCGCTTGTCGGGGCCGAGCACGAGGTTGCCGTCGGGTGCGAAGGTGCGCAGGCCGGCCCAGTTGGCGATCATCCGGTCCACCGGCGTGGTCACCACCGCTTCCCAGCGCGCGATGCCTTCGGCCAGCACCATGTCGTCGGCCCAGGCGTCATGTGGGGTGGTGGGGTCTTCCTCGGCGGGCGAGATCAGCAGCGCGCCGGCATCGGGCTTCATATACCACGTCTCCCCCGCGCCGATGGTCATCGGCCAGCGCGCCGGGTCATGCCCTTCGGGGGCGGCGACGCGGGCGATGGAGCGGCGTTTCGGGGTGAGGCCGATTGGCGGCAGCCCCGCAAGCGCGGCAATCTCGTCGGCCCAGGCGCCGGCGGCATTGACGATCTGGCGCGCCTCGTAGGTCTCGGCGCCGGCGGTGACGGCCCAGCCGGTGCCGGTGCGGGCAATGGCGCTGACGCGGGCACGGGTGACGATCCGTCCATGCGCGCGCAGGCTGCGGGCATAGGCCTGAAGCATCAGATCGGTGTCGATATCCCACGACGCCTCGTGATAGCCGGCGCCGGCGATCCTGGCCGGGTCGAGCACCGGCACCAGCGCCTGCGCCTCGGCAGGCGAGATCGGGGCGAGGTCGATCTCGGCCAGATCGGCGGCCAGCGCCGCTTCCTCGCCGGGGGCGGCGACGAACATCAGGCCGCGGGGGCTGAGCAGACCCGGGGTCGACATGAATTCATCGCGCGAGGCGCGGGCGAGGGCGACGGTGGAGGGGCGGCCGTATTCGGCCTCGTAAAGCGCGGCGGAGCGGCCCGAGGCATGGTAGGCGAGCGCGTCTTCCGCTTCGAGCAGGGTGACGGTGCCGAGGGCGGCGAGCCGGGCGCCTGCGGAGAGGCCGGCGATGCCGCCGCCGATGATGAGAAAATCGTCCATGGTCGCGTTCTGGCACGGGGCCGGCGCGGAAGAAAGGCTCAATCCCGCGCTGCGCGCACCCAGTCCCGCACCAGTCCGGCGAGCCAGTCGGCACCGGCTTCGACCTCGGCAAGCGATGCGAAGCCGATTTGCGCCCGCTGGTCGGTTGCCCATCTCAGCCGCGAGTCGGCGATGGCGAGCAGGCGCGTGCCCGTCTTGGTGTCGACCGCCTTCGCATCGCGGTGCAGAACCACCCGCGCGCCGCCATGTTTGGGCCGCATCAGCGTGACCAGATGCTGCCCGTCGATGGCAAAGCTCGGCGCGTTCCATTTCACGTCCTCGACCGCCTCGGGAAGCGCGGTGCGGATCACCGCGACAAGGGCGGCGGATATCGAAGGCCAATCGTCCATGCGGGCGACCCTGACATGGTGCATGGGCGAGGGGAAGGGGGTGGCGCGCAGGAAAAGGCCCCGCGTGGAGGATCGGCACGCGGGGCCTTGCCGGGCCAGGGGACGCCCGGCGGCGGTGGTTTTTATTGCTGCGGGGCGGTCGGGAAGTCGGCCGCGTCGACCGTGCCGTCGCCATTGCGGTCGAACCGCGGCAGCCAGCCTTCGCCGGCCTTCACGAATTCGTCGCGGCTGATCCGGCCGTCGCCGTCAGCGTCGAGCCCGAGGCCCATCTGCTGCTGCATGTTCTGCGGCCCCATGCCGGGCTGGCCGAAGCCTTGCGGCTGGCCCATGCCCTGCTGCGGCCCCATGTTCCAGCCCTGGGGCTGGCCCCAGCCCGGCTGTTGCGGACCCCAACCCTGCTGCGGGCCCCAGCCCTGTTGCGGCCCCCAGCCCGGACCGGCGCCATAACCGTAGCCTTGCGGCTGGCCCCAGCCACCTTGCGGGCCGCCCATCGGGCCCCAGCCCGGCTGCGCCTGTTGGTAGCCATAGCCCTGCGGCCCCTGCATCCGGCTTCCGCCCGGGAAACCGCCGAGCTGCCGGCCACGGCCCTGACCGCCCGGACCCCGGCCAAAGCCATCCTGATAGCCCTGGCCGCGCCAGGCGGTGTCGGGCCGGTCCTGCGCGTCCTGCATCGCATCGCGCATCGCGTTGTGATCGGCCAGTTCTTCGGCGGAGAGAATGCCGTTTTCGTCGGCGTCGAAAGAGTCGAACAGAATGCCGCGCCGGTCGAGCACTTCTTCGACGGTCACTTTGCCGTCGCCGTTGTCGTCCCAGTTGGTGAGGAAGTTTGCGCCAGGGTTGAAGCTCTGTGCACCTGCCGACAGGGGCAGGGCGAGGGCGAGGATCGTGGCGGAAAGAATGGCGGTGCGTTTCATCAGAAGTCCTCCGGTTCGTGCGTTGTTGTCAGGCATGAAACGGAGCGCGGGCCGGGTTCCGGCGCGGCTGCGACAATCTGTCATGAAAAGGCCCCGCACGGAGCGGGGCCTTTGCAGGGTTTGCCGGGGCGGCGATCAGTTGGGGATCTCGCCCACGATGCCTTCGACGAAGAAGTCCATTCCCACCAGCGTGCCGTCATCGGCCACTTCGCCCTCGGCGAGCCAGGCCGAGCCGTCCTGCCGGTTCAGCGGGCCGGTGAAGGGATGGTATTCGCCCGAGGCGATCGCGTCTTTCAGCGCCAGCGCCTCGGCCTTCACTTCCGCCGGCACTGCGTCGGAAATCTCGCCGATCCCCACCATGCCCGGGCCGATGCCGTCCCAGGTGTTGTCGCTTTCCCATGTGCCGTCGATCACGGCCTGGGTGCGGGCGATGTAGTAGGGCGCCCAGTTGTCGATGATCGACGAGACCCGCGGCATCGGCGCGTATTCGGACATGTCGGAGGCCTGTCCGAAGGTATAGACACCACCGGCTTCCTGCGCAGCCGCCTGCGGTGCGGTCGAGTCGGTATGCTGCAGGATCACGTCCGCGCCCTGGTCGATCAGCGCCTTCGCGGCATCAGCCTCTTTCGTCGGGTCGAACCAGGTATAGGCCCAGATGATCTTGAACTGAACGTCGGGGTTGACCTTCTTGGCGTGGATATAGGCCGAGTTGATGCCTCGGATCACTTCCGGGATCGGGAAGGAGCCGATATAGCCGATGATGTTCGACTGCGTCAGGTGCCCGGCGATGGTGCCCTGAACGGCGCGGCCCTCATAGAAGCGGGCGGAATAGACGCCGACATTGTCGGCGGTCTTGTAACCGGTCGCGTGCTCGAATTTCACATCCGGAAACTTCTCGGCGACGGCGATGGTCGGGTCCATGAAACCGAATGAGGTGGTGAAGATCAGATCGGCGCCCGACACGGCCATGCGAGTGATCGCGGCCTCGGCGTTGGCCCCTTCGGGCACATTTTCCTGAATCACGGTCTCGACCGCGTCGCCGAAATGCGCTTCGACGGCCAGCCGGCCTTGCTCGTGTTCATAGGTCCAGCCACCGTCGCCGACCGGGCCGACATAGATGAAGCCGACCTTGACCGGGTCCTGCGCCGCGGCGGCGCCGGCAAAGCCGACGGCCAGGGCGGCGCTGGCCGCGAGGGTTTTGAGAAGGTGCATGTTACTCTCCGTTGTTGGTTTCGTCAGGTTTGGGATGAGGCGCGTCCGGGTGCCTGCGCGGGCCGGGTGCCGCTTCGAGCAGGGCCGTCGTCACGATGGCCGCCGGCACCGCGATGATGCCAAGACCGATGAAGAGGACCAGGGTGGTGAAGATCCGCCCGCCGGTGGTGATCGGCACCATGTCGCCGTAGCCCACCGTGGTGAAGCTTGCCACCGCCCACCACAGGCTGGTCATGATCGACGAAAAGGCTTCGGGCTGGGCGTCGTGCTCGAACAGGAAGATGCCGACCGCGCCGACATAGAGCATCAGCGCCCAGATCGCGCCGAAGACCATCAGCTCGCCGCGCACATTGCCGAGCGCTGTCGCCAGCCGTTCGAGCGAGCGCGAGGTGCGGAACAGCTTCAGCAGGCGCACGAGCCTGAGCGCACGCAGCGCCTGCCAATGCGGGTTGAGAAAGGCGATGGCGGGCAGGATCGACATCAGGTCGATCACGCCCCAGATGCTGAAGATGTAGCGCAGCGGTTTCGGCGACGCCCAGACACGGACGATATATTCGAGGCTGAACACCGCGAGGACGAAGATTTCGAACCCGCGCAGCCAGGTGCGCAGGGCCGCCGGCAGCGACGGCTCGGTTTCGAGGGCGATCGAGATGGCCGACAGCACGATCAGCGTGTCGATCGCGAGGCCGACCTTGTTGCCGTGGCGCTCGTGGTCGCCGTCGAGCAGCGCGATGATCTCGTGCCGTTTCACTTGTCCCCCTGTCTGGCCGCCTGCAGCTAGTGCGACGCATGGAACACCCGCCCGAGCGATCCCGGAGCGCCGTGATTGCCGCGCAGCGAGATTATGACCAGCACGAGGATCGTGACAAGGTAGGGCGACATCGACAGGTATTCGACCGGGATCGCCACGCCCGCTGCCTGCAGGTTGAGCTGCAGCACCGAGACGCCGCCGAAAAGGTAGGCGCCGAGCAGCACCCGCCAGGGCCGCCAGGAGGCGAAGACGACGATGGCCAGCGCGATCCAGCCGGCGCCCGCCGTCATCCCCTCGACCCATTGCGGCACGCGCACCAGGCTCACATAGGCTCCGCCCAGCCCCGCCGTCGCGCCACCGAAGAGGATGGCGAGGATGCGCACCCGCACCACCTTGTAGCCGAGCGCATGGGCGGCGGCGTGGTTTTCGCCCACCGCGCGCAGGATCAGGCCGGAGCGGCTGTATTTGAGCCAGGCCCAGACGGCGGCGACGAGCAGGACCGAGAGGTAGACCATCGGGTCGTGCTGAAACAGGATCGGGCCGAGAACCGGGATTTCCGACAGGCCGGGGATGTGCATCTTGCCGAGCGGCGGGGCCTTCATCCCGGCATAGGGCTTGCCGATCAGCGACGAGAGGCCAAGGCCGAACAGCGTGAGCGCAAGGCCGGTCGCGACCTGTGTCGACTTCAGATACTGGGTGACGAGTGCGAAGAGCAGGCTCAGCCCCGCACCGGCGCAGGCGGCGGCGATGAAGCCGAGCACCGGGCTGGTGGAATTCACCGCCGTGACGAAGCCGACCACCGCGCCGGTGATCATCATCCCCTCGACGCCGAGGTTCAGCACACCCGCCTTTTCCACCACCATCTCGCCGATTGCGGCCAGCAGGATCGGGGTCGAGGCGACCATCAGCGAGGCGATGAGCAGGATCGGGTTAATCTGGCCGAGCTCCATCACGCCACCTCCCTCTGTCCGATACGGATGCGGTAATTGGCGAAAACGTCCATCGCCAGCAGGAAAAACAGCAGCATCCCCTGGAACAGCTGGATCGCGGCGGCGGGCATCCCCAGCATGAGCTGCGCCAGCTCGCCGCCAATATAGGTGAGCGCCATCAGCAGCCCGGCGAGCAGAATGCCCACCGGGTGCAGCCGCCCGAGAAAGGCGACGATGATCGCGGTAAAGCCGTAGCCCGAGCCGAAGTCGATCGAGATCTGGCCGGCGGGACCGGATACCTCGAACAGCCCGGCCATGCCCGCCAGCGCCCCTGCCGTGCCGAGCGCGAACAGCACGAGCCGGGTGGGCGAGACCCCGGCGAAGCGCGCCGCGCGCGGGGCCTCGCCGGTGAGCCGGATGGCAAAGCCCATCTTGTGCCGGGTCATCAGCACATAGGCGAAGATCACCGCGACGAAGGCCGCGACCACGCCCCAGTGCATGCCCGAATTGGGGATGAGTTCGAGGTTGGAGGCCGCCGGATAGTCGCGCGCGAGGTTGCGCGAGCCGGGAAAGCCCATGCCGTCGGGGTTTTTCAAAAGCCCTGATGAGACGGAGGCGAGGATATTCTCGGCGACGTAGACCAGCATCAGCGAGACGAGGATTTCATTGGTGCCGAAGCGCGTCTTGAGGATGGCCGGGATCATTGCCCAGGCCCAGCCGCCAAACGCGCCCGCCACCACCATGAGCGGAAAGATCAGCCTGTTTTCCGTGGGATAGAAGGCCAGGCCTACGCCGGCGCCGACCACGGCGCCGATGATGTATTGCCCTTCCGCGCCGATATTCCAGATCCCGGCCCTGAAGCCGAGCGCGAGGCCGATGGCGATCAGGATCAGCGGCCCGGCCTTGACCAGAAGCTGCGGGCGGGAATAGGCGCCGAAGGTTTCATCGAACAGCGGATCCCAGAAGATCGTGCGGATCGCCTCGGCGGGGTTGGCGCCGAGCGCCCAGAACATGATCCCGCCCGCGATCATCGTCGCCACCACCGCGAGCAGCGGCGTCAGCGCGAGCAACATGCGCGAAGGGGCGGGGCGTTTTTCCAGCCGGATATTCATACGATCGCCTCCGCCATGTCATGTGCGCCGCCCATCATCAGGCCGATCTCGTCGATGGTGAGGTCGCGCGCCGGGCGGATCCTTGCGATCCGGCCCTCGTTCAGTGCGGTGAAATGGTCGGAGATTTCCATCAGCTCGTCGAGATCCTGGCTGATCACGATCACGCCCGCGCCCTTGGCCGACAGATCGAGGATCGCCTGCCGGATCGCGGCGGCGGCGGCGGCGTCCACGCCCCAGGTGGGCTGGTTCACCACGAACACTTCGGGGCGTTGCAGGATCTCGCGCCCGATCACGAATTTCTGCAAATTGCCGCCCGACAGCGCGCCCGCCGCAGTCTCGGTGCCCGGCGTGCGCACGTCGAATGCATCGATCACCCGGGCGGCGAAATCGCGCACCTTGCCCCATTTGATGAAGCCGTTGGACGTGAGCTGTTCGCGGGTATCGCCGGTGAGAAGCGCGTTTTCCGTCAGGCTCATTTCGGGCGCGGCGGCATGGCCCAGCCGCTCTTCCGGAGCGGCGAGCAGGCCGAGCGCCCGGCGGGCATTGGGCCGCAGCCGGCCAATGTCGCGCCCCTTGAAGCGCACCATCCCGGGCGGCACGGCGCGCTCGCCCGAGAGGGCGGCCAGCAATTCGTCCTGCCCGTTGCCGGCAACGCCGCCGATCCCCAGCACCTCGCCCGCGCGCAGATCGAACGAGATGTCCTTGAGCGGCGTGCCGAAATCCGAGGGTGCGGGCAGCGACAGCCCGGCGACGCTGAGCAGCACCTCGCCGGTTTCGCCGCCCTCGCGTTCGGGCGTGTGCAGGCTGGTGCCCACCATCATCTCGGCCAGTTCCCGCGCCGTCTTCTCACGCGGGTCGCAGGTGGCCACCACCTTGCCCAGCCGCAGCACCGTGGCGTCTTCGCACAGGCTGCGGATCTCTTCGAGCTTGTGGCTGATATACAGGATCGACGTGCCTTCGCCGGCCAGCTTGCGCAGGGTGTGAAACAGGATGTCCACCTCCTGCGGGGTGAGCACCGAGGTGGGTTCGTCCATGATCAGCAGGCGCGGGTTTTGCAGCAGGCAGCGGATGATCTCGACCCGCTGGCGCTCGCCCGCCGACAGATCGCCCACCATCCGGCCCGGATCGAGCGGCAGGCCATAGGCTTCGCTCACGTCGCGGATGCGGCCAGCCAATTCGCCGGTGGGCGGCGGGTTGTCCATGCCGAGGGCGATATTCTCGGCCACGTTCAGGGCTTCGAACAGCGAGAAATGCTGAAACACCATCGCCACCCCGGCGGCGCGTGCGGCGCGCGGATTGGCGGGGGAGAATTCGGCGCCGTTCAGCATCATGCGGCCCGTGTCGGGCTTCACCAGCCCGTAGATGGTTTTCACCAGCGTCGACTTGCCGGCGCCGTTTTCGCCCAGCAGGGCATGGACTTCGCCGGGCTTGATGGAAAAGGATACGTCCGAATTGGCGATCACGCCGGGATAGGCCTTGGTCAGACCTTCAAGCGTCAGCAGCGCGTCCGTCATCCCCGTCCCCCTGTTCGTGCGGCGCCGGGCGCGTTGCCTCTTTTTTCGCCACTCCCATGAGTAGACCGTAGGCAACGCCCACGGCAATGGCCTGGGGATGTTTTCCCAGCGCTTTCACCCCGATCGGGCACTGGATGCGCCCGATTGCGGCGTCGCCATGGCCCGCCTGCCTAAGACGTGTGCGGAAGCGTGCCCATTTCGTCGCCGAGCCGATCAGGCCGAGCGAGGCGAATCCGTGATGCAGCAGCGCATCGCAGAGCGCGAAATCGAGCGCGTGCGAGAAGGTGAGCACGAGGTGGTGGGCGCCGGGCGGCGCCAGGCGCGCGGCGGTGGCGATCTCGGGGGCGGGCAGGGCGGTGACGCCTGCGGGAATCGTGTCGGGAAAGCGTTCGGGCGCGGTGTCGACCCAGGTGAGCGACAGATCCGGCAGGGTCGCGAGCGTGGCGACAAGCGCCCGGCCCACATGGCCCGCCCCCCAGATCCAGACCGGGGTGGCGGGGCCGGTGACGGGTTCGGCGAACCAGCCGTCGATCAGCCGGGGGTCCGGGCGCGCGCCCGAATGGCGTGCCTGCGCGCGCAGGCGCTCGGCGGCGAGGGGCGGCGTTGCGGGGGCGGTTTCGGTTGCCGCGCGCAGGTGCAGCCCGTCGCCAATGCCGGCCAGAGCCGCACTATCCCAGCGCTCGTACAACAGCGCCACCGCCCCGCCGCAGCACTGGCCGAGATCGGGGCCGAGCAGCGCGGTGCGAAACCGCCGCGCCTCGCCCCGCGCCAGCATGTCTCGCGCGGCGGCGGTGGCGTCGTATTCCAGCGTCCCGCCGCCGATGGTGCCGTCCTCGCCGTCGGCCCAGACCAGCATGGACGTGCCGGTGTCGCGCGGGGCGGAGCCCTGCACCTCGGCCACCACGATGCGCACCACCGCGCCGTGGCGGGCCACGGCCTGCGCCAGAGCCGTGCGGTCGAGGCTCACCCGCGCACCTTCTGCACCGCCCGCAGCACCCGTTCGGGCGTGGCCGGCGCGTCAAGCAGCGGGTAGGCATTGCCGCAGGCCGCGACCGCGTCGGACAGCGCCATCAACGCCGAGATGCCCAGCATCAGCGGCGGCTCGCCCACCGCCTTGGAGCGGTAGATCGTCGGCACCGTGTTGGGCTGGCCCCAGAGCGCGACGTTGAACACCTCCGGCCGGTCGGAGGCGGTGGGGATCTTGTAGGTCGAGGGCGCATGGGTGGCGAGGCGGCCCCTGTCGTCCCACACCAGTTCCTCGGTGGTGAGCCAGCCGACGCCCTGGACGAAGCCGCCCTCGATCTGGCCGGTATCCAGCGCCGGGTTCAGGCTTTCGCCCACATCGTGCAGGATGTCGGCGCGCAGCATCCGGTATTCGCCGGTGAGCGTGTCGATCGCCACTTCCGTCACCGCCGCGCCATGGGCGAAATAGTAGAACGGATGGCCGGTGCCGGTGGCGCGGTCCCACGACACATCGGGCGTTTTGTAAAACCCGGTGGCCGAAAGGCTCACCCGGCCCTCGTAGCATTCCTGCGCGGCCTCGGCGAAGGACAGACGCATATTGCCCAGCTTCACCTTGCCGCCCTTGAAGCCCACATGCCGGGGCTTCAGCCCGTGCTTCTGCGCCAGATAGCGGGCCATCCGGCCGCGGATCTCGTCGCAGGCGGCCTTCACCGCCATGCCGTTGAGATCGGAGCCGGAAGAGGCGGCGGTGGCGGAGGTGTTGGGCACCTTGTGGGTATCGGTCGCGGTGATCTGCACCTGGCCGAGCCCGACGCCGAAGCTCGCCGCCGCCACCTGCGCCACCTTCTGAAACAGGCCCTGTCCCATCTCGGTGCCGCCGTGATTGAGGTGGATCGACCCGTCCTGATACACATGCACCAGCGCGCCCGCCTGGTTGAGATGGGTGAGCGTGAAGCTGATGCCGAATTTCACCGGCGTGAGCGCGATGCCGCGCTTGATCGTCTCGCTCCCGGCATTCCAGTCGCGGATCGCCGCGCGGCGGTTTTCGTAATCCGACGAGTCGACCAGCACCTTCACGATATCGGGCAGGACGAAGCCGGTCACGGGCTGGCCGTAATGGGTCTCCTGCACCTTGGTCTTGGTGTAGAAGTTCTTGCGCCGCACCGCGAGCGGATCGAGCCCGAGCGCATGGGCGATGTGGTCCATCACCCGCTCGATGCCCACCATGCCCTGCGGGCCGCCGAAGCCGCGAAAGGCGGTGGCAGAGGCGGTGTTGGTGCGCAGCCGGTGGCTTTCGATCCGGATCGCCGGGATGAAATAGGCGTTGTCGGCATGCAGCATCGCCCGGTCGGCCACCGGCAGGGTGAGATCGGCGCTCCACCCGGCGCGCACGTAATGGGTGAAATCGACCCCGACCAGCCGCCCGCCGGTATTCACGCCCGCCCGGTAGCGGATGCGGAAATCGTGGCGCTTGCCGGTGATGACCATGTCGTCGTCGCGGTCGTAGCGCATCTTGCAGGGCTTGCCGGTTTTCTGCGCCGCCACGGCGCAGGCGATGGCCAGCGCGTTGCCCTGGCTCTCCTTGCCGCCAAAGCCGCCGCCCATGCGCCGGGTTTCGACCCGGACCGCGTTCATCTGCACGCCGAGCGCCTCGGCCACCTTGTGCTGGATCTCGCTCGGGTGCTGGGTCGAGCTGGAGATGAACATCTCGCCCGCTTCGCCGGGGAGGGCGAGCGCGGCCTGACCTTCGAGGTAGAAATGCTCCTGGCCACCGATCTCGATCTCGCCTTCGATCACATGGGCGGCCCCGGTCAGCGCCGCCTCCACGTCGCCGCGCGCCCAGGTGAGCGGGCCGCCTTCGAAGTAGCTTTCGGCGGCGAGCGCCTCGTCGATGGTGATGAGCGCCGGGCGCGGGTCGATCTCGACCCTGGCACGCCGCGCCGCCGCCCGCGCCGCGCGGTGGCTGGTGGCGATGACGAGGAAGATCGGCTGGCCGTGGTAGTGCACCTCGCCGGTGGCGAGCAGCGGCTCGTCATGGGCCGAGGGCGAGCAATCGGCGGGCCGGTCGAGATCGGCCGCCGTCAGCACCGCCATCACGCCGGGAGCGCTGCGCACGGCGGAGAGATCGGCCGAGACGATGACGCCGCGCGCCTCATGGCTGAGGCCGAAGGCAAGGTGCAGCGTGCCGGCGGGCATCGGGATATCGTCAATGTAACGCGCCGCGCCGGTCACGTGGCCGCGCGCGCTGTCATGGGGCAGGGGCCTGGCGACGCTCATGAATGCACCTCCTGAAGCGACACCGCCACGCCCTGATCTTCGAGCCAGTAGCGCAGGAGCAGGTTTGCCGCCGTCGTCAGCCGGTATCCGGCGCTGGCGCGCAGATCGTCGAGCGGGGTGAAATCGGTGGCGAACTGCGCCATCGCGGCCTCGATGGTTTCGCGGCTCCACGGCTGGCCGGTCAGCGCCGCCTCGACCGCCGCCGCACGTTTTGGCACACCCGCCATGCCGCCGAAGGCGATCCGGGCAGATTGCACTTTTCCGTCCTCCACGGCGATATTGAAGGCTCCAAGCACGGCTGAAATGTCCTGATCGAACCTTTTTGAAATCTTGTAGACCTTCAGCCGGTCCGCCGCGCCTGGCATGCGCGGGATGGTGATCGCCTCGACGAACTCGCCCGGTTGCCGGTCCTGCTTGCCGTAGTCGATGAAGAAATCCTCAAGCGGGATCTCGCGGCTCGCCTCGCCCCGGCGCAGGATCAGCGTGGCCCCGAGCGCGATCAGCGCGGGCGGGCCGTCGCCGATCGGCGAGCCGTTGGCGATATTGCCGCCCACCGTCGCCGCGCCGCGCACCTGCGCCGAGGCGAAGCGCGCGAGCATGGCGGCGAAATGCGGGTGATGCTGCACCATCTCCTGACGCAGCGCCTCGATTGTCGCCGCCGCGCCGATGCGGATCATGTAGGGCGCGGTTTCGATCCGGGCCATTTCGGCGATCTGCGAGACGAAGACCACCTCGCCCAGATCGCGCATGTCTTTGTTCACCCACAGGCCGATATCCGTCGCCCCGGCGACGATGCGGGCATAGGGGTGGGTCATCAGGTAATCCGCCAGCGCGTCGATGCTGCGGGGCAGATGCGGGTTGTCGCCGTGCCGGTGCGCCGGGCCGCCGGGCAGATCGCGCAGCCATTTCGGCACCGGCTTGCGCAAGGCGATATCGGCGGCGCGCGCAATCGGCGCATAGCCGGTGCAGCGGCAGAGATTGCCCGCAAGCTGGCGGTCGTGATCCGTCTCGCCCGCGATCTGGCCCGCGGCGAGGCTCATCACGATGCCCGGCGTGCAGAAGCCGCATTGGCTGCCGTGATGCTCCACCATCGCCTCCTGCACCGGGTGCAGGCTGCCATCGGGCGCGGCGAGCCCCTCGATCGTGGTGAGCGACTTGCCGTCGAGCTGGGGCAGGAAGAGCAGGCAGGCATTGAGCGCGCGGGTGCCGGCCTCATCCGTCACCATCACCGTGCAGGCGCCGCAATCGCCCTCGTTGCAGCCCTCCTTTGTGCCGGTAAGCCCGCGCGCCTCGCGCAGCCAGTCGAGCGCGGTTTCGGTCGGATCGACCCCACGCAATTCGACGGTCTCTCCGTTCAGAAGAAACGCGATATCCATGACAATCCCGCCGCCTTACCCTGTTGACCCCGTCCCCCTTCGATGCGGCGTAGAAGGGGGCGGTCTATCGTTCCGACCAGCAAAGCGCAGAAAATCGCATATGGCAAGCCGGGCTTGATCCCGGGCAAAGCGGCGCGGCGCGCGGATGCGTAGGATCGGGGCACGTACAGGGAGGCTGCCATGAAAATCGTCTTTGCCGGGATCGCTGCGCTGCTGGCGCTGGCCGTGGCGGTGACGCTCATCTTTGCCGCCGGGTTTTCACGCGGCGTTGCGCGGCTGGATGCGCGTCTGGCCGAAGCCTCTCCCGGCGCGCCACGGCAGGATTTGCCGCCCGAGGTGGCCGCCTTCGCCCGGCGCGGCCTTGCGGGATCTGACCCGGCGCGCGCGCTTGCGCTGAAGCAGAGCGCCGAGATGCGGCTCAAGCCCGGCGCCGGGTGGACGGCACTTGCCGCCCGCCAGACCATCGCCACCGCCCGGCCCGGCTTTGCCTGGCTTGCAGAGATGCGGCTCGGTCCGCTGCCTGTGGTGCGGGTGCTGGATTCCTATGCCGATGGCGCGGGCCTGCTCGATGTGCGGTTCTTCGGGGCTTTCCGCCTCGATGCCTATGAGGGGCCGGAGGCGGCGCTGAGCGAGGGGCTGCGCTACCTTGCCGAGCTGCCCTGGTCGCCCGATGCGATCCTGACGAACCGGGCGATTACGTGGGAGATGCGGGCCGAGGGTGTGGCGGCGCGGATGGGCACCGAAGGCGGCCCGGCGGAAGTGGTTTTCACGCTCGATGCTGCCGGCGACATTGTCGGCGTGCAGGCGCGCGGCCGCCCCGCAACCCTGCCCGACGGGCGCGTCGTGCCGCTCGACTGGCGCGGAGCCTTTTCGGATTATGCCGAGATCGACGGGCGGCGGATCCCCACGCGGGGCGAGGTCGGCTATGTCTATCCGGACGGCTACGAGAGCTACTTCCTGGGCCGGGTCACGGCGCTGTCGGCGATCGAGTAGGCGCCGCCCCGGGTTCGCTCAGAGAATGTCGAGCACCTGTTCGGGTGGCCGGCCAAGGCGGGCTTTGCCGTCTTTGAACACGATAGGGCGTTCGATGAGCTTGGGCATTTCGGCCATCGCGCGGATCAGCGTGTCGTCGTCGCTGTCGCGGCTCAGCCCCATTTCCCTGAACTCGGCTTCCCCGGTGCGCATCGCCTCGATGGGCCGCAGCCCGAGAGCGGCGAGGGCGGCGCGGATTTCGGCTTCGCTCGGCGCGTCTTCGAGATATTTGCGTATCACGGGGGTCACGCCCTGCTCTTCGACCAGAGCCAATGTCTGGCGGCTCTTGCTGCAGCGCGGATTGTGCCAGATGGTTACGTCGCTCATAGCCAGTCTCCTCTCTTCGTGCCCACGGCTTGCGAGATATGGGTGAACCCGTCGCGCCGCAGATGCTCTTCCAGCCCGCGCAGGATCTCGTCGACAAGGCCGAGGCCATGATAGACGAGGGCGGTGTAAAGCTGCACGGCGCTGGCCCCGGCGGTGATCTTGGCCCAGGCCGTCTCGGCGCTGTCGATCCCGCCAACCCCGATCAGGGGCAGGTGGCCCTGCGTGAGCGCCGACAACTTGGCCAGCACCCGCGTGGACTTTTCGAACAATGGCGGCCCGGAAAGCCCCCCCTGCTCCTTACGGCTTTTACTTTTCACACCTTTGCGTTGAATCGTGGTGTTGGTGGCGATGATCCCGTCGAGCCGCACCGAGCGGGCCACCTCGGCGATGGCCTCGATCTCGTCGTCGCCGAGATCGGGCGCGATCTTGAGGAAGACGGGGGTGTATTTGTCCATCGCTTCGCGTTCGTCCAGCACCCGGCCAAGCAGCGCGCGCAGCGCATCCGCGCCCTGCAGGTCGCGCAGCCGTTCGGTGTTGGGCGACGAGACGTTGACGGTCACGAAATCGACGAAATCGCCGCAGGCTTCGAACACTTTCACGAAATCGCCGGCGCGGTCTTCGCTGTCTTTGTTGGCGCCCAGATTCAGCCCCACCGGCACCGGATGGCGGTGCGAGCGGCGGCGCAGGCGCTGGGCGGCGGCTTCCATGCCCTGGTTGTTGAACCCCATCCGGTTGATGATCGCCTCATCCTCTGTGAGCCGGAACAGCCGCGGCGCCGGGTTGCCGGGCTGCGGCCGCGGGGTGATGGCGCCCGCCTCGATGAAGCCGAAACCGGCGCGCGCCAGCGCGTCGATCACCTCGGCATTCTTGTCGTAGCCGGCGGCAAGGCCGACCGGGTTGGGCAGCTTCATGCCGGCAATGGTGGTTTGCAGCATAGGGCTGGTATAGAGCCCGGGCACCGGCGCGACCCCCGCCTTCAGCGCCATCAGCGACAGACGATGCGCGCGTTCCGGTCCGAACCGGTGCAGCACGGCCATGCCCAGCTTTTCATATGCCGTCATTCCATCTCCTCCGGAAAGCGGTGCAGCCCGTCGGGACCGGCAAGGAGCGGACGGGTCCAGACCACGTCGGTTGCGTCGAGTTCGCGGTAGAGATGCGGAAACAGCGCGCCGCCGCGCGAGGGCTCCCATTTCAGATCGGTGCCGAGCCGGTCGACGGAAACCGCGACCAGCACCAGCCCCTGCTCCCCGGCAAAATGCTTCGCGGCGGTTTCGGCGGCCTGCATGGCGGTGGAGAAATGGATGAAGCCATCGGCCAGATCGACCGGGGCGCCCGGCGTGACGCCCGAGGCTTCGAAGGCCGCCCATTCCGGGGCGCGGAAGATCTTGTAGATCAGCATGGGGTTCAGATGCCAGCGCTTGCCGCCAGCGTCAATGCTTCGTGGTGGCGCGGCCCCCGGTGCCGCCGGGATGGCGCTTTTGCCCGGGGTGTGGCCGCCGGAGAAGCGGTTTTGTCATACGCCGGTGATCCTGCAATGCAATTTGACCACATGTTCCACTTTGACAGCGGCAACAGACTCGCGCAATCTCGGGACAGTTCCAACACTAGGGGGTCTTCATGACACATAAATTTCTGGCTTCGGTCGCTGCGCTCGCTCTGACCACGGGTGTGGCGCAGGCCGATTACACGCTGACCATTCTGCACACGAACGACTTTCATGCCCGGTTCGAGCCGATTTCCGCCTTCGATTCCGGCTGCTCGGAAGAGGACAACCAGGAGGGCAATTGCTTTGGCGGCTCCGCCCGTCTGGTGACCGCCATCAACGAGGCGAAGGCGCGGACGAACAATTACATTCTCGTCGACGGTGGCGACCAGTTCCAGGGCACGTTGTTCTACACCTATTACAAGGGCGCGCTTGCGGCCGAGATGATGAACAAAATGGGTTACGACGCGATGACCGTGGGCAACCACGAATTCGACGACGGGCCGGAAATCCTGCGCGGATTCGTCGATACGGTGAACTTCCCGGTGCTGATGTCGAACGCGGATTATTCCGGCGAGGCGCTGCTGCACGAGGCGGTCCAGAAATCGGTCATCATCGAGCGTGGCGGCGAGCGGCTGGGCCTCATCGGCCTCACCCCGATCGACACTGACGAGCTGTCGTCGCCGGGGCCGAATGTCGTCTTCACCGATCCGGTGGGCGCGGTGCAGGCCGAAGTGGACAAGCTCACCGCCGAAGGCGTGAACAAGATCATCGTGCTCAGCCATTCGGGCTATCTTGTCGATCAGCGTGTGGCGGCCGAGACCACGGGTGTCGACGTGATCGTTGGCGGGCATGACAACACCTATCTGTCGAACACCTCGGAAGACGCCAAGGGTCCGTATCCGACGATGGTGAACAACACCGCCATCGTGCAGGCCTATGCCTATGGCAAGTTCCTCGGCGAGCTCAATGTCACCTTCGACGACGATGGCAACATCGTCGAGGCGGTCGGCGAGCCGCTGACCATGGACGGCCAGGTGATGGAAGATGCCGATACCAAGGCGCGGATCGCCGAGGCGGCGGCGCCACTGGACGAAATCCGCAACGAGGTGGTCGCCGAGAGCGCGGAAGCGATCAACGGCGAACGCGACAGCTGCCGGGCGATGGAGTGCCAGATGGGCAACCTGATTGCCGATGCGATGCTCGACCGGGTGAAGGATCAGGGCATTTCCATCGCCATCCAGAACGGTGGCGGCGTGCGGGCCTCGATCGACGCGGGCGAAGTGACCAAGGGCGAAGTGCTGACCGTGCTGCCGTTCCAGAACACCCTGTCGACCTTCTTCGTCTCCGGTCAGGTGATGATCGACGCGCTTGAGAACGGCGTGAGCCAGGTCGAGGAAGGCGCGGGCCGCTTCCCGCAGATTGCCGGCCTCAAATTCACCTGGGATGCGGCGGCGGAGCCGGGCAGCCGGGTGTCTGACGTGATGGTCGCCGACGGTATGGACTGGAAACCGATCGACCCGGCGGCCGAATACGGCGTGGTGTCGAACAACTTCGTGCGCAACGGCGGTGACGGCTACAGCATGTTTGTCAACGCCAGCAACGTCTACGATTTCGGTCCGGACCTTGCGGATGTGACGGCGGAATATCTCGCCGAACGCTCGCCCTATACGCCCTATGTCGACGGGCGTATCAGCGCGAAGTAAGCAAGCTCGGGCCGCCTTCGGACGGCCCGATCAAGGCGAGGGGGCGTTGCCCCCTCGCGCTCCCCCAAGGTATTTCCGGAACGAAGAAGGGGAGGGATTTCCATGACAACCGGCCATTGCACCTGCGGCGAGATCGCATACCGGCTTCACGCCGACCCGCTCATCGTTCATGCCTGCCATTGCACCTGGTGCCAGCGCGAAAGCGGTTCGGCCTTTGCGCTCAACGGCATGATCGAGACCCGGCATATCGAGGTGACGGAAGGGGCGCCGGTGGCGCGCGAATTGCCCACCGCCTCGGGCAAGGGGCAGCGGGTGATGGCCTGCCCCAGCTGCGGCGTGGCGCTCTGGGCCTCCTATCACGGCACCGGGCCGAAATTCTCCTATGTGAAGATGGGCACGCTCGACGACACCTTGGCGGTGGCGCCGGATGTGCATATCTTCACCTCGACGAAACAGCCCTGGCTTGAGCTGTCGGGCGCGGTGCCGGTGTTCGAGGCGTTCTATCGCCGCTCCGAGGTCTGGCGGCCCGAGGCTTACGAGCGGTTCCAGGCCGAACGCGCACGGGAGGCGTGAGAGATGGACCATCCGCTGATCGACCTGATCACCCAGCGCATCCGCGAGGCGGAGGCGGCGGGCGAGTTCGACAATCTGCCCGGCGCGGGCAAGCCGCTGCCGCCCGAGGACGATCCGCAAAACGCCCTGATCAACCGGCTGATCCGCGAGAACGGCGCGGTGCCGGAATTCGTATCGCTCGGACGCGAGCTGAAAAGGCTGCGCGCGGAACTGGCCGAGACCGGCGACCGCACCAAACGCCATGAGATCATGAAGGACATGTCGATGATGGAAGCCCGCATCGACATTGCCCGCAAAGCCTGGCGGCGCTGATCTGCCGCCATGTCCACACGATTTGCCCATACCTGGACCACATTTTTGCGTTTGACTGCCGGTCAGACGGTGGGGGTGGCATGTCCGGGAGCGGCTGTCATGACCGTGATGGAGCACAGTTTTGGGCTGGTGACGGCCTATGAGGAACGGGCGCTGCGGCTGCGGCTCCTGTTTCGTCTGCTGCGCGATTTCGATTTCAATGCGCCGCGGTTTCAGGGCGAGATGATCACCGATCCGGCCTGCCCGGATCAGACCGGCGAATTCTGGGCGCCGCGCTAGCCGCGCCTTTGCCAACCGCGCAGGCGGCGTCCTCGTTTCCATGCCTCCGAAGCCCGGGCGGCGAGCCTCTGCGCGGCACGGCTGCGTATTCTGCGGTGGCTCGCGGGCTATGCCCGGGGGCGTGAGGTTCGGGACTCTACGATTCTAGGATTCTAGCGTTGTAGTTCTGGCGCATCTCATTGGAATATAAGTACAATACATGATCCTGCCGTTTGCTCACCCGTCGTTCGTTGATGCAAGATGAAGACGGGCCGGCTCTGCGAGGGGCGTTCAGAGCCGGTCGCCGAGGGCGAGAAGCGGGGTCATCGCGGCGAGCAGCACTCGGCGCCGGCGGCCGAGGGGGAAGCGGGCGAGCGGCGCTTGCATCACGGTGGGAAAGGGCCGGTCGGGCGCGCGGCCGCGGATCAGATCGGCCATGATCGCGCCGGAATAGCTGGCCATCGCCACGCCGTTGCCGTGATAGGCCATCGCCGTCCAGGCGTTTTCCATCTCCGGTACCGGGCCGAGATAGGGCGTTTGACCGCGCGAAAGGTTGACGAGCCCGGACCAGGAATGCGCCGTTTCGACGCCGGCCCAGGCTGGAAACATCGCCTCGAAATCTGCGCGCATCCGCGCCATGACCCGCGCTTCGCGGGCCGGGTGCGCCTTCAGCCCGCCGCGCATGCCGAAGAGGAAGCGCCCGTCGGGCATCAGCCGGAAATAGTGCAGCAGCCGGCGTGAATCGTAGGCCATGAGGTCGGAGGTCCAGCCCTGTGCCGCGCGCTCGGCTTCGGTGAGCGGGCGGGTGACCATCACGCTCGATTGCAGCGGCATGAAGCGCCCGGCGAGCCAGCGGGGCAGATCCTCGGCGGAATAGCCATTGGTGGCGAAGAGCAGGCGGCGGGCGCGCAGGCTGCCCTGCGGGGTTGTCAGGCGGTAGGTGCCGCCTTCGCGGGTGATGCGCCGCACCTCCGATTGCCCGCGGATATCGGCGCCGGCGGCCCGGGCGGCGCGGGCGAGGCCGATGGCATAGGCGCCGGGATCGAGGCCGAAGCCGATTTTCACATGCATCCCGCCCTGCATGCTGCTGGCTTTCAGCCCGCGTTCGGCCAAAGCGGCGGATGGCAGAAGCTCGGTTTCGATCCCGTGGCGGGTGTAGCGGCTGCGGTCGGCGGCGAAGCCGCGCCAGGCGCGCGGGGAATGGGCGAGCACCAATTCGCCGTGGGAATGGGTTTTTGCGTCGATCCCATGTTGCGCAAGCAATCCGGCAACGAGGTGAATGGCCGCTTTCTCGGCCTCGACCCAAAGCCCGGCCTGATCGGCGCCGAAGCGGCGGGTGAGCGTTTCGTCGGAGGCCATTGCGCCGCCGAGGCAGCAAAAGCCGCCATTGCGCCCCGAGGCGCCCCAGCCGGGCGCATGGGCTTCCAGCACCATCACCTGCTCGCCCGCCCCGGCCAGATGCAGCGCCGCCGACAGGCCGGTATAGCCGCCGCCGACGATGGCGATATCGGTCTCGGCCTCGCTGTCCAGCACTGGCCAATCGCGGTCGAGGGCCCAGGCGCAGTCGGCGCGGGGGCCGTCAGAATAGGCGAAAGGCTCCCAGAGGCGTTTCACAACCGGCCAAGATAGGTGCGATATTCGATCTGGCTGATCGCCGAGGTAAGCTGGGCGATCTCGTCGAGGCGCACGGCGGTGTAGATGTCGCGGTAGCCGTCGCAGAACACCGCCTCGGCCACCGGGCTTTCGGCGAAGGTGTCGACGGCGGTGGCCCAGTCGGCGGTGAGCGGCTCGGCGTGGTCGCCGTTTTCGTCGTCGAGCGGCAGGGGCAGCGGCAGATCGGGGTTGTCGAGCCCATGGAGGATGCCGCCGAGAATGGCGGTCAGCACGAGGTAGGGATTGGTATCGGCGCCCGAGATGCGGTGCTCCAGCCGCGCGCCGGGCCCGGCCACTTCCGGCACGCGGACCCCGGCGGCGCGGTTGTCGAGCCCCCAGTCGGGCGCGTGCGGCGCGAAGGAATTGGGCTGGAAGCGGCGGTAGGAATTCATGTGCGGCGCGAAGATCGCCTGCAGATCGTCCATCGTATCGAGCGTGCCGGCGATGGCCTGTTTCAGCGTCGCCGAGGGTTCGTCGCCGCCATCGTCGAAGATGTTGCGCCCGGTCTTGTCGAGCAATGAGACATGGGCATGCATCCCGTTGCCGGGGTAATCGGCATAGGGTTTCGCCATGAAGGTGGCGCTCATCCCGTGTTTGCGGGCGGTGGCGCGCACGAGGCGGCGGAAGATCAGCGCATCGTCGGCGGCCTGGAGCACGTTGTCGGTGTGGTGGAAGTTGATCTCGAACTGGCCCGGCCCGTATTCGGCGATCAGCGTGTCGGGGGTCATCCCCTGGTCGATGGCGCCGTCGAGGATGGCGTCGAGGATGGCCTGGGTGCGGTCGAGCACGTCGAGATCGTAGTTCTGCGCGATGGGCGAACGGTCGGGCGGCGTCGGCGCATCGTCTTCCTCGGCGCGGGGCTTGTAGAGGTAGAATTCCAGCTCGGTCGCCACCACCGGCGTGAGGCCGCGCCTGGTGAAGCGGTCGAGCATGGCTTCGAGCTGGCGGCGGGGCGAGTAGGGGGCAACGCCGCCGTCTTCGTCGTGCATTTCCACCAGCACCTGTGCCACTTTCGTGCCGTTGGTCGCCCAGGGCACCGGCCTGAGGCTGCCGGGCACAGGGAAGAGCCGCCCGTCGGGATCGCCGATGCTGATGCCAAGGCCGGTCCCTTCGACCTCTTCACCGAGGATGTTGGGCGCATAGGTGGACAGCGGCAGGCGCACACCGCCTTCGGCGAGTTTGACCTCATCGTCCCCCGGCAGCCATTTGCCGCGCAGGATGGCGTTGATGTCGCATAGCATCAATTCGACCCGGTCCGGCCTTCCGTGGGTCTCACAGAAGGCGGCGTATTCGGCAAGAAAGTCAGTCATGTTTCAGCTCTGTTTTCGTCGCGGATTCGTTTAGCGATCGCGCGCTTGGACATCAGCGAGGTGGTTATCACGCCCACGGTGACGATCCCGATCAGGATCGCCGAGAGCGCATTGATTTCAGGGCTCACGCCGAGGCGGACGGCGGAGAAGATCTTGATCGGCAGGGTGGTGGAGGAGGGGCCGGAGGTGAAGGAGGCGATCACCAGATCGTCGAGCGACAGGGTGAAGCCGAGCAGCCAGCCCGAGATCACCGCCGGGGCGATGATCGGCAGGGTGACGAGGCGGAACGCATCCCAGCGGTTGCAGCCCAGATCGCGCGCCGCCTCTTCCAGCGAATGGTCGAAGGCCACCAGCCGTGAGGTGACCACCACCGCGACATAGGCCATCGAGAAGGTGGTATGGGCGAGGATGATGGTGATCATCCCCCGGTCGAGCCCGATCGAGATGAACAGGAGCAGGAGCGACAGGCCGAGGATCACGTCGGGCATGACGAGGGGCGCATAGAGCATCCCCGAAAACAGCGTCCGGCCGAAGAACCGGCCGCCGCGCACCAGCACATAGGCCGCCGCCGTGCCGAGGATCGTCGCCAGCGTCGACGAGACCAGCGCCACCCGCAGCGTCACCCAGGCCGCATCGAGGAAGGCTTCGTTGCGGAACAGCTCGCCGTACCACCGGGTCGAGAACCCGGCCCAGACCGTGACCAGCTTGTTGGCGTTGAACGAATAGACGACGAGCACGACCATCGGCAGGTAGAGAAAGGCGAAGCCGAGGGTGAGCGAGGTGGCGTTGAACCAGCTGAGCCGTCTCATGCGCGGCCCTCCGTGCAGACGAAATCCTGGTAAGATTTCGGCGCGGTTTCTTTCAAAGAAACCGGGGCGGCGACGAAATTGCCCAGCGTCGTCATATGTCTTTCTCCCATTGCTTTTCCTCGTTCTTGATGAAGAGGACGATGGGAATGATCAGGATCGCCAGCAGCACGATTGCCACCGCGGAGGCGACCGGCCAGTCGCGGTTGGAGAAGAACTCTTCCCACAGCACCTTGCCGATCATCAGCGTGTCGGAGCCGCCAAGCAGCGTCGGGATCACGAATTCGCCCATCACCGGGATGAAGACGAGAAAGCTCCCCGCGATGATCCCCTGCTTGGAGAGCGGCAGGGTGATCAGCCAGAAGGCCGAGGCGCGCGAGCAGCCAAGGTCTTCGGCCGCTTCGAGCAGGCTTTCATCGAGCTTTTCCAGCGCGGCATAGAGCGGCAGCACCATGAAGGGCAGGTAGGTGTAGACGATGCCGATATAGACGGCGGTGTTGGTGTTGAGGATCGTCAGGGGCTCGCCGATGAGTCCGAGATTGATCAGCACCTGGTTGAGAAAGCCCTCCTGCGCCAGGATCGCCTTCCACGCATAGACGCGGATCAGAAACGAGGTCCAGAATGGCAGGATTACCAGCATGAGCAGCGTCGGGCGCCACTCGTCCTTTGCCCGGCTCATGCCGTAGGCGATGGGATAGGCGACGATCAGCGTCATGATCGTGGAGAAGACCGCGATCTTCAGCGACGACAGATAGGCCCTCCAGTAGAGCGAGTCGGTGGTGAGGAAGATGAAATTCTCGAAGTCGAGCCCCGCCCACCAGTCGCGGATGCCCTGCCAGCCCTGGCTCAGATCGAGCGTGGGGGTGTAGGGCGGGATCGACAGCGCGTAATCCGAGACGCTGATCTTGAGCACGATCAGGAACGGCACGAAGAACAGTGCCAGAAGCCACATATAGGGCAGGGCGATGAGGGCTGCGCGCCTCATTGGGTGAGCACCACGCCGGCGCTTTCGCGCCACGACAGCCAGACTTCGTCTTCCCAGGTGAAGTCGCGCCGGGCCACGCGGGTGGCATTGGTCATCGCGGCCTTCACCATCTGCCCGTCTGCCAGCTCGACGTGATAGGTCGAGACATTACCCAGATAGCCGATGTCGATGATCTTGCCGAAGGCGACATTTGAGCGGTCTTCGGGCTGATCGCGCGACACGCGGATTTTTTCGGGGCGGATGGCGTAGGTGACCGTCTGGCCATCGGAAATCTCGCTGGTCACCTCGGCGGTGATCGGC
Organism: Sinisalibacter aestuarii; assembly: GCF_027923545.1. GTDB lineage: Bacteria > Pseudomonadota > Alphaproteobacteria > Rhodobacterales > Rhodobacteraceae > Sinisalibacter > Sinisalibacter aestuarii. The sequence goes on along the minus strand of NZ_BROH01000002.1, from coordinate 356,634 downwards.
GGTTCGCCCTCATGGAAGCGGATCTCGCAAAGATCGGGGCCGGTCCGGGTGGCGGTGCCTTCGATCAGGTTAACATCGCCAATGAAATCGGCGACATAGACCGAGTTGGGCATCTCGTAGACCTGGGCCGGCGTATCGACCTGGATGATCTTGCCGTGGTCCATCACCGCGATGCGCGAGGCGACGGTCATCGCCTCTTCCTGGTCGTGGGTGACGATCACGAAGGTGGTGCCGGTCTTTTCCTGAATGTCCATCAGCTCGAACTGCGTTTCCTCGCGCAGTTTACGGTCGAGCGCGCCGAGCGGCTCGTCGAGCAGCAGCAGCTTCGGCGCCTTGGCGAGCGAGCGGGCGAGGGCCACGCGCTGGCGCTGGCCGCCGGAAATCTGGTGCGGCTTGCGGCGGGCGAATTGCTCGAGCCGGGTCAGGCGCAGCATCTCTTCGACCCGGGTGGCGATCTTGTCGCCTGGCATCTTGTCGCGCTTGAGGCCGAAGGCGATGTTGTCCCACACCGAGAGGTGGGGGAAGAGCGCGTAGCTCTGGAACATCATGTTGACCGGGCGTTCATTGGGCGGGATGCCGACCATGTTCTTGCCGCCGAGCAGGATCTCGCCTTCGGTGGGGCTTTCGAAGCCCGCGAGCATCCGCATCATCGTTGTCTTGCCGCAGCCGGACGGGCCGAGCAGGGCAAAGAATTCCTTCTCGTAGATGTCGAGCGTGAGGTCGTCGATTGCGGTGAAGTCGCCGAATTTCTTGGTGACCGAGCGGAACTCGATCAGCGGTTTGGCGTCCGGATCGGTCCATGGCGCGAACAGGTCGGTTATCGGTTTCGGTTTGCGGGGTTTCTCCGCCATGGGCACCTCGGGCAGCTCGCAGAAGAAGAACCCCCGCGCCGGGTGGCGCGGGGGTGATCACAGGGCTCAGATGCCCGACTTGATCTTGGTCCACATCCGGGTGACCGACCGCTGAAGTTGCGGGTCGTAGCCATCCTTGACGTAGAGGTTCTCCAGCGTCGCCTCATCCGGGTAGATCGCGGTATCGTCGATCACGTCTTCGATCAGGAATTCCTGGCTCGCCAGGTTGCCGTTGGCGTAATAGACGTAGTTCGACGCCTGCGCCATGTTCTGGGCGTCCATGATGAAGTTGAGGAAGGCATGCGCGCCATCCGGGTTCGGCGCGTCGGCCGGGATCGCCATCTGGTCGAACCACATCAGCGCGCCTTCCTTCGGCGCATGGTATTCGATCTCGACGCCATTGTCGGCCTCGGCGGCGCGGTCGCGCGCCTGCAGGATGTCGCCCGACCAGCCGAAAGCCACGCAGACCTCACCGTTCGCCAGCGCCTCGATATATTCCGAGGAGTGGAATTTCTGCACATAGGGCCGGATCGGGGTGAACACGGCCTCGGCCTTGGCCACCACGTCGGCATCCATCGAGTTGGGGTCTTCGCCGATGTATTTCAGCGCCGCCGGGATCATCTCGTCCGGGGCGTCGAGCATCATCACGCCGCATTCGGCGAGCTTTTCCATATTGGCCGGATCGAAGACCAGCGCCAGGCTGTCGATCGGCGCGTCCTCGCCGAGAATCTCGCGCACCTTGCCCACGTTGGCGCCGATGCCGGTGGTGCCCCACATGTAGTTGATCGCGTATTCGTTGCCGGGGTCATAGCGCGCGGTGCGGCTCGAAATCACGTCCCACATATTGCCGATATTGGGCAACTTCGCCATGTCGAGCTTCTGGAACACGCCGGCCTGAATCTGGCGGGCGAGGAAGGAGCCGGTCGGCACCACCACGTCATAGCCCGAGCCGCCGGCGAGCATCTTGGTTTCCAGCACTTCGTTGGAATCGAACACGTCGTAGATCAGGTCATAGCCGGTTTCGTCCTCGAACTTCTGTAGCAGCTCTTCGTCGATATAGTCGGACCAGTTGTAGACCCGCACCTCTTCGGCAGCCGCGGCGCCTGCGATCAGCGCGAAGCTCGTGCTCAGCAGCATCAGCTTTGTCTTCATTTCTCCACTTTCTCCCTTGATCGGCGCTGTGGCCGGTGTTGGACTTTTGATCAAAACTAGCCGTAACGGCGGATATGGTCAAATCCCCCGCGAGGCGATACCCTGATTTTTGAGATTATAGGCTTGGCGCACAAGCGCAATGGACAACGAAGAACGAGTGACCGGGATGAACCACGACCCTGCGAAACTGCCCGACCATGAACGCGCCTATCGCGGCCTGCGCGATATGGTGCTCTACGGCGAGCTGGCCCCGGGCCAGCCGGTGACGATCCAGGGGCTGGTCGATGCGCTCGGTCTGGGCATGACCCCGGTGCGCGAGGCGATCCGCCGGCTGACCAGCCAGGGCGCGCTGGTGTTCAAGGGCAACCGCCGGGTGGAGGTGCCCGAAATGTCGCTCGAACAATATCGCGAACTGGCCTTCGCGCGCCGCGCCGTCGAGCCGGAACTGGCGCGCCGCGCCGTTGAAAACTTGACGGATGACGATATCACGATGCTCTCCAGGGTGGATGCGAAGGTCGATGAGGCAATCGAGCGCGGCGACGTGCGGGGCTATCTGGAGCACAACCATCTTTTCCACGCCCGGCTCTATGCGCTCTCCGGCGCCGATGTGCTGATCGGCATTTCCGAGATGCTGTCGCTGCGGTCCGGCCCGTCTTTGCGGGTCATGCTCGGACGCCACGGCACGGCCAACCTGCCCGACATGCACCGCGAGGCGCTGGCGGCGATGCGCGCCCGCGACGCCGAGGGCGTGGCGGCGGCCATTCTTGGCGATATCGAGCAGGGAATCGCATCTGTGACACGAAGCCTCACCGCCGCCGACGCCTGATCAAACAGGCAGAGGGCGCGTTGACAGCCCAACATTTGATCATATTGTGAACGCCGATTCCCACCCGAGGAGCTGCAGATGAACAAGATTACGAATCACTTGCCCACAGCCGAGTTGCAGGCGCTGGACGCCGCGCACCACATGCACCCCTTCACCGCCAACGCCTTTCTGGCCGAAAAAGGCGCGCGCGTGATCACCCGCGCCACCGGCGTGACGCTGACCGACAGCGAGGGCGAACAGATCCTCGATGCGATGGCGGGGCTGTGGTGCGTGAATATCGGCTATGGCCGTGACGAGCTGGCCGATGTGGCCTATCGCCAGATGAAGGAGCTGCCCTATTACAACACCTTCTTCATGTCGACGCATGTGCCCGCCATCGCGCTGGCCGACAAGGTGGCGGAACTGGCGCCGGGCAATCTCAACCACGTCTTCTTCGCCTCCGGCGGGTCGGAAGCGAACGACACCAATATCCGCCTCGTGCGCACCTATTGGCAGAATCTCGGCAAACCCTCGAAGCAGATCATCATCGGCCGCAACAACGCCTATCACGGCTCCACCCTCGGCGCGACGAGCCTTGGCGGGATGAAGGGGATGCAGGCGCAGGGCGGGCTGCTGCCCGGCTTCGCCCATATCGGCCAGCCGCACTGGTACCTGGAAGGCGGCGATATGAGCCCCGAGGAATTCGGCCTGATGCGCGCGCGCGAGCTGGAAGCCAAGATCGCGGAACTGGGGGAAGAGAACGTGGCCGCCTTCATCGCCGAGCCGGTGCAGGGCGCGGGCGGCGTGATCGTGCCGCCCGACAGCTACTGGCCCGAGATCCAGCGGATCTGCGACGCGCATGACATCCTGCTGATCGTCGACGAGGTCATCACCGGCTTCGGGCGCACCGGCGAATGGTTCGGCACGCAATATTACGGGCTGCGCCCCGATATCATCACCATCGCCAAGGGGCTCTCGTCGGGCTATGCGCCGATCGGCGGTTCGGTGGTGTCGGACCATGTGGCCGAGGTGCTGGGCCGCGAGGAATTCGCCCATGGCTACACCTATTCCGGCCACCCGGTTGCCGCCGCCGTGGCGCTGGAAAACCTGCGCATTCTGGAAGACGAAAAGATCGTCGACCATGTGAAGAACGAGGCCGCGCCCTACCTCGCCGAGAAGTGGCACCAGCTTGGCGATCACCCCTTCGTGGGCGAGACCAAGATCGTCGGCATGATGGCCTCGCTGGCGCTGACCGCCGACAAATCGGTGCGCAAGCCGTTCGAAAGCCCGGCCGGAACGGTGGGCTACATGGTGCGCGAGAAGTGCTTTGCCAACAACCTCATCATGCGCCATGTCGGCGACCGGATGATCGTCGCCCCGCCGCTGGTGATGACGAAAGCCGATATCGACCTGTTGTTCGAGCGCGCCGTGAAATCGCTCGACGAGGGCTATGCCGCGGTGAAGGAGGCAGGGCTTCTGAAAACCGCCGGGTGACGCCTGCGGCGGGCGGGGCGAGGGGCGCTGCCCCTCGCGCTCCCCGGGATATTTTGGGCAAGATGAAAGGGCATCATGGCGCGGCTCGACATTCTCACCGCCAATGACCGGCCTGGGGAATATCCCGGCTCGTATTATGCCGCGACGGCGACGGCGCTGGAGCCGTTCGACGAGGCTTTGGGCGAGATTGCCTGCGACGTGGCGGTGATCGGCGGCGGCTTCACCGGGCTTTCGGCAGCGTTGCATCTGGCCGAGGCGGGCATGGATGTGGTGGTGCTGGAAGCGCATCGGGTGGGCTTTGGCGCATCGGGGCGCAATGGCGGGCAGGTGCATCCGGGCCAGCGGGTGGATCAGGACGGGCTGGAAGAGATGGTCGGCCCTGACATGGCGCGCCGGTTGTGGGATATCGCGGTCGAAAGCGTCGATCTGACCATCGACTATGCCAGGCGCTACGCGCCCGAGGCCGCTTATGTGCCGGGGCTGATCCATGCCGATCACCGCCAGCGCTTCGTGGCCCATTCCCACGCCTATGCCGAAAAGCTGAACCGTGACTACGGCTATGACAGGATCCGCCCGCTGGCGCGGGACGAGATCCGGGCAAAGGTCGGGTCCGGGGCCTATTTTGGCGGCGTGGAGGATATGGGGGGCGGGCATTTGCACCCGCTGAACTATGCTTTGGGGCTGGCGCGCGCCGCACGGGAGGCGGGCGCGCGGATATTCGAGCGCTCGCGGGTCGGGTGGGTGTCGGAGAGCGAGCCGGTGCGGCTCGGCACCGCCAAGGCCAAAGTTTCGGCGCGCTACCTGCTCTGGGCCACGAACGGCTATCTCGGCGATCTCGACAGGCGGATCGCGTCGAAGGTGATGCCGATCAACAATTTCATGATCGCCACCGAACCGCTCGGGGCGCTGGCCGATGAACTGATCCCGGAAAACCAGGCGGTGGCGGATTCGAAATTCGTCATCAACTATTTCCGGCTGTCGGAAGACAGACGGATGCTGTTCGGCGGCGGCGAGAGCTATGGCTACCGGTTTCCCGCCGATATCGCCGCCAAGGCGCGCGGGCCGATGCTGGAGATTTTCCCGCAGCTCGCGCAGGCGAAGATCGACTATGCCTGGGGCGGGACGCTGGGGATCACGGTGAACCGGATGCCGCATTTCGAGCGGATCTCGGGCAATATCCTCACCGCCGGGGGCTATTCCGGCCACGGCGTGGCGCTGGCCACGCTGGGCGGCAAGCTGGCGGCGGAGGCGATGCTGGGGCAGGCGGGGCGGTTTGACCTGATGGCCTCGGTGCCGACCTTGCGCTTTCCCGGCGGTCCGGCGATGCGCACGCCGCTCCTGGTGCTGGCGATGCTCTGGTTCTCGCTGCGCGACAAGCTCTGATTGACATTCCGGCCCCCCTGTCGGACCCATATCCGGTGGCAGCGGAGGCGGTATGAGCGGCGCGTGGGAATTCTGGATCGACCGGGGCGGCACCTTTACCGATGTGGTGGCGCGCCGGCCGGATGGCGCGGTGGAGACGCTGAAGCTGCTGTCGGAAAACGCCGGGCGCTACGCTGACGCAGCGGTGGAGGGCATTCGTCAATGCCTTGGCCTCGCGCCGGGCGTGCCGATCCCCGATGATGCGATCCGGGCGGTGAAGATGGGCACCACGGTGGCCACCAACGCGCTGCTGGAGCGCAAGGGCGACCGGGTTCTTCTTGTGATCACAAAAGGCTTCGGCGATCTCCTGCGGATCGGCTACCAGACGCGGCCCGACCTGTTTTCCCTGCAAATCAAGCGGCCCGATCTGCTCTATGAACGGGTGGTCGAGGCGCAGGAACGTCTCGACGCTGTCGGTAATGTGATCACAAATCTCGATGAGCAGGCGCTGGCGGCTGCCTTGGCGGCGGCGCGGGCGGAAGGGATCGGCGCGGTGGCCATCGCCTTCCTTCATGCCCATGTGAACCCGGCGCATGAGATCCGCGCCGCCGAGCTTGCGCGGGAGGCGGGGTTTACCCAGGTGAGCGCCAGCCACGAGGTCTCGCGCCTGGCGAAGCTGGTGGGCAGGGGCGATACCACGGTGGTGGATGCCTATCTCTCGCCGATCCTGCGCCGTTACGTGGCGCAGGTGGAGGCGGCGCTCGACCTTGGCCGCGCCACGGGCGGGCTCTACTTCATGCAGTCCAATGGCGGGCTGACCGATGCGCGCCGGTTTCAGGGCAAGGATGCGATCCTCTCCGGCCCGGCGGGCGGGATCGTCGGTATGGTGCGCACCGCTGAAGCGGCGGGGTATGACCGGCTGATCGGCTTTGACATGGGCGGCACCTCGACCGATGTGAGCCATTATGCCGGCGCCTATGAGCGCAGCTTCGAGACCGAGGTGGCCGGCGTGCGGATGCGCGCGCCGATGATGGACATTCACACGGTGGCGGCGGGGGGCGGGTCGATCCTGTCGTTCCGCGACGGGCGCTATCAGGTCGGGCCGGAAAGCGCCGGGGCCGATCCCGGCCCGGCCTGCTACCGGCGCGGCGGGCCGCTCACGGTGACCGATTGCAACGTGATGTTGGGGCGGCTGAACCCGGCGCATTTTCCCCATGTGTTCGGCCCCGGTGGCAATGAAGCGCTCGATATGGCGGCGGTGCGCGCGGGCTTTGCGGCGCTGGCGCGCGAGATCGCGGCGGCCACCGGAGAGCCGGAGCGCGCGCCCGAGGAGGTGGCCGAGGGGTTCCTGCGGATCGCCGTCGACAATATGGCCGCGGCGATCAAGAAGATCAGCGTCGAGCGCGGCCATGACGTGACCGGCTACACGCTGCAATGTTTCGGCGGTGCGGGCGGGCAACATGCCTGCCGGGTGGCCGATGCGCTGGGGATGAAACGGGTGTTTCTGCACCCCCATGCGGGCGTGCTCTCGGCCTTTGGCATGGGGCTGGCCGATATTCGCGCGCTGCGCGAGGCGCAGTTCGATGCGCCGGTTTCGGCGCTGGCCGAAGCGGGGGCGCGGCTCGATGCGCTGGCGGCGGAAGCCGAGCGGGAGGTGCGCGCGCAGGGTGTGGCCTCGGTCGAGACCGCGCGCCGGGTGTTTCTGCGCTACGAGGGCTCGCATCAGGCGCTGGATGTGGACTTGTGCGGCGCGGCGCGGATGCGGGCGGACTTCGAGGCGGCGCATGAGGCGCGGTTTGGGTTCCATTCGCCCGAACGCGCGCTCCTGTTCGAGGCGCTGGCGGTCGAAGCGGTGGGCGCGACGGGGGCGGAGGTTTCGGGCCGTGCGCCCGAGGGCGATGGCGTGCCGGTCGCGCAGGTGCCGGGCTATTTCGGCGGCTGGGGCGAGGTGGCGCTGTATGACCGGCAGAGCCTGCCCGAAGGCGCCGCGCTGCACGGCCCGGCTATCGTCACCGAGCCGACCGGCACCAATGTGGTCGAGCCTGGCTGGGCGGCGCGGGTGGACGGGCAGGGCAACCTGATCCTTGAGCGTATCGCGGCCAGGGCCCGGCCCCTGGCGGCGGGCACCGGGGCCGATCCGGTGCTGCTGGAAGTGTTCAACAACCTGTTCATGTCGGTCGCCGACCAGATGGGGGCGACGCTCGCCAACACCTCGTGGAGCGTGAACATCAAGGAGCGGCTGGATTTTTCCTGCGCGATCTTCGACGGCGCGGGCGATCTGGTGGCCAATGCGCCGCATGTGCCGGTGCATCTGGGCTCGATGGCCGAAAGCATCCGCACGGTGATGCGCGAGATTGCGGGCAGGCTGAAACCCGGCGACAGCTACATGCTCAACTCGCCCTTCAACGGCGGCACCCATCTGCCGGATGTAACGGTGGTAACGCCGGTTTTCGTCGGCGGCGCGGTGGCGTTCTGGCTCGGCTCGCGCGGGCATCATGCCGATATCGGCGGGCGCACGCCCGGCTCCGGTCCGCCCGACAGCACCCGGATCGAGCAGGAGGGTGTGCTGATCGACAATGTGAAGCTGGTCGATGGCGGACGTTTTCTGGAGGCCGATGCGCGTGGCGTGCTTGCCTCGGGCCGATGGCCCGCCCGGCAGCCTGACCAGAACATCGCCGATCTCAAGGCGCAGGTGGCGGCGAACGAGACCGGGCGGCGCGAGCTTTTGCGCGTGGTCGAAAACTACGGCCTCGATGTGGTGCGCGCCTATATGGGCCATGTGCAGGACAATGCCGAGGAAAGCGTGCGCCGGGTGATCGACCGGCTGAGCGATGGCAGCTTTGTCTATCCGCTGGATCATGGCGTCGAGATCCGGGTGGCGGTGCGGGTGGACCGGGCGAACCGCCGCGCGGTGGTGGATTTCACCGGCACCTCCGGCCAGCACAAAGGCAACTATAATGCCCCACTTTCGATCTCCCGCGCCGTGGTTCTTTACACATTTCGTACCTTGGTGGGCAGCGCGATCCCGCTCAACGAGGGCTGCCTGAAGCCTCTTGAGATTATCGTGCCGGAAGGCTCGATGCTCAATCCGGCCTATCCGGCGGCGGTGATCGCGGGCAATACCGAGGTGAGCCAGGCCGCCTGCAATGCGCTGATGGGCGCGCTCGGGGCGATGGCCGCGAGCCAGGGCACGATGAACAATTTCATCTGGGGCAATGACGACTTCCAGAATTACGAGACGATTGCCGGCGGCACCGGGGCGGGGCCGGGCTTCGATGGATGCGATGCGGTGCAGAGCCATATGACCAATACCCGGATGACCGATCCCGAAGTGCTGGAAAAGCGCTTTCCCGTCCGGCTCGAAAGCTTTGCGATCCGCTCGGGTTCGGGCGGCGCGGGGCGCTGGCATGGCGGCAATGGCGTGGTGCGGCGGCTCAGGTTCCTCGCGCCGGTGACGGTGACCACATTGTCGCTCAGCCGCAAGGTGCCGCCCTTCGGCATGGGTGGCGGCGCATCGGGGGCGCTGGGCGAGAACATCGCCGAATGGCCGGACGGGCGGCGCGAGGTGCTGGGCGGCAACGCCGAGGTGGCCCTGCCGGCGGGCGGCGTTTTCGAGATGCGCACGCCGGGCGGTGGCGGCTGGGGCTGAGGCTCATACCAGCGCACAAAAAAAGAGGCCGGAGCGGATGCCCCGGCCTCTCACCAGCATGGCCGGGCAGAGCTTACTCGCGTTCGATGCACTCAACGATGCCGTCGGCAATGGTCTGGAGCGTGGCCGCATAGTGCCCCGGCCCCGGCTCCTGCAAGGCGCCGGTCGGGTCGAGCACGCCGATCCTGAGGCCGGTATCGCCGGCTATGGCGTCGATCAGGCCGGGATCGAAGGCCGGTTCGGCAAAGGCGCAGGCGATGTCGTGCTCGGCCACGAGGTCACGCAGCGCGGCGAGCGCGGCGGCGGAGGGGGAGGCGGCGTCGCCGGGGCGGACGCTGCCCACGACGGTCACCGGAAAGCGGTCTGCGAAATAGCCAAAGGCCGCGTGGAAGGTGACGATCTCGGCCCCGGCATGGGGGGCAAGGGTGGCCTCGATGCCGGCGGCGAGACCGTCGATCCCGGCCTGGGCCTTCAGGGCATTGGCGCGGTAGGTGTCGGCATTGTCGGGGTCGCGCGTGGCAAGCTCGTCGGCAAAGAGGCCAAGCCAGGCGCGGGCATTGTCGACCGACAGCCAAAGGTGAGGGTCTTTGTCGCCGTGGTCGTGATCGTCTTCTGCGTGATCATCATCCGCGTGATCGTCATGGTCTTCGCCGTGATCGTGGTCATCCTCCTCCGCCGGCGCCGCAAAATCCCGCAGCGTGGTCGCGGGGCTCTCCATCAGCACCAGCGAATCCGCCGTGCCCAGCCCGTCGATCGTGTGTTCGAGCCAGGGGCTGAGCTCCGGGCCGACCCAGATCACAAGATCGGCCTCCGCCAGCATACGCGCCTGGCTGGGCCGCAGTTGCGCCGCATGGGGGTTGGCGTCCTGATCGAGCAGCAGGTCCGGTTCGCCCACTCCCTCCATCACCTGCGCCACCAGCGCGTGTACGGGGGCGATATCGGCCACCACCTTGGGTGGCTCGGCGAAAGCGGGCAGGGCGAGAAGCGAGAGCAGGGAGGCGGTTCGGAACATGGGGCACCTTGTGGAGAGCTAAGTGATGTTATAGCATTACGCTATGTGAGGGTGATGTTATAATATCACCAAAACCGGAGCGCAAGAGACAAGATGCACGCCCATGATCCCGCCCAGGCCTTCGCGCCGCATGACCACGCCACCTGCGCCGCCGAGGCGCTGGCGCGGGCCGAGGAAATCTGCGCCGAGACCGGCGCGCGGCTTACCCCGGTGCGGCGGCGGGCGCTGGAGATTCTGCTTGAAACCCACAAGGCGATGGGGGCCTACGATGTGCTCGACCGGCTGGCGGAAGACGGGTTTGGCCACCAGCCGCCGGTGGCCTACCGGGCGCTCGATTTTCTGGTCGATCAGGGGCTTGTCCACCGCATCCAGCGGCTTAACGCCTTCACTGCCTGCACCCATCCGGGCGGGCATAAGCACGCGCCCGTTTTCCTGATCTGTGAGCACTGCCACGTGGTCGCCGAAGCGCCGGGGCGCAGCGTGCAGGATTCGCTCGAACGGGCGGCGGGCGAGATCGGCTTTGCCATCGAGCGGGCCCATGTCGAGGCGCTGGGCCTGTGCCCGGCCTGCCGGGAGACCGATGCATGAGCCTGATCGCGGCGCGCGATATCCACGTTTCCTATGGCGGGGCGCTGGTGCTGGACGGGGTGGATGTGGAGGTTGAGCCGGGCGAGATCGTCACCCTCGTCGGCCCCAATGGTTCGGGTAAATCGACGCTGGTCAAGGTGCTGCTCGGCGTGGTGCGCCCCGATCGCGGCACCGTCACCCGCGTGCCCGGTCTGCGGCTCGGCTATGTGCCGCAGAAACTGCATATCGACGCGAGCCTGCCGATGACGGTGACGCGCTTCCTGTCGCTGCCCACCCGGCATGCGCCGGCGGAGGTGGCGGCGGTGGCCGCGCGCTCCGGGATCGAAGGGCTTGAACAGCGCCAGATGACGGCGCTTTCGGGCGGGCAGTTCCAGCGCGTGCTGCTGGCCCGCGCGCTGCTCACCGATCCGCAGCTTCTGGTGCTCGACGAACCCACCCAGGGCCTCGACCAGCCGGGCGAGGCGAGCTTTTACGAGCTTCTCGAACAGGTCCGGCGCGAGACGGGCATGGGCGTGTTCATGGTCAGCCACGATCTGCATGTGGTGATGAGCGCCTCCGACCGGGTGGTCTGCCTCAACCACCATGTCTGCTGCTCGGGCACGCCGACCGTGGTGCAGAGCGCGCCGGAATACCGCGCGCTGTTCGGCCACGGCACCCATGGCGCGCTGGCGCTTTATCAGCACGACCACGACCACGAACACGATCATGACCACAGCCACGGCCACGGAGGCGATCATGCTGGATGATTTCCTCCTGCGCGCCGCTCTGGCGGGTGTGGGCATCGCGTTGGCGGCCGGGCCGCTCGGCAGCTTCGTGGTCTGGCGGCGGATGGCCTATTTCGGCGATGCCACGGCCCATGCCGCCATTCTGGGTGTGGCGCTGGCGCTGATCTTTTCGGCCCCGGTCACGCTCGGCACGCTGCTGGTGGCGCTGGCGATGGCGGCGGCGGTGAGCTGGCTTTCCACCAAGGGCCACGCGATGGATGCCACGCTTGGGGTGCTCTCGCATTCGGCGCTGGCGCTCGGGATCGTGGCCATTTCTTTCGTGCCCGGCGTGCGGGTCGACCTTTCGGCCTTTCTGTTTGGCGACATCCTCGCCGTCACCCGGCCCGATCTCGCGGTGATCTGGGGCGGCGCGGGTTTCGTGGTGGCGCTGCTCGGCTGGCGCTGGTCGCGGCTGCTGACGGCGACGCTCTCGCGCGAGTTGGCCGCCGCCTCCGGCATCGACGCCGACCGCGAGGGGCTGGTGCTCACGCTGGCGCTGGCGGTGGTGGTTGCCGTGGCACTGAAGGTGGTGGGGGCGCTGCTGATCGCCGCCATGCTCATCATCCCCGCCGCCGCCGCGCGCGGCCTCGTGCGCACGCCCGAGGGAATGGCCTTCGGCGCGGCGGCGATCGGCGCGGCTGCGGCGCTGGGCGGGCTCTGGGCCTCCTACAGCTTCGACACGCCGGCAGGCCCCAGCATCGTCACCGTCGCCGCCGGGCTGTTCCTGCTCGTCGCCCTCTTTGGCCGCCGCCACTGAGCCCTGCCGTTGTGCCCATCCGGTCCTTGGGCTAACCCTTGGGCGAGACAGCCCCGGATGGCCCCATGAACCGCATCGCAAAGATCGAGATCGACGATACCGGCCTTGCCGCTCCCACGCCCGAGATCGAGCAGGAGCGCAAGGTGGCGGTGTTCGATCTTCTCGAACAGAACAGCTTCGCCCCCGTCGCCCGTGGCGACCAGACCCCGCCCGGAGGCCCCTATGCGCTGCATCTGTCGATCCGCGACAAGCGGCTGGTGGTCGACATCGCCACCGAGCCGGGGGGCGAGAAGGCGGGCGAATTTCACCTGTCGCTCGGGCCGTTCCGGCAGGTGGTGAAGGATTACTTCCAGATCTGCGAAAGCTACTTCGACGCGGTGAAAAAGCTGCCGCCCGCCCAGATCGAAACCATCGACATGGCCCGGCGCGGCATCCATGACGAGGGCGCGCGGGTGGTGATGGAGCGGCTCGCCGGCAAGGCCGAGGTGGACCGCGATACCGCCCGCCGCCTCTTTACCCTCATCTGCGTGCTGCACTGGGGGTAGGGCTTGGGCAAGGCGCTCCCCCAGTCGATCCTGTTTTGCTGCGATCACAACGCGGTACGCTCGCCCATGGCCGAGGGAATGATGAAAAAGTTCTACGGCGACAGGGTCTATGTCCAGTCCGCCGGGGTGAAGGGCGAGCTGGAGGTGGATGGCTTCAGCGTCGCCGTCTGCGAAGAGATCGGCGTGCCCCTGCACCAGCACAAGGTGCGCAGCTTCGACCAGATGCAGGAATGGGGCGACGATCTGTCCGCCTATGACCTGATCGTCGCGCTCAGCCCGGCAAGCCAGCGCCGGGTGCTGGAGCTGACCCGCTTTCATCACCTCGAGGTGGAATACTGGCCGGTGATGGACCCGACCGGGCTGGGCACCGCGCGGGAGGAAAAGCTGGGGGCCTATCGCCAGACCCGTGACCAGATCCGCGACCGGATGCTGGCCCGGTTCGGCCCGCCGCTGCCCGATGCCGATTACGAGGGCTGAGCCATGAAGATCGCCACGGCCTGCTACCCGATCGACTGGATGGAGGGCTTTTCCTGCTACGCCGACAAGCTCTCGTCCTGGGTGGCGGAGGCGGCGGCGGAGGGGGCCGATCTGCTGGTCTTTCCCGAATATGCGGCGATGGAGATCGCCGCTTTCGCGGGCCGCGCGGTGGCGGCGGATCTGCCCGCCTCGCTGGCGGCGGTAAGCGCGGCGATGGAGGATAGCTGGGCGCTGCATGCCCGGCTCGCCACTGAACATGGCGTGCATATCCTCGCAGGCTCCGGCCCCGTCTTCGAGGCCGGGCGGCTGGTGAACCGGGCGATGTTCTTCACCCCCGATGGCCGCCGCCAGGCCCATGACAAGCAGATCATGACCCGCTGGGAGCGCGATGAGCTGGGCGCGGTGCCCGGTAATCCGCTGGTGCTGATGGAGACCGCGCTGGGCCGGATCGGTGTGCTGATCTGCTACGATGCCGAGTTTCCGCTGCTGGCGCGCAGCCTTGTCGAAGCCGGGGCGGAGGTGCTGCTGGTGCCCTCGCAGACCGAGCTGGACGAGGGCTATAACCGGGTGCGGATCGGTGCGATGGCCCGCGCTCTGGAGGGCCAGTGCGTGGTGGTGCACTCGCCGACGCAGGGCCGCGCGCCCTGGTCGCCCCTGCTTGACGAAAACGCAGGTGCGGCGGCCATTTACGGCCCGCCGGACCGGGGCTTTCCCGCCAGCGGCGTGATCGCGCAAGGGGCGATGAACAGGCCCGGCTGGGTCTTCGCCGATGTCGATCTTGCCGCCGTGCGCGCCGCCCGGGCGGACGGCAACGTGCTCACCATGGTGCACTGGGCCGAGCAGCCCGCCCGCGCCAATCCCGTGCAATGCGTCGCACTCACTTGATTAGCGCTTGAAAATCTGGGGCGTTGGGGCCATTTAGGGGGCGCCCGCAGCATGGCGGGTAACGAATACAGGAGACAACATGGCCAAGGAAGAACTGCTCGAATTTCCCGGTGTCGTGAAGGAACTCCTGCCGAACGCGACATTCCTGGTCGAGCTGGAAAACGGCCATACCATCATCGCGCACACGGCGGGCAAACTTCGCAAGAACCGGATCCGCGTGCTCGCGGGCGACCGTGTGCAGGTCGAGATGACCCCTTATGATCTGACCAAGGGCCGGATCAATTACCGCTTCCGCTAAGCCGCAGCTGATCCTCGGTTCCGGCAGTCCGCGCCGCGCGGAGCTGCTGGCGACGCTCGGGCTGGTTGCCGATGCGGTGCGCCCGCCGGATATCGACGAAGATCCCCGGCCGGGCGAAACCCCGCTGCACTATTGCCGCCGGATCGCCGCCGAAAAGGCCGCCGCGATGGAGGCCGCGCCCGGCGAGGTGGTGCTTTGCGCCGATACCACGGTGGCGCTTGGCCGCCGGATCATGGGCAAGCCTGCCGATGCCGGCGAGGCGGCGGCGTTTCTGCGCCTGCTCTCGGGCCGGCGGCACAAGGTCATCACCTCGGTGGTGGTGCGCCGCGAGGCCCGCACCTGGGCGCGCGACGTGGTGACCGTGGTGAAGATGAAGCGGCTCTCGAAACCCGAGATCGACGCCTATATCGCCTCCGGCGACTGGCACGGCAAGGCCGGCGCCTACGCGATCCAGGGGCCTGCCGGGGCCTTCATCCCGTGGATTCAGGGCAGCTATACCGCCGTCATGGGGCTGCCTGTGGCCGAGGCCGCGGCGCTGTTGCAGGCGGCGGGCTACCCGGTGCGCGAGGGCTGGGCATGAAGGGCAGCGTGATCGCCCTCGACACCCTCGCAGGCCGCAAAGCCGCCGCGCGGCTGGTCGACGGCAGGCTCGACGATCTGCTGATCGACCCCGAAGACGATACCCCGCGCCCCGGCGCGATCTACCGCGCGATCTGCGACAGGCCGGTGAAGGGGCAGGGCGGCATGTTTCTGCGCCTGCCCGACGGCTCCGCCTTCCTGCGCGGCGCGAAGGGGCTGAAACCGGGTCAGCCGCTCATCGTGCAGGTGACGGGCTGGGCCGAGGAGGGCAAGGCGGTGCCGGTGACCGACCGGGTGCTGTTCAAGTCGCGCTACGCCATCGTCACCCCCGATGCGCCGGGCATCAATATCTCGCGCCGCATCCATGACGAAGAGGCGCGGGTGCGGCTTCTTGAGATCGCCCATGCGGAGATGGGCGCGCCGGGAACGACCGGGCTGATCCTGCGCTCCGAAGCCGCCGAAGGCGATGACGGCGCGATCGCCAACGATATCGCCGCGATGCGCGATCTGGCACAGGCGGTGCTGGCCGATGCCACCGGCGCCAGGCCCGAATTGCTGGTCGACGGCCCCGACGCGCACGAGATCGCCTGGCGCGACTGGCCGGCGCCCGATCTGCTCGCGGATGCGGGCGGGAGCTTCGCGACTCATGGCGTCGATGAGATGATTGCCGCATTATACACGCCGAAAGCCCCGCTTGCGGGCGGCGGATTTGTCGTTATCGAACCAACCCGCGCTTTCGTCGCCGTCGATGTGAACACAGGGGGCGACACGTCGCCCGCCGCCGCGATCAAGGCCAATCTCGCGCTGGCCCGCGACCTGCCGCGACAGTTGCGCCTGCGCGGCCTCGGCGGGCAGATCATCGTCGATTTCGCGCCGACGCCCAAGAAGGACCGCCGCCAGCTCGAAGGAGCGCTCAAGGCGGCCTTCCGCGCCGACCCGATCGAGACGAGCATCGCTGGCTGGACGCCGCTCGGCAATGTCGAGCTGCAACGCAAACGCGAACGCCGCCCGCTGCCGGAGGGCCTTCTATGAGCTGCCCGATCTGCGGCAAGGAGAGCGCCGCCAAATACCGCCCCTTCTGCTCGAAGCGCTGCGCCGACG
The DNA here is from genome assembly GCF_027923545.1 of Sinisalibacter aestuarii. Taxonomy (GTDB): domain Bacteria; phylum Pseudomonadota; class Alphaproteobacteria; order Rhodobacterales; family Rhodobacteraceae; genus Sinisalibacter; species Sinisalibacter aestuarii. The sequence goes on along the minus strand of NZ_BROH01000002.1, from coordinate 340,315 downwards.
TCGATCTTGGCCGCTGGCTCAGCGGCAGCTACACCATTCCCGGCGACGCGGCGGAGGAACCCGACGAGGCGGCGGAGGAGCTCGCGCGGCAGCAACAGAAGCCACACTGAATTTCCGGCAAATTCCCTCTGGACACCGCCCCGCCCGCCGACTAGAAAACCGCGACCCGAACGCAAGACGTTCACCCGTGCCCGGGTAGCTCAGGGGTAGAGCAGTGGATTGAAAATCCTCGTGTCGGTGGTTCGATTCCGCCCCCGGGCACCATTTCAACCATCATTCTGTTTGCTGGCCCGGAGCGGTTTCCGTTTCCCGTTTCTCAGCGGTGATGTCACGGCAAACAATTTCAGGTTGAGGTTTCGTCGGGACCACGGCTACCCTTCCCGAAAGTGGGGCGATGGTGAGAAAGGTTTGGGCGGTGAATAGCACTCCTCAAGTTTCTAAGTTTGTAAAGATGATCCGCGATCGACGCGCGAGCTACGGAAGTGCGGCCGAGGTGGCGGATGTCATCAAGCAGGAACTCGCGGACATGTTCGGTGCTGGCTTCGAAGATTCCATGCGAGCAGATGTCGATGAGGCAGCGCGCGTCGTGCAAAGTTCCGGGCAAGATGTAGAAATCCTGCGCCGGCATTCGATTATCAACGACCGCGAGAAGTGGTATGACGGCCCGGGCCCGAACGATCCTCACTGGTCGGCACTCCATTCCTACCTTGAGAACACCAAGGGTTGGGACCCGGATACGATCGCGTCGATCGACGAGGCCTCGAACGAGGTGGTGTCCCTTCTCGATAATCCGACACGTGAGCAGTTCGCGTGTCGAGGTCTCGTTGTCGGCTATGTGCAGTCAGGGAAAACAGCCAACATGACTGCGGTGATCGCGAAGGCGGTCGATGCCGGCTACAACCTGATCATCGTTCTTGGGGGTGTAACCAACAAGCTGCGCAAGCAGACGCAGGATCGGTTCGACGCCGACGTCGTGAACCGACATCGGCATCTTTGGCAGCTCTACACGACCGGCGAAGAAGATGGCGATTTCATTCTCCCACCCAACCGTTCGTTTCACATGCCGCAGGAAGGTCAGGCGCAGCTGATCGTCATGAAGAAGGAGGGGAGCCGTCTTCGGAAATTGAAGAAGACGATCGAGAAAACCCCGCCGATCATTCTGAAGAAGCTCAAGGTTCTTCTGATCGATGACGAATGTGATCAGGCCTCGGTGAACTCTGCACGCGGTGACTACGATATGACCCGGATTAACGAGGAGATCCGCCGCGTTCTGAAAGCCCTGCCGGCAGTCTCATATGTCGGCTATACGGCGACCCCCTTCGCCAACGTGTTCATCAATCCCTTCCCGATCAACGACGATGATCTAGACGATCTTTACCCCCGCGATTTCATCACTGCACTCGAACGCCCTAAAGGCTATTTCGGGGCCACGGAGGTCTTTGGTTCGGACTCGGCGGAGGATGAAGCTGAAGGTCGCGATATGGTCCGTGTCCTCGCGGACGATGACCCTGAGCGGGTGCGCCCAACGAAGAACGCCGAGAAAGAGAGTTTCCGTCCGGAGATGACGCGAAGCCTTGAAGATGCGATTCTCTGGTTCATTGCGACCTGCGCAATCCGGCGGCTTCGGGGGCACGCCGATAAGCACATGACGATGCTGGTTCATGCTTCGCAGTTTGTAGCGCAGCACCAGTACATGTCGGAGCTCATTGAGTCGTGGGTGGCGATGCATGCTGCTGATCTCGTCGGCGGCACCGGCGAAATCTCCGCCCGTTTCAATACCCTGTATGAAGATGAATGCAGCAGGACAGCACCGGAGGAAATGAACCAGATACCCGAAGCGTTCGATGCAGTCCGTGCGGAGCTGGGCTCCGTGCTCGATGCTTTGGATTTCCCGGTCGAGAATGGCATCAGCCAGTCGCGGCTGAATTACGAGAATGGCCCCGCCACTTCCATTGTCGTCGGCGGAACTGTTCTCGCTCGCGGTCTCACGCTGGAGGGCCTGACTGTCTCCTATTTCCTCAGGACTTCACGGCAATATGACACGCTGCTTCAGATGGGGCGATGGTTCGGCTACCGAGGGGGTTACGACGACTTGCCTAGGCTCTGGACAACCTCGGATCTGATCTCGAAGTTTCGGTCTCTCGCTGTGATCGAGGAAGAAATCCGGAGAGACATCGACTACTATCAAGAGAAGAAGCTGACGCCGATGGACTTTGCCGTCAGGGTCCGGGAGATCCCCGGTATGGCGATCACGGCGGCGAGCAAAATGAAACATGCCCACCGTACGAGCATGAGTTTCGACGGGCAGCACATTCAGACAATCCGCTTCGACCATCTGAACACTGACCTTCTCAGAGGTAACTGGAAAACGGCATCCGCGTTGATCGATAAGGCCATTTCCCGCAGCGGTCTGCCGGTGAACCGGGAGCGCCGTGTGCTGTTCAAAGATGTCCCATTTGAGGCAGTCCGCAGGTTCATTCTCGATACCTCGATCTCGGATGAACACATGAGCCTGAAGAAGTCCCACCTACTGGGTTACCTTGATCAGAGCGGGGTTGCGCTTGCGACCTGGCACGTCGGTGTCATTACACCGGGCAAGGGGACGACTTCGGCGCGAGAGCTCGGTGGGCTCGGGAAGGTGCCGACTAACCGCCGTGCGAAGCTGAAGGATGCGCCCGCCCGCTATGCTGACATCAAGGCCCTGATGTCTAAACGGGACATCCTGATCGATGTCGAAGGGACGGTCGTTGGTCCAGACGACTGGAACCATTACAAGGCTCAGCGGCCCTCGGTGCCGCTGCTTCTGATCTATCCGATCGACGCCAATTCCCCGCCGCAGTCCGGCTCGAAAACCCGTGTGGCGCTCGATGCGGCGGAGGACGTGATCGGGTTCGGCATGGTCTTCCCGGGTCAGAAAGACAGATCGGGCGGCTACTACCAGGTCGAACTCGATGCGCCTTCCGTGGACCAGTTCGAGGACCAGGACGAACTTGAGGAACTGGGAGAGCAGGAGCCGGCAGATGGATGAGGCGGCGTCCAGCATCTGGAGTCGGTTGGCGGCCTCCGGGGAAGGCGATGGCAACGTCGAGGTGCCCAGTGCCCCGGTCAATGTAGACACCGGCTTCGGCCCGGTGCGCTATGCTGTCGGACCTGGCGGCGAGGCGCGGCTTCTCGTGCCGTCCGGCGGTAGCATGGGAAAGGTGGAAGCCGTTGCTGGGGCTAACCTTCATGTCGGCTTGTCGTTCTTCACACTTGACGGGCGCAACACGCCGTTCATCGATGTCATGCTCCTTGAGCACCGCCTCGGCGGTGTCTTCGAAGAACTCGTTGGCGAAATCCTGAATCGTATTCGTGAGGGACATTCGCCGGCGAAGGCAGTCGGTGGAGCCATTGCGGACTTCAGGGCATTGCTACAGGCGCCGATTGGCGAGGAGGTGCCAGAGAACAAGGTCGTGGGCCTCATTGGCGAACTCATCGTTCTTGATCGTCTGTGCACCGTTTCACCGGAAGCCGTGTCTGCCTGGGTCGGCCCGTATGAGCAACGCCACGATTTCCGTCGGCTAATCAATGCAATCGAGGTGAAGACTTCGAGCAGATCCGATGCAAAGAAGGTGGTCATTCATGGAGCCGAGCAATTGCTGCCTCCGCGCAATGGCATCATCCACCTCGTGCATGTGCGAATTGAGAAGACGGATCAGGGGGACCTCTCAGTCGCCACCATGATCGACAAGCTGCTCAAAGTGGGAGCGGAGAAGGGCCGACTGTCTGCGGGGCTTGTGGCGCTTGGCTGTCTGGATGCCGAAGCGCCTGAATGGAACCGAGTGACCTTCTCGTTCGAGGGGCTGACGGTCTACCGCGTTGACACCGGCTTTCCGCGGATCACGCCGTTGGAGTTCGCCGACGAAGCGTTTCCGCCCGGAGTGACGAGCCTCGAATACGGCGTCGACCTTTCCACAGCGGCCACGTTCCGGTTGGATGGCCACGAAGCTGAGGGCGTATTTATGGATTTCATGGCATGAGTGCACTTGATCTTTACAGCGAGCCCTTCGCCAAGACCGGAAACATCGCGGCAGAAGGTTTTCGCAAGCTCCTCGGTCGCCCTGCCATGAACTTGCTGCAAACCGTCATTCGCGAAGCCCTGCAGAACAGTCTCGACGCCGCGCAGAATGGGGACGGGCCTGAGGTCTTGCTGCGGACGCGCGTCCTCAATGAGGATGAGGTCCGCGTCTTGCGCTCACAGGTGTTCGCTCGCCGGCCCGAGGGCGAACGACACGCAGATCTTTCCGAGGCGCTCGACAACGGTCCGATCCGCGTCTTCGAGATCGCCGATTTCGGAACGACTGGCCTCGGAGGGCCAACCCGGGCTGATGCGCCTACCGATGGAGAAGAAGACCTCGATTTCGTCAACTTCATGCGAAATGTCGGGGCAGCCCGCGATACGCACCAAGGTGGAGGCACATACGGATACGGCAAGACGTCTCTCTACGCTCTGAGCGGCTGCTCGACGATCTTCGTCGATACTCAGGCCCGAGAAAGGGGGCAGTCCGTCAGGCGAGCGATGGGATGCAGGATCGGTGAGGCATATGACGCTGGCTCAGGTTCCGAGCGACGTCGTCACACCGGCCGTCACTGGTGGGGTCGGGACGATGGAGAAGGGGGCGTAGACCCGCTCGAGGCGGGCGAAGCCGTGGCGATTTCCGCGGCGCTCGGCCTGCCGGAGCGAACGACTGCGCGAGAGGGCACGACCATCGTGATCATCGCGCCGATCTTCGATGAACAGAGCGATGTGCGGAACGACCTCATCGAAACCGTGTTGTGGAACTTCTGGCCACGGATGTGCCGATCAACGGCCCAGGAGAAACGGCTCGCGTTGCGCCTCGAGATCGATGGGGAAGTAGTTGTGGTTCCGGATCCAGAAGACTTCCCGCCGCTCGATCTGTTTGCCCGCGCGCTCGAAGGAGCTCGGCACGGGGACGAGGCCAAGGCGATCACCAGTATCCGTCCAAGGAAGCACCTCGGTCAGCTTTCGATCCGTAGAGGCGCGAGGGCGGATCGACATGTTTCGGCGCTCCGGAAACGGAGCGTGATCCCGAAGCAATCTGCCCATATCGCCCTCATGCGCCCGGTCGAGCTCATCGTGAAATACGTCCATGGCGAACCGTTTCCGGACGGACGGTTCGAGTGGGCCGGTGTCTTCATCTGTTCGGATGAAGAGGAAGTCGAGCAGGCGTTCGCCGATTCCGAACCCCCAGCGCACGACGACTGGGTTCCGCAGAATCTGCCCACGGGGGCCGCGAAGAGCTACGTGAACATCGCCCTGACCCGGCTATCTGAGGAAGCGAAAACATATGCCAATCCGCTCGGCGCGACCGGCGGGGGAAACGAACGCGGGCCTTCGCTGGCGTCGACTGCGTCGATTATGGGGAAACTGCTGGAAAAAGCTTCGGCCACTGGGCCAGGTAGAGGCGGCGGAGGTTCGCGCGGTGGTGTCAAGAAACTCAAGTCCCTCTCAGCGCCCCGGTTCGTTCGGCTTGAAATGGCTGATGGTGTCAGGACGGCGATCTTCGAGGCTGATCTTGTCAACGATAAGAGCGATCCGAAGCTCCGTATCGTTGCAGAGCCTTACATCGTGATCGATGGCGGCATGGCCGCCGCCGCTGACGCATCCGTGGCTTTCGACGGGCAGGTGACACGGATGGCTCTTGGCGTTCTCCAGGGCACCTCCGGTGCTCTTGAGGTGGGCTTCAACGAGGGCACGGTCATCTGCCACGTCCCTATGCCTGAAAGCGCGGCGGTGGGTGTGAAACTCTTTCTCAAGGAAGGGTAAAAGGCATGAAGCGGCGGATCGCATTCCCATTCCTAACGCTTCCGGATGAAGTGGTTGGCTTCTGCGGTTGGATGATCGGTGATCCAGGTCAGCCCCTTCTCAAAGCCGAAGATTGTCTCGAAGGCTGGGATTACGAGCGGGATATTGAGGTCAATGCACGGTTAAAACCCGACTTCGAAGCGATCGCCGAGGCCCTGGACCTGAATAAGGAAGACGTCGCTTTGACAGTTGTCCTGAAGGGGGGGACAGGCGCTGGCACAATGCCGCGTCGTGTGGAGCGCCTCGCTGGTGCTTCCCTAACAGAGGAACAGCCAGAAGTGGATCTGGGTGCCGTGATCGGATCCGAGCGCCTTTCCGGGCGCCTGCGGCTTGAGGTGAGCATACTGCTCGAGAAGGCACCCGTGGCTCCAGGGCCGCTGTCTCCCATGCTAGTCGGTGCCCGTCTGTGGACGGACAGAAAGGACATTCTTCTTGAGGATGGTGGAGATGCGCGTTTCCCGATTGAGGTCATCAGTTTCGCCGAGGCTTTCCGGGATCCGGGCATTTCGTTTGCCCCTTGGTTCATTCATTGGCGTGTCGGTGCACTCGACGGCGATTTCGGTGGATCGGTGCGTGTCTATGTGAACTCCGATGATCTTGTGACGTCGGAGCGCTTCGTGAATGGCGATCCTGCCACGCTGCAGGCAATCCTTGGCGACGTCATGTCCCAGCTGATCTCTGCGGTCGTCAGAATGGACGACGCCGATGACCACCTTGCTGAATGCTCGGAAGGCTCGGTCGGGGAGCAGGTGCGCAGGTGGATGGATATGGCCTTTCCGGGCCGTTCTGCGCGCTCGATCCTTTCCGTGCTCGAGGCGACGCCAGGGCGGTTCCATTCGGCGATCCTCGCTGCTGCGCGGGTTGGAGGTGAAGAATGAGTCGGGTTGATTTGCTGCCGCGCCTCAAGACGATCGGTGTTTCCCACCTTCTCCAAGATTCCAATGGAGCCCCACCAGAACCCGAACGGGTACTGGAAATCATTGGTGAAAACTCGCCTTTCGTCTGGTTTGCAGCCTCCGGCGGAACCGCGGGCAACGACCTCCCGAGTGAGTTCGCGCGAGGTTTGAGAGATATCGCTTCACGCTGCGGGTATCCCGGTGAGAACAGCCAGAAGGCGCGAGCGGATTTCGACCGTGAAGCGGCGATATGGTTGGGGTCACATCCATCGCTGCAAAGCGGTGAACTCCTCCGGGATGATGTGTGGGCCTTCCTGACAACAGCACTGCTTCCCAAGATTGTCGAGTGGCGATACCCGGAACGGAACCATGAACGATATGCCGGAGGTGTCAGAAACACATTTCAGCGTCTATGGATGCGCGGTGTGACGCTCGACCTCGGAGAGGGACACGCTGATAGGTGGGTGCTCGTCCGTGAGCTCTCGGAGGACGCCATGGTTCAGATATTTGAACGGGCGGCGATTTCTTCTGACGCGCGACTTTCGCGCGCGATCGCACGTTCTTGGGTCGACATTGCCGGACTCATCGGACGGGGACGTATGGAAGACGTGATGCGTCGCGCCACGATCTTCATCCGGGTGCGCAACCAGGTGATCGATCTTGCCCACCTTGATGATGATGACTTGGCCGCCGAGATAGCGCACGCTTTCAACGCTTCGATCGGTTCTGAAACCGGCAACTGAAGGCCCGACTCAGGACTGCTCCAACAAGTCTCGCACCACCCGCCCGATCTGCGATGCGAGGTAGGGCGGAACCGCGTTACCGACTTGGTGATACTGCTGTGTCCGGTTGCCCATGAAGTAGTAGTTGTCCGGGAAAGTCTGCAGCCGTGCGGCCTCTCTGACCGTCAGGGACCGGGCTTGGCGGGGGTCCGGGTGGATAAAGTAGTGCCCGTCTTTCGAGATATGGCTTGTCACCGTGGTTGATGGGCGACCCTTGACCTGCACACGGAATCGATCCTTGAACTTTCCGCTGTCCTTGTTGGCATGGTTGGGCTGCAGGAAGTCCGGGAATTCGTCGAGGCGCGGGAAGTCGTTTCGGGCGATCGCGTGGGTCGAGGCATAGAGATACCGCCCCAGATCGTCCGGGATATGTCCCCGAGTCTCGTGATGCAGAATCCGGTGCAGCCTTTTGTCCGAAAGCCATTTCCGCAGTCGCGGGGGCACGTCCGCGGTGCGTGCGGTGGCCGACGAGGCAATGCGAGATGTTGCTTGGGCGAGGCCGTTCTTCTTCAGTGAAGCAAGCGCGCGGCGGACATCCTCAGGGACAGCGTTGGAGGCGAGGATCCTTTCGGCCTGCGCGAGGACTTGCTGGTGCCACCGATCCGGATCATCGCCACGGCTTAGGCCACTGCGAAGATCGGGGAGGTCGAAGATGGCCCGTTCCACACTCACCGGTGAGTTGACCTTCTCAAGTAGTATGGATCCCGCTGCCGGTATGGCTAGGCCCGTCCGGATGCCAACGATGAAGACCCGGTGACGGGCCTGCGGTACGCCGTGCTGCTCTGCCCGGACGATGAAATCCCGCGCATTTGGCTCGTCTTCCGCGATTGGAGAGGCGAGGGGAAAGAGGGTGTAGCCGTCGCCCGCTGATCTGAGGTCGTCAAGAACGCGTTGGAATATCTCACCGCCGCCGACCTTGCTCGACAGCATCCCTTTCACGTTCTCCATCACGAACATCGCTGGATGCAGCCGGTCTAGGATGTTGACGTATTCGCGATAGAGGAAGTGCCGGTGATCGTCTTCTGGAACGTAGCAGATCTTGCCTTTGTTCCGCGCGCGGCCGACGAGGGAATAGGCCTGACACGGAGGCCCGCCGATCAGGATAGTGTCACCGTGAAAGCTCTCCCGTGTGCGATCGAGAACCTCGGTGATCTCCTCGAAGACCCCGGGCTGACCGAGCTCGAGGCGCCTGGCCTCGTCCTCCGCGTGCTTCCATTGCGCCGGGTAGAGTTCGGACCAGTCCGGAAGGGGCTTCCCGGCGTTCAGGTGGTCGTAGTACTCCTTGGGAAACCGATCACCGAAGCTACGGAGGAAAGCTCGCAGGCGCAGTGTCTGTACCTCCGTCGGCTCCTTCTCGATCGACAGCTGGATATCCATGCGCGTGTCGGTTTCGCGCCCCGCGGCTGAGAAGCCCTCCCCGAGGCCGCCCGGGCCTGCAAACAGATCAACGATACCGAACTGGCGCGCCATGTGTTTTCCTTTTCGTGGTCCTGGTTCTATCCTGTCTGGGAGAAAGTTCCAGGCCCATGATCATCATGGAGGGATCTCGTGGCCGATATCGTCGCACCCGAAGTCCGATCACGAATGATGTCGCGGATCCGTGGTCGGGATACAAGGGCCGAGGTGACTCTGAGGAAGGGGCTTTTCGCTCGCGGCTTCCGGTATCGCGTGAACGACAAGCGTCTTCCGGGGTCGCCTGATATCGTGTTTCCGAAGTGGGGCGCGGTCATATTCGTGCATGGGTGCTACTGGCATCGTCACCCCGGGTGCCCCAAGGCATATATGCCGAAGTCTCGTGTTGATTTCTGGCAAGCGAAATTCGATGAGAATATTCGACGGGATCAACGCAACATTCGGAATCTGCTTCAGACAGGCTGGAGGGTGGCTGTGGTGTGGGAGTGCGCTGTCATCCCCGAGCTTCAACCGCAATCACTTGATGCAATCGCAGCCTTTCTGACTTCGGATGTGAAGTATGTCGAACTACCCCGCGAGGCCACGGAAAAATAACAACTCTCTCTCGGGCTACTATCGCAAACAATATGTCTGCCGTGAGGCAGGCCCGCTGTTCTGTTTCCAAGGGCCCTGGCTTTCACCACCATGCCTCATCGACTCGCCAACGCTGCAAGCTCCAGCAGTCCTTCGAGGGCGCTCTTCAACGGCCCCTCGATCTCGATCTCGCCACGAATACTCGCCATCCGGAACATCGTGACGATACCGAGCTCGGCATCAGACAGGGGCAGCCCCAAGATATCCAGAAGCACCTCGTGAATGCCCGGGTGGTATTCTGCGATAGCCGTCAGGAGGAAGTCGCGCTCGTTCATTCCGAGTGTCCGCGCGAGGGCTGGAATCCGGTCAAGTGGGACACGCGTTTCTCCCGTCTTGAGCATCGAAATGATGTTTGCCTGTCGGAAGCCGACGCGGTCGGCGATCTCGCGCTGTGTGAGTTCGGAGGCTTCGATGGCTTTCGCAAGCATGATGGCGGTCGAGCTGAAGGGCATCAGATGGTCCTTTCAATGTTGATGTCTGATGCTCAGTGCTAGTGCGCGTGCGAAAGTCCGTATTGTTCGCATCCCGAATGCGCCTGAGAGCCCCAGAAACGCGCGTGGGCCGGCTTCTTCGCATTTCGGGCTCCTTTACCGCTCCAAGGATGAACGGTGCTGTGCGCCGCTCTCAACGAGTGATGCATTTCTCGCTTCTCCAAGGATCCGTGCCGGCTACGGATTCCTTTGGCGGGAAAGCCCTGAATAGCCCCCTTGGCCACCTAGGACTTCGAACCTCTCAAGCGTATGAAGGCGGCCATTTCGGGCCGCCTCTAGGTCTTGTCGGGTATTTCGATGCGCGGGAACGCGGCTGCGGTAGGTCAGCCTCTTGCGTTCAGGGATTCCACGAGTTCTTTGGCGCGCAGGGCCACCTCCTCGGAGGGCATACCGGGCTTGTAAAGCGATCCCCCTATTCCGAGGGCTTGGCAGCCTGCATCCAGGAATGTGCTGAGGTTCGCGGCGTCGACGCCCCCGACTGCGATCAGCGGAAAACCGGCAGGCAGCACGGCTCTCAACGCCTTGATCCCATCGGCTCCGAGCTTGTCGGCGGGGAACAGTTTTACTGCGCTGGCACCTGCGTCAATGGCGGTGAAGACTTCTGTCGCCGTGAAGGCGCCGGGATAAGCGGCGAGTCCCAGTGCGCGGGCACTGGTGATGACTGCAGGATTGGTGTTGGGCGACACCACGAACCTGGCTCCGGCTGCGGCGGCGGCGTCGACATCTCTTACCGACAACACGGTACCCGCGCCGATATTGGCACGGTCTCCGAAATGCTCAGCCAGGCGGGAAATACTGTCGAGTACATCTGGCGAATTGAACGGCACTTCAATCGTGGTCACGCCTTTGTCGATCAACGCCTCTCCAACCCCAAGAACCTCGTCGGGAGTGACGCCTCGCAGAATTGCGACGATACCGGACACCTCAGGCTGGCTGGCTTCAGTCGGGACTGGGCGGACCACTGCCGCGGCAACGGTGATTTCGACCAGGTATTTCTCGCGCGCAAGTTTTGACTCGCCGGTGGCGCGTGCAGGCACGCGGCCTCGCGCGAACCACTCTTCCCAAGCGGCGTTCATTTCACCGATCGTAGAGATGTCAGACAGCCAGACCGTGGCGGACAGTATATTGTCGCGGTCACTGCCAACGCGTTCCAGAACCGAGTCCAGGTCTTCCAACGCAGCGCGCGTTTGACCCGCAACATCGGTTCCGCGACGTCCGACCATGCCTGACAGGTAGGCCACCCCATTGTGAATGATCGCGTCGCTCATCAACGGCTTATCGCCGAAACGGACAGGTTCCATTTGTCTCTCTCTCAAATTCGCGGTCAGGTCTTGGCCGCGCTGGGCGCAGTCGAATTCATGTCGTGGGCCAGACGCGCCGCAGCTTCAGCTTCGGTACAGTAGCGCCGATAGGCCGCTTCGTAGATTGGTGACGTTGCCGGATCGGGATCGAACCGCTTTCCTTGCACCATCTGCGGCGTGAGCAGGTCGTCGTATTCAGCCAACCCAGCCGCAACCATTGCAATCATCGCGGCCCCAAGCGTGGAGGTATTCAGGGCCTCTAGCTTGCGCACCGGCAAACCAAGCACGTCGGCTACGATCTGGCACCAAAGATCGACGCGAGCACCGCCTTCGGCCAGATGCACTTGTGTGATTTCGGCCCCGGAAGCCTGGAATGCTTCGACGCATTGGCGCACATTGAAAGCCACGCCTTCCATGGCCGAACGCAACATGTGACCTGCGGTCGAGGCCGGCGAAAGCCCGTTGAACGTGCCGCGCATCCGCGGCTCTCCATAAGGCGTCGCGGCGCCTTCGAGGAAGGGCAGGAAGGTGACGCCTGATGCCCCGGGTGGCACCTCGGCGGCAAGAGCTTCCATTTCGGAGTAGCTGAGTGGTTTGCCGGTCGAGGCAAACATCTCATGCATCCATGACAAGGATAGTCCGCCGCTCATTACGAGCCCGAGCCACGCGAGCCGATCGGGATTGGCGTGGGGCAGACACCAGAGCTCACTGTCGAGATCGGGGCGACGCGCGGCGTCTTGTCCAAGAACTACATGGCCGGCGGTTCCCAGCGTGATGCCAAGGATACCTCCCTCGATGGCGCCGGTTCCTACGGCAAGCGCGGTTACATCTCCCGCTCCACGCGCTACTGGTGTACCGGCGGCAATCCCGGTCTCGGTTGCAGCTTCGTTCGTCACCGATCCGCCAATGCTTGCGGTGGCCCCGATTTCCGGAAGGAGTTCCGGGTCGAGGTCGAGGTCGACCAACAGCGGCCGGTTCCAGTCACCAGTCTCGAAATCGTACATCGCGGTTGCTGCTGCGTCCGACGGGTCTGTTGTCTTGATGCCAGTCAGCTTCCAAAGGACGAAGTCCTTCACCAGCAGGATGCTTCGGGTCTGTGATAGGCGTTCAGGTTCGTGGCGCGCAAGCCAGAGCAGTTTGGGGAGCACGGCGATAGGGGAAAGCCTTGTAACGCCCCTTTCTCGCAGAATGCCGGCATGAGCCGAATCGATCTCGGCAGTTTCTGCAATGGCGCGGGTGTCTAGCCAGATCGGCGCATCGCCCAAGGGCCTGTCGTTCGAGTCAAGGAGAACGAAGCCATTCAACTGCCCCGTAAGCCCCACCGCAACGATCTCTGCGTCGGCAGCACTCTTGACTTCGGAAACCGCCGCCACAGTCGATCGCCACCAATCTTCAGGCACCTGTTCGGCCCAGCCGGAATGTGGCCGGGCCGTGGGGTGAGGCGCCGCACGCTCGGCCAGCACCTCGCCATCAAGTCCCAGAAGGAGAACCTTGACCGCAGATGTACCGATATCGATGCCGAGCGATGCTTTCATGGCTCAACCTTCGCCGGAGAAGAACCGGCGCGGGTTTTCGATCGTGAGCAGATCCCAGTCTGCCTGGGTGAATCCATAGTCGAGGAAGCGCTGGTGGAACTCGGTCAGCACGAAGTCCAGCCCCGGGCCGCCGTTATAGGCTTTCCAGTAACTCGGGCGGCCAAGGTCGTTGCCGATCAGGAAGCGGTCCTGAACACCGGCGTCAAAGATTTCCTTCAGAAGTGCAAGGCGGACGGTTTCGGGGCCGTATTTCGTCTTGCCGAAGCAGTCATAGCCGACATAGACGCCCAGTTTGGCAATGCGGATATGGTCTTCGTGGTCGGGATTTCGGTCCATGTGGCTGAGCGCGATCCGGTGCGGTTTCACGCCCTTTTCGATCAGCAGCCCGGATTGCTCATAACCCATCGTGCCGGCCGTGGTGTGGGTGATGATCGGTCGGTCGGTTTCGAGATGCGCGGCAGCAGCAACGCGGACCAGCTTCTGCCCAACCTCGTTAAAGTTGTTGTACTCTGTCCCGCACTTGATGATACCGGCCTTCACGTCGGTCCCATCGATGCCGACCATGCAGTCGCGCACCGTGTCGCGCACCATGTCGGCTTCAGACACCGAATGTGCCCAACGGCCCATGTAGTAGGGGCGGTTGTAGCCCGCGGTCATGATCACGTTGACCTCGGGCACGGCGTCGGCTACGGCCTTGATCTTGTTCACGTTGCGGCCAAAGTCGACGGCAGTTAGCTCGCAGAGCGTGCGCCCGCCGGCCTCGGCAAACCTGCGCAGTTCGGCAGCCGAGTTCTCGACCGACGACAGAGCGAAGTCGGGATCGTTCTTGTGCAACCACCCCGGCGGCTCGACGTAGAGGTGCTCGTGGTAGTCGGTGATGCCAAGTTGATCCGGGGAAATCGGACCGTTGACTGTCATGATTTCGGACATCTGAATCTCCGTTGTAGTCAGGCCAGGTCGTGCCGTTTGAGAAAGTTGAGCCAGAACGCGGCCGAGCGGTCGGCGGCCAGATCGAGCCAGCGTTCGCCCTTTTCGCGGGTGGCGAGAGTGGCGTCGCCAAAGACGCCGGTATTCATCACGTGACGCATGGATTCTTCCGACTTGCCGTAGTCGGCCGGGGCGTCGGGATAATCGCGCACCGCCTTGTCCATCTGCACCAGTTCCGGGGCGAGGGCGAGCATCAGAGAGGTTTCGATTTCCTCTGCGTGCAGATCTCCGAGCCAGTCATCGCTGTCGGCCTCTGAAACCATCTCCCTGATCCCCTCGTACATGCCGTAAAGTATTTTCACGTCGATCTTGTCGGAGATGGTCTCACGCAGTGCGTGTTTGACGACTTGCGAATTTGCGCCATGCCCGGACATGAAATAGATCGCCTTGACGCCCCAGGACGCCAGGCTTTCTGCGGTATCGTGGATCATCTTCACGTAGCTGTCGAAGTTCATCGTCAGCGAAGCGGGCACACCTTTCCAGACCCAAGCATAGCCATAGGGCTGGCCCGGCAGGATGAGCCCCATGCTCCTTTCGGCGGTGCGTTTGGCGATCGCCTCGGCGATGATCGTATCGGTCGCCGTAGGCAAATGCGGTCCATGCTGTTCGGTCGAGCCCAGTGGGACGATTGCGACCGGGCAGCGCGCGACGAAGGCCTCGATCTCGGGCCGCGTCGCTCTTCCCATTTCCAGAAACATCGGTTCGCTCATCTGTGTCCTCCAAGTTCTGCCCGATATGCGGGGTCGCTATCCCAGCGTTGCTGATCGAGCGAATGCCCGGTCAGAGCTCCCGGGGTCAGGTTGGCCAGGAACAATGCGGTGTCGTTCAGAATCGTTGGTGGATCGAGTTCGGCCTGTTCCTCGGTGCTGGCGCCGGCGAAGAACCCTGTGGCGATCTTCGTCGAGGGGAACAGGGTGTTGACGTTCACGCCGCTGCTGGTGAGCTCCAACGCGAGCACGCGCATCAACATTTCTACGGCCGATTTCGAAGCGCAGTAGGGGCCATCGTTCGCCTTGGCCTGATTGAGGAAGGCGAGCGACGACGTGATGAAGGTGATGTTTCCTGAGCCAACTGGTGCGAGTCGGCGGGCCCCGGCCCGCGCCGTGACGAAAGCGCCGTTCACATTGACGTCGAGTACGTTGCGCCAGGTGGCGTAATCTTGTTCCAACACGGTGTGATGCGCCATGTCAGTAACTGCGGCATTCGCGATTACCGCTCGCAGCGGCGCGCGAGCCATCGCTTCATCGAAGGCTGAATCCATCGCAGTTTCATCGGTGATGTCGCAAAAGGAGTGGCTATAGCCGGGGCGATCCAACGCAGACTGGTCGCGGTCAATCCCGGTGACCTGCCAGCCGGCAGAGAGAAATGCCTCCGCAAGAGCCAGGCCAATACCGCCTGCGGTGCCAGTGATGAGCACGTGGTTGGTCATTTCACTGCCCCCGCGCCGAGGCCGGACACGATATGGCGCTGTGCAACCCCGACAAACAGCAGGGCAGGGATCATCGAGACAATTGAGACTGCCGCGATGAGCGGCCAGTCAAACGACATGGTCCCGGCCATCGAGGCCACGGCGACAGGCACCGTCTGGGCGTCGCGTGAGGTCAGGATGAATGCGAGCAGGAATTCGTTCCACGAGAAGATGAACACGATAATCCCGACAGAGGCCAGCATCGGCCGGGCGATCGGGAGGATCACGATCCAAAGCACCTGAAGCCGGGTGGCGCCGTCCAGAAGTGCCGCCTGATCCAAGTCGATCGGGATCGAGCGGAAATAGGTCACGAGCATCCAGATCGCCATCGGCAGGGTCAGGGTCAGGTGCGCGAGAGCGACGGCGATCGGCGTATCGAGAAGACCGATCCCGCGAAATAGAACATAGAGAGGGATGATCACGGCAAACAGCGGCGCCATACGAACCGAAAGCAGCCAGAAGGAGAGGTTCTCCTGCACTTTGCCGGTCATTCTGGTGAGCGCATAGGCGGCCGGCACTCCGAGCACCATAGTCAGCACCACATTGGTCAGCGCGATGGTGAGACTGGTCTGGAAAGAACCGAGAAAGCCTTGCGTGAATATTCGGGTATAGGCCGTGAAATCTGGCTGGAAGATGAATTCGGGTGGCACGGCCAGCGCGCCGTTCCGTGTTTTTACCGAACCCAGTGCGAGCCAGAGGATCGGGAAGAGCACGAAGCTGACGGCGACCGACAGAAACGCCGCGCGTCCCAGAGATTTCCAGATGGATTGTCCTGCGTAGCCGCTCATCACGCTTTCCTCATGAATCGTGCAAACATGATGCCTGCGCTGATCGTCGTGACGACGAGCATCACCACACCGAGTGCCGCAGCGCCGCCAAGGTCATAGTTCTGAAATGCCGTCTTCCAGCCGAGGAGCGAGAGGGTCTGCGTCGCTCGACCCGGGCCACCTTTCGTCATCACGTAAATGAGCTCAAAAGTGTTGATCGCATCGACCACCCGAAACAGGAGGGCCACGGCGACGGCCGAACGCATCAGCGGCAGCGTAACAGTGAAGAATTCCTGCACCGCCGTCGCCCCGTCGAGCCGGACCGCCTCGTAGTAGTCTCGAGGAATGCCTTGCAGGGCGGCAAGGAAGATCAGGAACATGAATGGCGTCCGACTCCAGACATCCGCAATGATCACGGACACAAGTGCGCCGGATGGGTTCGAAAGCATGTTCACGTCGAGACCAACCATCGGGAACAGCCACGCACCGAGAAAGCCGATCTCGCCGTTCAAAAGGAACCTCCAGGTGAAGCCCGCCACAACCGGCGGAATGACCAGCGGCAGGACAATTGCCGAACGCAGGATGCCGGACCGCGAATGCTGAAGCGCCAGGGCCATGAGCATGGCGAACACCATCATGATCACGGTCGAGAAGAACAAATAGAGGGCTGTGACGCGGGCAGAGTCGTAGAAGCTCGCCGAGCGGAACAGAGTGCGGAAGTTTGCGAGCCCGTCGAAGTAGACGCCGGGTTCAGTAATTATCCAGTGGGCCAGGCTCATCCACAGCAGGTACCCGGTCGGAAACAGGACGACGATGCCGAGCGCCAGCAGCGTGGGAAGGAAGAACCAGAAACGCCAGTCTCTCAGCATATGTCGCGCTTTCTCGTCGGAAGGAAGCGCCCGGCCAGATTGGCCGGACGCTCAGATCTTGCGATTATTTGTAGTACCCGGCGCGGTCCATCCGCTCGGTCGCCCAGGACTGCAACTCGTCCAGTGCTTCATCGATGGTCTGGGCACCGGAGATGGCCGAAGAGGCCGCGGTACCGATATGATCCATGAACTCGGTCAGCTCAGGGATGTACGGAAAGTAATGCGGATCAGCGTCGTAGAACGAGGCTTCGATCTGATCCAGCATTTCCGTCGGCCACTTATCGGTGAGCGTCGGGCTGTGCATGATCGACGGGTAGGTGGTGTATGGCCATCCGATCACTTCGGCGAAATCGCGCATCACGTCTTCGCTGGTGAGGAAGGCGAGTACCTCATAGGCCTCTTGCTTGTTCTTGGAGAAGGCGCTCACGCCCACCGAGAACGTCCAGAAGCTCTGCACAACCTTGCCCGAGGGGCCGGCCGGCGACGGCGCGAAGGCGCTGAATTCTTTCACTTCCGGAACTTCGGAGCTCGGAATACCGGCGAATGCGTTGATTGCCGAGGGGAATAGGATTGCAGCCTTGCCCTGGGCGTACAGGTTCATCATGTCGACCCAGGTGTGGCCAGCGATGCCCGGAGGGCCGTATTCCCGCGACCAGTTGACGAAGGTGGAGAAGCCCTCCTTGAAGTCACCCGTGAAGATAGGCTGTGCCTTGGAAGCTTTGATCTCTTCCGGGGTGGTCGGGCCGCCTTCGAACCAAGCCGGATAGCCGGCATAGGCGTAGACAAAGCCGTTGAGGTCGAGCGAGGGCTCTTCGCCCGGCGCACCGCGCATGGTCAGCGGGTAAACGTCGGTGATCCCGTCAGCGGCGAAGCCGTCTTTCAGGGTCTGGAGGGCCGTCGCCATTTCTTCGGTGGTCTTCGGGAATTCGGAGATCCCGTATTTGTCAAACAGGTCCTTGCGATAGACCGCGCCGGCGCCGAAGGAATAGTAGGGCAGGGCGTACAATTCGCCGGCGACCGTGTTGGCTTCGAGGAACGGCGGGTAGACCTTCGCCGGGTCGAACAGGTCGGGCGCCGTTTCAAGATACGGTCCGAGCGCTTCGAGATAGCCGGCAGCGGAGAAGGTCTGAACTGCGCCGTCGCTGCCGAGCATGACCAGGTCATAGTCGCCAGTGCCATTGACGAGATCGAGAAGCACCTTCTGGCGCGCCACGTCTTCGTCGGCGAATTCCATGTTCACGACGATATCGTGCTCTTTCTCGAAATCGAGCAGCTTCTGGGTTTTCTCGGCGCCGGTGGCGCCGAACAGGTCGGCCCAGGCAAAGCCTGCGCCGAAACCAACCACGTTGATCTCAGTTTGTGCGAGCGCCGGAGAAGCGGCGAAACTGGCCACGCATGCCGCAACCAGCGCACGTTGTTTGAAGTGAATACTCATTTCATTCCTTTCTAGACCTCCCCGTCTGTCACGACGGTGTGTGACCCCACAGCTCATTGCCTGGCGTGGTTGTTGATCGTCAGCCCATCGGCATCGAAGAGATGCGCGCGTGCCACGTTGAACCCGACCCACACGGTGTCTCCCGCATGGGCCGAGAAGTCGGGCGGCATCTTGGCAATGATCTGCCCTGCCGCGGTCTCGGTATGGACGAGCACCTCGCTGCCAAGGTGTTCGGCCGAAATGATTGTGCCGCTCAGCACGCCCTCACCTTCCGGTACGATCCGGGTATCTTCAGGGCGCACACCGATGGATTTCGGGTCGGCAGTTTCAGGCGATGGCAAGGTCACGCTCACATGCGACGCGCCAGCCATGGTGAGCTGGGCTGTGGTCCCGTCGCGCGACACGGCGGCAACATCGAGGACATTCATCTTCGGCGAGCCGAGGAATGTGGCGACGAACAGGTTGGCGGGGTTGCGGTAGAGCTCAAGCGGCGTGCCCTGTTGCACAACCTGTCCCGCGTCGAGAAGAACGATCCGGTCGGCCATGGTCATGGCCTCGGTCTGATCGTGCGTCACATAGATCATTGTGGTGTTGATCTGCTGGTGCAACCGACTGATCTCGAGCCGGGTTTCGACTCGCAAGGCCGCGTCAAGGTTTGACAGCGGTTCGTCAAAGAGAAACGCTTTAGGGTCGCGAACGATGGCGCGGCCGATGGCTACCCTCTGGCGCTGACCACCGGACAGTTCTGCCGGCTTGCGGTCGAGGAGCTCGTCTAGTTTGAGCATCCTCGCGACCTCGACAGCGCGTTTGCGGCGGTCTGTCTTGGGCACGCCTGCCAAACGCAGGCTCACAGTCATGTTGTCGGCAACCGACATGTGCGGATAGAGCGCGTAAGACTGGAACACCATGCCGATTTCACGTTTGCCGGGAGGGACGTCGGTGTAGCGGTCATCGCCGAAATAGATCTCACCGCTGTCCGGCTTCTCCAATCCCGCAATCATGCGCAGAATCGTGGATTTGCCGCACCCGGAAGGGCCAACAAACACGACAAACTCGCCTTGCTCGGCTTCGAAGCTGACGCCTTTGATCACCTCGACAGGGCCATAAGACTTGCGGATGTCCTGCAATCGTATCGCTACCATATTTCCCCCGTCTTGATGCAATTCCGTGCAATCAGCGCATCCCGCATCAGGGATCGTTGGAGCGCTCCAACGACAATAAATATGGAGGTCCCGTTATTGTCAAGGTGAAACGGAAATGATCAGGAAAGGGGGGACGTCGAGCTGCGTCGCACGATCAGTTCAGGTGCCACAAGTTGTTTGGAAACAGGCGTTTCGGGGTGTTTGAGGCGGTGGACAATCGCCGAGACGCCTTTGCGTGCGAGCTCGTGTGCGGGCTGGTTGACGGTCGAGAGTGAGAGGGTTTCGGTGCCTGCGAGCATCACATCGTCATAGCCGACGACTCGCACGCGGTCTGGAACCGGGATTCCGCGCCGTGCGGCGACATTAATCACACCTATTGCGGCCAGGTCATTGCAGACGAAAATGGCTTCCGGCACGGGGCGAACCCCATCGAAGATCTCGCGTCCCGCTTGTGCCCCGGAATCTACCGTATACGCGGCTTCGATAATGCTGATCTCGTCGTTCAGGCCATGTCGTTCCATCGCCGCGCGATAGCCTTGGCGCATCCGTTCGGCGCCCGGCGAGGCGCCGCCGCCCACATGCAATATCCGCCGGCATCCCTGTGCGACAAGGTGGTCGACCACGCTCGTGGCGCCGGCGACATGGTCGGTCGTGACGCTGTCGATATCCACGATCTTGAGCAGTCGACCGATATAAACGCTCGGAATACGTTGAGCGATCTTCGCAATCGCGGGCTTCTCATAGGGGGACTCGATCAGGATCACACCCGCCACTCTATGGGCCAGCAAGGACTCTAGGGCATGTTCGGCTTTCTCGTCGGTGTCGGCATCGAGCGACACGATCGTCGGATACCCCTGTGCTTCCGCCTCGATCGCGGCAAACCGGGCAATCTGAGCCTGCAGAGGATTGGTTACATCCCCGACGATGGCCCCGAGGTAGGATGTGCGTGCGCTGGCCAGTGAACGGGCCGCAAGATTGGGGCGGTAGTTCAATTCACGGGCGACCTTCTCGACCCGGGCCCGAGTTTCGGACCGCACGTTCCCTTCGCCTCGTAAGGCCAGTGATGCGAGGCTGCGCGACACCCCAGCAGCTTTGGCAACGTCAGCCAACGTCGGTCGGCGTGAGGTTGAATTCAAAGACATGCAGACAATTTCCCGTGGATCAGAGTCGCCCGAAATTATTCCAGCCTTGTCACCGACGCAATCAACCTGCCTGTTACATGCTGAGTGTGGCAGCATGGGGGCGCAGTTTCTGAAGCTGATCTTACCGGATTTGGTTCGGGCGCGGCCAGAATCGCCTCTCCAAGGATCCGCACCGGCCACGGATTCCTCTGGCGGGAAGGCCCTATATGGCGCCCGTCCCTACCTAGGACTTCGAACACCGTACCGTGCACGTGATATCGGCAAATAGCGCGCCTATCCCACGGCAGCGTTCACAGTTTAGGCTCCGATTGCGTCATCTCTGATATCTAGAGGGAGTAGGCAGTACTGAAATTCATACCTGATCTTTGGTTGTTTCTCCACAAAGTATGCGTCAGGAAAGTATCAAGTACCGCACTGAAGGACCAAAGAGGATCAACATGACACTTTCAGAAGGCATCCATGAGGAAGTCGAGGGTCGCATATCCGAGTTCATAGATACCTTCGGAAACGAAGGCTTCTTCGAAGATGGTATGATTGAATCTCTCGAGAAGATGCACCAGTTGAGCGAGATCTTCTTCGGGACTGAAACGGCGACCATCGGATTCAACACAATGATCGGGTACGCGTTGCCCGACGGTGACATTTCCAAACATGGCTGGCGTGAGCACCTCGATGACAACTTCGGTCTCATCTTCTCCGAGACGCGGCTCGGGCAGCTTCTGCATGATCTGACCGCTTACTGCGACTTCGGGGTTGTCCTGACTCAAACCCGGGACGACGAGAAACGCCGCCAAGTTCTTGCCGGGCAAATCCGCACTGCGGAACAATTGCTTGCAATCTTGCCGGCCGAGACCTGGAAGCTCGATGACGAGCGCTTGTTGAAAGTGATCCACAAATCGCTGGCGCGTTGGAAGCTCGACAACGGTCAGCCTTTGTCGGCTGAAGAGCTGTCAGTCCTGTCCGGTAGGGCGTTGCAGACGATCAAGAACAAATTGGCAGGTCAATCCAAAGAGATCGAGGGAACACAGCTGAAGATCGAGGCGGCTGAAGCAGCCTCGTGGTTGTCGGTTCAGAAGGACTACTACCCATCGATCTGGAAGGAGCAGGATGACACTCCATCAATCGTCGAGGCCGACAAGGGCATGGGGGAGGTCGCCTTCGTGCCGATCGCGAAGGACGGCAGCATCTTTCATCCTGGAGTGAAACGCGACGGAAAGTACCTGGTCGACAGCGACGGGGCCGAACGGGAGTTCGAAAGCTTCGATGAAGCCCTCGCTGCCCTGCAGCGCATGCACTTCCCCGAATGGCGACGTCCGACACCGGAAGGCCGGTGGACCCGCGTCCGCGGCGTGGACTGGCGTCGCGTGCCGCGGGACGAGCTTAACCGCCGGGCGCGAGAACACCAAGCCTAACTACCCGAAGCGGCTCCGAGCCGCTCCGTTCCCAAAGACCCCATCAACCGAAGCAACACGAAATCGATTTCGTGAACGAAGGAGATTTGCCCAATGGCCAGATACATACGCCCAATGAACCGGGATCACGAAGTACTGTTCTACCTGGAAATCGAACCGGAAATACGCCTGAGCCACGATGGACACCAATGGATCTTGGAACAAGAAGATCCAAACGGCGAAGACCCATACTGGTTCAGACATTTCCAACGCATAGCGCTCGTTCAGTCGACCAGAGCCGTTCTGCTCCAATGCATCATCGAGCTCTCGATTGATCTGCCAGTAGAAGAAAGGCGCCTGCTTGCAGCCCTTCCCGAAGACTATTGGTCGTTTTATGAAGACTGGGTGAATTCTGGGCGTGACAGACGTGATCGCTTGTTGGACTCCGCCGAAGGTATTCCCCCAATACCAGTAAGGCTGGTTGTCAGCCGCGAAGTGCGTTTGGAGCGTATTAATCTTTGGCGCGCCAACCGCCCACGCCGCCTGACCACGCCTGAGTCTGGTCCGCAATCCGATGAGGGGCTGCTGAAATGAGCAGGTTCGACATTTCCCTCGCCTTTCTCGAGCCTCCTGAGTGGCCGGACACCGCCGCGCCGTTGTCTGTCACATATGATGCCCAGCCCTACACAGGCAGGACCGGCCGAAAACCCCAACCGGTTCTCGCACAACGCTTGGTCTTGCACCCTGATATCGACTTGAGCGCGTATCGGGCGAAGGCCGCAATAGACTGGATCGAGATTCGCCTCGTGACCCCTGGGCTCCACCAGGCGATCAATATCCAGAGGGCTGTCAGCAAGTGTCTGGGCATGCAGGGCGGTGCCTACTCCGTCTACGTGTTCGGTCCGAACCGGGAAACGGGATACACGGGAAACCAATTCGTCCTGCGGTTCCAAGACCCTGAGCCGACGGATTTCAAGCCGCTGTTGGAGCAGACCGTGGGCCGATACGAGTGCGGCGTCGACTCCGTCGACCTGCTTGAAGTGGCCGGTGTCGAGATTTCAGTCGATTTCTATGTACGAGGTTCATCCCGACTGAGCGAACGCGAGCAAAATCGGCTACGTTGGCAAATGGTGGACCTGACGCGCCGTCATCTCAGGCCACATCCTGCGTTGACTGAGAAGGAAGGCTGCCGCCCTCGTTCATTTGGAAGAGCACATGGGGGCTCCGGCGTGACATTCGTTGTCCAAGACCGATTGGGTCGAGCGCCTGTCAACCTGGCTCAGTTGATGAGGCTGGGAGTAGATGAGAGCTATTGGCCGGCGCTCGAACGTAGCACCTATCATCAGCCGCCGGTGGATCGGACTTTCTGGATCGGAGCTCGCGGCTTCCACGTAGTGCTGAAGTCCATGGACAAGACAACCGACAAGCGAGATCCGAAGACCGGTGATGCAGAACAACTCGTGCCGGCCAAGCGCCGAGCTCGGCTGGAAGTCACCCTGCAAGGAGACGCCGACGAGACGGGTGGGCATGGCGCGGTTGGCTTGGCCACTGTCGGCGACCTCTACGGCTTCAAGTTCGAGGCGATCCGGCAGGCATTCTTCGAGTTCTACCTGCCTACGATCGGCAACGTGTGTGACACCGAACGCCTGCCATTCTCCGTGAAAGTTACGGAGCGGTCAGTGTTCGGGTGCTGTGGCGTGTATGCGCTCGATCGCCTGCACCGGTCGATCGAGGCCGTGAACCGGGCGCAACAGGTGTCAGGCAAGAGCCGAACGCGACCGACAAAACTCGGGAAGAAGGGGCGCCTGTTGTCCTATGTTGATCTCAACCGTCGCTTCGACACGGCGCTCAAGGGGCTCACTCACGCGTGGCGTAGCTGAGCGGCCATTCGGCTCGAGGAAAGCATGATGTGTTTGAAGCCTGCGCTCGGAATATCGTGTGCGGGCTTCCTGCTCGGGCGTTCGTCCATGAGGCCCGGCATCATGAGTTGAGCCAATCCTGGCAACTTATCTCGAGTTTCGCGCCCTGCGTGGACGAGCGTCTACAGCGCATGGCAGGGACGTCGATCTCCCTTTGTCGTCTGGGTTGGGTGCCTTGTGACGACGTGGCCAGGGCAGAGCGCCGGAACGCGCTCCCTAATAGCTTCAATATACATCAATCTACTACTTCTTTAAGATTCTAAATTAAGCAAGCAAGGCGATTGAAAATCCTCCGTGCATGGCGATCGCTCATCTCATGGTCCACTTCAACCTGTCTTGATCCTTCCCCAGGCTCTTCACTCCAAGGTCTCCCGGGTAGGGTGCATGAATTCAAACCCGAGAGGCTTTCAGTCTGATCAGATCCTTGCATGGGACGTATGTCGCTCATCCTCTTCTGAACAGAGATGATCGTGACGAGATCTTTGGTATCACCCGACGCTTTCCAGACTGGGTGTCTCAGAATTCGCCCCTGGTTGGCTCCAGCTCTCGGGATAGACATGCACTCACGGAAAGCTTCGGACGCGACCAGCGACGCTCTCAGCCAGCCTCAGCGCTCTTCCTGAGTTTCATCGTGTGTCGTGCTCTCAGTTTGCGTCGTTTCTTCGAGACGTTTCAGCGTTCGCCCCACTGTTGACGACGACCAGGGGCCGCCCCGCGTCGTCGTCAGGCCCCGGTGGTTGGCCTCATCAGCGATCATCTTGAGCGTGGGCTTCTCGTGCACCTCTGTCAGCACGTCGCGGACGGCGTAGAGCTCACGTGCTTTCTTATCAGCTGCGTTTCCCCTAGCAATCCGGCTGGCATGCGTGGCATTCTCGGTCTGCGCTCGCCGTTCTTCTTCGCTCAAACGGTGTCTCTGACGTGCTGCTCGGTTTGAGTAGCGTGCCCCTATCACTCCATTTCGAAGAAGTTCGAGTTCGATGTCGGTCAACTTCGAAAGCAATCCGCGTTGCCGCAAGCCCCCGAAATGGTCCCGATACGCGAGCAGTTCCGCCATGAGCCCGTAACGACTATCTCGCTCACATGCCGCGAAGAGCCGCCCAACGTTGTCCATCAAGATAGCCCCTTGCCCTGCAGTCAATATCCTCTCGAGTTCACGGGCCAGGTTTGGGAGCGTCGAGAGGCCCGATACCTTGCGGCAATAATCGTGAACGAAGCGCGGGGGTTTCGTCCCCGGATAAAGTCCATTCCAATATCCTCTGAGATTGTTGACCTGCTGTCGGCCCGCTGGGTGATCCGCAATGTTACCCGTCGGTTTCGCACCGTGTGTGAGTAGAACGTAGTAGATCATTTCGGCCTCAATCAGTGCGTTTGTGTTGTAGCAACGTAAACGAGTTTCTCTTCTGGTGCTCGAAACGTCATTACCTGCCGGCTTTCCTGAGGGATTAGCACGGGGGTCGGAACCTGACCAGCCTTCGAGCGAAGCGCAAGATGTCCTAGTAATGCCATGATAAGGCTAAACTTTCTCATGGACGCGAGCGGAATCTGCCCGACGGACGTGCCCACGTCTGCTATAATGTGTCCAGAAGCTATGATGAGGTCTGAACCATATGAGCAAGCCCCCGAAATCCGTCTCCGACGCCTGCGCCAGCTGGCTGCGGACCTGCGAGCGCAACGAGCTCGAGCGCTCGACGCTGAAGGCGTATCGCAGCCATGCGAGGATCCACATTGAACCGAAGATAGGTGATCTTCTGCTCAACGAGCTGACCCGGAGCGATGTGCGGGATTTCATGGACGAGTTGATCGATGAGGGAGTGTCACGTGCCCTGGTGAAGAAGATCATGGTCAGCCTGCGCGCCATACTCTCCGAGGCTGTCGAGCGTGAGTGGGCCACTCACAACGTCGCGGCCGAGGTGAAAGTGAAACGTGGTTCACGCCGCGACGCCAAGCGTATCGAGATCCCGACCAAGGACGAGATCCGCACTATCATCGACAACGCGCCGGCTTCTCACCGCGCGATGTTCGTGACGGCGATCTTCACGGGCATGCGGATCTCCGAATTGCGGGGCCTCACCTGGGAGGCGATCGACTTCGACCGAAAGGTCATTCGCGTCTTCCAGCGCGCTGACGAGTATTGCGAGATCGGGCTGCCGAAGAGCAGGGCAGGGGCACGGGAGATCCCTATGGCGCCAATTGTCGTCAACACACTCAAGGACTGGGAGAAGAGCGCTCCGAAGAGCGACCTCGGCCTCGTGTTTCCAAACTCGGTCGGCAAGGTTCAGAACTACTCGAACATCTACAACCGGGTGTTCAAGCCGATGCTCGTTAAGAACGGCATCGTCGACGAAGATGGAAACGCGAAGTTCGGTATCCATGCGCTGAGGCACGCGGCAGCCTCGCTCTTCATCGAGCAGGGTTGGAACCCCAAGAAGATCCAGACCCTGCTCGGCCATGCCTCGATCACGATGACAATGGACGTCTACGGCCACCTGTTCGAGAACGCAGAGGAAGATGTGTCGATGTTTGAGAAGCTGGAGCGGGATTTGTTGGCGGCGTAGCCCGGACTCTCGATCTGCCGCGGGGTTCTGGCATACACGTCAAAGTTGTCGCGGAAGACACTCCGATCTGCTATTTCGTCCCAGCAGAAGCTGGTGCCCTTGATCATGGCATCGGGGCTGGCGGGGCAATGCCTTGGGATTGGGAACATGTCTCGGCGTTTCCCTCAGCTACTGGATACGAACAACCATTGAGGTATTCGCGGCGATCAAATGTTCGGGCTATGCGTTCTCCACAGTTTCAGTCGTGATAGGGACATACTCCGTCCGCGCGCGCTCAAGCCGCGTGCCTGGCGCTCCGATCCGCCAACGGCGGTCGAAGTAGAATTCCATCGCCTTGCGTGTTTCTAAGAGCAGGAGCGGGCCGCCGAAGCCGAATTCACGTCGCACCGCTTCGGCCTGATCATTAGAGAGCTCGCTGTGCGGACGCAGCCAGATCCGTGCAAGCGTGAGCCAATCCTCGTCCCGTGGCAACGGCCCTTCGAGCGCTCGTCGTTGGAAGCTGCTGTCCACCTCAATGCGGATTGGCAGGTAGTCGCGGTACGCTTTATGGCGAAAGCTCCAGGCGCGTAGGTGGATGCTTTCACCATCGTTGGTGAACTGGGTCGGCGCTATCCACTGGTCATCAGTCGCGCCGGTAGACATCGACGTGTATCGGATGTTGAGCGCGGCTCTTTCCATCATGCCCTGATAGAGCAGAGAGATGATGCGTGGGTCTGTTTGTCGGTCTGGTTGGGGTAATAGGGCGGGGACCGCGTCGACGTGAGTGTCGATAATTTCGAACACCTCACTGAGCGCCGAAGTCGCGAGTGAAGCATGGCCTGGCGCGGAAACGTAACGTTTCTCTCGAGTGTCGTAGACTGGTGGGGTCGGACTACGGTCAAGATAAACCCGGAAGTCAATTGCCGCTTGCGCGTTCGAGATATTGAACCGGTCCATGAGGTCGCGCCGATTGGCGACCCCGCGCCAGGTCATGCAGCGATCCAGGAAAAGCAGTCGTTCGCGTTGCGCGTGTTTGAGGTCGTTCACGTTCATGGGTGCAAAATGATTGACTCGGCGAGGTTTGTCCATCTATTAATTATACATGTATTAAGTAGATGGATGGGCCATGAAGATACTGCACACTGCCGATCTCCACCTCGGGCGTCAATTCTTCGGCCTGAGCCTCGAGGCGGATCATGCCGAAATCCTCGATCAAATTGTGTCAGCAACTGCTGCAAATGACGTCGATCTCCTGGTGGTCGCGGGCGATGTATTCGACCGAGCCGCGCCACCCGAAAGCGCGGTGAAGCAGTTCAAC
Source organism: Sinisalibacter aestuarii (assembly GCF_027923545.1). GTDB lineage: Bacteria > Pseudomonadota > Alphaproteobacteria > Rhodobacterales > Rhodobacteraceae > Sinisalibacter > Sinisalibacter aestuarii. The sequence continues at coordinate 312,426 of NZ_BROH01000002.1, read as the reverse complement.
GCGTTTCTGCGCCGAGTTGTGGCAGAGACCGACGCCGCGATTGTCATGATCGCGGGGAACCATGACTCGAGCGGGCGGATCGCCGCGATGTCGATCTTGTCCGACCCCGATCGGGCCCTCATCCGAGGTGGAGCAGAAGCGGTTGAGCGACCGCTTTTACTGAAGGATGCATTCGGCGAGGTTGCCATTTCGGCTCTGCCCTTTTCCTACGAGTATGCCGCGCGGGAAGCTTTTGAGGATGAGGGGATATCTTCGCCGGAAGACGTCCTTCGCGCCCAGGTCGCGGCCGCGCGCGCCGAGGTGCCTGAAGGAGCACGCTGGGTCGTCGTTGCGCATGCCTTCGTGGATGGTGGCGCCGGGAGTGAAGGGGAACGCCCGCTGACACGGGTGGGAGGGATTGAAACGGTCGCTGCCTCGGTGTTCGACGGTGTCGACTACGTGGCGCTTGGTCATTTGCATCGCCCGCAGCAGGTCGGAGCTGCGCATATCCGGTATTCCGGGTCGCCGTTGGCGTTTGGCTTCGACGAGGCGGGGGCGCAGAAGTCGATGCTCTTGCTCGAACTGAATGGGCAGGGAGTGGCCGCGATCGAGGCCATTCCCTTCACTGTCACGCGGGGCGTGCGTGAGCTTCGAGGCACGCTTGGCGAGCTCATCGCTGGTGAAGGTTCCAACGACTTCATCCGAGCGGTCCTAACGGACCAAACACCGTTGATCGAACCTATGAAGCGTTTGCGCGAGGTGTTCCCCAATGCTTGCCAAATTGTCTTAGCCCGCGAGGAACGTGCGTCGGAAGTGAAGGCTCTTGGCGGGCAAGTGTCCGCGATGAGCCCGATCGAGATGGTGGGGAGCTTTCTCGAAACTGTCCGGGGGAACGGCCTCGACGAGGGCGAAACGACGGTCATTGCCGCCGCCTTGCATGCGGTCAAGACGAAGGAGGGCGCGCAATGAGACCCGTTCGGCTCTCGATGCAGGCATTCGGCCCCTATGCCGGGCGGGAAATGGTAGACTTCCGGGAGGCGATTTCCACCGGGTTATTTGGGGTTTACGGTTCGACCGGTTCAGGCAAATCCACAATCTTTTCGGCGATGTCCTTCGCTCTGTTCGGTGAGCCCGCGCGCGCGGAACAGGATGCGAAGTCCCTTCGGTCGGACCATGCGGCGGCGGATCTGCCGACAGAGGTCGAGTTTGTGTTCGAACTCGGGGAGAAGACCTATCTGGTGCGCCGTCGCCCAGCCCAGTCGCGCCCGAAGCAGCGCGGTGAGGGTGAAACCTGGGACAACCCGGAAGCCTGGATCTTTGACGCCACCGGCGTTCCATTTGAGGAACTTAGTCCAGAGAACTCGGGCAAGGTGCTGGCAGAGAAGAAACTTGGAGAGGTCGGGCGCGTCATTGGTGATCTATTGGGCTACGGGTTGGAGCAATTCCGCCAGATCGTTCTCCTTCCACAGGGAAAGTTCGAGGCCTTCTTGGCTGCCAATACCGATTCCCGCCGGGCTATTTTGCGGGACCTGTTCGACGTTTCCCTGTATCGCGAGCTTGCCGCCCATCTGAAAGCCCAGGCGGACGCGGCAGAGAAAGAAGTCCGCCAGAAGCGCGAGCTTGCCGTGTTGCAGATAGCGGAGGAAGGTTTTGAAAGCTTGGATGCCTTGGAATATGGCCTCGTCGAGGCTGCAGGCACCTTGGCAGAGAAGGAAAACGCCCGAAAGGCGGCCATGGCCGCGCGCGAAGCCGCGCACGAAGCCCTTGTCGAGGCCCGGCGGATCGAGGGCCTATTCAAGGCTTGTTTGACGGCACGCACCTCATACGATGCTTTGGATAGGGAGACCCCTGAGATCGACGCGCTCGCGGCCTGGGTCCGCGAGGCAGAGAAAGCGCGTGGAGCGCAAGACTTGGAAGCGATCTGGCAAAACGAAAGCAACAAGCACGATGGCGCGGTGGCAATGGCCAAAGAGGCGAGTGAGACCGCAGAACGCGCCTCAGTAGATCATTTGGCGGCGAAGTCGGAACTCGAAAAGGCTGAGGGGAAAGAAGGGGAGAGGGAGGCCCTCCAAGTGCGTCTCGCCGATCTTGAACGGTTTGCAGGCAAGCTCGAAAGCGCCGCGGATCTGAAGCAAGCGTTCTCCGAGGCCGAGACTGCAGCCCGAAACGCGAGTGATGCTGTCGGTAATGCTGTCGGTGCCTTGAATAGCCTGTCCACAACTCGGACCCGCGTGGAAACTGATCTGAAGTCAGCACGCGCTGCGGATGCCGCCCGCCGAGGCGCGACTGAGGCGTGGCGAAAGGTACAAGACAAACTAAAGGTGGCGGAAGCTGCCGAGGCTGCGGCCAAGGCCGTTGAAGAGGCCCGGAGAATGAGCGCGTCCAAGAAAGAGGTGCTCGCAGGCTGCAAAGCGGAAGCCGAAGTGGCCCGGTCTACTCTGAACGAGGCGGAAGCGCGGCTCGCCCGGACGCAGGCGCTCATTCTCGCGGAGAAACTTGAAACAGGAGCGCCGTGCCCGGTTTGTGGATCGCTCGAGCACCCATCTCCGGCGCACGGGGAAATCGAACAATCGGGTCTTACCGAGGCGTTCCGTGCGGCCGAACGCGACCATGAGGCGGCGGAACAGTGTGTGTCGCATGCGGCCTCAGGATTGGCGAAGGTGGATGGGATATTGGCCGAGCGCATTGCAGCGGCCGAACGGCTCGAAATGCCGGATGCTGCGGTGCCGGAGCTGCTTCTGCAAGTAGATGAGGCCGTAAAGGCGCTGAAGGACCTTGGCGAGGAGGTCGATATCACGGCGCTCGAGGCAGAGCTCGAGAAGGTAGGGATCGCCGTGGAAAGCGCTGGATCAGACCGCGATCGCCTGCAGCGGGAGGACGCAAGCGCCAAGGCGGCGCTCGCCGAGGCCCGTGCAAATCACGATGCGGCAGTGGCTGACATTACTCCAGAGCTCCGGGACAGGAACGTCCTAAATTGCGAAATCAATGAGGTTCGGGCGGCGGGTGAGGCATTGCGCGCCGCCCTGCAGGCCGCCCGCGACAAGGAGAAGTGTACTCGCGAGGCCGCTCTTTCTGCCACAAAGGATTTGGAGGCGGCCGCGGGGCGGGTAAAGGAACAAGCAGAGCGCAAGACAAATGCTGAGGATGCTTTCCTCGCTCGCCTGAAGGCGAACGGAATCGACCGGGCGCAGTATGACCAGCTCAAGCCCGAGATCGACCGCGTTGAAACCGATCGGGAGCGGGTAGAGGGCCATCGGGCGAAGCTCCTGGAGGCCGCCACGCGGCGAAAGGATGCAACTGAAGCCATCCGGGGACTCGAGAAGCCCGATCTGCCGCCTCTCGAGGAGACCCTCGAAAACGCCAAGGCATTTCTGGATCAAGCCGTTCAAGCGGCTGCCGCCGCGCAAGTTCACGGTGAACAGCTCGCCCAGCTCAAGACTACGATCGAGCAAACATACAGGCAGTTGGACGAACTGGAAACTGAAACCGGGCCTCTGCGCGAACTCGCGCAACGTGTCGACGGGAAGAACGATTTGAAGCTCGACCTCGAAACATTCGCGATCGGCGCTATGTTCGACCGAGTCCTTGAAGCCGCAAACCTTCGACTGAAACCGATGACTCAGGGGCGTTATCGCCTGGAACGCGCGCTCGAGGCTGGAGGACGTGGTCGGCGTGGGCTCGAAATCCAGGCCTTTGACATCAATACCGGCAAGGCTCGGCCAACCAGCACTCTATCCGGTGGCGAGACGTTCATCGCAGCTTTGGCACTGGCGTTGGGCCTCGCCGATGTCGTCGAAAGTCTGAATGGAAAGGTGCGAATGGACACGATTTTCATCGACGAAGGGTTTGGAAGCCTCGACACCGAGAACGGAGCGGGGACCTTGGATCAGGTGCTGCAGGTCCTGAGCAATCTGGTTCGGGACAACCGTGCGGTGGGCCTGATATCACATGTCGCGTTGGTGAAGGAGGCAATCCCCAACGGCTTCTATGTTCAACACACTCCGGCGGGAAGCCACGTGGAACAACGGGGAGCATCGTGAATGAAAGGTAGTTGGACAAAACGAAGAGCCCACCTGAGAAGGACTCGACGCGGGGTGCAAGTGCATGTTCGAGAGACGTGGGTGTTTCTCCAAACACCAGGGCATAGTAAGGACGCCTATCGGCGTCGGTGCCCGGTCTGTGGCGCGCCGGTGATCAATGTTAGGATGCCCAACGGTGGGTGGGCGCATTTCGAGGGTGCGAAAGGCCTGTCACGTATCAAGCACCCGTGCCTGCACATCGGCGAGGGTCTGAGCCGTCGGCGAGATGACAATACGCCGGACCTATTTGAACAAGAGGGAGATTAGCGAATGCCGAAATACAAAGACCTCGATGGAGACTCCAATGTTGTAGCCTACGAATATGGGGGTGATTGGATCGAAGTCGAATTTGCGAGCGGTACTGCCAGATTCTACCTCTATACGTACAATAGCGCAGGCGCTTTGCACGTTGAAGCAATGAAGCGGTTGGCAGACCTAGGCGACGGTTTGAACGCCTATATCAACGTGAATGTCAGAAAAGACTACGCCTCGAAGCGCTAGTGCGCACGACGTGTGTATTCAGACGGCGTCCTAAGTAGGCCGCGGGGATGATTGACATCGCGATCGAGATCGAGAGGTTAAACCGATGAGCGCGCCCGCGCTAGGCTCAGAACCAATTGATTTCCGGTTTGACGCATGATTCACGGCTCTGAAAACGGAGCGGTGATATATCTGATCTTTTCTGGCTGACGGACGCGCAGATGGAGCGGCTTGAGCCCTACTTCCCAAAGTCCCATGGGAAGCCACGCGTCGATGGCCGACGTGTGTTGAGTGGCATTATCATTATCAATCGCAATGGGTTGCGCTGGCGGGATGCGCCGAAGGAGTATGGGCCCCATGCAAACCGAAGGGACACCTCCGAACGGCGATCGGGCACTCCAGCCTATGGGCCATCGCAGCAAGGAGGGAGATCCATTTACGTATGTACGACGTAAATGGTCGATTGAGGTACCTGCGCCCCGGATGGATTGAAAATCCTCGTGTCGGTGGTTCGATTCCGCCCCCGGGCACCACTCACTCAGAACATGGTTGAACATATCGGCTCGTAAAGGGCTAATAAATAACGGCAAAATATCGCCTTTGCGTCAGCTCTGAACATCATGGGACATAGTTTCACACGTATCAGGGTGGGCCAAAAGGTTGGCTGAATTGACGGTTTCCAACGCGCTAACGCAGATGAAGGCAAAGAACCTCGACAAGGGCAAGTACGCCGACGGTCGAGGCTTGTGGCTCGTGAAGTCGCGCAAAGATGCCGGCAAGTGGATCCTTCGAATCGTGGTCGACGGCAAGCGCCGGGAAATGGGGCTAGGTCCGTGGCCGGATGTGTCGATCGCGGAAGCCCGCGAAAGCGCTAGTGAGGCCCGCAAGAAGCTCCGGCAGGGCATCGATCCCATCCAGGACCGCCGTACTCAAAGATCGCGGTTAAATCGTTTGACGGTAGGCCGTATTTACGGGTCTCCGACATCATCTTGGCCAGCGCTGACGTGGTGAAGGAATGGAACTCGTCGACATAGAGCATAAAGGGTCGGCGTTGGGGCTCGGGCAGGTCGTGCCGGGTGAAGGCCGCGTTCATGATGCTGGAGACGATGAGACCGCCAAGGACGTTCGATGTATCGGCCCCCAGGTGGCCCTTGGCGAGGTTCACGATCAGAATGCCGCCTTCGTCCATGATCCGACGGAACCGCAGCGGCTCTACGAATTGACCCGTGACACTCAGCCCGCTGGCCTGGTTGTGCGACGAACTTGACGCGCGTGACCGGACTTGGGCCCCAGGGGCCCTCGACGTGATGCTGCTCGGAACGATCCAGCACCGAGTGCTCGAACTCGTCTTTCCGGCCGAAACCCCGATCCCGGCGGATGACGCCTGCAGAGCGGCGGCGCCCAACGCGCTTTCGATGGCGATCAGCGAAGAGGCGCCATGGCTCGACGATCCTGCCTGGGCGGCAGAACGGGCCAGCCTCGCGCATGAGGCTGTGGACGTGGCGGTTGCTTGGGGGCGGTTTCTTCGCAATGCGGGTGCGGAAAACCGTGGCAGCAAAGTCCCTCGGTTCGTCCGGGCCGCCTTTGTGGATGACACCCATCACTGCGTGATCTTGTGTCATCAATGGCCCGCCAGACATACCTTGGCTAAGCTTCCGGGTCACTTCAATGAGGTTAACCGCGTGTTTGACGGTCAAGCTGCTGATCGTTCCGGGCCGCATATTCAGCCGGTCGCTCGGTCCGGAAGACGGGAACCCAGCCGCGATAGTATTGGCTTCCATGGCGGCTAACCTCAACGCGACGACTTTTCAGGCGAGCAGGTCAACCCACTGAGGTGGGAGCTTGCCTCATCCGGGTTCTTCGCGCGCATGCGATCTAAACTTAGCAACGAAGAAATTCGTTATAGACGAATCGGCAAGTGTGTGCCTCTATTGTCTTGGAACATAAGGAGGAGAAATATGGACATCGCGACAATATTTACCAAGCAATCAGTTCGGCCAGAAACGAAGGCCGGTGTGGTTGTGCATGCTCTCGCCTGCGCCGCCGCACTGACTGCTTTTACTGCCTCTGTGGCGAGTGCTCAGGACGGCACGGACAGGATCCACTCGATTGTGGAAATTCAAAATCTTTTTGGCCACTACGCCAATGCTCTGGATTCAGGGCGAATTTCCGAAGCTGCCAGTTTGTGGACCGAAGATGGTGGCGCTGCTGTGTACTACCGCACCGAGGACGGCACAGGCTTGGTTTTGACGGATCAGCCGCACCCGCAGGGAAAGGCTGATGGATGTGTATTCATGGGGCGAGAAAATCTAGTAAGCTATTGGGGGGCCTTTGGTCTTGGCGGTGATCTGCCGAGGGCAAAGGGCTTGGAGTATGACGGAAATAACTTCCGGCATCAAATTTCATCAATTTGGGTGAAGGAAGTCGTTGGGGATACCGCCAAGGCGTCAGCTTTTTGGGGGGGGCAGGAACGGCGTGGCATCTACGAGTGGTTCCTGAAGCGTGTCGAAGGTGAATGGAAGATCCATTGGTCAACCTATGTGCTTGACGGACCCCGTGACTATCCTTGCACGCTCGTGAACCCAGACTTTCCGCTACCGGAAGATGGATCGTTCGGCGTTACTCCCTCGCTGGCCAACCCGTCTTTTTGAGTGAGGTCTAGAGATCGCGGCCGCACCGTCGAGCGCTGTTCGGCGGTGCAGGACCCAAGTTGGACTTGGCTAAGGCAATGTCAGGGTCATTTTTTCGGGCTGAGAATGGGCGATGAGCGTGCGTGCAGGATTCCGGGTCACGCCCGAACTGCCGCGATCTGAGGGAAAGAGCGCCAATGAAGGTCGGCATTGAGTAAGGCATTGCCGACAGCCCGCGCTGCTGACCGTGGTGGGGGGCTTGATGCTCAAGTTTTATAATAATGAATGAATATTTTATTGGTTAAGAGCTTTTTGACATCATTCTAGCAAAGAATCAGTGCCGATGCGGAGATGCAAGGTCGCTTCTTTGCCTGGATGGCATGGGCGAAGCGTTGCGGGTACGGCGCTTGGCCGAGGTGGCTCGAGTGCCCCGCATCGATGGTAGGCAAGATGGCAATGCCGTCTTGAAACTGGGAGTGGCGCCCTGCGGAGGGGGCAATGCCTCCTAGTCGTGGTTGACACGTCAAATGTGCAGGAAAATCCAATGAGCTTTGGAGGAGGATCAAATGAGTTCAAACAAGGAAAACGGAATGCCTAAGGGAAGTGACATCGCTGAAATAATGAATGTCTTTTTTCATTATTCACATGCGATCGATTCAGCGCGCCTGGACGAGATGGCCGCGTTGTGGACTGAAGATGGTGGCGGCGCCATCTACTATCGGCATCCCAACGGCAAAGACCTGATCATGACCGATCAGCAGCGCGCAGACGGTAAGGCAAGCGGTTGTGCCTTTACCGGTCGTGCCAATATTGCAAGCTACATGGCCGGTTTGGGAGTCAAGGAGCCGAAGAAGCGGTCGCCCGGGCCGAACTTCGATGGCGGCCCCACCATTCGCCACTTCATCAGCAATATCTGGGTGAAAGAGGTCGTGGGAGACACCGCTAAAGCCACTGCCTACTGGTGGGGTGACGATGCACCTGGTGGCCCCGGGGATGAAAAGCGCGGGACGTATGAGTGGTTCCTAAAGCGCGTGGATGGCGAATGGAAGATTCACTGGTCAACTTGGATCGTCGACGGACCGAGAGATTTCCCTTGCACATTGGCGGACGACAGCATTCCGCTACCAGAAGATGGAACGTTTGGCGTGACGCCAAACAAAGAAAACCCGGATTTCTGAGAACCTCACGGCATCCTTGCCCGTCGAAGTCATGGCCGTGGCGTCAGGTATTTCTTGGCGTCACCACCGCGACGACGGGTGGACAGAGATCTATTACCTACTGAGGAGGGTAGAATGTTGACATTCGCAAAGGGCTTGGGCCGAACGATTGGAACGGGAGCTTTCATTGCCGCGACGTTGCTCACCGGTGCTGCATCGGCGGAGGATGAGATTGTCAGCTTGGCAGACCAAGGTGATATTGCGCCGTTTTGCGGCAATGAGCCGCTTCGTGTCGCGGCCATTGACGGTTACGGCGGCAATTCGTGGCGCAAGACGGTTATTGCTGAACTCAGAGACGAGGCCGCCAAATGCCCGAACATTACCAGGGTCGAGTACGCTGACGTGGCTGGTGATATCCAGGCATACAATGCGGCGATCAACGGATTTTCGTCCCAGGGTTTTGAGGTAATTCTTGCTTTCCCGGATTTCGGGGACGCCACGATTCCCGCGTTTCGGGCGGCCTATCAGGCAGGCGCGACTGTCGTGCCATGGTGGCAAGGACTCTCGGGCGAAATAGGTGTTGACTACGCGGCCAACCCGACCGGAGCTTCGTATGAGGCAGGCGTCGCCATGGGTGAATTCGTGGTTGAAGCTCTGGATGGCGAAGGGACGACAGTGTTCCTCGGTGGCTTGGCCGGATCGGCGTCTACGATGACGTGGTTTAACGGTTACAAGGACGTTCTGAGCAAACATCCGGGCATCAAGCTTCTTGACGAAAACTTCATTGTCACCAATTGGAATCCGGCTGATGCGCAAAAGGCCGTTGCTGGTTTGATTGCCAAGTACGGTGAAATCGGGGCCATCGCCTCTGATTACGGTGTGACGAGCCTGGCCGCCGTCAAGGCTTACGAGGCGGCCCGTCTGCCGGTGCCTGCTCAGGCTTACCCGGGCGTCAGCAACGAGTATATCTGTAAGTACATGGATGCCAAAGCAGCCGGCGAGGATTGGCCTATGCTGGCTCTTGGAATTTCTCCTGGCGCCATCCGTTTCGCTCTGCGTGCGGCATTGGCCGCTCGTATGGGTGTTGAAAACCCGGAGGCTCGTAAGCTTGCTCTTATCGAGTTTGGGAATAGTTTGAAGAACAAGGATCCGCTGTGTGATCCTTCTATGCCGCCCGATGCCGATCTGACCTCGACGTTGTCGGCAGACGAACTGAAAGTGGTGTTCGAAAACTGAATAGTGCTTGGGTCGCCGGACAGGAAAGCATGAACAACGCCGCGCCAGAAATGGCGCGGCGGTCAGGTTCGGGTTCCTGGTCGTCCAGGCGCCTTTCGATTTTCCTGTAGTGTACTGTCAGAAGAACCGTGCTTGAGACAGGCAGGGGTGCCTCGTAGCCTTCGGATCGAGCCGCGCAGGCGTTTGAAGCGGGAGAAGCCGGACGAACTGGCGGTTCCAGAGGTGCCAAACGAGGTCTGGTCGATGGATTTCATGGCCGATCGGCTGGGTAACGGCCGTCAGTTTCGGCTGCTGAACGTGCTAAATGATTTCAACCGAGAAGGCTTGGGCATCGAGGTTGATTTCTCGCTGCCCGCCGAGCGGGTCGTCGGGGCATTGAACCAGATCATTGAATGGCGGGGCACGCCTCGAAACATTCGTGTCGACAACGGCCCGGAATACGTCAGTGGCACGCTTATGGAGTGGGCTGAGAAAAGGGGGAATCACCCTGACCTATATCCAACCCGGAAAGCCACAGCAGAACGCCTATGCCGAGCGCAACAACCGCACGGTCTGGCACGAATGGGTGGACCTCTATATCTTCGACAGCATCGAGGAGGTGCAGCAGATTGCCACCGCGTGGCTCTGGTCCTACGACAACGAACGCCCCAACATGGGAAACGGCGGCATGACGCCCGCACAGAAACTGAGAATGGCCGCGTAAATTCTACGACCAAGCCCCCGCGAAAAATCGGGGGATTACCGAGCGCCGCGCCATGTTGCGGCTGGACCTCGAATTCTGAACAGCTACACTCCGATGTTCTCGGCGTGATGCCGGGCTGGGGTTGCGGCTGGACCTCGAATTCTGAACAGCTACACTACCGAGCCGCAGACCGTCGAGGCGGTGACGGTTGCGGCTGGACCTCGAATTCTGAACAGCTACACTCGCCCGGTTCGTCGTTCCACATCTCAATGCGTTGCGGCTGGACCTCGAATTCTGAACAGCTACACTACGCGGGCCGCGCGTGTGGTGAGCGTGGCGGTTGCGGCTGGACCTCGAATTCTGAACAGCTACACTAATGCCGGTCACGGAGCCGGTGTCGCCGCGTTGCGGCTGGACCTCGAATTCTGAACAGCTACACTCAAGCGCTTCCCGCAGCGCTGCCGCGCGGAGTTGCGGCTGGACCTCGAATTCTGAACAGCTACACTCGCAGGCGCGGCCAACCCGCAGATCATAACGTTGCGGCTGGACCTCGAATTCTGAACAGCTACACTACAAGCCGGACCTGATCGCGATCGAGAACAGTTGCGGCTGGACCTCGAATTCTGAACAGCTACACTCACGGCCCGCTCGACTCGATCAACGTGATAGTTGCGGCTGGACCTCGAATTCTGAACAGCTACACTAGGCGAACTTGACGCCAAGCTCTTCGGCGCGTTGCGGCTGGACCTCGAATTCTGAACAGCTACACTCGTTGCCCTTCATTTTGAGTGCCGTCGCCGGTTGCGGCTGGACCTCGAATTCTGAACAGCTACACTCCGTTGTTGCAGTCCACCCACAATTCGCGTGTTGCGGCTGGACCTCGAATTCTGAACAGCTACACTGCGGCTACGTGGCGTTCCCGCGCGGGCTGGGTTGCGGCTGGACCTCGAATTCTGAACAGCTACACTGCGTCCAGTTTCTGGGGGTCGCTACACATGTTGCGGCTGGACCTCGAATTCTGAACAGCTACACTCGGCACGATGAACATCGGCATGTCCTGACTGTTGCGGCTGGACCTCGAATTCTGAACAGCTACACTTGGATTGGACGGGCTCCGGTGCGTTTAGCAGTTGCGGCTGGACCTCGAATTCTGAACAGCTACACTATTGGCGGGCAGCCGGCAGAGCCGTTCGCGGTTGCGGCTGGACCTCGAATTCTGAACAGCTACACTCTCGCGGCGCGCGGCGATGACCGTGGGGTCGTTGCGGCTGGACCTCGAATTCTGAACAGCTACACTTTTCATGGCTTCGGATTGGTGCACCGCCGCGTTGCGGCTGGACCTCGAATTCTGAACAGCTACACTAATAACAAAACCCGGCTCGTCAAACCGCTTGTTGCGGCTGGACCTCGAATTCTGAACAGCTACACTTGGACGTGCCAGATTTTGCCGCGCCGGTAGGTTGCGGCTGGACCTCGAATTCTGAACAGCTACACTATTCTACGACAGCGAGCCGACAAACTCGCAGTTGCGGCTGGACCTCGAATTCTGAACAGCTACACTACGCTGCGCGTCGTCCGCGCGCTCGCGCCGTTGCGGCTGGACCTCGAATTCTGAACAGCTACACTACCGTGGACGAGCTGCGGGTGCGGTCCGGTGTTGCGGCTGGACCTCGAATTCTGAACAGCTACACTCATAGCCCGCGCCGATGTTGGCCGAAACGTGTTGCGGCTGGACCTCGAATTCTGAACAGCTACACTTGGGTCAATCACCTTTGCGTCGTAGTGCATGTTGCGGCTGGACCTCGAATTCTGAACAGCTACACTCTTGACATTGATCTTCTCGTTTCGCTCGTCGTTGCGGCTGGACCTCGAATTCTGAACAGCTACACTATGATCTGTCGGCGGCCATATGCTCCGCGTGTTGCGGCTGGACCTCGAATTCTGAACAGCTACACTCGGGGCATGGTTGCCGGCAGGGGCGTTCAGGTTGCGGCTGGACCTCGAATTCTGAACAGCTACACTGAGTTTTCGATTTGTCGTGATGACGCGGCAGTTGCGGCTGGACCTCGAATTCTGAACAGCTACACTTTCGTCGTTGCGCGCGGCGTCGCGCGAGCTGTTGCGGCTGGACCTCGAATTCTGAACAGCTACACTCTCTCTCGCCCGCTGGGCGCGCGATCTGGCGTTGCGGCTGGACCTCGAATTCTGAACAGCTACACTCTCCGCTTTCCGGGACTTCCTTGAGGGCGAGTTGCGGCTGGACCTCGAATTCTGAACAGCTACACTCTGCTTGTCACCGCTGCGATCCGGTTCGTCGTTGCGGCTGGACCTCGAATTCTGAACAGCTACACTTCCGAGCCGGTTGACGCAGGCTGGGTATCTGTTGCGGCTGGACCTCGAATTCTGAACAGCTACACTGGACCTCGACGGCGACGGTGACGTTGACGGTTGCGGCTGGACCTCGAATTCTGAACAGCTACACTCGCCTACAACTACAACTGGTCACCGACGATGTTGCGGCTGGACCTCGAATTCTGAACAGCTACACTACGAAGGCACGGAGGTCGGTACGCCGTATGGTTGCGGCTGGACCTCGAATTCTGAACAGCTACACTTCACCGGGTATTTCTCCGACACGCCGGAAGGTTGCGGCTGGACCTCGAATTCTGAACAGCTACACTGACGACAAGACCGGAAAGGTCAACGTGCAGTTGCGGCTGGACCTCGAATTCTGAACAGCTACACTGCAACTGGAAGAATATCGAGGCCATTGCGGGTTGCGGCTGGACCTCGAATTCTGAACAGCTACACTGGTCCGCCCGGCAAGTGCTTGAAACTTAAGCGCTTTACCGGGCGGCCAGTTATGCATTTCCGGGAATCAGTCATCAAAACAGCACCAGTTGTTCCGGGTTCTTGCGGGCGCCCCTGCGGCCCTGGTCCGAGAAATGAACGATATCACGGTATTGCCGGTCGGTGAAGTTGAGGATCTGGATGTCGCCCTGGGCCGGCAGGTGGCGTTCGATCCGGTTCACCCGGGTCTGGAACGCCTCCTTGCCGTTCACGAACCGGGCATAGACCGAGAACTGGCTGCGTTCGAAGCCCTCGTCGAGCAGGAAGTTGCGGAAATTCGTCGCTGCCTTGCGCTGCGGTTTGGTGTCGGTCGGAAGGTCGAACATCACGAGTATCCACATGATCCGGTATCCTGACAGGAAGGTTGCGGGCTGTGTCATGCGCCGAGCCCCGACAGCGTGAGGGCATCGGGTGGGGCGGGCAGGGCGAGGGCGAGTTGGCCGGTCTCGAAGCTCTGGCCGAGCGAGGTTGCCAGCCGTGTGAGCGCGACCGAGACCGGTGTAAGCCCGTCGCCGAGCGGCAGGTCGAGCGCGATCAGCCGGGCCAGCGCCTGTTTCGCCTCGGTATCGACCTGCGGGCCGCGCGCCTGGGCGATTTCGCGCGCGGCGCAGTCGACGAGCGGGCGGAACGGTTCCATCAGATCGTCGGCGAGGGCGAAGGCGTTGCCGCGATTGGCGTGGTGCAGCCCGATCGAGGGGTGCAGCCCGGCGGCGACCACGGCCCGGGCGGTGGCGGCGCGCAGCACGGTATAGCCGTAGTTCAGCAGCGCGTTGATGTCGGGCGCGTCGCGGTCGCGGCGGAAATCGCGGCCCATCAGCCGGGGCCAGTAATGGCGCGCCGCCTGCGCCTCGACATTCGTGGTGTCGCCGCTGGTGACCTTGCGCTTCAGCATGAGCAGGGGCGCCGGGGCCTCGCCGAACGCGTCGAGCGCTGCGGCCTGCATGGCGATCTTGGCCTGCACGATCTGCTTCCATGCCTGCTTGGTGAGCGGCGCTTTCGCCTGCCATTGCGCGCGCAGCCGCTTGCCCTGGGCATGGTGGCCCTCGAGCGGCATCAGCACCGAGCGGGGCGTGTGGTTGGCGGCGCAGAGCACCACCGGCGCGCCGCGCTCCGCCAGCTCGGTGAGCAGAGAGGTGGACCAGGTGGTGCCATGGGCATGGACGATCACGCCGCTGATCTCGTCAAGCGGGATGCGGCCGATCTCGGCCCCGTCCTCACTGACTTTCAGAAAGCCGCGCTCTTTCGACAGATGCCGGCCATCGCTGGCGATATCGACAATCCGATCCACTCATTACCCCTCCAAAGGCTTGGAAGGATGGCACATTTTTCCGATTCGCGCGAATCTGGCGGTCAGAGCACGGGCGGGCCGGGGTCACGGACCCGTCCGATTTCATCGACGATGACGCGGCGCAGCCCGGCATTCACGATCGTGCCGGCCCCCATTTGCAGCAGTCGGAACGGATCATCCTTGTCGCGGTGGCGGGCGTCGGCATTGCTTTCCCGGTGTGGGGCGAGGAACAGCCCGTTGGCCAGGTCGAGCTTCTGCACATAGCAAATCAGCGTCTGGCCATCCCGCTCCAGCGCCACCATGTCGCGCTTGAACACACGCAGCAGCCGTTTGGCGGCGGGGTGGGGGCGTTTGTCGGTGCCGGAATGGGCTTCGAAGGTGGTCACCACCTGCGGTTTCACCTTGCCATCGGGCAGCCGCCACAGCTCGTAGCACTGGTTACTGTCGCCCTTATAGGCCTTGAGGGCGCCGCCTTTCGGACGCGCGCCGACTTCGACACGGGCGCTCGATTGCAGGCTTTCAACAAGCCGGACCCGGCGGATGCCCTGATACGGTCCGGGCTTTGCGGCGAAATCGCGCAAGGCGGCTTCGAACTCCTTGCCCTCCTTGCCGCGCGTTGCCACCTCCAGGGCCTTCTGGAGCTGCACATCGCGGATGTTCTTGCCCTTCGTGGTGACCGCGATATCGCCGGGTTTGAGCGAGAGCAGCGGGATGCGGCTGACGACGCTGTTTTCGTCGATGACCCCATAGGCGGTGTCGTTGTGGAGCTTGCCCGCCGTGCTGTCGCGCCCGGCCTTGCGCGCCTCGGGGTCGATCCGGCCGTGATCGGCGCGGTGGCTGACGATGATCTTGCCGAGCTGGATGCGCAGGTCTTCGCGGAAGCCCTCCCAGGGCGGCGGCGTATCGCGGGCGATGTCTTCGGCCGACTGGCCGGCCGCCTCGCCCTGGCCGGCTGCCCGGCTGATCCGGTTCAGAAGCCCCCGGTCGGTGGCGGCCACCACGGCGGCGTCGATCGCGTGGTGGCGATGGTCGGTGCGGTTCTTGGCCTTGACGGCGCCCCGTTCGGCATCGCTCAGCAGCGAATTCAGCCCCCAGTGGCGGCGCAGCATCTCGGTCAGCCGCCCCGGCACGACCCAGACATGCCCGCCCTCGGTGAACAGCGTGTCGAGATAGGTCCGCGAGATGCGGGCGAGATATTGGGTATCGACCAAAGCGCGGTCGAGGAAGTCGTTTTCACCCTCGAACCGCTCCATCGCGTCGGGCGCGAAGCGCCAGCGCTTGTTGTCGGGCAGGTTCTTCAGATTGGCTTCGATGGCGTCCCATTGCGGACTATCGCCCCAGGCCTCCCACGGCGTCTGGTTGCGCTTCTCGCGGTTGGCTTCCCTGAGGCACAGGGTGCGGTTGGCGAAGCTGTCATCGAGGGTGCGCGAATAGGGCAGGATGTGGTCGACATCACAGGAGCCGTCGAAGATCATCGTCGCGCTGATCCGCTGGCCGGTATAGGGGCAGAAGCGGCGCATCGCATCGTCGGGGTTGAGGTCTTCCCACAGCCTGAGCAGCATCCGGTTGCGGCCGTTATCCTCGACCCCCAACTCGTCCAGCTTCTGGCTGCGCTTGATCGCCGCCTCTGTCGTCTCCCGAATACGCTTCGTGGCCTCCCGCTTCTGCTGTTCCGACTGCTTCAGCTCCCGCGCCAGTTCGACGACGATCTGGTCGGGTTTGCCATAGGTCTCGATGATCCGGTTCACCAGCCGGCGAAGCTGATTGAGGCCGATATGCACCGTGGGATTGGTGATGCGGCCATAGCGGGTGATCTCGTCATCGGCCTCGTCATAGGTGCCGGGGATGACGTGGCGGTCGAGCACTTCGCCGTAATAGGGCAGGGCATCGAGGCATTCGCCGGTGCGCTGGTCGGAATGGTGCCAGCCGCAGGCGGCGACGGCCTGCGCATAGGTGATCACCTCCGCCGTCAGGTGGCCGAGGATGTTCTGCGTCGCGGTGAAGCCCAGCCGCCCATACCCCTCGGGCAGCGGCGCGTTGGCGGTGGCCTGCGAATGGGCTTCATCGAGCCCGTGGGTCTGGGCTAGCCAGAGCACCAGCGCCTTGTGCTCCTCTTCGCTCTGCACCGCCCGGATGCGCGAAATCACGTCCCATTGCGCCTCCCAACCCAGCACCGACCAGCGCGGGCCAAACCGGTCAGGATGCGACAGGCTGGCGCGCACCGGGTCGCAGGCGATGGCATCGCGCGCGCCGGTTTCCAGCGTGAACCGCTCGCCGTCGCGCAGCCTGAGCACCTTCGCCAGCGCGGGCAGCTTCATGTTCATCGAGGAAAGCGATTTCGTATGACCCTTGTTGTCGAGCGCATGAACGATCTGGTCGCGTTCCTCCAGCGTGAGGGGCCGCGTCTCGCGCCAGTCGGCGGTGACGCGCAGCTGGTTGACGGTTTCATAAAGCACCCGGCGCTGGGTAAGGGGGTGGGCCTTGGCCAGCCGGGTCTCGGCGGTGAACAGGCACAGCCCCACCTTCGGCTCTTTCAGGGGGCGCTGGTAGAAGATCTTCTCAAATACCACGTCGCGTAGCTCGTCGGAAAGCTGACCGGGGTGAAATGCGGCCTGCGCGGCCCAGAGCTTGTTGAACTCGTCTTCCAGATGCCGCCGGTCGGGGTAGAAATCATAGCCCGCCTCCGCCTTCGCATCCGGCCCGCCCCGCGCGGCCACAGAGAGGCGGGTGCGCACGGTTGGCATATGGCGCGGATCGGCAGCGCGTGCCCGCCGCATATGCAGAAACTCGCCATAGGTCCGCGCCTTCTCCTGATGCATGGCCCAATCGAGCCGCCCGGTGGCGTCCTTGATCTTGCCGCTCTCATTGTCGCCCCGGTCAGTCTTGCGGTTCGATTTGAAGCCGCGCCGCTGGTTGAGGTGGAACAAGGCCCGGCCCAGATGGTGCAGCGGCAGCGCCGCGTCGAGCCCAGTGGCGCGCAATTCATAGGGGTCGAGCAACTCCAGCGCCTTGGCCTCGGCGGGATCGGCGGGCATCAGCCCGGCCCCGGCCATGACGCGCATCAGCGTGGCCCGGCGGCGCAGATACCGGTCGCGCCGCCGCCGCATCGCCCGCGCGGCGCGGCGGTCGACGGCGAGGGAGGCGCCGGATTTCGGGTCGCGGCCATCGGAGAAGATGCGCGCGCCGCCGTCGATGATGCCGGTGATCCGCGCGTCGGTGCCGTTGCCGTCGGTATCATACAACCACCAGCCGATGGAATTCGTGCCGATATCCAGACCAAGCCGCATCTGTCGCTCCCTCGTAAGCCGTGGCAGCTTTTCGTGCCCCCGGACAAAATGCAACTTGAAAGAGAGTCGTTCCCGTGCGAACCTTCCGGTGTTCAGAATTCGCGGTCGAGCCGTTAACAAGCTCGAAGTAGCACCACATTGAAGCGCGTCCCACGGGGCGCGTTTCCTTTTTGCGGATGCCTGAACGCCCCTACACCTCCGCCCGGCCTCGTGCGCCACGGCCTGCCGATGGACCGGCGGGCGGTCATGCAGTAGACATTGGGGCGGATCGTGCCCGGGGCGGGGGCCTGCATCGTCGTCGGCAGCGCCCGGCCGGGGCTGGGTGCCGATAGCAAGGAGGGCGGTATTTGAGCAGAGATGCGACAGGGGCCGGGGTCACCTTTCGGGCCGCATTGAAGTCGCCTTTGCCGGCCTATGTGGATGCCTTCGCGTCGCCCGATACCGGGTTTGACGCGACTCTGGTCAAGATCATCATCGACTACAAGACCGGCCGCTTCCGGCAGGCGATGAAGCGGTATCACACCCTCGTTGGCGCGCTCGGCCTCGATCCGGAGGTTCCGCTTCTGAAGCAGCAGGACAAGCTCACCGAAGAGATCGCGCCGCTGCTCATCATCGAGGGCCTGGTGCATCTGGGGTACGATGCCACCCTCGCGCCCGATGCGCTCTGGGCCTATGTGGATGCGATTTCGCTGTTTCATCCCGATGATCACGTCTGCCACGGCGCGGTTTACAACGTGCTGTTGATGCTCGCGTTCCGGCGTCTCGATCTGGGCTCGGCGGCGGAATTCGCGCAGCTTGCGATCAACGCCTACCGGCTGAGCGGGTCGGAGTATCTGGAGGGGTTCATTCACCTTCATCTGGGGTTCCTGCACATCTCGTCGGGCGAGCTTGATGCGGCGCGGGGGGCGGTGGGCGCGGCCGAGCACTGCTTCGCCCTGGCCGGTGGGCCGGTCTGCGAAGATGCGATGGTCACCGTCGTGCGCTGGTGGATCGAGGCGGAGCGCACCGGCAGGTTGCCCGACGCCCCGGCGCTGGAGCGGGTGCAGGATGCGCTGGTGCATGGCGAGTTCTGGCCGGAAACCTTTCTGGTCCTCGCCACGCTGCAATTTCGCGTCGCGCAGGCGGCGCGCGACGATGCGGTGCTCGAACGTCACGCCGCGCTTGAAACGGTCCTGCGAGTGCGCGGAATGACCGAGCTTCTGCCCGCGATGCAGCTCTTGCGCGACGAGTTCTTCTACCGGCTGCCGCGTGGCGGGCTGACCGGCCCCGCGCCTCTGGGGTTGAGTGAGAGGCACATGATCCTGCTGATGCCCAACAGCACCTCGCTGCGGGTGAACTGGGGTGAGGATGCGGGCGATGTGCCGCTGAAGCTCGCGCGGCTGCGCGTGACGCAGGCGCTGCTCCGGGGCGAGCAGGCGCTGCAGGAAAACCGCTTCGACGAGGCGGCGCGCCAGCTTCTGCCCACCTTCGAACTGATCGAAAGCCAGGGCTGGACCTACCTGTTCACCACCGCGCGCGACACTTACGAGACCTTCTGCGCCGAATGCCGCAGCCGCAGCCGCTTCGTCGACCGGGCGCGCCATATCCGCGATACCTATCTCGGCCCGCTGGCGGCGCAGGAGCGGGTGGACCGCAGCCCGCCGGAACTGACGCAGGCGGAATACGCAATCCTCTGCCTGCTGCCCAACGCCACCAGCAACAAGGCGCTGGCACGCACGCGCGGGGTCAGCGAAGCGACGGTGAAATTCCACCTCAAGAGCATCTACGCCAAGCTCGGGGTGGGCCGCAGGCGCGACGCGATCGAAGCCGCGAAGCGCCTGGGCTGGATCGGTCAGGCCACGTCGAGCGGCTTGTAATCCGCGTCGATCCCGAAATAGCGCGGGCCGACCAGCGCCAGCGCCTCCTCCGACCGCCAGATCGGATCGCAGGGCAGGCCGAGCACCTTCACCGACAACCCGTATTTGACCGTATCGGTGGGCACCGGCGCGCCGGTATTGGCGTCGATCAGCGTGATCAGGTCGGGCGTGGTGGCGAGCATCCGCCCGTCTTCTTCCGCCGACAGAAACTCGTTCTGAAAGCCGAGCGTCAGGCTGCGGCCGCGAAAATCGCCCTGGCCCTCGATCTTGACGCTGCCTTTGGCGAAGGCGCCCTCCAGCCGCCGCTCGACATCGCGCACCCGGCCATGAAACAGCATCGCGCCGCCGAGCGACAAGGCCAGCGTTTCCGGCGCCTGGCTGCCATAGGTCTCGATCAGTTCGCCGATCCGGTGCGCCAGTGTCAGGCTGCCCTTGATCAGACTGTCGCGGATCTCGCCGGCGGTCACCGAATAAAGCCCGACCATCGCCGCGCCGCCCATCTCGATGGTGAGCGCGCGCGCCAGCCGTTCGGTCCACTGGTTCGACACGGTGTCGAAGGTCGCGCCGTTGCCCTTGTCGTCATACATTGCCATCGGCGTGGCGCGGATGCCGGCCAGCGTGAAGGTGACCATCTGCAATTCGGGAAAGGCGCGGCCCATCGCATCGCCGTCGACGATCGGCAGACCCATCTGCGCCGCCGCGATGAAGGGGATCACCGAGTTCAGCCCGCCCGCCTCGATGCACAGGATGGCCGAGACCTTTCGCCCCATCAGCTTTTCCATCGTCGCCACGAGGGCGGGGATTTCCCTGCCGGACGGGAAACGTTCGAGCATCACATGCGGCGCGCCCATCATCGCGATGGGCAGGATCAGCGCATCGTCCGGCAGATCGTCGAGCGAGACCACCGGCACGGTCTTGTCGTCGCCCAGTTCCTGTTCGGCCATCAGCCGTCCGATATAGGGGTCGCCGCCGCCGCCCGAGCCCAGCACGGCCCCGCCGCGGGCAATCCGGCGCAGGGCGGGTTTGTCGACGTTCATAACGGGGGTCATCATGCTTTCTCCAGGTTGAGGTCGCCGACCACGGTCACGCTGATGGCGAGGTTGTTGCCGGGCAGGTAGGCCAGCGGCACGTCGGAGACGGAGAGGACCGACAGCGATTTCGGGTCCGCCCCGCGCGATACGGCGGCGTCGGAGGCTTCCTGGGTGATCTGTTTGATCGCCGCTTCACGGGTCAGATCGCCGCCGATCTGCATGATCTTCGACACTTCACCCGACACCTGCGCGATGGCCGCGCCGACGGCGTTGGCCAGATCGTGATGCGCCGGGCGCACCACCTTCAGCCCGTCCACCATGTCGCCCATCAGCACCGAGCCGCCGCCGACGGCGAGCACCGGCATTTCTTCGGCGCTGGTGCGCGAGCGCGCCACCACGTCCGATAGCATCCGGTCCATCTCGGCCACGAGCGCATCGAGATCGGGGATCTCGGGGGCGGGGTGGCTGCCCATCTCGGCCCGGCCCGCGGCCACGGCGATATCCGAGGCGGTCAGGGTCGCGCCGCCAAAGACGATTCCGTCGCTCAGCAGGTTCAGCCCCACCGAGTCAGGCCCGATCCGGGTGGCGTCGGCATTGACGATGGAACCGCCGCCAAGGCCCAGGCTCACCACGTCCGGCATCGAGAAGTTGGTTTGCACATCGGCAACCGTGACCGAGGTGCCGGCGAGCCGCGGGAAGCCGTCGCGCACTTCGCCCACGTCAGAGGTGGTGCCGCCGATATCGACGACCAGCGCGTTCATCAGGCCAGACAGGAAGGCCGCGCCCCGCATCGAGTTGGTCGGGCCGCTGGCGAAGGTGAGGACGGGCAGGCGCTCGACCTCGACCGTGTCGATCAGCGTGCCGTCGTTGCGGGTGAAGAAGACGGGGCAGGTCAGGCCCAGCTCCTCCTTCATCCGGGCGAAGGCCGCGACCACCTTGACGGCCAGCGGGCGCAGGGCGCTGTTGATGATCGCGGCGTTTTCGCGCTCCAGCAGGCCGATGCGGCCGATATCCTGGCTCGCGGTGACCTGCAGATCGGGGTGGGCGGCGCGGATCAGCGCGGCGGCCTCGCTCTCCATGTCACCGCGAATGGTCGAGAACACGGCCGACACGGCGATCTCGGTGCAGCCTTCGGCTTTCAGCTCGTCCACCGCGTTCAGCAATTGCGCCTTGTCGAGCGGCGCGATCTCGCGCCCGTCCATCTCGTAGCCGCCATTCACCAGCCGGAACTTGCCGCCGATCGCCTCGACCAGATCGCGCGGCCAGTCCGCGAAGGGCGTGAGCGAGGCGCCGGAGGGCAGGCAAAGCCGGATGATGCCGGTGGGCGACAGCTCCTTGCGGCGCACCAGCGCGTTCACGAAGTGGGTTGTCCCCAGCATCACCGCGTCGACCTGGCCGACGGCGATGCCGGACGCCTCCACCGCCTTGCCGATGGCGGCTTTCGCGCCGCTGGTCACGTCAGGCGTGGTGGGCGATTTGGCCCCGGCGACAAAGCTCTTGCCGCGCATCACGACGGCGTCGGTATTCGTGCCGCCCACATCGACCCCGATACGGATCATGGTGTTCTCCCTGTATGAATTGGATCAGCCGCCGCGACGCTGGCTCCAGGCGTCGATGCTGACTGCGACGAGGATGACGAAGCCCTGGATCAGCCGCTGCCAGATCGGGTCGATCTGGTGCAGGTTGAAGCCGTTGGTCAGAAAGGCGAGGAAGAAGACGGCCGTGACCGTCCGCCAGATCGCCCCCGACCCGCCGGCAATCGAGGTGCCGCCGACGATGACCGCCGTCAGAACCGCGAAGATGAAGCTGAAATCGTCCGACGGCTGGGCCGAGATGGCCCGCGACGCGCCGAGAACGCCGGCCAGCGCCGCCGCGCTCGCCAGCAGGACGAAGGTGATCATCTGCACCCGGTCGACGTTCACCCCGGCGAGCCGGGCCGCTTCGCGGTTGGCGCCCGAGGCGTAGACATTGCGGCCAAAGCGCGTGCGGGTCAGCAGGATGGCGGCGACGATGGTTACGCCGATGGCGATCCAGGTGGCGCTTGTGAGCTCGAAGATCCGGGTTCGGGCAAGCGCGCGCCAGCCCTCGGTTATCGGCCGCATGACGGCGCGGTCCGACACGAGATAGCCGACGCCGAAGAACATGAACGAGGTCGACAGCGTCGCGATGAAGGAATGGACCTTCAGCTTGGTGACGGCGAGCCCGTTGATCACCCCCATCGCCACGCCGGCGGCAAGCCCGGCCAGAACCGCCAGCGGAATGTTTCCGGTGGCGTTTTCGACGAACAATGCCACCAGCGGGGCGGTGACATAGACCGCACCGACCGAGATGTCGAAGTTTCCGGTGATGATCGCCATCGTCATGAAGGAGGCCGCGATCAGCACGCCGGATTGCTGGTCGAGGATATTGCGCAGGTTGCGCTCGGTGAGAAACCCTTCGGTGGTGACGGTCAGCAGCACCAGCAGCAGGACCGTGACGACGAGAATGCCGTAATTGCGGGCGAAGAGGATGGTTTTCTGCATGGATCAGGTTCCGCTGAAAGCTGCCGTCATCAGGGCGGTCTCGGTCAGGGCGGCGCCTTCGAGCTCGCCCGCGATGCGCCCGCGCGAGACGACGAGCACGCGATGGCTGAGGCCGAGGATTTCCTCGATCTCGGATGAGATGAGCAGGATCGCCTTACCCTGCTTGGCGAGCCCCGCGATCAGGTCGTAGATCGAGCGTTTCGCGCCCACATCGACGCCGCGCGTGGGTTCGTCGGCGATGAGAAGGGCAGGGTCGCCCAGGGTGGTGCGGGCAAACAGGATCTTCTGCTGGTTGCCGCCCGACAGGGCGTCGGCGTGGTCGTTGAGGCTGGCATATTTCATCTCGGTCGCGGCGCAATGCGCGTCGGCAGCGGCGCGCTCTCGACGGCGGTCGAGGCCAAGCGCGCCGGAGAAGCGCGACAGGTGCGGCAGGGTTACGTTTTCAACGATCGGCCGACCCATCATCAGGCCCTGTTCGCGCCGGTTTTCGGGGATCATGGCCATGCCGCCGGCAAGCCGCGCGGCGATGCTGCCGGAGATTTCCCTGCCATTGAAGGTGATCTTGCCGCGCGACGGGTCGGCGCCCAGAATGGCGCGCGCGATCTCGCTGCGGCCAGACCCTACCAGCCCGGCCAGCCCGACGATTTCGCCGGGGTGAATGTCGAAGGAGACGTTTTCGAACACGCCGGGGCGGGAGAGGCCGGTGACGGAAATGACCGGCGGCGCGGCGCGGTCGGGCGCCGCGACCTCGGGGTATTGCTCGCCCAGAACGCTGCCCGTCACGCCTTCGACAAGGCTGTCATGGGTCTCGTTCGCGGTCGGGCCGGTTCGGATGTGCCGGCCGTTGCGCAGGATCGTGACCGTATCGGTCGCTTCGAGGATTTCTTCAAGAAAATGCGACACGTAGATCACCGCCTTGCCGGCATCGGCCAGGCTGCGCACGAGCGCGAGAAGCGGCGCGACCTGGTCGGAGGGCAGGCGCGCGGTGGGTTCGTCGAAGACGATGAGCCGGGCGTCGCGGCTGAGCGCGCGCAGGATCTCGACCTTCTGCTGCTCGACGATCGGAAGATCTCCGACCCTGGCATCGGGATCGACATGCATGGCGTAGCGCTCCATCACCGCCTCGACGCCCCTGCGCGTCGCGCGGGCGTTGATGAAGGGGCCACGCATGACCTCGCGCCCGAGCGCGATATTGTCGAGCACGGTGCGCTGCGGCATCAGCGACAATTCCTGCGAGATGCCGGCCAGCCCGTGATCGAGCGCCTGTGCGGGGCTGGTGAAGGAAACCTCCGTGCCATCCACCTCCATCCGGCCTTCCGACAGGGAATGGACCCCGACGATCAGCTTGCCGAGCGTCGATTTCCCGGCGCCGTTTTCGCCGACGAAGGCATGCACCTTGCCGGTTTCGACGGTGAGGTCGATATCCGTCAGCGCCACCGTGCCGCCAAAGGATTTGCCGACCCCCGAGAGGGTCAGCAAGATGTCATGCGTTTGGACCAAGAATCAGCCGTCCCACTGAGCCGTGAACTGATCGACATTGCCGGCGGTGACTTTGCCGTCGTCGGGCATGGCCGAGAGCGCGTCGATCCCGCCCTGGGCGTTGCCGGTGGTCAGCGCGTCGACCATCGCTTCCATGGCAAGGCGGCCTTCATCGGCCGGCGCCCCCATGACGGTGCCGAACCAGGCGCCGGAAGCGATGCCCGCGAAGGCGGGCGCGGAGCCGCCGAAGCCGATCAGCTTGACGCGGTCCAGCATGCCTTCCTCGTCCAGAACAATTTCCGAACCCTGGATCGCCTGATCGGGGCCGACCATCACATCGAACCCGTCATTGACCTGCAGAATGTCCTGCGTCGCCACGATGCCGCCATCCGGGCCGAGATACTTGCCCTCGCCCTCGGCGATCACGGTGATGTTGGCATGGGTGCCGGTCACGTCGTCAAAGCCCTGACGCACGGCGGTGTCGAGGGGCGTGCCCTTGATCCCGTAGATATAGGCCACTTCACAGGGGTCGATGCCTTCGCAGGCCATCACGGTCATGTCGCCCAGCCGCGTGCCGGACCGGTAGGGCGCGACGAGGACCGAGGCCGAAATGCCCTCGACCTGCGGCTCCGAGGTGGTGAGATCGGTGCCGACAACCTGGTTGAGGATCACCACCTTCATGCCCTGGGCGAGCGCGTTTTCGATGTCGGGCACCGCGCCGGGGCCATTGATCGACGCGATGATCATGCCGTCATAGCGGCCCGAGGCGATCACGTCCTGCGTCTGGGCCGTCTGCCGGGCGGGGTCGAATTGCCCGTCGAACTCGGTGATCGCGATGCCGTTGGCCTCGGCGACCTTGCGCATCTCCGTGAGCGACGTGGCCAGCCAGGTATTGGCCGAGCTTGCCGACAGATAGGCGACTTCGAAATCCTGCGCCATCGCGGTGCCCGAAAGCGCCGTCGCGGTCAGCAGGCCGGCGGTCAGCGACCGGGCGAAAATGTTCAACGATTTGAGTTTCACTCTGATTTACCTCTCCTGTGCCGATTGGGGCAACGCTAGCGAGTGGGGTGCCGGGGTGGGGTATGCGGACGGATAGACCGGCTCTCTAAAGAGGGGGGTATCGGTGGCGGGCGCCCGACCAAAAGGATAGGTATTTAGGTAACTAACTGAATAATAAATATATTATAAAAATATTCCGCGCAGGATTGCGGCGGCGCGCATTGCCTCACGGGCACGGCTCGGATGATTGCGGGCCGGTCTCTCGCGCCGGCCTTGCATGTGAGACAGGCGGGCAGGCCCCTTGATCTTGCGCGGTGGCGGCGCCACCGGGGCTTCGGCGGGACAGGCGGAAGGGGCTTTAGTACACGGCTCCGTCCCGGCGCCACGTTTTCTGCACGCGCAGCGCATCGTCGAGATGCACGAAGTCGGCATGGCTGCCCGGCGTGAGCGTGCCGATCTCGCCATCGCGCCCGATGGCCTGCGCCGGGTGGAGGGTGGCCATGCGCAGCGCGTCGAGCGGGTCGAGCCCGATCGTGCCGGCCATGAAGCGCACCGCCCCGGCAAGGTCCAGATCGGCCCCGGCGAGCGTGCCGTCTTCCAGCGTCAGCCGGCCGCCCCGGCGCAGGATGCGCCGTCCGTTCAGGGTGAATTCGTCGAGCGCCGTGCCGGTCGTCGCCATTGAATCGCTGACCAGAAAGATCCGCCCCGGCCCCTGCTTGGCGGCGAGCGCCACCCGGATCGAGGCGGGTGAGACGTGGAACCCGTCGGCGATCAGCCCGGCCCAGAGCGCGCCGGTATCGAGCACGGCGCCGACCAGGCCCGGCTCGCGCCCGGTGAACTGGCTCATCGCGTTAAACAGATGCGTTGCCATCCGCGCGCCGCTCGCGGTGGCTTCGGTGGCGGCGGCGTAGCTGCAATCGGTATGGCCGAGCGAGACGGTCGCGCCCGCGCGGGCGAGGCGGGCGATCTGCTCGGGGCGCACGGATTCAGGCGCGACGGTGACGAGCAGCGTCGGCAGCTCTGCGGCCAGCGCCTCCAGCGCGGTCAGGTCGTCTTCGTCCATCGGGCGGATCAGGGCCGGGTCATGCGCCCCCTTGCGGGCGAGCGACAGATGCGGCCCTTCGAGATGCAGCCCGGCAAGGCCCGGCACGCCCTCCGCCAGAGCCGCGCGGGTGGCGGCGATGGCGGCGCGGGTGATCTCGGGCGCGTCGGTGATCAGCGTGGGCAGGATCGAGGTGGTGCCGCCGGTCACATGCCCCTCGCAGATGGTGCGGATCGTGTCCGCCGTCGGCGCGTTGTTCAGCATCACCCCGCCGCCGCCATTGACCTGCAGATCGACGAAGCCCGGCGCGATCAGCCCGCCGTCGAGCGCGATGCGCTCCGCCCCGGCGGGCAGGTCGTCTTCGGGCATGATCGCGGCGACACGGCCATCCGCGACCAGCAGCGCGGCATTGTGGTGGCGCACATGGCCGTCGAAGATCTCGGCGCCGAGATAGGCGGTGGGCTGGGTCATACCGTTTCGGTCACTTTGCGCAGATTGCGGGGCAGATCGGGGTTGTTGCCGCGCGCGACGGCGAGCTTTTCGACAAAGGCATAGAAGCTGGTGATCAGCGCGATCGGGTCGGTGAGCGGATGGCCGGTTGCCACGCTGTCGAGCACATGGGCCGCCGTTGCCTTGGGCGAGGTGGCGTAGACATGCGCCCCCTGTTCGGCCAGCCGGTCGCTGACCTCGACAATGCCGGCTTCGGTCGCATCGCGGGCGATGAGGGCCAGCACCGGAAAGCCGGGGCGCACCACCGAAACCGGGCCGTGCAGCACCTCGGCCGACGAATAGCTCTCGGCGTGGATCTGGCAGGTTTCCTTGAATTTCAGCGCCGCCTCGTTCGACACGGCATAGGAGGTGCCGCGGCCCAGCACGTAAAGCTCGGACTTGTCCTGCAACTCCTCGCGCAAGTCCGGCCAGTCGATGGCTACGGCCTGTTCCAGAAGCGGCGGCAGGGCGTCGAGCGCGGCGATCAGCGCATCGTCCTTGCGCCAATGCGCCACCAGCGCGAGGCCCGCGACGAGCGAGGCGACATAGGTCTTGGTGGCGGCGACGCTGAGTTCCGGCCCGGCCTGCATGGCGAGCGTGTGGCGCGAGGCGGCGGCGAGCGGCGAGGTGGCATCGTTGGTGATCGCCACCGAGGCGGCGCCCTGATCGGTCAGCGCCCTGGCGAGCGCGACGATATCGGGGCTCTTGCCCGATTGCGAAATGCCGAGGCTGGCGGCGTTTCGCGCGCGCAGCGGCACATTGTAGACCGAGGCGACGGAGGGGCCGACCGAAGCCACCGGCAGGCCGAGCGCCAGCTCGCAGGCATATTTGAAAAAGGTCGCCGCATGGTCGGACGAGCCGCGCGCAACGGTGATGACAAGATCGGGATCGCGGGCGCGCAGGGCGGCGGCGGTATCCTCGATTGCCGCCCGCCCCTCGGTGAGCAGGCGGGTGACGGCGGCGGGGATCTCTTCGATCTCGCGGCGCATTTGGGTGGTGTCGGTCATGCCGTCTTCTCGCTTTCGACAAGTTGCAGCTCGGCGACGAAATCGTAGGCGTCGCCGCGGTAGATGGATTTGGTGAACTCGGCCACGCGGCCGGTTTCGAGGTAGGAAATCCGCGTGATCTTGAGCGCGGCGATGCCCTCCTCCACCTCCAGCAGCTCGGCATCGTTCTTGCCGAGATTGGCGGCGGTGATGTGCTGGACGGCGCGCACCGGCCGGGTGCCGTGGCGCTCCATCACCTCGTAGAGCGAGGTTTCCACCGCCAGTGGATTGGGCAGGATATCGGTGGGCAGCGAGGCGCGTTCGATCGCCATCGGCGTGCCATCGGCGAAGCGCAGACGTTCGAGCCGGGCGACGGTCTGATGCGCACCGAGGCCGAAGGTCATGATCTCTTCCGGCGAGGGCACGAAAACCCCGCGCGACAGCCAGACCTGGTCGATGTTCATGCCGCGCCGCGCCATGTCTTCGGTGAACGAACTCAGCCGCGAGAGCGATTGCTCAACCTTGTTCACCGGCGCGGCGACGATGGTGCCCGAACCCTGTCGCTGCTCGATCAGCCCGGCCTCCACCAGCGGCGCCACGGCCTTGCGCACGGTCACGCGCGACAGACCGGTGAGCTTGGCGATCTCACGCTCCGGGGGCAGGGGTGTGCCGGGCGGCAGGCGGCGATCTTCGATCAGGCTTTCAAGCCGCCGCTTGAGCTGGATATAGCGCGGCCCGCCATTTTCCGCGAGCCAGGTGGCGGGGTCGAACACATCGGCGGTTTTCATCGCGCAACCGCTCCCGCTTCGCGCCGGGCCAGTTCGATGGCGCCGCTCAGCGTGTCGCCCAGCGGGTCGCGGCAGAGCGCGCGGTAGGGGGCGGGCAGGCGGGCGCGGTAGGCATCGGCGAGCCCGCCGATGAGCACGATCCGCCCGAGCCCGGTCGCGTCGTGCCGGTCGAGGATGCGGGTCATCTCGCCAAGCGCGCGCGCCATCAGGCCGCGTGCGATCGGATCGCCCGCATTGTCGGCGGTCAGGAGCATCGGGGCGAAGGCGGCAAAATCGCGCGGGCTGGCGTGGCGGGCGAAGATCACCAGCGCGTCGATATCGCCGCCGCATTCCTCAAGCACGCGGTCGGTGAGCGGGCTGGGCTCGATCAGCCGGTCATGGGCGTGCACCGTGTCGCGCAGCAGGTTGAGCCCCAGCCAGGCGCCGCTGCACTCGTCCGACACGATCATCCCGCGCCCGCCGATCCGCCATAATTCGCCCGCGCGGCGCGAGACGAAATAGGAGCCGGTGCCGACATTGACCACCACCCCGTCGCCATCGCCGAGCGCCGCCTGCACGCCGGCGGCGAGATCGCTCGACAGCACGATGCGGGCAAACGGCAATTCGTCGCGCAGCGGGGCGAGAAAGTGCTCGCGCTCCGGCGTACCGGCAAGGGCGAGGTAGAGCAGATCGCCTGTGGCAAGGGCGCTGTCGCGCCCGGCATCGGCATAGGCGGCGCGCAGGGTGTCGACGATGGTGCGCCGGGCTGCGACGGCGTCTGTCGTCGGGTTGGCCGCGCCGCCCGTCGCCGCGCCGAGAATGGTGCCGTCGGGTGCAACAAGCCGGGCGCGGCAGGTGCTTCCGCCGCCGTCGATCACCATGATCAGGCCTGTTGCATTGGTCTTATCCATGCCGTCTAATTATAATACCATCTGAAAAAACAAAAGGGTTTTGTAGAAATATCTGGACGAATGGTATTCATTTGGTATCGTTAATCTGACCTAAAGGGGATTCGTGCGCCGCGCTTTGCGACGGGGCGCAGGTTGTCTGCCAGCGTCCCGCCGGGCGGGTGGATCACAGGTTCAATTTTCATGCGGGAAAGCCCCGCACAACAGGGAGTACGATATGAACAAACGTCACACCTTCACGGCAAAAGCGGTGCTTGCCGGTGCGGCCATGATGGTCGGCAGTTCGGCTGTCGCCCAGACCGAGCTGGATTTCTGGAGCTGGCGGCAGGAAGACGTTGCCGCCTACAACGAGATCATCGCCGCCTTCGAGGAGACCCACCCGGATATCAAGGTGACCTACACCGCCCATCCGGCGACGGAATACAACACCATCATCGCCACCGCGCTGGCCGCGGGCGAGGGGCCGGACATCATCCATACCCGCTCCTATGGCGGCCTCGAAGTGCTGGCCAAGCCGGGCTATCTCGAGCCGCTGGACGAGCAGGTGGATATGTCGCTGATCGGCGACGTGGCCAAGATCGGCACCACCCTGCGGGCCGATGGCCATGTCTATGCCGTGCCCTTCGCCAGCCAGACCGTGCTGGTCTTCTACAATACCGATATCTTCGCGGCGCATGGCCTGACCCCGCCGGAAACCTGGGACGAGTTCAAAGCCGTCGCCACCCAGCTCAAGGAGGCGGGCGTGATCCCGCTGGCCAACGGCTCGGCGGAAGGCTGGATGCTGGAGATCATGTCGGGCGCGCTCTTGCCCAACTTCTACGGCAGCGAGTTCTTCGGTGAGGTGACCTCGGGCGCGACCGATTTCGAGGATCCGCGCTTCGTGGGCGCGCTTGAAAAAATGGCCGAACTGAAAGAGTTCATGCCGGACGGCTATCAGGGCGTCGACTACGCCACGATGAAGCAGCTTTTCGCTTCCGGCGCGGCGGCAATGTTCGTCGGCGGGTCGTTCGAGATCCCGGGCTTCCGCGATGCGGGCGTCAACTTCGACATCATCGCCGGCCCGGCGGCGGAAGCCGGAGGCGAGCGCATGGTGGCGACCTGGCTCGATGGCGGCTACGGCGTCAACGCGGCTTCCGAGAACAAGGAAGCGGCGCTCGAATTCGCCCGTTTCACCGCCAGCCAGGAGTTTGGCCAGATGCTGACCGACAAGCTCGGCAACATCTCTCCGATCGAAGGCGCGGTTTCGTCCGATCCGACTCTGGCGAAGATCAGCGAGCTGCAGGGTGCCTCGACCCCCTACATCATGCTGGTGGCCTACCGCTTCAACACGCCCACCGGCTCGACCCTGATCCAGAACGGGTTGCAGGAGATGTTCGCGGGGTCGAAGACCCCGGCCGAAGTGGCGCATGACGTGTCTGAAGGCATCAAGGCGTCTGAGTGATCCTCCCCGGAGGGGCGGCTGCGGCCGCCCTTCCACCCACCCGGCCCGGTTGACGGGAGCGAATGCCGGGGACCATCCTGAAAATCAAAGCCGGAGCGGGAGAACGCCATGGCGCATATCGTGATGCGGGACGTGCAGAAGCGTTTCGGCAACGTCGAAGTCATCCCCGGCGCCAGCCTGGAGATCAAGGACAACGAATTCGTCGTCTTCGTCGGCCCTTCGGGCTGCGGCAAGTCCACGCTGCTGCGGCTGCTCGCCGGTCTGGAAGACCTCACCGCCGGGGCGATCGAGATCGACGGCGAGCGGGTCGACCACCTCTCGCCCTCGCGCCGGGGGCTGGCGATGGTGTTCCAGTCCTACGCGCTTTACCCGCATATGACGGTGCGCGAAAACATGTCCTATGCGCTCCGCGTGGCCCGCACCCCGAAAGCCGAGGTCGAGGCGAAGGTGCGCGAGGCCGCCGAGATCCTGCAGCTTACCGAATATCTCGACCGCAAGCCCAAGGCGCTCTCGGGCGGCCAGCGTCAGCGCGTCGCCATCGGCCGCGCCATCGTGCGTGACCCGAAGGTGTTTCTGTTCGACGAGCCGCTGTCCAACCTCGACGCCAAGCTCAGGGTGCAGATGCGCATCGAGATCACCAAGCTGCACCGCCGCCTGAAGGCGACGATGATCTATGTCACCCACGATCAGATCGAAGCCATGACCATGGCCGACAAGATCGTGGTGCTGAACGAAGGCCGGATCGAGCAGATGGGCGCGCCGCTCGACCTCTACAACGATCCCGACAACAAGTTCGTGGCGGGCTTCATCGGCTCGCCGGCGATGAACTTTTTCGACGGCACGGTCACCGCGCGGGACGATGCGGCGCTGACGGTGGAGCTGTCGGACAAGACCAAGGTTGTCTACCCCTGCGCCAATCCGGGCCAGGCCGGGGTGGGCGATGCCGTGACGCTTGGCGTCCGGCCGGAGAACTTCCACTTCGACGGCGGCGACGAGCCGGCGATCAAAGGCGAGGTCTATGCCGTCGAGCGGCTCGGGGGCGAAACCTATCTCTATCTGCAATCGACGGCGGGGCACGAGACGGTGGTGCACGCTGTGGGCGATCACGAGGTGGCGGTGGGCGACCAGGTTGCCGTCAATTTCAACCCGGCCCGGAACCACCTGTTCGACCCGCAGGGCCGGACCATCCGCTAGGAGGGCGGGGCGATGACAGCGATGACCGATGCCGATTTCCGCCGCGCCATCCGCGCCCGCACCCTGCGGCGCAACCTCTGGCTCGCCTTCCTCCTGCTGCCGCCGATGGCGGTGATGTTCATCTTCATTTTCCTGCCGATGGGTTCGGCGGTGCTCTACAGCGTTTACGAATGGGACGGGCTGGTGCGCGGCGATTTCGTCGGGCTGGAGAACTTCCGCGAGGTGCTGTTCGAGCCGCAGAAGTCAAAATTCCTGTTCAACGCCTTCAAGAACAACGTGATCGTCTTCGTCTCGGTGATGGTGGTGCAGAACGGGCTGGCGCTGGTGCTGGCGATGCTGCTGGCGCGCGAACCGAAGGGCTACCGCTTCTATCAGGTGGTGTTCTTCCTGCCGGTGATCCTCTCGACCGTCATCATCGGTTTCCAGTGGAAGCTGTTTCTCAACCCGGTCTTCGGTCTGGTCAACAACCTGCTGCGTGCGGCCGGGCTCGATAGCTGGGCGCTGCCCTGGCTCGGCCTGCCCGAAACGGCGCTGCCCTCGATGATCCTCGTCAACGCCTGGCACTGGGTGGGCTTCCCCACGCTCGTCTTCCTCGCCGCGATCCACCGCATCCCGAAGGATTACATCGAAGCCGCCCGGCTCGACGGTGCGAGCGAATGGCGCATCGCGCGCGACATCATCTGGCCGCTGATGGCGCCGGCGGTGACGATCATCGTGGTGCTCACCTTCATCGGCGCGTTCAACTGGTTCGAGATCCCCTACGTGATGAACGGGCTGGAGGGGGCGCCGGGCTATTCGACCGATATGCTAGGGCTGTTGTTCTACCGCACCGCCTTCGGCTCGATCAGCGCGACCGACAGCGATTTCGGCGCCGGCAGCGCGCTTGCCGTGCTGATCTTCCTGTTCATCTTCACCGTATCCCTGATCTTCACCCGGCTCCTGACCGCGCGTGAAATCGAGCTGGCCTGAGGAGGCGCGCGATGCAGACCGCCAAACAGAAGAACAGCTCGCTCGACCGGGTGCTGATCCAGATCTTCCTGATCGGCAACGCCATCATCATGCTCTACCCGATCCTGATGATGGCGCTCTCGGGGTTCAAGACCAATGCCGAGATCTTCACCCGGCCCTTCGGCATGCCAAGCTCGTTCAACCTCGACAATTTCAAGGTGATCTGGACGCAGACGGATGTGCCGCGCTACCTGATCAACTCGGCCATCGTTACCGGATTTTCGGTGCTGTTCCTGCTGGTCATGGGCACGATGGCGGCCTATGCGCTCTCGCGCTACCGCTGGCGTGGCTCGATCATGGTGTCGCTGTTTTTCCTGTCGGGGCTGATGCTGCCGCTTCGGCTGGCGATCATCCCGCTCTTCATCCAGCTCAAGGCGATGGGGCTGACCGACAATCCGCTGGGGCTGATCGCGATCTATACCGCGATGAGCCTGCCCGCGACGGTGTTCATCCTCACCGGCTTCCTGCGCTCGCTGCCGGCCGAGCTGGAAGACAGCGCCCGGATCGACGGCGCCAGCGAGCTGCGCATCATGGTGCAGATCATGACGCCGCTGATCTCGCCCGCGCTGGTGATCGCGGGGATCTACAACGCGGTGCCGATCTGGAACGATTTCTTCTTCCCGCTGATCTTCATCCAGTCGCCGGAATGGAAGACGCTGGCGCAGGGCCTCACGCAGTTCTTCGGCGAATACAGCATCAATTACGGCGTGCTCTATGCCGGGCTGACTCTGGCGGCGCTGCCGATCGTGGTGATCTTCATCGCCCAGTCGCGCCGCTTCATCGCAGGCATGACGGCGGGGGCGATCAAGTAGGCGCGCGCCCTGCGGCGCCCCGTTCGGCCCGCCGGCGGAGGCCGCAGAGCGCCCGCACATGCTCCGGCTGCGGCAGAAATGTGCCAAAACAACCCAAAGGCGTAAAAATTACGACCTCGGGGCAGGCTGCCTGTTTGGCAGGATCGTCCGGTTTGCTACAACTCCCCTAAGATTCGAGCGGATTGTGTGCCCCCCAAGGTTGTGAGCCAGTCGTGACGGACAAGACCCATCTCCACACGTCCTACCGGGCGATCCGCATTGCCGTGAATCTCGCGATCGTCGCCGTGCTCGCGGTGATCTTCATTCTCAAGGAGCGGTTCGACCTTGCCAACGCCTATGAGCGGGAGCGGGCCGACACCTCGCAGGCGATGAGCGGCTTCGCCGATGCGGTCATGGCGCGGATGAACCGGATCCTGCTGGTGGGGCGCGGCTTTTCCGGTGCGGTGGCGCTCAAGCCGGAATTTTCGCAAGCCGATTTCGCGCGCTACGCCGCGACCGTGCTGAGCGACGAAGAGGCGGTGGTGAACGTGGCGGTGATCCGTGGCGGGGTGATCGAGTTCGTTTATCCCTATGGCGACAACGCCGATCTTGTCGGCGCCGATCTGCGCGCGATCCCCGAGCAATGGGCGGTGGCCGAGGCGGCGCGCGAGAGCGGCAAGAGTATCCTGCAGGGCCCGATCCCCCTGCTGCAGGGGATCGACGGATACATCCTGCGCGAGCCGCTCTTCATCAATGCCGGCCCCGCCACCGAATACTGGGGGCTGATGTCGGTCGTTTTTTCGGCCGAGAAGTTCTTCGAAGGTCTTGGCATCTCCGAGCTTGGCGCCTCGTTCGACATGGCGATCCGCAGCCTCGACAGCGGGGCGCCGGTGGCGGGCGATCCCGGCCTGTTCGCCACCGATGCGCTGACCCGGCGCATCGAGGTGCCCGGCGCGGGCTGGGAGCTGGCCGCGATTCCGCGCGGCGGATGGCAGGGCGGCGCGGGAAGCCGGGATCTGTTCCTGCTGTTCTTCGCCACCGCGGTCATCGTGCTGGCGATTGCGAATTACCTGTTCAACCAGCGCGAAGAGGCGCTGTCGGCGAGTGAGAAATTGCAGGCGGCCGTCGATGTGCTGGCCGACGGTTTCGTGCTGTTCGACCGGGAAGACAGGCTGGTGCTGTGCAACCAGCGCTACCGCGATATCTACGGGGCGAGCGCGCCGGCCATCGTGCCGGGTGCGCGGTTCGAAGATATTTTGCGTTACGGGCTCGAACGCGGTCAGTACAAGGCCGCCCAGGGCCGCGAGGAGGAATGGCTGACCGAGCGCCTGCGTGCTCATCGCAGCGCCGAATACGTGCTGGTGCAGGAGCTCGACGATGGCCGCTGGCTGCGGGTGCGCGAGATGGCCACGCCGGATGGCGGCCGCGTCGGCATCCGGGTCGATATCACCGACCAGGTCAACAGCCGCGAACGGGCCGAGATCGCCGAAATGCGCCTGCGCGATGCGATCGACGCGATGCCGGCCAGTTTCTGGCTGTTCGACCCGAACGAGAGGCTGGAAATCGAAAACGGGCGTGCCTTCGAAGCCTTCCCGCAGGACCGCGCGCGCATTCAGCCGGGGGTGACGCTGGAAGAGGCGGTGCGCGTCCTCGCCGCCCGGGAATGGCCCGGGGCAACCGGCGAGGAGACCGGGCAGCGCTCGGAGCATCTGCTCAGGCTCATGCGCAAGGGGGCGTCGGAATTCGAGATCCGCGTGGGCGAGAACCAGTGGGTCAAGCTGTTCAGCCATCGCACCAACGAGGGCGGGCTGGTGTGTTTCGGCGTCGATATCAGCGAATTGATGCTGCACGAGCGCTGGCTGCAGCAATCCAATACCCGGCTGCGGGCTGCCCTCAAAGAGCGCGACGTGGCCGAGGGGCGTCTGGCCGATTTCGGCGATGTCAGTTCGGAATGGTTCTGGGAACAGGATGCCGAGCGGCGCCTCACCTACATCTCGCCGGGTTTCGAACGCGCGACCGGGGTGCCGGTTGAGGATGTGGTTGGCAGGATGCGTGACGATCTGCTGATCGAAGATGTGGGCAGCGACAGCGAGGGGCGCGAGACGATCTCCGAAAAGGTCGCCGCGCGCGAGCGTTTCGAGGGCTTCATCTACCGGTCGAATATCCGTGCCGGCGACGAGACCTGGTTTCGCACCAGCGGCAAACCCGTCTATGATGCCGAGGGGCGGTTCAAGGGCTATGTCGGCGCCGCCGCCGATGTCTCGCAGCTCTATGCCGCGCTGCGGGTGGCCAAGCGGGCGGATGAGGCGAAAACCCAGTTTCTCAACGTCATCAGCCATGAGCTGCGCACGCCGATGACCATCGTTCTGGGGTTCAACGCCTTTCTGACGAATATCGAAACGCTCCCCGAGATCCGCCGGTTCCGCGAACGGCTGGAAGATACGGGGCAGGCCGCGCTCGAACCCGATTTCCTCGCCGCGATCACGCAGGTGAAACGGTTCGCCGAAAAGATCCAGGCGGCCGGCGACCAGTTGCAGCATCTGATCCAGGATATGCTCGACCTCGCCCGGATCGAGGCCAACACGATGCATATCGAGGTGGCCCGGGTGCCGGCCCGCAAGGTGGTGGACTCGCTGGTCAGCCAGATGCAGCCGATGGCGAAGGAGAAGGGGATTGCCATCGTCGGCGATGTCGATGAGGTCGATATCAAATGCGACGAGACCCGCCTGCGCCAGATCCTGATCAACCTGATTTCCAACGCGCTGAAATTCACCGATGCCGGCACGATCTCGGTGCGCACCGA
Source organism: Sinisalibacter aestuarii (assembly GCF_027923545.1). Classification (GTDB taxonomy): domain Bacteria; phylum Pseudomonadota; class Alphaproteobacteria; order Rhodobacterales; family Rhodobacteraceae; genus Sinisalibacter; species Sinisalibacter aestuarii. The sequence continues at coordinate 275,442 of NZ_BROH01000002.1, read as the reverse complement.
AACGGGGCCGGAACTGGTGGTCTTCCATGTCGAGGATACCGGCGTGGGCATTCCCGAGGAGGCCCTGCCGCTGATCTTCGACCGTTTCACCCAGGTCGATATTTCGAGCACGCGCAACCAGGGCGGGGCCGGCCTTGGGTTGTCGATCTCCAAGGAGCTGGTGGCGCTGCAGGGTGGCACGATTTCGGCCACCAGCGTCGAGGGCAAGGGCACTTGCGTGACCTTCACCCTGCCGCGCTGGAGCGAAGCGCAGGTGGCCTGATCGCCGGCCACGGGGCTTCGCCATGATGTTTCCACGTTTTTTCCCCATGCGGAACCAATTGGCTCGCGATTGTCGGATTGTGAACGCGCAGGAACCCGGTAGGGCCGGTGACTTCGGCCTGATCGTCTGCCGTTCTCGGGGCTTTATGCGCCTGTTGGATTGAGATGGAGGACGGGTATGTCTGGCTTTGGCGATCTTGGATGGCTTTTTGCCTTTGGACTCACGCTGAATTCGCTGTCGCTGGCCACGCTCGGTGTGATCCGCACCCGCCAGATCCTGGCCTTTCGCGACAAGATCGAGCGTGGCCACGAGCTTGAGATCGCCTTCCAGAAAAAGGCCCTGCACGAATCGATGATCGTGACGGTGACCGACACCAACGGCTTGATCCTCGACGTGAACCAGAAATTCGTGAGCACGCTGGGCCATCGCCGCGCCGATCTGGTCGGCCAGCCGTTCCGCGATTTCTACGATCCCGAGGATGTTGCGGTTTCGGATGCGATCCGCGAAGGCACCCGCGGCGGCCAGATCTGGTCGGGCGAAACGCGGATCCTGCGTGCCGATGGCAGCACCGCACTGACCCAGACAACCGTGGTTCCGCTGATCGACGAGCACGGGCGGCACGTCAAGAATCTCTCGATGCGGGTCGATATCACCAAGGACCAGCTCCAGAAGAACGAAAAGCTCGTTACCTCGGCGTTCAACAACATGCAGGACGCCGTGGTCGTGCACGATCCGCGCAGTTACCAGATCGTCTACATGAACGAATTTGCCCTGCATGAGCACGGCTGGACGGCGCAACAGGCCGAGACGAAAGCGCTGTGGGACACGCTCTACGTGCCCGACCGCGAGACGATGATGGTGATGTGCAAACGTATCGCGCAGGACGGCAAGGGCACCGTCATGCTCGAAAACGCCGTTCAGGGCCGCACCTTCGAGGCGCGTTCCTACGATATCGGCGTCGGCGGCGGCGAACCGCGCGTGCTCACGCTGTTCCGCGACGTGTCGCAGAACGTGAAGCTGGAGCGTGAACGCAATCACCTCGTCTCGGTCATCACCCATGAACTGCGCACGCCGCTGACCAGCATCAAGGGCGCGCTGGGCCTGCTCGACGCGAGCACCTTCGGCCCGATGTCGACGGAGGCGAAATCGCTCGTCAGCATCGCGCTGCGCAACAGCGACCGGATGCTGGAGCTTATCCGCGACATTCTCGAAGCCGAAAAGGTGGGCGAGGGGGCTCCGAACGCGGAGCTGCAGCCGATGAACCTTTCGGATGCCGTCGAGAGCGCGATCGCGTCTAATCTCGGCTATGGTGCGCAGCTTGGCATCGAGTTCGTCGATACCGGCAATGAGCCGGATGTCTGGATCAATGGCAATGAGGGCGCCATGGCGCAGATCCTGGCCAACCTGATGTCGAACGCCGCCAAATTCTCGCCGGACGGCAGCGCGGTGAAAGTCTGGGCCAGGGCCGAGGGGGCGACGGCGGTGCTGCATGTGCGCGACTACGGCAATGGCATCCCGGAAGACCTGCAGCCGATCCTGTTCGACCGGTACACCCAGGCCAAGGGCGGCGAGCCGGGCAAGGTGCACAGCTCGGGCCTCGGCCTGTCGATCGTCAAGACGCTGGTCGAGCGCATGGGCGGCACCATCGAGTTTGAGACGAGCCCTGTGAAGGGCACCTGCTTTCGCGTCTCGCTGCCGCTTCTGGCCGAAGAGGCGCGACCGCGCGGGTCGATGGCGGCCAGCGCCTGAGACCCGTGCGCCAACCTATGCCGAAGTATACTTTTTCGCTTGATTTTGGCCGCCGCGCGGGCATCTTTCCCGCATGAGACCCTTGCAGCGCATTCTTCACGTCGACGATGAGCCGGATATCCGCGAAATCGTCCGGATGTCCCTTTCGATGGTCGGCCGGTTCGATGTGGAGCAATGCGCCTCCGGCGTCGAAGCGCTCGACAAGGCCGAGGCGGCCAATCCCGACCTGATCATCCTCGACGTGATGATGCCCCATCTGGACGGCGAAGAGACCTTCGTGCGCCTGCGTGAAATAGATGCGCTGGCGGATACCCCGATCATCTTCATGACGGCGCGCGCCTCAAGTGCGGATTACCAGAAGCTGCGGGATCTGGGGGCGGCCGATATCGTCATCAAGCCGTTCGATCCGATGACGCTGCCCGATCAGCTGCGCGAGATCTGGGCGCGTTCCGGCAGCGCCTGAGGCGCCGCCGGAAGAGGGCTCAGAGCACCTCGTCCAGAATGTCTTCCATCAGTGAAAGAAAGGCTTCGAGCGGGTCGAGCGCGGCCTGAACGCCGGCATGGTCATAGGGTGCGCGCAGGAGCTTCGTGAAGGTCACGTCGAGCCTGGCGGCATGATCGCCCAGTTCGGGAAAGCCGACGCTGCCGGCCATGCCGCTGATCTTGTGCGAGGCGTGCTGCAGGCTCGAAAACGCCTCGGGTGCAAGCGCGGGGTCGGTCATCGCCACGCGCTGGTACTCCATCTCGTTGATGAGCGGAATGAGGTCGTTGATGAAGCGGGCCCGAATTTCTGCCAGCGCCGCGGCGAGATGCGACGCTGCCGTTTCCTGCGAATTGATCATGGCCCCTCCCATACACTACTTAACCGGCAAGCGACCAGATCCGCGCGGCCAGCGCCTTGGGCTTGCTTTCCGTCATGCCCTGCGCGGAGCGAACCGCGAGGTCAATCATCTTGTCGGGCGTGTTGCCGAACACGCTGCCGTTGATCTGCGTGCCGACCGATACCTTGATGTCGGAGGTCGAGTCCACCAGATCGGCCAGTTCGAATTCATAGAGCGTTGCCGCGATCCCGGCTTCGAGGTCGCGCCGGTCGATCTGGCTGGCGCGCGGCACGACGGCGGCGAAGGAACCCTTGCCGAGATAGGCGATCAGGGCGTTCACCTCGCGGGTGTTTTCCGAGATGCTCTCGGCAACGTCGGCAAGAATGCCGTAGAATTCCTCGGGCGCATTCGCCGCGTGCAGGCTGCCGGCATGACGGATCTGAAAGCCGATCACGCCGATCTTGAACAATCCCAGCCGGTCGAGCTGGCGCAGGTAGTTCTCCATCGCTCGCGAATTGACCACGCGCGAGACATCGTCGATCTGCACCGGCTCGGCGAAGTCGAACGGCGCCATCGGCTGGAAGCCTTCGATCTGGGCGCGGTTGAGTTCTTCCAGATGGGCGGAGCGCTGGTATTCGTTCTGGATCAGCCGGGCGACACGCAGCCGGGCGGCAAGCTCGGTCGCGTCGACGGGCTTGTTCATATAGTCGGTCGCGCCGCTGGCGAAGGACTCGTCGATATATTCCTTCTCGGCCAGCGAGGTCAGCATGATGATCGGGGTGGTCTTGTAAGCCGGCATCCGGCGGATCTGCTGGCACAGCTCGATCCCGTCCATGCCCGGCATCCGGATATCGAGCAGGATGCAGGAATAGGGGCTTTTGCTGCTTTCGAGCAGGTGCAGGGCCTGTGCGGCGGTCGTGGCAAACGATGTGTTGTGGTAGCCGAGGCCGTTCAGCGTCGCATCCAGCAAACGCAGCACCAGCGGTTCGTCATCGACAGCGAGGATCTTCATTGGATTTCTCTCGGTGGTCCCAGGGGTAGCAAAACCGCTTACTCTTGCGGACAACACGACACGACATGTTCAACCTCCGGGGGAAATGTGGCGCCAATAAGGCTGCAATACGAAACAATTGCGGGAATAGGCCCGGTATGCCGGGGGACTGTCGCGAGAATGGAAACGGAGTGTTCGGCTCCCAAACTACAATATGTGGTTGCTTTTCGCGGCTGACCCGAAAACATGCCGCTATATCCTGTAGAACAAGGCCCGGCCGGCCTGACCGTGGACCCGCGCCGCGCGATCCGCCTTTGGAAACGACCCCGGCGATATGCTGCCGTCTGGCGCGCCCAATGCCGCCACAGGGAAGGCGGGATCGCCGATCCGGCGGCCGCGCTCATGCAATTCCACGTTGTCCGCGCGGCCTCGGCGTATCCCGCCGATGAAAGCGGTCGCCCGTCAGCGCCGCCATGTGGCATCCTTGCGGCGGGCAGGCCATCGCCCCCGGCGCTCGGTGACGGGTCGGCACCGCGAACAGGTGGCCCGAAACCGGTTTTCAGCCTGCCTGTTTTTTCGCCACGCCCGGTGCCCGCGCCCTGCCGATTGTGCAGCGGCGGGCGATTTGGTTCGGTGTGAAGAAAAGATTTTCCCAATTGGTCAAGGTTTGCCACACTACGCACGTCGAATCCGTGAAAACAGGGGAGTGTTGTCATGTCGCACCCGGGTGAAAACCTCAAGATCAACGCCGACCGCCTGTGGGACAGCCTGATGGAGATGGCGAAGATCGGCCCCGGCGTGGCGGGGGGCAACAACCGCCAGACGCTGACCGATGCCGATGGCGAGGGCCGCGCCCTGTTCAGGCAATGGTGCGAGGCGGCGGGCTGCTCTGTGGGGGTGGACACGATGGGCAACATGTTTGCCGAGCGGCCGGGCGAAGACCCCGAGGCGCTGCCGGTCTATGTCGGCTCGCATCTCGATACCCAGCCCACCGGCGGCAAATATGACGGCGTGCTTGGCGTGCTCGGCGGGCTGGAACTGGTGCGCACGCTGAACGACCTCGGGGTGAAGACGAAACATCCGATCGTGGTGACGAACTGGACCAACGAGGAGGGCACGCGCTTTGCCCCGGCCATGCTGGCCTCGGGCGTGTTCGCCGGTGTCCATACCGAGGATTGGGCGAAGGACCGCGTCGATCATGAGGGCCTGCGCTTCGGCGACGAACTCAAGCGGATCGGCTGGGAGGGCGATGAGCCGGTGGGTGCGCGCAAGGACAAGATGCGCGCGATGTTCGAGCTGCATATCGAGCAGGGGCCGATCCTCGAAGCCGAGGGCAAGGATATCGGCGTGGTCACCCACGGGCAGGGGTTGAGCTGGACGCAGGTGACAATCACCGGCAAGGAGGCGCATACCGGCTCCACCCCGATGCCGATGCGCCGCAATGCCGGGCTTGGCATGGCGCGGGTGCTGGAGGCGGTGGATGCCATCGCGCTCTCGCACGCGCCGAACGCGGTGGGCGCGGCAGGGCATATCGAAGTGTTCCCCTGCTCGCGCAACGTCATTCCCGGCAAGGCAGTATTTACCGTCGATTTCCGTCACCCCGAGCTTGAGGTGATCGAAGACATGGAACAGCGCCTGCGCTTCGAGGGCGACAGGATCGCCAAGGAGATGGGGCTGGAGATCGACTACGAAAAGGTCGGCGGCTTCGACCCGGTGAAGTTCGACGAGACCTGCGTGGCCGCCGTGCGCAATGCCGCCGAGCGCCTGGGCTATTCGCACCGCGATATCATCTCCGGCGCCGGCCACGATGCCTGCTGGATCAACCAGGTGGCGCCGACCGCGATGATCATGTGCCCCTGCGTCGACGGGCTTTCGCATAACGAGGCGGAGGATATCTCGAAGGAATGGGCCGCCGCCGGGGCCGATGTGCTGCTGCATGCGGCGCTCGAAGTGGCGGAGATCGTGGAGTGAGGGCCGCCGCCCTCATCGCGCTTGCGCTTGCGGTCGGTGCGCCGCCCGCTGCCTTTGCCGCCGATCCGGCGGGCTGCACGGAGGTGGCGGGTATTCTTGAAGATGCGGTCGAGAAATGGCCCGACCTTCTGAGCACCCAGCGGGTCAAGCCGCGTCTCGCGGCGGTCCAGATAGCCACCACGGCCGGCATCGCCGTCAATTACGCCATAGACGGGGGCTGGACGCAGGCCGAACAGGCGCCGATCATCGCCTTGCGCGACACACGCGAGTTGAGCATGGACGACCCGACCTATTCAAAGGCCAACGCGCCGGGTCTGCTGCACGGCTATCTTGGCCAGATTGCAGCGGTTCTGGCCGGGAAGTGCCCGACAACCGCAGCCCCGGATATTTCGGGGCTTTCAACGGATTACCCGGAGAGCTGAATGTGTCCGGGGGCCCGGAAACGGGCAATACAAGACCAACAGGGAGACTGATATGAGCACCACGGTCATCAAGAACGGCACAGTCGTGACCGCCGACCTGACCTATAAGGCCGACGTCTTGATCGAGGGCGGCAAGATCGTCGAGATCGGGCTGGGCCTGAGGGGCGACGAGGAACTGGACGCGACGGGCTGCTACGTGATGCCGGGCGGGATCGACCCGCATACGCATCTGGAGATGCCCTTCATGGGCACCTATTCCTCGGACGATTTCGAAAGCGGCACCCGCGCGGCACTGGCGGGCGGCACCACGATGGTGGTGGATTTCGCGCTGCCGAACCAGGGCGAGAGCCTGCTCGACGCGCTCAAGCGCTGGGACAACAAGGCGACGCGGGCCAACACCGATTACTCCTTCCACATGGCGGTGACCTGGTGGGGCGAGCAGGTGTTCAACGACATGGAAACGGTGGTGAAAGAGAAGGGCATCAACACCTTCAAGCACTTCCTCGCCTATAAGGGCGCGCTGATGGTGAACGATGACGAGCTGTTCGCCTCGTTCTCGCGGCTGGCCGAACTCGGGGCCACACCGCTGGTTCATGCCGAGAACGGCGATGTGGTGGCGGAACTGTCGGCCCGGCTGCTCGCCGAGGGCAATACCGGGCCGGAAGCCCATGCCTATAGCCGCCCCAGCCAGGTGGAGGGCGAGGCCACCAACCGCGCGATCATGATCGCCGACATGGCCGGCGCGCCGCTCTACGTGGTGCATGTGAGTTGCGAGGAAAGCCACGAGGCGATCCGCCGGGCGCGGATGCAGGGCAAGCGGGTCTGGGGCGAGCCGCTGATCCAGCACCTCACCCTCGATGAAAGCGAGTATTTCAACCAGGACTGGGACCATGCGGCGCGGCGCGTCATGTCGCCCCCGTTCCGCAACAAGAAGCATCAGGACAGCCTCTGGGCGGGGTTGCAATCGGGCTCGCTCAGCGTGGTGGCGACCGATCATTGCGCCTTCACCACCGAGCAGAAACGCTACGGCGTGGGCGATTTCACCAAGATCCCGAACGGCACCGGCGGGCTGGAAGACCGGATGCCGATGCTCTGGACCAACGGCGTCGCCACCGGGCGGCTGACGATGAACGAATTCGTCGCCGTCACCTCGACCAACATCGCCAAGATCCTCAACTGCTACCCGCAGAAGGGCGCGATCCTGGTCGGCGCCGACGCCGATATCGTGGTCTGGGATCCGGAGAAGGAAAAGACCATCTCCGCCGTGGGCCAGCAATCGAGCATCGACTACAACGTGTTCGAGGGCCACAAGGTGAAGGGCCTGCCACGCTTCACCCTGTCGCGCGGCCACGTGGCGATCCATGACGGCGAGGTGCGCACCCGCGAGGGCCACGGCCAATTCGTCGCCCGCGAGCCGAACGCGACCGTCAACAAGGCGCTGTCGAAGTGGAAGGCGCTGACCGCGCCGCAGCCGGTGCAGCGGACCGGCATTCCGGCGACGGGGGTATAACCCACGTGACGACGGAACCGGTCATCAAGGCCGACGGTCTGGATCTTACCTTCCAGACCAATGACGGCCCGGTCCATGCCCTGAAGGGCGTGGACCTGGAAATCAACAAGGGCGAATTCGTCAGCTTCATCGGCCCGTCGGGCTGCGGCAAGACCACCTTTCTGCGGGTGATCGCGGCGCTGGAGCATCCCACCGGCGGCACGATCACCGTGAACGGGATGAGCCCCGACGAGGCACGGCGCAACCGGGCCTATGGCTATGTGTTTCAGGCGGCCGGGCTTTACCCGTGGCGCAGCATCGCGCGTAATATCAAGCTGCCGCTGGAGATCATGGGCTATCCGCGCGCGGAGATGGAAAAGCGGGTGGAGGAGGTGCTGAGGCTCGTCGACCTCGAAGGCTTCGGCAAGAAGTTCCCCTGGCAATTGTCGGGCGGCATGCAGCAGCGTGCGAGCATCGCCCGGGCGCTGGCCTTCGACGCCGATCTGCTGCTGATGGACGAACCTTTCGGCGCGCTGGACGAGATCGTGCGCGATCACCTCAACGAACAGCTCCTCGCACTCTGGGCGCGCACCGAAAAGACCATCGGCTTCGTCACCCATTCGATCCCCGAGGCGGTCTATCTCTCGACCAAGATCGTGGTGATGAGCCCGCGTCCGGGCCGGATCACCGATGTGATCGACTCGACGCTGCCCCGCGAGCGGCCGCTGGAAATCCGCGATACGCCGGAATTTCTGGCCATCGCCCACCGGGTGCGCGAGGGGCTGAGAGCGGGGCATGCCTATGACGAGTGACGCGCGGATACAGCCGGCCCCGGGCCGGGGAGGGGTGACATGAAGTCGGTTCTGCCGATCCTCACCGTTGTCGTGGCCATCGTGCTGATCTGGTATGCCGCCGCGATCCCGATGAATGCGCAATGGGCGCGCGATCAGGCGGCGCGCGCCGACACCACGCTCACCACCTCCGAGCTGATCGCCGACACGCTGAGCCAGGATCGCCCGCGCCTTCCCGCGCCGCATCAGGTGGTGGTGGAGCTGTGGAACTCGACGGGCGACATGGTGCTGGCGGGCCGGGGGCTTTCGAACCGCTCGCTGATCCTGCATGCCTGGTACACGCTCTCGGCCACGCTGCTGGGCTTCGCCATCGGCACCGCGGCGGGCATCCTGCTGGCCGTCGGTATCGTCTACAACCGGGCGATGGATATGGCGGTGATGCCCTGGGCCATCGCCAGCCAGACCATCCCGATCCTCGCCATCGCACCGATGATCATCGTCGTGCTGAACTCGGTGGGCGTACAGGGATTGGTGCCGAAGGCGATCATCTCGGCCTATCTGTCGTTCTTCCCGGTCGTGGTCGGCATGGTGAAAGGGCTGCGCAGCCCCAATGCCAGCCAGCTCGACCTGCTGCAGACCTATAATGCCAGCCGCAACAACAGCTTCTGGAAGCTCAGGCTGCCCTCGTCGATGCCCTATTTCTTCACGGCGCTGAAGATCGGCATCGCCGCCGCGCTGGTCGGCGCCATCGTCGGCGAACTGCCCACCGGCGCGGTGCGCGGCCTTGGCGCGCGGATGCTGAGCGGGAGCTATTATGGCCAGACGATCCAGATCTGGTCGGCGCTCTTCGCCGCCGCGCTGCTGGCGGCCGCTTTGGTGGGGATCGTCGGGCTGATCGAACGGCTCATGCTCAGGCGGATGGGGATGGAACAATGACGCTCGTGATCCTCTCCCTTGCCTTCTGGCTCGCCGCCTATCTGTTCAACAACTGGCTGGCGAAGTCGCGCTGGTCCGGCTCGCGGGCCGTGCGCCTGGCCGTGCCCGCGATCTTCGGGGTGACGGTGATCGTGGTCTGGGAAGGGCTGGTGCGGGGGCTGAACGTGCCCATGGTCATCCTGCCCGCGCCCTCGGCGATCGCCACGCGCTTCGCCGCATCGCTCGATCTGCTCTGGATCGACTTCGTGCAGACGGTGGTGAAGGGGGCGCTCACCGGCTACCTGATCGGCACCGGGGCGGCCTTCGTCACCGCCGTGCTGATCGACCGGTCGCTCTTTCTCAAGCGCGGGCTTTTGCCGGTGGGCAATTTCATCGCCGCGCTGCCGATCGTGGGCACCGCCCCGATCCTCGTGATGTGGTTCGGCTTCGACTGGCAGTCGAAGGCCGCCGTGGTGGTGGCGATGGTCTTTTTCCCCATGCTGGTCAACACGGTGCAGGGCCTTGCCGATACCGGCAAGATGCAGCGCGACCTGATGGCCACCTGGTCGGCGAGCTATTGGCAAACATTGTTCAAACTGCGCCTGCCGGCGGCGATGCCGGCGGTTTTCAACGGGCTCAAAATCGCGACAACGCTTGCCTTGATCGGCGCGATTGTGGCTGAATTTTTCGGCAGTCCGATCAAGGGTATGGGATTTCGGATTTCGACCGCGGTCGGGACGCTCGGGCTTGATATGGTCTGGGCGGAAATCACTGTCGCGGCGCTCGCCGGGTCGGCGTTCTACGGCGCTGTCGCGATGGTCGAAAGGGCGGTGACCTTCTGGCACCCGTCACAAAGAAACTAACCAAATAACGCCACCAACTGGGAGACAGACCATGATGAAGAAACTGACAGGAGCCGCCGCCGCGCTGGGCTTCATGGTAAGCGGGGCTTTCGCCGCCGATGACGTGACGCTGCAGCTCAAATGGGTGACGCAGGCGCAGTTCGCCGGCTATTACGTGGCGCTCGACAAGGGCTTTTACGACGAGGAAGACCTGAACGTCACGATCAAGCCGGGCGGCCCCGATATCGCGCCCGAATCGGTGATTTCCGGCGGTGGGGCCGATGTGATCACCACCTGGATGGCCGCGGGCCTCGCAGCGCGCGAGCGGGGTGTGCCGCTGATCAACATTGCCCAGCCGTTCAAGCAGGGCGGGCTGCAGCTCACCTGCCTGAAGGAAAGCGGTGTCGAGTCGCCTGCCGACTTCCCCGGCCGCACGCTCGGCGTGTGGTTCTTCGGCAACGAATATCCGTTCTACGCCTGGATGGCCAAGCTGGGCATCCCGACCGAGGGCGGCGACGATGGCGTCACGGTGCTGAAACAGGGGTTCAACGTTGATCCGCTCCTGCAAAAACAGGCCGATTGTATTTCGGTGATGACCTATAACGAATACGGCCAGGTGCTCGATGCCGGGATCAGCGCCGACGATCTCGTCACCTTCAACTACCTCGACGAAGGCGTGGGGATGCTCGAAGACGGGCTTTACGTGCTGGAAGAGAGCCTGCAGGACCCGGCCTTCTTCGACAAGATGGTGCGCTTCGTGCGGGCCTCTATGAAGGGCTGGAAATACGCCGAGGAGAACCCCGACGAAGCCGCGCAGATCGTGATCGACAACGACGAGAGCGGCGCCCAGACGCTGGAGCACCAGCAATACATGATGGGCGAAGTCGCCAAGCTCACCGCCGGTTCCAACGGCGCGCTTGACCCGGCCGATTACGAGCAGACGGTGGCGACGCTGCTCTCGGCGATTTCGCCCGACAACCCGGCGATCACGACCGAGCCGGAAGGCGCCTATACGCTCGATGTTACCGACGCGGCGCTGCAGTAATCTCGCCTTGCTGTTTCAGGAAAGGCCCCGCTCCGGCGGGGCCTTTTTTGTGCCGGCCCGGATCGTGGTATCCTGCCCCCGCGCAACAGGAGAGGGATCATGACAGAGGCAAACCGGACGCAAGCCGAGTATTGGGCTTCGGCGGCAGGGTTGAAGTGGATCGAGCACGAAGAGGCGCTCGACACCGCCATGTCGGGTATGCTCGGCATGATGCTCGATGCCGCGGAAATTCAGGCATCGGACCGGGTGCTCGACATTGGCTGCGGCACCGGCGCGAGCACGCTTGGAGCCGCCCACCGCGTTCCGGCCGGTGAGGTTCTGGGTGTCGACATTTCAGCGCCGCTGCTGGATCGTGCCCGTGACCGCGCCCGGCGCCTCGGCATCGGGAACGCGGCATTCCTTCTGGCTGATGCGCAAAGCCATGTCTTCGACGGTCCACCGTTTGGCGTTCTGGTATCACGGATCGGGATGAGCTTTTTCTCCGATACCGTCGCGGGGTTGCGCAACCTTGCCGGTGCGATGGCGCCGGGCGGGCGGATGGCCTTCGTGAGCTGGGCGGGCACGGACATCAACCCGTGGTTTCTCTTGCCCAGGATTGCAGCCGAAGCGCGCCTCGGGCCCGCGCCGAATGCCGATCCCAACGCGCCAGGGCCAACCGCCTTTCAGGATGCCGCTCGCGTTGCCGCGCTCATGCACGAGGCCGGACTGTTCGACATTTCGGCGGCACCGGTCGAGATCGTGCTGACGCCCCCCAACGGCATTCCCGGCGCCGCCGCCGCCAGCCGGGTTGGGCCCGCGGCGCGGATCATGAAGGCGCATCGCGGTACGCGCGACGACGAGGCCGCCATCGAAGATGCCGTTGCGACGGCGTTCGCGCCGTTTGAAACCGATGGCGCCGTCGTCGTGCCCGCCGTGGTCAACCTTTTTACCTGCACGACATGACCGGGTGCATGGCACCGCCCGTCCGACCCCGCGAACTTGTGAACAGACCCCAACGGCGCTAGCGTGTAATTCCTGTAGGACTACGGACGTTTGCCACCAGACCGGGGAAGAGTGTTCATGTTGACCAGACGCCACTTCGTGATGACGTCGACCGCCTTGTTTTCGGCGCCGATTGCCGGCCCCGCCTTCGCCGCGCCGGTCTCGGACCGGTCGAAATGGGCGATGTGGGATGCCCAGGTCACACCCGCAAACTACGATCCGGCGACGAGCAATCCCTGGGGCGTGCACCGGCGGTTCCTGCCGCAGCTCGTGGAAACCAACCGGGCGCTCACCCCCGGCGACATCCATGTCGATGCGGTGGCGCGCTATCTCTATCATATCCGGGGCGATGGCACGGCGATGCGCTATGGCGTCGCCATCGCGCGGGGCAATCTCTACGAGCCGGGCACCTATACGATCGGGCGCAAGACCAAATGGCCGGTCTGGACCCCGACCAAGGCGATGATCCAGCGCGACCCGCACCTTTATGCCCAGTATGAAGACGGAATGAATGCAGGCCCGCAAAATCCGCTGGGCTCGCGGGCCTTCTATCTGTTCACCGGCCAGCGCGACACGCTGCTGCGCATTCACGGCACGCCCAGCCCCAGATCCATCGGCGGGCGGGCAAGCTCGGGCTGCGTGCGGATGATCATGCCCCATATCAACGGGCTCTACGATCAGGTCTCGGTCGGGGCGCGGGCCTATCTGCACCCGTCGGAAGACGGGGTGAGCGCCCGAAGCTGAAGAGCGTCAGGCGGCAGCTTCGGCGGTTTCCGGCGGGCGCGAGCAGATCGGGCGGCCCTCGCGCGTGCGAAGCGGCAGGAAGGTTGTCTCGACCGGCCCCACATAGCGATAGACGTAGCAGCCATCCGCCGGGTCGATCCTGACGGCACTCAGATCCTGATTGGGCGCGGCAATGGCAAGGACACCCTCGGGCAGCGTCTGGATATAGCCTGCCGTGGCCCCGGCCTGCCCCGTCGTGCCGCCCTCGCAGGCCGCGAGCGCCAGCGCCGCTGCGCCGAGAATCCCGATACGTCGTTTCATCGCAACCTCACAGACTGTGCCCCGCGAGCCTATGCGCAGGGAGGGCAAGACGCAACGCACGGTCTTACCGGGCAAAAAAAGAACGCCCCGCCACATGCGCTGCATGGACGGGGCGGTTTGCGGCCGGGGCGGGGAGGACGCCGGGCCGCCTGGCAGATGATTATTCCGCCGGTTCCGGATCCCAGCCGCAATTGGCCGGGGTGTTGTTGGGGTGGTTGGGCCAGTTCAGATAGGGCTCCACCTTGCGGCCCGTGCGCTCGTCCAGCGCGCCGAGCGGCAGTTCCTTCATGGTGATGCAGTCTTCCACCGGGCAGACATTCACGCAGAGATTGCAGGCCACGCATTCCTCGTCCTTCACGGTGAAGATGCGATCTTCGCTCATCGCGATGGCCTGGTGCGAGGTATCCTCGCAGGCCGCATAGCAGCGGCCGCACTGGATGCACGTGTCCTGGTCGATCACCGCCTTGGTGACGAAGTTCAGGTTGAGCTCGTTCCAGTCCTTCACGTTCGGCACGGCGCGGCCGACGATCTCGTCGATGGAGGTGAAGCCCTTCTCGTCCATGTATTGCGACAGGCCCGAGATCATCTCCTGCACGATCTTGAAGCCATAGGTCATCGCCGCCGTGCAGACCTGCACATTGCCCGCGCCCAGCGTCATGAATTCCACCGCGTCGCGCCAGGTGGTCACGCCGCCGATGCCGCTGATCGGCAGGTTGGCGGTTTCGGCATTGCGGGCGATCTCGGCCACCATGTTGAGCGCGATCGGCTTCACCGCCGGGCCGCAATAGCCGCCATGCGCGCCCTTGCCGTCAATCGAAGGTTCGGGGCAGAAACTGTCGATATCCACCGAGGTGATGGAATTGATCGTATTGATCAGGCTCACCGCATCCGCACCGCCGCGCATCGCCGCTTCGGCGGGGTAGAGGATGTTGGTGATATTGGGCGTGAGCTTCACGATCACCGGCATCCTGGTGGCGTTGCGCACCCAGCGGGTGACCATCTCGATATATTCCGGCACCTGGCCCACCGCGGACCCCATGCCGCGCTCGGCCATGCCGTGCGGGCAGCCGAAATTGAGCTCGACGCCATCGGCCCCGGTCTCTTCCACCGCCTTCAGGATCTTCTCCCACGGCTCCTGTTCGCAGGGCACCATCAGCGAGACCACCAGCGCCCGGTCGGGCCAGTCGCGCTTGACCGCCTTGATCTCGCGCAGGTTCACCTCCAGCGGCCGGTCGGTGATCAGCTCGATATTGTTGAGGCCCAGAAGCCGCCGGTCGGCGCCGTGGATCGCGCCGTAGCGCGGACCGGAGACGTTGACCACCGGCGGGCCTTCCTCGCCCAGCGTCTTCCACACGACGCCGCCCCATCCGGCCTCGAAGGCGCGGCGGACATTGTACTCCTTGTCGGTCGGCGGAGCCGAGGCGAGCCAGAACGGGTTGGGGGATTTGATCCCGAGGAAATTGCTGCGAAGGTCGGCCATTTCACGCCCCTCCCATCAGGCTTGCATGGATGTCTTCCGCCGCGTCGCGGCCTTCGGCCACGGCGGTCACGGTCAGGTCTTCGCCACCGGCGGCGCAATCGCCGCCCGCCCAGATGCCGGGCACCGAACTGCGGCCCGGCCCGGTGATGGCGATCTTGCCGCCGTCGAGCGCGAGCACCTCCGGCGCGCCCGCGAGGGTCTGGCCGATGGCGAGCAGCACCTGATCGGCGGGCAGGGTGATGTCTTCGCCGGTTTCGGCGAGCTTGCCGCCTTTCGTTGCGGTCCGCGCGAGGGTGATCTCGCCCGGCCCGAGCGCCTTGGGCGCGGCGTTGAACAGCAGCCGCACGCCTTTCGAGGTGGCGAGATCCTGTTCGTAGCCCGAGGCGGGCATCGCCGCCTGGTCGCGGCGATAGGCAATGGTCACGGTCTCGGCGCCGAGCAGCTTCGATTGCACCGCGGCGTCCACCGCCGTCATGCCGCCGCCGATCACCACCACGTTGCGGCCTACCGGCACATCGGTCTTGTCGGCGGACTGGCGCATCGAGGCGATCCAGTCGACGGCGCTTTCGATCCCGTCATGCTCGCCTTCGAGCGCCACGGCGTTCACCCCCGCAAGCCCCATGCCCAGAAACACCGCATCATGCGCTTCCTGCAAGGCGGCAAGGGTCAGGTCATTGCCGAGGCGGCGACCGTATTCGATGGTGATGCCGCCGATCTTCATCAGCCAGTCCAGCTCGGCCTGGGCGAAGTCGTCGGTCGCCTTGTAGGCGGCGATGCCGTATTCGTTCAGCCCGCCGCCCTTGGGCCGCGCGTCGTAGATCGTCACGCTGTGGCCGTGCATCGCCAGACGGTGCGCGCAGGCAAGCCCGGCGGGCCCGGCGCCCACCACCGCGATCTTGCGGCCCGTCTCTGCGGCGCGGGCGAAGGGTTGCACGCCGCCGAAGATCAGCTTGTCGGTCGCGTAGCGCTGCAGCCGGCCGATCTGCACCGGCTCGCCCTCGGCGGTCTCGCGCACGCAGGCTTCTTCGCAGAGCGTTTCGGTCGGGCAGACGCGGGCGCAGATGCCGCCCAGAACGTTCTGGGCGAAGATCGTGCGCGCCGCCGCTTCCGGCGTGCCGGTGGCGATCTGGCGGATGAACAGCGGAATGTCGATCGAGGTCGGGCAGGCGGTGGTGCAGGGCGCGTCGTAGCAGAAATAGCAGCGGTCTGCGGCCACCAGCGCCTCGTGGTCGCTGAGCGGCGGGTCGAGGTCGCTGAACCCGGCGGCGATCTGGTCGACCGGCAGGCGTCCAGCGGCGATGCCCGGTGTGGACGAGTTGATTGGCATGGTCGGTTTCCCTGTTCGGACTTCTTTATATTGACCATAAGGTCAAAACTTGATTCACGCCAAATCAATTCATGCGATGGGCGCGAAGTTGCGCGTTTGCAGAGGCGGACGGGTGGACAAAAAGCAAAACCGGCCACGCGCGACCGGTTTTTGAGCATTTATGCAAATCGGGGGCAGGGCGGGCCGCCCGGCGGCCGGGCCTGCCCGCTAGCTCGCCGCCAGCGCCGCGCGCTCGGCCCGCAGCGCCTCGATCCAGCCGTACCAGGCTTCGAGCCCTTCGCCGGTCAGCGCCGAGACGGTGAGCACGCCGATCTGCGGATTCACCCGGCGGGCGTAGTCCACGCATTTTTCAACGTCGAAGGGCACATAGGGCAACAGATCGGCCTTGTTCAGCACCATGAGCCGGGCGGCGGCGAACATGTCGGGATACTTGATCGGCTTGTCCTCGCCCTCGGTGACCGAGAGGATGACCACCTTGGCCGCTTCGCCCAGGTCGAAGCCGGCCGGGCAGACGAGATTGCCCACATTCTCGATGAAGAGCACGCCGTCCTCGTCCAGCGTCAGCCCGCCGAGCGCGCTGTGCACCATGTCGGCATCGAGGTGGCAGCCCTTGCCGGTGTTGATCTGCACCGCCTGCACGCCGGTTTCGCGGATGCGCTCGGCGTCGTTGCTGGTCTGCTGATCGCCCTCGATCACCGCCAGCGGCACCTTGCCGGCCATGTCCTGCGCGGTGCGGGCGAGCAGGGTGGTCTTGCCCGAGCCGGGGGAGGAGACGAGGTTGAGCGCCAGCACCCCCGCCTCGGCGAAATGCTCGCGGTTATGGGCGGCGATGTGATCGTTCCGGGCAAGGATGTTTTCCTCGATTTCGATGATCCGCGCTTCGCTCAGCCCGGGCGCATGGGCGCCGCCGAGCGGGCCATGATGGTGGTGATGATCGTGGCCATGGCCATGGTCATGATCGTGGTGATGATGATGGTGGTGGCCTGCGCGGGCTTCCCCGTCGATCTTCACATCGGCCTGTCCGCATCCGCATGTCGTGCACATCACGCCACCTCCATTTCCTTCACCCGCATTTCCTGTCCGCCGGTGATCTGAACCTTGTATCCGCCGCATAACGGGCAGGCATCGCCCAGCGCCGCGATCTCGATCTCCGTGCCGCAATCATGGCACCAGGCGCGGCCGGGCACACGCAGAATTTCAAGCGCCGCCCCCTGTGCCATGCTGCCCTGCGATACCGCCTCGAACGAAAACCGTATCGCCTCGGGCATCACATGGCTGAGCGCCCCGATTTCGAGCCAGACCACGGTGATGCGGTCGGCCCCGGCCTCGCGCGCCTGCCGTTCGACGATCTGAACGACGCTCTCGGCCAGGGCCATTTCGTGCATGCCGCTCTCCGTTGCCGCCGTTGCGGGGTCAGCTCACCTTCACCTGCAGCATGTCTTCCCCGTCTTCGCCCACCATATGCACCGCGCAGGCGATGCAGGGGTCGAAGCTGTGGATCGTGCGCAGGATCTCGATCGGCTGGTCCGGGATCGCCAGTCTGTGGCCTTTCAGCGCGGCCTCATACGGCCCCGCCGCGCCGCCCGCATCTTTCGGGCCGGCATTCCATGTGGTCGGCACCACCGCCTGATAATTGGCGATCTTCTGGTCCTCGATCACGATCCAGTGGCCGAGCGCGCCGCGCGGCGCTTCCATGAAGCCCGCCCCCTGCGCATGGCGCGGCCAGGTGGAGGGATCCCATTTCTCGGCATTGTGGGTCGAGAGATCGCCCGCCTTGATGTTGGCGATCAGGTCGTTGTACCAGCCGCGCATCCAGTCGAGATAGACTTTCGTCTCCAGCGTCCGTGCCGCGGTGCGCCCCAGCGTCGAGAACAGCGCCGTCACCGGCACGTCGAGGGTGGAGAGCGTCATGTCCACCAGTTCCTTGGCATGCGCATTGCCGGTGGCGTAGAGCATCAGCATCCGGCTGAGCGGCCCCACCTCCATCGCCTTGCCGTTCCAGCGCGGCGATTTGAGCCAGGAATAGCCCTGCTCGACATCAAGCTGGTCATAGGGCGGCTGCGGCCCGGTGAAGTTGAACTCGGTCTCGCCCTGATAGGGGTGCAGGCCGACGCCGGCGCCGCCTTCATACTTGTACCAGGCATGATCGACGAATTCCTGGATCTGGCTTTCCTCGTGCAGATCCACCTCGTGCACCGTCGACAGATCACGGTCGAGGATCACGCCGCGCGGGACCAGGAAGGATGAAGTGTCGTTCGTTGCGCCGGTGGGGAAGTCGCCATAGGTCAGGAAGTTGCCCACGCCTTCGCCCATCGCGCCCCAATCCTTGTAGAACGAGGCGATGGCCAGCGTATCGGGCAGATAGGCCTGGTTGACGAAGGCTTCCATCTTGTCGATCACGCGGCTGACTTCGGCGAGGTCTTCCATGTTGAGCGCGCCGTCGCTGTTGGGGTCGATCGGGCTGGCCACGCCGCCGACGAGGAAGTTCGGGTGCGGGTTCTTGCCGCCGAAGATCGTGTGCAGCTTGACCACGTCGCGCTGCCATTCCAGCGCGTCGAGGTAATGCGCCACCGCCATCAGGTTCGCCTCGGGCGGCAGCTTGTAGGCCGGGTGGCCCCAGTAGCCGCCGGCGAAGATGCCAAGCTGGCCCTGTTCCACGAAGGTCTTGAGCTTGGCTTTCACGTCCGCGAAATAGCCCGGCGAGCTTCTGGGATAGTTCGACAGCGATTGCGCCAGCTCCGCCGTCGCCTTCGGGTCGGCGTCGAGCGCCGAAACCACGTCGACCCAGTCGAGCGCGTGCAGGTGGTAGAAGTGCATCACGTGGTCATGTACATATTGCGCCGCGATCATCAGGTTGCGGATGAGCTGCGCGTTTTTCGGGATCTCGATCTTCAGCGCGTCCTCGACCGAGCGCACGCTGGCGATGCCGTGCACCAGCGTGCAGACGCCGCAGATGCGCTGGGCGAAGGCCCAGGCGTCGCGCGGATCGCGCCCTTTCAGGATGATCTCGATGCCGCGCACCATCGTGCCGGAGCTGTAGGCTTCGGCGATGGAATTGCCGTTCATCTGCGCTTCGATGCGCAAATGCCCCTCGATCCGGGTGATCGGGTCAACGACCAGTCTTTGTGCCATGTTCCGTTTCCCCTCTCGTTAGTCGTCCAGATATTCGGCCATCATCTCGGTCAGGCTGAGCACTTCGATGTCGTCCATCTCGTTGGCTTCAAGCTGATCTTCGAGCGTCGAATGGCAGAAGGCGCACATGGTCACGATCGCATCGGGGGCGACCGCTTCGATCTGACGCTTCTTGATGTTGAAGGCCTTGGCCTGCAGATCGTTGGCGCGCTGGTTGGCGCCGACGCCGCCGCCGCCCGAGCAGCACCAGTTCATCGTGCCGGCGTCTTCGGTCTCGATGAAGTTCTCCGCAACCATGTTCATGAGCCGGCGCGGCTCTTTGTTGATGCCGCCGCGCCGGTTCACCTGGCACGGATCGTGGAAGGTCAGACGGTCGCCGTTCTTGCCGTTTGTAGTGAGCTTGCCCTCGGCGCGGAACTGGTCGAGCACCTCGATGATGTGCTTGACCTCGAACGGATATTCCTTGCCGATCAGGTTCGGCCCTTCCCAGCGGATCGCCTGGAAGGCGTGGCCGCATTCGGGGCTGATCACGGTCTTGACCTTCAGCTTGATCGCCGCGTCCACGATGCGTGAGACGAGGTTGGCCGCCACGTCGCGGTTGCCGAGCTGGATGCCCACATTGGTGGCCTCGAACCCCTCGGTCGAGATCGTCCAGCTATGGCCCGCCTTCTTCATGATCTTCGCCACCGAGGCGATCATCTCTTCGCCCGACGCGATCTCGTGCGACGACAGCATCAGCATGTAGTCGACATTGGGCTTGTCCACCTCGATCTCGATGCCCGTCACCTTCGACGCCTGTTCGACGCGCTTCAGAAGCGCCTGTGTCAGATCGCCCATCGGCGAGGTGCCGTCGGTGTGGCGCTCGGCGGCGCCGACAAGCTCCTTGGGCCCGTGGCCCGAGGCCGACATGCCCTCGCGCATCTTGCGGATCATCATCGTGATGTCATTGCCCACCGGGCAGACCATCGTGCAGCGGCCGCACATCGTGCAACTGTCATAGACCAGCGTTTCCCACCTGGTCAGGTCGTCGTCGGTGATCTTCTTGCCCAGCCCCAGCAGGCTCTTGGCGCGCCCGAGCAGGGTATATTCGTTCGACCACATCCGGCGCATCAGCTCCAGCTTGTGGATCGGCGTGTATTCGGGATCGCCGGTTTCCTTGTAGAACAGGCAGGCTTCGGCGCAGATGCCGCAGCTCACGCAGGAGGTGAAGAAGCTCGCCACCGGCGCGTCGATCTGTTCGCGGAGCGCGTTCAGGCCCCGTTCAAGCGTCGCGGTCATGATTCAGCTCCTTTCCGGCCCTGGATCGAGCCGTTGTAGTAGCGCGCCATCGCGAAGGTGACCGCGTGCATCAGCTTGGTGAAGGGGAAGGAGACCATCAGCAATTCGGCTGACAGGATATGGATCGCCATCCACAACGTGCCGTCGACGCCGAAGACCTTGTTGACCGCGATATAGCCGGTGATCAGCGGCAGAACCGAAACGATCAGCACGAACCAGTCGCTCCAGCCGGTCAGCCGCCGGCGCACCGGATCGGTGAAGCGGGTATAGGCGAGGGCGGCGGCGGCCACGATCGCCAGCGCCACGGCGGTTTCGATCACCGCCTTGTTGAAGTCGGGCCAGCTCAGGCCGATCAGGTCTTTGATCAGCGCGATATGGGCGCCGAGAAAGAGGAAGGCGACGAAGAAGCCGATATGGAAGATATAGCCGCCGATATAGGTGACGGGGGCCTCTTTCATCGTGCCCTTGCGCGGCACCGAACGCGAGAAGATCGTCTTGATCCCCTGCGTGACGGGGCTGCCCTTGGCCTTGGCGAAATCCTTTTTGCGCCCAAGCACCACGATCTCGATCACCCGCAGGAGAATGCCCCCCACCATGATCGTGAGCGCGATGTCGAACCCGGTTGTGCGGGCCCACATCAGGAGGTCGAAATACTGGTTGTTGGTCATGATTTCTTCTCCAGATCATGCGCATCGACGGTTTCGTGCGCCTTTGCGGCCCTGGATTTGGTCGCCTTGGACAACGCGCCGCCCGCGACACCGAGCGCGACCCCGCCCGCCGCGGCGGCAAGGCCGAGCTGGCGGTAATTGCCGGCGGGGGCCGAGAGCGGTTTATAAAAGCCGCCATTGTCCCAGAAATCGGGTTCGGTGCAGCCCAGGCAGGGATGGCCCGACTGGATCGGGAACGATGTGCCGTCGTTCCACTTCACCGTGGCGCAGACGCTGCGGGTGGTCGGCCCCTTGCAGCCGAGCTTGTACAGGCACCAGCCCTCGCGCGCGCCCTCATCGTCGAACGCCTCCGCAAACAGCCCCTTGTCGTAGAACGGTCGGCGGTAGCAGCGGTCGTGGATGGTTTCGCCGAAGAAGGCTTTCGGCCGGCCCAGATCGTCAAGCTCGGGCAGGCCGAAGGTAAGGAAGTGAGCGAGCACCGAGGTCATCACGATCGGGATCGGCGGACAGCCGGGCACGTTGATGATCGGCTTGTCCGTGATGATGTCGCCCACCGCCTGCGCGCCGGTCGGGTTGGGGAAGGCATGGGGGATACCCCCGAAAGCCGCGCAGGTGCCGACGGCGACGATAGCGGCCGCGCCCTCGGCGGTTTCTTTCAGCATGTCGAGGTTCGAGATGCCGGCAATGCAGGAATATTCCGGGTTGTCGACCGGGATCGAGCCATCGACGATCAGCAGGTATTCGCCCCAGTGATCCTTCATCGCCGCCTCGCGCGCCGCCTCCGCCGCATGGCCCGAGGCCGCCTGCAGGGTGTGGTGATAGTCGAGGCTGATCGCGTTGAAGATCAAATCTTCGATCGTCGGCGCGCTGGAGCGGGTGATTGCTTCGGTGCAGCCGGTGCATTCCTGGAAGCTCAGCCAGATCACCGAGGGGCGCGGCGCGTTTTCGAGCGCATGGGCCACTTTCGGCGCCAGCATCGGCGGCAGCGCCATCAGCGAGGTCAGCGAGGCGCAGTATTTGAGGAACCCTCGTCGGCTTACCCCGTGAGCTTTCAGAAGCTCCGGAAGCATCGGTTTCTGCGCCATGGCATTCCTCCTTGTCAGTGGGCGCGGCCGTCGAACTCCGCCAGCCGGTCCGTCAGCCGCGCCAGGCCCGCTTCCGCGTCGGCACGCTGGGTTTTCAGAATTTCTGGAATGAAGGTAATCTCTACAAAGCGCGACAGGCTCTCGCCGCGCTGATCAAAATGGTCGATACGCCAGATCCCGGGAATGCCGGTTTCCTGCACATGGCTCTTGCCGAGCACGTCGAGCGTGGCCTGCACCTCGCCGGTGCCGAGCACCTCGTCGAGCAGCCGTTCGTCGCCGGGCGCGAAGGGGAAAGCGCCAAGGTCGATCACCGTTTCCTGTCCGGTGTCGAGCAGCGTGGCGAGGGCGGCGAGAATCTCGGCAAGCACCGGGCGGGCATTGCCCGTGGAGATGCGCGAGCGCAATTCCTCTAAAGCAGACGCAGCACCGATACCGTCCTGTCCTGCGGGCATTTCCTGGTCCTCCCTGACCGGCAGTGCCGTATTTGCCGCGCAGATTGCGACAGCTTTAGCTATTGCGGTATGACCTGAATCAATTCAAAAAATTGAATATTACAACCTGTGAATAGACCCTCAGCCACGCCAGCGGGTGACGAGGGCGATCACCATCCCGGCGGCGCGCGGCACGGCGGCGGCCACCTCCGGGGTCATCTCTTCGCCCACGCCCAGCGCGGCAGGCTGGATACCGACAAGCGCGCGGTTTTCGGGCACCGCGCCGCGCAGCCGCAGCCCGTCGAGCACGTCATCGAGGCCGATATCGTGCGGGTTGCGCCCGCGGGTGCGCAGGAAATGGTCCATCTCGGCGCCCTCGAACAGCTCGACGCTGCCCGGCGCCTTGTTGAGCGCGGCGGCGTCGATCACCACCATCGCGTCGGCATCTTCCATCTCGACCAGCAGGGTAAGCCCCATCGTGCCGCCGTCGAGGGCGCGGATGCCAAGCGCCTCCGCAGCCGGATCGCGCGCGACGGCCTCGGCCACCCGCACGCCGACCTGTTCGTCGGTCAACAGGATGTTGCCCAGTCCGAGAACGAGGATGGTCTGCTTGCTTGCGCTCATGTGCCGGAGCATACTTGGCCAGCCGCCCCCGGCAAGCCGGAGAAATCAGCATGTGCCTCACCGTTCCGATGCGTGTCGAAGAGATCGACGGCCACCGCGCCCGTTGCGCCGCTCTGGGGCAGGAGCGCTGGGTCGATCTCATGCTGATGGGCGACGAGCTGCCGCAGATCGGCGAATATGTGGCGATTCACCTTGGTTTCGTTCAGCGCGTGGTGCCCGAGGCGGACGCGCTCGAAGCGCACCGGCTGTTTGGCGAAATCGCCGATGTTCTGAACGGAGCGGCCCCCGGCGAGGGCTGACCGGCACGCCGCTGTTGTTTTTTTCACACAGGAAAAAAATAACACCCCGCATCCCGATTTGAGCCGTTTCGTTTGTTCGAGGTCAAATCGCCGTTCATGAATATGTGATTTAACGCGCGTCAAGAAACGAGGCGCGGACCCTGCCTGATGGCTCTCAAATCCCGACAATACGCTGAGAACGCCGGTGATATCGCGGGCCGGTGGCGCCGCGGCGCGCGGCCGACTCGCGCTGTGCCGGGGCAGGGACGGCCCGGGCTTATTCCTGGAGGACGATAGATGGCCAGATCCGTGGATTCGGCGAAGCTCTTTGGCTTGCTCCTGCTGTTCTGGCTGCTGCTGAACGGCTCCGTCGCGCCCGGCACCATCGGCGTGGGCGCGGTGGTGGCGGCGCTGATCGTGGTTTTCTTCGGCGGCTCGCTCTCGTTCCTGTCCGGCCACCGGCTTACCCCGGATGCGCTGATCGCGACCCTGTTCTACCTCGGCTATTTCCTCAGGGAGCTGGTCAGGGCCAACCTCGCGATGGCGCGGATCGTGCTCAGCCCCTCGCTGCCGATCAGGCCGGCGATCGTGAAGCTGCGCACCCGGCTTACCGATCCGGTCGCGCGGCTGCTGCTGGCCAATTCGATCACCCTCACCCCCGGCACGCTCTCGGTCGAGCTCAAGGGTGAGTGGCTCTATGTCCACTGGGTGTCGGCCACGACGACCGACCCCGAAGAAGCCACGCGCGAGATCGTGTCGGGCTTCGAAAAATACCTGGAGGTGATGTATGGTTGAGACCATCCTCATAGCCGCCGCCGCGCTCGTGGCGCTGGCCTTCGTGCTGGCGATGCTGCGGTTTCTGCGCGGGCCGCACGCGGTCGACCGGGTGATCGGCTTCGACGTGCTCACCATCATCTCCATCACCGGGATCGTGCTCGTCGCGCTCGTCGAAGGCCGCGCGATCTATCTCGATGTCGCCCTCGTCTATGCGCTGCTGTCGTTCCTCGGCGTGATCGTCGCGGCGCGCTACCTTGAGGGGGGCGAAGAATGACCGGACCTTTCGCCCTGATCGGCGCGCTCATCGTCCTTGCCGGCGCGGCCTTCCTGTTTCTCGGCGGGCTCGGCCTTTACCGGATGCCCGACAGCTACACCCGCATCCAGGCCGGCACCAAGGCGACCACGCTGGGCACGCTTCTCGTGCTGGCGGGCGCGGCCTTTCTGATGCCGGGCTGGTGGATCAAGCTGATGCTGATCCTGCTTTTCCTCATGTTCACCAACCCGCTTTCAAGCCAGGTGCTGGCCCGCGCGGCGCATCGGGCCGGGATCAGGCCCGCGCCTGAAACCCGCGCCGACGCGCTGGCCGACGATCAGGGAGATGCCTCATGACCTTGCTCGCGCCCCTTGCCGCCGCCGGGTTCGGCCTTGCCATGATCGGCGCCGCGCTCATGGCCCTGCGCGCCCGCAGCACCGCCGTCGCGGTGCTGGCCGCCGGGCTGGTGAGCCTGTTCGCCTCGGTGCTCTTCCTGATCCTCGCCGCGCCCGACGTGGCGATGACCGAAGCGGCCATCGGCTCCGGCCTGACCACTTTCCTGTTCTTCTACGTGCTCGGACGCATCCGCCGGGAGGGCTATGATGACGACTAAGTTCACCACCCGCAGCTTCGTCGCGCTGGTGCTTCTGGC
Organism: Sinisalibacter aestuarii; assembly: GCF_027923545.1. Lineage (GTDB taxonomy): Bacteria > Pseudomonadota > Alphaproteobacteria > Rhodobacterales > Rhodobacteraceae > Sinisalibacter > Sinisalibacter aestuarii. Next base: position 250,134 of record NZ_BROH01000002.1, on the reverse strand, counting down.
CCTGCTCGGGGTGGCGTTCTGGACGCTGGCGGCGGGCTATACGCCCGATGCCGAACTGAACCGCACCGCCGCCTATTACGCTGAAAACACGGCCCGGGAGACCGGCGCGCAGAACATCGTGACCGCGATCATCGTCACCTATCGCGGGCTCGACACGCTGGGCGAGGTCACCGTGCTCTTCCTCACCGCCGCCATCGTGGCGCTGGTGCTGGGGCAGTCGAAGGCGCCGCGTGGCGGCTCCGGCTCGGGCTTCCTGCCCTCGGGCGAGCTGCTGCAGACCGGCACGAAAATGCTCCTGCCGATCATCATGCTGTTCGGGGCTTACGTCTTCGTCAACGGCCACCTCACCCCCGGCGGCGGCTTCCAGGGCGGGGCGATCCTGGCCTCGGGCATCCTGCTTCTGCTTCTGGCCGAACCGAAGCGCCGCTTCGGCCACGCGCTGATCAGCCGGGTCGAGAGCGTGTCGGGCCTTGTCTATGTGCTCATCGGCATTGCCGGGATCGTGCTTGCCGGCGGCTTCCTCGACAACCGCATCCTGCCGCTTGGCACTTTCGGTGCGCTTTTGTCGGCGGGTGCGATTCCGCTGATCTACACCCTGATCGGGCTGAAAGTGGGGGCCGAGTTCAGCTCGATCCTCGAAAGCCTCGAAGAAACGGAGGATGCCTGATGCTGCCGACCATCGCCATGGCCACGGGCTTCGCGCTGATCCTGATGGGGCTTTACGGCGCGCTCACCCACCGCAACATCCTGCGGATGATCCTGGGCTTCACCATTGCCAGCACCGGCGTGAACGTGGTGCTCGTCTCGGTCGGCTACATGCCCGGGCGCACCGCGCCGATCATGGATAGCGCCGTGCCGGTGGCCGATGCCGCCGCACGGGTGATCGACCCGGTGCCGCAGGCGCTCGTGCTCACCGCCATCGTCATCGGCCTCGGCGTCACCGCCCTGATGCTGGCCTATGCCTACCGGCTGTTCCGCATCCGCCACAGCCTCGACATCTCGAAATTCACGGAGCTGAAATGGTAAGCGCCATCTTCATCATCGCCGCCGGTCTCGGCGCGGCCTTCCTTCTCGGCCTCCTGAAAGAAGACCAGAAGGCCAGCGCCTTCGCCATCACCGTGGCCGCCCTCGGCTTCATGTCATGGGTCGCCTATGACTGGGCCGTCGCGCTCACCACCGGCCGCGCCGCGCCGGTCGACATTCTCACCGCCGGGGCGGAACCGCCCTTCGCGATCAACCTGCGCATGGGCGTGGCTGAGGCCTGGCTCGCCACCGTGATCGGGGTGACCGGCCTCGTCTCGGCCTTCTATCTGCGGCCCGCGCTGATGCGGCTCGGGCGGCGTGCCATGGCGGTGCTGCTGGTGATGACCATGGCGCTCACGGGCCTTGTGCTGACGCGCGATATCTTCAACCTCTTCGTGTTCTTCGAACTGGTCGTGATCGCCACTGGCGGACTGGTGCTGCTCTCCGACGACGAGCGCGCGGTGGCTGCCGGCTTCAAATACCTCGTGGTCAGCCAGATCATCTCGCTGCTGCTGCTGATCGGCATCATCTTCACCTATCACGCCAATGGCTCGCTCAATATCGACGATATCGCCGCCACGCCGATGATGTTCACCGGCGCGGGGCTGGCGATCTTCCTCGTGCTGATCGCGCTGATGCTGGAGCTGAAACCCTTCCCGGCGAATGGCTGGGCGCTCGATATCTACGAAGCCGCGCATCCGGGCTTTGCCGCGATCTTTTCCGCCGCCTCCGGCACCGCCGCGCTCTACGCCGCCGACAAGATCTTTGCCGCCGCCGGGCCGGACTGGCTGCCGCTCGCCACCGTGCTGGGGCTTTTGAGCTTTCTCGGCTCCGGCGTGCTGGCGCTGAAACAGACCAATGACCGCCGGCTGCTCGGTTATTCCTCCATCGGCCAGATCGGCTTCGTGCTCGCCGTGGTCGGCCAGCGCGACATTCTGGGCGAGAGCTACCTCTATATCGCCGGCGGCATCCTGATCACCCATGCGGTGGCCAAGGCCGGGCTCTACTGGCTTTCCGGGCTGGTGAAGGGCAGGGGGCTGGACGACTGGGCGGTGCTGCGCGCCAACCCGCTGCTCGTTTTCGCCTTCGCCTCTTTCGTGGCCATGCTGGTGGGCCTGCCGCCCTTTCCGGGTTTCTACGCCAAATGGGATCTGATGCATGCCCTTGCCGGGTCCGACCGGTTGGTGGTGCTCGGCCTGATCCTGCTCGGCGCGCTGATCGAGGCGGGCTACATGTTCCGCTGGTTCGGCTATGCGCTGAAGCGGGAGGTGCGCGAAGCCTTCCCCGGCTTTGCCACCGACAAGACCGCCGTGGTGCTCGTGGCGCTTGCCGCGGGCTGGGCGCTGGGCTTCGTCTGGGGCGCGGCCTCGGCCAATCCCAATCTGCTCACCGCCTTGCCGATCCTCTTCGCGCTCGCCTTCCTCGTGCTGGAGCCGCTCCCCGCCTGGGCAAAAAACATCCTCGCCATTGCCGGCCTCGTCGGCTGGTTCGTCTGGCGCTACCCGGGCTACGACCCGTTGCAGATGATCTTCGCGGTGGTGATGATCCTCGGCGGCGCGGTGATCCTGCTGGCCTCGTTCTACGAAAAAGGCCGGCGGATCGGCTTCTACCCGCCGACCATGCTGATGTATGCGGGCCTTGCTTTGCTGATCGAGGCGCAGACCTCGTTCGAGTTCTTCGCCGCCTGGGAAGTGCTCACCATCGGCTCCTATTTCCTGATCCTGCGCGGGCGGATGGGCGAGCCCCATGCTCTGTCCTACATCCTGTTCTCGCTCGGCGGCGCCTTTGCGATCCTCGCGGGCTTCGCCGTGGCGTCAATGGGGGTGCAGCCCTTCGCGCTCGACAATCTCAAGGCGCTGGCCGAGGCCGCCGTGCCTAGCGCGCCCTGGGTCTTCGTGCTGCTCGCGGTGGGCTTCATGACCAAGACCGCCTCGATTGGCCTCCACATCTGGCTGCCCGGCGCGCACGCCGAGGCGGAAACGGACGTGTCGCCGATGGTGTCGGGCATCCTGCTGAAAGCCGGGCTGTTCGGGCTGTTCATCCTGCTGATGAATATGGGCCACCAGCACCTCTGGGGTGTCGACCTGACCGAAGTGCTGGTCTGGATCGGCGCGCTCTCGGCCTTCCTCGGCGCGCTGATGGCGATCTTCCAGGAAGACGCCAAACGTCTGCTCGCCTATTCCTCGATCTCGCAGCTCGGCTATGCCCTGTTCGGCCTCGCGCTGATGAACCATGTCGGCTGGCTCCTGGCGATGATGTTCGTCATCAACCACTACATCTACAAGTCGATGCTCTTCCTCGCCGTCGGCGGCGTCTACAAGCGCACCCATACCAAGCTGATGTACAAGATGGGCGGGCTTATCACGCTCATGCCCTTCACCTTCGTCAGCGTGCTGGTGGGGATCATCGCCATGTCGGGCGTGCCGCCGCTGTCGGGCTTCGGCGGACGGTGGCTGTTCTACAATGCCATCATGGCGAGCGATCTGCGCCTGCCGATGGTGCTGATCTTCATGTCCGGCCCGATTGCCTTCCTCTACCTGTTCCGGCTGATCCACACGATCTTCCTCGGCCAGCTCAAGGATGAGCACCGCCGGCTGAAGGAAGCGCCGTTCTGGCTGGTCGTGCCGCAGATGATCTTCGTGCTCGCACTGCTCGCCTTCGCCGTACTGCCCGGCATGGCGCTGCAAAAGGTCGACGGCTATATCGGCAGCTTCTTCGGCGACGAGCCGCTGATCTGGTCGGGCAGGGCCATCACCTCGACCTTCGGCCACTGGAACCCGGTGGCGATCATGGGGGTGATCGGCGTGGTCTTCGTGACCGTGCTGGCGCTGCTCCTGTGGATGAACCACAACGCCCAGAAGGTGAAGCAGTTCAACATCGTCTTCTCCGCCGAACGCCCGTTCAAGCCGCAGACGACACACTTCGCGTGGAACTTCTTCGCGCCCTACCGCAAGGCGATGGGCTTCCTCGTGATGCCGCTGGTCACCACCTTCTGGGGCGCGATCACCGATAGCCTGCACAGCACCGCCGATTTCACCCGCCGGTTCTATACCGGCAACGGTCAGACCTATGCGGTGCAGGTGCTGTTCTTCGTGGTAGCCACCTACCTTATCGCCATGGGAGGCGCGTCATGACCTTCGAGTGGATTCACATCGCCTATGCGGCCCTGACGCTCTTCATCGTCATCAATTACGGGATGATCATGACGGCCCTGGTGCGCAAGATCGGCGCGCGGGTGGGCGGGCGCTACGGCATCCCGATCTGGCAGAACTATATCGACCTGGCGAAGAATATCGCGTTGCGCTCGAAGATCACCCATGGCGTGATGTATTATCTCGGGCCGGTCTTCCGTCTCACCGGCGGGGTGGGCCTCTTGCTGTTCGTGCCGACGATCTATGGCTCGGTGATGTTTCAGAACTTCTCCTATGCCGGCGATCTGATCCTTGCGCTCTACTTCGTGTTCTTCGGCACGCTCGGCATGGCGCTGGGGGCGGGCGAGAGCGGGCATCCGCATTCGGCCATCGGCGTCAGCCGGGGGCTGGCGCAGGTGACGGCGGCGGAATTGCCGCTGGCGCTCGGGGTCTACGCGATCTCGCTGCAATACCAGACGTTGAACATCACCGAGATCGTCGCAGCCCAGCAGGGCTCGATCTTCAACTGGACGCTGTTCACCAACCCGCTCACCACCATTGCCGCGATGTTCGCCTTCGTCGGCACGATGATGCGCTCGCCCTTCGACGTGGTGCTGGCGCCGCAGGAAATCCCGATCGGCCCGCCGACCGAATACCACTCGGCCTATCTCGCGCTGATGCAGACCAACCGGGTGCTGTTCCCGGTGGCGAAGGTGGTGATCTACATGAACCTGTTCTTCGGCGGCGCGACCAACTGGGCGGAATTCGCCATCAAGGTCTTCGCGATCTACATGGTCTCGGTGCTGATCGGCGTGGTCTATCCGCGCTTCCGCGTCGAGCAAAGCATCCGCTTTTTCCTGAAATGGGGGCTGCCGGTGGGCATCCTCGCAATCCTGACGGTGTGAACTGATGAAAGACCTCGACAAGAATTTCAAAAAGGACACCGAGACGGAGTTTCCGCTCCGCGAGGAAATGCGTCCGCGCAAGGTGACCACGCCCGACGGGCAGGTGATAGATATCGACCCGCTGGCGGATTACTTCTGCCAGGAAGCCCCGAAGGTGCACCGCAAGAGCTACTCGGCCATCGTCGAGGGGTTTTACAACTGGGCGCGGGCCAATTCGCTGTGGATCCTCGGCTTCGGCACCGGCTGCGGCGCGATCGAGATGCGCCCGCTGATGACCCCCCGGTTCGACGCCTACCGCTACGGCATCCAGTGGCGCCCGACGCCGCGGCAGGCCAACCTGCTGGTGATCTCGGGCTACCTCTCGGTGAAAACCCTCAAGCGCGCGATCCGCGCCTACGAGCAGATGCCGCAGCCCAAGTTCGTCGTCGGCCTCGGCTCCTGCACGATCAACGGCGGCATGTATTGGGACAGCTACAACACGATCAAGAAGCTCGACGAATACCTGCCAGTCGACCTCTACATCGCCGGCTGTATGCCGCGCCCCGAGGCGCTGCTGGCGGGGTTCATGGAGCTGAAGAAGATCATCCGCAAGGGCGAGGCGGAAGGGGCGAACAAATACGCCGAAAACTTCGACTGGTACAAGGCAAACCAGAAGTCCGTGATCAAGGACTGGGATATGCCGGATTATTCGTGGTGACGACATGCGCGATCTGATCGAAAAACTCACCCCCCGCTACACGCTCGGCAACGCCACCTACCAGCGCGCCGATCTCACCTTTGTCGACGTCACCCGCGATGAGCTGCGCGCGCTGCTTCTGGAGCTGCGCGACAAGGAGGGCTTCACCCATCTCGTGCTGCTCACCGCCGTCGACTGGATCGAGGAGGGCAAGTTCCAGCTCACCTACATGATCAACAACCGCGAGGCCGACCAGACGCTGGGCCTGCGCCTCTATATCGACCGCAACGACGCCGAGGGCGACACGATCCACGATATCTGGCCCACCGCCGCCACCTACCAGCGCGAATTGCGCGAGATGTTCGGCATCGCTTTCCCGGGTTCTCCCCGGGTGGATGAGGAATTCATCCTCGAAGGCTGGACCGACATGCCGCCCTACCGGCGCGACTTCGACACGCTGGCCTATTCGCAACAGACTTACGTGGAACGCGAGGGGCGCGAGACGCATGATCCGCGCGCGACCATGAAGCACAAGATGTATCCGGAGGGGTAAGGTATGTTTTCTTTCCAACCCGACCGCAGCCAATACCCGGATGTCGGCCCCGACGGGAAATTCGAGATCGACCTCGAAACCGGCAAGTTCCTCAAGCTCTGGCACGGGCCGAACCACCCCGGGATCACCGGCAATATGAGCGTTGAGCTTACCGTGAACGGCGATGAGGTGGTCGAGGGCTACACCCATGTGGGCTACCTGCACCGCGGCTTTGAAAAGCTGATGGAGCGGCGCACCTTCATCCAGGTCTTTCCCATCGTCTGCCGGGTCTGCGTGCCCGAGCCGGATTTCAACGAATATTGCTATGCCGCGGCGGTCGAGGAGCTTGCCGGCATCGAGGTGCCCGAAGAGGCCAACTGGATCCGCACGCTCATTCTCGAGATGGGGCGGTTCAACTCCTACATGATGGCGATGGGCGGCATTGCCGGGGCGCTGGGCAACGGCGTGATCGGCCAGTGGATGACCTATGTGCGCGACCTCATGCTCGACCGGTTCGAGGAACTCACCGGCGCGCGCATCTATCACATGTTCATCCTGCCCGGCGGCGTGCGCGCGGGGCTGCCCGAGGGCTTCGAGGCCCGGATGGAAGAGGTGCTGCAAACCGCCGAACGCTATCTCGATGACGTGGAAAAAGTGCTGTTCACCAATGCCGTCTTCAAGAAGCGAACCAAGGGCGTGGGCTATATCGACCCGAAACTCTTCGAGAGCTACGGCGTGACCGGCCCCAATGCCCGCGCCGGCGGCGTGGCGAAGGACGTGCGCAAGGACAGCCCCTACCTCGTCTATGATCAGCTCAGCTTCGAGGTGCCGGTGGAGCAGGACAGCGACATCTGGGCGCGCTCCATCGTGCGCTACCGCGATCTGCGCCTGACCATCGACCTGATCCGCCAGATCCTCGCCAAGATGCCGAAGGGCGGCGAGGTGATGACCAGCCTGCCCAACGTGCTGCATTGGAAAATCCCGCGCGGCGAGACCTATATCAAAGGCGAAAGCTCGCGCGGCGAATACGGCTATTACCTCGTCACCGACGGCTCCGGCTATCCGCGCCGCGTCAACGTCCGTGGCCCCAGCTATACCCACGCGATGGCGCTCCTCGAGCACCTCATCCCAGGCACGAATATCGCGGACGTGGCGGCGCTCATGGTGTCGCTCCACACCTATCCGCCCGAGATCGAAAGGTAAGAGACATGGGCAGCTTGCGCGACGTTCTCTCTCCCTTCACCGCGTGGAAACACGTGATCGAAACCCCCGTGACGATCAAGAACCCGATCGGGCGCGAGGCCGCCGACCGCTACCGCGGCTTCCACCAGAACGACACCGATAAATGCATCGGCTGCGGCTCCTGCGAGGATATCTGCCAGAACGCTGCCATCGACATGATCCCGGTCGACAACCCGAAGGATGGCGACAGCGGCTTGCGCCCGCAGATCGACTATGGCCGCTGCTGCTGGTGCGCGCTCTGCGTCGATGTCTGCATGACCGGCTCGCTCACCATGTCGAACGAATATACCTGGGTCGACAGCGACCCGGACGCGTTCCGCTTCATCCCCGGCGTCGACAAGATGCCGTGGGACGACTTTGAGAAGGGTTATGAGCGGCAGGGCGACCGGATGCTTTCGGGCCTCACCCGCCCCGAGATGGCCGAGTTGGAACCGGAAGCGCGGATCGGCAATTTCGACGAGATCGTCGCCGGCTATAGCCGCGAACAGGCGGTGCTGGAGGCCGACCGCTGCGTCGAATGCGGCCTCTGCGTCGCCACATGCCCCGCGCATATGGACATCCCCGACTACATCGCCGCGATCCGCGAGGGTGATTACGATCTCGGCACCCAGATCCTCTATGAGACCAACCCGTTCTCGGAAGTCTGTGGCCGCGTCTGCACCCATAAATGCGAAACCGTCTGCGCCGCGCAATACGAAGGCGAGCCGATCGCGATCCGCTGGCTCAAGCGCCACATCATCGACAATGTGAGCGAAGAGCGCCGGCTGGAAATCGTCGGCACGCCGCAGGTTTTGCCCACCGGCCAAAAGGTGGCCGTGGTCGGCGCCGGCCCCGCGGGCCTCACGGCGGCCTATGACCTTGCCCGCTCCGGCCATGCCGTGACGGTGTTCGAAGCGCAGGACAAGCCCGGCGGCATGATGCGCTACGGCATCCCCGAATACCGCCTGCCCTATGACGCGCTCGACCGCGATATCGCCGTGATCAAGGCGCAGGGTGTCGAGATCAAAACCGGCACGCGGATCGGCACGGATATCACCCTCGACCAGCTCAAAGCCGATTACGACGCCACCGTGCTCTCCATCGGCCTGCACCTTGGTCGCTCCACCCGCGTGCCGGGTTCGGATGCGCCGGGCGTTGAAGCCGCGATTGACCTGTTGCGCCGCATCACTGCCGGCGAGGAAGTGCCGGTGCCAAAAAAGGTCGCCGTGATCGGCGGCGGCAACGTGGCGATGGACATCGCCCGCTCGATGGCCCGGCTGCAAAAGCAGAAATTCGGCGAAGTGGGCGTGACCGTGACGGCGCTCGAAGATTTCGACCATTTCCTTGCCGACAAGGAAGAGGTGACCGAAAGCTTCGAGGAAGGCATCGAGATCCTCGACGCGCGCGGCCCGCAGGAAATCGTCACTTTCAAGTCCGGCAAGCGCAAAGGCCATGTGAAGGGGCTGCGCACCTGGAAAGTCACCTCGATCTTCGACGAGCAGGGCCGCTTCACCCCGCAATATGACGAGGGCGACGAGATGGTGCACGAGGTCGAGATGGTGGTGGAAGCCATCGGCCAGATGGCCGACATCTCGCTGCTCGGCGACGAGCTGACCGAGGCGCTGGAATGGAACCGCGGCCGGATCGCGGTGGATGCCGACGGCCACACCTCCGAGCCCTGGCTCTGGGGCGGCGGCGACGCGGTGCACGGGCCCGACGTGATCCACGCCGTGGCCGACGGCCACAAGATCGCGGCCTCGGTGAACGTGGCGCTGATGGCCAAAGCGGAGGCGGAAAAATGAAACGCGAGGCGCTTTCGAAACTGACCACCGTCGAGGAGGTGCTGGAGCTTGTCGCCGAGTTCGACCGCGAGGCGCATGGCTTCTATGTCGAGCTGATCCCGCAAGTGTCGAAAAGCATCCGCTACATCGTCGAAGACCTCGCGCTGACGCGGCTTGAGCATATCCGCAAGATCTCGGCGCTGGCGAAGTCCGACGACATGCGCGACCACCTCAAGGACGCGATCATGCGCCCCGAGGCCGACCGCAAGTTTTCCGACGCGGTGCAAACCCCGGAGCTGATGGAAAACCCCGACGATCAGGGCGTTCTGCAATTCGCGCTGGCCCGGGTGCAGCTTGCCATCGAGGAATATGCCGACCTCGCCGCCAACACCCCGCCGGGGCCGTTTCACGAGGTGTTCAGCTACCTCGCCAACGAGGAATCGAAGCACAAATCCGATCTCGAGGCACTGTATTACGAAATCGTGCATTCCGGCGGGGTCTGACCCGGCCTGAGCCGGCTCAGGCGTTTTTTCGGGTCCGCGCAAGATGGCGCGGACCCCTTTTTTCTTTGGCCAGAAGGTCAAAATCAGGCGGTTCGCGCAGAGGCTGTCTGCGGTCATGCGGCACACAACCGCAATTGATCCTTGCCGAAACCGGTTTCGGAGCGTCAGGCTGACGGCGGAGGAGAATCGTGTGACCGGGTACCGTCAGTACGACAGGCCGCAAAAGCCAACACGCCGGGTGACGATCTCGGACGTGTCCGACGCCCTCGGGCTGACCAAGAGCACCGTCTCGCGCGCCCTCAACGGATATGACGACATCGCCGAAACGACCCGGCTGCGCGTCGCGCGCATGGCCGAGCGCATGGGCTACCGGCCAATGAGCCAGGCGCAGACGATCCGCACCGGGCGGGCGCGGGCGCTCGGGCTGGTGGTGGAGCTGTCGCCCGAAGGCGATGCGCACCGGTTGTTCCTCGCCGATTTCCTCGCCGGGCTGAGCCAGGCGGCGGGCGACGAGGGCTGGACGGTGACGATTGCCGCCGCCGACAACCAGGCCGGCGCGCTCGACGCGATGCGCGCGCTGGTGCGCGACCGCAAGGCCGATGGCTTCGTTCTGCCGCGCACGCTGTGGGACGATCCGCGTGTGGCGCTTCTGCGGCGCGAGCATGTGCCCTTCGTGCTGTTTGGCCGGGTGCGCGACGGCGCCGATTGCGCCTGGCACGATGTGCGCGGCGAAGAGGCGATGGCCGATGCGGTGGCGCGGCTCGTGGCGCTGGGGCACCGGCGGATCGGCTTCGTCAACGGGATGCAGCACCTGGCCTATTGCCATCACCGCCGCGCGGGCTTTCTCGACGGTATGGCAGCGGCGGGGCTGGCGGCGGACCCGGCGCTGATCGTCGAGGGCATGGCCAATGCCGGCGATGCGGCCCGCGCCACCCGCGCGCTTCTCGATCTGCCGGAGCCGCCCACCGCATTGATCTACGCCACCGATACGCTGGCGCTGGGCGCCTACCGGGCCGCGCGCGCGCTGGGGCTGGAACTGGGGCGCGATCTGTCGGTGATCGGCTATGACGGGCTGCCGGAAGGCACGGCGGTGCTGCCGGCGCTCGCCTCCTACGCCGTGGATTTCCGTGGCGTGGGGCAGACATTGGCCCGCCATCTGATCCGCCGCATCGAGGGCGATCAGCCGGAAACCTTGCGCACGACCATTGCCGCGGTGTTCCGCGATGGCGGTTCCATCGGCGCGCCCGCGCTGACGCCGCCGGAGCTTGCCGCGCGGCTGCGCGGGCGTGCGGCGGCGCCTTCGGACCATTCGGACGAGACCTAGTATCACCAAGGAGGATGTGATGACGAAACTGAAAATCCATTTGCTGTCGGGCGCCGCGATGGCGCTGGCGCTGACCGCGACGGCGGCAAGCGCGGATAACATCCGGTTCTGGACCACCGAGGAGCAGCCCGAGCGGCTGGCCAAGCAGCAGGAGATGGCCGCCGCCTTCGCCGAGGCGACGGGCAACACCGTCGAGGTGATCCCGGTCACCGAAAGCGATCTCGGCACCCGCGCCACCGCGGCCTTCGCGGCGGGTGATCTGCCGGACGTGATCTACCACACCCTGCAATACGCGCTGCCCTGGGCCGAGGCCGGTATTCTCGATATCGACGCGGCCACCGATGCGATCGAGGATCTCGGCGCCGATACCTTCGCCCCCGGCGCGCTGGAAATGGCCGCCGTCGATGGCGGCTATGCCTCGGTGCCGGTCGATGGCTGGACGCAGATGATCATCTACCGCAAGGATCTGTTCGAAGAGGCCGGGCTGGAGCCGCCCACCTCCTACGCCGCAGTGGAAGCGGCGCTCGACGCGCTCAACAATCCGCCCGAGATGTTCGGCTTCGTCGCCGCCACCAAGGTGGACGACAACTTCATGAGCCAGGTTCTGGAGCATGTCTTCCTCGCCAACGGGGTGACCCCGGTCGATGCCGATGGCTTCGCGCCGCTCGATGAGGCGAAAACCACCGAAGTGCTCGAATTCTACAAGAAGATCGCCGATGCCTCGCCGCCGGGCGATCTGTACTGGGATCAGTCGCGCTCGCTCTACTTCTCGGGCAACGCGGCGATGATCATCTGGTCGCCCTTCATCCTCGACGAGCTCGCGGGCCTGCGCGACAGCGCCCCGCCGACGATCAACGACGATCCGACTTCGCCCGAGCTGGCCTCGAAAACCGGGATCGTGACCAACTTCGCCGGGCCGTCGAACCCCGATGGCGCGGCCTGGGCCGATATCCGCTATTTCGGCATCACCGCCGACGCGAATACCGATGTGGCGATGGATTTCGTGAAATATTCGATGGATGAGGGCTACACCCAGACGCTTTCGATCGCGCCGGAAGGCAAGTTCCCGGTGCGGCGCGGCAATGCGGAAGACCCGGAAGCCTTCACCAAGGCCTGGGCGACGCTGCCGATGGGCGTGGACCGCAAGGCGCCGATGGGCGATCTCTACGCACAGGACATGATCGACGAGATCGTCGGCGGGCTTGACGTTGCCCAGCGCTGGGGCGTGGCCGAGGGGCAGCTTGCGCTGGCCTCGAAGATGATCAACTCGCAGATCGTCAACCGCGTCGTGCGTCAGTATCTCGACGGTGAGATCGACGCCGCCGCCGCCGTGGCGGCGATGAACGACGAGCTGTCGAAGATCGAGTGATCGCAGACCATCGGGCGGGCTCCGACGGGCCCGCCCTTTCTTTCCCGACGGACTTGCGCGATGAGTGACGCCACCCCTCCCATCGGCACCGGGCCGCTCGCCCGCCGCGAGGCGCGGCTGGCCTGGGGCCTGTTGTTTCCCACCATATTCGCCGTGGCGGCGGTGGTGGTGCTGCCGCTGATCGCGGTGTTCTGGATCAGCTTCAAGCCGGTGGAGCTGGGCGATCTGCGCCCGCCCGAAGCCATCGTGCGCGAAGATCTGCGCGGCAACCCGGAGGCGGCGGGCGACGAGGCCACGCTGCGCTACCGGCTGCGCAATTCCAGCGCCGAGGCCGGCGTGACTGGCGTGGTGCTCACCGATAGCTGGACGCCGGGGCTGGAGCCCGTCGCGATCGACCCGCGCTGCAATCTCGACGGCGCCGCGTTCCGCTGCGATTTCGGCGATTGGGAGGGCGGTCACCGCGAGACGCTCACGATCCCGGTAATCGTCGGGCAGGCGTTTTTCGACAATGGCGCGGAGGTGGACGATACCCCCGCCGAAATCGCCTTCAGATCGCAATCGGTGCTCACCTCGGGCGAGTTCACGCTCGACAATTTCCGCGCGATCTTCGACGGCAACGAATTCTGGTCGGTGCTCGGCGTCACCCTGTTCTATACCGTGTTCGGCACCATCGGCGCGCTGGTCATGGGCCTGTTCGCCGCGATGCTGCTCAACCATTCCTTCAAAGGCCAGGGCATCCTGCGCGGGCTTTACCTCTTCCCCTATGTCGCCCCGGTGATCGCCGTGGCTTTCGCCTGGATCCTGCTCTTCGATCCGTTCTCGGGCTCGGCCAATGCGCTTCTGGTGCAGATGGGCGTGACCGATCAGGCGATCAATTTCTTCGGCCAGCGCCCGCTTGCGCTGCTGACGGTGACCGCCTTCGAGATCTGGCGCTACTTCCCGCTGTCGTTCCTGTTCATCCTCGCGCGGATGCAGTCGATCGACACCGACATGTATGAGGCCGCCGATATGGACGGCGCTTCGCCGTTCCAGAAATTCTGGTATCTCAGCCTGCCGATGCTGCTCGGCATCCTCTCGGTGCTGTTCCTGCTGCGCTTCATCTGGACCTTCAACAAATTCGACGACATCTTCCTGCTGACCGGCGGCAATGCCGGCACCCGCACGCTTACCGTGAACGTCTATGAACAGGCCTTTGCCGTGTCCAATATCGGTGCCGGCGCGGCGGTGGCGGTGGTGATCTTCGGCTGTCTCATCCTGTTTTCCTTCTTCTTCTTCAGGTTCATCAGCAGGGAGGAAGGGCTGTGAGATATCTGCGTTTCGGCTATGTCACCGCGCCGCTGCTCGGGGCGCTGTGGATGTTCGTGATCGCCGCGACCGTCTCGGTCGCCATGTCCTTCGCCACCGGCGCGGCGTTCCGGCCATGGCTGCCGGGCGCGCTCGGGCTGGGGGCGGTGCTGGGGCTCGCCGCCTTCTGGCTGCCCCGGGCCTGGGCGCTGTCGGCGCTTGGCGCGATCCTTGCGGGCGCGCTCATGTCGGTCGGCATCGGCCCGGTGGTGACGGGCGCGGGCATTTCGGCGCTGTCCTTCGTGCTGACGGCGCTGGCGCTCGGGATCGGCACCGGCTGGCCGCTCGCGCTGTTTTTGCGCGATCTGCCCGTCGGCGTGCTCACCCGCCACCAGTTCGAAGGCGCGGTGATCCGGTTCCTGATGGGGTTTGGCTATATCTTCTTCACCGCCATCGTGGTCATCCCGTTCTACGTGATGGTGATGACATCGCTGAAGAACCAGGCTCAGCTGATCCAGAACCCGCTCGATTTTTCCATCGACCTGTCGCAGGGCTGGGGCCTGTTCCGCTCCTATGTGGAGTTGGTCCGCGATTTCCGCTTCGGCGAATATATGTGGACCTCGTTTTACATTTCCGTCCTGACCGTGCTGATCACGCTCGCCTTCGCCATTCCCGGCGCCTATGCGGTGGCGCGGCTGCGCTTTCGGGGGCAGGCGGCCTTTTCGCGCTCGATCCTGCTCATTTACATGGTGCCGATGATCGTGCTGGCGCTGCCGATCTACATCGCCTTTTCAATGACGGGCCTGCGCAATTCCATCACCGGGATCGTGATGATCTATCCTGTCACCACCATTCCCGTGGCGCTCTACATGCTGCAGGGCTATTTCCGGGGGCTTCCCGCCGAGGTGGAAGAGGCCGGGCTGATGGACGGGCTGTCGCGCCTCCAGGTGATCTGGAAAATCACCCTGCCACTCTCGCTGCCGGCGCTCGCCTCCGTCTCGCTCTACGTCTTCATGATCGCCTGGAACGAATTCCTGCTTGCCTTCATGCTGCTTGACGACCCGTCGAAATTCACCCTCACCCGCGGCATCGCCTCGCTCAATTCCTCCGAGATCCCGCGCCAGCACCTGATGGCGGGTTCGGTGATCGCCACCGTGCCGATCATGGCGCTGTTCCTCGGGCTTGAGAAATTCATGACCAAGGGCCTGACCGCGGGGTCGGTCAAAGGATGAACCTGGCACTCGACAATGAGGCCCGCGCGATCCTCGCGGGCAATGACCGGGGCGGCTACACCGTTCCCACGGCGGGGCTCTATCCCTATCAGTGGAACTGGGACAGTATCTTCGCGGCGATGGGCTTCGCCGAGCATGACCGGGCCCGTGCCTGGGCCGAGATCGAGACGCTGTTTTCCGGCCAATGGCCCAACGGCATGGTGCCGCATATCCTGTTTCATAAGGTCGATCCCTCCTACTTCCCCGGTCCCGATATCTGGGGCGGGGTGGGGCCGTTGCCTTCGTCGGGGATCAGCCAGCCGCCGGTGGCCGCCACCTTCATCCGCTGCCTCTACGAGCAGGACAAGGCGCTGGGCGCGGCGCATGTGCGTGCCCTCATCCCGCGCCTGACCGACTGGCACCGCTGGTTCATCACCTGGCGCGGCGAGGGCGGGGCGATCTGCGTCAGCCACCCGTGGGAGACGGGCCGTGACAATGCCCCGGACTGGGATGCGCCCTTTGCCGCCATCGAACCCGTGGGGGTCGAAGAATACCGCCGCCGCGACACCACCCATGTGGTCGAGGACGAGCGCCCGCGCTCCTATGAATACGACCGCTACCTCTACCTGGTGAAGCTCGGGCGCGAGAGCGGCTGGGACGAGGCGCATATCAAGGCGGACTCGCCCTTCCGCGTGGCCGATCCGACGATGACCTTCATCCTCCTGCGCGCCAATCGCGACCTGCTGGCTTTGGCGCGGGAATTCGGCGCGCCGACGGATGAGATCGAGGGCTGGATTGCCGCGATCGGGGCCGGGGCGGAGCGGCTGTGGAACCCGGAGATCGGAGCCTATGACTGCCTCGATATCCGCAGCGGCCAGCATTCCGGCGTGATCTCCAATGCCTCCTTCCTGAGCTGGTATGGCGGCTTGCACGATGACCGGATGCTCGCCCATTTCGAGCGTATCCGTGGCCTCACCCGCTTTGGCGTGCCGAGCGCCGATCCGGGCCACCCGGCCTATGAGCCGCGCCGCTACTGGCGCGGGCCGGTTTGGGCGATGATGAACTGGCTTATCGCCATGGGGCTCGACGAGGCCGGGCATGGCGATCTGGCCGAGGCGCTGCGATTGAACACCGGCGAGATGATCGCCACCGGCGGCTTTGCCGAATATTTCGACCCGCGCGACGGCACCCCCGCCGGCGGGCGCAATTTTACATGGACGGCCGCCGTCTGGCTGGCCTGGGCGTCACCCACAAGCGGGAGGATTTCATGTCCAGCATCGAGCTGAGAGCGGTCGAAAAATGGTTCGGCGATGTGCAGGTGATCAAGGGCGTCGATCTCGCCATCGAGGAGGGCGAGTTCATCATCTTCGTCGGCCCCTCTGGCTGCGGCAAGTCCACCCTTCTGCGGATGATCGCGGGGCTGGAGGAAACCTCGCGCGGGCAGGTTCTGATCGACGGGCGCGACGCCACCGCCGAGGCGCCATCGCAGCGCGGGCTGACCATGGTGTTTCAGTCCTACGCGCTTTACCCGCATATGTCGGTGCGCGAGAATATGGGCTTCTCGCTCAAGGCAGCCGGGGTGGCGAAATCCGAGATCGTCGAAAAGGTCGACCGGGCTGCGGACGTGCTGAAGCTGGGCGACTATCTCGACCGGCGGCCCAAGGATCTGTCCGGCGGCCAGCGCCAGCGCGTCGCCATCGGCCGCTCGATCGTGCGCGATCCCACCGCCTTCCTGTTCGACGAGCCGCTGTCGAACCTCGATGCCGCCTTGCGCGTCGAGATGCGCTACGAGATCGCCAAGCTGCACCGCTCGCTGCAGGCCACGATGATCTATGTCACCCATGATCAGGTGGAAGCGATGACGCTGGCCGACCGGATCGTGGTGCTTGAGGCGGGCAGGATCGCCCAGATCGGCAGCCCGCGCGAGCTGTACGAGCGCCCCGCCAACCTGTTCGTCGCCCAGTTCATCGGCAGCCCGAAGATGAACGTCTTTCCCGCCGATGCGGCCTCCGGGCCGGGCCTGCCGCAAGGCGCGGCGCAGATCGGCGTGCGGCCCGAACATATCACGCCGGTCGATCCCGGCGCGGGGATGATGGATGGTGTTGTGGACGTGGTCGAATATCTCGGCGCCGATACCTATCTGATCGTCGATTGCGCGGGTGCGGGCCATGTGACCGTGCGCGTCGAGGGCGATACCGAGGTAAAGCCCGGCGCCACGCTGGGCCTCGCCTTCGCGCCGGGCAAGCTGCACGCCTTCGATGCCGCCGGCCACACGATCCGCGACTGATCCCGCAGAACCGCCCGGCAGCCGGCGAGGCGGTTTGACACGCCCCGCGCGAACGCATAGGCGGGGCGGGACGTGTGTGAACGGCAGGCAGGAGCAGGGCGATGGGTGGCAAGAACCTTCTGATGGTGGGCGCGGGGCTGTCCGGCGCGGTGATCGGGCGGCATCTGGCCGAGCTTGGCCACAAGGTCACGGTGATCGACGCGCGCGATCATATCGGCGGCAATTGCCACACCGAGCGCGATGGCGATACCGGCGTGATGGTGCATGTCTATGGGCCCCATATCTTCCACACCGACGACGAGGAAGTGTGGGAATATGTGAACCGGTTCGAGCGGTTCATGCCCTACAAGAACCGGGTCAAGACCACGGTGGGCGGGCATGTCTACTCGCTGCCGATCAACCTGCACACGATCAACCAGTTCTATGGCCGCGCCATGCGCCCGGACGAGGCGAAGGCCTTCATCGAAGAGCAGGCCGATACCTCGATAGACGATCCGCAAACCTTCGAGGAGCAGGCGCTGCGCTTCGTCGGCCCCGATCTCTACGAAGCGTTCTTCAAGGGCTACACCCAGAAGCAATGGGGCTGCTCGCCCACCGAGTTGCCCGCCTCGATCCTCAAGCGCCTGCCGGTGCGCTTCAATTACGACGACAATTACTTCGCTCATCGCTTTCAGGGGATGCCGGAAAACGGCTACACGGCGATGATCGGGCGCATCCTCGATCACGAGGGCATCCGTGTGGAGCTTGGCCGCAAGGTCACCCGCGCCGAAGCCGCCGCCTACGATCACGTCTTCTATTCCGGCCCGCTCGATGGCTGGTTCGACTATGAGCTGGGCCGCCTCGGCTACCGCACGCTGGATTTTGAGCGCTTCACCCATGACGGCGATTACCAGGGCACGGCGGTGATGAATTACGGCGAGGTCGGCGTGCCCTATACGCGCATCACCGAGCACAAGCATTTCAGCCCGTGGGAAAGCCATGAAGGCTCTGTGCTCTACCGTGAATTCTCGCGCGAATGCGGGCCGGACGACATTCCCTATTACCCGATCCGCCTCGTCGATGAAAAAGAGATGCTCAGCGCCTATGTCGACAGGGCGAAAACCGAGCGCGGCGTCAGCTTCGTCGGCCGTCTCGGCACCTATCGCTATCTCGATATGGACGTGACGATCCGCGAGGCGCTCGACGCCGCCCGCGCCTGGGCGCGGGCCGAGGAACTGGGCGAAACGCCGCCGGTCTTCTTCGTCGCGCCGCTCTGACGGCCAGCCACGGAAATTTCATCCCGGGCGGGGTTGGCTCGCCGGACGGGGCCCTTATGATCGGGGGCTGAGACAGTCGATTCATGGCGGGCAACAGGTTTCCGGGGGATGGATTTTGCGCAAGGCGGGGCCGCGATTACGGCCACCGCGCGCAGCAGATGCTTTCCCGGATTGCGAGGCGGTTCCGCGCGGTTTGAGCTGAGACAGGATTGGAGCGGGTCATGGGGTTTGAGTTAGCCCGGCGTCTGGGTGTGGCGGTGGGCGCCGTGGGGGTTGCCGCGGCGCTGGCAGCGCCGGTGTTCGGGCAGGGCATTCCCGCGCCCGATGCGGCAACGCTCGATGCGCAATGGCAGGTTTACGCCGGCGATACCGTGCCTTCGGTTGTCGAATTCTCGCCCATGCGCGCGACCCAGGAGGTGGCGCTGGCCGATGGCGGCACGCTCCGGCTGACCTCGCTGCATCCCGGCGTCAACCGCTGGTATCTGCTCGAACGCCGCCCCGCCGAGGGGCAGGGCCGCGCCGAAAGCTGGCATTTCGAGAACGGCGACGCCGCCACATGGTTTGTCTCGCTGACCGGCGGCGCCGACCCGGCGCTGCTGATCGAGGGGGCGGGCGATGCGCGCGAATGCCGCCCCTGGGCCGGCGAAACCTCCGATCTGGCCACGGCGGCGGGCAGCGGGCTGCCCTATGCGCCGGTCTGCGGCGGCCGGCTCTATCTGCGCAACAAGGTCTCAGGCTCGCGCACCAACCGCGAGGCGGTGTCGGACTTTCTGCGCAAGAATGTGGTTTTCGGCGACAAGCTGGTCAATCTGATCAAGGGCACCTTCTTTGAAGATGCGTTCCTCGAATCCGCCGCGCTCGGCGGCGAGGAGGACGATACCGGCGCGGTGGTCGCGGCGCTGGGCCAGGCCGATCTCGACCGCCGCCCGCTCATGCGCACCGCGATGGGCCTGCCGGTGGAGGGCGCGCCGGACGGGATGGAAGCGGGCAGCTGGTACGTGGCCGACGGGCAGGAGGGCGTTTTCGCCTCGGTGATGCAGCCCGGCCTGATCTCGGCCGAGATCCTCAAGGCGCGCAACGGAGCCAACTGGTTCGACGGGGTCGAGCAGAATGCCGATGTCTACCTCGTCGCCTTCGACCTCGGCCGGTTCGATGTGGGCTACGAGCTTGGCACCGATCACCCGGGCCTCGAATGGTCGTCGCGCCCGCAGCGCAGCGGCATCGACTGGAACATTCCCGGCCCCGACGGCTTTGCGCGCCCCGATCCGCTGGTGCGCAACGGAATGCTCTCTCCGGCGCTGACCCCGCGCGTGGTCGCGGGCATTGCCGGCGGCTTCAAGCGCGATCACGGGGCGTTTCGCTTTTCCGATTATGCCGGGTTCAACCGTGGCCACCATTACGGCTTCATCTCCAACGGCGTCACCTTTTCGCGGATGATCGAAAACCTCGCCACGCTCTACGTGACCGTCGATGGCGAGGTGGGCATGAAAACCTGGCAGGAGGCCGACAATGCGATGATCCCGCGCCTGGCCTATGCCCGGCAGAACGGCGTGTCTGTCGTCGAGCGCGATCCCGGGACAGGCGCCAGCGTGCCGGGGCCGCGGGTGACAAGCTGGGGCGGCGGCAACTGGTCGGGCTCGGCGGAGGCGCAACTGCGCACGCTGCGCTCCGGCGCCTGCCTGCGCGAAAGCGGCGGGCGCAAATTCCTGATCTACGCCTATTTCTCGTCCGTCACGCCCTCGGCGATGGCGCGGGTGTTCCAGGCCTATGAGTGCGATTACGGCATGTTGCTCGACATGAACTCGCCGGAGCTGACCTATATGGCGCTCTACCGCCAGAACGAGGCCGGCGACGGGCTGGTCGCCGATCATCTGTCGCGCCCGATGGCCGAGAGCGATCCGTGGCTCGACGGTAGCCGGGTGCCCCGTTTCGTGACATTCTCGGATAACCGCGACTTCATCTACCTGCTCAGGAAGGAGTGATTCATGCGCAAGCTGGTCAGGGCCGCCGCCCTCTCGCTCGGCCTCATGGCCGCGCTTCCCGCCACCGCCGCGACGCTGGCGGAGAACAACGAGGCGATGTTCGCCCAGATGCAGCAGGTGCGCGGTGTGAGCGCCGCCGAGATTTCGCGCATTCGCCAGATCTTTCAGGCGTCGGGCTGGATGGGGCAGGGCAATCCGGCCATCACCCGCCACCCGATGACAGCCGCCGAGGCGCAGGCCCGGCTGCCGCAGAACGCCTATGCCTACTACCGCAATTCCCGCTTCGAGCGGATCTGCGGCGAGCGCTACATGGCGCCGCTCTACGATCCGGCCACCCAGCGCCCGGAGGATGCGAAGGTCTGCATCGACATGTTCGAATACCCCAACGTGCCGCTGGCCTACCCGGTGACCTGGGTGCGCGCCTCCGAGGCCGCGCAGGTCTGCGCCGCCGAGGGCAAGCGGATGGGCGACGCCCATGAATGGGAAGGCGCGGCGGCGGGCGCGCTGCTTGAGCCCGATTACCGCTTCGATCTCGGCTCGCAACAGGCGATGCGCGCCTGGCATAACGGCAAGTGGGGCGCGTCGAAAAACTGGACCTACGGGCCGCAATGGCAGCGTGGCATCTGCGCCCAGAACAGCTCGAAGTCACCGGGCTGCAACGGCGGTTCCTGGTCGGGCTGCGGCTCCAACACCTATCCGGTGGGGGCCTTCCCGAACTGCAAATCGGCGCTGGGCGTCTACGATCTCGAAGGCAATGCCGCTGAGCATATGAACCTGCCGCTCGCCCCCGATCAGATGGCCTCGCGCGGCTCGACCACGCTGGGTGTGACCGAGATGAAGGGATCGTGGTTCATCTGGGACAAGATCCGCGCCCATGAGGAATGGGCTCGCTGGCGTGCGCCGTACTGGCATGGCAGCCGCGTGCTCTCGGCCTCGTCGCACCGCAATTACCATCTCGGCTTTCGCTGCTTCAAGGATGTGCGCTGAGGGCCGGGGCGGCCGGATCGGCGCGGGCCACGCGGTTTAGAAGAGGCGTGCCCACCTGACACAAGAAAACCGCCGGGCGATCGCCCGGCGGTTTTTTCTTCCGAACCCTTCTTAGCGGCTCGCCGTGCGGATGACCGGGCCGGGCAGGGGGCCTTCGCTGTTCAGCAGCGAGGCGTAGCGGCTGGAGCCAAGCAGCTCGTCAAGGCTCACCGGGCGGCCATTGAGATAGGCCGTCTTGCTGACGAGCCGAATGCCGTGGCTGTAATCGGCGTAATTCGCGCCGTGCACGGTGCTCACCGGCTGGATCGGGCTGCCGCCCGAGCGGTGCCAGCCATAGATCGCCACCCGGCCAGGGGCCGAGGCCATGCGGCTCGCCATCACCACGTCTTTCTTCTGGCCGGCAACCAGCCCGCCACGCCCGCCAAGCTGGCCCTGGATCGTGGCATTGTGGCGCAGGAAGTAGGCGGTGGACGACATTTGCGGCCCCGCCTGCATCGGTGCGGGCGACAGGTGCACATCGGCCTGGGCGTAAATCGCATCGACCATGCGCGGCGTGGGAAGCGTCATGTCGAACTGCCCGGCGATACGCGCGGCGGCGGGCAGGCCGAGCGGCACGCGCACGAAATCGCTGTCCGAGCCGAGCGCGAGGTAGTCGGGGGTGACGCAGATCACGATTTCGGCGTCGGCTCCGCGCGCATCCTGGCCCCGGAACGTCACCGGCTCCAGCCGGCGCAGGAAGTTCGGCATGTTGCCGCGTGCCAGCTCCTGGATCACCCGGGCGTCGCGGTCGGTGCCCGAGAGGTTGCCGAGTGCGGCGAAGAACGCTGCGCCGCCGGCGGCGCCACCGGAGCGGCGCGGCATGGCGCGGGCGAGGGTGGTGCCGCAATTGCGCGAACCACCGCCCGAGAAGAGGCCGCCGGACCGCGCCGGAACCGGCTCCGCTACCGTGGCGGCGGGGGCGCTGGGCTGGGCGAGCAGGGCGGCCACGCGGGTGGCCTCCGGGCGCGGTTGGGGCCGGATGCCGGGAATGGTTTCGGCAAAGCTCGCCTCTGCTTCGGCCAGCACCGGGGCAGCGATTTCGGGGCGCGGTTGCGGCCGGGTCGCGGGCATGTCGGGCGCGGCATAGGCCGTGGTCATGCTGTCCAGCGCCACCTCGGGCGTGGTGAAGCCAAGGGTGGCGCCATGGCGGGCCTCGGCATCGGCGGCGGCGAGGGCGGCATAGGCTTCCGGCTGTGCCGCCTCGTCCATCGCCGGGCGCATCGGCGGCGCGGCGAGGGCGCGGCCGGGCATCGCGATTTCGGCCATGGCCATGTCAGGCGCCGTGCCGCCACTGGCCTCGGGCGCTTGCGGCAGGGCGATGTCGGTGACGGATTTCGTCGATATCACGATCTCGTCCTCCGGGTCCGCCGGTGCGGCCTCCGGCAAGGCCGCCGGCGCGCGCGCGGCCATCACGGGCTCGGCGGGGCTGGGCACGGCGTCGAGCGGGGCAACCTCGATCCCGCTATCGGCGGGCGTGGATGACAGGATGATATCCGGCACCGCGCGGGCGGTGGCCGGCTGATTGGCCGCGAGGGTGGCGGAGATGGCCTGGCGCGGGAACAGGGCGCTGACAACGGCGTGACTCGCGCTCACGGAAACGACCGCCGCGATTGCGGCGCCGCCTGCGAACAGGGCTGCACGTTGGGCGAGCCGGGGCGAGCCGAACGTGGCCCGGAGAATGTGAGTGGTGTTTTTCATCATCCGCCGGCTCGTAACGAGACGAGTTTAAGATCACAATAACGGCACCGGCGAACCACGATAAAACGGGCGAATTTTAGGCGAATATCCGCCAAAGCCGGGCGATTTTCACTGTTTTCGGGCGGATTCTGCGGCAGGCTGACGCAGGCTCCCGGGGCCGGAAATGCCGCATCGCGGCATCGGCCGAGAGAATCACCCCATCGCCGCCGCGATATAGAGCACGATCGCGACGAGCGCCGTCCACCGGCTGATCCGGTCGGTCAGGGCGAAGATCACCGGGTCCTGGTTGACCAGTCCGCGATGGGCCAGCAGCACCGTGCGGCTGATCCAGTAGAGCAGGACAAGGCCGATCCCCCAGAGGAATTGCGGCGCATTGTATTGCGACTGCACCTCGCTCGTGTCGATATAGAGCGCCAGAACCAGCACCGCGAGAAACCCCGCCGAGGTGGCGATCATCGCCACCACCGGCCGGTCCTCGATCTGATAGGCGCGGCCCTCGGCCTTCTTGCGCACATCCTGCGATTCGAGATCGACCAGCTCGGCCAGGCGCTTCACCGCGCCGAGCGAGAGGAACAGGAAGATCGAGAAACTCAGGAGCCACATCGAGGGTACGGTGGCGGTGGCCGCCGATCCGGCGATGATCCGCAGCGTATAAAGCGTGGCGAGCACGATGATATCGGCCCCGAGGCTGCCCTTGATCCGGAAGGAATATGCCGTCGTGGTCACCGCATAAACGGCCATCACGCCGAGCAGCGCCGGCCCGTTCAGCGCCGCGATGAGGAACCCGGCGGCGAGCAGCGCGGGCACGAGCCGCCCGCCCAGGCTGAGCGGCAGGCGGCCAGAGGCGAAGGGGCGCTCACGCTTGGTCCTGTGGCGGCGGTCGGCGGGCAGGTCCATCAGGTCGTTGAGCAGATAGACCGCCGAGGCGATCAGCGAGAAGCTCAGAAAGGCGAGCAGGCTTTGCCCGAGCGACGGAAGGTCGACCCGGTGCCCCACCACCATCGGCAGGAAGACGAGCAGGTTCTTCACCCATTGATGCGGGCGCATCGCGCGCAGCGCCTCGGCGAAGACCGGCAGGCGTGGCCGGGTGCGGCTTGCCGGGGTGGCGCGCATCGGTGGGCCGGCCTCGGTGGTGTCGAAGCAGCCAAGCTCCGCCGCCACCGCTTCGGCCAGCGCCGGGTCCGCCGCGCGCAGCACCGTGGTCCGGCCCGCCGCCCGCGCCGCGCGCACCGAGTGCAGCACCGTGTCGTCATAGGGCAGGTGAGCGATGTCGAACTCCCGGGCCGCCACCTCGCGGGCCGGGTTGCCGGGTAGGATCGCGCGCCAGTCGCTCCGCAGCGCGCACCAGAATCGCTCGCCCCGCAGGTTGCCCCGCAGCAGGTCTGCATCCAGCTCGACCACGAAGGGCGCGGCTGTATCGCTCGGTGGAGTGCCGGTCACGTCCGCTCCCTGACGGTCGGGATTCTTCCCCTTTCGGGCAGGTTGCCCTCCCAAACCGGCGATGACAATGGTTTTGCCGCGCTATCTCCTTGTTAACATGGACAGCGTGGGCCATGCGGGCTACCCATTGGATGGCTAACACAAAGGGGATGTGTGCGGTGAAAGGCTTTGGTCTCGCCTTTGCGGCGGTTGTGATTGTGCCCTTGGCAGCATCGGGGCAGGCGGCAGACGATGCCCCGTCCGAGGTGCCGCCTGCCGCCGTGGCGGGGGTGCCGGTGAGCGGCGATGCGACCAGCCAGGGCAATGTGTCACTGACCGAACCGGATCAGGCCGCCTCGCAGGAGGGCGAGCTGGCGGCGACGGCTGGCGAGGCGTCCGGCCCCGGGCCCGCGGCCGATGGCGGGGACGGCGATGCCATCGCCACCGAGCCGGAGGCGGCGCGCGAAGAGGCCATGCCGGACACGCCGGTGGCGGAGATGGCCGAAGCAGAGGCCGCGCCCGCCCCCGATCCCGATATCGAGCTCTGCCGGACAACGGCGGGGCCGGCAAGCGCGGGGGTGCCCGCCGGCGCCAGTCAGGCCGCGTCCCGCCGCGCGGCGCTCGCCGCGGGGGCGCAAGCCTGCACCGCCGCTGCCCGGGCCGAGGATGCGCCCGCCGATGTGCTGTTTCTCGCCGCCGAGATCGCCCAGGGGCGGCGCGACCTGGCAGGCGCCTTTGCCCTGCTGGAGCGCGCGGCGGCCCATGGCTTCGGCCCGGCCGAGACCCGGCTGGGCGACTACTTTCTCTTCGGCCTTGCCCCGGGCGGCGAGGATGCCCCGCAGGCCATCGCGCATTACGAGGCCGCCGTGGCGCTCGGCGATGCGCCGGGGATGACCACGCTGGCGCTGATGCACCGGGTCGGCAAGGGCGTGCCGCGCGATCCGGCCCGCATGGTGACGCTGCTCGAAGGGGCGGCGGAGGCGGGCTACCACTTCGCCCAGTACCGGCTGGCCGAGACCTACCTGACCGGCGAGGGCATTCCCGGGCGGCGCGATGCGGCGCTCGGCATCCCCGATCCGGCCCGCGCCGCCGCGCTCTATACCCGCGCCGCCGAGGCGGGCAATATCACCGCCGCGCTGGAGCTTGCCGCATTGTACGGCGATCCTGCCTCCGGCCTGCCCGACAATCCCGGCGAACGGGCGCGGCTCACCCTCATGGCCTCGCGGGCCGGGCTGGCGGAAGCGACGGCGGCAATGGCGGTGCTCTACGAAACCGGGCAGGGCGTGGAGAAGGATCCGGGCGTGGCCGCGCTGCTCTATATCCGTGCGCTCGAAAGCGGCGAGGTCAGTTTCGAGGCGCTGCGCAAGGGTGCGCCGGCGCGCTGGGATTTCGATACGGCGGTGGCCTTTCAGAAGGTTTTGCAGGAGCGCGGGCTTTATACCGGCGCGCTTGACGGGATGATCGGGCCGGGCTCGGCGGCGGCGGCCCGCGCGCTGGCCGGGAACTAGCCTCATTTCTGTGCAGAACCGGCCTCGCGGCGGCGCTGACACCCGCTGCGCGCGAAAATCGGCCCGCGATGCTGGACTTCCCGCCGCCTGGGTCTATCCTCTGGATATTGCAGCAGGATTTCCGCCCGGCGGGGGCGATTGAGGGAGTGATGACTCACAACAAGGCGGCATCGTTCGGTGCGAGGCTGGAACAGCTTCTGGCGCAGATCTACCCCGAGCCCGATACCGGCATTCTCGCCACCAAGGTGATCGAGGCCTTCTGGCCCGAGGGCACCCATCGCCGCACCCGTCAGCGCAAGCCCGGCAACAACATGTGGTCGCAGCGCGATGCGGTGCTCATCACCTATGGCGACACGATCACCGATGGTGTCAACAAACCGCTGGAACTGCTGCACGATTTTCTCGTCACCCATCTCGACGGGGTGGTGAACGGGGTGCATATCCTGCCCTTCTTCCCGTTCACCTCCGACGATGGCTTTGCCGTCACCGATTACCGCAAGGTGAACCCGGTGCTGGGCGGCTGGGGCGATGTCGCGCGGATCGGGCGCGAATTTCACCTGATGTCGGATCTCGTGCTCAACCATGTCTCGTCGCAAAGCCCGTGGTTCAACGAATTCCGCCAGGGCCACCCGCCCTATGACGAATTCTTCGTCACCGCCGACCCGGACGAGGATTTTTCGCAGGTCGTGCGCCCGCGCACCACGCCGCTGCTGCAACCTGTCGAAACCAGCGATGGGGTCCGCAATGTCTGGTGCACCTTCAGCCACGATCAGGTGGATCTGAACTTCGCCAATCCCGAGGTGCTGCTGGAAATCCTGCGCATCATCCGGCTGCATATCGACATGGGCGTGCGGATCATCCGGCTCGACGCGGTGGCCTTCATCTGGAAGCGGGTGGGCACCTCCTGCATCCATCTGCCCGAAACCCACGCAATTGTAAAATTGCTGCGTCTGCTGGCCGATTTTGCCACTGAAAGCGTGGTTCTCTTGACGGAAACGAACGTGCCCAAGGCTGAGAACCTGTCTTATTTCGGTCACCGCGACGAGGCGCATTCGGTCTACAATTTCCCGCTGCCGCCGCTGGTGCTGCATGCGATGCTGTCGGGCTCGGCGAGCTATCTGCTGAAATGGCAGCGCGCCATGCCGCCCGCGCCGCTGGGCTGCGCCTATCTCAACTTCACCGCCTCGCATGACGGGATCGGGATGCGCCCCGCCGAGGGGCTGCTGCCCGAGGGCGAGATCGCGCGGATGATCGACACGGTGAAGGCCGGCGGCGGGCTGGCCTCGATGCGGGCGCTGCCGGGCGGTGGCGAGGCGGTCTATGAGCTCAACACCTCCTATTTCGATGCGATGACGCAGACCTTCGCCGGTGAGGACGATCTGAAGACCGAGCGGTTCCTGTGCTCGCAGACGATCGTGATGTCGCTCGAAGGCATTCCCGCCTTCTACATCCACGCCATGCTGGCCACGCCCAACGATCTCGACGCGGTGGAGCGGCGCGGCATGAACCGGGCGATCAACCGGCACCGCTGGGATTACCCGAGCCTGCGCGAGAAGCTGGCCGACCGGACATCGGATCAGGCCCGTGTGCTGTCGGCGCTGTCGGAGCGGCTGAAGCTGCGCGCGCGCCAGCCCGCCTTCCACCCGAACGCGACCCAGTTCACGCTTTCGCTGGATGACCGGGTGTTTGGCATCTGGCGGCAATCGCTGGACCGCACCCAGTCGATCTTCGCGCTGCACAACGTCTCGGATCAGGAGGTGGAGCTGCCGGCAACGGCGCTCAACCTGATCGAAGACGAAGCCTGGGCCGATCTGCTCACCGGCGAGCCGGTGCGCCCCGGCGAGGGCGCGATTACCCTCGCGCCCTATCAGTGCCGCTGGATCGCGAATTTCGTGTGAACCGACCGGGGCCGGCCCGCCGGGCGCGGGGTGGGGCCTGTCCGGACCCGGGACGAGCCCGGGGCACCCGGGGCATATGCACGACTGGTCGGGATGCGGCGCGCGGGGCAGCAAGCCAGGCGCCGGTAGCTCCAGAAATCCGGATTTCTGGAGTCGCTGGGGAGGCGTAATCCATTGAAATGACGCGACGATCGTCGCCGTTGCCCCGGGCGATTAACCTGCCGTTAATACGCCGCGCCCGTGGTGAACGCCCTCTCCCGACCGGGAGGC
Organism: Sinisalibacter aestuarii; assembly: GCF_027923545.1. Classification (GTDB taxonomy): domain Bacteria; phylum Pseudomonadota; class Alphaproteobacteria; order Rhodobacterales; family Rhodobacteraceae; genus Sinisalibacter; species Sinisalibacter aestuarii. The sequence goes on along the minus strand of NZ_BROH01000002.1, from coordinate 221,830 downwards.
ATCCCGGGTCGATCAGGGCCGAAGGCGGGCGGCATTGCGCCATGCCCGGGCCGCTGAACCGGATGCCGGAATATCCGCAAATCCGGATTTCCGGATTCCGGAACGGCGTCGAACACATTGATACCAAAAGGCCCCGGGATCGTGCCCGCTCGCCAGGTCATCCATGGTTAAGACGCCGTCCCCTCGCGTCGCGCACGCCGCTCACTCCGCCGGGGCAAACTCAGCCTCGTCCGCCGCCGCCGCCGCGCGCAGATCGGCAAGGATCGTCGGGTCCGCCGCGTTCACCCGGTTCCAGTTCGGGATGAACGGCGTCTCATGCGGGTTGTCGAGAAAGGCTTTCCCCGCCCGCACGATGTTTTCGGCAAACAGCTCGATGGCCCGCTCCTCGCCATGCCGGTCGAGCGTGAGGCCGTTCATCCGCGCATCGTTGGCATAGGCTTCCAGCAGGTCGAGCGCGGTGCGGTAATAGGTGGCGCGCAGGGTGCGGAAGGTGTTGTTGGTAAACACCGTGCCATCGGCGGCGAGCTTGCGAAAGATCGCCTTGGCAATGTCGACAGACATCCGGTTCAGCCCCTTGCGGCTGTCCTCCCGGCTCATCTCCTGATGCTTGTGGTCGTAGCGGTCGGCGATCTCCACCTGGCAAACCGCATGCGGCCCCATATTGCGCCAGGCCTCCGAGAGCACGCCGATCTCCAGCCCCCAATCCGAGGGGATGCGCAGATCGGGCAGGGTGGCGGTGCGCATGGCAAACTCGCCCGAGAGCGGATAGCGAAAGGCGCGCAGATATTCGATATAGTCGCGGTCGCCGATCACCTTCTTGAGCGCGATGAGCAGCGGACTGACCAGGAGCCGCGTGACCCGCCCATTCAGCTTTCCGCCGCCGACCCGGGGGTAGTATCCCTTTGACAATTGGTAGGAAAATCCCGGATGCGCCACCGGGTAGACCAGCCGCGCCAGCATCTCGCGGTCATAGGTGAGGATGTCGCAATCATGGATCGCCATCACCGCGCTGTCGGCGCAGGCGATGAGATAGCCGATTGCCGTCCAGACATTCTTGCCCTTGCCCGGCTCCTGGGGGGCCAGCCCCAGCGCGTCGAGCCGTGCGCCGATGGCCTTCATCCGCGGGCTGTCGTTCCACAGCACCACATGCTCCTGCGGCAGCCGGGCGAAGAAGCTGCGGGCATGGCGGTATTGCGCCTCGTCGGCCCGGTCGAGCCCGATGACGATCCGGTGCAGATAGGGCACATGCGCCAGTTCACGCAGGATGTTCGGCAGCGCCTCGCCCTCCAGTTCGGAATAGAGCGAGGGCAGGATCAGGGTGATCTTGCGGGTCTGGGCGAAGGCTTCGAGCTCATAGACCAGCTCTTCGATCGGCCGGGCGCGCAGATTGTGAAACTGGGCGATATTGCCGTTCTGATGGAAGTCAGCCATGGGTCCGCTGCGCCTCCCGCGCGGGGTGGGTTGCGAGAAAGCCGAGCACCGCGTCGTTCCAGCCTTCCGGGCCGGGCCGGGCGCTGCGGGTGATCCGGCCCGTGGCCTCGCCGGGCAGCGGGCCGATGCCGGGGCCGTGGTCGTTGCGGATGATCACGCCGAAATCGGCGGCCTCCAGCATCTCCACATCGTTCGGCGCATCGCCGAGCGCCAGCGTCAGGTCCGCGCCGAGTTCAGCCGCGATCCCGGTCATCCGGTCAGCCTTGGTGCCGCCGAAGGACAGGGTGAGAAACCGTCCGCCCTGCCGCACCGTCACCCCCTGCGCGGCAAGCGCGGCGATAAAGGCGGCACGGCCCCCGGCGCTGCCGGTCCAAAGCCCCGGCTCGGAATGGGCCCGGCGTTTCGCCCGCGCCGCATCGGCCGGGGCCAGCCCGGTCTCACGCGCCACCTCTGCCGCGCTCATCTCGCCGAAGCCTTTGAAACCGCGCCGCAAATCCACCGGCAGATCGTCCAGCACGCGGCGCAGGCGCGCATAGCCTGCCGCTCCGCGCCCCGGCTCGCCGGGCCGATACACCGCCGCGCCGTTCTCGACGATGGCCGGTATCCGCCCAAGCCGCAGCGCCCTGTGCAGCGGGGCGATCTCGGCGGCGGTCTTCGACGAGGCCAGCACCAGCGGCGCCCCGCGCGCGGCGAGCGCCGCCAGGGCAGGCCCGGCGGCATCGTGGGCATAGGTGCCGTGGTCCAGCAGGGTGCCATCGAGGTCGGTGAAGACGACGAGGCGGGGAGTGCCCGGCGCGTGCTGTGTCATGATGACAGCCTAGCCGCCCGCATCGCGGGCCGGAACCGTGCGCGGCCCCGGGCGGCGGGATTGGCGGCGATCTGCCCGAAAATCGGGCGCCACGCCCGCAAAATCGGCACCGGCGTAACCGTGCCGCAAATCTTTACGCCCCCGCCCCCGCCGCCTATCTGTAACAAGACCCGCCCGCGCGGCGCAGGAGCGAGGCCGATGAGCGTTATCTTTACCCATGCGATGATCGTGATCGGCGTGCTCGCGACGGGCACGGCGATCATCTGGGTGCTGCAGCAGCGCCGCAGCCCGCAATCGGCGCTGGCATGGATCCTGTTCATCGTCACATTGCCCTATGCCGGCGTGCCGCTGTTCTTCGCCTTCGGCGTGCGCAAGCGCGGCACCCGCTACGAGCCGATCACCTTTACCGAACGGGCCGCTCCGAAGCCCGTTCATCCGCTCGACGATCAGCTGCGCCGCTTCGGCGTGCCGCCGGTCACCCATGGCAACCGGCTGATCTTCGACCGCGATGCCGCCGAGGCGCGCAAGACGCTGGACCGTCTCATCGCCACGGCGCAATCGCAGATCGAGGTGATGCTCTACCGGCTCGACCCCGACCCTTATTCCCGGGAATTCGTCGCGGCGCTGACCGCCGCCGCCGGGCGCGGCGTCGAGGTGCGGATGATCCTCGACCAGATCGGCACGCTGAGGCGCCCGCGCCGGGCGCTCAGGCGGTTCACCGAAGCGGGCGGGCAATTGCAGATGTTCTCGCCCTTCCCGCGCCTCGCCGCGACGGGCCGGCTGAACCTGCGCAATCACCGCAAGATGGTGGTGGTCGATGGCCAGCGGCTCTGGGGCGGGGGGCGCAATGTCGGCGCGTTCTACCTTGGGCCCCCCGACAAGGCCGAGACATGGAACGATGTGAGCTTCACCCTCGAAGGCCCGGTCGTGTCGCGCTACCGCGAGGTGTTCGAGGCCGACTGGGCCAAGGAGATCCGCGATCTGCCCCGGCCCGTCACCGCCCCGGCCACCGGCCCGGGCAGCACCGAGGCGCAGCTCATCCCGTCGGGGCCGGATTTCGATCATGACGGGCTGCACGATGCGCTGGTCCACCAGATCCACGCCGCCAAACGGCGCATCTGGATCGCCACGCCCTATTTCCTGCCCACCGACCAGCTCCTTCACGCGCTGGTCACCGCCGCCCGGCTCGGGCGCGATGTGCGGATCATGGTGCCCGCCGCATCGAACCAGAAGGTCGCCGATTTCGCCCGGGGCGCCTATCTGCGCCATCTCGAAGAGGTCGGGTGCACCATCCTGCGGTATACGCCGCGGATGATCCACGCCAAGGCGATGGTGATCGACGGGGTGGCCATCGTCGGCTCGGCGAATTTCGACATCCGCTCGATGCTCCTGAACTTCGAAACCGCTCTGGCCCTCTACGACGCGAAAAGCGTCGATGCGGTGTCGGACTGGTTCGAAGCCCAGGCGCCTGCCTGCGAAACCGGCACCCGGCCCGCCCGCCTGCCGCGCCGTCTGGCCGAGGCCACCTTCCGCCTTGGCGCGCCGATGCTCTAGGCCAGATAAGCGGGGATCGCCCCGGCCACCTCACGGATCGTGGCCTGCACTTGCGGGCTCACCGCGTCGCCGGTGCAGAACGCCACCCCCTCGATGGCCCAGATTTCCACCCGTGGCGGCAAGATGCCGAGCACCCGCGCCAGCGCCACCGCCTCGGCCACGCCGATCCCGTGCGACGAAACCGAGCGCAGCCAGCTCGGCAGATCGTCCGCGCCTGCGTCGAGCCGGTGCAACCTGCCTGCCGCCGCGCCCGAAGCGCAGGCATCCACGATCAGAACCCGGTCGCGCCCCTCCATCAGCGTGACGATATCCGCCGCCGCGCCATGGGTCTCGGCCACGTCGAAACCTGCCGCCCCCGCCAGCGCACGCGCCACCAGCCGCCCGGCGGCATCGTCCCCGGCAAAATCGTTGCCCACACCGATCACGAGCGGTTTCAAACCCGCTGCCCTTTCATCTTGCCCAAAATATCCCGGGGGGTCCGGGGGGCAGCGCCCCCCGGCCTGTCCTCATCTAACCCCGCTCAATCGTCAGATCGAGAAAATGCGTCGCGCAGGAAATGCAGGGGTCGTAATTGCGAATGGTCTGTTCGCACAGCCACTGGATCTCGTCATCGGGCCGGTCGAGGATATCGGCGATATATTCGGCCAGGTCTTCCTCGATCGAGGGCTGGTTCTGCGCCGTCGGCGGCACGATCTGCGCCTTGGCGATCGCGCCATCCGGCTCCAGCGTATATTGATGAAACAGCATCCCGCGCGGCGCTTCCGAAGCCCCCATGCCGGTGCCGGCGCGGGGCGTGACGGGCATCGAGGCCGGATCGAACTCCTCGTAATCCTCGATCAGCCGGATCGCTTCTTCGACCGCATAGAGGCTTTCGACCGCGCGCACGGTGATCGAGCGGTAGGGGTTTTTCACCTCGCGCCCCAGCCCGACCCGTTCCGCCGCCGCCTTCGCCCGGTCCGACAGCTTGTCATAGGCAAGGTTCCAGCGCGGCAGCGGGCCGGTCAGGTAGGCCCCGCCATCCCTGGTGCGGCCCTGAAGCGCGTTCGACTGCTTCACGTGGTGTTCGTCGAACGTGTCGTTGAACTCCGTCACCGGAATATCCAGCCCCCGGTTCGAGATCAGCCGCGTGCCCTCGTACATCGGGTAAAGCCCGTTCGGCTCTTCGATGCAGACCATGTGATAGTCGCGTTCCTTGTCGGGGAAATCGAGCGAGGCGGTGAAATCGACGAAGGCTTCCGCCATGTCGAGCGCGCGTTTGAGGTTTTCCTGCACCTCGCGCAGCTTCGCCTTCGGTGGCGCTTTCCACCAGCCGCCGACCTTGACGTTGATCGGGTGAATCTCGCGGCCCCCCACCGCCGACACGATGGAATTGCCGATTTTCTTATACTCCAGCGCCAGTTTCACCACATCCGGGTGATCCTTCGCCATGTCGAGCGCGCTGGCATAGCCGAGAAAGTCGGGCGCATGCAGCATTGCGGCGTGCAGCACATGGCTTTCGATCCACTCGCCGCAATACAAGAGCCGGCGCAGGTCCTTGATCGGCTGGCTCACCTCGATGCCGAGCGCCATCTCCATCGCCTGCACCGAGCTCATCTGGTAGGCCACCGGGCAGATGCCGCAGATCCGCGCGGTGATGTCGGGCGCCTCGCTGTGGTCGCGCCCTTGCAGGAAGGCCTCGAAAAAGCGCGGCGGCTCGAAGATGCGGAACTCGGTATGCACCACCTTGTTGTCCTTCACCTCGACCTTGAACGCCCCTTCGCCCTCGACGCGGGCGAGCATGTCGACCTTGATCGTCTTGTCACGCTTGGTCACGTCACTCATGGGCTTTCGCCTCCTCGCGGAACTCGGGCGCATTGGTGTTGAAGGTGGAAAACAGCCGGTGGATCTGGCGCTTGTCGGCGCCGTTCCCGGCCAGCCGGGCGGCGAGCGCGGCGGTGTTGGGTGTCTCTTTCGGGCCGAAACAGCCATAGCAGCCGCGCGCATAGCCCGGGCAGAGCGCGCCGCAGCCGGCATGGGTGACCGGGCCGAGGCAGGGCTTGCCCTCCGCCACCATCACGCAGACATGGCCCGCAAGCTTGCACTCATAGCAGACCGAATGCGCCGGCGTTTGCGGCGCGCGGCCCGCCAGCGTGGCGGCGACCAGCTCGATCAGGTGGGGTTTCGAGATCGGGCAGCCGCGCAGCTCGAAATCCACCTTCACGTGGTCCGAGATCGGCGTGGCGGTGTCCAGCGTGTCGATGAAGTCCGGATGGGCGTAGACGGCAGCGATGAAATCCGTCACATCCGCGCCGTTCTTCAGCGCCTGGATGCCGCCCGAGGTGGCGCAGGCCCCGAGCGTGATCAGCGTGTCTGCCCGCTGGCGCACGTCGCGGATCAGCTCCGCCTCGTGTGGCGTGGTCACGCTGCCCTCGACGAAGGCGATATCGTAGCGCCCGCCATCGTCGTCCTTGCGGGTGGCTTCGGGGAAATAGGCGATGTCGATCGCGCCGGCGACGGCGAGCAGCTCGTCCTCGCAGTCGAGCAGCGAAAGCTGGCAGCCGTCGCAGGACGAGAATTTCCAGACCCCAAGTCTCGGTTTTCTCATGTCACAACTCCTTCACCGCCATCAGCGGCTTGAGGAAGGCCCAGTCGAAGACCGGGCCATCCTTGCAGACGAAGACCGGCCCGAGCTGGCAATGGCCGCACAGCCCGATCCCGCACTGCATGTTGCGCTCCATCGACAGGTGAATGTCGGTGGCGGCCATGCCGGCTTCCACCAGCCCGTTCGCGGCGAAGCGCATCATGATTTCCGGGCCGCAGACGAAGGCGGTGGTGTTCGCGGGGTCGAAATCGGCGGCACGCAACAGCCCGGTCACCACGCCGACATGGCCGTGCCAGTGTTCGTCGCCCCGGTCCACACTCACTTCCACGCCGAGATCGAGCCGTGAACGCCACTGGCCCAGCTCTTCGGCAAACAATATCTCGCGGGGGCTGCGCGCACCGTAAAGCAGCGTGACCTTGCCGTATCTGTCGCGGTTCTCGATCAACTCGTAGAGGATCGGCCGCACCGGCGCGAGGCCGAGGCCACCCGCCACCACCACCACGTCGCGTCCGCGCGCCGCCTCGACCGGCCAGGGCGCGCCATAGGGGCCGCGCAGGCCCAGCACCGCGCCCTTGCGCAGAGCGCAGAGCGCATGGCTCACCGGCCCCACATCGCGGATCGTGTGGATGATCTTCGATCTGTCCGAAAGCGGCCCGGAGATCGAGATCGGCACCTCGCCCACGCCGAAGACGGAGAGCATGTTGAACTGGCCCGGCGCGAAGCCCTGCCATCCGTCCACCTCCATCTCGAAGGTGACGATATCGGACAGCTCGTGAATGCGGCGCGTGACGCGCGCCAGCACCGGCACCATCGGGTCTGTGTGGAGGTCAGGAGCGAGCACGGTAGAGATCCAGCATCTGCACCCGCGTATCGTGAAGCCGCTCCACGATCACGGGCATGAATTGTTTCATCACCGCGTAGCCAAGTGCCGGGTCGGCATCGCACTTGTCGCGCAGGCAGGTCGCGTCGAAGGCCAGGGCGCGGATATCGGTGCGCGCGCGGGCGTCGAAGGTCCAGGTGTAAGGCGGGATCAGCCAGCTCAGCCCGAGCATCCCGCCCGCCGTCTCGGTCAGAAAGGTCTGCGGCCCGGCGCCGGGGGCGTCCATTTCCATCGACACCAGACCTTCGCGGATCATGAAGATGTCGTTGGCATCCTCGCCCTCGTGGAACAGGTAATCGCCCTTGTGAAACACCACGTTCTTGCCGCAGCCGGCGACGGCCCTGATGAACTCCTCCGGCATTCCCCTGAAGCGCGGATGATCGCGCAGCAGCGCTTCCAATCCATGAATGGCCATCTCAGCCTCCCGAGCCGCGGAGCGCCGCGGCCTCTTCGGTGATGTCGATCCCCACCGGGCACCAGCTGATGCAGCGCCCGCAGCCGACGCAGCCCATTTCGCCGAACTGGTCGACCCAGGTGCCGAGTTTATGCGTCATCCATTGCCGGTAGCGCGATTTCGCCCCCTTGCGCACCGCGCCGCCATGGACGTGAGAGAAATCCATGGTGAAGCAGGAGCCCCAGCGGTTCACCCGCTCGGTCTCCGGCCCGTCCAGCGCGGTCACCTCGTCGGTCGTGGTGCAGAAGCAGGTGGGGCAGACGAGGGTGCAATTGGCGCAGTTGAGGCAGCGCTGGGCCACTTCCGACCAGCGCGGATGGTCGGGCCGCTCCTTGAGCAGTTCCGGCAGCCCGTCAGTGTCGATCCGGCGCTGCTGCGCGGCGGCCTGGGCGATGCCGGCTTCGGCCTCCCGGGCCTGCGCGTCCGTCGCCGGGGCAGAGGGCAGGGCGGCAAGCCGCGCCTCGCCCGCCGCGCTGCCCGCTTCGGCCAGGAAGCGCCCGCCCTCCAGCTCGGTCAGCGCGATGTCATAGCCCTTGTCCGCCTTCGGGCCGGTGCCCATCGAGGTGCAGAAACAGGTGGCCGCCGAGCGGGTGCAATTCACCGCGACGATGAACAGGTTTTCGCGCCGGGCGGCGTAATGGGGATCCTTGTAGAGCCCCTCCGTCAGCACCTTGTCCTGCACCGCGATGGCGGCGAGATCGCAGGCGCGCACGCCGATGAAGGCGCGTTTGGCGGTGTCGAGCGGCTCGGCGATGATCCCGGTGTTCTCGCCGGTGCCTTCGGTGCGCCAGAGCCGCTGCTGCGGCGGGTGCAGCACCCGCTTCCAGCCCTGCGGCCCGAGCGTGGCGCCGAAATAGGCCTCGCCCTCCCGGCTCAGCCGGTAATGGCCGCCGGATTGCTCGTCGACCCAGCCCTTCGGCAGATCGCCCTGCCCGGAAATCGCGTCATAAACGATCGCGCCATCGCGTTTCACCGGCCCGAGCACCTCGCGCCCCTCAGCGGCCAGCGCGGCGATCAACGCATCGAACCCGCCCGCATCAATGACAACGGGGCCTGCTTTGGCAGCGGCCCCGCTCATGACGTCCTACAGATCATTATCCGCCTCCTGCCGCTTGGGCACCCGATTTCTGACGCGCGTAAAGATTCGAGTCGGACTTGATCATGGATGGGCGCCGCGCGCGATGATCCCAATCAATTCATAACGTTGAATATTTTGCGGATGCAACGACCCGCCGGTCAGCGCAGATAGGCCTGCGTGCATTCGATCGCACTGTCGAGCGCGCGGCGGCTGTCTTTCAGCGAGAGCTTGCCCAGATTGTCGCCCCGGTAGCGCCATGTCATCGAATAGGAGCGCTGGAACTCGTTGGCGAAGGGCGCGGCATTGCCGCTGTCCACCCGCTCCGAGATCAGCAGGCCGTAGAGACTGTCGAGCCGCAGCCCGGTGGCGTCCACCTCCCAGGGGTTGCGGCTGTCGAACTGAACGGTGAGATCGTAGCTGGAGCCTTCCGAAATCGTGTCCCATGCCCGGTGCATCACCGCGATGGCCAGCTCGGCCTCGCCCGACGATGTGTCGATCCCGATCAGAAAGTTGATGCCTTCATCGAACTCGACCGTGGCGGCGCAGCCCCGCAGACCGGGCAGGTAATCCACATCCCACCAGCCGATATAGGCCCAATGGTTGGGATCCTGCGCCGCCGCGGCGGAGGGGAGGGTGAGACAGGCAAGAACGGCCAGCAGACGCTTCATCGAAATGCTCCGGATAAAATAGCAGACGGGCAGAGCCTAGCCGAGCAAGGCCGGGCGGGGGAAGGGGGGTGGGGGCATTTGCCGGATCGAGCGGCGCACCGAGCCGGAGCAGCCGCGCCCATGCGATGACCTGTGGCTGGGGGGTAGGGTGGGGCAGATCGGTGGGCTGAAAGCCCACCCTACGGTCGCCTATCGTGAGGGCACGGACCGTCGCCATGAGCGAAAGATATGCATGATGAAATCAGAGATTGTTCTGACCTTGTAACACATGAGTTTTTCACATGCCGCGTTGAGCGGATGCCGTAGGGTGCGCATTCATGCGTGCCTCACCCTTTCTGCAAAGAATGTTTCCGCTAACATAAGCGATATCAATATTCTACCTGCCTGTGCGAGCTCGCCCCTCAAACATCCAGCTCCTCAACAAACCGCGCATTCTCCTGAATATACTGGAACCTGAGTTCCGGCTTCTTGCCCATCAGCCGTTCCACCAGATCGCCGGTCTCCCCCGGCTCGTCCTCGTCGATCGTCACCCGGATCAGCTTGCGCGTCGCCGGGTTCATCGTCGTGTCTTTCAGATCCTTGGCGTCCATCTCGCCAAGCCCCTTGAAGCGCTGTACGTCGATCTTGCCCTTGCCGCCGAGGCCCTTCTCCATCCACAGATCCTTCTCCGCATCGTCGGCCACATAGAGCCGTTGCGCCCCCTGCGTCAGCCGGTAGAGCGGCGGGCAGGCCAGGTAGAGATGCCCGTGGTCGATCAAAGGCCGCATCTGGGTGAAGAAAAACGTCATCAGCAGCGAGGCGATATGCGCCCCGTCGACATCGGCGTCGGTCATGATGATGATCTTGTCATAGCGCAGATCGTCGACGCGGAACTTCGTGCCCATGCCCACGCCAAGCGCCTGGCAGAGATCGTTGATCTCCTGGTTCTGGCCGAGCTTCGAGCTTGCCGCGCCCAGCACGTTGAGGATCTTGCCGCGCAGCGGCAGGAGCGCCTGCGTTTTCCGGTCGCGCGCCATCTTGGCCGAGCCGCCCGCCGAGTCGCCCTCGACAATGAACAGCTCGGTGCCCGACCGGTCGGTGCTGGCGCAATCCACCAGCTTGCCGGGCAGGCGCAGCTTCTTGGTGGCCGATTTGCGCTGGGTTTCCTTCTCCTGCCGCCGGCGCAGCCGTTCCTCGGCGCGCAGCACGAGAAAGTCGAGGATCGCCCCCGCGCTCTTGGTGTCGGCCGCCAGCCAGTTGTCGAAATGGTCGCGCACCGCGCCTTCCACCATCTTCGCGGCACTTTCGGTCGAAAGCCGGTCCTTGGTCTGGCCGACAAAGGCCGGGTCGGCGATGAAGGTCGAGACCAGCGCGCAGCCGCCGGTGATCAGATCGTCGCGGGTGATGCTGGCGGCCTTCTTGTTGCCCACCAGCTCGCCATAGGCCTTGATCCCCTTCAGGATCGCGGCCCAGAACCCCGCCACATGGGTGCCGCCCTCGGGGGTCGGCACGGTGTTGCAGTAGGACTGGATGAAGCCGTCGCGCGCCGGCGTCCAGTTGATCGCCCATTCCACATAGCCCGGCTCGTTGAACTTCTCGCGGAACTCCACCTTGCCGTGGAAGCCGCCATCGGAATAGGTGCTCGCGCCTTCGAGGCTTTCCTTGAGGTAGTCGGCCAGCCCGCCGGGGAAGTGAAAGCTGGCCTCGCGCGGCGTCTCGCCATCGTCGATCGCCGATTTCCAGCGGATCTCCACGCCGGAAAACAGATAGGCCTTGGAGCGGACCATGGTGAAGAGCCGCTTCGGTTTGAACCGGTGATGTCCAAAAATCTGCTCATCGGCGTGGAACGTGGTGGTGGTGCCGCGCCGGTTGGGGGCGGCGCCGATCTCTTCCACCGGGCCGAGCGGGATGCCGCGCGAGAAGCGTTGTTCGACCAGGCGCTTGTCGCGGGCGACCTGAACGACCATCGAATCCGACAGCGCGTTGACGACGGAGGCGCCGACGCCATGCAGGCCGCCGGAGGTCTGATAGGCTTTGCCGGAGAACTTGCCGCCCGCATGCAGGGTGCAGAGGATCACTTCCAGCGCCGATTTGCCGGGAAATTTCGGGTGCGGGTCGAAGGGCATGCCGCGCCCGTTATCGCGCACGGTGAGGGAATAATCCTCGTGCAGCTCCACTTCGATCCGGTTGGCGTGCCCCGCCACGGCCTCGTCCATCGAGTTGTCGAGGATCTCGGCCACCATGTGATGCAGCGCGCGCTCATCGGTGCCGCCGATATACATGCCGGGGCGCTGGCGCACGGGCTCGAGCCCCTCCAGCACCTCGATGGATGAGGCGTCATAGATGTCGGCGTTCCCGGATAGGAGATCGTTGGCCATACTGGAGGTTCCTGCTCTTGATTGGGCGCTATTAGACCATCTGGGCAGGGCCGGGGCAATATGTTGTGGTCAGCCCCGCCCCCGCAGCCAATCGGCCAGCGCCGCCTCGTCGATCAGCCCCTGCGCGACCCGGATGATGATGTCGCCGATTTCCTGCACGTCCCATGTCGGTGACACGCCGTTCGCTTCGAGGCAGACCTCCATCGACCGGAATGCCGTGCGCTTGTTGGCGTCGTTGAAGCAATGCCCGGTGGCGATGACCACAGCATAAAGCGCCGAGAGGTCGTAAACGTCGCCCACCATCCCATAGGCAAGCCGGGTATCGACCCGCGCAAGCGCCCCTTCGAGCGACTTGTGCATCGCCCGCCCGGCCAGCTCGCCGGGGTTCAGCACCTCGTCATGGATCGCCTCGACCAGTTCGGCGGTGAGGGTGAACATCGGTTACTTGTCTTTGAGGTAATCGAGCACGGGCTGGCTGCGTTGGCGGGTGCGGGTCAGGATGTCGTCCAGATCGTCCCGGCTCAGCGGCCGGTGCTCCTCCAGCGCCATGCTTTGTTCCGGCACCAGATAGGCCACCACCTTGGAGTTTTTCAGCACCGCCACCGGTTCGCCATTGGCGCGGTCGAGCACCTTCTGCGGCTCGCGCAGCTCGGTCATCGTGCAGATATTGCGGGTGAGAAGACGGGTCATCGTTTATGCTCCTGAATATGCATTTGAATATACATTCAACTGCACATCTTTTCAAGGACCGATGTCGCCGAACGGATCTTCCGGGTAACCCACCCCGGCCAGATACAGCCCCTCCGGCGGGCAGACCGGCCCGCAGGCCGCCCGGTCGCGCGCCGCCAGCGCCGCCGTCACGTCATCCGGGTTCCACGCCCCCGCACCCACCCGCTCCAGCGTGCCGACGAAGCTGCGCACCTGATTGTGCAGGAAACTCCGGGCGCGCACGTGGAAGCGAAACTCCACGCCGCCGGGATAGGGCAGCTCCTCCACCCTCAGCTCGTCGAGCGTTTTCACCGGGCTGTCGGCCTGGCATTGCACCGAGCGGAAAGTGGTGAAATCGTGCCGCCCCACCAGCCTCTCGGCCCCCGCCTGCATCGCGTCCGCGTCGAGCGGATGGCCCACCCGCCAGGCCCGGCCCCTGTCATGCACCAGCGGCGCGCGGCGGCTCACCAGCCGGAACAGATAGCGCCGCTCGACCGCCGAGAACCGGGCGTGAAACTCCTCGTCCACCGCAGCGCAGGCGACCACTGCCACCGGCGCGGGCTTCAGATGGTAATTCACCGCCTCCATCAGCCGGAACGGGTCCCAATCCTTCGCCATGTCGCAATGCGCCACTTGCCCAAACGCATGAACCCCCGCATCGGTCCGCCCCGCCGCCGCGATCGACGGCATGTCCGCCTCCAGCTTCGCCAGCGCCGCTTCCACCGCGCCCTGAACCGAGGGCTGGTCGGCCTGCCGCTGCCAGCCGGCAAACGGCCCGCCGTCATATTCGATCTTGAGCGCATAGCGGGGCATGAGCGCGGGATAACCCGCCCCGCGACCCCCGGCAATCCCCTTCACCCTTGCGGAAATACTCCCCGGGCCCTCTCGGCGTATTTGCAAGCAAACACGCCTGCCGGGTTCTGGCCCGCGCTGGAGCGCGGACCTACAGGTCCGGGGGGCAGCGCCCCCCCCGCCCGGTCGCGCTGGCGCAGCCGGCGCGAAACCCCTATCTAGAAGGAAACACGAGGAGATCGGCCATTGGGGCTGGGTGATATCGCAGACGGAATCGTCCGACAGGTGGAAGCGGTCGGCGAGGGGGTGAACGAAGCGCTGTTCGAGCCGGTGATCCGGCTCGGCGTCACCGGCCTCAGCCGGGCGGGCAAGACGGTGTTCATCACCTCGCTGGTGGCGAACCTGCTCGACCGGGCGCGGATGGCGCAGCTCGTGCCCGCCGCCGAGGGGCGTATCCTCACCGCCTTCCTGCAGCCGCAACCCGACGACACCGTGCCGCGCTTCGACTATGAGGCGCATCTGGCCGCGCTGACCGGGCCGCGGCCGCATTGGCCGGAGGGCACGCGGGCGGTGTCGCAGCTTCGGCTGAGCTTCCGGGTGAAGCCGGGCGGGCTGCTCTCGGGCCTGCGCAGCCCGCGCACGGTGCATCTCGATATCGTCGATTACCCCGGCGAATGGCTGCTCGATCTGGAATTGCTCGACAAGGGCTATGACGACTGGTCGCGCGAGGTGCTGGGGCGGATCGCCGCCCGGCCGATGGCCTCGGAATTCCTGTCGGCCGCCGACAAGGCCGATGGCGCGGGCGATTTCGCCGAGGCCGACGCCAAGGCGCTCGCCGCCGCCTTCACCCGCTATCTCCACGGCGCGCGCGAGGCGGGCTATTCCGATTGCACGCCGGGCCGCTTTTTGCTGCCGGGCGAGATGGAGGGCAGCCCGGCGCTCACCTTCGCGCCGCTGCCGAGGCCCGACGGCGCGGCGCGCAAATCGCTCTGGCGCGAGATGGAGCGGCGCTTCGAAGCCTACAAGGCCAAAGTGGTTAAACCCTTCTTTCACAAGCATTTCCGCCGGATTGACCGGCAGGTGGTGCTGGTCGATGTGCTGGGCGCGATCAATGCCGGGCCAGCCCAGTTCGACGATCTGCGCCGGGCGATGGCCGAGATCCTCAAGGCGTTCAATCCGGGCCGCAACGCCTTTCTCAAGCAATTGCTGGGAATGCACCGGGTGGAGCGCATCCTGTTCGCCGCCACCAAGGCCGATCACCTGCATCACAGCCAGCACCGCCAGCTTACGGAGATCATGGCGGCGATGATGCGCGAGGCGCGCGACCGGGCGGATTTTGCCGGGGCGGATACCGCCGCGATGTCGATCGCCGCGCTGCGCACCACCACGGAAGACACGATCGACCATGCCGGGCGCAAGCTCGATTGCGTGCGTGGCACGCTGGAAGACAGTGGCAGATCCGCCGCCTTCTATCCCGGTGCGCTGCCCGAAGACCCGATGCGCCTGATCGGCCCGGCACGGGACGGGGCGGACAAGTGGCTTGACGCCGATTATGCGGTGATGCGCTTCGCCCCGGCCGAGTTGCGGCTGAAGCCGGGCGAGGGGCCGCCGCATATCCGGCTCGACCGGGCGGCGGATTTTCTGATCGGGGATCGGCTGTGAAGGTGCTGCGCGACAGGCTCCGGCCCGCCGGGCGGCTCTCTGTCGGCCCGGCCCGGCCCGACGAGGCCCCGGCCATCGGCGATATCCTGTCGGACTGGATCGACGAGACCGACTGGATGCCGCGCATCCACCGGCGCGACGAGGAGCAGGGCTTTGCCGCCGAGCTTGTCCGGCGCGGCTGGGTGAGCGTGGCGCGGCGCGGCGGCGCGGTGCAGGGGTTTCTCGCCCGCGACGGGCATGAGGTGGTCGCGCTCTACGTCGCCCGGGGCGCACGCGGGCAGGGCGTGGGCCGGCGGCTGATCGAGAGGGCGCAGAGGCGGGCGGCGCGGCTGGAATTGTGGACCTTCCAGTTCAACCACGCCGCGCGCAGTTTCTACGAGGGCCATGGCTTTATCGAGGTGGCCCGCACCGGCGGCGCGCGCAATGACGAAAAACTGCCCGATATCAAGTATCTGTGGGAGAAACGGCGATGAGCGACGCGAAGAACGGCCCGGTGCTGATCGAGCTCGACACGCCCGCCGAAAGCCCGGCGACCGCGCCGCCGGTGCCCGAACCCGATCCGGCCTTGCCGGAGCCTGCCGCGATGCAGATCGCCGCCCGGCTCGCCGCGCGCAGGCCCTCGCGGCTGGGGCGCTGGTTCTGGGGCCTGGCGGGTGCGCTGGTGAGCTTCGTCGCCTCGATTGCGGCGTGGAACTTCGTCACCACCCTGCTTGCGCAAAACCCGGTGCTGGGCCTTATCGCCACGGTGCTGGTGGCGGCCTTTCTCATCGTTCTGGCCATCATCGCGCTGCGCGAACTGGCGGCCTTTGCCCGCCTGCGCCGGGTCGACCGGCTGCAATCCGCGGCGGAGGCCGCCGCCGCGCGCGACGATCTGGAGGGCGCGCGTGGCGTGGTGGCGAGCCTGAAGCGGCTCTACCGGGGCCGCGACGAACTGGCATGGGGGCTGGACCGGCTGGCGGCGCGCGAAGGCGAGCTGTTCGATGCCGATGGATTGCTGGCGTTGACCGAGGCCGAGCTGATCGCGCCGCTCGATCTGCTGGCCACGCGCGAGATCGAGGCCGCCGCCCGGCAGGTGGCGACGGTGACGGCCATCGTGCCCATCGCGCTGGCCGATCTCGCCACCGCCCTCACCGCCAATATCCGCATGATCCGCCGTATCGCCGAGGTCTATGGCGGGCGCTCCGGCGCGCTCGGCAGCTGGCGGCTGACCCGCGCGGTGCTGACCCATCTGGTCGCCACCGGGGCGGTTGCGGTGGGCGATGACCTGATCGGCTCGCTCGCCGGCGGCTCGGTGCTGTCCAAGCTCAGCCGCCGCTTTGGCGAGGGCGTGGTCAACGGCGCGCTCACCGCCCGCGTCGGCGTCGCGGCGATGGAAGTGTGCCGCCCCTTGCCCTTTGTCGCCAGATCCCGCCCCAGCGTGACGGCGATCCTCAGCCGGGCGCTTGCGGGAGTGTTTGACACCGGCAAGGGCCGGGGAGACAGTCAGGCATGACGACCGATGAGCCCTCCCGCGTTCTCGTCCTCGGCGCCTATGGGCTGATCGGGGCGAATGTGGCGCGCGCACTGGCCGACCGAGGCCACGACGTGCTGGCCTTCGGGCGCGACAAGGCGGCGGCGCATCGGGTCTTGCCGGACTTTCCGTGGCTGCTGCGCGATATGCGCGCCCTCATCCATCCCGACGACTGGAAGCCGCTGATCGACGGGGTGGATATGGTGGTGAACTGCGCCGGCGCCTTGCAGGACAATGCGCAGGACAATCTGGAACTGGTGCACCTGCACGCCATCGGCGCGCTGGTGCTGGCCTGCGAGAAGGCGGGGGTGGGGCTGGTGCAGATCTCGGCCAGCGGCGCCCGGCCCGATGCGCCCCTGCCGTTTTTCCGCACCAAGGCCGATGGCGATGCGCTGATCCGCGAGGCGCAGACCGATTGGTGGATTTTCCGCCCCGGTCTGGTGATCGCGCCCTCCTCCTACGGCGGCACCACGCTGATCCGGATGCTGGCGGGCGTGCCGATCATCCAGCCTGTCGCCTTGCCCGCCGCGCCGGTGCAGACCGTTTCGGTGCAAGACGTTTCGCGTGCTGTGGTGCGGGCGGTGGAGCGGCGCACGCCGCCGGGCACCGAGGCCGATCTTGTCGAGGCCGAACCGCGCCCGCTGGTCGACATCATTTCAGGCACCCGCCGCTGGCTCGGCTTCGCGCCGGCGCGGGTGACGCTAGCGATCCCGCTGGGCATGGTGCGGCTGATCGGGCGTATCGCCGACGGGCTCGGCAAGCTCGGCTGGCGTTCGCCGATGCGCAGCACCGCCCTTGCCGCCATCGAGATGGGGGTGACGGGCAATCCCGCCGAAACGCGCAAGGCGCTGGGCCGCCCGGCGCTGACGCTGGAAGAAACGTTTCAGGACATGCCGGCGGCGGTCGAAGACCGGCTGTTTGCGCGGGTCCAGCTTTTGACGCCCCTGCTTATTTTTGCCCTCGCGCTGAGCTGGGTCTGGCGTGGCGCGGCGGGCCTCGGCGCGATCGACCGGATGGCGGAAACGCTCGCGGCGCACGGGATGCCCGTGTTTACCGGGCGGATCGTCGTCGGGGCGATCTCGGCGATGTCCATCGTGCTTGGCCTGTCGCTCTTCGTGCGGCGCTGGGCGGTGCGGGTGCTGGTGGTGATGGTCTTCGTCGCGATCTTCTATGGCGCGGCGCTGACGCTGCTGGCGCCCTATATGTGGGGCGATCCGTTCGGCGCAGGGGCGAACTTGTTGCTCGTCATCGTCGCCGCGCTCGCCACGCGGGTGATGATGGACACGCGCTGAGGCTGGCGGATGGACTGGCTCCTGATCCTGCGCTGGCTGCATGTGATCGGGGCGGCGGCGCTGTTCGGCACCGGCGCCGGGATCGCGTTTTTCATGGTGATGGCGGTGCGCACGCGCGATGCGGCGCTGGTCGCCCATGTGGCGGGCAGCGTGGTGCTGGCCGATATGCTGTTTACCGCCACCGCCGTGGTGGCGCAGCCGGTTACCGGCATTCTGCTCGCGCTGGCGCTTGGCTGGCCGCTGACGGAGGGCTGGATTATCGTGGCGCTGGCGCTTTACGTGGTGACCGGCGCGTTCTGGCTGCCGGTGGTCTGGATCCAGGTGCGGCTGCGCGATATGGCGCGTGCGAGCGCCATGGCGGGCGCACCCTTGCCCGCGCGGTTCGACCGGCTCTACCGCATCTGGTTCGCCTTCGGATTTCCCGCCTTCTTCGCCGTTCTCGGCATCCTCTGGCTGATGCTGGCGCGGCCCGACATCGCCTTGCCGTGGCTGCGGTGACTGGACGGGGGCAGCCGAATAGGTCAGGTTCGGTCAACCGGCCGGAAGAAGGCGGAGGGCGTGGGTGATGGAAGGTTTGCTGGTTTTGCTCGCGATTGCCGCGCTCGCCGCGCCGGTTCTGCTGATCGTTTTCATGGTCTGGACGATGCAGCTCTCGCGGCGTGTGCGCGATCTGGAGGGCCTCGTCGCCCGGATCGGGCATGTGCCCGCGCCAAGCCCGGAGCCAGCGCCACCGGCCGCACAGGCGGCGGCCATTGCACCGCCCGCCACCACGACCAGCGCCGAGGTCGAACCCGAGGCGCAGGCCGGGCCATGGGTGGGGGCCAAGCCGGTCGCGCCGCAGCCGACGCCGCCGCAAAACAGCTCCGAGACGGCGGCAATGCCACCCAGGGCCGTCGTTTTGCGCGCCGACAAGCTCGCCGCGCTGGGCGACTGGCTCAAGGCCAACTGGATCTACGCCGTCTCCGCCGTTTCGCTCGCCTTTGCCGGGCTGTTCCTCGTGCAATACGGGATCGAGACCGGGCTGCTCACCCCGGCTGCCCGCGTGGCGGTGGCGCTGCTCTTCGGCGCGGCGCTGGTGGCGGGGGGCGAATATATCCGCCGCCGCTGGGGCGACCGTGACGAGGCTGTGACGGCCTATCTGCCCTCGGTTTTTTCCGGTGCGGGGATCGTCACGCTCTTCGGCGGCGTGCTGGCGGCGCTGCATCTCTACGGGCTGGTCGGGCCGGGGATGGGCTTTGCCGGGCTGGTGGCGGTGGCGGCGCTCGCCGTCGGGCTGGGCTGGTATTCCGGGCCGTTGCTGGCCGCGCTGGGCATTGCCGGGGCCTATGGCGCGCCGTTCCTCACCGGCGGCGAAAGCAATCACCCCGAGCTGTTCTATGGCTATTTCGCCCTTGTCGCCGTCACCGGCCTCGCCATCGACGCCGGGCGGCGCTGGGGCTGGGTCTCGCTGCTGGCGCTGGCGGGGGCCTATCCGGCGGTAACCCTGCTCTGGCTCGGGGCGGACTGGCCCGAGCTCTATGCCCTCGTGCTCACCGGCCTGGTGCTGGCGGCGATGGCGATCCCCACCTTCACCCTCGCGCCTGCGCAGGGCGGCGCGGCTTTGGTCGAAAGCGTCTTCAAGGGCCGCCCGCGCGGCTGGCCCGAGTTTCCGACCCGGCTCGTCGCCGGCAGCATGGCCGCTTCGGTGGCCGGGCTGTTCGTGCTCGGCCTGTCGGGCGCGGGCGAATTCTGGCTGGCGCTGATCGCGCTCACCGCGCTGTTCTTCGCCATCGCCGTCTGGGCCGACAGGGCGCAGGCGCTGGAAGACCTCGCCATCCTGCCCGGCCTTGCCCTGACCGCGCTGCCCGTGGTCGTCGCGGCGGCCTGGGTCGACCCCTACCGCGCCTTCGACCTCGTGCGCGGCGCCGAGGAAGGCACGCCGGTGCCGGCCACGCCCTACCTCATCCTTGCCTTCGCCCTTGCCGTCAGCCTGATGGCCGCCTGGCGCTCGCGCCGCGGCGCGCGCTGGCCGGTGGCCTGGGGGGCGGGGGCCGCACTGGTGGCGCCGCTGGTGGCGGGCGGGATCGAGTTCGGCTGGCAGCCGGCGGACCTGCTCGGCGCCTATGGCTGGGCGCTGGCGGTGATCGGCGTGGCGGCGGCGATGGTGGCGCTGGCGCTGGCCTTCGCACGCGATGACGGCGAGAGCCGCCCGCGCGTGGCGGGCTTCGCGCTTGCAGCCCTTGCACTGATCGCGCTGGCGCTGGCGGTGGTCTTTACCAAGACCGCGCTCACCCTCTCTTTCGCCGTGCTCGCCGTCGCCGCCGCCGCGCTCGACCGGCGCTTCACCCTGCGCCCGCTTTCGGTGGCGGTGCAGGTGGGGGCGATCGGGCTCACCTACCGGCTGCTGATCGACCCCGGGCTCGGCTGGGCTTTCGACGCGCCGTGGTGGGAGATGCTGCTGGCTTTCGCCGGGCCGCTCGCCGCCACCTTCGCAGCCCTCTGGCTCTACCGCCCGCTCACCCGCCCGGCGGCCACCGCCGTGGCCGAGAGCGCGGGCTGGACCATCGCCGCCGTCTTCGCCTCGGTGGTCACGATCCGGCTGGTCGACGATTTCACCCCGGGCACCGGCACCGAGAGCCACTGGTTCACCGGGCTGCTCGCGGTGATCTGGTTCGCCGCCGCCGCCAACCAGCTCTGGCGCGTCCGGCTTGGCGGCTGGCTGGCGAAGCTGCGCTGGGCGCTCGCCTCGGTCTATGGTGTAATCGGGCTGTTCGTGCTGGCCGTGGGGCTGACCTTCCTGAACCCCGCCGTCGACTATTCTACCGACACTGCCGTGCATGGCTGGCCGCTCCTGAACACGCTGATCCTCGGCTACCTCCTGCCCGCGCTGGTGCTGCTGGCGGTGGGCCTGCGCTTCACCTTCCTGCCGCGCAAGTTCCGGCTGGCGCTCACGGGCGGGGGCCTTGCGCTCGCGGTGGTCTGGCTGGTCCTCGCCATCCGCCATTTCTGGCGTGGGGCGGAGATGGATATGGCAGGCTTCAGCCAGCCCGAACTCTACACCTATACGATGGTGCTGCTCATCGCCGGAGCGGGGCTGCTCTACCAGGCCATTGCCCGCCGCTCGGACCTGCTGCGCAAGGCGGCGATGGCGGTGATCGGGCTGACCGTTGCCAAGGTCTTCCTCGTCGACATTTCCGGGCTGGTGGGGTTGCTCAGGGTGTTTTCCTTCCTCGCGCTCGGCCTCGCGCTGGCGGGCCTCGCCTTCCTCAACCGCTGGGCGGCGAGCCGGATGGAGGAGGGGGAGGAGACCGGCGATTGAGCCGTCCTCGTCCGGCCATTGGCCGGGCGGCGCCCGACCCTCCCCCCGGGAGGGCGCATGGGTGCCGTGTGCTGCGAACCAATGGCAGGCGCGTGATGGCCGCACACGATGCTCGAACGCGGCAAACGCCCTCCCAGGGTCGGGCGCCCCCCGGCATCCCGTCGCCCTTTACCCTCCGCCCGCACGGCGCTATACCGCCGCCATGATGTATCGCATGGCTCTGATCATTCGAATTACAAACCCGGCGCTCTGAGCACGAGCCGCCGGGCAAAGGCGTATGGACCCCGCGCCGCCCTTCTCCTAAAACGCCCAAGATGACTTCCAAAGGACACAGGACATGTGCGCCGACACGCCTGACTATAAAGACACGCTGAACCTGCCCGAAACCGACTTTCCGATGCGCGCGGGGCTGCCGAACCGCGAGCCCGGCTGGCTCGACCGCTGGGCGAAGATCGGCGTCTATGACCGGCTGCGGGAAAAGCCCGGCCGCGAACCCTTCATCCTCCACGATGGCCCCCCCTACGCCAACGGCCACCTCCATATCGGCCACGCGCTGAACAAGATCCTCAAGGATATGATCGTGCGCAGCCAGCAGATGATGGGCCGCGATTCCCGCTACGTGCCGGGCTGGGATTGCCACGGCCTGCCGATCGAATGGAAGATCGAGGAGCAATACCGCGCCAAGGGGCAGGACAAGGACGCGGTGAACGTGGTCGACTTCCGCCAGGAATGCCGCCGCTTCGCCGAGGGCTGGGTGGATATCCAACGCGAGGAATTCAAACGCCTCGGCGTCTATGGCAACTGGGACGATCCCTACCTGACGATGGACTTCCACGCCGAGGCGGTGATCGCCGAGGATTTCATGAAGTTCCTGATGAACGGCACGCTCTATCAGGGCTCGAAGCCGGTGATGTGGTCGCCGGTGGAAAAGACGGCGCTGGCCGAGGCCGAGGTGGAGTATCACGACAAGGAAAGCCACACGATCTGGGTGAAATTCCGCGTCACCACCCCGGGTGAGCTTGAAAACGCCTTTGTGGTGATCTGGACCACCACACCCTGGACGATCCCGTCGAACAAGGCCGTGACCTTCGGTGAAGATTTCGCCTACGGGCTTTACGAAGTCACCGGCACGCCCGACGAATGCTGGGCCAATGTCGGCGACCGTTTCATCCTCGCCGACAAGCTCGCCGGCGACGTGATGATGCGCGCCCGGCTCGACGATGCGATGTGGACGCGGGTGCGCGATGTGCCTACCGCGGAACTGGCGGGCCTTTCGCTGAACCACCCGCTGGCCGGTGCCGAGGGCGGCAATGGCGAATGGGACGATGCGCGCGATTTCCGCGCCGCCCCCTTCGTCACCGACGAGGAAGGCACCGGCTTCGTTCATTGCGCGCCGTCGCACGGGATGGAGGAATTCGAGCTCTACCGCGATCTCGGGATGCTCGACCAGATGCTCACCTACAACGTGCTCGACGATGGCGCTTTCCGCGAAGACCTGCCGTTTTTCGGCGGCAAGCGCATCCTGCGCGAGAAGGCCAAGAAGGGCGATTGGGAGGGCGACGCCAATGCCGCGGTCATCGCCAAGCTCATCGAGGTGGGCGGGCTGCTGGCGCGCGGGCGGATCAAGCACTCCTACCCGCATTCCTGGCGCTCGAAAGCCCCGGTGATCTACCGCAACACCCCGCAATGGTTCGTCGCCATCGACCGCGAGCTGGGCGACGGGATGGACACCTATGGCAAGACGATCCGTGAACGTGCGCTGACGTCCATCGACGAGCTCGTGACCTTCACCCCCGAAAAGGGCAAGAACCGCCTGCGCTCGATGATCGAGGCCCGGCCCGACTGGGTGCTCTCGCGCCAGCGCGCCTGGGGCGTGCCGCTGACCTGCTTCACCAAGGTCGGCGCGCTGCCGACCGATGCGGATTTCCTGCTGCGCGACGACACGGTGAATGCCCGCATCAAGGACGCGTTCGAGACCGAAGGGGCGGATTGCTGGTATGAGGAGGGCGCGAAGGAGCGCTTCCTCGGCAACGATTACAACGCCGCCGATTACGAACAGGTCTTCGACGTGCTCGACGTGTGGTTCGATAGCGGCTCGACCCATAATTTCGTGCTGCGCGACCGCGCCGACGGCACGCCCGACGGCATCGCCGATCTCTACCTCGAAGGCACCGACCAGCACCGCGGCTGGTTCCATTCCTCGCTGTTGCAGGCCTCCGGCACCAAGGGCCGCGCCCCCTATCGCGGCGTGCTGACCCACGGCTTCACGCTCGACGAAAAGGGCATGAAGATGTCGAAGTCGCTGGGCAACACCATCGTGCCCGAGGAAGTCACCAAACAATACGGCGCTGATATCCTGCGCCTCTGGGTGGCCCAGACCGACTTCACCAACGACCAGCGGATCGGCCCGGAAATCCTCAAAGGCACCGCCGACAGCTACCGCCGGCTGCGCAACACGATGCGCTTCATCCTCGGCAACCTCGCGGGCTACGACCCGGCCGAGGCGGTCGACCCGGCGGATATGCCGGAGCTGGAACGCTGGGTGCTGCATCGCCTCGCGGAACTGGATGAGGTGGTGCGCGACGGCTTCAACGCCTACGATTTTCAGGGCGCGTTTCAGGCGGTGTTCAACTTCGCCACGGTCGATCTCTCGTCGTTCTATTTCGATATCCGCAAGGACGCGCTCTATTGCGATGCGCCGGGCGCGAATACGCTGAAATCGGCGCGCACCGTGCTCGATATCCTGTTCCACCGCCTCACCACTTGGCTCGCGCCGATCCTCGTCTTCACGATGGAAGAGGTCTGGCTGGAGCGGTTCCCGGGCGAGGACAGCTCGGTGCATCTGGTCGACATCCCCGAAACCCCGGCAAGCTGGCGCGACGCGGCTCTGGCCGAAAAATGGTCGGGCATCCGCGCCGCGCGCCGGGTGGTCACCGCAGCGCTGGAAGTGCAGCGCCGCGACAAGGTGATTGGCGCGTCGCTCGAAGCCGCCCCGGTGGTGCATGTGCGTGACAAGGCTCTGGCGGAGGCGCTGCACACGGTCGATTTCGCCGATATCTGCATCACCTCGGACGTTGAAATCACCTCCGACCCGATGCCGAACGAAGCGTTCCGGCTGCCCGAGATCGAAGGCGTCGGCGTGGTGTTCGAACGCGCCGAGGGCGAGAAATGCCAGCGCTGCTGGAAAATCCTGCCCGATGTCGGCTCGCACCCGCATGAAGGCACCTGCGCGCGCTGCGACGACGCGCTGGGATAGGGAAAACGGCTTTCGAAAGCCGTGTGCAAGGCGGTTCGAAACGCCTTGCCCCCGCCCGCGCGCAAGCGCAAGCTCTGCGGATGGCAACCATCCTGCTCGACAGCCCCGTGGGCCGGCTCAGCGTCACCGAGGAAGGTGGCGCGATCACCGCGCTGGGCTGGGGCGGGGCCGCGGAGGGTGTGGAAACCCCGCTGCTCGCCGAAGCCCGCACCCAGATCGCGGACTATTTCGCCGGCGAGCGCGACACTTTTGACCTGCCGCTGCGGGTGGAAGGCTCCGACTTCCAGCGCGCGGTCTGCGCGGCGATGCTGGCGATCCCCTTCGGCGAGACCCGCACCTATGGCGATCTCGCCCGCGATCTCGGCGCACCGGCGCAGGCGGTGGGGCAGGCCTGCGGCGGCAACCCGATCCCGCTCATCATCCCCTGCCACCGGGTGCTCGGGGCAAGCGGCCTTGGCGGCTATTCCGGCAGCGGCGGGATCGAGACCAAGGTGGCGCTTCTGCGCCATGAGGGGGCGGCGGGGCTGCTGATCTGAGGCCACACTTCCGAGCGAAGTGCGGGGCCGGAGAGAGGCGGAGTTGAATTCGCCGCCGCGATCCCGGAGACAGGAAGGTAACAACCAACCGGGGGACAGCCATGCGAACAGGAGCGATCAGGGCGGCGATGCGGGCGGGGCTGCTGGCCCTTGGCGTGACGGCGGCCGGCACCGCCATGGCCGAAGATCTCGATGTGCGGGTGGGGGTGGATTACCTGCTGCGCCGCCAGAGCACGGTGACCGCCTTCCAGTATTCGACCGTCACCAAGGATATCGGCGATGGGTTCCATATCGGTCAGTCGGTCTATTCGGCGGCCTGGGGCGATGCGGGCGGGCTGTTCATTGGCGGCTTCGACGCCTTCAAGCGGTTCCAGATCACCGACACGACCTCGATTGACGTGGGCGGGTTTGTCGGCGGCGGCGGCGGGGCCATCGTGGTGGTCGGCGACGGGCTGATGACCAAGCCGCAGGTGACGATCAACCAGGCCTTCGCCTCGGGCTTCATGGCGCATCTCGGCGTCGGCTGGACGCGGGTGACCGGCTCGCCGATCGACACGCCCTCGCTCACCTTCGCGGTCTCGCGCCGCATCGGCACCGCGCTCGATATCGGCCACAGCAATGCCCGGCCCGCCGCCGGGGTGGTGATCGCCTCGGTCAGCGGCATGGGGCGATATTATTACCCGATGTCCAGCAGCCGGCGGAACGGGGCCGGTGTGATGAACCCGATGTATCTTGTCGGGGCCGAGTTCACCTTCCGCGATCTTTCGATGGATCATTGGGAGTTCTTCTTCTCGGCGATGGGCGCGGGCTACGGCGATGGCAGCGGCTATGCCGAATGGCTCGCGGGGCCGCGCTATTATACCAACCCCTTCCTCGGCGGCCGGGTGCGCGGTTTTGCCGATGTCGGCGCCGGCTTTGCCGGCGGCGGCGATGTGGATACCGGCGGCGGCCTGATGGTGGCGGCCAGCGCGGGGGTGGATGTGTCGCTGTTTCGCGGCCTTCATGTGGAGACCGGGGTGATGGGGATCGGTGCGCCGACGGGCGATTTCCGCGCGGCCTCGGCCTTCGTGCGGGGCGCCTTCCGGTTCGACGATCCGGCCTCGAATGTCACCGGCGTCGATGGCGGCCCGGCGCATCACTGGCGCTTTTCGACGGGGCTGAGCTACCAGTTCTCGCATCCCGGCTTCCGCGCGCCCGGCCACAAATTCACCGGCAGCGATCCGGTGCTGGTGGAAACCGGGGCCGATCTGTTTTTTGGCGACCGGTTTTACGTGAATGGCGGCGGCTATACCGTGGTCGATGGCAATTCCGGTGGCTTTGCGATGGGCACGGTGGGCATTGGCCTCGAATTTCCGCTGGGCGACCGGGTATCGGTCGCGGGCGAAGTGTTTGGCGGGGCCGCGGCGGGTGGCGGGATCAACACCTCCGGCGGGCTGATCTATGGCGCCAAGGCCGAGCTGGACTACAAGGTGAGCGACAGCTTCACCCTCAGCGGCGGCGTCGGCAAATGGTATTCGCTGGGCGGGGCGCAACCCGTCACGCTGCATGGCGCGGTGAAGATCCCCTTCACCACCTTCCACGCCGATTGACGGCGGATCGGTCGGGCAGGGGTCAGGCCCCGGCCCGGCGCTGCGGTACGATCTGCTGCGCGATGCCGGCGAAGAGCAGGTAGAACGAGGTGGATGCCAGGCCCAGATGCGCCCAGCTCGCCGGGTGGAAATCGACCCAGGCCGCCCAGCCGGCAAAACCCGTCCAGGCGATGGCGACCGGCAGCGAGACGCTGCGCCAGCGCTCGGTGCGCACCGGGTGGATGAATTTCAGCGGCGAGAACATGGCGACGGCCAGCGCCACCACGAGGCCGAGCGTAACCCAGAAATTCGGCTGCACGGCGAAGAGCGCGATCACCACCATGTTCCAGCAGCCGGGGAAACCGGAAAAGGAATTATCCTTCGTTTTCATTCGCGTATCGGCGAAGTAGACGGCGGAAGCATAGGTGATGAGGATGATCGCCACCCAGCCGGTCCAGCCCGGCAGAAGGCCCGACTTGAACAGGGCGTAAGCCGGAATGAAGACATAGGTGAGATAGTCGATGATCAGATCGAGCAGCACGCCGTCGATCTGCGGTGCGTTCTTCTTCACGTCATAGCGGCGCGCCAGCGGCCCGTCGAACCCGTCGACGGCAAAGGCGGCCACGAGCCAGAGAAGCATCACGCGCCAGTTTTCCTCGACCGCCGCGAGCATGGCGAGCATGGCGAGCACCGCGCCGAGCGCGGTGAAGAGGTGGACGAAATAGGCTTTGGCCGCGCGAGTCATGCCCGTGTTCATGACGGAAACGGCGCGCCCGATCAACGGCCTTCATGGCGGCGGCGCAGGCGCGGCCCGGGCAGGGCGGGGCTAATGCATCAGGCGCAGGGTTGCGTAGGTGGCGCGAATCTCGGCCAGGCCGGGCAGGTTTTCCACCGCCTGCGCCGCCGGCGCGGAGGGCAGGGCGGGTGTGGCGGCGGCGCTCAACGGGGTTGGCCCCGCCAGCCCCCCGGCCCGCACGCCTGCGGTTGGGCGCTGATCCGGCTCGTCCTTGTCCACGCCGAAGACATCGACAATCCCGCCGAGCACGGCGTTGCGCAGCTTGGCGACATGGCCAACGGCATCGCCCGCGCTGAGCCGCCCGTCATCATTGGCGTCGAGGCCGGCGAAGGCATCGGAAAATGCGCCGGCAAGGCCATCCTTGCCGCGTGCAGCCTCGGCAACCTCGCCTGCGAGGGTGCCCAGCATATTGGCCGCGGGCGAAAGCGCGCTCACGACGGAGAGGGGAGACAGCGAGGTCATGGCTCGTCCTTTCTGGTCAAGCGGGTCGGGTCTGATCCGGCGCCCAGAATCGGACAGGGAGATGAAGATCGCGTTACCCGATACGGGCAATTTGAGGCAAATTGTCAGCCTCGTGCACGCGGGTGGCTGGCTTCGTAAACATCCATCAGCCGTGCCGTGTCGACGGCGGTATAAGCCTGCGTGGTCGAGAGCGAGGCATGGCCCAGCAGCTCCTGGATCGCGCGAAGATCGCCGCCCGCGTTCAGCAGATGGGTGGCGAAGCTGTGGCGCATCGCGTGCGGCGTGGCGGTGGCGGGCAGGCCGAGCTGGAGCCGTGCGCGCTCCATCGCCTGCTGCACGAGGCGCGGGTTGAGCGCGCCGCCGCGTGCCCCGCGAAACAGCGGCGCATCGTTTTCATGCGGATGCGGACAAAGGGCGAGGTAGGTCTCGACAGCCGCGCGCGCGGCGGGCAGCACCGGCACCAGCCGCTCCTTGCCGCCCTTGCCGGTGATCCGCAGCACCTCCGCCAGCGGCGCGTCTTTGCCTTTCAGCCCGAGCGCCTCCGATATCCGCAGCCCGCAGCCATAGAGCAGGGTGATCACCGCCGCGTCGCGCGCGCCGATCCAGCCGTCGCGGGCCTGCAATTCGGCGGTGGCGATCACCTCGCCCGCCGCTTCGGCGCTGATCGGCCGGGGCAGCTTTTTGGTGAATTTCGGGCTGCGGGTGGAGAGCACGGCGCTGGCGTCGAAGCCATCGCGGTCCGACAGCCAGCGGTAGAAGCTTTTCACCGCCGACAGCGCGCGGGCGAGCGAGCGGGGGCCAAGCCCGCGCCCGCGCTCATGCGCCATCCAGGCGCGCATGTCGCTCAGCCCCACGCGGGCCAGCCCCGCGCGCCCCTGCGCCCCACCTTGATGGACGCCGATGAAGGCGAGAAAGCGGGTCACGTCGTCGCGGTAGGCGGCCACCGTCTTCTCCGCGGCCCCGTCGAGCGCGCGGATATGGTCGAGCCAGCCCGAAAGCGCATCGCGGGTGCCGGGAGATATGGCGAGCGTGTCGGCCATCGGCCCTGAGATGCCTAGGAGAGCCAGCGCCGCATCGACCGTTCGAAGACGCCGCCGAAGAAGGCGAGCAGGTCGGTGCCCTGGCCGGGCTTGAACTGGTGCGGGTCTTCCGCGCCCATCACCAGCATCCCGGGCAGGCGGCCCTTGCCGAGATCGAGGCGGATACAGGCTTCGGAGCGGACCCAGAAGCCGCTTTCGCCGTATAGCCGTTCGTCCTGCTCATGTATCTGGCGCAGCGTCACCGGCCGGGCGGTGCCTTCGCGGCTCTGGCCGAGATAGGTGTCGATAAAGCCCGGCTCGGCCACCACCAGCACCTTGCCCAGCTTGTCGACCGCCGCGCTGCGGTCTTCCATCGCCGTTTCCAGCACGAGGCGCACACAGTCGACACGCAGGATCTCGGCCACTTCGCCGGCCAGATCCTTCATGAACACCTCGAAATCGGCCGGGTCGAGCATCCGCAGCACGGCGCGGTGGATGATGTTCATCCCCGCGAGGTTCTCGTAAGCCGCGGCGATCACCGAGCGGTGGGTATCTTCCAGCCGGTCGAGCCGGCTTTCCAGCCGCTCCATCGCAATGCCGCGCAGATCGACGATATTGCTGCCGAGCGCGCGTTCATTGGCGGCGACGAGCGCGCGCATCACGTCCTGATCGTCGAGGATCACCTCGGGCTGGGCGATGATCTTTTCGCGCAATTCATCTGTGATTGGAGCGGTGCTCGTCATCTCTGCCTCGTGTTTTGTTTTGCTTTTCGGGCAGTCTAGCAGAGCAAAGATCGGATTTCTGCAATAATTTTGGCTGCGATGGTCGCAGGCGGCCGAACTATGGCGCGATTGTCATACCGGGCTGCCGTCCGGGGCTGCCTGCGCGCGGCGGCGGTGGCAGGTCCGGCGCCGGGGGTGCTTGCGAGCGCGGGCGGGCGGCGCTAAACGGGCGGGGAAACCCGCAATGGGAGGCCCCCATGTCGATCGACATCGAAACCGCGCGCAAAGTGGCGCATCTGGCCCGGATCAAGGTCGAGGAAGACCGTCTGCCGGCGCTGGCCGCCGAGTTTTCCAATATTCTCGACTTCATCGAGCAGCTCAACGAGGTGAATGTCGACGATGTCGAGCCGATGACCTCGGTGACGCCGATGCGCCTCAAGCGCCGCGAGGATGTGGTGACCGACGGCAATTATCAGGACAAGATCCTGTCCAACGCGCCGGATGCCCGCGAGGGCTTCTTTGCCGTGCCGAAAGTGGTGGAGTGAGCGATGTCTGACCTCAACAAGCTGACCATCGGCGCGGCCCGCGATGCGCTGGCCAGGGGCGAAACCACGGCGGTGGAGATCACCGAAGCCTGCCTGACCGAGATCGAGGCGGCCGATGCGCTTGGCGCCTTCGTGCACAAGACGCCCGAAATCGCGCTGGAGCAGGCCAGGGCCGCCGATGCGCGGATCAAGGCGGGCGAGGCGGCGGCGATGACGGGCATTCCGCTCGGCATCAAGGATCTGTTCTGCACCAGGGGCGTGCCGAGCCAGGCCGCGAGCCGGATTCTCGAAGGCTTCAGGCCGGAATATGAATCGACCGTCACGCAAAACCTGTTCGATGCCGGGGCGATCATGCTCGGCAAGCTCAACATGGACGAATTCGCCATGGGAAGCTCGAACGAAACCTCCGTCTATGGCAATGCGGTGAACCCGTGGCGGCGCGGCAATGAAGACACCGCGCTGACGCCGGGCGGCTCCTCGGGCGGCTCGGCCAGCGCTGTCTCCGCCGATCTTTGCCTTGCCGCCACCGGCACCGATACCGGCGGCTCGATCCGCCAGCCCGCCGCCTTCACCGGCATCACCGGGCTGAAGCCCACCTATGGCCGGGTGTCGCGCTGGGGCATCGTTGCCTTCGCCTCGTCGCTCGATCAGGCCGGGCCGATGACGAAGGATGTGCGCGACGCCGCGATCATGCTCACCGCCATGGCCGGGCATGACCCGAAAGACTCGACCTCGCGCGATCTCGCCGTGCCGGATTTCGAGGCCGCGCTGACCGGCGATATCAAGGGCAAGGTGATCGGCATCCCGAAGGAATACCGGCTCGACGGGATGCCCGCCGAGATCGAGAAGCTCTGGGAAGACGGCAAGGCGATGCTCGCCGATGCGGGCGCCAAGGTGATCGACATCACCCTGCCGCATACCAAATACGCGCTGCCCGCCTATTACGTGATCGCGCCGGCGGAAGCCTCGTCGAACCTCGCGCGCTACGATGGCGTGCGCTATGGCCGCCGGGCGAAGCTGGCGGCGGGCGACGGCATTACCGAAATGTATGAAAAGACCCGCGCCGAGGGCTTCGGCGCCGAGGTGCAGCGCCGGGTGATGGTGGGCACCTATGTGCTTTCGGCGGGCTTCTACGATGCCTATTACAACCGTGCCCGCAAGGTGCGCGCCCTGATCAAGCGCGATTTCGAAGAGGCCTTCGATCAGGGCGTGGATGCGATCCTCACCCCCGCCACCCCCTCCGCCGCCTTCGGGCTGGGCGAGATGGCGGATGCCGATCCGGTGCAGATGTATCTCAACGATGTCTTCACGGTGACGGTGAACCTCGCGGGGCTGCCGGGCATCTCGGTGCCCGCCGGGCTCGACGCCAAGGGGCTGCCGCTGGGGCTTCAACTGATCGGCAAACCGTGGGAAGAGGGCGATCTGCTGAATACCGCCTACGCGCTGGAGCGGGCCGCCGGGTTTGTTTCCAAGCCGGAGAAATGGTGGTAAAGCCCCGCGACAACGCCCTGACAGGCGTCAAACCGGGGATTACACATGCGGTTCGCGACCTTCACCACCCTGTCCGTCCTGGCCCTCGCGGCCTGTAGCGCCGAGATGCCGAATTCCGCGCCGAATGCGGCGGCGATGGGCGGCGCATCTTCCTTGCCGCCTGCCAGCGCGGTGACGGCGCAGCCGCTCGACGGCGGCACCGAAGGCGCCGCGATTGCCGCCGAAACCACCGCCGCGCTCGGGCTGGCGGTGCCGGCGGATGGCGCGCCGATGTCGGCGATGGCTTCGGATGCGGCGACGAATGCGGCGGCCCAACCGGAGGTTGCCGTCGAAGAAGGCGCGGTGGCGAGTGCCGAGGCAATATCCGACGAACAGAACTTCGCCGCGGTGAGCGCGCGCGAGACGATCCAGAGCGATGCCGACAGGATCGCGGAGAACCGCGCGCAATACGTGGTCATCGAGCCGACCGAGCTGCCGGAGCGCCCCGATGGCACCGGCGTGTCGGTCGTCGCCTATGCGCTGGCCACCACCAACGTGCCGGGCCAGCAGCTTTATGACCGGTCGGGCTTTGCCGCCCAGTCGCGCTTCGAGAGCGCCTGCGCCAAATATGGCGGCGACGACAGGGCGCAGGAGGTGTTTCTCGATTCCGGCGGGCCGCAGCGCGACCGCTACGGGATGGACCCGGACGGCGACGGCTTTGCCTGCTATTGGGATCCGCGCCCGTTCCGCGCCGCGCGCGAAGGCGCGCCGGAAGAGGTGACCACCTACGAGGTGATCGAGACCCCCGGCGAAGGCTGATGACGGACGGGATCATCGCCTGCCCAAGCCCGAATTTCGGGCCGCGCCGCGATGGGCTGACGCCCGAACTGGTGGTGATCCATTACACCGCCATGCCGGGCGCCGAAGAGGCGCTGGAGCGGCTTTGCGCCCCGGAGCACGAGGTTTCGGCGCATTATCTCATCGGCCGTGACGGGCGGCTCTGGCAGCTTGTCGACGAGGAGATGCGCGCCTGGCATGCAGGGGCCGGAAGCTGGGCCGGGCAGGGCGATGTGAACTCGCAGTCAATCGGGATCGAGTTGGATAATTCCGGCCTTTTTCCCTTTTCCGAACCGCAGATGCGCCGGTTGGAATTGCTGCTTTCGAACATTCTGCGGCGCTGGGCTATTCCACCCGAAGGCGTGATCGGGCATCAGGATATGGCCCCCGCGCGCAAGGGCGATCCGGGCCGCCGCTTCGACTGGCGGCGGCTGGCGCTGGGCAATCTTTCGGTCTGGCCCGATCCGGGCACGCCCGCGCCGCCCGATCCATCGCGCTTTCTCGCCGATCTCTCCGCCTTCGGCTATCCCGCCGATGCCGGGCTTGCGCCGGTGCTCGAAGCGGCACGCGCGCGCTTTCGCCCCTTCGCGCAGGGCCCGCTCAATCCCGACGATATGGCGCTCGCCGCCGGTCTTGCGCTTGACCGGAGCGGCCCCGCCACCTAGATCAGCCGGGCGCGGATGGCCGGATGGCCGCGGAGCGTGAGCTTCGAGGAAAGTCCGGACTCCACAAGGCAACGGTGCCGGGTAACGCCCGGCGGGGGCAACCCCAGGGAAAGCGCCACAGAGAACAAACTGCCCAACGCGCGCAAGCGCTGCCTGGGTAAAGGTGAAACGGTGGGGTAAGAGCCCACCGCGGGGCTGGCAACAGCACCGGCACGGCAAGCCCCACCGGGAGCAATGCCAAATAGGGATCCCGCGCGGGCCGCCTTGGTCCGGGATCCGGGTCGGCAGCTAGAGCGTCGGGGCAACCCGCCGCGCAGAGGAATGGCCATCCATGGGGGCAACCCCGGGACAGAATCCGGCTTACAGGCCGTCCGCGCATATCGCCTCAGACATGCTGGTCGATCAGGATCGGGTTTCCGTCCGGGTCTTCCAGCGTGATGTAGCCGGGGCCTGTGCCTTCAGGGTCGGTTTCTTCGATCAGTGCAATGCCTGCGTCCTTCAGCTTCGCCTGTATGGCGCGCACGTCCTCGAAGCCGCCCTCCAGCGGCGTGGCCTGTGGGCCCCAGCCGGGATTGAAGGTGAGCAGGTTCTTCTCGAACATGCCCTGGAACAGTCCGATCGTGGTGTTGCCGCTGCGCAGCACGAGCCAGCCCTGGCTCTGGTCGCCGCCGGCCTCGGTGAAGCCGAGCGCCTCGTAAAACGTGCGCGATGCGGCGATGTCGGAGACGGCGAGGCTGACGGAAAATGCGCCGAGATGCATGGGATATCCTTTCCTGTCGCGTGACGGGGCCAGTATAGCCCAAAACCCCGAGTTTGCGGTTGACTCGCGCCCCCGGGGCGGTAAAAGGCGGGCTTCAAGGATATGACCGGGCGCCCCATGCCCGATGAGGAGCTGAGACCATGGCGAAGCCGACCACCATCAAGATCCGCCTGAACTCGACCGCGGATACCGGCCACTTCTACGTGACCAAGAAGAATGCCCGCACCATGACCGAGAAAATGGTTGTGCGGAAGTACGACCCGGTTGCGCGCAAGCATGTCGAGTACAAGGAAGGCAAGATCAAGTAATCTGCCTGACCGGATCACCGGATTGAAAAAGGCCGCGCTCCCGGGCGCGGCCTTTTTGCGTGTGCGATTCCCGCCTGCTCAGGCTTCGCCGCGGCGGGCGCGTTCGATCCGATTTTTCCGGGTGCGCTGCATGACAAGGTAAAACAGGGCCACCCCGGACAGGAACGCGCCCAACCCAAGCGTGAGAATCGGGCGTTCAACGAGGGATGAGATCACGTGTTGCATGTGCACTCCTGTTGTTCATCTTCAGGTAGATTAGCGCGGGAATGCGGCGGTAACTGGGCAGGTGGGGGAAAAAACCACGGCGCAACGGTGCCGGTCAGCCGGCCAGGGCGGCGGCACGGAGCGCGGGGGCGAGGGTCTCGGCCCAGAGCGCATAACCGGCGGGCGAAGGGTGAAATCCGTCCGGCGCCATCAGATCGCGGGTCAGCGGCAGGTTGAAGCGCAGATGCGCGGCGTCGGGCAGGTCTGCCAGTGTGCCCGCCAGCGCCGCATCGAAACGCCTCGCGGTGAGGCCCATCACCGCGCGCAGCGGCTGCGGCAGGGCCGGGAAGGCGCCCATGGGCGGCAGGCCGGACTGGATAATATGGCGCACCGCGAAGCGCTCGGTGAGGCGGGCGCGCAGCTCGGCCTGCCGGGCGAGCCAGCGGGCGAGCGGCACGCTGTGGGTCACGTCATTCACGCCAAGCGCAATGACGGCGAGGTCGAAGGGTTCGGCAGGAATGTTCTGCAGCCGGGCCAGGGCGTTGGCAGTGGTGTCGCCACTGCGTGCCACCAGCCGCCAGCGCACCCGGTGATGGGAAGCAAGGCGGGCGGTGAGCTGGCCGGCAAGCGCCTCGCCTTGCGTTGGCGCACCGACACCGGCGGCCGAGCTGTCGCCGAGGATCAGCAGGCTCAACGGCGGGCCGTCGCCCAATTCGCCGCTGCGGGGGCCGCTGGGCTCGGGCAGCACCAACGCGCGCCGCCGCACGCCAACACCCTGCGCAACGAGCAGGGGGGCGAGAGCGAGCTTGAGGGCGGTGTCAAAGGCCATGATACGAAAAGGGCCGGCCCAAAGGACCGGCCCCGCACCGTGTTTGCGCGCCCGGTTACTCGCGATTGCCGAGGAACTGGAGCAGGAACATGAACAGGTTCACGAAATCCAGATACAGGTTCAGCGCGCCGAGGATCGCCGACTTGGCCAGCCATTCGCCGTCCATCGCATGGGCGTGCTGGATATAGTCGTTCTTCAGCTTCTGCGTGTCATAGGCGGTGAGGCCCGCGAAGATCAGCACGCCGATCACCGAGATCGCGAAGTGCAGCGCCGGGCTGCCGAGGAAGATGTTGACGATCGAGGCGACGATGATGCCGATCAGGCCCATGATCAGGAACGCGCCCCAGCCCGAGATATCGCGCTTGGTGGTGTAACCGTAAAGGCTCAGCCCGGCAAAGGCGATCGCGGTGACCAGGAAGGTCTGGGCGATGGAAATGCCGGTGAAGGCCATGAAAATCCACGACAGCGACAGGCCCATGATGGCCGCGTAGACGTAGAAATAAAGCTGCGCGCCGGCGGCGGAGAGCCGGTTGATCGCTGCGCCGAAGGCGAAAACCATGATCAGCGGCAGGAACATGACGATCCAGCCGAGGATGTTCGGCGAGCCGGTGTCGAGGTTGTAGAGGATCGACATCAGCGCCGGCGACGAGCCGAAGGCCCAGGCCACCAGCGCAGTCATCAGCAGGCCCACGGACATGGTGCCGTAGACCTTGTTCATATGGGCGCGAAGCCCCTCGTCGATCTGGGCGGTGCGGGCGCCTGCGGCCGTCCGCATCGTCTTCAAATCAGCCATCTGTGTCAGCCTCCTGAAAGCCAAATTGCGTA
The DNA here is from genome assembly GCF_027923545.1 of Sinisalibacter aestuarii. Classification (GTDB taxonomy): domain Bacteria; phylum Pseudomonadota; class Alphaproteobacteria; order Rhodobacterales; family Rhodobacteraceae; genus Sinisalibacter; species Sinisalibacter aestuarii. The sequence goes on along the minus strand of NZ_BROH01000002.1, from coordinate 185,955 downwards.
ACGGGCCGGAAGCGGCACCGTTTCAGATGCAAATATCGGCCAGAGAGGTGTTCATTTCAAGGCGTTGCTTGGCGAAACCTGCGGTGGACACGTTTGTGTGAACGGCGCCGGACGCCTGTCAGCGCGGCAGATCCCAGAACGGACGGCGGGCCTCGCGTCTGGCGGTGGCGCGGTCGATGCCGATGTCTTCAAGCATATGCGCGTCGAGATCTTCCAGGCGCAGGCGCTGCCGATGGGTCTTGACGGCCGTCTTGATCCAGGTGAGCGGGCTGAGCCACCGGCGGGCATTGCGGTGGCGGATGTGATGCGTGGCGGTCATCGTATGCATGGCGAACTCCTGGCCTCATTGGTTGGAGGTGTGTGCGTTGGCGCCCCTCCCGGTTGCTATGTAGGGAGAGATGCGCCATGATAAAAATGAATGATTATTAGCTAACACATCACGAATCTTGATATGGCGCACAACCTTGATCTGACAGCCCTGCGGGCCTTCGCCACCGTCGCCGAGGTGGGGGGCGTCACCCGTGCGGCCGGGCTTCTGCACCTCACGCAATCGGCGGTGTCGATGCAGATCAAGCGGCTGGAAGAGGCGCTGGGCCGCGCCCTGTTCGACCGCGCGGGGCGGGGCGTGGTGCTGACGGCGGATGGCGAGCAGCTTCTCGGCTATGCCCGCCGGATGCTGGCGCTGAATGACGAGGTCTGGCATCGCTTCACCTCTGCGGCCTTCGAAGGCGAGGTTGTGCTCGGGGTGCCCAACGATGTGGTCTATCCGGCGCTGCCGCCGGTGCTGCAACGGTTCCACGCCGAATTCCCGCGGATGAAGGTCACGCTGGTCTCGTCCTACACGCGGCGGCTCAAGGAGATGTTCGCCCGTGGCGATTGCGATGTGATCCTGACCACCGAGAACGAGGTGGATGCGGGCGGGCGCAGGCTGAGTTCGCGCCCGCTGGTCTGGGTCGGCGCGCCCGGCGGGCAGGCCTGGCGCCAGCGCCCGTTGCGGCTGGCCTTCGAGACCCGCAACATCTTCCGGCGCGATGTCGAGGCGGCGCTGGATGCGTCGGCGATCGAATGGGAGGTCGCGGTGACCTCGGAGATGAGCCGCACCATCGAGGTGAGCTGCGCCGCCGATCTTGCCGTCCACGCGCTGCTGGAGGGCACGGTGCCGGCCACGCTGGAGCAGATCGACCATGGCGGCGCGCTGCCCGATCTCGGCACGATGGGGGTCAATATCTACGTTGCCGACACGTTGCGCGGGCAGGCCGAGCAGGCTTTGGTGGCGAAGCTGCGGCAGGCCTATTCCGGCTGAGCGCCGATCGTCACCACCACCTTGCCGGTCGATGCGCGCGAGCGCAGCAGGTCGTAAGCCTCGCCGGCGCGCTCCAGCGGCAGGCGGTGGCTGACATGCGGCGAGAGCTGGCCCGCCTCGTACCAGGCGAGGAGCTGGCCCATGCTCTCGCGGATCGCGGCGGGATTGAAGCCGGTATAGCCGCCCCACCAATAGCCGATCACGTCGATATTCTTGACCAGCAGGTGATTGGCGGGAATCTGCGGCACCTCGCCCGAGGCGAAGCCGACGACCAGGATGCGCCCCTCCGGTTTGGTGGCCCGCATCGCGGCGGTGAACTGGTCGCCGCCGACCGGATCGTAGACCACATCGGCCCCGCCGAGCGCCTTCACCGCCTCGCGGATGTCCTGGCTGTCGCTGTCGATCAGGTGATCGGCGCCGGCGGCCTTGCAGATGGCGAGCTTGTCGGCGCCGCGCGCGCAGGCGATCACCCGCGCGCCCATGAGCTTGCCGATCTCGACGGCGGTCAGGCCGACGCCGCCCGCCGCACCGAGCACGAGCAGGGTTTCGCCCGGTTTCAGCCGCGCCCGCCGGGCGAGGCCGATATGACTGGTGCCATAGGCGATGGGAAAGCCGGCGGCGTGGTCGAAGGGCATTGCATCGGGGATCGGCGTGCAGCCTGCGGCGGGGAACACACCCATTTCGGCCAGCCCGCCATGGCCGCCCACGGCCACCACCCGCGTGCCGGGGGGCGGCCCCTCGGTCTCCGGCCCGAGCGCGATAACGGTGCCAGCGGCCTCCATCCCGAGCGTGAAGGGCAGGGCGGGCTTTTTCTGGTATTGCCCTTTGACCATCAGCAGATCGGCGAAATTCAGCCCCGCCGCGGCGATCCCGACCAGCACCTCGCCCGGCCCGGGCCGGGGCGGATAGACCTCGTCCAACCGGGGTGCTGCGCCCTCTGCGCGGATCTGGTAAGCTTTCATCTCGGTCTCCTCCGCGCGACCATAGCCGGGGTCGGCACGGGGGGCGAGGGTGGAATTTCCGTTGACAGGGTTGGATTCGCCAATCGTATATTTTGATGAAATACACGTATAAATTGTAATCCGCTGCGTATGGTCGATATTTTTGCAAATTGCAAATCCTTGCATCAAACACGTTTAGCGGGTATCTTGATCCGGTAACGATTTTGACTCTGCCCTGCAGATTTGCCAGTAACTAATTGAAATAAAATAACAAAAGTAAGACCAGCCCAATCGCGTCAATTTCTGACCAAAAAGACAGGTTGTGGTGTGGGCACACGCCGTGGTCTTTGGATTGTATTGGAATATCGCGTAAGGAGAGTACTGCATGAAACACCCTGTGGATGTTCACGTAGGCAAGCGAATTCGCCATCGCCGGTGGATGGTCGGGATGACTCAGCAACAACTCGCCGAGCGTGTCGGGATCAAGTTCCAGCAGATTCAGAAATACGAAACGGGCATGAACCGGGTGAGCGCGTCTCGCCTGTGGGACATCTCCGAAGCGCTGCAGGTGCCGATCGACTTCTTTTTCGAGGGGCTTGAAGGCGGCGGCGCCGAGGCCAGCGAAACCACCCTGCCGAGCGATATCCTCGCCGACAAGGAAGCGCTGGAACTGGTGCGCTCCTACTATGCCATCCCCGAAAACCAGCGCCGCCGGCTGTTTGAACTGGCCCGGGTGCTGTCCGACGCGGCTTGACGGGCTGAGGCCCACGGGCTACCGCCGGGGGGATGCAGCCCCGGCGGTGCCATGACCGAGATCGACCTCCAAACCAAGTCTGACCTGATCGACACCGCCCTCGCGCTGGCTGATGCCGCGCGGGGCCCGACGCTTGCGCATTTCCGCGCCGACGGGCTGGCGGCCGACAACAAGGATGCCGCGGGCTTCGACCCGGTCACCGCCGCCGACCGCGAAGCCGAGCAGGCCATGCGCGCGGTGCTGGCCGCGCAGCGGCCAGACGACGCGATCCTTGGCGAAGAATACGGCCACCAGCCGGGCAGCAGCGGTCTGACCTGGGTGCTCGACCCGGTGGACGGCACCCGCGCCTTCCTGTCCGGCACGCCCACCTGGGGCGTGCTGATCGCGGTCGGCGGGGAAGAGGGGCCGGTGCTCGGCGTGATCGACCAGCCCTTCATCGGCGAGCGCTTCGTTGGCGGCTTTGGCGAGGCCTGGAGCGAGGGGCCGCGCGGGCGCAGCACACTCGCCACGCGCCCCCCGCGCGGGCTTGACGAGGCGATCCTGTTCACCACCTTCCCGGAAGTGGGCAGCGACGCCGAGCGCGCCGCCTTCCACGATCTCGCGGGCCGGGTTCGGCTTACCCGTTACGGGCTCGATTGCTACGCCTATGCGCTGGTTGCCGCCGGGCAGGTGGACCTCGTGGTCGAAGCCGGGTTGCAGGCCTATGACATTCAGGGGCCGATGGCGGTGATCGAGGCGGCGGGCGGGATCGTCACCGACTGGCGCGGCGGCCCGGCCAAGGATGGCGGGCGGGTGCTGGCGGCGGCCAACCCGCAGATCCACGCCGCCGCCCTCGCGGTGCTTTCGCGGGCGGAATAGGCGCGGCGCACGACGCAAGCGCCGGAGCGGAACCGGGATATCGGACAGGCTTGCCGCCGCACGCCCCGCCTTGCTAGACAGGCCGGGCCGGCTGTGTCCTTTGCCCTTTCTGGCAGCCGGCGAGCATGTCTCCGAAACGGGCCGGAAGGAGACGCGCGATGGAAACCCTGATCCGCAATGCCGAAACCGTCCTGACGATGGACGACACAATGACCGAACTGTCTGGTGCCGACGTGCTGATCCGCGATGGCGTGATCGCGGCGGTGGGGCAGGGGCTTGCCACAACCGGCGAGGTGCTGAACGCCGCCGGTTGCGTGGTGACCCCCGGCCTGGTGAACACCCACCACCACCTTTACCAGACGCTGACCCGCGCCGTGCCCGGCGGGCAGGATGCGCTCTTGTTCGGATGGCTGCAAACGCTCTACCCGATCTGGGCGCGGTTCGGCCCGGAGGAAATGCGCGTCTCGGCGCTGGTGGGGCTGAGCGAGCTGGCGCTGTCGGGCTGCACGATGAGCTCCGATCACCTCTACCTCTTCCCCAACGGGTCGCGGCTCGACGATACGATTGACGCGGCGGCGGAGGTGGGCCTGCGCTTTCACCCGACGCGCGGCTCGATGAGCATCGGCGAGAGCGCGGGCGGCCTGCCGCCCGACAATCTGGTGGAGCGCGAGGCCGATATTCTCAAGGATTCGATCCGGGTGGTGGATGCGTTTCACGACCCGTCCGAAGGCGCGATGGTCCGCGTCGGGCTGGCGCCGTGTTCACCCTTCTCGGTGAGCCGCGAGCTGATGCGCGACTCGGCCCTACTGGCGCGCGACAAGGGCGTGATGCTGCACACCCACCTCGCCGAGAACGACGAGGATATCGCCTATTCCGAGGCGCAGTTCGGCATGCGGCCGGGGCAATATGCCGAGGAGCTGGGCTGGACCGGCCCCGATGTCTGGCATGCCCATGCGGTGAAGCTCGACGCCGCCGAGATCGACCTTTTCGCCCGCAGCCATACCGGCGTGGCCCATTGCCCCTGTTCCAATTGCCGTCTCGGTTCGGGCATCGCTCCGGTGCGCCAGATGCGCGATGCGGGCGTGAAGGTGGGGCTGGGGGTGGACGGCTCCGCCTCGAACGATGCCGGCAACCTCATGGCCGAAGCGCGCCAGGCGATGCTGCTCCAGCGCGTCGCGGGCGGGGCCGACAAGATGAGCGCGCGCGAGGCGCTCCGGATCGCCACTCGCGGTGGGGCCGAGGTGCTGGGCCGCGACGATCTGGGCCAGATCGCGCCGGGCAAGCGGGCGGATATCGCGCTGTGGGACGTGTCCGGCGTGGAGAGCGCCGGAAGCTGGGACAAGGCGGCGCTGCTGCTTGCCGGGCCGACACGGGTGCGCGATCTCTTCGTCGAGGGGCGCCGGGTGGTGGCCGAGGGCCGGATGGCCACCATCGACCTGCCGCGCGCGATCGAACAGCAAAACCGGCTGGCCCGGGCGCTGATGGGGTGACCGGCGCGGGCCGGCGCCGGCTCTCTCGGCAGGCCCGGCCGGTCCCGATGATGGCGACAGCCGCTTCACAGCGATGCGTGCAGCGGTGGATGGCGGGTGGTTTCGGGGGTGCTAAGGCCGGCACTCAAACACCAGGATTCTAGGATTCTAGAATCCTGGTGTTGCGATAAAGCTAAGTTATTTCAACATATTGGCTTTGGCTTTGGCTTCGCCGGGCCGCGCCGGTTCTGTCTTGCCAAATGGTAAAGGCAGTCGGGTGTGGAAAGTGAGGGGCAGGCCGGCATGTGGCCCTGGCGGCTCAGACCCGCCGGCCCGCCACATAGGTCGCCGCCACCGCGCGGTCGTCGCCCATCATGATCGTGGGGAAAACCTCTTCCCACAGCGTTTCGGCGCGGGCCGCGCGCTGGGTAATGGCCGGGGAAGAGGCAAGGTCGATCACCGCCAGGTCGGCCTCGTAGCCCGGCGCGAGCGTGCCGATCCGGTCGCCCAGATGCAGCGCATGGGCCGAGCCCGCCGTGGCCAGCCACCACAGTTGCGCCGGATGCAGCGGCGTGCCGCGCAATTGCGCCACCTCATAGGCCGCCGCCATCGTGCGCAGCATCGAAAATGATGAGCCGCCGCCGGTATCCGTCGCCAGCCCGATGCGCTGGCCCTCGTTCATCAGCCCGTTCATGTCGAACAGCCCCGAGCCGATGAAGGTGTTCGAGGTCGGGCAATGGATCAGGCTCGCGCCCGCCTCCCTGAGCCGCGCCCGCTCTCGCGGCGAGAGGTGGATGGCATGCCCCATCAGCGCGCCCTCGCGCAGCAGGCCGAACCGGTCGTAGACGTCGACGTAATCCTGCGCCTCGGGAAACAGCTCGTGCACCCAGGCGATTTCCTCGTGCTGCTCGCTCAGATGGGTCTGCATCAGCACGTCGGGATGTTCGCCCCAGAGGCTGCCGAGCGCGGCGAGTTGCTCGCGCGAGGAGGTGGGGGCGAAGCGCGGGGTGATGACGTAGGAAAGCCGGTCGGCCCCATGCCACTTTTCCAGCAGCCGCTTCGAATCGTCATAGGCCGATTGCGCGGTGTCGGACAGGTTGTCGGGGGCGTTCTCGTCCATGCAGGTCTTGCCCGCCAGCGCCCGCAGCCCGCGCCGCTGCGCTTCGGTAAAATAGGCGTCCACGCTTTCGGGGTGGATCGTGGCGTAGCTCACCGTGGTGGTGGTGCCGCTGGCGAGCGTGAGGTCGAAATAGAGCGCGGCGATCCCGGCGGCATGGGCTGGATCGCCAAAGCGCGCCTCTTCGGGGAAGGTGTAGCTGTTCAGCCAGTCGATCAGCCGCTTGCCCCAGGAGGCGATGATCGCCGTTTGCGGGTAATGCACATGGGCGTCGATGAAACCGGGCGAGATCAGCGCCCGGCCATGATCGGTGACCGGCGCTTGCGGGTGGGCGGCGCGGATCTCGTCGGCCGGGCCAACGGCCACGATCCGGCCCGCCTCGATGGCCACCGCGCCGCGGCTTTCGTGGCGCAGAGCTTCCCCGACCGGCACCCTGAACGGATCGGCGGTGAAGCTGAGTGTCTGACCGAGCAGGATATGCATCTCGTTCCCCCGTTGCAGCCCCTGAGACTAGGATGGGAAAAGGCCCGCGTCCACGCCTATTCCCCCCTGTTCCTCGGGGGGCACTTCGCCTATGGTCCGGCCCGAAACGGGGAGCATGCATGGCCGAAGACCAGATCGTCGACAGCGCGCCGGAGGAAGGCGACTACGAGCTTGACCGGGACATGATCCGCCCGGTCCTCGCCGCGCTCGACGACGGTGACGCGGAGCGGCTGACCGAGCTGCTCGAACCCCTGCACGCCGCCGATATCGCCGACCTTCTCGAACAGGTCGATGACGATACCCGGGTGGATCTCGTCCGCCTCTATGGCCGGGAATTCGATGGCGAGATTCTCACCGAACTCGATGAGGGCATTCGCGAAGAGGTGATCGCGGCGCTGCACCCGGAGGTGCTGTCGGACGCCGTGCGCGAACTGGATACCGACGATGTCGTCGACCTGATCGAAGACATGGAGGAGGATCAGCAGGCGGCGATCCTCGATGTGCTGGAAGATGTCGACCGGGTCGCCGTCGAGCAATCGCTGACCTATCCGGAAGAGACCGCTGGCCGCCTGATGCAGCGCGAGATGGTGGTGGCCCCCGAACACTGGAACGTGGGCGAGGCGATCGACTACATGCGCGCGCAGGACGGTTTGCCGGACCAGTTCTACCACGTCATCCTGATCGACCCGCGTCTGCGGCCCACCGGCTATGTCACGCTCGGGCGGATCATGTCGTCGCCCCGCTCGGTCAAGCTCGCGCAGATCACCGAGGACAGCTTTCGCACCATCCCGGTGCTGCAGGACGAAGGCGATGTGGCCTATGCCTTCAACCAGTACCACCTGATCTCGGCGCCGGTGGTGGATGCCGATGACAGGCTGGTGGGGGTGATCACCATCGACGACGCGATGGCGATTCTCGATGAGGAGCATGAGGAAGACATCCTGCGCCTCGCCGGCGTGGGCGAGGAAAGCGCGATCTCCGACCGGGTGATCGAAACCACCCGCCGCCGGGTGCCGTGGCTCGCGGTGAACCTGGTGACGGCCATTCTCGCCTCGCTGGTGATCGCCCAGTTCGAAAACGTGATTGCCGGCATGGTGGCGCTGGCCGTGCTGATGCCCATCGTTGCCTCGATGGGCGGCAATGCCGGCACCCAGACGCTCACCGTCGCGGTGCGCGCGCTGGCCACCAAAGACCTCACCTCCGCCAACGTCTGGCGGGTTGTCCGGCGCGAGGTGATGGTGGGGCTGGTCAATGGCCTGGTCTTCGCCGTGGTGATGGGGCTGGTCGGCTGGGTCTGGTTCTCGGCCCCGATGCTGGGCGTGGTGATCGCGCTCGCGATGGTGGTGAACCTCGTGGTGGCGGGGCTTGCGGGCGTCGCCGTGCCGGTGCTGCTCGACAAGCTCGGGATCGACCCGGCGCTGGCCTCCGGCGCCTTCGTGACGACGGTCACCGATGTGGTGGGCTTTTTCGCTTTCCTCGGTCTCGCGGCGGCGGTGCTGATATGAATCTGGCCGAGGTCAAAGCCGCGGCCCGCAAGGCCGCCTATGCCCGGCGTGCCGAGGCGCATGGGCGCGGGCTCGACGGCGCGGCGCAGGCGCGGCTGCTTGAGCTTCTGGCCCCGCAACGGGGCCGGGCGATCTCGGGCTTCGTGCCGATCCGCACCGAGATCAACCCGCTGCCGGTGATGGCGGAAATGGCGGCGCATGGTCCGGTCTGCGTGCCGGTGATCGAGGCCAGGGCGCAGCCGCTCCTGTTTCGCCGCTGGCGGCCCGGCTGCCGGATGGCGCCGGGCCCCTTCGGTGCCGCTGTGCCGGTGGAGGGCGAGGAGATCGCGCCCGATGTGCTGATCGTGCCGCTGGTGGCCTTCGACCGCACGGGCGGGCGGCTGGGCTATGGCGGCGGCTTCTATGACCGGACGCTGGAACGGCTGCGCGCCTTGCGCCCGACGCTGGCCATCGGCTTTGCTTACGCCGCGCAGGAGGCCGACGGGCTGCCGCTGGAGCCCACCGACCAGCCGCTTGATGCGATCGTCACCGATGCCTTCACGCTGACCTTCTGAGCCGGGTCAGAGGATCTTCAGCCCCGCCTCGGCGGCATCCTTGAGGAAGGCGGCGAGGCCCTTGTCGGTCAGCGGGTGGCCGGCCATGGCCGTGATCACCGAGGGCGGCGCGGTCATCACGTCGGCGCCGATCAGGGCGGCGGCCTTGGCGTGGTTGACGCTGCGGATCGAGGCGGCGAGGATTTGCGTCTCAAAGCCGTAATTGTCGTAGATCTGGCGAATCTCGGCGATAAGGTCCATGCCGTCGATGCCCATATCGTCGAGCCGGCCGATGAAGGGCGAGATGAAGGTGGCCCCGGCTTTCGCCGCGAGCAATGCCTGGTTAGCGGAGAAGCAGAGCGTGACATTCACCATCTTGCCTTCATCGGTGAGCACCTTGCAGGCCTTGAGCCCGTCGAGGGTGAGCGGCACTTTCACCGCGATGTTCGGCGCGATCCCGGCCAGCTTGCGGCCCTCGGCGATCATCGCCTCGGCCTCGGTGGCGATCACTTCGGCCGAAACCGGGCCGTCGATGAAGGAGCAGATTTCCCTGGTGACTTCGATGATGTCGCGGCCGGACTTCTTGACCAGCGAGGGGTTGGTGGTCACCCCGTCGACAAGCCCAAGCTCGTTGAGTTCGCGGATCGCGTCCACATCGGCGGTATCGGCAAAGAATTTCATCGCGGGTCCTCGTGCAATGCTGTGGTCAATCGTCGCCCGCTTCCTACAGGAAGCGATGCGCGGCAGAAAGGCAAAATCGGGTGAGGTGCGGGCGGGCGGCAACCGATGTCTTGGTAAGAAATCGGTCCGGTTCATTAGAAATGAACCGTGCGGGGCCGCGGCATGAGCACCGGCCCCGTATTCTTCGACCCCGGCCAGCGCGTGGCGGTGCTCACCACCCAGCCGCTGGACCGGCTGCTGACCTACCGCGCGCCCGAGGGCGGCTGCTGGCAGGGCGCTTTCGTCGAGGTGCCGCTGGGCCCGCGCAAGGTGATGGGCGTGGTCTGGGGGCCGGGCGAGGCGGGGTTCGACGCCTCCAAGCTGCGCGCCGTTTCGCGGGTGCTCGACGTGGCGCCGATGCGCACGGAGATGGCAGAGTTTCTCGCCAGGGTGGGCGACTACACCCTCACGCCGATGCACCAGATGCTGCGCCTCGCCACCCGCGCGCCGGGGCTGACCGATCCGCCCTCGATGCGCAAGGTCTACCGGCTCGGCTCCGGCCAGGCGGAGCGGATGACCGAAGCCCGCGTCCGGGTGATCGAGGTGCTGCGCGATTATGGCGGGCTGGCCTTCACGCTGGGCGAGCTGGCCGAGATGGCGGGGGTGACCACCTCGGTGGTCAAGGGCCTCGTCAAGCTCGGCGCTGTGCGCGAGGAGGAAAGCCCGCGCGATCTGCCCTATCCCCGGCTCGACCCGGACGCGCCGGGCAAGCCGCTGACCGAGGATCAGCGCGCGGCAGCCGAGGCGCTGGTGGCGGGGGTGCGCTCGGGCGATTACGGCACCACGCTGCTGCGCGGCGTCACCGGCTCGGGCAAGACGGAAGTCTATATGGAAGCCGTGGCCGAGACGCTGCGCAAGGGCCGGCAGGCGCTGGTGCTCTTGCCCGAGATCGCGCTGACGGCGGAGTTTCTCAAGCGCGTCGAGGCGCGGTTTGGCGCGCGCCCCGCCGAGTGGCATTCCGGCGTGACCATGACCGAGCGCCGCCGGCTCTGGCGCATGGTAGGCGAGGGCGAGGCGCCGCTGGTGGTGGGGGCGCGCTCGGCGCTTTATTTGCCGTTCCGCGATCTCGGGCTGATCGTGGTCGATGAGGAACACGACCAGTCCTACAAGCAGGAAGACGGCGTGCTCTACTCGGCGCGCGACATGGCGGTGATGCGCGCTTCGGTGAATGCCGCCCGCGTGGTGCTCGCCTCCGCCACGCCGTCGCTGGAAAGCTGGGCCAACGCCGAGGCCGGGAAATATGCAAGGCTCGACCTCACCTCGCGCTTCGGCGAGGCCGTCCTGCCAGAGATGCGTGCGATCGACATGCGCGCCGAAGACCTGCCGGGCAACCGCTGGATCTCGCCCACGCTCGAAGCCCATATCCGCGACCGGATGGAGAAGGGCGAGCAATCGCTCCTGTTCCTCAACCGGCGCGGCTATGCGCCCGTCACCATCTGCCGCGCCTGCGGCCACCAGATCGCCTGCGATCATTGCGATGCCCGCATGGTCGAGCACCGCTTCCTCAAGCGCCTCGTCTGCCACCAATGCGGCGAGACCAAGCCGATGCCCGAGGTCTGCCCCTCCTGCGAAGCCGAGGGCAAGCTGGCGCCGGTGGGGCCGGGGGTGGAGCGGCTGGCCGAGGAGGTGGGCGAGCGCTTCCCCGAGGCGCGGGTGGCGGTGCTGTCGTCCGATCTGTTCGGCTCGGCGCGCGCGCTCAAGGCGCAGATCGAGCTGATCGCGCAGGGCGGGGCCGACATCATCATCGGCACGCAGATGGTGGCGAAGGGGCACAACTTTCCGCTGCTGACGCTGGTGGGGGTGATCGACGCTGATCTGGGCCTGCAAGGCTCCGATTTGCGCGCGGCGGAAAAGACCTTTCAGCTCATCCGTCAGGTGGCAGGGCGGGCCGGGCGGGCCGACAAGCCGGGGCTGGCGCTCTTGCAGACCTTCCAGCCCGACCACCCGGTGATCCGCGCGATCCTGTCGGGCGACGAGGAAGGCTTCTGGCGCGCCGAGGCGGCGGAGCGCCAGGCCGCCGGGGTGCCGCCCTATGGCCGGATGGCGGGGATCGTCATTTCCGCCTCTTCCGCCGAAGCCGCCTTCGATCTCGGCAATGCATTGGCGCGCGCCGACCAGCCCCTGCGCGCGGTCGGGGCGCAGCTTTATGGTCCCGCGCCGGCACCGATTGCCCGCATCCGTGGCCGCCACCGCGTGCGCCTTCTGGTCAAGGCCGACCGCGCCGTGGCGCTGCAACCGGCGCTGCGCCAATGGGTCGGCCAGTTCACCCCCAAGGGCGACACGCGGCTCTCCGTCGATATCGACCCGCAGAGCTTTTACTGAACCTGCGAGAATGTCAGTGGCTTGGTGGCGTGGCGCTGGATCACGCCCTTGGCCTCAAGATCGAGCTGCACGCATTTCAGCCACCAGCCGCTGGTCGCGCCGCCGGGGAAGAGATCTTCGGGCAGGCGGGGTTTGGCCCGGTCCTTGATCTCGGCGGCGGTCAGGCCCGGTGCGCCCGTCGGCATGACGGCGAGCATCGCCGCGCGCATCGCAGCGTATTTGGCGGCGTCGACCCGCGTTGTCTTGCCCGGTGAATTGACGTTTTCCACCTCGATCTTGTCACTGGCCATGCGATCCTCCTCATGCGGTGGAGCGATCCTAACACGGTTCCTCTCTGCGCTCACGGGCGTGTTTCCGCTCGCCAAGGGCGCGGGCCGGGCGTATGGAATGGCCCATGGCGAACAGGACCTACACTCTCGACGAGGCGAAAGCCCTCCCGCGCTGGCGTCAGCCGGTGGTGCTGCTGATGGTTGTGGCCGCCGCGATGCCCATCGCCTTTTCGACCTGGTCGGCGCTGCTCAACAATTTCGTCATCGAGGTTGCGGGCTTCACCGGGGTCGAGATCGGCTGGCTGCATTCGGTGCGCGAATTTCCCGGCTTTCTCGCCATCGGAGTGATCCTGCTGATCATGTTCTTCCGCGAACAGGGGCTGCTGCTGTTCAACCTCGCGCTTCTGGGCGCGGCAACGGCGGTGACGGCGTGGTTTCCCTCGCTCGGCGGCATCCTGACGATCACCATGCTCTCGTCGATCGGCTTTCACTATTACGAGACGGTCAACCAGTCGCTCCAGCTTCAATGGATCGAGCGCGGGCGCGCGCCGCAGGTGCTGGGCTGGCTCGTGGCCGTCGGCTCCGGGGCATCGCTGGTGGCCTACGGGCTTCTGGTGGTCACCTGGAAGACCTTCGATCTCTCCTACAATTTCGTCTATCTCGCCTCGGGCGGCTTCACCTTTGCGGTGGCGGTCTTCGCCTGGCTTGCCTGGCCGCGCTTCGAAAGCCCCGAGCCGCAGCTGAAAACCTTCGTGCTGCGCCGCCGCTACTGGCTTTACTATGCGCTGCAATTCATGTCCGGCGCCCGGCGGCAGATCTTCACCGTTTTTGCTGCCTTCATGATGGTCGAGCGCTTCGGCTTCGAGGTGCATGAGGTGACGGCGCTGTTCATCATCAACTTCCTCGCCAACATGATCTTCGCGCCGCTGATGGGCCGCGCCGTGGGCAAATGGGGCGAGCGCAATGCGCTGGCCTTCGAATATGTCGGGCTGACCATCGTGTTTCTGCTCTATGGCGGGATCTACTATTTCAGCTGGGGTGTGGCGCTGGCGGCGACGCTTTACGTGGTCGACCATCTGTTCTTTTCGCTCGCTTTCGCGATCAAGACCTATTTCCAGAAGATCGCCGATATCCCCGATATCGCGCCGACCGCGGCGGTGGCCTTCACCATCAACCATATCGCCGCGGTCTTCCTGCCCGCGCTGCTGGGCTATCTCTGGGTGACCTCGCCCGGCGCGGTCTTCGGCCTTGCCTCGCTGCTTGCGCTGGGGTCGCTGATGCTGGCGCTGATGATCCCGCGCCACCCCGAGAAGGGTAACGAAACGGTGTTCGCGGGCTACGCGCCCTCGCCGGCCGAGTAGGGCCGCCTTATATTCGGTCCGGAGGAGACGCCTATGTTCGGTATGTCCAAACCCATCGAGATGGTCGCGCCCGGCGAGGCATTGCCGGGGCGCAACACGCCCATTCCCACCGCCGGCACCCATCACGTCTATGGCCGGCCCCTGAGCCTTGATGTGCCGCCGGGCCACGAGGCGGCGGTGTTTGCGATGGGCTGCTTCTGGGGCGTCGAGCGTCTGTTCTGGCAGCTTCCGGGCGTGTGGATGACGCTGGCGGGCTATGCCGGCGGATACACCCCGCACCCGACCTACGAGGAGGTCTGCACCGGGCGCACCGGCCATACCGAGGTGGTCTGGCTCGCCTTCGATCCCAAGGTCATGTCCTATGACGCGCTCCTGCAGGCGTTCTGGGAGGGCCATGACCCGACGCAGGGGATGCGGCAGGGCAATGACCGGGGCACGCAATACCGCTCGGCGATCTACTGGACGACACCCGCGCAGCGCGACGCGGCGCTTGCCTCGCGCGATGCCTTCGCGCCCCGGCTGCGGGCGGCGGGTTACGGGGCGATCACCACCGAGATCGCCGAGGCGGGGCCGTTCTATTGGGCCGAAGACTACCACCAGCAATATCTGTCGAAGAACCCGAACGGCTATTGCGGCCTTGGCGGCACCGGCCTGTCCTGCCCGATCGGGACCGGGGCCTGAGCCGGGGGCTGCCCCAGCTTCCTTGACCGGCCGATCCTGCACGGCTAGGCCGGAGCATCACCAAGGAGATGCCCATGCCCACATTCACCGCGCTTACCACCCTTGAAGGTCAGGCCGCCGCGCAGGCGCTGGGCGATGCGCTGGAGGCGATGGCGCCGGAACCGACCGGCGTGGGCGTGTTCGAGCTCGAAGACGGCTCGGGCCTGTGGGAAGTGGGCGGCTATTTCACCGAAGCGCCCGACGAGATCGTGCTGGCGCTGCTGGCCAAGGCGCATGGCGCGAAGGATTTCAGCGTGTCGGAGCTGCCCGAGGTCGACTGGGTCGCTCATGTGAAGCGCGAGCTTGCGCCGGTCGAGGCGGGCCGCTTCTTCGTTCACGGCGCGCATGACGCCGACAAGGTGCCGCCGGGCAAGGTGGCGCTGAAGATCGAAGCGGCGATGGCCTTCGGCACCGGCCATCACGGCACCACGCTGGGCTGCCTTACGGCGCTGGATGAGATGCTGAACCGGGGCATGGTCAAAAGGAACGTGGCCGATATCGGCTGCGGCACGGCAGTGCTGGCGATGGCGGCGGCCAAGGTCTGGCCCGCGCCGGTTCTGGCGTCGGATATCGACGAAGTGGCGGTGGATGTGGCGCGCGCCAATGTCGAGGCCAACGGGCTTTCGGGCAGCGTCCATGTCATCGAGGCGGCCGGGTTCGATCACGAGGCGCTGCACGCCGCCGCGCCCTTCGATCTGGTCTTTGCCAATATCCTCAAGGGGCCGCTTCTGGCGCTGGCGCCGGATATGGCAAGCCATATCGCGCCGGGCGGGCAGGCGATCCTGTCGGGCATCCTCAATCCGCAGGCCGACGAGGTGATCAAACGCTATGCCGAATGTGGCTTCGCGCTTGCCTCGCGCAGCGAATACGGCGAGTGGACGACGCTGGTGCTGGACCGCAAACAGGCCGGCCCTGCCGGGTGAAATGTGGCAGAAACAGTTTGTTTCCAAGGGTTTGCCACGATTTTGCCACAATTGGGCCCAATCTTGTCACAACTGGGTGGGCGCAAGTTGGAGCCGGTACGATGTCTGAGGCCAATTTTCAGGACTTTCAGCGACGTCTGCGAGAGATTGACCAGCGGCATAAGCGCCTTTCGGTGGGTTATGTGCGGCTTGTCGAGCGGGACGGTTTGCTCGTTCCCGTGGATGCAAAGCCGATGCGGCGGCGGTTCAACCCGCGCGGCGTGGCGATCATTCTCGCGATGTTTCTTGTTTTTAAGGGATTTCTTCTTTTCTATCTCGGTCCGGGCACCTATGCGAGCCGCGTTGGCGCGCTCGAAGAGGGCACGGTATTCGAGCGGATGGGCGCCTGGATCATGCAGGCTGACCCCGTCACTCATTGGATCGCTACCCAGATCACTATGATGTTCTGAGCGGTCTCGGCGCAAGGTTTCACCTGGCCGTTCGGCATTCCGGGATAGCGGATGCCGGACGGCTTCGTGTTTCTGTGGCGTGCCGTGCGGCTCAGCCGTCGAGGTCGATCTCGACCAGCCCAAGCTCGCGGGCGCTTTCCGTCGACAGGATCGCCGAATTCAGCCCCTTGCGCAGTTGGTAGCTGCGGATCGCCTGGCGCGTGCCGTCGTCGAGATTGCCGGTCACTGGGCCGGGAAAAAGGCCGCGCGTTTTCAGCGCGCGTTGCACCGAGGCGATGAAATCGGGCGTCCAGCGCGGCGGGCAGGGGGTTTCGAAATAGATTTCCTCGCGGCCCGTCACCACCTGGTGGCTGACCTTTTCTTCATATTTCGCCGGCGTGATCACGTTGCCTTCAGGGCCGATCTCGGGCGGTGTGACGAGGATTTGCTCGGTCACCTGCTCGATCACCGCCGGGGTCACGTCCTTGCCGTAGCAGGCACCCGGGCGGGCGCCGGGCGGGCCGAGGGTGAAATCGGTGATCACCACTTCGCCGCCCGGATCGGCGCGGGTGGTCTCGGCGCCGGGCGCCGACATGCAGCCCGCAAGGCCGATCCCGGCCGCAAGCAACAGCCCGGCGCTCAGGCCGTGGCGAAATGCGAAATGCGTGTTCATCTGCTCGTTCGGTTCTTTTTGACCGCGTTGACCTGACCATAGCCGAATTCGCCCGCGCCGCCTAGAGGCCGCCGCACGGCTCGGCGGCAGGGCGCAACGCTGCGACATTTCGGGTGGAAAAACGGGGTGGCGGCGCTTACCTGCCTTCGCTAGAAACCCACCCGAACGCAGACAGGAGACGGGGCATGGCCAGGATCACCTATATCGAGTACGACGGGACCGAACATGTGGTGGACGTGCCCAACGGGCTCACGGTCATGGAAGGTGCGCGCGATAACGGCATCCCGGGGATCGAGGCCGATTGCGGCGGTGCCTGCGCCTGCTCGACCTGCCATGTCTACGTTGCCGAAGAGTGGATCGAAAAGCTGCCGCCGCGCGAGGCGATGGAAGCCGACATGCTCGATTTTGCCTGGGACCCCGATCCGGTGCGCTCGCGGCTGACCTGCCAGCTCAAGGTGACGGACGCGCTTGACGGGCTCGTCGTCACCATGCCCGAAAAGCAGATCTGACCTCACGCGCTTGTGTGCATCGGGGCCGCGCCGGGGCGGTAGGCTGCTCCGACCGGAACCGGCAGGCCATGCGGTACATTCTGACCCTTCTCATCCTGTGCGCCGGCCTCCTGCCGGCTCATGCGCAATCCTATGACGGGCACCCGCTCGCCGGGCTGACCGGCGCCGCCTTCGCCGAACCCACCGCGCGCTACGATCACGGCATTCTTGGCGACGCGGTGGAATGGGGGGCGCTGGCCTTCACCCTTGATACGGGCGAGCGCCGGGTGATCCGCCTGCCCGAAACCCGCGTGTTCGAGGATATCTCCCCCCGTCTCATCCGCGGCGACCGGGGGCAAACCCTTGCCATGGTTGTGGAAAGCGATCTGTCGCGCGGGGCGCGGCTGGCGCTGTACGGGCCGCAGGGGCTGTATGCCGCCACGCCCTTCATCGGCCAGCCTCACCGCTGGCTCGCGCCCGTCGCCGCAGGCGATCTCGATGGCGACGGGGCGGTGGAACTGGCCTATGTCGACCGCCCGCATCTGGCGAAGACCCTGCGCGTCTGGCGGCTTGCCGATGGCAGGCTCACCGAAGTGGCGGCGCTGGAGGGGGTGAGCAATCACAAGATCGGCTGGGACTTCATTGCAGGCGGGCAGCGCGATTGCGGGCAGGGGCCGGAGATGGTGCTGGCCTCGGGCGACTGGCGCGAGGTGGTGGCGGTGCGGCTCACCGAAGGCAGGCTTGAGCGCAAGACTTTGGGGCCGCTGGACAGCCTGGCTGATATCGACGCGGCGCTGGCCTGCCGGTGAGGCGAAATCTTTCAAAGATTTCGCCCCGGTTTCTTAGAAAGAAACCGGGTTGGCGTTGGCGCCGAGAAAGACCAGCGTGAAGGCGATCGCCTGAACGATGTGGTAAAGCCCGTTATGGCTCAGCCGCAGCGCCGGCAGCCCGATCCGGGCGGCCTGCAGCCCCGCCCCGGCCAGCGCCACCGCCAGCCCGGCCGCGCCAGGCATGTGGCCGGGAGCGGCGAGATCGGCGGCGAAGGCCCAGAGCAGGGCGAGCGTGGGCGGCAGGGTGAAGGCGGAGGTGAGCAGGAAGCTACGCGAGACGAACAGCGCCAGCGCCGCGAACAGCACCAGTTGGCCCCAGCCGATCCAGCCCGGCAGCGGCGTTTGCAAAAGCGCTCCGGTGAGCCGCCAGAGCGCAAGGTTGGCCAGGCCGACCGAGAGCATCACCGTCAGCCAAAGCGCGCCACCCGGCCCGGTCTGCTGCCCGGCAAACCAGCCGTGCCAGATACCACCCGCCAGCGCGGCAACGGCGAGGGCGGCGAAGAGCAGCGCGTAGAGGCCGGAAAGCCCGCCGCCGCCCAGCAGCGCCAGCGCAAACCCTGCCGCGACGAGCGCGAGGGCGAAATCGGTGAGCGTGACATCGGGGCTTTTCATCGCCGCTCCGGCAGCGTCCCGACGATGCCGTCGATCACACCGGCGAGCGCGGCGGGCGTGGCCATGGGCGGTTTCCGCCAGGGGCCGTAGCGGACGGTGAGAATGCCGCCCATCGCGGCGAGGACCAGCATCGGCACGGCGGCGGCGGCCAGCCGGTCCTGTGAAATGCCCGAGGCCAGCGCCGCCACGAAGATCGCGATCCCGCCAAGCGCCGAGACGAGGCCGATGATGAACATCCCCCATCGCGCGCGGCCGGTTTCGCCAAGCGCGATCCGCAGGCCGGTCGTTGCCCCGTCCAGGGCGCGCAGCGTATCGCGGGCGAGGCGCAGGAATGTTGCCGCGTCGGGATCGCTCTGCCAGGCATTTGCCGCGCCGGTATAGCTCAGACTGCGGCGCTCGCCGGCAACCCACAGATCGAGCCGCATCATCCGCGCGCCCTGCATCACATGGTTCACGAAGGCGGCGGCGTCGACCTCGGCAAGCCGCAGCTCCCAGCCGTCATCCGCCTGCAGACGGTCCGCGTCGAGCGCGTAGCTCGCCGGCTGTTTCAGCGCCGCCGGTTTGAACCTGTAGCGGCGCGGTTCGGTCATGACAGGGCGCGCCAGCCGATATCGCGCCGGCAGAATCCATCGGGCCAGTCGATACCGTCGACCATCGCATAGGCGGCCTGCCGCGCTTCGGCCAATGTGCCGCCCCGGGCCGTCACGTTCAGCACCCGCCCGCCGCTGGCGGTGACCTTGCCGTCCACCTCCCTCGTGCCGGCGTGGAAGACCATGTGCTTTGAATCCTCCGGCAGCGCGTCGAGCCCGCCGATCACAGAGCCCTTGTCATAGGCGCCGGGATAGCCCTTCGCGGCCATCACCACCGTCATCGCGTGGTCGTCGGCCCAGTTCACCTGCATCTCGCTCAGCCGCCCCTCGGCGGCGGCAAGCATGAGGTCGAGCGCCTGCGCCCCAAGCCGCATCATCAGCACCTGGCATTCCGGGTCGCCGAAGCGGACGTTGTATTCCACCAGCCGGGGCTGGCCGTTCTCGATCATCAGCCCGGCATAGAGCACGCCCTTGTAGGGCATCCCGCGCTCGGCCATCACCCGCATGGTGGGGGCGATGATCTCGTCCATCGCCTTCGCGGCGATCTCGTCGGTCAGCACCGGGGCGGGCGAATAGGCGCCCATGCCGCCGGTATTGAGCCCGGTATCGCCCTCGCCGACGCGCTTGTGATCCTGCGCCGTGCCGATGGGCAGCAGCGTCTCGCCATCGGAGAGGATGAAAAAGCTCGCCTCCTCGCCGGTCATGAAGTCCTCGATCACCACCTCAGCCCCGGCAGCGCCGAACTCGCCGCCGAACATGTCGTCGATGGCGGCCAGCGCGGTTTCCTCGTCCATCGCCACGATCACGCCCTTGCCGGCGGCCAGCCCGTCTGCCTTCACCACGATCGGCGCGCCCCGGTCGCGGATATAATCCTTCGCGGGTTCGGCCATGGTGAAGCGGGCATAGGCCGCGGTGGGGGCGCCGGCGGCGTCGCAGATTTCCTTGGTGAAGCTCTTCGAGGCTTCGAGCCGCGCGGCGGCAGCGGAGGGGCCGAAGGCGAGAATGCCCGCCTCTTCCAGCCGGTCGGCCACCCCGGCGGCCAGCGGCGCTTCGGGGCCGACGATCACGAAGTTTACCGCGTTTTCCTCGGCGAATTGCACCACCGCCTCGCCATTCTCGATGTCGAGCCGGGCGCATTCGGCGATCTCGGCAATCCCGGCATTGCCCGGGGCGACGATCAGCCGGTCGCATTTGGGGTTCTGTTTGACCGCCCAGGCGAGGGCATGTTCCCGCCCGCCGCCGCCGAGGATCAGAATATTCATCTTGCCGCCCTTCTTTCGTCGCATTCGCCGGGCAGGGTCTAGGTCGAAGAGACCAGTGAAACAAGTACCAAGCCGATGTTGGACCCGAACAGAGACCCAATCCTGAAAGGCAACCTCAGCGATCCGCGGCTTTGGGACCGGATTCGCCTGGCCGCCTTGCCCGCGTCGAAGGCGCAGCACGAGTTTGCCCAGGCGCTCGCCCATGTGAGCGACCTGCCGCTGCTCGAAGCGCGCGAGGTGGAGGAGGAATACCGCCGCTGGCTGTACCTCGCCGCCGCGACCGACGCGCTGCGGATCCCCCCCGAACCGGTGCGCAAGGCCTGGGTGATTCACAACCAAAGCGCTGATTACAATGAGTTTTGCGCCGAAGTTCTCGCCCGCCCGCTGCCGCTTGACGATGGCGCGCGCAAGTTCGGCGCGAACGGGGCCTACCGGCGCACCCTGCAGGCCTACCTGCGCGAATTCGGCACGCCGCCGCCGCGCACGATCTGGCAGGCCGCCGTCACCCCGCGGCTGCCGCGCTGGCTGACCGCCCATGCGGCGGTGTTCGGCTTTACCGGCATGGTCGCCTGGGAGCGGGGCGAGCCGCTGATTCTCGCGCTTGGCCTGGCGATGAGCCTGGCGATCTACGGGCTTGACCTGTACGGCGCGCATCTTGGGCGTGCCCGGCGCGGCTTCGGGGCCGATCTGTCGGAAGATCTGTCCTATTTCCTCAACGAATCGGGCGGGCGCTGAGCTGCGCGCAGGCGCCCCGGATTCGCCGCAATGCGCTGCGATGATGGCGCCAGGAGGTGCCGCGCCATGATGATTCATCCCGAACATTGCAGCCCGACCCGGCCATCTTTGTGGTATCGCATCCGCGGCGCGCATCTGCCGGTGGAGCGCGATGGCCGCAGCTTTGCCGAACATCTCGCCGAGATCACCGGGCTGAGCCCGGCTGCGGCGCTGCGGCTTGAACTCGAATACCGCCGCTTCCTTTATCTGGCCGCGCTCACCAGCGCCCCGCGCGTGCCGCCCGGGCTGGTGCGCGTGGCCTGGAGCTACCATGCCGAGCATGAGGGCTACGGCAAGGAATTCTGCGACTGGATCATCGGGCGCCGGCTCACCTTCGCGCCCACCGTCGAGGCGCCGGCGCGGGCCTATGCCGAGACCGTGGCCGCCTATCTGCAGGAATTCGGCGCCGAGCCGCCGGCGGAGGTCTGGCCCGCGCCCGATGCGCTGGCCACGCTGCCGTTCCGCCCGATGACACCGGCTTGCGCGCCGCTCCACGTCTGAGGGCTGGCCCGCCCGGCGCGGCCGCGCTAATCTCGCGCCCATGGATCTGATCGACGACCCCACCCCGGCAGGCAACGCGCCCGAATTCACCGTGTCCGAACTGTCGGGCGCGGTCAAACGGAGCATCGAGGGCGAGTTTTCCCATGTCCGCGTGCGCGGCGAGGTGGGGCGCGTGTCGCGGCCCCGGTCGGGGCATGTCTACCTCGATCTGAAGGATGACCGCGCGGTGCTTGCGGGGGTGATCTGGAAGGGCGTTGCCGCGCGGCTGATGACCCAGCCGGAGGAGGGGATGGAAGTGGTCGCCACCGGGCGGCTCACCACCTTCCCCGGCCAGTCGAAATACCAGATCGTGATCGAAGAGATCGCCCCTGCCGGCGTTGGCGCGCTGATGGCGATGCTGGAAAAGCGCAAGGCCCAGTTGCAGGCCGAGGGGCTGTTTGCGCCTGAGCGCAAGAAGCCGATCCCCTATCTGCCCGAGGTGATCGGGGTGGTGACCTCGCCCTCCGGCGCGGTGATCCGCGATATCCTGCACCGGCTGCGTGACCGGTTCCCGCGCAAGGTGCTGATCTGGCCGGTTGCCGTGCAGGGCGAGAAATGCGCGCCGGAAGTGGCCCGCGCCATCGCAGGCTTCAACGCGCTCACGCCGGGCGGTGCGCTGCCGCGCCCCGATCTGCTGATCGTCGCGCGGGGCGGTGGCTCGATCGAAGACCTGTGGGGCTTCAACGAAGAGATCGTCGCCCGCGCCGCCGCCGCCTCCGCGATTCCGCTGATCTCCGCCGTCGGGCATGAGACGGATACAACGCTGATCGACTACGTGGCCGACCGGCGTGCGCCCACCCCCACGGCCGCCGCCGAAATGGCGGTGCCGGTGCGGCGCGACCTCATGGCCTGGACGGCGGAGCAGGAGGCGCGGCTGACGGCGGCGCTGACCCAGGGGATCACCCGGCGCGGCCAGCGGCTCACCGATCTCTCCCGCGCGCTGCCGCGCCCGGATACGCTGCTCGACGGCCCGCGCCAGCGGCTTGACCGGGCGTCCGACAAATTGCCCGCCGCGCTCACCCGGCTGACGCAGGCGGGCCATGTCCGCCTGACCCGCGCCGCCGGGGGGCTCCGGCCCAGCCTGCTTGCGGGGCGGATCGAACATCAGCGCGAACGCCTTGCCGCCCGCGCCGCGCGGCTCGACACGGCGCTGGCCCGTCCGGCGGGAGAAAAACGGCGCGCTTTCAATGCGGTGGCGCGGCGTCTTGATGTGGCGCGTCTGGGCGAGGCGCAAGCGCGCAAGGCGCGCGACCTCGACGCGCTCACCGCCCGGTTCACCCGTGCCGCCGGCGCCCAGATCAGGGGCTGGCAGGATCGCCTCGCAGCACTCGATCGCACCCGGCAGACGCTCGGCTATACCGAGACGCTGAAGCGGGGCTATGCCGTTGTCCGGGGCGATGGCGATGTGGTCACCAGCAAGGCCGCGGCCGGACGGGCCGAGGCGCTGGAGATCGAGTTCGCCGATGGCCGCCTCGCGCTGGGCGAGGGCGCGGCAAAGGCTGCGCCGAAGACGTCAAAGCCGAAGCCGCCGACGCCGGAGCAGGGCTCGCTGTTCTGAGGCGCACTGTCCTCCTGCCGCAGATCCCCGCGACCGGGCGTCAGGCGCCCACCTCCGGCCCGAGGCAGAAGAGCGGCTCGTCGGCTTCGCCCGTCTCGTAGAGCGATTGCGTCTCGTCGCCGTTCAGATGCGCGACAAGCCCGTCGCCGGTTTCGAAGAAGACCCAGCACACCGGGGTGGGATCGTCGACATAGGCAAAGCAGATCTGCCCCGCCGCCTCGTACCATGTGCCGTCGAGGCATTTTCCGTCGAGAAACGACCAGCGCACCTTGCGCCCCGGCAGGTAATCCTCGCCGCCATAGACCTGCCCGCCAATGCCGTAGAGCAGCGTCTTGCCGGTGGTATAGGCTTCGAACTCGGCCCCGGTCATCGGCTCTTGCGCCAGGGCAGGGCTGGCGAGGAAGAGCGCGAGGGCGGCGGCGTATTTCATGTGGCGGCTCCTTGCCGGGCCTGCCAGCGGGCGAGCGCGCGGTCCATCACCCGCCGCCATTGCCGGGGCAGGAGCGCGAGCATACCCATCGCGGGCAGGGTCGAGGGCAGGATCGGCGCTTCTGTTCTGTCGTGCAGTTCGAGCTGCGGATAGGGCCGCGCGGGATGGGCGTGATGGTCGGAATGGCGCGGCGCGTTCAGCATCATGTGCGAGGTGAACCAGTGGCGGCTGTTCCAGCTATGCGCGGGGCCGATCGGCTCCAGCCTGCCATCGTCGCGCCGGGCGCGTTGCAGCCCGTAATGCTGCACGTAATCCGACAGCAGCAGCTGAATCTGGGCATAGGCGGCCAGCAGCAGATGCACCGCGATCCCGGCCCAGCCGAAGGCGAGGCCCGAAAGCGCCAGCAGCCCCAGCGCGCCCAGCACATAGGTGACATAGGGTGTCGCCCCGCCGGTGCCCCTGCGGCGGATGTCTTCCCGCTCCATCTGGTAGCCCTTCACGAAGCTGCCCTTCCAGGCGCGTGGCGCGAAGGAATAGAAGCTTTCGCCGGGGCGGGCGGTGTTGGGATCGTCCTCGGAGGCCGCGAAGCGGTGATGCACCTTGTTATGGGCCGAGGTGTGATGGCCGAAAAGCAGGCTGATATAGACCCATTTGCCGAGGGTGAAGAGCCTCCGGCTGGTGCGGTGGATGAGTTCATGCGCGTTGGAATTCGACACCTGCCCGAAGAACAGCGCCGCCGCCACATAGAGCGCGAGCCAGCGCGCCAGCGGCAGCCCGCCGGTGGCCAGCGCCCGGATCACCAGCACGAGCAGCACGAAATGCGCCAGCGCCAGCGTGGCCGAGAGCCAGTCGGCCTCGGGCAATTCGCGCATCGGATCGGCGGGCGGGTCGATCCGGGCGATGAGCTGATCCATCGCGAAGGCGAAGAGCGTCATATAGACGAGCGCCGCCCAGATCCAGCCGCCCCCGAACAGCGCCGCGAGCGCGATCAGGGCGACGGGGGTGAGCGAGGCGGCGGCAAAGGCGCGAACCGGGTGCATCGGGATCTCCGTTGGCGCGTTTCGTCTCACAGGATACGGGCCTTGGCTGCGGGCACAAGGGGGAGCGGCAAAGAGCGGCATCGGCGGCCCTTGACCGCGCGGCCCCGGCGGCGGAACGTGGCGCGAGGGAGGCGCCGCGATGTCGATAATCCTGCTCTGGTTCGGTCTGGCCGTGGCGCTGGTCTACCTGCCGATGACGGCGGGTGCGCCATCGTGGCCGCGCAGCGCGGTGAAGACCGTGCCGCTCCTCGTTTTCACGTTCACCGCCTGGGCCGCCGGCGGCGCGCCCTGGCTGGTGGCGGGCCTGTTCTTCTCGGCGCTCGGGGATTTCGCCCTGTCACGCAAGGGCGAGGCGGCGTTTCTCTACGGGCTGGCGAGCTTCGCGCTGGCCCATATCGCCTATATCCTGCTGTTCCTCGTGCTTTCGGCCGCACCGCTCTGGGCGGCGTTCTCGCTCCAGCCGGTGCTGGCGGTGGCGCTTCTGGTGCATGGCGTTCTGGCCGAGATCTGGCTGGTGCCCCATGTCGATCGCCTGCGCTGGCCGGTGCGGCTCTATGTGGTGGCGATCACGCTGATGGGGCTTGCGGTGCTGACCCTGCCGCTCGGCGCGGTCACGCTGGGGGCGCTGTTCTTCATCGCCTCCGACACGATGCTCGCGGTGCAGCTCTTCCGGCTCGGGGGCGACAACCCGCTGACCGGGCCGCTGGGCTGGGGTGTCTGGGTGTTCTACGTGATCGGGCAGGCGCTGATCCTTGCGGGAACCCTGTAGGGCGCGCAGGCCAGATTCCCGCGCGCCGGGCCGCTTGCGGCCCTTCCCTTGAGCGCCCGTCCGCATTAGGTGAGAAGCAACACCGGAGGGCCGCCATGTCGTTTTTCAAAAAGCTCAAGGATCGTCTCACCCGCTCCTCGTCGAAGCTCGAAGAGGGGCTGGAAGCGATTGTCGAGGATGGTGGTGTCGAGGAAGAGGAAACGGTAGAGCTTGCGGCGCAGGCGCCGGAGCCTGCACCCGAGCCGGAACCGGAGCCGGTCCCCGCGCCGGAGCCCGAACCCGAACCGGAGCCGGAACCCGAGGTTGAACCCGAACCCGAACCGGAACCCGAGCCTGAGCCGATCCCGCTGCCCGAGCCCGAGGTGGAGCCGGTGCCGGAGCCGCAAGCGCCCGAAATCCCCGAACCCGCGCCGGAGCGTCCCGAAGAGACGCCGCCCGAGATCGTGCCCGGCGACATGCCCGAACTGCCGGACGAGACGCCCTACGAGGCACCCCAGCCCTATGACCCGATGCCGGACCTGCCGCCGCCGGAAATGGAGGCCGGCGGGACGGCCACGATGCTGGCGCCCGATGGCGAGCTTGTGCAGCAGCCGGGTTTTATCGGCCGCATGTTCGGCCGCAAGGAAAAGCGCAGCGTCGTGCGCCGGGTGCTGGACGACGACATGCTGGAAAGCCTCGAAGAGCTGATGATCGCCTCCGATATGGGGGTGGATACCGCGATGCGCGTCACCGCCAATCTGGCCGAGGGGCGGCTGGGCAGGAAGCTCTCGGTCGACGAGATCAAGGCGCTGATGTCGGGCGAGATCGCCCGGATCATGGAGCCGGTGGCGAGGCCGATGCCGCTTTACCCGAAGAAGCCGCAGGTGGTGCTGGTGGTGGGCGTGAACGGCTCGGGCAAGACCACCACCATCGGCAAGCTCGCGAGCCAGTTCCGCGCGGCGGGCAAGAGCGTGGTGATCGCGGCGGGCGACACCTTCCGCGCCGCCGCCGTCGAACAGCTTCAGGTCTGGGGCGAGCGGGCGGGCGTGCCGGTGCTGACCGCGCCCGAAGGCTCCGACCCGGCCTCGCTCGCCTTCGACGCGATGACGAAGGCCGAGGCCGACGGCGCCGATCTGTTGATGATCGACACTGCCGGGCGGCTGCAGAACCGCGCCGATCTGATGGAGGAGCTGGCCAAGATCGTCCGCGTCATCCGCAAGAAGGACGAAAGCGCGCCGCATAACACCCTGCTGGTGCTCGATGCGACCACCGGGCAGAACGCGCTCTCCCAGGTCGAGACCTTCCAGAAGATGGCCGATGTGTCGGGCCTGGTCATGACCAAGCTCGACGGCACCGCCAAGGGCGGCGTGCTGGTGGCGCTGGCCGACAAGTTCGGCCTGCCGATCCATGCGATCGGCGTTGGCGAGCAGATCGACGATCTGGCGCCGTTCGATCCGGAAGACTTCGCCCGTGCCCTCACCGGGGCATGACGATGCCATATTTGTCCTGTTAACCGGGATCCGGGATACTCGGCCCCGACTCGACGAGCAGACAAACGCCGGACCAACCGCGCCATGACCCGGATCAAGACAGAGACGCAGATGCTGCTGAAAGGCACGCGCACCGCGATGTCCTTCGTGGCCGAGGCGCGGCGCCTGGCGATCTCGCATCCCTATCCGGAGGCCGGGCAGCCGGGCTATTCGGCGCTGGCCGACGTTCTGGCGCGGGCCGTGCTGTTCGCCAATTGGGAGGTGGTCGGCGCCGGGGCGCTGGTGCGGGCCGGTTCGGTCACCCGGATTGTCGAGATCGGCCTGCTGCCGCCCTACCGGTCGGACGAATTTCTGCGCCGGATCACCTGGCGGCTGCTCGCGGATGCGGCGCATGACCTTACCGAGACGCCGCGGATCGAAGATGCCTATCGCCAGCCGATGGACATCACCCGCTTCGTCGCCCGCCGCCGGGCCAACCGCGCGGCCGACAAGGCGGCGCTGCCGACGCCGATCGGGCGCATCGCCATCCCGGCCGCGCCGGGCGCCACGCGCCGGCTGAACGCGGTGCCGGGCCGCGCACCCGCGGGCATGCCGCGCATGCCCAAGGGCCAGTGGGTGTGAGCGGCTGGGTCACCGCCATCGAGGGCACCGAGGCCGGGCACCAGGCGGCGCTGGCGCTCGCGCTGATGGCGGCGTTTCTTCACGCGCTGTTCGGCGCGCTGCAGAAGGGGCGCCATGATCCGTGGCTGTCGCGCGGCGCGATCGACATATCCTACGCCATCATGGCCGCGCCGGTGGCGCTGTTCGTCGTGCCCTGGCCCGATCCGGCGCTGTTGCCGCTCTTCGTGCTGATCTGGATCATCCATTTCGCCTACAAGCTGTCGCAGGCCTGGACCTACACGCTCGGCTCCTACACCGTCGTCTACCCGGTCGTGCGCGGCACCGGGCCGCTGTTCACGGTGATCGGCGCGGGGCTGCTCTTCGGCGAGCATTTCACCGCCGGGCAATGGGCCGGGGTCGCCTTGCTGGTGGCGGGGATCTACGGGCTGGCGCTGTACAACCTGCGGCACTGGCAATTCGGCCGCGAACACCTCAAGCCCGCGCTGGCGATGGCGGTGGTCACCGGCGGCTTCGTGGCGCTCTACACCACGGTTGACGCTTTCGGCATCCGCGCCACGCCGGACCCGTTCACCTTTCTCGCCTGGTTCTTCATGATCGACGGGCTATCCTTCCCCATCCTCGCCGCCCGCCGCTGGCGGCGGATGGAGGTGCGCCCGGCGCTCGGCCCGCTCGCTCTGCGCGGGGCGCTCGGCGCGGTGGTGGCGTTTTTCTCCTTCGGCGCGATCATGCTGGCAACCCGGCTCGACAATGTCGGCGAAGCGGCGGTGCTGCGCGAAACCTCGACCGTTTTCGCCGCCCTGATCGGCTGGCTCCTGCTCGGCGAAAAGACCGGGCCGCGCCGGATTGCGCTCATGGCTTTGATCGCGCTGGGCGCTGTGATAGTGGAGGCCGCAGGCTAGGGGGTTCGCATGAGTGACAAGACCATCAGACCGGGCGTGAAACTGGCGCTGGAATACGGGCCGATCATCGCCTTCTTCATCGGCTACGTGCTGTTCAAGGACCGGCAGTTCACCGTGGCCGGCATCGACTATTCGGGCTTCGTCGCGGTGACGGCAATGTTCATCCCAGTCCTCGCCGTGGCGAGCTTCCTGCAATGGCGGCTGTCGGGGCATCTGTCGAAAATGCAGATCGCCACGCTGGTGCTGGTGGTGGTGTTCGGGGGCTTGAGCATCTGGTTCAACGACGAACGCTTCTTCAAGATGAAGCCCACGATCATCTATCTGCTCTTTGCCGGCATTCTCGGCTTCGGCCTGATGCGCGGCCAGAGCTACCTTGAGGCGGTGATGGATCAGGCCATGCCGCTGGAACGCGAGGGCTGGATGAAGCTCACCAAGCGCCTGGCGCTGTTCTTCCTCGGCCTGGCGGTGGCGAACGAGGCGATCTGGCGGACGATGAGCACCGATGCCTGGGTGAATTTCAAGACCTTCGGCCTGCCGATCTCGATCTTCGGCTTCTTCATGGCGCAATCGGGCCTGTTCTCCCGCTACGGCACCTCGGAAGAAGAGAAGGAAGGCTGACCTTTTTCTTGGCAAAAATACTCATCGCGGCGCCGGTGTCCCGCGCCGCGATTTGAGTATTTGGACCAAGAAAAAGGGAGCTAGCGTTTGAACAGAACCTTCGCCGCCTCCTTGTCTTCGGCGACGTTGGCGGGCCGTTTCTCGGCCCCCACTGCCATGGCGCGCTGCACCGCCGGGCGGGCGGCGATCTCGTCGAGCCAGCGCGCGAGGTGGGGCTTGTCGTCGAGCACCTGCTCCTGGCCTTCCCATAGCGTGGCCCAGCCATAGCTGGCCATATCGGCGATGGTGTAGTCGTCGCCGGCGAGGAAGCGGTTTTCGGCCAGGCGGCGGTCCATCACGCCGTAGAGCCGGGTGCTCTCGGCGCGGTAGCGGTCCTTGGCATAGGGCAGGTCGTGGCCCATGGCGGGGGCGTATTTCAGGAAGTGATGCGCCTGACCGGCCATCGGGCCGAGACCGCCCACCTGCCAGAACAGCCATTCCTCGACCGCCACCCGCTCACGCTCGCTGCCGCCGTAGAACATGCCGGTCTTGCGGGCGAGATATTGCAGGATCGCGCCCGACTCGAACACGCTGATCGGCTGGCCGTCCGGCCCGTCCGGGTCGATAATCGCCGGCATCCGGTTGTTGGGGGCGATCTTCAGGAAGTCCGGCTCGAATTGTTCGCCCTTGCCGATATCGACATAGCGGACCTCGTAGGGCAGGCCCATCTCTTCGAGGGCTATGGTGATTTTCCAGCCATTCGGCGTGGGCCAGTAGTAAAGGTCGATCGGCATCTGCGGCTCCCGGCATGTTTCGCGTACCCTGCGGCGGCTTGACGCAGGGTGCAAGTCACGCTAGCGAGACCGGGTGGCGATTTGTGCACCGGATTGCGGGCCACGTAAAATAAGCCGCTAAAGAGGTCGAGGACGTTCTGCCCCCGGCTGCTATGTGCACGGGGGCTTTTTTGTGCTGGAGGCGCAGATGGGTGAGTGGAAGGCGAAGACGAAGGCCGTGCACGATGGCGTGCGGCGCTCGCAGTACAACGAGGTGAGCGAGGCGATCTTTCTCACACAGGGCTTCGTCTATGACAGCGCCGAGCAGGCCGAGGCACGGTTTATCGAGACCGGGCCCGATGAATTCATCTACGCCCGATACGGCAACCCGACCGTGCGGATGTTCGAGGAGCGTCTTGCCTCGATCGAGGGCACCGGGGATGGCTTTGCGGTGGCCTCCGGCATGGCGGCGGTGAACGTCACGCTGATGGCGGCGGCGCAGCCGGGGATGCGGATCGTTGCCGCGCGCGCGCTGTTCGGATCGTGCCTTTACATCCTTGAATGGCTGGCGAAGTTCGGCGCCGAGGTGGTCTATGTCGATGGCACCTCCGAGGCGGAGTGGCGCGCGGCTTTGACCGGGGGCGCCGATCTGGTGTTTCTCGAAACCATCTCCAACCCCACGCTGGAGGTGATCGACATCGCGCTGGTGGCCGGCCTTGCCCATGCGGCGGGCGCGCTGCTGGTGGTCGACAACACCTTCTCCACCCCCGTTGGCGCCAGCGCGGCGGCGCGGGGGGCGGATGTGGTGATCTATTCCACCACCAAGCATATCGACGGCGGCGGGCGTGGCCTTGGCGGTGTGGTTCTGGGCAGTGAAGACTTCATTCGCGGCACGTTCGAGCCCTATGCCAAGCATACCGGCGCGGCGCTGTCGCCGTTCAACGCCTGGATGCATCTCAAGGGGCTGGATACGCTCGATCTCAGGGTTCGGGCGATGGCGGAGAGCGCGGCGCAGATCGCCGATGCGCTGGCGGGCCATGCGGCGCTTGGCCGGATGATCTATCCCGGCCGGCCCGACCACCCGCAACATGCCGTCGCCGCGCGGCAGATGGATCACGGCGGCACCATGCTGGCGCTCGATCTCGCGGGCGGCAAGGACGCGGCTTTCCGCTTTCTCAATGCGCTTCAAATCCCCGTGATCTCCAACAATCTCGGCGACGCGAAAAGCATCGTCACGCATCCGGCCACGACGACGCATCAACGCCTGCCGGATGAGCAAAAACAATTGCTCGGGATCACGCCGGGGCTGGTGCGCTTCTCCGTCGGGCTGGAGGATGCGGGCGACCTTGTGGCCGATATCCGGGCCGCTTTGGCGGGGCTGTGAGGCGTATTCCTGAGAGGAACACTTGGGGATTGGGCGCAATGGGCCTATATTCAGGGTCCGACTGACCTCTGGAGGCTGGCCAGATGAACCACCTGACCCCGACGATGACCGTCGCGCCCGATGCGGACGAAGCCAAACGCGCGCTGGAAACCCTGCGCGACTGGGCGCGTGGCGCCGATCCTGTGGAGGTGGCCAGGCTCGATCCGGCGATCTCGCGGCTTCTGCCCGAACGCCCGCTGACGAATTATCCCGATCTCAGGCGGGATTATCCGCACGATTTCGTGCCGGACGCCGCCTACAAGGCCGAGATGCCCGATCTGCAGAATGGCCCGGCCTCGCTCATTCAGGGCGAGAAGCAGCTTATTCAGCATGTGGGCATTTCCAATTTCCGCCTGCCGATCCGCTATCACACCCGCGACAACGGCGATCTGACGCTGGAAACCTCCGTTACCGGCACGGTGAGCCTGGAAGCCGAGAAGAAGGGCATCAATATGAGCCGCATCATGCGCTCGTTCTATGCCCATGCGGAGAAGACGTTCAGCTTTCAGGTAATCGAGGCGGCGCTCGACGATTACAAGACCGATCTCGACAGTCTCGATGCGCGGATCGAGATGCGGTTTTCCTTCCCGATGAAAATCCCCAGTCTGCGCTCGGGGCTGGAAGGCTATCAGTATTACGATATCGCGCTGGAACTGGTGGAGCAGGGCGGGGTGCGGCGCAAATTCGTCCATCTCGACTATGTCTATTCCTCGACCTGCCCGTGCTCGCTGGAACTGGCCGAACATGCCCGCATCTGCCGCAACCAGCTCGCCACGCCGCACAGCCAGCGCTCGGTGGCGCGAATTTCGGTAGAGGTGCTGTGCGATCATCCCTGCCTGTGGTTCGAGGACCTGATCGAGATGGCCCGTGAAGCGGTGCCGACCGAGACGCAGGTGATGGTCAAGCGCGAGGACGAGCAGGCCTTTGCCGAGCTTAACGCCGCCAACCCGATCTTCGTGGAAGATGCCGCGCGGCTCTTTACCGAGCAGCTCAAGCGCGACGAGCGGATCGGCGATTTCCGCATCGTCGCCAGCCATCAGGAGAGCCTGCACAGCCACGATGCGGTGTCGATCCTGACGGAAGGCGAGACCTTCAGGCAGCAATCGCTGGACCCTCGGCTGTTCTCGACGTTGATCCATAAAGGCTAGCCGCTGGTTTCGGGGCTGGCCCGACCGGGCGCGGATGCCGCCCGGGGTGGTTTTCGGTGAGTTTCAAGGGCGGGCCGGGGGCGCTTCACATTGCCCAACGGCACCAGGAGTCTAGAATCCTAGTGTTCTGGATTCCTGGAAATATATGATTATATCAATAGGATGGCGGCGTGGGCCCACGGGAAATCCGTTCATTTCCTAACGGATCGTTAACGGTCCCGGTTGGCGTTCAGCCAAGCGCGGCCTCAAGCGCGGCCCAAAGCGCCTCGACCGGTTCGGTGCCGACCGAGAGCCGCACATAGCCCGGCGCTACGGCATCGCCCCAGCGGGCGCGGCGTTCGGCACTGGTATGCACGCCGCCGAAGGAGGTGGCGGCCTCGATCAGCGGGCAGCGCCCGATGAAGCGCTCGGCCGCGTCGGCGCTTTCCAGTTCCATCCCGATCAGGAAGCCGTTGCGCCGCATCTGCCGGGCCGCGAGGGTGTGGCCCGGGTGCTCGGGCAGACCGGGGTAGCGGATGGCGCGCACCGCCGGATGGGTGGCGAGGCGCGGGGCGATGGCCTCGGCGCTGTCGCACATCCGGCTGAAGCGCAGTTCCAGCGTTTGCAGCGAGCGATGCAGGAGCCAGGCGTCGAACGGGCTGGCGATGCTGCCCGAGCGGGTGCGCCAATCGCGCATCCGGGCGAAAAGCTCCGGGTTGCGGCTCGCCACATGGCCCAGCAGCAGGTCCGAATGCCCGCCCGGCGCCTTGGTGTCGGAGGCAACGAGAATGTCGGCCCCGAGGTCCAGCGGGCGCTGGCCGAACGGGGTCATCGTGGTGTTGTCGACAATGGAGACCGCGCCGGCCCGGCGCAGCGCTGCGGTGACGTCGGCGATATCGACGAGGTCGAGGCCGGGATTCGACGGGCTTTCGATCAGCGCGGCCCGGATGCCGTCGAAGCCGCCTGCGGCGAACCCGGCGGTGGGCCGGGTTTCGACCGTCACGCCGAAGCCTTCGAGGAAGTTGGCCGCCAGCACGCGGGCGGTGTAGTAGCCGTCCGAGGGCAGGAGCAGCCGGTCGCCGGCGCGCAGCACGGCCATCAGCGCCGCCGTGATCGCGGCCATGCCGGAGGGAAAGAGCAGCGCGGGCGCATCTTCGAGAAGCCCGAGCGCGGCTTCGGTGGCCATCCATGTCGGGTTGGTGTCGCGGCCATAGAAGGGCAGGGCCGGATCGGGATCGCCGGGCAGGTGAAACATCGAAGCCGGGGTGATCGGCAGCGCGAGCGGGTCGCCCTTCTGTGCCGTTTCGCTGCCGAGATGGAGGAGGCGGGCGGCGTCGGAGGCGGTCGGTCGGTCGGTCATTGGTCTGTCCTCAATCGGTCCAGAAACGGCGGGTGAACAGCACGAAGACGGAGAGCACTTCGAGCCGCCCCACCAGCATGGCTGCCGCGAGCAGCCATTTGGCGGTGTCGTTCAGCGTGGCGAAATTGCCGGCGGGGCCGATCGTGCCGCCCAGCCCGGGGCCGACATTGGCCAGCGCCGTGGCCGCGCCGGACACGGCGGTGACGGTATCGAGGCCGGTGAGGCTGAGCAGCACCGAGAGCACGCCGAGCGAGACCACGAACATGACGAAAAACGCCATCACCGACGAGAGCACGTCTTCGCCCACGGCGCGCCCGGCATAGCGGGGGGTAAACACGCCATGCGGGCTGTGGATCGCCCGGATCTGCGCCTTCACCGAGGCGAAGAGGAGCTGATAGCGGAAGATCTTCACCGAGCAGGCCGTTGAGCCGGCGCAGCCGCCGACAAGGCCGAGGAAGAAGAAGGTGACCACCGGGAAGGTGCCCCAGAGCTGATAATCCACCGAGGCATAGCCGGTGCCCGAGATGATCGAGGTGACGTTGAAGATCCCCTCGCGGAAGCCATGTTCGAAATGGTCGCCGTTGAAGACCAGCCGGAACAGCGTCATCGCCATGGTGACGGACAGGATCACCGTGAGGTAACCACGCACCTGCGGATCGGTGAAGATCGGGCGGGCGGTGCCCTGCACGATCTGGATATAGCGCACGAAGGGCAGGCTGCCGAGGATCATGAACAGCGCCGCCACGTATTCCGCCGCGCCCTGAAAGGCGCCGAAGCTGGCATCGTGGGTCGAGAAACCGCCGGTGGAGATTGTGGTGAAGGCGTGGTTGACCGCGTCGAACGGGGTCATCCCCACGGCGATATAGGCCAGCATGTTGGCCAGCGTCAGGCCGAGATAGATCCAGGTGATCTGGCCTGCGATCTCGACGGCGCGGGGCAGCACCTTGCCCATCGTGTCGAAGGCTTCGGAGCGAAACACCTGCATCCCGCCCACCCGCAGCTCGGGCAGGAAGACCATGGCCACGACGATGATCCCGATCCCGCCGAACCATTGCAGCATCGAGCGCCACAGCAGCAGCCCCTCGGGCAGATCGTCGAGTCCGGTGAAGACGGTGGAGCCGGTGGTGGTAACGCCCGACATCGCCTCGAAAAAGGCATCCACCGGCCGCGCCTCGATCTCGCCCAGCAGAAAGGGCAGGGCGCCGAACAGCGGCAGAGCGATCCAGATCAGGGTGGTGAGCAGAAAGGTTTGCTGGATGGTCAGGCCATGGCCCGCCGTATTGGCGGTGGCGAGCGCCATCGAGCCGCCCACCACCAGCGAAATCACCGCGCTGGACAGGAACACCGCCCAGTCGGCGCTGCCGTAATAGAGGTCCACCAGCATCGGCAATAGCATCGTCGCGCCCAGAAAGGCCACCACGAGGCCGATCACGTAGACGATTGGGCGCGGGTCGATCATGGCCGCAGCGTTGGCCGGGCCTGCGCGCGGTGTCAAGCGGTGGGCGGCGCGAACCCGGCTCACAGCGGCCCGGGCCGGCGCTCTTCGCTCAGCAGCACATTGGCCTCCACCTCGCCCACACCCGGCAGGGTCATGACCCGGCGGCGCAGGATACGCTCGAAATCGGCCAGGTCGCGGGCGACGACGCGCAACCGGTAATCGTAAAGCCCGAGCACGTGGTGAACGAGCTGCACTTCGGGGATCGCCCGCACCGCGCGTTCGAAATCCTCAAGGCTCACCCGGCCCTTGGTGGCGAGCTTCACGCCGAGAAACACCGTCACCCCGAAGCCGAGCGCCTCGTGATCGAGGTCGAGCCGCTGGCCCCGGATCGCGCCGTCGTCATAGAGGCGCTTCACCCGCCGCCAGGCCGCCGGCTGGCTGAGGCCGAGCCGCCGCCCGATCTCGCCCGCTGAAAGCGTCGCATCCTCCTGCAGCGCGCGCAGGATGTCGCGGTCGGTATCGTCGAGGCGGATCATATCGGCAGGCTTTCATCTTCGGCGATCACCGCCACCTGCATCAGCGCCTCGATATCGGCGATATGCGGGAGCGTCAGGATCTTCTCGCGGTAGATCTGCTGGTAATGCGCCATGTCGCGGGCAATGACATGCAGGCGCACATCGACCCGGCCGAGGAAGGTCTGGATCTCGGTCACTTCCCGCACCGCCCGCGCGGCGGCGAGAAATTCGTCGAAGGCGCGCGGATTGGTCTTGTCGATGGTGAAGCGGAGCGACACTTCCACCTCCCAGCCAAGCGCCGCCCAGTTGATGATCGCGTGCTGGCCGCGCAGGATGCCCTGCGCCTGCATCCGCTCGACCCGCCGCCAGCAGGCCGAGGCCGACAAGCCGCAGCGCTCCGAAAGCTCGGCGCTGGTCAGGCTCGGGTCGGTCTGCAGGTGGCGCAGAATGCGCCTGTCGGTGTCGCTTAGCATGATCGCTTCGGAATCTGATTATATCGCGCATGATCTATTCGCCTTGTTGGCGCGATACGTCAAGCCGCTCAGCCCGTTCCGCAGCATGCCGCCGCATCCTGCGCGCTATGCCGAAAATTTGATGCAAATCCACTGCGGTCCTGATAATCTGATGAGAACTAAACAGAAAATCGGGCCACCTCACAAACCGTGCCCGAACCCGATGGCAGGCAGTAGCAATGAGCGAGCGAACGATCTTCGTCTTCGCCAAAAGTGGCGTAACGATTACCCATGCGGATGGCAGCCCGACCACGCAGGGCGATGTCATCGGCAATGCCCTGAACGGCGATGCCTTCAGCTGGGAAAACCCCAACGACCTTACCATCACCCTGCCGGGCGAGACGGTGGCGATCACCTTCGAGGATTCCGACGGGCTGCTGACCGACGATCCGTTTTCCGGCTCCGAAGTGATCGACCAGCGCCTGTCCGATCCCGTCACCATCAACGGCACCACCTATTCTCCGAGCGGCAGCACGACGCGCTGGCAATGGCCCGCGCCCGTCAATGTCGAGAATGAATGGGAGGTCACGCTGTATGACGATGCCGGCAATGCCTACCGGATGGTCGGGGTGTCGATCACCCAGGGCTACACCACCGATGTGGTCGGGGTGATGTTCGACGGTGCGTCGCCGCCGCCCGGGACGACGCTGCATTATTATCAGGGCGTGTCGAGCTATAGCGGGGCCGGGCAATCGGTGCCGATCAGCGACGAGGTGCCCTGCTTCCGGGCCGGAACGCTGATCGAAACCGCTGCCGGTCCGCGCCCGGTCGAGGCGCTTCGGCCCGGTGACCGCGTGCTGACCCGCGATCGCGGGTTGCAGCCGGTGCGCTGGGCCGGCCATTCGCTGGCCAGCGGCGGCGGTGCGCTCGCCCCGGTGCGGATCGTGGCGGGGGCGCTGGGCAATACCCGCGATCTCTGGGTCTCGCCCAATCACCGGATTTTGCTGAA
Organism: Sinisalibacter aestuarii; assembly: GCF_027923545.1. Lineage (GTDB taxonomy): Bacteria > Pseudomonadota > Alphaproteobacteria > Rhodobacterales > Rhodobacteraceae > Sinisalibacter > Sinisalibacter aestuarii. The sequence continues at coordinate 149,000 of NZ_BROH01000002.1, read as the reverse complement.
TTCGCAGGCGGCCGAGCTCTATTTCGGCCAGAACGAGGTGCTGGTGCCGGCAAAGGCGCTGGTCGACGGGCGGGCGGTGCAGCGGGTGGCGCAGCCGCGGGTGGCCTATTTCCATCTGCTGCTCGACGGGCACGAAATGGTCTATTCCGAAGGGATCGCGAGCGAGAGCCTGTTTGCCGGACCGATGGCGCTTCAGGCGCTGGGCGCGGCGGCACGCCGGGATCTGCGCGCGCATTATCCCGACATCGACCGCGCCGCATGGCATCTGAACCGGCCCGGTCTGAGCGTTGCGGAAACCCGGCTGATCCTGCCGCTCGACAGGCGCGATGGCGTGCGCCTGCCGGGGGCGGGACTCGCCGGCGCCAGGGCGGCTGCGCTGCGGGCGGCCTGACGGGTAGATGAATTAAAATTTCACTATCTGAACGTTCAGAGCATGAAATTTGTATTCATTTTGAAAATTCCATAAAGATTGCACGGAAATTTGCGCTGTTGCGACTATGCTGCGCCGGACTCAACTGGAAGGAGCACGCCGATGCGCGTTTACTACGATCGCGACTGCGACATCAATCTGATCAAAGACAAGAAAGTGGCCATCCTCGGCTACGGCTCGCAGGGCCACGCCCATGCGCTGAACCTGCGCGATTCGGGCGCGAAGAACGTGGTCGTCGCGCTGCGCGAGGGCTCGCCCTCGGCGAAGAAGGCCGAAGCCGAAGGGCTGAAGGTGATGGGCATCGCCGAAGCTGCCGCCTGGTGCGATCTGATCATGTTCACCATGCCCGACGAACTTCAGGCCGATACCTACAGGAAATACGTGCATGACAACCTGCGCGAAGGCGCGGCGATCGCCTTCGCCCACGGCCTCAACGTGCATTTCGGCCTGATCGAGCCGAAGCCGGGCGTCGACGTGATCATGATGGCGCCGAAAGGTCCGGGCCACACGGTGCGCGGCGAATATGTCAAAGGCGGCGGCGTGCCCTGCCTCGTGGCGGTGCATAACGATGCCTCGGGCAAGGCGCTCGATCTTGGCCTCAGCTATTGCTCGGCCATCGGTGGCGGCCGCTCCGGGATCATCGAGACCAACTTCCGCGAGGAATGCGAAACCGACCTGTTCGGCGAGCAGGCGGTGCTCTGCGGCGGCCTCGTCGAGCTGATCCGCGCCGGTTTCGAAACCCTCGTCGAAGGCGGCTACGCGCCCGAGATGGCCTATTTCGAAACGCTGCACGAGGTGAAGCTGATCGTCGATCTGATCTATGAGGGCGGCATCGCCAACATGAACTACTCGATCTCGAACACCGCCGAATACGGTGAATACGTGTCGGGCCCGCGCGTGCTGCCGAAAGAGCAGACCAAGAAGGCGATGAAAGAGATCCTGACCGATATCCAGACCGGCAAGTTCGTGCGTGACTTCATGCAGGAAAACGCGGTGGGCCAGCCCTATTTCAAAGCCACCCGCCGCCTCAACGACGAGCACCAGATCGAAGAAACCGGCGAGAAGCTGCGTGCGATGATGCCGTGGATTTCGGCCGGCAAGATGGTCGACAAATCCAAGAACTGATCCCGCTCGGGAGAGGTCGGAAAGGGCGCCCCGGGGCGCCCTTTTTCGTTGCGGGGCAGGGTTTTGCGTGGCATCTGGATGTATGACCGATCCACAGATCACCGGCAAATCCTGGGCGATGCTGCTCGTGCTCGGCCTCGTCTGGGGCGCGACCTTCATGGTGATCGAGATCGCGCTGAGGGGCATCACGCCGTTCTGGCTGGCCGCGGCGCGGATCGGCTTTGCCGCGGCGCTGCTGGTGGCGGTGTGGCTCCTGCGCGGGGCGCGGCTGTTTCACGGGCCGGCGCGGCTGGCGGACTGGGCCACGCTCGGCTTCATCGGCATTTTCTCCACCGCCGTGCCCTTCATGCTGCTGAGCTGGGGGCAAAAGACCGTCACATCCGGCTTTGCCGGGATTTCGATGACGACGGTGGCGATCATGGTGCTGCCGCTTGCGCATTTTCTGGTGCCCGGCGAGCGGCTGAGCGCGGGCAAGGTCGGCGGCTTCGTGATCGGCTTTGCCGGTGTCGCGGCCCTGATCGGGCCGGGGGCCTTTGCCAGTTCCGGGCTTGAAGGCGAGACGGCGGGGCGGCTTGCCTGCCTCGGGGCCGCCGCCTGCTATGCGGTCTCGTCGGTTCAGATGCAGCGGCTGCCGCCGGTGGATCCGATCGGGCTTGCCGCCGTGCAGCTCCTGCTCGGGACGATGGTGGTGATCCCGATGGCCCTTGCCTTCGAGGGTATCCCGCCAGTTCCCGACAGCACCACGCTGAGCGCGCTTGCGGTGCTTGGTCTCGTGCCCACGGCAGCGGCCACGCTCTTGCGGGTGACGATCATCCGCAGCGCGGGCTCGACCTTCATGAGCCTGGTCAACTACATCGTGCCGGTCGTTTCGGTGATCATAGGCGCGGTGGTGCTGGCCGAGCCGGTGCCGGGCAGCTTCGTGATGGCGCTCGGGCTGGTGCTGGCGGGGATGGGCCTCAGCCAGTGGCCCTCGCTGCGCCGCCTGTTGCGGCGCCTCGGGTAAGAGCGGTCCGGCTCAGCCCGCGACGCGGGTGACTTCGGCGACGATCTCTTCGACCACATCCGCCATCAGCACCTCGTCTTCGCATTCGGCCATCACCCGGATGAGCGGCTCGGTGCCCGATTTGCGGATCAGCAACCGGCCTTTTCCGTTCAGCCGCGCCTCGCCCGCGATGATCACTTTTCGAACATTTTCATCGTCCAGAGGCAGAATATTCCCCGTGTACCGCACGTTTTTCAACATTTGCGGGATGGTCTCGAACACCTCCGACAGCTCCGAGGCAGCCAGGCCGGTGGTAACCATTTCGGCCAGGAAATGCAGACCCGCGAGCAGCCCGTCGCCGGTGGTGGCATAGTCGGTCATCACGATATGGCCCGATTGCTCGCCGCCGAGATTGTAGCCGCCCGCGCGCATGGCCTCGACCACGTAGCGGTCGCCCACCGGGGTGCGCAAGAGGCTCATGCCACGGCCCGCGAGGAAGCGTTCGAGCCCGAGATTGGACATCACCGTCGCCACCAGCGTGCTGTGGTTGAGCCGCCCGGTCTCGCCCCAGTGTTTGGCGAAGAGCGCCATGACCTGATCGCCATCGGCCACACGGCCCTTTTCGTCGATGATCATCACCCGGTCGGCGTCGCCGTCGAGACAGATGCCCAGATCGGCCCCTTCCTCGACCACGCGCCGCGCCGCCGCCTCGGGCGCGGTGGAGCCGACGCCATCGTTGATGTTCACGCCATTGGGCTCGACGCCCATCGCGATCACCTCGGCGCCCAGCTCCCAGAGGGCTTCCGGCGCGGCCTTGTAGGCGGCGCCATTGGCGCAATCGACCACCACTTTCAGCCCGTCGAGGCGCTTGCCCATCGGGAAGGTGGTTTTCACGAATTCCACATAGCGCTGGCGGCCCTCGTCGATCCGCTTGGCGCGGCCGATATTCTCGGGCCGGGCAAGGTCGATCCCGCCGTCCATCAGCACCTCGATGGCGGCTTCGTCCTCGTCGGACAGCTTGAACCCGTCTGGGCCGAACAGCTTGATCCCGTTATCGTGAAACGGATTGTGCGACGCCGAGATCATGATGCCGAGATCGGCGCGCATCGAATGGGTGAGGCGGCCCACGGCGGGGGTCGGCACCGGACCGAGCAGCAGCACGTTCATACCCGTCGAGGTCAGCCCGGCGGTGAGGGCGTTTTCCAGCATGTAGCCCGACAGCCGGGTATCCTTGCCGATCACGGCGCGGTGGTTGTTCTGGCCGTTCTGGCGGAAGAACCGGCCCGCGGCCATGCCGAGGCGCAACGCGGTTTCGGCGGTCATCGGCGGGGTGTTGGCCATCCCGCGCACACCATCGGTGCCAAAGATTTTCCTGCTCATGCGGTTATCCGTCGCTTAAATGTTGGTTCAGCGCCTCGAAGAGACGCAGGGCCTGAATGGTCTCGGCTGTATCATGCACGCGCAGGATTTGCACCCCCTGTGCGGCCCCGTGAAGGGCCACCGCAAGCGACCCGCCGAGCCGGTCCTTCGCCACATCGGCGTGGCCGATGGCGCCGATGAAGCGCTTGCGCGACGCGCCGAGAAGCACCGGCAGCCCGAGATCGTGGAATGTGGAGAGATTTGCCAGAAGCGCAAGGTTATGCGCTTCGGTCTTGCCGAAGCCGATGCCCGGATCGGTGATAATCCGCTCACGCGCGATGCCCTGCCCGGTGGCATAGTCGATCCGTTCGGCAAGGTGGTCGTAGACTTCGGCCACCACGTCGCCATAGGCGGGGTTTTTCTGCATGTCGGCGGGCAGACCCTTGGCATGCATCAGCACCACCGGCACGTCGCGGGCGGCGCAGAGCGCGGCCAGCTCCGGGTCATAGGTGAAGGCGGCCACGTCGTTGACGATATCCGCGCCGGCCTCCAGCGCCGCCTCGGCCACCGGCGCCTTGCGGGTGTCGATCGAGATCGGCGTGGCGATCCCGGCGTCGCGGATGGCGCGGATCACCGGCGCGGTGCGGGCGATTTCTTCGGCGATGGTCACCGCGTCGGCGCCGGGGCGGGTGCTTTCGCCGCCGATGTCGATGATATCCACACCTTCCGCCGCCATCGTCGTCGCGCGGCTGACGGCCGCTTCCGTCCGGGCGAAATCGCCGCCATCGGAAAAGCTGTCGGGGGTGACGTTGAGAATGCCCATGACGCGCGGGCGGTCGAGCGCCAGGCCGCAGAGATCGGGGCGCCGGGCGCTGAGCCGGGTGCGGCCTTCACCATTGAGCCCGGCGGGCGAGATCACCTTGGCCGTGCCGTCCGCCGCGCGCCGCTCCACGGTGTTGAACCAGGCGGTGCGGCTGCCGGCGAGCGGCAGGCTGCCGCCATGGCCGCCGGTTGGGGCGCCAAGGCGCGGGATCGGGCGGTGGCGGATTGTCATGGCAGTTCGTCCACCCGCAGGCTGCGGCTGGGCAGGGGGGCGGCATCGGGGGCTTCGGCGCCGACCACGAGCAGATCGGTGGCCTGCATCACCTCGGCGAACCAGGCCGAAAGCGCCACCGCGTCGCGCGGGCCGGCGGCGGGGCCATCGACCGCGTCGAGCACGATCTTCGAGGGCGCCCAGACGCTGATCTGCCCATGCTTCATAGCCCAGTCCAGCTCGGTGCGGGTGGCGACCACCACGCAGCGGTCATCGCGCGCGGCCAGCATCCAGGCGTTCTGTTCGATGGCGAGCAGGTCGATGCGCCGCTGGGTCATCCGGTGGCCGGTTTGCGGCGCCGGGGCCTCGCCCGCGCCGACGCAAAGGATCACCGGCTGGCTCCCGGCTTCCAGCGCATCGAGAAAGGCGCCCAGGCCCGGCCCGGCAATGGCCGCGTTCGAGAGGTAAATCACCCTTGGATGCGGCGCCTCGGCGGCATCTTCCGTCGCCGGCGGGGTCTGGCCGCGCGCGCGCACGATCTCGACCCCGAGCGCGCCCGGCCCGCGGTCGAGCTTTTCGATCCGCACGAAGACGCGCAGCGCCTGCGGCGCATGCAGCACCCGGTCGGCGATGCGTTCGGCCAGCGTTTCGAGCAGGTTCAGCCGTTCCTCGGCGAGCTCGTAGGCGATGGCTTCGGTGATCGTGTCATAGGACAGGATCTTGTCCACATCGTCGCCTACCGGCCCTTCGGGCGGGATGACCTCGACCACCACGTTGAAATTCAGCCGTTGCCGCTTGCCGCGCTCCGACTGGAAGGCGCCGATATCGGCCTCGACGACATGATCGCGCAGCGAGATCCGGTCGGGCGGGCGGCTGGGCTGGCCCGATGCCTCGGCGCGGGCGATGGGATGCTCGAAAGCGATGCGGGTGTCGGAACTCATGCGGGGCCTCCCTGTCGGCGCGGAGAATGCGCCAAAGGCCGGCGGAATGCCAGCCCGTCGCCGCATCGCGGGCCCGTCTCAGCGGTAGAAGTGATGCACCCCGATCGAGGCGGTACGGTCGAGCGTTTTCGACCAGCGCGGCGCGACCGCATGAGTGTGGTAGAACAGCGCGCCATCGGTCAGCGTGCGCGGCGCGCCGTCGAGCATCGTGCGGGCGACCTTGCCGACGCGCTCCCAGGCGCGCTGGTCGCGGATGTCTTCGGGGTGGCCGTCGCAGGTGAAGGTGAACTGGCAGGCATAGCGCTGGCCCGTGCCCTGGTTGACCACATTGCAGACCGAGCCGGGGTAACGGGCGCTGTCGACCCGGTTGAGGATCACTTCGGCGACGGCAAAGAGCCCCTCGGCGCTTTCGCCCCGGGCCTCGAAATAGAGCGCTTCGGACAGGCATTGCCAGTCGGCGCCGCCCTGCGCCACGGGCTGCGCGGCGATCCAGCGGTCGGAATGCAGAAGCTCGCCCGGTGTCGGCGCGACCGAGGCGAGCCGGGCGATCCGCCCGCTGCCCAGCCCGGCGCGGGCGATGCGCTCGCTGCCGAGAAGTTTCGAGATCAGCCCTTCGGGCGTGCCGCCCGTATCCCCCAGCGCCGCCGACGCCATGAGCGAAAGGCCCGCAACAGCAGGCAAGATCAGCCGTTTCATCCGACCCCCAAAATCCCAGGTACCGGGGCTTTGCGCCCCTTTTCGTTGCTCGGGGATATAGCGCAAAGCCGGGTGGCCGTCTACGCTTTGCGGTGCAAGTGGCTGTTATCTATGGATAAACCACAAAATATGGTGGGCGCTCAAAGATCTTGTGGCGGTGTTGGCGCTAACTGGCCGGGTCAGTACATCCGTGGCGGGCGTTCGGCGCCGCGCTCGGCGATGGCGAGATGCGCCGCGGCCAGCCGCGCCACCGGCACCCGGAAGGGCGAGCAGGAGACGTAATCGAAGCGCGCATCGCGGCAGAAGGCGATGCTTTCGGGATTGCCGCCATGTTCGCCGCAGATCGAGAGCGTGATCCCCGGATTGGTCCGTCGCCCGCGCTCGGCGCCGAGCATCAGCAACTCGCCCACGCCGTCGGCGTCGAGCACATGAAACGGGTCTTCGTCATAGACGCCCTGCGCCACATATTGGCTCATGAACCGCCCGGCATCGTCGCGCGAGAGGCCGTAGGTCATCTGCGTCAGATCGTTGGTGCCGAAGCTGAGAAAGGCCGAATGCGGCGCGATCTCGCCCGCCCGGAGCGCCGCGCGCGGGGTTTCGACCATCACGCCGAGCCGGTAGTCGAAATCCACGCCGCGCTCGATGCGCACGGCGGCGGCCACCGCATCGACGCGGGCTTTGACGATTTCAACCTCCCGCTTGGCCGAGACCAGCGGGATCATGATTTCGGGCACCACCGTGGCGCCCTCGCGCGCCACCTCGACGACCGCTTCGAAGATCGCGCGCGCCTGAGTGTCGTAGATTTCCGGCACGGTCAGGCCAAGCCGCACGCCGCGCATCCCCAGCATCGGGTTGAACTCGGTCAGCGCCTCGGCACGGCGGGTTACGTCCGACAGCGGCAGATCGAGTGCCTCGGCCAGCTCGCGCAGCCCCTCGCGGTTCTGCGGCAGAAACTCGTGCAATGGCAGATCAAACAGCCGGATCGTCACCGGACGGCCCTTCATGATGCCGAACAGCTCGACGAAATCGCGCCGCAGCATCGGCCCGATCCGGTCGAGGATCGAGCGGCGGTCGACGGCATCGTCGGCAAAGATCATCTCGCGCATGGCGAGCAGCCGGTCTTCGGCGAAGAACATGTGCTCGGTGCGGCACAGCCCGATGCCCTCGGCCTCGAACATCTGCGCCTTGCGGGCATCCTCCGGCGTGTCGGCATTGGCGCGCACGCCGATATCGCGCGCGGCATCGGCCCAGGCGAGCAGGGTGCGGAAATTGTCGCCGAGCGCCGGGGCCAGCATCCTGGCCGATCCGGCGATCACCTTGCCATGCGATCCGTCGATGGTGATGCGGTCGCCTTCGCGGAACACCCGGCCATCGGGGGTGGTGAGGGTGCCGGCTTTCAGGTCCAGCGTAAGATCCGATGCCCCGACGACGCAGGGCACGCCAAGGCCGCGGGCGATCACGGCGGCATGGCTGGTCACCCCGCCACGCTCGGTCAGCACCGCCTTGGCGGCGTGCATGCCGCGAATGTCTTCCGGCGTGGTCTCGCGGCGCACCAGCACGCAAGGCTCGTCCTGCGCCGCCATCGCCTGCGCCGCGCGGGCGGTGAAAACGATCTTGCCCGTGGCCGCGCCGGGCGAGGCGGCGATGCCGCTGCCGACGATGTCACGCTTGCCCGCCGGGTCGACCTGGCTGTGCAGCAGCTCCGAGAGCGAATGCGGCGGCACGCGCAGCACCGCCTCGTCCTGCGAAATGATCCCGTCATTCGCCAGCGCCACGGCAATGCGCAGATTGGCGCGCGGGCTGCGGGGCACGCGCACCGCGTCGAGGATGAACAGCTCTTCGTTCTCGACGGTAAATTCGATCTGCATTTCTTCGCGCAGCCGTTTGCGGGCGAGATCGCCATAGCGCATCAGATCGCTCCAGACCTCCGGCAGCACGGTTTCGATCGAGCGCCCGCGCGGATCTTGCTTGAGGTAGAGAATATCGCCCGCGCCGTCCTTGGCGGTGAGCGCGTCGCGGCCCTGCGCCTGGCACATGTAGCGGCCCCGGATTTCGGGCCGCCCGCTCTGGCCGCTGACGAACTGGATCACGCCGGAGCCGGAAATGCCGTTGCCCACGCCGAGCGCCATCTTCTGCACCACAAGGCCGAGCCCGGCATCCGCCGGCGCGCCCTTGGCTTCGCGCAGCAGCCGGGCGGTGGTCCCTTCCCAGGCGCGCGCCATCGAGCGCAGCACTTCGCCAAGCTGGTCGCGCACATCCTGCGGGAAGGGTTCGTCGGTTTCGTCTTCATAGGCGGCGAGTGCGTGGGCGAGGGCCTCAGCCGTCGGGGCGCCGCCGGCCTCGAACTCGTCGGGGTCGGCGCGGGCGACGTGGACCGCGTAGGACTGGATGAAGCGCAGGTAGAGCGCGTTGGCCGCCGGTTCGCCGTGGCTCTCGGTCAGCCGCGCGTGCAGCGCGTCGTTCATGCCGATATTGAGGATCGCGCCGGGACCGCCCCAGTCGGGGTCTTCCGAAGACGGGCGCACCGAAAGCAGCGGATCGGGGCCGAAAAAGGCGAGCATCGCGTCGAGATCGGGCATATCGCCCTTCGACAGCGCGTGCACGGCATCGAAATCGAGCGCCACGGTCGGCGGCACCGGCATGGCGAGCCGGATCAGGCGCTGAAGGCATTTCGCCCGCCCGCCATGACGCTCCGCCGCGATGGGCGCGGTGGGCGTGATCTCGGCAAACCCGGTGATATCCGACAGGCTCTGCATTTTCTGCACCGCAGCATCCTCCTATAGCGCAAGATAGCGCGCCGGACGCATCTGGCAAGGGCAAGCGCAACCGGCGGCGCGTGCCCGCGGTTTGCTCAGCCCTCGATCCGGGTCAGGTCGGCCACCCGCAGGCAGATATCGCGGATCCGGGCGAGCAGGTTCAGCCGGTTGCGGCGGATGACCTGGTTGTCGGTGTTGACCTGCACATTGTCGAAGAAGGCGTCGATCGGGCCGCGCAGGCTGGCCATCGCGGCCATCGCCGCCTCGAAATTCTCGGCGATCATCGCCGGGCCGATCTTCGCCTCGGCGGCGTCGAGCGCGGCGAACAGCGCCGTTTCGGTCTCGTCCTCGGCGAATTTCGCATCCGGCCCGTAGGAATATTCCACCCCGTCGGCCTCTTCGGCCTGGATCAGAATGTTGTTGGCGCGCTTGAAACCCTGGATCAGATTGGCGCCGTCATCGGTATCGAGCACCGCCTGCAGCGCCTCGGCGCGGGTGACCACCAGCGCCAGGTCGTCCTTGCCCGGCAGGTGAAGGCAGGCGTCGATCACGTCATGGCGCAGGCCCCGGTCGCGCAGATAGACCTTCAGCCGGTCATGGATGAAGGCAAGCAGGTCGTCCGACAGGTCGGGCTTGTGGTTTTCGATCCGCCCCAGCCAGTCGGGGGCGTTTTCCTTCGCTTCGTCGATGATCGCGCGCACGGCCGAGCCGAAGACGCCGTGGCTGGCGATATTGCCCAGCAGCGTCTTGAGCAGCGCCTGTTCTTCCTCGTCCTCGAGCGGCTCGATCTGGTGGCGCAGGATCTGCGCGTCGATCAGCCGGTCGAGCTGGAGGCGGAGGCCGTTTTCGAGCACCAGCCGGATCACCCCGAGCGCGGCGCGGCGCAGCGCGAACGGGTCTTTCGAGCCGGTGGGCTTTTCGTCGATATGCCAGAAGCCGGTAAGCGTATCGAGCTTGTCGGCCAGCGCCACCGCGACCGAGACCGGCGCGGAGGGCACGGCATCCGAGGGGCCAAGCGGCGCGTAATGGTCGCGCACCGCATCGGCCACGGCATCGGAGAACCCGGCGCGCCTGGCGTAATAGCGGCCCATGATCCCTTGCAATTCGGGGAATTCGTAGACCATTTCCGAGGCAAGGTCGGCCTTGGCGGCGCGGGCGGCCTGTTTGGCTTCCTTGCGGTCGGCCTCCACCATCGGGGCGATCTCGCCCGCGAGCCCGGCGATCCGGGCGATGCGGCGGGCCTGCGAGCCGAGCCTGGCGTGGAAGGTGACATGGGCGAGCTTGCCGAGCCATGGGTCCAGCCCGTGGCGCTCGACATTGCGCAGGTCGTTCTCCCAGAAGAACTTGGCGTCGGCGAGCCGGGCGGCGAGCACCTTCTGGTTGCCGGCAAGGATTGTCGCGCCGTCATCGGCGGTTTCGCGGTTGGCGACGGTAACGAATTTCTCGATCCGGCCGGTGCCGGGATTTTTCACCGAGAAGAACTTCTGGTGCTCCTTCATCGAGGTTTGCAGCACTTCGGGCGGCAATTCGATGAATTCGTCGGCGATATCGCCCATCAGCACCACCGGCCATTCGACGAGGCCGGACACCTCAGCGAGCAGCCCCTTGTCGTCGACCAGCTCGAAGCCGAGGGCAAAGGCTTTCTGCCCGGCATCGTGGCGGATCGTTTCGGCGCGCTCGGCGGGGTCGAGCACCACATAGGCGGCCTTCAGCCTGGCGGCGTAATCCTCGAAGGACGACACCCTGATATCGCCCGGCGCCATGAAGCGGTGGCCCTGCGTGGTGTCGCCCGCTTTCAGCCCGTCGATCTCCAGCGGCACCACCGAGGCGCCATGCTCGTCGGTGAGAATGCAGAGCACCGAATGCAGCGGGCGCACCCAGCGCAGGCTGCCCGCGCCCCAGCGCATGGATTTCGGCCAGGGGAAGGTGCGCACCGCGCCCTCCAGCACCTCCGCCACGATCCCGGCGGCGGGGCGGCCCTTATGGGCGATCACCGCGAACCAGACATCGCCCTTCTTGTCGGGCCGGGCCTCAAGCTGGTCTTTGGTGAGCCCGGTCGAGCGCAGAAATCCCTCCAGCGCCTTTTCCGGCGCGTCGGTGCGCGGGCCCTTGCGCTCTTCGCGCGTGTCGGGGCTCATCGCGGGCAGGCCCTCGATGGCGAGCGTGAGGCGGCGCGGCGTGGTGAAGGCGGCGGCGGCGGAATAGGTGAGACCGGCCTCCACCAGACCGTCGGTGACCAGCTTTTTCAGGTCTTCGCCCGCGCGCGCCTGCATCCGCGCCGGGATTTCTTCCGAGAAGAGTTCGATAAGGAGGTCGGCCATTGGCTCAGTCCTGATATTTTTCGTTGAGCTGATGCCAGGCAAAGGCCCGGCCATCGGGGAAGACGGCGACCACACGATCCACGCCATCGTGGATATCGTGCTGCGACAGGAAGGCCATCGCCTCGCCGCTCTCCAGAGCGGTGCCGATCGCCACGGCATCGAAACAGTCGAACCAGCCCGGCGCGGTGAGCGGCGTGGGGTCGGGATAGGGCTCGTAGGTTTCCGTGAGCGTGCCCGTGCGCAAAGGCAGGGTGAAGCAGGCGCGATAGCGGATTGGCGAGGACGTGCCGTCGATCCCCTCGAACCCCTCGATCAGCACCGGCTCGGGCTGGCCGGTGGCGATGTTGACCATCGTCATCTCGGCTCTGTCGGCGGCGATCTCGTCATAATAGGCGTAGACCTGGAGCCAGTAGATGGCCACGCCCGCGATCAAGGCGGTAATCAAGATGAAACTCCCGACGATCTTTCCGTTCATGCGCCTGCTCCTTGGCCGGTTGCGTCCGCCCGTGCTACGACAGGGCGAACAGGGAGAGGATACCGGTGGACACCGCCATTTTCGTCAAGGCCCTTGGCGCCTTCTTTGCGATCATGAACCCGTTCGTGACCTTGCCGGTTTTCCTCGGCATGACGGCGGAGTTCACGCCCGCTCAGCAGCGCCGGCTGGCGCTGGCCGTGGTCGGCTTCAGCGCGGTGCTGGCGGCGGCCGTGATGGCAACGGGCACCAAGGTGCTGAGCCTGTTCGGCATCAGCGTCGACGATTTCCGTGTTGCCGGCGGGATTGTGCTGTTCACCATCGGGCTGGGGATGCTGAACGGCAGCGCCTCGCCCGCCCATCACGGCACCGCGCGCGAACAGGCCCATCACGCCGAGCTCAATTCGCTCGCCTTCTACCCGATGGCCTTTCCGATGATCGTCGGCCCCGGCACGATCACCACGATCGTGGTGTTCACCGGCCATGCCGGCGCGGCGGGGCTCACCGCCGTGGGCGCGGCGCTGGCGGCGGTGCTGGCTTTGCTCGCGCTGGTGCTGCTCTTCGCCGCCCAGATCGGCCATTTCATGTCGCAGACCCTGCGCACGATCACCATCCGGCTGATGGGCATGATCCTCGCCGCCGTGGCGGTCGACATGACCGCGACGGGGCTGAAGACCGTGCTGCCGGGGCTGGGCTGAGGCGAAGGCGCTCACGCCGCGGCACCCCCCGCTTCGGTCTGCACGAAAGCATCGGCGCACATCTTGGCGAGCGCGCGCACCCGGCCGATATAGGCCTGCCGTTCGGTCACCGAGATCACGCCGCGCGCGTCGAGCAGGTTGAAGATATGGCTGGCCTTGATGCATTGGTCATAGGCCGGGTGGGCCATGATGATGCGCCTGCCGGTCTTCGGGTCTTCCTCGGGCTGATCGAGGATGGATTTGCACTCGGCTTCGGCATCTTCGAAATGCCGCAGGAGCATTTCGGTCGAGGCGGCATCGAAGTTATGGCGTGAATATTCCATCTCGGTCTGGCGGAAAATGTCGCCATAGCTGAGCGGGATCGGCGTTTGCGGATCGTTGAACGGCATGTCCATCACATGGTCGATGCCGAGCACATACATCGCCAGGCGCTCCAGCCCATAGGTCAGCTCGCCCGAGACCGGCCTGCAATCATGCCCGCCGACCTGCTGGAAATAGGTGAACTGGCTCACCTCCATGCCGTCGCACCAGACTTCCCAGCCCAGCCCCCAGGCGCCGAGCGTCGGGCTTTCCCAATCGTCCTCGACAAAGCGGATATCGTGCAGCGACATGTCGATGCCAATGGCTTCGAGCGAGCCGAGATAGAGCGCCTGCAGATCGGGCGGGCTCGGTTTGATCAGCACCTGATACTGGTAGTAGTGCTGCAAACGGTTGGGGTTTTCGCCATAGCGCCCGTCGGTCGGGCGGCGCGAGGGCTGCACATAGGCCGCGGCCCAGGGCTGGCTGCCGAGCGAGCGCAGCGTCGTGGCCGGGTGAAAGGTGCCGGCGCCCACTTCCATGTCGTAAGGTTGCAGGATCGCGCAGCCTTTGCCCGCCCAGTAGGTCTGAAGGCGCAGGATGATCTCCTGAAAGCTTTTGGGTTGTGATGTCTCGGCCATGTGATCCTCACGCGGATGTGCGCGCTCTCAATAGGCACTGCGCCGGAAAGGGTCAATCGGGCGGGGCGGTTCTCTTGACCTTGCTGCCCGGCTCGGTGTTACTGGCGCGGATGTTTTGACCAAACCCCGAGGGACAGTGGGATATGAGACGCGCTTTTTCCGCGATCGTGATTTTTGTAAGCCTTTTCGTGGCCGGTGCCGCTGTCGCGCAGCAAAGCTTCTGGGTGCAGATCCAGGCAACCCCGACCTTGCGCGACGCGGAAGACGCCGCGCGCCGCTACGCACAGACCATCCCCGATGTGAACGGGTTCCGCCTTGGCGCCAGCGGCTGGTATGCGGTGGCGCTCGGCCCCTATACCGAGGCCGCGGCAACCGACCGGCTGCTTGATCTGCGCGCCCGCGCCGAGATTCCGGGCGATGCCTATATCGCCAACAGCGACGCCTATGGGCAGCAATTCTGGCCGGTCGGGGCGAATGCGCTGGCCAATGCGCCGGTGGCGGTTCCGGCCGATGAGCCGGCACCCGAAGCGGTGGCCGACGAAGCCCCGGTGGCAGAGGCCGAGCCGGCGGCCGAACCCGCGCCGGAGCCGCAGCCGGTGCTGGTCGAGGAAACCCGCGCCGAGGCGCTGGCCTCCGAGCGCCTGCTGGATGGTGACCAGCGCAAGCTCCTTCAGATCGCGCTGAGATGGGAAGGCTTCTATACCTCGCTGATCGACGGCGATTTCGGCCCCGGCACCCGTGGCGCGATGGCCGCCTGGCAGGCCGCCAGAGGCTATGAGGAAACCGGCGTGCTGACCACCCGCCAGCGCAACGCGCTGGTGCAGGGCTATACCGACATGCTCGCGTCGATGGGCCTTGCGCCGGTGACCGATGCCCAGGCCGGGATCTCGGTCACGCTGCCCGGCGCGATGGTGGGCTTCACCCGCTACGAAGCGCCCTTTGCCCATTACGAGGGCGACGAGGGCGTGCGCGTGGTGCTGATCAGCCAGCGCGGCGACAAGGCGACGCTCTACGGGCTCTACGATATTCTGCAAACGCTGGAAGTCGTGCCCGTCGATGGCGAGCGGCAGCGCCGCGACAGCGATTTCGCCATCGAAGGCGCGAATGACGAGATCGTCACCTATGCCTATGCCACGCTGGCCGATGGCGCGGTGAAGGGCTTCATGCTGATCTGGCCGCAGGGCGCCAGGGTGACCGATGCGCAAACCGGCGCCGTGTCCTACGAGGTGGACCGCCGCCGCGCTCTGGTGCTCGACGCGATGCGCGAGAGTTTCGCCTCCACCGGCCCGGCCGTGCTGGACGACAATGCCGGACTGGATACCGCCACCCAGTCGATCGACCTTGTGTCGGGGCTGGAAATCCGGCGGGCCGAGAAGGCGCGCTCGGGCTTCTTCATCTCGCCGGAGGGTGCGGTGATCACCACCACCGAGGCGGTGGATGGCTGCACCCGGATCACGCTGGATGAAAGCTACGAGGCCAAGGTGACGGCGCTCGACGGCGATCTCGGCATCGCGCTGCTGATGCCGGTGCAGCCGCTGGCGCCGATGGCGGTGGGCGAGCTTCTGAGCTTCGAGCCGCGCCTGCAATCGGAGCTGGCCGTGGCCGGCTATTCCTATGGCGGGCGGCTGTCCTCGCCCACGCTCACCTTCGGAAAGCTGGCCGATGTGAAGGGGCTGGCGGGCGAAACCACGGTCTCGCGCCTCGATATCCGCGCCCAGGATGGCGATACCGGCGGGCCGGTGCTCGATCAGGGCGGCGCGGTGGTGGGGATGCTGCTTGCCTCGCCCTCGGGCGATGGCCGGCTGTTGCCCGCGGATGTGGGTTTTGCCGCCAAGTCCGAAACGCTGGTGGGCTTCCTCACCGCCAATGGCGTGCCGGTTGCCGCGACGGATATCCAGGGGGCGCTCACGCCCTACGATCTTTCGGCGCTGGCGGCGGATATCACCGTTCTGGTGAGCTGCTGGAAGTAACGGCCACGCCCCGTGCGTGTGAAAACGCCCGCCCTCGCGGCGGGCGTTTTTCTTTGCCAATCCCCGGCCCGCAGGCTACCCCTGTCGCGCTCAACACGAAGGAGACCGCCATGACCGCGCTGCGCACCGATATCGACCCCGATGGGCTTTTGGAATTCTCGGTGGTGTTCACCGACCGCTCGCTCAACCACATGTCGGCCGCATTCCAGCAGGTGATGCGCGATATTTCGGGCGTGCTGCGCGAGGTCTACAATGCCGATGCGGTGGCGCTGGTGCCGGGCGGCGGCACCTATGCGATGGAGGCGGTGGCGCGCCAGTTCGCCACCGGCAAACGCGCGATGGTGATCCGCAACGGCTTTTTCTCCTACCGCTGGAGCCAGATCTTCGACATGGGAGCGATCCCGGCGGAGGAAACGGTGATGATGGCGCGCCGCAGCGGCAATGCGCCCACCGCCCCCTTCGCGCCCGCGCCGGTGGATGAGGTGGTGGCCAAGATCGCCGAGGAAAAGCCCGATGTGGTCTTTGCTCCGCATGTGGAAACCTCGTCGGGCATGATCCTGCCCGACGATTACCTCCGCGCCGTCGCCGATGCGGTGCATGCGCAGGGCGGGCTGTTCGTGCTCGATTGCATCGCCTCCGGCACGGTTTGGGTCGACATGAAGGCCACCGGGGTGGATGTGCTGATCTCGGCGCCGCAGAAGGGCTGGTCGGCGCAGCCCTCCGCCGGGCTGGTGATGATGAACGAAACCGCCCGCGACCGCGCGAAAGCTGCCACCTCGACCTCGTTCGCCATCGACCTCGGCAAGTGGCTCGCGATCATGGAAGCCTATGAGAACGGCGGCCATGCCTATCACGCCACCATGCCCACCGATGCGCTGCGCGCCTTCCGCGACGTGATGCTGGAAACCCGTGAGATCGGCTTCGACAAGCTGGCCGAGGCGCAATGGGCGCAGGGCCGCAAGGTGCGCGCGATGCTCAAGGCGCGCGGCATCCAGTCCGTCGCGGCGGAGGGATTCGAGGCGCCGGGCGTCGTCGTCTCCTACACCGACGATGCGGAGGTGCAGAATGGCAGGAAATTCGCCGCCCTCGGCATGCAGATCGCCGCGGGCGTGCCGCTGATGGTGGGGGAGGGGGATGATTTCCGCAGCTTCCGCCTTGGCCTGTTCGGCCTCGACAAGCTGGCGGATGTGGATGCGAGCGTGGCCCGGCTGGAGGCCGCGCTCGACAAGGTGTTCGGCTGAGGGGAAGGTGCCTAGCGCCCGACCGAGATGGTGATCAGCACGATATAGATCACCGGCACAAGCGCCACCATGACCGTGCCGACGCCGGCAAGCCCGGCAATGGCGAAGGCCAGGCCGAGCACGGCGAGGAGCACCACGGCAAGCACGAAGGCCCAGACTTCGCCGGGATTTGACATGTCGCGGTTATGCGGCTCGCCGGGCAGCGAGTGGGCTTTGGCGTGGGTGGGGTCCGGGTGGCTGGACATTTCCATGGCGCGTCTCCTCCGTTGGATGTGACGCTCCTTGTCCGATATGTATTTGGGTTTTTGAATAAGCCAATTTGTCGCAAGCCAGTCCGGCACCGCACGCATATGCGGCTGGCCAAACGGTAGACATCTGCGGGCCGCAGGCCCGCAGCACCGGCTCAGCGGCCGACAGAGATCATCATCATGACGATGAAGAAGACCAGCGTGAATGCCAGCATTACCAGGACGAGAGCGGCCATGGTCAAACCTCCATGCGGGTTGCGAAAGCGTTCCTTGCCAACAGGATAGACCGGCGCGCACGGGCTTGTGAAGGGGCACCTTTGCCGCGCCGCCGCCGGGCGGTCAGTCGCGGGTGGAGAGGCGCGTGAGAAAACCGGCCAGATCGTCGGTGTGGTGGTGGATATGCGCGGCGGGGCTGGGCTCGGGCGCCACATGCACCGTCTGCATCCCCTTGGCGTGAGGAACGGCGAGGTTGCGCGGATCGTCCTCGAACATCGCCGCGACCAGCGGATCGAGCCCATCCCGGGCGAAGACCGTGTCGAAAGCCTCGATATGCGGCTTGGGGTGGAACCCGGCTTCCTCGACGCCATAGACCGCATCGAACAGCCCCGACAGCCCGCGCGCCTCGATCACCCGTTCGGCATAGGGCACGGTGGCATTGGTAAACACGATGCGCCGCCCGGGCAGATCGCCGATCCGCGCGGCAAGCTCCGGGTCGGGGTGGAGGGGAGCGAAGGAAATGTCGTGCACCTCCGTCAGATAGGGGCCGGGATCGACCCCGTGCACCTGCATCAGCCCGGCCAGGGTGGTGCCGTAATCGCGCCAGTATTCGGCGCGCAGCCGGTCGGCTTCGTCGCGGTCGACCCCCAGCGCGTCCATCACCCATTGGGTCATGCGTATCTCGATCTGGTCGAACAGCGCCGCCGAGGGCGGATAAAGCGTATTGTCGAGGTCGAAGACCCAGGTGGTCACATGTGAGAAGCGGTGGTGCAGCATGAGCGCAAGCTAGGGGCGATGCGGCGGGGGTGCAATGGGGTGCGGCACGCTCGACGGTCTTCCACGGTATACCGCAGCTTGATCATCCGGCAATCGCGTGCATAGTCAGTACAATTGTATACGGGAGGATCATGTGGCCGACGAGAAACCGACGCAGAAAGACGCCTATTCGCTGATCCTCGATGCGATCGACGCCGGGATTTACCGGCCCGGCGCGCGGATGGTGGAAAGCGAGCTGGCCGAGCGGTTCGGCGTGTCGCGCACCCCGATCCGCGAGGCGCTGCAGCGGCTGGAAACGCAGAGCCTGCTGATCCGCGACGGGCGCTCGCTCATCGTCGCCTCGCTCGATCACAACCAGTTGGCCGAGCTTTACGCCGTGCGCGCCGAGCTGGAAGGGCTGGCGGCGCGGCTGGCGGCGCAGCACGCGGCGCCGGAAGAGGTACGGGTGCTGCGCGAACTGGTCGAGGAAGACCGCAAGCGGGTGAACGACCCGTCGGCTTTGGCGCGGGCCAACCGGCGCTTTCACAAGCAGATCCACCTGGCCAGCCACAATCGCTATCTCGTCCAGCAGCTCGATCTCGTGCATCGCACCATGGCGCTGCTGGCCACCACCTCGCTGGCGGTGGAGGGGCGTTCGGAGAAGGCGATCGCCGAGCATGATGCGATCGTGCAGGCGATCGAGGCGCGCGATGGCGATGCGGCCGATACCGCCCTGCGCGCCCATATCAGCCGCGCCTTCGAGACCCGGCTCAGGCTCGATTCCGCCGCAGGAGCGGGGGGCGCCTGACGGCCCAGATATCGTGATCGCGGTGCAGATGCCCGTGGCGGGTCTTGTCCCAGTAGAACGGTTTGGTGAGGATCTCGCTCACCCCCTTGATCGCGGCGAAGGTGGCGAGCGGCCAGTAGACATGCAAGCTGGGCACCCATTTCATCAGGAAGCGGTGCTCGCCCTGTGAGACCGCCAGCACGCCCACGGCGATGGTGAGAATCTCCGACGAGGCGAACACCCCGGCCAGCACCCAGAACATCGCCGGCGGCATCGCGTTTACCAGCGGGTGAGGCAGGCCGAGCGGCAGCGCCCAGAAGCTCCACAGGATCGGCGCGAGCAGGAACTGGCTGAGCGTGCCGAGAAACAGGATCTGCACGCCAAGAAACTTGCGCAGGCCGATTTCGGCCAGCAGGCGGCGGGGCCTGCGCATATGCACCGCCCATGTCATCGCGTAGCCCTTGATCCAGCGCGAGCGCTGCTTGATCCAGGGCAGGGCGCGGCAATTGGCCTCTTCCTTGGTGACGGTCTCGATGAATTCGGTGCGGTAGCCGTGCCGGGCGAGGCGGATGCCCAGATCGGCATCTTCGGTGACGTTATGGGCATCCCAGCCGCCGAGCTCTTCCAGCGCCGAGCGGCGAAAGAACAGGGTGGTGCCGCCCAGCGGCACGGCAAACCCCATCCGCTCGTAGCCGGGCAGGATGATCCGGAACCAGGTGGCGTATTCGATGGTGAAGGCGCGGGCGAGCCAGTTTTCGCGCGGGTTGTAGAAATCGAGCACCCCCTGCAGGCAGGCCACCGATGGCCCGCGTTCGGCGAAGCGGCGCACGACCTTGTGGATCTGGCCGGGCTCGGGTGCGTCTTCGGCGTCATAGACCCCGACGATCGAGCCGCGCACGAAATCGAGGGCGAAGTTGAGCGCGCGCGGCTTGGTGCGCACGGCGCCGCCGGGCACGGTGATCTGGCGCATCCAGCGCGGCAGATCGGAGCGCGCCAGCGTGTCTTGCGTCAGCCTGTCATCGGCCTCGACGACGAGGCAGATATCGAGCAATTCGCGCGGGTAATCGAGGGCGGCGAGCCGTTGAACCAGCCGCCCCGCGATTTCGCGTTCCTGAAACAGCGGCACGAGGATCGACACCGTGGGCAGGCGCAGAAAGCCGGGGCCGCCGGCGATGTCCTCATGGCTGGCGCGCTCCACCCGCGAGCGGCGGCGCATGTAAAGCACGGCGGCGGTGAGCTTCAGCGCGGAATTGACGCTGAGGGTGAGCACCGCCCAGATGGTGAGCAACGCGAAGGCCGCGACCGGCGAGGCAAGGGCGAGGGCGGCGATGGCCGTCAGCATCGCCACCACGTAGCGCCAGGCCGGGCCGGTCTGCCAGCTGCGGCAGCTTTCATGCGCCGCCACCCGTGTTTCGGCCCGTTGCGCCAGCGCCCGGTGCCGCGTGGCGATCAGGGCCGACTGGATATCGGCTTCGGGCGCGATGGCGAGGCGCACCCGCCCGAAGCGCTCGGTCAGGTGCGGGGCGATGCGGGCGAATTCGTCGGGCCGCGAGCAGATCACCACCGTCGCCGCGCCCGCGCGCTTCCACGGCAGAACCGAGTGGCGGATGCAGAAATCCGCTCCGAGTGCATCGACGAGGCGCACATCGGGCGGTTCGGCGGCAAGCGCGGCCACCTCGGTGCCGTATTGCTCGGCCAGCGCGGCATGGAGCGCTTCGGAAGTGACCATGCCCTGTGCGAGAAGGATATCGCCGAAGCGGGCATCCTCGCGCTGCTGCAGGGCGACGGCGCGCGCCAGATCGCCGGATGCGAGATCGCCGCGCTCGACGAGGATCTGCCCCACCGGCTTGCGCCGGGTTGGAGCGGTGGCGACCGCCCGCGGCCAGGCGCCCGCCCCGTGGCGCACGCTCTCCCATTCTCTGCCCGTGCTGTCCTGTGCCTGCATCGCCAAATGTCCCTCTGCGGGGCAAGCATGGCGCAGGGAATGTTAACGCGCGGTTAACGGCGGCAGGGGGCCGGGCGGATTATTTGCGTGCGTCCATCGCCTCGGCGAAGCGCTCGAACAGGTAGTAGCTGTCCATCGGGCCGGGGCTGGCTTCGGGGTGGTATTGCACCGAGAATACCGGCCGGTCTTCCAGCGCGATGCCGCAATTCGACCCGTCGAACAGGCTCACATGGGTTTCCTTCACGCCATCGGGCAGGGTCTGGCTGTCGACGGTGAAGCCGTGATTCATCGAGGTGATCTCGACCTTGCCGGTGTCATGGTCCTTCACCGGGTGGTTCGCGCCGTGGTGGCCGTGGTTCATCTTCACGGTCCTGGCGCCGAGCGCGAGGGCGAGCATCTGGTGGCCGAGGCAGATGCCGAAGATCGGCAGAGCCTCGTCGGCCAGAAGCTCGCGGATCATCGGCACGGCATATTCGCCCGTCGCCGCCGGATCGCCCGGCCCGTTGGAGAGAAACACGCCATCGGGGTTCAGCGCGCGCACCTCTTCGGCGGTGGCGGTGGCGGGCAGCACCGTCACGTCGCAGCCGGCCGAGGCCAGCGAACGCAAGATATTGCGCTTGGCGCCGTAGTCGATGGCGACGACCTTGTGCCGGGGCGCTTCCTGCCGCTTGTAGCCGTCGGGCCAGGCCCAGCGCATCTCGTCCCAGTGGTAGGACTGGCGGCAGGTGACGTCTTTCGCCAGGTCGAGCCCGACGAGGCCGGGAAAGGCGCGTGCCCTGGCCACCAGCGCCTCGATGTCGAACTTGCCGTCCGGGTCATGGGCCAGCGCCACATGCGGGCTGCCCTGCTGGCGGATTGCGCGGGTAAGGCGGCGGGTATCGACCCCGCCGATGCCGATCCGGCCCCGGCTTGCGAGCCAGCTCCGAAGCTCGTCCGTCGCCCGCCAGTTGGACGGCTCGGTCGGATCCCATTTCACCACCATGCCGGCGGCCACCGGCTCGTTGGCCTCGTCATCCTCGGCGTTCACGCCGACATTGCCGATATGGGGGAAGGTGAAGGTGACGACCTGGCCCGCATAGGACGGGTCGGTCATGATTTCCTGATAGCCGGTCATGGCGGTGTTGAAGCACAACTCGGCGGTGGTCTCTCCGGTCGCGCCGAAGCCTGCGCCGTAGAACACCGTGCCATCGGCCAGGGCGAGGCAGGCGGTCGGGTGGGTCTTTTTGGGTGCGGTTGCGGGTGCTGCGGCAGGCATGGCGACTCCCCTGTGGCCAAATTGTCGTGTTTCTAGGTGCGGCGGGGGCGGGGGTCAAGCGCTGCGGCGCGGCAAAGGCGCGGCTTGTCTCGCCGGGCCGGACGGGGTAAGCCGGGGGCCGTTATCGCAACCACCGGGGACGCTATCGTATGGATATGCGCACGCGCCTGAACGACGCGCTCAAGACCGCGATGCGGGAGAAAGAGGCCGCGCGCCTCTCCACGCTTCGGCTGATCAACGCCGCCATCAAGGACCGCGATATCGCGCTCCGGGGCACGGGGGAAGAAACCGAGGTTTCGGACGAGGAAATCCTCGCCATACTCGGCAAGATGGTGAAGCAACGCCAGGAAAGCGCCCGCGCCTACGAGGAAGGCGGGCGGCTGGAGCTTGCCGAAAAGGAACTCGCGGAAGTCACGATCATCGAGGAATTCCTGCCCCGACAGCTGACCGACGAGGAGGTGGCCACCGCCGTCGATGCGGCGATGGCCAGCGTCGGCGCCGAAAGCATCCGCGACATGGGCAAGGTGATGGGCGAGCTCAAGGGCAAGTTCACCGGCCAGATGGATTTCGGCAAGGTCGGCCCGATGGTGAAGGCGAAGCTGGGCTGAGGCGGGCCAGCCCGCCCCGCTGTGCCCTTGCCGCGCCAGTTTGCGCTTATGTGTCCGCCTGCGGGTAACCGGCCCCGACGGGAGCCTTGACTCTCGGGCGCAGCCGGGCGACCCCGGGACGCGGCGCGGTTTTGCGCCGATCCCTTTCCTCGATCCAGCCGAGTTCCGTTATGCATTCTGAACCCGTGTCGCCCGACATGTCCGGCGAATTTACGCCCCCGCAGATTTCCGCACGCGACCGGGTCGTGATCATGCTGCTGCTGATCTCGACCTTCACGATGATCCTGAACGAGACGATCATGAGCGTCGCGCTGCCCCGGCTGATGGTCGATCTGCAGATCACGGCGAACGCCGCGCAATGGCTGACCACGGCCTTTCTGCTGACCATGGCGGTGGTGATTCCGATCACCGGCTTCCTGATCCAGCGCTATCACACGCGCACGGTCTTCATCACGGCGCTCAGCCTGTTCAGCTTCGGTACGCTGATCAGCGCCCTGGCGCCGGGGCTTGGGGTCTTGATTGCCGGGCGGGTGGTGCAGGCCTCGGGCACCGCGATCATGCTGCCGCTTCTGATGACCACCATCATGACCCTCGTGCCGCCGGAAATCCGGGGCAAGACCATGGGCAATATCTCGATCGTGATCTCGGTCGCCCCGGCCATCGGCCCGACGCTTTCGGGCCTGATCCTGAACCTGCTCGACTGGCGCTGGCTGTTCTGGCTCGTCCTTCCGATCGGGCTCGGCGCGCTGGCGCTGGGCTATGCCAAGCTTCAGAACGTCACCGAGCCGCGGAAAGCGCCGCTCGATCTGCTCTCGGTCCCGCTTGCCGCCATCGGCTTTGGCGGGGTGGTCTACGGGCTGTCGACCATTGGCGAAGGGCAGGGCGAGGGCGCTGCGCTGCCGGCCTGGCTTCCGCTCGCCATCGGCGGGGTGGTGCTTGTGGCCTTCATCGCGCGCCAGCTTGTCCTCGGCCCGCAGGAGCGCGCGCTGCTCGATCTGCGCACCTTCCGGGTGCGGGTTTTCACCGTTTCGGTGGTGATGATGGGGCTGTCGATGATGGCGCTGTTCGGCATGGTCATCCTGCTGCCGCTCTACATGCAAAACGTGCTGGGCATGGAGCCGCTGCAATCGGGCCTCATGCTGCTGCCGGGCGGGTTGCTGATGGGGCTGCTCGCGCCGCTGGTCGGGCGGCTCTACGACAGGTTCGGCGCGCGCAAGCTGGTGATTCCCGGCACCGTGGCGGTGAGCGCGGCGCTCTGGACCATGAGCACGCTCGGCACCGGCAGCCCGATTGCCATTGTGCTTGCAAGCCATGTTCTGATCAGCGCCGGGCTGGCCTTCCTGTTCACGCCGCTGTTCAGCTCCAGCCTCGGCTCGCTGCCGAAGCATCTCTATTCGCATGGCAGCGCGGTGATCGGCACCGTGCAGCAGGTGGCGGGTGCGGCGGGGATCGCGCTCTTCGTGTCGATCATGTCGCTGCGGACGGCAGCGGGGCTCGGTCAGGGGCTGAGCGCGGTCGAGGCGATGGCGGCGGGCCTGCGGGCAGGCTTCACCTATGGCGCGGCGATCTCGCTTCTGCTGATCGTTGCCGGGTTTTTCGTGCGCCGCCCGACCGATCAGGGCACGGCGCATTAGCGGCGCGACTGCGCCAGAACCAGTGCCTGGCGCAGCTCTTCGTGCAGCCGGGGGCGCTCGTCGTCTGACAGAAAGGCGCCGATCTCGACTTCGCGGCCGGCGCCTTTCAGCGTGACGTAATTCGGCACCGGGCCGCCCCTGGGGTGGATCTGGAGGGTGACCCAGTAGAGGTTGGCCTCCCAGCTTGCATGGCGCCCATGCGGGCCGTGCCGGGTCAGGCGGACGAGGTCGGGCCAGATGTCGAGCTCTTCGAGGATCTCGCCGTCGCGGTAGCTCTTGCCGATGAACCAGTAGAGCGCCGCGATGGCGGCGAGACCCGGAACCAGCAGCCACCAGACCGCCAGCGTGCCGACGAAGGCCGAGACCGGGATCAGCAGCAGCATATAGGCCATGCCGATGATGAAGGCGAAGCCGCGCTTGGGCAGCGAGCGGAAGGGCCAGGCGTGGAGGCTGGCGAGCGGCGGCGCACCCTCGGCATGGCCGGGGGCGTCGGCGGCAGGCGCGTCGGTCAGGGGTTTGTCCCAGTGGTAGGGCATCGGGGTCTGCGCTCGTGCTGGCAAGAAAAAGGCCCGGACGTTTCCGCCCGGGCCTGCTTCGTTTCGGTTGCCGGCCCTTAATGGGCGTGCGACTTGTCCCAGTCCTCGGGTTTCGGGAGCTGCTCGAAAGTATGCTCCGGCGGCGGCGAGGGCAGGGTCCATTCCAGCGTATCGGCGTATTCGTTCCAGTAGTTGTTCTCGGTCACGCGCTTGCCGGCGCGCAGGGTGTAGAACACGATGCCGATGAACAGCAGGAACGACGCGAAGGAGATGAGCGCCCCGATCGACGAGATCTTGTTCCAGTAGGCGAAGGCCTCCGGATAGTCGATGTAGCGGCGGGGCATCCCCTGGCGGCCCAGGAAGTGTTGCGGGAAGAAGGTGAGGTTCACCCCGATGAAGAACAGCCAGAAATGCAGCTTGCCGGCCCATTCCGGGTATTGCCGGCCCGACATCTTGCCGATCCAGTAATAGATCCCCGCGAAGATGGTGAAGGCCGCGCCCATCGACATCGTGTAGTGGAAATGCGCCACCACGTAGTAGGTGTCGTGGTAGATACGGTCCACGCCGGCCTGGCTGAGCACCACGCCGGTCACGCCGCCGATGGTGAACAGGATCAGGAAGCCGAAGGCGAACAGCATCGGCGTCTTGAACTCGACCGAGCCGCCCCACATCGTCGCGATCCACGAGAAGATCTTGATGCCGGTGGGCACCGCGATGACCATCGTCGCCAGCATGAAGTAGCTTTGCTGGGTGAGCGACAGGCCGACCGTGTACATGTGGTGCGCCCAGACCACGAAGCCGATCACGCCGATGGCGATCAGCGCCCAGACCATCGGCAGATAGCCGAAGATGGGCTTCTTCGAGAAGGTCGCAAACACATGGCTGACCAGCCCGAACCCGGGCAGGATCACGATATACACTTCCGGGTGGCCGAAGAACCACAGGATGTGCTGGTAGAGGATCGGGTCACCGCCGCCCGAAGCGTCGAAGAAGGTGGTGCCGAAGTTGCGGTCCATCAGCAGCATGGTGATGGCGCCGGCCAGCACCGGCAGGCTGAGGAGAATCAGCCAGGCGGTGACGAAGATCGACCAGGCGAACAGCGGCACCTTGAACAGCGTCATACCGGGCGCGCGCATGTTCAGGAAGGTGGTGATCATGTTGATCGCGCCAAGGATCGACGAGGCGCCGGAGACGTGGACGGCGAAGATCGCCAGGTCCATCGACCAGCCCGCCTCGGTGGTCGAGAGCGGCGGATAGAGCACCCAGCCCACGCCCGAACCCGATTGCCCGTTGCCGCCCGGGGCGAGCAGCGAGGCCACGCCGAGCGAGGTGCCGGCGACGTAGAGCCAGAACGAGAGGTTGTTCATCCGCGGGAACGCCATGTCCGGCGCGCCGATCTGCAACGGCATGAAATAGTTGCCAAAACCGCCAAACAGCGCGGGGATGACGACGAAGAACATCATCAGCACGCCGTGATAGGTGATCATCACGTTCCACAAATGCCCGTTCGGTGTGCAGGCCTCGGCGCCGATGCCCGAAAGCAGCCGCGCGGCCGGCTCGCCGGCCTCGTTGAGGCACATGAACTGCACGCCCGGCTCCATCAGCTCGAGGCGCATGTAAACGGTGAATGCCACCGAGATCAGCCCGACAAAGGCCGAGGTGAACAGGTAAAGGATCCCGATGTCCTTGTGGTTGGTGGACATGAACCAGCGGGTGAAGAACCCGCGGGTGTCGTGGTGATCCTGACCGTGAGTGGCTGCGTCGGCCATGAACGTCTCCCTCTGTTTTCCGCCCGGAATCCGACCTTCGTCGGACGCAGGGTTTTGAATGTGTGTAAAGGGGGAGCGCGCGTGAGGCAAGTTGTCACAGCGACATAATGCACAAAAAAATAGCCCCGCCCGCATTACCGCGGACGGGGCGAAACCGGGGCGCGCCGGTTTCGGCTGCGCCGGCCTTATTCGGCGGGGCCGAACTGGGCCAGATAGGCGATCACGTCGGTGACGTCTTTCAGCTTCTGCGGCGTCATCGAGGTCTTGGCGTCGATATAGCCCTTGGCGTCGGGGATATATTTGCCCATTTCCTCGGCATCCCACACAAGGCCGCCTTCGCCAAGCGCCACCATTTCATCGGTGTAGCGGGCGAATTCGGGGTCGGTGCCGGCCTGGCGGCCGAGCACGCCCCAGAGGTTCGGGCCGGTCTTGCCGCCCTTGACGATCACCTCGCCGGCCGGGTCCACGATCGAGTGGCAGGCCTTGCACTTCTTGAAGTCCTTCTCACCCTGCTCGATATCGTCGGCGGCAAGCGCCGGGGCCGACAATGCGATGAAAGCGGCGGCGGCGGTGGTCAGGATGGTTTTCATTGCGTTCCTCTCGGGTTGGTTGACGGTTGCGGGTCGCAGGTTTCTGGACGGCAGATGCGGGACACATCTCCTCCGGCCGCAAGCCAGATTGGCCGCCGTTTCCGTAGTAGATGGTATAATGATTCTAAATTCTCAAGTGGGCACCCTGTCGCATCGGCGACGGAACGCCGCCGACTCACCGTAACATGATGTTTGCCCCTTCGCATCACGGGGTCGGGCAAAAAACCTCATCAAAACTGCGTGCGAGCGCCAGGTCGAGATCGTCCATCGTGACCGGCAGGCCGAGATCGACCAGCGAGGTCACCCCGTGTTCGGTGATGCCGCAGGGCACGATTCCGGTGAAGTGGCCAAGGTCGGGATCGACGTTGATCGACAGACCGTGAAAGCTCACCCAGCGCCGGAGCCGGATGCCGATGGCGGCGATCTTGTCTTCGCGCGGCTGCCCGTCCGGCCCGGCCGGCTTTTCGGGCCGGGCGACCCAGACACCCACGCGGCCCTCGCGAATCTCGCCGCTGATGTTGAACTCGGCCAGCGCGGCGATCACCCAGTCCTCAAGCTGCTTGACGAAGGCGCGCACATCGCGCCCGCGCTTGCCGACATCGAGCATGGTGTAAACCACCCGCTGGCCCGGGCCGTGATAGGTGTATTGCCCGCCGCGCTTGCTGGCATAGACCGGGAACCGGTCGGGATCGACCAGATCGGCGGGCTTGGCCGACGTGCCGGCGGTATAGAGGGGCGGGTGCTCGACCAGCCAGATCAGCTCGCCCGCCTCGCCGCGCGCAATGGCCTCGGCCCGGGCCTCCATCGTGGCCACGGCTTCGTCGTAATCGGTGTAACCCGGCGAAATTCGCCATTCGGGGCGGGGCAGCGCGGCATCGGTCATGGCGCCAATTTGCATGGCCGCGCGGCTTTGTCAAAACACGGCAGATTCCCTCTTGGCATCGCCCAAGGCAGACGTTATGTAGCGCCCCACCAAGCCTGGACAGTGCGGTCGTGGCGGAATTGGTAGACGCGCAGCGTTGAGGTCGCTGTGGGGTAACTCCCGTGGAAGTTCGAGTCTTCTCGACCGCACCAGCCATGCAAAAGAGCGCGTCTCTCAGAGGCGCGTTTTTTCGTTTTCCACGGGTCTTTCGCGTTTCAGCGGCGTTCATGCGTGACAATCCAGTGCATAGAGTTGCACGGCACTACGCCCGATTTCCGCATTCGAGTCCGCATGGCCTCTATCAGAAAGCACAAAACCTGGCGGCATGCCGAGGTTTTTCACGATGGAAGGC
Source organism: Sinisalibacter aestuarii (assembly GCF_027923545.1). GTDB lineage: Bacteria > Pseudomonadota > Alphaproteobacteria > Rhodobacterales > Rhodobacteraceae > Sinisalibacter > Sinisalibacter aestuarii. Next base: position 120,420 of record NZ_BROH01000002.1, on the reverse strand, counting down.
GGCGGTTCAACGTCTTGCCGACCCGGCGAGAGGCGCAGGATCGGGTGGCTCGTGCCGAGGAGGTAACGGGTTGAACACCGCGATCAACGGCACTCCAAGGAGGCGACACCCCATCTGCGGCGCCGCGCTTGCAGGGATCATCCCTGCGATTGCTTGGGCAACACCATGCCCGGCCCTTTCAGATCACGGGGTGTAGAACGAGAACACCCCGCCTTCGAAAAGATACCACGCGGATTTTCGCGCCTCGTTCGTGACGAAGGGATACATCACGCGCCGCTTGGCGGGGTCGTCGTCGCCCTCGCAGGTGATCCGGTGCACAAACAGGGTTTCGCTGCCCTGCGTCATGTCCTCGCGCAGCGGTAAGAACAATTCGAACTCGGGATTGGCGAAGAAGGCGTCATTGTCATACCGGGTATAGGTGGAAGACTGACCGGCATAGTCGCAGGTGTAGAATACGCCTTGCGCGAAACCGCGATAGAACTCCTGCGATTTGCCAATCACGCTCTGCGGGTTGATGAACCATGCCTCGCCCGTGAAACCGGCAACCGACCAGTCTGTGTCGATGAAATCGGCTTGCGCGGGGGCGGACATGACAGCGCCGAATGCGGCGGCGAGGATTATGGGAACTGTGTTCATGGCCATCATCAGTAGTCGAAGGATCGGGGTGAGCTTGCCGCTTCGGTTTCCATTTCGATGCAGCCTTGCAGGATAGTGTAGGATCCGCCGCTAACCCGCGCGACCTCATCGCAGTAATTCCGCGCATTGCCGGGCAGTTGCGCCCATACGGGCTTCAGTGCGTTGTACGCCTGTTGTTCCATGTCCATACAGCCGTTGAAGATCATCGCGGACCCGCCGCTGATATCTGCAACCTGTTGGCAATAGCCTTCGGCGTTGTAGCGGGGAATGGTCTGGGCCTGCGCCGGGGCGGCAATGCACGCAAACAGGAAAGGGCTGAAGAAAAGCGCTCTGTTCAAACGGTCCGCCTCCGTTTCCGTAAGATATCTTACTCCACCATCGACGAGAATGGGATTGAGTGTGCGACCGGACCCGGCCAGCCAGGCTGGCCGCCGGTCTGTTTCTTTACAGTGGGAACAACTGCGATGCGCGGTGGCTCGCTCAGCGCGAGCGCCCGCGGTTGCCGCTGCCCCAGCCGCCTTTGCCGTTGGGGTTTTCGCCGGCATTGCCCACGTCCTTGTCATTGCCAGGGTTGCCCGAACCGCCCGACGAGCCCTCGTCACCGGATTCGCCCGTCTCGGATCCGCCGGTCTCGGTGCCGCCGGTCTCGGGCGAGGGATTGGCGGCGGCGGGTGTGCCGGGGCCGCCGCCGGCATCTATGTTCACGAGTACCGTCATCAGGCCCGTCGGCTGGTCGAAATCGTCGTAACCGGCGGTCACCTTGTCGAGCCCGCGCCAGGCTTCGGCGGCAACCACAAGGCTCACACCGACAAGGGCGGCGACCAGAACGGTCCAGTCAAGCGAGATCGCGCCACTCTCGTTGCGCAGGAAGGATTTAAGCGTTGTCTTCATCATAATATCAGGCCACCAGCTATCGTGATCAGGTCTTGTCGTGGGTGCCCCCCCAAGGGCGATTTCATGGTTAACATTGCCGGTGCAATGAGCCCGATTTGTGGCGGCATTTCTGCGAATCTGGGAAGATGTTGTGCAATGCCGGTGACCCGTGCGGGCGCGGTGCCTTATTTGCCCGACAGCACCGGAGCGGGTTCGATCCGGTCCAGCGCCGGGTGGCCGATGGCATCGAGCAGGGCGGCGACGCGGCGGCGCAATTCCGCCCCGCGCCAGTCGGCGGGAAAGAGCGCGTCGGGCAGGGCGGGGTGGCGCAGCACCAGCCGGCGCCAGCCATGCACGATCAGCACCCGCAGCGCGGCGCGGTCGAGGTCGGAAAGCGCGGCCGGGTCGGTTTCGGCCAGCGCGGTTTCGGCCTCGTCCAGATGGGCGGCGAAGCTGGCATAGGCCGCGGCAAGCTCGGGCGGCATGTTTGCCGCGCGCAGCCAGCCGGGCACGCTCAGATCCGGCCCCGCGAGGCGCAGGAGCCCCTCGCGGTCGGCGCCCTCTCCCGGCCCCAGCCAGGCCCCCGGCGCCAGCGCCACGTAGCCCTCCGCCGCCAGCCGGCTCTCCAGCGCCAGCCGCTCGGCCATTTCGGTGGGGCCGGCCACGAGGATATGCCAGGTTTCGGGCGCGGGTGCTCCGGTGGCATAGATGCGCGGGCTGGCGGCCTGCGCCTCGGCGCGGCCCGCCGGGGTGAGGCGGTAATAGGACACGCGCCCGGCCCGGCGCGAGGCGATCCAGCCATCCTTGCGCAACCGGTGCAGCGCCACCCGCATCGCTTCGGGCCTGACGCCGATCCGCCCGGTGATGGCGCTGAGCACCGGGCCGGACAGTTCGGCGCCATCGCTGCGGGCAAGATCGCCGAAGGCCGTGACGATGAGCGACCATGTGCGCGGCTCGCCATCGCGGGTGAGCGCGGATATGACGCGCGCGGTGCTCACCGGTAGGCGTTCATGGTGAGGAGCTCGTATTCCGCCACCACCTCGTCGTCCTGGTTGTAGAGCGTCACATGCCAGCGCACCTCGCCGTAGCTGTCGGTGCGGCGGGTCTTTTCCTTCACCGTGAGCCGCACCGACAGGTGCTCGCCCGGCACCACCGGCTTCATGAAGCGCAGGTTGTCGAGCCCGGTATTGGCGAGCACCGGGCCGGGATCGGGCTGGACGAACAGCCCGGCGGCGAAGGAAAGCAGCAGATAGCCATGCGCCACCCGGCCTGGAAAGAACGGGTTGGCCGCTGCGGCGGCCTCGTCCATATGGGCATAGAAGGTGTCGCCGGTGAACCGGGCGAAATGCTCGATGTCGTCCAGCGTGATCTCACGCGAGGCGGTGTGGAGCGTCTCGCCGATCGCCAGATCGTCATAATGGCGGGTGAAGGGATGGGCGGGGCCGGTGACTTCCGCCGCGCCGGGCACCCAGCGCTTGCCGATGGCGGTGAGCAGGTCGGGCGAGCCTTGCACCGCAACGCGCTGCATGTAGTGCAGCACGCCGCGCACGCCGCCCAGCTCCTCGCCGCCGCCCGCGCGGCCGGGGCCGCCGTGGATCATATGCGGCATCGGCGCGCCGTGGCCGGTGGCCTCGGGCGCGCTGGCGGGGTTGTTGAAGTAGAGCCGCCCATGCGAGGGGCCCGCGTTCAGCACCGCATGGCGGGCCACCTCGCCGGACTCGGTGACGATCGAGGCCACGAGGCTGCCCCCGCCCCGGTTGGCCAGCGCGATGGCATGATCGAGATCGCGGTAGGGCATCACCGTCGAGACCGGGCCGAAGGCTTCGGTGGCGTGCACCTTGCTGGCCGCGTCCGGATCGGCGCAATGGAACAGCATCGGCGGCAGGAAGGCATCGCGGCTGACATTCCCGGCCAGCGCGAAATCGTCGGGATCGCCAAACACCCGCTCGGCCTCTTCACCGATGATCGCGGCTTTGGCGAGCACATCGGCCTTCTGCCCGGCGGAGACGAGCGCGCCCATGCGGGTGGCCTTGTCGCGTGGATCGCCGACCGGGGTGGCGGCGAGCCGGGCCGACAGCGCCTCGATCACGGCGGGCAGATGCGCCTCGGGGGCGAAGATCCGGCGAATGGCGGTGCATTTCTGCCCGGCCTTCACCGTCATCTCGCGGTGGGCTTCCTTGATGAAGATGTCGAAGGCCGGAGAGCCGGGCGCGACATCCGGGCCGAGGATCGAGGCGTTCAGGCTGTCCTGCTCGGCCACGAAGCGCACCGCGTTTTCCAGGAGGTTGGGCCGTGCGCGCAGGGAATTGCCGGTCTCCGCCGAGCCGGTGAAGCTCACCACATCCTGACCGCCGAGCCGGTCGAGCAGATCGCCGGTGCCGCCGGCGATGAATTGCAGCGCGCCGTCGGGCAGGATGCCGCTTTCGAGGATCATCCGCACCGCAAGCTCGGTCACGTAGCTGGTCGCCGTGGCCGGTTTGACGATGGCGGGCACGCCTGCCAGCAGGGTGGGGGCGAGCTTTTCGAGCATTCCCCAGAGCGGGAAGTTGAAGGCGTTGATATGCACGGCGATGCCCTGCAGCGGCACGGCGACGTGCTGGCCCATGAAGCTGCCCGCCCTGCCGAAGCGCTCAAGCCCGCCGTCGAGGTAGATCTGGCCGTCGGGCATTTCGCGCCGCCCCTTCGAGGAGAAGACGAAGAGCGTGCCGATGCCGCCGTCGATATCGAATTTGTGGTCGCCAAGGGTGGCGCCGGTATCGTAGGAGATGTCATAGAGGGCCTCGCGGCGCTCCTGCAGGTAAAGCGCCAGCGCCTTCAGCATCGCCGCGCGCTCGTGAAAGCCCATCGCGCGCAGGGCCGGGCCGCCGGTTGACTTACCGAAATCCAACATTTGGGCAAAGTCCAACGCCCCGCCACCGGCTTCAGCTATCACTTTTCCGCTAATCGCCGAATAGATCGGGCGGGCGCCCGACCCCGGGGCGATCCACTCGCCGGCCGCAAAGCTGGCCACCTGTTGCACCATGTCTGTCTCCCTGTTCGCGTCTTGTGCCGGGTGGCGGTCAGCCGTGCACGTCGTAGTTCACCACCACCTTGTCGGAGAGCGGGTAGCACTGGCAGGTGAGCACATAGCCCGCCGCCACCTCGTGATCTTCCAGCGCATGGTTGGCGCGCATCTCCACCTCGCCCTCCGTCACCTTCGCCATGCAGGTGGAGCAGACGCCGGCGGTGCAGGAATAGGGCGCGGGCAGATCGTTGGCCAGCGCCGCTTCGAGCACCGAAGTATCGCGGTTCATCTGCACGTTGCGGGTGGCGCCGTCGATGGTGATGATCGCTTCGGTATCGCCGCCCGCCTGTTTCGCCGCCGCCACCTTCCGGGCGAGGCGGCCGGGCTGGGCGGAGAGGAACAGCTCGTAATGGATCGCATCCGCCGGAAAATCCTGTGCCAGCAGCGCCTGTTCGATGGATTTCATCATCGGTTCGGGGCCGCAGATATAGGTGGCGTCGATGGCGGTGAGGTCGATCCAGTGGCTGAACAACTGGGCGCATTTCGTCGCGTCGACACGGCCGGTGAACAGGTCGATCTCCTGGGTGTCGTTTTCCAGCACGTGGATCACGGTGAGCCGGCCCATATAGCGGTTCTTCAGGTCTTCCAGCTCTTCGCGGAACATGATCGTGTTCACCGCGCGGTTGGCATAGACTAGCGTGAAATTGCTGCCCGGCTCCTCTTCGAGCACGGTCTTGAGGATCGAGAGCACCGGCGTGATGCCGGAACCGCCCGCGAAGCCGAGGTAATTGCGCGCGCTGCGGGCTTCGGGCAGGTGGAAGACGCCCGAGGGCGGCATCGCCTCGATCACGTCGCCGGGCCTGAGCGTGTCGTTCACCCAGTTGGAAAACGCCCCGCCGTCGACGCGCTTGATCCCGACCTTCAGCATGCCGTCGCCGGGCGACACGCAGAGCGAGTAGGAGCGGCGCAACTCCTCGCCGTCGAAATCGCGCCGGAAGGTCAGGTGCTGGCCCGGCATGAACCGGAAGGCGGCTTCCTCGCCGGGCTTCGGCGCGAGGGTGACGACGGTGGCGTCACGGCTGGTGTTCTGTACGTCTGTGACGGTAAGTTCATGGAATTGCATGGGTTTCCCTCAGATGCACTTGAAGTAGTCGAAGGGCTCGCGGCACTCCTTGCAGCGCCATTGCGCTTTGCAGGGCGTCGAGCCGAACTGGCTGATCCGTTCCACATGGGTGCTGCCGCAGCGCGGGCATTTCTCCGGCCCCCTAGCCGCTGTCGGCGGGGCGATGCCATAGGCTTCCAGCTTGGCGCGGCCTTCCTGCGAGAGCCAGTCGGTCGTCCAGGGCGGGGCAAGCTGGCGGCGCAGGTCGATCCGCTCGATCCCCGCTTCGCGCAGCGCGGTTTCGATCTCGAAATTGATCAGCGAGGTGGCCGGGCAGCCGGAATAGGTGGGGGTGACCGTAACGGCCAGCGTCTCACCCTCCCAGGCGATATCGCGGATGATCCCGAGATCGGTGAGGCTGATCGCCGGGATCTCCGGATCGGGCACCCGGGCGAGCACGGCCCAGATCTCGTCGGTTGAGGGCTGCGCTACCATCTCGCGTCCGGATAGGCGCGCTGGAGCCATTGCATCTCGGTCAGCAGATGGCCCAGATGCTCCGAATGGCGCGTGCCGTCGCGTCCGCCGGACTGGCTCCAGCGGCTGTCGGGCAGGGCGAGGGTGGCCTCGTCCATCGTCGCGGCCAGTGCCGCATCGTAAGCCGCGCGCAAAGAGGCGGGCAGGGGGGCGATGCCGCGCGCCGCCACCTCACGATCCAGATCGTCCTCGCCGAAAAGCTCGCCGACGAAGGGATAGAGCCGGTCGAGCGCCGCCTGCATCCGCGTGTGGCTTTCGTCGGTGCCGTCGCCAAGGCCGACGACCGTGTCGCGCGAGCGGTCGAGATGATAGGCGACCTCCTTTGCCGCCTTCTGGGCGATGGCCGAAACCCGCGCATCGCTGCTCGCCACCAGTTCGGCCAGCATCAGCGCCTGATATTGATCGAACAGGTATTGCCGCAGGATCGTCTGGCCGAAATCGCCGTTGGGCTGCTCCACCAGCAGGACGGAACGGAAATCCCAGGCATCGCGGCGGAAGGCGAGCGCATCGGCGTCGCGGCCCGCACCCTCGACCTCGCCGGCAAGGCCGAGCCAGAGCTGGGTCTGGCCGATCAGGTCGAGCGCGGTATTGGCCAGCGCGATGTCTTCCTCCAGCACCGGCGCATGGCCGCACCATTCGGAAACGCGGTGGCCGAGAACGAGGGTGTTATCCCCCATCCGCAGGCAGAATTCGAACAGCGCCTGATCCATCACATCGCCCCCACATCGTCGGGGATGTCGAAGAAGGTGGGGTGGCGGTAGACCTTGCTTTCCGACGGCTCGTAAAGCGGGCCCTTGTCGGAGGGCGACGAGGCGGCGATATCGGCGGCCTTGACCACCCAGATGCTCACCCCCTCGTTGCGGCGGGTATAGACATCACGCGCATTCCTGATCGCCATTTCGGCATCGGGCGCGTGCAGGCTGCCGACATGACGGTGGCTCATCCCGTGCTGGCCACGGATGAAGATTTCCCACAGGGGCCATTCTTTCGACATTTCGCTCTTTCCCTATTCGGCCGCGGTGCGGTGGCTGCGTTTCCCGGCATGGGCCATCAGCCCTTCGCGCACCCAGGCGCCATCGTCCCAGGCCTTGCGCCGCGCGGCCATGCGCTCTTCGTTGCAGGGGCCGTTGCCCTTGAGCACCTCATAGAATTCCGACCAGTCGGGCTCGGAAAAATCCCAGTGCCCGGTCTCGTCGTTGAAGCGCAGATCGTCATCGGGCACGGTGAGGCCGAGGTAATGGGCCTGCGGCACGGTCTGATCGACGAATTTCTGGCGCAACTCGTCATTGGTGTTGATCTTGATCTTCCACGCCATCGACTGCGCCGAATGCACGCTGTCCTTGTCGGACGGGCCGAACATCATCAGCGAGGGATACCAGAAGCGGTTGAGCGCATCCTGCGCCATGCGGCGCTGGGCTTCGGTGCCCTGCGCCATCTTCATCATGATGTCGAAGCCCTGGCGCTGGTGAAAGCTCTCTTCCTTGCAGATGCGGATCATCGCGCGGCTGTAGGGGCCGTAGGAGGTGCGCTGCAGCGGCACCTGATTCATGATCGCGGCGCCGTCCACCAGCCAGCCCACCGCGCCGATATCGGCCCAGGTCAATGTGGGATAGTTGAATATTGAACTATATTTCATCGAGCCATCAAGCAGCTTTTCGGTCAGCTCGTCGCGGCTGATGCCCAGCGTCTCGGCGGCGCAGTAGAGATAGAGCCCGTGGCCCGCCTCGTCCTGCACCTTCGCCAGCAGGATCGCCTTGCGTTCCAGCGTTGGCGCGCGGGTGATCCAGTTGCCCTCGGGCAATTGGCCGACCACCTCGGAATGGGCGTGCTGGGCGATCTGGCGGATCAGCGTCTTGCGGTAGCCGTCGGGCATCCAGTCTTTCGGCTCGATCTTCTCGTTTGCATCCACCCGGTCCTGGAAATGGCGCTCTTCGGGGCTCATGTCCTCACGCGGTTTCACGCCCTGGCCGGTCGATTTCACCATCTGTGCATACATGGTCAGACCCTTTCGAGAATGGTGGCGACGCCTTGCCCCACGCCCACGCACATGGTGCAGAGCGCGTAGCGGCTGCCGGTTTTCTGAAGTTCGTAAGCGGCGGTCATCACCAGCCGTGCGCCGGACATGCCGAGCGGATGGCCCATGGCGATGGCGCCGCCATTGGGGTTCACATGGGCCGCGTCGTCGGGCAGGCCCAGCTCGCGCAGGGTGGCGAGCGACTGGCTGGCGAAGGCTTCGTTCAGCTCGATCACGTCGATATCGCCGATGGTCAGCCCGGCCTTAGCCAGCGCCTTGCGGCTGGCGGGAACGGGGCCGATGCCCATCACGCGGGGCGGCACGCCCGCCGACTGCATGGTGACAATGCGCGCAAGCGGCGTCAGCCGGTATTTCTCCACCGCCGCGCCGGAGGCGATGAGCAGCGCCGCCGCCCCGTCGTTGACCCCGGAGGCATTGCCGGCAGTGACGGTCTTGTCGGCGCCGTTCACCCCGCGCAATCTGGCCAGCGTCTCCGCCGTGGTGCCGGGGCGCGGGTGCTCGTCGGTATCGACCACGAGCGGCTCGCCCTTGCGCTGCGGGATGGTGACCGGGCAGATCTCGTCATCGAACCGCCCGGCGGCATGGGCGGCGGCCCAGCGGGCCTGCGAGCGGGCGGCGAACGCGTCCTGATCCGCGCGGCTGATCTTGTAATCCTCGGCGACGTTGTCGGCGGTTTCGGGCATCGAATGGGTGCCGTGGGCGGCATCCATCTTCGGGTTGACGAAGCGCCAGCCGATGGTGGTGTCATAGACCGCGTTGGCGCGCGAAAAGGCGGCGTCGGCCTTGGGCATCACGAAGGGCGCCCGGCTCATGCTTTCGACCCCGCCGGCGATGACCAGATCGTAATCGCCCGCTTTGATCCCGCGCGCGGCGGTGCCCACCGCATCCATCCCCGAGGCGCAGAGCCGGTTCATCGTCGTGCCCGGCACCTCGACCGGCAGGCCCGAGAGCAGGGCGGCCATGCGGGCGACGTTGCGGTTGTCTTCGCCGGCCTGATTGGCATCGCCGAAGATCACATCGTCGATCGCCGACCAGTCCACCTGCGGATTGCGGGCAATCAGTGCCGCGATGGGCAGCGCGGCAAGATCATCGGCGCGCACCGGCGAGAGCGCGCCGCCATAGCGGCCAATAGGTGTGCGTTGCGCATCGCAGATATATGCGTCTGCCATATCTGGCCCGTCCTCCCTGATCCTGACGGCTTCGCAAAGCCGACCGCATGGTCAGGGGTAATTGCTGCGGCGATTCGGCGCAAGGAATATGTTACGGATGCAGGCAATTCGGCGGAATCGTGTAACATATCACGCCCTTGTGCCCCGGTGTGCCGCGGTATACCCAACGAGCATGACCCTCCCGCCTCTCGCCCATATCGCCTTCACGATCGTGCTGCTCGCCCTGGGCGGGCTCGGCGGCACGGTGATGGCCTGGCTCGGGATGCCGCTGCCCTATATGCTGGGCAGCCTGACCGCCTCGGCGCTGGCCGTCGCGGTGGGGCAGCGCCGCTTCCCGGCCGGCTACGAGTTTCCGATGAAGGTCCGCATGATCTTTGTCGGCGTGATCGGCACGATGATCGGCGCGCGGCTGACGCCGGATGTGCTCTCGCTCTTGCCGCTGATGCTGGTCTCGGTGCCGGCGGTGGCGGTTTTCGTGCTTGGTGCCCATGCGACCAACTACCTGATTTTCCGCCGTCTTGGCGGCTATGACCGCGCCACGGCCTATTATTCCGGCAGCCCTGGCGGGCTGTTCGAATCCATCCTGTTCGGCGAAGATGCAGGGGCGGATGTGCGCATCCTCACGCTGATGCAGTTCCTGCGGATCATCGTGGTGGTCACATTGGTGCCGGTGGGCATGTCGCTCTGGGAGGGGCACCCGGTGGGCTCGGCGGGCGGCATGAGCTTCAGCCCCGGCGCGACGGACTGGCATGACATCCCGCTCGTTACGGTGATCGCCCTGGCCGGGCTCTGGGTTGGCAGCCGGCTGAAGCTGCCGGCGGCGCAGCTCATGGGCCCGCTGCTGGTGGCCGGTGCTCTGGCAATGACCGGGCTTGTGGATGTCGCCGCGCCCGGCTGGCTGGTGGCGGTGGCGCAGGTGGTGCTGGGCACCGGGCTGGGCATCCGCTTCACCGGCATGACGCGGACGATGTTCCTGCGCGGCATGGGGCTTTCGGTTGTCTCGGTCAGCGCGATGATGGGGCTGGGCGTGCTGCTCGCGGCGGGCGTGCATATCGCCACCGGCCTGCCCACGGATATGCTGGTGGTAAGCTTCGCCCCCGGCGGGGTGGTCGAGATGAGCCTGATCGCCCTGTCGCTCGCGGCGAACCCGGCGATCGTGACCCTGCATCATCTGGTGCGCATCCTGTTCACCGTGGGCGAAATGGCCCTGGTGCATAAACGCGGCTGGCTCAACCGCTAACGGTTCGCGTCGATCCAGCGCGACATCAGGCCGGAATCCCTGAAGCATTCCTCGGGAATGGCGCGCCGCTTGATACGGGCGATCTTCTCGGCATAGGCGACCTGGCGCGACGTGGCGCCCGGCGCGCTGCCGGTGCCGGCCCTGTGCGCGTCGATCCAGCGCGAGAGCGACTGGCGGGTTTCGAGATTGTCGCGCGGAATGGCCATATCGAGCCGCCGGGCGATGGCACGGGCATAGTCGAGCTGCTTCTGCGTCGGCGGCAGGGGGCTGTGATCATACATGGCGGGTCTCCTCTGCGGGGAGAACAAATATGGAACATTTGGGGCGAGATTTCAAGATGGCGGCGTTCACCCTGCCGTGACAGCGGGCTGGGGGCGCGGCAAAACCGGCGGCGTCAACACTTCGTTAACCGGAAAGTTGCACGGGTGTATGTGAGAAAATTGTTTTATATCAAAGCGGTGTCTTGGAGTTTGCGCGGCGCCGGGACTCCACTTATCCGGATTTCCGGAGTCTGCCCCGCCGCCCGGGCTTTTACCCGCCGCCGCCGCCCGCCGGTCTTCACCCGCCCGCCGCCGACCCGACAAGCAAAGGCCGCGTCCCGGATGGCTCCGGGGCGCGGCCCGCGTCCGCCAAAGGGGCCTTCGTCAGCCGAAGACCTTGCTCAGTGCCCGGTCCACGCTGTCGGTGATCTGGTCGATATCGTCCGGGGTCGCGATCAGGGCTGGTGCGAACATCAGCACGTTGTTCAGCCCCGGCACCGAGCGGTTCGAGGCCCCGATGATCACGCCTTGGGCCGCGCAGTCGGCCACCACGGCGGCAATGTCCTTCTCCGGCACCGGCTCCTTCGTCGTCCGGTCGGCCACCAGTTCCAGCCCGAGAAACAGCCCCTTGCCGCGCGCATCGCCCACCACGCGGTGCTTGTCCATCAGCCCTTCGAGATTGGCCAGCATCCGCGCGCCCATGGCGGTGGTGTTGTCGAGCAGCCCCTCGTCCTCGATGATCCGCATGTTCTCGATCGCCGCCGCCGGGCCTGCCGTGCAACCGCCGAAGGTGGAAATGTCGCGGAAATGGTTGAGCGGGTCGGTGGCATCGTCCTTGAACATGTCAAAGACCTTCTCGGTCGTCACCGTCACGCCAATGGCGGCATAGCCCGAGGCCACGCCCTTGGCGAGCGTCACGAAATCAGGGCGCAGCCCGTAATGTTCGTAGCCGAACCAGGTGCCGGTGCGGCCCATGCCGCAGACCACCTCGTCGATATGCAAAAGGATATCGTAGCGGTCGCAGATCTCCTGCACGCGCTGCCAGTATCCCACCGGCGGCACGATCACGCCGCCGCCTGCGGTGATCGGCTCAAGGCAGAGCGCGCCCACCGTGTCGGGGCCTTCGCGCAGGATCACCTCTTCGATCGCCTCCGCCGCGCGCTCGCCGTAAGCCTCGCCGGAAAGATCCCATTGCGCGCGGTATTCCATCGCGTGCGGCACGGCGACGAAGCCGGGGGCGAGCGGGCCGTATTGCATCACCCGCTCGGTCTGGCCGCCCGCGCTCATCGTGCCGATGGTGCCGCCGTGATAATCGCGCTCGCGGTAAAGGATCTTGTGCTTCTTGCCGCCATAGCGCTTGTGGGCGATCTGGCGGACCATCTTGAAGGCCTTCTCGTTCGCCTCGCTGCCCGAATTGGCGTAATAGACCCGGCTCATGCCCGGCATCTTCGCGATGAGCTTCTCGGCGAAAATCGCGCCGGGCACGGTGCCGGCGGCACCGGCGAAATAGTTCAGCTTGACGATCTGGTCGCGGATCGCATCGGCAATGCTGGTGCGGCCATAGCCCACATTCACCGTCCAGACCGCGCCGGACACCGCGTCGATATATTCCTTGCCGGTCGCATCCCAGACCCGCATGCCCTTGCCCTCGACGATGATCCGGGGATCGCCGGCCTCGAAGGGTTTATGCTGAACCAGGTGGTGCCAGACATGGGCCTTGTCGGCCTCGATGACGTGGGAAATATCGTTCTCGGTGACGCCGTCCATCTCGTGCTCCGTCGCAGATCGGGGAATTTGATCAAATGGTAGGACCGGGCCTGAGCAAATGCAATCGCGATCATGCGGGGGCGGGTGACAGAGGCGGGGCGCGGCGATAATGTTTCGGCAAACCGGAGGAGATATGCGGCAGCACAGCTTTGATTTTGAGCGGGTTTTACGCGATTCCGCTGGCGCCGGGCCGCGCGGGTGGCGCCGGTGAGAGGCTATGATCGCGCCTTGCCCATCGCGCTTCTGCGCGCCCGCGAGTCGACGCTGGCGCCGTTCCGGGCCGACCTCGACAGGATCGGCCTCACCGTTCAGCAATGGCGGGTGATCCGTGCGCTGGCCGAGGGCGAGCCGCGCACGGCGGGCGAATTGAGCGAAATCTGCGTGCTGATGCCGCCCTCGCTCAGCCGGATCATGAAGGCGCTCACCGAGCGGGGCTTCATCGCCCGGGTCGAGGATGGCGATGCGCGCCGCCGCCGGGTGCGGCTGACAGCGGCGGGGCGGGAAAAATACGCCGAGATGGCGGAGCGCTCCGCCGAGATCTACGCCCGCCTCGAAGCTGCCTTCGGCACCGACCGGATGGAGGCGCTGCTCGACCTGCTCACCGAGCTGCGTGAGACCTCGGACCGGCTCAATGCCGATGATTGAGGGAGCGTGAATCGCCGCCTGTCGCGCGCGCCGCGATCTAGACAGTTGACTTGGCGCGCAAATCCCCCGCCGCGCGGTTTTGCTTTGCGCGGGCGGCTGTTTGCGATACCATTACCTATGCCAGAGGGCGAGAAGGGCGCGCGACTCGCGCAAAGAACTCTTCCCGATGCACCGGCCATCGCAAGGTGGTTTGCCCGAGGCGAAGGGGAATCCGGAAAGGACGGTCCTGAGGGCCGTCCTTTTCCGTCAGGGCCTGTCAGGCAAGGCCGTAGCGGCGCTCTTCGACAATCGGCCGGCCGCCGCCCCGGGGCAGGGTGACCACGTGCAACTCGCCGAACTGGACAGGCGGTTTCTCCGGAATGCCAAGCTCGGCATAGAGAAAGCCAAGGTTTTCCTGATTGCCGACCCAGACCACCGTTTGCCCGGGATGGGCCGTCAGTATCCGGGTGCCGGCGCCGCTTGCCTCCATCGTGGTGACCGAGAGGTTGCGGGCCTCGGCCAGCGGCGTCGCGGTGTCGATATTGCGCGGGCGCGGTGTGCAATAGATCGCGTCGATCTTCAGATCTGCGACCGCGGCGGGCAGTTCGGCGGCGCGGGCGACGCCGTTTTCGTTCAGCATCGAAAAGGTCCGGTCGGCATGGCGCAGCACGATGAGCCGGCCGTGAAGCTCCGGCGGTCGGGCGGCGCAGGCGGACAGGAGGGCGGTTGCCCCGGTGAGGGCCAGAAAGTCGCGTCGAAACATGGGGCTGCCTGCTCGTGTGTGTTTCGTTCAGGGTAAGGTGCATGGCGATGCCTGTCCAGCGCGGCGCCGGGCGATCGGCGGTAAACCGTCCATGGCGCAAGGGCGCCGGGATCGCGAGCGGAGGCCGGGGTTTCGCCCGCCCGCTCAGGCGCCGAACCGGCGCTGTTCGACCCGTCCGGCGCGCAGGCCGTTCATCGAAACGATGAACAGCTCGCCATACTGGATCGGCGGCGCGCCGAACGCGTGGATCTCGGCCCACAGCGCTTCGAGGTTGTCCTTGTTGCCGACCCAGACCAGCGTTTGCCCGGCGCGGCCGGTGACCATGGTTCTGGCGATATCGGTGGCGGGGATCACCTGCACCGTCAGGCCACGGGCGCGGGCGAGGGGCGTGGCGGTGTCGATATTGCGCTGGCGGTCGGGGGCGAAAATCGCGTCGACGGAGATGTCGGCCAGAGCGCCGGGGAGGGCCGCGGCGCGGGCGATGCCGTCGGCGTTCAGGTTTTCCCCGGTGCGCTCGGTGTGGCGCAGCACGACCAGCCGCGTCCCCGCCCCGGTATCCGGCAATCCGCAGGCGGCCAGAAGTGGCGTGGCGGCGATGCTGGCGAGGAGCGTCCGGCGGTGCATGGCGTTTCCTTTCGTCTGGTGGTCCCGTCCGGCGACAGATGCCGGCTTGGCAGAGGAGGATAGCGCCGTCGGCCCTGTCTGCATAGGCGCGAGACCCGCCATGACCGTGTGGGCCTGCGATGCCGGGCGGGGCACCAGTGAGCGCCACCGCCGGCTTTCCGCCGCGTCATCGGCAAGAACCCGCGAAGCGCGGCGGCGGCCGATTGATTTCAACCGCGGCCATCTACACCTCTGGGGGACAAACCGGCGCTGAACCGGACAGGCACTGCGAGGAAAGGATTTTTCCATGACCACAGCTAATCTCGACCCCGATCGCCCGCGCACCCGCCGCGCCGCCGGCCTGGCCGCGCTGCTGGCCCTGAGCCTCGCCGCCGGGGCGGCTGAGGCGCAAAACGGCGTGAAGGCGGGCACCCTGACCTGCCTCGGCGAAGGCGGATGGGGCGCGATCGTCACCTCCAAGAAGGTCTTCGAGTGCACCTATGTCAGCGTGGACGGCAATGTGAAGGAGGCCTATCAGGGCACGATCCGCAAGGTCGGCATTGATATCGGCATGACCGACAAGAGCGCGCTGGCCTGGCTGGTGCTCGGCCCCGAAACCGGGTTCACCGGCGATTACCTGCCCGGCGCGCTGGCCGGCGAGTACCGGGGCGTGGGCGCCGAGGCCACCCTGGGCACCGGCGTCGGCGCGAATCTGCTCTTCGGCGAGGGTGACGAGGCGTTCCGGCTGCAACCGGTGAGCGTGCAGATGCAGACCGGCCTGAGCATCGCCGCCGGGGTGCAGACGATGAGCCTGGACTTTGTCGGGGTGGTGACGAATTAGGCTGGACGAATTCGCACAGGCTTCCAAGGCATTGATATTGCGGAAATAGTGAAGGGTTGGGTTTTTGCGCGGCCTTTGCCGCGGGAGAAGCGGGAAGGCCGGTGGCCGTAGGGTGCGCATTCATGCGCACCACCATCCCCGGCCCCAAGCACGTCCCACAAACCGGACACGCGGTGCGCATGAATGCGCACCCTACGCTCCACCCAACCGGGTGCCGCGCGCGCATCGAACCCAAGCCGGAACCCCAAGCGTCCACCCGCCTCAGCGGGTGAACTTCTTATACTTCAACCGCTTCGGCTCCAGCGCATCCGGCCCCAGCCGCCGCTTCTTGTCTTCCTCGTAATCCTCGAAGTTGCCTTCGAACCATTCCACATGGGCTTCGCCTTCGAAGGCCAGGATATGCGTGCAGATCCGGTCGAGGAAGAAGCGGTCGTGGCTGATCACCACGGCGCAGCCGGCGAAATCGACCAGCGCGTCTTCCAGCGCGCGCAGGGTTTCGACGTCGAGGTCGTTGGTCGGTTCGTCGAGCAGGAGGACGTTGCCGCCGGACTTCAGCAGCTTCGCCATATGCACCCGGTTGCGTTCGCCGCCCGAGAGCAGCCCGACCTTTTTCTGCTGGTCGCCGCCCTTGAAGTTGAACGACGAGCAATAGGCGCGGGAATTGACCTGTGCGTCGCCGAGGTCGATCACCTCGCCGCCGCCGGAAATCTCTTCCCAGACCGTCTTGTTCGCGTCGAGATCGTCGCGCGACTGGTCGACGAAGGCGAGTTTGACCG
Source organism: Sinisalibacter aestuarii (assembly GCF_027923545.1). Taxonomy (GTDB): domain Bacteria; phylum Pseudomonadota; class Alphaproteobacteria; order Rhodobacterales; family Rhodobacteraceae; genus Sinisalibacter; species Sinisalibacter aestuarii. The sequence goes on along the minus strand of NZ_BROH01000002.1, from coordinate 104,193 downwards.
TATCGCCATATTCGATGGTCCCCGCGTCGGGCTGTTCCTGCCCGGTGAGCATCCGGAACAGCGTGGTCTTGCCGGCGCCGTTCGGGCCGATCACGCCGACGATGCCGCCGGGGGGCAGGGCGAAGCTGAGGTCTTCCACCAGCAGCTTGTCGCCCATGTGCTTTTTCAGCCCCTCCACCTCGATCACCTTGCCGCCGAGCCGCGGCCCGCGCGGGATGACGATCTGGGCGCGGGTGATCTTCTCGCGCTCCGACTGGTCGGCGAGTTCGTTATAGCGGTCGATCCGGGCCTTCTGCTTCGATTGCCGGGCCTTCGCGCCCTGGCGGATCCATTCCAGCTCGCGCTCCAGCGTCTTCTGGCGCGATTTGTCTTCGCGCGCTTCCTGGGCGAGCCGCTTGGCCTTCTGCTCGAGCCAGGCCGAGTAATTGCCCTCGTAGGGAATGCCCCGGCCACGGTCGAGTTCGAGAATCCAGCCGGTGATATCGTCGAGGAAATAACGGTCATGGGTGACGATCAGGATCGTGCCCTTGTAGTCGATCAGGTGCTGTTGCAGCCAGGCGATGGTCTCGGCGTCGAGGTGGTTGGTCGGTTCGTCGAGCAGCAGCATGTCGGGGTTTTCCAGGAGCAGCGCGCAGAGCGCGACCCGGCGCTTCTCGCCGCCCGAAAGGTTCTCCGGCATCGCATCGTCCGGCGGGCAGCGCAGCGCTTCCATCGACACGTCGACCTGCGCGTCGAGATCCCAGAGGTTCTGGGCGTCGATAATGTCCTGCAACTCGGCCATCTCTTCCGCCGTCTCGTCGGAATAGTTCATGGCCAGCTCGTTGTAGCGGTCGAGGATATCCTTCTTCGCCTTCACGCCGAGCATGACGTTTTCGCGTACAGTGAGGCTGTTATCCAGCTCCGGCTCCTGCGGCAGATAGCCCACCTTCGCGCCCTCGGCGGCCCAGGCCTCGCCGGTGAAATCCTTGTCCCACCCGGCCATCACCTTGAGCAGCGTCGACTTGCCGGCGCCGTTCACCCCGACCACGCCGATCTTCACGCCGGGCAGGAAGCTGAGCCGGATGTTCTCAAACACCTTCTTGCCGCCGGGATAGGTCTTGGAGACCCCGTCCATGTGGTAGACATATTGGTAAGCAGCCATGGCGCGGATTCCTCGAAACTTAGGGATTGAGCTGTGGTGTAGCGAAAGGGCGAGGCGAGGGGAAGACGGATGAAAAGAATTCATCTGTTGTGGCTGCTGGCCACTCTGAGTGGGATCGGGGCGTGCGCGACCGCTGAAGAAACCATATGTTTGGAATTCACCGACGAAAACACCCAAATTCGGCTGTGGGAACTTGTCAGCCCTATTGCGACAAGTTCGGGATATCGTCGCGTTTTCAAGCGGGCGGTTGCACCGGAAGAATATGACGATGTGCACTATTTTGAGTGTCAGGGTGGGCAAGAGTATCTGATACGCCTTGTCCACCGGTTTGGCCCCAATGGTCAGGAGTGGAACACGTCGGTGGTCCAATACACGGTGGACAAGAATGCATGGGAAGTGATCGACATTTACGTTTCCCACTAAAGCTCATTTGAAGTCGTAAATGGGAGGCCCAGATTCCTTGCTGCGCAACGATGGCCTGCGCCCCCAACCTCACTTGGGGCGTGGGATGTTCGCGTTGACACTCCCTGGCGTGGGGCGTCTACTCCGGCCCGCGAACAAGGAGGCTCAGATGACCCATATTCGCTCCGCCAAAGATTTCCCCGCCCGTTACACCCCCGCCGAGGACCGCTATGAGAAGATGGTCTATAACCGCTGCGGCAATTCGGGGCTGAAGCTGCCGGCGGTGAGCCTCGGGCTTTGGCACAATTTCGGGGAGGATACGCCGCATCAGACCAAGCGGGCGATTGCGCGCACGGCTTTCGATCTCGGTATCACCCATTTCGACCTCGCCAACAATTACGGGCCGCCCTATGGCAGCGCCGAGGAGGCGTTTGGCCAGATCCTGAAACAGGATTTCCAGGGCTACCGCGACGAGCTGATCATCTCGTCAAAGGCGGGCTACGATATGTGGCCGGGGCCCTATGGCGAATGGGGCAGCCGCAAATACCTGATCTCGTCGCTCGACCAGAGCCTGAAGCGGATGGGGCTCGACTATGTCGATATCTTCTATTCCCACCGCTTCGACCCCGATACGCCGCTGGAAGAGACGATGGGCGCGCTCGACCAGATCGTCCGGCAAGGCAAGGCGCTCTATATCGGGATTTCGTCCTACAATGCGCAGCGCAGCCGCGAGGCGGTGGCGATCCTGCGCGAGATGGGCACGCCGCTGCTCATCCATCAGCCGAGCTACAACATGTTCAACCGCTGGGTCGAACGCGACGGGCTGAAGGAGACGCTGGCTGAGCTGGGCGTCGGTTCCATCGCCTTCACGCCGCTGGCGCAGGGGATGCTGACGAAGAAATATCTCGGCGGCATTCCCGCGGGCAGCCGGGCGGCGCAGGGCAAATCGCTCGACCCGCATATGCTGAGCGAGCGGGCAATCGAACATATCCGCGCGCTGAACGAGATCGCGGCGGCCCGCGGGCAGACGCTGGCGCAGATGGCCATCGCCTGGGTGCTGCGCGGCGGCGGTATTACGTCGGCGCTGATCGGGGCGTCGAAGCCGGAGCAGGTGGTGGATTGCGCGGGCGCGGTGGCGAAGCTCGACTTCACCGAGGCGGAGCTGTCCGAGATCGACAAATACGCCGATGAAGAGGCGATCAACCTCTGGGCGCGGTCGTCGGAGACGGAATGAGCGAGGGTGTGGCGGCACCGTAAACGGCGCACCCCATGCCGGAGCGCGCGGCTGCGGCTCTGCGCTCCCCGTGGTTGCGCCGCGCGGCTGGCGGTTTCGGCTTGTGCCTCTGGCCTATAGCCGCTTCTCAAAGAAGGTGTCGGGGTAGGGATCGTCGTTGAAGCGGGGGATCTCGCGCCAGCCGAGCCGGGTATAGAGCGCGACGGCTTCGGGCAGGGCGGAGTTGGTGTCGAGCCGCAGGAGCGGGATGGCGAGGGTGCGGGCCTCGGCTTCGATCCGGTCCATCATCCGGCGCGCGAGACCGAGACCGCGCGCGGCGGGGGCGACCCAGACGCGCTTGACCTCGGCCCAGCGTCCGTCATGGCCCTTGAGCCCGGCGCAACCGATCGGCAGACCATCGGAGCGGGCGGTGAGGAAGATGCCGCGCGGCGGCGACATGTCGGCGGCCTCGGGATCGCGGGAGCGGGCGGGGTCGAAGCCGGTATCGAAGCGGCGGTTGAGCTCGGCATAATATTCGCCAAGGCAGTAGCGGGCCTCGTCGCTTTGCGGGTCGGCGGCGGCGATCTCGATCCCGTTGCGCCCCAGCGCGGAGGCGACGAGGTCCATCGCCGCAAGCAGCGCCTCGGGGCGGGGATGGGCGGCGAGGATCGTGGCGGCGCTCTCGTTGGACAGCCGCTCATAGGCGTCGAATTCGCGCCTTCCCGCATCGGTGAGATGCAGCGAGCGGCGGCGGGCATCTTCGGGGCGGGGGCGGGTCTCGATCAGCCCTTCGGCTTCCAGCCCGCGCAGCAGACGGCTGGCCAGCCCGCTGTCGAGGCCGAGATAGCCGCGCAGGCGCGCGAGATCGTCGATCCCCTGACCGATGGCGTTCAGCACGCGGGCCGCGCCGAGGGGGCGGCCGCGACCGAGAAACGAGCCGTCGAGCGCGCCGGTCTCGCGGGTGACGGCACGGTTGAAGCGGCGGATGCGGGCGATGGGATCGGGCAGCATGATATCTGACTTTTGTCAGGTAAATGCCGGATGTCAAGCGCAGGCGATTGACAGCGCCCGCGCGCTTCGGTCTACCGGCGCAATGAGACATGCAATGCCCCATGCGCGTCCTGGCCAGGCAATCGGCCTTCTGGGCGGATCCTTCGATCCGGCCCATAACGGCCATGCCCATATCACCCGCGAGGCGCTGAAGCGCTTCGGGCTGGATGCGGTCTGGTGGCTGGTCAGCCCCGGCAACCCGTTGAAAGAGCACGGACCCGCACCGCTGGAGGCACGGCTGGCGCGGGCGCGGCAGGTGATGCGCCATCCGCGCGTCGTGGTCACCGATATCGAGGCGCAGCTTGGCACGCGCTACACCGCCGAAACGCTGGGCGCGCTCTTCACCCTCTATCCGGGGGTGCATTTCACCTGGCTGATGGGGGCCGACAACCTGGCGGGGTTCCACCGCTGGGAACGCTGGGAAGAGATCATGGGGGCGCTGCCCATCGGGGTGCTGGCGCGGCCCGGCGACCGGGTGGCGGCGCGCATGTCGCCCGCCGCGCGGGCCTTTCGTTTCGCCCGCCTGCCGGATGCGCGCTCGCGCCTGCTGGCGCGGTCCGAGCCGCCGGCCTGGTGCCTCGTCAACGTGCCGATGGTGGACGCCTCGTCGAGCGCGATCCGGGCGGCGGGGTGCTGGTGAGCGGCGCGGGCCGGTGGCGATGCGCCACAGGACGGCGGCAATCACCAATTGTTGCCATTTGCGGTCTTGAGGCGACTCGTGGCGCTTGCTTAACTCTGCTTCATGCTTAGGGGGTTTTCGAGACGTGCGTTCCTGGGCGGCGCCGTTTCGGCTGTCGCCGGTGTGGCCTTTGCCGAAGCGCCAACCGTTTCGCCGCGCCCCGGTCAGCGGCCCGAAGCGCTGGGTGGCGCCGCGCCCCGGCTCGCCGCGCTGGCGGCGCCGTCTGCCGAGGATCTCATTGCCGAGGCGCGGCTTGGCGGCGAGGTGAGCTTTGCCGTCGCCGATGCCCGCACCGGCGTGGTGCTCGAAAGCCACGGCGCCGATCTGGGGCTGCCGCCCGCTTCGGTGACCAAGGCGGTGACGGCGCTTTACGGGCTGTCGACGCTGGGTCCGGATTTTCGCTTCCGCACCCAGCTTGTCGCCACGGGGCCGGTGCAGGCGGGCAAGGTGCAGGGCGATCTGATCCTTGTCGGCACGGGCGATCCGCTGCTCGACACCGATGCACTGTCGGCGATGGTGGCGCGGCTGAAGGCGGCGGGGGTAAGCGGGGTGACGGGCGGCTTCAGGGTGTTTGCCGGAATGCTGCCCTATATGCGCGAGATCGACCCGGAGCAGCCCGATCATGTGGGCTACAACCCGGCCGTCAGCGGCGTGAACCTCAATTTCAACCGGGTGCATTTCGAGTGGAAACGCGCCACGAACGGCTGGGCCGTGGCGATGGATGCGCGCTCGGACACGCTGCGCCCGGCGGTCTCGATGGCGAAGATGTCGGTGGTGAGCCGCGATTTGCCCACCTACACCTATCGCGAGGCGCAGGGCGGGGTGGACGAATGGACCGTGGCGAGTACCGCGCTGGGCAATGCGGGTTCGCGCTGGCTGCCGGTGCGGCGGCCCGATCTCTATGCCGGCGAGGTGATGCAGGTGCTGGCCGCCGCGCAGGGCATCCGGTTGCCGAAGATCGAGGCGATCGCGGCCATGCCTTCGGGCACGGTGCTGGTGCAGCATGAAAGCGCGCCGCTGTCGGCCATCGTGCGCGAGATGCTGAAATACTCGACCAATCTGACCGCCGAGGTCATCGGCCTGACCGCCAGCGCGACGCGGGGCGTGCCGGTGACGCGGCTCGACGCTTCGGCGCAGGCGATGAACGACTGGATGCAGGACGGGTTCGGCGCCGCCGGGGCGCGGTTTGTCGACCATTCCGGGCTGGGGGGCGGATCGCGGATCTCGGCCGCCGACATGGTGCGGATGCTGATCAAGGCCGGGCCGGGCGGGGTGCTGCATGGCCATCTGAAGGAGGTCGTGCCGCAGGACGAAGAGGGCAAGACGCTGAGCGATGCGCGGTATTCGATCCAGGCCAAGACCGGCACGCTCAATTTCGTCTCGACCCTGGCAGGCTACGTGACCGGCGCCGATGGCGCGCTGCTGGCCTTTGCCATCTTTACCGGCGACACCGCGCGGCGGGCGCGGATCGCACCGGAGGACATGGAGCGCCCCGATGGTGCGCGCGCCTGGTCACGCCGCTCGCGGCTGTTGCAGCACCGGCTCATCAACCGCTGGGCCGGGCTTTACGGCGTCTGAGCGGCCGGCTTTCCCGTTCCGGATACGCAATCGGCCAAAACTGGCCGAAAGGCGGGCGATTGCGTCGCATCAAGGCGGGGCGAGGGGTTTTGTGATTAAATACTCACTGAAAGGAGGGAGGCGGAGATGATGAGACGGCTCACGACATGGGCGGCAATCATCCTCGCGGCCACCACCTTTGGAGCGATGGCCGGGGATTTCGAGCCGGTCCGGCAATAGGGTGATTGCAACAGTTCATGCAACGCGCGTGGCACGCGCGGTTGCGCGTGCGCGCTCTGACACAGGAGGGCGAGATGAAAACGAGAAAACTGCTTGCACTGAGTGCCGCATTGCTCGCCGCCATGACGCTTGGGGCGAGCGCCCAGGACGATCCGGGCAGGACCGAATACATGACGGCCTGCGCGGTTTGCCACGGCGAAACCGCGATGGGGAACGGCCCGTTCGCCGCGCTTCTCAATATTGAGGTGCCGGGGCTGACCGGCCTTGCCGCTGCCAATGACGGAGAATTTCCGTTCCTCGACACGCTCATGGTGATCGACGGACGGACAGGTGTGCGCGGCCATGGTGGCCCGATGCCGGTCTGGGGTGATCGGTATGAAAAATCCGCGCTCGACGATGCGGGAATTTACGGCGCCGAATTGATCGTGCGCGGGCGGCTGCTGTCGCTTGTTGAATACCTCGAGTCGGTCCAGCAATAGCTGGGCCGGACCGCCCGTTCGGGGAGCGGGAACAGACCTGCGGGGCCGGGCCGGGTGCCCGGCCCCGTCCTTGTCAGGGCCTGGCCGGGATGTTGATGGCCTTCACGCTGGCGGGCCGGGTCGAGCAGGTTTCAAACCAGCGCTCGACATTGGCGAGATCGGCCAGTTCCAGTTCGTCTTGCGCGTCGTAGGAGGTTTTCAGGGCGCGCACCCAGGGCCAGATCGCGATATCGGCGATGGTGTAGGCGTCGCCCATGATATACGCGCGGCCTTCAAGGCGCTCTTCGAGCACATCGAGCAGGCGCTGGGTTTCTTCCTTGTAGCGGCGCCAGGCGTATTTATCCTCGATATCCTTGCCGGCATAGGCATGGAAATGACCGAACTGGCCGAACATCGGCCCGGCGCCGCCCATCTGCCACATCAGCCACTGGATGGTCTGGTAGCGTTGGGCGGGATCTTCGGGCAGGAACTTGCCTGTCTTTTCCGCAAGATAGATCAGGATCGCGCCGGATTCGAACAGCGGCAGCGGCGCGCCGCCCGGCCCGTTCGGGTCGATGATGGCGGGGATTTTGTTGTTGGGGTTGAGCGAGAGGAATTCGGGCGTGAACTGGTCGTTCTCGCCGAAACTCACAAGATGCGGCTCGTAGGCGAGGCCGGTCTCTTCCAGCATGGCCGAGACCTTGATGCCGTTGGGCGTGGGCAGGGAATAGAGCTGGATGACGGAGGGGTCTTTCGCCGGCCAGCGTTTGGTGATGTCGAAGCGTTCAAGCATGATTTGTCCTTGCGGCGGGGTGCGCCGGATATCGGTGGAAAGGCGCGCGGCGGGTTATTCGCTGCGCAGGATCATGTGGCGGGCACGGGCGCCGCGCTCGATGGCGGCGGCGTGCAGCCGGTCGATATTCAGCTCGTGGCGCATCTCTTCGAGGATGCGCAGCTCCGGCCCGTGCAGCGTGCCATCGGCGGCGGCCACGTCGCAGGCCAGCGCATAGGCCGTCTCCCACAGGTAATCGGGCAGGTTCTCGCGCACGAGGCCGAAAAGCGCGTCGAGCCCGTCTTCTTCGGTGAGCAGGTCGAACACCACCTTGGTGACGAGGCGGGCGCGGTCCATGTCATAGGCGCCGAAAATCGGCAGGTTGTTGACGCTGGCCTCGATGCGCAGAAGTTCGGCCGTTTCGATATTCTCGTCGGAGGCGGACACTGTGATCATGACGGCGACGAGCGCGTCTTCGGGAGAGAGAGCGTGGGGAAGGTCGGGCACCGGGGGCCTCCTTGCGGAATTTCTGTGTTGCAGCGCAGAATATTGACCAACGCACCGGGCTTCAATAGGAAGCGGCATTTGCGGGGCATGGGGCCCCTGAGAGAGAACAGACATGTCCGAAATGCGTGACCTTGCAATGAATTCGAAAGCCTGGCCCTTCGAAGAGGCGCGCCGGATTCTCAAACGTTACGAAAAGGCCCCGCCGAAAAAGGGCTATGTGCTGTTCGAAACGGGCTACGGCCCCTCGGGCCTGCCGCATATCGGCACCTTTGGCGAAGTGCTGCGCACGACGATGATCCGCCGCGCCTTCGAGACGATCAGCGACATTCCGACCCGCCTGATCTGCTTTTCCGACGATCTCGACGGGATGCGCAAGGTGCCGGGCAACGTGCCCAACCAGGAGATGCTCAAGCAGCATCTGCAGGAGCCGCTGACCACGGTGCCCGATCCGTTCGGCGAATACGAGAGCTTCGGCCACCACAATAACGCGATGCTGCGCCGCTTCCTCGACACGTTCGGGTTCGAATACGAGTTCTATTCGGCCACCGAGTTCTACAAGTCGGGCCAGTTCGACGAGACGCTGCTGAAGGCCGCCGAGAAATACGACGACATCATGAAGATCATGCTGAAGTCGCTGCGCGAGGAGCGCCAGCAGACCTATTCGATCTTCCTGCCGATCCACCCGGAAACGGGGCGGGTGCTCTATGTGCCGATGAAAGAGGTGAACGCCAAGGATGGCACCATCACCTTCGACGATGACGATGGCCGGGAGTGGACGCTGCCGGTGACCGGCGGCAATGTGAAGCTGCAATGGAAGCCCGATTTCGGCGCGCGCTGGGCCGCGCTCGGCGTCGATTTCGAGATGTATGGCAAGGACCATTCGACCAATACGCCGATCTACGACGGCATCTGCCGGGTGCTGGGCGAGCCGGCGCCGGAGCATTTCACCTATGAGCTGTTCCTTGACGACAAGGGCCAGAAGATCTCGAAAAGCTCGGGCAATGGCATTTCGATCGACGAATGGCTTACCTATGCCTCGACCGAGAGCCTGAGCTACTTCATGTATCTCAAGCCGAAGACGGCGAAGCGGCTGTTCTTCGACGTGATCCCGCGGGCGATGGACGAGTATCACCAGCAATTGCAGGCCTATCCGGGGCAGGATCTGGCGCAGAAGCTGGCCAACCCGGTGCACCACATCCACAACGGCGACGTGCCGGAAAGCCGGATGGTGGTGAATTACTCGATGCTCCTGAACCTCGCCTCGGTGGCCTCGGCCCATGACAAGGACGTGCTCTGGGGCTTCATCCGCAATTACGCCCCAGAGGCGAGCCCGCAGACGCATCCCGACCTCGATGCGGCGGCGGGTTTCGCGGTGAAATACTACGAAGATTTCGTGGCCCCGACGAAGCAATACCGGGAGGCGAGCGGGTTGGAGCGCGAGGCGCTCGCCGATCTGCGCGACCGGCTTGCGGGCTGGCAAGGCGGCAACGATGCCGAGGCGCTGCAGGGCGAGGTTTTCGCCTGCGGGCGCGAGCGGTTCGAGCCGATGCGCGACTGGTTCAAGGCGCTCTACCAGGTGCTGCTCGGCGCCGATCAGGGGCCGCGCTTTGGCTCGTTCATCGCACTCTATGGCGTTGAGGATACGGTGAAACTCATCGACAAAGCGCTGGCTGGCGAACTCGTCGCCAATACGTGATGTGTCGTTACCTTCTGTGGCGGCTATCATGGTGGCCACAGGGGGAACCGACATGAAACAGATCATACTCGTTCTCGCAATTCTGATCGCCTGGGCCTTTCCGATGGATGCGCAGGACGATGGCGTCGTGCGCGCCGGGATGAATGCGCATCTGGCCGCCTGGCTCGGCGACGGGACGCGGGTGCTTGGTAGCGCGCCGGCGGTTTTGCAGGCGATCTGCCCCGCCGATGTGGTGCATGAGCTGATCGCGCCGGAATGGGGTGGCGACGACGTGTAAGCGCGCGGCGGCGGCCGGTTGCGGCCGCGCCCGTGAGATGGTTCTCTGGCGCCGCAGCCCAGCGGGAGCGGATGCCATGGCCACCGGATACGAACCCCTCAATATTCCCAAACCTGTAGCCAGGGATGTATGGGTGATCGACGGCCCGGCGATCCGCTTCTTCGGGATGCCGTTCTCGACCCGCGCGACGGTGATCCGGCTGGAAGATGGCGGGCTTTGGGTGCATTCGCCCACATGGCTGGATGACGGGCTTGCCGATGCGGTGGCGGCGCTGGGGCCGGTGCGCCATCTGGTTGCGCCGAACTGGATCCACTACGCCTACGTAGCCGACTGGCAGGCGCGCTTTCCGCAAGCCGAAAGCTGGGCCGCGCCGGGCGTGGCGGAGCGGGCGGCGAGCCGGGGCGTTGCCGTGCGGTTCGGCCATGCGCTGGGGCAGGAGCCGCCGCCGGACTGGGCCGGCGAGATCGACCAGATGATCGTGCGCGGCTCGTCTGTCCACCGTGAGGCGGTGTTCTTCCATCGGGCGAGCCGCACGCTGATCCTGACCGATCTGATCGAGAATTTCGAGCCGGCGAAGCTGAGCCTCTGGTTCCGGCTGCTCACGCGGCTTGCCGGCAACCAGGACCCGAACGGGCGGATGCCGCGCGACATGAAGGCCACCTTTCGCGACCGGGGCGCGCTGCGCGCGGATGTGGCGCGCATGATCGGCTGGGGGCCGGAGCGGGTGATCCTCGCGCATGGCCGCTGGTATACCCGCAATGGCACCGAGGAGCTGCGCCGCGCCTTTGGCTGGGTGCTGACGGGCTGACATGCGCGCGGGGCGGCGCGCGCTGGTCTCAGCCCCGGTTAACATCCGTTTGCTACCCCATCTCCCGCAGCCGGTGAGGACCGGGCATCGCGCCGTCCGGACCCAGGCTGACAGAGCTGTGATCTGAAAGGGATTTGGATGAACATCGCGATTACCGAAGGGCTGGACCTGATGCCGCCGCCGTTTACGGACGGGCTGGATGTGTGGTCCAGCGAAGATGGCACGCCGGGCTCGGCCAGCTATGAGGGGGCCGCGAATGCCGCGATCGTGCCCGCCGATCAGGATTTCGGCGGATGCCTGGAACTGCTGAAGACGCAATCGACCCAGAAGCTGCGCTGGAAGGCGCAAACGCCGCTGCGCCCCGGCGTCTATCTGCGTATCCGCGCGCGGGTGAAGGCGGTGAGCGGCGTGTTCCCCGATCTGCGGATCGCGGCCTTTGCGGCGGATGCGGGCGGGAGCCATCTGGCGGCGCTGACGCAGGTGGGCCCGTCAGTGGCGCTGGAGACCTACGGCAAGATCGTCGAGGTGAGCGCCATCGTCGGTACCGGCAACCGGCCGGGCGTGGACATGGTCTGGGGCATGGGCGCGGCCTATGGCCATTTCGGGCTCGACCTGACCGGCGGGTCGGGCGGGATCGTGCGGATCGACGATATCGTCATCGAGGATGTCACCGCCGCCTTCCTGCGCGAGATGATGGATATGGTGGATGTGCGCGACTACGGCGCGCTGGGCGACGGGGTGAGCGATGACCGTGCCGCCTTTGTCGCCGCCGATGCCGCCGCCGACGGGCGCACGGTGGTGGTGCCGGATGGCACCTTCCGCATCGGCAGCTCGCTGACCCTGCAATCGAAGATGCGCTTCGACGGCACGTTGGTAATGGACGATGCCACGCGGCTGATCCTGATCCGCAATTTCGATCTGCCGACCTATATCGACGCGTTCGGCGATGAGGTGCTGGCCTTCAGGAAGGGCTTTCAGGCGCTGATGAACTACGCCGACCACGACGCCTTCGACCTCAAGGGGCGGCGCATCGAGCTTGACGGGCCGATCGACATGCAGGCGGCGGTGGCCGATGTGGATGTGTTCGAGATCCCGCGCACGATCCGCAACGGCCAGTTCTATGCGCTCGACAGCACCGCCTGGGATGCGGAGGTGGCGAGTTCCACCGGCACCTACAACCCCAACAATGCCTATGAGCTGACCGGGCTCGGCAATGCCGCGCAGATCCGTCCGGGATCGCTGGTGACGGGCCATGGCGTGGGGCGCGAGGTCTATGTGAAGGAGGTGGATGTGAGCGGGGCGAAGCTCACGCTGTCGCAGCCGCTCTATAGCCCGGCGACGACGCAGGGCTACAGCTTCACCCGGTTCAAATACGCGCTGGATTTTCACGGCTTCGCCCGGATGCAGCGCTTTACGGTGCAGAACGTCGAATTCCAGATGCGCGGCATCGGCAGCGGCGTGCTGCTGGCGCGCGATGGCTCGAATTTCCAGTTCAACGATTGCTATTTCAACAAGCCGAAGGACCGGGGCATCACCTCGGCCGGGCGGGCCTGCCAGGATCTGCATATCGACCGCTGCCAGTTCAACTCGCCCGATCAGGGCCTGCCGGCGGTGGACCGGACCTCGGTGGCGTTCAACGTCAACGCCAATGACGGCAAGATCCGCGACAACCGCTTTCAGCGCTTCGGGCTGGCCGGGATCATGCATGGCAGCAACCATCTGGTGATCGGCAACCACATCTTTCAGGGCGACAACATGCCGGGCGGCGCGCGGGTGCCGGGCTTTGTCTTCAGCTACGAGCCGGTGGGCAGCGTGTTCAGCGCCAATTATATCGACAATTGCTACCTCGAATGGACGAACGAGCATGACGAAGCGCCCGATTTCGGCTCGGAATTCTCGTTCAGCGGGTTGACGGTGACGGGCAACATCTTCCTCACCGGCGATGTGCTGAGTTCGTTCCGCTTCATCGTCATCAAGCCCTATGGCGACGGCCATTTCATCTCGCAGATGCAGGTGAATCAGAACGTGTTCAAATCCATCAAGGGCAATATCCACCGGGTGGAAGGGGTGGACAGCAGCTTTGCCGGGCTCAACCCCTGGGCCTGCCGCAACCTCACCTTCGAGCGCAACACCTTCCAGGGGGTGAACAGCCCGGCAAGCTCGCCGGTCACGCTCGAATTCCAGCAAAACACCAACCAGACGACATGGACGCTGGACGTGAGCGCGTATCTGCCCTTCGAGGGCAATGCGCGCACGGTTTCGGCGGTGGTGGCCGAGGGGGCTGTTCTGAACGGGTCGGGGGGCGTGGTTTCGGCGATGCCAAGCAGCAGGGTGAACCAGGGGGCGCAGAACAAATACGTTCAGCTCGTCTGGCCGGAAGCCTGCCGCGGCACCGTGCATGTGACCGCGCGGGTGGATCGCCCGCTCTGACGGCGGCCCATCGGCGGCGGCGGACCGCTCCGGCTATCCGGCCGGGGCGGTTTTTCGTGTCTGGGGATCAGTCGCGGCCATCGATGCGCAGGAGCCAGCCCTCGGGGCCGACGACGGAACTGGGCAGGAAGGCGATCATCGCTTCGCGCAGGGCGAGGGTGGCAATGAGCGCGACGATGACGCTGTCAGCGGTGATGGTGTCGAACACAGGCATCTTCTTTCTCCGTACCTTGATGGGGCCGAACCTGGTGCCCAATCCGGGCAAGATCGTGACGAGAGCGGGGAAAGGTGGCGGTTTTCAGGGGCGTGCGGGCGACAAACGGGCAGAATGCGGGCGTTCTTTTTCCGGCCCGGAAACAGCCGCGCATATCGCTCCGGATTGACCCGGATCAAGGCGCGGCGGGGCGGAGATGTTGTAGGATCGTTGCGTAGTGAACGAAGGGAGTGACTCATGGCGACAGCCTCGACCAAATCTGCAACCGCCGCCACGGGAGCCAAGGCCGCTCCCGGTGACATATCGGCCGCGCCCGAGAGCGCGGCGCCGGTTGCGAAAGTGAGCGTGAAGCCGGAGACGGCGAAGAAGAGCGAGGGGGCGTTCCCGCAGGTGACCGCCGATCTGATCCGCCAGACCTTCGAGAACGGCGAATATCCGTATTCCGAGAAAATCGGCCGGCGCGACTACGAACGCGAGAAGGCGCAGCTTCAGGCCGAGCTGCTGAAGGTTCAGAAATGGGTTGGTGAAACGGGGCAGAAATTCGTGCTCCTGTTCGAAGGCCGCGACGCCGCCGGCAAGGGCGGCACGATCAAGCGCTTCATGGAGCATCTGAACCCGCGCGAAGCCCGTGTGGTGGCGCTGAACAAGCCCAGCGAGCGCGAGCGTGGTCAGTGGTTCTTCCAGCGCTATATCGAACATCTGCCGACCGCGGGCGAGATGGTGCTCTATGACCGCTCCTGGTACAATCGTGCCGGTGTGGAGCGGGTGATGGGGTTCTGCACCCCGAACGAATATCTCGAATTCATGCGCCAGACGCCCGACCTTGAGCGGATGCTGGTGCGGTCGGGCATCCAGCTTTACAAATACTGGTTCTCGGTCACCCGCGACGAACAGTTGAGCCGCTTCAACAGCCGCGAGCACGATCCCCTGAAACAGTGGAAGCTGAGCCCGGTGGACAAGGCGAGCCTCGACAAGTGGGACGATTATACCGAGGCGAAGGAAGCGATGTTCTTCTACACCGACACCGCCGACGCGCCCTGGACCATCGTCAAGTCGAACGACAAGAAGCGTGCGCGGCTGGAGACGATCCGGCATTTTCTCAACACGCTGGAATACCCCGACAAGAATACAGAGCTTGTCCGGGCGCCCGACCCGCTGATCATCGGTCATGCTAGCCAGGTGATCCACGGGGCCGATCATATTCTCGGCGCGAGCCTGCATCCCGATCATCGGCGAAGCGGGAAGTAGGCTTGCGGCCATGGGAGGAGAGAACGCGCGCGGTGGCAACATCGCGCGCGTTTTTCGTCGCGCCGCTTTTTGCTCATCCCCCCGGGAAGCCTTTGCCCGATCCCGGCCCGCGCGCTAGGCTCGGGGGCAAAAGGAGACGGTGATGAGCGTGTCACGCAGAGAGGTGAGCCTTGGGCTGGTCGGGCTGTCGTTGATGGGTTGCGGCGGGGCCGGGCCGGTCGGGAGCGTGGCGGCGCCGGTGCTCGCCTCGGACGAGCCGGCCCCGGTGGCGCGGGCCGATGGCGGCTATGACGCCTGGCTGCGCGGGTTTCGCGCCCGCGCCTCGTCGAAGGGGATTTCGCAGGCCACGCTCGATGCCGCCTTCCGCGCGGCGGGCTATCTGCCGGATGTGATCGAGAAGGATCAGACCCAGTTTCAGACCCGGCGCACGCTGGAAGATTACATCGCCATCGCCGCCTCCGATGCGCGGCTCAGGATCGGGGCGGAGAAGCTGCGGGCGCATGGCGCGGCGCTCGGCCGGATCGAGGCGCGCTATGGCGTGCAGAAGGAAGTGGTGGCGGCGATCTGGGGGATGGAAAGCTCCTACGGTGCGCGGCGTGGCTCCACCCCGGTGATCTCGGCGCTGTCGACGCTGGGCTATAGGAGCCGGCGGGCGGCGTTCTTCGAGGGCCAGCTGGTGGCGGCGCTGAAGATCCTGCAGGCCGGCGACATCACCCCGGCGCGGATGACCGGAAGCTGGGCCGGGGCGATGGGGCATACGCAATTCATCCCCACCACCTATCTGGCCCATGCGGTGGATTTCACCGGCGACGGGCGGCGCGACATCTGGGCTGACGACCCGAGTGACGCGCTGGCCTCGGCGGCGCATTACCTGGCGCAATCGGGTTGGCAGAAAGGGCGGCTCTGGGGCGTCGAGGTGCGGCTGCCCTCGGGGCGCGACGATCTGGTCACGCGCCCGGTGGCGGAGTGGCGGGCGCGGGGGGTGACGCTGGCGCGCGGCGGCGCCGTGCCCGATCATGGCCCGGCCACGCTGATCCTGCCGGGCGGCGCGGGCGGTCCGGCCTTTCTGCTCTTCGGCAATTACCGCGCCTTCCGCGCCTATAACGATTCGATGAAATATGCGCTGGCGGTGGGCCATCTGTCAGACAGGCTGGCGGGCGGCGGGCCGCTGGTGGGCAGTTTCGGCACCGATGCCCAGGGTCTGACGCTGGACGAGCGCAAGGAAGTGCAGGAGCGGCTCACCCGTGCCGGGTTCGACACCCAGGGCGCCGATGGGGTGATCGGCGACAAGACCACGGCGGCGATCCGCGCCTATGAGGCCGCGCGCCGCCTGCCTGTGACCGGGATCGCCTCGAAGGCGTTGCTGCTGCATTTGCGGGGCTGACGGCCCCCGGGGGCAATTGACCTTCCCGGCGGCTGGGCCTACCGCTTTGGGACGTCCTTTCATGAGGTTTCCCATGACATTGTCCCACGGCCGCCCCTACCTTGCCATTCCCGGCCCCTCGGTAATGCCCGACCGGGTGCTGAACGCCATGCACCGCGCCGCGCCCAACATCTATGAGGGGGCGCTGGTCGATATGGTGGCGGGGCTGGTGCCGGACCTGAAGGCGGTGGCACGCACGAAGGGACATGCGGCGATCTATATTGCCAACGGACACGGCGCCTGGGAGGCGGCGGCCTCCAACACGGTGCGGCCGGGCGACAAGGTGCTGGTGCTCTCCACCGGGCGTTTCGCCACCGGCTGGAGCGAGGTCTTTGCCCGGCTCGGCGCGCGGATGCAGGTGATCGACTTCGGCAAGCAATCGCCCATCGACCTTGCCCGCGCCGAGACCGCGCTGGCCGCCGATACCGGCCATGAGATCAAGGCGGTGGTCGCGGTGCATATCGACACCTCGACCAGCGTGAAGAACGATGTGCCGGGCCTGCGCGCGGTGCTCGACAAGCTCGGACACCCGGCGCTGCTGATGATCGACTGCATCGCCTCGCTGGCCGTCGACCCGTTCGAGATGGATGCCTGGGGCGTCGACGTGATGGTCGCGGCGAGCCAGAAGGGGCTGATGACGCCGCCGGGCCTTGGCTTTGTGTTCTTCAACGACAAGGCGGCGGCGCGACAGCCGGAAACGGCGAGTTTCTACTGGGATTGGACGCCGCGGGCGAAGCCGGATTTCTTCTACCAGTATTTCGGCGGCACCGCGCCCACCCACCACCTTTTCGCGCTGCGCGAGGCGCTCGACATGATCGCCGAGGAAGGCGGGATCGAGGCGGTCTGGGCGCGGCACGAGAAACTGGCCCGCGCCGCCTGGGCGGCCTTCGAGGCCTGGGGGCAGGGCGGGCCGCTCGAGATGAACATCGCCGATCCCGCTTTGCGCAGCCATGCCGTCACCGCGCTGCGGCTCGACGGCGACAATGGCACGCGGCTCAGGCGCTGGGTGGAGGAGAAGGCCGGGCTGACGCTGGGCATCGGCCTTGGCATGGCCGAGCCGGGCAGCCCGGAGGCCGACCGCTTCTTCCGCATGGGCCATATGGGGCATATCAACGCCCATATGCTGATGGGCGCGCTCGGGGTGATCGAATCGGGCTTCGAGGCACTGGGCATTCCCTATGGACCCGGTGCGCTGAACGCGGCGGCGAAGGTGATCGCGGAGGCTTAGGGGTGGCGCGCCGGGGGCGGCTTTAAGGCGTGTCTGACGGGCTGCGCCGCGTGGGAGTCCGACACTGGGAATCTAGAGTTCTAGAATCCTGGCGCTCTGTGTTTATATTGTACTTTCAATGAGTTGAGCGCATATTTGTGTTCAGATTTTGTTCACATCTTTCCAAAGCGTGAACGTGGATCGGGCGCTCAATGGGTGACACGGTGGCTTGTCGCCCCGACGGGTATTGGCGCTGTTGCGCGCCGTCAGCGCGCGCGGGCGGCGGCCAATGCCTCGGGCAGCGCGCGCTCCAGCAGGTCGAGCATCTGGGGCGTGCCCGCCGAGATGCGGATGCAGCGGTCCTGTGGCGCAACGAAGGGCATCCGCACGAAAACGTCGCGCGCCAGCAATTCTTCCAAAACCGCGCGGGCGAAGGCGCCGTCGGCGCCGCAATCCACGGCCACGAAATTGGCCGCCGAGGGCAGCGCGGCGAGGCCGTTGGCGGCGGCGATTTCGGTGATCCGCCCGCGCGCGACCGAGACGGCGGCCTGCACTTCGGTCAGGTGATCGCCATCGGCCAGCGCCGCCTCGGCGCCGATCTGACTGATCCTGCTCATGCCGAAATGGTTGCGCACCTTGTCGAAGGCGCGCACCAGTTCCGGCGCGGCGATGGCATAGCCCACGCGCGCGCCCGCCATGCCATGGGCCTTCGAGAAGGTGCGCATCCGGATCACGCGCGGATCGTCCGCGTCGATCTGCGGCGCGGTGCCCGCGGGGGCGAATTCGATATAGGCTTCGTCGAGCACCATCAGCGTGCCCTCCGGCACCGCCTCGATCATCGCCCGGATGCGGTCGGCGGAATGCCAGGTGCCCATCGGATTATCGGGATTGGCGATATAGACAAGCTTCGCCCCGGTCTCCGTCGCCCTGGCAATGAGCGCCTCGGGGTCTTCGTGGTCGCCCGCATAGGGCACGGTGAGGAGCGCGCCGCCAAAGCCCGCGACGTGGTAGTTGAAGGTGGGATAGGCCCCGGCGGAGGTGACCACCACATCGCCGGGCGCGACGGTGAGGCGCACGAGTTCGCCCAGCAGCCCGTCGATCCCGCCGCCCACGGCGATATGGGCGGGAGACACGCCCAGATGCGCCGACAGCGCGGCGCGCAGGTCATGGCTTTCCGGGTCGGCGTATTTCCAGCTGTCCCGCGCCGCCTCGGCCATTGCGGCAATCGCTCTGGGCGACGGGCCGAAAACGCTTTCATTCGCGCCGAGCCGGGCGCGGAAGGGCCGCCCGCCTGCGCGCTCCATCGCCTCGGGGCCGACGAAGGGCACGGTGGCGGGCAGGCTTTCGGCGAGCGGGGTGTAGCGGGGGCCTCTGGTCATGGCCGCAGTTGGCCTGAAACCGGCGCGCTGGGCAAGGGGGATCGCGGGGCACCGGGGTGGCCGCGCCGTAGGCAGCTATGCGGGCGCAGACCTGCAAGGTGGAAGGGCCGGACGCACGACCCATCCAGATGCATCATACGGGTGCCCGGTCACGGGCCGAGAAATTTCATCCGCGCCTCGCGGGCGATGGCATAGCGCAACTCCAGATCCGCGATCACGGCCATTTTCTTCTTCTTTTCCGCCGGATCGGTCTCTTCTCCCCAGGCGCGACGGGCCTCGTCCAGCGCCCGTTTGAGCGTGATCTCTGCCGGCAGCGCGCCCGCTTCGGCCATGATCCGGTGGCCGACCGCGTCGCCGGCGTCGATAAATGCATCGCCGGGGCGGTAGGGCAGCGGCTTGCCTTCGCCTTCGAGGCCGCGCAGCTTGCCTTCGGCCTCGGCCTTCCTGATCTGCTGTTCGGTGAGGCGGTGCCATCCGCGCATCGTGCTCTCCTAGTGGTGGTGCCGGCTCATGAACGAAAGCCGCGCCTCGCGGGCGATTTCGTGGCGCATATCGAGATCGGCGATCCGGGCCATCATCGCGCGTTTTTCGGCCGGACTCTGCGCCATACGCCAGGCGGCCTTCGCGGCGATGAGTTGCTTGTTCAGGTCGAGTTCGGCGGGCACCCAGCCTGCTTCGGCCATGATGCGGTAGCCCACCGCTTCGCCCGGGTCCAGGAAAGCGTCTTCATAATGCCGGGGCAGGGGTTTGCCTTCGCCCTGCAGGTTCTGCAGCTTGCCTTCGGCCAGTGCCGCCAGCATGCGGCGCTCGGCAAGGCGGGAAAGATCGACACTGAACATGCGCGCCTCCTTTCGGACCGTTCCAATATAGGCGCTTTCGGCGCGGGTTTCATGATCCAGAGCAATGCGCGGCAGAAAATATTTGCGCGCGCAAAACAAAACGGCCCGGCGCGGGGCCGGGCCGTTTCGGTGCCGGTCTGCCGGGTTCAGCCGAGTTCGGCCAGCCGGGCGAGCGCCTCGCGGATCTTGCCCGCCTCGTCCTCGCGCGCGGCGAGGTTGTCGCGGGCTTCCTGCACCACCTCTTCGGGGGCGTTCTCGGCGAATTTCGGGTTTTTCAGCCGCCCGTTCAGCCCGGCGATCTCCTTGTCGAGCTTGGCCAGGGTCTTCTCCAGCCGGGCCTTTTCCTCGGCCACGTCGATGATATCGGCGAGCGGCAGGGCGAAGATGGCGCCCTCGGCGGGGATGGTGACGCAGCCTTTGGGCAGCTTGGCCATGTCGCTCAGGCTGTCGATCCGCGCCATCCGCATGATCAGCGCGGCATTGGTCTCCCACGCCGCGCGCGCGGCCTCGTCGGAGGTTTGCCGGATCATCGGGATCTTGAGGCCGGCGGGCACGTGCATCTGGGCGCGGGCCGAGCGGACATCCTCGATCAGCCGGATCACCCAGTTCATCTCGCGGTCGGCGGCGGCGTCGATCAGGCTGGCGCCGTATTCCGGCCAGTCGGCATGAACGAGCAGGCCGTCGCGCTCGGCGATCTCGCCCCAGAGCTCTTCGGTGATGAAGGGCATGAACGGGTGCAGGAGGATCAGGCACTGGTCGATCACCCAGGCCATGGTGGCGCGGGTTTCCTCGACCACGGCGGCCTCGTCGCTGTTCAGCAGCGGCTTGGAGAACTCCACATACCAGTCGCAGACCTTGCCCCAGACATAGGCATAAAGCCCGTTGGCGGCATCGTTGAAGCGGTAGGCGGCAAGCGCCTCGTCCACGCTTTCGCGGATGCGGGCGGTCTCGCCCACGATCCAGCAGTTCACCGTGGCGCTGACCGAGGCGGGATCGAAGCCCGCCACCGGCTTGCATTCGTTCATCTCGGCAAAGCGGGCCGCGTTCCACAGCTTGGTGCCGAAATTGCGGTAGCCCTTGATGCGCTCTTCCGAAAGCTTCAGCACGCCGCCGATGGCCGCCATCGAGGCATTGGTGAAGCGCAGCGCGTCGGCGCCGTATTCGTCAATGATTTCAAGTGGGTCGATCACGTTGCCCGTGGTCTTCGACATCTTCTTGCCGTGCTCGTCGCGCACGAGCTGGTGCAGATAGACGGTGTGGAACGGGATATCGTCGACCACGGCAAGCTGCATCATCATCATCCGCGCGACCCAGAAGAACAGGATGTCGAACCCGGTGATCAGCACATCGGTGGGGAAGTATTTTTCCAGCTCTTCCGTCTGTTCCGGCCAGCCCAGCGTGCCGATCGGCCAGAGGCCGGAGGAGAACCAGGTATCGAGCACGTCGGGATCGCGCCAGACCGGGTAGACCAGCTTTGTCGGGTCCTGTTCGATGGTGAATTGCGCGAGGCTCTCGGCCAGCATCTCCTGGGCCGCCTTCTTGTCGGCGACCTCGACCACGCGGGCATGGGCGATGGGGGCGGGCGTGTCGGCATTGTCGTCAAGGAAGCGCTCGCGGACCTCGTCGAGCGTGGCGCCGCAATGATAGACCTCGCCCATCTTCACGATCCCGTCGATCAGCATCCGCATCATCTCGACCTGGTCGATCTCGGCATCGCCATCGGTATCGGCCGGGGCTTCGTAGGAGAGATCGAGGCCGTACCAGACCGGAATCTGGTGGCCCCACCAAAGCTGGCGGCTGATGCACCAGGGCTCGATATTCTCAAGCCAGTGGTAATAGGTCTTCTCGCCCGATTCCGGGATGATCTTCGTGCGCCCGTCGCGCACCGCGTCGAGGGCGGGGCCGACGACCTTTTCGGCATCGACGAACCACTGGTCGGTGAGCATCGGCTCGATCACCACTTTCGAGCGGTCGCCGAAGGGCTGCATGATCGGCTTCGACTCGACGTAAGGCACCGCGTTGCCTTCCTCGTCGGTGACCATCACCGCAAGGCCCTCGGCACTGATCTGGTCGATCACCCGCTTGCGCGCCTCGAAGCGATCCAGCCCGCGCAGATCGTCGGGCACGAGGTTGAGCGTATCCACTTCCTCGCCGGTGAAACCCGCACCGCCGGCGATGGCCTGCGCCCGCGTGGCGCAGGCGGCATAATCCAGCCCGTCGTCGCGCATATGGCCCTTGGTGTCCATCAGCCGGTACATCGGAATGCCGCCGCGCTGGGCCACCGCGTAGTCGTTGAAATCATGCGCGCCGGTGATCTTCACCGCGCCCGAGCCGAAGGTGGGATCGGGGTAATCGTCGGTGATGATCGGGATCAGGCGGCGGTGCTCTTTCGGCCCCACCGGAATTTCGCAGAGCTTGCCGACGATGGGGGCATAGCGCTCATCGGACGGATGCACGGCAACCGCCCCGTCGCCCAGCATCGTCTCGGGCCGGGTGGTGGCGATGGAGATGTAGTCGCGCTCCTCCCTGAGCACGACATTCCCGTCCTCGTCCTTCTCGATATAGGTGTAGGTTTCGCCGCCCGCGAGCGGGTATTTGAAGTGCCACATATGGCCGGCGACCTCGATATTCTCCACTTCGAGATCGGAGATCGCGGTTTCGAAATGCGGGTCCCAGTTCACCAGCCGCTTGCCGCGATAGATCAGGCCCTTGCGATACATCTCGACAAAGACCTTGATCACCGCATCGTGGAAATCGGGGCTGTTTTCATGGCCGGTGCGCGGATCGCCCGGGGCGCCGGCCATGGTAAAGGCGTTGCGGTCCCAGTCGCAGGAGGCGCCGAGGCGCTTCAGCTGCTCGACGATGGTGCCGCCATATTGCCCTTTCCACTCCCAGACCTTGTCGAGAAACGCCTCGCGGCCAAGCTCGCGGCGGCTGGGCTGCTGCGTCGCCGTCAACATCTTTTCGACCTGAAGCTGGGTGGCGATGCCGGCATGGTCCTGCCCCGGCTGCCACAGCGTGTCGAAGCCGCGCATCCGGTGCCAGCGCACGAGGATATCCTGCAGCGTGTTGTTGAAGGCATGGCCCACATGCAGCGCGCCGGTCACGTTCGGCGGCGGGATCATCACCGTGAAGGTCTCGTCGCGCGACTTGTTGGCGCCGGCGCGGAAGGCGTGGGCCGCTTCCCATTTCGCCGAAATGCGCGGCTCGGCTGTGGCGGCGTCGAAGGTTTTTTCCATGGCCATGGCGGGGCGTTCCGTTCTCGTCGTCTGGATGTCGCCGGGTGTTTACCCGAGGGGGGCGCAAAGGGGAAGGCGAAAGCCCCCTGCGGCCCGGCAGCGGCGACGGTTTCGGATGACAGCCGGGGCGGGGCGGCTATTCTGCGCCGAGGAGGTGCGGGATGGATGAGGTTCTGACATTTGCCTTTGGCCCGGACGGAAGCGGCGGGCGCAGCGCGGCGGCGGCGGCGCGGGCGGCGGATGTGGCCGCGCCCGAGGGTGGCTTTGCCTGGGTGCATGTCAATGCCTCCGGCCCGGTCGGGCAGGACTGGCTGGCGGGCGCCGGGTTCGACACGATCACCCTGGCCGCGCTCACCGCCTCCGAGACCCGCCCGCGCGCCACGGTGCATGGCGATACGGTGCTGATGAACCTGCGCGGGGTAAACCTCAATCCCGGCGCCGAACCGGAAGACATGGTGTCGCTCAGGCTGTTCATCTCGGCGCGGCTGGTGGTGACGGTGGAGCGGCGCGAACTCAACGCGGTGGACGATGTGATCGCGGGCTTTGCCCGGGGGGCGGGCCCGGCCAGCCCCGGCGATCTGGTCGCCCGCATCGCGCTGCGCAGCGCCGATCGGGCCGAGCCCGTGGTGGCGCGGCTGAACGAACGGATCGACGATCTGGAAGAGACGAGCGACGCCGAGGGCTTCGGCGCGCGTCTGCGCGGCGAACTGGCCGATATCCGCCGTATGGCGATCCTGATGCGCCGCTACATGTTTCCGCAACGCGACGCGCTGTCGTCGCTGGAGATCGAGGACGTGCCCTGGCTCGACAGCCATGCCCGCGCCCGGCTGCGCGAGGCGACGGAGCGCGTCACCCGGCTGGCCGAAGAACTCGACGCGATCCGCGACCGGGCGCAGGTGGTGCATGACATGGTGATGGATCTGCGCTCGGAAGCGATGAACCGGCAGATGCTGCTCCTGTCGGTGGTCTCGGCGATCTTCCTGCCGCTGGGCTTTCTCACCGGGTTGCTCGGCATCAATGTGGGCGGGATGCCGGGGGCGCAGAATCCGTGGGCCTTCTGGATCGTGGTGGCGCTGCTGGTGGCGTTGGCCGGGGGCTTGTTCTGGCTGTTCCGGAAACTCGGGTTTCTGGGCGCAAAGTTGGATAAATGAAACAACTAGCGGAACACTGGCTCAATTTCTGCCAGAGATTGCAGGAAAAGTGATACTTATGCCGTGCTCTCAGCCCTGCCGGTCGATCTTGGTCGAAAGGTGAATGAGGCTCTCCGACCCGCGCACGCCGCCGATCTCGCCGATCCGGTCCAGCGTGTCGTCCAGCTCGGCGGTGGAGCGGGCGGCCAGGGTGACCACCAGATCGAACCGGCCCGAGGCGGTATGGGCCGCCTCCACCTGCCGCATCGACCTGAGCCGCGATACCACCGCCGCGGTGGCGCGCGGCTCCAGCGTGAGCAGCACCGTGGCCCGGATCGTGTCGCGCGCCGCGCCGTCGCCCAGCCGCAGCGCATAGCCGGCGATCACGCCTTTCGCTTCCAGCCGGTCGATGCGGGCCTGCACCGTCGAGCGGGCGAGGCCGAGGCGGCGCGCCAGCGTGGCCACCGGCAGGCGCGCGTTTTCCGCCAACAAGGCGAGGAGCTTTTCGTCGATTTCGTCCATCTGTCGGCCTGTCCGTCGAAATGACGGCACTATGGGGCAATATCGCCGGTCTGTCGCTATGAATCGGCGGGATTTGATCGGATCCTGACAAAAAGGGCAGGGAGATCGTCATGAGCCGCTTTCCGCAAGTCTGGGCCTCGGAAGAGGATCACCTCAGGGCCGCGCGCCCGGAGCACCCGGTGTTCTACTTCGCGCCCGAAGTGCTGGCGCGCACCGCGCGGCGCTTTCGCAACGGCTTTGACGGGCTGGTGACCTTCGCGGTCAAGGCCAACCCCGAGCGCGCGGTGCTGGAAAACCTCGTCGGGGCCGGGATCGCAGGGTTCGACGTGGCCTCGCCCGCCGAGATCGCCCTGATCCGCGAGATCGCGCCGAAGGCGGCGCTGCATTACAACAACCCGGTGCGCTCGCGCGCCGAGATCGCCTTTGCCGTCGAGGCGGGCGTGGCCTCCTATTCTGTCGACGGGATGGGGGAACTGGCCAAGCTGATCGAACTGGTGCCGATGGGGGTGGAGGTGGCGGTACGGCTGCATCTGGGCATTCCCGGCGCGGCCTATGATTTCGGTGAGAAATTCGGCGAAGGCCCGGCGGAAGCGGCGGTGCTTCTGCGGGCGGTGAAGGCGGCGGGATTCACCCCGGCGATGACCTTCCACCCCGGCACCCAATGCGCCGATCCGTCTGCCTGGGCGCGCTATATCGAAGCCTGCGCCGCAGTATCGCGAGAGGCCGGCGTGCGGCTGGCCCGGCTCAATGTGGGCGGCGGCTTTCCGGCGAACCGGGGCCGGCATCTGCCGGAGCTGGAAGAGATTTTCGACACGATCCACCTTGTGCGCGACGAGGCGTTCGGCGCGGAGGCCCCGGCGCTGGTCTGCGAGCCGGGGCGGGCGATGGTGGCCGATGCCTTCTCGCTCGCGGTGCAGGTCAAGGCCATGCGAAGCTGCGGTGCGCTGTTTTTGAACGACGGGATATACGGCGCATTGTCGGAAGCGCCGCTCATGGGGGCGGTGGAACGGCTGCGGGTGGTGGCCCCGGATGGCGGCCTGCGCGGCGGCGCTCCGGTGGCGCGGGTGCTCTACGGCCCGACCTGCGACTCGGTCGATCGCCTGCCCGACCCGGTTGCGCTGCCGGGCAAGATCGCCGAGGGCGATTACATCCTCTTCGACGGGATGGGCGCCTATTCGACGGTGACCGCGACGCGGTTCAACGGCTATGGCGGCTACGAGATCGCGACGGTTCGGGGGCGATAGGGGCGCTGTCGGGGCGCCGGACATCCCGGATGCCAGAAAACCGGAAAACCGGAAAACCAGTTATCCGGATAACTGGTTTTCCGGGTCTGCCGTAACCGTCTGAAAACAAGCCAGAACGCCTTCTGTGAGACGGTGGATTAAGATGTCGTTCACCCTTTCCGGGGCGCCGGCATGGCCCGGTCGGGCGCGGCGGACAGGGCCCTAATCCTTCACCCAGACACCGCGCGGTCGGTCGCAGAAGCAATCCGCCTTGCCGCTCTCGCGGATCAGGATCGGCTCGGTGATCTCGATCCCCCAGCCATCCATCCACAGGCCGGGCATGAAATGAAAGGTCATGCCCGGTTCCAGCACCGTCTCATCCTCGGCGCGCAGGCTGATCGTGCGTTCGCCCCAGTCTGGCGGATAGCTGAGCCCGATCGGGTAGCCGCAGCGCGCGCCGCGGTCTATGCCGGCCTTTTCCAGCACCGATCCCAGCGCATTGGCAATGTCACAGGCGCGGTTGCCGGCCCGGGCGGCCTCCAGCCCGGCTTCCAGCCCCTCCACCAGCGCATCGGCGGCCAGCCGCATCTCCTCGGGCATCTCGCCGAGAAAGACCGTCCGGCAGAAGGGCACATGGTAGCGGCGATAGACGCCGGCGATCTCGAAAAAGGTCGCCTCGCCCTCGCGCAACGCCTCGCCGTTCCAGGTCAGGTGCGGGGCTGAGGCGTCGGGGCCCGAGGGCACCATGGGCACGATGGCGGGATAATCGCCCCAATCGTCGTGATAGCCGCGCAGCGCGTCGCGGTAGATATCGGCGACCAGTTCGTTCTTCTTCAGCCCGGGTTCCGCGCGCTCGAACACGCCATCGACGATCTTTTCCGAAATCCGCGCGGCCTTGCGCATGAAGGCAAGCTCCTCGTCGGATTTCACCGCGCGTTGCCAGTTGACCAGCGCCGTTGCGTCGAGGATCTGCGCGTTCGGCAATTCTTCCAGCAGCGTCACGTAAGCTTTGGCGGAGAAATAGTAATTCTCCATCTCCACGCCGATCCGCGCATGTTCCAGCCCGATCTCCTTCAGCACACCCGCGAGGTGCTGCATCGGGTGGCGTTCGCTGGATTGCACGAAGGCGTCGCCATAGGGGCGCAGGCTGCCCTCGCCGATCCAGGCGGTGCGGCGGGCGCCATTGGCGTCCATGGCACGGCCCCACCACAAGGGCTCGCCCGCATGGGTGAGGATCACGCCCTGATGGACGTAGAACGACCAGCCGTCATAACCGGTGAGCCAGGCCATGTTGGACGGGTCTTCGATGAACAGCGCGTCGAACCCGCGCGCGGCCATCCCGGCGCGCGCCAGGGCGAGCCGCCGGTCATATTCGCCGCGTGAGAATGCCATCTTGCCGTCGCCCATCCCCGAGCCTCCCTGTCAGCCTGCGGAAAGTCTCCCGCCAGCGGCCTGAAAGTGCAAGCCCGCTACTCCAGCGTGGTGCGGTCGACCACGAGCACGCCCTCCTCCACCTTGTCGGAGGGGTGGGTGATCACCTGCTGGCCTTCATCCAGCCCGCCCAGAACTTCGGCGATCTCGGTGTTGCGCTGACCGATCTCGACGGGCTGCAGCCGGGCCATGCCCTCATCCACCACGAAGACGGCCCAATCGCCGTCTTCACGAAAGAGGGCGCTGATCGGCAGGGTGAGCACGTCATCGCCGCGCCATTCGACGATGCGCAGATAGACGCGGAAATTGTGGCCAAGGCTTGGGCGGTCCTCCGGCGGCGTGGTGAAATCGAGCAGCACCTTCACCCGTTGTTCCTCGATGCCGAGGGCCGAGATCTTGGTGAAGGCGGCGGGCTCGATCTCGGTCACGGTCGCGGCAAGGGCGTCCGGTCCGCCCCAGCGTTCGACGTAGGCCTTGGCGCCGGGGGCAATGCGCACTGCGTCTGTCGAGAGCAGATCGACGGTGATTTCAAGATCGCCGCGCGGTCCGATGGTGACGAGCGGCGTGCCGGCGGCTACCATCCGGGCGCTTTCATTGGTGATCGAAAGCACCTGCCCCGAGACCGGGGCGGTGAGGGCGATGCAGCAATTCGCCGCCGCCCCGTCACCGCTTTCGCGGGCGGTGGGCTCGATCAGTACGGCCCTGGCGGCGGACAGCTCGCTTTCGCGCATCCGCTGGGTTGCCTGGGCGCTGTCGAATTGCGCCGCGGCCACGTCGAGCGCGACCTCGGCGGCGTCCATCTGTGCGTCGGAGGCGGCGCCGCGCTCATGCAGCGCGTAGATCCGGTCGAACTGGCGCTGGGCATTGTCGAGATCGGCTTCGGCGGCGCGGGCGGAGGCTTCGGCCAGCAGCTTGGCGGCTTCGGCCTGGGCCACGGCGGCCTCGGCCTGGGCGCGGGCGCGCTGGTCGAGGAAGGCGGGCTCGCCCGGTTCGATCCGGGCCACCACCGTCTCGCCCGCGACCACCGCGTCGCCGATCCTGACCGGCGTGCGCAACACCTGGCCGGAAACCGGGGCCGACACTTCGTAGACATCCTTGATCCGGGTCATGCCATCGGCGTTCACGGTCACTTCCAGCGGTCCGCGGCTGACGGCGGCGAGATCGACGGGCACCATCTCGGGCTGGCTGAGCTGGTAACCGGCCGCGCCGACCCCGGCGAGCACCACCGCCCCGATGACGATATTCCTGAACGTGAGACGCATGGGGCTTACTCCCTTGTTTTCATGACCGCGACGAGGTCCATCCGGTCGATCCGGCGGCGCACGAGAAGGGCGGAGGCGATCGAGGCCCCGGCAACCACACCGGCGGCGCGGATATAGGTTTCCTGAGTGATGAGAAGCGGGATCGAGTAGAGGTCGCTGTCGAAGCTCTCAACCATGCCGGCGGCCAGTATGTAGCCAAGCCAGAGCCCGAGCGGGATAGCGGCGGCGGTGAGCAGGAACAGCTCGCCCAGCAGGATGTAGCTGACCTCGCCCCGGGTGAAGCCGAGAATGCGCAGGCTCGCCAGCTCGCGCGCGCGTTCGGAAAGCTGGATGCGGGCCGAGTTGTAGACCACGCCGACGGCGATCAGCGAGGCGACGAAGGAGTAGATGATGACCGAGATATTGGCGCTTTCGGCCATCGTTTCATCGAAACTCTGGCGCACCGTCGTCATCAGGGTAATCCCCGAGATCGCCGGGGCATCCTTCACCGCCTTGAAAAGCGCGTCTTCCTGACCCTCGTCGATCATCACATTGGCCATGTAAACCTGAGGCTCCTGCCCGAGCATGGCCGACAGCTTTTGCTGGTCCATATAGGCGCCAAGGCCGAAGAAGGTCTGCACCGTGCCGGTCAGGATCACCCGGTGGCGGGTCTCGTCATGTTGCAGGAATTCCACCTCGATCACGTCGCCGACGCGCGCGTCGAGATGGTTGGCGAGCCGCGCTTCCAGCACGATCCCGTCTTCGGGCGGCACTTCCGTCCGGCTCACGCCATCGAAAACGCGGGCAAGCTCGGCCCCGTCGCGCCGCCCTTCGATGGCGACGGTGCGGGTGCGCGGCCCGTGATAGAGCCGGGCGGGGGCCGAATAGGCGCCTTCGGCCAGCATCACGCCGGGCAGGTTCTCGACATCGTCGAGCACGGTTTCGGGGCGCGGCAGGGCGAATTCGAGGATCGCATCCTGTCGGTTGACCTGCACGAAGGCCACGTCGAGCAATTCGTCGAACGAGTCGAGCATGAACAGCGCGGCCACGATCATCGCCGCGCTCATCGAGATACCGAGCGTGGTCATCGCCGCGCGCAGCGGCCAGCGCCCGATTGCGCGCAGGATCATCATCGTCGTCTGGCGCGGCTTCACCACCCCGATCAGCCGGTCGAACAGCCCTTTGCGGAACCGCGTGGGCGCGGGGGGCGACATCGCCACGGCGGGCGAAAGCTGCACCACCCGGCGCACCGCGAATACCGCGCCGAACAGCGCCGCACCGGTGCCGGTGACGGCCGACAGCGCGTAGACGGCGGGGTATTGAATGAAGACGAGATAGGGGAAGTGGAAGAACTCGCCATAGATTTCGGCGATTGCGATGGTGGCCCAGTAGCCGGTGGCCCAGCCGATCGCGATCCCCACCGCGCCGATCAGCATGGCAAGCTTGAGGTAGTGCCACGACACTTCCCAGGCGCTGTAGCCGAGCGCCTTCAACAGCCCGATCTGCTCGCGTTCGAGGGTGATCAGCCGGCTCAGCACCATGTTGACCAGAAAGGCGGTGATCAGCAGGAAGATCGGCGGCAGAAACTGCACCATCAGCTCCAGCCCCATGATCTCGCCATCGAGGAAGGCATTGGAGGTTTGCTGTTCGCGGTCATAGGGACCGGTGCCGCCATAGGGCTTGAGCAGCGTCTCAAGCTCGTCTTTCACCTGTTCGAGATCGGTACCCCGGGTCACGCCGAGGGTGACGGAGTTGAATGCGCCAGAGAGGTTGAAGGCGGCGGCCAGCACGTCTTCGGGCATCCACAGAATGCCGAAGCGCATGTCGTCAGGCATGATCGAGCCGGGGCCGATGGAATAGATGAACTCGGGAGAAAGCGCGATGCCGGTGATCGTCAGCGGGCGTTTCTGACCGTTGAGCGTGATCGAGAACCCGTCGCCGGGGTGAAAATCATGCGCCAGCGCGAACGCCTCGGACACGACCACCTCGTTCTTGTGGCCGGGCTCGGGCAAGCGGCCCTCGCGCAGGATCAGCCGGTTCATCTCCGGCTCGCCCGAAGCGGGGATCGAGATGATCTGGCCCATGCCCGGCGCGTCGAGATCGGCGAGGTCGAGGATCGCGTTTTCCGTGATCCGCGCCTCGACCCGGGCCACGCCCTCGATGGCGGCGATCTCGGGCACGAGGCTCATCGGCGCGCGCGCCGCGCTCGACCAGACATCGGCGAACCGGGCGCGCTCGTAATAGGTGTCGCGCGTTTCGCTCAGCGACCGCAGCGCGCCGTTCATCGTCACCATCACCATCACGCCGGCGGCGAGCACCGCGGCGATGGCGAGCGACTGCGCCCAGAGGCGGCGAATGTCTCGCAGGAGTTTCTTGTCGAGCGCGCGCATCGGCCTACCACACGATCTCGCTGGCGGCGATGCGGGTGTCGTTCACCGTCACATCGGCGATATTGCCATCGGCCACATGGATCACCCGGTGCGCCATGGCACGGATCCCGGCATTGTGGGTGATGATCACCGTGGTGGTGCCCAGATCCTGGTTGATCCGGTTGAGGGCTTCGAGCACCTGCACGCCGGTATTCGAATCGAGCGCGCCGGTCGGCTCGTCGCAGAGCAGCACTTCGGGGCGCTTGGCGATGGCGCGGGCGATGGCCACGCGCTGCTGTTCGCCACCCGACATCTCGGCCGGAAAGTGATCCATCCGGTGATCGAGCCCGACCCGTTCCAGCGCCTCTTCCGGGCGCATCGGATCGCGCGCCACCTCGGTGACCAGCGCCACGTTCTCGCGCGCGGTGAGGCTCGGCACGAGGTTGTAGAACTGGAAGACGAAGCCCACATGGTCGCGCCGGTAGCGGGTCAGCTCGCGCTCGCGCATCGCCGTCAGCTCCATGTCACGGAACCAGACCCGCCCCGCCGTGGCGGTATCGAGCCCGCCGAGGATGTTGAGCAGGGTCGACTTGCCCGAGCCCGAGGCCCCGAGCAGCACCGTGAACTCCCCCATGAACAACTCCGTGTCCACGCCCCGCAAAGCATGCACCTCCACCTCGCCGGTGCGGTAGACCTTGGTGATGCCTTCGGTATGAAAAACGCGCGCTGCCATATCTTCCCTCACCGGCCTTGTCGCAGCTTGGTGGTCCGATGACATTGATCTGGTTCAAATCAATATCGTTTACGTCGCCGGCCCTGCCAACCGTTTCGCCTGGTACCCGCGGCGGGATTCGAACCCGCACGCCCGAGGGCTGGGGATTTTAAGTCCCCTGTGTCTACCGTTCCACCACGCGGGCAGGCCGCGCGGACGGTAGCCGATCGGTGCGGCGGGGAAAAGGTGGCTCAGCGGGGGGCGCCGGCGGGCGGGTCGAGGAGGCCGCGTTCGGGCAGCCAGGGGTGGAGCGCCACGGCGTCGCGCAGCACCGCGTCGCCCTCGGCCTCGCGGCCCATCCGCATCAGGGTGAGCCCCTTGCCCGACAGCGCGGCGACGTGGCGGGGCGAGAGCGCGAGGGCCTGTTCGAGATCGGCCAGGGCCGGCTCGTATTCTTCGCGCAGGAAATGGACGAAGGCGCGCTGGTTCCAGCCTTCGGCCCAGTGCGGGCAATAGGCGACAAGCTCGTCCAGCCCGAGCATCGCACCATCGTAATCCGCCATGGCGATGCGTTCGAGCGCGATGTCGAGCAATTCGCCCGACCAGGTATCGGGCGCGGCATTGTAGAGCGCGCGCATGTCGCGGAAGGCATCGCGCCCGGCCATATAGGTTTGCGCCGCCTGGGCATCGGCGATCAGCACGTCGAGGGCGGCGGAGATATCGGGCGCGGGCGGGCAGACCTCTTCGGCCTGAGCCGGGCTGGCGAGCGACAGGAGGAGGAGCGCGCGTTTCATGGCCTCAGCCTTGCCGCCTGCGCCGCGCCGGTCAAGTCAACTGCGCGCGAGAGGCTTGACGCGCCGCGGGCGCTGGTGTGACCTCGGCCCATGTTCCCGATCCGCGATCACAACCCGTCCGAACGTGTCCCTGTCGTCACCTACCTGCTGATCGCGGCGAATATCGTCGTGTTCCTCACCTACCTGCCGCATCTGGGCGACGAGCGCACGCTGTTTGGGCTGTATTGGCAGTGGGGGCTGGTGCCGGCGATGGTGACCCACGGCGAGGGCTATCTGGGCTTTTTCACCTCGATGTTCGTCCATGCGGGCTTCATGCATATCGCCGGTAACATGCTGTTTCTGTGGATCTTCGGCGACAATCTGGAAGACCGGCTGGGGCATGTCGGGTTTGCCGTGTTCTACCTTGCCTCGGGCCTGGGTGCCGCGCTTCTGCAGGTGGCGCCGGCGCCGGATGCGCAGGTGCCGATGGTGGGCGCCTCGGGCGCCATCGCGGGGGTGATGGGCGGCTATCTGCTGCTGTTCCCGCGCGCGCGGGTGGATGTGCTGGTGATCTTCATCATCTTCTTCAGGATTTTTCCGCTGCCGGCCTGGGTGATGCTCGGGCTGTGGTTCGGGCTGCAGGTGTTCAACGGGGTCGCCAATGGCGCCGGTGACAGCGGGGTGGCCTATTGGGCGCATGCGGGCGGATTTCTCGTCGGCATGGCGGCGGTGCTGCCGTCATGGCTTGCGGCGGGCGGGCTTGGATTCTGGCGGCGCACGCAGGGGCACCCGGACCATCCCGAGGCGCGGTATCGGATGGTGAAAAGCCCGGTGCCGCGGGTGACGCGGCGGCGCTAGAGCAAGGGCTGGACGCGACGGGTTCAGCCGTCGTTGCTCTCGCCATCTCCGCCGACATCGAAATCCTGCATTTAGCTGGAAATCCTGTCGGCGAGGTCGGGAATGGTGGAGGTGACGTAGAAGCCGGCGCCGACGCCCGTCAGGGCGATGGCGGCGGTGAGGACGACCCAATCGACCGTCGCAGCGCCGTCTTCGTCCCTGAAAACCTTCGTCACTGCCGTCCATGCCGTCTTCGGGTCGATCATGGTCACACCTGTCCTGTGCTCCTGGCCCTGCCCATGAGGCGCACAATCCGCGCAGAATATGGCGCTGCGGGGACCAAACCTTGGGAATCTTGCGGCATTTCGGGCCGGATCGGCCCGCAGGCACGGATCAGCCGTTGCGAATGATTGTGGCGAATTTGTCGAAGATCGCCTCATTGGCGGCGACCACTTCGCCGTCTTCGAGGATATTGCCGCCCGGATGGATCGGCTCCACCAGCCCGCCCGCTTCGCGCAGGATCACGAGGCCCGCGGCGATGTCCCAGGCGTGCAGTTCACGCTCCCAGAAGCCGTCGTAGCGGCCGGCGGCGACATAGGCGAGGTCGAGCGCGGCGGCGCCCCAGCGGCGCACGCCGGCGCAGGCGGGCAGCAGGCGGGCGAGATCCTGCAGCGTTTCGGGCAGGTCGTGGCGGCCACCGAAGGGCAGGCCGGTGGCGAAGATCGCCTCGATCATGCGCGCCCGGCCCGACACCCGCAGGCGGCTTTCGTTCATCCAGGCGCCGGCGCCTTTTTCGGCCCAGAACAGCTCGTCCTTCGCCGGGTCGAAGACCACACCGGCGACGACTTCGCCCTTATGTTCGAGCGCGATGGACACCGCCCAGTGCGGCAGCCCGTGCAGGAAGTTGGTGGTGCCGTCGAGCGGGTCGACGATCCAGCGCCGGGTCGGGTCGGCGCCGTCTTCGCCGCCGCCTTCCTCGCCGAGCCAGCCGTAATTCGGCCGCGCGCCCATCAGCTCTTCCTTGATGATGGTCTCGGCGGCGATGTCGGCCTTCGACACGAAATCGCCCGCGCCCTTCATCGAGACCTGAAGGTTCTCGACCTCGCGGAAGTCTTTCACCAGGCTGCGGCCCGCCTTGCGGGCGGCCTTGATCATGATGTTGAGGTTCGCGCTGCCTTGCTGCATGTCCGGCTCCTGTCGTTCGAGGGCGCTATACGCGCGGGCGGGCGCTTTGCCAAGGCGTTGGCGCGGCTTTCGCGCCTGCCTGCTATCCGCGTTGCAGCTTCACCGGTTCGGTGCGGGCGAGGCGGATCATGTGGGCGATATAGGGCCGGGCCTCGTCTTCCTCGCGCACGGCGGCATACATCCGCTTCGACAGCCCCTGTGCCGTGATGCGCTTCACCACGTAATCCGGCCGCCCGCGATAATCGCGCAGCACCCAGTCGGGCAGAACGGTGACGCCGCGCCCGGCGGCGACCAGCATCAGGATCACCTCGGTCAGTTCCACTCCGCGCATCCCGCGCGGCTCGATCCGCGCCGGGGTCAGAAGCTGGGTGAACACATCGAGCTTGGCGCGCTCCACCGGGTAATGCAGCAGCACCTCGCCCTCGAAATCCTCCGCCTCGATGAAGTCTTTTTCGGCCAGCCGGTGGCCCCTGGGGCAGACGAACATCGGCTCGTAATCGAACAGCGGCTTGAACACCACGCCGGGCAGGCTGACCGGGTCTGACGAGATGACGAAATCCACCTCCTCGCGCCGGAGCGCCTCGATCGCGTCGAAGGCGAGGCGCATCCGGATATCGACATCGACATCCGGCCAGGCGGTGCGCAGCCCGTCGAGCACCGGGAAGAGCCATTCGAAGCAGGCATGGCATTCGATGGCGATGTGCAGCCGGCCCGACCGGCCCGATTGCATGGCGCGGAATTCCTCCTCCACCGCCGCCACTTCCGGCAGGATGTGCTCGGCCAGACGCAGGAGCTTGAGCCCGGCGGGCGACAGCTTCATCGGCTTCGAGCGGCGGTGAAACAGCTCCATCCCCACCTGATCCTCCAGCGCCTTCACCTGATGGCTGAGCGCCGACTGGGTGATGTGCAGCATATCGGCGGCGCGGGCGAGGCCCCCGGCTTCGTGGATGGCGCGGATGGTGCGCAGGTGGCGGAATTCGAGATACATGAGGGCGTCTCATAAACTTCGTGAGATTTATGAATTTGTCTCACAGGGGGCGCGAAGCTACAAGAGCCGAAACATAACGCAGAGACTCCGTCATGACCGCACCGCGCATTTCTTTCGAATTCTTCCCGCCCAAGGACATTGCCGGGGCGTTCCGCCTGTCGGACACGGTGCGCGATCTCGCGCCGCTCGATCCCACCTTCGTCTCGGTCACCTATGGCGCGGGCGGCACCACGCGGGCGCTGACCCATGACGCGGTGACCACGATCCACAAGCGCTACGGGCTGAACGTGGCGGCGCATCTGACCTGCGTCGATGCCAGCCGCGCCGAGACGCTGGAGATCGCGCAGAGCTATGCCGAGGCCGGGATCACCGAGCTGGTGGCGCTGCGGGGCGATCCGCCGAAAGGGCAGGGCGCGTTCCGCCCGCATCCCGAGGGCTTTGCCGATTCCATCGAGCTGATCGAGGCGCTGGCCGAGACCGGCACGTTCAACATCCGCGTCGGGGCCTACCCCGATCCGCATCCCGAAGCGCGCGACGGCAATGCCGATGTGGACTGGCTGAAGCGCAAGGTCGATGCCGGGGCCAGTTCGGCGATCACCCAGTTCTTCTTCGAGGCCGAGACCTATTTCCGCTTCCGCGACAAGGCCGAGAAGGCCGGGATCGACGTGCCGATCATTCCCGGCATCCTGCCGATCGAAAACTGGAACGGGGTGAAGAAATTCGCCGCCGGCTGCGGTGCGCATGTGCCGGGCTGGATCGACGACGCCTTTGCCAAGGCGCAGCGCGACGGGCGCGAGGAGCTGCTCTCGGTGGCGCTGGCGGCGGAGCTGTGCTCGGACCTGATCGACGGCGGGGTGGAAGACCTGCATTTCTACACCCTCAACAAGCCGCATCTGACCCGCGATATCGCCCATGCGCTGGGCGTGGCGCCGAGGGCGGTGTTGCAGAAGGTGGCCTGACCGGGCGCGCAGCCGCGCGCCGCGAGAGGGGATTCGCATGGGGCCGCGCTGGCCCGTGGCTGCCGCTCGCCGGGGAGAATCACCGCGCGGTTTTGGGGGGATTCGCCGGCGCTCCAGCCGGTTTGA
The DNA here is from genome assembly GCF_027923545.1 of Sinisalibacter aestuarii. GTDB lineage: Bacteria > Pseudomonadota > Alphaproteobacteria > Rhodobacterales > Rhodobacteraceae > Sinisalibacter > Sinisalibacter aestuarii. The sequence continues at coordinate 67,918 of NZ_BROH01000002.1, read as the reverse complement.
GGCCGCAACAGGGGCCCGATCCGTGTAGAATCGGGGTCGCTGCACGACTTGCGCGAAGGCCGGGAAACCAGCCCAATTACTGGCCGGACCTAGGGTAAACCTTGCGCAGATGAGCGAAAAAGCGTCGCATTCGCTGTTGAAATCCCGAAGTCCTTCGTGTTGGCTTTGATCAAAACAAAGACCGACAGGGAAATAGGGGGTCACTTGACCAACACCGATACAAACGACGGATTCGTCGTCTTCGACCGCGTGCAAAAAAGCTATGACGGCGAAACGCTTGTGGTGAAGGATCTCAATCTTGCCATCGGACGGGGTGAGTTTCTGACGATGCTCGGGCCGTCCGGTTCGGGCAAGACCACCTGCCTGATGATGCTCGCCGGCTTCGAGACCGCCACCCATGGCGACATTCTGCTCGGCGGCACGCCGATCAACAACATCCCGCCGCACAAGCGCGGCATCGGCATGGTGTTTCAGAATTACGCGCTGTTTCCGCATATGACGGTGGCTGAAAACCTCGCCTTTCCGCTCGAAGTGCGGGGGCTGGGCAAGTCGGAGCGCGAAACCAAGATCAAGCGGGCGCTCGAAATGGTGCAGATGGGCGATTTCGGCAATCGCCGCCCGGCGCAGCTTTCCGGCGGCCAGCAGCAGCGGATCGCGCTGGCACGGGCGCTGGTGTTCGAGCCGGAGCTGGTGCTGATGGACGAGCCGCTCGGCGCGCTCGACAAGCAATTGCGCGAGCATATGCAATTCGAGATCACCCGGCTCGCCCATGAGCTTGGCATTACCACGGTCTACGTGACGCACGATCAGACCGAAGCACTAACGATGTCGGACCGGGTGGCGGTGTTCGATGACGGGCGGATCCAGCAACTGGACCCGCCCGATGTGCTTTATGAGGAGCCGAAAAACAGCTTCGTCGCCCAGTTCATCGGTGAGAACAACACGCTGGTGGGTGAGGTCGTCGAGATGAAGCCCGGCGATCTCTGCGTCGTCCGGCTCGACGATGGCGAGGTGATCGACGCCAAGGCGGTCAATGTCCACGAGGTTGGCCAGCGGACCAAGGTTTCGATCCGCCCGGAGCGGGTGGAGTACAACAAGGAGCGCATTCCCGAAGGCGCGCATACGCTGCACGCCGAGGTGCTCGAATTCATCTATATGGGCGATATTTTCCGCACCCGGCTGAAGGTTGCGGGCAATGACGAGTTTATCATCAAGACACGCAACGCCCCCGATCAGGTGCGGCTGAAGCCGGGCCAGAAGATCGAGATCGGCTGGTTGCCGCAGGATTGCCGAGCGCTGGATGCGTGAGGCGTGAAGCTGGCCCGTCCGCGCCGATCCGGTGTGGATGGGCCGGGTCCGCCGGCCCGGCCGGAGGCGCGGACCTGTATCGAGAAAACCGGACCAAACAACAGGGAGCTCAGAAATGAAGCTTAAGACAACCCTTCTCGCCACGTCGGTGCTGACTGTTCTTGGCGGCGCGGCTCACGCGCAGATGGCCAATGACATGACGGTCGTATCCTGGGGCGGCGCCTATCAGAACAGCCAGCTCAAGGCTTATGTCGAGCCCTATATGGCCAACAATCCCGACGTGTCGGTGACCTGGGACGAAAGCTCCGCCGAAGCGGTGGCCAAGCTGCGCGCCCAGAACGAAGCCGGCAACCTCACCTGGGATCTCGTCGACGTGACCGCCGCGGATGCGATGCGGCTGTGCGACGAGGGCCTGGCGATGGAAGTCGACCATGACGAAATTCTCGCGCCCGCCCCCGATGGCACCTCGGCCAGCGACGATTTCGGCGACATGATCGTCAGCGACTGCTTCATCCCGCAGATCGCCTATTCCTACACCTTCGGCTACCGCAACGACGTGGCCGAGTGGAACGGCAACGAGCCCAGCGAGATCTGCGATGTCTTCGATCTCGAAACCTTCCCGGGCAAGCGCAGCCTTGAGCGCCGCCCGCACAACAACATGGAATGGGCCCTGATCTGCGACGGTGTGCCGCGCGACGAGGTCTATGACGTGCTGGAAACCGACGAGGGCCAGGAACGCGCGCTCGCCAAGCTCGACACGATCAAGGATCAGACGATCTGGTGGACCGCCGGCGCCGATACGCCGCAGCTTCTCGCCGATGGCGAGATCGTGTTCGGCTCCACCTATAACGGCCGTCTGTTCAGCGTGATCGTCGAGCAGAACCAGCCCGTCAGCATGATGTGGGACAGCCAGTCCTACGACCTCGACGGCTGGATCATCCCCGAGGGGCTGCCGGAAGACCGTCTGGCCCGGGTGCTCGACTTCCTCTACTTCGCGACCGACACCCAGCGCCTCGCCGACCAGGCGAAATACATCTCCTACGGTCCGGCGCGTACCTCGTCGGCGCCGCTGGTCGGGGCACATGCCGAGCTTGGCATCGAGATGGGTCCGCATATGCCGACCAATCCGGACAACGCCACCAACGCCTTCGTGCAGAACTACGAATGGTGGGCCGATTACCGCGACGATATCGACGCGAAATTCCAGGCCTGGCTGGCGCAGTAAACCTGCGACGGCTGCACAACACCGGAGGGGCCCGCACCGGGCCTCTCCCGCCGGCGCCGGGCGGGGCGCGCAACGACAGGGATGCCGATGTCTGACATGAGCCAAACGCACGGGGCGGAGACGCAAAGCCCCCCTTCCGGCCCGGTTCTGGCCGCGGATGGCCGGCCGCTCAAACATTCGCTGAACCGCGCCCTGCGACGGCAGAAAATGCGGGCGCTGATGCTGATCGCGCCGCTGCTGATCTTCATTCTCATCACCTTCATCGCGCCGATTGCCGACATGCTGTTCCGCTCGGTCGAAAACCAGATCGTCGAGGACACGCTGCCGCGCACCGTCGCCGTTCTGGGCGACTGGGATCCGGAGGCGGATGACTTGCCGCCGCCCGCCGCCTTTGCCGGGCTTTACCGCGATCTGTTCATCGCCGCCGAGGAAAAGACCCATACCCGGCTTGGCTCGCGGCTGAATTATGAAACCACCGGGATTTCGTCGCTGTTTCGCAAATCGGGCCGGTCGATGGACGATGTCGGCGAAGAGATCGTCGACACGATCGAGGCCACCGACCCGATCTGGGAAGAGCCGGCGACATGGGCTGCGCTCGCCGAAAGCGCCGGTTCGGCGCTGCCGGATTTCAGCAATGTCTGGGCCGATTTCGCCCGGGTCGTGCGCGCCGATGGCGACGATCCGGCGGAAGAAAACCCCTGGGAAGTGCTCCATGTGAGCCTTGCCGAAGACCTGCGGGCAGGGGCCGCGGCCGAGTATGACGGGCCGCTCAAGGCCGAGCTTGGCCAGTTGACGCAGGCGCTCGCCGGTGTCGCCCCGGTGGATTACGTCGCGGCGATGGAGGATGTGGACGAGGGCTGGAGCGATCCCGCCGTCTGGCGCACAATCCGCACCTATGCGCCGCGCCTCACTTCCGGCTATTTCCTCAATGCGGTCGACATGCAGCTTACCGATCAGGGCGTGGCGCAGCAGCCCGAGGATCAGCGGCTTTATCTGATGCTGTTCCAGCGCACGCTGATCATGTCGCTGACCATCACGCTGGCCACGATCCTGCTCGGCTACCCGGTGGCGTGGTTGCTCGCCAACCTGCCGATGCGGGTTTCGAACATCCTGATGATCCTCGTGCTCCTGCCGTTCTGGACATCGCTTCTGGTGCGCACCTCGGCGTGGAAGGTGCTGTTGCAGCAGCAGGGGGTGATCAACGATCTGCTGGTCTGGATCGGGATCATCGCCGATGACAACCGGCTGGTGCTGATCAACAACGCCACCGGCACGATCATCGCCATGACGCATATCCTGCTGCCGTTCATGATCCTGCCGCTCTACTCGGTGATGCAGACCATCCCGCCCACCTATCTGCGGGCGGCGAAATCGCTGGGCGCGAATGACTGGACGGCGTTCTGGCGGGTCTATTTCCCGCAATCGGTGCCGGGGATCGGCGCCGGCTCGATCCTCGTCTTCATCCTCGCCATCGGCTATTACATCACGCCGGAACTGGTCGGCGGCACCACCGGTGTATTCATCTCCAACCGGATCGCCTACCACATCTCGACCTCGCTCAACTGGGGCCTCGCCGCCGCTCTCGGCACGATCCTGCTGGCGCTCGTCCTTCTCCTCTACTGGGTCTACGACAAGCTCGTGGGCATCGACAACGTGAAGCTGGGGTAACGCGATATGTCTGCTCTTCCCGCCTATGCCTCCCCCGTCCAGCGCGTCTGGTATTATGCGTTCCGCGTGATCGTCGGGCTGATCTTCTTCTTCCTGATCGCGCCGATCCTGGTGATCATTCCGCTCAGCTTCAACGCCGAGGATTTCTTCACCTACACGCCGGGGATGCTGGCGCTCGATCCGGAGGCCTATTCGCTCAAGCATTACCGCGATTTCTTCTCCAACAGCGACTGGCAGCAGGCGATGTGGAACTCGCTGGCAATCGCGCCCTCGGCCACGGTGCTGTCGGTCGGGCTCGGCACGCTGGCGGCGATCGGGCTGTCGCAATCGCATGTGCCGTTCCGCCGGGCGATCATGGCGATCCTGATCTCGCCGATGATCGTGCCGCTGATCATCTCGGCGGCGGGGATGTATTTCTTCTATTCCCGCGTCGGGCTGCAGGGCACCTATGTGGGGGTGGTGCTGGCCCATGCGGCGCTGGGGATTCCCTTCGTCATCATCACCGTGACCGCCACGCTGGTGGGGTTCGACCGTTCGCTGACCCGCGCGGCGGCCAATCTCGGCGCCGATCCGGTGCGCACCTTCTTCAAGGTGCAGATGCCGCTGATCCTGCCCGGCGTGATCTCGGGCGGGCTGTTTGCCTTCATCACCTCCTTCGACGAAGTGGTGGTGGTGCTGTTCGTCGGCTCCGCTTCGCAGAAAACGCTGCCCTGGCAGATGTTTATCGGGCTGCGCGAGCAGATTTCGCCGACCATCCTCGCGGTGGCGACGCTGCTCGTGGCGATCTCGATCCTGCTGCTGGCCACGGTGGAACTCCTGCGCCGCCGCTCCGAGCGCCTCAGGGGCATTACGCCGCAGTAACGCGGGCAGGCTCGCGCAAACCGGCAATTGTGCCGCTGCCTCAACCGCTTGTTAACCGCGCCCGTGCCAGGGAGAGCGGCAAAGCGCCTACTCGGCCTTGCAGCCCCCCGAGCGCGTGATTAGGATTCATGAGACCCGGGCGGAGGACCCGGCCCATCGAAAACAAAGGCAGGAATGATGCGCGATCCCCTTGAGACATACATGAACACCCTCGTGCCCATGGTGGTCGAGCAAACCAGCCGCGGCGAGCGGGCCTATGATATCTTCTCCCGCCTGCTGAAAGAGCGGATCATCTTCCTCAACGGCCCGGTGCATGACGGCATGTCGTCGCTGATCTGTGCGCAGCTTCTGTTTCTCGAAGCCGAGAACCCGTCGAAAGAGATCGCGATGTATATCAACTCGCCCGGCGGCGTGGTGACCTCGGGCCTCTCGATCTACGACACGATGCAATATATCCGGCCGAAAGTGTCGACCCTGGTGATCGGCCAGGCCGCCTCGATGGGCTCGCTGCTGCTGACGGCGGGGGAGAAGGGAATGCGCTTCTCGCTGCCCAATTCCCGCATCATGGTGCACCAGCCCTCGGGCGGCTATCAGGGCCAGGCGACCGATATCATGATCCACGCCCAGGAAACCCAGAAGCTCAAGGACCGGCTGAACTCGATCTACGTCAAGCATACCGGCAACAAGCTCAAGGACGTGGAAGCGGCGCTGGAGCGCGATAATTTCATGGATCCGGAAGAGGCCAAGAAGTGGGGCCTGATCGACGAGATCCTCGAAGCGCGCGAAGTGCCGGAAGACGGCGGCAAGTAAGCTGTTGCTCCCCGGACGCAGCCGGGGAATTTGGCGTTGTGCCGCGAAAACCCGTGCCCTAAGCTTGGGGCGCGGGGGCCAATGGCCCATGCGGGGCATACAGGAACGGGGCCGAAGCACCCCAGGGAAACGACATTATGGCGAACAATTCCTCCAGCGGTGACAGCAAGAACACCCTTTATTGCTCGTTCTGCGGCAAGAGCCAGCACGAGGTGCGCAAGCTGATCGCGGGGCCGACGGTGTTCATCTGCGACGAATGCGTCGAGCTGTGCATGGACATCATCCGCGAGGAAACCAAGGGCTCGGGGCTGAAATCCACCGATGGCGTACCGACGCCGCAGGAGATCTGCGAGGTGCTGGACGATTACGTGATCGGCCAGAGCCACGCCAAGCGGGTGCTCTCGGTGGCGGTGCACAACCATTACAAGCGGCTCAATCACGCGGCGGCGGCGAATGACGATATCGAGCTCGCCAAGTCGAATATCCTGCTCATCGGCCCCACCGGCTCGGGCAAGACGCTGCTGGCGCAGACGCTGGCGCGCATCCTCGACGTGCCCTTCACCATGGCCGACGCCACCACGCTGACCGAGGCGGGCTATGTGGGCGAGGATGTGGAGAACATCATCCTCAAGCTGCTGCAGGCCAGCGAATACAACGTTGAGCGGGCGCAGCGCGGCATCGTCTATATCGACGAGGTCGACAAGATCACCCGCAAGTCCGACAATCCCTCGATCACCCGCGACGTGTCGGGCGAGGGGGTGCAGCAGGCGCTCCTGAAGATCATGGAGGGCACGGTGGCCTCGGTGCCGCCGCAGGGCGGGCGCAAGCATCCGCAGCAGGAATTCCTGCAGGTGGACACCACCAATATCCTGTTCATCTGCGGCGGGGCTTTCGCCGGGCTGGACAAGATCATCGCCCATCGCGGCAAGGGCTCGGCCATCGGCTTCGGCGCCGATGTGAAGGATGACGATACCCGCGGCGTGGGCGAGATCTTCACCGATCTGGAGCCGGAAGACCTGCTCAAATTCGGCCTGATCCCCGAATTCGTCGGCCGTCTGCCGGTGATCGCCACGCTGGGCGACCTCGACGAAGAGGCGCTGGTGACGATCCTGACCCAGCCGAAGAACGCGCTGGTGAAGCAATATCAGCGCCTGTTCGATATCGAGCGCGCCACGCTGAGCTTCACCGAGGATGCGCTGAAAGCCATCGCCAAGCGCGCCATCGCCCGCAAGACCGGCGCGCGGGGCCTGCGCTCGATCATGGAAGACATCCTGCTCGACACGATGTTCGAACTGCCCTCGATGGAAAATGTCGACGAGGTGGTGGTGAACGAGGAGGCGGTGACCTCTGTCGCCAAGCCGCTGATCATCTATGCCGACACCAAGGAAGGCAAATCCTCGGCAAGCTGAGCCGGGCTTCAACACAGCGAAGGGCCGCTCCGCCGGGGGCGGCCTTTTTTGTGGGCGGCCCCGCATTGGCGCAAGGCCGTTCGAACGGCCTTGTAAAGCGGTTTCGAAACCGCTTCTCTGAGCCCGACCCGTTCAGAAAGGCGCCACCACATGACCCGCCAGACCATTTCCTCCGGCTCCCCTTTTGAAGAGCAGATCGGCTATGCCCGCGCCGTGGTGCAGGATGGCTGGGTCTTCGTCTCCGGCACCACCGGCTACGATTACGCGAAGATGGAAATGCCCGGGAGCGTTGCCGATCAGTGCCGCAATGCGCTCGGCACGATCGGGCAGGCGCTGGCCGAGGCGGGGGCTGCGATGGCCGATGTGGTCCGGGTGCGCTACATCCTGCCCGACGGCGACGATTTCGAACCTTGCTGGCCGGTGTTGCGCGAGGTGTTCGGCGCGCAGCGCCCGGCGGCGACGATGATCGTTGCGGGGCTGATGAAGCCCGAGATGAAGATCGAGATCGAGGTGACGGCGAAGCTGCCCTGACCCGGGCGGCAAGGCGCCGCCCGCGGCCCGGATTGGCACTGGACCTCGCCGCCCCCTTGCGCCATACGGGGGAGCAACGATGCGGAGGTTTCCATGCGGTTCATTCTGTCGCTCATCACCTGGTATCATGCCGAGACGCTCGGCACCCGTCTGATGACCCGGTTCAGGGGTGTGAAGGTGGGCGAGGACGATCAGGGCAACCGCTACTACCGCAACCGCGACGACAGCCGCCGTTGGGTGATCTATGCCGACGAGCCGGAAGCCTCGAAGGTGCCCGCCGACTGGCACGGCTGGCTGCACCGCACCTTCGACGACAACCCGGCCGAAAAGCCGCTGGCGCATAAAGGCTGGGAAAAACCGCATCACGAGAACCTGACGGGCACCATCGCGGCCTATGCCCCGACCGGCTCGCTCAGGCGCGACGCCCATGGCGACCGGCGCGATTACGAGGCATGGCAGCCGGAATAGGCGGGCCGGGCCAGTGCTGCATTCTGTTCTGACCATATGCGCCCGCGGCCTCGGTGCCGCGGTTCTGGCGGGCGCGCTTGCCGCGCCGGCGATGGCGCAGATCGTCGTGGTGCCGCTCGATCCGGTCGATCCCGACGAGGTGGTGCCCGGCGATCCCGGCCTGGTGCAACCCTTGCCCGACGGCACCCCCAGCGCGACCGATCTGTTCAATGACGGGATCACGCCCGATCAGGGCGGGCTGTTCCCGATCACGCCGCCCGCACCGCGCGCGCCCGGCTCGATCGTCGGGGAAGACGTGATGACCGTCGAGGAAGACGTGGTGGCCACCGGCACCGGCGCGGTGCTGCGCGGGCTCGACAAGCTTGCGGGCACGGTCGAGGAAATGGAACTGAACAGCGGCGAGACCACCGCGCTGGGCTGGCTCCAGATCACGCTGGGCGAATGCCGCTACCCCGAAGACAACCCCTCGGGCGATGCCTATGCCTGGCTGGTGATCCGCGAAGAGGCGGGCGCCACCCCCGTATTCGAAGGCTGGATGATGGCCTCATCGCCGGCGCTGAACGCGCTCGATCACGCCCGGTTCGATGTCTGGGTGATAAACTGCACCACCGAATGAGGGTCGGGCAGGGGCTTTGAGAGGATCTCGGCCGCCGGTTCCACCATCGCCGCCTCCAGCCGCCGGTGATATTCCGCGCGCGGCACCTCCACGGCACCCAGCGTGGCGAGGTGCTCGGTGACGAATTGCGTGTCGAACAGCTCGAACCCGGTGCGCCCGAGATGGGCGATCAGCGTGGCGAGCGCGACCTTCGAGGCGTCGGTTGCTTCCGAGAACATGCTCTCGCCGAAAAAGACCCGCCCCAGCGCCACGCCATAGACGCCGCCCACCAGCCGGTCGCCCTCCCAGGCTTCGATGGAATGGGCATAGCCCAGCCGGTGCAGGGCGAAATAGGCGCGGAAGATCGTATCGTTGATCCAGGTTTCCTCGCGGTCGGCGCAGCCGCGCACCACCTCTTCGAAGGCCAGATCGAGGGTCAGTTCAAAGGGTTTGCGCAGGATGGTGCGCCTGAGCGAGCGCGACAGGTGGAAGCCGTCGATCGGCAGGATGCCGCGCCGCTCCGGATCGACCCAGAACACGCGCGGATCGTCGCGGGATTCCGACATCGGAAAAACGCCCGCCGCATAGGCACGCAGTAGAAGCTCGGGGCTGAGCCGCGTGGTCTGCAAGGGCGTTACCCCATATTGGCGTCGAGCCAGCGTTCGAGCCAATGGATGTTGTAATTGCCGGCGAGGATATCGGGCTCCTGCAACAGCGCGTGGAACAGCGGCACGGTGGTATCCACCCCGTCGACGATCAACTCGCCAAGCGCCCGTTCGAGCCGCGACAGCGCCTCGGTCCGGTCGCGGCCATGGACGATCAGCTTGCCGATCAGGCTGTCGTAATAGGGGGGGATCGTGTAGCCGTCGTAGAGCGCCGAATCCATCCGCACGCCAAGGCCGCCGGGCACGTGATACTGGCTGATCCGGCCGGGGCAGGGGGCGAAATTGGGCAGGCGCTCGGCATTGATGCGGATCTCGATGGCATGGCCGTTCACCACCAGATCTTCCTGGGTGAACGACATCGGCATTCCCTCGGCCACGCGGATCTGCTCGCGCACGAGGTCGACGCCGAAAATCCCCTCGGTCACCGGGTGCTCCACCTGCAGGCGGGTGTTCATCTCGATGAAATAGAATTCGCCGTCTTCGTAGAGAAATTCGATCGTGCCGGCGCCGGAATAGCCCATCCTGGCGATGGCGTTGGCGCAGATGCCGCCGATATGGGCGCGCTCCTCGGCGGTGATCGAGGGGCCGGGCGCTTCTTCGAACACCTTCTGATGGCGGCGCTGCAGCGAGCAATCGCGCTCGCCGAGATGGACGCCGCCGCCCTTGCCGTCGCCGAACACCTGAATCTCGATGTGACGCGGTTTCTGGAGGTATTTCTCCATATAAACCTCGTCATTGCCGAAGGCGGCCTTGGCCTCGGTGCGGGCGGTACGGAAGGCGGTTTCGATGTCTTTCTCGCTCGCCGCCACCTTCATGCCGCGCCCGCCGCCGCCGGCGGTGGCCTTGATGATCACCGGATAGCCCATATCGGCGGCCACCTTTTTGGCGGTCTCCAGATCGGGCACGCCGCCATCGGAGCCGGGCACCACCGGGATGCCGAGCGCCTTGGCGGTGTCCTTCGCGGTGATCTTGTCGCCCATCTGGCGGATATGCTCGGAGCTGGGGCCGATGAAGGTCAGCCCGTGATCCTCGACGATCTGCACGAAATTGGCGTTTTCCGACAGGAAGCCGTAGCCGGGGTGGATCGCCTGCGCGCCGGTGATTTCGCAGGCGGCGATGATTGCCGGGATCGAGAGGTAGCTCTGCGGGCTCGGCGGCGGCCCGATGCAGACCGCCTCGTCAGCCATGCGCACATGCATCGCGTCGGCATCGGCGGTGGAATGGACGGCGACCGTCTTGATCCCCATCTCGCGGGCCGCACGGATCACCCGAAGCGCGATTTCGCCCCTGTTGGCGACCAGGATCTTGTCGAACATGGGTGGTCCCCCGGATTATTCGATGATCATCAGCGGCGCGCCGAATTCGACGGGCGCGGAATCCTCGACGAGAATGCGCTTCACGGTGCCGGATTTGGGCGCCGGGATCTGGTTCATCGTTTTCATCGCTTCGATGATCAGCAGCGTGTCGCCCTCGCTGACGCTGTCGCCGACCTTCACGAAGGGGGCGGCGCCGGGCTCGGATTGCAGGTAGACGGTGCCCACCATCGGCGAGGTGACCGCACCGGGATGGGAGGCCGGGTCGCCGTCATTGCCGGGCGCGGCGGCGGGCGCGGCAGGGGCGGGGGCAGCGGCCGGCGCGGCGGCGGCGGGAGCCGGGGCGGCGATCACCTGGGCCACCGTGTCGGTCGCCCGGCTCACCCGGACATTCAGCCTGTCGGCCTCGCCATATTCCCGTTTCACCTCGAGTTCGGTCAGATCGTTTTCGGCCAGCAATTCGGCCAGCGCCTGGATGAATGCCACGTCGTCGTCCCGGGTCGTTTTCGCCATGCCTTCCTCGACAATTGCCTGGCCCGCGCAAGGCGGGCTATTTGTGTTCGTTCGGTTATACGGTGGCGGGCGTCGGGTGGAAAGCGCCACTTCACCGGGGGGCGGGCGCATTTTCGCCCCCGGCGGCGGCAGCGGGCAACAATCCTGCGGGCTGTGCCGGCTGGGCTTAAGATTGCTGCGCGGCGGGTTGTGTGGCCCCGGATCGGGCCGGCATCGCGGGCGCGGGGGCCTCGTCGGGCAGCTTTACCGCCTTGCCGTCGCGCTCCTGCGCGCGGGCGGCTTCGAGGCGGGCGATCACCCGGCTTACGCCGGCTTCGGTTTCCAGCAGGTTCATCCGGAAGGCGGGGGGCGGGCCGGCGGGCAACCCGCGCCGCTCCATCTCGTGGCGCAGGGCGGCGGCGGCCCGGAGACCGGCGGCGCGCTCATCTGGCGCCGTATGGTTGCGGCTGTCGGCCCCCGTGCCGCGGGCATCGTCGCTCGGGGCGATCTTTGTTACCATATCGGCCCTTTGCGGGCCCGGCTCTGCCGCGGCGGCATAGGGCAGGCGCGGCGAAAACGCGTAAAACTCCATGATCAGGCTCCGTCTGTCGGAGCCCCCAACCCAGATTGCCGCGCCAGCCTAGGCCGTCTGGCAGCGGCTTTCCACGGTTTTCCGGCACGTTGGTTAAGGCGAGGCTAACCTTCGGTATTGGCCGGATTCAGCGCGCGCCGGTAGAAGGCGGTCAGGAAGGTTTCGGCATCGTCGTAATGGGCATCGTCCTTCGGATGAAGGATGCCGCGCACCTGCACATCGAAATCGGCGTAATGCTGGGTGGTCGCCCAGATCGAAAAGATCAGGTGATAGGGATCGAGCGGGGCGATCTTGCCCGCATCGGACCAGCGGCGGATGATGGCGGCCTTCTCGTCAACCAGATCTTTCAGCATTCCGGTGATCTGCGGCCCGTAACGCGGCGCGCCCTGCAGCACCTCGTTGGCGAACAGCCGGCTTTCCCGCGGCATTTTGCGCGACATGTGCAGCTTGCGGCAGACATAGTCGAGAATCGCACCGATCGGATCGCCCTCGTCGGTAAAGGCGCGCAGCGGTTCGAGCCAGACATCCATGAGTTCGGCCAGCAGGGCCTGATGGATCGCTTCCTTGGAGGGGAAATAGTAGAGCACATTGGGCTTCGAGAGGCCGGCCGCCTTGGCGATCTGGTCCAGCGTCGAGCCGCGGAAGCCGCTTTGCGAGAACACATCGAGGGCGGCTTCCAGAATCGCCGCACGGTTCTTTTCCTGAATCCGCGTTCTGGGCCTGTCTTCCGCCATGTCGATCCTCCCCCCGATGGGCCTGCACAGAGTGCCCCCTGCGCGACCGGGATTCAACCATTTGGTCCAACATAATTGTACCCGAAAATGTGCCAGGCCAGCGTGCGTCGCCGGGGGACACAGCCTGCGACGTTGCGGGCACTGATATCATTTTTTCGATATTTAATCCTCCAAATGCCCCATTTTATGATGAGAAGTAAGATTTTTCCTGCAATCTGTGAGAAAATCAAAATTCGGAGTGAAGATATGAGCAGAACCGCCGCGCATGGTGCGGGGCCATATCTTACGCTGGCGGCGCGCGGCGCTGGCGGCACCGATCCGGTATTGCGGACCCTGTCGGGCGCCGTGCATCTTGTGATCTTTGCGGCGATCCTCGTCAACCACCGGGTCCGGGCGGGCGGGCTGTGTTGAACCGTTTCTCCGCTGACGGGCACCTTCCTGTATCGAGACGGAAAGGATCCCGATGACCACGAAGGACCGCGCGCTGGATGCCTATCTCGTCGCCTCCGCCCGTCTGGGCGACCGGCGGGCGATGGCGCAGCTTGTCGAATTGCGCGGGCCGCGGCTGCTCTCACATGCCAGCCGGCTCCTTGGGGAGCATGATGGCGCGCGCGACGTGGTGCAGGAAGCCTGGATCGAAATTCTGCGCGGCCTCAAAGGCTTACGGGATGAAAGCCTGTTTCTGCCCTGGGCGCTCAGGATCGTCACCCGGCGGGTGGCGCGTGAGATCGGGCGCCGGCAGAAGGGCCGCAGGCTGGCCGCCGCCGTGAAGGCCGAGGCCGACCCTGTGGTGAGCGATGCCGGGCCGGAGGAGGCCGACGCCGCCAGGGTGCGCGCGGCCATCGCCACCCTGTCGCCGGCGCAGGCGGCCACGGTGGCGCTGTTCTACCTCGAAGACCTTTCCGTCACCGAGGTGGCCACGGCGCTCGACGTACCGGTGGGCACGGTGAAAACAAGGCTGATGCACGCGCGCCGCAAGCTGCGTGCCGAACTGGAAGGACAAGGATATGAGCAAACTTGACCGCATGATTGAAGAGGCGCTCTCGGCCGAGGAGCGCGCGCTGATGACGGAAACCGTCGAGCCGGGCTTTTTCGCCCAGCTTTTCGGCCAGCTCTCGGGGCGCAATGCCTGGGTGAACTGGCTCGCGACGATCATGATCTTCGTCTACCTCGGCCTGCTGGTCTGGACCGGCTGGCATTTCTTTGCCGCCACCGATGCGCTGGCGGCGGTCAAATGGGGACTCGGCGCGGGCCTGTCGCTGGTCATCATCGGGATGATGAAACTCTACCTGTTCCAGGCGATGCAGGCCGACCGGGTGATCCGCGAACTCAAGCGTGTAGAGCTGATGCTGGTTTCGCGCGAGAAATAGGGCGGGAGCCGGGGTGCGTGTGGCGCAAATAGAAAACGGCCGGGATTTCCCCCGGCCGCTTCCCTCCTCCCGTAACCTGTCAGGTCACTTGTTCATGCGCCCGTGAGCCACAGGCTCACTTGTTCATGCGGTTGTCGATCAGATCGTCGACCACGCCCGGATCGGCCAGCGTCGAGGTGTCGCCGAGGGCGCCGAAATCGTTCTCGGCAATCTTGCGCAGGATGCGGCGCATGATCTTGCCCGAGCGGGTTTTCGGCAGGCCGGGCGCCCATTGGATGAAGTCGGGCTTGGCGATCGGGCCGATCTCCTTGCGGACCCAGCCGACCAGCTCGTCGCGCAGCTCGTCGGTATAGGGCACACCTTCCATCAGGGTCACGTAGCAATAGATGCCCTGGCCCTTCAGCGCATGGGGGAAGCCCACCACGGCGGCTTCGGCCACCTTGGCATGGGCGACCAGCGCGCTTTCGACCTCGGCGGTGCCCATCCGGTGGCCCGAGACGTTGATCACGTCATCGACCCGGCCGGTGATCCAGTAATCGCCATCGGCATCGCGGCGGCAGCCGTCGCCGGAGAAGTAGTAGCCTTTGTAATCCTGGAAATAGGTGTTGATGAAGCGCTCATGGTTGCCGAACACCGTGCGCATCTGGCCGGGCCAGGAATCCTTGATGCAGAGCACGCCCTCGCATTCCGTCTCGTCGATCTCCTTGCCGGTGGTGGCGTCGAGCACGACCGGCTGAACGCCGAAGAAGGGCTTCATCGCCGCGCCGGGCTTGGTGGCATGGGCGCCGGGCAGGGGGGTCATCATATGGCCGCCGGTTTCGGTCTGCCACCAGGTGTCGACGATCGGGCATTTGCCCTTGCCGACCACCTCGTTATACCACTCCCAGGCTTCCGGGTTGATCGGCTCGCCGACCGAGCCCAGCACCTTCAGCGATGACATGTCGTAGCGTTCCACCGGCTCCGGCCCGTGGCGCATCAGCGCGCGGATCGCGGTGGGCGCGGTGTAGAACTGGTTGACCTTGTGCTTCTCGATCACCTGCCAGAACCGGCCGACATCGGGGTAGGTGGGCACACCTTCGAACATCAGCGTGGTCGCGCCATTGGCCAGCGGGCCATAGACGATATAGCTGTGGCCGGTCACCCAGCCCACATCGGCGGTGCACCAGTAGATGTCGCCATCATGGTAGTCGAAGGTGTATTCGTGGGTTATCGCGGCAAAGAGCAGATAGCCGCCGGTGGTGTGCAGCACGCCCTTGGGGGTGCCGGTGGACCCGGAGGTGTAGAGGATGAAGAGCGGGTCTTCCGCGTTCATCACTTCCGGCTCGCAGGTATCGGAGGCTTTCTCGAACATCGCGGTATAGCCGATGTCCACGCCCTCTTCCATGTGCACATCGCCGCCGGTGCGCTCGACGACGAGGGTTTTCACCGGGCCGGTGATCTCGCGCGCCTTGTCGACATTGGCCTTGAGCGGGGTGTTGCGCCCGCCGCGCGGGGCCTCGTCGGCGGTGACGATGAGGGCCGCCTTGCTGTCGTTCACCCGGCTCGCCAGCGCCTCGGGCGAGAAGCCGGCGAAGACGATGGAATGCACCGCGCCGATCCGGGTGCAGGCCAGCATCGCATAGGCCGCTTCGGGGATCATCGGCATGTAGAGCACCACCCGGTCGCCCCGCTTCACGCCGAGTTCGTGGTAGATATTGGCGAATTTGTTCACATTCACCGCCAGCTCTTTGTAGGTGATGTGCCTGGTGACGTTGGGATCGTCCGCTTCCCAGATGATCGCCACCTGGTCGCCGCGCGTTGCGAGATGGCGATCGACGCAGTTGACCGAAACGTTCAGCTCGCCGTCTTCGAACCACTTGATCGAGACGTTGTGGTAATCGAAGGTCGTGTTCTTGACCTTGGTGGGTTTCCTGAACCAGTCGAGCCGTTCCGCCGCCTCGCCCCAGAACCCCTCGGGGTCATCCACCGAACGGGCATACATTTCATCGTATTTCGCCGCGTCGATATGCGCGTGCTTGACGAATTCGGCTGAGGGCGGGTGAATTTTCGCTTCGGTCATATTTTCCTCCTGGGCCTGCCCCTCCCGGACAGGCTTTTCCATGCCAATAGGGAGCGTGCCCGCAGGGTACGGACACGCCCGCAAACCGACTCAGATGGCCAGATACTCGTGCCGCAGGGCTTCGTTGTCGAGGACTTCCTGAGCGGTGCCGTCGAAGACGACGGTGCCGGTATCGAGGATCACGGCCCGATCCGCGAGCGCCAGCGCGCGCAGGGCGTTCTGTTCGACCAGCACCGTGGTGATGCCCTGGGCCTTGATGATGTTGAGCGTCTTCTCGATCTCATCCACGATCACCGGGGCGAGGCCCTCATAGGGTTCGTCGAGCAAGAGGAGCTTGATGTCGCGCACCAGGGCGCGGGCGATGGCGAGCATCTGCTGTTCGCCGCCCGACAGGGTCACGCCCTCCTGCTTGCGCCGTTCGCCGAGGCGCGGGAACAGCTCGTAGACGCGCTCAAGCTCCCAGCCCGCGCTGGGCGCGATCCGGGCGAGTTCGAGGTTTTCTTCCACCGTCAGGCCCTGGATGATGCGCCGGTCTTCCGGCACGAGCTGAAGCCCGGCCTGCGCGGCCTCGTGACTTTTCATCCGGTGCAGCGGCTTGTGGTCAAGCCAGATCTCGCCATGCGTGACCAGCGGGCTGCCGGTGCGGGCAATGGCGCGCAGCGTCGAGGTCTTGCCGGCGCCGTTGCGGCCCAGAAGCGCGAGGATCTCGCCTTCGTGGATGTTGAAACTCACGCCCTGCACGATGTAGCTCTCGCCGTAATAGGCGTGGATATCGTGCGCCGAGAAGAAGGCCGGGGCCGTTGCCGCGTGGTTGGCGTGCTTCGAAAAATCCGGGCGCTCCGGGGTCTTAACGTCGCCAAGTAGGGTTTCGTCTGCCATGTCTCGCTCCCTTTACGCGCTTTCGCCCAGATAGGCTTCTTTCACCTTCGGATGGCCCTTGATGTTCTCGGGCGTGTCCTCGACCAGCGGTGTGCCCTGGGCGAGAACGGTGATCCGGTCGGCGAGCGAGAACACCACATGCATGTCGTGCTCGATGATCGCCATGGTGATATCGCGCTTTTCCTTGATCTCCTTGAGCAGGTCGATCGTGTTGTTGGTGTCGGCGCGCGCCATGCCGGCGGTGGGTTCGTCGAGCAGCAGAAGCTTGGGTTCCTGCGCCAGACACATCGCCATTTCCAGCCGCCGCTTGTCGCCCCGGCTCATCGAGGCGGCATGCATCCGGCGCTTGTCGATCATGTTTACGTCCATGAGCATCTGTTCGGCCTGTTCGACGATGTCCTGCTCATGCGCCACCGTTTCGAACGGGTGCAGGCGGAAGGCGCCGTCGCGCTTTGCGAAGCAGGAGATCATCACGTTTTCCATCACCGTGAGGTCGCCGAAGATCTCGGGCGTCTGGAACACGCGGCTGATACCCATCTGGTTGATCTCGTGCGGCTTGCGCCCCAGCACCGACTGGCCGTCGAACATGACCGAGCCGGTATCGGGGATGAGCTTGCCGACGAAGCAGTTGAGCAGGGTGGATTTGCCCGCGCCGTTCGGCCCGATGATCGCGTGAACCGAGTTCTCGGCGACCGAGAGCGTCACCTCCGACAGCGCCTGAAGGCCGCCGAAGCGCTTGCCCACGCCTTTGACTTCAAGGATTCCCATATTGCGTCCTCCTTACTCGGCCACGTGGGGCGTTTCTTTGGGGTGGTGCTCCGGGTCGCCGCCACCGCCTGTGGTTTTCTTCTTGCGGAACAGCCCCGCGATCCGCTGGCCGCCTTCGACGAGGCCGCCGGGCAGGAAGATCACCACCAGCATGAACAGCAGGCCGAGGGTGAGGTGCCAGGATTTGCCGACGAAGAAGTGGCTGACGCCGATCAGGAAGTCTTCAAGCCCGTCGGGCAGGAAGGCGAACCAGCCATGCAGCACCTGATCGTTGATCTTCGAGAAGATGTTCTCGAAATACTTGATGAACCCGGCACCGAGGATCGGCCCCATCAGGGTGCCCGCGCCGCCGAGGATGGTCATCAGCACCACCTCGCCCGAGGCGGTCCATTGCATCCGCTCGGCGCCCGCCAGCGGGTCCATCGCCGCCATCAGGCCACCGGCGAGGCCGGCATACATGCCCGAGATCACGAAGGCCGCGAGCGTGTAGGGGCGGGCGTTGATGCCGGTGTAGTTCAGCCGGGTCTGGTTGGTCTTGATCGCGCGCAGCATCAGCCCGAAGGGCGAGCGGAAGATGCGCAGGCTGATATAGAAGACGATGATCGCGATCACGGCGGTGAAGTAGTAGCCGTTGTTGAAGGTGAACGACCAGCCGCCGAAGGTCGGCTCCCAGAAATTCTCGCGCATGACGATGCCGAAGAAATGCGGGCTGGTCGGCTCGTTGGCCCCGAGCAGCACCTGGGCGTCGTTGCCGTAGACCTGCAGGCCGGTCTCGCCATTGGTGATCGGGGTGAGCACCGAATAGGCGAGGTTGTAGGACATCTGCGCGAAGGCCAGCGTGAGGATCGAGAAGTAGATCCCCGAGCGGCGCAGCGAGACATAGCCGATCAGCAGGGCGAAGAGGCCCGAGAAGATCACCGCCAGCGGAAGGCCCCAGATCACGTTGTAGTCGAGGAGCTTGTACATCCAGACCACGGTGTAGGAGCCGACGCCGAGGAAGGCGGCATGGCCGAAGGAGAGGTAGCCGGTGAGGCCGAACAGGATGTTGAAGCCGATGGCGAAGATGCCGAAGATGGCAAAGCGCTGCATGAGGTCGGGATAGCCGGCGTTGAAGGTCGCCAGGCCCGACCCTTCGGGGAAGGGTTGCAGGAGGATCGGCGTCGCCAGCGTGAGCAGGATGACGATGATCAGGAAGCGGGTGTCTTTTCTGGACAGGCCGAGGAATTTCACGGATCAGTCCTCCATCACGCCGGCGCGGCCCATCAGGCCCCGCGGACGGGTCAGCAGAATAATGATGGCGACGAGGTAGATGATCACCTGGTCGATGCCGGGGATGAGGCTCTTGACCTCGTTCATCGAGGCGAAGCTCTGCAGGATGCCGAGCAGAAAGCCCGCGGCCACGGCGCCGGGCAGCGAGCCCATGCCGCCGACCACGACCACGACGAAGGAGAGCACCAGGAAGTCCATCCCCATGTGGTAGTTCGGACTGAGGATCGGGGCATACATCACCCCTGCTATCCCGGCCACGGCGGCGGCGATGCCGAACATGATGGTGAAGCGCCGGTCGATATTGATGCCGAGCAGGCCCACGGTTTCACGGTCGGCCATACCCGCGCGCACGACCATGCCGAAGGTGGTGAATTGCAGGAAGGCAAAGACCGCGCCGATCACCAGGGCGGCGAACAGGAAGTAGACCAGCCGCCAGTAGGGGTAGATGATCACGTTCGGGTCGAAGCCGATCATCGCGCCGAAGTCGAACGAGCCGATAAAGGCGTCGGGCGCCGGGGTCTGGATCGGGTTGGCGCCGTAGAAATGCTTGACCAGTTCCTGCAGCACGATGGCGAGGCCGAAGGTGACGAGGATCTGGTCGGCATGGGGACGCTTGTAGAAATGCTTGATCAGGCCGCGTTCCATGACGAAGCCGATCACCAGCATGACCGGGATCGCGAACAGGATCGCCAGCGGCACCGACCAGTCGATCAGCGCGGCGCCGACATCGGGGCCGAACCAGCTTTCGACATAGGGCACCTCGACCTTGAGCGGATTGCCGAGAAAGTCGGTCTTGCTCTCGTCGATCTGCTCGAAGGACAGGCCCAGGAGCTTCTGCATGGTCACGGCCACGAAGGCCCCGATCATGAACAACGCGCCGTGGGCGAAGTTGACCACCCCGAGCGTGCCGAAGATCAGCGTGAGCCCGAGCGCGATGAGCGCATAGGCCGAGCCCTTGTCGAGCCCGTTGAGAATCTGAAGAATGATGGCGTCCATGGTCCCCACCGTGATGTATTGGGAGAACCGGCTCTCGCGGCCGGGTTGGAAGTGGGGCGGGGAAGTCCCCGCCCCACGAAGGCTGTCCGGTCAGGCGATCACGCGCCGTTGTTGCACGCGCCGAGCGAGGCTTCGGCGCCGCCGAACATCGCGTGATCCGGTGCGTAGGTGACCTGATCCACCGGGGTGATCTCGACGATTTCGAGCGTGTCGTACTCGGTGGTCGGGTTCTCGGCGCCCTTCATGACCAGCACGTCCTTGAAGCACTGATGGTCTTCGGCGCGGTACAGCGTCGGGCCGTTGCCGAGGCCGTCGAACTCGAAGCCCTCAAGGGCCGCGGCCACGGCGCAGGGCTCGAACGAACCGGCACGGGTCACCGCATCGGCGTAGAGGATGGTCTGCGCGTAGCAGGTCTGCGCCGAGTTGGAGGGCGGACGGCCATACTTCTCGCCGAAGGATTTCACGAAGGCCTTGGTGCCTTCATCCTGCAGCTGCCAGTTCCAGTTCATCGAGCCGTACACGCCCTTGATGTTCTCGCCGGCGCCGTTGGCCATCAGCTCGGAGTAGAGCGGCACGACGATTTCGAACTGCTTGCCGTTGACCTGCTTGTCGCGCAGGCCGAACTGCACGGCCTGGGTCAGCGAGTTGATCATGTCGCCGCCGTAGTGGTTGAGCACGAGCACGTCGGCGCCCGAGTTCAGAACCGGCGCGATGTAGGACGAGAAGTCGCCCGCGCCGACCGGGGTCATCACGTTGTTGACGGTTTCCCAGCCGATCGCCTCGGTCGAGGCCTGGATCGATTCCTGCTGCGTCCAGCCCCAGGTGTAGTCGGCGGTCAGGTGATAGGCGCGCCGGTCGGTGCCGTAGGCGTTCTTCAGCACCGGGGCCAGAGCGGCGCCCGACATGTAGGCGTTGAAGAAATGGCGGAAACCGTTGGCCTTGCGGTCCTTGCCGGTGGTGTCGTTCGAGTGGGTGAGGCCGGCCATGAAGATGATGCCGGCTTCCTGGCAGAGACCCTGAACGGCCACGGCCACGCCCGAGGACGAGCCGCCGTTGATCATCACGACGCCGTCTTTTTCGATCATCGACTTGGCCGAGGCGCGGGCCGCGTCCGACTTGGTCTGGGTGTCGCCGGTGACGTACTCGACTTTCTTGCCGAGGATGCCGGTGCCGTCCAGCACCTTCGAGGAGAAGGTGTTGAGCATGCCGCCGTCGCCTTCGCCGTTCAGGTGTTCGACCGCGAGCTGCTGGGCGCGGAGCTCGTCAATGCCCTCGTCGGCATAGGGGCCGGTCTGCGGCACGTTGAAGCCGAGGGTCACGGTGCTGCCGGTGGGCTCGTTGGTGAAGGCCGCGGCGCCCGAGGTGAAGATCGTCGGCAGAGCGAGGCCGGCACCGGTGGCGGCGCCGGTCTTCATCAGACCGCGACGGGTGATGTTCGTTTTGGACATGTATATCCTCCCGTTTGGTAATGCACGGCGCCTCCTCGCGCCGCGTGCTCTTTTACAGAGCTGTAATATTATGGGCGCACGATAGAAAACTGCGCAACAAATGCTTTTACTATAACAATTTTTTTGTAAACCAATGAACAAGTGATAGAGTGATTTTGTAAATAAATTTTCGCGCAGGTGCAGAAAACACATGGAATCGAAGGAAATTGCAGGGCCGGGCGCGCGGCTGACCGGCTCGCGCATCCGCGAGCGCAGGCTGGCGGCAGGCACGCGGCAGGCCGATCTGGCCCGCGCGGTGGGGATCTCGCCCGCCTATCTCAACCTGATCGAGCACAACCGGCGCAGAATCGGCGGCAAGCTGCTGGTCGATCTCGCCCGCGCGCTGGAGGTGGAGCCGACGCAGCTCAGCGAGGGCGCGCAGGATGCGCTGCTGGCCGGCTTGCAGGCGGCGGGCGCGCGCCACGAACAGGCCCGGCCGGAACAGGACAAGGTGGAAGAATTCGTCGGTCGCTTTCCCGGCTGGGCGGCGGTCGTGACGGCCCAGGCGCGGCGGGTCGACGAGCTGGAGCGGCTGGTGGAATCGCTCAGCGACCGGCTGGCCCATGACCCCCATCTCGCCGCCTCGCTGCACGAGGTGGTGACGGCAGTGACCGCGATCCGCTCGGCCGCCTCGATCCTCGCCGAGCCGGATATCGACGCCGACTGGCGCGCGCGTTTCGTGCGCAACGTGAGCGAGGAAAGCCGCCGCCTGTCGGAAAGCGCCGAGGGGCTTGTGGCCTGGCTCGACAGCGGCGGCGACCTGGCCGAGACGCCGCTTTCGCCGGTGGACGAGTTGGGCGCCTTCGTCACCGAGGCGGGCTACCGCTTTCCCGCGCTCGAAGGCGCCCGGGCGGGCGAGGCCGAGATCGAGGCGCTGATCCGCTCGGTGCCCGGTCTGACGGATGCCGGCGCGGCGGGGCTCGCCCGCACCATGCTCTACCGCTATCTCGACGATGTGCGCGCCATGCCCGCCGGTGCCTTCGACGCCTCGCGCGCGGCGGCCGGCGGCGATCCGGCCCGGATCGCGGCGGGGTTCGGCGTGGGGCTCGACGCGGCGCTGCGCCGGATCGCCAGCCGCGGCGGCGACGAGGTGGGGCTTGTCACCTGCGATGGCACCGGCGCGCTGATCCTGCGCAAGCCGGTGGATGGCTTTGCGCTGCCGCGCTTCGGCGCGGGCTGCGGGCTCTGGCCGCTCTTCCAGGCGCTGAGCCGGCCCGCGCAGCCGGTGGCGGCACTGGTCGAAATGCCGGGGCGGATGCCGCGCCGGTTCCTGTGCCGCGCCGTCTCGGTGCCGGTGCCGGGCGGCGGCTTCGGGGCGCCGCAGGTGCATGAGGCGACGATGCTGATCGAGCCCGCGCCCGACGATGTATCTGCGCTCGGCCCGGTGATCGCGGCGGGCACCTCATGCCGGATCTGCTCGCGCGACAAGTGCCCGGCGCGGCGCGAACCCTCGCTGCTCGGGGACCGGTGAGGCGGCTTGACGCGGCCTGCGCAGCGGGCCGGTAGCGCTTGCCGGCGTGCCTGATCGCATGAAAATATGTTGACAAACAATGAGTTGTATTCGCGTTTTTACCGGAAAACCGGAAAACCGGAAAACCGGAAAAGTGGTTTGCGGAAGCCTCCGGTACTCGCAGCTGCGGGGGAGCGAAGCGGCACCGGCCGGGTGGGAACATACAAAGAACGCTTTTCCTCGCCCGCATGGCCCGTTATCTTCGCGCGCATGAGCAGTTTCGATGATCCGTCCGGCCTTGCCCCGTCGCTGAGCCAGCGCGCCACCGCCGCGCGGCCCGCGCCCTATCTCGACGACCTGAACCCGGCGCAGCGCGAGGCGGTCGAGGCGCTGGATGGCCCGGTGCTGATGCTTGCCGGGGCGGGCACCGGCAAGACCAAGGCGCTCACCACCCGCATTGCGCATCTGCTCTATACCGGTACCGCCCGGCCCAACGAGATCCTCGCCGTCACCTTCACCAACAAGGCGGCGCGCGAGATGAAAGAGCGGGTCGCCCGGCTGCTTGGCCAGACCGTGGAGGGGATGCCCTGGCTCGGCACCTTCCATGCCATTGGCGTGAAGCTCCTGCGCCGCCATGCCGAACTGGTGGGAGAGCCGGGAACGATACCAACGGGTCCTCAACAATCCTCTGAGAAACCGGTCGTTTCTTCACGGCAGCTTGAAGAAGACGAGGACATTGTCGATACCGGAGATCAGGGCCCCTACGATCTCGGGCCGGTGCCGACGCCTCCGCGTGACCGAGCGGAGCCAGGCATCGATGGGCTCGATCCTGTGCGACCGGACGGTCTGCATCTCAAATCCAACTTCACCATCCTCGACACCGACGATCAGGTGCGGCTGATGAAACAGCTCATCCTCGCCGAGAATATCGACGAAAAGCGCTGGCCCGCCCGCGTGCTCGCCGGGATCATCGACAATTGGAAAAACCGCGCCTGGGGACCCGATCAGGTGCCTGCGGCCGAGGCTTCTGCCTTCAACGGCCGGGGGGTGGAGCTTTACGACGCCTATCAGCGCCGCCTTCTGGAGCTGAACGCCGTCGATTTCGGCGATCTGCTCCTGCATTGCGTCCATATCTTCCAGAACTACCCCGATCTGCTGGCACAGTATCAGCGCTGGTTCAGATACATTCTCGTCGACGAGTATCAGGACACCAACACCGCCCAGTATCTCTGGCTGCGGCTGCTGGCGCGCGAGCACAGGAATATCTGCTGCGTGGGCGATGACGACCAGTCGATCTACGGCTGGCGTGGTGCCGAGGTGGGCAACATCCTGCGGTTCGAAAAGGATTTTCCCGGCGCAAAGGTGATCCGGCTGGAGCAGAATTACCGCTCCACCCCGCATATTCTCGCCGCCGCCTCCGGGGTGATCCGGGGCAACGAGGGCCGGCTCGGCAAGGAGCTTTGGACCGAACTCACCGAGGGCGAAAAGGTCCGCCTGATCGGCCATTGGGATGGCGAGGAAGAGGCGCGCTGGATCGGCGACGAGATCGAGGCGATGCAGACCGGCTCGCGCGGCATGGCGCCGATGAGCCTCGACCACATGGCGATCCTCGTGCGCGCCTCCCACCAGATGCGCGCCTTCGAGGACCGTTTCCTCACCATCGGCCTTCCCTACCGCGTCATCGGCGGCCCGCGCTTCTACGAGCGGATGGAGATCCGCGATGCGATGGCCTATTTCCGCCTCGCCGTCTCGCCCGATGACGATCTCGCCTTCGAGCGGATCGTCAACACCCCGCGCCGGGGGCTGGGCGATGTAGCGATCCAGACCATCACCCGGCTCGCACGTGGCAACGGTGTGTCGCTGGTCGACGGCGCGCGGATCGCGGTCGAGCAGGGGGCAATCAAGGGCAAGGGCGGCACCGCGCTCGATCTGCTGACCCGCCAGCTCGATCGCTGGCACGCCCAGGTGGTGGCCGAGGCCGACACCCATGTGGAACTCGCCGAGATGATCCTCGACGAGAGCGGCTACACCGAGATGTGGCAGAACGACAAGACGCCGGAAGCGCCGGGGCGTCTCGAAAACCTCAAGGAACTGGTCAAGGCGCTGGAGGAATTCGACAATCTGCAAGGCTTCCTCGAACATGTCGCGCTGATCATGGACAATGAGAGCGAGGAGGCGGAGGAGAAGGTCACGATCATGACGCTCCACGCCGCCAAGGGGCTGGAATACCCCGCCGTCTTCCTGCCGGGCTGGGAAGACGGGCTGTTTCCGTCGCAGCGCTCGATGGACGAATCGGGCCTCAAGGGGCTGGAGGAGGAACGCCGGCTCGCCTATGTCGGCATCACCCGGGCCGAGGAGCTTTGCACCATCTCCTTTGCCGCCAATCGGCGGGTTTACGGCCAGTGGCAAAGCCAGCTTCCCTCCCGCTTCATCGACGAATTGCCCGAGGAGCATGTCGAGGTGCTCACCCCGCCGGGCCTTTACGGTGGCGGCTACGGCGCGGCGGCGACGGCGGGGTTTGGTTCGCAACTCGAAGAAAAAGCCTCGCGCGCCGATGCCTATAATTCGCCCGGCTGGAAGCGGATGCAATCGCGCGGCGGTGCGGCGCGGCAGGTGCAAAGCCCGAACGAGGTGCGCGGCCTCACCATCGACGCCACCGCGATTTCTGCCTTCACCCAGGGCGACCGGGTGTTCCACCAGAAATTCGGCTATGGCTACGTGATGGGGATCGAGGGCGACAAGCTCGATATCGAGTTCGAACATGCCGGGGCCAAGAAGGTGGTGGCGCGCTTCGTCATGCCCGCCGACCGCGCGGGCGATGACGTGCCGTTCTGACGCCCCCTGCGGGCATTAGCGAAATGACAACCTGTTTTTGCGAGGCTGCTCCCGTGGCCCCACGCCGGGCCTTCTGTTCACATCGGGGCCCGCAACATGGCATCTGGCAGCAACGTTATCGAGGTCGACGGGGACTATTTCGGCATGGCCACGGGCGGGCATGTCGGCAGCGGATCGAACAGCTCCACCTTCGATCATGCGCCGGGCGACACCACGAACCTCGTCATCACCGGCTACCCGGACGATTCCGCGCCTTATGTGTTCGAGGTGGGCGACCGGTTCGATCTGTCGTGGGACAGCCCGTCCGGCGGCGGGCTGCTGACCGGGGCCACAGTGGTGCGCTCCGATGCGGTGGACCCGGCGACAACCGGTTGCGAGGGCTTTGCCGTGGTCTTCGAAGGGCGCGACGACAACGGCAACATCGTGCAGGTGCTCTGGTCGCCCGATGTCAATGTTTCCGACTGGTACTGGGCCAATTACAGCAGCTACGCCCCGCCCTCCTTCTACAATACCGATCAGGATCCGGCGACGCGCTACCAGATGGTCTGTTTCGAGGCCGCCACCCGGGTGGCCACGCCCGGCGGGCCGCGCCCCGTCGGCGGGCTGGCGCCGGGCGATCTCGTCACCACGGTGGATGCCGGGCCGATGCCGCTGCGCTGGGTCGCGCGCCAGCGCCGCCCGGGGATCGGCGCCGACATGCCGCTGCGCTTTGCGCCGGGCGTTTTGGGCAATAGCGCGCCGCTGGTGGTGTCGCCGCAGCATCGCGTGCTGCTGGCGGGGCCGCTTGTCGAACTGTTCACCGGCGCGGCGGAGATGCTGGTGCCGGCCAAGGCACTTGCCAGCCGCCCCGGCGTGCGGCGCGAGATGCGGGCCGGGGTGGTATATGTGAACCTGCTGTTCGACAGCCACGCACTCGTGCTGGCCGAGGGGGCGGAGGTCGAATCGCTGCTCTATGGCCCGGTGGCCGAGGCGGCGCTGACCGGCGCCAGCGTGGCGGGCGATGCGGTGGCACGGCGGCTTCTGGGCCGGAAACCCGGCTACCAGCGGGCGGTGCGCCCGGTGCTCAGCCTGCGTGATGCGGTGGCTCTGGTGGCGCTGCTCGGAACGGGGCCCCTCGTCGTGGGAACGCCGCGGGCGAGGGCGGGCCCGTTGCGCGCGGCGGTCTAGCCCTCAGCCCGAGGTGGGGCGCAGCACCAGCTCGATGCGCACCTTTGCGCCGGGATCGGCCATGCGCGCGATCGGCACCCCGGTCGAGGCCGGGCCGGGGGCGCTGTAGTAGCGGTTGCGGATCGCAAGGTTGCCGTGAAGCTCTTCGGCGGTGTTGCCGCCGGCATAGAAGGTGGTGCTTTTCACCACATCGGTGAAACTCATGCCATGTTCGGCCAGCACTTTGCCGAGTTCGGCCATCACCGCCTCGGTCTGGGCATCAAGGCCCACCTCGCGCCCGCCGAGATAGCGCCCGTCGAGCACCGCCAGCGTGCCCGCCCGCGCCAGATGCAGCCGCACCCGCTCGCCCCGGCGCTCGGCGATCTCCACCTCGCCGGTGCCGAAAGTGAGATAGAGATGCACCTGATCACCGATCTGGTAGCAGGGCATGAGTGCCCCGGCGAAGAAGCCCGGCAGCCGTGGCGCGACCTGGCCCGGCACCGCCGAGAGCATCGGTTCGGGCGCGATGCCCCAGCCCGACAGAAGCTGGTCGGGCGACAGCGCGTGCCGGTTGAGCAGCCCGCCAATGGCCTGCCCGAGCGAGGCGGGCGGCGCGGTGAGGTTGACGAGCACCAGCTCGTCCTCGCGCATCACCCGGGCCGAGCCGCCGCCGGGCAGCGCCTCGCCCTCGACCGGCTGGGCGCGCGCGCAGAACACGTCCACCTCCAGCAGCACGCCGTCATAATAGAAATGCGGCACCGGCACCGTTTCGATCAGCGTGTCGGGGCCGAAGCGGCGGGCGAAGAAGGTTTCGGCCTTGGCCTGCGCCGCCGGATCGTGGGCAGCGCTGTAGAGCACCAGCCGGGAGACGGCGGCGGCGTTCAAGCCGCCTTCGGCGAGAAGGGCTGCGATATTGTCGGCAATGATCCGCGCCTGTGCCGCCAGATCACCGGGCGCGCGCACCGCGCCCACCGGGTCCAGCGCAAGCTGGCCGCTGCTCCAGGCCCGGTCGCCATCCACCACCAGCGCCGAATAGGGCACCGGCATCCGGATCGACCAGCGCTGGCCGAAGGGCACGAATTGCCGTTGCATCGCAACTCCACATTTACGCGGGCCAAGTTTGCGGGCGCTTCGAGCCGATTCCCAGCCCCAAAAAGAAAAAACGGCGACGCCAGGGAGGAGGAGAGGCGCCGCCGTTAGATCTGCAACCGGCTCCAGGGAGGAGGAAGGAGCCGCCGCACTATGTTGGGCTTGCGCCCAGGGTATTCACCCGTCCGGCCCGGGAGGAGGAGTGGGCCTTCGGGGTATTCGGCGCTGACCCAGGGAGGAGGAAGGGGGCGCCGGATCTCTGTTCTGACCCTGCGCGGCGGCCCCAGGGAGGAGGAGAGGGGCCGCCGGCAGGTCACGGGCGCTTCAGGGAGGAGGAAGACGCGCCCGAAGGTGTGACCCTCATGCGAAACCCAGGGAGGAGGAAGGGTTCGCGTCGGGTCAGGAGCGCTCCAGGGAGGAGGAGAGGAGCGCCCCGTTCGAATTACTTGCTCCCGTAGGCCGCCTCGCGGGCGATGAACGGGATTTGCGCGGCAGAGATGCCGAGATCGGCAAGCTCGCGGCTGTTGAGCGCACGCAGCTCATTGAGCGTGCGGGTGTAGACGCGGCGCTGCTCGCGCGCTTCGGCGAAGGCCTTCGTCACGGCGTTCACGCGATCCATAAGGCCGCGCTGTGCGGTGCGGATGTCAGAAGCGTATGCCATCGTGTTCTCTTTCCTTTTCCGCCCGGGCCTCGTCTGGGCCTTGTGTGCTGGCGGCGTTTGTTCGTTCCGTGTTGAGGCTAAGATGGGCCGAATGCTGCGCTTGCACAATGGACGGTTCGGAATTGCCGCCATGCAGAAAATGCATATGTAACCCTGACCTATTCACGGGAGGCATGTGCTTTGTGCATGGCACCCTTGAAATGCCCAATCCTGCGGCAGATTGGTGCGCCCTCTTGCGATCCCGACGAAAACGCTCATGTAATGCGGCACCACGAGGAAAGGGAGCACGCCGATGGCCGTGAGCAAGGAACAGATTCTCGAAACACTGGCTGGCGTGGCCGTGCCCGATGGCGGCGATCTCGTCTCGCGCGATATGATTCGCGGCCTCATGGTCGCCGCAGACGGCAAGGTGAGCTTCCTGATCGAAGCGCCGACGCCGGAGCTTGCCGGCACGCTGGAGCCGCAACGCGCCGCCGCGCAGGCGGCCGTCGCGGCGCTGGACGGGGTGAGCCACGCCACCGTTATCCTCACCGCGCATAACGCGATGCCGAAGAATGCGCCGCAGCCGGCGCCGTCCGCCGGCACGGGTGAACCGCCGGCGCTGAAGATCGGCCAGCATCCCAAGCCGCAGGACGGCCCGGAGAAGATCAAGGGTGTGGACCGGGTGATCGCCATCGCTTCGGGCAAAGGCGGGGTGGGCAAATCCACCGTCGCTTCCAACCTCGCGGTGGCGCTGGCGAAACAGGGCCGCAAGGTGGGGCTGATCGACGCCGACGTGCTCGGCCCCTCGCAGCAGCTGATGATGGGCACCAGGGACCGGCCAAAATCCGATGACGGCAAGATCATGGACCCGGTGGTGGCGCATGGCGTGAAGCTTGTCTCGATCGGCCTCTTCGTCGATCCCGATCAGGCGGTGGTCTGGCGCGGGCCGCTGATCACCGGCACGATCCAGCAATTCCTGTTCTCGGTGAACTGGGGGCCGCTCGACGTGCTGATCATCGACCTGCCGCCCGGCACCGGCGACGTGCAGATCACGCTGGCGCAGAAGGTGCTGATGTCGGGCGCGCTGGTGGTGTCGACGCCGCAGGACGTGGCGCTGATCGACGCGCACAAGGCGATCGACATGTTCCAGAAGGTGCGCATTCCGGTGCTCGGGCTGATCGAGAACATGTCGATGTATGTCTGCCCGAATTGCGGCCATGAAGACCATATCTTCGGCGAGGGCGGGGTGCGGGCCGAGAGCGAACGGATGAAGATCCCGTTCCTCGGTGAGATCCCGCTGGCGCGCGAAGTGCGCATGGCGGGCGATACGGGCACGCCGATCGCGCTGGGCGAGGGGCCGGTGGCGGAGGCCTATCAGCGGCTCGCGCGCGAGTTGATCAACGGCGGCATGGGCTGAGCGGGCGGGCGTGGGGGCCAGCCCCCACACCCCCGGGATATTTCCGGCAAGATGAAGGGCAGGGTGCAGGGCGCCCGGCCCTTTTTCTTTGACGCGGGGCGGTGGTGGGGTGTTTGCTGAGTTATCGCGGGAGGAATTCCGATGTCGAAGCTGCGCACCTGTCTCTGGTTCGATGGCGCCGCCGAAGAGGCGGCCCGGTTCTACGTGTCGCTGATCCCCGGATCCGGGGTCGAGACCCTCGCCGGCGCCACCGCGGAGGGCAAGCCGCTGATGGTGAACTTTCATCTCGCGGGCGTGCCGTATCAGGCGCTGAATGGCGGGCCGATGTTCACGCACAGCCCGGCGGTGTCGATCGCCGTCATCACCGAGGATCAGGCCGAGACCGACAGGCTCTGGGATGCGCTCATCGCCGATGGTGGCGCCGAGAGCCGCTGCGCCTGGTGCGTGGACCGGTTCGGTGTGAGCTGGCAGGTGGTGCCGCGCCAGCTCATGGCCACGGTCGGCGGCGCCGACCCGGCAGGCGCTGCCCGTGCCACCGAAGCGAT
Organism: Sinisalibacter aestuarii; assembly: GCF_027923545.1. Taxonomy (GTDB): domain Bacteria; phylum Pseudomonadota; class Alphaproteobacteria; order Rhodobacterales; family Rhodobacteraceae; genus Sinisalibacter; species Sinisalibacter aestuarii. Next base: position 37,294 of record NZ_BROH01000002.1, on the reverse strand, counting down.
GTTCACGATGAACAAGATCGACATCGCCACGCTCGAAGCCGCCTACCGGGGCTGATCCGGACCGGCCACGGGAATTCATGGGCGCAGTTCACGGGAAAGCATGGGACGGTGGGCCGATCTGCCCGGCGGAGGATGGCCGCATGTTGAAAAAAGCCGAATCAACGGCTTGATTCGGGCCGGATTCCACAGCGCCGCCGCGTGATCCGGGGCTTGACCCGGCCTGACGGCAAGAAAATCCGGGAATTCAGGGGAATAAATTACACCTTTTCGGGCCCACTATATCTTGTGTGGCAATATTCCGCTTACGCTAAGATTAGTCCGGTGTTCCGGCTTTACCCCCGCAATACCTTGTTCTTCACCGGGCTGAAAACCTAGATATTGTGCGGATTTCCCGCAAAAAGGTGTTGCTTCCCATAGTTTCCCATGCCATCCCTTATGCATCGAAGGACGGGACAGACAACGGGCACCAAGACCCGGAAACATCTCCCAAGTCAGGTTTCATACAGGCACCCCGCTTCTTCGGAAAAAAGAGATCCGACGCGCTCGCGAGCAGACATCCCCCCAGGTGGCGACCGTGATCGGACGAACCCAGAAATGGGACGAGGGCGGCGGATCGGACAGTGGCAGCAGTTCGATCCGTCGTTTTCGTTTCAAGGCGGACGAAACGAGGGACAGGTAAGGACCACGGGACAGTGGCACGGGTATTCAGAGGCGAAGGGCTCCACAAGGTGGACGCGAAGGGCAGGGTGTCGATCCCGGCCCTGTTTCGCCGTGTGCTCGAAGCCGGCGACCCCGACTGGACCGACGGGCTCGCCCCGAACCTCGTGATCGTCTACGGCGACCACCGCCGCAAATACCTCGAATGCTTCACCATGGAGGCGATCGAGGAGGTGGATCAGAGAATCTCCAGAATGCAGCGCGGCTCGATCGAGCGGCGGATGCTCGAAAAGCTGTTCAACGGCCAGTCGCATCCCACCTCGGTGGACGAGACCGGCCGCCTGGTGCTGCCCGCGAAGCTGCGCCAGAAGATCGGGCTCGACGGCGAGGCCTATTTCATCGCCACCGGCGACACGTTCCAGGTCTGGAACCCGGCGACGTATGACGAGGTCGAGGCCGCGCGCACCGAAGCCTGGCTTGAAGACATGCCGGACGATTTCGATCCGCTCACGCTTCTCCCTGCCGATGACGGGGGCGTGTGATGATGCCCGCGCGCGTCGCCGAACCGCCCGCGTCCCCGCATATCCCCGTTCTGTTGCGGCCCATCCTCGACGCGGTCACGCCGGTTCGCGGTGTCTGGGTCGATGGCACATTCGGGGCCGGGGGCTATACAAGGGGCCTGCTCGATGCCGGCGCCGACAAGGTGATCGCCATCGACCGCGACCCCTCGGTCTTCGAGATGGCGAAGGTATGGGCGGGTGACTATGGCGACCGTCTGGCGCTGGTCGAGGGTACCTTCTCCGATCTCGATGAGATTGCCGGCGCCCCGGTGGATGGGGTGGTGCTCGATCTCGGCGTCTCGTCGATGCAGCTCGACCAGCCCGAGCGCGGCTTTTCCTTCCTGCGCGACGGGCCGCTCGATATGCGGATGAGCGGCAAGGGGCAGAGCGCCGCCGATCTGGTGAACACGGCGTCCGAGGAAGACCTGGCCGATATTCTCTATCATTACGGCGAGGAGCGGCAGGCGCGCCGGATTGCGCGGGCGATCTGCCGGGCCCGGGCCGAAGAGCCGATCAGGACCACGGCGGAGCTTGTTGAAATCGTTGAAAAACAGCTTCCCCGTCCGAAGCCCGGCCAGAGCCATCCGGCGACCCGCAGCTTCCAGGCGATCCGGATCGCGGTGAATGACGAATTCGGCCAGCTGGCCGCCGGGCTGGAAGCCGCCGAGCGGGCGCTGAAGCCGGGCGGGGTGCTGGCGGTGGTCACCTTCCATTCGCTCGAAGACCGGGTGGTGAAGCGCTATCTCCAGCTTGCCGCCTCCGAGGGCGGCGGCGGCTCGCGCTATGCGCCGGAGCGGGCGAGCGAAACCCCGCGGTTCCGCCTGACGCCGAAAAAGCCCTTCGCCCCCGATCCCGACGAGCTTGCCGCCAATCCGCGCGCGCGCTCGGCCCGGCTGCGCATCGCCACCCGCACCGATGCCCCGCCCGAAAAGCTCGACCGCACCCGCCTTGGCCTGCCGGCCCCCGTGTTGAAAGGCTGATCCCACATGCGCGCCTTCGTCTACGTTCTCACCACCCTCGCCGTGATCGCACTCGGCTACTGGGCCTATGTCGAGAACTACCGCACCCAGGCGTCGCTGAACCATGTCGAGGATCTGCAGCGCGAGATCGGGCAGATGCGCGAGGAGCTGACGGTGCTGCGCGCCGAATGGGCCTATCTCAACCGCCCCGACCGGCTGCGCGACCTTGCCGAGCTGAATTTCGACCGTCTCGGCCTGTTGCCGCTCGCGCCCGAGCAGTTCGGCCGGGTCGACCAGATCGCCTATCCGCGTGACGAGGCCGAGGTGAGCGTGACCGGGGCCGTCGATGTGGTTGGGGAGATCATGCCATGACCCGTGTGCCGCTGCGCCCGCTGGCGCGCATTCTGGATGCCCGCGCCAAGGGCGAGAACCCCGACCTGATCGAACGCGAAAACCTCGCCCGCCGCCACGAAGCGATGCGCGACAAGGCGCGGCTGCGCGCCGAGGGGCGGCTGGTGGTGCTGGCGGGGATGTTCTTCGTGGCCTTTGCTGTGGTGGGCATACGGATGGGCGCGATCGCCTCGACCGAGCCGACCGAGCCGCGCGCCCAGGCGCCCGGCGCCCAGATCGCGGCGGCCCGCGCCGATATCGTCGACCGCAACGGGCGGGTGCTGGCGACCAACCTCGTCACCCATGCGCTCTACGCCCAGCCGCCGATGATGGTGAACCCGGAGCGTGCCGCGCGCGAGCTGGTGAAGATCTTCCCCGATCTCGAAGAGGATCGTCTGCTGGGCTGGTTCACGGGTGAGCGCAAGTTCCTGTGGATCAAGAAGAAAATCAGCCCCGAGCAAAAGCAGGCGGTGTTCGATATCGGCGAGCCGGGGCTGTTGTTCGGCCCGCGCGAGATGCGCCTTTATCCCAACGGCCCGATTGCCGCCCATGTGCTGGGCGGCGCGAGTTTTGGCCGCGAAGGCGTGAGTTCGGCCGAGGTGATCGGCGTGGCCGGGATCGAGAAAGCCTTTGACGAACGCCTGCGCGACCCGGCCCAGGCGGGCGAGCCGCTGCGGCTGACGCTGGATCTTACGGTGCAGGCCGCGGTGGAGCGGGTGCTGGCCGGCGGGATGCAGATGATGAACGCCAGGGGCGCGGCGGCGGTGCTGATGGATGCCCATACCGGCGAGATCGTGGCGCTGGCGAGCCTGCCGGACTTCGACCCGAACGACCGTCCGCGCCCGCTGACCAAGGGCGACGCCTCCGACAGCCCGCTGTTCAACCGCGCGGTGCAGGGGCTTTACGAGCTTGGCTCCACCTTCAAGATCTTCACCGTCGCGCAGGCGCTGGAGCTTGGGCAGGTCTCGCCCTCGACGATGATCAACACCCGCGGGCCGCTGACCTGGGGCAAGTTCCGCATCCGCGATTTTCACGATTACGGCGCACAGCTTTCGGTGACGGATGTGATCGTCGAAAGCTCCAATATCGGCACCGCCCGGATCGCGATGGATATCGGCGCCGAGCGTCAGCGTGCCTTCCTCGCCTCGCTGGGGCTGACCGAACCGCTGCCGGTTGAGCTGATCGAGGCCTCCGGTTCGCAGCCGCTGCTGCCGGCCAACTGGTCGGAACTGTCGACGATGACGATTTCCTACGGTCACGGCCTTTCGGCCTCGCCGCTGCACCTTGCCGCCGCCTATGCCTCGTTGCTGAACGGCGGCCACCGGGTGATGCCCACGCTGGTGCGCCAGGGCCCGATCGCCCGTGGCCCGCGTGTGCTCTCCGAGGACGTCTCGGCCGAGGCGCGCGCGATGCTGCGCGCCGTGGTGTCGCGCGGCACGGCAAGCTTCGGCGAGGTCGAGGGCTATGCCGTCGCGGGCAAGACCGGCAGCGCCGACAAGCCCAAGCCCAATGGCGGCTACTATGACGACAAGGTGATCAGCACCTTCGCCAGCATCTTCCCGGCCAACGATCCGCGCTATGTGCTGGTGCTTACGCTGGACGAGGCGCAGACCTACGCGCTGGGCGAGACCCGCCGCACCGCCGGCTGGACGGCGGTGCCGGTGGCGGCGGAGGTGATCCGCCGGGTCGCGCCGCTGCTTGGCCTCAAGCCCGAGATTGAACCCCTCACCCCAACCGGTGTAACACTCACCTCGAACTGAACCCCGGGGGAAACCATGATCGAGCCCGCGCCCATGACATCGCTTGCCGCGCTTGGGCTGACGGCGCAGGGCGGGCGCGAGGCGCGGATCACCGGCCTCTCGGTCGACAGCCGCAAGACCCGGCCGGGCCACCTGTTCGCGGCCCTGCCCGGAGCCAGGGTTCATGGCGCGGAATTCGTGCAATATGCGCTCCGGATGGGCGCGGCGGCGGTGCTGACCGATCCGCAGGGCGCGGCGCTTGCGCGCGACGTGCTGGACGAAAACCCCGATGTCGCGCTGGTCGTCACCGAAGATCCGCGCGCGGCGCTCGCCTTCACCGCCGCGCTGTTCCATGGCCGCCAGCCGCAGGTGATGGTCGCCGTCACCGGCACCAACGGCAAGACCTCGGTGGCCACCTTCACCCGCCAGATCTGGCAGCTTCTGGGCCACGAGGCCGCGAATATCGGCACAACCGGGGTGGAGGGCGCCTATAGCGCGCCGTCGAGCCATACCACACCCGAACCGATCACCCTGCATGAGCTTCTGGCCGACATGGCCGCCCATGGCGTGACCCATGCCGCGATGGAGGCCTCGTCGCACGGGCTGGCGCAGCGCCGGCTCGACGGGGTGACGCTTGCCGCCGCCGGGTTCACCAATTTCACCCAGGATCATCTCGACTATCATGAGAGCTTCGAGGCCTATTTCGAGGCCAAGGCCGGGCTGTTCACCCGCGTTCTGCCCGCCGATGGTGTGGCGGTGATCAACACCGACGATCTCAAGGGCTGGACGCTGGCCAAGGCCGCCGACGAGCGCGGCCAGGAGGTGATCACCGTCGGTCATGACGAAAGCTGCGATCTGCGTATCACCAACCACCGCTACGGCGCGACGGGGCAGGAGCTGCGCTTTCACTGGAAGGGCAGGCCGCAGTTGACGCGGCTGAACCTGATTGGCGGCTTCCAGGCCGAAAACGTGATGCTCGCCGCCGGGCTGGCGATCGCCTCCGGCTCGGACCCGCAGGCGGTGTTCGACAGCCTCGAACACCTCGCCACCGTGCGCGGGCGGATGCAGATCGCGGCGACGCGGGCCAATGGCGCGGCAATCTTCGTCGACTACGCCCATACGCCCGACGCCATCGCCACGGCGCTGAAGGCGCTGCGCCCGCATGTGATGGGCCGGATCGTGATCGTCTTCGGCGCCGGCGGCGACCGCGACACGACCAAGCGTCCGCTGATGGGCAAGGCGGCGGCGCAGAATGCCGACGTGGTGATCGTGACCGACGACAACCCCCGCTCGGAAGACCCCGCCGCGATCCGCGCGCAGGTGCTGGCCGGCTGCCCGGACGCCAACGAGGTGGGCGACCGCGCCGAGGCGATCCTGCGCGGCGTCGACATGCTGGAAGCGGGCGACGCGCTGCTGATCGCGGGCAAGGGCCATGAGACGGGGCAGGTGATCGGCGAAGACGTTCTGCCCTTCGACGATGCCGAACAGGCGAGCGTGGCGGTGGCCGCGCTGGAAGGGCGGCTCGCATGAGCCTCTGGACCGCCGCCGACGCCGCCGCCGCGACGGGCGGCACGGCGCAGGGCAACTGGGAGGCGAATGGCGTGTCGATCGACACGCGCACGATCCGGCCCGGCGATCTGTTCGTGGCGCTCAGGGATGTGCGCGACGGCCACGATTTCGTGGCGCAGGCGCTCGCCAGGGGGGCGGGGGCGGCGATGGTCAGCCACATTCCCGAGGGGGTGGCCGCCGATGCGCCGCTGCTCATTGTCGATGATGTGCTCGCGGCGCTGGAACGGCTCGGCACGGCGGGGCGGGCGCGCACCGGGGCCCGGGTAGCGGCGATTACCGGCTCGGTCGGCAAGACCTCGGCCAAGGAGATGCTGCGCGCGGTGCTCGACGGGCAGGGCAAGGTTCATGCCGCCGAGGCGAGCTACAACAACCATTGGGGCGTGCCGCTCACACTGGCGCGGATGCCGGCGGATACCGATTTCGCGGTGATCGAGATCGGGATGAACCATCCCGGCGAGATCGCGCCGCTGGCGCGCCTGGCCCGCCCGCATGTGGCGATGATCACCACGATTGCCGCCGCGCATCTTGCCGCCTTCGAGAATGTCGAGGCGATCGCCCGTGAAAAGGCGGCGATCTTCGAAGGGCTTGAGCCCGATGGCGTGGCGGTGATCAACGGCGATCTGCCGACCACCCCGATCCTCGAAGCCGCCGCCCGGGCGAAGGGCGCGCGGATCGAGCGCTTTGGCGAAGCGCCGGGCAATACGCTGTGCCTCACCTCCGTCAGCCTGCTGCACGATGCCACCGTGGCCCATGCCCGGATCGGCGATACGGCGCAGCTTTTCCGCCTCGCCACGCCGGGGCGGCATTTCGCGGCCAATGCGCTCGGCGTGCTCGGTGTGGCGCGCGCTCTCGGGGCCGATGTGACGCTGGCGGCGCGCGATCTGTCGAACTGGGTGCCGCCCGCGGGCCGCGGTACGCGCGAGCAGGTGATGCTCGATCCCGTCGAGGAATTGTCTTTCACCCTGATCGACGATGCGTTCAACGCCAATCCCACCTCGATGGCGGCGGCGCTGGAAGTGCTGGCTGCCTCCGCGCCGCTGGACGGTGTGGGCCGGATCGCGCGCGGCCGCCGGATCGCGGTGCTGGGCGATATGCTGGAACTGGGCACCGGCGAAGCGGCCATGCACGCGGATCTGGCGGCCTCGCCGCATCTGGCCGGGATCGAGGTGATCCATTGCGTCGGCCCGCTCATGCGCGCGCTCTGGCAGGCGCTTCCGGCGGAGAAACAGGGCGACTGGACCGAGAGCGCCGATGACATGGCGGGCCGGATTCGCCACCATGTGGATGCGGGCGACGTCGTGCTGGTGAAAGGCTCGAAAGGCTCCCGCGTGAGCCGCGTGGTTGACGCGCTGCGCAAACTGGGCCATCCGCTGACCAACTGAAACGAAGGGCGCACCCGAATGCTGTATTGGCTTACCGAGTTTTCCGATGGCGGCGATGTCTTCAACCTGTTTCGCTACATCACCTTCCGCGCCGGCGCGGCCTTTTTCACCGCGCTGATCTTTGGGTTCCTCTTCGGCAAGCCCCTGATCAACCTACTGAAAAGCCGCCAGAAAAACGGCCAGCCAATCCGCGAAGACGGCCCCGAGGGGCATCTGGAGACCAAGGCGGGCACGCCGACGATGGGGGGTGTTCTGATCCTCGGGGCGCTGTCGGTGGCCACGCTGCTCTGGGCCAGGCTCGACAATCCCTTTGTCTGGATCGTGCTCGGGGTCACGCTCACCTATGGGCTGATCGGCTTTGCCGACGATTACCGCAAGATCGCGGCGGGCAGCAATTATGGCGGGCTGTCGGGCCGCACCCGGCTGATCCTCGAAGCGCTGATCGGCATCGCCGCCGCCGCCGCCGCCTCGATGGTTCACCCCGACGATCTCACCTTCCGCCTGGCGCTGCCGGTGTTCAAGGATACGCTGATCAACCTGAGCTGGTTCTTCCCGGTTTTCGGCGCCTTCGTGATGGTGTCCTTCGCCAATGCGGTGAACCTGACCGACGGGCTCGACGGGCTGGCCATCATGCCGGTGATGATCGCCGCCGCCACGATGGGGATCATCGCCTATGCCGTCGGCCGGGTCGACTTCACCGAATATCTCGATGTGCATTACGTGCCGGGCACCGGCGAATTGCTGATCTTTGCCGCCGCGCTGATCGGCGGCGGGCTGGGATTTTTGTGGTATAACGCGCCGCCCGCGGCGGTGTTCATGGGCGATACCGGCTCGCTGGCGCTGGGTGGCGCGCTCGGCTCGATCGCCGTCGCCCTGAAACACGAGATCGTGCTGGCCGTGGTCGGCGGGCTCTTCGTGGTCGAGGCGGCCTCGGTGGTGATCCAGGTGCTCTACTTCAAGCGCACCGGCAAGCGGGTGTTTCTGATGGCGCCGATTCACCATCATTTCGAAAAGCGCGGCTGGGCCGAACCGCAGATCGTGATCCGGTTCTGGATCATCGCGCTGGTGCTGGCGCTGATCGGGCTGGCGACGCTGAAGGTGCGCTAGCAAACGCGGTTTCGAAACCGCGTGACACGCCGCTTCGAAGCGGCGTTCCTCTGGCAAAGGCGCGCAGGCTCGGCTACCAATCTGGCAAGCAGATCGGAGCCAGCCCATGATCCCCGTCCGAGGCTATGAAGGAAAACGTGTCGCCGTGCTCGGCCTCGGCCGCTCGGGCCTTGCCGCGGCAAAGGCGCTGGAGGCAGGCGGGGCCGAGGCGCTGTGCTGGGACGACGGCGCCGAGGCACGGGAGCGGGCCGAGGGGCAGGGGCTGATCCTGCACGATCTTACCCGGCGCGACGCCTTCGACGATCTCGCCGCCCTCATCGCCTCGCCCGGCATTCCGCATCTCTACCCCGAAACCAACCGCCATATCGCCCGCGCCTACGAGGCGGGCGTGCCGGTGGATAACGATATCGGCCTGTTCTTCCGCTCTTTCGCCACGCCGGACTGGGACGAGTTCGAGACCACGCCGAAAGTGGTGGCGATCACCGGGTCCAACGGCAAATCGACCACCTCTGCCCTCATTTACCACATCCTGAGCGAAGCGGGCCGCCCGACCCAGCTTGCCGGCAATATCGGGCGCGGTGTGCTCGATCTCGATCCGGCGCATGACAGCGAGGTGGTGGTGCTGGAATTGTCGAGCTACCAGACCGACCTTGCCCGTGCGCTCACCCCCGATATCGCGGTGTTCACCAACCTCTCGCCCGACCATCTCGACCGCCATGCCGGGATCGGCGGCTATTTCGCCGCCAAGCGGCGGCTGTTCGCCGAGGGCGGGCCGGACCGCGCGGTGATCGGGGTGGACGAACCGGAGGGGCTGTTTCTTGCCGGGCAGTTGAGCGAAGGGCCGGGCGACGACCGGGTGATCCGCGTTTCGGTCGACCGCAAGCTTGCCGGGCCGGGCTGGCATGTTTTCGCCCGCAAGGGGTTTCTCAGCGAATACCGCAAGGGAAGGCAGGTGGCCTCGATCGACCTGCGCCCGATGAAGGGCCTGCCGGGCAGCCACAACCACCAGAATGCCTGCGCCGCCTTCGCCGCCTGCCGCGCGCTCGGCCTCGCGCCGCGCCAGATCGAGGCGGCGCTGGCCAGTTTCGCCGGGCTGCCGCACCGCTCGCAGCTTGTCGGCGAGAAGGGCGGGGTGACGTTCGTCAACGATTCCAAGGCCACCAATGTCGACAGCGCTGCCGCCGCGCTTCAGGCATTCGAGCGCATCCGCTGGATCGCCGGCGGGCTGGGCAAGGACGGCGGCATCGCCGCGCTGGCGCCGCATCTGGGCCATGTGGCCAAGGCCTATCTCATCGGCCATTCGGCGCGCGAGTTTGCGCTGCAGCTCGGCGACACGCCGCACGAGATCTGCGAGACGATGGAGCGCGCCGTGGCATCCGCGGCGTCGGAGGCCGAGCCGGGCGAGACGGTGCTGCTGGCCCCGGCGGCGGCCAGCTTCGACCAATACGCAGATTTCGAGGCGCGCGGCGACGACTTCACGCGCCTGGTGCGGGCCTTGACCGCGTAAACCGCGATTTTACCTTTAGACGATAGGCCGTTCGGCAGACACATACCGGCCATGCCGAATTGGGGGCGCCGAACGCCTCGACGGGCCTGCGCGGTGGGCGTATCACCGTGGTCAGGGCCTGGCTCGATCGTGACCCTCGCGCCGAGGCGCGGGGGAGGCGGACGCCTTTCGTGGCATGGCGCAGCCAGGAGAAAGCAGAGGATGCAAATGGCACGACATCCACGCGATGTGCCCGACAAGATCCAGCAGGCCGCCGCATCGGCCTGGAGCAAATGGCAGCGCAAGATCGACAGCGAGCCGCGCCCGGAAAAATCGCATGAGGATTTCGTGGCCCATGCCCGCTACGTCGATCCCGATGCCGGCAAATCGCCCCGGCAGCGGATGATTGAAAAGATCAGGCGGCGGATGCAGGAATTTCCCGAATGGTACGAGGCCGACCCCGAGAAGATGGCCGCTTCGGTGAGCGCCCATCTGGAGCGGATCGGCGAAATCCTCGACCGCGAACTGCCCGACGCAAAGGACCCGGTGGAGGTCTGGCAAATCCCGCTTTCGGTGTTCAACTGGCTGGTGGAAACCGATGAGGGCGAAAGCTTCGTGCACGGCGCACTCAGCGCCTGGTCGAGCGCCGAGAATTTCAACGCAGCCAACGCGCCGGGCCTCGATCCGCAGCAGCGCGCGAAGCTGCGTGCGCCCTTTCTCGACCTTGCGCCGATGCTGCTCACGGCGGTGCTCGACGAGATGCTGCAGGCCGATCTGTGGATCAGCTTCGCCGAGAAATTCGTCGGCCCGGAGCTGAAATACCTGGTGATGCGAGTGCAGCGCCCGGTGGAATAGCGCCGGATTCCGGCTTTTGTGAGAGGAAGTTGCGCAATCGCGCTGGATTGTGAAAAATAATTTCACATCTGGTTGTATTCGACCCTGCGCGCGCCCATATCCATGGCATCGCCGGGATCCCCTCTCGGGGTGTTATGGAGGGCACGCCGTGAGCGCCCGAAAGACCGAGACCCCCAGACGCGCGGAGATTGATCGGGCTGCCAGCAATGGCAGCGGGCCGGATGAACGTTGGGCCGATTTCTTCCGTTGGATGGTCGCCGATCCGCGGCCCGAGTCGCGCATCGTATTGTCAAAAAGAATCCAGGAATGACTACGCTCGCCGCGCACGCCTGCGCGGCGGGGTGTGTATACCCGGCAAATGGTGTTGGACGGCGCGGTTCCCGAGGGAGCCAGTATGCGCCGTGGGCATTGATGCCGGGAGGTGAGGCGGCGGGGCAGGGCTCCGCCGCTTTGCTTCCAGATCGTCGCGCAAGCCGCAGGGAAGGATAAGACATGGGATACTCTGTTCCCAAGAAGCCATTTGATCTCAAGGAATTCCTGAGCGAGAAGGCCTCGCCGCGCCGCAGCCGGTGGAGCTATCGCGCCCGCGCCGCCGCCGCGCAAAAGCCGGCTTCGGAGCCCAAGCAGAAAAAGCCGCCGAAAGCTCCCGCCGAGCAATAGCCGCAACGTTTCGCCGGACCGGCAGGCCGCGCATCGCCTGGACTGCCTTGCTCCGGTCGCGCCCTCGTGCTCTGAAGTGGGCATGAACCCGACCCTCGGCATCCTCCTCAAGCTCGGCGCCGTCACCGCTTTCGTGGTGATGCAATCGCTGATCAAGGCCACGGAGGGCCGGGTGCCGGCGGGCGAGGTGGTGTTCTTCCGCTCGCTCTTCGCCTTCCCGGTCATCCTCGGCTGGCTTGCCTGGCGGCGGGAGCTGAGAGTCGGGCTGCACACGCACAAGCCGATGAGCCATGTCTGGCGCGGCGTGGTGGGCACGTCGGCGATGGGGCTGGGCTTTGCCGGGCTGCAGCTTCTGCCGCTGCCGGAGGTGACGGCGCTGTCCTATGCCGCACCGATCCTGACCGTGGTCTTCGCCGCCATGTTCCTGGGCGAACAGGTGCGCATCTTCCGGCTCACCGCCGTCGGGCTTGGCCTCGTCGGCGTGATGATCGTGCTCGCGCCGCAACTCACCGCCGTGTCGGAGGGCCATCTGGGCGCGCGGCAGGCGCTGGGGGCGATGCTGGTGCTGATGTCGGCCACCTTCGCGGCGCTGGCGCAGATCTTCATCCGCAAGATGGTCGCCACCGAACGCGCGGCCACGGTGGTGTTCTACTTCACCCTGTCGTCGACGGCGTTTTCGCTTCTGACCATCCCGTTCGGCTGGGTCCTGCCCACCGGGCGCGATGCGATGCTGCTCATCCTCGCCGGGCTGTTCGGCGGCGTCGGGCAGGGGATGCTCACCTCGGCCTACCGCTTCGCCCATGCCTCGGTGGTGGCGCCGTTCGATTATGCCTCGATGCTCTTCGCCATCGCCATCGGTTATTTCATCTTCGCCGAAGTGCCCACCAGCATGACGCTGGCCGGCGCCGCGCTGATCGTGCTGGCCGGCATCCTGATCATCTGGCGCGAACGTCAGCTCGGCCTCAACCGCGACAAGCCGCGCAAATCCTCCTCGCCGCTATAGCCGTCTTGCGCGGGCAGGCAGGGCAACAATCTCTGGCGCTGGGGCGCCTTTGCGGTTATCCTGTTTGGTGACCCGGGAAAAACCCGGGCGTGATTGAGGCAGAGTTACAGGGCAAAGCCCGGGCGGTTCAGATGACCGAGATGGTGTATGGCGCCACCCCGCGGCAGGACGGTGATCCGATCCTGCCCCGCTGGTGGCGCACGATCGACAAATGGTCGGTCTCCGCGATCCTTCTACTATTCGCAATCGGGCTGCTGCTCGGCCTTGCCGCCTCGCCGCCGCTGGCCGAGCGCAACGGGCTGCATCCGTTCTATTACGTCGAGCGCCAGGTGGCCTTCGGCGTCATGGCCTTCGCGGTGATGTTCGCCACCACGATGATGAGCCCGCAGCTCGTGCGCAGGATCGGCGTGGTGGGCTTCTTCTTCGCCTTCGCCGCGCTGATCATGCTGCCGGTGTTCGGCACCGATTTCGGCAAGGGCGCGGTGCGCTGGTATTCGCTCGGCTTCGCCTCGCTGCAACCGTCCGAATTTCTCAAACCCGTCTTCGTCATCACCGTGGCCTGGCTGATCGCCGCGAGCCAGGAGATCGGCGGCCCGCCGGGCAAGACGATGTCGCTGGTGCTGACCACGGTGGTGGTCGGGTTCCTCGCCATGCAGCCCGATTTCGGCCAGTCGGCGCTGGTGCTGTTTGGCTGGGGGGTGATGTATTTCGTCGCCGGGGCGCCCTATGTGCTGATCGTCGGCGCCGCCGGCATCGTGGTGATGGGCGGCATGGTCGCCTATGAGCATTCCGAGCATTTCGCCCGCCGGATCGACGGCTTCCTCTCGACCGAGATCGACCCGACCACCCAGATCGGCTACGCCACCAACGCGATCCGCGAGGGTGGGATTTTCGGCGTTGGCGTGGGTGAGGGGCAGGTGAAATGGTCACTTCCCGATGCCCATACCGATTTCATCATCGCCGTCGCGGCGGAAGAATACGGGTTGTTCCTCGTCATGGTCATCATCGGGCTTTACGCCACGGTGGTGGTGCGCAGCTTCATCCGGCTGATCCAGGAACGCGATCCGTTCATCCGCCTTGCCGGCACCGGGCTGACCGCGATGTTCGGCGTGCAGGCGTTGATCAATATGGGCGTGGCCGTGCGGCTCCTGCCCGCCAAGGGGATGACGCTGCCCTTCGTGAGCTACGGCGGCTCCTCGCTGATCGCCACCGGCTTCGCGGTGGGGATGCTGCTCGCCTTCACCCGCACCCGGCCACAGGGCAAGATTGGCGACGTTCTCGGCCATGGCCGGAGCGGCAGATGAGCCGCCGCGCGCCGCTTCTGGTGATGGCCGCCGGCGGCACCGGCGGGCATATGTTCCCCGCGCAGGCGCTGGCCGAGGCGATGATCCGGCGGGGCTGGCGGGTGAAACTCTCGACCGATGCGCGCGGCGCGCGCTACACCGGCGGCTTTCCGCATGTGGTGGAGGTTGACCGGGTTTCCTCCGCCACCTTCGCGCGCGGCGGTGTGCTGGCACGGCTCGCGGTGCCGTTTCGCATTTTCGGCGGCGTGATCGGCGCGACCTTCGGTTTCCTGCGCGACCGGCCAGATGTGGTGATCGGCTTTGGCGGATACCCCTCGATCCCGGCGCTCGTGGCGGCCACGCTCTTGCGCCTGCCGCGCATGATCCATGAACAGAACGGCGTGCTCGGCCGGGTCAATCGCCGCTTCGCGGGCCGTGTGGGCTACGTGGCTTGTGGCACCTGGCCGACCGCGCCGATGCCTGCGGGTGCGCATCCGGTGCATACCGGCAACCCGGTGCGCGGCGCCATCGCGGACCGGGCGGGCGCGGGCTATATCGCGCCCGGCGATTACCCGATGCAGGTGCTGGTGATCGGCGGCAGCCAGGGCGCGCGCATCCTGTCGGAGACCGTGCCCGCCGCCATCGCCCGGCTGCCCGAGGCGTTGCGCGGGCATGTGACCGTGAGCCAGCAGGCCCGCGACGAAGATGCCGAGGCGGTCGCCGCCGCCTATAATCATCACGGCATCCGCGCCGAAGTGCAGGGCTTTTTCAACGATGTGCCGCGCCGTCTGGCCGATGCGCAACTCGTGATCAGCCGGGCCGGGGCCTCGTCGGTGGCCGATATCAGCGTGGTCGGGCGGCCCTCGATCCTGATCCCGCTGCCTTCCGCGATGGACGATCACCAGACCGCCAATGCGCGCGGGCTGGCCGAGGCGGGCGGGGCGATCCTGATCCCCGAAAGCCGGCTTGACGCCGACATGCTCTCGGAGCACATCGCGCTGGTTCTGAACGATCCGCACGGCGCCGAGCAAATGGCCGCCGCCGCGCTCTCACAGGGCAAACCCGATGCCACCGAGGCGCTCGTCGCGCTGGTGGAAGACCTCGCCGCCAAGACCCGGAAAGACAAGACATGAACGCCGCCGCGACCAAGCTTCCCACCGAAATGGGTCCGATCCACTTTGTCGGCATCGGCGGGATCGGCATGTCGGGGATTGCCGAAGTGCTGCTGAACCACGGCTACCGGGTGCAGGGGTCTGACCTCAAATCGACCGCGATCACCGAGCGGCTGGCGGCGCTGGGGGCCGAGATTTTCATCGGCCAGAAGGCCGAGAACCTCGAAAACGCCGAAGTCGTGGTGATTTCCTCCGCGATCAAGCCGGGCAATCCCGAGCTCGACACCGCCCGCGCCCGTGGCCTGCCGGTGGTGCGCCGCGCCGAGATGCTGGCCGAACTCATGCGGCTCAAATCCAACATCGCCATCGCCGGCACCCATGGCAAAACCACCACCACCACGATGATGGCGGAATTGCTTGAGAAGGGCGGGCTGGACCCGACCGTGGTGAATGGCGGCATCATCCACGCCTATGGCTCCAACGCCCGGATGGGCGAGGGCGAATGGATGGTGGTGGAGGCCGATGAGAGCGACGGCACCTTCAACCGCCTGCCCGCCACCATCGCGGTGGTGACGAATATCGACCCCGAGCACATGGACCATTGGGGCGATTTCGACACGCTGCGCGAGGGGTTTTACGATTTCGTCTCGGGCATTCCGTTCTACGGCATTGCCGTGTGCTGCACCGACCACCCGGAGGTGCAATCGCTGGTGGGCCGGATCACCGACCGGCGCGTCGTCACCTTCGGCTTCAACGCCCAGGCCGATGTGCGCGCGGTCAATCTCAGCTACAAGGCCGGGGTGGCGCATTTCGATATCGAGCTGAACGCCGAAGGCACGAAGATCGAGGGCTGCACCCTGCCGATGCCGGGCGACCATAACGTGTCCAACGCTCTGGCCGCCGTGGCCGTGGCCCGCCACCTTGGCATGAAGCGCGACGAGATCCGCGCGGCTCTGGCCAGCTTCGGCGGCGTCAACCGCCGCTTCACCAAGGTGGGCGAGTGGCAGGGCATTCCGATCATCGACGATTACGGCCACCATCCGGTGGAGATCGCCGCCGTGCTGAAAGCGGCGCGCCAGGCCAGCGACGGGCGGGTCATCGCGGTGCACCAGCCGCATCGCTACACCCGATTGCACAGCCTGTTCGAAGATTTCTGCACCTGTTTCAACGATGCCGACGTGGTGGGCATCGCCGAAGTCTACGCCGCCGGGGAAGAGCCGATTGCCGGCGCGACCCGCGACGATCTGGTGGCGGGCCTCACCGCGCACGGCCATCGCCATGCATTGGCGGTGACCTCGGAGGATGACCTTGTGGCGCTGGTGCGGGCCGAGGCCCGGCCGGGCGATATCGTGGTCTGCCTCGGCGCCGGCACGATCTCGGCCTGGGCGCGCGGGCTGGAAGCGAGGCTCAAAGACTGATCCTTGACCGCGGCGCAGCATATCCCCTTTCGGCAGGCCCGGCCCGCCGCACATGGCGCGAGGGCGGCGGGCCATGAGTGAAACGCTGAAAAAGTCGCTCGGCACGCCGCTCCTCACCCTCTACGGCATCGGCATCATGGTGGGGGCGGGGATCTATGTGCTTGTCGGCCATGCCGCCGGCGCTGCCGGGATCTGGGCGCCGGTGGCCTTTCTCGTCGCCGGGCTGATCGCCGTTCCCTCGGCGCTCTCCTATGCCGCGCTCTCCGCCGCCATCCCCGAAGCGGCGGGCGACAGCGCCTATGTCGAAAAGGGCTTGCGCCAGCACTGGCTCGCCATGCTGGTGGGCTGGATCAACATCGCCGCCGGCGTCGTCGGCGGGGCCGCCGTGCTGCGGGGCGGTGTCGGATATTTGCAGGCGCTCCTTGCCGTGCCGCCGGCCGCGGCGATCATCGGCCTTGGCGTGGCGCTCACGCTGCTTGCGGTTTTTGGCGTGGTCGAAAGCCTGACCTTCGCGGCGCTGCTCACGCTGGTCGAGGTGGCCGGGCTGCTGATGGTCGGCTGGGCCGGGGCGGTGGCCGTGCCCACCGAAGGCTGGAGCGAGGCGCTCGCCAGCGGCCCGCCGCCGCTCGCGCTTGCCGGGCTGGTGGCGGCGACGGTCTTTGCCTTCTTTGCCTTTCTCGGCTTCGACGATCTGGTGAACATGGCCGAGGAAGCGCGCGATCCGGTGCGCTCGATGCCGCGCGCGATCCTCGTGGCGCTTCTGGTCACCGCGCTGCTCTACGCCCTCGTCACGCTCGCCGCCCTGCGCGCGGTGCCGGTCGAGGCGCTGGGCGCCTCCGAGCGCCCGCTCGCGCTGGTCTGGGAGACGACGGGCCGTTCATCGCTGTTTCTCTCCGCCATCGCTGTTGCCGCGGCGCTGAACGGGGTGCTGGCGCAGATCGTCATGGCGGCGCGCGTGTTGTTCGGGCTGGGCCGCCGGGCGCCTTCGCTCACGATCTTCCACCGCGCCCATCCGCGCTTCGGCACGCCGGTGCTGGCCACGCTGCTGGCCGGGGCCGCCACCATCGCCGCCGCGCTGGCGCTGCCGGTTTCGACGCTGGCCGAATACACCACCCTGGCGCTGCTGGCCGTGTTCATCATCGTCAACGCCGCGTTGATCGGCCTTCACCGCCAGCGCCGCGCGCTGCCCTTTGCGGTGCCCGCCTATATGCCCTGGCTCGGCATTGCCGGGGCCGGAGCACTGCTTGTCGCCCATATCGCGGAGACCTTGCCATGACCCCCTCTCTCATCGCCGCTGCGTTCTGGGTGCTGCTCGGCGCCGTCACCGCCTTTTTCCCGATCCGGTATCAGGCCATTCCCGGCTCGGTCCTGCTGCTGACGGCGGTGCCGCTGATGATCTGGGTCGGCTATCAGAACGGCTGGATCTGGACGGCGCTGGCGCTATTCGCCTTCCTGTCGATGTTCCGCCGTCCGCTCCTCTACCTGATCGCCAAGGCGCGCGGCCAGAACCCGGAGCGCCCGACATGACCCCGTCGCTGATCGCCGCCGCGCTCTGGGCGCTCGTCGCGAACCTGATCGCGCTCGCACCGTCGCGGCGCGGGCACTGGCCTGCCGCCTGGGTGCTGATCGTCACGGGTATTCCCATCGTCGGCTGGGTGACATTCGAGAGCGGTCCGATCATCGGCCTGGTGGTGCTGGCGGCGGGCGCCTCGATGCTGCGCTGGCCGGCGATCTACCTGTGGCGCTGGCTGAAACGCATGGTCCGCCGCTATGGCTGACGCCTTGCCCTTGCCCCGCCGCGCGTCAGAAGCTACCCAAGCGGCATGACGCTCGAACTCCCCCCCGTGCGCGGCACGCTCACCGAAAACCGCCCGCTCTCCGATCTCACCTGGATGCGGGTCGGCGGCCCGGCGGATGCGCTCTTCCTGCCCGCCGACGAAGACGACCTGGCCGAGTTCCTCGCGGCGCTCGACCCGTCGGTGCCGGTGTTTCCGATGGGGGTGGGGTCCAACCTGATCGTGCGCGATGGCGGTATTCGCGGCGTGGTGATCCGGCTCGGGCGCGGCTTCAACGGTATCGAGATCGACGGCACCACGGTGCGCGCCGGGGCGGCGGCGCTGGATGCGCATGTCGCACGCCGTGCGGCGGAGGCGGGGGTTGACCTCACCTTCCTGCGCACGATCCCGGGCGCCGTGGGCGGCGCGGTGAAGATGAATGCGGGCTGCTACGGCACCTATACGGCGGATGTGTTCCGTTCGGCCACGGCGGTGACGCGGGCCGGCGACCGGGTGGTGCTCAGCGCCGACGATCTGGCCTTTCAATACCGTCAATCGGCGCTGCCGGAGGGCTGGGTGCTGACCTCGGCCACCTTCGAGGGCATTGTGGGCGAGCCGGAGGAGCTGGCGGCGCGGATGGCGGCCCAGCTTGCCAGGCGCGATGAGACCCAGCCGTCGAAAGACCGCACGGCAGGCTCCACCTTCCGCAATCCGGCCGGGTTTTCCTCGACCGGGCGGGCGGATGACGTGCACGACCTGAAAGCATGGAAGCTGATCGACGATGCCGGCCTGCGGGGCGCCACGCTCGGCGGCGCGCAGATGAACCCCAAACACGCGAATTTCCTCACCAATGCCGGTGGTGCGAGCGCCGCGGAGCTTGAAAACCTTGGCGAGCAGGTGCGAAAAACTGTTTACGATCAGACCGGCATCACGCTAGAATGGGAAATCATGCGCGTGGGCGAACCTGCGCCGGAATAACGAGCAATAATCGGCCATTATCAAGGCCGGGTAACGAGGCAGACAGTGGGCAAGTCGAGCAGGCAAGCCCTCATGGTTGCGGTACTTATGGGTGGACCTTCCGCTGAGCGGGAGGTGTCGCTTTCAACAGGGCGCGAATGCGCCGCCGCACTCCGCGATGAGGGATATACGGTGGTCGAGGTCGATGCAGGCCCCGACCTCTGTGCGCGTCTCGAACAGATCAAGCCCGATGTCGCCTTCAACGCACTGCATGGCCGCTGGGGCGAAGATGGCTGCGTGCAGGGCATCCTCGAATGGCTGCGCATTCCCTACACCCATTCCGGCGTGCTCGCCTCGGCGCTCGCGATGGACAAGGAGCGCGCCAAGGCCGCCTTCCGCACCGCCGGGCTGCCGGTCGCCAAGAGCGGCCTCTGGCCCGCCGAGACGATCCAGCGCCGCCATGTGATGGAGCCGCCCTATGTGGTGAAGCCCTATAACGAGGGCTCGTCGGTCGGCGTCTATATCGTTGCCGAAGGGGCGAATACGCCGCCGAAACTGGCCGAGGGCAGCCCCGATGTGATGATGGTCGAGGAATATGTGCCGGGCCGCGAGCTGACCACCACCGTGGTGGGCGACCGGGCGCTGGGCGTGACCGAGATCATCACCGATGGCTGGTATGACTACCACGCCAAATATGCCGAGGGCGGTTCGCGCCACGTGGTGCCCGCCGAAATCCCTCAGGAAATCACGCTTTATTGCCTCGACTATGCGCTGACGGCCCATGACGTGCTGGGCTGCCGGGGCGTCAGCCGGACCGATTTCCGCTGGGACGAGACCCGTGGCCTTGACGGGCTGATCGTGATCGAGACCAACACCCAGCCGGGGATGACGCCCACTTCGCTCGCGCCCGAACAGGCGGCGGCGGCGGGGATGACCTTCGGCCAGCTCTGCGCCTGGATGGTGGAGGATGCTTCATGCAACCGCTGACGCCCTCGCGCTCCGAGATCGCCGCCCATAAACGGTCGAAAACGCCGCGCCGCGATCCGGCGCCGTCGCGTCTGACCTACAAGGTGCAGCGGATGTGGCTCACGCCGCTCTACCGGTCGCTGATGCGGGTGGGGCTGCCGGCCTTCCTGATCCTCACCGTCGCCGGCTGGTATCTCGCCAATCCGGCCAATCGCTATGCCATCGCCGGGAAGGTCGAAGAGGTGCGCCGCTCGATCGAGACGCGGCCCGAATTCATGGTCAAGCTGATGGCCGTCGAGGGGGCGACCCCGGTGGTCGATACCGCGATCCGCGAATTGGTGCCGGTGGATTTTCCGGTCTCGTCCTTCGATCTCGATCTCGACGTGATCCAGAGCCAGATCGCCGCGCTCGACGTGATCGAGAAGGTGGATGTGCGCATCCGCCCCGGCGGCGTGCTGGAACTCGCGGTGCAGGAACGCCAGCCGGCGCTGGTCTGGCGCGCGCCCGGCTCGATCGAGCTGATCGACGCCACCGGCCACCGCGTCGCCACCGTCACCGACCGCTCGGCGCGCGCCGATCT
This sequence comes from Sinisalibacter aestuarii, assembly GCF_027923545.1. Taxonomy (GTDB): domain Bacteria; phylum Pseudomonadota; class Alphaproteobacteria; order Rhodobacterales; family Rhodobacteraceae; genus Sinisalibacter; species Sinisalibacter aestuarii. The sequence continues at coordinate 16,836 of NZ_BROH01000002.1, read as the reverse complement.
GCCGCTGGTCGCTGGGGCGGGGGCCGATGCGAACGTGCCCGAGGCGATGGCGCTCATCGCCGCCGCCGCGCCGCTGGCCGATAGGCTGCGCGGCCTGGTGCGGGTGAGCGAGCGGCGCTGGGACATCTGGCTGTCCGAGGCCAGGGTGATCCGCCTTCCCGAACAGAACCCGGTCGCGGCGCTGGAACAGGTGCTCGCGCTCGATCAGGCGCAGGACCTTCTCGCCCGCAACGTGACCGTTATCGACATGCGCAACCCGCAGCGCCCGACCCTCCGCCTTGCCCCGCAGGCGGTGGAGGAGCTGCGCCAAATCAGAAGCCTTTCACTGGAGTGAGCCCGCCGATGACCGAGCTTTATCAACAGCAACGTGCCATGCGCGCCATGCGGTCCGCCGCCATGCAGCGGGGGGTGATCGCCATCCTCGATATCGGCACCTCGAAGATCGGCTGCCTTGTGCTGCGGTTCGACGGGCCGGAGCAGTTTCAGGGCGGCGAGGGCGTCGGCTCGCTGGCGGGGCAATCGGCCTTCCGCGTGATCGGTGCCGCCACCACCCGTTCGCGCGGCGTGAAATTCGGCGAGATCGACGCGATGCAGGAGACGGAACGCGCGATCCGCACCGCCGTTCAGGCCGCGCAGAAGATGGCGAATACGCGCGTCGACCATGTGATCGCCACCTTTTCCGGCGCCAATCCGCGCAGTTACGGGCTTGCCGGCACGGTCGAGCTGCACGGCGACGCGGTGCGCGAAGACGATATCGCCCGCGTGCTCGCCTCGTGCGAATTGCCGCCGATCGGGGAAGGGCGCGAGGTGCTTCACGCCCAGCCGATCAATTTCGCGCTCGACCACCGCACCGGCATGGCCGACCCGCGCGGTCAGATCGGCAACCGGCTCTCGGTGGATATGCATGTGCTGACGGTCGATTCGAACGTGGTGCGCAACGCGCTCTATTGCATCAAGCGCTGCGATCTCGAAGTGGCGGGCATGGCCAGTTCGGCCTATGCGGCCGGGATTTCATCGCTGGTCGAGGACGAGCAGGAGCTGGGCGCGGCCTGCATCGACATGGGCGGCGGCTCGACCGGCATTTCCATCTTCATGAAAAAACACATGATTTTTGCCGATTCGGTGCGTCTCGGCGGCGATCACGTCACCTCCGACATTTCCAAGGGCCTGCAGGTGCCCTGGGCGACGGCGGAGCGGATCAAGACCTTCTATGGCGGCGTTTACGCCACCGGCATGGACGACCGCGAGCAGATCGAGATCGGCGGCGAGAGCGGCGACTGGGAGAAGGACCGGCGCACGGTGAGCCGGTCGGAGCTGATCGGGATCATGCGCCCGCGGGTCGAGGAAATCCTCGAAGAGGTGCGCGACCGGCTGGATGCCGCCGGATTCTCGCATCTTCCGAGCCAACAGATTGTGCTCACCGGCGGGGCGAGCCAGATTCCGGGTCTGGATGGGCTGGCGCCAAAGATTCTCGGCCAGCAGGTGCGCATCGGCCGCCCGCTGCGGGTGCAGGGGCTGCCGCAGGCGGCCACCGGCGCGGCCTTTGCAAGCGCCGTGGGGCTGTGCCTCTTCGCCGCCCATCCGCAGGACGAGTGGTGGGATTTCGACATTCCGACCGACAGCTACCCCGCGCGCAGCCTGCGCTGGGCGATGAAATGGTTTAAAGACAACTGGTAGTCCGCCGCTGGCGGCGGGCGGGCCAGGCGACCGGGGCAGGCAGGCTGCGCCCGACTCGGTCTCGCACCCGAACGACCCCCAATATCTGGCGTCCCCGGCAAAATACCGCTGAAATGCGTTGGAAATGCTCCATATTTGGGGTGTTTCCCTTGTTTTTTGCGTGACGTCTCGGCAAAACGCCGCTACCTTTGCCCTAGCTGCAAACCCGCCCGTGAGTGGCGGGGCAGGACAGGTATAGACGTAAAAACAGTGCCATAAACGGACGCGCCCGATTCACTAGCGCAGGGTGCGGCATCAAAGGACAGGCGGAACGATCATGACATTGAACCTCACCATGCCCGGTCAGGACGATTTGAAACCTCGCATCACCGTGTTCGGCGTCGGTGGGGCCGGCGGCAACGCGGTCAACAACATGATCGACAAGGCGCTGGATGGCGTCGATTTCGTCGTGGCCAACACCGATGCGCAGGCGCTGCAGCAATCGAAGGCGGCCAGCCGCATCCAGATGGGCATCAAGGTAACCGAAGGGCTCGGCGCCGGGGCGCGCGCCACCGTGGGCGCGGCGGCGGCCGAGGAAAGCATTGAGCAGATCGTCGACCACCTGGCCGGCGCGCATATGTGCTTCATCACCGCCGGCATGGGCGGCGGCACCGGCACCGGGGCCGCGCCGATCATCGCCCAGGCCGCGCGCGAGCTTGGCGTGCTGACCGTGGGCGTCGTCACCAAGCCGTTCCAGTTCGAGGGCGGCAAGCGGATGCGCCAGGCCGAGGAGGGCGTGGAAGCCCTGCAAAAGATGGTCGATACGCTGATCATCATCCCCAACCAGAACCTGTTCCGCCTCGCCAATGAAAAGACCACCTTCACCGAAGCCTTCTCGATGGCCGATGACGTGCTCTATCAGGGCGTGAAGGGTGTGACCGATCTGATGGTGCGCCCGGGCCTCATCAACCTCGACTTCGCCGACGTGCGCGCGGTGATGGACGAAATGGGCAAGGCGATGATGGGCACCGGCGAGGGCGAGGGCGAAGACCGCGCCGTGCAGGCCGCCGAAAAGGCGATCGCCAACCCGCTGCTCGACGAGATCTCGCTCAAAGGCGCAAAAGGCGTGCTGATCAACATCACCGGCGGTTACGACCTGACCCTGTTCGAACTGGACGAGGCCGCCAACCGCATCCGCGAGGAAGTGGACCCGGACGCCAACATCATCGTCGGCTCGACCCTCGACACCGATATGGAAGGCATGATGCGCGTGTCCGTCGTGGCGACCGGGATCGACGCGACCGAGGTGCTGCAGGATATCCCGGTGCCGCGCCGCCGCATGGCCGAGCCGCTGCACGCGCCGCATGAGGTGGAAGAAAAGCTTGAGGCCGAGGCGCCCGCCGCCATCGCCGCCGCGGCTGCGATCGAAACCGGGCATCATTACGACGAAGGCCCGCAGGCGTCGTTCTTCGATGAAGAGATCGACGCCACCGCCGCCGCCGCCGAGGAGCAGGCGGAAGATATCTTCCCGGCCGACGAGGCGGGGCGCGACCTGCCGCCGCCGGCCTATCAGCCGCGTCAGGAAGCCCCGGTGCAGCAACCCGCGCCGCGCGCTCCGGCCGAAGCGCCCGTCGCCACCTTCGTTGCCCCGAAAGCGCCCGCGCCGGGCACGCCCTCGCCGGAAGCCGTGGCGCGTCTGCGCAACGCCGTGGGCCGCCAGCAGGGCCAGGAGCACACCGCCGAGGCGCATCACGCCCAGCCGGGCGGCGACAACAAGCCGCGCTTCGGGATCAATTCGCTGATCAACCGGATGACCGGCCATGCCGAAGCCGCGCCCGCACCGGCGCCGCGCCAGCAGCCGCCGGTGCAGGCGCGCGGCTATGAAGAGCCGCAACCCGACCCGGAGCAGGAGCGGGTGGAAATCCCGGCCTTCCTGCGCCGCCAGGCAAACTGACGAAATCTGACACCGCATCGAGGGGCCGGCTATATGCCGGCCCTTTTTTCGTTTCAGGTCAGATGGATATGCCATGATCTTACAGCAGTTGCCGGGCTGCCCACCCGGCGCAAAATCCGCCCCGAAACCATTTTGCCTGCCAGTTTTATGTGCTAGGGATGGGCAAAGCTCGATCCCGCACCGGAAGGTGCCGGGGGCATTAACGGATATGGGGTAGGCGCGGACCATGCACGACATGCGGCGCGACAGGGCACAGCATAACGGTCACACCGGGCGAAAACGGCTCGTCAGCACGGTTGCCGTGCTGGTTCTGGCCACCAGCCTCTCGGCTTGTTCGACGGGTGGCGGCGGCGGCGGCGGCGGCTGGTTTTCCAATCTCTTCGCGGCCAACACCGCGGAGAAGAAGCCGATCGAGGAATACACCGCCGAGGAGATCTACAAGCGCGGCGAATACGACCTTGAGAACGGCGATTACGAGGAAGCCGCCCGCTGGTTCGGCGAGGTCGAGCGCCTCTATCCCTATTCGAACTGGGCCAAGCGCGCCCTGATCATGCAGGCCTATACGCTGCACAAGGACAAGGAATTCGAAGAAGCCCGCGCCGCCGCGCAGCGCTTCCTCGATTTCTACCCGGGCGACGACGATGCCGCCTATGCCCAGTTCCTGCTGGCGCTGAGCTATTACGACCAGATCGACGATATCGGCCGCGACCAGGGCCAGACCTTCCGCGCGCTGCAGGCGCTGCGCGATGTGATCGAGAAATATCCCGACACCGAATATGCCCGCTCGGCGATCCTGAAATTCGATCTCGCCTTCGACCATCTCGGCGGCAAGGAGATGGAGATCGGCCGCTACTACCTCAAGCGGAAGCACTACGCCGCGGCGATCAACCGGTTCCGCGTGGTGGTGGAGCAATTCCAGACCACCTCGCACACCCCCGAGGCGCTGCACCGGCTGGTGGAAAGCTATCTGTCGCTCGGCCTGACCGACGAGGCGCAGGCGGCGGGGGCGATCCTTGGCCACAACTTCCAGTCCACCGAGTGGTATGACGACAGCTACGCGCTGCTCACCGCCCATGGGCTGAAACCCGAGGCGAAGGGCGACAACTGGCTTTCGGCGCTCTACCGGCAGCTCGTCAAGGGGGAATGGCTCTAGGCCGGGCCCCCGATGCTGCTGAGCCTCGACATTCGCGACATGCTGATCATCGACCGGCTGGACCTCAGTTTCCAGCCGGGCCTGAACGTGCTCACCGGCGAGACCGGGGCCGGCAAGTCGATCCTGCTCGATTCGCTCGGCTTCGTGCTGGGCTGGCGCGGGCGGGCCGAGCTTGTGCGCCAGGGCGCCGAGGAGGGTGAGGTGACGGCGGTGTTTGCCCTCGGTGCCGATCATCCGGCCCGCGCGGTGCTTGCCGAGGCCGGGTTTGGCGACGCGGACGAGCTGATTCTGCGCCGGGTGAACCGGACCGGCGGCGCCAAGACCGCCTGGGTCAACGACCGGCGCGCCTCGGGCGAGCTGCTGCGCGCGCTGTCCGATACGCTGGTGGAACTGCATGGCCAGCAGGATGACCGGGGGCTTCTGAACCCGCGTATTCACCGCGATCTGCTTGACACCTTCGGCGGGCATGAGGCCGAGCTCGCGGCGGTGCGGGCCAGCTGGAGCGCGCTCCGGGCGGCGGAGACGGCGCTGGCCGAGGCCGAAGCGCGGCTGGAAGCAGCGCGGGCCGAAGAGGATTTTCTGCGCCATGCGGGCGACGAACTGGCGAAGCTGGCGCCGGAGCCGGGCGAGGATGCCGCGCTCGATGCGCGCCGCCGGCTGATGCAAGCCGGGCAGCGGATCGGTGAGGACGTGCAGAAAGCCGCCCAGGCGCTGGGGCCGGGCGAGGGGGCCGAGGGCCGGATGGGCGATGCGCTGCGCTGGCTCGACGGCGTGGCCGACAAGGCCGGCGATGCGCTGGAAGCCCCGATCGAGGCGCTTGGCCGGGCGCTGGCCGAGCTGGGCGAGGCGGCGCAGGGGGTGGAGACGGCGCTGGAGGCGCTGGCCTTCGACCCCGGCGAGCTGGAACGGGTGGAAGAACGGCTGTTCGCGATCCGTGCGGCGGCGCGCAAGCATGGCGTGGCGCCGGACGATCTGGGCGGGTTTGCCGAGGATATCGCCGCGAAACTGGCGGCGCTCGATGCCGGGGCCGACGATCTGGCCGCGCTCGCCAGGGCGCGGGCTGCGGCGGCCGGCGCCTATGACGCGGCGGCGGCGGCGCTGTCGGCCGTGCGCATCACCTCGGCCGCGGCGCTCGACGCGGCGATGGGCACCGAGCTTGCGCCGCTCAAGATGGAACGCGCGGTGTTCACCACCGAGCTGGCGGAGGCCGAGCCGGGCCCTGCGGGGCGCGATGCGGTGACCTTCACCGTCGCCACCAATCCCGGCGCGCCTTCGGGGCCGCTCAACAAGATCGCTTCGGGTGGTGAGCTCAGCCGCTTTCTGCTGGCGCTCAAGGTCTGCCTGACCCGCGATGCCCATGGGCTGACGATGATCTTCGACGAGATCGACCGCGGGGTCGGCGGGGCCACGGCGGATGCGGTGGGGCGGCGGCTGAAAACGCTGGCCGATGAGGGCGGGCAGGTGCTCGTTGTCACCCATAGCCCGCAGGTGGCGGCGCTCGGGGCGCATCACTGGCAGGTGGCGAAATCGGTGGTGGATGGCGCGACCCTCACACGGGTGACGCCGCTTGGCGAGGCGGCGCGGGTGGATGAGCTGGCGCGGATGATCTCGGGCGAGAACATCACCGACGAAGCCCGCGCCGCGGCGGAAGCGCTGCTGCGCGGCTAGAGGCGGCCCGCGCGCGCGGGCCGGTTACCGCCGCGCACGCGGCGGCTGCCTCCGGCGGGAGTATTTTCGCCAAGAAAAAGCAGATGTTCGAAAAGTGAAATCTACAAGTGTAGAGGCGCGAGGAACTCTGAAAAAAGGCGGGAAAAGTGAAACTCGGCTAGTTCTGCCGCACCAGCTTGCCGGGGTTGAGAATGCCCGCCGGATCGAGCGTGCGCTTGATCTCGCCCATCACCGCCCAGGCCTCGCCATGCTCGGCCTCCATATAGCCGAGCTTGCCAAGCCCGATGCCGTGTTCGCCGGTGATGGTGCCGCCCATCCGCAGCGCCCGCTCGGCCATCCGCGAGGCCAGCCGCCTGGCCTCGGCGAGATCGGCCTCGTTGCCCGCTTCGACGAGCAGGATGGCGTGAAAATTCCCGTCGCCCACATGGCCGAGGATCGGGCCGGGGATATGCGAAGCGGCGATGTCGGCGCGGGTTTCCTCCACCGCCTCGGCGAGCCGCGAGATCGGCACGCAGACATCGGTCACCACCGCCGTCGCGCCCGGTTTCAGCCCGAGGCAGGCCCAATAGGCATGGTGGCGCGCGGTCCAGAGCGCGGTGCGGTCTTCGGTGCGGGTGGCGGTGCGCACATCGCTCGCGCCGACTTCCGCCGCCAGTTCGCCGAACCGCGCGGCGTCTTCCGCCGCTGAGGCGTCGGAGCCATGAAATTCGACGAACAGATGCGGCTGCTCGGGCAGGTCGGTGCCGGAATAGGCATTTACCGCGCGCACCGTGTCGGCATCGACGAATTCCATCCGCGCCATCGGAATGCCCATCTGGATCACCGCCACCACCGTTTCCACCGCGTCCGACATCGCCCCGAAGGCGCAGACCCCGGCCGAGACCGCTTCAGGCTGGCCGCGCAGCTTGACGGTCAGCTCGGTGATGATCCCCAGCGTGCCTTCGGAGCCGAGGAACAGCCCGGTCAGGTCATACCCCGCCGCGCTTTTCTTCGCCCCGCTGCCGGTGCGGATCACCCGCCCGTCCGCGAGCACGACCTCAAGCGCCAGGATATTCTCGCGGATCGTGCCGTAGCGCAGGGCGGTGGTGCCCGAGGCACGGGTGGCGGCCATGCCGCCGAGCGAGGCATTGGCGCCGGGATCGACCGAGAAGAACAGCCCGGTATCGCGCAGCTCGCGGTTCAGCTCCTCGCGGGTGAGGCCGGGTTGAACCACCGCTTCCATATCGCCCTGATGGATGGCCAGCACCTTGTTCATACGGGCAAAATCCAGCGTTACCCCGCCGGCGACGGCGCTGGTCTGCCCCTCCAGCGAGGTGCCGGCGCCGAACGCCACCACCGGGCAGCCATGGGCGGTGCAGATGGCGAGAATGCGCGCCACCTCTTCGGTGCTCTCGGGGTAGGCGACCGCATCGGGCGGCGCGGGCGCATACCAGGTTTCGCTCGCGCCGTGGGCATCGAGATCGGACTTGGACCGGCTCAGCCGATCGCCTAGAAATGCCGAAAGCTCGGAAATTGCGGTGTCGATGGTCATCCCATCCTCTTCGTCGTGCAATCCGGGTCAATCTAGGCCAGCCCCACGGCCGATGCAAAGCCCGAGGCCCATGCGCCGATGCAGAAAAGGTTCAAACTTTACCTAACGGAACAGCTGACCGGCGTGCGCGACGAGGCGGTGCTGGCCTGGCATGTGCTGCGCGACAAGGGGCCGGGGCATGTGCAGTTCTGGTTCATCGCGCTGCTGATCGGCATCGGCGCAGGCTTTGCCGCGCTCGGCTTCCGGCTCGGGATCGAGACGCTGCAGTCCACCTTCTACAACACCGACAACGTGGCGCTCCTGCATTCGCATGCCCGCACTCTGCCGTGGTACTGGCTTTTGCTGATCCCGGTGATCGGCGGGCTGGTGGTGGGCGTGGTGCTGAACTGGTTCACCCCCGACGGGCGGGTGCGCGCGGTGGCCGATGTGATCGAGGGCGCGGCGCTGCATGACGGCCGGGTCGAGAAGCGGGCCGGGCTCGCCTCGGCGCTGGCCTCGCTCATTACCCTTTCCACCGGCGGCTCGTCGGGGCGGGAAGGGCCGGTGGTGCACCTTGCGGCGGTGATCTCGTCCTGGGTGTCGGCGCGGATCAATGCCAACGGCATCACCGCGCGCGATCTGATGGGCTGCGCCGTGGCGGCGGCGGTTTCGGCGAGCTTCAACGCGCCCATTGCCGGCACGCTCTTTGCCCTCGAAGTGGTGCTGCGCCATTTCGCGGTGCGCGCTTTTGCTCCCATCGCCATCGCGGCGGTTGCGGGCACGGTGATCAACCGGCTGGAATTCGGCGATGTCACCGAATTTACTCTGCCCGAGGCAGGAGGCGTGGCCTTCTATGTCGAGCTGCCCGCCTTTCTGATCCTCGGGCTCGTATCCGGGCTGGTGGCGGGGGCGCTGATGCGCGGGATCTTTTTTGCCGAGGATATCGCCAGCGAGCTGCAGCGCCGCAGCCGTCTGCCCCGGGTGCTGCGCCCGGCCGTGGCGGGGCTGCTGCTGGGGATGCTGGCGATCTTCTTTCCGCATATCATCGGCGTGGGCTACGAGACGACCTCGGCCGCGCTCACCGGCGAACTTCTGTTGCGCGAGGCCATCGTTTTCGCCGCGCTCAAGGTGGTGGCGGTGTCGATCACCATGGCGGGGCGGATGGGCGGTGGGGTGTTCTCGCCCTCGCTGATGATCGGCGCGCTCACCGGCCTGGCCTTCGGCATCGTCGCCACCGCGATCCTGCCCGATGTGTCGGGCTCGCAAACGCTCTATGCGCTGGCCGGGATGGGGGCCGTGGCGGCGGCGGTGCTGGGCGCGCCGATCTCGACCACGATGATCGTGTTCGAGCTGACCGGCGACTGGCAGACCGGGATCGCGGTGATGGCATCGGTCTCGCTTTCCTCGGCGCTCGCCTCACGGCTGGTGAAGCGCAGCTTCTTCCTCACCCAGCTCGAACGGCGCGGCATCCATCTGGCCGCCGGGCCGCAAGCCTATCTGCTCTCCACCGTCCGGGTCGCCAGCACCATGCGCAGGCTGGGCACGGAGGGGGCTGCATCGGAAGAAAGCTGCTGGCCGCTGATCGAGGACGGCATCTATCTCGACGGCAATGCCACGCTGGACGCGGCGATGGCGATCTTCGAGCAGCAGCCGGTGAGCTTTATCCCGGTGGTGACGATTGCGGGCGAGGGTGAGCCGCCGGAACTCTGGGGCGCGCTGCATCAGGTCGATGCGCTGAAAGCCTTCAATCGCGCCTTGTCGGAAACCGCCGCCGAAGAGCATTCGTGACGCCGCTTCCGCGGGCAAACCGCCCCCGAGACGCCGCGCAAACGCGCAACAGCCGGCACGCCGCCCCCGCGTGCCGCCCGATTTGATTTTGTATCGCACCGTCCCGTTGCTAGCCTGACAGCACGCGAGAAGGAGGGACGCCGATGCAGAACGCCTTTGTTGCCGCCGCCGACGAGTTCGTGGGCGAGGGGATGCGCAAGAGTGGGATCGCGCTCACCGAAACCCTGCGCCATTACATCGCCATCACGCTGGCGCGCTTCATGCGCGACAATCCACGGCTCGACCGGCTGACGATCCGCACCGTCGCGGCGTTTGAGGCCCGCGCGCCCGACAGCGCCCTGCGCCAACTCGGTGACGAATGCCTGATTGCCACCTCGCTGTTCGAGGCGCGGCTGCGGCGGGCGGGCGGTTCGCTTCGGCACTATATGGGGCTTGGGCAGACGGCCTATGACGCGGCGGCGATGACCGAGCAGGCGTTTTGCTTCCCGCATATGCGCGATGTGATCGTCTCGGCGACCGGGACCGCGCCGCGCCCGCTGAGCGCGCTTGTCGATGCGGCGCGTGGCGGCAGCACGCTGGCCCGCGCCGAGCTGGAGCGCGGGAATGTGGTACCATTCCCGGCGCGGCGTTGGATCGGATAGGGCCATTGTTGGCCGGGATGGCTGGGTAGCACTTCGTTGACGGATGAACGGAAGATTAACGGGATGTTGGGTGTAACCTGTTGATTTTGCTTTTGGAGTGGTCGACTCTAGAACTCTAGAACTCTAGAACTCTAGAACTCTAGAACTCTAGAACTCTAGAACTCTAGAACTCTAGGGCCAATCGACATTCAGGATTCACATTTGGTGGTTTTGTGTGATTCATGGGGAGCCAGATGAGCAGTCTGGGACGATCACATGACCAAGCGATATGAACTGACCACGCCACAATGGCGCGAGATTGAACCGCTTTTGCCCGGCAAGGTTGGCGACCCTGGTCTGAGCGGAACGGACAACCGATTGTTTGCGAACGGAGTATTGTGGGTTATGCGGTCGACTGCGCAGTGGCACGATCTGCCGGATCGTTATGGCAAGCGGAAAACTGTACGCAAACGCCTCACTCGCTGGGCGGAAGCGGGCGTATGAGAGCGGGTATTTGAGCACCTGATCGAAGACCCCGACAACAGCTATATCTCGCTCGACAGCAGTCTCGTGCGTGCGCACCAGCAGGCGGCGACGGGCAAAGAGGTCAAAAGGGGGGGATCAGCCTCTGGGGTGTTCCCGAAGCGGTCTCACGACCAAAATCCACCTTGCAACGGATGCCCGTGGCCGACCCTTGCGTGTGCTCCTGACACCGGGGCAACGCGCCGATTGCGCAGGACCTTCTGAAGGGGCTGTCTCCTTTGCCTGTTCTGGCAGGCAAGGCGTATGATTCCAATGCCTTGCCTGCCTTAATCGCGGAGATGAAGGCTGAACCGGTGATCCCTTGCAACTCCACCCGCAAGCGTTGGATCCCTGACGACTTCGAAGCGTGCAAAATCCGCAACATGATCGAGAGATGTTTCAACAAGCACAAACACTTCCGCCGCATCGCAACATGCTTCGACCGCCGCGTCGTATGATTCCTGAGCGTCCTCCACCTCGCATCCGCAATGCTATGGATGCGGCCAATGTCGATTCAGCCTAGGGCTCAGGTGTTTCGGAGGCCGGGGCCCCCGCCACATGTCGCTTTCGCTCCTTCCGGCGCGCGGAGCGTTCAGGCCCAGTCGCCGGAAAACCCGCGCGGAACGCGCAGGATGTCGCGGGTCACATCGGCGATATTGCGGTGGCCGGTGAAGGCCATCGACTTGTCGAGCTCGGTGTGGATCACTTCGAGCGCCCGGGTCACCCCCGCCTCGCCCATCGCGCCGAGGCCATAGATATAGGCCCGGCCGATCCACGCGCCCTTTGCCCCCAGGGCCACGGCTTTCAGTACGTCCTGCCCGGAGCGGATGCCGCTGTCGATATGCACTTCCACCTTGTCGCCCACCGCCTGCAGGATCGGCTCCAGCGCGCGGATCGACGAGATCGCGCCGTCGAGCTGCCGCCCGCCATGGTTGGAGACGACGATGGCATCGGCCCCGATCTTCGCCGCCATCAGCGCATCTTCGGGTTCCATGATCCCTTTCAGGATCAGCTTGCCGCCCCACATGTCGCGGATCGCTTCGACCTTGGCCCAGTCGAGGCGCGGATCGAACTGCTCGGCGGTCCAGGCCATGAGGTTGGACGGATCGCTCACCCCCTGCACATGGCCAACGATATTGCCGAACTGGCGGCGCTTCGTGCCCAGCATGCCCAGCCCCCAGCGCCACTTGGTCGACAGGTTGATCATATTGGCCAGCGTCGGCTTCGGCGGGGCCGAGAGGCCGTTCTTGATGTCTTTATGGCGCTGGCCGAGCATCTGCAGATCGAGCGTGACGACGAGGGCCGAGACCTTCGCATCCTTCGCCCGCTGGATGATGCGCGCGAGGAAGTCCTGATCGCGCATCACGTAGAGCTGGAACCAGAACGGTTTGGTGGTGTTCTCGGCCACATCCTCGATCGAGCAGATCGACATGGTGGTGAGCGTGAAGGGCACGCCGAACTTTTCCGCCGCGCGGGCGGCGAGGATCTCGCCATCGGCATGCTGCATCCCCGTCAGCCCCACCGGCGCGAGCGCCACCGGCATCGCCGCCGTCTCGCCGATCAGCGTGGTTTCGGTGCTGCGGTCCGACATGTCGACCGCCACCCGCTGACGCAGGCGGATCTGCGAAAAATCGTTGGTGTTCTCGCGGAAGGTCTGTTCGGTCCAGCTTCCCGTCTCGCAATAATCGTAGAACATTTTCGGCACCCTGCGGCGGTAGATGCGGTGCAGATCGGCGATATTGGTGATGACGGGCATGGGCGCCTCCCTCTCTCAGCCGGTTTTGCCAATCCATGCAGACGGGCGCAAGTGATGGCTTGCGGCTCCACGGGCTTTGCTCGAAGGTGCGGCGAACAGTCGAAAGGCCAGATATGTCACCGATCCTGATGGGCAGCCTCGGCGGGCTCGTCGCCGCGCTCGCGACCGCCGCCGGCGCCTTGCCGGCGATGTTCGGCAAGAAGATGAGCCAGAAATGGACCGACACGACGCTGGGCTTCGCCGCCGGCGTGATGCTCTCGGCCGCCTATTTCTCGCTGATCCTGCCGGGCATCGCGGTGGCGGAAGAGATCTACGGTTCGGTCGTGGGCGCCGCCGCGGTGGCGGGGATCGGCATTGCGCTTGGCGCGCTCTTTGTCTGGTCGCTCGACAAGGTGCTGCCGCATGAGCATTTCAAGACCGGCCGCGAGGGTGCCGATCCCGGCCATATGGCGCGGATCTGGCTATTCGTCATCGCGATCACGATCCACAATTTCCCCGAGGGCCTGTCGATCGGGGTGGCCTTCGGCGGCGGTGACTCGACCAACGGGTTCTCGGTGATGACCGGCATTTCGCTGCAAGACATTCCCGAGGGCCTCGCCGTGGCGGTCTCGCTGATCGGGCTTGGCTATTCGCGGCTCAGGGCCTTCCTGGTGACGGCGGCAACCGGTCTGGTCGAGGCGGTGGGCGGCTTCATCGGCGCCGGCGCGGTGACGGTTTCCAACCAGCTTCTGCCCTGGGGCCTCACCTTCGCGGCGGGCGCGATGCTCTATATCATCTCCCACGAGATCGTGCCGGAAACCCACCGCAACGGCCATCAGGACCGGGCGACAACCGGGCTGATCTTCGGGCTTGTGCTGATGATGTTCCTCGACGTGGTGCTTGCCGCCTGACCCGGTTTATTTGAAACAAACCGGGCCGAAGTCTTAGAAAGGCTTCGGCTGCGTCACGCCCGGTGCGCGCCGTCGGCGAGGCCCTTGACGAAGGCCAGCACCTCGGCCGGGCTGTCGCCCTTGCTGATCCGCTCGACGATGGCCGAGCCGACAACCGCGCCATCGGCCACCGAGGCGATGGCTTCGGCGGCGTCGGGCGTCTTGATCCCGAAGCCGACGATGACCGGCAGATCGGTCTTTGCCTTGATCCGCGTCACTTCCGGGGCCACATCGCCCGCCTGCGCTTCCGCCGCGCCGGTGATGCCGGTGATCGAGACATAGTAGACAAAGCCCGAGGTGTTGGTGAGCACCTTCGGCAAACGCTTGTCATCGGTCGTCGGGGTGGCGAGGCGGATGAAATTGAGCCCGGCCTTCTGCGCCGGGATGCACAACTCGTCATCCTCCTCCGGCGGCAGATCGACCACGATCAGCCCGTCCACACCCGCGGCCTGCGCATCGGCCAGAAAGCGCGCCACGCCGCGGTTATAGATTGGGTTGTAATACCCCATCATCACGATCGGTGTCGTGTCGTCGGACTTGCGGAACTCGGCGGCCATGTCGAGCGTTTTCTGCAGGGTCTGGCCCGCCTCCAGCGCGCGCTGCCCGGCGAGCTGGATCGTCGGCCCGTCCGCCATCGGGTCGGTGAAGGGAATGCCGAGCTCGATCACGTCGACCCCGGCGGCGGGCAGCCCCTTCAGCACCTCCATCGACGTGGCGTAATCCGGATCGCCCGCCATGATATAGGCGACGAAGGCTTTCTTGCCGTCTGCCTTCAGGGCGGCGAATTTTGCGTCGATGCGAGTCATGCTGATCCCTCCGTCGGTCCCGCAGGGTTTGCCCCGGGCCGGACGGAAAATCAATGGCTCAGGGCTGGGCACTTTCGGTCATCACCATCCAGCGGATACCGTGGCGGTCGGTGAAGGCGGAATACAGCGAGGTCCAGAATTCCGGCGCGAGCGGCTGGCGGATATCGCCGCCCTCCGAAAGTGCCTGATAGACCCGCCGGGTCTCGGCGTCGTTGGGGAGCGAGACGGAAAGGTTGCATCCGGCCATGGCCGGGGTGGAGCCGGACGGATCGTCGCTGCCGAAAATCCAGTCGTCGCCCAGCCTGAGCGCCGCATGCATCACCGTATCGGCCGGCATCTCCGGTACGCCCTCGCCCGGCGGCATGTCGGCGGCCGACATGATATCCGGCGTCGCGCCGAAAACCTCGCCATAATGCGTGAACGCCTCGCGGCAATTGCCGCTGAAGAACAGATAGATCGCGGTCTGCATGATCTGTGCCTTTCAACCTGGTGAAGCGGAACGTGCCGGACCCGATGCGCGCCCATGGCCCGAACGCCAAGCATAGCACGGCGGGCGTTGCGGGCGGAGGCATTTCCGCCTAGAAGGCGCCGAACCAACGCAAGGAGAGCGAGATGGGCTTCAAGGTCGGGATCGTGGGGCTGCCCAATGTGGGCAAGTCCACCCTGTTCAACGCGCTGACCAAGACGGCCGCCGCGCAGGCCGCCAACTTCCCGTTCTGCACCATCGAGCCGAATGTGGGCGAGGTGGCGATGCCCGATCCGCGCCTCGACAAGCTGGCGGAGATCGCCGGGTCGAAAGAGATCATCCCGACGCGGATGACCTTCGTCGACATCGCCGGTCTGGTGAAGGGCGCCTCGAAGGGCGAGGGGCTCGGCAACCAGTTCCTCGCCAATATCCGCGAGGTCGATGCCATCGCCCATGTGCTGCGCTGCTTCGACGATGGCGACGTGACCCATGTGGAAGGCCGGGTGGACCCGGTGGCCGATGCCGAGACGATCGAGACGGAGCTGATGATCGCCGACATGGAGTCGATCGAGAAGCGGCTGCAAAATCTGGTGCGCAAGGTGCGCGGCGGAGACAAGGAGGCGATCCAGCAGGAACGGCTGCTGAAGGCCGCGCTGGCCGCGCTGGAGGCCGGCAAGCCCGCCCGCACCGTCGAGATCGCCGAGGATGACAAGAAAGCCTGGAAAGCGCTGCAATTGCTGACCACCAAGAAGGTGCTCTATGTCTGCAATGTCGGTGAGGACGAGGCGGCGACGGGCAATGAGCACTCCGCCAGGGTCGAGGCGCTGGCGGCGGAACAGGGTGCCGGCGCGGTCGTGATCTCGGCCCGGATCGAGGAAGAGATCAGCCAGCTTTCCGACGAGGAGCAGCAGATGTTCCTCGAAGAACTCGGGCTGCACGAGGCGGGCCTCGACCGGCTGATCAAGGCGGGCTACAAGCTCCTGCATCTCGAAACCTTCTTCACCGTCGGCCCGAAAGAGGCCCGCGCCTGGACCATCCGCGAAGGCACGCTGGCCCCGCAGGCGGCCGGCGTGATTCACGGCGATTTCGAAAAAGGTTTCATCCGCGCCGAGACCATCGCCTTTGACGACTACATCGCCTGCGGCGGCGAGACCGGGGCGAAGGAAGCGGGCAAGATGCGGGCCGAGGGCAAGGGCTACATGGTGCAGGACGGCGATGTGATGCATTTCCTGCACTCGAACTGATCCCGGCGGCCTCTGCTCCCGGCGGCGCAAGTCCCGCCGATTTCCCTCTTGTTTTCCGCCGCCCGTGCCAATAGACACGCCGGCGGAGACGTGGCCGAGTGGTCGAAGGCGCTCCCCTGCTAAGGACATGCGGGGTGACAAAGCACTCGAAACAAACAACTGGTTTCCTGAAAACAAGGGTCCCTACGGGGGCCTTTGGTGTTTGTAGGTCTACAAAACTGTGCTGCGATGACCGAGCAGGCGTTTTGCTTCCCGCATATGCGCGATGTGATCGTCTCGGCGACCGGGACCGCGCCGCGCCCGCTGAGCGCGCTTGTGGATGCGGCGCGTGGCGGCAGCACGCTCGCCCGCGCCGAGCGGGGCGTGAAAATGTGGTGCCCTTCCCGGCGCGGCGCTGGATCGGTTAGGGTGGCTGTTGGCCGGGATGGCTGGGTAACACTTCGTTGACGGATGAACGGAAGATTAACGGGATGTTGGGTGTAACCTGTTGATTTTGCTTTGGGAGTGGTCGACTCTAGAACTCTAGAACTCTAGAACTCTAGAACTCTAGAACTCTAGAACTCTAGAACTCTAGAACTCTAGAACTCTAGAACTCTAGAACTCTAGAACTCTAGAACTCTAGGCCGTAGACTCATTTGCCCGTATTGCGATGCGGATGGCGGCCAGAGTGACGCCGGCCATGAAGGTCTCGGCGTGTTTGTCGTAGCGGGTGGCCAGGCCCCTGTATTGCTTCAGTTTGTTGAAGAACCTCTCGATGATGTTGC
>NZ_BROH01000001.1:695000-979334 GCF_027923545.1 Sinisalibacter aestuarii | reverse complement strand
ATCGCGGCCGGCGTCAGGTCGATCACCTGCTTGCCGTCGGCGATCAGCACCGGGTGATGCACCTCATGGGCATGGGCCGAGGTGGCATCCATCACGATGGCGATCTCGCCATAGCCCGGCATCGCGCGCAGCCCCTCCAGCCCCTCATGGGTCGTCGCCACGCCAAGCTCCCGCGCCCGCCGCAGCCCGTCGCTGTCAGGGTCGATCCCCACCAGCGCCGCCATTTCCAGCTCGTCAGACCCCTTCAGGATCTTCATCATCAGATCCGTGCCGATATTCCCCGAACCGATGATCGCTACCTTCTTCTTCATTGCGCCTTTTCCTCTTTTTCGAAACGGGCGGTCACCTCGCCCAGCCCGGCGATGGCGACGCGGAACGCATCGCCCGGCCGCGCCGGCACCATCGGCCCGAGCGCGCCCGACAGGATCACGTCGCCCGCCATCAAGGGCCGGCCCACCTGCACCATCCGCCGCGCCAGCCACAGCGCCGCGATCAGCGGGTTGCCCATACAGGCCGCGCCTGCGCCGAAGCTGACCGGCTCGCCGGTGCGCTCCATCACCATGCCGCAGAGCCGCGGCTCGAAATCGGCCAGCGGCACCGGGCGCGAGCCCAGCACGTAAAGCCCGGAGGACGCGTTGTCGGCGATGGTGTCGAGCAGGCCGATCTTCCAGTCGCGAATGCGGCTGTCGACGATCTCGATCGCCGGCAGGGCGTAGGCGATCGCCCCGATCAGCTCGGCGGCGGTCGCGTCCTCGTCCGGCAGATCGCGGTTGAGGACGAAGGCCAGCTCGGCCTCGACCTTGGGCTGGATCAGCCGGCCGGCCGGGATCGTCTCGCCATCGGCATATTCCATATCGGCGAAGAGCATGCCGTAATCGGGCTGGTCCACGCCCATCTGCGCCTGGACCGCCGCAGAGGTCAGCCCGATCTTGCGCCCGACAAGCCGACGCCCCGCGGCCAGACCGGCTTTGGTGATCTCGTCCTGCACGGCATAGGCGGTGTTCACATCCGCACCCGCACCCAGCCCGGCGGCAACCGGCGCAATCGCCTTATTCTGTTCCGCTGCCGCCAAAAGGGCTTCTGCGGTGTTCCGGATAACCTCGTCCACGGCCCGTCCCCTTACAGCTTGACGCAGATGTTCGCGCGCTCGGTGTAGAATTCGAGCGAGTGCTCGCCCCCTTCCCGCCCGATGCCGGATTTCTTCGACCCGCCGAACGCGGTGCGCAGATCGCGCAGGAACCACGAATTGACCCAGACAAGGCCAACCTCGATCTGCGGCGCCACGCGGTGGGCGCGCGAGATGTCCTGCGTCCAGAGCGCGCAGGCGAGGCCGTAATCGTTATCGTTGGCGAGCGCGATCACCTCGTCTTCGGTATCGAAAGGCTGCACATGGCAGCAGGGGCCGAAAATCTCTTCGCGCACGATGCGGCTGGTTTCGGGCAGGCCGCTCCAGATCGTCGGCTGAACGAAAAATCCGCGGTCGCGGTCGTCGCCAAGCTCCGGCACGCCGCCGCCGGTGACCACGGTCGCGCCCTCTTCGGCGGCCAGGCGATAATAGCTGAGCACCTTCTCGCGATGCTCTTCCGAGATCAGCGGGCCAATCCCCACGCCGGGATGATCGGGGCCGCCCAACACCAGCCCTTCCGCGCTTTGCTTCAGCCGGGCGACGAACTCATCATAGACCGGGCGCTGGACATAGACCCGCTCGGTGCCGAGGCAGACCTGCCCGCAATTGGAAAACACCGATTGCATCGTGCCCGCGACGGCCTTGTCGAGATCGGCATCGTCGAAGACGATGGCCGCGTTCTTGCCGCCCAGCTCAAAGGAGATGTCGCGCAAGCCCACCGCGGCCTGCTTCATGATCGCCTCGCCGGTCTGGGTCTCGCCGGTGAAGGTGATGCCGTCGACCAGCGGATGCTGGGTCAGGAACTCGCCCGCGGAATCCGGGCCGAAGCCGTGGATCACGTTATAGACGCCCTTGGGAATGCCCACCGCGTTCATCACCTCGCCCAGCAGCGTCGCGCTCGCGGGCGTGATCTCGGAGGGTTTGACGACGACGGTATTGCCGCAGGCCAGCGCCGGGCCGACCTTCCACGTCATCAGCAGAAGCGGCAGGTTCCACGGGCTGATCACGGCGATCACGCCCTTGGGCCGGTAGGTGCCGTAGTTGATCGCCTTGCCGCCGTCCGGCGTTGCGGTCTCGAAGAATTCGGACCCGAGATTCTTGATCATGTCGGCAAAAGTGGCGAAGTTGGCGCCGCCACGGGGAATATCGACGAGCCGCGCCAGGCTTTTCGGCTTGCCGGTATCGGCCACCTCAGCCTCAAGGAAATCGTCGAAGCGCGCGTTGATCTCGCGCGACAGGTCCTGAAGCAGCCCGGCCCGCTCGGCCACCGTCAGCTTGCCCCACGGGCCTTTCAGCGCCGCCTTTGCCGCGCGGACGGCATGATCGACATCCTCGCGCCCGGCCTCGTGCACCCGCGCCATAACCTCGCCCGTCACCGGCGAAATCTTCTCGAACATCCGGCCCGAACGCGCCGGAACATAAGCCCCGTCAATGAAAAGACTGTGTTCGATCACGGCCTTCGGCTGCAACATCCCCGAGCTCCTCCCGTCTGCGCTTACTTCGCAATTTGGTATTTTCCGAACATCGTTTTGTCAAACTATAAAACGTTTTTTTGTAACGAACACCGTTTTCCCATCTCAAGTCGTTGATTTGCCGGGGCCGGCAGCATAGGTTCGCCGAGACCAGACAGCGGACCTCCAGGATGGACAGCGAGAATCAGAGCACTTCAAAACCGACGGCGATCGAGACCGTTCAGGCCGAGCTGAAACGCCGCATCCTGTGCTTCGACCTCGCACCGGGAGAGCGGCTGCACGTCGACAATCTGAGGCGTGAATTCGATGTGTCGACGGCGACCATGCGCGAAGCCCTGTCGCGCCTGCTGACCGACAACCTCGTTGTGTCGGAGCGGCAGCGCGGCTTTTTCGTGCGGGGGCTCAGCCTTGAGGATTTCCGCAGCCTGAGCGAAGCCCGCAAGATCGCCGAAGTCGGTGCGGTACGTGGCTCACTGGCCAATCGCGACGACCAGTGGGAGGCCGAACTGTTTGCCGCCTACCACCTGCTGAAACTGGTGGAAGACCGGATGCTGTCGGACAACGACATGCAACTGGTCAACGAGTGGCATAAGAGAAACTCGCGCTTTCACGATTGCCTGGCCCGCAATTGCCACAACAACTGGCTGATCGACTTCCGGCGTC
This sequence comes from Sinisalibacter aestuarii, assembly GCF_027923545.1. Classification (GTDB taxonomy): domain Bacteria; phylum Pseudomonadota; class Alphaproteobacteria; order Rhodobacterales; family Rhodobacteraceae; genus Sinisalibacter; species Sinisalibacter aestuarii. Next base: position 976,073 of record NZ_BROH01000001.1, on the reverse strand, counting down.
AGTTGCACGAACATTCGATCCGATATCTGCGGCTGGCGCTGCGCAACAACCGCAAGCACCGCGACGTGCGCAAGGAACATGCCGCGATTTTTGAAAGCGCGATCAACGGCGACGTCGAGGCCTGCGTGAGATTGGTGGAACAGCATATCGAATGCTCTGTCGCCGATGTGGAAGCCTACCTGCCCAAGTCCCTGAATGATTTTGCGCTGGCCGACGCCTCGTCGCGCGAGGAGACACCGTCGGAATAGACCGGGGCGGTGCGCAGCGACCGGCACCCGAGGTCATGACCATTCTGACCACAGAACCCGTTCGCGCCATCTCGGCCGGGGCCCCGACGGGATATGACCCTCAGCAGCGCACCGAGATCGCCGACGACTTCGTTATTCCCGCAGACCGATATCGTCCGGCATGGCACGCCAAACCCCTCGGATCACACAAACGCAGCCGCCCGGCTATTGTTGGAGGAACGCGGCGAGGCGCGGGAGCGGTGTTGCCGGCAGGGTCGCCGAATAGGGCCGCAGCTCGACAAACCGCGAGGCGCCCCGCCCTAACGCCGCGACCTCCGGGGCCGAACATCCCTGCGCCAGAACCCTGCGCATATCGGAAAGCGCCGGGCCCGAGGTCATGAACAGCTGGACCGCCGCGGCATGATCCTCCGGCGACGTGCAATTGCTCGTCTGATTGCCGAAGAAATCCACTTCGCAGCCCGGCTGGTTGAACAGGGTGTTGGCCATGAGAAGAACGGCGCGCTGTGCTTCCGAACGACTTTGGACCTCGCCGCGCAACACACGCTCGGTCGCGTCGGTGGCGCCGCGCAGCACATAGGACGACATGGCCGCATCGCCGATCTGGATGGTCATCGGACAGCTGTCGCGCAACTGCTTGAGAAGGGTGGCAATATAGGCGAGGTTCTCAAGCCCCTGAAACTCGACATCATCCCAGGTTTCGCGCGTGAAGCCATAGATCACATCCGGACGGAGATAGCCCGCGGGATTATAGGCGGCCTGTTTCGCCGCCACGGCCGCGTTGAGTGCGTCTCGCGCTGGCGATGGCGTCTGGCGCGGAAATGTGGTCGCAAGCAGGTCGTTTGCGGCGGCCAAACCCGCCTCCGAAAGTGGCAGCGCATCGAGGTAAGCCAGGAGCCCGGGCAGTGACGCTGCGACCAGTGTCTCGACCGTGGCCTCCATAATATCGACATGCGCATCATAGGCCGCTCTGGTCGCCGCGGCCGATTGTGGCCGCGCAAAGCGCATCAGGGTGGTCTCGATATCACGGATTTGTTCAATTTCGCCAAAGTGCCGATAGTCGGCACCGGACAGGCCCTCAAGCCGCGCGGCGAACTCGGGGAGGTAGCTGTTCCAAAGCAGGAGCCCGCGCGCTTCGGCAAAGCTGCGAAACCCGCTGGCCACCGCCTGCGCGGCTTCGGGGGCCTGATGCTCTTCGAACTGCAGGGCGCTTCGCTCTGCATCCTGCTCGGCCTGAAGCAGTCCGTCCAGCGTGGCGGGATGAGCATCGAGGGCCGCAAGCTCGCTCTCCGCGATCCGCAGCGCCAGGGCTTTGCGGGCTTCGGTCATGTCATGCAAATGGGCATCGACGGAGGATTGGCGCAGATAGCGCAGCCGGCCTTCGGCATTCGCCGTGGCGACGACGAGCTGGTCAATCGCCGCGAGCGATCCGAATTCTGCGGGCATTGCGCGGACCTCGTCAAGCTGAAGGCCCCGGCCCCGCTCCGCATCCGCGCCCATGACCCGGATCAGATCGTAGTGATACCACCCGTCGCTCGACCCGCCCTCACGGGTTGTCGAAAGCGGCGCCACGGTCCAGTCGGGGATGCTTGTCAGGAGGGTCTGGTGCGCGATCTGCGCGCTGGCGCCGAGCGCCACGCGGCACTCGGACGTCATCCGACGGAACCGGCCAACGTCGGGCGCATCCCAATGCGCCAGCGGTTTTCCGAAGAGCGCGACGATGCTGTCATCGTCGAGGATCAGCGGGTTGAAGGGTATCCGGCCGATCCGGTCCTCGGACCCTGTCGCCAGCCATTCCGCCAGTGAAACGCACCCGTCGAGGTCGATCCGGCTTTGGAACAAGAGCCCCTCCGCGTTCAGAGTCAGGGGCGGCGGCACCTGTTTGAGCGCACGAAACCCGGTGCAATCCGCCGACCCCTGAATCGTGCCCTGTATCTCTGCCATCCCGCCGCTGGTTTCGCCACGCAGCCCGATGGCCTCGGGGGCCCCCAGGATCGAGCTTGGCTTGACGATCCATTCTTGCGGATCAAGCACAAACGCCCCGTCGCCGACGCGCCCCGACATGCTCACGAGCGCCGGCTCGACCCCACCGAACAGGCCCGGGCCGGTTTCAAGCGTCACCTCCGCCCCGGTCTGGGTCACGTTCAGGAACCGGTCACCGCGCCCGCAGGACAGGACGCCGATCCAGCTTTGACCGGTCTCGTCGGGCTCAGCCACGGGAGCCGGGCCAGAGCCGCCGGGGCCGGCCAGAACGGCATCGGGGCTGATGACGGCAAGGCGGAGCAAATCCTCAAGCTTTGTGAAATCGTCTGCATGGGCCATGAGAAAGGCATAGATCCACTGGCTGCTCGCGGCCGGATCGGGATCCTGATCGAGCGGGGTCGGGATCAGCTTGCCGCGCCCCTGGGCCGCCGCCATCACCTCGGCATGGCGCGGATTGTCGGACCGGCTGAACAAGCGCCGGCATTCCGCCAGCTTCCTGACCTCCACCCAATGCTCCGCCCGCCACCGATAGATATCCGTGCCCAACACCGCCTGCATCCGGGCGTGATCGCCCAAAGCCGGATTGATATTCGGCCCACTCCGCGGGCCGTCCGACGGTGTGCCCGCCTCTGCCAGCCAACCAAAATACGCCTCGCAATCCGCGTCCGTCAGAATGCCGCGGGCGTTGGTGACGCCGGCCACCTTTGCCAGCAATCCCGGCTGCGCCGCGGCAGGCGGCAGGTCGACCCGCATCGCCACCACGGTTTCACATTCCTTCATCCCCTGCATCGTGCCGACCAGCAGGCCCGCCTCCAGATCGGCGCTGCCGGACAGGTTGAACTGAGGCTGACGGCTCGGCGCACGGCGCGACAGCCAGCTTGAAAACGCCAGCGATACAGCGTCGGGGCCAATCGCTCCGTCCATCATCTGCGGCGCGAACTGGCCAGACATCCGGACCTTGCCGTCATCCATGACCGTCAGCCGAAATGGAACGCGGGCCCGCTCGCAGCCGCCAAGCCCGAGCCACACCTCGACCGGATCGCCCTCGGCCAAAGCCGGCGTGGCGAAGAACGCCATCAGGAAAATGAGAACCGTCTTCATCTTGATCACCTCTTCGCCGGCCCGGTGGCAACGGGGCAGCCCTGCCGATACGCCCCCGGCTTTATCCACAGGAGAGCGCCCCGATTGCCGCGCGGATTGCCCCGCCGACACTATAATTTCAGTTCAAATTCCGGCGGCTCGTTCTCAGCCGCTCTCTGGCGGTCTGCGGCAATGGCTGCGAGGCTTGCCGGATTGGAAACAGCCTGCCGGAATTCGAGGATTCGACCGTCGTCGCCATAGGCAAGGGTCACTGCCATGAATTCGTAGTCCGGACAGTCTCCGCGCCCTTCGAAAAGCCACGGCATAGACAAGGGGCTCGCAAATGCCGGAATCGCCGGATCGCCTTTCTCGTCCACCCAGGTTGCCCGATTGTCAAAGGATTTCAGAATATCAGTCTCCCGCGCCTCGCGGTCCATGTCCAGCATGGTGCCGCTGGTCGCGACGCTCGCGGCGAACGAGCGTTTGCAGGCGCTCGCGTTTGCGTCAACGGTTTGGCCGGGCTGAATCGGTGGCTCCAACCAGAGTGCAATCGTGGCGGGCAGGTCGCCGTCCGGCAGGGTCTCGGACAGGATTTGCGGATATGTCTGCAACATATTGTCCCGCAACTGCGGCCAGGACGGCCCCGAACCCGGTGCGAAAATCATGGTCCGCGACATCGCGGTGACCTGATGAGCGAGGGCGGGCGGTTCATGGTAGATTGCCACCATTTCGCGGCGCGAGGGCGCCTCAAGCAGAACGCCGTTATGGAAGGAATCCCAATCCATGATGGGGCGTACATTGGCGTCCACGGCCGCGCTCTGGCGGGCGTCAGTCGTGGCGAAATACCTGCGTTCGGCGCCGATCTGGTCCGAGATCGAAGCAAGAGCGGTTTCGAAATCGTCGCCCAGCCGCATGCCGAGAATGGCGAGGCTCCCCACCAGATCGCCTGCGATGCCCGGATCAGGGCTTTCGGTCGAGGCGACAGGTGCCTCGGCTTTCGCCTCATAGACGTGGCGTAGGCGAACCGCTTGTTCATTAAACACGATCTCGCCGGTTCCGCTATCGAACAGCAGGATTTCGACGGGCTCATACCTTACGGTCATCTGCCTGTTCAGGTCGGTGCCGATGCCGGAGTCGACATTCGAGACACGGACCGCGATCAGCGCGTCGAACTCGGGGAAACCGGGATTGCCTTGCTGGAAGGTCCGGGCCGCGTCCTGATCTTCGGGGATGAAGATCTGCATATCGTCGCCTGCCGCGATCAACTGGACCTGCAAGGCTCCATCGGCCTCCGGTGCGTCCGCGCTGAGCGCGGGCGAAAGGCTGCCAACCCGCCAACCCTGTTTCTCGAAATCATAAGGGTCGAGAACGATCCGGGCCTTCATCCAAAGCGGATCGCCGGTCGCGTTGCGCGTTGCTGCGGCGCTGGTCAGTTGCTGCGCCGCTTCCATCCTGGCAAAGGAATCCGAACCCGCGAACCGGCTGTTGGCCAGTTGCTGCACGAAAACCTGAGCCGGATCCACGCCGGCCAGCCGCGCACCCGTCCAGATCAGGTCGGATTTCCAGGCCAGTTCGATCCGCAGCGCGTCGGATACCTCCGCACGCGAAAAGCTGACGCTCGCGATTTCCGGTGCGTTTTGCCAGGCCACTTTGGGCGAGCTGCGCCTTACCACCAATCGGTCAGGATGCCCGGCGAGAAGCAGGACCTCCCGGCCATCGGGCGCGCTGGCCACGTTTTCGGCCGTGACTTTGAATTCGACGTTCGAGAATGGCCAACCGTCATCCTGCTTGGCGTAGTCTGGCAACATGTCGGTCACCGAATATGCGCTCAGAGGCTGCGGCAACACGATCACGGCGGTCTGAAAGCGCGCTGTCGTTCCCCCGACCAGCGGCAGGGATACCTCGACCATGTTTTCGACCGGAACGTTCAGCGCTTGCGACAATTGCACCAGATCGCGGCCCGACCCCGTCTTGACGAAATCGGCAAGGTTGCGGTCGCCCGTCGTCAGCGCTTCGCTGTAGGCGCCGCGGAATGCAAAGGTCAGCCCGGTGAAGGTGTCGAACAACGAACCACTGTCGATCGCGCCCGCCGGCTCTGCCACGGCGCGGGCAGCGATGATGTCGATCTCATCAGTATTCTCCAGCCACCAGGCACGGTCGAAGTCGGCCAGCCTGCGTGCCTCGGGTGTATCGTTGACGTCGCGCATCTGGTCGGAGGAGAAAATGTGCAGCACCCGCGTCAGATCGGGGCCGGGGCGCACTTCAAGCGGACCCGTCGGGGTCACCTGGAAGACGAATTTGGGGCGGCCATTGCGGTCATTCGCAATCCTGCCGGTCACAGTCGCCGGAATGGCAAGCGCAAAGCGCGACCCTCGGAGTTCATCGACAACCTGTTCCGCCGTTGACGGATCGACCGGGTATCCCTCGGGGTGGAAATCGGTCTGGATCGGGAGTTGGGTTTTGTGGCCGCGAAGCGAGCCCACGTTGTTCGGTTCACCCGCGAAGCAATATTTGATGTCGTCCTGATCGAAGGGAAACATCTGGCGCTCAAAGTCGTAAGCGTCCGTTCCAATTCCGCAGATGAGGGTCAGCGGCAGAGGCGTGTCGATCGCGTCGGCAATCATGGCCGCTCGCGCGGTGTCACGCATCGCGGCCTCTATGCGCTGCCGCTCGAACTCGTTGATGTCGCTGCGTGACAAATCCGCGTTGAACCTGACATCGGTCGCGTTTTTCACCCGCTCGCGGTCCATCTGGATCTGGAGGACTTGCGGGATCGGCACGCCGGCTGTCTCGAAGATCTGGTGCACCTGCTCCGGGGTAAGGGGCTGCTGGTCCAGGAAGACCGGTTCCAGCTCGGTTCCCAGCACCTGCGACGAGATGGTTCGAGCCAGAAGATCGCGCTGCCGCTGCTGCTCTTCCGACTCCGGTCGAATGCCGGACCCCGATCCGGTATAGGTAATCAGGAGCGTCTCGCCCTGATCCACAGCGCGATTGCCGGCGACCTCTGTGGCCTCGGCTGCCGTCGCACCGCCTTCGACCCCGGTCGACGCGACGGGAGGCGTCCCCCCGATGACCGCCGCGATCTGAGCCAGATTCTGCGCGCGCACTCCCATCGACGAGGCGAGGCATGGTGCATCGCCCCCACAATCGTCGCGTTGCGCAAGCCATGCACGCTGCTCGTTCAGCAGCCGTTCCCGGCCATCGCGGCCGGCACCTTCATAGGCGGAGGTGAAGTTGCGCGCGATTGCCTGGTCCAGCTCGGCAAGGTCGGACGACCCGCATATCGCCCGTTCACTCGGGGTGGTCGCCTTGCCGCAATCGAAGCTCGGCTGGCCCGATAGAGGCTGGGCGGGTTGGCTTGCCGTTGGTTCGGGTTGGCTCGCCGATCCCGCAGCGGCGTAGCGCAGGTCGGCAAGCAGGTCCGGACCCGGCACGCCGGTGACGGGCAGGCCGTAGTCGCGCTCGAATGCCAGAATTGCGTTGCGCGTGCGCTGCCCCATCATCCCGTCGATGGGGCCGGGATCATAGCCCATGTCGGTCAGCAGGGCCTGCACTTCCCGCACCGTTTGCCGGGCTACGGCGGGCGCATTTCCCGAACGATTCGGGTTCGGTTGACCCGTGTCGTTCTCAAGCTGCCCCTGGATCGCCCGGTTGATATCATTGATGACCCGCATCCCCTGCCTCAGATCGCCAAGGCTTTGTGCAACACCAGACGCAGGATACAAAGCGACCGCCACCGATACGACGGCAAGAAATTCTTTAAACATGCTACCCCCCCGGATATGAATACTCGTCTTTTGAATACCTTGCAGGCTAGCATAGGATCTTCGCCGGTCAAACCTGACCATTTTCGCACCCGGCCTGCGTGGGCCGCCCGGAGTGAACCGGCACCCGGTTTCGGATCCAGCCGGATTCGGAGGTGATCTGAGCCAGCCCTCGCTGGAAAGGCTGGTGCCGGGCTGGCATGACACGACGAGCCGGGTCAGGCCCCATCCCGCCCCGCCGCTGCGGCTATGGCGATGCGCCCAAGGGCCAGATCACGATCTTGTCGGGGTCAATGTGATGCCGTGGCGGCAGATCGTCCGGGGTCGGGCCGACGGAAATCCTTGTCTCATACCCATTCGCGACCACGATGAGTCCGAAAATTTCGTCCCATTTGGCGGCCGCACCAGGCGGCAAACGCACGACCAGGCGGTCGGTCGGATCGCCGAACCCGGTTGTGGCGATGTTGCGGTAGAGATGCTCCACAACTGGCGTCAGGAACACACCGGAATCGACGATGATCGTATCCGGTTCCCCATCGGCCGCGGCGCTCAGGGCGAAAACCAGCGCATCCAGCGCGCAGACAAGCACAGTATCTGCGCCCGGTCCGGGGTCGACCGCGGCGTGTCCGGTGAAAACATGCACCATGTCGTCTCCGGCTCCGGTCGCAATCTCGCTGCCCGTGAGAATGCCATTGACCGGATCGTCATCGACCGACCGCAGAACCACGGTGTCGTCGCCATCGCCATAGGTCAGGAAAAGCGCCGAGAGGCTGTGTTCCGGCGCTTCTTCGACAGGAGCCGACACCGTCTGGAGCATCCGGGCGTGATCGCAGGTTTGCATCGGCGCAGCCCCCGGCGGCGGTCCGCCCGAAAGCCGGTGCGCCGCCGCCCAGCTCGCCGGGTCCACCGGCAGGGCAGGGGCGGGCAGGATCGGCACGCTGCGCGCGGCCATGTCGTCGAGATACAGCCGCACAGGAAGCGCCCCGATCCGCACGGCGGCGCGCAGACGGCTCTCGTCCTGCAGGTTCGAAAGGAGAAGCGTGATCCGCAGCGGACCATAGGTAATGACGTTGTCGAGTCCCAGGTTCTGCACGTCGATCTCGAGCGCATAATCACCGGCGGGCAGGATCAGCCGGTCGAACTCCGGCTGAAACTCCATCAGGATGAGCTGGCGGGTGAACCCTGCCGGTATGTCGCGCAGCACATCGGGGCCGATGACCAGCGTATCGGCATCCTGATCTCCATTTCCGAGCCCGACTGTCCCGCCCACATCCTCCATCGAGCACAGTACGACCAGATCAGCGCCCGGCCCGGCCATGATGTAGCTGTCGGCAGACATATCGTACAACCAGATCTGGTCGTCGCCGCCACCGGCGACGAGAAAGTGCTGATCGCCGTCGCCGCGCAGAAGGATGGCATCGTCACTGTCGCGCCATGTCGAATAACGGCTCCCGTAAGAGGCCGTGGTGATATTGTCCTCTGCCGGGTCCAGCCCGGTGTAACCCGCCAGCGTTTCGCAGGTGCCCTCGGCGCTGGCGCGCGCGGGGTCGTCGGGGCGAATTGCAACGCCTGTCTCGGTCTCGCCTGGTTCCGGCACGCCGCCGGCCTCCAGCCCCGCCAGTTGCGCCGCGCTCAGGCCGAACATCTCCTCGGCTCCACCTGCCAGCAGGGTTTGTGTCAGCGCCTGATCGGCGCCGACATCCTCCGTCGTGGCCGTCTCGACGATGAAGCCCTCCAGCGGGCTGGGGGCATCTGGGCTGGAATAGAGGAACCGGAACTCGATCGGCCCCGCCCGCACCACCGCGGTGAAGCCATCGTCGATGATCTGCGGCGTCACCGGCTCGGGCGAGCGCAGGATGATCCGGTCGGTTCGCGCGTCGAATCCCGGAATGAGGATCTGCGCCCCGTCGATTTTATGGACGCTTTCCAGCCATTGCACCTGGTTATGGCCCATCGCCGACGCCGCGGCGAAGGCGGCGGCGTGGATGACGATCGTATCCGGCATCGAGTCGAATACCGGCATACCTTCGGCCGGGGCCACCATGTTCAACGCTTTGGAAAGCGAACAGATATGGATCGTATCGCCACCGCCATCGGCGGAGATGGCCGCCCCAAGCCCGGGATTGAAGACGAAGATCGTGTCATCGCCATCGCGCGCGGAAACGCCATTCTGGCTTTCGTCCGCGATCAGAATGTTGTCGGCCTCGTTGGTGTAGAACAGCTGCGCAGTGGTGCCGACTTCGTCTCCAAGAAGGCCGGAATTGATGTCGGCCTGACTCAGTTCGAAATCCATGCGGGAGGCGGGGGGCGTCAGTGTCAGCCCGGCCAGCAGGGCGGCACAACTCTCGCCCCCGGCGGGATTTGCCCCGGCAGAACCGGCACCGACCGTGTCCGCCGCAGCAGTGGTCATGCGCTGAAGTGTTCCGGTCCGCCCCTGCCATTCCTGGGCTACGAGCGAGAACACCTCGTCGGTTACCATGCCAAGCGGGGGCAGGCCCTGATCCGCCTCGAACGCCCCGATTGCCGCGGCGAGATCACGGTCGGCAATGCCGTCGACCACACCGGACTCGTAGCCTAGATCGGCGAGCCAGGCCTGCAGGTTCCCGATCTGCTCAGGCGTGTACTGAACCGCCTGTATGCGGAGCAGGTGAGCTTCGGTCGATCCGCGATCGGGAGTGCTCTGAGCCAACCCGGGTGAACCAGAGAGGGCAAAAGCAATACCAAACGCGGAAACGAAAAAAACGGAATGGAAAATCCGAGTGGGCGTCGAAAACACCTGCGCCTCCCGTGTCAGCATTCGAATGCGTCTGTCGGAACCTTAGGATGTCTGGGCTGTTTGGATCAAGGCGCATGGATCAGTGCCGCTCTGGCTAACACCGCTCACTTGCCGGGCGCGGCGCCACCGACACTTTGCCGGCAATCGGGCGCGGTCGGAGCCGGGAGGCTCGCCCGTGGAACTTCCCTGGCGTCCAGCCGGGGCGGCGCTGGCTCTGCGACGCCCCGGCCGATGCTTACAAGGCGACGGCGACGGATTTTACCTCGGTATACATATCCATCGCCGGCTTGCCCATTTCACGGCCCCAGCCCGACTGCTTGTAGCCGCCCCAGGGCATGTTCGCGTCGCTCTGGTTGTGGGTGTTGACCCAGATGATCCCGGCGCGGATTCGCGCGGCCAGCTTGTGGGCCCGGCTGATATCGGAGGTCCAGATACTGGCGGCAAGGCCGTAGTTGGTGTTGTTCGCCTCGCGCGCGAGCTCGTCGATATTTTCCGTCGTCATCTTCATCGCGCTGATGACAGGCCCGAAGATTTCCTCCTGGTAGACCGACATCTGAGGCGTGACATCCCGCAGCAAGGTCGGGCGCACGAAGTATCCGGCCATTCCGGCGTCGCCGCCCGCCACCAGACTGGCGCCCTCGTCGATCCCGGATTGCAGAAGGCCGGTGACGCGGTTGTATTGCTTCTCCGAAATGATCGGGCCGAGATTGGTCGACTCGTCGAGGCCATGACCCAGCTTGAGGCCCTCGGAATACTTCGCGACGCCCTCGATCACACGATCGTAGACATCCTCGTGAATGTAGAGACGCGAGCCGGCGGTGCAGGCCTGGCCACTGTTCAGGAACACGGATTCGGCAACCTGCGGAATGGCGGCGTCAATATCCGCATCGGGAAAGACGAAGACCGGGCTCTTGCCACCGAGTTCAAGGCTCACGCGCTTGAGGTTGCCGGCGGAGGCACGGACGATGGCCTTGCCGGTCGCCGTCGAGCCGGTGAACCCGATCTTGTCGACGCCGTCATGTTCGACCAGCGCCGCGCCGACCTTGCCGTCGCCAGTGAGGATGTTGACGACACCATCCGGAATCCCCGCTTCACGGCAGATCTCGGCGAAGCGGATCGCCGAAAGCGGTGTATCCTCGGCCGGCTTGACGATGACGGTGCAGCCCGCCGCAAGTGCCGGGGCCAGTTTCCACGACAGCATCAGGAAGGGCACGTTCCACGGCAGGATCTGGGCGACCACGCCCACGGGTTCGCGGACCGTGTAGACATGCCATTCGCCATCCATGTTGACCGGCATGGTCGTGCCGTCGACTTTGTTGGCCCAGCCGGCAAAATAGCGGAAATGATCCGCCGCGAGGCTGATGTAGAAATTCTTGACGACAAAATAGGGCGAGCCCTCGTCGAGCACGTCGAGTTCGGCCAGCTCCTGGGCATATTTGTCGGTCAGCTCGGCAAGGCGCCAGATGATCTTCATCCGCTCGTTCGGCTTCATCTTCCGCCAGGGGCCATCGTCAAAAGCCTTGCGGGCCGCCGAAACGGCCAGATCGACATCTTTCCCGGTGGCGTCCGCAACGTTCGAGATCACCTTGCCGGTCGCGGGGTCGATCACGTCGCGGCGCCCGCCCTCGGCGGCGTCGACGCTGTCACCGCCGATAAAGAGCTTGTGCTTCGCTTGCAGGAAAGCGCGGGTCTCGGCGCTGACGGCTTCGAGCGGGTTTTCGTTCGAGAACGGCTTGTTCATAGTACATCTCCGCAGGGTGAGGTTTTGCGCCGAACCGCCGGGGCGGCAGGCGCGTCATCGGTCATGCCGGAGGTCTGTCGATCAAACGGTGCAGCGGCATCTGGCCAGGTCTGGATGCTTGTCGTGTCCGGCATCTTCTCCTCCGCTAGATCGCTTGCGCATCACGTGGATGATCCGCCCTCCTCCGGGCGTCCCGGCCCCTTGAGCCGGGAGGCCTGGCAAAAGGGTTTCATCTGCGAATGCTTTAGTCAATATCTAATTATGAGTTCTGCCCGCCATGCAGGCCGTCTGCCAGATGAACCCGCGTTCCGGGCATCATGACACGCCGTCGGCACCGAGCCGGGAACGGGGCAAGGGTATTGATACGCAAAGCTATCGGCCCGGGAATGACACCGGGCCGATACTTTGCGTGTCAGTGTCCCAAGCGGTCAAACGGGAGTATCGACCCTCGGGACCTGACGCGCGCACCCCGGCTTCAGATGATCCGGCGGGGCGATACCTGATAGGCTTCGAGGACGCCATTGCCGTCCGTCAGGGAAGCATAAATGTCGGCCAGCCCCGACAAGCCTGCGAAAGCGTCGAGCGCGCCTTCGGAGTCGAAGCCCAATTCGATGAGCGCGTTCGGGGCCAGAGGTTCATGCCAGAGATGTTCTCGCCAGCCGACCTCATCGAGATGGTTGACCGACACGACCTGCACCCCGTCGAGCGCGGCGAGTTGGCCCACCAGTGCCTTCGTGTTGTCCTGGCCACGGTCGCTGCCGTCGCCGAACCGGGCGGCGATGATGACCTTGACCGGAAGCCCTTCGGGGCCGGACCGATCTTCCGTCACCGGGAAGATCGTAATCCCCCTGATGAAGTTCAGCTCGTCCTTCGGAAGCAGCTTTGCCGCATCGGCGGCGAAGGCCACGTCCTGGGCCGCCTGATCCTTGAACCACAACTCGACGATACCGTCGAAGCTGAACGGGTTCTCGGCGTTCAGGGCCGTCAGCAGCCGTGCCTTGATCGGGTTCTGGATGTAGCCGTGCACCATCGGCATGTCCTTGACGATGTCGCCGTGAACGGTGAACCAGTGGTTCGAGAACTCGTCAAAGGTCAGGTCGTCCCGCCGCGCCAGAAGCGTAATTCTCTTCAGCATTTCCCACTCCGGATGTGTCTGCGTCTGGCCGGGCTTTCACCCGGCCAACGAAGGCCAGAACGGCCTAGAGCATGAAGCGGCCGCCGTCGATGAGGACGGTCTGGCCGGTCATGTAATCGGAATCCGAACTGGCGAGGAACAGCGCTGTCCCGGTCAGGTCTTCGGGTTTCGCGGCGCCCAGAGGGATCAGCGACGAAAAGGCGGTCACAGCCTCGCCGGGCACTTTGGTGGAACCGATCTTGTGCAGATCCGCGTCAAGCTGCTCCCAAAGCGGGGTTTCCACCACCGCCGGCGCGAAGGAGTTCACCGTGATTTTTTGCGGCGCAAGCGCCCGCGCTGCAGCCTGCGTCATCGAGAGCACCGCGGCTTTCGACGCGCTGTAGGGCGCCATGTTGCCATAGCCCTGACGGCCCGCGACGGATCCGGTGTTGATGACCTTGCCACCCGTGCCCTGGGCTATCATCTGGCGCGCGGCTTCCTGGGTGCCCATCAGGACGCTCCAGGCATTGACCCGCATGACCAGTTCCCAGTTTTCCTCGGTCACGTCCATGAAGTTCAGCGGCGGGTTGATGCCGGCATTGTTGAACATCACGTTGAGCGAGCCGAATTCTTCCACCGTTTTTTCGATGGCGGCGCGGACCTGATCGCGCTTGGTGACATCGGCCTGAACGCCGATCGCCCGACCAGCGCCGCCGACCTCTTTCTCGGCCTCGCGCGCAACGTCGGCGACGCTTCCGTCCAGGTCCACGAAGGTGACATTCCCGCCCTCGAGCATCACCGCCTTCGCGATCGCCTGCCCGATGCCGCGCGCAGATCCGGTAACAAGGCAGTTACGCCCTTTAAGCCTATCCATCTTTTCCTCCACTATCTGTTGAATTCATTGGGTGCGCCGCGACGGATAGGGCGGCGGCCAACATCAGAATTTGTATTTGTCGTCGATGGCGGCCCACTCGCCGAACCCGACCAGTCGCTTGTATTCCTCGAAGCTCACCGCGTTCACATCGGGCTTCAGGTTGTCCTGCTGGATCGCCGTCAGGGTCTCCTTCATGACACGGGCCGAGCGCATCAGCAGGTTGATCCCGTGGATCACCATCGAGAAGCCCATCTCACCCAGCTCGGCATTCGACAGGATCGGCGTCACGCCCCCTTCGAGCATGTTGGCAAGATGCGGCACGCCGAAGGAGCCACCGATCTTTTCGAGCTCCTCCACGCTGCGCGGCGACTCGATGAAGAGGCCATCGGCGCCGGCTTCGAGATAGCGTTCGGCACGGCGGAACGCCTCGTCGAGGCCATCCACGTCGCGCGCATCGGTCCGCGCGATGATGAAGAACTCCTTGTCCTCGCGCGCGTCGACGGCTGCACGGAGCTTGGCTTCCATCATCTCCGTGGGGACGAGCACCTTGCCTGCCATGTGGCCGCAGCGCTTCGGCGCGACCTGGTCTTCGAAGAAGATCGCGGAGGCCCCCATCCGTTCATAGGTGCGCATGGTCCGGGTGAGGTTCTTGACATCACCGTAGCCGTCATCGGCATCGACCAGCACCGGCAGCGGGCAGGCCATCATCATCTCGTTGATGCTCTGGGCCATTTCGCCCAGGCCGACCAGGCCGACATCCGGCAAGCCGTGGCGCGCCCCGATGACGGGGAAGCCGCCGATGAAATAGGCCGGGAACCCGGCATCCGCGATCAGACGGGCGCTGAAGGCATCATGCGCGCCGGGCAAGACCAGCGGCTTGTTCTGTGCCATGAGTTCCCGCCAAGTCGGCTTGTTGTTTTGGCCTGTCATCTTCGTACTCCAGATTTGGGACGCCGCCTCCCGGCGAGCTTCATTGACAAGAAGAGGGCGATTGGCGGTCAAAGGCGCCGAACCCATACCCCTTGGCGTGGAATGCTTGCCACTAAAGTGCTTTTGCCTATTCCTAAGCCGTTAGTCAATGGAAAATCACACCGCATCGCGGTGCGCTTTCCTTGCGGACCTTTCCGGATTGGCCGCCATGCGCCTTTCCGCCCTTGCCTGCCAGCGCTCCGAGGCAGCGGGAAAGGTGCCGAACGCCGTCGCTGCCTCTGGCGCGCAGGCTGTCGGCCCGATGGCTGCCGGCCCCGCAATCAGAGCGACACAGCCGGTCCGCGACGGGATGCATGGCACCGGCGCCCGATTCGGGCTGGCGCTCATGTATTGCGATTTGACAAATGTTAACCGGTTACCTTGGCGTCGTGATCTTCTCGGATGGCTTCGGGATCAGGGACGGCGTCGGCTGACGCCGCGCGCTGGCGCCACCAGGTCAGGGTGGCGGTCGATCGGCGCACACCTGGAGACATGGCCGGCAGGCGGCGCGACAAAACGTCCCGACAACTGTCACGGTCACGGGACCGCCACCACAGACCCGGACGATGAGCCGCGCTCGATCCAGTCTGTTCGCATTTTGCGTTGTTTTCCAGATGGATTTTCGGCGACGTCCGGCACCCCCGCGCGCAGCCGTCGTTGACCGGACCTGGCGTCGACCATCTCCGAGGGATGCCGCAAAAGTGGGGAAGTCGAGCCGCCCGCCACCCGTGGCGACAACCGCCGGATACCAGCGAAGCGCCGCCCGCCAACAGACGGACCACGTTCCGCCCAAGCGCCGCGAGGCCGCGGCACCGAGCGCGTCATTGCAATGACCGGGTTTGCATCTATGGCTGGTCAGAATTCCCTTTTGACAAATTTATTCGGTATAGATTAACATATCAGATGCTGGGTGCGGTCTCGCCAGACAGGTGCGGGTCGTCACGATCCGATCAGGAAGCCTGATCGCACCCGGGCGGAGGAGGAAAGCATCGGCATGAGGATAGCTGGCAGCGGTTCGGAGTCGAAATCGGTTCGTTTCCGGGGACCGTTCTCTGCGCTGGCAAATCATATGCCATCCCCGAAGCCCATGCAGTTCGACCGCAGCGGAATGCGCGGGACGCCAATGACATATCGAGGGACTCGGAAATGAATGGGATTGAAGGCGCGGTTGCCGTGGTGACCGGCGCGGCACAAGGCAATGGAAAGGCCATTGCCGCGGGCTTGGCGAAGCACGGCGCGCATGTCGCCCTTTGCGACATCCAACTGGATCGCGTCGAGGAAGCCGCCGCCGAACTGCGCGCCGACGGGTACAAGGTGGAAGCCTTTGAAGTGAACGTGACGGACGCGGATTCGGTAAGCCGCCTGGCGGCCAACGTGGCCAGCAAGCTCGGGCGCACCGAAATCCTTGTCAACAACGCCGGCATCATTCGCCGCACGCCTGTCGCGTCGGAAACCTTCGATGCGGACTGGTCGGCGGTGATGGCCGTCAACGGCACCGGTCCGATGCTGCTGGTCCGTGCCTTCCTTGACGATCTGCGCGCGACCAAGGGCCGGATCATCAATGTCGGCTCGATCATGTCGGTGACCGCAGGCCCCGGCCTCGTCGCCTACGCCGCGTCGAAGGGCGCGGTGCTGCAAATGACCAAGGCGCTCGCCCATGACCTCTCCGAATATGGCATCCGGGTGAACGCGATCGCGCCGGGCGTGATCGAAACGCCGATGACGGAAGTGACGCGCAACGACCCCGATGCGATTGGCCGGTTCATGGCGCATACCCCGCTGAAACGCCCGGGCAAGCCGGACGAGCTGATCGGGCCGGTCCTGTTCCTTGGGTCGCACCTGTCGAGCTACGTGACCGGCATTCTTCTGCCGGTCGATGGCGGCTATCTGGCCGCGTAGGGGAGGACGGCGCCATGAAAACCTACGATTGCGATGTTCTTGTCGTCGGCACCGGGGCTGCCGGTCTTGCGACTGCCGTTTCCGCCGCCCATCGCGGCCTCAAGGTCCTCGTCACGGAAAAGGAGCCGGTCTACGGCGGAACGACCGCGCGTTCGGGCGGCTGGATGTGGCTTCCCGTCAACGGCCCCGCCAAGCGGGCGGGGTTCAAGGACTCGATCGAGGATGCGCGGCTCTATCTGCAGCAGGAAGCCGGCGAACATTTCGACGCGGAACGTGTGGACGCCTTTCTTGAGGCGGCGCCGAAGGCGGTGGAGTTCTATGAAACCAGCACCGCCCTGCAATTCGATGTCGGGGCGACGTTTTCCGACTACCACCCCGACAAGCCCGGCGGCACGGATGGCGGCCGCTCGCTCGTGGCGCGGCCCTATGATGCCCGGGAGCTTGGCGAGGATGTCAAGCGACTGCGCCCGCCGCTGCGCGAGATCACCTTTCTGGGCATGATGATCGGTTCCGGCAAGGAGCTTCAGCATTTCTTCAACGTGACCCGGTCGCCGATCTCGGCCTTCTATGTCGGGGGGCTTTTGCTGAAATTCGCCCGTGACATGATCTTTCAGGGGCGTCCGATGCGCCTGGTCAACGGCAACGCGCTGATCGGTCGCCTGGCCAAGTCGTGCCAGGACAAGAAGGTGCCGATCTGGACCAACTCCCCCGTGACAAAATTGATCACGGGCGAGGGCGGTCGGGTCAGCGGGGCCGTCATTGATACCCCCGGCGGGCGATGCGAAGTCAGGGTCGCGAAGGGTGTCGTTCTTGCGGCGGGCGGGTTCCCGCAGGATATCCTGCGCCGCAAGGAACTGATGCCGCACACCCAGACGGGATATGAACACGTGACCCCTGCCCCGCCGGGAAATACCGGCGACGGCCTGCGCCTGGGCGAGTCGGTCGGCAGCGCGATCGAGACGAGCTATCCTCATGCAGCGGCCTGGGTGCCGATCTCGCGGCCCGTCGGGTCGGACGGGACGCTGGGCACGTTCCCGCATTTTGTCGACCGCTACAAACCGGGCTTCATCGCGGTCACGCGGTCGGGCCGGCGCTTCACGAACGAGGCGAATTCCTACCACGACTTCTGCCAGGCCATGATGCGCCAATGCGCGGAGGAAGGCACCGAGAATGCGGCGTGGCTGATCGCCGACCATCGCAGCTTCCGCAAGTACGGGCTGGGCTTTGCCAAGCCCTCTCCGGTTCCTTACAAGAGCCTCATCAAGTCCGGCTACCTGATCAGCGGCCAGACACTGCGCGAGCTTGCGGAAAAGATTGGCATGGACGGCGCGCAATTTGAAGCGACGGTCGCGACCTATAACGAACATGCCCGGAAGGGCGAGGACCCGGAATTCGGCAAGGGCAGCACCGCCTACAACCGCAACCTTGGCGATGCAAAGCACCAGCCCAACCCCTGCCTGGCGCCGCTGGATACCGGCCCCTTCTTCGCGGTGCGGCTCCATATCGGCGATCTGGGCACCTTTGCGGGGCTCAAGTCGAACGGCAATGGCGAGGTGCTCAACGATGCGGGCAAGCCGGTCGGCGGGCTTTATGCCGCCGGCAACGATGCGGCCAGCATCATGGGCGGCAGCTATCCGGGGCCGGGGATCACCTTGGGGCCGGGGATTACCTTCGGCTACATCATCGCGCGGCACATGTCCGGCGCCAATTCGTAAACAGACAATACCCATGAACAGAAAATTGGGGGGCGCGCGGCGCCCCCCATCTCGTTTCATTTCAGCCAATCGTACGGGCCTGCACGCCTAGGCGATCAGGGCGAGCGGGCTCTCGATCAGGCGCTTGAACGCCGCCAGAAGTTCGGCACCGACAGCCCCGTCCACGACCCGGTGATCGACGGAAAGCGTGACGGTCATGACCGTGGCGGCCTCGATCCCGGAGTCCCGGACGACCGCGCGCCTGGTCCCGGCGCCGACCGCGAGGATGGTGCCGTGGGGCGGATTGATGACCGCGTCGAAGGACGTGACCCCGAACATCCCGAGGTTGGAGACCGACGTTGTCCCGCCCTGATATTCCTCGGGCGACAGCTTGCGGCTGCGCGCCCGGGCCGCGAGATCCTTCATCGCGTTGGAGATTGCCGAAATGCTCTTCTGTTCCGCGTCCCGGATGATCGGGGTGATCAGGCCGCCGTCGATGGCCACCGCAACCGCGACATCGACCGCGTGATGACGCAGCATCGACCCGTCCGCCCAGGTGACATTCGCATCGGGCACGTCATGCAGCGCGCGGGCCAGTGCCTTGATGACCAGATCATTGACCGAGATCTTGTAGGCGGGCGCCTCGTCCGCGCCGGCGGGGGCGGCCGCGTTCAGCTGCGACCGGAGCGCCAGGAGCGCGTCAAGCTCGACATCGGCGCGCAGGTAGAAATGCGGGACGGTCTGCTTCGATTCGGTCAGGCGGCGCGCGATGGTCTTGCGCATGTTGTCGAGTTCGACGACCTCGTAGGTTCCCTCCCGATACGGGCCAGCATCGGTGGTCGCCTGTGCCTGCGCCGGCGCGGTCGCCGCTGCGGCAGCCGAGGCCCCGGAGGTGGCAGCCCCACCGGACAGCGCCGCCTCGACATCGAGCCGGACGATCCGCCCGCGCGGGCCGCTGCCGGGCACATCCGCCAGGTCGATGCCCTTCTCGGCGGCGATCCGGCGTGCCAGCGGCGAGGCGAACAGACGGTTGCCATCCGCTGCCGGGGCGGGTTGCGGGGCGTTGGCCGGTTCGGGCCGTGCCGCATCTTCGGGCGCGGGCTCCGCCGCCGGGGCGGCGGCGTTCGTCGGGGTGGCACTGGCCACCGTATCGACATCCTCGCCATCGAGGGCGATGGTCGCGATAACCGTGCCGACAGCGACCCCTTCCGTCCCCGCCGGAACGTCGATCCGCGCCAGGGTGCCGCCCTCCGGCACTTCGAATTCCATGGTCGCCTTGTCGGTCTCGATCTCGGCGACGACATCCCCCGCCTCGAATTTGTCCCCCACGGCAATCAGCCACGTGGCGAGTGTCCCTTCCTCCATCGTGGGGGAAAGTGCGGGCATTGTCAGTGTGATAGGCATATCTTTACCGTCTATTTGAGGGGGTCGACAGGGCTCCAGAGGCGGCGGTCGGTCGTCGCCTCATAGCCCTTGCCGTCGGGGAAGCTCACCAATTCCATCTGCAGCCCCCAGGGCGCCAGGAAATAGACCCAGGTCTGGCCTGCGCTCGGTCCGCTGTCGCGCACGATGGGTTCTCCGAGGATCCGGACGTCGTGGTCACGCAGCCACTGCAAGGCCCCGTCGAAGTCATCGGTGTAGAAGGCCAGGTGATGGCCGCCGATATCGCTGTTGCGGGGCGGTTCGCTGCGCTGATCCGGCGCCTCGTATTCGAACACCTCGAAATTCGGGCCGTGGCCGCAACGGAAGAACCGCAGCTTCTTCATCACCGTGCGCGGATGAACCGCGAGCTGGCGCTCCATCCAGTCGTCATCGAACTTGAACGGACCCAGATCGTAGAATTGTTCGCACCCCAGCACGTCGACCAGGAACCTGGTGGCCGCTTCCAGATCCGGCACGGTGATGCCGAGATGCTCGACCCCGCGCAGGCCCGGCATCCCGGCCTTTGCTTTCTCGACCAGGCGCTCAGCCATTGACGAGTTCTCCGCGACCCGTATCGAGCATGACCTGGCGCAGCGCGACTTCGATCTCCGGCTTCATGGCGAAGGCGGCGCGTTCAAGGATCTTCGATACGCTCGGAGAGCTTTCGCCGCCATGCACCCGTTGCACCGGGTGGTCGAGATAGTCGAAAAACCGCTTCTGGATTTCGTCCGTCAGCATCGCGCCATAGGACACGGTCAGCGGCCCCTGCTCCACCACGACCACGGTGTTGGTCTTGCGGATGCTGTCGCCAACGGTTTCCCAGTCAATCCCCGCCCGGTCGAGCGATCTCAGGTCGATGATCTCGGCATCCAGCCCCAGTGCCTCGACGGCCTGCCGCGTCTGTTCGACCATGGCCGAATAGGCCAGGATCGTCATCTGGTTGCCGGGCCGCACCACCTTGGCCTTGCCCAACGGAATGAAGTAATCGTAGTCCGAGACCGGCCCGAGCATCTTCTCGTTGTACAGGCCCACATGTTCGATCATCAGGACCGGGTCTTCACAGCGCAGCGCCGAGTTCATCAGCCCGACATAGTCGAACGGGGTCGAGGCCGCGACGATGCGCCAGCCCGGCCACTGGCTGAACAGGCCCGCCGGGTCCATCGAATGCTGGGAGCCGTAGCCGGTCCCGAGCGCGATCTTGGTGCGGAACACGATGGGCATGGCGGTTTCGCCGCCGAACATGTGGCGCGCCTTGGCGATCTGGTTGAACAGCTGGTCCGCCGCGACGAGCGCGAAATCGGGATACATGAGTTCGACCACCGGCCGGAACCGCCCCATCATGGCAACACCACCGGCCAGACCGCTGAACCCGGCCTCGGCGATCGGCGTCGGGATGACCCGGTCGGGATAGGTCTCGGCCAGCCCTTTCGTGGCGCCGTTGGTGCCGCCTTTCAGACGGTGAATATCTTCGCCCATGCAGAAGATGCGCTCATCTTCGGCCATGCGGCGGTTCATGACCTCGGCGACGGCATCGACGAACCGGACTTCGCCGAGCTCGCCCGAGAAGGTCTCCTGTTCCTCGTAGCGGACATCGTCCAGCTCGGACAGGTCTCCGCGCAGCCCGGCATCCCGGTTTGCCGGATCGGGCCAGAGGGATTCGATGATCGTGCGTTTGTTGCCTTCGACCCGGGTCAGCTCATTGGCGATATTGCCCATCGCCCGCCGCGCCCGCTGCGCGATTTTCGCGTCGCCGTCTTCGTCCAGCCACTTCCGCGCCTTGAGACCCTCCAGCATGACCGTCAGCGGATCGCGCTGCTTCCAGGTGCTTTCGTCGTCCTTGCTGCGGTATCCGAACGCGCTGCCCGCGATGCCGCCACCATGGTGGAAGTAGCGATAGACCATCGCCTCGATGATCGTCGGCCCCTTGCCCGCGCGCATGATCTTGAGCGCCTTCTCGGTCGCGGCGCGAACGGCGACGGCATCCATGCCGTCGACCCGGAATGCCGGGATGCCGAAGGCGAGGCCACGGGCCGAGACCCGCGTCTCGCGGGTCTGTTCATCGACGGTGGTCGCCACGGCGAAGCCGTTATTCTCGATGAAGAAGCAGATGGGCAGATCCCACAGCGCGGCAAGGTTCATCGTCTCGGGCACGGATCCGATATGGACGCCCCCTTCGCCGACATAGGAGAACACCACGTCATCCGTTCCGGCGCGCTTGTTCGACCAGGCCGCGCCCGCAGCCATAGGCACGCCGCCGCCCACGATGGCGTTGGTGCCAAGCGCGCCCGCATCGTCCCAGCGCAGGTGCATGGAGCCGCCCCGGCCCTTGCAGTAGCCCTGGGCGAGACCCATGATTTCGGCCAGCGATTTCTGCAGCACCTGCATCGTGTCGTCGCCGAGATCGGTGGTCAGCGGGTCGGAAATGTCGGGATCGACAAAGTTCAGCGCCTTGGCCAGAAACTGGTGGTGGCCACGATGTGACCCGGTCACCTGGTCGCTGGCGCGCAGCGGCAGGATCGAGCCGATGGCGCCGCCTTCCTGCCCGATCGAGCTGTGCGCCGGGCCGTGGATCAGGCCCTGCTGCTCCATTTCCAGAACGGATTCCTCGAATGCGCGGATCAGATGCAGGCGATCATGCATCTTGATGGCTTCGTCCTTGCCCAGAAGGTCCCAATCCTTCTCGGTCGCGCTGACTTCTACCCAGTCGGCCAACGGTTTCAGTGTCTTGGTTTTCGGCATGCTATCCCCGCTAGATTTCCAGGCGAAAAACGTGATGGTCAGGCCGAGAGCCCGCCCATGTTCAGGTATTTGATCTCGACATACTCATCGATTCCGTAGCGCGAGCCTTCCCGGCCCACGCCGGATTCCTTGACGCCGCCGAAGGGTGCGACCTCTGTCGAGATGATGCCCTCGTTGATCCCGACCATCCCGTATTCGAGCGCCTCGGCCACGCGCCAGACGCGCCCGATGTCGCGGCTGTAGAAGTAGGCGGCGAGGCCGAACTCGGTATCGTTGGCCATCGCAATCGCCTCGTCCTCGGTTTCAAACCTGAAGACTGGCGCAAGCGGGCCGAAGGTTTCCTCGCGCGCAACGGCCATGTCCGGTGTCAGGCCGGTCAGCACCGTCGGCTGGAAGAACGTACCGCCAAGCGCGTGCCGTTCACCGCCAACGGCGACCTTGGCCCCCTTGGACAGTGCGTCGGCAATGTGTTCCTCGACCTTCTCGACCGCCGCGCTGTCGATCAGCGGCCCCTGCTGCGCGCCGTCCGCAAACCCGTCGGCGACCACCAGTTCGCCGACCCTTTCGGCAAGGCGCGCGACGAAGGCGTCATGAATGCCCGACTGCGCCAGGATGCGGTTGGTGCAGACACAGGTCTGCCCGGTGTTGCGGTATTTCGAGGCGATGGCGCCCTCGACGGCGGCCTCGATATCGGCGTCGTCGAACACGATGAAGGGCGCGTTGCCGCCCAGTTCCATGGACACCTTCTTTACCGTGTCGGCGCTTTGGCGCATCAGCACCTTGCCGATCTCGGTGGAGCCGGTAAACGTCACCTTCCGGACATCCGGGTTGGCCGTCAGCTCGCCACCGATGGCACGGGCCGAGCCGGTCACGACGTTGAGCACCCCCGCCGGAACGCCTGCCTCCTGCGCGAGCGCCGCGATGGCCAGGGCCGAGAACGGCGTGGCAGAGGCCGGTTTGACCACGGCCGTGCAGCCGGCTGCGAGGGCCGGTCCGACCTTGCGCGTGATCATCGCGATCGGGAAGTTCCAGGGCGTGATCGCCGCGACCACGCCGACGGGCTGTTTGATCGTGACAAGCCGCCGGTCTGCCCAGGGGCTTGGAATGACGTCGCCATAGACCCGTTTCGCCTCTTCGGCGAACCATTCGATGAAACTGGCGCCATAGACGACCTCGCCGCGCGCCTCGGCCAGCGGCTTGCCCTGCTCCGCCGTCATGATCCGGGCCAGTGCGTCCTGATGCTCAAGCATCAGCTCGAACCAGCGGCGCAGGATCGCGGCGCGGTCCTTGGCCGTCCGCGCCCGCCAGGCCGGCAGGGCGGCTTTGGCTGCAGCAACCGCTTTGCGGGTTTCTTCGGCGCCGAAATCCGGAACCGTCCCGATCACGTCGCCATTCGACGGATTGGTGACGTTGATGACCGACGATCCCGACAGCCATTCATCGCCGATCAGGCACTGCTCGCGAAGAAGAGCGGATTCGAGTTTCATTCGCCTGATCCCTTCCCGGCAGCATCGGAGATGCCGGCACGGCGCGTGGCCAGCTCGATATATTTGAAGAAGTCGGCGTCGCCGTCGCCCGAGGCGATCAGTTCGCTCCAGCCTTCGCGCACCATCGCCGCAAGCGGCATCGGGGTCGCGGAATTGCGCCCCGCTTCGAGAATGAGATTGAAGTCCTTGGCCATCTGCACAACCTCGAAGGCCGGGGAATAGTCCCGCGCCTTGAGGGCGTCGACCTTGTAGCCGATCAGCGGCGATGCGACGGCACTCGCGCCGATGACATCCAGCATGGTCGACCGGTCGAGCCCGTTCTTCAGGCCCAGAGCCATGGCCTCGCCCATCATCGCCGCCGAGAAGCCGACCATCATGTTCACGGCAAGCTTAAGGACGCGCGCTTCCTCTTGCGCCCCGACATGGAACTGGCGGGCGCTCATCGCGTCGAACAGATCGCTGACCTCGTCGAAGGCGTCCTTCGGGCCCGAGGCGATGACGGTCAACGTCCCGGCCGCGGCCAGGGCGACGGAGCCGGAAACGGGGGCGCGCAGATACTTCACGCCCTTCGCGTCAGTGGCCTTGGCGATCTCGGACGAGATCGCGGGCGACACCGTGCTCATGTCGATGAGGATCGCCCCCTGCCGCATCTGCGCCACCGCCCCGCGCTCGCCCAGCAGGATCTGGGCCAGAGCCGCGTCATCGGAGAGCATCGTGAACAGCACGTCCGACTGCGCGGCCAGCACCGATATGTTGGGGGCGATCTCCGCCCCCGCATCGGCCAGCGGTTTGCACTTGTCGGCGCTTCGATTGAATACCGTTAATGCGGCCTGCGTCCCACAGATGTTCCGCGCCATCGGCGCACCCATCTTGCCGAGCCCGATCCAGCCAATCCGTCGTGACATTGTTTCACTTCTCGTTTGCCCCGACCTGCGCGACGCAGGCCGGGGCGGTCGCAGTTCAGTCGTCCCAGGTGTTGCCGAAGCGCGGTTGCGTCGTCTTATCGGCCTGCGGGAAAACGCGGTGGTTGTTGTAATGCGACTCGCTGTGGCGGATGCCCGGCAGCAGATCGTGTCCGGACCAGTACTGGCGGCCGCAGACCAGCAGCTCTTCGGCCGGGAATTTCGAGATCACCTCGACGCCGTCCTTCGTCACGACCATCTCTTCCTCGATGCGCGCGGCGTGGTGGCTGCCCTTGGCCGGCCAGAAGGTTTCCAGCGCGAACACCATGCCCTCCTGGATCACCTCGGGGTGATCAATCGAGACGAGGCGGCTGATCACCGGGCGTTCCCAGATGCCAAGGCCGATGCCGTGACCGTATTGCAGGCCGAAGGCGGCTTCTTCGTTCGGGAAGCCGAACTCCTCTGCCTTGGGCCAGACCTGCGCAACCTCGCCGGTGGTAACGCCCGGCTTGATCATCGCAATCGCCTGGTCGAGGTAGTCGCGGCAGCGCTTGTACGCATCCTGCATTTCGCGGCTGGCACTGCCGACCGCGAAGGTCCGGTAATAGCAGGTCCGATACCCCATGTAGGAGTGAAGAATGTCGAAATAGGCCGGATCGCCCGGGCGCAGCGCGCGATCCGAGAACACGTGCGGGTGCGGAGAGCAGCGCTCGCCCGAGATCGCATTCACGCCCTCGACGTATTCGGAGCCGTTGTTGTAGAGGAAATTCGAGGCAAGCCCGACAAGCTCGTTCTCGCGGACACCGGGGCGGATCGCGCGGTAGATTTCCTCGTAGACGGAATCCACCATCGAGGAGGCATGGGTCAGCAGGCTGATCTCGTCACGGGTCTTGATGACCCGCGCGTCCTGCAGCAGCCACTGGCAATCGACGACCTTGACGCCGCGTTCCTGCAGCGCGAACAGGATCGGCGGTTCGACGAGGTCGATGCCGAGCGGCTCGTTCTTGAGGCCGTGCTTTTCGAGTTCCCGCACGATCTTGTCGGCGGTTTCCTCGGCACGGCGCATGTTCGGCGTCATGGCTCCGCGCAGCAGCGGAATACCGGCGCGGGACCGTTCATCGCCCCCCATCCAGTCGCAATGCAGCGCGTGGTGCTTGGCTGCCGACCCGAAATCCCACAGGATCGGCTCAGCGCCGCGCGGCAGCAGCGTCCAGCGCGAGACCTTGTCCTGCGCCCAGGTGCCGATATGCGTTCCGGTGATGTAGCGGACATTGGTCATGTCGAAGCACAGGATGGCGCCCATTTCGGAAGCTTCGAGCTTCTCCTTGATCTTCGCCAGGCGCTCCTTGCGCAACCGATCGAAGTTGATACGGTTCTCCCAA
Organism: Sinisalibacter aestuarii; assembly: GCF_027923545.1. Classification (GTDB taxonomy): domain Bacteria; phylum Pseudomonadota; class Alphaproteobacteria; order Rhodobacterales; family Rhodobacteraceae; genus Sinisalibacter; species Sinisalibacter aestuarii. Next base: position 950,002 of record NZ_BROH01000001.1, on the reverse strand, counting down.
TCGACCGCCATCGTTCCATAAGTCTCGAGTGACATGCTTGCTCTCCGTTGTCTAAGTGGTCTGCGTTCGGCGTTGACAACTGCGGTTGCCGTGGATCTGTTGCATTCGAGGCCGGCGGCATGGATCGCCACGCGCCGGGATTATGACATTCGGTTCGCTGCTCCGCGATCGAGCAGGGCGCGTGCAGGCCTGACGAAAACGGCCCCGAACGCGCTTCTTCCGCAGGCTCCGTTCAGATGAAGCCGAAAGCGATTGCCGACGTCATTGGCCCGTCGACCCGGCCCTTGTCTTTATGTCCCCTGACCGCCGGGAGTGAGGGCGGTCAGGGGCAAAGCGTCGCCTTAAGGCAGGACCAGCCTATTGGGCGAACAGCTCACTCAACTGCTCCGCCGTCAGCGATGACGCCAGGTCGGCGTCCGGCGGCAGGGACGGATCGCAGAGCGGGTCAACGCCTTCTTCGCTGTTGGCGAAGGGGAACGCGACCATCGCGCGAGGCTCCGGGTTTTCCATGCCGGCCCGGTCGGCCATAGCTGCGCGCAGGGCGAAACGGACATCCGCGGTGGTGCCGGACAGGGCCAGCTGAGGCCAGGCGTTACCGGCATCCTTGGCGTCCATCCACTTGCAGCTATACTCGTTGTTGGTCGCGATGAAGGCCATCGCCGGGACCGGCATCCCGGCCGCTTCGAACGCCTTCACGGCAGCAAGGCTGGTCACGCCGTAGTCGGATCCGATCGCGTCGATCTGGTCATACTGGGCGATCAGGCCGGCAACGGCGCGCTGCGCATCCGCCGGGTTCCAGTTCGTCACGATGAAGTTGTCGTCCAGCAGCTGAACACCCGGGAAGGCGCTCAGGCCATCCTTGTAACCATCCAGGAAGGTCATGGACGACGCCGAACCCGGCAGGCCGCCGAGGAACACGGTGGTGCCTTCGCCCTCGAGGGTATTGCCCACCCACTCGCCGAAGATCTGGCCCGCAGCATAGGCGTCTTCATAAGGGTTGGCGACGTAGTCAACGCCGATCGTACCGCCGAGATCCGAGAAGTACGGCACCATCGTCACGCCGGCCTGGGTGGCGGCGCGATAGGCGGGAATGGCGGCATCGCCGAAATCGGTGAAGGTGATGATCACCTCGTAGCCCTGGGCGACGAAACCGTTGATCTGGGCATTGTAGGCCTGGGCGTCGCCACCGGCGTCCGCATAGACGACATCGGTGATATTCTCGCACTTGGAGGCTTCGTCCTGAAGCTCGGCGAATGCCGTCTTGCGCCAGGAGTTGCCGCCGTAGCCGTCGATCAGCGCAACACGGACCGGATCGGTGCCGCAGAACTGGGTGATGTCGCCGTGATCGTTGACGAACGTGAAGTCCTGCGCGCTGGCGGTCGTGGCGATTGCCGACGCAAGCACGATGGAACCGGCACTGATCGCCGCGCCAACTTTCATGTTAATGCAGTTCATGTTTTTCCTCCAACGGCCTTCTGTGATATCCCCGCCTCGGCCAATGGCATGGGATTTTCTCCCTGAAATCCGGCAGCCGGATTCCGTCTCCGCAAATGCATTCGGCCTCAACCGGCCGCCCGGATCATGTCCGCTGCCTTTTCAGCGATCATGATGGTCGGTGCGTTGGTGTTTCCGCTGGTGAGGTTGGGCATCACCGACGCATCGACCACGCGCAGCCCGGCAATGCCGTGAACCCGCAGCTCATCGTCGACCACCGCCATCGTGTCCGACCCCATCTTGCAGGTGCCGACCGGGTGGTAGACGCTGTTGCAGTCGTTCTTGATGTACTCGTCCAGCTCGGCGTCGCTCTGCTTGTCGATGCCGGGCGCGTATTCCGCGCCACGGATCTCGTCGAACGCGGACTGTGACAGAATCTCGCGATGGAGGCGCAGACCGTCGCGCAGGACTCGCAGGTCGTCCGGCACCGAGAGGTAGTTCGGATCCAGCTCGGGAAGCTGGAACGGATCGGACGATTTCGCCATGACCGTCCCGCGGCTTTGGGGCCGCGAGATGTTGAAATACGGCATGCAGCCTTCGACATTGATGATCTGGCGGCCGTGGTCGGTATACATGATGTTGTTGAAGTGCGTCTGAAGGTCCGGCACCTCGATATCCTCGCGGGTCTTGAGGAAGGACATGACCTCGACGCCGTGGCCGGCGACCGGCCCCTTGCCCGTGGTGTAGTATTGCAGCAGCGCCAGCGCCGCGGCGTAGGGCTTGGTCTGGTTGAGCAGCGAAACCGGCTTTGTGAGCGACTGCTTGACCGAGGTCGCCACGTGGTCCTGAAGGTTCCGGCCAACGCCCGGCAGTTCGTGCACCACGTGGACGCCGATGCGCGACAGATGCTCGGGATCGCCGATACCGGAAATCTGAAGCAGGTGCGGCGAATTGAAGGTGCCGCCGCAAAGGATCACTTCCTTGTCGGCATAGACGGTCTTCTTCTGACGGTTCTGGATGAATTCGACGCCAACGGCGCGGCCGCCCTTGATCAGGATGCGGGAAGCCATCGCATTCGTGTGGAACGTCAGGTTGTTGCGCTTCTTGATCGGCTTGATGTAGCAGCGCGAAACGCTCGAACGGACACCGTCGCGAACGGTGCCATCGCACGGACCCACGCCGTACTGTTCGCCGCCGTTGAGATCCTCGTTATAGGGAATGCCCATCTGAAGGCATGCGTCGCGGTAGGCCACGCAGGGCTCGGCGACGATTTCGTTGCGGGTGGTCGCCAACGGGCCGTCATAGCCGTGAACGTCCTCGTCACCGCCGCCGCCCCAGTTCTCGGCCCGGCGGAAATACGGCAGGATGCTGTCGTAGTCCCAGCCCTTGTTCCCCATCTGGGCCCAGTTGTCGTAGTCGGTGCGGTGGCCGCGGGTATAGATCATGCCGTTGACCGTGGTGCAGCCGCCGATGCTCTTCGCGCGCGGGACGAACATGACACGGTTGTTCACGTGCTTCTGCGGAACGGTGTAGTACCCCCAGTCGAGCTGCAGGGTCTGCATCAGCCGGAAATACCCCATCGGCATGTGAATCCAGGGGCTGGTATCCCAGCCGCCCGCCTCGATCACCTCGATCTTGACGTTCGGATCCCGACTCAGGCGGTTGATGAGAACTGCGCCGCCAGACCCCGCCCCAATGATGACATAATCTGCCATGTTATCCTCCCAAAGCATGTCCCAACAGAACGGTTTTACCCGACAGCGCGCGCCCGAGAGCGGCGAGTCGTCTCCCCTCTTGCTGAAGGTTTCCCATAGACGAATTGATTAGTCAATACAGAACATCTCCCTGGCAGCGCGCCCCCAGCGCCCCAAAACTCGGCCGGATATCGGATTGCGCCGGCCGACCGCCCCGATTCGACCTGAATTCCGGTCTTTCCCAATTCGGCAGGGTGCATTTTTTTTTGGCACTGCCTTGGTGTACGGGCAATTTGCATGGTCGATCCCGAAGCCTATAAGGTATCTTCGTTCAATGTCGAGTTTCCGGCGTCACGGCGGGTCATCCGGCCATCAATTGACCGGTGTTTATGCCTATGTGTTTGCCTATGTATAAGAAACTTTGTTGCCAAAGACTCCGCCCGGCCAGTATGATCAAACAAAGAAAAAGTCGCAGGCCGCCATTGGCTCTCGTCAGATGCGGATCGAAATACAGGAGAAACCGGCTCGATGTCACAGCGTGCGCGAGGCATTCAATCTGTCCAGGTAAGCGGGCGCATTCTCCGGGCTCTTACGAAGGCCAACAAGCCCATGATGCTCAAGGAACTCGCGATCGCGGCGGACCTCGTCCCGGCGCAGTGCCACGCATACCTGACAAGTCTGAAGAATGTCGGCCTGGTCCACCAGGATCATATGACCGGCCATTACAGGACCGGACCATTCGCCTTGCGGCTCGGGATCGGCTGGATCAAGAGCTCTCCCCTCGCCTCTGCCGCCCTGGCGGAACTCAAGGCCCTGACCGACGAGCTGGGTGTCATTTCCCTGATCGCCGTCTGGGGCAACCTCGGGCCCACCATCGTCAGCGTCAATGCATCGGTTTCTCTGCCATCCCTGAACATCCGGCAAGGCACGGTCTATTCCGTAACCGGCACGGCCACGGGGCATGTGTTCGCCGCGTGCGGATCGTTCCCGACGATGGAAGAGCAGATTGCCAAAGGTCTCGATCGCTCAAGCCGGAGCCGTGGCATCGGCAGTTTCGTGACCCGTGAGGATCTCGACGAGGTGCTCAAGATCACGCGCGCGCGCGGTTATGCAACGGCCGTCGATCGCCCCATTCCCGGCATCAGCGCTGCCGCGGCCCCCATATTCGATGCCCATGGCAAGCTCGTGTTCGTTGCTGCCCTTATCGGGCGCAGCGACGAAACCTCGGTTGCCGAGGACTCGATCGCCGTGACGCGCCTGCTTTCGGTGACCCGGAAGCTTTCAGCCGGGCAGCACAAAGCGACGGAGCCGGCCGAGGGCGCCGACATCAACACGGTGGAACATTCATGAATCAGGCGGCTGTAAAACCGAACGCGAAGGCAAAGGCATCGAGCCGAGGCGTGCAGTCCATCGAGATGGGTGCCCGCCTGCTGACGGCGCTCGCCGATGAATCCGAGCCGATGATGCTCAAGGATCTCGCGCAGGTGGCCGGCTTTGCGCCGGCGCAGGCCCATGCCTATCTGGTGAGCTACAAGAACATCGAACTGGTCGAACAGGATGCCGAGACCGGGCGGTATCGCCTTGGTCCTATGGCTCTGGAACTCGGGCTCGCCAACATGCAGACGATCGACCCGTTTGCGATGGCCAGCGAAACGATCTCGGAACTTTCATCCCGGACCGGGCTACATGTGGCGATCGTCGTATGGGGATCGTTCGGACCGACCGTGACGCTGGTCAAGGAGAGCGGCAGCCAGTTGAACATGAACACCCGGCCCGGCACCGTCTATTCGCTGACCGGCACCGCAAGTGGCCGCGTGTTCAGCGCCTTCCTGCCATCGGCGACGGTCAAGCGGGCGATGAGCCTCGAAAAACGCGAGAAGGCAGGTACCGGACGTGTCGGCACACATCGCTTTCTCTCTCGTGCCGAAATCGAGCAGATCCGCGAATCCGGCTACGCGACGGTCGAAAACCCCCCGATACCTGGCATTTCAGCCTTCTCCGCGCCGGTTTTCGACCATTCGGATCAGATGGTCATGGCGATCACGATCATCGGCCAGGACTTCTATCTTCTCGACCGGGCGGAGAGCGAATTCGTTCCCGCGCTTCTCGGCGCAACCCAAAAATTATCGGCGGAGCTGGGTTACATACCCGCGTATTAGAGTTGGGCAATAGCGGCGCCTGTTGCCGCAGCGGCGATCATCAGCCAGAGAGGTCGAGGTCCCGCTGAGCTGAGGCGGGTCGCCTCAGACGATCCGGCGCGTGGTCACAAGGAACGGGGTAATCTCGCTCAGGAATTCACGGGCATGGGCCATGGTGTCGAGCACGATCTGGCTCCGATACGCTTCGGCGCGTTTCTCTCCGCTCGCGAACCAGATCTCGACGATGCCGTCGACAGGAAGCTCTTCCTGGCTGACGCTTTGCGGGTCGCGGTCCTTGTAGCGGTCGATGACCAGGTTCTGGCTGTAGCCCAGTACGTTTGGCCATTGGCGAACGATCTTCGCATGGACCTCCAGCCATTCATGGCGGAACGCCTCGTCGCTCAGGCCGGGCCTTCGCCGGATCAGAGACATTTGCTTGACGGCGCCCTCCCCGATATCACCGGGCGCAATGACCTCGTGCTTTTCGCACACGACAAGGTTCAGCTCCGACAGGAACCCGGGCAGGTCCGCAAGCGCGGCCTTGTTCTCGCTGGCCGCGACCGACGCGGACATGCTTTCGAGATCATCGAATTTCAGTTCGGACATACCGTCCAGCTCCCAGGGCCCGCGAATGGCATGGTCGCCCCGCGCGATGACCGCGTGCTGGAAATACTCCCGCAAGCCAGGCATTGCCGATGCCAGCGGGCCATGGACCTCCTGCCAGTGCCGGTTGAAGTCTTCGAGTGACATCTCGTGGCTGCGCTTGAGCAGGCCGAAGCGGCTGATCATCCTGGTTCTCCCCGGTCGAGGCATCGGTGTGGGCCGGCGATTGTTCGAAAACGAAATCGCCGCCGGACAGGTGGCCCGGCGGCGCAAGTGCAGGCCGGCAAAGCGACCTTCGCGACCGGATCTCAGCGGAACTGCTGCTTGACCCAGCCCTGATCCCAGTTCGACACCTGGTGCGTGCTGCCACTCAGCTCGGTGAACAGCCACGAGCCATCAGCCTGCTTGGCGAATTTGTTCGTGTAGTTCAGCGTCAGGATCACGGCGTCTTCGCCGATCGTGCACAGGCACAGCAGGTAGGAATAGGTTGTCGCCGTTTTCCCGTCGTCGGACAGATCCGTGCGCGTGTTGAGAACATTGTGGATCGCCCACGAGATATGCTTCGAAAGCTCGGTGAAGTGCGCCTTGATCTCGGCGCGCCCGTGGTTGGTGCCACCTTCGCCGTCGACGATCCAGCTCCCGTCCTCGGTAAACAGGCTGGCAATGCCGTCGGGATTGTAATTGTCGTCGCAATAGGCGGCGTAATCGTAGGTGAGGCGTTCGATGGCCTGGATGTCTTCCAGACGCTGGATGCGTTCTTCGAGAGTCATTTTGTCCTCCTCTGGGGTAGATGAATGGTCGGGAAACAGCCCAGGCTGTTTCCCGTGTCGATCAGGCGGCCGGATAGTCGATGTAGCCAACCTTGCCGGGGATATAGAGCGTGTCGCGGTTCAGTTCCGCGAGCGGCGTGCCGTTCTGCATGCGCTTGATCAGGTCCGGGTTGGCGACGAACGGGCGGCCAAAGGCAACCAGGTCGGCGCGGCCTTCGCTGATCTCGGCCGTCGCGGATTCGCTGGTATACTGGCCGGCGGCGATCACGACACCGGAGTAATGTTTGCGGGTCAGGCCGATGATATCCGCGTGTTCGAACGGCTCGGCGGTGTCGTTGTCACCCGTCACTTCGGGACGGATCACGTGGACGTAACCGATGCCGGTTGCCTCGGCGGTCTTCAACTGGGCTTCGAACATGCCAACCGGGTCTTCCTCGTGGATGTCGTCGAAGGTGCCGTAGGGCGAGAAGCGGACGCCGATATTGCCCTTATCGTAGACAGTCGCAACGGACTCGATCACCTCGCGCAGGAACCGCATCCGGTTTTCGACCGTACCGCCGTAGCCGTCGGTGCGCAGGTTGGTGTTGGACGCGCAGAACTGGTCGATCAGGTAGCCGTTCGCGGCGTGGATCTCGACGCCGTCAAAGCCCGCGGCCTTGGCGTTGGCCGAAGCCTTGGCGAAACTCTCGACCACGTAGTCGATGTCGTCCTGGGTCATTTCGCGCGGCGTCTCGAAATCGACCATGCCATGCTCATCGGTGATCATCTGCATGTTTTGTGGCGCAACCGCCGACGGCGCGAACGGAACGTCCTTTTCGGGGCGGTTTTCAGGATGCGAGATACGGCCCGTATGCCAAAGCTGGACAACGGCCTTCGCACCGCCTTCATGGATCGCGGAGACGATCTTCTTCCACACGGCAGTCTGCTCGTCGGAGTAGATGCCCGGCGACCGGGGGTAACCCACGGCATCGGGCGACATCTGCGTGGCCTCGGTGATGAGAATGCCGCAGGTATTGCGCTGACCGTAATACTCGGCGGCATAGTCGGCAGGCACCCAGGTTTTCGCATCGGCACGGAAGCGCGACATCGGGGCCATGACGACCCGGTTGTTCACGTCCCATGCGCCGATCTTCGCCGGTTTGAAGAGAATGCTATCGCTCATGTTTTACTCCTTGAAGTGACTTTCTTGGGTTCTGTTGGTTGTCTTCTGTTCATGGCTGCGCCTATCCGCGTGAAATACTTCATGAGGATGCGCGCCCGCGCACGGTCGAGTAGATGACGGCGGCCACGACGATCAGCAGGCCCTGGAACAGGTACTGGTGCATCTGCGCCAGGCCGAGGAACGAGATCACCGCGAGGACTTCGGTCAGAAGCAGGGCGCCGATGGCGGTGCCGACGAAAGATCCGCGCCCGCCAGCGAGGCTCGTGCCGCCAAGGACCACTGCGGTGATGCTCGACAGCGTGTAGCTCGTGCCCTGCTGCGGGTCGCCGACGCCGATCTGCGCCATCAGCATGAGCGCCCCCACTCCGACGAACAGGGCACAGACGACGTAGCCTATGATCGCGACCCGGTCGTTGTGGATGCCGATCCGCCGCGCGGATTCCTCGCCCGACCCGATGGCCCGCAACTGCCAGCCAAAGCGCGTCTTCCTCAGCACGAGCTCGCTCGCCACGACACACAGGACGAGAAACAGGAAGGCGTAGGGGACCGGACCAAGCTGGGCCGACAGGACCGACGTGACCGAGAAACTGATGTAGCCGCCCGGCCCTTCGCGCAGCAGGAAGCTGAGCCCCTGAAGCCCCATATACATGGCGAGGGTCGCCGCGATCGGGGTGAATTTTCCGTATCTGATCAGCACGCCGTTGACCGTGCCCACGGCCAGCGCCCCGGCCAGCATCAGGAGGAAGCCAAGGGCGATGGTCCCCGCCGTCTGCCCGTCATTGACGAAGAACGAAGCGACGACCACCAGGAACCCCGCCAGTGGCCCGACCGACAGATCCACCCCGCGAAGCATCAGCACGATCGTTTGTCCGATCGAGATGAAACACAGGGCGGTCGCCAGCATCAGCATGTTGTAAAGGTTGAACGGCGACAGGAAATTCGGGTTCGAGCTGTAGCCCACCAGCGCAAGGCCGATCAGCACGATCAGCAGCGGCAAGGCCGGGGCATTGTCTGTCTGCACGAAATGGCGCCAGGCGCCGCCGGATTTGCCGCTGCGCCGCTCGTCTTCCGTATCGTCGGCGACGATGTGATGGTGAGCGTTGACGGCCGCTGCGACGATCTTCGCCTCGGTGACATCGTCTCCGGTAAGGGTGGCGACAACACGCCCGAGCGAGAAGACGATAACCTTGTCGCACAGGCCCTCAAGCTCGGAAGCGTCGGACGAATTGACGATGACCGGCTTGCCGCCGCTGCTGATCTCGCGAAGGATCCGGTACATCTCGAACCGCGCGCCGACATCGACGCCCTGCGTCGGTTCGTCTGCCACGAGCAGCCGAGGCTGTTCGAGAAGCGCACGCGCCAGAACCACCTTTTGCTGGTTGCCGCCGGACAGCGCCTTGATCCTGGCTTCCATGCCGGGCGTCTTGACCGCGAGCGACTCGAAGGTCCGCGTGACCTCCTCCATTTCCTTCTTGCGGCTGACGACACCCGCGGTGGCGAAGCTCGACAACGCGCCCAGCGCCGCATTCTCCCGCACGCTGAACGTCGCCGAGATGCCTTCGGTCAGGCGATCAGCCGGCATGAATGCGGCATGGTGGATCAGTTGCCGGTGGGACAGCGCGTTGCCGTCGAGCCGCACTTCGCCGGTCGACCTGTCGAGGCCCGCAAGCGCGCGCATGAACTCCGACTGACCGTTCCCGGCGACCCCAGCGACGCCGATGATCTCACCTGAGCGCGCCTCGAAGCTCACATCCTTGAAGTTGTTTCCGCTGAGGTTCCGGACGGTCAGAACTTCCTTCCCGCCGGCTTCCGCCAATTTCGGCGGAAACGCGGATTCGAGCTTTCGCCCGACGATCATGTTCAGAACCGCCTCGTCGGACAGCTCCGACACCAGACCGCCACCGCCAACCTTGCCGTCCCGCAGGACGGTCACCCTTTGGGCGATCTGCCGGATCTCCGCCAGACGGTGGGTGATGTAGATGACGGCCGTGCCCTCCGCCGCGACTTTCCGCACCTGCCGGAACAGGATCTCCGTCGCGTCCTTGTCGAGTGCAGCGGTCGGTTCGTCCAGGATCAGAACCTTCGGCTTCGTCGCCAGCGCCTTGCCGATCTCCAGCATCTGCTTCTGGCCGACGGTCAGCGAAGCGGCACGGGTCCGCAGCGGGATCTCCAGACCCACGATATCGAGTATCTCTTGCGCGACCTCGCGCGCGGGCCGTCCGGCAAAGACCGGTTTCGGCAGGGAGACCTGCAGGTTTTCCAGAACCGACAGGTCATCCAGGATCGCCGGGTGCTGGTAGGAAATCGCGATCCCGAGCTCGGCGGATGTATCGGGCATCAGCGGCGAGACATTGCGCCCCTCGAATTCAATCGTGCCCGTGTTGGGCTGGTTGACCCCGGAGATGATGCTCATCAGGGTCGACTTGCCGGCGCCGTTCTCACCGAGCACGGCATGGACCTCACCGGCATTGAAGCTCACGGAAACATCCGACAGTGCCGCGATGCCCGAATAGAGCTTCGAAATATTGGTCAGGCTGATCGTGACCCGGCCCTCGCTTGCAGCAGGTTCGCGCGGATGCGCCAAGGCAGCGCTTGTTTCGAAAGACACGTTGGTCATCCTTGTCGGTAGAAATCTGCAGCTGGTGATGAGCCGCGGCCCCAATGCCAGGCGTGGCCGGGGCCGCGGCGGTGTCAGACAGGTATCGGCTTACTGGCCGATGACCTCGGCCTGCTTTTCGGGCGCCATTTCAGCATTGAGATAGATGTCGCCCGGCAGGTCGGGGCGGCACTGAACCGCGCTCGGTTCGCCGGTGACGGAGTTCTCCATCACACCGCCGGCATAGCTGTCGGATTCAGGCGGCGTACCACCGGTCGCCATGGCGACGGCCCACTGAACCGCAAGACGGCCATGGTCGTTCCCCGATGCGGTGGTCAGCAGCTTGAAGTCCGGGTTGTTCTCCTGGTTGTCGTGCCAGAAGCAGCCGAGAATGTTGGCGTCCTGGGTCGCAATGGCCGGGATCGAAAGGCCGCTGTTTCCGAACGCGGCCAAGCCGCCGATCAGCGAGGCTCCGAAGTCCGACAGGATGATGTCGATATCGGCACCATGCTTGGCAACTTCGGCGGTCAGGACTTGCTGAGTCTGAGCCGGATCCCAGTTGGTGACGTGATACGGCTCGGGGTTCAGGAAGACATAGCGCTCATCGTCACCCAGAACCTGCTTCAGACCGTCCAGCAGCGCCAGGCCGAAACTGTTGCCCGCCGGTCCGCTCAGGAAGTCGATATTGGCGCCATCAGGGAATTGTTCCTTGATGAAGGTGCCCCAGTCACGGCCATCGCTTTCGACGTCGCCACCGATATACTTGCTGTAGTTGACGCCTTCTTCACCGCCAACATCGACGCGGTAAGGCACAACAACAGCGCCATTTTTGTAGGCGTTCGTGAGCGCCGGCAAGATGGCCGGACCAGCGTCCCCATAAACCACGATGGCGTTCACGCCGCGCGCGGCCATGGAGTTGATGTCAGAGATGGCTTTCTGGGTGTCGCCCTGACCGTCCGCGTAAAAATAGTCGGTCACGCTGGGGCACTTCTCGGCTTCCTCTTGCGCGGAGGCCGTGGTGATCTGACGCCAGCTGTTGCCGCCGAAACCGTCCAGGAACGCGATGGACGCTTCGTTCGGCCCGCACCAGGATGGCGTATCCTGCGCCACCGCAGCGGTCGCGCTCAGGCCGATCAGGAGACCGGCCATCGTCGTGGCGGTCGAGTTTTTCAGTTTCTTCAGTTCCATGGTTTCTCCTCCTATTGGAACGGTAAGTATTTGTTATTTATTATTCTTATTGGCTTCTGCGGAACGAATAGATTGCGATCCCGAAGCCCAGAGCGACCGCCTGGATGATCGTTTGCGCGGAATAGGGCACCCCGATCGCGATCGACAATTGCCCGAGCTGGGTCAGGAAGAATGCCGCAATTGCCGTCGACACCGGAAAGCCCCGGCCGCCCATCAGAGACGTGCCGCCCAGCACCACCATCGCCACCGACGGCAGCAGATAGGAATTGCCCTGAAAGGCGGTCGGCTGGCTGGTCAGCCCGGCAAGCAGCAGCCCGGCAAGCGCGAAGAGAAGCTGCGCGTAAACATAGGCCATCATCTCGTGCAGCCGGACATTGAGCCCGACGGAGCCGGCCATCAGCGGATTGGCCCCCACCCCTTCGAAGCGACGCCCGGCCACCGTCATCTTCAGGACGAAGGTCATGAGCGCGACAATGATCACGGCGATGTAGACCGCGTGGCCGATGCCGAAGAGGGTGCCGCCCGCAATCTCGGCGAGCAGGTTCGTCGTCCGCCGCGGAACGCCGCCCGATACGGCAAACACGGCGCTGAAAAGAAGCGCATTCATCCCGATCGTCGCAACGATCGCGTTCAGCTTCAGAAAGCTGACCAGGAAGCCGTTCAGAAGACCCACGACGATTGCGAAGCAGATGATCATCAGCACTGCGGGCAGCAGGGCCGCATCGTTACCGGCCGGGTAGTGCGTCGACATGACCACGGCGAAAGAGATCGCACCCGGCACCGAGAGATCAAACCCGCGTTGCTGGACGACCAGCATCTGGCCGAGCCCGACGATGGCGCCCGCGGCGGCAAAGGGAAGACTTCCCGCGAAGGCCCCCGCCGTCACGCTGGAAGGCGCGAGTATCAGGCACAGGATCAGGAGCACGATGGTCGAGCTGACCACGGTGACCAGTTCGAACGAGAACAGGCGGCTGAAACCGGACGCCCCGCGGTAGTTGCTGGATACGGTGCCGCCGAGGTCAGACATGTGCTGCCTCTCCGGCGCGCTGACGCCACACACAATAGAATTTGGCCAGCGCTAACTGCGCCAAGCCGTTCTGAAGGCAGATAACGCCCCTCATCGTGCACCTCCCTGCGACAATCTTGCGTGCCGTCGAGTCGATCCTTGCAAACCGAAATTCATTAGTCAATTACAGATTGCTTCGAAATAGTCAAAATAAGACACCGCTCCGGCGCACGGCCTGCCCCGGCCCCTGAAGCTGCTCTCAAGTGGCCATGCGGCCGAGTCCCCGGTTACGTCCCACCCAGCAAAACCGGGCGAAACACGTTGCTACAGCAAGGGTTTCGGGATGCGTCACCGCAGCTCAGGGGCGGCCACCGGGCGCACGCGCTTGCCGCTCGACCGATGGCGACCGCCGGGGAAACAGGGCACCGGAATGCCCCGTGCAACCTATGCGCGTCTATTTTCGTGATATGCAAACAGGCTCATACTACGCGAATCCGATGCGCATCTGTCCGGCACAAGTCCACAACGATTCGCCCGCTCGCGAGGCGCCTGTGACGCCGCGGCGCCTGCAATATAGTGGCAATCCCCGGAATGTCGGGACGTCAAGGCGCGCACCGGGGCGGTTCGGAGGCGGGAATCCCGGTACCGGGGCGGTCGGCGTTTGAGATTTACAAACTAATTTGATTGGAGCAAACGGGGAGCGGGCCAGGATACTGCTGGTCCGGGCTACTGCGAGCCGAGCTCAATTAATTGAAAATAAAGTGGATAATTCAGCGCCACCGCCACCCCGGCGCAGCGGCAAAAAGTAGGGGCGGCAGGGTCGTGATAAATTGACAAAGTGTTTCGCTAATGGCAAACGTCACTTCAGTAAGGCCGGCAATGGAGGCGGAGGCTTCATTGCCGTGTCACCCGAAATGAATTCGGAGCGTTTCTGGGGAGGAACAATGATGCCGATAGATTATCCTGCCACGCTCTGGCTTGGCGTGACGAGCGAAGTATCGCGGGTCACCTCGGAGACGCGACATGGCTGAGGGCACCATTTTTCTCCAAATGACCGGGGTGTCGAAGCATTTCCCCGGCGTTCGCGCATTGCATGGCATCACCTTCGACGTTCGTGCCGGCGAGGTGCATGGCCTTGTCGGTGAGAACGGCGCCGGCAAATCCACGCTGATGGGGGTGGCCTCGGGATCGCTCGTTGCCACCGAAGGCGAGGTCCGGATCGCCGGGGAGCCCGTTCAGGGCGATCCCGAGCGTGCGCGCGACCTGGGCCTTTCGATTGTGCACCAGGAGCCGGCGCTGATGCCGGATCTGTCCGTCGCCGAGAACCTCTATCTGGGCCTGCCCAAGAAACTGCGCCCGCCGCCCTCCAATCTCAATGGCTGGGCCCGCAAATTGCTCAAGCACTGGAGCGAGGACGTCGCCATCGACCCGCGCGCCCATGTGACCACGCTCAACGCCGAGCAGCGCTTCATCGTCGAGATCGTGAAGGCGCTGGAATGCGAACCCAAGGTTCTGGTGCTGGACGAGCCGACCGAGCACCTGGCAACCGAGGATGTCGAACGCCTGTTCGAGCGCGTGCGCCGGGTGACAGAGCGTGGCGCATCGGTCGTCTATATCTCGCACCGCATTCGCGAAGTGCAGATGATCGCCGACCGGCTCACGGTCCTGCGCGATGGCGAAGGCCAGGGCACCTTCGACGCGAAGGAACTCAACGAAGACCAGATCGTCTCGCTGATCGTCGGCGGGGATCTTGACCGCAGCTTCCCCGACAAGGCCGAAAGCGGCGATCATCCGGTTGTATTGTCGACGTCAGGCTTCTCCGGACCCGGGTTCTCGAACGTTTCGCTCGAGGTGCGGGCGGGCGAAATCCTTGGCCTGGCCGGTATCTCGGACAATGGCCAGGTCGAATTCATGCGGTCGCTCGCCGGCATCTATCGCGGCGCCGGCCGCGTGACCCTGGCAGGCAAGGACATCTCGATCCGCAACAGCCAGGAGGCCAAGCGCCACGGCATCAGCTACCTGCCGGGCGACCGCCACCGCGAAGGCATCTTCGGCGAGTTGTCGGTGCGGGAAAACTTCTCGATCCGCAGCTCTCGTGCCGATGTCAGAAGCGGCCTGATCAGCTCGGGAAGCGAGCGGAGCAGGACGAACAAGGCGATCCGCCAGTTCGCGGTCAAGACACCGCACCAGGAAACGCCGATCGGGTCGCTGTCCGGCGGCAACCAGCAAAAGGTCGTGCTGTCGAGCGTGCTCTCCGCCGAACCCAGGGTGCTTCTGGTCGACGAACCGACACAGGGCGTCGACGTGGGCGCCCGGGCCGAAATCTATCGCATCCTGCGCGAAACCGCACGCAGTGGCGTCGCGATCATCGTCGTGTCGTCGGATGCGCAGGAGGTCGCGGGGCTCAGCGATAACGTCGCCATCTTCTCGCGCGGGCGCGTCGTCGAAGTTCTGTCCGGCGATCGCGTGACCGAAGACAACATCACCTCGTCGGTGCTGAAGTCGACCGAGCAACGCGACAAGCATCACAGAAGCGTCGGCGCGTTCTGGAAATGGGCCGCTGGCAACAGCGCGCCCTTGCTGATGGTGGCGGCGGCCATCCTGCTTCTCGGGACGGTCGCCGGCATCTGGAACCCGTTCTACGTTTCGCCGCGCAGCGTGACAGGCATGATGACTTTCGCCGCGACGCTGGCATTGGTCGGATATGGCCAGCAGCTTCTGATGATGGTGGGCGGGATCGACCTGTCAGTCGGGCCATTGATGGGCTTGTGCCAGGTCGTCGCGTCCTTCTTCCTGCTATCGGATGCCGGGCTGGGCACACAGCTGGCCGGATGGGTCCTGCTCATCCTGGTGGCGCTGACGGTCGGGTTGATCAACTGGATACTGGTGGACGGGTTGCGCATGCACCCGATGGTGGCGACGCTCGCGACATTCATGGGTGTCCAGGCGATATCGCTGATCCTGCGGCCGACGCCGGCCGGCATGATCGACGGCAAGATCATGATCGCGCTCGGCACCAAGATCGGCATTGTCCCGGTCACCTTCATCATCGCGGTGCTGGTCGCCATCGTGCTGGAATTCGTGCTCTACAAGCGTTCCATCGGCGTCTCGATGCGGGGGCTGGGATCACGTCCCGAAGCCGCCCGGACGGCCGGGATTCGCCCAAAGCTGACCCGTCTGATCGCCTATCTGGGCTGCTCGCTCTTCGCCGGGATCGCCGCGATCACCATGATCGCACAGGTCGGCATCGGCGATCCGCGCGCCGGCCTCAGCTTCACCCTGGGGTCCATTGCGGCCATCGTCATCGGCGGCGCCAGCCTGTTCGGTGGGCGCGGGTCGTTCATCGGCGCCCTGCTCGGGGCGATCTTCATCGTCCAGGTCAATTCGGTGACCGTGTTCCTGGGTCTCAGCCAGGAATGGCAGCAATATCTCCTCGGCGCGCTCATCCTGCTCTCCGTGGCGATCTACTCCAAGAGCCGTGAAAAGGTGGTGCAGGCATGACCAATACAGCAACACCGCTGAACAATCGTGGCGGCGACGCGGGCGAAAGCCGTCTGAAGGCAGCGATCTTCAACGAGTTCTCGTGGATCTGGGGTGGGACCATCCTGCTCTTCGTGGTTTGCGCCATCGTCGCGCCCGGCGTCATCAAGCCGGGTGCGATCAACACCATGCTGCCCTTTGCCGCGATCCTGGCAATCACGGCGGTCGGCATGACCATCGTCATCCAGCAGCGCGGCCTGGACATGTCGCTGCCCGGCACGATGACCCTGTCGGGGCTTCTGTTCGCCAAGATCGGCTTTCTGACCGACTCCACCCTGCTTGCGGTTCCCGCGACGCTGCTGATCGCCGTGGTGATCGGCAGCGTGAATGGCCTGCTCGTGGCGCGCGTCAACATCACCCCGATCGTGACCACGCTCGCCACCAATGCGATTCTGCTCGGCGCCGTGCGGACGATCTCGGGCGGCAGCTACATGACCGCGCCGGAAGAACTGGCCGCGTTCTCGCACAGCCGTGTGGCCGGCATCCCGACCACGGTCATCCTTGCGGTCCTGTTCATCATCGTCGTGAGTCTGGTCACCAAGCGCAGCGTCGCGGGCCGCCGGTTCGTCGCCGTCGGGGCCAACCCGGCCGCAGCCACCGCCGCGGGGATTCCGATCCTGCGCTACCAGGTTGCGACCTATGCCGTCGCGGCGCTTTGCTACGCGGTCGCCGGGATGCTGTTCACCGGCTATATCGGCACCGCATCGCATATCGCCGGAAACGACTACCTTCTGCCGGCGATCGCGGCGGTCGTCGTGGGCGGCACGCCGTTCTCCGGCGGCCGCGGCAGCGTGATCGCCAGCGGGATCGCGGCGCTGTTCATGACGCTTCTCGGGCAGATGGTTCTGGCGCTTGGTGCCGATACCTCAGTGCAGCTTCTGGTGCAGGCGCTGGCAATCATCATCGCGGTCACGATCCGCTATCTGCCTCAACTTTTCTTATTCTTCCGCTAAACGACAAGCCGGCGCCAAGGCGGCGCCGGAGAACCGACAAATGCAGGAAACAGCCAAATGATCTCAGTAATGGCACTCATGCGGACCAAGATGGATCTGACGGAAGAGCAGGTCAGCCGGGGCATCGCCGATCTGCCGACCAGCACCGATCCCAACGTCCTCGGGCAAGTGTTCAACCGGGTTTCCGACTCCAGCCAGAAAGGCATTTCCTACGCCCGCGGCAGCTTCGAACCCGACGCAATCTCGCAATTCTTCTTTGGCGACATCTCGGCCTCCATGATGGCCGCCCATGCCGGCGGCGTCGGCCTGTCGATGTGCGTGCCGCAGCATGTCATCGAACAGATGGAGCTGATCCTTTGCCTGCAGAACACCGTCCTCAAGCCGCCGGCAGACAAGGGCGGGCTGAAGCGGATGTCGATCCTGCGCAAACGGCCCGATGTCTCCGACGAGGAGTTTCAGGACCAGTGGTTCAATATGCACTCGATCCTGGTGAAACGGCTTCCCGGCATTCAGGGCTACCGCCAGAACCTTGTCCTTGACGGGGCCCGCAACGCCGCGGGCGAGCGGCTGGTGGACGGCATGGTCGAGCTTTGGTTCCCGGACGGCGAGACCATCGAGGCCGCCTTCCGCTCCGATGCCGGCATCACCACCATGACGCACGCCAAGGAATTCATCTCGGAGATCAACACATATCTCGTGCAGCCCCACGAAATCTCCGGGTGCGCCTGACAGGAGCGCTATCAGGCCGACATGACCGCCCTACACTATGCCAACGGACCTGACTTTCTACGCGGTCGTCGCGATTGCGGTCACCATACTCGGCCTGTCGAAGGGCGGGTTTCCCGGAATCGGCATGGCGAGCGCACCCCTGGTCGCGACGGTTGTCGGTCCCATGGCGGCGGTCAGCCTGGTGTTGCCGATCATGCTGGTGCAGGACGTCATCGTCGTCCTGATCTACCGGCGCAGTTTTCACACGGGCGTGCTTCTCAGGATGGTGCCGGGCGGTCTGATCGGGATCGCCTTTGCCTATTACTTCGCGGCGTCGGTGCCGGAATGGGCGGTTTTGCTGGCACTCGGCGTGGTCTCGGTCGCCTTCTCGATCTGGGCGCTGGTGGGCTTGCTCGCCGCCATTCCGCAACTGGAGCCCGCGGTGGTGCGCCGATGGGACGGCACGCTTGCAACATTGGCGGGATGGTCCTGCGGCTTCACCAGCGCCATCGCCCATGTGGGGTATCCGCCCTATCAGATCTACGTGATGCCCAAGAACCTGAGCAACGCCATGTATGTCGGCACGAGCGCGATCTTCTTTGCCGCGCTCGACCTCGCAAAAGTGCCGAGCTACGCTGCACTGGGGCTGTTCAGCCTGGAGCAGCTCAAGATCAGTGCCATGTTCATTCCGCTCGCCATCCTGTCGAGCTGGATCGGCGCCGTTTTGGTAAGGTATCTCGACACTCGCCGTTTTCAGGTCATCATTACGGCGATTCTTCTTGTGATCGGTCTCGTCCTGATCGGGCAGGCCCTTCTTGGAATGAGTTAGGTCGGGCGGTAATCGTGCCGCCCCATACTGGAACAGAGCCGCAGGAGGTTTCATGAAATACCATACCCCTTCAACTTTCGAGGATGCGTCAGCCCTGGCGGCGAGCGCGCCGGGCGTGACGCGGTTCCTGGCTGGCGGCACCGACGTCCTTGTCCAGTTGCGGGCCGAGATCGTGACCCCTGACGACCTGATCGACATCAAGCATATCCCGGGCGTGAAGGAGATCGCGCGCACCAAGGATGGCGGCTGGCGGATCGGCGTGGCCGTATCCGGCGCCGAGCTTGGCGCCCATGCCGAGCTTGTGTCCGAATGGCCCGGCGTCGTGGAAGGCATGGAACTGGTCGGCTCCACTCAGGTGCAGGGTCGGGCGACGCTTGTCGGCAATCTGTGCAACGGCTCGCCTGCCGCGGACAGCGTTCCGGGCCTTGTCGCCGCCGGCGCGACGGTGACGATCACCGGCCCCGGCGGCACCCGCGAGCTTGCCGTCGAGGAGGTGCCGGCCGGGCCGGGCAAGACCTCCCTTGCGAAAGGCGAGGTCATCTCGGCCGTTCACCTGCCGCCGCGCGGAGACAATGCCGGAGACGCCTATCTGCGCTTCATCCCGCGCACCGAGATGGATATCGCCGTGGTGGGCGCCGCGGTGAGCTTGCGGCTGGACGGTGACACCGTCACCGAGGCCCGCGTGGCGCTTGGGGCCGTGGCGCCCACGGTGGTTCTGGTTTCCGATGCTGCCGCCGCGCTTATCGGCTCGTCGCTGGACGATGCGGCGCTCGACGCGCTGGCCGCCGCTGCCACAGCCGCCTGCAATCCGATCGACGACAAACGCGGCACCGTCGAATTCCGCACCGAAGTCGCCGGCGTGCTGGTAAAGCGCGCGGCCAGGATCGCCTATGCCCGCGCGAAGGGAGAAAAGTAATGACGAAGGTTCATGTAACGACGACTGTAAACGGTGAAGAGGTCGAATTCCTGGCCGATCCGCGTGAAACGCTGCTGGATTGCCTGCGCGACAAGCTTGACATGACCGGGGCCAAGGAAGGCTGCGGCACCGGGGATTGCGGCGCCTGCAGCGTCACCGTCGACGGCACGCTGGTCTGTTCCTGCCTGGTTCTTGGCGTCGAAGCCCAGGGCAAGAAGGTCGAAACCGTGGAAGGCATCGCCGATGGCGAGGAGCTGCACCCGCTGCAGCGCAAGTTCATCGAACATGCCGCCCTTCAGTGCGGGATCTGCACGCCGGGTTTCCTGGTTGCGGCCAAGAACCTGCTTGAGAAAAACCCCGACCCGACGGAGACCGAAATCCGATACTGGCTGGCCGGCAACCTGTGCCGCTGCACCGGCTATGACAAGATCATCCGCGCGGTGCAGGACGCCGCCGCTGAAATGAGAGGAGCCGCCTGATGCCCAAGGACGAACTCAAAAGCGAATACAAGCTGGTCGGCACCCGCCCCGACCGCCCCGATGGACTCGACAAGGTGACCGGTCGCGCGCGCTATGGCGCCGACTTCTCGATGCCCGGCATGCTGTTTGCCGCCGTCGTCCGCAGCCCGCACGCCCATGCCAAGATCCTCAAGATCGACGCCTCGAAGGCGCTTGCGCTCGAAGGTGTCAAGGCCGTGGTGACCCGGGCCGACTTCCCCGACGGGCTGACCGGAGAGGACTGGAACCTGCAGGAAAACACCATCGCCAACGACACGGCACTCTATGACGGGCACGCGGTTGCGGCCGTCGCGGCCACGTCGGCGCTGCTGGCCCGGGACGCCGCGAAGCTGATCGAGGTCGAGTATCAGGTTCTGCCCCATGTCACCGATGTCGACGAAGCCTTCGCGCCCGGCGCGCCGGCGGTGCGCCCCGGCTCGGCTGACCATTCGGTGTCCTCGCGGGAAGTCGACCTGCCCGACAACGTGCGCCACAATGTCGTGCGTGAGATCGAGTTCGGGCATGGCGATGTCGAGGCGGGGTTTGCCGAGGCAGACCTGGTCCGCGAAGGCACCTACAAGACCGAAGCCACGCACCAAGGCTATATCGAACCTCATGCCTGTGTTGGCCAGATGGGGGCCGATGGCCGTGGCGAGATGTGGGTCTGCACGCAGGGCCAATGGTTCATCCGCAAGTTCTGTGCCGCGGTTCTCGGGATCGAGGCGTCCGGCCTGCGGGTGACCGCCTCCGAGATCGGCGGCGGCTTCGGCGGCAAGACCACGATCTTCATGGAACCGCTGGCGCTGGCGCTGTCGCGCAAGGCAGGCGGCCGCCCGGTCAAGCTGGTGATGACCCGGTCCGAGGTTCTGCGCGCCACGGGTCCGACCGCGTCGGCCTCGATGGATGTCAAGATCGGCATGAAGAAGGATGGCACGCTGACGGCTGCGCGCGCGGTCTTCCGGATGCAGGGCGGGGCCTTCCCCGGCTCGCCGGTCGATCTGGCGCTGACCTGCGCCTTCGCCTCCTACAAGCTGCCGAACGTCGAACATATCGGCTACGACATCCTTGCCAACCGTCCGAAATGTGCGGCCTATCGTGCGCCGGGCGCGCCGATGGGGGCCTTCGCCGTCGAAAGCCTGATTGATGAAATGGCCCGCGAACTCGGACTCGACCCGCTGGATGTCCGGCTCAAGAACGCCGTCGCCGAGGGCGACAAGTCGAGCTATGGACCAACCTACAACCGGATCGGGCTTGTCGAAGTTCTGGAAGCGACGAAGGCACATCCGAACCTGTCGGTCCCGCTTGGCCCCAACCAGGGCCGGGGCGTGGCGACAGGCTTCTGGTTCAACCATGGCGGCGAAACCTCGGTTTCCGTTTCCGTGACCGAGGACGGGACGGCGACGGTTTCCATCGGCACGCCGGATATCGGGGGCTTGCGCGCCTCGATCGCGCTGATGGTCGCCGAGACCTTCGGCATCGGCTACGACGATGTGCGCGTGAACGTGGTCGAAACCGGCGCGCTTGGCTTTAACGAACCGAGCCATGGCAGCCGCGCAACCTTTGCCAGCGGCAAGGCCGCCGTCACTTCGGCGCAAAGCTGCATCAAGCAGATGTGCCAGCGTGCTGCGGACAAGTGGGGCATCGACGCCGAAGCGGTCGAATGGGTGGATGGCGCGGCGCAGCCCGCCGGACCGAATGCCGGGAAGTTCCCGCCGATGACCATGAAGGAAATCGCGGAAACGATGGGCGCCACCGGCGGTCCGATCTCGGGTCACAACGAAACCACGATGGACGGCGTCGGCGCCAGCTTCGGCACCCATGTCGTCGATGTCGAGGTCGATCCCGAAACCGGCCGCACCACGATCCTGCGCTATCTCGTCGTGCAGGATGCCGGCAAGGCGGTGCACCCGTCCTATGTCGAGGGGCAGTATCAGGGCGGTGCGGTTCAGGGCATCGGCTGGGCGCTGAACGAGGAATACGTCTACGGCAAGGACGGGCGCCTTCAGAACCCGATCTTCCTGGATTACCGCGTTCCGGTCGCCTCGGACCTGCCGATGATCGACACGGTTATCGTCGAGGTGCCGAACCCGGGCCATCCCTACGGCGTGCGTGGTGTCGGCGAAACCGGCATCACCCCGCCCCTGCCGGCCGTCGCCAACGCGATTGCGGATGCGGTCGGTGTCCGCATGAAACACCTGCCGATGAACCCGCCGAAAGTTCTGGCGGCCATCAAAGCCAAGGCCAATGGTTGAGGTCAACCTCTGGTCCGGTCTGCGGCGCTTCACCGATGGCGAGCTTGTCGTCACGGTGGAGGCGTCGACGATCGGTGAAATGCTGGATGCGCTCAAGGCGGCGCATCCAGGCCTTGCCCCGGTGATCGACGCGGGTGTGTCGGTGGCCGTTGACGGCGAAGTCATCGCCGCCAACTACGCGCTGCCGGTCAGGCCCGACAGCGAGGTCTACCTGATGCAGAAGCTCAAGGGCGGCTAGCACCTGTCCGTGGCCCATCGGGGCCCGTCACACCCTTCCGGATAGACGAAAGGCCGAACCGGACTCTCCGGTCGCAGGCTGCTGCCCTGCCATCGGGCCGCATTGGCGCAAGCGCCCGCACATACCCCTCTGGCCGATCCATGCCGCTCCGCCAAAAAAGAACCGCCTGGCACGCACCGGGAGGGCGTCTCGTGCCAGGCGGTCTGTGTTACCCCCCCAGGTGCCTGTCGCCGTCAGGCGGGCAAAGGGAGTACGGTGATCCGTGCGCCCCGATCAGGGCGCGACGGGATAATCCATGTAGCCTTCGTCCCCAGGGGTGTACCAGGTGTCCTGGTTGCTCTCGGTCAGCGGAATGCCCTCGCGGATACGGCGCACAAGGTCGGGGTTGCCGACATGCGCGCGCCCGAAGGCGACGGCTTCGACCCGGCCCGCCTTGAGCTCCGCTTCGCCGCTGTCGAGATCGTAGCCGGCGGCTCCGATGATCGACCCGGAGAAAATCCGGCGGGCGGTGTCGATGACCTGGCTGTCAAGCGCCGAGGCTTCCATCTGGATGTTGCCGCTGACGACCGGGCGGATGATGTGGACGTAGCCGATGCCGAGCTTTTCCGCGACGCCAAGCATCGCTTCGAACTTGGCCTGCGGATCCTCATCGAAGATCTCGTTGAAGGTGCCGTGGCCGGCGATCCGGACACCGACGCATTCCTTCGGGAAAACCTTCATGACCGCCTTCACGGCCTCTTCCATGAAGCGCACGCGATTTTCGCGCGACCCGCCCCACTTGTCGGTCCGGATATTGGTGTTCGACGCGGCGAACTGGTCGATGAGATACCCGTTGGCGCAGTGCAGTTCGACGCCGTCGAAGCCTGCCTTCTTCGCGTTCTCCGCCGCTTTGCGGTAGGATTCGAGAACGTACTGAATGTCCTCCTCGGTCATCTCCCGCGGCATCGGATTGTCGACCACGTCGCCGGCAACGTCGGTGTAGATCGGGTTTTCCGGCTTCACCGCCGACGGCGCCATCGGCTGAATGCCTTCGGGCTGGTTGTCCGGGTGCGAGATCCGGCCGCAATGCCAGAACTGGAGCACGGCCTTCGCGTCGCCTTCGTGGATCGCGTCGACGACTTCCTTCCAGCGGGCGGTTTGCTCTTCGGTCCAGATGCCCGGCGTGCGCGGGTATCCGGTGGCGTCAGGGCTGATCTGCGTCGCTTCGCAGATGATGAGCCCGGCCGCGTTGCGCATGCCGTAATACTCGGGCGCACGGGGATTCTGGACGCAATCCTTGTCTGCACGGTTCCGCGTCAGCGGCGGCATCACGATGCTGTTGGCCAGCTCCCAGGCGCCGATTTTGGTCGGCGACAACAGTTTCTCGTACATGGGTTCCTCCCTGTTTTCCTGATCCCGGCAGGCAAACGCCGCCGGGTGGTTCATCTCGATTATTAGTCAGTTCTATGTTTTGTCAATAACTAAGTCATTATCATATGATGACGCAATATCTGCCCCGATTGCGGCGAGAATCGTCAAAGTCATCATGAAAAATTGATATATAATGGCAAATATCCGACACCTTCGCCTCGCGAGCCCCGCCAGAGCGCGCAAAAAATCTCTGATTTAGAAATTATCTTGATGTATATTCATACGATATTGACGAATAATCGAATCTGTGACGTCATATCACTCGGCGGGTCCGGCGCTCCTGGCATCGGACCGGCGACTAGGGAGGATGAACAAGGACGCACGACCGCAGGTTCCTGCAACGTGGACGCGTTCTGAAAAGCGTAAGCGGCACCTGCCCCGAACGCGGACCAGTGCCCGGCAAGCCGGATTGGTGTCCGGGATTTTGTTCGTCCAGTCGGCTCCCCTGGATCAATCGCGAGGATCGGGAGGCATCGCCGGGTCCACATCGTTTCCAGGGGAGAATTGGAAACCACCGGTGCCGACAGAAATGGACTTGGGTCATGACAGACAGCCAAACGAACGAACAACTGCAACGACTTCTCGACACCGAGGAAATCCGCGCCCTGCGCGTGCGCTACAGCAACGTGCTGGATACCGGAAAGGTGGAGGGCTTCAGCGATGTCTTCACCGATGACGCCGTCCTGTCGGTGACGGTGGGTGACATGACCGGCCTCCAGGCGATCAAGGACGGGCTCGCCGGAGCCTTTGACATGTACAACTGGAAGAAGAAGGACTCGCACCCGTTCATGCACGCGGTGACGAACCACTCCATCAACATCACCGGCCCGGATACCGCCGAGGGGCAGTGCTACCTTCTGGATTTCGTGACCGGCCGGGAAGCGGACCAGCATCCGTTTCTCCTGCTGGGCCTCTATGTCGACCAATACAAGCGGGTCGACGGAAAGTGGAAGATTTCCCACACCAAGCTCGACGTGCCGTGGGGCAGCACCGACGCCTGAGCGTCGCGCCAGATGGACCGAAGGCGCGCCTGGAAAAGCGCGCCTTCGACTCGATGGCACTCGTGCGGCTGGCATTCGCCGCCGCGCTCGTTTCAAACCTATGCGAACAGGTCCGGCATACCGCCGGTTTCGCCGCCATCGGCAACGAACTCTGCCGCTGTGCTGAATGAACTGTCGTCGCTCGCGAGAAAAAGAACGAGCTTGCTGATTTCGTCGGGTTGCCCGATCCGGTTCATGGGCACGTGCTTGTAGTTGGGATAGAGCCCGTCCGTCATCTCGGTCTTGATATTGCCCGGATGCACCGAATTCACACGGATATTGTGCGGTGCCAGCTCGATAGCTGCCGCCTTCGTCAAGCCACGTATCCCGAACTTCGAAGAGATATATGCCGAGCAGCTCTGAAAGCCCTTCAGCCCCGCCGTCGAAGAGACATTGATGATCGAGCCGCCGCCCGCCGCCTTCATCGCCGGGATGACCGCGCGGATCCCCTTGAATGACCCGCTCAGATTGATGCCGAGCACCTGATCCCAGAGCTCGTCGGTATATTCCTCGATCGGGGCGATCCGCAGAATGCCCGCATTGTTCACAAGAACGTCGATCCGGCCAAACGCATCCATCGCCGCTTTGACGGCCGCGTCCCAGTCCGATGCCTTGCTGACATCAAGATGCACCGCGACGACATCGCCACCCAGCTCTTTGGCCAGCGCGTTGAGGTCTGCATCGAGCACATCACCCAGCACCAACCTGGCACCCGCCGCCGCAAAAGCGCGCGCGTGATGGGCCCCCATTCCCTTCGCCGCGCCGCTGATAAGCACAACCTTTTCCGAGAGATCCATTCTGTATTCCTTTCAAAGCAATGAAGAAGGGGGGCGCGTGACCGGCTTCCCGGTCACGTCGCCCTGTCGTTGGCCGTCATGTAGTCACGTGTGATGGGCGCCGCGTTCAGGTTTTTGGTCAGCTGGATCTGGAACACGACCTGGTCGTCGTGGCGGAACGAAAGCTCGCTCCCGATCAGGTAGAACCGCCACATGCGGCAGAACCGGTCATCATAGATCTCGCGCACCCTGTCGATATTGGCTTCGAACCGGTCACGCCAATGTCTCAGCGTTTCAGCATAATGGATCCGCAGAACCTCGACATCGGTCACGATCAGGCCCTCCTTCTCAATCGCCTTCATGACCTCGGACATCGCCGGGCAATAACCGCCCGGAAAGATGTACTTCGCGATCCAGGGGTTGGTGATGCCGGGCCGGTCGGAGCGGCCAATCGTGTGCAACAGCGCCACGCCATCATCCGACAACCGCTCGCGGAGGTTTCGGAAAAACTCGCGATAATGCGGCACGCCAACATGTTCGAACATGCCGACCGAAACGATCCGGTCGAAGGTCTCCCGGACATCGCGGTAATCCTCCAGGCGAAACGCGACGCGGTCCTGGAGCCCCGCAGCACTCGCCCGCGCGCAGGCGACCTTGTGCTGTTCGGCAGACAGGGTAACGCCGGTCACGGTCGCGCCATGATCCTCTGCCAGCGTCAGCCCCATGCCGCCCCAGCCGCAACCGATATCGAGCACGCTCATGCCCGGTTCGATCAGCAGCTTTCGGGCGATATGGGCTTTCTTATCCTTCTGCGCCTGTTCAAGCGTCACGTCGGGGCTGCGGAAATAGGCGCAGCTGTATTGCCGGTCTGCGTCCAGGAACAGGCTGTAAAGCTCCCCCGACAGATCGTAATGGTGGGCGACATTCCGGTGCGCGCGGCGGATCGGGTTATGCTGCGCGAACCGACGCAGCGCGACGCGGCTGCGCAGCAGATTGCGGCGGAGCCAGTTGCTGTGCCCCAGCGAGATATTGCGGATCGCCAGATCGAGCAGCCCGTAAATATCGTCGCCCGCGACCGTCAGATCGCCGTTCATGTAGCCTTCACCAAGCGCCATGTCCGGGTCCAGAAGCAACCGCCGCACGAACTTTTCGTTCTCGATGCGCACGACGACCGGCTCGCCGGTATTGTCGCCGGCGCGGATG
Source organism: Sinisalibacter aestuarii (assembly GCF_027923545.1). Lineage (GTDB taxonomy): Bacteria > Pseudomonadota > Alphaproteobacteria > Rhodobacterales > Rhodobacteraceae > Sinisalibacter > Sinisalibacter aestuarii. The sequence continues at coordinate 923,049 of NZ_BROH01000001.1, read as the reverse complement.
CAGGTTCCGTTCGGCAACCAGATCTCAAGCTGACCGGTGCGCACGATGGACGACACAGCCCGCGCCAGGATGCGTGTCCATCCCCGCGCCTTGCGCCGCGCCCGGCTTGCGGGCCTGGCTTTCGCGATGCGACCACGAACGCTCCGGCGTGCACGAACGGCCTCGCTGCGGGTCCAGCCGGTCCGGCTCGCGGGTGACGCGACATGAGGCATATCGTGGTCGAACGATGTCGAGAGCGGGTCGCTGTCCCGGATTTCAGATGTCATGATCGTTACCTCTGATCACTGGTGCGCGACCGCCTCGTCGGTCATTCACGCCAGCCTTTGCCGCGCCCCCGAATCCTTTACTGGATGGTCCAGCCACCATCGGCGACGTAGACCGCGCCATAGACAAAGCTTGCCTCGTCGCTGGCGAGGAACAGCGCCACATTCGCAAGTTCCTCTGGTTGCGCGTGACGGCCAGCGGGCGCCTGCCGCAGAGCATGCACCACAGGAAGGTCCTCGTTGTTGAGGATATCCGCTGTCATCCCCGTCTCCACCGCGCCGGGCGCGACAGCATTCACGCGCACGCCCTGATGGGCGAATTCCAGCGCGAGTTGCCGGGTAAAGCCGACGACGCCGTGTTTGGCGGTCGTATAGGCAATGCCGCCACCGCCGGCGATAAACGCGGCGATGGAGGCGACGTTCACGATGGAACCGCCACCTGCCGCGATCATCGACGGAAGCAGTGCCCGCGACACAAGCCACATGCCCTTGAGATTGACGCCCATGACGCGATCCCAGAGGGCCTCGTCGGTGGCGATGGCATCGGCGTAGTCGTCGAGAATGCCAGCGTTGTTGAACAGGACCCGCACGTCGCCGAGCTCCTCGATCGTGGCCTTGGCGCAGGCGTCCACGGCATCGCCCTTGCTGATGTCCACGGCAAAACCGTCGGCGCGGCCACCACTGGCGCGGATCTCGGCCACGGTTGCATCAATACGGGCCTGGTCGATATCCCAGACGGCAACATGCGCGCCTTCCGCGGCGAACCGCTTCGCGGCGGCGCGTCCGATCCCCGACCCCGCCCCGGTGATGACCGCGGTCTTGCCGTGAAGGCGCCCGTTCGCGTTCGTATTCATGGCCGTGTTTCCTCCCATCGGCGCCCGGTCGATTACGAATGCCGCCCCGACCGGTCATGTTTTTGTGCTGTTTCTGTGGTCCGGCCGCTGTCAGCGGACTTCCTAGGCGGTGTTTGAACTTCGACGACGCACCCTGGATCTGTGCAGCGCCGTGGCGACGGGCGACGAGCCATGTGCCAGGTCGATCCCCAGGAAGGCGAGCAGAATGAGGCCCGTCGTCAGGTTGGCCGCCCAGTTCGGCGCACCCAGAAGCTGAAGGCCAGACAGCAGAAACTGTAGCGTCAGCACCCCGATGAACACGCCGATCATGCTGCCGCGTCCGCCATAAAGGCTCACACCACCGATCAGCGCGGCGGTCACCGCTCCCAGCAGGACTGTCTCGTAGCCACCGGGCGCGGCGCTGCCCCCCCGCATGGAGGCCAGCGCCCCGGCCAGCGCGGCCAGCCCGGCCGACGTGGCGAAGCTGATGACGAGCGGTCGCACCTGCGGCACACCCGCGGCGCGGCTTTCCTTGCGCGCGCCACCGATGGCGAAGATCTCGCGCCCCACCCGGGTATAGCGCAGCAGAAGCCCGGCGATGATCAGAACGCCGATCATCAGCAGGCTGAAAGGCGAGAAGATCAGGATGCGCTCGCGCAGCGACATCGAGATGCTCAGGTTCGAAAGCGCCAGCGTCAGCGTCCGTTCATCCGAAATGACATAGGCCAGCCCGCGAACGCCGATGAACGTCCCCAGGGTGAAGACCAGTGACGAGATCTGCAGGCGGGCGATGCAATAGCCCTGCAACATGCCGTACAGCACTGCCGGGATCACGGCGGCGATAACCGCGATATAGATGCCGTGCTGCGACATCATGATCGCCACAAGCCCGGCGCAGGCCGCCACCGACCCGACCGACAGGTCAAGCTCGCCCGTCAGCATGTTGACGGCCAGCCCTGCCGCGACGATACCCAGCAGCGCGCTGGCCTCCAGCACGGCATAGGCATTCCCGCTGGTCGCGAAGAACGGAACCGTCAGGGCAAGGATCGCGTAGACGACGACGAGAAGAACAAGGCGCTGAACCAGTGGATTCTGCAGGAACTTCATAAGTCTCAGGCCCCTTTTCTCTTACCGGCAATGTGGAAGCCGACAACGATGACGACGATGAGCGCCCCGGTGATGACCGTGCGGACCCCGGCGGACCAGGCCAGCAGCAACATGTAGTTCTGCACAGTCGCGATGAAGACCGCCCCGAGCGCGGATTGCAGGGGCGATCCCCGCCCGCCCTGGATCGCGGTGCCGCCGATCAGGACCGCGGCGATGACGTTGAAATCGACCGCGTCAAAGCCCATGACACGGGCCTTGTTGAACTGTGCCGCCTCGAAGATACCCATCATCCCGGCGGCAATGCTTGCGATGATGAAGACCAGGATCGTGATCAGCGCGACGTTTACGCCCGACGCCTCGGCGGTGGCCCGGTTCGCCCCCATCAGGATGGTCTCGCGGCCCAGCCGCGTCTTGTTGATCACCCACCACGCCACCGCGACCGAGAACAGGAACGCCCAGGTCTGGGTCGGAACGCCGATGATCCGCCCGTTGCCGATCCATTCGACCACGGCGCTTTCGATCGGAACGTTCTTGCCGCCGGTCGCAAGGCCCGCCAGGCCCGCCAGGATCGCGCCGGCGCCCAGGGTGGTGACGATGGGGTTCGCCCCCATCGCGATGATGCCGCCCTGCAGGGCGCCAAGCAGGATGATCACGGCAAATGTCAGAACCACGGCGATGCCGAAGGGCAGCCCGGCAGACATCAGAACGGCCATCAGAACCCCCGCGAACATGGCCGTCTGGCCAAGAGCGAGGGAAAAGAACCGCCCCGACAGGGTGATGAATGTCGCGCCCATCGCGACCATGCCCGACATGGCTGCGGCCCGCAGGATGGCAAGGCCGTTTTCGGGCGTCAGGAAGGCCCGGTTGAAGAACCCGCCGATCGCGGCCAGCACGATGAACGCACCGATGATATACACCCAGCGCATGACCTTGCTCGATGCGGGGCTCTTGCTGGGCGTCGGGGTGTATCCAGTCTCGGTCATCATGCGACCTCTTCTTCCGGATGGGTGATGTCGCGCAGCAGGTCATGGTTGCCGACATCAGCCGGTTTGACGGTGCGGACCTGCCGTCCGCGATACATCGTGATGATCGTGTCCGCGAGGCCGTGAACCTCGTCGATGTCCGACGAGGAAAAGACGATGGCCATTCCTTCGTCGGCCAGGCGGCGGAGATGGCCGTAGATTTCGGCCCGCGCGCCCACGTCGACGCCGCGTGTCGGTTCCGCCACCAGCAGGACGCGCGGCGAGATGCCGAGCCATTTTCCGAGGGCGACCTTCTGCTGGTTCCCCCCCGAGAGCGCGCCGACCCGGTACTCGGCCCGCTTGGGGTCGATCGCCATCTGGCCCGAAATGCGCCCGGTCAGATCCCGGATGCGGCGGCGGTTCACGATGAAGCGCGGCGTGACCTGGCGCATCGACGGTGCCACCATGTTGGTCGAAACCGCCAGGTCGGCAAAAACACCGTCCAGCTTCCGGTCACTCGAACAATAGCCGATCCCGTACTTCATCGCCGTCGACAGTTTATGGGCCTTCGGAAGCCGGCGGCCATCGACCGAGATGCTGCCGGTTTCCACGATGTCGGCCCCGGCAATTGCGCGCAGGAGGCTCTCGGTGCCCGAGCCGACCTGCCCGGCAAGGCCGACGATCTCGCCGGCCCGGACCTTGAGGTTCTGCATCAGCGGCAGTGCCTTGGTGGTTACATTGCGCAGATCGAGGGCGGCCTCGCCGAAGCCGGAGGCGCGCGGCGGGAACATCTCTTCCAGCGGCCGGCCGATCATCCGCTCGATCACCTTGGCCAATGTCATGTCGGATACGTTTTCGGGCGGATTGCTCCGGCCGCCGCGCAGCGTCGTGATCCGGTCCGCGATCTCGAAGACCTCGCCAAGCCGGTGCGTGACGTAGATGATGCTGTGGCCTTCCCTCGCCAGTTTCGTGACCAGCGCTTTCACGCGCTCGATATCGGAATCGTTGAGAGCCGCTGTCGGCTCGTCGAGGATCAGAATGCGCGCGTTCGTGGCGAGCAGCCGCGCGATTTCGATCAGCTGGCGCTCGGCTACGGCGAGCCTTTCGACCGGGACGGAAGAATCCAGATGCCCGAGGCCGACCGCCTCAAGGTAGGGCTTTGCCTTTTCGGCCAGACGCTTGCGCGTCCACGGCCCGGAAAACGGCACGCCGCCAAGGAAGATATTCTCGGCCGCGCTCAGCGTGCCGATGACGCTGAGTTCCTGCTCCGCAACCGCGATCCCCGCCGCGTGCGACAGCTGTGTCGTTCCGAGGTTGAAGGGTTTGCCGTCGATCTTGATCGACCCGGTTTCCGGCACATGAAGACCGGCCAGAACCTTCACGAGCGTGCTCTTGCCCGCACCGTTTTCGCCGAGCAGGGCCATGACCTCGCCGCGGCGCAACTCGAAGTCGACGTTGTCGAGGGCCTGCACCGCGCCGAACGCCTTGGAAATACCCTTCATCTCAAGAGCGACATTGCTCATCGGTCCAGCGGCTCCATTTTGGTGTGATCATGTGGGGTGCAGGGCGCATTCGGCCCACGGCCAGACGCGCCCCGCAAAGTTTCACCGACCCGCGACGGGGATCAGTTGTAGTTACACAGTTCCTGGGCGGTTTTGCCCCAGATCACCGTCTCGGTGTAGGATTCCGGGGAACCGTCCAGCATCGTGTTGGGCATGTAGTTCCACTTGTACGGGGGCTCGTCGATCGACGGCGGGGCGTCGGACGACAGGTTGCGCTCGTCGTTGATGACTTCACCGGTGTTCAGGTAAGCCACCAGCGCGTACATGGCCGCGGCACCCTCGATGTAGGGAGCCTGCACCGAGGTGCCGACCAGTTCACCGGCCTGAACCGCGGCGTTGGTCGTCGCGTTCATGCAGGTGCCGCCCACGAACAGGACATCTTCACCGGGAACGATGCCGTTTTCCTTTGCCGCCGTCATGGCGCCATAGGCAAGCGCGTCGTTCACGCCGTAGACCCAGTTGAACTGGCCCGCATTGGCCGGAATGATCTGCGACCCGACCGCGTAGCCTTCGTTTTCGAGGAAGCCGCCGGAGGTCACGTCGGCCAGGATTTCCGAGCCTTCGGGGAAGGAGCGAGCCATCTCGTCAAGGAAGCCCGCTACCCGCTCCTGCGCGGCGCTGTGGCCGGCCACGGTGTTCACGACAAGGCCATTACCCAGCTCGATGCCAGCCTTTTCAGCACCGGCGACCAGCAGCTGCGCTGCGTTCTGGCCGGAGAGATAGTCGCTCACACCACCATAGGCGATGAACAGATCGGCCTGCTCCTTCGACGGAACCTGGTTGAGGATCACCATCGGAATGCCCGCCTGTGTGATCGCAAGCTCCGAGGCAACCGCTGCGGCGCCGGAAATCGGGTTGAGCACGATGCCGATCGGCTTCTGACCAGTGGCAAGCAGCTGCTGGATCGCCGCGTCCTGCGCTTCCTGCGTGGACGATTCCACATAGGTGAAGTCCCAGCCGAATTCGGCAGCGACATCCCCGGCGCCAACGGCGTTCTGGCCGAAATACGGGTTCTCGCGCGATTGGCCGAACATCACGATGGAGCCTTCGCCGGGCAGTTCGGCCCAGGCTGCGGTGCACGTCATCGTAGCGGTCACCGCCGCCGTGGCAGCAACCGACAGCCAGCGGGTCTTGGATTTCGTTTTAGTCGTCATGTTTTCCTCCTCGTTGGTATTCTGCTTCGTCCATCCACGGCCCGCCGCCCCGGATCGGGGTGGCCGGCCGGAATTCACCCGGTTTTGCGCATGTCCTCCCAAACAACGCGCAAGCGGTTCAACGTGAGTTGCGAAATGCGCCAGACGCCGTCTTCGCATCGGTACTCTTCGTCGTAATAGCCATAGCCGTGCATCACCTCGTGGCCGTATTCGAGGCGGTCGTAGAGCTTCCAGCGCCCGGTGGCGCGGGTCGCGGAATGGATCTGGATCTGCGGATCGTGCCCGTGGTGGACCGAGCTGATGCCGCCGACGGCGCCCTCGATCACCTTCGCGGTCGCCGGACCGCCGATGACGATCCAGTCGTCCGGGTTCACATCCGCTTCGGTCACGCCGTGGTGGCCGACATGGTGCTTGCCCTCGCCGCCGAAATCGACCTGCGCATCCTCTGTGAAGATCCCGATGATCGCCGACCAGTCCTTCATGTCGACCGCATCGAAATAGCGCGACTTCAGATACTTGATCTCTTCCACGGCAACGAGGCGCTCGATGGCGGTCACCTCCGCCGTCGTGCCTTCGCTGGCCCCGATCTCGCTAGACATGGCTCCCCCCGTCTGACCTCGCAAGAACCCCGAACAAGCGCGGTGTACGAATTGGCAACGAGTGAAGCAGTGAATAATGCTTTAGTCAATAACAAATAGAATTACCTACGATCTCGGCATAGGCGCCGCCGAAATAGGCAAGACACCTTCGCGCAACCATTGAAGCAAAGCGAATTGTGTCGATGCGTCGGACACTGAGTTCGCCCAGCGCCCAACAAAACACGATATTGCAATATCTAAGTAATTATCCAAAACCAAACGATATCTCAGACGAATCCGGGCTTCCCCCGGTCGGAATCGGAACGCGACGTGGCAGGTTCGCGGCCTTCGGTCGGGCGGGTTGGGGCAAGAAAGTGCCCGCGCCGGGTCGCACGCGCGGTCTTGAGCAGGCCCGGCTGCTGGCGCCGTATGAGACCGGGAAGATACGCCTCGCGCTTTCCGGCCCGGAGCGGACGGATGCGGCGCGGGCGCTGACCGGCAACATCTTGCGGCGGAGGTGCAGGTTAGCGACCCGAGCGCACATCGTGGGCGTTTGCGGTTTGGCCGCCACCGAGCAATGCGCCGAGATTGTGCAGCGCGAGCTCGGCAAAGCGCCGTTCATTTCCAGGCCCGGCCCAGGCGATATGCGGAGTAAGGGCTACGCTCGGGTGGGTGTAAAGCGGATGGCCCGCCGGCAAGGGTTCAGGATCGGTGACGTCCAGGGTCGCAAAGCCGATCTGCCCCGCGTCGAGCGCCTGTTGCAGATCGTCCTGATCGACCAGCGCCCCTCGTGCGACGTTGATAAGGTGAAGGCCCGGTTTCGCGTGTCCAAGAACCTCGCGGTTGACGATCCGGTGCGTCTCGGGCGTCGCCGGCATGGCCAGCACCAGGATATCGGACATCGCGAACAGATGTGCCAGGCTGTCTGCCGTCTCTATCCCCGGCTCCCGCGCCGGCGCGCCGGTCTTGCGGAACACCGCAACGCGCATGCCCAGCGCCTGAGCGACAGGTGCAACCGCCCGGCCTATACTGCCGAAACCGGCGAGGCCGAGGGTCTTTCCTTCAAGCGAGCCAAATTCGATGTGGCCCCAGTCTTCCGCCCGTCTGATGGTAAGACCGGCGAAAGACCGGTGCCGGGCGAAAATGGCGGCGAAGACGTACTCCGCGATCGACGGCGCGTTTGTTCCCCGCGCCGTGGCGAAGACTTGCCCTTCGACCAGCCAGCGAGGGTATGCATCGACACCGACCGACACACTCTGGACGAGCCTGAGACCGGAGGGCCAATCCTCCGGGCGCAACGCCGGCGCGGCTTCCCAGCCCGGCGGCGTCGTCAGGAGCATGGCGGTATCGGGCGGCAGAACCCAGCGCGGCGCGTCCAGGATCTCCACCACGGTCGGACGGCTGGGATGCGCCCGAAGCGCGTCGGTTGCCGCGCTCTGGAAATGTGCCACGATCAGCATTCGTCAAACAGCTCCCTGACGGCTGCGGCGCGCAGGCAGTCCGGCATCGGCGTCTGCGTCACCACGTTGAATACCCGGCGCAGGTGGATCAGGCGAGTTTTCTGTTCCTGATCGCCGTCTCTGTTGCCGGCCAGAGTCTGGGGTGGCAGCGATCATAGGCTGGCGGATAGGCGATGGTATCGCCAAGCGCCTCGGCGGCGTGCCACGGCCAGCGCGGGTCATCCAGAAACCCGCGTGCGAGGCAGATAAAATCGGCATCACCCGCGGCGAGGAGCTCTTCGGCAAGTTCCGCGGTGTTGATCATGCCGACCGCAAAGGTGGGAATCCCGGTTTCGGCCTTCACCTTGCGGGCATATTCAGCCTGGTAGCCAGGATGGATCTGCGGTGGCCGCGCATCCAGCCGGATGGCCCCTGTCGTCACATCGACAAAATCGCACCCCCGCTCCTGCAGCGCGGTGGCGAATTGCACGGCGTCCTCGGGTTCGAGCCCGCCCGGATACCAGTCCCGACCGGTGATCCGGACGCCGAGCGGCCGCTCCGAGGGCCAGACCTCGCGCACGGCATCGAAGATCTCGAGCGGGTAGCGCATCCTGGCTTCGGGCGAGCCGCCATAGGCATCGCTGCGCTGATTGGAGACGGGAGACAGAAACTGATGCAGGAGATAGCCGTGCGCGGCATGGAGTTCGATGACATCCATGTCGATGGCCAGCGCGCGCCTCGCCGCCGAGGCAAATGCCTCGCGGATCCTCTTCAGATCCTCGCGGTCAGCGGCCTTGGGCACCGGCCAGCCCTCGGCCACCGCGATCGCGCTGGGACCGACGGTCGGCCATGCGCCCTCTGCCGCGGTCAGGGCCTGGCGTCCGCTCGATCCCGTGACGGTAGACCCCTTGCGGCCGGCATGCGAAAGCTGGAGTCCGAACCGCGAATCGCCGTAGCGGCGCGCAACCTCGAGCATCCGCCCCATCGCCTTTTCCGAAGCGTCTGAATCGAGGCTCAGGCAGTTCGGACTGATACGCCCCTCCATTTCCACGCCGGTCGCCTCGATCATGACCAAACCGGCGCCGGACAGTGCAAGACTACCCCAGTGGATCAGGTGCCAGTCTGTCGCAATTCCGTGCTCGGCCATGTGCTGGCACATCGGCGCAACGACGATCCGGTTCGGGAACTCCATTTGCGCCAGGCGGAAATTGCTGAAAAGTCTGGACATATCTTTATCCTCGGGCTTGCAGGACGGTGGCGGCGCGCTGCGCCGGTCGGTGGGCGGGGGATGTGGTCCGGGCGGGAGCCCGACCGCGGTGTATCGTCACGACGGATTCAGACCTCCATCGACGTTGATGACCTGACCGGAAACGTAACTGGCCCCTTCGGAACAGAGAAACGCAATCACCGAGGCCACTTCGTCGGGACGGCCGATGCGGCCCATCGGAATTGACTCCAGCGTCTTGTTGAGGCGCCCGGACGCAATCATCTGCGCCGGCATCGGCGTGTCGACCGGACCGGGCGCGATCGCATTAACGGTTCCCCGCGGCCCGAGTTTCTTGGACAGGGCGCGCACGATCCCCACAAGGCCAGCCTTGGCCGCCGAATAGGCCAGAGCATCCGGCGACCCCCTGCGGAACGAGGCGGACGATGCATAGACCAGCCGCGCGCCACCATCGGTGCGCAGCCGCGACCGGATCGCCTGGGTCAGATCATAGGCGGTGCGCAGGTTGACATCGAGGATGCGATCCCAGGTTCCCGCGCTGTCATCGTCGTTGGCAAATTGCCCTGCCAGGTGCACGAGACCCGTGATCGGGCCTTCGGTCGCGTCGACGACCTTTGCGCAGGCCATGGCATTGTCCAGATAGGACGGCACCATGACGATCTCACCGGGCAGATCGCCGGGAAGGCGTGCCTTCATCGCCTGTGCGTCGATATCGACACAGATGAGGCGTCGGTCTGCCCGCGCCATCGCCGATACGGTCGGCGATCCAATACCCCCGGCCGCGCCCGTTATGATGAAAGTGTCCATTTAACTCCCTCGTTCCTTTTGACACCGACCATAGTCGCATCTTCGCCATCGCATTCATCGACAGATGTCGAGAATGAACTTTTCTCCGAGCCACCCACCCCGCCTCGGCGCCCGCGCCGATATCCCGGGTTTGCGCCGCAGCAACGAGACAGGCGTGATGAGCCGGGCGGACCGGCGATTGCCGGGGCATCGCCCGCGTTTTCATAGATGAGGCATCGACGGATCATCGCGCGCCTCCAACTCAGGCGACCATGCGGTCACCAATCATCCCGAACGGATCGGATCAAGCGTAGGGCCCAAAATCCGTGACAAACCTCAGATCAGTGATGCGGACCCTGCCGCCCTCGCGTCTGGCGCTGGCATAGAGCCTGCCGCCGAACATTTTCACGGCGCCGTCGGCCTCCGCTCGCCGGGTCAGCATGTAGAAACGCGCATCCGCTTCAGCCCCCTCGATTGTGACCACGGGGTTGAACAGATAGCTTTGGCGCAGCTGTGTCTGCGCCCGCTCGTCCAACAGGTGCTGGATGACGGCGGCGCGTCCTTCAACCTCGTCGGTGCCCGTTTCGAGCCTCGCACGGGCATCCAACAGAGGCTCGATGCGCTCGGCGCTACCGCCATCCAATGCCCAGATCAGCCGGTGGAGCTGAGCGACGACCGCCGTTTCGTCATCCGACGCGGGGTCATCGACCGCGAGAGGCGCGCCAAGCATGATGGGGTGCACCGGCTCCGGTGCCGCCGCTTCGCCACGCGCCCAGAGCGGATCAAGCGCGAGATGTGTGGCTTTCCACAACCCCTCGTCCCGCACGAGCGTTGCCCGCAGCAATCCACCCGTATGAGCATTGCCCTCCGGTCTGGCCGTGACCACGAAAAAGTAGGACGCGAATTCGGCATTGTCCCCGGCAAGGTCGATCACCTCGTTGGTGATATGTGTCAATCGCGCTGCACCCTTGCCATCGAGCGCGGCAAGCAGGGCATCGGCGCCGGCGATGGTCTTCCCGGCAATCTGTCCCGTTGCATTCCCGGCCAGTGCCACCCTGCCATGTGCAGGTTGCGCTCCGTCCGCCGCCCGGAAGATCCGCATGATGGCGTCGTGAACGCGCATCCGCTCATCCGCCGCGCGATCCGATGCATGTTCATCCACCACGCCGAAAGTGGCACCGTCAACCAGATCGTCCAGCACACGAGGAAAGGCCGAACTGCCATAGCCCGCCACGCCCGCCTTCTGCATTGCCGGGGGAAGTCCGCCTTCGCTGTAGACATCCTGCCAGCACTTGATCGCGATCTTCCAGCCCGCGTCGGTGCGGATGAACTCGTTCCGGTAATAACCGCCGGCGAGGAAGAATTCGTGGTCGCTTTTCTCGGCCTGTACGCGGGGATTCATCATGTTGCCCGTGTAGAAGGCCCGGTCGCCATCGACCCGCACGAACCCGTTGCTTTGCATGTGGCGCCGGTGCGCAAAGGTACCGGCGCGGCTGCTGAGGCCGGCGATCAGAACCTCGACATCGCGGACTGGCGCCATGGTCGAGGCCAGGAATTGCATGGGAACCGCAAAACACCGGCGCAGCTCGTCCCAGTCGTTGTTGTCGAGCGCCCAGGAATACTCGTTCATCAGCCTGATGATCGCATGAACGTCGTTTGCGGTGTTTCTCGCCTGTGTCAGTCCCGTGTCCATGACTGCGATCCTTTCATCAACTTTGAGCTATGGATGACGCCGGCGCCCGAGGCACATCAAAGGGGCCGAAGTCGCGGCAGAATGTGAGGTCGGTGATCTGCCAGGCCCCGGCCTCGTGTCTTGCCTTCATAAAGAGACGTCCGCCAACCGTGTCGGGAGCGTTCCCTTGCGCCGAAACCTGACGCGCCATCGAGTAGCATTTCAGCGTGGATTGCTCGCCCTCGAACCGGACAACCGTGTTGAAGGCAAAGCTTTGGAGAAAATCCAGAGACCCGCGGTACTCCAGAAGGGCCGCAACAATCGCCGCGCGCGACCGGAGCGGTTCGGCGTCCCAAAGCTTCCCGGTGGCGTCATCCGCGAGACAGCGGCTCAGCCCATCGCGATCTCCGGCGTCGACGCATGCCAGCATCCGGTGGAGAAGGTCTTCGAGCCGCTGGCCATCCGGGACAATGCCGTTCCCGGTCCAGTCGTCACAAAGGTCCGGGCAATCGGCGACCGGGGACTGGGCCGGAACCGTGGCCTTCTGCGTGTCCCAGAGGATCTGCAGTCGCAACGCTGCAAGCCGCCACCCATCGGGCGACTTGCTCAGGTCCGCGTGCAGGATTCCGCCGGCCTGACGGCTGGAGGATTGCCCCGTTCCGATCGTCACGATTGCGGCAGAGGCGGCGTAGCTGGCCCGGTCCCCCGAGACGCGGACGCGATGGTTGGCCAAAAAGGTAAGACGCCGCCCTGCCGGCGCAAGAAAGGCTTGGGCCAGCGCGTCACGCCCGCGACAAGCCTGGCCATCGACCGTGCCGTTCGCCATCGCGTCGACCCATTCGTGAAACGCGGCGAGATCGCCGCTGTCCGCCGCCCGGATCACCCAGTTGACGACCGCCGAAACCGCGTCGTGTTCCGTCGCTGCGGTGCCGGGCCCTTCGGGCAGAACCTGCTTTGCGGCAGTGATCGGGCTGGCGAGCGTGTCGTGCAGGATTTTCATCGGAGCGCCGGAGTCGCTGAAAACGTCCTGCCAGATGATCTCGGACGCCTTCCAGCTCCCGCCTTCGCGCACAAAAGTGTTGCGGTAGAAGCCCCCCTCGTAGAAGAAACCGCCGCCATCGGCGGGTTGCCGAACCCGGGCGAGCATCAGATAGCCGGTATACGCCGCGCGGTCGCCGTCGACGCGAACCAACTGGTTGCAATGAAGATGACAGCGGGCCGCATAGTCATCAACCCGCCCCTGAAACGACGCGATGCGGCTTTCTGCATCGGTTGTCGTCACCGTCCGCGACGACGAAAACCGCAACGCCCCGACAAGGCATTCCCGCAGCCTGTCCCACTCCTTGAAGTCCAGCCCCCAGGAATAGGCGTGCATCCCCTGGCGCACCGCCTGCACGGGCGAAAGACGGCGCCGGGTCTGGTCATCTGATCGCGAATGTGTTGCCGGTTCGGACATCGGTGGGTTCATCCCCTGTCGGGTTCGATTGGAAGGGCGTGGTCGGCGCCCCATTCGGCCCAGGAGCCGTCATAGACCGCGACATCGCGGTTGCCGTTCAGTTCAAGCGCAAGGGCAATGATCGCCGCGGTCACGCCCGAACCGCAGCTGACGATCGCGGGATCCCCAACGGTGACGCCAAGACCCGACAATATCTCTGCCAGATGCGCCGTTTGCTTCATGCGGCCATTCTCGATCAGCTCGGAATAGGGCACGTTCACGCTTCCCGGGATGTGGCCCGACCGGACGCCCGGTCGTGGCTCGGCCACCTCGCCGTAAAACCGGGCCGGGCTTCTGGCGTCCATGATGGCTCTCGTGCCCGATTGCACGGCGGACAGGACATGGGACTTGTCGGCGACCGCCTCCTTCGGTGCGACCGCGCTGAACCCGGCTGGCGAAGGTTTTGCAGGGCCGCTTTGCGTGGGGCGGCCTTCGGCGACCCAGGCCGGGAAGCCACCGTCAAGCACGAAAACCTCCGACGCGCCGAACCCCCGGAACATCCAGCGCACCCGCGCCGCCGAAAACAACCCCGCCGTGTCATAAACGACGATCGTATCCCGGTCCGAAATTCCTAGGGCGGACACCGCCTGCGCGAATTGCCCTGGTGCGGGCATCATGTGGGGAAGATCCGATGGCGCGCAGATCGTATCCAGATCGAAGCGGACCGCTCCGGGAATATGCGCGGCAAGAAAGTCCTGCGCAGGATCGCGCCCGTCTTGCGGCAGATACCATGAGGCGTCCACGATCTTTACCGTGGCGAGGTTCTGCGCCAGCCAGTCTGTCGAACGCAGCGGGGTGTGATGTGCAGGCATTGGGGAACCCTTGTCTCAGGCCGGATCGACGATCTTGCCAGGGTTGAAAATGTTGTCGGGGTCGAGCGAGGTCTTGAGCAGCCGCATCACCTGCATCGCTTCTTCGCCAAATTCATCGGGGAGATATTTTTTCTTTCCCAGACCGACGCCATGCTCGCCGGTGCAGGTGCCGTCCATCGCCAGAGCGCGGCTGACCAGCCGTCTTCCGATCTCCTCCGTCGCCTTGAGTTCGGCCGGGTCGTCGGCGTTGAGCGAGAAGACCACGTGGAAGTTGCCGTCGCCGACATGCCCCATGATGCAGGCGGGCACCGGGCAATCTTCAAGATCCTTCTTGGTTTCGACGATGCACTCGGCGATGCGCGATATCGGCACGCAGACATCGGTGGCCAGTCCCCGCGCGTCGCGCCGCTGGTTCACGGTGGCGTAGTAGGCGTCGTGGCGCGCCTGCCAAAGCCTCGTGCGCTCGTCCGGCCCCTGAGCCATCTCGAAGGACAAGCAGTCGTTCTCGCTCGCAATCGCCTCAAGCAACTCACATTGTTCCGCGACATGCGCCGCGCTGCCATGCAGTTCGAAGAACAGGGTCGAGGTTTCGGGCAGGTCAAGGCCGGAATACCGGTTCACTGCGGCGATCAGCCGATCATCCAGGAACTCGACCCGCGCCGGCGTCACCCCGGATTGCAGCGTCTGGATCGCGGTATCCACCGCGGCGGCTTCGGACGGAAAGGCACATCGCCCGACGATGGTCTCTTCGGGGATGCCGGAAAGACGCAGCGTCACCTCGGTGATGATCCCGAGCGTCCCTTCAGAGCCGACGAACAGCCGCGTCAGGTCATAGCCGGCCGCGGACTTGCGGGCCCGGCGTGAGGTGCGCACGACATGCCCACCGGCGGTAACGACCGTCAGCGCGATGACGTTCTCGCGCATGGTGCCGTATCGCACGGCATTGGTGCCGGAAGCCCGGGTCGCCGCCATGCCTCCGATCGTCGCATCCGGGCCCGGGTCGATCGGGAAGAACAGCCCGGTGGTGCGCAGTTCGGTGTTGAGTTGCTTGCGACGTACACCCGCCTGAACGGTGCAGTCGAAATCCTCGGGATTGACCTGCAATACCCTGTCCATCTGCGACAGGTCGATGCAGACGCCGCCGCGGACGGCGTTCACATTCCCCTCAAGCGAGGTGCCGGCCCCGAAGGCAACGATGGGCAGCTTGTGTTGCGTGCAGATCCGGACTGCAGCGGCCACGTCCTCGGTACTTCGTGCAAAAACGACAAGATCGGGCGGCGCCCAGGGATGAAAGGATTCATCGTGTGCGTGCTGGTCGAGGATCGCCTGCGCTGCAACGGCACGATCCTGAAAATGCGCCTTTATCGCGTCGAGGCCGGGTTGGTGTGACTGGGTTTGCATATTCATTTCAAGAGATATCCACCATCAATGACCAGACTTGAGCCGGTGACGTAGCTCGCCTCGTCCGAGGCAAGGAAAACAACGCCATAGGCGACCTCGTCCGGGTGTCCGAGACGGCGCAGCGGGACGTGTCCCAGCTTGTCGGCACGGCCCTGCTCGGCGTCGCTCAGGGCCGGATTCCCGGGTTGCAGCATCCGCGGCATCAAGCCCGGATGAATCGAATTTACGCGGATCCCGTCCTTTGCATGGGTCAGCGCCGCCTGCCGGGTATAGGTCCAGAGGGCACCCTTCGACGTCGCGTAGACGGGATTGGCGTCTTCGAACGCCGCAAACGCCGCGATGGACGAGATATTGACGATTGCACCGCCGCCGCCCGCACGCATGATCGGAACAGCCAGACGTGTGCCGATCGCGGCACCCATCACGTTGATCTCCATGACCGTTTTCCAGTCATCCACGCTGTCCGGATCAAGCCGGTTCGCTCCGATCCCGGCATTGTTCACCAGGATGTCCAACCGTCCGTAGCGTGCGACAACGGCAGCCAGAACCTCTTCCCAATCGGCTTCGCGTGTCACGTCACCGCGGTGAAACATGGCCTCGCCATCGGCATCCAGAATCCGCTCAAGCACCGGGGCGGCCAGATCGTCGCGAACGTCCATGATACAAACCTTCGCCCCCTCGCGGGCCATCATGGCGGCCTGGGCGGCGCCCATTCCGTTGGCCCCTCCGGTCACCACGGCAACCTTGCCTTTCAGTCTTGCGGTCATGCGCTGCGCCCTCCGTCGTCTTCTGCCCCTAGGCCACCTCAAGAACCGTCGCGTGGTGACGCACGTAATCTTCATCCAGATCGAGCCCCAGCCCCGGCGCATCGCCGACCCGGAACCGGCCCTGCTGCGGCTGGTAATCCTGCTGGCAGATGCGCCGGTTCATCTCGGTCGTGGCGATCACGTGGTGTTCGTGGATCTGAAAGTTCGGGATGGAGGTTTCGATATGCATCGCCGCGGCGGATGAAATCGGCGAACCGCATACATGACCCTGAATCGTGACCTCGTAGGCATGCGCCATGTCGCAGATCTTGCGCCCTTCCGAGATCCCGCCGGCCAGGCAGAAATCCGGCTGCAGCATGTCGAAGCTGCCGTCCTCAAGATAGCTGCGGAACTGCCAGCGGGTGAATATGCGCTCGCCGCCGGTCATGCGGATATGCGGCATGCGTTGCTTGAGCGTGCGCGATGGCCGGCTGGAATTGAAGCTGACCGCCTCTTCGGCCATGAACAGGTCGAGCCCGGCACAGGCCTCGATAAATTGCTGCGCTCCAGAAAGCGAGGTCAGGGAGTGCAATTCGAGGATGATGTCCACATCCGGCCCGACTGCATCGCGGATTGCCTCCATCCTGCGCAGCCCGCGGTTGACGATCTTCTTGTCGAGCACGCCTTTCAGCCGATGCGGGGACTCGCGGTCGCCGTCCTCGTCGATGGTGATCGGGTCCACCTTCACTGCGTCATAGCCCGCCTCGACCGCGCTGATGGCTGAGGCCGCATACTCCTCCGGCTCCGTCAGGTTCACCCAGTTTTCGCCAAACCTGTCGCAGAACTGGATCTGGCTGGCATAGCATCTCAGGCTATCCTGCACGCGGCCGCCGAGAAGATTGCAGACCGGCTGGCCAAGGATCTTGCCGGTAAGGTCCCACATGGCGATGTCGATCGCGCTCATCGTTGCACCGATGACCGGACCGCTCGCACCGCCCCAGAAGGATCTGTACTGCATGTCGTGCCAGAGCTTTTCGCGTTCGAGCGGGTTCCGGCCGATCACGAAGGCGCTGACGAAGTCCCGCAGCATCCCGACAGCCCCGTTGTGCCCAACGCCGTAGGCAAGGCCGGCCTCGCCGAGACCCGTCGCGCCGTCGTCGGTGGTCAGCCGAAGAATGACCGGATGCCAGGGCGAGGAGTGGCGCGGGTTCGTGGCCCCATCCGTCAGGTCCAGGGCAAAGATTTCGGCACGAGCGATTTTCATGGTGGTCCCCTGACCTAGTTGAAGCCGAGCAAAGACGGGATGAAGGTCGTCAGGGCCGGCACCGTCCCGACCAGGACCAGCAGGATGAACTTGAGTGCCAGGAAGGGCAGAAGCTCGCGCACCAGGTCGCTGGTTTTCAGGGAAACGACGCTGCACATTGCGAACAGCACATTGCCGATCGGCGGCGTTGCCAGGCCGATGGTGACATTCACGATCACCATGATCCCGAATTGAAGGTCGCCCATGCCCGCGGCGTAGGCCACAGGCGCGATGACGGGGGCGAACAGGATCAGCGCCAGCGCCGCATCCATGAACATGCCGAGCACGAGGAACAGGATATTGATGCAGATCACCAGCACGATTGGCGAAACATCGAGCGTGCTGAAGAAGTCGCTGGCCAGACCGGACACGTTCTCGAGCGCGAAGATCCAGGTCATGGCGAGCGCCGAGCCGATCATGAAAAGAAGCCGTGCCGCATCAAAGCCGGAGCTGATGAAGATGCGCGCCAGCTGCCGCAGGCTCAGTGCACGATAGATGACGGTTCCCACGAACAGGGCATAGACCACAGCCGCGGCGGCGGCTTCGGTTGGCGTCATGATGCCCCCGACGATCCCGCCAATCAGCAGAACCGGCATCAGAAGCGCAAGCGTGGCGTCCTTTGTCGAAAGCACGAAATCGGGCCAGGTGCGGGAAACGTTCGCCACCGGGAAATTGCGTTTCCGGGCCTCCACGCCGATGATCAGCATATCCGCAACCGCCATCAATACGCCCGGAATCAGCGCTGCCAGGAACATGCCACCGACCGAGGTGTTCATGATCGCGCAATAGAGGATGATCACACCCGAGGGCGGGATGATCGGGCCGACCAGAGAAGATGAAACGGTCACCGCCGCCGCGAATGCGCGCGGGTAGCCGGACTTTTCCATCGCCTCGACCTCAAGCTTGCCGAGCGCCGCGATATCGCCGACGGCAACGCCCGTCAGCCCCGAGAACAGCAGCGAGGCGAGGACGTTGACATAGGCAAATCCGCCCCTGACGCGCCCGACGATCAGATTGGCAAAGTGCATGAGCCGCTCGGCCATACCGGACCGGTTCATGATTTCGCCGGCCAGAAGGAAGAACGGGATCGCGGTCAGAACGATGTAGTCGATCCCTTCGAAGACCTTCTGAGGCAACAACTCGACGAAGCTCGGGATCGGACCTGTCGCGAAGTAGAGCGCCGAGATAGCCAGCATGGAAAACGCCACGGGCACACCCAGCAGGATCATCCCGAAGAAAACGATAAGGACCAGTACAATGGACATCGGAGCTACTCGCTGTCTGCGGGTCGGAACGACCCATCCATGTAGTCTGATTGCCTGATCCCGAGCGACGTCGCACCGCTGCGCGGGCCGACGATATCCCGGACGATCTGGTACAGGACGACCAGCGCCATGAGCCAGAAGGCAATGGCTATCGGCAAAGTCGCGATCAGCATGGAGGTGCCAAGCCCGAAGGATCTGACCGTGCTCATCTGCTGGACAAACCCGATGCTCGTCCAGCCGGTCACCAGGCAGACGCCCAGGATGATGACCCGGACGACCAGCACCCGCAGCCGATTCAAACGCGGTCCGAGCTTGCTTTCGAGAAGATGCAGCGTGATGTGGTCATCGAAAAACAGAAGCACAACGGCCCCGAGCATTACCGACCAGACCATAAGATACCGCGTTACCTCTTCGCTCCATGACGGAGAAAAGGAAAAAGCGTAGCGCGTGAAAACAAGGCTGATCATGACACCGGACATCCCGACCAGCGTCAGAAACTGCGCAACGGAGATGACCCTGCACAATCCAGCAAAAAGCCTTTGCATGGCATGCTTTCCCTAGTTTCGTCGATCAGAGTACCCGCCTCGGGCCGGGGAGTGCGGCCCGAGGCATCAGCCAACACCCGGCGGGCCTACTGGCCGCTTTCGGCCTTGGCGACTTCGCTCAGAAAGATATCGACGATCTCCTGGCTGACGCTGTCCTTGACCATTTCGAGGACCGGCGCCTGGGTCAGATCGCGGAACCTGGCTTTCTCCTCGGTGCTGAGGTCGACGATCGTCACGTCCTTCGACTCGAGATAGGCGCGATCGCTGGCCTCGGAATCCGCCGAGATCTGGCGGTTCCGTTCGGTCATCCGCTGCCCCGCTTCGAGCACGGCCTGACGCAGATCATCGGGCAGGCTGTCGAGCCATTTCTGAGATACCACCACCGTGAGCGCCGCGTAGACGTGCCCGTCCATGATGATGTGCTTCTGCACTTCCTCAAGGCGGGGGACGCGGAACGTCGCCAGCGAGTTCTCTTCCCCGTCGACCACCCCGGTCTGGAGCGAGGTATAGAGGTCCGCCCACGGGATCGGAGTCGGCGATGCACCAAGGGCACGCACCATCTCCATATGCGCCGGGTTCGACATCGTGCGGATCTTCAGGCCTTTCAGATCGTCCACCGTGTTGAGCGGCGAGTTCGCGGTGAAGTGGCGGAAACCACCGTTCTCCATCCATCCGAGCGGGTACATGTCGGTGGCTTCGGACAGCTTCTCTGCCAGCATCTGGCCCGCCGGCCCATCCAGCACCTCATGTGCGACCTCAGCGCTCGAAAAGATATAGGGCACGCCGAGGATCTGGATGTCCGAGAAATACGGCGCCAGGTGGCCATCGGCAGCCATCTCCGCTTCGACCTGACCGCCACGGACGAGATTCAGAACGTTGTCGACCTTGCCAAGCTGACCGTTCCAGAAGATCTGCACGTCGATCCGGCCGCCGGATGCTGCCTCGAGATCTTGCTCGAACTCGGCCAAAGGCGTCCGCGAATGATCCGGGTTCGCCGGATCGGGCGGCGGGGCCTCAAGGCCGACCTTCATCACATAGTCCGCCGCGAGCGCCTGGCCCGCCGTCAATGCGAGCATCGAAATGGCCAGACCGCCTGCGAGTCCGGACAGGAGTTTTGTGGATTTCATGTGGTTCCTCCCTTTCAACGGGCCTTTCCTGCCGCCGGCTCCGATACCTGCACTGCCTCTCCGCAAGCGCGGAAACACGGTATTGACGCATCGTGCCGGACCCTTGGCCCGCGCCGAGACCTATATCGCCGCCGACCGGCCGGAAGGCTTGCAAAAATGTCCAATCTGGCTATTGTCTCATGTCGTGCAGGGCGCAGATGCCCGCACATCCCGGGTTGAGGCGCGGCGGGGGTGTTCCGGTGAATCGCCCCAGGCACAAGCCCGGGTTCGGCTTCCCCACAGATCGCGATTTTCCATGGAACGCTTTGAAAGAGTGAGACTGATCAAGCTGCTGAAAGACGTGGATGCGTCGTTTCAGATCGTTGCCGGCGGCCGCGACTCGCGCCCGTTCTGGAACGTGTTGGCGCATCTGGTCGAGAACACCGATAGCGGCAAGACGGCGACCATCACGTCGCTCGCCAGCACAACCGGCCTTCCCTACAGCACATCCAGGCGGTTCATCCTGGACCTGATAAGCGATGGCGTGATCGAGCAACGCCCGAGAACAAAGACGGGGCGAACCTTCTCCCTTCACGCCAGCGCGGAGACCGAAAGGGCCTTTGACGCCTTCCTTGATCATTTCAAGCAGGTTCTCATCGAGACCATGGGTCTGGCCGATTCCGTTTCGGATGCGAGCTACTTCTATTTCGGTGCGCGTGGTTTGACGGCGATACCGTCGATGGATCGCGACGACCTCAGCGCCATTGCCGATACGGGGCTCAAGTTCCTCTTGCATGACGACCCGTACTTCATCAGCCTTCGCAACCTGTGGTTCGATTTTCGCAGCGGTCTCGGCGCGAAAAAGAGCGACATAGTTCTCATAAAGGGGATGCGGCTCCGCCAGGAAATCGCGGCGAACCATGAGCTTGATCAGTCGCAGTACGACATCCTGAGTGTCGACCTCGCCTACATGGACGAGCTGGCGCGGCGCGGTGTCATTCGCCCGCTGGACAATGTCCTGAACCCCGCCCAGGCCGACGAACTCGACGGTTTGGGCGCATTGGGAAAAATCGACGGCAGGCTCTACGGTGTGCCGATCTATTGCGCCACCAACATGTTCGCGATCCGCACCGATCTCTTCGAGGCAGCGGGTCTTCCGCCACCTGCGCGTTTCGACGAGGTGATTGCCGCGGGCCGCGAACTGAACGCGCCGAAGCTGAACAGGGCCGGTATCGTGTGGGATGCCCGCCGAGGAACTGCCGTCGCCACCACATTCAGGACGCTGCTGGTCGCGGCCGGTGCCTTCAAGACCTTCGGAGAAACCTCCAACTTCAGCAAACCGGGGCCCAAGGTGTCGGTCGAGGAATTCGCGGCGATCGTCAGCAGCAACGAAGCTCTGCAGACGCTCGAATTTCTCTCGCAACTGGTCGAAATATCGCCCGCCAACATCCTCGACATGGCCTGGGACGTGTCGGTCGACACGTTTATGCGGGGCCATGCCGCGATGTGTTTCTCGTGGTCCAACTACATGAGCCAGGCCGAATACGACCCGCGCTCCATCGCCCGGCACAGGATCAAATACCTGACACAGCCGACATTGCGTGGCGGCGTCAAAGCCATGCCGCTGAGCGGCTACGTCCTGTCGATTCCCGCCAACGTGACCGACGCCAGGGCAGCTTCGGCCGCAAAAGCGATCCGATGGCTGATTTCGACCGGAACCAGCAGAAACCAGTCGTCGACCGGTCTGCCCATTGCACCGCGGTTCAGCGATATGATCGACCCTGAAACTCGCCCCGGCATGCGGGTCCAGCGCTTCATTCAGAAGCAGGCCGAAATGCGCCGCCTCCAGACCCAGTACCGGCCGATCGGGTCAAGGTTCCTCGAGACCGAACGAATCCTGGGGGACGAAATCCATGATGCGCTTGCGGGCCTGCAAACTCCGAAGATCGCGCTGAAAAGGGCCGCCGCGCAGATCCTGCAGCTCGCCAGAGAGGGCAACGGCACCGATTGATCCGGGGCCGGAATGCTGCCTGCCCGTGCCGCGATTTGAGATGCGGCGACCTAGCCCAGATCGCCGCGCGCACGCACTTTGATCGTGGGCGAGGCAAATCGGGATTGCGGATGCAGCCAGTCGCAGGTGATGACGCGGGCACCGATCAGCCAGCCCCCGTCCTCCTTCCTGAACAGGTCCTTGTAGGTTCCGCTGAAGTCGAGGCCGTTCTCCGTCGTGACGACAAAATAGCTGTCCACGGAGGCCGTCATCGGGTCATCCAGCACGACGTGCCGCGTCGTCACATGATGGCGCTGAAAGATGCCGGGAGCGCCGCCTTTTCGCGCCTGGTGGCCTGTGCTGAGATTCTCGACAATGGTTGCACGCCCCTCCCAGACCACCCCGGCAGGGGTCTGAAATGTGGCATCCTCGACAAACGCGCTGCCGACCAGGGCAAAGTCCGCGCTGTCCAGGCCAACAGCATAGCGTCCTTGGGTCAGGCAGATGTCAATATAGGCCTGCGCGAGTTCATCCGACATTTGATATCTCCTCCCCGATTGCGCCACCCGGAGCCTAACCGCGCGCTCATACGTCCGGATTGGAGAAAGATGTTCACAATGAACATCCTGTTTGTCGCCGGCCCTTTCCCGCAGCCGTAATCTTGCGCCACTCGGGGAGGCAAGGGACCAGCATGACCAACGACGTGCAGCAGATCAAGAAACTGATGAACGAATATGCCTGGGCGCTCGACCTGTGCGATTGGGAGAGCCTTAGCCGTTGTTTTGCCGATCCGATGGAGTTCCACTCCTCGACGATGGAATCCTGCTACGATTTTCCTTCCCTGAAAGCCGCGGTGCAGGCGCGCGCGCCGTTGTTCGCACTGCGCAGGCACATGATCTCGAACCAGTATGTCAGGATCGACGGTGACCGCGGCTATTTCTACGGCAACCTTATCAATTCCCGCGAACTGGCTCTGCCGCAGCCCGACGATCTGTTTCTGGCCGGAGGCTATTATCGCAACCAGATGGTCAGGACCCCCGATGGCTGGAAGATCGCGGTCAAGTGCTGGCAAGACCTCTGGACCGAAGGCACCTTGCCTGCGGCGATGACGGCCAGCGCGCCGCAATTCGCACCGGTCATGCACGGTATCGACGAGGGCTCGACCTTCGGCGTGCCGGACGAGCAGGCGTCCGACCCGGCGTCGAGCCCGCGTCAGGCCGTATCGGATGCCGTTCTGCGCCTCTTTCGTGCCGCCGACGCCGATGATCGCGATGCCGTCTCCGTAACGCTCGCGGATGCCGACCGGATCCTTTGGCCCGGCGCAGGAAGCGGCAATGCCGTCGATGCACTCTGTGCTGGCGGCGCCAAGCGAATGACCTACCTGACCAACGAGCTGATCCGGATCAATCCGGACGGCGCGGAATTCGCGTCCTACTTCTACCAGGTAACGGGGGGCACCGACGGCAGCGAAAACAGGCACACCGGCGGCTTCCTGGCCGTGTCGCTGACCCAGGACAAGAAGGGCTGGCGGATCCGGTCTCTGCACTACGAACAGATCTGGGAGAAGGGTAAGCCCCTGTGCGACGACCCACGAGATGGCACTCAACTCGCCGCCCGGTTCCTGGCGCCCTTCTCTGTGGCCGACAACGCCCCCGCATCGGACGAAGAACGGATCGCGGAGTTGCACGCCATGTACACCTGGTGTTTCGATGCGGGCGACTTCGCGCTGATGGAGAGCTGCTTTACCGAGGACGTTCAGTGCAATTTCGAGTCGGGCATGGGCAAACGCTTCGACCGGCGCAGCATGATCGACCAGCTTGCGATCGACCGCGATCTGAAGCCGTTCTATCAGCACTATACCTTCAACACCCTGGTCTCGGTCGAGGGTGATCGCGCGGAACTGAATTGCTATGCCTTCACCCGGCGCACGCCCGACGGCGGGGGGCCGGTGCTCTGCGCCGGAGGGCGCTACCGTGCGACGGCGGTCAGGCAAGGGGAAGGGTGGGCTTTTTCACACTTTCACTATCAGCGCGATTACGGTCCCTATCAGTAGGCCGGCAAGCGCCGGTTCAAGAAAAGCGTCGTCGGAGGAGGACAATTTGGGAAATCGGTTCGAAGGCAAGGTGGTCGTCATTTCTGGCGGCGCCAACGGTATGGGCGCCGAAGAGGCGCGGCTTTTTGCACGGGAGGGCGCCGCAATCTGCATCAGCGACGTTCACGTCGAGTTCGGACGGGAAACCGCGGAACAGATCAACGCGGATGGCGGCAGATGCATTTTCGTGCGGGCCGACGTTACCAGCGAGGAAGACTGGGCGAGCGTTGCGGCGCAGGCGGCTGACGCTTTCGGGGGGATCCACATCCTGGTGAACAATGCCGGGATCGGCGGGCGGTCGGGGCTCGACCCTGAATCGCTTTCGGACTTCGAAAAGATCATGGCGATCAACATGACCGGGGCATATCTGGGCACCAGGGCCTGCGTGCCGCACATGCGCAAAGCCGGCGGTGGAGCGATCGTCAACATCTCCTCGATCGCGGGGTTCGTCGGCGATGCGCTGACGCATCCGGCCTATACCGCCTCCAAGGGCGCCCTGCGCCTGTATACCAAAGCCATCGCCTGTCGCTATGCCGCCGATGGCATACGTGCGAACTCGGTCCATCCGGGCCTGATGCCGCGCATGCTGAGCCCGAGCGGGCAGCGTCAGGAGATCGACGCCGAAACGCTGTTCGCCAAGGAGATCGAGAAGATCCCGCTGGGCCGGATCGGCCGCGCCGACGAGGTTGCAAAGGCCGTCATGTTCCTCGCATCCGACGATGCCAGCTATATCACCGGCACCGAACTCGTCGTCGATGGCGGGTTTCTGGCGCAGTAGGGCAGAACGCCTGCTGAATGCGGGAAGCGCAGCTTAGTTATCGCTGGCAGGGTCACACGTGGCGCAAACGCGGTCGCGTATTTGTGAGTGCTCACGGGCGCTTTCAGGCCATCGAAAGCCCTGAAAATCGCATGGGTAGTGCATCGGCAGAATGGCAAGAGGCAGTTTTCAACAAATAAATTCAAAGGTGATGGCGGTGGTGTCAGACCGCGAGATCTGCCGCGATGCGATGGGGGCACAGTTCAACAGAGCGACGCGCGCATCCAAATGATGTTCGACAGATGACGCGCCGGGGCCACGCGCTCCCCGGCGGCGGCTCCCTGCGGCTATTCGCTTAGCTGGTAGGCGGTGACCTGGCCGGCGTTCAGGTTCGGCACAAGGATTGTCGTGTCCATGGCCCCAAGATCGGCCGCGCCGGGTGCGGTTTCGGCGATAACTTGGTTCGTGCCGTCCTTCCAGAGCATGATCCGCCCGGTTGGATTGTCGTCATAGACGATCATGTCACCGACAGCGACCAGGCCGTCGACACTGGCGACGCCCTGCGCGCCATCGAGCGGCGTTGCTTCCCCGGTGGCAAGATCCACGGCAATCAGGCCACCGGGATTGTTCACCGCGAAGTTTTCGCCCATCTCGTCGCCGAATGACCCGACGATCATCCGGTCGCCATCGACGAAAATGCCATTTGGCAGCGGCAACGAGCCGAGTTCCTTCCATAGCTCTGCCGTGCCATCCATCACGCGGAAAATGCCGCCGCCCATGAATTCGCTGACATAGACCGCGCCATCCGGCCCGACCGCAACGTCGTTGGGGAACATGGCGCCCGGAAGGGCGATGGTGGCTTCGAGCGTGCCCGACGCGATGTCGACCACCTGAAGACCCACCGCGTCGGCGACATAGAGCTTGCCATCGTGCGATGCCATGCCCTTGGGATCCATCAGACCGTCGACCCAGGAGGCCTCGATCAGACTGCCATCGGGCGAGACCAGCGAAAGCGCGCCATCCATGCCGCCATCGGGCCCGAACGCGCCGATATTGCTGACCACGATATTGCCGGACCCGGCCTCGTAATAGGCGGATTCAGGCATCTGGAAGCCGTCGAGTGTCCAGAGTTCGGTCAGCGTCTCGGCCGAGGCCGCAGACGCGAGGCAAAGTGTGGCACAAATGGTGATGTAGCGCATCTGGGTCTCCCTTCGGATTGCGTGGCAGGTGCGCGCGCCGGGTTATTGACGGATCGGCGCGGGGCACAGGAGAATGATCGCATGAAGGCTTATTGACAACGCCAATGCCGTTCATAGGCCGCAGGCGGGTGTAACGGGACGCGGACGGTCGGACGCGGGTCCGAGCCGCAATGCGCTCAGGAGGTGAGGAAAATGTCAAAATGTGCAGCGCAGCGGGCGAGCGCTCGCCGAAATGCCGGCACGCCGATCGCCGCGCTGGCGGTGCTCGCGGCGGCAACTGCGGCATGGGCCGACCCGGGCGGATACCGGCGCGATGATGGGCTCGGCACCCGCGACCCGAGAGACTTCACCATGGATATCGCACAAGGCGACGTCGATGGCGACGGCCACGCCGATCTTGTGCTGGCACTGGAATTCGCGCCCAATATCCTGCTGCTGGGCGATGGCACCGGGCGCTTCCGCGACGCAGAGCCGGGATGGGCCCCGCGCGAGGTGCATGACAGCGAAGATGCCGCTCTTGGCGACGTGGACGGCGACGGCGATCTCGACCTCGTGGTCGTGTCCGAGGATGACCGCACCGACAGCTACCTGCTGAACGATGGCAGCGGCCGGTTCCGGCCATCGCCGTGGCCGCTTCCGGTTGCCGGCATTTCCAACGCCGTGATCATGGCCGACATGGACAGCGACGGCGATCTGGACCTTGTCATCGGCAATAACGGGCCAAATGTCCTGCTGCTGAATGACGGCAGGGGGAGGTTCCGCGTGGATCCGGGGTTTCCCGGAGGTGCGCAGGTCACCCAGGATCTCGCACTGGGCGACGTGACCGGCGACGGGCTTGCCGACATTGTGGTGGCAAACGAGGGGAGGAACAGCCTTCTGGTCGCGCTGGGGGGCGGGCGCTTTGCCGATGCCAGCGAGACCCTGCTTGCCGGGCAGATTGCCGGTGAAACCCGCGACGCGGAGCTGATCGACGTCGATGGCGATGGCGACCTGGATCTCTATCTGGCCAATGTGAGCCTGTTTTCCGATCTCGACTCGCAGGACCGGCTGCTGATCAACGACGGAACCGGCCATTTCACCGATGAGACGTCGGCGCGGCTGCCGGCAGACAGCGGCTCAACCATGGACGCGGCCGCGGCTGACCTCGACGGTGACGGCACCATGGATATTGTCCTCGCGCGGTTCGGCGACCTCACGGGCCGCAGCTGGTCCACGCCGCTTGCGGTGCTGACGAACGATGGCACCGGGCACTTCACCGGCGTGGCCGGCCTTTTGCCCGGTGATGCGACCGCGAACGGAATGCATGTCGAGGTGATTGATCTTGCAGGCGGTGGGCGCCCCATGTTGGCAATCGCCAGTCGCGGCGGACCTGACTTTCTGCTTGTGCCGGTAAATCGCTGATCGGCGACGGTATTCCTTTGTCGGCAGGGAGAAGTTCGCATTCGTCTGCCGCCACCCCTCGCAGCTTCCAGGGAAGAGGCGGGTGACAATGAGCAGACCGTATTTCGCGCCAGGTGGCCGGCACTCCAGAGCAGGGCGCAGTTCAATTTGAGGTGGTCCTGGATTTGTAGACACCTTGGCCCCTAACTTTGAGGCAAGGAGGCCGACATGGGGCAAGCAATTACAGAGATGGGTTCAAGCGGGATGCGGTGCACCAGATCACAGTGCGTGGGTATCCTGTGCGGGAAGTTTCCCGACGGTTCGGAGTGAGCACCCATTCTCTGTACAAATGGTTGAAGCTGTTCGGTGACGGGGGACAGTTATTGCCTTGAAATTGTCGTCGATACCGGTTGATTTGGGATCATGACCGCAACCCGCCCCTTCCACGTGATGACCAAGCCCATCGGGCCCCGGTGCAACATCGATTGCAGCTACTGCTATTATCTCGAAAAGGAAAAGCTCTACCCGGACGAGAAGAAGTTCCGCATGCCCGATGACGTGCTGGAAACCTACGTGCAGGGGTTGATCGCGGCCGAGATCAGAGCGGGGATGCGGGA
This sequence comes from Sinisalibacter aestuarii, assembly GCF_027923545.1. Lineage (GTDB taxonomy): Bacteria > Pseudomonadota > Alphaproteobacteria > Rhodobacterales > Rhodobacteraceae > Sinisalibacter > Sinisalibacter aestuarii. Next base: position 894,760 of record NZ_BROH01000001.1, on the reverse strand, counting down.
GGTTCTGTTCGCATGGCAGGGCGGCGAGCCGACCATGCTGGGGGTCGACTTCTTCGAGCGAGCCGTGGCATTGCAGAAGCAATACGCCCCGTCCGGCGTTCGGATCGAGAATACGCTTCAGACAAACGGCATCCTTATCGACGATGCCTGGGCTCGGTTCTTCGCCCGCGAGAATTTCCTGATCGGGATCTCCATCGACGGGCCGAAACAGATCCACGACCGCTACCGGCGCGACCGGGCGGGACGACCCACGTTCGACGCAGTGATGCGCGGGCTCGAGGCGCTCAAGCGCAATGGCGCCGAGTTCAACATCCTCACCACGGTGCACCGGGCCAATGCCGGCAAGGGCAAGGAGATCTACCGGTTCCTGCGTGGACTCGGCACCGAGCACCTGCAGTTCATCCCGATCGTCGAGCGTCGTGCGCCCGATGGCGACCTTGCCAGCGCGCCACAGGCAGACGACGACCCGTCGAACGCCATCACCGAGTGGAGCGTGGCACCGAAGGCCTACGGCAAGTTCCTCTGCGACGTCTTCGACCAGTGGCACCGCCACGACATCGGCCAGGTGTTCGTGCAGTTCTTCGAGAACCAGGTGGGTCTATGGATGGGCCGCCCGGCGAGTTTGTGCATCTTCGCCGAGACTTGCGGCAACGGGTTGGCAATTGAGCACAACGGCGATCTCTACGCATGCGACCACTTCGTCTATCCCGAGTTCAAGCTTGGCAATATCATGGAGCGCGACATCGGCGAGATGGCGTGGAGTGACGCGGCGCACGAATTTGGCGACGCCAAGCGCGACAGCCTGACCGCTCAGTGCAAGGCCTGCGAATTCCGCACCGTTTGCAATGGTGGATGCCCCAAACACCGGATTCTGCGCTCGAAGGACGGCGAGCCGGGGCACAACTATTTCTGTGAAAGCTACACGATGTTCTTCCGGCACGCCAGGCCCCGGCTCAGGGAGATCGCCACCCGGGTGGGATGACAAATCACCGTGCAGGCCCACGTCGCACGGCCAAGCGACAGGCGCCGCGGGATCACGCGAACCGTGTTCGCCTCGATGCAGCCCCGCCAAAAAGCGGTGTCACACCCGAACGCCGGTTGCGCCAACGGACGGCCTATGGCAGACGGACGGGTTCGGACGTTTGGCGACCTACCATCGACTCCTGGGGCCGCGAAAGACTGTCCGCTCTATATTCGCGACGTCGCGCAACCCCGACCTCCCCCTGATCGCGACCGGGCATCTGCACTGCGCAGGCGGGCTGGAGAGCGAGGGAGCCGAACGACGGATCCTGATCGGAGGCGCGCACCCGCCTTCGGCCAAACCGGAAAAGTCGGAAACTCCCGGTTTTCTTTTCGGCTCCGCTCTGGATCCCTGTTTTTCCCGCCCGCGCAAACTATTGAGCGAAATGCGCAATATTATGGGTATCGCGCACGGTTTTCGGCAATCCTACAAACCTATCCGAAGCTTTGGTCGGAACAGCTGTTGCGTTCTGCGCGATGAACCCACGGAACCGTCCGACCACGCCGCCCAGAATTCGCCCACACAGCAGGACCATAAGCCGGCCAACATCGCCAGTCGGCTTCTGGTCAGCGCTCGTGATAGATGGCACGACTGGCTCGTCCTGAAGCTCGAACCGGAGGAGCAAGTCAACAGCGCGCAGGCTGAGACGAAAGCTATCCCATGCTTCGAGTTCAGACCGGGCGCGGGCCTTGGTCTCCGCGAGTAGTTCCTCGGAATCGCGCACGATCTCGGTTGCGGGCCCGGGCCCCTAGGCCGTCCGGGTCGTGACGAGATCGTTTTCAGCAATGTGTAGCAAAAATGAGGGCGAACTGTATAGAAAAACCCGCCAGTCAAACGGCGTCCTGCCCAGAAATTACTTTGTTTTCAGTGACTTATTTTACTAAGACTGCGAGAAAATGGCTGGGGTGGTAGGATTCGAACCTACGATACACGGTACCAAAAACCGCTGCCTTACCACTTGGCTACACCCCAGCAGCGCCGGTGTTCCTACTCAATGCGCCCCGGGGCTGCAAGCGAAAAAAGCGGCGCGGCGGCGCGCTATTCGGCGCGGGTTCCAAGGGTCAGCAGATCGTCGGCCCCGGTCTCGCGCCGCTCGTCGTTGACCATCTTCTCCAGCTCGTGTTCGGGCGTCGCCGCCACGTCCTGCACCTGATCGCCGGCCGGTACGGGATGGGGGGCAAGCGCGGGCCTGGGCGCGACCGGCGCGGCCTGCATCGGCGGCACCGGCACGCTCGCGGCATCGGCGGTGAGCAAGCGGTAGGTGGGTTCGGGCATCTCGATACCGGCGCGGTCAAAGGCGATGAGCACTTGGCGGATCGCCTCGGAGCGCGCCGCTTGCAGATCGGTCTCGCGCTGGTCGATCCAGCCCACCACGATCATGCCGATATCGGAGCCATTGAGTGTGGTTGTCCAGGAATTCACCGCCGGGCTTTCCAGAACGAAGGGCAGCGCCCCCACCGTGTCTTCCGCCAGCACTTTGGCGGCGGCGAGATCGGTACCATAGGCCACGCCGATATCGAATTTGAAGCGGCGCTCGGGATTGCGGCTGTAATTGAGGATCCGGCTCTTGAACACGGTCGAATTGGGAATGCGGATATGGTTGCCGTCCCAGCTCAGCAGGATTGTCGCCCGGCTGGTGAGGCGGATCACTTTGCCCTCGTCGCCATTGATCTCGATCGCATCGTTCGGGCGGAACGGCTGGCGGATCGACAGCAGGATCGAGGCGATGAAATTCTCCACCGTGTCGCGCACGGCAAAACCGATAGCGAGGCCGACGATGCCCGCCGCGCCAAGGATGGTCGACAGCAGCGCCGTGGCGCCGAGGATGTCGAGCGCAACGACGATCCCCGCGACCAATGCGGCGAGTTTGACCACGGTGCGGTAGATGTCGGCGATGAAGGCATTGGGCGCGAGCCGTTCCCAGGGCTGGGTGCGGTTACCGATGAAAAAGCCCAGCCAGACGACAAGTCCGAAGGCCACCGCCGCCACCGCGATCAGCGGCAGGAAGGCCACCGTTGCCTGAGCGCGCGAGACGAGCCGTTTCCAGACCGGCGAGAGGCGGTCCGCCACGCTGGTCGACAGTGTAACCTCGTTCTCGATGGCCACGACGCCATCGACGCGCTCGACCAATGTATCGAGCTTTTCGACAAGCCCCGCATCGAGGGTGGTCCCCCGCAGGGTGACGATGCCCGCTTTCACAGCGACGGTCACATCTTCGTAGCCGTCGAGCTCGTGGATGATGTCGCGGATGCGGGTGGCGATGGCGGCGTCGGATTCGGCCTGGATCGCGGCGCTCGACCCTTCGCGCGTGGTGATCGTGCCATTCTGCGCCGAGGCCGGGACAGCGACAAGGAGCGCGAGAGAAAACAGAAGGAATCGAATGGCTTTCATGATGACCTCGGAAAATTTTCCGAGAGCCTAGGCAAGCCCCCCGCGAAAGGCCAGAACCTATCCGCCCGTCAGCCGGGCCGGAGCGGGCGGGCCTTGGCGAGCCGGTCGAATGCCGCGAGATCTGCGATCAGCGCCGGCATATCGTCAAGCCGGATCATATTGGGGCCATCAGAGGGGGCGCTGTCCGGTTCCGGATGGGTCTCGATGAACACCCCGGCGATCCCGAGCGACACGGCTGCGCGCGCCAGCACCGGGGCCATCCGCCTGTCGCCGCCCGAGGCATCGCCGTGGCCGCCCGGCATCTGCACCGCATGGGTCGCATCCATGATCACCGGATAGCCCGTTTCGGCCATCGCCGGCAGAGCGCGCATATCGGTGACCAGCGCGTTGTAGCCGAAGGACGTGCCGCGCTCGGTGAGCAGGATCGCCTCGTTGCCCGTCTGCGATACCTTGGCCGCGGCGCGCGCCATATCCCACGGCGCGAGAAACTGGCCCTTCTTGATATTCACCGCCCGCCTTGTGCGCCCGGCGGCCTGCAACAGATCGGTCTGGCGGCAGAGGAAGGCGGGGATCTGCAGAATATCGGCCACCTCGGCCACCGGGGCAGCCTGACCGGGCAGGTGGATATCGGTCAGCACCGGCACGCCGAGCCGGGCCTTCACCCCCGCCAGCATCGCAAGCCCCGCCTCCATCCCCGGCCCACGCGCACCCTGCGCAGAGGTGCGGTTGGCCTTGTCGAAGGATGCCTTGAAGATGAAGCCCACCCCCTCGGCGGCGCAGGCCGCCTGCAGCGCCGCGGCGATGGTCAGCGCGTGGTCGAGCCCTTCAAGCTGGCACGGGCCGGCGATCAGGGTCAGCGGCAGGTCGTTGCCGACCCGCACGCCGCCGATATCGAGCGCCCGCACGGGCGCACTCATCCCGAGACCTGCTCGCGCAGGATCGACGCGGTGATCGAGATCATCAGGTAGATGCCCGCGAATATGAGGAAGGCGAGGATCGTGTTTTCAAAGGCACGCGGATAGGTCGGCTGGTCCGGCGCCACCGGGTGCACGCCCATCTCAAGGTAGCGGGTCTGCTTGTTGGCCTCGATCCGGGCCGCTTCAAGCTGCTGCAGCGCCTGCTGCATCATCAGCGTGCGGGTCTCAAGATCCGACTGCGCCACGGCGAGCTGGCCGGAGATCTGTGCGATGCTTTCGCCCGAGGCGGTGCCGCCCGCATCGGTGAGCTTGGCGCGCAGATCGCCCACCAGCGCTTCCAGCCGGCGGATATCGCCGCGCACACCCTCAACCCGCGCCTGGTTCGGCCGGGCATTGTCGAGCAATTGCTGAAGCTGGAGTTGCTTTTCGCTGAGCTGGGTCTCGAAGGTGGCGATCTGCCCGTTGAGCGTGCTGGCCTCGGATGTGGCGTCGAACACGCCGAGTTCCTGTTGCAGCCGCAGCACTTCGGCCTGCGCTGCCGCGCGCTTTTCTTCCGCCTCCTGGTAGCTCGATACCGCGCCGGCCATCTGGTCTTCGCGCAGCCGGGTGGTGAGATTGTCCACCCGTTCCTCGGCATAGCGGATCAGCGCCTCGGAGAAGGCTGCCGAAAGCTCGGGGCTTGCCGCGACCACCTCCATCTTGATGATCCCCTCCGACGGGTCGAAGCCGATCTTCACATTGCGCTTGTAGAGCTTGTAGGCCTCCTCGTTCGACGCATTGGCGCCAAGGCGCTGGATCGCGTCGATCTCGGGGTTTTCGAAATGGTCCTTGAAGGCCAGATCCGCATCCAGCCGCAGCATCGCGTCGCGCGAGGTGAGATAGGATTGCACGGTGATCGAATCCTGGCTCGTGGCCAGCCCCGACCCTGCGAAGAGCGAGCCGAGCGAGGTCGAACCGACCTCGGCTTTCTGGATCACGAATTCGGACTTGGTCGCATACATCGGCGTGGCGATGGCGTAGAAGTAATAGCCCGCGATCAGCGTGGGCAGCAGGACGAAGAAGGCGAGCCGCGTGAACAGAAGCGAAAGCTTGCGGCGGCGGCGACGGGCGATGTCGGCCTGAATCTCCATGATCGACCGCGCCCGCTCGGCGGCGTCCATCACCTTTGGCGAGGGCAGTTTGGGCGAATTGTCGACGGTTTGCGGCAGTTGCACCCGGTCCTGGTTCTCGGCGCGTTGCGGCGGCTTGCCATCGGCGGAGACCAGTTCGAGCATATTGGCGCGGTGGAACGGATCAATGCCGTTGCGGCGCAGCAGGCGCACCGCGTCGTAATCCGACGTCGCGGGCAGCCCGTGCTTTTGCGCGAGGCGGCGGGCCATGCGAAGCTGGCGGCCGGTCAGGCCCTCCTTACGGATTTCAGCAAGCTCGTGCTCGGCTGAACCGCCCGGCGGCGTCGCGGCCATGCTCTGCGCGGCGGATGCCGGGGCGCGGCGGCCGGCGGTGTTGAAGCCTTCTTCCGGAAAACCGTCTTCGGTGCCATCGGCCACGCTCGCCTCAAGCGGGTTCAGCTCGCGCGGTGCACGCGGCGGCACGCCGCGCGGGCGCTGGCCGGTCGGCGCGGCAGCCGCAGCCTCGCCCGCCGGCGGCTCGTCGCGCTCGAACCTCTCGGCGGTGGCATGCGCGCCCGCCGCCTGTGTGGGAGACCGGCGGATCCGGAATTTCTTAGCCTTGGGTGGAGTAGTCATAGAGCTGTTTCGCCTCTTCCAAGGTGTCAAAAATGTACAACTGGCCGTCGCGCAGGACGCCAGCAGAACTTGCAAACTTTTCCAGCGTCTTCGCCTGGTGGCTGACGATGATCACGGTCGCACTTTCGAGCCGTTCGCGCAGCGCATCGCCGGCCTTTCGGTTGAACTCGGCATCGGTCGTCTGCGGCATGCCCTCGTCGATCAGATAGATATCGAAATCGAGCGCCAGCAGGAGCGAAAAGGAGAAGCGCGCGCGCATCCCCGCCGAATATGTGCCGAGCGGAAAATCGTAATATTCCTCAAGGCCGCAGAGCCAGCGCGTATAGGCCTCGATATAGTCCGGGTCGAGCCCGTAGAGCTGGGCAATGTAGCGGGCGTTTTCCTTCGCCGAGAGCTTGCTCACCACCCCGCCCATGAACCCGAGCGGGAATGAGACGCGGCTGGTGCGCCGGATCTCGCCCTCGTCGGGCTTTTCGAGCCCCGCCATCATGTTGATGATCGTCGTCTTGCCCGAGCCGTTCGGCGCGAGGATGCCAAAGCTCTGGCCCAGTTCAACGCGAAACGACGCCTGGTCGAGAATGACCTTGCGCTGCTTGCCGGTCCAGAAGGACTTGCTCACGTTTTTGAACTCGATCATGCGGCGTGCCTTGGATCCGCTCTTTGCCTTGCTGCCCGTTTATCCGAGCTTCGTTAATATCGGGATATATAGGGCCAATTGGGCGCCATTATGTCGGACAAATTCCCCGCAAGACAACGGATTCACACCAATTGTGGCGGAATCTTGACGGATTCGGCCTCTGTTTGTTGTCGCACAGGAAACACCGCAGCCGCGACCCCCTTGTTCTGCGAGGGCCATGCGCCCGCGCCTATCCCTGTTGTTTCTGAACCCGAAACACTTTGCCCGCAAGGATCGCGATCGCCGCAGCGCCGAAACTGAACAGCGCCCCCATCTTCGCCGCGTCCTGCACCGGGCCGGGATCGAAGGCGACGGAGGCCACGAACAGCGCCACGGTAAAGCCGATGGCCGCAACCGCGCCGATCACCACCAGATCGGCCGGGCGCATCCCGGCCGGCAGCCCAAGCCCGAGCGGGCGCGCGGCGATCCAGCCAAAGAGAAAGATGCCAAGCGGCTTGCCGATCAGCAGGCCCGCCAGCACCAGCCAGGTCGGGGCGCTGATCGCGCTGAACTCGACCCCGGCATTGGCCAGCCCGAAGAAGAAGAGAATCACCTCCACCGGGTTCTTCAGAGCGTGCTCGATCACGTTCAGCAGGTCGGTCAGGTATTTTTCGGCCTCGGCGAAGATGCCGAAGGCACGGTCGGCATGCGGGATTGCGGGCACGATGGGCAGAAGCCCGAGCGCGGGGTGAATCCCGGACTGCGCGAAGGCAAACCAGCTCACCGCACCGGCCAGCGCATAGGGCCAGAAGTTCAGATATTTGCGCACCCAGGTCGAATAGGGTCGCGTCTGCTTACCAACGTCGAGCCGGCGCGGCAGCCAGTTGAACAGCCCGTAAACGGCCAGCGCGGCCCCGAAGGAGACCAGCAGCCATTCCGGCGCCAGCTCGCCCGACGGATAGAAAATCGCCAGGATGATCAGCCCGCCCGCATCGTCGGCGATGGCGAGAAGCAGCAGGAAGCGCACCGCCGGGTGGCCCGCGCCGAACACGATCCGGCCCACGAGATAGGAAAAGGCGATATCCGTCGCGGTCGGGATCGCCCATCCGCGATGCACCGCATCGAAGGTTTCCGACCCGAGAAACAGCGCCAGCCCGAGATAGACGGCGATCGGCCCGAGCATCCCGCCCGCCGTCGCCACCAGCGGCGTGGCGGCCTTGCGGCCCCGGAGCGAGCCGTTTTTCAGGATCACCGCCTCCCAGACTTCCTTGGCCGCGATGGCAAAGAAGAAGGCCATGAGCATGTCGTTCACGAGGTAGTGGACGGTCACCACCTTCTCGACATCGCCGATCTCGTAGTGATGGGCGGCATCGCCATAGGCCAGCGTCCAGTGATGAATGTCGCTGCCGAACCACGAATTGAACCACAGCGGGTATTCGACGAAATGATGGTAGCTGTTCGGATCGACATTGGCCCAGGCCAGCGCCAGTACGGCGCCGAGGATCAGGAGCAAAGAGTAGTTGCTGATGAAGTTCCACACCCGGTACATGCCCGTGCTCCCGTCGCATTCGTCTGTCCGGCTGACATAATCCAACTGGCGCGCAGGAACAACCGGGCTGCCGGAGCGATCAGGCGATCGCGCCCCAGGCAAGCCCGGCAATGATGGATCCGGCGACGGCGAGGCCAAGATATGCCGCAAAAACACGCGGCTTGACGAGCGCCCAGACTGCCACCGCCGCCGGGATGCAGCTCACCCCTCCGGCGATGACGAAGGACATCGCCGCACCGGGGCTCATGCCCTGATCCAGCAGCCCTGCCACCATCGGCACCGCCGCATAGCCGTTAAGATAGGCCGGGGCACCAACCAGCGCGCCCAGCACCACGGGCCAGAGCCCATCGCCGCCAAGCACACGAGCGATGAGATCGGCGGGAATATAGCGCAGCATCAGGGCTTCGATAAGGTAGGCCAGCAGCAGCCACTTGCCGAGGAACAGGATATTGTCCCACGCCGTCGCGCGGAAGGTGGCGCGGCGCTGCGGGTCCGGCCAGAACCGCCAGACGACCTTGCCGGAAAACGGCGCATCGGAGGAACAGGAGGAGGCACAGCCGCAGCTTTTGACGGGCGCGTGTTTCAGCGGATTGGCAAAGAGCGGCGAGGTGGCAAGGGCGCGCGTTGCGAAGCCCCCGAGCAATCCCAGGCCCACCGCCGCCGCCGTCTTGCCCAGCGCGAAGGGCATTCCAAGCTCGCCGGCGGTGATGAAGAACATCGCCGGGTCCATCAGCGGCGAAGCGAGCCAGAAGGCCATGACCGCCGAGAGCGGCGCGCCCACCGCCAGCAGGGCGGCGATGAAGGGAATGACCTCGCAGGAGCAGAAGGGCGAAAGCCCGCCCATCAGCGCCGCAAGCACGATCATCCGCACCTCGCGCCCCTCGAAGGCACGCGCAAGCAAGTTCTCCGCGCCGGTCGCCTTCATGTAGGCCACAGCGAAGACCGCGAAGAGGATAAACACGCCGGTATGGGCAATCGCACCGCCGGCAAAGCGCAAGGTGGGCAAAAGCTCGGCCGGTGCGAAAATCGCGAGGATCACCGGGATCGCGGCGATGGCGACCCAAGCGCCATCTGGCCTGAACTTGCCCGTAAGGGATGTCTGCTGGGTGGTCTCAGCCATGGTCATGCCCCTCCCCGGGCCCGCAATCGGCGCAGCATTCCGACAGGAGATAATCCGCCAGCGCACGCATGATATCGTAGTCGGCCGCGCCACAGATGATGGAGCGGCCCCGTTTTTCCTGTGTGACCAGACCGGCGCCCGCGAGGATCTTCAGGTGGTGGGTCAGCGTCGATCCCGTCACCCCGGTGCGCTGGCCCAACGCGCCCATCGTCAGGCCGTCAGGACCGGCCCGGACAAGAACGCGCAGCACCCCGAGGCGCTGTTCGGAGCCGAGAGCGGCGAAGGCCGAGGCGGCAACCTCGACGGGAAGGGCGGTAATCTGGCACGATTCGTTTTTCATATTTCTAGAAATATCGAAGCGTTTATCGCTATGCAATTTATTTCGAGAAGTGTCGAAACTTCTGCGCTGCTTGCCCGCCCCCCACCGCGCCCCTATCTCATTGCCCATGCCCGCGCTCACCGACCAGATCCGCGCCTGCCGCCTCTGCGCCGACCGCTTCGCCGCGACGAAGACGGCCCATGCGCCACGCCCCGTCGCCTGGTTTTCGCCCGAGGCGACGATCCGTGTCGTCGGGCAGGCCCCGGGAATGCGGGTGCATGAGAGCGGGTTGCCGTTCAACGACGCCTCCGGCGACCGTCTGCGCGACTGGATGGGGGTGAGCCGCGATGTGTTCTACGACCGCGCCCGGATCGCCATCACGCCGATGGCCTTCTGCTTCCCCGGCTACGATGCGCGCGGCAGCGACCTGCCGCCGCCCGGGCTCTGCGCCGAAACCTGGCATGATGCCGTCGACGCCGCGCTGCCGAATGTCCGCCTTACCCTGCTGGTGGGCGCCCATGCGCAGCGCCGCTACCTGGGCACGCGCGGCGCATTGACCGACACCGTGCGCGGCTGGCGCGACCATGCGCCCCGTGTCTTCCCCTTGCCTCACCCGTCCTGGCGCAATACGGGATGGCTGAAGAAAAATCCGTGGTTCGAGGCCGAGCTGCTGCCGGTGCTGCGCGACCGCATGACAGAAGAATTGGGAGGAAACACCTGATGGCCATGACGCCGCTCGACCATGCCCATACGGACATGATGGAGAACCCCGAGGACGACGCGCTGCGGCTGAAATTCTACCAGCGCCTCGCCGACACCACGCTGTTTCTGCTGCTCAGCCGCGAACCCGAGGGCGCGGTGCTCGACCCCGAAGTTCTGGAGTTCGACAATCAGGACACCGCCAATATCGACCGCTATGCACTGGTCTTCGACACCGAAGAGCGGCTCGGCTCCTTCGCCGCGAGCTACAAGAACGACGCCCTGCCCTATGCCGCCCTGCCCGGCCGGGTGATCGCGCAATCAATCGCCGGGCAAGGCGTGGGGCTAGCGCTGAACCTCGATGTCGCGGTCTCGTCGATCACCCTGCCCGCCGCGGCGATGGACTGGCTGGCCGATACGCTCGACATCAAACCCGAGGAAGGCGAGCGCAACCTCGTCGCCATCGCGCCCCCCTTCGGCCTGCCCGACGGGCTGATCGAGGGGCTTGAGGAAAAGCTGGTGACCGCCGCCGGCCTCGCGTCTCACGCCGTCTTCGTCAAAGGCACCTATTCCGACGACAGCGACGGCTGGCTGCTCGCCTTCATCGACGCAGAGCCCGGCGCCGAGCAGGCACTGGCACGCGCGACGCATGAGGCGCTGGTTTTCTCCGGCACCGACCTCGCCGCGGTCGACGTGGCCTTCTTCGCCTCGAACGATCCGATCTGCGAACATCTCGACCATATGGGGCTGCGCTACGAATTTCCCGACCCGGAGGCGGGCGAGCGGGACGAAGACGGGTTCGAGGAAGTGCATGCCGGGCCGGGCAGCGATCCGACCAAGCCGCCGATCCTGAACTGAGGGCCGGACCGGGGGCCAGCCCCCGGACCCCCGGGATATTTTCGGCAAGATGAATGAGGGACGGGCTTTCAGGAAGCCTGCATTCGGGGGCCGGATTCGCCACCTGTCTTGCGCCTGGGTTTCAGTTTTCCGGCAAGCCGGCTAGTGGGCGGCATAGTCCATCACCCAGACGAGGCGGCCCTGCATCACCGCGATGCCGATGCCGTATTCGTCGATCCCGCCCAGCAGGATGTTCTTGCGGTGGCCGGGCGATTGCATCCATTCGGCCACCACCTGCGCCGCCGTCCGCTGGCCCCAGGCGATGTTTTCGGCGGTGAGGTGGGTGCGGTAGCCGGTGGCCCTGATCCGCCGCTTCGGCAAGCTGCCGCCCGCACCGCGATGCGAGAATGTGCCCGTTTCCGCCATCCAGCAGGCATGGGCCATGGCGGCTTCGTCAAGCCTGGGCGCATGGCCGAGCGGCACCCGCCCGTTGGCGTTGCGCTGCGCGTTTACAGCCTTGGCCATATCGGTGCGAAGCTGGGCAAGATTGGCGGGCGCCGTGCAATCCGCCACCGCCATGCCGGGCAGCAGGGCGAGGACGAATGCGGCCAGCGCGCGCAAGCTCAGCCCTTGTTGGCGGCGGCTTCCAGCGCCTCGATGCGCGCTTTCAGCGCCTCGTTCTCTTCCCGCGCCTTCTGAGCCATCGCGCGCACGGCGTCGAACTCTTCGCGGGTGACAAGCTGTCGGTCGGCCAGCCAGCGGTCCATCCAGCTTTTCATCGCCGTCTCGGCCTCGGTCTTGGCCCCCTGCGCCACGCCCATCGCGTTGGTGAAGAGCTGCGAGAAATCGTCAAAGACCTTGTTGCGGGTCGACATGGGCAAGCCTCCAAATCACTTTCGCTCTATATGGGCGAGAGCGCGGCGATGCACAAGGTTGACACCCCGTCCGGCCAGCGCCAATCAGGGCGCATGTTTGCCGCGATCCCCTTTCCCGACATTTCGCCCGAGCTGTTTGCCGTGGATATCGGCGGCTTGCATCTCGCCATCCGCTGGTATGCGCTCGGCTATATCGTCGGCATCCTGATCGGCTGGTGGATCATCGCCCGCGCCATCGCCGCCCCGGCCCTCTGGCGCGACGCCGCGCCGATGACGAAAGCGCAGCTTGAGGAGCTGGTGACATGGATGGTGATCTCGATCATCGTCGGCGGCCGGCTCGGCTTCGTGCTGTTCTATCAGCCGGGCTATTACCTCAGCCATCCGCTCGACATTCCGAAGGTCTGGATGGGCGGCATGGCGTTTCACGGCGGCTTTCTCGGCGTCGTGGTGGGGGTGTGGCTGTTCTCGCGCAAGCACAAGCTGGCCACCGCGAGCATCGCAGACCTGCTGGCGCTGGCCACGCCACCGGCGCTGGGCCTGGTGCGGGTGGCGAATTTCATCAATGCCGAGCTTTGGGGCCGCCCGACCGATCTGCCCTGGGGCGTGATCTTCCCCGGTGAGCTTGCGCAATCCTGCGCCACCGCCGCCGCACCCTGCGCCCGCCACCCGTCACAACTTTACGAGGCCGGGTTGGAGGGGCTGGTGCTGATGCTCGTGCTGATCGTCCTCGCCTGGGGCCGGGGCTGGCTGAAAGTGCCGGGCCGGATCGCGGGCACGTTCTTTCTGGGCTATGGCATGTCGCGCTTCATCGTCGAATTCTTCCGGCAGGCGGACCCGCAATATATCACCCCCGACGATCCCTTCGGGCAGGTATTCCTCGGCATGACGATGGGCCAGCTCCTGTCGCTGCCGATGGTGCTGGCGGGCATACTCACCATCCTCTGGGCCAACCGGCGCGCCCGCGCATGAGCCTGCGCGACGCCCTTCTCGCGCGGATCGCCGAAACCGGGCCGATGCCCGTATCCGACTACATGGCCGAGTGTCTGACCCACCCGACGCTGGGCTACTACACCACCCGCGACCCGCTGGGCGCGGCGGGCGATTTCACCACCGCGCCGGAGGTCAGCCAGATGTTCGGCGAGCTTGTCGGGCTGGCGCTGGCGCAGGGCTGGCTGGATCAGGGCGCGCCCGCGCCGTTCACGCTGGCCGAGCTTGGGCCGGGGCGTGGCACGCTGATGGCCGATATCCTGCGGGCGACGCGCGGCGTGCCCGGATTTCACACTGCCCTGCGGCTGCACCTCGTCGAAGCCTCGCCGCCCCTGCGCGAAAAACAGCGCACGGCGCTGGCCGGGATGGAGGTGACCCACCACGACAGCGCCACCACCCTGCCCGACGCGCCGCTCTTCCTTGTGGCCAATGAATTCTTCGACGCGCTGCCGATCCGCCAGTTCGTGCGGGCCGGCGCTGGCTGGCGGGAGCGCCTTGTCGGCGCCGAGGCTGGCGCGCTGGCCTTCGGCTTGGGCGGCCCGGCGCATCCCGGCGCCCTGGCCGCACGCGACGATGTGCCGGAGGGCAAGCTGGTGGAAACCTGCCCATCCGCCCCGGCCATCATGGCCGAGATCGAAGCACGGATCGCAACGCAAGGGGGAGCGGCGCTGGTGATCGACTATGGCGACTGGCGCTCGCTGGGCGACACCTTGCAGGCGCTCCGCGCGCACCGGCCGGAAAGCCCGCTCGCCAATCCCGGCGCCGCCGACCTCACGGCGCATGTGGATTTCGAGGCGCTGACGCTGGCCACCCCGCGCCTTGCCGCCGCGCCGCTTACGCCGCAGGGCGTGTTTCTCGAACGCCTCGGGATCACTCAGCGCGCCCGGATGCTCGCCACCCGCCTGAGCGGCGCGGCGTTGGACAGCCACATCGCCGCCCATCGCCGCTTGACGCATCCCGATGAAATGGGAACCTTGTTCAAGGTGCTCGCCCTCATGCCCATGGGCGCACCGATGTTGCCGGGACTGGAACCATGAACCTCGAATTCATCACGTCGGACGCGCTTGAAGGTGTGAGGCATGGGTTCTTCACCCGCAAGGGCGGGGCCTCGTCCGGGGTTTATGCCGGGCTCAACTGCGGCGGCGGATCGGATGACCAGCGCGACGCCGTGGCGCTGAACCGCAGCCGGGTGGCACAGGCGATGGAGGTGGCGCCCGACGCGCTGACCACCGTTTACCAGACCCATTCCGCCGAAGTGGTGCCTGTCACCGCTCCCCTGCCCGAGCCCCGGCCGCAAGCCGATGCGATGGTAACGGCCACGCCGGGCATAGCGCTCGCCATCCTGACCGCCGATTGCGAGCCGGTGCTGTTTGCCGACCGCACCGCCGGTGTGATCGGCGCGGCCCATGCGGGGTGGAAAGGCGCGCTCGACGGCGTGCTGGACGCCACGCTCGACGCAATGGAAGCGCTGGGGGCCGAGCGGCGCAACATCGCCGCCGCGATCGGCCCGACGATCAGCCAGCGCGCTTATGAGGTGGGGCCGGAATTCGTGGAGCGCTTCATCGACGAAGACCGCGACAATGCCCGCTTCTTCGCAAGCGGCGACGGCGACCGGGCGCTGTTCGACCTGCCGGGCTACGGTCTGTTCCGTCTGCGCAACGCCGGCATCGGCCATGCGGAATGGACGCGCCACTGCACCTATTCCGACCCTGCCCGCTTCTATTCCTACCGCCGGTCGGTCCACAGCAAGGAAGCCGATTACGGGCGGCTGATATCGGTAATCCGGCTCTGAAACGGTTTCCCGCCCGGCAACAATCGGGGGTAAATCGCCCGGATTGTGACCGGAAGAAGCCCCCGACTTTCCCCGACAGCGCCCAAAACCTGCCCCATTCCGGGGCGACACATGTCTTAACGAAACGACACGCCCGTGGGGGCGACAGACCGAAGGGCAGAGACATGAAAAAGCGCTGGATGAAATCGGTGATCGACGCGGCCAATACGGAAACGGCCGAGCTTCCCTGGACCCGTGGCGCCCGCCGGGCGAAGCGCAAGGCCGCCGCCCGCGCCCGCGCTCTGGCCGCCTGACCGGCATTCAATCTCCAAACACACAGGCCGCCCTCCAGGGCGGCCTTTGTGCTTCGTGAGAGCGGCCTCAGCTTGCCGCGTTCACCCGCGCTTCGAGCACGTCAAAGGGCACGCCCGGCTCATCCTTGGCATCGCGGATCACCAGCGAGGTTTTCACGCTCGCCACGTTGTCGGCCGCCGTCAGTTGCTCGGTGAGGAACGACTGGAAGGTCGACAAATCCGGCGCGACGCATTTGAGGATGAAATCCACCTCGCCGTTCAGCATATGGCATTCGCGCACCAGCGGCCATGCGCGGCAGCGCGCCTCGAAGGCCGAAAGATCGGCCTCGGCCTGGCTCTGCAGCCCGACCATGGCGAAAACCTGCACCTCGAAACCAAGCTTGCGGGCGTCCACATCGGCGTGATAGCCGCGGATGTAACCCAACTCCTCCAGCGTCCGCACCCGGCGCAGACAGGGTGGGGCCGAAATGCCGACCCGCTTGGCGAGTTCGACATTGGTCATCCGGCCATCGGCCTGCAATTCCGCAAGGATCATGCGGTCAATCGGATCAAGCTTACTATGGGGCATGGAACATCCTCGCGAAGTTGCGCGAACACTACTGGCGCGCGCAGGGATGCGCAATATTGTTTCGCCTTTACGCAAGATCATGTCGCACCCGGTTTTTATCCGATGCTCGAATTGACAGCATGTCGCAAGGGGTTTCGGGCAGGGAACGGGCAGATTATATCGGGTCCAACTCAAGTATTTCGAAGGGTATCCCCATGTCCGAAACACGTCACACCAAGGTTCTCATCATCGGCTCCGGCCCGGCGGGCTACACGGCGGGCGTCTACGCCGCGCGCGCCATGCTCAATCCCATTCTCGTGCAGGGGATGGAACCGGGCGGCCAGCTCACCACCACCACTGAGGTGGAAAACTACCCCGGCTTCACCGAGATCCAGGGCCCCGAACTGATGGTCAACATGCAGGCCCATGCCGAAGCCATGGGCACAGAGGTGATCCAGGACATCATCACCGAGCTCGACCTGCAAAACCGCCCCTTCACCGCCAAGGGCGACTCGGGCAACACCTATACGGCTGACGCGGTGATCCTCGCCACCGGCGCGCGCGCCAAGTGGCTGGGCCTGCCGAGCGAAGACAAGTTCAAGGGCTTCGGCGTTTCCGCCTGCGCCACCTGCGACGGGTTCTTCTACCGTGACAAGCCGATCGTGGTGATCGGCGGCGGCAACACCGCCGTGGAAGAGGCGCTGTTCCTCACCAATTTCGGCTCGAAGGTGACGGTGATTCACCGTCGCGACGAGTTTCGCGCCGAGAAGATCCTGATCGACCGGCTGATGAAGAACCCGAAGATCGAAGTGCTGTGGGACAACGTGCTCGACGAGGTTGTCGGCACCGACATGCCGATGGGCGTAACCGGCGTGAAAGCCAGGAACGTGAAAACCGGCGAGATCACCGAGATCACCGCCGACGGCGTGTTTGTCGCCATCGGTCACGCGCCGGCCTCGGAACTGGTGAAAGATCAGCTTGAGCTGCATAACGGCGGCTATGTGAAGGTAGAGCCGGGTTCGACCCGCACCAATATCGAGGGCGTTTTCGCCGCCGGCGACCTGACCGACCATGTCTACCGCCAGGCCGTCACCTCCGCCGGCATGGGCTGCATGGCCGCGCTCGACGCCGAACACTGGCTCGCCGCGCAGGATAACTGAGCCACACGCGGGATAGGACAAACGCCGCTCGGCAAGAAATCCCGGGCGGCGTTTATCCCTGGCAAGGCCAGCATGGCCGCGTTCGAACCGGGCGCTCGCAGCCCGGATTGAGGCGACAAGGACCATTCCAACGCGAACGTTTGGTGTGACCGCAGATCAGTCCCTGGTGCGAGGCGCGAGCACGACTTTGACCTGATCAATCGCATACTGAAAATCGACATTGCGATCGTAGAGTATCTTTTCAGTGGCCCGCGCATGTAGTTGCACGTCGTGGTCATCGCTCGACACGGCCTTGCGAAGGATCGGGCCTGCCGCATCCTCGCCCAGCGCGATCAGGGCACGGCTCAAGCTCAGCTGCACATCTCGACCGCCGCGGCCGAGCTGTGAACCCAAATCCTCCGCCAGTGACTTTTCTTTTCCCGGCGGGACCATGGATACCGCAGCACGCCACGCAGCTTTAGCGACCTCATCGTTGGGATCGCGCAGCAAAGGTGCGGTGATCACCGGCCAGGCGTTCTTGTCCTTGATTTTGGACAGCGTGTGCAAGGCTTGCGACCTGGCCTGCGCGTTGGCGGATGAGACTTCGGCACATAGTCTCGGGACAACGATATCCTTCGGATACCGGAGCAAACTCCAAGTGAGCTGCTCCCTGACATGAAAGTCAGGCTCAACGGCGCAACGATCCAGCAGTTCGTCAAGAAGATCCAAATCCGGATGGACACCAGCGATGAGCGCAGCCTTCAGGCGCACAGATCCCTCGCTGGATCGCAGAGCGGCAATCAGGTCGGGTTTATCTCTTCCGCTGTTCATATGAACAAATTCGTCCACTGGCCTTCTCTATGACGGAACGCACAAAAACGAACCCAGTTTGCTGCGGCGCACGGCAAACAAGGCCGGTCGAGTCGATCCATCGCCTGCACCGGCTTCCGGCACCGCAAGCGCGGCGCGCTCTGGTGCTTGAACCGCTCAGAAATAAAGTATCTACCACATCGGGCGCCGCCGGCATTGACCTTGCGCAAATCCACTTCAATTCGGCGCCCGAGCACGTTGCTTTCCCGTGTGGTCGGGGCTCGGAGCACATATGCGCCGTATCCCGCTTGACGGCCCGCTCCACCTGCCGCGTTGCACGAGAGTCACAATTTGAAACAGGACGCATTTCTCCGGATTTCCTCCTTCCAAAGTCCTTCCGTTTCTGAGATATGTTCACCCGTGAACACACTTTGACCCACCGATGCCCGCAACCGCCACCACACCAAACCCCTCCGAGGAAGACCTGCTCTTCCGCCTCCTGCGCCAGCTCGAACAGGCGCCGGACGCATCGCAGCGCGCGACGGCGCAGGCGCTCGGCATTTCGCTCGGTCGCCTCAACGCCCAGCTTCGGGCGGTGACCGATGCCGGACTCGTCAGGATCAGCGACCGGGCCGGGCCCGACCGGCGGAGCCGCTTCGCCTATGCGCTGACCTCGCGCGGCGCGGCGGAAAAAGTGCGCCTCACCGACCGGTTCCTCGCCCGCAAATTCGCCGAATATGACGCATTGCACGCCGAACTGACCGGCACCACCAGTGGACTCGTTCCCCTCAAGCATAGGACCAAGATCGTGCAGAGTAACCTCACCCCCATTCCCGAACTCTACGTCTCCTACGAGAGCGCCCAGAAGCTGAAGGTCGAAGCCGCCGACCTCGTGAGCTGGGATCTGACCCCGCGCCAGATCAACGATCTCGAACTGCTGATGAACGGCGGGTTCAACCCGCTCAAAGGGTTCCTGACCGAAGAGGATTATGACGGCGTCGTCGAAAACATGCGCCTCGCCGATGGCAGCCTCTGGCCGATGCCGATCACGCTCGACGTGTCGGAAGACTTCGCCGCCAAGCTCGAAGAGGGGCAGGATATCGCCCTGCGCGACCAGGAAGGCGTGATCCTCGCCACCATGACCGTCACCGACAACTGGGTGCCGAACAAGGCGCGCGAGGCCGAGAAGGTGTTTGGCGCCGATGACATCGCCCATCCGGCGGTGAACTACCTGCACAACACCGCCGGCCCGGTCTATCTCGGCGGGCCGATCGTGGGCATCCAGCCGCCCACCCATTACGATTTCCGCGCCCGGCGCGACACGCCGAACGAGCTGCGCGCCTATTTCCGCAAGCTCGGCTGGCGCCGGATTGTCGCCTTTCAGACCCGCAACCCGCTGCACCGCGCCCACCAGGAGCTGACCTTCCGCGCCGCCAAGGAGGCGCAGGCCAACCTGCTGATCCACCCGGTGGTCGGGATGACCAAGCCGGGCGACGTGGATCACTTCACCCGCGTGCGCTGCTATGAGGCGGTGCTCGACAAATACCCGCAATCGACCACCACGATGAGCCTGCTGCCGCTGGCGATGCGCATGGGCGGCCCGCGCGAAGCAGTCTGGCACGGGCTGATCCGCAAGAATCACGGCGTGACGCATTTCATCGTCGGGCGCGATCATGCCGGCCCCGGCAAGAACTCGGCGGGCGAAGACTTCTATGGCCCCTATGAGGCGCAGGATCTGTTCCGCGAATACGAGAGCGAAATCGGCGTCGAAATGGTCGACTTCAAGCACATGGTCTATGTGCAGGAGCGTGCCCAATACGAGCCCGCCGACGAGATCGAAGAGGGCGTGACCGTGCTCAACATCTCGGGCACCGAGCTGCGCCGCCGTCTGGCGGAGGGGCTGGAAATCCCCGAATGGTTCTCCTTCCCCGAAGTGGTGCAGGAGCTGCGCCGCACGCGGCCGCCGCGCGCCAAACAGGGCTTTACCGTGTTCTTCACCGGCTTCTCCGGTTCGGGCAAATCGACCATCGCCAACGCGCTGCAGGTCAAGCTGATGGAAATGGGCGGCCGCCCTGTGACGCTGCTCGACGGCGATATCGTGCGCAAGAACCTGTCGTCCGAGCTGGGCTTCTCGAAAGAGCACCGCGATCTGAACATCCGCCGGATCGGTTATGTGGCCAGCGAGATCACCAAGAACGGCGGCATCGCCCTCTGCGCCCCGATCGCGCCCTATACGGCCACGCGCCGCGCGGTGCGCGAGGATATCGAGCAATACGGCGCCTTCGTCGAAGTGCACGTGGCGACCTCGATCGAGGAATGCGAGCGGCGCGACCGCAAGGGCCTCTACAAGCTGGCCCGTGAAGGCAAGATCAAGGAATTCACCGGTATCTCCGACCCCTACGAGACGCCGGAAAACCCCGAGCTGCGGGTTCAGACCGAGGGGGTGGACGTAGACAACGCCGCCCATCAGGTGATCCTGAAACTGGAATCCATGGGGCTGATCGCCGGGTAACATGTTCTGCGAGTGCCGAAAACGACAAGGCCGGGGATGATCCCCGGCCTTTTCGTTTCACCCTGCCCGGCCCGGCGCCCGATTGGCGCATGCGGGAGATTTGAGTATTTTTGCAAGGATGAAGGGGCCGGCGCGTGCTCCGATCCGCCGGCGGCCACCTTGCTCGTCATCTCGCTTACCACGATCCCGCCACGTTTCGGGCAGGTGCCTCAGGTGGTGGAGGCGCTGCTCGCACAAGGGGCCGACCGCGTGACGCTGCTGCCGCCGCCGCGCTTATTCATCGGAAATTCGGGATCTGGCCGGAGATCTAATGCACCGCAACCGGGGCGAGATCGTTCTGCCGGGCGAGCACGAAGGCCATGTGCCGGTCGCGCACCAGCGCCAGCCGCTCGCCTTCGGCGGAATGCACGGCATAGAGCTTCTTCAGCCCGCCAACCTCACGGCGCACCTCTTCCGGCAGATCGGCCACATCGACCTCACGGATATAGACGATCCGGTCGTCGCTGTCGGGCAGACCATTAAACTTCACATCCATAACGCTCTCCTTCCTCACTTGGAACGCGCCGGGGCGATTGGCTCACCCCTTGCGGATCTGGATCGTCTGCACGAGCTTTTCCGGCTCGGCCCGCTCCAGATCAATATGCAGAAGCCCGTTTTCGGTGGTGGCCCCGGACACATCCACGCCATCGGCCAGCACGAAGCTTTTCATGAACTGGCGGGCGGCGATGCCACGATGCAGGAACACCCTGGCTTCGTCCTTCTTCGGGGACCGGCCCCGCACCACCAGTTTGCGGTCTTCCACGGTGATCGACAGATCGTCGTCAGAGAACCCGGCCACCGCGAGGGTGATCCGGTAGGCGCGTTCGCTTACCTGTTCGATGTTGAAGGGCGGGTACCCGTCGGCGCCCGATTTCTCGGCCTGTTCCAGCATCCGCTCGATCTGGTCGAAGCCCAGAAGAAACGGGTGGGTGCCCAGCGTCAGTTTGCTCATCTACACGTCCTTTGCACAAGCGACCTGTCTGCCCGGTCCCGGTCTCGGCGACCCGGCTGACAGAAATATGGGGAGCGCGACCGCGCCCCGCAAGAGGCCGCAATTCCCTTTGGAATCCGGCGCAGAAGGCGTAAGTTCTTCCGCAGACAGAAAAAACCGACTCGGATCAAATGGCCAAAGCGCGTGAAATGGATCAGGAAGATGTGCTTCGGGTGGAGCTTGAAGTGCTGCGCCAGGAACACCGCGACCTCGACGCCGCGATCCAGGCGCTGGAAGAGCGCGCCGTGTCCGACCAGCTTACGATCACCCGGCTGAAAAAACAGAAACTTCAGCTCAAGGACAAGATCGCGCGGATCGAAGACACGCTCACCCCCGATATCATTGCCTGAGCGCCGGTTTGCGCGTAGAAGGCCCATTCCTGCAGATGAGGCGGTTATGGCAGACGTGAAAGTGGGCATCATCATGGGCAGCCAGTCGGACTGGCCGACCATGAAGGAAGCGGCGAATATTCTCGACGAGCTTGGCGTGGCCTATGAGGCGAAGATCGTCTCGGCGCATCGCACGCCGGACCGGCTGTGGGATTATGGCAAGGCTGCCGCCGGGCGCGGGCTGCAGGTGATCATCGCGGGTGCCGGCGGAGCCGCGCATCTGCCCGGCATGATGGCCTCGAAAACCCGGGTGCCGGTGATCGGCGTGCCGGTGCAGACCAAGGCGCTCTCGGGCGTCGACAGCCTCTATTCCATCGTCCAGATGCCCAAGGGCTACCCCGTCGCCACGATGGCGATCGGGGCTGCGGGCGCCGCCAATGCCGGGCTGATGGCAGCGGGCATTCTCGCGCTGTCGGACCCGGATCTGGCCGAACGGCTCGACGCCTGGCGCGCCGCTCTCTCCGCCTCGATCCCGGACGCGCCGCAAGATGAGTAGCGCCCCCCTCGCGCCCGGCGCCACCATCGGCATTCTCGGCGGCGGCCAGCTCGGCCGGATGCTCTCGGTGGCGGCCTCGCGGCTGGGGCTGAAAACCCATATTTTCGAGCCGGGCGCACATCCCCCGGCGGGCCAGGTGGCCGACCGGGTGACCACGGCGGACTATGACGATGAAGACGCGCTGCGCGCCTTTGCCACCAGCGTCGATGTCATCACCTACGAATTCGAGAACATCCCCACCGCCGCGCTCGACCTGCTCGAAAGCCTGCGCCCGGTGCGGCCCAACCGCGAAGCGCTGCATTTCAGCCAGGACCGGCTGGTGGAAAAGACCTTTCTTGAAGGGCTTGGCCTGCAGGTCGCGCCCTTTGCCGAGGTCAACGGCGCGAGCGATCTCGCCGCCGCGATGGAGAGCACCGGCACGCCCGCGATCCTGAAGACCCGCCGCCTTGGCTATGACGGCAAAGGGCAGGCCCGGATCGGCGCGGCGGGCGACGCACGGGCCGCGCTCGATGCGATGAACAGCGCGCCGTCGATCCTTGAAGGCTTCGTCGATTTCACCTTCGAGGTCAGCGTGATCGCCGCGCGCGGGCTGGATGGTGAGGTGGTCTGCTTCGATCCGGGCCAGAACGTGCACAAGGATGGCATTCTCGCCACCACCACCGTGCCCGCCGCACTTTCGGCGCCGCAGCACCGGCAGGCCATCGAGGCGGCGCGCAAGATCCTCGGGGCGCTCGACTATGTCGGCGTGATGGGGATCGAATTCTTCGTCAAACAGGACGGGCTGATCGTCAACGAGATCGCACCCCGGGTGCATAATTCGGGGCACTGGACGCAGAATGGCTGCGTGATCGACCAGTTCGAGCAGCATATCCGCGCGGTGGCGGGATGGCCGCTGGGGGATGGCAGCCGGCACAGCGACGTGGTGATGGAAAACCTGATCGGTGAAGATATGGCCCGCCTGCCCGCGCTGGCCGCCGATCCGGCCAACGCGCTGCATCTCTACGGCAAGGCCGATGTGAAACCGGGCCGCAAGATGGGGCATGTCAACCGGATCACGGGCCCGGCAAAGGGCTGATCCGCCATCTTTGGTGCCGGTCGGCCGCCGCACCGGCCCCCGCCGTCAGGATCTTTTAGAAGATAGCGGAAATCTTAACGCGGATAGAGACTTAAGATATTTTAATGCAAAGGAATTTTTACATAGCCTGGCGCCAGGATTCTAGGACTCTAGAGTTCTGGAGGTGTTGACCAGGCCCACCGGGGGAGTCTGCCCCCCTTGCCCATGCCCATTCTATCTCCAGATGGCCGTGAATGCTCCGGCGCATGTCCTCCGATACGCAACGGCCCCAGCCGCGCCGGCACGGGCATCTCAATCGTAGCCCGCCTCCTCGCGCACCCGGTCGAGCACGTCGCCATAGGTCAGTTCATGATCGAACCTGCCGGTTTCGAGAAATTCGACCACTTCGGCAATCACGAACGGGCTCACCATGGTGAAGGTATGCGTCACCGGCAGAACGATGTGGTCGGCCATGCCCGCGATCTTGGTGCTCTCGACCGAGACCTTGCCATCGTCCTCGCCTTCGATGAGGCGCGAGAAGATCGGGTTCATCGACTGGTTGCCGGCGATCACGCCAAGCTCATAGGCGGGAAGGCCAGCATTGTTCGGCACCGACCCCGGCTCCGTGCCCAGTTCCAGCCCGGCGGGGCCGTTCAGCCATTCGAACGGCTCGAAATCGCCAAGCTTGTAATCGCGGAAGGCATCGACCAGTTCGGAGCCATGGTTGGGCGGCGCGAGCATCACCACCCGGCCCATATTGATCGGGCGGAAATCCTTCAGCCAGACGCGGACCAGAATGCCCCCCATCGAATGGGTGACGAAATGGGTGCGCTCCGCGCCGCATTTTTCCACCGCCGGCGGAATCGCAAGCTGCACCAGTTCCTCAACACTCGCCTCGTTGGAGGGGTAGCCATCGTTTACCACATGATAGCCGAGCTGGATGAGCGCCTCCTCCAGCACCAGCATCGAGGTGGGCGACCGCGAAAGCCCATGGAGCAGGATCACGCAATCCTGCCCCGGCGCAGCCGGGTCGTCGCCTCCCGTGCCCTGTGCCGAGACGGCAAGAGGGGTCAGGAGGGTACACATCAGGAGCGCGGCGAAACGTGTCATGGGAATAAGATACGGTGGGAATACACGGGATGCGAGGGGCACCGGGCCAGAGCCCGGCACCCCCAGCTGCTCCGTTGCGTCAGGCCATGTCAGCCACGCCCAGTTTCATGATCCGGGCGACGAGCGCCCCGGCGCCGACGAGGAAGATCGCCATGACGGCCAGCCAGCCGAGCCACGGGATCAGCCCGATCAGCGCGCCGATGGCAGCGCCGGCAAAGGCCGCGATGGCCCGGTCGCCGGTGCTGTCCGGCATACCGCGCCCCGCCATGCCGAACGCCCAGACGCCGATCGCATAGGCGCCGATCACATAGCCGAGTATGCCAAGCAGCACCGCCGCGATGATCGACACCGGCACCAGCACGATGCCGATCCCGGTCATCGCCAGGAACACCACCGAGCCGACCAGCGCCGAGAGGCCGACAAAGCCGACCGCGCCGGTGCGCAGCGGCCGCGACAGCGCCCGTTCCCGCAGGCCCGCGAGGTAGCCCGGCGCCACGGCGGCAAAGATCGTGCCCAGCACGCCGACGACGAGCACACCGCCCAGCCAGCCCGTCAGGCGCTGGAAGAAGCCCGGGCGATCCACCGATGGCATGCCGTCCACATCGTCCCATTCGCCCATCTCGTGCAGGATCACCCGGTCGCTGCCCGCCACGCTGCTGGGCACCTCGATGGACGACGGATCGTCGGCATAGATATGCACCTCGCCCGCAACACGGGCGCCATCGCCCCAGTCGACATTGGCCGCTGCCAGCGCGAGATCGCCGCCGACAGTTGCATCAAGCGTGACATGTTCACCGCCGAGAATGGCATTGCCGGCAACCGGCGCGGTGATGTCAACGCTGGAGCCGGTGGCGCGCAGGTTGCCCGACACCGGCTCGCTCACGATCACGCTGTCGCCCGCTGCAGTAACGTTGCCAGCCACGGTGCCATCAACCTCGACCGCCATGCCGACACCGTAGAAGTTCTGGCCAACGCGGCTTTCGAGCGTCACATAGCGCCCGGCCATATGGGCCGTGCCCTCGATATCGGCGCGGGCGGTCACCTTGTCGCCCGCGATGAACAAATCCTGCACCGCGTCGCCCGCAAGGGTCACGTTGCGCCCGGCGAGATAGGCATCGCCGCCAAAGCGCCAGTCGGCCGCATCCTGCGCCAGTGCGGGCGCGGCCAGCACGATCAGAAGAATTGGAAGAAGTATGCGTCGCATAGGAATGTCCCCCGAAGCAAATGTTACGTAGCTTTACATAGGATCTTTTCCGCTGGTTTTTAAGACGGCTTGGCAAAATGCCGCCACGTCATCGGTGCCAGACCGGCCCTGCGCGCGGCCACAGCCGCCCGGGCCGCTGCCTCGCCCGCGCATGGCTGCCGCACCGGCAATGAAAAAGGGCCGCGCGAGGCGGCCCTTTCCGTGGTTCGATTGGCGAAGAGCCTTTCCGGACAAAGCCGGAAAAGGTCTTACATCATGCCCATGCCGCCCATGTCGGCCATGCTGGGGGCGCCGCCGGCGCCTTCCTTGGCGGGCTGCTCGGCAACCATCGCTTCGGTGGTGATGAGCAGACCGGCGACCGAGGCCGCGTCTTCCAGCGCGGTGCGGGTCACTTTGGCCGGGTCGATCACGCCGAAGGCGAACATGTCACCATATTCTTCCGTCTGAGCGTTGAAGCCGAAGGTCAGATCGTCCGACTCGCGGATCTTGCCCGCAACCACGGCGCCGTCGACACCGGCATTCTCGGCAATCTGGCGCAGCGGCGATTCGAGCGCGCGGCGCACGATGGCGATACCGGCGTTCTGATCGGCATTGGCGCCTTCGAGCCCGTCGAGCCCCTTGGCGGCCTGCACCAGCGAGACGCCGCCACCAACCACGATGCCTTCCTGAACGGCGGCACGGGTGGCGTTCAGCGCGTCGTCGACGCGGTCCTTGCGCTCTTTCACCTCGACCTCGGTCATGCCGCCCACGCGGATCACGGCCACGCCGCCGGCGAGTTTCGCAACACGCTCCTGCAGCTTCTCACGGTCGTAATCGGAGGTGGTTTCCTCGATCTGGGTGCGGATCTGGGCCACACGGGCTTCGATCTCGGCCTTCTCACCGGCGCCGTCGACGATGGTGGTCTCTTCTTTCGAGATCGTGATCGTCTTGGCGGTGCCGAGCATGTCCATGGTGACATTTTCGAGCTTCATGCCCAGATCTTCCGAGATCACCTGGCCGCCGGTCAGGATCGCGATGTCCTGCAGCATGGCCTTGCGGCGATCGCCGAAGCCCGGCGCCTTCACGGCGGCGATCTTCAGGCCGCCACGCAGCTTGTTGACCACGAGGGTGGCCAGCGCTTCGCCTTCCACGTCTTCCGCGATGATGAGGAGCGGCTTCTGCGACTGGATGACCTGCTCAAGCAGCGGCACCATCGGCTGCAGCGACGAGAGTTTTTTCTCGTGCAGCAGGATGTAGCAATCGTCGAGCTCGGCGAGCATCTTGTCGGGGTTGGTCACGAAATAGGGCGAGAGGTAGCCACGGTCGAACTGCATGCCTTCGACGACCTCAACTTCGGTCTCCATGCCCTTGTTCTCTTCGACGGTGATCACACCCTCGTTGCCAACCTTCTGCATCGCGTCGGCGATGAAGCGGCCGATGTTTTCTTCGCCGTTGGCCGAGATCGTGCCGACCTGGGCGACTTCGTGGCTGTCTTTCACTTCGCGGGCGGCGTCCTTGATCGCCTGAACCACGTTCTGCGTGGCGAGGTCGATGCCGCGCTTGAGGTCCATCGGGTTCATGCCGGCGGCAACCGCCTTCATGCCCTCGGTCACGATCGCCTGGGCGAGCACGGTGGCGGTGGTGGTACCGTCGCCGGCCTCGTCATTGGTGCGCGAGGCGACTTCCTTCACCATCTGCGCGCCCATGTTCTCGAACTTGTCTTCCAGTTCGATTTCCTTGGCGACCGACACACCGTCTTTGGTGATGCGCGGGGCGCCGAAGGATTTGTCGAGCACCACGTTGCGGCCTTTCGGGCCGAGGGTGACTTTCACCGCATCCGCGAGAATGTTCACACCTTTGAGCATCTTGGTGCGGGCGTCGTTGCCGAACTTGACGTCCTTGGCCATGTTTCTAGCTCCTGTTCAAATCTGTTTCGATTGCGGTCCGACGATCAGGCGATGATGCCCATGATGTCGGATTCCTTCATGATCAGCATTTCGGTGCCGTCGACGGTCACCTCGGTGCCCGACCACTTGCCGAAGAGAACCTTGTCGCCCTCTTTCACATCCAGCGGGATGCGGTCGCCATCTTCGTCACGGGCGCCCGCGCCCACGGCCACGATGATGCCCTCGGCGGGTTTTTCCTTGGCGCTGTCAGGGATGATCAGACCGCCAGCGGTCTTTTCTTCGCCTTCAACGCGGCGCACGAGCACGCGGTCATGCAGGGGAGTAAATGCCATTTCAGAGGCTCCTCAACTCTGTTGTTCAGGTCTTGGCACTCACCGGGGGCGAGTGCTAACGGCGCATAGCTAGGGAGCGGGCGCGGGGCTGTCAACAGCACGGGAGAGGATTTTTGTCGCCATTTGACCCGTGCGTTGACACCCGGTGTTGCAGTGAACCCGGATGTTGCCGCCAGCGCGGAGAAAGAAAGGCATGACCGGAGCCGCGGAGGGGTGGGATCTCCCTCGTCGATAGCGTTCGACGATGCCGGGACCGTCTCCTCGAGCCCATTGCCAGGGCCGCCGCTCCTGACGCCGACAATGCCAGCCCCGGCAGCGAGAGCAGGATTGTCCGGAACCCGCTACTCCAGAAGATACTCATACCGCGCGTCGGTAAGGGTTTTCATGAAGGCGACCAGTGCGTCGATCCGCTTGTCGTCCAGCGCCGGCCCGTGGGTGAGTTCTTCCATCGACAAGGTGTCGGGCACTTCCGGCGGCGCGAAGGGCGCGCCGGTTTCGGGGTTGATCAGCATTTCGGGGGTCTTGGTGTTGTACATATTATAGAACAGCACCACCGTGCGCAGATCGCCGAACACGCCGTTATGCATATAGGGGCCGGTCACCGCCACGTTGCGCAGGGTGGGCACCTTGAATTTGCCGTCGGTGGCCGGATCGTCCACCTCCGGATTGGCGAGAAGCCCGTGGTCGATCCCGGTCACGCCGGTCATCGAGCGGACGGCGCGGTTCTCCGGCACGCCGATATTGTGGTATTCGTAGTTGGAAAAGGTCTCGTCCGCGGCCACCGGCGAGGTCCGCAACTGGTGGCAAAGATTGCAATTGGTGAATTGCTGCGAAAAGAACAGGAGCCGCCCAAGCTCTTCCTCCTGCGTCAGCGCCACCTCACCACGCAGAAACCGGTCATACTTGCTGTCGAAAGGCGCGAAAACCTCGGTGCGCTCGAAGGCGGCAATCGCTTCGGTCATCGCCCGGTATGCCGCGTCGGTCTCGTTCCACACATCGCGGCCGAACAGCGTGGCGAAGGCGTCGATATAATCGGGGTTCTCGCGCAGCCGCGCCACCACGCTGGCCTTGTCCGGCATCCCCATCTCGATCGGGTTCAGCGGCGGGCCGCCTGCCTGGCCTTCGAGATCGGGTTCGCGTCCGTCGAGGAACTGACCACCGCGGTAGATACCCGGATCGAGCTGTTCGAAGCGGGGCGAGAACATCGCATAGGCGGCTGTCGGGGCGTTACGGTCGCCCAGGCTGGCGCCATCGTCACCGAGCGACACGGCAAGGCCCGCGTCGGTCTCGCGCGGGTCGGTGAAGGCGAAATCGGGGTTGTGGCAGGTGGCGCAGGACTGGGTGCGGTTGGCCGAGAGGGCCGCATCGTTAAACAGCGCCTCGCCCAGCGCTTCCATCGTGTCGAACCCCTCGCCCGGCGCCGGGGCGGCGAGGCCGATCAGGCAGGCAGCCAATGTGAAGGGCTTCATGATACGTCTCCGTTTTCCCCTCCCCTAGCGCGCTCAGGGTGGGGCGGACTTGATCCTGATCAAAATTGTCGGTTTTTACAACACGATTGTCAGGGGCGCGACCGCGGCCGCGCCCCCTTCTTTCAGCGCCCCCGGGATTTGCCGGGCAGCGGGATGTGTTTGACGGATTTGTCAAAGCCCCCCTTGCCAGGCTGGCCCGGCAGATGCGCGGGCGTGCGCGAGGGTTTCGGCGTGGATTTCGGCACGCCGCCTTTGCCCGCCGGGGCGGGCTTCTTGGTTTTGCGGGTCATGGATGACCTCCGTGATCAATGGAAACGGGCGCAATGCGCCGGTGGGCCGGTCAGCCGTGCTGGTCCATCATCAGGATACTCCGGGAAAGAATTGCAGGGCCGACGCGCGTGGCGTCAGCGGATACGGCGGGAAGGCATGCCCAGCTTGATCATCGTCTGCACTCCTGTCTGGTCCCTGACAGTAACGTCACACGCGATCTGCCGTCAATCCCCGGCCTTCGCACGCCCCGGCTCGGCTAGCTGGTAGACACCTTTCGCCACCCGCTCGAACCAGCCGTAATGGTTGTCGGCCATCATCCGTGTGGCAAGCCGCACACCGGTCTCCTTCGCCACCACCGCCCCCTTGCTCGGGCCGTTGGCGGCGAGGAAGGCGGCGATGCGTTCGGCATCCTGCCGGTAAGCGGTGACGATCTTGCCATTGGTGCCGCCGGTATTGGGGTCGCCCGTGCGCCGGGCGAACTCGCCAAGCAACCGCGCCTTACGGGCGGGCGACTTGCGCGGGCGGAACGGCGCCGGATCGGCATGGACCTGGACAAACCCGTCGTCCAGCCGCACCGAGAGCACGCCCAGCCCCAGCCGCCTGCACAAATCGACATTGCCCTTGAACGCCTTCCACCCGGCCCGCCCCAGCCAGCGCGGCACGGCGACATAGACACTGTCGGTCAGCTTCTGGCGCGCAACGGCCTGCTGCAACAGGGTGAGCGAAAAGCCGGCCTTCAGCTCCACCACCACCAGCGCGTCCCCGGCCACGCCGACCACGTCCGCCGGACCCACCTCGGCCTTCACCTCGTAGCCGGCGGCTTCGAGATGCGCCTTCACGGGTGCGTAGAGATCGGTTTCGCGGGGCCGGGTCATGGCGCCTTGTAGGCGGTTGGGCGCGGCAGGGGAAGCGCGGCGGAGAG
Organism: Sinisalibacter aestuarii; assembly: GCF_027923545.1. Lineage (GTDB taxonomy): Bacteria > Pseudomonadota > Alphaproteobacteria > Rhodobacterales > Rhodobacteraceae > Sinisalibacter > Sinisalibacter aestuarii. The sequence goes on along the minus strand of NZ_BROH01000001.1, from coordinate 864,429 downwards.
CTGGCCCGGCAAGAAAGATGAACGCGGGGTTAACGCAGAGAAACAGGCAACACATTGATATTATGCGATTTCACTGGCCACAAAGACTCCAGAAATCCGGATTTCTGGAGACGTTCGGCAACAGATCCCCGCGCCGCAGACAGCCTCGCCATCACCCCGCCCCGCCGCAAATGCCGCAGCTGCGAAGAGCCGCGTGACAAGCCCCCGCCCCTATCTTATAAGGCCCGCGAACTCCCAATCACGAATGGAACCGCGACCATGACCACCCTCGTTTTCGGCCACAAATCGCCCGACACCGACTCGACCGGCTCGCCGCTGATCTGGGCCTGGTATCTTTCCGAGGTGAAAGGCACCCCCGCCGAGGCGGTGCTGCTGGGCGAACCCAACACCGAGGCCGCCTTCGTGCTCCAGCGCTGGGACGTGGCCAAGCCGCGCATCATCGCGGATGTGGACGCCGATCAGCCCTGCGTCGTGGTCGACACCAACAACCCCGCCGAGCTGCCGGCCGGCATCAACGCCGCCGATCTGCGCCAGATCATCGACCACCACAAGCTTGCCGGCGGGCTTGAAACCAAGGGGCCGATCGACATCACCATCCGCCCTGTCGCCTGCACGGCGACCATCATGTATGACCTGATGGGCGACGATACCGCCAGGATGACCGACGAAATCCGCGCGCTGGCGCTGTCCTGCATCCTTTCAGACACGCTGGAATTCCGCTCGCCCACCACCACACCGCGCGATCGCGAAGTGGCCGAAGACCTCGCCCATGAACTGGGCATTTCGATCCCGGACTATGCCGCCGAGATGTTCGCCGCGAAATCCGATGTCTCGGCCTTCTCCGATGCCGAGTTGTTGCGGATGGATTCGAAGGAATACGCCATCGAGGGCACGAAGTTCCGCGTTTCGGTGCTGGAAACCACCGCGCCGGATATCCCGCTCGACCGCAAGGCGAGCCTGATGGAAACGATGAAGACCGTGGCCGAGGAAGATGGCGTCGATCAGGTGCTGCTTTTCGTCGTCGATATCCTCAACGAGGAAGCCACCTTGCTGGTGCCGAACGCGCTGGTGAAAACGGTGGCCGAAAAGAGCTTCGCCGCCACCGTCGAGGGCGATACGGTGGTGCTGCCCGGCGTTGTGAGCCGCAAAAAGCAGATCATCCCGAACCTCAAACTCTGATCTGCCGCAACTCTGGCTGAACAAACCCCCGCAGGATCGTCTGCGGGGGTTTTCTATTGCCCGGCGATCAGCGGCGGGCCCGGGCGCCGTCCTGGCCGCCGCTGCCACCACCCTGCGCACCGCCGCCGGAGTAACCTTGCGCCAACCCAAGCCCGTCATCCCGACCGGCATCGAGCACCAGCTTGCCGTAGGCGTCGCGGACCATCACCCCGAGCATTTCATCCTCGCCGGGCGTGCCCTCGCTCTGAGCGAGGTTCTCATCGTGATACTGCATCAGAACGGTATCTTCGGTACTCATCCACGGGTTGTTATGGGCTGCGAGGAGCGGGGTGGCGACTGTGCCGGCCAGAAGGAGGGCGAAGGATTTTGCGAGCGTCATTGATCTGCCTCTCGTTGTTTCAGCCCCGCGGTCGGTCGCGGGGCTTTCGGTAACGGGCCGGCAGTTATTCAGCAATTACCGATACTGCACGCGCAGGAATGTCGCAGGGGGCATTTGGGCGGTTTCCGGCCATAAGGTGACGATGCCGCGCAGGACTCCGCGCGCCGGAAATGAAACGCCCCGCCGGTTCGGGCGGGGCGCGCTGTTGCTCTGTGGGGGCGATTACGCCGCCGGGGCGACCGGCTGGTAGCCCTGCCGGGCGACGATCTCGATCATCCCGCCAGCGGCCGAGATCACCTTGTTCTCGATCATCTGCGCCAGATACATGCCCGCCGCCTGCGTGCGGCTGCCCGAGCGGCAGACCAGCACCACGTCGCGCCCGTCTGCAATCTCGTCCTTGATCTCGGCCAGAAAAGTCTGCGGATCCTGGAAGGTGACGAGCTTTGCCCCCTCGATCACGCCGGTCTGATACCATTCCGGCGGCGTGCGGATATCGACGATCAGCGCGCCGGAGGCGTTCATCTCGTCAACACTCATCACCTTGTGCTCAAAGCCCTCGATCTGCGGGGCCGCGCCAAAACCGAACATCGCCGTTTCTCCTTTGCGTCCCCGGGTCCGGGGAATGGTCTACGCATTCAATAATCTAAATATGTAACCTCAGTCCTTGTTCCAAAGGATTCCAGCGCGTCACAGGGCCGCAGGTCAACCCCGAAAGCGCCGATCAGCTCGGCGAAACGGTCCGGTAGCCCGAAGCGATCACCTTGCTCATGCCGCCATCGACCGAAACGATGCGGTTCGGGATCATGCCCTGCAGCGCCCGCGCGGCGGCCGAGGTGCGGTTGCCCGAACGGCAGACAAGGATCAGATCGCGCCCATCGGCGAGCTGCGGGCCGACCTTCGCCAGAAAACTCGCCGGATCGGTGAAGGTGACGAGCTCCGCCCCCTCGATCACCCCGGTCTGCGACCATTCCGGCGCGGTGCGGATATCGACGATCAGCCCGCCGGTGGCACGCATTTCGTCCACCGTCATGAACCGATGGTCGAACCCGGCCTCGCCGGTGCCGGTCATCGCATAGCCGATCCCGGCCACGCCCACGAGGGCAAGGGCGCTGAGGCCGAGAACCTGCCGCTTGGTGAAATTGCTCATCTGGAGCTCTCCATCTTTATATTCGTTTTTTGCTATATGAGTTTCCGGCAGCGGAATTCCAAGTCGCAATCGCGCGCGCCCTTCCCTTTTTGCAGGCGCGCGGGCACAAGGGGGCGAAAGGAGCCACCATGACCCGGATCGTCGAAACGCTTGCCGAGATTTCCCAGCCCTATGACGTGCTGCTGTGCGATCTCTGGGGCTGCGTGCATGACGGTATCCGCCCCTTTCCCGCCGCCGTTGCGGCGCTGCAGAAGTTCCGGGCCGGCGGTGGCACCGTCATCCTCGTCACCAATGCGCCGCGCCAGCGCAGTGCCGTGCAGGCCCAGCTCGACCGGATGGACCTGCCGCGCGACAGCTATGACGATATCGCCTCGTCCGGCGATGCGGCGCGGGCGGCAATGTATCGCGGTGCGGCGGGTGAAAAAGTCTGGTTCATGGGCGAGCCTCATGACGAGGTGTTCTTCGAGCCGATGCAACTGATCGAAAACCCGGTTGAGATCACCCGGGTGCCGCTCGACGAGGCCGAAGGCATCATCTGCACCGGCCCGTTCGACCCGCTGGCCAACCCCGCCGATCTGCGCCCGCACCTGCTCTACGCCAAGCAGAAGGGGCTGAAGCTGCTCTGCGCCAACCCCGATCTCGTGGTCGACCGGGGCGAGGTGCGCGAATGGTGCGCCGGCGAGATTGCCCGGATCTACACCGAAATGGGCGGCGAGAGCCTCTATTTCGGCAAGCCCCATCCGGCGATCTACGACCTCGCCCGCGCCCGGCTCGCGGCGCTGGGGATCGCCCCCGATAACAGCCGCATCCTCGCCGTGGGCGACGGGATTCACACCGATATCCAGGGCGCGCTCGGCGAAGATATCGATTCCCTCTTCGTCACTGGCGGCCTTGCGGCGGATGAAACCAAAACGTCGCAGCAGCCCGACCCCGCCGCGCTCGACGCCTTCATTCAAAGGGAAATGGTCACCCCGACCTATGCCAGCGGCTTCCTGAGGTAGCGCAAAGAGCGGGCTTGATTTTCTGCACCTGCAAAGTAATATTCTTGCCAACCCGGCACAGGCTTGGTGAGAATATTACCTGGAGGAGCGGATGTTGGACAATTTGCCTCGCGGCACGATCGTGATCGAAGATCTCGAAATCGGTATGACGCGCCATCTCACCAAGGAAGTCACCGACCGCGACATCGAGCTCTTCGCCGAGGTCTCGACCGACCGCAACCCGGTGCATCTCGATGATTCCTATGCGCAGGACACGATCTTCGAGGGCCGTATCGCCCACGGTATGCTGACCGCCGGGCTGATCTCGGCTGTGATCGGCGAGCAGCTTCCCGGGCACGGCACCGTCTATCTCGGCCAGAACCTCAAATTCATCGCTCCCGTGCGCCCCGGCGACGTGGTGCGCGCCGAGGTGACGGTGATGGAAATCGACTATTCCAAACGCCGGGTGCAGCTGAAAACCGAAGCCTTCGTCGGCCACAAGCTGGTGCTGAAAGGCGAGGCCACGGTGCTGGCGCCCTCGGGCAAGTTCGACTGACTGGCGAGCGGCGGCAAGGCTGAGCCGCTCCTGCACTGGCTGGAAACGCACACCGGCACGGCAAAGCAGCATCGCTCTCCTTAAAGGCGAATCTTCGTTCGGAAGGCGCCGATTGAGTTGCGCCTGAATTCCCAGAAAATTCTTGATTTATTAATGTTGTAGTGATCTTTTCATTGCACAACCTTGTGTGGAGTAAAACATGTTGCGTACCCGTTTGGCTGCTTTGGCCGTGCCAGTTCTTCTTGCGTCGTGCGGTGTCTCCGTCGACAACCTTCAACCGGTCGTTTCTCAGTTCAACGGCGACAGTGTCAGCATTCAGTTGAACGGCAACGTGTTCGAGTTCTTGGCAGCGGAAGACAAGCAGGTGGCGCTGAACAAGGCAGATGCAGAAGCGGCACGCATTTGCGCCAAAGGCCCAAAAAAGAAAGCGGAGTTTGCGAGTTTTCGCAACGTTCCCACCGGCCAGTATTCCTACGTGATAGAACGCCTGTATCTTTGCCTGCACTAGCCATCGGCACGCAAAGCGCACCGGCGGGCGCGACTGTGGCTTGCACGCGGGCGGGGGCCGGGCTAACTCGCTTGTCATGCGGATTATTCGAGACTGGCAATTCGTCGAAGATCAGGACCGGGGCGCGTCGGCGGCCATCGGCAATTTCGACGGTGTGCATCGCGGCCATCAATATGTGATCGACATCGCCCGGACCGAGGCGGAGCGCCTTGGCGCCCCGCTCGGGGTGATGACCTTCGAGCCGCATCCGCGCCAGTATTTCGCGCCCAAGGCCCCGCCCTTCCGGCTGATGAACGCCGAGGCCCGGGCCCACCGGCTGGACTGGCTCGGCGTCGACAAGCTCTATGAGCTGTCGTTCAACGACACGCTTTCAACGCTCTCGCCCGACGAGTTTGCCGGGCGGGTGATCGTCGACGGGCTCGGGCTGCGCCACGTGGTCGTCGGCGAGGATTTCCATTTCGGCAAGGGCCGTGCGGGCAATCCCGAAACGTTGCAGGCGCTCGGTGAGGAGCTTGGCTTCGGCGTGACCGTCGCGCCGCTCATGCATGACACCGGCGAAGAAATCAGCTCCACCGCCATCCGCCAGGCGCTGACCGAGGGCCGCCCGCGCGATGCCGCGCGGATGCTCGGCCACTGGCACCGGATCGACGGCAAGGTGATCCGCGGCGACCAGCGCGGCCGCGATCTTGGCTTTCCCACAGCCAATATGTCGATCAGCGGGCTGCACCCGCCAAAATTCGGCGTCTATGTGGTGAAGGTCGATGTGCTCACCGGCCCCCATGCCGGCGCATATGGCGGGGCGGCGAGCATGGGCGTGCGGCCGATGTTCGGGGAAAACCTGCCGAACCTCGAAAGCTTCCTGTTCGACTTCAAGGGCGATCTCTACGGTGAACACCTCTCGGTGGCGCTGATCGACTATCTGCGCCCCGAAGCGAAATTCGAGAGCCTCGACGCGCTGATTACCCAGATGAACGCCGATTGCGAACAGGCGCGCGGCGTGCTGGCCGCCCTCTGATGGCCCGGCTGCGCCACCGCTTCTGGGAGCTTCCCCTGCGCCAGCTCACGCCCGAGGAATGGGAGGCGCTCTGCGACGGCTGCGGCAAATGCTGCCTCAACAAGCTCGAAGACGAAGAAACCGGCGAAATCGCTTTTACCCGCGTCGCCTGCCGCCTGCTCGACGGCGCGACCTGCCGCTGCGCCCAATACGATATCCGCCTGCAATTCGTGCCCGAATGCATCGTGCTCACGCCCGAGACGATGGACAAGGTCGCCTATTTCATGCCCTCTACCTGCGCCTACCGGCTGCGCCACGAAGGCGAGCCGCTGCCCGACTGGCACCCGTTGCTGACCGGCGACCCCGACAGCGTGCACGAGGGCCATTCGGTGCGCGGCTGGACCGTGCCCGAATTCGAGGTGGATGAGGAAGATTGGGAAGATTACGTGATCGAGGACCAATAATCATGCATTTCGCTTCCGACAATTCCGGCCCGGTCCATCCGAAGGTGATGGCCGCCCTCACCGCCGCCAATGACGGCTATGCCATGCCCTACGGGGCCGACGATCTGATGAATGCGCTGCGCAGGCAGATGCGTGAGCTGTTCGAGGCGCCCGAAGCGGCGATCTACCTCGTCGCCACCGGCACCGCCGCCAATTCTCTGGCGCTGGCCACGTTGAGCCAGCCCTTTGAAACGGTGTTCTGCTCGCCCGTCGCCCATATCCATGAAGACGAGTGCAATGCACCGGAATTCTACACCGGCGGGGCCAAGCTCACGCTGGTGGGCGACAGCGAGAAGATGCTGCCCGGCGCGCTGCGCGCCGCGATCGAGGCGGAAGAAAGCCGTGGCGTGCACGGGCCGCAGCGCGGGCCGGTGTCGATCACCAACGTCACCGAGCGTGGCACGGTCTACACGGCAGCCGAGATCGGCGCGCTGGCGGCAGTGGCGAAGGAATATGGCCTGCCCGTGCATCTCGACGGCGCGCGTTTCGCCAACGCCTTGGTAGCAACCGGCGCAAGCCCGGCGGAGATGACCTGGAAAGCCGGCGTGGATGCGCTGAGCTTTGGCGGCACCAAGAACGGGCTGATGGGCGTGGAAGCGGTGATCCTGTTCGACCCGGCGAAAGCCTGGGAATTCGAACTGCGCCGCAAGCGTGGCGCGCATCTCTTCTCCAAGCACCGCTTCCTCTCGGCACAGATGCTCGCCTATCTCGAAGACGGGCTCTGGCTGGAAATGGCCCGCGCCGCCAATGCCGCCAATGCCCGGTTGGTGCGCGGGTTGAGGCAACTGCCCGGTGTGAGCTTTGCCCATGAACCGCAGGCGAATATGAGCTTCGCCGGCTGGTCGCGGGCAGGCCACCGGCGGCTGCACGAGGCCGGGGCGCAATATTACCTCTGGGCAGGGCATCTGGAGGGCAACGACCCGGACGAGATGCTGACCGCCCGGATGGTCTGCGACTGGTCGGCCAACGACGAGGATATCGACCGTTTCGTCGCGCTCGTGCGCGGCTAAAGGCCGAGAAACCGCGCGATCTCGCCGGCCACCGCCTGCGGGTGGGTGACGGGTGACATATGCCCTGCCCCCGCGATCACCGCACGCCGCGCAGCCGGCAACCGGGCGGCGAGCGCCGACATGACCTCGTCCATGATCGGCGGCGAAAGATCTCCCCCGATCAGAAGGACGGGCCGGTCAACCGCGTCAAGTCCGCCCGGCGCGAGCAGGCCGGCAATATCGTCCAGCGTCACCGGGTTTTCATCGGCGATAAGGTGAATGCGCCGCGCCAGCCCGGCGCGGGCGGCTTGCGTCATCTCGCTCCACGGGCTTTCCGGGCTGAGCGCGGCGTTGAAGATTTCAGCGGCCTTCATCCGGTCGCCTGCCGCTAGGGCGGCTTCAAACCGCTCCATCGCCCCTGCATGGGCGGCAAAGCGCGGGCCGCCCCGGATCGCGGCGAAGAGCGGCGGCTCGATCAGGGTCAGGCTGCGCACGAGGTCGGGCCGTGTGAGCGCCAGCCGCAGCGCCGCGATGCCGCCGAAGCTGTGGCCCACGATATCCGCCCCCTCGCCCGCAAGCGCCCCCGCGATCCGCGCGGTCAGATCGAGCAGCCCCGCCGCGCCACCCTCTCCATCCCAAGCGCCGCTGCGCCCGTGACTGGGCCGGTCGAAGCAGACCATGTCGAGCCTCTCGGCCAGCACCGCCTGCGCCGGCGCCCAGGCCCCGCTATGGGCGAGCGAGCAATGCAGGAACACCGCCCGCCGCGCCCCGGAACCGGAGCGCGTGACATGGGTGGGAAAGCCTGCAACCAGCGGAACCGGCATCAGCCCTGCGCAAGATGGTCGGCGAGATCGTCGAGCCGGTCCTGCCCCCAGAACAGCGCCCCGTCGCCGGTAACGAAGCTCGGCGCGCCAAACACACCGGCCTGCACCGCATCTTCCAGGTTGCGGCCATAGATCTCGGCGCCGGTGAACAGCCCGGTATCGGCCAGCGCCGGATCGAAGCCCGCACCGGCCAGCGCCGCCTTCACCACCTCGTCTTCGGCGATGTTCTTCTCCCCCGCCCAGCAGGCGGCCAGCACCGCCTCGACAAGCGCGAACATATCGCCGCCGCCCGCCTGCTGCGCGGCGATGATTGCGTAAGAGGCCGGGGCCGGGTTGGTGGGGAAGAACGCAGGCTCCACATTGATCGGCATCCCCGCGCGCTTCGCCTGCCGGGCGAGGTCGGCCAGCCGGTAGGCCTGCCGGGAGGGGTGGCGCTCAGCCGGCAGCGTGCCGCCCGTGCGCCCGTAGAGCGCGACGATATCGAAGGGCTTCCACACCACATCGAGCCCGTATTCCGCCACCACTGCCCGAAAGCGCGGCAGCGACAGGTAGGTGTAAGGGGAAATCGTGCTGAAATAGACGTCGATCCGTGGCATTTTGTGTCTCCCCGCGCGCCTTGTGGTGGTCATGACCCTAGCCCGGTGCTAAGCGGTGTCAACGACGCGCCGTCGCGATTCTGTTACATGAAACGACCCGCCAGGGATGCCAGAATGCCAGCCATCAACGAACCCAAGCTCATCTCGGGCAATGCGAACCTGACCCTCTCGACCGCCGTTGCCCGGCGGATGTCGATCCATCGCGGTGCGAAGGTCGACCTCGTGAATGCCCGGGTCGAACGGTTCAACGATCAGGAGATCTTCGTCGAGATCCACGAGAACGTGCGCGGCGAAGACATGTTCATCATCCAGCCGACCTCGAACCCGGCGAATGACAACCTGATGGAACTCCTGATCATCGCCGATACGCTGCGCCGCTCCTCGGCCGCGCGCATCACCGCCGTGATCCCGTATTTCGGCTATGCCCGGCAGGACCGCCGCACCAAGGCCCGCACGCCGATCAGCGCCAAGCTGGTGGCCAACATGATCGCCCATGCCGGCATCGAGCGGGTGCTGACGATGGATCTTCACGCCGCCCAGATCCAGGGCTTCTTCGATATCCCGGTGGATAACCTCTATGCCAGCCCGATCTTCGCCCTCGACATCAAGCATCACTTCAGGGACTGCCTCGACGAAGTGATGGTGGTCAGCCCCGACGTTGGCGGCGTGGCCCGGGCGCGAGAGCTTGCCAAGCGGATCAACGCGCCGCTCTCCATCGTCGACAAACGCCGCGAAAAGCCCGGTGAAATCGCCGAGATGACCGTGATCGGCGAGGTCAAGGACAAGCGCTGCATCATCATCGACGACATTGCCGACACCGCCGGCACACTGGTGAAGGCCGCCGAGCTTCTGATGGAATACGGCGCCAAGGAAGTGCATGCCTATATCACCCATGGCGTCATGTCGGGCCCGGCGGTGGAACGGGTAACCGGCTCGGTGATGAAGAGCCTGGTGATCACCGACACGATCGAGCCGACCGCCGCGGTGCGCTCTGCGGCGAACATCCGCGTGGTGCCCACCGCGCCGATCTTTGCCCAGGCGATCCTCAATATCTGGGGCGGCACCAGTGTTTCGTCGCTGTTCGAAGACGCCACGCTCGAACCGCTGTACGAAACGCATTACTCCTGAAGCCGGTCGGGCCGCTCAGGACGACAATTCCCAATCGTCCTCATGGGGCACCTCGCCCAGCGCGATCCAGTCGGCGCGCACGCGGGCGATGCGGGAATCGCCCCAGGTGCGGAACACCAGGTCGAACCCGTCGGCGCCGACATTCTCGGCACTGATATCCATCCGCTGGTTGGTGCTGTGATCGACATCCCACATCGACAGGCTCACCTTTACCGCCGGTGCGGTCAGGAAGGGTTCGGAAAAATCCACCGCCATCCGGAACTCGCGCTCGCCCTCGCCCGACCACATCCTGCCATTGTGCTTATAGTCGGAAAACAGGACCTGGCTGCCCTGGTCGATCCCCATCCGATGGGTTCTGATCTTCCACATCCGCTCATCTGCTCGTTTGAATAATCGGGGCGACAATGCCCAAGACTCGCAGGGGCTGCAAGCCTCAGGGGGCGGCCCGCTTTCGCTGCGGGTTCAGCGCGAGGAAGGCGGGAAAGACAAGGATCAGCAGCAGGCCCGAGGCTATGAAGGGCGCCCCCGGCATGTAGAGCCGGGCATCCTCCGCCGCGAAGGCATGAAACAGCGGCGTCACCAGCAGCGGCGCCACCACGGCGGCGATCGAACCGAGCGAGGCGATCACCCCCTGCAAGAGCCCCTGCCGGTCTTCCGGCACCTGGTTCGACATCATCGCCGTTGCCGTCGGCGGCACCATATCCGACAGACAGGCGAGCGGGATCAGCGCGAAGACGACCCAGGCGAAGGGCGCAACGCCAAGCCCGATCAGCGCGGCAATGGCCGCGATGGCACCGAAGATGAGAGTGCGGAACTCACCGATGCGGGGGATCAGGACGGGCAGCACCGCGCCCTGCGTGACGGCCACGCCGATGCCATAGACGGCGAAGGACGTGCCGATCACCGCCGCGCTCCAGCCAAAGGTTTCGCGCGACCAGAAGGCCCAGAGCGTGGGGTAGACCATGTTGGCGAACTCGAAGGTAAACAACACCATCAACGGCAGTGCGAGCCCCGGCAGCCGAAACGCGGCGCCGATCGCGCCGAACGGGTTGAGATCGGCCCGGGTGAAGCGGCGGCGGCGCTGCGGCGGCAGGCTCTCGGGCAGCACCAGCAGCCCAAGCGCCACATTGGCCGCCGCGAAACAGGCCGCAACCCAGAACGGCGCGGTGAGGTGCCACGCCGCCAACAGCCCGCCCAGCGCCGGCCCCATGACGAAGCCGATCCCATAGGTCGCGCCGATCAGGCCGAAATTCGCCGCGCGTTTCTCCGGCGGCGAAATATCGGCGAGATAGGCGGTGGCGGTAATATAGGTCGCCCCGGCAATGCCCGCGAGCACCCGGCCGACCAGCAACAGCCAGAAGCCCTGAGCCAGCGCCATGATCACGTAATCCACCGCCAGCGTGGCCAGCGCGATCAGCAGCACCGGCTTGCGCCCCAGCGCATCGGACAGCCCGCCAATCAGCGGTGCAAACAGAAACTGCATCGCCGCATAGGCGGCCATCAATATCCCGCCGAGCAGCGCACCCGACGCCGCATCGGCTGCACCCACCCGTTGCATCAGGTCGGGCATCAGCGGAAAGATCAGGCCGACCCCGATCGCATCGAGCAGGATCGTGGCCAGGATGAACAAGAGAGCATGGCGCGGCGTTTCCATGCCGCGACTTAGCGTGCGTAAAGTGCAGGCGGCAAGGTAAAGGTTTGATCTGACGCAAGGCCGGGGTCCATCATCGCGGTAATGTTGGAGCGTTCACCGAAGGAGGATCCGCTCATGAGAGTCTTCACCGTTTTGGGACCGTCCCACTCCGGCAAATCAACACTCGTCGAGGCCCTGGTCGGTCTCGACGGGTCTCCCGGCAAGGCATTCGACATCCCCGGCGTCGCACAGGTTCGCTCCTTCGGGTTCATGGGCGAGGACTGGGCAGCGATAGATATCGCCGGCGGATCGGAAAACCTTGCGCCGGTGGGCGGCGCTCTGGCGGCCTCTGACGCCGCCGTGCTCTGCGTACCCGCCGATGCCGAAGGCGCGGTGCTGGCCGCGCCCTATCTGCGGATGATCGAGGAGGCGGGCGTGCCCGCCCTCATCTTCATCAACAAGACCGATATGCCGGTGAGCCGGATGTCGCAAACCGTTTCGGCGCTGCAGACCTATTCGCGCCATCATATCGTGCTGCGCGAAGTGCCGATCCGGCAGGGCGAAGAGATCGTCGGCATGGTCGATCTGGTATCGGAACGGGCCTGGAAGTTTCATGACGGATCGCCCTCGACGCTGATGGAGATCCCCGAAGCCGTGCGCCCGCGCGAAGAGGAGGCGCGCGCGGAACTGCTCGAAAGCTACGCAGATTTCGACGATGCGCTGCTGGAAGAGATCATCGAAGACAAGGCGGTGATGGCCGAAGAGGTCTATGAAGTCGCCACCCGTACCCTTCAACACCATGACCTCGTGCCCGCCTTCCTCGGCAGCGCCGAGCACCGCAACGGGATCACCCGGCTGATGAAATCGCTGCGCCACGAGGCCCCCGGCGTCGAGGTCGCGGCGGCACGGCTGGCGGGCGGCGCGCTCGGTGTGGGCGCGATGGCGGATGTGGTGAAACACCTGGGCAAGACCGTGCTGGTGCGCGCACTGGGCGGTGAGATTGCCGGCGGCCAGCCGCTTGGCGGGGCCAATGTCGGATCGCTCACCGATCTGGACGCGAAATCCGGCCTCGCCACGCTCGCGGCGGGTGGTCTCGGGCTGACGGTGAAATCCGATCACCTGGCGGCCGGCCGCGCCTTCACCGCGACGGCGGCGGACAGCCTGCCGGACTGGGCACGCCCCCATGCCTCGGCCTTCCGCCGCCTGATAAGCCCGGTCCATGACAAGGATGACAGCCGCCTCTCCACCGCGCTGGAACGGCTCGATGAGATCGACGCGGGCCTGTCCGTCAGCCAGGACGAAAAGACCGGCAGCCCGGTGCTTGCCACCCAGGGGCCGCTGCATCTGCGCCGTGTCATCCAGAAACTCGCCGACGATTTCGGCGTCGAGGTCGAGGAAGCGCCGGTGCCGCCCGCCCTGCGCGAGACGATCCAACGCGGAACCGAAATCCATCACCGCCACCGCAAGCAATCCGGCGGCGCGGGGCAATTCGCCGATGTAGTGGTGGCGCTGAAACCGGAACAGCGCGGCTCGGGCTTCGCCTTCACCGAAACCGTGAAAGGCGGCGCGGTGCCGCGCAACTACATCCCCTCCGTCGAGGCGGGCGCGGTGGATGCGCTGACCGAGGGGCCGAACGGCTTTCCGGTGGTCGATGTGTCGGTCGAGCTGAAGGACGGCAAGGCGCATTCGGTCGACTCGTCGGACTACGCCTTCCGCACCGCCGGCAAGAACGCGATCAAGGAGGCGCTGGCGGAGGTCGGCACGGTGTTGCTGCAGCCGATCATGAAGGTCGACATCCATGTGCCGAGCCTGTTCTCGGGCGGGCTGGTGCCGATCGTCTCGGGGCTGAAGGGCCAGGTGCTCGGCTTTGAGGCTCATGACAGCGCGGCGGGCTGGGATGTGTTCCAGGCGCTGCTGCCGATGGCGGCGGAGGACGAATTGTTCAACGCTCTCGCCGGGGCGACGCGCGGTACGGCCTGGTTCTCGTCATCCTTCGATCACTATCAGGAAGCGCGTAAGGAGGAGCTGGCCGCGTATCTCTAGCCGGTCAGAACGCGCTCCAAAGGCGGGCCGGTGGCCGCGTCGGGACCACCACCCGACCGGCATACCGGCCCGTTTTCTTTGAGTGAAGGGCGGCCTGGTTCAATCGCGCGGCCACGCCGTTTTACAGGGTAGCAATATCTCCAGAAATCCGGTTTTCCGGTTTTCCGGTTTTCCGGTTTTCCGGTTTTCCGGTTTTCCGGTTTTCCGGTTTTCCGGTTTTCCGGTTTTCCGGTTTTCCGGTGAATGTTTGCCTGACACCCTATTGGTCAATAGTTTTTTGGCAAAGTCGCAGCCCATCCCACAGAACCAGCGAGGGCAAAACTCCCCACCAAACACGAAAAAGCCCCGCGCTATGTCAGCACGGGGCTTTTCCTGATTCATCTCGCGGTCGCTGGTATCAGCTCGCCTTGGCCTGCAGCCCGAGCTCAGCCGCCACCTGGGCGATATCGCCGACCTGCTTGGCAAGCTGATCGAGCATCTCCGGCTGAGCGTTATCGCGGGCGGCAACGGCGGCGGTGACGAACTCGTCCATCACCTCCTGCGTCACTTCCGAAACCGGCATCGCCCGTTCGGCCAGAACCGAGGTGCCCGAGGGCGAAATCTCGGCAAAGCCGCCGGTGACCACGTATTTCTCTTCGCCCGACGCCCCCTGCACGGTGACGATGCCCGGCCGCAGCGTGGCGATGGTCGGCGCATGGTTGGCCATCGCCGTGAAATCGCCGTCAGCGCCGGGAATCTGCACCGCGCTGGCTTCACCCGAAGCGAGCCGCCGCGCGGGCGAGACCAGGTCGAATTGCATCATGTCAGCCATGAATGGCCCTCCTTAGGCAGCCTCCGCCGCCATTTTCTCGGCCTTGGCGATCACCTCTTCGATGCCGCCCACCATGTAGAAGGCGCCTTCCGGCAGGTGGTCGTATTCGCCGGCGACAACCGCCTTGAACGACGAGATCGTGTCTTCCAGCGGCACCTGGACACCGTCCGAGCCGGTGAACACCTTGGCCACGTCGAAGGGCTGCGAGAGGAAACGCTGGATCTTCCGGGCGCGGGCCACGGTCAGCTTGTCCTCTTCGCTGAGTTCGTCCATGCCGAGAATGGCGATGATGTCCTGAAGCGACTTGTAGCGCTGCAGGATGTTCTGCACGTCACGCGCCACCTGGTAGTGCTCTTCACCGACGACCGCCGGGTCGAGGATCCGCGACGACGAGTCGAGCGGGTCCACGGCCGGGTAGATGCCGAGTTCCGAAATCGCCCGGCTCAGAACGGTCGTGGCGTCGAGGTGGGCGAAGGTGGTCGCCGGGGCCGGGTCGGTCAGGTCGTCCGCGGGCACGTAGACGGCCTGGATCGAGGTGATCGAGCCGGCTTTCGTCGAGGTGATGCGTTCCTGCATCGCGCCCATGTCGGTGGCCAGCGTCGGCTGGTAGCCCACGGCCGAGGGGATACGGCCGAGAAGGGCCGACACTTCCGAACCGGCTTGCGTGAAGCGGAAGATGTTGTCGACGAAGAAGAGCACGTCGGTGCCCGACTGGTCGCGGAACTGCTCGGCCAGGGTCAGGCCGGTGAGCGCGACGCGGGCACGGGCCCCCGGAGGCTCGTTCATCTGGCCGTAGACGAGGGCCACCTGGCTCTCTTCGAGGTTATCGGGCTTGATAACGTTGGATTCGATCATCTCGTGGTAAAGGTCGTTGCCCTCACGGGTCCGCTCACCCACGCCGGCGAACACGGAATAGCCCGAGTGCACCTTGGCGATGTTGTTGATGAGTTCCATGATGAGAACGGTCTTGCCCACGCCGGCGCCGCCGAACAGGCCGATCTTGCCGCCCTTCGAGTAGGGGGCGAGAAGGTCGATCACCTTGATGCCGGTGACGAGGATCGCGGTTTCGGTCGCCTGCTCGTCGAATTCGGGGGCGGGCTGGTGGATCGCGCGGCGCTCGGTCGCGACGACCGGACCTTTCTCGTCAACCGGCTCGCCGATGACATTGAGGATGCGGCCCAGGGTGGCGTTGCCGACGGGCACGAGGATCGGCTCGCCCACATCGGTCACTTCCTGACCACGCACGAGGCCCTCGGTGGCGTCCATCGCGATGGTGCGCACGGTGTTCTCGCCAAGGTGCTGAGCCACTTCGAGCACCAGACGCTTGCCGTTGTTATCGGTTTCGAGGGCGTTCAGAATCGCCGGCAGGTGATCCTCGAACTGAACGTCGACAACGGCGCCGATGACCTGGGTCACTTTGCCTTTTGCATTTGCCATGTGTTTCGTCTCCGGTTCCGGTTAGAGCGCCTCGGCGCCCGAAATGATTTCAATCAGCTCGTTGGTGATGACGGCCTGACGCGAACGGTTGAATTCGATGGTCAGCCGGTCGATCATATCGCCAGCGTTGCGCGTCGCGTTGTCCATCGCGGACATCCGCGCGCCTTGTTCCGAGGCAGCATTTTCCAGCAGTGCCGCAAAGATCGCGGTGGCCACGCCCGAGGGCAGCAGGGTCGCGAGGATCTGCTCTTCCGAGGGCTCGTAATCGTAGACCAGGCCGGTGTGCTCGGCTTCGGTCTCGACCTCGTCGAACTTGGCCGGAATCACCTGCTGCGCCGTCGGGATCTGGCTGATCACGCTCTGGAACTCGTTGAAGAAGATCGTCGCCACATCGAATTCGCCGGCATCGAACCGGGCGATCAGATCGGCCGCGATCTTCTGGGCGTTGTCATAGCCGATATTGCGCACGTCGCTGAGATCGACATGGGCGATGAAGCGGTCGGCATGGTCACGCTTGAGCTGCTCACGGCCCTTTTTGCCGACGGTGAGGATCTTCACCGTCTTGCCCTGGGCGATCAGCCGGTCGGCATGCGAGCGCGCGAGTTTCACGATCGACGAGTTGAAGCCGCCGCACAGGCCCCGCTCGGCGGTCATGACCACCAGGAGGTGCACCTTGTCGTCACCCGTGCCCCGCAGCAGCTTCGGCGCGGCTTCGGACCCTGCGGCAGCCTTGGCCAGCCCCGCCAGAACGGCGTTGAACCGTTCGGTGTAGGGGCGCGAGGCCTCGGCTGCATCCTGGGCGCGGCGGAGCTTGGCCGCCGCGACCATCTGCATGGCCTTGGTGATCTTGCGCGTCGACTTGACGCTCTCGATCCGGTTTTTCAGGTCCTTAAGACTTGGCATTGCCAGCCTCCTCTCCGGTCACCACCAAACTTACGCGAAGCCGTTGGCGTAAGCGTCGAGCGCGGCTTTGATCTTGTCGGCCAGCTCGTCTTTCACCTTGCGGTCGTTGTTGGTGATGTCGTCGAGAAGCGCCTTCTCGTTGGTGCGCAGATGCGTCAGCAGACCCTGCTCGAAGCGGCCCACATCCTTCACGTCGATCTTGTCGAGGTAGCCGTTCACGCCGGCATAGATGACGCAGACGATCTCGGCGTTGGTCAGCGGCGAGTATTGCGGCTGCTTCATCAGCTCGGTCAGGCGCGCACCGCGGTTCAGCAGCTTCTGGGTCGCGGCGTCGAGGTCGGAACCGAACTGAGCGAAGGCCGCCATCTCGCGGTACTGGGCGAGCGACAGTTTCACCGGACCGGCGACCGAGGACATCGCTTTCGTCTGGGCCGAGGAGCCCACGCGCGACACCGACAGGCCGGTGTTCACGGCCGGGCGGATGCCCTGGTAGAACAGCTCGGTTTCGAGGAAGATCTGGCCGTCGGTGATCGAGATCACGTTGGTCGGGATAAAGGCCGACACGTCGCCGCCCTGGGTTTCGATGATCGGCAGCGCCGTCAGCGAGCCCGCGCCGTGATCTTCGTTCAGCTTGGCCGAACGTTCGAGCAGGCGGGAATGCAGGTAGAACACGTCGCCCGGATAGGCTTCACGCCCCGGCGGACGGCGCAGCAGCAGCGACATCTGACGATAGGCGACGGCCTGTTTGGACAGGTCATCGTAGATCATCAGCGCGTGGCGGCCATTGTCGCGGAAGAATTCGCCCATCGCGGTGGCGGTGTAGGGGGCGAGATATTGCATCGGCGCCGGGTCCGAGGCGGTGGCGGCCACGACGATGGAATATTCCATCGCACCCGCTTCCTCGAGCTTCTTCACCAGCTGGGCCACGGTCGAGCGCTTCTGGCCGACAGCGACGTAGACGCAGTAGAGCTTTTTCGATTCGTCGTCGCCGGCGGCTTCGTTGTAGCTCTTCTGGTTGAGGATCGTGTCGAGCGCCACGGCGGTCTTGCCGGTCTGGCGGTCGCCGATGATGAGTTCCCGCTGGCCACGGCCGATCGGGATCATGGCGTCAACCGACTTGAGGCCGGTCGCCATCGGCTCGTGCACCGATTTACGCGGGATGATGCCGGGCGCCTTCACGTCGGCAACCGAGCGCTCTTTCGACTTGATCGGGCCTTTGCCGTCGATCGGGTTGCCGAGCGCGTCGACGACGCGGCCAAGCAGTTCGTTGCCCACCGGCACGTCCACGATCGAGTTGGTGCGCTTGACGGTGTCGCCTTCCTTGATGTCGCGGTCGGAGCCGAAGATCACGACGCCGACATTGTCGGCTTCGAGGTTCAGCGCCATGCCACGGATGCCACCGGGGAATTCGACCATCTCGCCAGCCTGGCAGCTGTCGAGGCCATGCACGCGCGCAATACCGTCACCGACGGACAGCACGCGGCCCACTTCGGCCACCTGGGCCTCCTGGCCAAAGTTCTTGATCTGCTCCTTCAGGATCGCAGAGATTTCGGCTGCTTGGATACCCATTGTCTTATCCGACCTCTTTCATGGAATTCTGCAGTGCATTCAGGCGCGAGCGGATCGAGCTGTCGATCATCTTCGAGCCCACTTTCACGACAAGACCGCCGATGAGGCTTTCATCGACGGCCAGATTGATTTTCACGTCTTTGCCCACCGACGCCTTGAGCGCCTTGGCGAGCTTGTCTTGCTGCGCCTTGGTCATCGCCTTGGCGGCGGTGACATCGGCGGTGACTTCGCCCTTGTCTTCGGCAATCTGGGCGCGCAGCGCGGCGAGCAGTTGCGGCAGCACGAAAAGGCGGCGCTTCTCGGCCATCACACCCAGCGCGCCCGAGAGCGCGGGCGAGAGTTTCATCTTGGCCGACAGGGCGGCAACCGCCTTGGCCATGTCTTGACGGGAATAGACCGGCGAGCCGATCATCGCCGAAAGCTCGGCACTGTCGGCCAGAGCCGCTTCAAGCGCGTCGAGGTCTTTTTCCACGGCGGCAAGCGACTTGCCTTCCTTGGCCAGTTCGAAAACAGCCGTTGCGTAACGCTGGGCGATGCCAGTCGAGATCGAAGCTTCGGACACGTCCACCCTTCCGATGTCTTTAGCCCCATCGTGCTCTGCCTTTGCAGAACGGGGCGGCCTCTTCGATGCCGCGCGGTTGCGAGCCATCTGAAATCGGCGTGGGTCTAGCAGAGGCTTCCCCGTCCCGCAACACTGTTGCGCAGGTTTAACGCCAACATACGCTTTCTGATCCCAAGGGGTTGCGGGCACAGCGCCAAACTGCGCGTTTTTGCCGCTCGCCCCTGCCCGGATTTTGGGCGGATTCGCTGGCGATTCCCTGCCCGTCCGGGCTCAGGTCTTGCGCGACGGTTCCGGCAGGCCGAGGCCCTCCAGCACGCTCAGCGGCCGTTTCACCCGCTCGCCCAGACCCGGGCGCCTGGGAGCGGGCACCTGCTTGGTCGCCTCGACCATCAGAACGCCACCCGCAAGCGCCATCGACAGCCGGCGCCCGGTGCGTTCCCAGACCGGCCCGGTCTTGAGCCAGAATCGCTTGTCCGATGGCGGCTGGAACAACGCGGCCGTGTGGCGTTCGACCGAAAAGCCATGCAGCCGCAATTGCGCTTCGAGCTGGCCGATGCTGAACGGGCGGCCGAAGCCGAACGGCGTGGTGTCGGAGCGCGACCAGAGACCGGCCCGGTTCGGCACGATAAACACGCCCCGCCCGCCCGGCCCCAGCGCCCGGTAGGTTTCGGCCAGCAGGGCATCGGGGCCGGTCGAGCCCTCCAGCCCATGCATCATCACCAGCTTGTCGACGGCGCCGGTGTCGACCGGCCAGAGCGCCTCTTCCGACAGCACCGACACATTGGGCATCCCCGCCGGCCAGGGCATCACCCCCTGCGGCGCGGGCATCAGCCCGATCACCCGGCGCGCTTCGCCCAGAAAGGGGCGCAGGAGCGGCACGGCAAAGCCGAAGCCCACCACCGTCTGCCCCTTCGCATCGGGCCACCAGGCGCGCAACTGCTCGCGCACGGCACGCTGCGCCGCGCGGCCCAGTGCGGAGCGGTAGTAAAAGGCTTTCAGGTCGCGCACATCGAGATGCATGGCGCGACAGTAACCCATCGCGGGGGATTCGCCAGAGACCAGATCGGCCCGTGGCCTGCCGGGCGGGTCAGCCCCGCACCAGCGCCACGATCAGGTTGTTCGCCGGCATCTCGATCACGGCCCGGCGGCGCAGCCCGGCGGCGGCGGCAATCTCCTCGATCCATTCGAGGTCTTTGTACCCCATCCCGGAATCCGCCGCCGCGAGGCGGGCGTGGAACGCCGCATCGCTTTCCGAGCGAAACCCGCCGCCGGTGCGAAACGGGCCATAGGCGAAGAACATGCCGCCCGGCACCAGCACCCGCGCCGCCCCCCGGATCACATTCGCCGCCGCCGCAGCGGGCAGCAGGTGGAACAGGTTGGCGAGATAGACAATATCGACCGGCAAGACCGCCCAGTCGGGCGTCGTCGCGTCGAGCCATTGCGCCACGCGCATATTGGCAATCCCCTCGGCAGCGCGCCAGGCATCGACGCTCGCAAGCCGCTCGGGCGCGATGTCGCTGGGCTGCCAGTCGAGGCCGGGGAAGGCCCGCGCGAGCGCCACCGCATGCTCGCCGGTGCCCGCCGCGATCTCCAGCACCCGGCCCCGTTCGGGCACCAGCGGCGCAAGCGCGGCGACGATGGCAGGCGCATTGCGCACGGCGGCGGGGGCGGAGAGCCGCCCGTCTTCCAGCACATCGGCATTGCTATGCACTGGCGTCATGCCCGTTTTGTTTACCATGTCATCATGTTGCACCTGCCGCCCGGTTTCGGCAACATCCGATCAATCGCAAGGAGCCCCGCATGACCCTTGAAGTCGAAACCGTCCCCTGCCTCGCAGACAATTACGCTTTTCTCGTTCACGACCGGAAGACCGGCGCCACCGCTCTGTTCGATGCGCCCGAAGCCTGGCCGATCCAGCGCGAGCTGGAAAAGCAGAACTGGCAGCTCACGCACATCTTCATCACCCACCATCACGGCGACCATATCGACGGTGTGGGCGAGCTTGTGGCCGCCTTCCACCCGGAAGTGATCGGCGCCGCGCGCGACGCTCACCGCCTGCCGCCGCTCGACACTGCGGTGGAGCCCGGCCAGATCTACGACATGTGGGGCCGCGAGGTGCATGTAATGGAGGCCTCCGGCCATACTGTCGGCCATGTCGCCTATTACCTGCCGCGCGCCGGCGCGGTGTTTACCGGCGACAGCCTGATGGCGCTGGGCTGTGGGCGGCTGTTCGAGGGCACGCCCGCACAGATGTGGCAAACGCTCTCCGGCCTCGCCGCCCTGCCCGACGATACGCTGGTCTGCTCCGGCCATGAATACACCACCGCCAATGGCCGCTTTGCCGCAACCATCGAGCCGGACAACGCCGCCCTCGCCCGCCGCAACGACGAGACCGCGCGCGCCCGCGCGATGAACGTGCCCACCGTGCCCTCGGCCCTGGCGCTGGAAAAGGCCACCAACCCGTTCCTGCGCGCCGCGCTGCCCGAGGTGAAGGCCGGGCTGGGTATGGCGGACGCGGCGGATGTGGACGTCTTCGCCCATATCCGCGCGGCAAAGGACAAATTCTGAGCGGCGCAGCCTAAATTTGCGGCCACTCGCATTCACGTGACGGCCTTTTTCACACAAAAGGCTTGAAGACGCGCCGAGAAACCCGAAGTCTGGTAGTATCGGAACAGGGTCGAATTCGCCCAATCCTTGGGCGACTTCCCAACGCGAACCAGGAGGGAACAAGGTGCCAGCCTTTTCCAATACGCTAGAACAGGCCATCCACGCAGCGCTCGCACAGGCCAACGAGCGGCGGCACGAGCTCGCCACGCTCGAACACCTGTTGCTCGCGCTCATCGACGAGCCCGACGCGGCGCGCGTGATGAAGGCCTGTAGCGTGAACCTCGAAGAGCTTCGCGCGACACTGGTGAAATATATCGACGAAGATCTGACCACGCTGGAAACCAATATCGAAGGCTCCGAAGCGGTGCCCACCGCCGCCTTCCAGCGGGTGATCCAGCGCGCCGCGATCCATGTGCAAAGCTCCGGCCGCACCGAGGTGACCGGCGCCAATGTGCTGGTGGCGATCTTCGCCGAGCGCGAATCCAACGCCGCCTATTTCCTGCAGGAACAGGACATGACGCGCTACGACGCGGTCAACTTCATCGCCCACGGCGTCGCCAAGGATCCGTCCTACGGCGAAACCCGGCCAGTGAGCGGCACACCGGAATTCGAGGAATCCGGCAGCGACGCCTCGGGCGGCGACGACGAACAGCAGGGCGACACGGCGCTCGGCAAATATTGCGTCGATCTCAACACCAAGGCCCAGAAGGGCGATATCGACCCGCTGATCGGCCGCGATTTCGAGGTCGAGCGCTGCATCCAGGTGCTCTGCCGCCGCCGCAAGAACAACCCGCTGCTGGTCGGCGATCCCGGCGTCGGCAAAACCGCCATCGCCGAGGGCCTCGCCTTCAAGATCATCAAGGGCGATGTGCCGGAAGTGCTGTCGAAAACCACGATCTACTCGCTCGACATGGGCGCGCTTCTGGCCGGCACGCGCTACCGCGGCGATTTCGAGGAGCGGCTGAAGGCCGTGGTGAACGAGCTTGAGGCCCACCCGGACGCGGTGCTGTTCATCGACGAAATCCACACCGTGATCGGCGCCGGCGCCACCTCGGGCGGCGCGATGGATGCGTCCAACCTGCTCAAACCGGCGCTGCAGGGCGGCAAGCTGCGCACGATGGGTTCGACCACCTACAAGGAGTTCCGCCAGCACTTCGAGAAGGACCGCGCGCTCAGCCGCCGGTTCCAGAAGATCGACGTGAACGAGCCCTCGGTGGAAGACACGATCAAGATCCTCAAGGGGCTCAAGCCCCATTTCGAGGAGCATCACCACATCAAATACACCAATGATGCGATCAAGACGGCGGTGGAACTGTCCGACCGCTACATCAACGACCGCAAGCTGCCCGACAAGGCCATCGACGTGATCGACGAGGCCGGCGCGGCGCAGCACCTGCTGGTGGCCTCCAAGCGCAAGAAATCCATCGGCGTGAAGGATATCGAGGAGATCGTCGCGAAGATCGCCCGCATCCCCCCGAAAAACGTCTCGAAGGACGATGCCGAAACGCTGCGCGACCTTGAGAAGAAGCTCAAGCGCGTGGTCTTCGGCCAGAACGATGCGATCGACGCGCTCGCCAGCGCCATCAAGCTGGCCCGCGCGGGCCTGCGCGAACCTGAGAAGCCCATTGGCAACTACCTGTTTGCCGGGCCGACGGGCGTTGGCAAGACCGAAGTGGCGCGGCAACTGGCCGACAATCTCGGGGTGGAACTGCTGCGCTTCGACATGTCGGAATACATGGAGAAGCACGCGGTTTCGCGGCTGATCGGCGCGCCGCCGGGCTATGTCGGCTTCGATCAGGGCGGGCTGCTCACCGATGGCGTCGACCAGCACCCGCATTGCGTGCTGCTGCTCGACGAGATCGAGAAGGCGCATCCGGATGTCTACAACATCCTGTTGCAGGTGATGGATCACGGCGAGCTGACCGACCATAACGGGCGGACGGTGAACTTCCGCAATGTGGTGGTGATCATGACCTCCAACGCCGGCGCGCAGGAACAGGCGAAAGAGGCCATCGGCTTCGGCCGCTCCCGCCGCGAAGGCGAAGACACCGCCGCCATCGAGCGCACCTTCAGCCCGGAATTCCGCAACCGCCTCGACGCGGTGATCAACTTCGCGCCGCTCGGCAAGGAGGTGATCCTGCAGGTGGTCGAGAAATTCGTGCTGCAGCTCGAAGCCCAGTTGATGGACCGCAACGTGACCATCGAACTCACCAAGAAGGCCGCCGAATGGCTGGCCGACAAGGGCTACGACGACAAGATGGGCGCCAGGCCTCTGGCCCGTGTGATCCAGGAGCACATCAAGAAGCCGCTGGCGGAAGAGCTGCTGTTCGGCAAGCTCACCAAGGGCGGGATCGTCAAGGTGGGCGTGAAGGACGGCAAGATCGACCTGCGTGTCGAAGAGCCGGAAAAAGCCCGCATCACCTCGAAGAAAAAACCGCCGCTGCTCACCGCCGATTGAGTGCGGCGCGGCAAACAGGAACGGGCCGGCCTCCGGGCTGGCCCGTTTTCGTTTCTGGTGACGGGAACTCCACCGGCTGCCGCCTGGTGGAATGCCCGGCGCCATATCCATGTCACCACCCCCGTCCCCCGCCGGACCATTCCGGCCCGATGCGCGATTTCGCACCGCGATGAAATGTGCTAGGCTGACCCGGTCAAAACGGAGCTTTGATGCTTGTCGCCTGAACCATAGGGGCGCGGCCATACCGGCCATCGCCCCACCGAACGGCGCCTATGGGCGCTTTCAACGTGGTTCTCACGAGGCTGAAGTATTGACACAACATTCCCTCTCTTCTTTGGGCTGGTCCGCCGATTTCCTGCGCCAGCTCGCGATTGACGAAATCGGCGTCCTGCCGCCCGCCCGCGTCAGCGCCGTTCACCGAGACCGGCTCGACGTGCTCACCGAAACCGGGTCCATGAGCCTGCATCTGCCGCCCGGCCTCACCACCGGCGAGGTCGCGGTGGGCGATTGGGTGCTCGTCGATCCCGACCGGGCCCGCGTCGCGCGCGTGCTCGACCGCAAAAGCCTGCTTCACCGCCGCGCCGCCGGGGTGGACGCGCGCGACCAGCTCATTGCCGCCAATGTCGACACGCTGTTCATCGCCACCTCGATGAATGCCGATTTCAACCCGGCCCGGCTGGAGCGCTATCTGGCGCTGGCCTATGACGGCGGGGTCGCGCCGGTATTCGTGCTGACCAAGGCCGATCTCTGCGACGATCCCGCGCCGTTCCATGCGGCGCTCCGGCAGATCGCAGCCGCCGTGCCGGTCGTCACCCTCGATGCGCGCGACGGAACGACGGTGCTGGCGCTGGCCGATTGGTGCGGGCCGGGGCAGACGGTGGCGCTGCTTGGCTCGTCTGGCGTGGGCAAGTCCACCCTGGCCACCACGCTCACCGGCGCGGAGATCGCCACGCAGGGTATCCGCGAAGACGATGCGAAGGGCCGCCACACCACCACCTCGCGGGAATTTCACCCGCTCGCGCAGGGCGGCTGGCTGATCGACACGCCGGGGATGCGCGCCTTGCGGCTCGCGGGCGTCGAGGCCGGGATCGACGCGGTGTTCGACGATATCGCGGAACTGGCCGGGCAATGCCGCTTTTCCGATTGCCAGCACGAAAGCGAACCGGGCTGCGCGGTGCAGGCGGCGATCACCACGGGTGCACTCGATCCCGACCGGCTTGGGCGCTGGCAAAAGCTGCGGCGCGAAGATGCGCGCAACGCCCGCTCCATCGCCGAAGCCCATGCCCATGACCGCGCCTTCGGGCGCATGATAAAACAGGTGATGAAGGACAAGCGGCGCTAGCTTGTACAAAACGGCTCCATACGCTATCGTATCTCTACGCATACGTATGGAGCCGTCATGCCTGACCCCAAACGCCGCCTCAGCGCCGATGACTGGCTGCGCGCCGGACTTTCGGCCCTGGCCAAAACCGGCCCCGAGGCGCTGAAAGCCGAGCCGCTGGCCCGCGCCCTCGGCGCAACGAAGGGCAGTTTCTATTGGCATTTCAAAGATGTACCGGAGTACCGCGCCCGCCTTGCCACGCATTGGGAAAAAACCGCAATCGCCGCGCTGTCGCAGGCCGCTGAAGCAAGAGCCACACCCGCCGAGCGGCTTCACGGCCTCGCCGCGATCAGTGGCGACAGAGCGCAGGAAGCCGCAATGCGTGCCTGGGCGCAGTTTGACCATACGGTGACGAATGCCGTTGCCGAAGTGGACCTTGCCCGCCTCGCCTATATCGGATCGGTGCTGCATGCGCTCGGCCTCACCAACCCCGATTTTCCCCGGCTGCTTTACAGCGCCTTTCTCGGCATGCAGGTGCTGCCGGGCGATGCCGCGGCGAATGACAGCGCATTGTCCACCCTCACCGCCGCGCTGCTGGCCTTGCAGGACGCCTGAGCGCCGCCCTGCTCAGCGCTTTCGGCTCAGCCGGTCCACCAGCCGGGCGCGGGCATCGGGCAAGGGCCGGTCGCCCAGCGAATGGGCCAGCCCGGTTTCAAGGAAGAAGCCCGTGGTGCGCAGCCCGTCGGCAAGCCCCGCGAGGTCGTCCGTCACCACCCCCAACAGCTCCGGCGGCAGCGGCAGCAGCCGGTCGGCCCATTCCCCCGCCCCTTCGGCGCTCACCGCGCGGCCCGATTTCGGGCTGACATAGGCAAGGTCGTCCGCCATGCCCGTGACCGCGCAGGCGGAAAGATCGAGGCCAAAGCCCAGCTCTTCCAGCAAGGCGAGTTCCCATTGCAGATACGCCACCGGCCAGGCCCCGGTTTGCCCCAGCAGATCGAACATCTGCACGCTTTGGGCATAGAGCCGGGGATGCGGCTCGCGCTCGGGCAGCGCGAAGGCGAGCAGCGCCGTCATCGCATTGAGCCCGGCCAGCGCCGCGCGGTCGCCCATCACCGCCGCCGCACGGCTTTTCAACGGCTCCACGGTGAAGGCACCGATATGTTCCTCGAGCCGCGCGCGCCAGCTCACGTCAAGCTGCGCGCCGGGCTGGAGCACGGGAGCGATCTTGCGCGAGGTGCCGCCGCGCACCACGCCCGCATGCCGCCCGTGAGCGGCGGTAAACACCTCGATGATCGCCGAGGTCTCGCCATGCCGTCGCACGCTCAGAAGCGTGCCTTCGTCGCGCCAGTCCATGCCCGCATCTTCCATGCCCCCGGCCGGCGCGCAAGGGATTGTACGGGGGCCGCAGCGCCACGATACTCGCGGCGATGACTCGCGCCCTCGCCACCCCCGCCCGCCTTGCCGCGGGCCTCGTCGCCCTCACCGGGCTGGCCGCGCTTGCGGCGCAATGCGCCGTGAGTCACGCCCTCACCGGCGGCATCGGCGCAACGCTCTGGCTGCTCGCGGGGTATTTCACCGTACTGACCAATGTGCTGGCCACGCTCAGCTTTTTCGTGATCGCCTGGCGCGGCGCGAGTCTCGGCCCATCCTGGCTCGCGGGCCTCGCCCTCTGGATCGCCATCGTCGGCGTGGTCTACCACCTGTTGCTGGCGCGGCTCTGGGCGCCCGAGGGGCTGGCCTGGTGGGCCGATCAGGGGTTGCACAGCGCCATGCCGCTGCTCACCCTCCTCTGGTGGCTCGCTTTCGCGCCAAAGGCCGGGCTGGGCCTGCGCGACGCTCTGCTGTGGCTGATCTGGCCGCTTGGCTACACGGCTTACGCGCTGATCCGCGGTGCCATCACCGGGCAATACCCCTATCCGTTCCTCGATGTCACCACGCTCGGCTATGGCGGGGTGGCGTTGAACGGGGCGGGGTTGGCCCTGGCCTTCTTCCTCGCCGGGCTGGCAGTGCTGGGCCTCGCCCGCGCGCTCACTCGCTGAGGCCGGGTTCGTCCAGCATATGCCGCCCGCGGGCATCCTCCACCTCGATCACCCACAGGTCGGGATCGAACCCGCGCTGTCGGGCGATAGCGGCGTCGACCTCGCACTCCGCGCCTTCGGCCAGCACATCCCATTTCCGCGTGCCCGCCAACAGATCGACGACGCGCTGATAAGCCACCGCCTGCCCGTCCATCGTGGCCAGCTTGACCAGAACGGCGCCTGCCGTTTCGTCGCCCCGCGCGACGACGTAGACCGGGATCCCCTCCGCCTGCAGCCGGGCGAGGTAGGCCCCGACCCAGATACCGGCGGCGAGCCGGCTCACGAATTGCCGTCCTTGAAATCCAGCCCCATCTCGGAATAGCGCTCGGCCTCTTCAAGCCAGCCGGGCCGCACCTTCACCTGCAAAAACAGATGCACCTTGCGGCCAAGAAACTCTTCCAGTTCGGCCCGCGCCGCCTGGCTCACCGCTTTCACCGTCTCGCCCTTCTTGCCCAGCACGATCCCCTTGTGGCCGTCGCGGGCGACGTAGATCAGCTGGTCGATCCGCACCGAACCATCCTTGCGCTCCTCCCAGTTCTCGGTCTCGACCGTGAGCTGATACGGGAGTTCCTGATGCAGCCGCAGCGTGAGCTTCTCGCGGGTGATCTCGGCGGCAATCATGTAAAGCGGCACGTCGGCGATCTGGTCTTCGGGGTAGAGCCACGGCCCTTCCGGCATCCGCTCTGCCAGCCAGGTCCTGAGCGCGCCCACGCCATGCCCCTTCTCGGCCGAGATCATGAAGGTCTCGGCAAAGGGGTAGCGGTCATTCATCGCCTTGGCGAGTGCAAGCAACTCCTCGGCTTTCACCTTGTCGATCTTGTTGATCGCCAACGCCACAACCTGCCCTCTGGCAAGTTCCCCCAAGCCTTCGAGGATGCGCTCGACGCCCTCGGTCATGCCGCGATGCGCCTCGATCATCAGCACCACCACATCCGCATCCGTCACCCCCGCCCAGGCGGCGGCCACCATCGCCCGGTCGAGCCGACGGCGCGGGCGGAACAGACCGGGCGTATCCACCAGCACGATCTGGCTCTCGCCTTCGAGAGCAACGCCACGAATGCGCGCCCGTGTGGTCTGCACCTTGTGCGTGACGATGGAAACCTTGGCCCCCACCAGCGTGTTGGTAAGGGTGGATTTGCCCGCATTGGGCTCTCCGATCAGGGCGACGAAGCCCGCGCGCGTGGTCATGTGGCGTTTTCCTTGGGTTCTCCGCCCGCGCCATATCCCATTTCCGCCAGCCGGGCCAGCACCTCCGCTGCAAGCCGGTCAGGCGGCTGGCGGGCATCGAGCCGGAGCACCGGCACGGTTTGCTCGGCCAGCCAGGTCTCATGCCGCAGCCGCGAGCGGCCGGGAAAGCCGGTATCGTCATATTGCGAGGCCCAGACGAGAAAGTTCGCGTGCACCCCCTCCATGTCGCCCCCCGGCGCGATCCGTTCGCCGAAGCGCCGCCGCTCCCGGGCCTTCAGCCGGGCCAGGCGCATCGCGGTCGGCGCGGTGAGGAAGACGATCAGATCGGCCCCGACCAGCAGCGGATCGCCCCAGCCGTCGATCGAGCCCGAAATGATCCAGCCGTCCTCGCCCATCGCCTCCTGCATCAGCGCGATCCGTGCCGCTGCCGGGCGTTTGTCGGTGAAGGGCGGATCGGTGGGCCGCCAGTAGAAATCGTCGGTATCGAGCAGCGGCACGCCCAGCGCCTCGGCCAGATGGCGGCCAAGCGTTGTCGCCCCCGTGCAGGCGGCGCCGGTGATGTGGAGTTTCGGGCCCGCCACGTCGAGCTCTCCCGTCCTACCCTGCGCCGATTATGCTGCATGTGCGAAAGAGCGCAAGGTGCGTTCCGCCGCAAGGCGCGCGCAACCGACGGGGCGGTCAGCGCAACACCGGCGGCGCGCCGCGAACCTGGCCGCGCTGGGTCACGCCATAACGCAGCCCCTGCCCGATCCTCTCGGCCAGCGCCGACATATTCGCGGCCTTCTCCGGGCTCAGCACTTCTGCTGCCGTGATGTGGAACAGATCGAGCCAGGTTGAAAACATGCCGGGCCGCACGTCCGGGTTTTCGACATGCACGCGCATCGGGTTGCCGTCATAGGCACGGTCCAGCCCCACGGCATTGCGCCAGAACGCGGCGATCTTGGCCTCATGCGCGCGCCATTCCGGCCCGTCTTCCTCGGCGATCGCGCGGGCGAAGATCGGCCCCAGCATCGGGTGCCAGCGGATGCGCTTGTAGAACAGCGCAACGAGCTGGTCGATCTCCTCAGCGGTGATGTCGAATTTCGGCAGCGGCGTCGCGGTGCTCATGGGGCCCCTTCCAGGCTGGCGGCGCGGGCAAGATCACGCGCCCGGCCAGTGCGCTTGAGAAGCGAGATAAGCTCGGCACGGTCCGGTGTGAAGACCTGGCGGCCATCGCCGAGGTCGATCGCCACCCGGGTTTTCGGCTGCATCGGCACCCAGCGCCCGCCCAGATGCTGCTCGGCCCAGACCATCAGCCGCGCCTCGATCCCGCCAAGCGGAAGCGACAGCGACTTGCGGGCGCGCTGGAGCGCCGTCGCCGGGCCGCGCGCCAGGTCAAGGCCCCGCGCCTCGGCCAGCCGCCGGGCATCGCCGGGCGAAACGATGACCTCGAACCGCGTGTAGCTCCCCGCCTCGCCACCAAGCAGCGCCACCGCCGCCGGGCCGATCAGCCACCACGGCTGATGCGCCTCGGCCAACAGGCCGCTCAAAAGCTTCAGTGCCGCCCGTTCGCCCGGTTCCATCGCCTATCCGCCCAGCCGATCCAGAAGCGCTTTCGCGGCCGCCTGTTCGGCAACGCGCTTCGAAGGCGCCCGGGCCGTCTCGGCCTCGCCATTGTCCAGACGCGCCTCGATGGTGAAAACGGGCGCATGGTCCGGCCCCTCGCGGCCCTTCTCGATATAGCGCGGCGGCTGCATCCCGCGCGCCTGCGCCCATTCCTGCAGACTGGTCTTGGCATCGCGGGCATCGGCCTCGACGGTCTCGACCCGCTTGCCCCAGAGCCGCAGCACCATGTCGCGCGCCGCATCGAAACCGGCATCGAGGTAGACGGCGGCGATCACCGCTTCCATCGCGTCGCCGAGCAGTGCCTGCTTGCGCCGCCCGCCCGAAAGCATCTCCGACCGCCCCAGCTTCAGCACCCCGCCCAGATCGACCTCACGGGCCACGTCGGCGCAGGTTTCCTTGCGCACCAGCGCGTTGTAGCGCGGCGCAAGCTGGCCCTCGGAGGCGGATTTGTCGGAGGCCAGCAGCGCCTCGGCCATCACCAGCCCCAGCACCCGGTCGCCCAGAAATTCGAGCCGCTGGTTATCGGGCCGCGTATCCGAGCCGAAGGAGCCGTGCGTGAGGGCGCGGATCAGGAGGTCGGGGCGCGCGAAATCGTGCCCGATCCGGCCCGAGAAGGCTTTGAGATCGGCCGAGAGCTTCATTCGACCTTTTTGAAGAAGCGGTCCGAACGCCAGGTCCAGAAATAGACCATCCGCTTGCCCGCCGCCGAGAACATCACCCGGTCGACCCGGCCGAGCAGATAGTCGAACGGCACCATGCCGACGCCGCCGGCGCGCTGGTCGAAGCGCGAGTCGGTGGAATTGTCGCGGTTGTCGCCCATGAAGAAGAAATGGCCCGCCGGCACGGTGTAAACATCGGTGTTGTCGGGCATGCCGGGATAGGTCTCGACGTTCAGCACGTCATGCGACACGCCGTCCGGCAAGGTCTCGGTAAAGCGGTCCTTCACGCAGATGCCGCCCTCGCCCACCGGCGCGTTGGCGCATTTCGGCACGGTCCCGAAACTGCCCTGACGCTCGAACACTTCCTCAAACGTGCCCGCGGGCACCTGCGCCGCGGCCTCGCCGTTGAGATAGAGGATGCCCTCTTTCATCTGGACGCGGTCGCCCGGCAGGCCGATCACGCGCTTGACGTAGTCGGTGTTGAGCGTCGGATGGCGGAACACGACGATATCGCCGCGCTCAGGCTCGCTGCCGAGGATGCGGCCCGGAATCGGGCACATCGAGAACGGGCAGGAATACTTGGAATAGCCATAGGCCATCTTGTTGACGAAGACGAAATCACCGATCAGCAGCGTGTCTTTCATCGAGCCGGTAGGGATGAAGAAGGGCTGGAAGAAAACCGAGCGGAACACACCCGCGATCAGCAGCGCCCAGAAGATCGTCTTGACCGTTTCCATGATACCGTCGTTCTTCTCGGCCATGATGCCCGCTGCCTCGTCCTTGTGTCAGGTCTCCGCGATATGGTCGGACGGCGGAGGGGAGTCAAGCGCAGGCAGGGCCGGGGCGGTGACGCCCGCCGCAAGATTGCGTCGATCTGACGCTGCGGAAGGCGCTGCTCTGGCGACGGATTCCCGGCCCGCCCGCGTTTTACGCATGTCAAGAATGCTTATATGCGCATGAGAGTGGAATTATGACCGACCGCCGTTCCGAAATCGAAGCAACCCTCACGAAAGCGGGGCACAGGCGCCATTGGGGGCGGTGGGGTGTGGTTGTGCTCGTCCTCGCGCTGGCCGCCGGCGGCTGGTGGTATCTGCAGGGCGGCGGGCAGGATGCCTCCGCTAGCGTGAGCTACCGCACCGATACGGTCACCCGCGAAGACCTTGAGGTGACGATCACCGCCACCGGCACGATCGAACCGCTCAACCTGGTCGAGATTTCCTCCGAACTTTCCGGCACGCTCATCGAGGTGCTCGTGGATTTCAACGATACGGTGAACGAGGGCGAGGTTCTGGCCCGGCTGGATACCACCGAGATCGACGCCCAGCTCGCCGTGCTGAACGCCAGCCATGCCGCCGCCGAAGCGCAGCTTGCCTCGGCACAGGCCACGCTCGACGAGGCGCGCGAGAGCCATGCCACCAGCCAGAGCCTGTTCGACCGGGGCGTGGTCACTCAATCCACCCTCGACAGCAACCGCGCGACCCTTGCCCGCGCCGAAGCCGCCTATCACGTGGCCGAAGCCAATGTCGCACTGGCGGAGGCGAATTTCGAGGCCGAGATCGCCCGCCGCGACAAGACCGAGATCACCAGCCCGATCACCGGCGTGGTGCTCGACGTGGCGGCCGAGCCGGGGCAGATCGTGGCCGCCTCGCTGTCGGCGCCGACGCTGTTCACCATTGCCGAAGACCTCAGCCAGATGGAACTGCAGGCCGATATCGCCGAGGCGGATATCGGCCAGGTCTCGGCGGGCGACAATGCCACCTTCACCGTCGAAGCCTATGACACCGCGGTTTTCACCGCGCAGGTGACGCAGGTGCGCTTCGCATCAGAGGAAAGCGACGGGCTGGTGATCTACAAGGCCATCCTGTCGGTCGAGAACCCCGATCTGCGGCTGCGGCCGGGGATGACGGCGGTGGCCGATATCGTCGTCGCGGAAGCGACTGACGCGCTGACCGTGCCCAATGCCGCGCTGCGCTACGTCCACCCACAACCGGCGGCACCGGAAGCCAACGCCCAAAGCGAGAATGACGGCGGCGGTGGACTGATCGGTATGCTGATGCCACGCCGCCCCGGCAGCAACAGCACCGGCGCGCGGGCCGACGGCAAGAGCCTGTGGGTGATGCGCGACGGGGTGCCGGTGCAGCTCGCCGTGGAAACCGGCGCAACCGATGGCAGCCGCACGGTTGTGGTCTCGGATATGCTGGCCGAGGGCGATCTGGTAATCACTGCCCGGCTTCTGTCGGATTAGGAACGGATCATGGCCGACACCGCCCCGCTCATCGAATTCCGCAACATCGCCAAGCGCTACGGCGAAGGCGAGGCCGAGATATTTGCGCTGGCCGGGATCGACTTTGCGATCGAGCGGGGCGAATTCGTCGCCATCATGGGGCCGTCCGGCTCGGGCAAATCGACGGCGATGAACATTCTCGGTTGCCTCGATACGCCCTCCGCCGGGCACTATCTGTTCGATGGGGTCGATGTGGCCGGGCTCACCCGCGATCAGCGGGCGCTGATCCGGCGCAACTATATCGGTTTCGTGTTCCAGGGCTTCAACCTGCTGGCGCGCGCCTCGGCGCTGGAAAACGTCGAGCTGCCGCTGATCTATCAGGGCTTGCCGCGCGACGAGCGCCGGGCGCTGGCCCGCGAAGCGCTGGCCCGCGTCGGGCTGAACGGGCGTGAGCATCACGATCCGTCCGAACTGTCGGGCGGCCAGCAGCAGCGCGTGGCCATCGCCCGCGCCCTGGTGGGCCAGCCCGAAGTGATCCTCGCCGACGAACCCACCGGCAACCTCGACCAGAAGCGAAGCCACGAGATCATGAAGGTGCTGGCCGAGCTGAACGATCAGGGCATGACCATCGTCATGGTCACCCATGAAGACGACATGGCCGCCTATGCCCCGCGCCACATCTGGCTGACCGATGGCAAGATCACCTCCGATGGCGCGCCCACCGGCCAGAGCCAGCACGCGGCGCCGGGCGATCTGACGGAGGCGGCGCAATGATCTGGGAAACCTTCCTGCTCGCGCTTCAGGCGATCTTCCGCAACACCCTGCGTTCGGTGCTGACGGTGCTGGGCGTGGTGATCGGCGTGGCCGCCGTGATCGCGCTGGTCACGCTCGGGCAAGGCTCGACCGCGCAGGTCACCTCCGATGTCGAAAGCCTGGGCACCTCGATCCTCACCCTGCGCCCGGGCGCGCCGGGCATGGGCCCGGGGCGCAGCGGCTCCGCTCCCGCCTTCACGCTCGCCGATGTCGACGCGCTGGCCGACGAACTGCCCTCGGTCGCCACCGCCGCCCCCTATGGCACCCAGAACGTGACGGCGCTCTATGGCAGCGAAACCATCACCACTCAGGCCGTGGGCACCGACAGCCGCTATCTCGACGCGACGGACTGGGAGATCGTCGCCGGACGGGCCTTCACCTCGGCCGAGGAAAGCGGCGCGCAATCGGTCTGCCTGCTGGGTAACACGGTGCTCGAAGATCTCTTTGGCGACGCCGATCCGCTGGACCAACGCATCCGCCTCGGCGCGCTCTCCTGCAAGGTGATCGGCGTGCTGGCCGAAAAGGGCGCGGGCAGCTTCGGGATGGACCAGGACTCGGTCGTGCTGATCCCGATGCGCACGCTGCAGACCCGGCTGATCGGCAGCACCGGCGTAAACTCGATCACCGTGGCCGTGGCCGATGGCTATTCGACCGACACCGCCACCGCCGAGATCGAAGCGCTGATGCGCGAACGGCGGAGCATCTCGGCCACCGAAACCGACAATTTCAACGTAATGGACATGGCGCAGATGGCCTCGATGCTGACCGCGGTCACCTCGACCCTGACCGGCCTGCTCTCCGCCGTCGCCGCCGTCAGCCTGCTGGTGGGCGGCATCGGGATCATGAACATTATGCTCGTCTCCGTCACCGAACGCACGCGCGAGATCGGTATCCGCCTCGCCGTGGGCGCGACCGCCGGGCAGGTGATGCTGCAATTCCTCGTCGAAGCGGTTGTGCTGTCGATCATGGGCGGCGTGATCGGCATCGCGCTCGGCCTCGCCATCGCCTTCTTCGCCTCGATGCAACTGGGCACACCCTTCGTGCCCAGCACCGTGGTCGTGGTGGGCGCCTTCGTCTTTTCAGGGCTGGTGGGTGTGATCTTCGGCTATTTCCCGGCCCGCCGCGCGGCCCGGCTCGATCCGATCGAGGCGCTCAGGTATCAGTGACGGGCGGGCACGCGCCGCACGATCAGGCGGCGAGGCCCTTGGTGCCCATATTCAGAAATTTGTCGCGGCGCTCCTTGCGCAGCGTGTCGGGCTTCTTCTTCATCAGCGCCTTCAGCTCGGTCTCGATGGCATGGCCCACCGACGAGACCGTCTGGCCCGCGCCGCGATGCGCGCCGCCGAGCGGTTCCGAGATGATCCGGTCGATCACGCCCAGCGCCTTGAGGTCCTGCGCGGTCAGGCGCAGCGCTTCCGCCGCCTCGCGCATCTTTTCGGCGTCTTTCCACAGGATCGAGGCGCAG
Source organism: Sinisalibacter aestuarii (assembly GCF_027923545.1). Lineage (GTDB taxonomy): Bacteria > Pseudomonadota > Alphaproteobacteria > Rhodobacterales > Rhodobacteraceae > Sinisalibacter > Sinisalibacter aestuarii. Next base: position 829,270 of record NZ_BROH01000001.1, on the reverse strand, counting down.
CCCTCGGGGCTGATCACCGAGTAGATCGAGTGCTCCAGCATCATCACCGTGTTGCCGGCGGCAAAGGCCACCGCCCCGCCGGACCCGCCCTCGCCGATGATCACGCTCACCAGCGGCACCTTCAGGCTGAGGCATTTCTCGGTCGAGCGCGCAATGGCTTCCGACTGGCCCCGCTCCTCGGCGCCCTTGCCGGGATAGGCCCCGGCGGTGTCGATCAGCGTCACCACCGGCAGGCCGAACCGGTCGGCCAGATCCATCAGCCGGATCGCCTTGCGGTAACCCTCGGGCCGGGCCATGCCGAAATTGCGCTCGATCCGGCTCTTGGTGTCGTGCCCCTTCTCATGGCCGATCACCACCACCGGCATATCGCCCAGCCGGGCAAGCCCGCCCATCACCGCGTGATCGTCGGCAAAGTTCCGGTCCCCCGCAAGCGGGGTATATTCGGTGAACAGCGCCTCGATGTAATCCTTGCAATGGGGCCGGTCGGGGTGGCGGGCCACCTGCGTCTTGCGCCAGGGCGTGAGGTTCTTGTACAGGTCGGCCAGAATCTGCTCGGCCTTGCGGTCGAGCCCGGCAGCCTCCTTCTCGACATCCATTTCCTCGTTCGCCCGCGCCATCGCGCGCAGTTCTTCGGCCTTGCCTTCGATCTCGGCAAGCGGCTTTTCGAATTCGAGGTAATTGGTCATCGGCAACCCCATTACTGTCTGGGGCCGATATAAGGGGCGCACGGGGCCAATTGCAACTCGGCAAGATTTGTCGCGCCAATGCGAAGGGTTTAGGATCACCGCGCAGGGGCGCCCCGCGTGGCGCCGGAGGGTGGCAAATGACCAAGCTCGATCTGAAGAAGGCCGACCGCGCCTATTACACCGGCAAACAAGGCCGGTGGGACAGGCTGACCCTGCCCGCGCTCCCCTTCCTCGCCATCGACGGCAAGGGCGATCCGTCCGGCCCCGCCTGGGCCGATGCGGTGAGCGCGCTCTACGGCGTCGCCTATGCGGTGAAGTTCAGCGAAAAGGGTGCGGGGCGCGACTTTGGCGTGCCGCCGCTGGAAGGGCTCTGGTGGGCCGACGATCCTGCCGCCTTCACCGCCGGCGCGCGTGACGACTGGCGCTGGCGGGCGCTGATCCGGATGCCGGAGAGTGTGACCGAGGGTACGGTGACGGCGGCGAAGGAGAAGAAGGGCGTGGTCGCTCCGGTATCGCTGATCCGGCTTACCGAGGGCGACTGCCTTCAAACCCTGCACCTCGGCAGCTATGCCGATGAAGCCCCGGTTCTGGCCGATCTGCACAACCGGGTGATGCCGGACGCCGGGCTGACCTTTGCCGGTCCGCATCACGAGATTTACCTGTCAGACCCGCGCCGGACCGCGCCGGAAAACCTCAAGACCATCCTGCGCCAGCCGATCAGGCCGCTCTGACGAAAACGCCCGGGAATCCATCCCGGGCGTTTCCGATGCAGAACGGTGACGGGAGGTCAGCCGCCGACCAACTCGGCCATCCGCACGATCACCTCAGCCTGTTTCATCGAGGCGATGTCGATCAGCTTGCCCTTGTAGGTGGTGGCGCCGAGGCCGTTCTTCTTCGCCTCTTCCATCGCGGCGAGGATCTCGCGCGCTTCGGCCACCGCTTCGGCGGAGGGGGTGAAGACCTCGTTGGCGAGCTTCACCTGTTTGGGGTGGATCGCCCATTTGCCGACCATACCCAGCGTCGCCACCCGGCGGGAATGGGCGATATAGGCGGCATCGTCGGAGAAATCGCCAAACGGCCCGTCCACCGGCAGCACGCCATGGGTGCGGCAGGCGGCAACGATGGCCGACACCGCATAATGCCACGGATCGGGGTAGTTGGTCTGGCCCTCGTGGATCATGTAGTAGTTTTCCTGCGTGCCGCCGATGCCGGTGGTGGCCATGCCCATCGAGGCGGCAAAATCGGCATAGCCGAGGCTCATCGCCTGCAGGCGCGGCGAGGCGGCGGCGATGGCTTCCACATGAGCCAGGCCCGCCGCCGTCTCGATGATCACCTCGAAGCTGATCGGCCTGGTGCGGCCCTTGGCCCGTTCGATGGCGGTCACCAGCGCATCGACGGCGTAGATATCTTCGGCGCAGCCCACCATCGGGATCATGATCTGGTCGAGCCGGTCGGAGGCGTTTTCGAGCAGCTCCACCACGTCCTTGTACCAATGCGGCGTGTCGAGCCCGTTGATCCGCACCGAGAGATACTTGTTGCCCCAGTCGATCTCGTGGGTGGCGGCGATGATATTGGCGCGCGCCTTGTCCTTGTCGTCGGGGGCGACGCTGTCTTCAAGATCGAGGTTGACCACATCCGCCGCCGATGCGGCCATCTTCTCGAACAGCTCAGGGCGCGAGCCGGGGCCGAAAAGCTGGCAGCGATTGGGGCGGGCGGGGGCCGGGGGCTGGCGGCGGAACGACATGGGAAACCTCCGTATCGAATGGCTTTGAAAGTTTGTTTCGTCAGTTGCTCGGTGAGAGGTAGATTATTGCCCAACACACAGCAAGGCGATTCTCGCATCCGCAGCAAAAACGCGCCGCACCGCGGCGAATTCGGGGGCAGCATCCCGCATATTTGCCAAAATACGCAAGATTCTTCGAAGATGATTAATTCATGCGCATAACTACGCGATCTTCTTGCTCAGATGCTGGGCGATTCTCCCATCCAACTGTGGAGGCACATATGATTCAGACCCCCTATCTTCTCTTCCTCGGCGATGCGCCGGACCAACTCGCCGCCAAGGTGGCGCAGGGTATTCGCGACTGGCGCCCCGAAAACGCCATCGGGCAGTTCCGCATGGAGGGCTGCAAGGCCGATATGAAACTGCCCGACATGACCCTTGCCGAAGCCAGGGCCGCCGGCGCGAAAACGCTGGTGATCGGCGTCGCCAACCGGGGCGGCGTGATCAGCCCGGCCTGGAAAAAGGTGCTGGTGCAGGCCCTGGAAGAGGGGTTCGACCTCGCCTCCGGCCTGCACAACCTGCTTGCCGACGAACCCGATCTCGTCGCCGTGGCCGCGGCCACCGGACAGGCGCTGCACGATGTGCGGGTGCCGGAGGTGGACTACCCCATCGCCAACGGCGTGAAGCGCTCGGGCAAGCGCTGCCTGGCCGTGGGCACCGATTGCTCGGTCGGCAAGATGTACACCGCGCTGGCGATGGACCGCGAGATGCAGGCGCGGGGGATGAAATCGACCTTCCGCGCCACCGGTCAGACCGGCATCCTGATCACCGGCGACGGCGTGCCGCTCGATGCGGTGGTGGCCGATTTCATGGCCGGCGCCGTCGAGTGGCTCTCTCCCGACAACGACCCCGATCACTGGGATCTGATCGAGGGCCAGGGCAGCCTGTTCCACGTTTCCTATTCCGGCGTGACGATGGCGCTGATCCATGGCGGCCAGCCCGATGCGCTGATCCTCGCCCACGAACCCACCCGCGACCATATGCGAGGCCTGCCCGGCTACACCCTGCCCGGCCTTGAAGACCTGCGCGACATGGCGCTCACGCTGGCGCGGGTGGCCAACCCGGCCTGCGAGGTGGTGGCGATCTCGGTCAACACCCAGCATATGTCGGAGGACGAAGCCGCCGCCTATCTCGCCGATGTCGAGGCGCGCATGGGCCTGCCGGCGACCGACCCGTTCCGCTTCGGCGCCGGCAAGCTGGTGGATGCGCTGGCGGCGATCGGGTAGATGGGGGGCGCTGCCCCCCAAACCCCCCGGGATATTTGCGGCAAGATGAAAGGGTGAAAGATGCGCCTGACGGTGACCGAAGAGCGATTCCCTCTGGCGGAGGTGTTCACCATCTCGCGGGGGTCGAAGACCGAGGCCGCCGTGCTGACGGTGCGCGCCGGGGATGGCGGTGTGCAAGGCCGGGGCGAATGCGTGCCCTATGCGCGCTACGGTGAAACACTGGCGAGCGTGGCGGCTGAAATCGCCGGACTGCCGGAGCAATTCACGCGCGACGAATTGCAGGGGCTGCTGCCCGCGGGGGCCGCGCGCAACGCGGTGGATTGTGCTTTGTGGGATCTTGAAGCGAAGCGGGCCGGCAAGCGGGCCTGGCAGCTGGCCGGGCTCGCCGCGCCGGGGCCCGAGATCACCGCCTATACGCTCAGCCTGGGCACGGCAGAGCAGATGCGCGCCAAGGCGGCGGCGAATGCCCACCGCCCGCTTCTGAAAATCAAGCTCGGCACCCCCGACGACATGCCCCGCCTCGAAGCCGTGCGCGAGGGTGCGCCGGCATCGCGCATCATCGTCGACGCCAACGAGGGCTGGACGGCGCAGGTCTATGCCGATCTCGCGCCGCATCTGGTCCGGCTCGGGGTGGAACTGGTCGAGCAGCCGCTGCCGGCGGGCGAGGACGAGGCGCTGATCGGCATGGCCCGCCCGGTGCCGGTCTGCGCCGACGAAAGCTGCCATGACCGCGCCTCCCTGCCCGGCCTCAAGGGCAAGTATGACGTGATCAACATCAAGCTCGACAAGACCGGCGGGCTGACCGAGGCGCTCGCCCTGCGCGATGCGGCGCGGGCGGAGGGCTACAAGGTGATGGTCGGCTGCATGGTCGGCTCGTCGCTGGCGATGGCGCCCGCCGTGCTGGTGGCGCAGGGCGCGATGGTGACGGACCTTGACGGGCCGCTTCTTCTCGCCCAAGACCGGGCGGACCCTTTGCACTATGACGAGGCGGGCGTGCATCCATCCACGCCGGACCTCTGGGGATGACGAAGGCCCGACAGAGACAACAGAGAGGACGCGCAATGAGCCGCATCGTTTACGTGAACGGGGCCTATCTGCCCGAGGAAGAGGCCACCGTCTCGGTCTTCGACCGGGGCTTTCTGATGGCCGATGGTGTCTATGAGGTGACGAGCGTGCTCGGCGGCAAACTCGTCGATTTCGATGGCCATGCCGCACGCCTCGCCCGTTCGCTCGCCGAGCTCGACATGGTGCAGCCGATCAGCCACGAGGCGCTTCTGGCCGCCCATCGTGAGCTGGTGGCGCGCAACGGGATCGAAGAGGGGCTGGTCTATCTCCAGATCACCCGCGGCAATCCCGGCGACCGCGATTTCGCCTTCCCCGATCCCGAGACCACCACGGGCACGGTGGTGATGTTCACCCAGAACAAGCCCGGCCTCGCCGACAGCCCTGCGGCCAAGGTGGGCATGAAGGTGATCTCGATCCCCGATCTGCGCTGGCGCCGCCGCGACATCAAGACGGTGCAATTGCTCTACCCCTCGATGGGCAAGATGGCCGCCAAGGCCGAGGGCGCGGATGACGCCTGGTTCGTCGAAGACGGCAAGGTGACCGAGGGCACCTCGAACAACGCCTATATCGTCAAGAACGGCCGGATCATCACCCGCGAGCTCAGCCAGGACATCCTGCACGGGATCACCCGCGCCGCCGTGCTGCGCTTCGCCGCCGAGGCGCAGATGGAGGTGGAGGAGCGCAGCTTCACCATCGACGAGGCGAAGGAGGCCGATGAAGCCTTCGTGACCTCGGCCACCGCCTTCGTGATGCCGGTGGTCGAGATCGACGGTGCAAAGATCGGCGCGGGCACGCCCGGCCGGGTGGCCGCGCGTCTGCGCGAAATCTACCTTGAGGAAAGCCTGAAAGCGGCGATCTGAAACACACGCCCCCCGTGACAAAAACACGCGCCGTTTCCCCCTTGCGTTGTACCCGGGGCTGATGCCTGCTGTCCTGCAGACAGGGAGACCTGAAAGGGGGGAGGATGAGCAAGGCTCTGGGCGCGCTGGTTCTGGTCGCGGGCATAGCCGGGCTTGGCTATTGGGGCGCGCAGTCTCACGCCGTCTCGATGCAGGCCCGGATCGCCACCGCGGCGCAGCAGGCCGTGACCGGCACCGTGCATCCGATGGCGGTGCGGGTCTCTGGGCGAGACATCACCCTGACCGGCCTCGCCGACACCCGGACCGAGCTTGACCGCGTCATCGCCGGGCTCGATGCGATTCGCGGCCGCCGGGTGGTGAACGCGGGCGATGTCGAGGTGCTGCCCGACATCGCACCCTATGAGACGGCGCTTGCCAAGGGGGCCGACGGATCGCTCGCCGCCACCGGCTATGCGCCGAGCGCGGTGGCGCGGGCCGGCCTCGCGGCGGCGGTGCCGGGGGCGGAGGCCCTGCCCCTCGGCCATGGCGCGCCGGAGGGTTGGGGCGCGGCACTGGCGGCCGGCGGCGCGGCGCTCGGCCCGCTCGACGCGGGCAGCTTCGCGCTCACGGGCGGCACGCTCACCCTCAGCGGCACCGCCGCAACCCCGGCGGAAGACGCCGCCGCGCGCGGCGCGCTTGGCGATCTCGCCGGGTTCGACGCGGTGATCGCCATCGACGTGACCGATCCGGGCCAGATCGGCTTCACCCTGAGTTACGAGGCCGAAACCGGCTACAAGCTTGCCGGGATCGTACCGCAAGCGTTCGGCATGGAGGGGATAGCCAGCGCGCTCGGGCGCGATGCCATCGCGGGCGAGGTGGCAACCACCTTCGCCGATCTGCCCGGCCTGGCCGGGCGGCTCGACGGAATGGGCCGCTTCGCCGCGCTGCTGGAGAGCTATACGCTCACCGCCACGAACGATGGCGTCGCGATCGCCGGCGCGGCGCTGCCGGGGCTCGACGCGGATATTGTCTTCGGCCAGATCGCCGAGGCGTTCGGCACCATCGAGGGGCTGACGATCAGTGCGGGCGCGATGCCGCCGGAGGGGGCTGAACGGATGAATGCGGCAACCGGGTTGCGGCAGGTGGCCCATGGCGGCACCTGGATCACGATCCCCGGTTTCGAACCGACCAGGGCGCGCTGCACCGAGGCGGCGATGGCGCGGGTCGCGGCGCAACCGATCCGGTTCATGACCGGCTCGGCGGCGCTCGATCCCTATTCGCTCGCCACCGTCAACGATGTGGCGGGGATCGTCATGCTGTGCACCCGCGATCCGGGGATGCGGGTGGTGATCGGCGGCCATACCGATGCTGAAGGCGACGATACGGCGAATTACTCGCTCTCGGTCGCGCGGGCGCGGGCGGTGCGCGACGCGCTGATCGCGCGCGGCGTCGCGCCGGAGCGGATGACCGCCATGGGCTATGGCGAGACCGAACCGATCGCCGACAACGACACCGAAGAAGGCCGGGCCAGGAACCGGCGCACCACCTTCGACTGGCCCGGCTGAGCCGGACCGAGACCAGGAGTAGATCGCATGTTTCACGAATGGGGCTTCCTGATCACCGAAATGGTGATGCTCATCATTCTCGCCGCGCTCCTCGGGCTGATCGCGGGCTGGATCATCTGGGGCCGCTCGGGCGATGCCGGCAGCGCCAGGGCGGAGCTGGACGCCTGCCGCGCCGGTCTGCGCGACCGTGACGCCCGGATCGGCAAGCTGGAAAGCACGCTGGAGGCGGCCCGGGCCGAGGCGCAGGCGGCCGAAAAGGCGGCGATGGAGGCGGCGGCGGAGGTTGTCGCCGTGGCAGAAGCCGTCGAGGCCGACCACGGGGCGCACCCGGTTCACGGCGGCGGCGCGGGCGAAGGCCGCAAGCCCGCCACGCTCGCTGCCCCGCGCGATGGCAAGGCCGACGATCTCAAGCAGATCAAGGGCATCGGGCCGAAGCTGGAAGCGCTGTGCCACCGTCTCGGCTTTTATCACTTCGACCAGATCGCCGGCTGGAGCGCCGACGAGATCGCCTGGGTGGATGCGAATCTTGAGGGGTTCAAAGGCCGGGTGAGCCGCGATGGCTGGGTCGGGCAGGCCAGGGTTCTGGCGGCAGGCGACAGCACCGCCTTTGCCCGGCGGGTGCGGGATGGAGAGGTTTACGAGTGACCTGAACGCAGGTTTGGGTAACGAGTGCGAAAGACCCCGGCCGTGTCCGGGATCTTTTTTTGTCAGTCGAACCGCCAGGACGAAGCGGTCACGCCGCCAAAGATCATCTCCTGATGATAGGTGCGCGTGGCCTTGCCGGTTTCCGCCGCGCCGAGCGCGGCGAAGAGCGGCACAAGGTGATCCTCCTGAGCATGGCAGGCACGGGCATGAGGCGCGCTTTCCCAGTCAAGGAGCGCCGCGGTGCGGGCCTCGGGCGCGCGGTCGAGCACGTCATTGAGCCAGGTGTCGAAGGCTTCCGACGGCACCCGGGCCTGCGGCCCGAAATCGCGCAGATTGTGGTAGCTGAGGCCCGATCCGAGGATCACCACGCCCTCGTCGCGCAGCGGTGCGAGCGCGCGGCCAAGGCGGAAATGGTCTTCCGGGTCGTAGCTTTCGAGCATCGAAACCTGAAACACCGGCACATCCGCCTGCGGATACATCACATAGGCGGGCACGAACGTGCCATGGTCGAAGCCCTGCGCCTCGTCCAGCGCCACCGGCAGGCCCGCCGCGCCGATCAACTCGGCGGCCCGTTCCGCCAGAGCGGGTGCGCCGGGGGCGGGATAGGTGATGTCATAGGTATGCTTCGGAAAGCCGTAATAATCATAGACCATCGGCGGCTGCGCATTGTGCATCACCCGCACCTCGCGCGCCTCCCAATGGCCCGAGATCATCAGCACCGCCTTGGGCGGTTCGGGCAATTCAGACGGGATCGCGGCGAGCGATTTTTCCAGCGGGCCGAATGCGCCGCGCATATCGTCGATCCACGGCCAGGGGCCGCCGCCATGGGAAATGAAATAAGTCGGTTGCCGGGTCATGTGGGCCTCCATATCTGCGTTGGTTCAGACATAGTGCCGCGAGGCAGCGCACAGAACTCCCCGAATTCACACAGGTTAGGTGCGGCGGCGCACATCAACAGGCTGGAACGCCTCTCAGCCCTTGTCTTTCAACACATTCTCTTTGAACGCCACCTCGAACGCGGCCTGTTTCTCGGCGCTCGCCTCGGTCTGGTTCTGCGCGCGCCATGCGTCATAAGGCATCCCGTAGAACACCTCGCGCCCCTCCTCCTTGGTCATCGGGATACCCCGCTCGTTGGCGGCTTCCTGATACCAGCGCGAGAGGCAGTTGCGGCAGAAGCCCGCAAGGTTCATCAGGTCGATATTCTGCACATCGGGCCGGTCTTCCATCAGGTGCTTCTGCAGCCGGCGGAAGGCGGCGGCTTCGAGTTCAATCCGGGTTTGCGGGTCAATGTCATGGGGCATGGGCGCGTCTCCGTTTGTTCACAATTGGGAAGCGTCCAGCACCTCTTCAAGGATCGGTGCAAGGCGCTGGGCCCAGTCGTATTGCTGCTGATCGGTACGGATGAGATCGTTGCGCAGCTCGATCAGCACGTTCACCCGGTGCGGCTGGATCGCGTGCCGGTCGACGCTGTCGCCGTCGAGATGGCCGCCATAGGGCTCGTTCTCGCCCACGCAGAGGTCCGGCTCGTCATGCAGCCGCCGCAGCAGCGGCAGGGCGAAGCGGTCATCCTTGCCGTAGAGAACGCCGATATGCCAGGGGCGCGGATCGCGGCCCCGCAACTGGCGGGTGAAGGAATGGATGGCGACATAAACGGTATCGTCCCGCCGCGCCGCCAGCCGGGCCACGGCGCCGTGGTAGGGCCGGTAATAGGCGTTCAGCCGGCGCTCAAGTTCGGCCTCATCCACATGCCGGTTGGCGGGCACGATGGTGCCGTCATACAGCTTCATCACCAGCGTCGGGTCGTCCTCGCCCCGGTTCGGGTCGATCACCAGCCGCGAGAAATTGCCCATCACCACCGGCGCGCTCATAAGCTCGCCCAGCGCCAGAGACACGCCCGCCGCCCCCGGATCGAAGGCGATATGGCGGGCCATGTCGTCATCCGAAATCCCGAGCGAGCCACCGTTCACCTCAGGCGGCACGGCGTTGGAAGCGTGGTCGCAGGTGATGAGCCAGCGGCTCTCGCGGTCCTCGCCGACGATGTGAAAAGGCAGGTATGTCATGCGTATGTCGTCTTGGTCGTCCACAGGGTTTTAGGCGAGCGCGCCGGAAAGCGCCAGTTGCGACTGGCAATGAATTGGGGCATAGAGCGCCTGACATGCCGTGACCGCTAACACGGCCCGTATTCGAAGGAATTGGCACTATGCAACGCCACCGGAACGTGAAGATCGTGGCCACCCTCGGTCCCGCGTCGAACGATTACGACATGATCCGCAAACTGTTCGAGGCCGGTGCCGACGTGTTCCGCATCAACATGTCGCACGGCACCCATGAAGAACACCGCGCCCGCCACGAGATGATCCGCCGGGTGGAGCGCGATCTGGGCCGCCCGATCGCGGTGCTGGCCGACCTGCAGGGGCCGAAACTGCGCTGCGGCGTCTTTGCCAACGGCGCGGTCGAGCTGGAAGAGGGCAACGAGTTCCGCTTCGACCTCGACAAGACGCCGGGCGACGCCACCCGCGTGCAACTGCCGCACAAGGAGATTTTCGCCGCGCTGGAAAAGGGCACGTCGCTGCTCGTCAACGATGGCAAGATCCGGTTGCGGGTGAAGGAATTTGGCGCCGACTATGCCAATTGTGAAGTAATGGTCGGCGGCACGATCTCCGACCGCAAGGGCGTGAACGTGCCCGAGGTGGTGCTGCCGCTCGCCGCGCTCACCGAGAAGGACCGCAAGGATCTCGAATTCGCCTGCGAGCTGGGCGTCGACTGGCTGGCGCTCTCTTTCGTGCAGCGCGCCTCGGATGTGGAAGAGGCGCGCCGCCTCGCCAATGGCCGCGCCGCCGTGCTGTCGAAGATCGAGAAGCCCTCGGCGGTGAAGGATTTCGAGGCGATCCTCAAGGTTTCCGACGGGATCATGATCGCGCGCGGCGACCTTGGGGTCGAGCTGCCGGTGCAGGCCGTGCCGCCGATCCAGAAGCGGCTCGTCCATGCCTGCCGCGCCGCCGCCAAGCCGGTGATCGTGGCCACGCAGATGCTCGAAAGCATGATCGAAAGCCCGGTGCCCACGCGCGCCGAAGTGTCGGACGTGGCCGCCGCGATCTACGAAGGCACCGACGCGGTGATGCTCTCGGCGGAATCGGCGGCGGGCAATTACCCCGTCGAGGCGGTAAAAACGATGGATGCGGTGGCGACCGAGGTGAATCTCGACCCGACCTATCGCCGGGTGATCGAGGCCAGCCGCCTGATCGAACGGCGCACCGTCGCCGACGGCATCGTCTCGGCGGCGCGCGAGATCGCCGAAGCCACCGACATCAAGGCAATCTGCTGCTTCACCCAGTCGGGCACCACCGCCGTGCTCACCGCCCGCGAGCGGCCCCGTGTACCGATCCTTGCGCTCACCCCGCTGGAGGGCACGGCGCGGCGGCTCTGCCTGTCATGGGGCATCTCCTGCCACATGACCCATGGCGAGGTGGACCGCTTCAAGATCGCCGTCGTGTCGGCGGCACGGGCGGCGCGGGCCTCGGGCATCGCCGGCGACGAAGATCAGATCGTGGTGATCGCCGGCGTGCCCTTCAACGTGCCGGGCACCACCAATATCCTGCGCGTCGCGCCCTGCGCGGAACGGTTGATTTTCGCCACCGACCCCGAATAATGGCAAGACGGTCCGTGTTCCGGGCCGGTCAGCCGCCGGCGGGAGAAGGCGCGATGCAAAATGATCTGTTCCTGGTGGTTGGTGTCATCATCCTCGTTTTCACCGTTCCCGCCATCGTCTCGGCGTTCTCCGAGGGCCGGCCGCCGCGCATTGCGGCGATCATGCTGCTGATCAGCGGCGGGCTGATCGCCATTGCCCTGACCCAGAAGCCGGGCGGCTATAGCTTCGAGGATATCCCGCAAGCCTTCGTGCGGGTGATCGGGCATTACCTGCGCTGAACGCGGCGCGGCTGCGATGCCCTCAGCCTAGCCTCAGCCTTCCGATACGTGACCGAAAGACGGAGGTGGAAACACCCTCCATCTCTTTGAATTCACTGCGCCTTATCCCTCATCTCGCAACTCTACTCCGCTAGAATCCTGAAGGACTGGGGCCCCTCGCCCGGAGCGCGGCAAACCATCCTCACAGGGTACAGACAACGCAAAAGCAGCCCGGCCCCGAAACCCGGCCCGGCCCCGCGCCGCAGCTAACCCACCAGCCAGAGCATTGCATAAAGCGTCAGCGCCCCACCGATGATCGCGATCAGCGTGTTGCGGGTGGCGACACCAAGCACCACCGTGGCCACCGCCGCGACAAGGCGGGCCGGATCCGTCACGCCATCGGTGGCTTGCGGCCAGAGCACCAGCGGGGCGACCAGCCCCGGCAGTACCGCCACCGGGGTGTAGCGCAGCACCCGCAGCAGCCAGGCAGGCAAGGGCCTGTCGCCCACCAGCCCGAGAAACGAAAAGCGGATCAGAAATGTGCCGATCCCGAGCCCGACGATCACGGTCCAGATTTCAACGCTCGACATGCTCATGGCGCACGCCGCCCCATAGCCACTTCCACCCCTGCCCCCACCGCCATCGCACAGGCCGCTGCCACCAGCAGGCCAGTGCCATAGGGCAATCCCGCGAATAGCAACGCCAGGACCACCGATGTGACCGCAGCCGCCAGATGCGCGAGCGACTTCACCATCGGTGCGATCATCGCAAGAAAGGTGATCGGCACCGCGAAATCCAGGGCAAATTCCGGCGGAATCGCCTTGCCCGCCAACGCCCCCACATAGCTGGCGGCATACCAGACCGGCGCGATCAGGGTCATTATGCCGAAGTAATAGCTGAGGCGCTGCGACAGCGTCAGATCCGGCTCGCGTTCGAATTTTGCGTGCCCCAGCATATAGGACTGATCGACCATCAGATAGGCCGCCACCGCCCGCTTCCACAGCGGCGCCTTGCCAAGCCATGGCGTGAGAGAGGCGGAATACATCGCCATGCGCAGGTTCACCGCCAGCGCGGTGATCAGGATCATCACCAGCGGCGTATCGGCCACCATCTGCTGAAGCGCGGCAAATTGCGCGGCCCCGGCGATGACGAGGATCGACATTCCCATCGTCTCGGCCACGTTCAGCCCCGCCTCCGTCGCCACCACGCCAAAGAGCAGCGCGAAGGGCACGACGACGAGCACGAAAGGCGTGCCATCATAAAAGCCTCGCAGAGCGAGAGATTTCGGGTTGGAGCGGGTCATGGCTGGTCCTAGGGTTAAGGCACTATCGGTAGGGGGAAACCGGCGGAGATGCAATTGCCTGAGCGCGGAGAAAAGCTGGCACCCCTCGGCGTGATCCTCGCGGGCGGGCAGGCCACGCGGATGGGCGGGGGCGACAAGGCGCTGCTCGATCTCGGCGGCACGCCGATGCTGGCCCATGTGATCCGCCGCCTGCGCCCGCAGGTGGCGGGGCTGGCGCTGAACGCCAATGACGACCCTGCCCGCTTCGCCGGCTTCGGCCTGCCGGTGCTGCCCGACAGCCTGCCCGGCTTTCCCGGCCCCCTCGCAGGCGTGCTTGCCGGGCTCGACTGGGCTGCGCGGGAAGGGGCGAGCCATATCGTCACCGCCGCCGCCGACACGCCCTTCCTGCCCACAGGTCTCGTCAGCACCCTCGGCGCCGCCGCCAAACGGGAGCACGCGCCGATTGCGCTGGCGGCCACATCCTCCGGCCTGCATCCCACCTTCGGGCTCTGGCCGGTCAGCCTGCGCGACGATCTGCGCCTCGCGCTGGAGGCGGGCGCGCGCAAGGTGGCCGCCTGGGCGCTTGGGCAAGGCGCGGCGCGCGCGGATTTCCCCGACACACCGCAGGATCCGTTTTTCAACGTCAACACGCCCGAAGACCTTGCACTTGCCCGCGCCCGTCTGGCAGGAGGCAGGGCATGAAGATCTATGGCGTCATCGGCTGGAAGAACGCAGGCAAGACCGGGCTGATGGAGCGGCTCGTGGCCGAGATCTGCGCCCGTGGCTTCACCGTCTCGACGGTCAAGCACGCCCATCACGCCTTCGATCTCGACCGTCCCGGCAAGGACAGCCACCGCCACCGGCAGGCGGGCGCGCGCGAGGTGCTGCTGGCCTCGCACGAACGCTGGGCCCTGCTGCACGAATTGGCAGACGCGCCGGAGCCGCCGATGGGCGAGATGCTCGACAAGCTGGCGCCCGTCGACCTCGTGCTGGTCGAAGGCTACAAGCGCGACGCCCATGCCAAAATCGAAGTGTTTCGCGAGCCGGCCGGCCACGAGCTGATCCAGCCCGACGATCCGACGGTGCGCGCGGTGGCCTCCGACGTGGCGCTCGCGGACCTGCCCGTGCCGGTCTTCGATCTGAACGACACCGCCGCGATCGCCGATTTCATCCTCGCCGAAACCGGGCTGGTGGCCGAAACGCCGGGCGATCTGCCCGATGCCTGCTTCCTGCCGCAAAGCGCGCCGGGCATGGCCAGCGTGGCCGAGGCGCAGGCAATGCTGCGCGGCTCGCTCGGGCCGGTGACGGCTGTCGAGCGGATCGCGCTGGCCGAAGCGCAGGGCCGCCTTCTCGCCGACGACGCCATCGCCTCCCGCGCCAACCCGCCGGGCACCAATTCGGCGATGGATGGCTACGGCTTCGCCCATGCCAGCCTTGCCGGCGGCAATGTGCTGCTGCTTGACGAGGGCCGGTCGGCGGCGGGCGCCCCGCATCGCTCGGCCGTCGCGCCCGGCCACGCCGTCAAGGTGCTCACCGGCGCGCTGCTGCCCGAGGGGGTGGACAGTGTGGCGATGCAGGAAGAGGTGGTGATCGCCGACGGCCGCATCACCCTGCCCGATGGCCTCTCGCCAGGCGCCAATACCCGCGCCGCCGGCGAGGATGTGGCCGAGGGCGCGCTGGCGCTCGCGGCGGGCTGTGTGCTGGGGCCGGCGGAGCTTGGCCTGCTCGCCGCGCTGGGGCTTGCCGAGGTGAGGGTGCGCAAACAGCTCCGCGTCGGCGTGCTCTCCACCGGCGACGAGCTGGCCGCCCCCGGCACCACCCGCGATCCGGCCCGCACCTATGACGCCAACCGCCCGATGCTGCTGAGCCTCGCCGCGCGCTGGGGTCACCGGGCGGTGGATCTCGGCCATGTGCCCGACGACCGCGACGCGCTGCGCCGGGCGCTGAACGCCGCGCGCGGCGCGGTGGACGTGGTGCTCACCTCCGGCGGCGCTTCGGCGGGGGATGAAGACCACGTATCGGCCCTGCTCGGGCAGGAAGGCCATCTCACCCAATGGCGCGTGGCACTGAAACCGGGCAAACCGCTGGTGCTGGCGCAATGGCAACGGATGCCGATCTTCGGCCTGCCGGGCAACCCCGTCTCGGCTTTCGTCACCGCCCTGCTGTTTGCCCGCCCGGCGCTGTCGCTGCTCGCCGGCGGGCGCTGGCCGGAGCCGCGCGGCTTCACCGTGCCCGCCGCCTTCGCCAAGCGCAAACGGACCGGACGGCGCGAACTCCTCCGCGCCCGGCTCGATGGCGAGGGCCGCGCGGTGCTGTTCCGGTCGGACAGTTCGGGCATGATCTCAAGCCTCGCCTGGGCCGAAGGGCTGGTGGAGGTCAGCGAAGACGCCCAACAGATCGAGCCGGGCGATCCGGTGCGGTTCATTCCGTTCGGCAGCTTCGGGCTTTAGGTTCGCGCGGGCCTCGAATGCGCGGGTTACAACTCCGGAAATCCGGATTTCCGGAGTCCCCAGCGCGCCGGAAATCCAAAACATACCAAAGTTTTTCAATAGGATAGAAAAATCACGGCGCCAGCGCAGATCGGAACGCCATCGTAAATGCCGGTCAGTCGAATGTATGCGTCACCCGGCCGAGCAACATGAAGGCGCAGGCGGTGCGGGTCATCCCGAAGCGCGACATCTGCTCATCGCTCAGGCGCGGCTCCACCGAGGTGAGCATTTCGTCGAACCGCCGCAGGAAGTGGTGGGCGGCGTCGCGAAAAATCGGATCCTGCCGCATCCGGCCCGCCGACAGCGCGAGCGAAGACCGGTCGCGGATGCCGCCGAGTCCGGCCACCGCGCGGCCGCGCTCGCCCCCGGCGAAACGGCGCCAGACTTCCGGGCGCGCCCGGTCGGGCCGCAGATCGTCCATATAGATCCCGTCCTGCGACAGCAGCGTCAGCACATCCTGCGCCGCCTGGATCAGCGTTGCCACCTTGCGGTCGGCCAGCGCCCGGCGCAGGGCGGCAAACCCCGCCTCGTCCTCGGCATTTTCAGGAAAGTTGATCGCGCGGATCAAATCTTCCGGATCGACGGGCGGCGCCAGCTCTTCAGCGGAGGTGCCCAGCGCGAGCCGGGTCTGGCCGGTATCGTCCTCCACCTCCACGCCCACCGTCCTGATCGGCGGCGGCGGCGCAAGGCGGTGCTCCATCTGCGGGCGCGACGAGACAAACATCGCCAGTGTATCCTCGGTCTGGCGCTGCTTCTCGGCGATCTCTTCGAGCTTGCGGGTCAGATCCACCGGGCGCGGGCCGAACACATGCGCGTGCTGCGCCTCGACAAAGCTCTGGCGCATCGCGTTCAGCGCCGATTGCAGCCGGGCGCTCTCGTCGCGCATCACCTTGGCCGAGCGGGCGGCGGAGGCGGCAAGCCAGATCACCGCCACCGGCAGGGCCACCGCGATCAGCGTCATGATGAAGCGCAGCGCGCCGGAGGCATCGGGTGAGGCGCCGCCGAGCACCACGAAAAACACGATGCAGGCCAGCACCCAGATCACCGACAGCGACAGCGCAATCACTTCGCTGGCGCCCAGATGCCGGCCCGTCGCCCGGCCGAATACGCCAAGTTCGGCCTGTCTGTCCTGTTTATCTCGCGCCATGCGCCTCTCCGTGCCGCGGTATCAGACGAAATCAATCCCCAGGATCTCGTAGCTCTTCTCGCCACCCGGCGTCTTCACCTCCACGCTGTCGCCCACATCCTTGCCGATCAGGGCACGCGCAAGGGGCGATTTGATATTGAGCTTGCCCTTTTCCAGATCGGCCTCCGGTTCGCCCACGATCTGATAGCTGCGCTCTTCATCGGTATCCTCGTCGACGAGCCGCACCGTCGCACCGAATTTCACCGCGCCAGACAGCGTCGCCGGGTCGATCACATCGGCAAGCGAGAGGATGCCTTCAAGCTCTTTCACCCTTCCCTCGATGAAGCTCTGCTTCTCGCGGGCAGCATGATACTCCGCATTCTCCGACAAGTCGCCATGTTCGCGCGCTTCAGCAATGGCCGCGATCACGGCAGGCCGTTCCACCGACTTCAGGGTTTTCAACTCGTCATTCAGCGCGGTGTGACCCGCGCGGGTAATCAATATCTTTTCCATCTGGCGGTATTCCTGCTCGTCGTGAGGCGGCGCGGGCCCGGCCCGGCTTGCCCCGTTGGGTCGTCTTCGTCGTGAAGAGCGCCCCGGAAGGGGCGCAAGGTCACCCTGAAAGAAAAGCAAAACCGCTGGGTTTGCAATGCCCTTGTTTCGCCCGGGCACAGGGGAAAACCGCCGTTTCCGCCTCGCACCGGCCAGAAATGCCGCGTTGCGGCAATGTTATCCTGACAAGCGATTGACCCGTCTCGGGCGGCCCGCTATCGAGTGGTGAGCCAATGAGGAGGGTAGCGATGTCCGAGATCGAACGGGAAGCGATGGAAGTCGACGTTGTCATCGTCGGCGCAGGTCCGGCGGGGCTTTCGGCTGCGATCCGGCTGAAGCAGATCAACGCGGATCTCAATGTTGTCCTGCTCGAAAAGGGCTCCGAGGTGGGCGCGCATATCCTGTCCGGCGCCGTGCTCGACCCGGTCGGGCTCGACACGCTGATCCCCGACTGGAAGGACAAGGGCGCGCCGGTGACCGTCGAGGTCACCGATGACGAGTTTCTGATGCTCACCGAAAAGGGCGGCTGGCGCATTCCCAACTGGCCGATGCCGCCGCTGATGTCGAACCACGGCAAATACATCGTCTCGATGGGCCAGCTCACCCGCTGGATGGCCGAACAGGCCGAGGCGCTCGGCGTCGAGATCTATCCCGGCATGGCCTGCTCGGAGCTGGTCTACCGAGACGACGGCTCGGTCAAGGGCGTCGTGGCCGGCGAATTCGGCAAGAACGCCGATGGCACCCCCGGCCCGGCCTATGAGCCCGGCATGGAGCTGCACGGCAAATACGTGCTGATCGCCGAAGGCGTGCGCGGCTCGCTCGCCAAGCACATCGCCAGCCAGTTCGAGCTGTGCAAGGGCCGCGATCTGCCGAAATTCGGCATCGGCATGAAGGAGATCTGGGAGATCGACCCGGCCCGGCACGAGCAAGGCAAGGTCAGCCACCTGATGGGCTGGCCGCTTGGCAAGAACGCCCATGGCGGCGGCTTCGTCTACCATGCCGAGAACAACCAGCTCTTCCTCGGGCTGATCGTGCACCTCAACTACGAAAACCCGCACCTCTACCCCTACATGGAATTCCAGCGGATGAAGCATCATCCGAAGGTCGCGGCGCTGCTCGAAGGCGGCAAGCGCGTGAGCTACGGCGCACGGGCGGTGAGCGCGGGCGGCTGGCAGTCGATGCCGAAAGCCGTGTTCCCCGGCGGCGCGCTTCTGGGCGACAGCGTCGGGCTGGTGAACTACGCCCGGATCAAGGGCAACCATAATGCGATGCTCTCGGGCATCGCCGCCGCCGAAGCCGCGGCGGAAGCGATCGCGGCGGGCCGCGAGGCTGACGAGCTTACGGCCTATGAGGCCGAACTGCGCTCCGGCGCGGTGGCGCGCGATCTCAAGCCGGTGCGCAACGTCAAGCCGCTCACCACGCGCTTTGGCGATAAATTCGGCCTGATGCTGGCGGGCTTCGACATGTGGACGAATTCGCTCCTTGGCTTCTCCGTCTTTGGTACGATGAAGCACGGCAAATCCGACGCGGCGGCCACGGGCAAGGCAAAGGATTTCCCGAAGATCGACTATCCGAAACCGGATGGAAAGATCAGCTTCGACCGGCTCACCAACGTGTCGTTCTCGGCCACGAACCACGAAGAAAGCCAGCCCTGCCATTTGCAGCTGAAAGACCCGGAGATCCCGATCCGGCTCAACCTGCCGGAATATGACGAACCGGCGCAGCGCTACTGCCCGGCCGGGGTTTACGAGGTGGTCGAGGGCGACGAGGGGCCGCGGTTCCAGATCAATTTCCAGAACTGCGTGCACTGCAAGACCTGCGACATCAAGGACCCGTCGCAGAACATCACCTGGACGGTGCCGCAGGGCGGCGACGGGCCGAATTACGGCAACATGTGATATACCGGCTGGCGGCACGGACAGCGCTCCGGCCGCCGCACCCCGGCTAGCCCTGCCGCACCTGCCGCTCGCGCCAGGCGGTGAACAGGCCCGCGCCGATCACGATGGCCGCGCCGAGGGCGACGTTGGGTTCCAGCACCTCACCGAAAACCGGGATTGCCAGCAGGGTAACGAAGACGAGCTGGAAATAGGCGAAGGGCTGCACCGTCGAGGCTTCGACCACCTCATAGCACCTGATCAGCAGCCAGTGCCCCAGCGCGCCGGTCACGCAGAGCGCAGCCATCCAGCCCCAGTCCGGCGCGGTCATCGGCTCCCAGAACCACAGGCCCACCACCGTCATCCCGACCGCGCCGACCGTGCCCGTCCAGAAGAACGAGGTGGCCGCGCTGTCGCGCCGGGCCGCGTAGCGTGTCATCAGCCCATAAGCGGCCCAGAGCAGTGCTGCGAGCAACGCCACCAGCGCCTCGGGCGCGAAGACCGCAAAGCCCGGGCGCAGAATGATCAGGATGCCGACGAAGCCGACAAAGATCGCCGCCCAGCGGCGCGGGCCGACCTTTTCGCCCAGCACCGGGCCGGAGAGCGCGGCAATGATCAGCGGGTAGGAGGCAAAGATCGCATGGGTCGGGATCAGCCCGAGCAGCACGAAGGCGAGCACGGTCGCGCAGATCTCGGTGATGAGCAGCAGCCCGCGTGCGATCTGCAGCAGCGGCTGAGAGGTACGTGCCGCCGCGCGGATACCGCCCGCCTTGCGCGCGGCCACCGCCATCACGAAGGCGGCGAAGAACCAGTAGCGGATCATCACCACCATCAGCACGTTGTACTCGGCGGCAAGATGGCGCGAGATGCCGTCCTGCATGGCAAAGACGAAGGTGGCCGCGATCATCAGCACGATGCCGAGGCGGGTATTGCTCTCGGTCATTCCACCAGTCTCGCCACGCTCATATGCCGTTTGCGGCCATAGCCGGGCCGGCGCTCCACCGCAAAGCCCGCGGCTTCCAGCCCCCGGCGCACGAAGCCGGCGGCGGTATAGGTGGCGGCGGTGCCGCCCGGCGCGGTGTGGGCGGCAACGGCGCGCATCAGATCTTCGCCCCAAAGCTCGGGGTTCTTCGCCGGCGAAAACCCGTCGAGATACCAGGCATCGGCCTGCCCCGGCCAGGCCGGCAGCGTCGCGCGCGCATCGCCCAGCACCACCTCGACCTCCAGCAGGCCAAGGGTGAAGCGGGTCTCGCCCGCGCCCCAGGCGGAGAGAAACGGCCCGGCCAGCGCCTCGGCCTCGGGAAAGGCGCTCAGCGCACGGGCGATCTCGTCGGCCGTCATCGGGAAGGCTTCAAAGCTGGTATAGCGGATCGGGCCGGTTTCGGCGGCGCGCGCGGTGGCCAGCATGTTGAGGCCGGTGCCAAAGCCAAGCTCGGCCACCCGGAAGCCGGGCCGGAACCGGGCGGGCAGATCGTTGCCCGCAAGGAAGGTATGGCGCGTTTCGGCCAGCCCGTTGTCGAGGCTGAAATAGGGATCGTCGAACCGGGTCGAGACGGGCGTGCCCCGCTCGTTCCATGCGACTTCGGCATGCTGGCTCCCGCCCATGACTTCCCCTAAAACCCGGACAACGGCGCGAGGATGCGCGAGGCCGGAGGGCTTGGCAATGGTAGACGTGACGGTGCGCGGCGCGGGGGCTTTCGGGCTTGCGGTGGCCTATGCCTGCGCGATCAAGGGGGCGAAGGTGCGCGTGGTCGATCCCGCCGGGCCGGGGGCGGGCGCCTCTGGCGGGCTCGTCGGCGCGCTGGCCCCGCATGTGCCGGAAATGTGGAACGAGAAAAAGGCCTTCCAGTTTGCCTCGCTGGCCATGGCCGAAGAATTCTGGGCCGAGGTCGCGGCCACCGGCGGCGTCGATCCCGGCTATGCCCGCACCGGCCGGCTGCAACCGATTGCCGACGATCGCGCGCTGGACCTTGCCCGCGCGCGCGCGCAGACGGCGGCGGAGCTTTGGCAGGGGCGCTTTGTCTGGGAGATCGTCGAGGCGACGGGCGACTGGGCGCCGGTCAGCCCAACCGGATTATTGATCCACGACACGCTCACCGCCCGCGCCGCCCCATGCCGGGCGGTGGCCGCACTGAAAGCCGCCATCGAGGCGCGGGGCGGGGTCATTGCCAGTGACGCGCCCGACGAAGGCCGGGTGGTCTGGGCCACCGGCGCGGCGGGGCTGGTGGAGCTGTCGGGCATTTTCGGCAAGAGTGTCGGCGTGCCGGTGAAGGGCCAGTCGGCGGCGCTGGCCCATGACGCGCGCCACCTGCCGCAGCTCTTCGCCGGCGGCGTGCATATCGTGCCCCATGCCGATGGCACCGTCGCGATAGGCTCGACCACCGAGCGGGACTATGACGACCCGAGCGGCTGCGACGCGCAGCTTGACGATGTGATCGCCGCTGCCCGCGCCGCCTGCCCGGCTCTGGCCGATGCACCGGTGATCGACCGCTGGGCCGGGCTGCGCCCGCGCTCGAAAACCCGCGCGCCGATGCTGGGCCGCTGGCCCGGGCGCGCGGGGCATTACATCGCCAATGGCGGCTTCAAGATCGGCTTCGGCATGGCTCCGAAAGTGGGGCTGGTGATGGCCGATCTGGTGCTGGACGGCGAAGATGCGATCCCGGCGGCATTCCGGGTTGAGGCCAATCTCTGACCATGCCGGGCCGGGGCGTGCCGACGCGCTGAAAATGACACGCAAGAAATCCAGTTCTCCGGATAACTGGATATCGCAACCCCGCCGAAACACCGGAAAACCAGCGCCTGCACCCGTCGTGGTAACATCCTGTTAAGGGTAAGCGCCTCTAGGCAGCCCGGCTCAGCGCAATGTTGCCGGGGTCACCCACCAATCGGGATGGGCCTGCGCCAGCGCATCGGCGGCCATGTCGGCCTCGGCGCGCTCTTCGAACAGGGCAAAGCAGGTCGCCCCCGAGCCGGACACCCGTGCGAACCGTGCGCCGGGCAGCGCCGCAAGCGCATCGAGCACCTCGCCGATCACCGGGGCGATCCTGCGGGCCGGTTCCTCAAGGTCGTTGCGCTGCTTCGAGAGCCAGTCGAGCGCCGACCAGGCGCCGCGCCAGCGCGGGATGCGTTTGGGCAGGCCGGTATTGGTCTTGTTTTCGAGCGCGGCATAAACCTCGGGCGTCGAGACATCCACACCCGGATTGGCAAGCACCGCATAAAGCTCCGGCATCCCCTCGACCGGCGTCACGTCGTCACCGATCCCGCGCATCCGCGAAGCCTGCCGCGCCAGGCAGACGCGCAGATCCGCGCCGAGATCGGTTGCACCTTCGGGCAGCGTGGTGGTGCCGGCGAGATCGGCCATGGCAAAGAGCGTGGCCGCCGCATCGGACGAGCCGCCGCCAAGCCCCGCCGCCGTGGGCAGATGCTTGTCGAGCGTGATCGCCACCGGGATGTCGAAAAGCTGCGCGGCTTTCCAGACCAGGTTGCGCTCGTCGGCGGGCACGCCCCCGGCCATCGGCCCGGTGACCTCCAGCGAGATCGCATCGGCCGGCATCACCCGCACCCGGTCGCCGATATCCGCGAAGACCACCAGGCTGTCGAGCAGGTGGTAGCCATCCGGGCGCTGGCCGGTAACGTGCAGGCACAGGTTGATCTTGGCAGGGGCAAAGGTGCGCGACATCATTTGCGGAGCGGCTCCCCGCCTTCTTCCTCGAGCACGGCATCGAGCCCGACCTCCAGCTTGCGCCGGATCCGGTCGGGGTTCAGCTCTTCGAGATTGGTGTCGTCGGTGACGAAAGACAAAGCCCGCCGCCACTGGAAATCGGCCTCGCGCTTGCGGCCCACGGCCCAGAACGTATCGCCCAGATGGTCGTTCAGCACCGGGTCGAGCGGCAGAAGCTCCACCGCGCGCACCATTTCCTCCACTGCTTCGTCGTAGCGTCCGAGCCGGTAATAGACCCAGCCGAGGCTGTCGCGGATATAGCCGTCATAGGGCCGGGCGGCGACGGCGCGCTGGATCATGCCCAGCGCTTCGTCGAGATTGCGGCGCTGCTCGACATAGGAATAGCCGAGGTAGTTCAGCACCGAAGGCTGGTCGGGGAACAGTTCGAGCGCGTGGCGAAAATCCGCCTCGGCCTCGTCCCAGCGCCCCTGCCGCTCCAGCGTGATGGCGCGGGCGAAATACACGCTCCACTGCCCCGGCAGGTCTTCGATATAGAGCGCGATGGCCGCGTCGTAATGCGGCGTGGCCTCTTCGAACCTCTGCTCAAAGCGCAGCGTGTCGCCGATAGAGGCATGGACGGCGGCCAGTTCCGGCCGTTTTGCCGCCAGCGCTTCCAGCACGGCGAGCGTTTCGTCGATCTCGCCCATCCGCCGCAGCGCGGTGGCCCGCCCAAGCTGCGCCTGCGGATAGCCCCGGTCGGTCTCCGGCACGCGGGCATAGGCTTCGGCGGCCAGCTCGTCATTGCCCATCTCCTCGAAGACCTGCGCCGCCACCAGAGCCGCGCCCACATGGTTGGGGTCGAGATGCTGGGCGATACGGGCATAGATCAGCACCAGCCCCGGATCGGCATCGCCGAGCAGCGACTGGCCGACCTCGTAGAACAGTTGCGCCAAGCCGCCGCGCGCGCCGCTGACGGCGCTGAACGGGATCGGCTTGCCGGCGGCCAGCTCGTCGCGCAGGGTCAGCAGCTCTTCGTCGGTGGTGTCGGGAAAGGCGCTGTCGAGCAGCGCCACCGCGTCGGGGTTGCGTTCAAGCTGGCTCAGGACCTGGGCATAGGCGACCACGCCGGCACGGTTGAGCTGCAGCACCTTGTCTTCGCCGCCGAGAATACGCGCCGCGCCCTCGTAATCGCCCACCTGCGCCAGCGCCAGCGCCTTCTGGAACAGCGCCGCGTCGCCCACCGCATCGTCTTTCGCCAGATCGTCGAACAGGCCGATGGCACGGTTGACCTGACCCTCGCCGATCGCCGTCCAGGCGCGGATCATCTGGTCGAGAAACAGGCCCACGGTGGTGCCCGCATCGAGCATCTCTTCCACGACCGCCCAGTCCTCGCGCTGCATCGCGTCGGCGATCAGCACCAGCCCGGCCACCTGGTTGTGGTCTTCCAGCCCGGTGAGGCGGCGTGCCACGGGCACGGCGGCGGCAATCTCGCCCAGCCCCATCTCGGCCATGATCAGCCCTTCCATCAGGCCGAGATTGTCCGGATCGCGCGCCAGCGCCCGGGTGCCGTATTCGACCACCGCGCGGTAATCGCCGCTCATATCGGCCGTGCGGGCCGCGAGATAGGCGCCGGCAAGCCCGTCCTGGGCGGCGGCGGGAAGGCTGGTGCCGGTCAGCGCGAGGGCGAGACCGAGCGTGCGGAGAAGGCGAATAGGCGGCAAGGGGGGCTCCGTCGCAAAAGGGTTGGGGGCACCCTAAAGGGCCGGAGAGAAGGGTTCAATGGATGTGCGGCATCTGGCCGGTGCTGCTGACGGAGCCGTGAGGTGCGGCGGCCTCGCGCCTGAGCGCGGGCCTGCCCGGAAAAGGCGGCTCGGCACGGCTGACGTCCTGTACCTGCGTTTGGAAATGAGCGGAGCCCAGACGCAAAATCCGGCCTGATCCTTTGAAATTACAGGGTTTTGCGCCTTCGTCGGGGCGCTACTTTTCCGGAATTCCAGTGCCCCGCTTCAGGCAGGCCGCACGCCCACCCGCCTCTCAGCCCAAAGCCCCGCCCTCAGCGCCGCTTGAGCTCATCGGTGAAGCGGATCGCTTCGGTCTGGCCGGTCAGCCGGGCGCGGTAATTGGGCAGGCTCTCCGTCACCCGCATCACATAGTTGCGGGTCTCGTCGAACGGGATATGCTCGATCCAGTCGACGATATCGACATTGCCCGCGCGCGGATCGCCATTGGCCTCGCTCCAGCGCCGCGCCCGCGTCGGCCCGGCATTATAGGCCACCGCGATCAGCACCGGGTTCTGACCGAATTGTTCGATCAGATAGGCCAGGTATTCCGAGCCGAGCCGGGTATTGTAAGCCATGCCCTCGGTCAGCTTGCCTTTGTCATAGGCCACGCCCACACGCCTGGCCATGTCTTCCGCCGTGCCCGGCATGAGCTGCATCAGCCCCATCGCCCCGACACCCGACACCACCCGCGGGTTGAATTCACTCTCGCGGCGTGAAATCGCCAGTTCCAGTGCGCGCGGCACGGTGCGGTTGCCCCGCCCGATATCGGGCGTCGGAAAATAGGGCCGGTTGTAAAGCGTGCCGTGAAAGCTCAGCGCATATTTGGCGAGCGAAAGCTGCAGGTAGGGCGCCTCTGCATCCTCGGCCCATTGCATGAGCTGGCCGGTGGCGGTGCGGTCGAGGCTTTCCATCAGGTGGGCCACGAAGCGGCGGGCATAATAAAGCTCGCCCGCCGCCAGCGAGAGCCGCCCCGCTTCCATCACCGACGATCCCCAGAAGCCGGCCTCCCGGTAGCCGGAATAGGTCTCAGGCCCGGTCAGATCGGTGCGCATCGCCAGCCCCGCCTTCTCGGCAGCCAGCAGGCCGTAAAACGCCGTCTGATGCTGGCCCGCCGCCGAATAGGCCCCACGCGCCTCCTCCGCCCGGCCCAGTGCTTCCAGCGCCCGGCCCTCCCAATAGCCGCCGCGCCCGAGGCTGATCGGGCTTTCCACGCCAGACTTATGCACTCTGAAATGGCGCAGCGCCGTCTCGGCATCGCCCAGCTTGCGCAGGGCGACATAGCCTGCGAGCCATTCCAGCTCGGCGCGGTCCTCGCCATCGCCAAGCTGGTGGTTGGCCGCGATCCGGTAAGCGGTGCGGTCCTGGCCCTCGCGCATCGCCCAGCGGGCAAGCATGAGCCGCTGCCCCGCCCAGCGCGCGGGCTGTCCGAGCGAGGCCGCCGAGCCGGAGCGCTCCAGCAGCAATTCGATGGCGCTGTCGTTGCGGCCCTTCAGCACCCGCCAGAGAAACCGCTCATAGGCCAGGCCGGGATCGTCCTGCAGCGCGCCGGGCACATTGCCGATCGCGGCATCCACCCCATCGGTCTGCTCACGCAGGGCGATACGGGCATTGGCAAGCGCCTTATGCCCCTCATCCACCCGCGCGAGCTGGCGCTTGGCCTCGCTCGTCAGACCACGCCAGAGCAGCATATCCATCCGCGCCCAGTGATGGCTGGCCAGCGTTTGCGGCCAGTCCACCATGAACTGGTCTTCTTCCTCCCGGCTGAGCGAGAACGAGGTCCAGCCCCGGATCGCTTCGGCCATCGCTTCCTGCTTCGCGCCGGTATCCCACAGCGCCTTGGCAAAGCGCAGCGTGCCCGATCCGGTCTCGGGCTTCTGGGCGATGAAGAAGTCGAGCACCAGCGCCGGGCTCGCATCCGCGGGAATCGTTTCTTCCGCCCGCTCGCGCAAAAGCGCGAGCCCCGGCCAGTCGGGGCGGCGGGCCAGAAACGCCACCGTCTCGTCGAAACTGCCCCTGGAGGCGCGCAGCCGGTTCCACTGGATGATGTCGCTGGCAACCGATCCGCGCGGGCCAGCGGCGTCGAGCGCGCCATCCCAGTCGCCCTTGCGCATAAGCTCGAATCCCCGCTCCAGCGCGGCGACGCTGCCCGCGTCCTGCGCCTGAAGCGCACCGGAAAGCCCAAACCCGAGGCTCGCGGCGAGCATCAGGGCACGAAGAAAGACTAGCATTTTTTCAACCATGCCGCATTCCTAACGCGCACGCGCGCTGCTTCAACACACAATCTTGGCATTTGCGCGCCATGCGGCTAGTTTCCGCCGCGTTTGACCCGGCGCCGATTCAGGTGCCCCTCTGAAACCCGCAAAAAGGAGCGTGTCATGTTCAAAGGATCAATTCCTGCCCTGGTCACGCCGTTCAAGAACGGCGAGCTGGATCTCGACGCGCTCAAACACCTGGTGGACTGGCACGTCGAGCAGGGCTCGCACGGGCTGGTGCCGGTCGGCACGACGGGTGAAAGCCCGACGCTGACCCACAGGGAGCACGAAACCGTGGTCGAAGAGGTGGTGAAGGCCGCCGCCGGCCGCATCCCGGTCATTGCCGGCGCCGGCTCGAACAACACCGTCGAGGCGGTGCGCTTCATGAACCACGCCAAGGCGGTGGGCGCCGATGCCGGCCTCGTCGTCACCCCCTATTACAACAAGCCCACCCAGCGCGGGATGATCGCGCATTACACCGAGCTGGCAAAGGTCGGCCTGCCGATCATCATCTACAATATCCCCGGCCGCTCGGTGGTCGACATGACGCCCGCGACGATGGGTGAGCTCGCAAAGCTCGACATGATCGTCGGCGTGAAGGACGCGACCGGCGATCTCGCCCGCGTGGCGCAGCATCGCATCACCTGCGGCACCGGCTTCATCCAGCTCTCGGGCGAGGATGCCACCGCGGTGGGCTACAACGCGATGGGCGGCACCGGCTGCATTTCCGTCACCGCCAACGTGGCGCCGAAGCTGTGCAGCCAGGTGCAGGAGGCCACGCTCGCGGGCGATTATGCCACGGCGCTGGAGCTGAGCGACAAGCTGATGCCGCTGCACCTGGCGATCTTCCTCGAACCGGGCGTGGTGGGCGTGAAATACGCCATGTCGCGCCTCGGCCTGATCGCGCCGGAGGTGCGCTCGCCGATGCTGGAGGCGACCGACGCCACCAAATCCGCCATCGACGACGCGATGCGCCATGCCGGCCTGATGAACTGAGATGGGCGACCGGCCCGCAATCCGGGAGGGCGAAATCGCCCTCCCCCATGACCCCGCCGCCCGAACCGATGCCGGGCTGGTCTTCATCGGCCGCATCCGCAGCCCCTGGGCGCGCGGCAATTGCCCGAAGAACATCTCGAAGGCCCGCGCCGAAAAACCGGACACCTGGATCGAGCTGAAACCGGAATTCGCCCCGGCGCTGGCCGGGCTGACGGTCGGCCAGCCGGTGATCCTGCTCTACTGGATGGACAATGCCCGGCGCGATCTCGTCGTGCAGGCGCCGGCACATGTCGACGCGCCGCGCGGCACCTTCGCCCTGCGCTCGCCCAACCGGCCCAACCCGATCGCCGCCGCCACCGTGCGCATCACCGCGCTTGACGGCGCCCGGATCGGCATCGACGCGATTGATTGCTTCGACGGCACCCCGCTCGTCGACATCAAACCGTGGCTGGAAACCATCGACATCCCGCCCGCCTGAGCCTATCTCCACCCCATGGCGAAGAAGAAAGATACCGATCCCAACTACAAGGTGATCGCCGAGAACCGGCGGGCGCGGCACGATTATGCCATCGAGGACGATCTCGAATGCGGCATCGTGCTGATGGGCTCGGAGGTGAAAAGCCTGCGAAACGGCGGGGCGAACATCGCCGAGAGCTATGCCGAGGTCGACGACGGAGAGCTCTGGCTCGTCAACGGCTCCATCGCCCCCTACGAACAGGCCAAGACCTGGGGCCACGACGAACGCCGCCGCCGCAAGCTGCTGGCGTCGAAAAAAGAGCTGGCCCGGCTGTGGAACGCGACCCAGCGCAAGGGGATGACGCTGGTGCCGCTGGTGCTCTACTTCAACCACAAAGGGCTGGTGAAGATCAAAATCGGCATCGCCAAAGGCAAGAAGCTGCACGACAAGCGCGCCGACGATGCCAAGCACGACTGGAAGCGCCAGCAGGCCCGGCTTCTGCGCGAACGGGGCTGACAGAGGGGGGCTGTCTGCCCCCCACGCGCTGCGCGCTCCCCCCGAAGGTATTTTGGGAACAGAGAAGCCCATCACCTTCTTCGTTCCGTAAATACCTCGCAGGGGGTCCGGGGGATGCGAAATCCCCCGGCCTCGCCGTCAGCTCACCCGCTCGGGCATCTCGAAACCGCGCAGGAAGTCTTCGCGCTCCATCGCCCGCTTGCCGGGGCGTTGGGCGCGGATGATCTCCACCGCGCCGGTGCCGCAGGCGATGGTCAGCGGGCCGATCACCGCGCCGGGCGCGCCGCTGCCGGGGGCGAGGCGCGAGGCCAGCAGCTTCACCCGCTCGCCATTGATCTCGCACCAGGCGCCGGGAAAGGGCGAAAGGCCGCGGATGAGGCGGTCGACGGTTTCCGCCGGTTGCGACCAGTCGATCCGCGCTTCGGATTTGTCGATCTTGGCGGCATAGGTCACGCCCGCATCGGGCTGTGGCTCGGGCGTCAGCGTGCCGAGCCGGTCGAGCGCCTCGACGATGGCCGCCGCGCCGAGCGCGGAAACGCGGTCATGCAAGTCGCCTGTGGTTTCCTCGGCGCCGATGGCGAGCCTCTTGCGCAGAAGCACCGGGCCGGTATCGAGGCCGGCATCCATCTGCATGATGCACACCCCGGTCTCGGCATCCCCCGCCATGACCGCGCGATGGATCGGTGCCGCACCGCGCCAGCGCGGCAGCAGCGAGGCATGGATATTGAGGCAGCCGCGCGCGGGGGCGTCGAGGATCTCTTGCGGCAGGATCAGCCCGTAGGCGACCACCACCGCGACCTCCGGAGCGAACGCGGCAAACTCCGCCTGCGCTTGCGGATTGCGCAGGCTCGCGGGGTGGCGCACCTCGAGCCCCAGCTCCAGAGCGCGGGCATGGACCGGGGTGGGCCGTTCCTTCTTGCCGCGCCCGGCGGGGCGGGGCGGCTGGCAATAGACGGCGGCGATCTCATGCCCCGCCGCCACCAGCGCATCGAGCACCGGCACGGAAAACTCGGGCGTGCCCATGAACACCAGCCTCATCGTGCCAGCTTCCTTGCCTTGGCCACCAGCCTGTCGCGCTTCAGCTTCGACAGGCGGTCGAAATACATCCGGCCGTTCAGGTGGTCGATCTGGTGCTGCACCGAGGTTGCCCAGAGGCCGACGAAGTCGCGCTCCTCCACCTCGCCCGCCGCGTTGAGAAACCGCACGGTCACGGCGCGGGGGCGGCTGATCCTGGCCCAGACGCCGGGCAGGTTCGGGCTGGCCTCGTCATGCTCGCGCATCTGCACGCTCGCATGCAGCACTTCGGGGTTGGCCATGCGCACGGCCTGGCCGCGGTCTTCCGAGGCATCCACCACCGCCAGCGCCTGCATGATCCCGAGCTGCACGGCGGCCAGGCCGACGCCGGGCATCGCCTCCATCGCCTCGATCATCTCGTCCCAGATCGCGCGGGTCTCGTCGGTGATTGCCGCCACCGGCGCGGCGGGGCTGCGCAGCCGCTTGTCGGGCCACATCACGAAGGGGCGGTGCCCCATCAGGCCCGCGCCCGGTCGCGTTTGTATTTCTGGCTCTTGCGGGTCATCATCTGGCGCTTCATCGGGCTGAGATAGTCGATGAACAGCTTGCCATTCAGATGGTCGATCTCGTGCTGCAGCACGGTGGCCCAGAACCCGGCGAAGTCGCGCTCCTGCTCATTGCCATCGCGGTCGAGCCAGCGCACCTTGATCTCGGCGGGCCGCGTCACCTCGGCATATTGCTCGGGGATCGACAGGCAGCCTTCCTCATAGACGGAGGTTTCGTCCGACGAGAGCAGGATCTCGGGGTTGAACATCGCGATCGGCTGCGGCTCGGCCTCGGGGTCTCTCGATGCATCGGCCACGATCACGCGGCTCAGTACCCCCACCTGCGGCGCGGCGAGGCCGACGCCGGGCGCGTCATACATCGTTTCCAGCATATCGTCGGCCAGCCGGCGCAGTTCGTCGGAGATATCCGGAACGGCATCGGCCACCTTCTTCAGGCGCGGGTCGGGGTGGATCACGATCGGGCGAATAGACATGAGGCTGATTTAGGCCAAGGCCGGTGCGCACGCAAGCGGCGGGGGAGTGTTCCGATAAGCCTGAAGCTCACGGGAGAACGAAAAGATAGAGTTCTGGATATCAGACGCAATCAGGAACAATATTCTGATCATAAATCAATGCCAGAATTATGTGCCAACATTGAACATCTCATAAGAACAATGTATCAGCTTCACAGCTCCGCGCCCTCGGAGCAACCCTTGAACACCGTCCCGCCCGCGATAGGCTCGCCCGAATCCATTCCGGAGGCCCCATGAACTTCGACGAAATCTACGACCGCGTTGCAACCCGGTCCAGCAAGTGGACGCTGATGGCGTCCGGGTTCGGCATCACCGACGCCGAGACCCTGCCGATGTGGGTCGCCGATATGGATTTTCGCGCGCCGTCCTTTCTGAGCGACGCCGTCCGCGAGGTCGCCGAAGCGGGGGATTTCGGCTATTTCGCCCACACGGATACCTACCGCGAGGCCGCTGCCTGGTGGTCGAAGACCCGGCATGGCTGGGAGATCTCGCCCGACCGGATCATCAATACCGCCAGCCTCGGCAACGCCATCGCCTTCGCGATCCAGACCTGGTCGACCCCGGGCGACGCGGTGGCGATCTTCACGCCGGTCTACCACGAATTCGCGATGAAGATCCGCAAGAACGGCCGCACCGTGACCGAGCTGCCGCTGGTCGCGGCGGATGGCCGGTTCACGCTGGATTTCGATGCCTGCGAGGCGCGGATGACCGGGCGCGAAACCATGCTTCTGCTCGCCTCGCCGCATAATCCCGGCGGCCGTGTCTGGACCGTCGACGAGTTGCGCGCCATCGCCGATTTCGCCGCGCGGCACGATCTGGTTCTGGTCTCGGACGAGATTCACAACGATATCGTCATGCCCGGCTTCACCCATGTACCCACCGCCCTTGCGGCGCCGGATGCCCGTTCGCGGCTGGTGACCATGACATCGGCGTCGAAAACCTTCTCGATCGCCGGCACCCGGCTCGGCGCGGTCATCATCGAGGATGACAGGCTGCATCGCCAATATGCCAATATCGTCAACCGGGCGGATCTGTATCCCAACCTGTTCGGCGTCGTCCTCTCGCGGGCGGCCTATTCGCCCGAAGGCGCGGCCTGGGTCGATCAGCTTGTCGGCTACCTTGCCGAAAACAACGCGCTGTTCCACGAACGGATCTCGGCCATTCCCGGCACGCTCGTTCACGAACTTCAGGGCACCTATCTGGCCTGGGTCGATTTCTCGCGCCTCGGCATGACGGATGAGGAGCTTTGGCGCCGGGTGACGCAGAAGGCCCGGGTGCTGCCCAGCCCCGGCCCGAATTTCGGCACCGGCGGCGAGGGCGGGCTGCGCTTCAACCTCGGCACGCAGCGCGCGCGGGTGGAAGAGGCGGCCGACCGTCTGGTCGCGGCCTTCGCCGATCTGCAATAGGCGCGGCGCTCAGTCCGGCATATCGCGCAGGAAGGTGCGCACGGCGGCGTTGACCTCCTGCGGGTTGGTATAGGCCAGCGCATGGCCGGCACCGGGAACCACCTCGTGATGGGCCTGCCGGTTCCAGCGCGTCAGCTCGCCCATCGCGGTGATCGGGACCACCGGGTCTTTCTCGCCCCAGATCGCCAGCGTGGGAATGTACATCGCGGCGATTTCGCGGTGCACCGGCTCCATCGGCGTGCTGAGCGTATGGCGCTCCGACGAGAGGATCGCGGCCAGGTAGCCGCGATGGCGCAGCTCCTGCGCGATCCGGTGCGGCAGATCGGCGATCACGCTGGGCGATTGCGCATCCCGTTGCGCGCCCCGCCGCAGCATCGCACCCCCGAACAGGCCCCAGAGCCAGGTGCCGAGCGGCCCGGTCCTGGCGGCGAATTTGAGCAGCCGGCCCGGGCGGTACTCCATGCCCGCCGGGGCGAGCAGAATGAGGCGCTCCACCCGGTCGGACTGGTCCGCCGCGAACTGGGCGGCGATCGCTCCGCCCATCGAATAGCCCATCAGCGTCACCGGCTCGTCCACACCCAGATCGTCGAGCAGCGCCCCGAGCTGGGCGGTATGAAAGGCCAGCGTCTGCCGGCCCGCCGCGCGGTCGGAATAGCCGCGCCCGTACAGATCGTAGCTCAACACCCGGTAGCCGGCCTGCACCAGCCCCCGGATCAGCCCGGAAAACACCCAGGAGGGCGAACTCAGCCCGTGCACCAGCACGATGGTATGCGTCGATTTTCCGCCATGCCACTGGTAATGCGTGCGCCCCTGCCCCAGATCGGCGAACCGGCCCGGCGCGTAGTCGCGGGCGCGGTCGTCGATCGGGCGGCGCATCGCTTCGAGGATGGCCGGAAGCGCGAGGAGGATCGCGGCGGGAACAAGAAGGATAAGCCAGGTCATATCTGCCTCGGATCAGGGACAGGGCCGAGTGTGCCGCCCGGCGCGCCCCGGCGCAACGGGCTACCGGCTGCGCCACTTCTCAAGGATATAGCGCGCGGTCATCAGGTCGAGATGGGCGCCGCCGCCATTCTTGAACAGGGTGATGTCGTCCGGCGCGCGGGTGAAAGCGCCGGCGTCGATATCGTAGAAATCGCCCTGCACATCGGCGGGCGTCACCACGCCCTCCTCCAGCGGGATCTTCAACTCGCCGATATGGCCCAGCACGGTCGCCCGGCTGTCCATGAAGATGCGGGCCCGGCGCATCGCTTCGTCATCGGCTTCGCGCATGTCGGGCCGGTAGGCGCCGATCAGGTCGAGGTGCTGGCCCGGCTGCAGCCATTCGCCCATGACCAGCGGCGCGCGGGTCATGGTGGCGCAGGTGATGATATCCGACGCCATCACCGCGCTTTCGAGATCGCTCGCCACCAGCGTATCGGGAAAATGCGCCGCCATCTCCTCGGCCCCGGCGGGCGAGCGGTTCCAGACCTGGAAGCGGGCATGGGGGAACAGCACGCCATAGGCCTCGCGCAGCGAATGCGCCACCGTGCCGGCGCCGACGATGAGAATGCAATCGGCATCGGGCCGCGCCAGCAGCCTCGCCCCGAGGAAGGAATCAACCGCCGTCTTCCACTTGGTGACGAGGTGAAAATCGACCATCGCTTCCAGCGTGCCGTGATCGTCGGAATAGAGCGTCACGCCACCATTCACCATCGGCAGGTTATCGGCAGGGTTTTCGGGAAAGATCGTGGCCGTCTTCACCGCACTGCCCATGCCGTCGATCCAGGCGGCGCGCGACAACAGCGTGTCCGGCTCGCGGTACAGAAAGGTATCGCCGATCTCGGCTTTCGGCATCCGGTGGCCGGCGACGAAGGCATCGGCCAGCTCGTGCCAGTCGAGCAGGCTCTCGGCCTCGAAGGGAATAATCTCGATCGTCATGCCGCGTCGTCCTCCGTGAGCAGTCCGGCCCGCACCAGCCGCGCGGCCCATCCGTCCGGCCCGTCAAACAAATGGCCCTGCCAGCCGCGCGCTTCGGCGGCGGCAACGTTCTCGGCCCGGTCATCGGTAAACAGAAGCCGCTGCGGGGCGATCCCGCAATCCTCCTCGACCATTTCGTAGATCTGCGCCTGCGGCTTGGTCACGCCCATATGGCTGGAAATATAGCGCCGGTCGAACTCGGCCAGAAAGGGATGATGCCGCTCGCTCTGCGCGAGGCTCTCACGCCCGTAATTCGACAGGGCAAAGACCGGCACGCCAGCCCGGCGCAGCGCCCGCAACAGCCGCACCGAGCGCGCGATGGGCGGCGCGGCGATCTCCGACCAGCGGTCATGCCAGATGCGAATCTCGTCCGCGAAGGCAGGATATCTTTCGGCGGTGGCATAGACCGTATCGCGGAAATTCTCGCCCAGGTCGATCCGGTCGGCCATGTGATGCAGGTCGACGGCGGCAAACATCGCTTCGCGCCGCTCCCTGCCGACGATCTCGTCATATCGCGCTTCCGGCTGCCATTCGATCAGCACGTTTCCGATATCGAAGATCACAGCTTCAGGCCGTGGAAGGCTTTGACGACTCATGACAAAAGCCTAGTGGCTGCGGCTGGGCGAGGGAAGCGGCAATCGGGCCGCAGGCGGCCCTTGCCGGCGGTGGCTCTGTTGCCTTCGGCGGCGTTTTCCGTTTCAAACGGCGGGGCAATGCTGGGAGGATGGCGTGGCAACCACCTGGATCACGATCTGCGACACCTGCAAACGCGACGACTGGGTCGCGCGCGGGGCGGAGCGCACCGATGGCGAACGGCTGGCCGATCTGGTCGAAGCGGCGGCGGCAGGCACCGGGCTGGCGGTGCGGCGCACCTCTTGCCTGATGGGCTGCGACCATTCCTGCAACGTGGCGATCCAGGCGCAGGGCAAGCGTGCCTATACGCTGGGCCGCTTCGAGCCTTCCGCCGAGGCCGCCGAAGGGATCGTCGCCTATGCGCAGGGCCACGCGGCTTCCGATACCGGGCAGGTGCCCTACCGCGAATGGCCGCAGGCGGTGAAGGGGCATTTCATCACCCGCCACCCGCCATTGCCGGAGGATACGGCATGAGCGCCGCAGGCTTCGATCTGCGCGATCACGGCGGCGGGCTCGACGATGCCGTGGCGCTTTATGGTGGCACGCGGGCCGAGTGGCTCGACCTCTCCACCGGGATCAATCCGCGCACCTACCCGGTGCCCGACATCCCGCCCGAAGCCTTCACCGCCCTGCCCGACCGGGTGGCCGCGCAAAAGCTGGAAGCCGCCGCGCGCAGCTTCTGGATGGTGCCCGACGGCGCTGCGGTTCTTGCCGCGCCGGGCGCCTCCTCGCTGATCGCCAACATCCCGCGCCTCGCCGCGCCGGGCCGGGTGCGGATCGTCGCGCGCAGCTACAACGAACACGAAGCCGCCTTTCGCGCGGCGGGCTGGGAGGTGCTGCGCGCCGACCCCGACAGGGGGCCGCTGGCCGAGGCCCGCGTGGCGGTCCATCCCAACAACCCGACCGGCCACATGTTTTCCGGCGAGAACGAGCCGGAGGGCCGCCCGCTCCTCGTGATCGACGAGAGCTTCTGCGACGTGATCCTCTACAATTCCCGCGTCGAGGGCTGGGCCACGAAGCCCGGCGTGGTGATCCTGAAAAGCTTCGGCAAGTTCTGGGGCCTGCCCGGGCTGCGTCTCGGCTTCGCCATCGGTGACCCCGTGCTGATCGCACAACTGAAAGAGATGCTGGGGCCCTGGCCCGTCTCGGGTGTGGCGCAGCATGTGGGCCGGGCCGCGCTGGAAGACATGGGCTGGGCCAACATGGCCCGGCAGGTGATGAATCTCGACGTGGCGCGGCTCGATGCGATGGTGCAGGCGAAGGGGGCCGAGCTGATCGGCGGCACCGGGCTGTTCCGGCTCTATGAGGTGGACGATGCCGCGCGCTGGCAGGAGATTCTGGCGCAGGGCAAGGTCTGGAGCCGCATCTTCCCCTATGCCCCCACCTGGCTGCGCCTCGGCCTGCCGCCGGTGGACCGGTGGGGCCAGCTTGAGGCGGCGCTGGCATGATCCACGTCCTCGCCCTGGCCGTTGCCCTCGCGCTTGACGCCGCTATCGGCGAGCCCGACGCGATCTGGAAGCGCGTGCCGCATCCGGCGGTGCTGATGGGCCGCGCGGTGGGCTGGGCCGACCGCAAGCTCAATCACGGCGAGGGCCGGATGATCACCGGCGCGGTGACGCTGGCCGGCCTGATCGTGGTCGCCTGGGTGGTGGGCGATCTCGTTGCCTCGCTCGGCTGGATCGTCGAGGCGCTGGCCGCCGCCATCCTGCTCGCCCAGCGCTCGCTGGTCGAGCATGTGAAGGACGTGGCCAATGCGCTGAGCCTGTCGCTGGCAGACGGGCGCGCGGCAGTGGCACGGATCGTCGGGCGCGATACGGCCGGGATGGACGAGCCGGCAGTGGCCCGCGCCGCCATCGAAAGCGCGGCGGAGAATTTCTCCGACGGGGTGATCGCCCCCGCCTTCTGGTTTCTCGTCTTCGGTCTGCCGGGGATGCTGATCTACAAGATGGTCAACACCGCCGACAGCATGATCGGCTACCGCACGCCCGAGCACGAGCAATTCGGCAAGGCGGCGGCCCGGCTCGATGACGTGCTGAACTGGGTGCCGGCGCGGCTCTCGGCCCTGATCATCCACCTGCTTGCCCCCCGCCCCGGCGGCTGGGCCAGGATCCGGCGCGATGCGGGCCTTCACCGCTCGCCCAATGCGGGCTGGCCGGAAGCGGCGATGGCGGTGAACCTGCGCGTCGCACTGGCCGGACCGCGCAGCTACCACGGCCAGATGACCGAGGACGCCTTCGTGAATCCCGATGGCGCGCACGAGATCGGCGCGGCAGAGATCGACGGCGCGGTCGCGGTGCTCTGGCGGGCCTGGGGCGTCGCACTCGGTCTCGTGATCCTGATCGCCATTGTCACGTGATGCCAGCCTGCTAGGCTCGCACGGAACATGACGAGGGACCCCATGCGTAAATTTCTGTCAGCCATTGCTTTGAGCCTCAGCCTTCCCACCGCGTCGTTCGGCGCCGGCGCGGGCGACATTCCCCCGCCGATGATCGAATGCGGCGGCTCGTTCTCGTCCTTCGTGGGCCGGATGAAAGATCTCGCGGTATCGAAAGGCCATGACCGCGCCACCGTCGACACGTTCTTCGCCAGCGTACAGCAGGACCAGCGCACGCTTGGGGCCGACCGGGCGCAGGGCATCTTCACCACCGGTTTCATCGAATTCTCGCGCAAGCTGATCTCGCAATACCGGATCGACACGGGCCGCGCGAAGCTCAGCCAGTATGACAGCGTGTTCGACACCATCGAGCGGCAATTCGGCGTGAGCCGGGGCGTTCTGGTGGCGTTCTGGGCCTTCGAGACCGATTTCGGCGCCTTCCAGGGCGATTTCAACACGCTCAACTCGCTGATGACGCTGAGCCACGATTGCCGCCGGCCGGGCCTGTTCCAGCCGCAGGTGCTGGCGGCCATCGACCTGTTCGAGCATGGCGATTTCTCCCCCGCCAGCACCACCGGCGCCTGGGCGGGCGAGATCGGCATGGTCCAGATGCTGCCGATGGATATCCGCGACAGCGGCATCGACGGCGACGGCAACGGGCATGTGGATCTGAAAGGCTCGGCGCCCGATGCGCTGATGTCCGGGGCCAACATGCTGCGCAAGCTCGGCTGGCGCGCAAACGAGCCATGGATTCAGGAA
This sequence comes from Sinisalibacter aestuarii, assembly GCF_027923545.1. GTDB lineage: Bacteria > Pseudomonadota > Alphaproteobacteria > Rhodobacterales > Rhodobacteraceae > Sinisalibacter > Sinisalibacter aestuarii. The sequence goes on along the minus strand of NZ_BROH01000001.1, from coordinate 791,349 downwards.
GTGACGCTGCCGCAGGGCTTCGACTATTCGAAAACCGGCACCGATCAGAAAATGAGCGTGAGCCAGTGGGCGACGCTCGGGGTGGCCCCGCGCTCGGGCAGCTTCACCGGCGCGGCTAGCCTGCCGGCCTCGGTGCTGGTGCCACAGGGGCATGGCGGCCCGGCCTTCATCGCCTACCCGAATTTCGACGTCTATTTCGAGTGGAACCAGAGCTTCACCTACGTGATGACGGCGGCCTATTTCGCCACCCGCCTCGAAGGCGCCGATATCTACAATGCCGGCACCCCCGGTCCGGCGCTCTCGGGCGCACAGATGAAAGCCCTGCAGCAGAAGCTGCAGGCGATGGGCTATGACGTGGGCGCGGTCGACGGCATCCTCGGCGCCAGAACCCGCGCCGCCGTCCAGCGCGAGCAGGCCAGGCTCGGGCTCATTGCCGATGCCTGGCCGACAGTGGAGCTTCTTAACCGTCTTTGACGGGGGCCGTTTACGAAATCGAAAGGTCTGTGATAGACTTTGTGGTATCGGAACTTGTTTCAGTGTCATCACCGAAATCAAGTGCCCCGCGGAGAGGCAACTCCGCGGGGCTTCTCTTTCAGGGCCTCAGAGACCGATCCAGAGCCGGATGATTGCAACCAGCAGCGATGCTGCGGCAAGTATCACCATCCATTTTCGGAACCCGTGTTCACTCAGTGCCATCACCTCCAATCACCGCGAAGGATCGCGGTGAGGTGACGCTAGCGGGCAAATTGTCACCACTTCCTTAAAGCTCTGGTGACTCTGGCAGAAAAGACGCGCTTCGACCGGGCGGCAGTTTACCGAATCGAAAGGTCTGTGATAGAATTTGAGCTATCGAAAAGTGTTCAGTGTCATCACCGAATCTAAATGCCCCGCGGAGTTGCTGCTCCGCGGGGCAACTCTTTCACGGGGTCACGCCCCGATCCAGAGCCGGATAACCGCCACGATCAACGATGCAACCGCGATGGCGATCATCCATTTTCGAAAAGTCTTTTCGTCCAGTGTCATCACCTCCTCTCACCGCGAAGGGTCGCGGTGGCGGGATTTGACTCAAATTGGATGAATACCGGGTTAATCTCGGTTACCAATTGGACAGGACAAAGGACGAGGCCCGCGTGGACGGTGAAGTCGCACAATTGGCAGCCCTGGTGATCTCGGCCAACCACCGGCTCACCCACCCCGACGATCCTATGCTCTGGTTCGCCACGCAGCGCGCCTTTGCCCGGTGCGGCGCGATCAGTTTCGAGGTGGCGGCAAAGCAGCGCGAGGGCGGCCCCGCGCGGGTGACGATGGCCGAAACGCCGCGCGCCTGGCTCGATCAGCTTGCCCGCTCGGGCACCAAGCGCGTGCTGCTCGGCTTCGAGCGGCAGGACGAGGAGATGGTGCCGGGCGAAACCATTCCCGACCGCGTGGCCGCCGGATTCGCCGGCGGCGGCAGCCTCTGGACGATGACGACCGAAACCGACGATGGCCGCGCACTGGGCTGGCGGTCGGCATGGAAGGCGGCCTATCCGGGCGCGCGCGACGGGCGGATCTGGGCGGTGCGCTACACCGCCACGGCGAGCGATCCCCAGCCCGCCGGGCGCGACCTCGACGCCGCTGCGACCGAGCTGCGCCACGCTTTGGCTGAGATGAGCGAATTCGCCTGGTCGCATGACGCCAAAGAGGCCAATCTGCGCTTCACCGCGGCGCTTGCCCTGCTCGAAGGCGCGCCGGACCCACGGCCCTTCCCGCATTCGCCCGGCGCGGCCGATACCCTGTCGGACGAGGCCCGCCGGCTGCTGCACGCGGCGCAACGGGGCTGGATGTTCGACGATATGGGGCAATGGGGTCCGCTCAAGGTGGACGAACCGACATGGCGCGACCATGCCCGCCGCTCCGAAGCGCTCTATGACGCCGTTACCGCCGCCGTCGTCGCGGCGGCGAATTCCTCGGCCCCCGCCCGGCCGATCACCAGCCGATGAACTCCTCGAACTCGGTCAGCCGGTCGAGCCAGAGATCCATGAGGCTTTCAAAATCCACCGGGCTCATCCCGTCAACGCCGGTAAACACATCCATTTCCAGCCGGACGACCCCATCGTCGACCCGGTAGGCCCGCGTGTAGCGGCGCTCTTCGCCGTTCCATGCGTTAAGCGCCTCATAGGATGTCGGCTCTTCGAGGCTGTAGGCAAAATAAAACTGCACCGACTGGCAATTCGCGTTGTCGACGCAATCGTAGAACCACAGCGGCATGATCACACCGTTGTAGCGGAACTCGATGAACGGATCGCCTACCCCGTCTTCGGAGAGCTGGGCCGGATAGCCGGCATCGAAGAAGAAGTCGATGAAACTCTGCGGATCGGAGGCGCGCAGGGTGTCGGCCCGGGCCCCGCCGGCCAGCGTGGCGGCCAGAGCAGCCCCGGCCAGAACCGGCTTCAGCCCGACCCGGTTCATCATTCCGAGACCCAGCCCACGCGGTCTTCGAACTCCGCCGCCGCTTCGACGAACACATCGAGCAGCAGCCCGAAATCCTCGCGCGAAAGCCCGTATGCGCCGGTCAGCACATCCATCGTGAACACCACGTCATCTTCATCGTCGATGGCGGCGCTGGCAAAGCGGTTTTCCTGGTTCAGCGCGTTCACCACGTCCATCCCGACTTCGCCATCGGTCTCATAACCGATATAGAACTGGACATTGGTGCATGCGGCGTTGTCAGTGCAATTGTAAAAGAAAATCGTGTATTGCCGGTCGCCCTTGCGGAACTGCACCATCGGGTCGCCATAGCTGTCGACATCGACCTTCGAGGCTATCCCGGTATCGAACAGGAATGCGGTCAGGCTCGCGGGATCTTCCGCCCGCACCGCGTCCTGCGCCATCGCGGCACCGGCAAATGCACTCGCCGCGATCCCGGCCGCGAGCAGGAGCTTGATTGTCATCGGTTTCACCTCCCCGTGTTTCGCAGCACCACCTTAAGCCGTGAACCGCAGGGCGCAACTGACGGAGATCAAAAACAGCCCGGCTCAGGCCACCAGCGCCTCGGCTTTCTTCAGATCGACGCTGACGAGCTGGCTCACCCCCTGTTCACCCATGGTCACACCAAAGAGCCGGTCCATCCGCGCCATCGTCACGGCGTGGTGGGTGATGATGAGAAAGCGCGTATCGGTGCGGCGCGTCATCTCGTCGAGCATGTCGCACAGCCGGGTGACGTTGGCATCGTCGAGCGGCGCATCGACCTCGTCGAGCACGCAGATCGGCGCGGGGTTGGCAAGGAAGACGGCAAAGATCAGCGCAATCGCCGTCAGCGTCTGTTCGCCGCCGGAAAGCAGGCTGAGCGTGGAAAGCTTCTTGCCCGGCGGCTGGCACATGATCTCAAGCCCGGCCTCCAGCGGATCGTCGCTTTCGACCAGCACGAGATTGGCCTCGCCACCGCCGAACAGATGCGTGAACAGCATCCCGAAATTCGCGTTGACCTGTTCAAACGCGGTCAGCAGGCGTTCGCGGCCCTCACGGTTGAGGCTGGCGATGCCGGCGCGCAGCTTGGCGATCGCGGCTTCCAGATCGGCCTTTTCGCTCACCAGCGTATCGTGCTCCTCCTGCACCTCCCTGGCGTCCTCCTCGGCCCGCAGGTTGACCGCACCCAGCGCATCGCGCTGGCGCTTGAGCTTGTTGACCTCGTGTTCGATATGCTCCGACGAGGGCATCTTGTCGGGATCTTCACCGAGGCTTTCGAGCAGACCCGCCGGCGTCGTCTCCTGATCTTCCTCGATCCGCTCGGCGGCATAGGCCACGGTTTCGCGCGCCGCATCGGCGCGGGCCTCGGCCCGCGCGCGGGCCTCGCGCGCCTCGCCCGCCAGCCTCTCGGCATCGCGTTCATTGCCCATCGCGTCGCGCAGGGCAGCCTCGGCGCCGGTCAGGTTGTCGAGCGCGGTGGCGCGCCGGGCCTCGGCATCGGCGATGGCGCGGGCCAGTTCCTCACGCTTGGCCGCCAGCTCGGCAGGCGCGGCGCTGGCCTCTTTCAGTTCGGCCTCCGACGCGGTCTTGCGCTCGCCCAGCTCGGCAATGCGCTTGCCCGCCGTGTCCAGCCGCAGCCGCCAGCCGGAGATCTCCTTCGTCACCTCCTGCGCCCGCTTCACCCGCGCCTCGCCCTCGCGCTTCACCTCGTCATGGGCCGAACGCTTGGCGAGCATCGTCATCCGCGCCGCCTCGACGGTAAGCTTAACGTCTTCCACCTCGGCGCGGGCGGTGGCGAGATCGTCAAGCTCGGCAACAGCGCTTTCGGCCTCCCTGAGCCGGGCCCGCGCACCCATCGCCTCTTCTTCGTGGCGGGCGACGGCAAGGCCGAGATTTTCCAGCTTGCCTTGCGCAAGGTTCTGATCGGCCTCTGCCCGCGACAGCGCCCGCGCGCCCTCGGCCATTGCCCGGTCGGCCTCGCGGCGGGCATCGCGGGCGGCGCGGTCGGCCTCGGTGGCGCGGGTGAGGTCTTCGCGCAATGCCTCATGGGCATAGCGCGCGCCATCGGCCCGCGCGGTGGCGCGTTCCAGCTCCTGCTTCAGCCCTTCAAGCCGGTTGAGCTGCTCAAGCCGCAGCGCGGCGGTCGAGGGCGCATCCTCGGCCCCGGCGCGGAACCCGTCCCAGCGCCACAGATCGCCCTCAAGGCTCACCAACCGCTGCCCCGGTTTCAGCGCCGCCTGCAGGCGCGCACCGTCTTCCGGCGTGACAAGGCCCACCTGTGCCATCCGCCGGGCCAGCACCTCGGGCACGGTGACGTGATTGGAAAGCGCCGCGACCCCCTCGGGCAAAACCTGCGCCTGCGGATAGCCAGGCAGCGCGACCCAGCCGGACGCCGCGTCGCTCTCAACCGCGGGCGCGCGCAGATCGTCGGCCAGCGCCGCGCCCAGCGCCTTCTCATAGCCCGGTTCGACGCGCAGCATGTCGAGCACCTGCCCGCCCTCGCGCGTGTCGCGCTCCAGCAGTTTGGCCAGCGCCATCACCTCAGCCGAAAGCGCATTCACCTCGCCCTCGGCCTCGGAACGTTCGGCCCGCGCATCGGCCTCCTTCGCCTGCGCCTGCCCGCGCGCCTCATCGGCCGCCACCAGCGCGGCCTCCGCCGCCTCCGCCGCCGCCGAAGCCTCGGCCTGCACGCGCTCCGCCTCGGCAAAAGCCACCCGCGCGGTGCCCAGCGCCGCCTTCGCCGCATCCACGGCGGCGCGGGCGCGCTCGGCCTCGGTCTCGCTCCGGTCCAGCGTCTTGCGGCTGTCTTCCAGCAGGCGCTGCGCCGATTGGTGGCGGGCGGCGAGCCGGGCGACATCCTCGGTCAGCTGGCTCAGCGCATCCTCGCGCGCTTCCAGCACCCTGCGAGCCTCCCGCGCCGCTTCGGCGGCGGCCTCAAGCCGGGTCTCATGCCCCTCGCCCGCCTTGGCAAGCTCGCGCGCCTCCCATTCCAGCCGCTCGATCGTATCGCCGGCATCGCGGTTCAGCGCCTCTTCGCGCTCGGTATCGGCCTCAAGCTGGGCGATCCGGCGCGTGAGCGTCTCGATCCGGTCCTTCGCATGCGCTTCCTGCTCGGAAAGCTGATCGCGGGCCACCTGCACGCGCTGCAGCACCGCCGCGGCGATGGCCTCTTCCTCGCGCAGCGCCGGCAGCTTGTCTTCCGCCGCGGCCCGGGCCTTCGCCGCCTCGCGCGCCGCCGTCTCGGCCTGCGCGGCCTCCTTCGACCGTTCGGTCAGCGCCTGTTCGGCGGCAAGCCGCGCCTCGTCGGCCTCTTTCCAGCGACGATAGAGCAACAGCCCCTCGGCCTTGCGCAGCTCCGCCCCGATCGCACGATAGCGCTGCGCCTGCTTCGCCTGGCGGGCAAGCTGCGAAAGCTGCCCGGCCAACTGCTCGATCACGTCATCGACCCGGGCAAGGTTCGCCTCGGTGCCTTTCAGCTTCAGTTCCGCCTCGTGGCGGCGCTGGTAAAGTCCGGAGATCCCCGCCGCTTCCTCAAGAATGCGGCGGCGGTTCTTCGGCTTGGCGTTGATCAGTTCGGCGATCTGGCCCTGCCGCACCAGCGCGGGCGAATGCGCGCCGGTGGAGGCATCGGCAAACAGCATCTGCACGTCACGCGCGCGCACATCCTTGGTGTTGACCTTGTAGGCGCTGCCCGCATCGCGGGTGATGCGGCGGACGATCTCCAGCCCGTCGCTCTCGTTGAACCCGGCGGGCGCGAGGCGCTCGGAATTGTCGATGGTCAGGGCCACTTCGGCGAAATTGCGCGCGGGCCTTGTGGCGGCGCCGGCAAAGATCACGTCTTCCATCCCGCCGCCGCGCATCGCGCTGGCGCGGGTCTCGCCCATCACCCAGCGCATCGCTTCGAGCAGGTTCGATTTGCCGCAGCCGTTCGGCCCGACAACGCCGGTCAGCCCGTCCGCGATCACCAGATCGGTCGGGTCGACAAAGCTTTTAAAGCCGTTGAGCCTGAGTTTGGTAAACCGCAAGCGGCCTGCCCTTTCGTGATTCTTCTGATCGGGGAGTTTCCGGGTCCGCCGGCACAGAGTCAACGCAGCCTCCCCACGATGTGGCGAATGGGCGCCGGTTATCCACAACATCTTGCTTTTCACCGATGTCGCCGAATGCGCCAGACCGTCGCAATCGCGCTTGACGCGCGCCTGCCCGACGCGCCACAAAGGAGGGGCATGGTTCCCGATACCGGCGCAAAGCGCCACGGGAGAATAGGGAATGCGGAACGGGTGACCCACATCGGGGCCCTCAGCCGCAGCCGCCCCCGCGACTGTATGCGGAGAGCGCCCGCCGGATGCCACTGGGGCCACATGCCCCGGGAAGGCGGCGGAAGCTTCGACCCGCGAGCCAGGAGACCTGCCATGTGAACATCAACCCACCCGTCGGGGAGACGGGCAAAGGAGACAGACACATGCATATCGAACCCGGCCTTGTTGCGCCCGCCAAAATGATCCTCGCCTACGCCACCGCTGCCGGTGCCGGCGCCTGGACCGCCAGGCTCGCCTGGGAGGCGATCAGGGAACGCAGCGCCGCCTCGCTCGTGGCGCGCAGCGCCGCCACCACCGCGCTGGTATTTTCCTTCTTCGAAGTCCTGCCGCATTATCCCGTCGGCGTTTCCGAGGTTCACCTGATCCTCGGCTCGACGCTGCTGCTGATCTTCGGCGCGGCCCCCGCCGCCATCGGCCTCGCGCTCGGCCTGCTGATGCAGGGCCTCTTCTTCGCGCCCTTCGACCTGCCGCAATACGCCGCCAACATGACGACGCTTCTGGTGCCGCTCTTCGCGATCAAGGCGCTGGCCGACCGGATCGTCGCCCCCGCCACACCCTATGTGGACCTGAAATACCGCCAGGCGCTGGCGCTTTCGACCACCTATCAGGGCGGGATCGTCGCCTGGGTGGCGTTCTGGGCGTTCTACGGTCAGGGCTTCGGCGCCTGGGAAAGCGTGGCCACCTTCGGCGCGGCCTACATGCTGGTCGTGCTGATCGAGCCGCTCGTGGATCTCGCGGTGCTCGCCGGCGCCAAGTCGGTGCGCGGCCTGGCCAGAACCGGCCTCGTCACCCCGCGCCTCTTCGCCTGAGCGCCCTCCGCCTGACGCTTTGACCGCCGGGGCCCGACACGGCCCCGGCCTTTCCCCGTTTTTCAGGACGCACTCCCATGCAGAAGATCCCCGCCACCGTCGTCACCGGCTTTCTCGGCGCCGGCAAGACCACGCTCATCCGCCACCTGCTCGACAATGCCAACGGCAAGCGCATCGCCCTTATCATCAACGAATTCGGCGATCTCGGCGTCGACGGCGACATTCTCAAGGGCTGCGGCGACGAGACCTGTTCCGACGATGACATCTACGAACTCTCCAACGGCTGCATCTGCTGCACCGTGGCCGAGGATTTCATCCCGACGATGGAGGCGCTGCTGGCCCGGCCCGACGCGCCCGACCATATCGTGATCGAAACCTCCGGCCTCGCCCTGCCGCAACCGCTGGTGCGTGCCTTCCAATGGCCGCAGATCGCCACGAAGGTGACGGTCGATGGCGTGGTCACCGTGGTCGATGGCAAGGCGGTGGCCGAGGGCGTCTTCGCCGCCAATCTCGATGCGGTCGAGGCGCAGCGCAAGGCCGATGACAATCTCGACCATGAAACGCCGCTGTCGGAGCTGTTCGAAGACCAGATCGCCGCCGCCGACATGATCGTGGTCAACAAGACCGACCTGCTCGACGCCACCGAAGCCGACGCGCTGGCCGCCCGGCTCGAAGCCGAAGCCCGCGCCGGGGTGCATGTGGTGCGCTCGGTGATGGGCAAGCTGCCGGTCGAGGTGGTGCTCGGCCAGGGCGCGGAGGCCGAAGCCAACATGGAGGGCCGCGAAGAGGGCCACCACAACCATCATCACCACCACGACGATGACGACGACCACGACCATCATCACCACGATCACGACCATGACGATTTCGAAAGCTTCGTGGTCGAGCGCGCCGAGATCGCCGATCCGGCCGCCTTCTCGGCCCAGGTGGCCGAGGTGATCCGCGCGCATGACATCCTGCGCCTCAAAGGCTTCGCCGCCGTCGCCGGCAAGCCGATGCGCCTCACCCTGCAGGCCGTCGGCCCGCGGGTCGACAGCTATTACGATCAGCCCTTCGGCGAGAACCCGCGCGCCACGCGGCTCGTGGTGATTGGCCAGACCGGGCTCGACCGCGCCGCCATCGCCGAGGCGCTGTCGGCATGAGCCTGACGGTGGAAAGAGGCGATCCGCGCGACCCGGCGGCGATGGCGTTGCTGCGGCAGAGCCACGCGCTGATGGAAAGCCTGTTTCCACCGGAGGACAATTTCTTCCTCGATATCGACGCGCTCACCGCGCCGCATATCGCCTTCTTCGTCGCGCTGAACGAGGGCCAGACCCTCGGCACCGCCGCGCTGGCCGACAAGGGCGCCTATGGCGAGGTGAAGTCGATGTTCGTCAGCGAGGCGGCGCGCGGGCTTGGCGTCGGCGCGGCACTGATGGCGCGGCTGGAACGCGAGGCGCGCGACCGGCTGCTGCCCACGATGATGCTGGAGACGGGCAATGTGCTCTACGCCGCGCACCGGCTCTACGCCCGCGCCGGCTTCACCAAGCGCGGGCCGTTCGGCGATTATCCCGCCGCCGCCTCGTCGATCTTCATGGAAAAGCGGCTCGGCTGATGGTGCATCCCGCCCATAGCCCGGCCCCCGGCCTATTTGCCCTTGCGCGCCTCGGCCGCGGCCTTCATCCGCGCCAGCAGCTCGGCCTTGCTCTCGGCCTTGCGGTAGGGGTTCTTCTCGCTGCCGCGCGCATTGTGCTCGGCGTGGCGGGGGGCGTTCTTGCCGATCTTCGGCGCGCCTGCGGCCTTGTAATCCATCGCGGTGACCTTTCCTGTCTGCGCGGTCTCTGCCTGGCTCATAGCGCAGCTTTGCCGCCCGCGCGAGCCATGCACCTTCATCCTTGCAAAAATACTCCCGCCCAACCGCGCCGCCAAGAGGGGGGCCGGGGCTGATGCACCTGCTCGCCGCCACCCCCGGCCAGATCGACGACGGCAAGGAGCCGGTCGATCTCGGCCAGACGCCCGCCGATCTGGTCTTCATCTCCGCCGCCGATACCGAACTGGCGGCGCTGAGCCAGGCGCGCGCCGAGATGGACGCCCCACCCGGCCTGCGGCTCGCCAACCTCACCCATCTGATGCACCCGATGTCGGTCGATCTGCATGTCGACGGCTGCGCGGTGAAATCCCGGCTGGTGGTGGCGCGGGTGCTGGGCGGCACGGGCTACTGGCGCTACGGCGCCGAGCAATACGCCGCCCATCTGCATTCTGCCGGGGTGCCGCTGGCGCTCCTGCCCGGCGACGACAAGCCCGACCCGGAGCTGCGCCGCCTCTCCACCGTTTCGGATGACGATTACGATGCGCTCTGGGCCTATCTGGTCGAGGGCGGGCCGGACAATGCGGTGAACTTTCTCGCCCATGCCCGCGCCATGCTCGATGCCGGCGAGCGGCCCGAGCCGGCCCGGCCGCTGCTGCGCGCCGGCGTGTTCTGGCCCGGTGCGGGCATCGCCGACCTCGCCACCGCTCAGGCGGTCTGGACCGAGGGCGCGCCGGTGGTGCCCATCGTCTTCTACCGGGCGCTGGTGCAGGGCGCGGGCCTCGATCCGATCACCCGGCTCACCAAGGCGCTGGTGAAACGCGGGCTGAACCCGCTGCCCATCTTCGTCGCCTCGCTGAAAGACCCGGTCTCAGCCGCCACGCTCGAAACCCTGTTCACCGCCGCGCCGCCCAGCGTGATCCTCAACGCCACCTCCTTTGCCGTGGGCAGCCCGCATGAGGGCGAGGATAGCCCCGACAACCCGCTCACCATGCCCGCCGCCAACGCGGCCCCGGTGTTTCAGGTGGTGCTCGCGGGCGGCTCCGAAGCGGCATGGGAAGACGGGCTCACCGGCCTTTCGGCCCGCGATATCGCGATGAACGTGGCCTTGCCCGAGGTCGATGGCCGGGTGCTCACCCGCGCGATCAGCTTCAAGGGTGAGGCCTATTTCGACGAGGCCACCGAATGCCCGATCGCCACCTATCGCGCCCGCGCCGACCGGGTGGCTTTCGTCGCCGATCTCGCCGCCAACTGGGCCACCCTGCGCCACACGCCCGCAGGCGAGCGGCGGGTGGCGCTGGTGCTGGCGAACTACCCCAACAAGGATGGCCGGCTCGCCAATGGCGTCGGGCTCGATACCCCCGCCGCCACGGTGCACGCCCTTGGGCTGCTGGAGCAGGCAGGCTACAGGGTGACGTCCCCGCCCGCCGACAGCGACGCGCTGATGCAGGCGATCATGGCCGGGCCGACCAACTGGCTCACCGACCGTGCCCGTCGGCAGGGCGGCGTCGATCTGTCGATGGCCGAATACCAGATTTTCTATGGCCAGCTCCCGGATGAGGTCCGCGCCGCCATCGAAAGCCGCTGGGGCGCACCCGAGGCCGATCCGTTCTACGAACCGGGCGAGGTGGATTGCGGAAGGTTCAAGCTCTCGGTCCTCACCTTCGGCAATGTCGTGGTCGGGCTGCAACCGGCACGCGGCTACAACATCGACCCGACCGACACCTACCACTCCCCCGACCTGCCGCCGCCGCACAATTACCTCGCCTTCTACGTCTGGCTGCGCCACGAATTCCGCGCCCATGCCATCGTGCATATGGGCAAGCACGGTAATCTCGAATGGCTGCCCGGCAAGGCGCTGGCGCTGTCGGAAACCTGTCTGCCCGAGGCGGTGCTGGGGCCGATGCCGCATGTCTACCCGTTCATCGTGAACGATCCCGGCGAAGGCACGCAGGCCAAGCGCCGGGCGCAGGCGGTGATCGTCGACCACCTCACCCCGCCGCTCACCCGCGCCGAGACCTATGGGCCGATGAAGGATCTCGAAGCGCTGGTCGATGAATATTACGAAGCCGCCGGGGTCGACCCGCGCCGCATCGAGCATCTGCGCCGCGAGATCCTCACGCTCTCGTCCGCCACCGGGCTGGACGCGGATGTGGGCATCAAGGGTGACGACGAAGAGACCGACCTTGCCAAGCTCGACGCCTATCTGTGCGAGTTGAAGGAAGCGCAGATCCGCGACGGGCTGCATGTGTTCGGGCAGTCGCCCGAGGGGCGTCTGGCGCGCGATCTGGTGCAGGCGCTGGTGCGCGTGCCGCGCGGCCAAGGTACGGGCGCTGATGCCTCGCTCACCCGCGCGCTGGCGGCGGATTTCGCCCTTGGCTTCGATCCGCTCGATTGCGACATGGCCGCGCCGTGGGACGGCCCCCGCCCCGAGGCGCTCACCGCCCCCGGCGCCTGGCGCTCGGCGGGCGACACGGTGGAGCGGCTGGAACTCTACGCCGCCCGCCTGATCGACGGCGAAGCGCCGCCCCCCGGCCCGGCCTCCGCCGCCGTGCTCGACGGGATCGCGACAAAGGTGCGCCCTGCCGTTGAGGCTTGTGGCCCGGACGAAGGCCAAGGCTTGCTCACCGCCCTCGCAGGCCGCTTCCTTGCCCCGGCCCCCTCCGGCGCGCCCACACGCGGGCGGCTCGACACCCTGCCGACCGGGCGCAACTTCTACTCGGTCGATACCCGCGCCGTGCCCACCCCCACCGCCTGGGCGCTGGGCTGGAAATCGGCCAATCTCCTCATTGAGAAGCACCTGCAAACCGAGGGCGACTGGCCGCGCGCCATGCTGCTCACCGCCTGGGGCACGGCCAATATGCGCACCGGCGGCGACGACATTGCCCAGGCGCTCGCGCTGATGGGCGTGAAGCCGACATGGGATGCCGCCAACCGCCGCGTCACCGGCTTCGAGATCATCCCCCATACCGCGCTGGGGCGGCCCCGGGTGGACGTGACCCTGCGCGTCTCCGGCTTCTTCCGCGATGCCTTCCCCGGCCTGATCGCGCTGGTCGACAGCGCCGCCCGCGCCGTGCAGGCGCTGGACGAACCGGACGAGGACAACCCCGCCGCCGCCCGTGCCCGCGCGGGCGAGGCGGCCGCCCGCGTCTATGGCTCCAAGCCCGGAGCCTATGGCGCCGGCCTTCAGGCGCTGATCGACGAGCGGGTCTGGTCGACCAAAGCCGATTTCGCCGAAGCCTACCTCGAATGGGGCGGCTACGCCTATGGCGCCGGAGCCGAAGGCAAGCGCGACCGCGCCGGCTTCGAAGCGCGACTGTCTCAGGCCGAAGCCATCGTTCAGAACCAGGACAACCGCGAGCACGACCTGCTCGACTCGGACGATTACTACCAGTTCGAGGGCGGCGCGGCGGCAGCGGTGTCTACCCTGCAAGGGCGCGACCGGCCGATCTATCACAACGACCATTCCCGCCCCGAGCGCCCGGTGATCCGCACGCTGGACGACGAGATCGGCCGGGTGGTGCGCTCGCGCGTGGTCAACCCGAAATGGATAGAAGGCATCAAGCGCCACGGCTACAAGGGCGCCTTCGAGATCGCCGCGACGGTCGATTACCTCTTCGCCTTCGCCGCCACCACCGGCGCGGTGAAGGCGCATCATTTCGACATGGTCTACACCGCCTTTCTGGAAGACGATGAAACCCGCGATTTCATCGCAGAGCACAACGCCCCGGCGCTGGCCGAGATCGCCCGGCGCCTGCGCGAAGCGATCGACCGGGGCCTGTGGCTGCCCCGTTCGAACTCGGCACGGGCGAAGATCGAGGGTCTGGCCGGATGATCACCATGACCGAAACCCACGATGAAGCCCTGCGCGGCGCGGTGGTGGGGTTTCTCACCCAGCACGCAAACGCCGTCGGCCAGCCGTTTTCGCGCGTCGATCTGAGCTTCACCGCCGATGACGGCGCGGCGCTGGTGGGCGGGCTCATCGCCCGGATCACGCAGGGCTGGATGTATATCGAACTGCTCGGCGTGAGCGACGCGGCGCGCGGCAAGGGCTGGGGACGCCAGCTGATGCGGGCCGCCGAAGCCGAGGCGCGGGCGCGCGGCCTCACCGGCATCTGGCTCGACACCTATACCTTTCAGGCACCGGGCTTCTACACCGCGCTCGGCTTCGAGGAATTCGGGCGGATCGAGGATTATCCCGAGGGCGAAGCGCGTATCTTCTTCCGCAAGAGGCTGGGATGACACCCCGGCAATTCACGCCCGGCGAAGACCCCGCCCCGCTGCTTGCCCTGATCCGCGAAAGTTTCGCCTATATGGATGGGCGGATCGACCCGCCCTCCTCCATGCACCGGCTCACCGGGGCCGACATCGCCCGGCAGGCCGCGACCGGCGAAATCTGGGTGATCGGCCCCGCCCCCGCGCCGGTTGCCTGCACCTTCCTCACCCCGAAACCGCCGGCGCTCTACATCGGCAAGCTCGCGGTCGCGCAGGCGGCCCGCGGCAAGGGGCTGGCACGGCTGCTGATCGGCACCGCCGAAGCACGCGCCCGCGCGCTCGCCCTCACCGCGCTCACCCTGCAAGCCCGGCTGGAGCTTACCGAAAACCACGCCACGTTCCGCGCGCTCGGCTTTGTGCAAACGGCCGAAACGGCGCATCCGGGCTACGGACGGACCACCTCGCTCACCTTCACCAAAGTGCTCTGAGCGGCGCCGTCATCCGGCAAAATTCTCACATATCCGGCGACCGGCAATCGAGCGCCGCTTTCATCAACGCCGCGTCGCCCACCAGCGTGCCGGGCACCACGGCGCAGCCCGTGGCCTGCCGAATCGCCGTTTCGGCACGGGCAAAGACCACCGAGAGGCGCGGCATAAGTTCCGGCGTGGTGCGGTAAACCTCCACCGCACTGCCCTTGCGGTGCACCGTGAAACCCGTGCCTTCAACGATAACGGTCTGGCGTTCGCCACCCATCATGCGGGGGCTGGGCGTATCGCAGCCGGAGAGGCTCAGGGAAAGCCCCAGAGCAAGACCAGGAACAACAGGGAAAAGGCGATAACCGGACATGCGATCATCTACCTAAAATTTAGTTAATAAAGGATTAAAAACACGCTGCGTCAGCCTGCCACAGTTTCGCGTCCGTAGCATTCTGCTACATACATTCCAAATCATGAATACGTAAAACTGGAGCTGTACCATGCAACTCACCCGCGCAGCGGACAAATATTCTCCGCTCTACTTCCTGGCCTCGGTTGGCGCCGGCGGCCTCTCCGTCACCTTCTTCATGTATCTCATGTTCTGGGTGCCGCATCCCGGCCGCCCGGTTCCGATCTTTGAAGACATCATCGCCGCCTGGGCCACCGGCGGCGCCGGCCTCAAGGCCGCCATCGCCGTCGCCGTGGCCGGCATCGCCGTCTTCACCGTGATGAATCTGCAAAAGCTCTTCTGGAACATCTCGGCCTATAACGCCTGGAAGAAAACTGAGGCTTACGAAAAACTGCGCAACTCGAACGCCGAAACCACGCTGCTGGCCTACCCGCTGGCGCTGGCAATGTCGGTCAATGCGCTGTTCATCGCCGGGCTCGTCTTCGTGCCGGGCCTGTGGAATGTGGTCGAATACCTCTTCCCCTTCGCCATCGCCGCCTTCCTCGCCATCGGCGCCTTCGCGCTGTGGACGATCGGCGACTTCCTCGGCCGGGTGATGACCAAGGGCGGCGTCTTCGACGTGACCGCCCATAATTCCTTCGCCCAGATGCTGCCGACCTTCGCGCTGGCGATGGTCGCCGTCGGCCTCTCGGCCCCGGCGGCGATGTCGGGCAACGAATTCATCGTCTCGGCAGGGGTGATGACCTCGACCTTCTTCGGCACCACCGCCACGGTCTACGGCCTGATCGCCCTGTTCACCGCCTTCAACTCGATGCTGCATTACGGCACCGCGAAGGAAGCCGCGCCGACGCTGATGATCATCATCCCGATCATGACCACGCTCGGCATCATGACCCTGCGCCAGAGCCACGGGCTGCACGGCACCTTCGACGTGCACACCAATGCCGGCGAAACCATGGTCTTCCTGTCCCGGCTGCTGTCGATCCAGTTCATGTTCCTGCTGCTCGGCATGCTGATCCTGATCAAACAGGGCTACTTCAAGGATTTCGTGTTCGGCGACAAGACCTCGCCCGGCTCCTACGCCCTGATCTGCCCCGGCGTCGCGCTGTCGGTGATGATCCAGTTCTTCATCAACAAGGGTCTGGTCGAGGCCGGCATCATCCCGAAATTCGGCGTGATCTACTGGGTCGAATCGGCTGGCGCCGTGGCCTTCCAGCTCGCGATGGTCTGGCTGGTTCTGCGCCTCAACAAGCAGCACTTCGCCAAGTCGCAGGACGCGCAGGCGGTTCCCGCCGAATAAGGAATGCACCTCACCAAACCGGAAAGGGGCGGCTCATCGGGCCGCCCCTTTCGCTTGCGCACGCCCCCCCGTGCGCTACCATCGGCGACCAGACGCGCCAGGAGACCGCCATGACCGAAGAAACAGACCGCCACGCCCAGAAAATGGCCAAGAAGAAGGCCGCACGCGACAAGATCATGGCCACCAAGACCGAGGAAAAGGGCCTGATCATCGTCCATACCGGCAAGGGCAAGGGCAAATCCTCCGCCGCCTTCGGCATGATCTTCCGCGCCATCGCCCACGGCATGCCCTGCGCCGTGGTGCAGTTCATCAAGGGCGGGATGAAGACCGGCGAACGCGACCTGATCGAAAGCCGCTTTGCCGATATCTGCCAGTTCCACACGATGGGCGAGGGCTTCACCTGGGAGACGCAGGACAAGAGCCGCGATATCGAGATGGCCCGCGCCGCCTGGGAAAAGTCGAAAGAGCTGATCCGCGATCCGGCCATCCGCATGGTGCTGCTCGACGAGATCAATATCGCGCTGCGTTACGATTATATCGACGTGAACGAGGTGGTGGCCTTCCTGCGCGACGAAAAGCCCGGGATGACCCATGTCATCCTCACCGGGCGCAACGCCAAGGACGAGCTGATCGAGATCGCCGATCTGGTCACCGAGATGGAGCTGATCAAGCACCCGTTCCGCGCCGGGGTGAAGGCGCAGGCCGGGGTGGAGTTCTAGGGTCAGGACCCATAACCAAAAGATGACGGTTGTGGCGATGCAGATTGCCGATACGAACCGTTCACCGCATCTGTCGTAGCGGGTCGCGATATGGCACCGGTCTTTCAACCACGCGGACAGTTTCCCGACGCGATGTCGTTTGCGATACGGGCTGGTGTCGTGGCCGGCATGCTTCCGTCGTCCACAACGGCCTGGAATGCACGCATTGATGCCGCGCTCTGCCAGCGCCGTCCGGAACCAATCCGCATCATATCCTTTGTCGCCGAGCAGCATTGTGGCAGGTAGCAGGCTTCCAGACATAGCCAGCGCACCTTTGGCATTGCTCATTTGCCCGCCCGAGAGGAAGAAAGTCAGCGGTCGGCCGCGTCCCTCGCAGCCCGTGTGCAACTTGCCGTTCAGACCACATTCGGCGCCCGGAAACCTGACGCCCAAAGAATTTGCGGCGAAAGGAACGATGAACAAACTGGCCGTGCAAGGCCATCAAACCAACCCCCAGGTTCTCCGAGAGGTGGAGAAACCTGGGGTCAGGTCAACGGGAAACTGCGGACTTTTCTGGACTAATCCTCCAGCAAGTGCATTATACAATAATAACTTCTGAAGTTCAGGGGGAAAGGAGCATCCCGCAATCGTTTCTGAGCTGGGCCTTCGAGGGCCGGTCGAACAAGTGGCTTTACGCCGTCGGGTTCGTGTTCCTGATTGTGATGATGCACTATGGGGCGGCACTGTTCTTCCTTCCAATAACTCTGTTGGGCGACTACACTACATGGCCACCGGCTGTAGCCAGCCTGGCCGCGATGCTGGTCCTGCTTCCGATGATCCTCATTCCGTTCCTCTGGGTGTGGCTGGTCCACAAGCGGCCTTGGTGGAGCATCGTGGTCCCCAAGCCAAGAATCGAGGCGTGGAATTTCGGGATGGGGATTCTGGCGGCGCTCATCGTCGCGATCGTGTCTTGGACCTATTTTACCGTGGTGCTTGGGGTGCCGATCTCGTTCGGTGCGCCGCACTGGGCGACCTATTTGCCAGTCTTCCTGATCGCGATTCCGAAGGTCTTCATGCAGACAACCGCGGAGGAGATCATCTTTCGCGGTTATGGCATGCAGGCGGTCCGCACCTTCACGGCCAACCCCGTGGCGATCGTCGTCGTCACCGCGTTCGCTTTTGCCCTTCCGCACTACCCCAATGTGCTGATGAACGATTGGCCTTGGTGGGGCCTCATCAACTTTGCCCTTCCAGCCCTCCTATTCGGCTGGATGGTTCTGAGGACCGGATCGCTGTGGATGCCAATGGGTTGGCACTGGTTCAACAATTTTTCCCTGGGCCAGATCATCGAGGTGAATAACGGCACGGCCAGCGGGCCGGCTGCCGGGACCGCCATAATGTTCAGCGACGGCCGCCCGTCGCTGGGACAGCAAACGGGCATCACGATCGTCTGCTACGTTCTGATCGCCCTGCTCATCAACTATCTGGTCGGTAGACGCGAGGCCTCCCTGGGTGATCGGGACAGTCAACCGGCGACCTGACTATGACAGCTTTGTCTGCAACCCGGACATAGCCCGGATTTTGCCTTTCGTCCGCTCTTGGTAGAAGCTACCGTTGAGATTGGACCTGTTCATAGGTCCTGACCCTAACTGTTTGATCCCATGGTTTGATTGACCTGCTCCCCTGAGAGTCCCAATTTGTTGGAAAGTTCTGTTCCGGGTTTGGTCCTGCCCTAAACGTTGGTGATACTCCCACGGGATGAGCCCGTCGAGGTTCGAGTGGGGGGCGGTTGTGCTTGTAGTCGTCACGCCATGCCGCGATCAGATGGCGGGACTGAACACCAAGGGCCTAGCCGCCTTGTATCCCCGATGGGGGCTGACTAGTATCCGGGCTTGCTGTAAGAGAGCGCCAAGCGCGCTGCCGAGAGGATGCAAGGCATATGTCCTGGACCGAAGAACGGGTGGAAACCCTCAAGAAAATGTGGGCCGAGGGGCAATCGGCCAGCCAGATCGCCAAGGAGCTTGGCGGCGTCACCCGCAATGCGGTGATCGGCAAGGTGCACCGGCTCGGGCTCTCGAACCGCGCGGGCGGCGGCACCGCCACGGCCAAGGCGCCGGCGAAGGAAGCCCCCGCCAAACCCGCGGCCAAGGCCAAGCCCGCGCCGAAGAAGGCCGAAAAGCCCGTCGAGGCCGATCCGGTGACTGAAAAGCCCGCGGCCGAAAAGCCAAGCCCGGCCCCGGCGCGCAAGCCGATCATTCCCGCCGGCCAGCCGCTGCCGCCGCAGCCCTCGGCCAACGAAATCAGCCCCGAGGCGCTGGAGACGGTGCGCGAGGTGGAGAAGACGGCCAAGAAGCTCACCCTGATGGAGTTGACCGAGCGCACCTGCAAATGGCCGATCGGCGATCCGGCGACGGAAGATTTCTGGTTCTGCGGGTTGCCGGTGCAACAGGGCAAACCCTATTGCGAGGCGCATGTGGGCGTGGCCTTCCAGCCGATGAGCTCGCGGCGCGACCGCAAGCGGTAGGCTAAGGCCGGGGGGCCAGCCCCCCGGACCCCCCCGGGATATTTTCAGCAAGATGAAAGGGGCATGATGAGCAACCCGCCTGACCTGCGCCCCGACCTTGCCCGCGCCACTTTCACCGAGGAGGCGCGGCCCGGCCAGCCGAAGATCGGCATGGTGAGCCTCGGCTGCCCCAAGGCGCTGGTGGATTCGGAGCGTATCCTGACCCGGCTGCGCGCCGAGGGTTATGCGATCAGCCCCGACTATGCCGGGGCCGATGCGGTGATCGTGAACACCTGCGGCTTTCTCGACTCGGCCAAGGCCGAGAGCCTGGAGGCGATCGGCGAGGCGTTGAGCGAGAACGGCAAGGTGATCGTCACCGGCTGCCTCGGCGCGGAGCCGGACTATATCACCGGCGTGCACCCGTCGGTGCTGGCGGTGACCGGGCCGCAAGCCTATGAGCAGGTGCTCGACGCGGTGCATGGCGCGGCCCCGCCCGCGCCCGATCCGTTCGTCGATCTGCTGCCCGCCTCTGGGGTGAGCCTGACGCCGCGCCATTACAGCTATCTGAAGATTTCCGAGGGCTGTAATCATCACTGCAAGTTCTGCATCATCCCGGCGATGCGCGGGCGGCTGCAATCGCGCCCGGCGCATGCGGTGATCCGCGAGGCGGAAAAGCTGGTGGAGGCCGGGGTGCGCGAGCTTCTGGTGATCAGCCAGGACACCTCGGCTTACGGGCTCGATCTGAAACATGCGACCGAGAAGGGGCGCCGCGCCCATATCACCGATCTGGCCCGCGATCTGGGCGGGCTCGGGGCGTGGGTCCGGCTGCATTACGTCTACCCCTACCCCCATGTGCGCGAGTTGATCCCGCTGATGGCGGAGGGGTTGATCCTGCCCTATCTCGACATCCCCTTCCAGCACGCCCACCCCGACACGCTGCGCCGGATGGCGCGACCGGCGGCGGCGGCGAAGACGCTGGACGAGATCGCCGCCTGGCGGTCGGTGGTGCCCGATATCACCCTGCGCTCGACCTTCATCGTCGGCTATCCCGGCGAGACGGAGGACGAGTTTCAGACGCTGCTCGACTGGCTCGACGAGGCGCAGCTCGACCGGGTGGGGTGCTTCCAGTACGAGAACGTCGCCGGGGCCGCCGCCAACGATCTGCCGGGCCATGTGCCGGAGGAGGTGAAGCAGGAGCGCTGGGCGCGGTTCATGGAGAAGGCGCAGGCGATCTCGGAGGCCAGGCTGGCCGCGAAGGTGGGCAGCCGGCAGCAGGTGATCGTCGACAGCGTGGACGAGGACGGGGCCGTCTGCCGGACCCGGGCGGATGCGCCGGAGATCGACGGGAATCTGTTCATCGACGAGGGGTTCGAGGGGCTGGCGCCCGGCGATATCGTCACCGTCGAGGTGGATGAGGCCAGCGAGTATGACCTTTGGGGGCGGCTGGTCTGAGGCTAGGCGGGCGAGGTCGCACACCACGTTAAGTAGTTGATTTATATATTGTTAGCGGTATCTCTTCGGGTGTGGGCCGTGGGGGGTACGGGGCAGGCTTCGGCCTGTCTTTTTTGTGGCGCGGGGGGTGCCGGGCTGACGCCCGGTCTACGCGGTGGTGGGGGCCGTTCAGGTGTGAGGCAGACCAAGCGCCGGGGCAGCTTCGTCAGTCCGAACTCCGCGACAATTCGTCCGCGTCGGCCTCGATGCTTTCAACATCAACGTCGTCAGGATCGCTTTTTTCCGGCTTGATCCGTGGCGCAGGCTTATGCCATTGGGCCAGTTCCTGCCCCACTTCGCGATAGAACTCGGGAACAACCGCCTCCAATTCCGAAATGAAATTGCTTTGCTGGGTAAATCGCGCGCCAAGGCGACGGGCAAAGTAAACATGGAATCCAACCACCTGGAGACCGTGCTTTCCTTCTTCGCAAATGCCCGGGTCCGCTTTCAGATCATCGAAATGGAATTGCGTTTCCGGGCTTCGTCCGGGCCAATTCATTCGCACGAAAAGCTCGCTGGTGCGCTCTGTCTTGATCTGTCTTAACAGCCAGTTCACCCGGGCCTTGGAAGACTTCTTGTCCTGCGGTGCACGCAGACTCATGCCCACATCAATGGTACGGCGCGGTATATCCGCCACGACCTCCAGCGGAGCGGCAGCATCGGGAATGTCGAGCTCTACATAGAGCTGGTTGCTGTCGCGCAAACGCTGCAGCTCCTGCCTGTGGCGTTCGGCGGGGTCGGCGGCGAGCTTGCGAGGAAGCATTTGATGAACCACCGTTTCCGCCTGCCGGCTGAGGATAAGTGACAAATCCCTCGTTTCCTGATGCCATGCCTCCAGCACGGCGGCAGCCTCGGACGACCTGGCCAGGATCTTGCCGCCTGCCGAAACGTGCCGGTTCAGGTCAGTCCACTCTGGCGGCATACGTTCAAATCCGCGCACGCCCGCGCTCTCGTGGGTCAGGAACCGGCGCAGTTCATTCATCAGATAGGACTGGTCGGTATCGGCAATGTCTTCGCGGTTCATGAGCAGGTCGGCAATCGTCAGGATAGACATCCAAGACCAGTGAAACACCGGAACCCTTGAGCGGCTCTTGCGCACATCCGGCAGCGGGTGATTTGCCGGAGCCGTGGCGAACTGGTTCGAAATCGTGATCACGCAGTCGATATTATGGTCGCGCGCCACCTGCCGGTAGCGCTCGATCTGATCGGACTGAAGCTGGCTTGTTCCAACCTTAGCCTCTACCAGTGCCTTCCATTCCTTCTTGCCATTCCGCAAGACGATCAGCCCATCCGGGCGATCCTTGCCGACCCCCTTCTCGCCCGTGAAGACAATCTCCGTATAGGTATCGACGGTTGCGCGTGCTCCAAGCCGTTGCCCGACCGACCCGAGAAGCTCGGCTCCGAATTCCCGCACGCTGGAGAGACATGCCAGAACAATGGATGTGGTTCGGCCTTCTTTCGAGGTATTGGCAAGTACAGGAAACAGACGCGCGGCCTCTCCCTGCGCCAGATAGTCCGGTCGGTGCATGGCCGTTTCTCCCCCCTACCTACAGGGGCATTACACAACCATAGATGGTTTCGCGCAAGCTCGGGGTAATCGCCGCAGGTGACATCGACCAGCCACCGCGCCCACAATTTTCCGGGCGCGTCTCGCACAAACCCATGGCGCGTCTGGCATGTCGTGGCAGGGCGTTGCGGGAAGCCGGGCCGATGCAGGCGGGGGGTGGTTTCTACGCCTGCAGGCTCCGCACCTCGATCTCGCCTTCTTCGCGTGCCTTCATCGCCAGGGTCGCGGCGTGGGCGCCGGCGGCGGTGGTGAAGTAGGGGATCTTGTCGTAGAGCGCGACGGCGCGGATTTCGCGGCTGTCTTCGACCGCCTGCGCGCCTTCGGTGGTGTTGAAGACAAGCTGCACGTCGCCGTCTTTCAGCCGGTCCACGATGGTGCGGCCGCCTTCGTAGACCTTGTTCACCGTCTCCGCCTCGACGCCGTTTTCCACCAGCCAGGCGGCGGTGCCGCGGGTGGCGAGGAGGGCGAAGCCCATGGCGATGAGGGTGCGGGCGGTATCGAGCATCTCGGCCGACTTGTCGTCGTCCTTGATCGAGATGAACACCCGGCCCTCATGCGGCAGGTGCGAGCCCGCGCCCATCTGCGCCTTGAGGAAGGCGCGGGGGAAGCTTCTGTCCCAGCCCATCACCTCGCCGGTCGAGCGCATTTCGGGGCCGAGGATCGTGTCAACGCCGGGGAAGCGGGCGAAGGGCAGCACCGCCTCTTTCACCGAGAACCACGGCACGTTGGGATCGCAGAGCGTGAGCGGATCGCCCATCGGGATCGGATCGCCATAGCCGATACCTTCGGGGTAAGGCGCGCGCAGCGGGAAGTTCGACAGCGGCTCGCCCGCCATCAGCCGGGCGGCGATGGAGGCGATCGCGCTGTCGGTGGCTTTCGCCACGAAGGGCACGGTGCGGCTGGCGCGCGGGTTCACCTCGATCAGATAGACCTCGCCATCCTTCACCGCGAATTGCACATTCATCAGCCCGATCACACCGAGGCTGAGGGCCAGCGCCTCGGCCTGACGCTCGATCTCGGCGATGATCTGTTTCGGCAGGGTATGCGGCGGCAGGCAGCAGGCAGAGTCGCCCGAATGCACGCCGGCCTCTTCGATATGCTGCATGATCCCGGCGACATGGACCGCCTTGCCATCGCAAAGCGCATCGACATCGACCTCGACCGCGCCGGAGAGGTAGCTGTCGAGCAGGACGGGGCTGTCGCCGGAGACGACCACGGCATCCTTGATGTAGCGGCGGAGCTGGTCCATGTCGCGGACGATTTCCATCGCCCGGCCACCCAGAACGTAGGACGGGCGGATCACCAGCGGGAAGCCGATTTCCACCGCTTTTTCAAGCGCTTCCTCGTCGGAGGAGGCAATCGCGTTATGCGGCTGCTTCAGGCCGAGACGGTTGACGAGATCCTGAAAGCGCTCGCGGTCTTCGGCGAGGTCGATGGCGTCGGGCGAGGTGCCGAGGATCGGGATGCCCGCCTCTTCCAGCGCGTTGGCGAGCTTGAGCGGGGTCTGGCCGCCGAACTGGACGATCACGCCGTGCAGGGTGCCATTCTGCTGCTCGACGCGCAGGATTTCCATCACATGCTCGAAGGTGAGCGGCTCGAAATAGAGCCGGTCGGAGGTGTCGTAATCGGTCGAGACGGTCTCGGGGTTGCAGTTGATCATGATCGTCTCATAGCCCGCATCGGTGAGCGAGAAGCAGGCATGGCAGCAGCAATAGTCGAACTCGATGCCCTGGCCGATCCGGTTCGGCCCGCCACCGAGGATGACCACTTTCCTGCGGTCGGAGGGGCGCGCCTCGCATTCCACCTCGCCCATCATCGGCGCTTCGTAAGTGGAATACATGTAGGGCGTCTGGGCCTCGAATTCGGCGGCGCAGGTGTCGATCCGCTTGAACACGGCGGTGACGCCGAGATTGATCCGGGCGCGGCGCACATTGGCTTCGTCGCGCCCCGTCAGCCGGGCGAGGCGGGCATCGGTGAAGCCCATCATCTTGAGCGCGCGCAGGCCCTCTTCGGTCATCGGCAGGCCATCGTGGCGGATGCGCTCCTCGGCCTCGACGATCTCGCGGATGCGGGCGAGGAACCAGGGGTCGAAATCGGTGACGCCCCTGATCTCGTCATCGGTCAGCCCGTGGCGCATGGCCTGGGCGATCACGCGGATGCGGTCGGGCGATTTGGCGGTGAGCGCCTTGATCACCGCGGGTTTTTCCGGCGCACCCTCGATCTCGACCTCGTCGAAGCCGGTCAGCCCCGTTTCCATCGAGGCGAGCGCCTTCTGGAGCGATTCATGGATCGTGCGGCCGATGGCCATCGCCTCGCCCACCGATTTCATCGCGGTGGTCAGCTCGGGCTTGCTGCCCGGGAACTTCTCGAAGGCGAAGCGCGGGATCTTGGTGACCACATAGTCGATGGTCGGCTCGAAGCTCGCGGGGGTAACCTTGGTGATGTCGTTATCGAGCTCGTCGAGCGTGTAGCCGACGGCAAGCTTGGCGGCGATCTTGGCGATGGGGAAGCCGGTGGCCTTGGAGGCCAGCGCCGAGGAGCGGCTGACACGCGGGTTCATCTCGATCACCACCATGCGGCCATCGACAGGGTTGACGGCCCATTGCACGTTACTGCCGCCCGTCTCCACCCCGATCTCGCGCAGCACGTTGATCGAATGCGTGCGCATGATCTGGTATTCCTTGTCGGTCAGCGTGAGCGCCGGGGCGACGGTGATCGAGTCGCCGGTATGCACGCCCATCGGATCGACGTTTTCGATCGAGCAGACGATGATCGCGTTGTCCGCCTTGTCGCGGACCACCTCCATCTCGTATTCCTTCCAGCCCAGCAGGCTTTCATCGACGAGGATCTGGCCGACCGGCGAGGCGTCCATGCCGCTGTGGCAGTAATGCTCGTAATCCTCGCGGTTATAGGCGATGCCGCCGCCGGTGCCGCCGAGGGTGAAGGCGGGGCGGATGATCGCGGGCAGGCCGATCTCTTCCAGCGCTTCCATCGCAAGGTCGAGCCCGGCGCGCAGATCGTGCTTGCCGTTGGGCAGTTTCGGCGCGGTGACGATGGTGGCTTTCGGGTTTTCGATGCCGAGCCGGTCCATCGCCTCGCGGAACAGCTTGCGGTCTTCGGCCATCTCGATGGCCTCGCGCTTGGCGCCGATCAGCTCGACGCCATGCTTTTCCAGCACGCCCAGATCGGCCAGTTCCAGCGCGGTGTTGAGGCCGGTCTGCCCGCCCATCGTGGGCAGCAGCGCGTCGGGCTTTTCCTTTTCGATGATCTTTGCGACGGCCTCGGCGGTGATCGGCTCGATATAGGTGGCGTCGGCCATTTCCGGGTCGGTCATGATCGTCGCCGGGTTCGAGTTGACCAGGATCACCCGGTAGCCCTCTTCCTTCAGCGCCTTGCACGCCTGGGCGCCGGAATAGTCGAATTCGGAAGCCTGGCCGATGATGATGGGGCCCGCGCCGATGATCATGATCGAGTTGATATCGGTTCTCTTCGGCATCTCGGCACCCCTTGGCAGCGGTTGTGCGGGCCGGGGATTCCCCGGTGCGCGCAAATTGTCGTGGGTTATAGGGATTGAGGCGTTGGGCGCAAGGCTTGATCTGCGGCAGGCGGGCGGCGGTCGGACCGGGCGGGGCGGGATCGCGGCGGCGGTGACTCCGGAAATCCGGATTTCCGGAGTCCGGGCCTCAGCCGTTCCGCCGAAAGGTCAATGCATTATGGCGCAATCGCCGCTCTCCCGGTCCTCGGGTTAACGCATCGCTCACCAGCCGACCCCGCCATGCCGGCGCCCGCACCGAACAGCCGCCACCGGATCCGCTATTGCGCCGCTTCAGCCCGGACCATCTCGGCCTCATACAGATAATCGCGGGTGATCGGCGCGGCGTCGAGCTGTTTGCCGAGCTGCACCTGATAGACCAGCAGCGTGCCCACCGAAAACGATGCCTCCATCGACAGCAGATACCAGCGCCACATCCGCACGAAGCGCTCGTCATAAAGCATACGGGCCTTGTCGACATGGGCCATGAAGCGATCGTGCCAGGCGCCGAGCGTCTTGGCATAGTGGATACGCAGCGCCTCGACATCGCAGGTCACCAGGCATTGCTTGTCGATCGCCTTCTGCATCTCGCTCAGCGCCGGGGTGTAGCCGCCGGGGAAGATATATTTGGTGATCCAGCTATCGGCCTCGTTCGCCGGGCCGACATGGCCGATGGTGTGGATCAGGGCGAGCCCGTCTTCCTTCAGCGCGTTGTTCACGAAGCTGAAATACTCGTTGTAATGCGGCACGCCGACATGTTCGAACATGCCGACCGAGACGATCCGGTCAAACGTTTCGGTTACGTTGCGGTAATCGGTCAGGCGGAAATCGACCTTGCCCTCAAGCCCCGCCGCGCGCACCCGGCCCATCGCCAGCGCGTGCTGCTCCTTCGAGAGCGTCACCCCCACCACCTCGGCGCCGTAATCGCGCGCCAGCGTCAGCCCCATGCCGCCCCAGCCGCAGCCGATATCGAGCACGCGCATCCCCGGCTCGATCTGCAGCTTGCGGGCGATATGGTGCTTCTTGGCGGCCTGGGCTTCCTCCAGCGTCATCCCGTCCCGCGCGAAATAGGCGCAGGAATATTGCCGGTCTTCATCCAGGAAGAGATCGTACAGCTCGCGCGACAGATCGTAGTGATGGGCCACATTGGCCTGCGCCTTGCCCACCGGCGCGAACTGGCGGAACCGGCGCACGAGCTGGCGCGTTGCGTCCAGCGGGCGCTGGAACCAGGGCGAACCGGCGGCGTTGATATTGGGGATCATGAAGCGGAAGAAGGCGCGCAGATCGTCGTTTTCGATCTCGATCCCCTCGTTCATATACGCCTCGCCAACCGCGAGCGACGGGTTGACGATCACCCGGGCAGCCAGTGCCGGATCGCGCACGGTAAGCGCCAGTTCCGGCGCGCCGGATCCGTAGGTTCGGGTTGTGCCGTCAGGCAGGGTCAGCCTGAGTGTGCCGGCCCGCACGATATGCGCGAGCAACTTGTCGAGTAACGTTGTCCACATGGCGACCCCCTACGCCAATCTTCCACCGCGGCATCCGCCCCACCCGCCGGGTAGCGCAGCGCCATCGGTATGCCTTTCCATACAATTGTGTTTCGGTCAGGGGGCCGCTGTAAAGGATTTTTTCCTGTCAAGGCTGTCGATTCCACCGCTGAGCCGGGGTCGCGGGCTTGACTTCCCGCCCAGCGCAGGCTGTATCGGCGCGGATGAAACACGCACCTCAGGGGACGATCATGCACAGCTTCCGCAGCCACACCTGCGCTGACCTCCGCAAGACACAAGTGGGCGATATCGTTCGCCTGTCGGGCTGGGTCCATCGCGTCCGCGATCATGGCGGCGTGCTGTTCATCGACCTGCGCGACCATTACGGCGTGACCCAGGTGCTCGCCGATCCCGACAGCCCGGTGTTCAACGAGGTGGAAAAGGTGCGCTCGGAATGGGTGATCCGGATTGACGGCAAGGTGCTCGCGCGCGACGAGAGCCTGGTCAACGACAAGCTGCCCACCGGCGAGATCGAAGTGTTCATTCAGGACATGGAAGTGCTGGGCGCGGCGGACGAGCTGCCGCTGATGGTGTTCGGCGATCAGGAATACCCCGAAGAGACGCGGCTGAAATACCGCTACCTCGACCTGCGCCGCGAGAAGATGCAGGAAAACATGAAGCTGCGCTCCGATGTCGTTGCCTCGATGCGCAAGCGGATGTGGGCGCGGGATTTCCGCGAATACCAGACGCCGATCATCACCGCGTCCAGCCCCGAGGGCGCGCGCGACTTTCTGGTGCCGAGCCGCCTGCATCCGGGCAAGTTCTACGCGTTGCCGCAGGCGCCGCAGCAGTTCAAACAGCTTCTGATGGTGTCGGGCTTCGACAAGTATTTCCAGATCGCGCCCTGCTTCCGCGACGAAGACCCGCGCTCCGACCGCTCGCCCACCGACTTCTACCAGCTCGACATGGAGATGAGCTTCGTCGAGCAGCAGGACGTGTTCGACACGGTCGGGCCGGTGCTGCAGGGCGTGTTCGAGGAATTCGCCGGCGCGCGCAAGGTCGATGCCTATGCCGACTGGCCGCTGATCTCCTACCGCGACTCGGCTTTGTGGTATGGCACCGACAAGCCCGACCTGCGCAATCCGATCAAGATGCAGGACGTGAGCGAGCATTTCCGCGGCTCGGGCTTTGCGATCTTCGCCAAGCTGCTGGAGACCGAGGGCAATGAGGTGCGCGCCATCCCGGCGCCGAAGGGCGGCAGCCGTAAATTCTGCGACCGGATGAACTCGTTTGCCCAGAAAGAGGGCTTGCCGGGGATGGGGTATATCTTCTGGCGCGATGGCGACGACGGCATGGAAGCCGCCGGCCCGCTCGCCAAGAATATCGGCCCCGAGCGCACCGAAGCGATCCGCCAGCAGCTTGGCCTTGGCGTCGGCGATGCCGCCTTCTTCCTTGGCGGCAAGCCCAAGAGCTTCCAGCGCGTCGCCGGGCTGGCGCGCGACGTGATCTGGGCCGAGACCCCGAAAGACCCGGAAGACGAGACCTGGCGCGCCCGCTTCGCCTTTGCCTGGATCGTGGATTTTCCGATCTTCGAGCAGGACGAGGAGAGCGGCGAGATCGACTTCGAGCATAACCCGTTCTCGATGCCGCAGGGCGGGATGGAGGCGCTGGAGGGCGATCCGCTGGCGGTGCTCGGCTACCAGTACGACCTTGCCTGCAACGGCGCCGAGATCCTTTCGGGCGCGATCCGCAACCACAAGCTCGAAATCATGTTCAAGGCGTTCGAGATCGCCGGCTATGGCGAGGACGAGGTGCGTCGGCGCTTTGGCGGCATGGTCAACGCCTTCCATTTCGGCGCACCCCCGCATGGCGGCTGCGCGGCGGGGATCGACCGGATCGTGATGTTGCTGGCGGAGGAAGAGAACATCCGCGAGGTGATGCTCTTCCCGATGACGCAGCGCGCGGAAGATCTGATGATGGGCGCCCCGTCGGTGCCCGACAACGCCCAGCTTCGCGATCTGCATTTGCGGGTGATCGAACCCGAAGCCTAGACGCGGGAATGAAAATGGCGGTGCGCTCTGCCAAGCGCACCGCCCCGGAACGGCCCACTGGGAAGTACCGGTCAGGCCGGACGGAAATCTTCCATCTGCTCGACACGTTCCATCGTGTCATCGGTGATCGTGTGTACGTTCGATGTGATCGTGATCACAACCGAGATCGCCATCAGGACCACGCCTGACATCAGGACAATCCAGTCGATGACGGCGTTACCGTCCTCGGCCTTTGCAAAACGGTTAAATCTGAACCACATACGCACTCTCCACTTGAGCCGGGGGAATGCCGGCGCTTTCACTTCTGCACAACGCAGTGGACCAGTTTTGCCCTGAAAATGGGGCGCGATTGCGGAACGGGCGGGCCAGAACCGGACCCCTTTGGGGGATTTCCCGTGACGGGCGTGGCAACGCGACGTAAGAGGGAAACAGGTGACAGCGAAGGGTAACCATGCGGGAAACAAGGGATATCGGGGCCAGGATCCCCGGCTGGACAGCGCCGCCCCGGCCCGGGGCGGCGAGCCTGCGCGGGCACTATGCCGAGCTTCAGCCGCTGCGGGCCGAGACCCACGCCGCCGAGCTGTTCAAGGCCAATATCGCCTCGGACGCGATCTGGGATTTTCTGCCCTATGGCCCTTTCGCCTCGGCCTCGTCCTATCACCGCTGGGTGCGCGAGGTTTCGGCGGGGGACGATCCGTTTTTCTACGCGATCCGCAACCGCGAGAGCGGGCATTGGGAGGGGGTGGCGAGCTATCTGCGCATCAGCCCCGAGGCCGGGTCGATCGAGGTGGGGCACATCAATTTCGCGCCCGCCCTGCAACGCAGCCGCGCCGCGACCGAAGCGATGTTTTTGATGATGCAATGGGCCTTCGAGGCGGGCTATCGCCGCTATGAGTGGAAATGCGATGCCCGCAACCTGCCCTCGCGCCGGGCCGCCGGGCGGCTGGGCCTGAGCTATGAGGGCATCTTTCGCCAGGCCGCGGTGGTGAAGGGGCGCAACCGCGACACCGCCTGGTTCGCGGCCATCGACGGCGAATGGCCGGCGCTGAAAGAAGCCTTCACCGCCTGGCTGAGCCCCTCGAACTTCGACGCTGAGGGCCGGCAGAAAGAGCGGCTGGGCGATCTCACCCGGCTGGTGCGCGTTGCCGAAGACCCGGCCCTGCGCGGCTGAGCGTCAACCGGCGCGCAGCCCTGCCAGCCTGTCATTCACCAGCCCGGCGATCCTGGCCCGTTCCGCGCTGGCCGGCCCGGCCTCGGCCAGCCGTCGGGCCGCCGCCTCCAGTGCCGTATCATGCGCGCTGCGGGCGACCGCGCCGAGAAACTGCGCCACGTATGCGAGCGGGCGCCGGTCATCGCCGATGATCTCGGCGGCATGGACAAGATCGTCTTCCAAAGCCAGCCGGTCCGGCCGCACCGTCTCGTTCGGCAGGGCGCGCGGGCCGCGTGGCCCCTCCCCCGCCGGCAGATGGGCAAGGATGGCCTGCTGAAACAGCGCGAGGCTTTCCACCGGCTTGGCGAGAAAGCCATCGGCCCCGGCGGCCAAGGCGGTGGCCTCAAGCGCGGGATCGCCGCTCATCCCGATCAGCACGTCGAGCCGGGGCGCGGCGGCGGCCAGTTCCGCGAGAAGCTCGGCGCCGGTGCCGTCGGGCAGGCCGATATCGGCGATCACGATATTGGGCCGGTAGACGGCAAGGTGCCGATGCGCGGCGGCCAGAGTGTCGGCCCGCCGGATACGGGCGCCGGAACGCTGGCATAAAAGCCGGATCGCCTCGGAGGCGAAGCGGCTGTCTTCCACCACGAGCACGGTCATGCCCTGAAGCGGGCGATCCGCCGTGGCGGCGCGGTGAGGATGGTAGCGGCGCGGGTCATCGCTCATATGCGGTCTCCTTTCGCTTCGGAGCCAAACACGAAACTGCCTAACAGCCGGTTAACGCCGCCCTGCCCCGCTATTGCGCCGCCCCCGGCGGACGGGCATAAGCGGGCCAGAATGTCAGGGGAGAGAGACAGGATGATCGGACGGCTCAACCACGTTGCCATCGCAGTGCCCGACCTCGAAGCCGCTGCCGCGCAATACCGCGACACGCTGGGCGCCGATGTGGGCGCGCCGCAGGACGAGCCCGATCACGGCGTCACCGTGGTTTTCATCACCCTGCCCAACACCAAGATCGAACTGCTCTACCCGCTCGGCGAAGGCTCGCCGATCCAGGGCTTTCTCGACAAGAACCCCTCGGGCGGCATCCACCATGTCTGCTACGAGGTCGACGATATCCTTGCCGCGCGCGACAAGCTGAAGGATCAGGGCGCGCGCGTGCTCGGCACCGGCGAACCCAAGATCGGCGCGCACGGAAAGCCTGTGCTGTTCCTGCATCCGAAGGATTTCAACGGCACCCTGATCGAACTGGAGCAAGTCTGATGTCGATCACCGGCGGGATCGTCCTGTTCGTCGTCATCTGGTTTCTCGCGCTGTTCATCGTGCTCCAGGTCTCGACCCGCACCCAGGGCGATGTGGGCGATGTGGTGCCCGGCACGCATGAAGGCGCTCCGCATGATTTCAGGCTCAAACGCGCGCTGGTGATCACCACGCTCTGGGCGGTGCCGCTCTGGGGCATCGCCGCCTGGCTGGTGCTGTCGGATGTGGTCACCGTCGAGGATCTCGACTGGCTCGGCGTGCTCGGCGAGCGGGTGCCGAACTAGCAGCACCCGCCCGGCGCCGCCTGCGATCACCGCCCGGCGAGGCGGTGATACATATGCGTGAAGGTCGCCGCTCCGAGGATCGGGATCAGCAGGTTCACGAGCGGCACCGAGAGCGGCACCGCCATCAGCGTGCCCGCCACCCAGATCTGCCCCGCATGACGGCTGCGCAGCGCATTGGCGCCCTCGCGCCCCTCGCGGCGCATGGCGGCCAACTGGAAGAATTCACGGCCCAGAAGATAGCCGTTCACCACCCAGAACAGCACCGGCGCGAGCGGGCCGACGAAGAAGAACAGGATCAGCGCCACAAGGTTCACGCCGATGGTGACAACGATGAGCGAGATCGAGTCGCGCAGCGTATCCATCAGGGGGATGGTGCCGACCGGCGTGAGGCCGGGATAGTGCTTTTCCTCCACCGCCTCGGCCACGTCATCGAGGAAGATGCCGGTGAAGGCGGCGGCGACGGGCACCATCAGCACCACCGAGAGCACGATCATCAACAGCACCGTGGCCCAGCTTGCCACCGAATCGAGCCAGCTGACCTCGCCGAAGAAGGGCAGCGTGACCACATCCGGCACGAACAGGCCGACCACCCAGCCAAACAGCACCGTCGCGCCGGCCAGCAGCGCGATGGTGAGGCCAAGGCCCATGAGCAGCACCCGGCGGAAGCGCGGATCGGTCAACTGGCCGAGGGCTTTTGCAAAATCGCCGAGCATCACGCGCTGACCCATGTGGTGATGGCATCGAGATCCGGGCGCGGCCGTTCGGGCGGCGGCGAGGTTTCGGTGCCGATATGGATGAAGCCGGCGACCGTCTCCTGCGGCGCGAGGCCCAGCGCCACGTCGAGGAATTCACGGTCATGGCAGGCCCAGCCGGAGAGCCAGTTCGCCCCCCAGCCGGAGGCCAGCGCGGCATTGAGCATGGCAAGGCAGACGGCGCCGGCGGAATAGACCTGTTCGATCTCCGGCACCTTCTCCGATACTTTGGGCGAGAGCACCACGGCGACGACGAGATGGGCATCGGCAAACTGACGGTAGACCTTCTGCACCCGTTCCGGCGCCTCGCCCCGCGCCGCGCCGCGCAACTCCACCTCATGGGCGAGCCGCTCCAGCGCGCCGCGTTCCAGCACCAGGAAGCGCCAGGGCTCCAGCTTGCCGTGATCGGGCGTGCGGGCGGCGGCGGTGAGGATCGGCATCAACTCATCGCGGCTCGGCACCGGGGTGGTGAGGGTCTTCGCCGGGTGCGAGCGGCGGGTGAGCAGAAAATCGAGCGCCGCCGGGTTTTTCTCGGGCATGTTACTCTCCGTTACATCGCCCCTCATGTCGGGGCGCGGGGGGATCAGATCAAGCGGGCGTGGCGAAAAAGGCCGCATAGTCGCCGATGATGTCGGAAAACACCGCCTGCATCCGCGCGTTGGGCTGGCGGGTGGTGTAGGTGGCTTCCATCGGATCGGGGGCGGTGATCGCGCTGCCGGACAGCTCTTCCAGCACCGCATGGCCGCAGAACGGCACATACCATTCGGAATAGCCGCCCTCATGCACCGCTACCAGCTTGCCGCCGCACAGCTCATCGGCCAGCTCGCGCACCTGCCGCGTCATCGCGCGGAAGGTGGCGGCATGGGCGAGCATATGGGCCAGCGGATCGGCGGCGGCGGCATCGTAGCCGCTGGCCACCACGATCGCGTCCGGCGCATGGGCGCGGATCGCGGGCAGCACCAGCCGCTCCATCGCTTCGAGCCAGGTGGCATGGCCCGCGCCGGGGGGCAGCGGAATATTCATGTTGGCGCCCGCTCCGGCGCCGGTGCCGCGCTTGTCGATCTCGCCGGTATCGAGCGGGTAATTGTGCTCCTGATGGATCGAGATGGTGAGCACGTCCGGATCGTCGTAGAACACCGCCTCGGTGCCGTTGCCGTGATGCACGTCCCAGTCCAGCACGGCGATGCGTTTGGCCAGCCCCCCGGATTGCGCGGCGCGGATGGCGACGGCGATGTTGTTGATCAGGCAGAAGCCATTGGGGAAGTCCGGCAGCGCGTGATGGCCGGGCGGGCGCGACAGGGCATAGGCATTGTCGAGCTCGCCCCTCAGCACCGCGAACAGCGCGGCTTTTGCCAGCCCGGCGCTGAGCGCGGCAATCTCGTAGCCGCCCGGCCCAAAGGGAGTGCGCAGGCCCAGCTCGCCGCCACCGGCATCGGAGGCCGCCTTGAAGGCGTCGAGATAGCCGGGCGGATGGACCCGTTCGAGATCGTCGCGGCTGGCGGGCGCGGCGCCTTGCGGCACGAGGTCGGCGATCAGCCCGGTCACGTCGAGGAGGTTGCGCAGACGGCGCTTCGTCTCGGGGTTTTCCGGCAGGCCGCCCGCCGCCAGGGGCTGCACCAGCCCGCCCACCGGGACCATGCCCGCGTAATTGCCGCCGGAATGCCAGAAGCACCGCTCATCGGAGAAAAAGCCGGTTCGTCTCATGCGCCGCACCCTGACCGGCCCGGCTTGCGCCCGCAACCCCCATTGGGCATGGTCGCGGCATGAAAAAGGGAGCGCTTGCCCACCTCGCCGAACCCGGCGCCGAGATCGCCGTGCGCGTCACCCCGAAAGCGGCAAAAAACGCCGTGACCGAGGGGGAAGGCGGGCTGCGGGTGAGCGTGACCACGGTGCCGGAAGACGGCAAGGCCAACAAGGCGGTGGTCAAGCTGCTGGCAACGGCGCTCGGCGTGCCCAAATCGCGCCTCACCCTGACCCGCGGCGCCACGTCGCGCGACAAGGTGTTCCGGCTGGACTGAGCTACGTTCCACCGCCCTCGCGCACCAGCTTGTACACCCCTTCCGGCAGGTCCAGCGCCGCCGCAAGGTCGCGCAACTGGCTCATCGAGAAGGTGACCCGCATCAGCCTGTCGGTCGTCGGTTCGTGCTGTTCCAGCGTGACGCAATCGTCAAAGGCGTTGATCACCACATCCTCGCGCAGATGCGGCGCCTCCTCGTCAACGAGGGTGATCACGGTCGAGTCGAATTCGTGTTCGATGGTAAACATGGCCCCAGCCTAGCGCCTGCATCCGCGGGCGGGAAGCCGCCACGGAAGCGGGTTTTGATCTGGATCAAGGAATTGACGGATTTGCCCGTTTTCTTTGGGCAGCGGAGGTTGTCATGCCCGACGTTGCACACCGCGCCTATCATGAATATCTGCTCGGCCGGATGGCCGATGTGCTCGGCCTCGATCTGGAGCTGGAGGTGGATCTGACCCGGCTGAGCCGCGCCCAGCTCGAACGCGCGGTCAGGCGCTGCTCCGAATGCCCCGATCCGGGCGGCTGCGAGCTCTGGCTCGAAGAGCACAGCGCGGGCACCCACGAAGCGCCGCAATTGTGCATGAACAAGAAGCTGCTCGAACATCTGCGCGACAGCTACTGATTGCCTCGCCGCGCCGCTTGCGGCCATAGTGACGGCGGGAGGGCGAATGCAGGTTTTCGAAAACGTTCTGACCGATCGCGGCTCGCGTTATGCGGTGTCGGGCGGGCCGGTGTCCGGCCGTGAGGACGTGCGCGCCTTTCTCAAGGCGCTGACCCGGCGCAAGAAATTCGCGAAAGCCAGCCACAATTCCTGGGCGGTGCTCCTGCCGGACGGCCCGGCCAAGGGCGATGACGGCGAGGCGGGCGCGGGCGCGGTGATCCTGCAAAAGCTCGAAGGCGCGGGGCTGCGCGGCGAGCTGGTGGTGGTGACGCGCTGGTTTGGCGGCACCCATCTGGGTGGCGACCGGTTTCGGCGGGTGGCCGAGGCGGTGGACCATTACCTTGCCCACCGCGAGGCGCCTGCATGAAAGCGGCCCGGCGCGAATGGCGCCGCTTCGTCAACCGTTGCGTCTGGTCGCTCGCCGGCTGGCGCGACACCTGGGCGCACGAACCGTCACTCCGGTTCTGGACGAGTATCGTCGCGCTCTCGACGCTCGCCGCGCTGCTGCTGCCGCTCGGCTTCAGCGAGCGCGCGGTGATCCTGCCGCTGGGCCTGCTCGTGCTCGCCGCCGAGCTTATGAACACCGCCGTGGAGCGCGCGGTGGATTACATCTCGACGGAAGAACATCCCCTTGCCCGCCGCGCCAAGGATGCAGGCTCGGCCGCCGTCGCCCTCACCGCGATTGCAGGGGGCGTGGCCTGGGGCGTGATCCTGTGGAGATTGGCGGCGGGCTGACCGGCCTCAATGCGTCTCGTTTTCCAGATGCAGTTTCATGTCGACCAGCACCTGTTGCAGCGCCAGGGTTTCGCGCAGAAGCCGCTTGGCCTCGTTCACGGTGATGACGCCGTCCTGGATCGACTGCTGGTACTCCGCCATCAGCATCGCGAATCTCTGGCTGAGCGCGATCACATCGGTATTGACGCCGCCGCCGGGCGCGTTGCGACCGTCGCCGTCGGAGCTGACGGTGTGGCCCGACACCTCGGCCAGCGCCGATGTCACATGCGGATAGCGCGCCGCCGCTTCAAGCTGGGCGACCGTGTCGATCGGCATGAAGCGGCCCGCATGTTCCTCTGAGTCCGAGTAATACCGCCCCAGCGTCGCTTTGGATTTTCCGGTCAGCGAACATGCGGCTTCGATGCCCACATCCTTGACCAGCGTTTCCGTGTGTTTCTTCAGGTAGTCGCCTACACCTGCCATCCCATATCCCTCTCTACCCGAACCGCCCCGGTACGATTGTTGCGGGGAAATCCGTCACACTTTTCCCATTAATTCAATTTTAATTGAATGTCTTTATTTCCATGGTCGCAGTCGCGGCCATGTCACGAGTTTCCGGCGCCCCCAGCGCCGGATCGGGTGGGGGTCTGTCGCTCGTTTCCGCGGCAGGGTTGGCATGTTTCTGGCCGGCAATGGAGTGTTGGCGCTTATAGGTGCACGAGGTCTGTTCCATCCCCAGGGCGGCAACGCCCACTGGCCTCTGGTAGTCTTGCCAACCCCGTTCCCCCGCTCGCCTTCCGCCCGCGGTCTTGATCCCGCGGCAGCGGGGCGCTAACGGAATGCATGGCCAAGCTCTACTTCCATTATTCGACGATGAATGCGGGTAAATCGACGCTGCTGCTGCAGGCGTCCTACAATTACCGCGAGCGGGGGATGGAGACCTATCTCATCACCGCCAAGCTCGACGACCGGGCGGGCGACGGGGTGATCGGCAGCCGGATCGGCATCGAGACCCCGGCCGATACGTTCGGCGCGGACGACGACATGTTCGCCAAGATCGAGGCGCGGCTGGCCGAGGGGCCGGTGGCTTGCGTGTTCATCGACGAGGCGCAGTTTCTCACCCCGCAACAGGTGTGGCAGCTTGCCCGCGCGGTGGACGATCTGCGCGTGCCGGTGATGGCCTATGGGCTGCGGGTGGACTTTCAGGGCAACCTGTTTCCCGGTTCGGCCACGCTGCTGGCGCTGGCCGACGAGATGCGCGAGGCGCGCACGATCTGCCATTGCGGCAAGAAGGCCACGATGGTGGTGCGCCAGGACGAAGCGGGCAATGTTCTGCTCGACGGCGACCAGGTGCAGATCGGCGGCAACGAGACCTATGTGAGCCTCTGCCGCAAACATTGGCGCGAGGCGGTGGGCGACCGGCCCGGCGCGCGCTGAGACAGCAGGATCAGACCGGGCTGGGCAGCGGCTTACCGGCGAAGAAGGCCAGAATGTTATCCGCCGCCAGCATCCCCATCGCCGTGCGCGTCTCCAGCGTGGCCGAGCCGAGATGCGGCAGGAGGGTGACGTTTTCCATGCGTGTCAGCGCCTCGGGCACCACCGGCTCGCGCTCATATACGTCGAGCCCGGCCCCGGCGATCCCACCTGCCTGAAGCGCCGCGATCAGCGCCGCCTCGTCGACCACATCGCCGCGCGCAATGTTGATGAACAGCGCCGTAGGCTTCATCGCCGCGAAGATATCGGCGTCGATCAGATGGCGCGTTTCGGCCCCGCCCGGCACGGCCACCACCATCACGTCGCAGGCGGCGGCAAGCGCGGCAAGGCTGCCCACCTGCCGCGCCGGGAGATCCGGCGTTTTCGGCGAGCGGTTGTAAAACAGCACCTTCATGCCAAAGCCGAAATGCCCGCGCCGGGCGATAGCCTCGCCGATCCGGCCCATGCCGACGATGCCCAGCACCTTGCCCGACACATCCATGCCCATGAGCTGGGTCGGGTGCCAGCCCGTCCAGCCGCCCGCGCGCAGCAGCCGCTCGCCCTCGCCCGCGCGCCGC
This sequence comes from Sinisalibacter aestuarii, assembly GCF_027923545.1. Classification (GTDB taxonomy): domain Bacteria; phylum Pseudomonadota; class Alphaproteobacteria; order Rhodobacterales; family Rhodobacteraceae; genus Sinisalibacter; species Sinisalibacter aestuarii. Next base: position 753,378 of record NZ_BROH01000001.1, on the reverse strand, counting down.
GCCGTCATCAGGATGAGGGTGAGCGCCAGATCGGCGGTGGTGTCGGTGAGCACGCCGGGGGTGTTGGTGACCGCGATGCCATGGGCGCTGGCCGCCGCAACGTCGATATGGTTGTAGCCAACGCCGAAATTGGCCAGCAGCCGGGTGCGGATCTGGCCGGCCTGTGCGAAGATCTCCGCCGAGAAGGCATCGCCGATGGTGGGCAGGATCGCATCGAACCGCCGGAGCGCGGCGACCATCTCGTCACCGCTCATCGGCCCGGTCTCGTCGCGCACGGCCACCTTATGGGCGGCAGCGAGCGCCGCGATGACCGGCTGCGGCAGCGGGCGGGTGACCAGCACGGTCTTCATTCAGAACATCCGCCCGCCATCGGGCACGCTCTTGTCGGGCGTGAGCAACACCACCTCGCCGTTCTCGTCGGGCAGGCCGAGCACCAGCGCCTCGGACATGAACTTGCCGATCTGGCGCGGCGGAAAGTTGACCACGCCGAGCACCTGCTTGCCGATCAGCTCTTCGGGCTCGTAATGCACGGTGATCTGGGCGGAGGACTTCTTCACCCCGATCTCCGGCCCGTAATCGACCCAGAGCTTGATCGCGGGCTTGCGCGCCTCGGGGAAGGGCTGGGCATCGACCACGGTGCCCTTGCGAATATCGACCTTCAGAAAGTCGTCAAACCCGATCTCACCGCTCATTTGCCGAGCTCCCGGCTGCGGTCGGCGGCGGCTTTCACAGCGCGCCTGAGGAGCGCGGGAAAGCCGGTGTCTTCATCCATCAGCACGCCCAGCGCCGCCTGCGTGGTGCCGCCGGGCGAGGTGACGTTGATGCGCAATTGCGCCGGGCTTTCATCGGCCGCCTCTGCAAGCGCGCCGGCCCCGGCGACGGTGGCCCTGGCGAGCGCCATGGCGAGATCGGGGGCAAGCCCCTCGGCCTCGCCCGCCGCCGCCAGCGTTTCGATCAGATGAAACACGTAAGCCGGGCCGGAGCCGGAGACGGCGGTGACCGCATCCATCTGCGCCTCGTCCTCCAGCCGCACCACCTGCCCGACCGCAGCGAGCAGGCTCTCGGCCAGATCGAGATCGGCGGCGCCGGCATGGGCATTGCCGATGATCGCGGTGATGCCCCGGCCCGCGGCGGCGGGGGTGTTGGGCATGGCGCGCACGATCGGTGTGGCCGCGCCCAGCACCGCCTCATACGCCGCGATCGGCGTGCCCGCCGCGACCGAAACGAAGAGCGTGCCGCCACCGCCCAGCGCCGCCAGCACCGGCAGCGCCTCGCCCATCATCTGCGGCTTCACCGCGATGAGCACGATCGCCGGGCGCTCCGGCAGACCGGCGTTGATGTGCAGCCCGTCGAGGCTTTTGAGCCAGTCGGAGGGGTTCGGGTCGATCACCCAGGCGGCACTCGGGGGCAGCCCCTGCCCGAGCCAGCCCGCAAGCATCGCCGAGCCCATCTTGCCGCAGCCAAGAAGCACGAGGCCGCGCGCGGCGATATCGTCCATGTTCATGCCGGTCTCCCTTTTTGCAGTCACCCTAGCCGCGTCGCCACCGGGATAAAACCGGCGAAATCGCTTGGGCCGGCCGGGCGGGGTCAAGGTTAACACTATCTGAAATTTCGCCGGGGTCTGCTTGCAGATCTTTGATCTTCATTGAAAATCTCTGATCCGGAAAGCCAGTTATCCGGATAAGTGGATTTGGATGCACCGCGACGGCGGCCGCAAGAAAAAGCCCTCCCCGAAGGGAGGGCCATGGAGATTGGCGTGCGTGTCATGCGGCGCCACTTGGAAAATCAGGCCCGGCCATATGCCTCGGCAATCGCCACCTGCATCGCGGATTCAACGGAGCGGTCGCCCCAGGCGACAAGCTGGAAGGCCGGGTAAAACCGTTCGGCGTTCGACACGGCGGAGCCGATCAGCCGGTTGATTTGTTCGGGGCCGGCCATCTGGCCGCCCGCGAGCACGAGGCCATAGCGGTACACCATCAGCCGCTGCTCGTGCCAGTAGGTGAAAGCGCCGTTCCAGCACATGTCGTTGGTGCGGTTCAGCGCCTCGTAGATTTGCGGAAGCTTGTCTTCCGGCGGCTCCATCTCGAAGGTGCAGATCAGCCGCAGCGTCTCGTCGAACGGGCTCCACGCAAGGGTGATCGAATAGGTGCGCCACTGGCCTTCGACGGCCATGGCAATCTGATCATCGGCCACCCGGTCGAAATCCCAGTCGTGGTGTTCGGCAAGATGTTCAACGATGTCGATTGGGTGTAGGTCTTCGCTTTCGAGATAGTGCTCGGTCGCCGCCATTGGCTGTCCCTTTCTGCTCGAACCACCCTAGCAGAGCTGGAAACACTAGGGGTTGGTGCCTTTACCGGGTGTGGCGTCTCCCGCGCCATATCCCTACGAAATATGGTGTGACATTCCCGGAGTCCTGTAAAGCGGAAATGATTTTTTTCTTGATTTCTTAACAAATCGAGTCGGTTGGGGACTCGCCGCTTCCACATTTCGCACATGGTCTGAGCGGCACAGGCGCAGATCGGCCACCTGAAACGGCATTTCGCGGCCACCCGGTCGCGCGGGGTGATTTGCCTGCGCGTGACCCAGCCGCCGCCGCGCAAGGCGCGCGGGCTGACGAACTTGCGCCGCCACGCTCCACCTGCAAGAACCTCTCCACCGGCCAAGCGAAGGAGGACGCATGATGACCACCCCGATCTGGACCCCGTCCGAGGCGCGTCTGCGTGACAGCGAGATCATGCGGTTCAACGCCTTCGTGAACGCGCGGGCCGGCACGGCGCTGGCGTCCGGCGCGGCGCTGCGCGACTGGTCGGTGGCGAACCGGGCGGATTTCTGGTCGGCGATCTGGGACTTTTTCGGCGTGATCGGCGACAAGGGCGAGGCCCCCTGGATCACAGGCGAAGGTATGCTGGGCGAGCGTTTCTTCCCCGGCGCCTCGCTCAACTTCGCCGAGAACCTGCTGGGCCTTGCCCGGCCCGCCGATGACGATATTCCGGCGCTTGTCTTCCGGGGCGAAGACAAGGCGCGGATGAGCTGGAGCTGGGGCGAGTTGGTGGCGCAGGTCTCGAAGATGCAGCAGGCGCTCGCCAAAGCCGGGGTGGGTGAGGGCGACCGGGTGGCGGGGCTTTTGCCGAACCGTCCCGAGAGCGTGGCGGCGATGCTGGCCGTGGTGTCGCTCGGCGCGGTCTGGTCCTCCGCCTCGCCCGATTTCGGCACCCGTGCGGTGCTGGACCGCTTCGCCCAGATCGCGCCCAAGCTGCTCATCACCACCGATGGCTACTGGTACAACGGCAAACGGATCGGGATCGCCGAGAAGCTCGCCGAGGTCCGCGCCGGGCTGACCTCCGTCGAGCAGGTGGTTGTGATCGACTATCTCGGCGAGGCCGAAGCGGTGGCGGCCACGCTGCCCGGCGGCATAAGCTGGGATGGCTTCACCGCGGGCGAGGTGGTGGCGCCGCTCCGCTTCACCCGCGTGCCCTTCGACCATCCACTCTACATCCTGTTTTCCTCCGGCACGACCGGCGCGCCGAAATGTATCGTGCACCGCTCCGGCGGGGTGCTGCTCCAGCATCTGAAGGAACACGCGCTGCATGGCGATCTGAAACCGGGCGACCGGCTGTTCTACTTCACCACGCTGGGCTGGATGATGTGGAACTGGCTGATGTCGGGCCTCGCGCGCGGTGCGACGCTGATGCTGTTCGACGGCTCGCCGTTTGCCCCCGGCCCCGGCGTGCTGTGGGATTTTGCCGCCGAAGAGCGCTTCAGCCAGTTCGGCACCTCCGCCAAGTATATCGACACGCTGCGCAAATCGGGCTTCGAGCCAAAAGCGGAGCATGACCTGTCCGCCCTGCGCACGGTCTTCTCGACCGGTTCGCCGCTGCTCGTGCATGGCTTCGAGTTCATCTACGACGCGGTGAAGCGGGATGTGCATCTCGCCTCGATTTCCGGCGGCACCGACATCGTGTCGTGCTTCGTCGGCGGCGACCCGACCGCGCCGGTCTGGGCGGGCGAAATCCAGGGCGGCGGCTTCGGCATGCCGGTCGATGTCTGGTCGGCCCCCGACACCCCGGCCCCGCCGGGCGAAAAGGGCGAGCTTGTCTGCACCGCCGCCTTCCCGTCGATGCCACTCGGGTTCTGGGGCGACGAGGATGGCAGCCGCTACCGCAGCGCCTATTTCGAGCTGTTCGAGGGCATCTGGTGCCAGGGCGATTATGCCGAGCGCACCGAACATGGCGGCTACGTGATCCATGGCCGCTCGGATGCCACGCTCAACCCCGGTGGCGTGCGGATCGGCACGGCGGAGATCTATGCCGAGGTCGAGAAGTTTCCCGAACTGCGCGAGAGCGTCGTGATCGGGGTCGATTCCGATGGCGATCAGCGGGTGGTGCTCTTCGTGGTGATGGCGGCGGGGCAGAACCTGACCGGTGCGTTGATTGCCCGGATCAAGGCCGCCATCCGCGCCGGAAGCTCGCCGCGCCATGTGCCCGCCGAAATCCTGGAAGTGGCCGACATTCCGCGCACCAAGTCCGGCAAGATCTCGGAGCTTGCGGTGAAAGACGTGGTGCATGGCCGCAAGGTCAAGAATGTCGGCGCGCTCGACAACCCGCAGGCGCTCGACGGGTTCCCGGCGCTCTCGGGCGGCTGAGCCGCGCCTCCGTTCTCCCCGACTCAGAGCTGTTCCGGCCCACCCCTCGATGCGGCAGCGCAGCGAGGGGTGGCTGTTTTTTGTGCATGCCACCGGCAAGCTGCCCAAAATTGGAGCGCGGCCCCCGTGCGCCTGCTTTCCGCGAGTCAAAAAATTGCCTCAGGGGAAACCGCAGCCAATCGTCTTGGTGCCTGCCTCGTCACGCCGATGTGAGTTGAGGGGGTGTGTGACGGCCAAACGAAGTTGCGCTCTGCCCGGCCGCCACACGGATGCAACCTAAGACGTTGCGGGGGGACCCTGCCGGAAAATGCGCTTTGCTTCAATGACGCAGGTCAACCCCCGCGCTCCAGGAGAGACAGATGAATTTCATTAAGACTGCGCTTGTCAGCACCGTCGCCGCTGCCGCGATGAGTACTGCCGCCGCCGCCCAGGATTGCCCGATCAAGGTTGGCGTTCTCCACTCGCTCTCGGGCACGATGGCGATTTCCGAGACCACGCTGAAAGACACGATGCTGATGCTCGTCGAGCAGCAGAACGCCAAGGGCGGCCTGCTCGGCTGCGATCTGGAAGCGGTGGTGGTCGACCCGGCCTCGGACTGGCCGCTCTTCGCCGAAAAGGCCCGCGAGCTTCTGACCGTTCACGAGGTTGACGTGATCTTCGGCAACTGGACCTCGGTGAGCCGCAAATCGGTGCTGCCGGTGATCGAGGAGCTGAACGGGCTTCTGTTCTACCCGGTGCAATACGAGGGCGAGGAAAGCTCGAAAAACGTGTTCTATACCGGCGCCGCGCCGAACCAGCAGGCGATCCCGGCCACCGATTATTTCCTCGACGAGCTCGGGGTGGAAAAATTCGCGCTGCTCGGCACCGATTACGTCTATCCGCGCACGACCAACAACATTCTTGAGAGCTACCTGAAATCCAAGGGGATCGCGGAAGAGGACATCTTCGTCAACTACACCCCGTTCGGCCATTCGGACTGGTCGAAGATCGTCGCCGACGTGGTGGCGCTGGGGGCCGACGGCAAGAAGGTGGGCGTGATCTCCACCATCAACGGCGACGCCAATATCGGCTTCTACAAGGAGCTTGCCGCCGCCGGGATTTCGGCGGACGACATTCCCGTGGTCGCCTTCTCGGTGGGGGAAGAAGAGCTTTCGGGCCTCGACACCTCGAACCTCGTCGGCCATCTTGCCGCGTGGAACTACTTCATGTCCGCCGACACGCCGGCCAACGCCGAATTCATCGCCGCCTGGCACGAGTTCATCGGCGACGAGGCGCGGGTGACCAACGACCCGATGGAAGCCCATTATATCGGCTTCAACATGTGGGTGAACGCCGCCACCGCCGCCGGCAGCACCGATGTGGATGCCGTGCGCGAGGCGATGTGGGGCCAGGAATTCCCCAACCTCACCGGCGGCACCGCCGTCATGGGGGTGAACCATCACCTCTCCAAGCCGGTGCTGATCGGCGAGATCCTGGCCGATGGCCAGTTCGACATCATCAGCCAGACCGAGCCGGTGCCGGGCGATGCCTGGACCGATTTCCTGCCGGAATCGGCGGTGCTGGTGTCGGATTGGAAAGATCTCGGCTGCGGCATGTACAACACCGAGACCGAGACCTGCGTGCAGATCGGCTCGAACTACTAAGACCAACCGGCGGCGGGGCCCCGGCCTCGCCGCCGTCACTCTCCTGGGGCGCGCGGGCATATGCTGAAACGGTTTTTTCTGGTCCTTCTGGCCATGCTTCTGCTGGCGACCCAGGCCTTCGCGCAAAGCGAACCCGGCCCGATGCAGACGGTGCTTCAGGCACATGCCGAGGTCATCGCCGAAAGCTCGCGCAGGACCATCGGTCCGGCCATTGATGCGGTGGCGGGCTCCGGGCTGCCGCAGGCGCAGGCGGTGCTGGAAGCCTGGCAGGCCAAGGATATGTGGCAGCGCCAGTCGGATGGCTGGTTCTTCCGCGCCGAACAGATCGACGCCAGCACCTACCGGCTGATCGACTTCGACAGCGGCGACGCGATAGGCGAGGCCGACAAGGGCGATCTGACCCAGCTCAAGCCGAATGCCGGGGTGCGCGGGCTGCTTGGCACGGCGCTGGTGCAATTCCAGCTTCTCGATCCGGACCCGGCCCGCCGCGCCGATGCGCTGACCTCGCTCGAACGCAGCGCCAATGCCGATCTTCTGGCGCCGCTGCGCGCCTCGATAGACCCAGAGGCCGACGCGGCGCTCAAGGCCCGCAAGGAGCGGCTGGAACGGCTGCTGACGATTTCCTATGACCCCGACGAAGCGGCGCGGATCGCGGCCATCGAGGAGATGGCGGGCGATCTTGGCGTCGATGTGCGGGCCGCGCTCAACCCGCTGGTGGCGACCACGCTCAGAGTTTACGCGGGCGAGGTGCCCGGGGGCATCAACGTGGCCCGCGTGCTGCGCCCCGGCTCGGAGGCGCTGCCGCGCGACACCGCCTATGCCATGCTCGCCGAAGCCGGGCTGGCCCCGCCGCGCGTGACCGAAGGCGATGTGCGCGCCGCTCTGGCCGCGCATATCGACGCTGGGAATGTGGGCGGTGTGCCGGTGGCGGAATTGTCCGATCCGGCCCGGCGCGTCGGCGCTTATACCGCGCTCGCCGCCGGGGGGCTCGTGCCCGCCTACCGCACCGAGGCCGAGATTTCCGCCGCGCTCGATGCGCACCGCTTCGCCCAGATCTATGCCGAACCCTCACCCGCCGTGACCGGGGCCGCGGAAGCGGCGCTGACGCGGATCAGCACCAAGGTGGGGCTGAACCAGGCGCTCGATCTCGGGCTCGACGCGCTCTCGCTCGGCTCGATCTATTTCCTCGCCGCCATCGGCCTTGCCATCACCTTCGGGGTGATGGGGGTGATCAACATGGCGCATGGCGAGTTCATCATGATGGGGGCCTATACCGGCTACGTGGTGCAGCAGCTCATCCCCAATCATACCGCCTCCATCGCCGTGGCGATCCCGCTTGCCTTCGCCGTCACCTTCGCCGCCGGGGTGGCGATGGAACGGCTGGTGATCCGCTGGCTTTACAACCGCCCGCTGGAAACGCTGCTGGCGACCTTCGGCATCTCGATCGCGCTGCAACAGCTGTTCAAGAACATCTTCGGCACGCAGGCGCGGCCGCTGACCTCGCCCGACTGGCTGGGCGGCGCCTGGGTGCTGAACGACGTGGTTTCGATCTCCTATATCCGGATCGCGATCTTCGTGCTGGCGATGCTGTTCCTCGCGCTCTTTCTCTTCATCATGAAGCGCACCCGGCTGGGGCTGGAGACGCGGGCGGTGACCCAGAACCCGGGCATGGCCGGTGCAATGGGGATCAATCCGGGGCGGGTCAACATGCTCACCTTCGGCCTCGGCTCGGGCATTGCCGGGATCGCGGGCGTGGCCATCGGCCTGTTTGCCAAGGTCACCTCGGAGCTTGGGCAGGATTACATCGTGCAGAGCTTCATGACGGTGGTCGTGGGCGGCGTCGGCAATATCTGGGGCACGCTGCTGGGTGCCGGGCTGATCGGCGGGCTGCAAAAGGGGATCGAATGGCTGAACCCCTCCAACACGCTGGCGGCGCAGACCTACATGATCATCTTCATCATTGTTTTCATCCAGTTCCGGCCGCGCGGGATCATCGCGCTCAAGGGACGGGCAGCGGGGGACTGAGCATGACGCGCATGTTTTCTTTGAAAGAAAACGGCCCGGAGTTTTGCAAAAACTCCGGCGCCCGAACGGAGGGCCGGGCATGAACCGCACCTTCCTCGCCCGCAACCCCTCGGTGCTGATCTTCCTTGCCGTGCTGGCGCTGTTCACCATTGCCGTGACGGTGATGTCGGAAGGGTTTGGAATGGGGATCATCTCCACCAGCTTCGTGAAAACGCTGGGCAAGACCCTGACCCTCGCGCTTATCGCCGTGGCGATGGACCTTGTCTGGGGCTATGCCGGCATTCTCAGCCTCGGCCATTTCGCCTTCTTCGGCCTCGGCGGCTATATGATCGGCATGTGGCTGATGTATGAGCGCACGCGGCAGATCGTCGTGGATTCGCTGGCGTCGTCGCCGATCCCGCCGACCGATCAGGAGGTGGTGGACGCCATCGGCACGCAGATCTTCGGCGTTGTCGGCTCGTCGGAGTTTCCGCCCGTCTGGGCCTTTGCCGACAGCCTGACGATCCAGCTTATCCTCGTCGTCGCCGTGCCCGGCCTGCTCGCGCTGATCTTCGGCTGGCTCGCCTTCCGCTCGCGCGTGACCGGCGTCTATCTCTCGATCCTCACACAAGCGATGACCCTCGCGCTTTCGCTCTACCTGTTCCAGAACGACAGCGGATTGCGCGGCAATAACGGGCTTTCGGGGCTGCAGAACATCCCTCATCTCGACCATGTGCCGCAATCGGTGCTCTCGGTGTGGTTCTTCTGGGCCTCGGCGCTGGCGCTGGCGCTCGGCTATGTCTTTGCCGCCTGGATCGTCTCGGGCAAGTTCGGCTCGGTGATCCGCGGCATCCGCGACAACGAGGCGCGGGTGCGCTTCCTTGGCTATTCGGTGGAGGGCTACAAGCTGTTCCTGTTTACCGTAACGGCGATGATCGCCGGTATCGCCGGGGCGCTCTACTACCCGCAGGCGGGCATCGTGAACCCCGCCGAAATCGCGCCCATTGCCTCGATCTACCTCGCCGTCTGGGTCGCCATCGGCGGGCGCGGAAGGCTCTATGGCGCGGTGATCGGGGCCGTGTTCGTCTCGCTCGTCTCGACGTATTTCACCGGCGGGCAGGCGCCTGACATCAACCTCGGCTTCTACACGATCTCCTGGGTCGACTGGTGGACGATCCTGCTGGGCCTCAGCTTCGTCGGCGTCACCCTCTTTGCCCCCAAGGGCATCGGCGGGCTGTTCGATCTCTGGACCGGGCGGCGCACGCCCGACCGGCACGGCGCCGATCTTGGCCCCGATATGGGCTCCTTGCGCGAGAAGGAGGCCGAGGAATGAGCGCGCTGCTGGAAGTCTCGGGCGTTTCGGTCACCTTCGACGGGTTTCGCGCCATCAATAACCTCTCGTTCGAAATCGGCCCGGCGGAGCTGCGTGCCATCATCGGGCCGAACGGGGCGGGCAAGACCACGTTCATGGACATTGTGACCGGCAAGACCAAACCCGACGAGGGCCGCATCCTCTGGGGGGAACTGGGCCGGTCGCTGCTGAAGATGAACGAGGCGCAGATTGCGCGCGAGGGGATCGGGCGGAAGTTTCAGAAACCCACCGTGTTCGAAGACCAGTCGGTGCAGGAAAACCTGCTCATGGCGCTGAAGAAGGACCGTGGGCCGTTCCGCGTATTGTTCTGGAAGCCTGCGGGCGAAGACCTCGACCGGGTGGCGGACCTGGCCGAAGAGATCGGGCTGGCCGAGGAGCTGACGCGCAAATCGGGCGAACTCAGCCATGGCCAGAAGCAATGGCTGGAAATCGGGATGCTGCTCGCGCAGGAGCCGCGCCTTCTGCTGGTGGACGAACCCGCCGCCGGGATGACCCCGGCGGAACGGGAGCATACGACCGAAATCCTCGTCGAAGCGGCCAGAACCCGCGCGGTGGTGGTTGTCGAGCACGATATGGAATTCATCCGCCGCCTCGATTGCCGGGTGACCGTGCTGCATGAAGGCTCGGTGCTGGCCGAAGGCAGCCTCGACCATGTGACCGCCGACCAGCAGGTCATCGACGTTTACCTGGGGCGCTAGATCATGCTGAAAATCGAGAACCTCACCCTGCATTACGGCCACAGCCAGATCCTGCACGGGATCGACCTTGAGGCCAGCACCGGCGCGGTCACCTGCGTGATGGGCACCAACGGGGTGGGCAAGACCTCTCTCATCCGCGCCATTTCCGGGCGGCATAACCGCTCGGGCGGCACGGTGGCGCTGGATGGCGAGAGCCTGCCGGTGCTGCCGGCCCATGCGCTCGCCCGCAAGGGCATCGCCCTGGTGCCGCAGGGGCGCGAGATTTTCCCGCTGCTGACCGTGCGCGAAAACCTCGAAACCGGCTTTTCCTGCCTGCCGAAAGGCGATCACGCGGTGCCGGAAGACATGTTCGAGCTGTTTCCGGTGCTCAGGGAGATGCAGCACCGGCGCGGCGGCGATCTTTCGGGCGGTCAGCAACAGCAGCTCGCCATTGCCCGCGCGCTGATCACCCGGCCCAAGCTGCTGCTCATGGACGAGCCGACCGAGGGCATCCAGCCCAACATCATCCAGATGATCGGCGAGGTGATCCGGAAATTGCGCGACGAAGGCCGGATGGCCATCGTGCTTGTCGAGCAATATTTCGAGTTTGCCTATGAGCTGGCCGACACCTTCACCGTGCTGCGCCGGGGCGAGGTGATCCTCGAAGGCGGCAAGGGCGAACTGGCAAAAGATGCGTTGCTGAAAAGCGTCTCCGTCTAAAGCAGCCCCGGCAGGAACAGCACCAGCCCCGGCACGGCGATCACTACGGCGACCACGACGATATCGGCGATCAGGAAGGGGACGACCCCTTTGAAGATCTGCATCACCGAGGCGTATTGATGCGCCACGTTCCGGATCACGAAGACGTTCAGCCCGACAGGCGGCGTGATCATCCCGATCTCAAGCAGCTTCACCACCAGAACGCCGAACCAGACAAGGTCGATATGCTGGGCCTCCAGCACTGGCAGAAACACCGGCAGCGTCACCAGCATGGCGCCGAAGGGCTCCATGAAGGTGCCGAGGGCGAGGTAGATCAGGACGATGATCACCATCAGCCCGACATAGCCAAGCTCGGCATTCGACACCGCCTGGGCGATGAAGTTCTGCAGGCCCGACAGGCCGAGAAAGCGGGTGAACATCGTTGCCGCGATGCCGATGATCAGGAGCGAGCCGGTGGTGGTGACCGTTTCGATCAGCGAGCGTGCGATCGCCTGACGGCTGAGCCTGCCGGTGGCGGCGGCGACGATCACCGTGCCGAGCGCGCCCACCGCGCCCGCCTCGGTGGCGGTGAAGAGGCCCGCGAACAACCCGCCGAACACGATCGCGATCAGCACCGCGATCGGCAGCAGCCTGACGAAGACGCGCGCGCCCTCGCCCGCTTCGACCTTTGCGCGCGGCGGGATGATATCGGGGCGGGTGAGGCTGATGATCAGCACGACGATGGTGTAGGAAATTGCGGTGGCGATCCCGATCCCCACCCCGCCGATGAACACCTGGGTGACGGAGGTTTCGGCGATGATGCCGTAGATGATCATCAGGATGGATGGCGGGATCAGCGCCCCGATCGTGCCGCCCGCGGCGATGGAGCCGGCGGCAATCGAGGGGCGGTAGCCCGCATTGACCATCTCGGGGATGGCGATACGCCCCATCGCGGCGGCGGTGGCCACGGAAGAGCCGGAAAGCGCGGCGAAGCCCGAGCAGGCGAAGATCGACGAGATCGCCAGCCCGCCCGGCAATCGCGCGAGGAAGACCTTGGCGGCATCGAACAGCCCGCCGGTCAGTCCGGTATGGAAGGCGACGAAGCCCATCAGCAGGAACATCGGCACCGCGCTCATCGTCCAGCTTGCGACGAAGGAATAGGGGGTGTTGGCAAGCACACCGAGCGCGGGCTTAAGCCCGATCATCGACAAGATGCCGGAGAAAGACACGATGATCAGCGCCAGCGCCACCGGCAGACGGAGCAAGAGCAGGACGCCGAGAGCGACAACGCCCCAGATACCGGTTTCAACGCTCATTCGCGGCCTCCTCAAGCGGCGCGCCGATGGCGGGCAGGAACTGGCCAAGCGCGAGGATGGCACTGATGACGGCTGCCAGCGTGAAGCCGACAGCGGAGAAATAGAAGGAATGCCAGACCGGCATCTTGTAGGTGGCAATCTCGACGAGCGTTCCCACGCGGGTCTCGGCGAGCGCCTTGTCCCAGTTGGTCCAGGCCAGCATCGTGTAGATCACGGCGGCGATCACCATGACCAGCGTATCGGAGATGCGGCGGCTTCTAGCGGTCAGCGCGAAATCGAGCAATTCCACCGAAATCATGTCACGCCGGATTTCGAGCCAGGCGAGCGGCAGGAAGGCGAGCGCCGTCATGTAATAGCGCGCGACGATCTCGGGCACGGTGTCGAGCGAGATACGGAAAGCGTTGCGCAGGATCACGTCGAGGCTGATGTGCAGCATCATGGCGGCCACGGCAAGCGCGCCGATATAGCCGAGGATTTTGGCCGCAAGCGCGGCGAAGGTGACGAGGCGATGCATGAGGCTCACGCTGCGGGCAAGAGGAAATGGCCCGCCCCGTGGCTGGGGCGGGCCAGATGGATCACGACGCGATCACATGCCGTAGGTCGAGAAATCGACCTTCGACCAGATCTCGTCCCAGGCGCGCACGGCAAGCGCCTCGGGGTCTTCGCCGACTTCGGCGACGATGCCGTCCCATTTCTCGACAAGGGCCGCGAACTGGGCCGAGAGCTCGTTTTCAGCCGCCTTGGCCGCCGCGTCTTCCGCCGCGAAAGCGTCGGAGGCGGCGAGGAAGTCATCGCCCGGCGCGATCATCTCGATCTCGGTCGCCTCGACCGCGGTCATCGCCTCGGCCGGAAGCTGGTAGCCCCAGCGGTCGGTGAAGGCGAGGTTGCCGCGGTTGGCCGCCCGCACGTACTGGGTGCGTTGCTCCACGCTCATCCCGGCCCAGATGTCATTGGCGGTCGAGAAGTTGGAGGTCACGTGGTAGGTGCCCAGCGGCACTTCGGTCACGTATTTGGCGATGTCGACCAGACGGTAGGACAGCATGTCGACGATCGAGGCCATGGTGCCGTCGATCGTGCCCTGGCTCATCGCCTCGAAGGTGTCGCCCACCGGCAGGTTGACCGGGGTCGCGCCGAAGTTTTCGGCCCAGCGCGAGTAGGGGGCGCCGCCCGAACGCAGGCGCAGGCCCTGAAGATCGTCCAGCGAGCGCACCGGCTTGGTGGTGATCAGCGCATAAACGTTGGACGAGCCCGAGCCGAGGAACACGGCGCCGAACGCCTTGAACTCGTCCTGACAGACGCCGCAGGTGACGCCGAATTCGGTCATCGCCAGGCCCATCGCGTAGGGGTTGCGGCCCAGAAGCGCGAGATCGCCGGCCACGCCGGTTTGCGGGAAGTCGGCGGCGAAGTAGAGCGGCAGCGCGTTGCCGACATTGGCCAGCCCGGTCTGCAGCGCGTCCTTCATCTGCGGCAGGGCGACGACTTCCGGCCCGAGGATGGTGCCGGTCATCGCGCCGCCGGTCTCTTCCGCGAGATATTCGGAGAAGCGCTCATACATGTAATAGGCCGGGTGCACCGGCGGGGCCGCGGGGGCCAGCAGCAGGTTTTGCGCCTGCACCGGGGTCCAGGCCATCGCAGCGGCGAGGGCCAGTCCGGCAATTTTGAGGGTCTTGTTCATCTCTCTCTCCCTGTTGTCGCCCTTCAGAGGTTCAGCAGCCTCCGAGCGTTGTCCTTCAGAATGAGTGGGCGGACCTCATCCCGAAACGGGGCATTTTCGAAATCGGCCAGCCAGCGGTCAGGCGTGATCGCCGGCCAGTCGGACCCGAAAAGCATTTTCTTCTTCAGCAACGAGTTTGCATATTTCACCAGGATCTCGGGGAAGTATTTCGGGCTCCATCCCGAGAGGTCGATATAAACATTGGCCTTGTGCTGGGCGACGGCCAGCGCCTCCTCCTGCCAGGGGAAGGAGGGGTGCGCCATGATGATCCTGAGATCGGGGAAATCCACCGCGATATCGTCAATCGTCATCGGGTTGGAATATTTCAGCCGCATCCCCATGCCGCCGCGCATCCCGGAGCCGACGCCGGTCTGCCCGGTGTGGAACAGCGCCACCACGCCCTCTTCCTCCAGCACCTCGTAGAACGGATAGGCCATCCGGTCATTCGGCCAGAAGCCCTGATAGGTGGGGTGAAACTTGAAGCCGCGCACGCCGTGATCGCGGATCAGCCGGCGCGCCTCGCGCGCGGCCATGCGGCCCTTCCACGGGTCGATGGAGGCGAAGGGGATGAGTATATCGTCATTGGCGGCGCAGATCTCGGCCACCTCCTCGTTGGAATAGCGGTGAAAGCCGGTCTCGCGCTCGGCATCGACGGGGAAGATCACCGCCGCAATCCGGCGCTCGCGGTAATAGGCGGCGGTTTCCTCGACGCTGGGCAGCATCCCCTGATGGCCTGCCGGGTTTTTGAAATAGGCGGCCATGCCCTGCTGAAATTCGTTATAGCCATCGTCGCGCGCATGGTTGCACGGCTCTTCGGCATGGGTGTGCACGTCGATGGCGACGATATTGTCGAGATCAAGGCTCATGTGCCGGCTCCTTCCAGCCCGGAATAGCGGCGCAGAAGCGCGATGAGGTGCTCGGCGTCGTCGGGGGCGAGGTTGGAGCGTTCGGCCAGATGGGCGTGCAGGAACCCGTCACGGTAACGCGCGACGAAGGCTTCGCCCTCGCCGGTGAGCGCGAGGCGGACCGAGCGGCGGTCATCCTGCGGCACGGTGCGCGTCACCCACCCCGCCGCCGACAGCCTCTGGATGAGCTTGGTCATATGCGCGGGCTTGATATGCAGGCGACGGGCAATGGTGCCCTGCCTGAGCCCCGGATTGAGGCCGATCACCCAGAGCACGGTGAACTCGCCGGGCCGCAGATCATGCTCGCCGAGGGTTTGAAAAAAGTAGTCGAAGGCGCGAAGCTGGGCCATGCGCAACAGAAACCCGAGCGAGCCGGTGATCTCGCCCAGCTCGACGATTTCGTCGTCGAGGGTTTCTGTGAGCGCGTCGGTCATCCCGCCTCTCCGGGCCGGGCGACCTTGCCCGCCTTTTTCTGAAGGAAGGCCTGCAGCCGCTCTTCGGCCTCCGGGCTGGTGGCGGTGAAGGACGCGATGAAGCTCTCGACAAAAAGCCCGTCATCCGACGCCATGTCCTGAATGCGCGGCAGGGCGTTGATGATGGCATAGTTGGAAATCTCGGCATTGCTCGCCGCTTTTTCGGCCAGTGCGATGGCGGTTTGCAGCGCCTCGCCCTCGCCGACCACATATTGCACGAGGTTCCAGCGCTCGGCGGTGTCCACGTCCACCGACCGGCCGGTGAGCATCATGTCGGTCATCCGGGCAAGGCCCATGAGCCGCGCCGAGCGGACGGAGGCGCCGCCACCCACAAAGATGCCGCGCTGGCCCTCGGGCAGCGCGAAAAAGGCGGTGCTGTCGGCCACGCGGACATGCAGCGACGAGGCCAGTTCCAGCCCGCCGCCGACCACCGCGCCATGCAGCGCGCCGAACCACGGCAGCTTGCCCTTCTGAATCCAGCCAAACACCTCGTGCCAGCGCCGCGAGCCATGGACGCCCTCGAACGGGGTTTTCTTCACATGCTCGGCAAGGTCCAGCCCGGCGCAGAAATGCGGACCATGGCCGAAGATGACTGCCGCTTTCGCCTCGGCCTCGGCCCGGCGGATCACGACCGCAAGCTCTTCGATGAAGGCATCCGAAATCGCGTTGCGCTTTTCGGGGCGGTTCAGCCCGACCAGCGCGATTTCGCCCCTGAGCTCGTAGGTCAGGTAGTCCATATCGTCTTGTCCTCCCTGGCGCCGTCTTCCGCGAGTCGCCGGTTTTCACTATCCACGGAAATAGTTTCCACGTAAACTATTTTCGAGACTCGGCCCATAAAGCCGATGAGGGAGGATGCCATGACCAAGCCGAAGCTGCGGCCCGTAAAGCTGTGGGACGCCGAGATCGCGACCGAAACCAGAGCCGACGGCGCCGTGATCGTGCGCCAGACCGGCGAGCTTGGCCCATACCCCCGGGTGATCTCGGAGCGGATCGAGCATTGGGCCGCGGTCGCGCCGGATCGCATCTGGATGGCCGAGCGCGCGCCCGGCGGGGGCGACTGGCAGCGGGTCAGCTATGGCGCATTGCTCACCCATATCCGCGCCATCGGGCAATACCTGCTCGGCCTCGGGCTGAGCACCGACCGTCCGCTGGTGATCCTTTCGGGCAATTCGATCAGTCACGCGCTCATGGCGCTCGGGGCGCAATATGTCGGCATCCCCTCGGCGGCGCTGGCCCCGGCCTATGCGCTGGTGTCGAAGGATTACGCCAAGCTCCACGAAATCCGCGACCAGATCACGCCCGGCGCGGTCTTTGCCGACGATCTCGACCGTTTCGCCCCGGCGATGGACGCCGCCTTTCCCGGCCTGCCCCGCCTGGGCCTGCGCGGCGCGGGCGCGAACTGGGAGGAGATCCTGGCAACCGTGCCCACCGCGGCGGTCGACACCGCCCGCGCGGCGACCGGGCCGGAGACGGTGGCGAAATTCATGTTCACCTCCGGCACCACCGGCAGCCCCAAGGCGGTGATCCAGACCCAGAAGATGCTCTGCGTCAACATGGAGCAGGTCTACGATTGCTACGCCTATCTGAAGGAGGAACCGCCGATCATCCTCGACTGGGCGCCGTGGAACCATGTGGCGGCGGGCAACCTGATGTTCAACGTCGCGATCTGGGGCGGCGGCACCTTCCATATCGACGGCGGCCGGCCAACGCCCGACGGCATGGCCGAAACCATCCGCAACCTGCGCGACGTCGCCACCAACTGGTATTTCAACGTGCCGGTCGGCTTCGAGATGCTGCTCGAAGCGATGCAGGACGATCCGGCTCTGGCGGCGCACTTCTTCTCCAGCGTCAAGCTGCTCTATTACGCCGGCGCGGCAATGGCTCAGCACACATGGGACGAGCTGAAACAGATGGCGATCGCCACGACCGGCGAGGAGATTCTGCTTGCCTCCGGCCTCGGCGCGACCGAGACGGCGCCCTTCGCCCTGTTCCAGACCGAACCGCAGGCAAGCCCGGGCAATATCGGCGTGCCCGCGAAGGGGCTTACGCTGAAGCTGGTGCCGAACGACGGCAAATGGGAGGCGCGGGTGAAGGGGCCGAACGTGACGCCGGGCTATTGGCGCAACGAAGAGCTGACCCGCGACGCCTTCGACGACGAGGGCTTTTACCGCCTCGGCGACGCGCTGCGCTTCGCCGACCCCGACGATGCCGCGAAGGGCTTTTTCTTCGACGGGCGGGTGGCCGAGAACTTCAAGATGTCCACCGGCACCTGGGTGGCGGTGGGGGCGCTGCGCGCCCGTCTGATCGACGCGCTCGGCGGGCTGGCCCGCGACGTGGTGATCGTCGGCGAAGGCGAGGATGAGCTTGGCATCCTGATCGTGCCGTTCCGCCCGGCGGCGGAAAAGATGCTGCTCGGCTCCGGCGCGCTGGACGATGCCACGCTCTGGGGGCAGGACAGCCTGCGCGACGAAATCTCGGGCCGCCTCGCCGCCTACAACGCCGGCGCCACCGGCGCTTCGTTGCGGGTGCCGCGCGCCATGGTGATGATCGAGCCGCTCGACCTCGACCGGGGCGAGGTGACCGACAAGGGCTCTGTCAACCAGCGCGCGGTGCGCAGCCACCGCGCCGATCTGGTGGCCGCGCTCTACAGCGACGATCCCCGGGTGATCCGCGCCTGAGCGCGGCCCCGGCGATCTTGCGGGCCGGGGTGCGGAAGCCGAAAAGGCCCGCCTAGCCCATCCGTTCCGACGCGTAGCCGCCGGGCGAGGCCGGGAACACCACCGTCTTGTTCCCGTTCAGAAACACCCGGTGATGGCTGTGGGCATGGATCGCGCGGGCGAAGACCTGAGCTTCCACCTCGCGGCCCAGCGAGACGTAATCCTGCGGGCTTTGCGCATGGGTCACGCGCACAATGTCCTGCTCGATGATCGGACCTTCATCAAGATCCGCAGTCACGTAATGCGCCGTTGCCCCGATCAGCTTCACCCCGCGTTCGAAAGCCTGCTTGTAGGGGTTCGCGCCCTTGAACGAGGGCAGGAAGGAATGGTGGATATTGATGATACGCCCCGACATCTTCTGACACATCTCGTCCGACAGGATCTGCATGTAGCGGGCAAGCACGATCAGATCGGCTTCGGTCTCCTCGACCACCTGCATGATCGCGGCCTCCGCCTGCGGCTTGTTCTCCGGCGTGACCTTGATGTTGTAGAACGGGATATCGTGGTTCACGACGACCCGCTGATAATCCATGTGGTTCGAGATCACGGCGACGATCTCGATGGGCAGCGCACCGATCCGCCAGCGATAAAGCAGATCGTTGAGGCAGTGGCCGAAACGGCTCACCATGATCACAACCTTCATCTTCTCGGCCTCGTCATGGAAGGCGAAGTCCATGCCAAAGGGCCCCGCGACCCCGGCGAAATCACGGCTGAGCGCCTGAATGTCGGCCCCGGTTTCGGAATGGAAGCTCACCCGGATGAAGAAGTTGCCGGTCTGTGGATCGTCGAACTGCGCCGCGTCGGTGATGTTGCAACCGGTTTCGGCGAGGAAACCCGAAATGGCCGCGACGATTCCACGGGTCGAGGCGCAGGTGGCTGTGAGGACATATCTGGACATTTTCGATCTCGCAAACGGGTCAGGACCTGAAGCAAACAGGCCGCATCCATCCGTTCAAGCATGAACCTGCGCCATGCCGCAACGCAGATTCGCGGCCAAACCGGCCCAGGCGCCCGTATCGCGGACGCCGATCGGAAACAAATGCGCCCGACGGGGACGCTGCAGGCCGGACCGGCCTGACGGCGAGACGCGGGGCAGCGGTCAACCGGCGGATTTCGAGCGCAGCCGCAGGTCGACGATGGCACCGTTGCGGCGGACGCGGTGGTCTGCTGCCCGCGAATACCTTCCCCGTTCCCGCCTCCCCGGTAAAGCCTAGGTTTGATCCTGATCTCACGGCTCCGTTCCGCGTTCGGAATGTGCGATTGCTGTATTGCTGCCTGGAGGGCGTGCACAGTCGCGGCGCTCCCGTGCCGAACCTGCTCCCCAACCCTCCTTCCATTCCGACGAATGGATCGCACCATCAAACCATTGGATCAGACGGCTACCGTATGACCAGCACAGGAACGGACGCCTTGACCAATACTTCCGATGTCTGGCTTCCAAGGAGTATCTTTTGAATGCCCCGCCGCCCGTGCGACGACATCACGATCAAATCGCAGTCTCTCGCCTTGGCCAGCCGGACAATGGTTTCAGCCGGAGACTCATCGATCTTATGCACCACGTTCACTTCAATACCGTGATCCCGCGCGCGGCCTTCCACAACTTCAAAGCGTTCTTTCGCCAGACTCTCAAGCTGCCGATTATAGTCGATGACGATGTTGTCGAGACCCGCCAATCGCGCGGCGCGCACCGAGTCCGGGTGCATAGGTTCGGACACTGTCAGTACGGTAATGTCTGCATCAAGCGCCTTGGCAAGTACCAAGCCATGCTCAAGCCCTTTGTGAGCAAGTTCGGAGCCGTCGACTGCAACGAGAATATGTTCGTACATGTGTGTTCTCCTCTACTGATCTCGCGACCCGGGGCATGGGTGCCTCTTCGAACATCCATACCCCGGACGGGTTGTGGTTTGCCTCGGATCTTCTAGTAGCCGATCACGCAGCCGTCGCCACGCGGATCGGCGCCTCCTTCGTAGAACCCCGTGCCGGCATTCCAGCGGATCGCCTGGGCATGGCCCACGATACTGTCCCAGCGCCCGACACGTTTCACGGGCTGGCCGCGCACGGACAGCTCTCGCAGGACATTTTCGGGAATATCGGATTCCATCCACAGATCGCGGGATTCCATACCCCATGTACGCCCAAAGAGCCAGCGGGGTGCCTCAATCGCCTGCTGCACATCATACCCGAAATCAATCATGCGGGTCAGCATCGCCGCCTGGGTCTGGGACTGGCCCTCGCCGCCCATCGTGCCATAGGCGATCGCTGGCATACCATCCCTGACGGCCAGTGCCGGGATGATCGTGTGGAACGTGTTCTTCTTCGGCTCCAGCCGGTTCGGATGGTTTTCATCAAGCGAGAAGAAACTGCCCCGGTTCTGCATGATGATACCGGTATCTCCGCCCATCACGCAGGCACCGAAATCATAGTAGGGCGACTGGATCTTGGACACCATCAGCCCGTCGCTGTCGGTGACGCAAAAGTACACCGTCCCGCCCCGCGGCGCCGGTTTATCGAACTCCGCGCCATAGCGCAGGCCCGGTTCGATACCGTCAACCGCCAGTGAGCGGTCTGCTCTAATCAGCTTGCGGCGCTCATCGGCATAGGGTTTGCTCAGCAGTGTCTCCAGCGGGATATCGACGAAGTTCGGGTCGGTCAGCCACTCGTCACGGTCGGCGGCGGCAACTTTCAGTACTTCGGCCATGTGGTGATAATAGTCCGCCGTGTTGTCACCCCATCCCGCGACATCGAAACCTTCCAGCAGGTTCAGCACCTGAATCGCCGTCATGCCCTGGGTGCTGGGCGGCAACTGATAGATATCGTAGCCACGATAGCTGGTACTGATCGGCGCAACCCATTCAGCGTGGTAATCGGCAAAATCCTCGGGTGCGAGCGGTGAGCCTCCGGGCCGCAAACCGGCACAGATGCGTGCGGCCAGTTCACCCTCGTAGAAGGCATCGCGCGCACCCTTTCTGGCGATCAGTTCAAGCGTGTCGGCCAGCCCTGGCTGAGCGATGAAGCCGCCCTCGCGCTGCGGCTTGCCATCCGGCAGGAAGATCTCCGCCATGCCGGGGTATTGCCTCAGCAAGGCTTCGTCGGCGACCAGCCAGTCGGCCAGAGACCGGGTGACGGCAAATCCGTGCCGCGCGTAATGGATGGCATCCTCAAACAGATCGGCCCAGTCGAGTTTGCCATACCGCTCATGTGCTATGCGGAATCCGTCCAGCGCACCCGGAACCGTCAGCGCCGCCAGGGGCCCCCGATCCGGAATGGCATCCGTGTGACCGTGTTTGCGGTAGTGCTCGATCGTGGCCCTGGCAGCGGACGGGCCACTGGCACGAATGGCCTCGACACCAGTCGTCTTGCCACCGGCAAGCAGCCAGAAACCATCCCCGCCGAGGCCCGACATATGGGAATAGACTACCGCCATGGTCAGGTTCAGCGCGATGGATGCGTCGACAGCGCTCCCGCCCTGCCGCAGCGCTTTCATGCCGGATTCCGAAGCAAGGTAGTGGGGCGAGGACACCATGCCCCGCATTGCATAAATCGGGGGGCGACCCGTGCGCGGTCCATTGGAATTGGTCATTGTCGTGTTCCTTTTCTGGTGTCAGGACACCCGCTCGTCTTCCGGCAGACCCACTTTGGTGGGTTTCGGTAACGGCTCTTTTGGGGGAAAGACGCGGCGCAGCGGGGGAAGGATCCCGCCAATGGCAAGGGCCATGAGCCCGAGCCACCACAGCAAGGGCGGGCCGTTCGTGGTTCCGATGCTGATCAGCGGAAAGGCAATCAGCAGGAAGGCCAGAGACAGTGCCAGGGTTACAAGTCGATTCATATCCGGTTCACCTCACCCGTCATGGAAACACCCAGACCAGCAGCACCGTCGCTGCCCCCGTCAGTACAACGGCGATTATCGTCCAGGGCAGCGTCTTGCGGATGATCGCCCCCTCCTGTCCTGCAATGCCCGCGGTGCTGGCCCCCAGCACAACGTTGGCGGGGGCAATGGCGTTGCCGATGGCTCCGCCCGCCGATTGCGCCGCAATGATGCCGGCTTCGGGCAGGGATTTCAGCTCAGCAACCGAATGTTGCAGATCCGAGAACAGCACATTCGACGATGTGCTGCTGGACGTCATGAAGGCCCCCAATGCCCCGATACTGCCAGACAGGAAGGCGAATGCCATCGCCGGGGCCACCGCCGCGATCCCCAGCGCCAGCACGTCATTCTGACCCGAATGGTTCATGATCTGCGCCATCGCCAAAAAGGCGATCACCGGCACCGAGGCGGGGATGGCATCTGCCAGGAGCGCGCGCATCACGGAACGCTCGCCGGCCTCACCGCCCTCGGGCAACGCCTGCGCCGCGTAGTATCCGCGCGCGCGGTAGATCATCCAGGTCACAACGGATGTGAGGATCAGAAAGGTGCCGGGGTGGGTCAGTGGCGCAATGGGCGAATAAGGCTCCGCCGCCGCCCGCACGACGCCGTATCCCGTTGTCGCCTCCGGGAACGGAAGGCCGACGCTGAACCGGCCAAGCACGGCATTGAGGGGCTCGATCACCAGCGCCCCGATGGTCAGCCCGGTCAGCAAGATGTAGGGCAGGAACGACATCGCAAAACTCATCGGCGCAGCGGCCTCGACAGCACCGTGCGCGCGCACTGTGCGCATGGCCGGCCGGTCGGTGATCGTGTCGGGCAGGTCCGCATACCGCTTCCAGCGCGACAGAGGATAAAGCGCGAGCAAGGCCAGCGTGGCGGGAATGAACGTTGACAATACCGGATCGACAAGCGTCATCACTGCCTGGCCGCCGCCGTGAATCGCCGCGATGATCAGGACCAGCGGCCAGGCATGGCGCAGCGCTGGCCCGCGCCCATACATCCAGACAACGGTGAAGCCGCCAAGAACCACCGGAATGATCAAAAGCAGACCGGTCTGAAACGCCACCTCAGCCTCGTCGGCCAGATCGACGACCTGAAGCGTGGCAAGCCAGCCCACCGCCAGCGTACCGAAGAACTTGGCCCAGACATGAGCGATGATGGGGATGGCCACGGCGTAGATCGGCCGCACCCCGAAGGCCACCAGCAGGGGCGCGACCACGGCGATCGGCGTGCCGAAGCCCGCGATGCCCTGCAGGAACGAGGAAAACACCCAGCCAAGGGCCAGCACGACGAAAAGCTCGTTGTTGCTGAATCTTGTGATCCCCCGACGTAGCGCCTCATACCCACCGGCCTGATCCGTAACCTGATAGAGAAGCAGCGCGGGCCAGACGACATAGAGAATGAACAGAGCATCCCAAACGCCCTTGGCCCCGCCAACCGCGAGGGTTTCCAGGGGTGTCCGGAACGCAAGGAGAGATATGCCGGCAGCGGCGAACATCCCGAACGCGCCGGCCTGAGGCGCCGTCCAGCGCAGCGCGACCATTAGCACCATCAGAACGGCAATCGGCAACAGCGCAAGACCCCACTGCAGGAGATCAACCGGGATCTGAGGATCGGTCATGTCACTACGCAGCCTCTTCTTGTGGGACTGGACGAGTCATCGTCACGGGTGCGGCTTTGGGCACCTGCAACACTTTTGCCCCGGGAAGGATGGGTGGTCGGGAAAACACGCCGGACGATCCGTCGTTACCTGCGGCACGGCGGCCGAGAAAGGAGATCGAAAATACCATGCCGTCTCTTCCTTGATCGCACACTCTGGCATATCGCCCGGAAAGAGCAATGACTTTGGTCAATGCAATGGGCGGGTGCCGTTGCCACTACTACCGGATCCGGCTGTGCCGATGGCGAACGCTCCGGTCGAGCGGAGGAATTTCGTCGTTCAGGTCGACGGATGTGCCCTGCGGCTGCGGCTCCGAACAAATGAGCCGGTCTTTCCCATCCATTCTGCAAAACACGATCTTGTCTGCGACCTGTCCCGTTGTCCCTCGGAGACCTCGCCTGTCTCCCGGCTCCGGGTTCTGCCCGACACCGGTCCGCACCTGAGAGACAAGCGACCGCCCGGTCGCTTCCGGCGACATCGGTGCCGAGTCGCGGCAAAGCCTTCTGTGCCAGGAACCCGGTCGCGCTGGCCGACAACGGCTGCGACGGGCAAGTCCCTGCGGGTAGTGACACCTCCGACGACGTGAAATGCGTCCGGGCGCCCGCCCATTCGAGGCTCCTCTTCTGCCGCATGCGGGCGGGCTTTGCTCAGAAGAATGCAGCAGAATGCACGAACAGGGCAGTGACAAGGCCCATGGTCAGGCCATGCGTATCGGGAACAGGTGGAACAATATCCTCCGGTTTTCGCGCATCAGTGCGGCGGGCGTGGGCGTTCCACCCCGTTCGTCTGAATGGGAGCCTACCCCTGCAACCCTCTGAAACAGGCAACTCCGTTCACGTTCAGCATCACGGAAAGGCGGCGGGCGGGGTGGTGTCGAGACACTCCGTCAGCCGGAAGATACCCCGGGGCATCGGATCGCGTTCGGCCGACGGGTCGTCGGTCAGTGCCGGCAGGTGATACCAGAGCGCCGTGTTCAGTTCCGGCATCAGCAGAAAGGCAGGTGCGGGTTGGCCCTGCTGCGGCTGCGCCGGTGTGAAGCCCAGTTCCGCATCCAGCACGTAGAATCGCAGCAGCGACGGCAGTTCGCCAGGAAATGCATCCGGCGAGCGGGACCGAAATGCTTCGATCAGGTTTGCAGGGCCGCCAACGCGGGCTTCAGGAGCATAGGGATCGCCGACAGGAAGGAGCGTCATGTTCCCCTGCGACGCGGAGACGCCGAACACGAACCAATAGTCGCGCTGCGGAGTGGTCAGACGAAGATAAAGGTCCGACGACCAGCCGGCCCGGGTCTGCGCCGGAATCAGGTGGACGACATGGTCGTTGCCTTCGGTTGCCATCGTGTAGACGGCACGTTCCGCCGGGCAGCCCGTAAGGGTGGACGTTGGTTGGGCCAGGGCGGCGACGGGAAGCAGCAGCGTCACGAACAGGCCGGCACGTAGCGTTTTCATCGTCGGCTCCTATTCGCCGGCCCGGTTCAGCCAGACCACGCGCCGCGCGACGGCATACTGGCCCTGGGCCGCGCCCTCGATCTCAAGGATGGCGTAGATCGTGTCCATGTCGACCGGCAACATGCGCAGCGTCATGTCCATGACCGAGCCTGCCATGGCCACGTGGCTTTGACCGATGAGGCGGGGCAGATCCTCCTGATCGCAGTCTCCGGCCCATGCCAGCACGGCTTCGTCCGGCGTCAGAGCCGGCTCGGGGATCTCGGGATGGTCGGCCTCGGTCACCCAACGGCCTTCTTCGGCAAGGGTGAGAACCATCGGCTCGGTCATCTCCGGATGGTCGAGCAGCAGATCCTCGCCCAGCACCCAAATCGACATGGTCTCTGACTGGGGGGAAGGCTCCATGGGGATGACCATCCTGCCGGAAAGGACGTAGCCGGACAGGTGGTCAACGCGCCAGTCACCCACGAATTGTTCCCGCAGGCCCTGCCACGTTGCCGGCGAGGACGTTCCGCAAAGGTCGGAGCTGTCGCCCGCGCGCTGCGCCAGTGCGGGAACGGCAGCGCAGGACAAAATGGCTGTCAAAACGATGACGGGTCTCATTGGATTGTTCCTCCCTGCCGCAGAACGCTAGTGGCCGGTGGCCGTGATCCGGCCTCCATCCACATCCAGAACCAGCGTTTGTCGTTCGCCGTCAGTTCGGCCGGACTTCGGGTATGCCGTCAGGTCAGCCTCCATAACGCCGGTGACGTAAAGTGTACCGTCCTTGGCGCGGTCGATGTCGAGCATCACCTGCCCGCCTGCATCGCTTGACAGTCCAAGAACGGAATGTCCGCCTTCGTCCTCGATCCTCAGTTCGAGAAGACTTGTGGTTCCCTCGGCCACCATCACCAGCAACCGGATGGAACCGATGCCCGATGGGACCTCCTGCGGTTCGGCAAGAATCCGCAGAGAGCCGATGCCTTCGCTCTCGAAATGGTATTCCGACCGGTCGGCGTCGATGCGCCATGAAACAGGTGTCTCTTCCAGAAACCCCTTCATATTCCCACCCGCCTGATCGGCCAGCACAGGCGCGGACAGGCAGATTGCGATCAGGGAAAACGCCGCGATCCTCACTGCAACTCGCTCAGTACTGCTTCGAATGTCAGGTTGACACTGAGAGTGTCGTCGGGGTCAGGATTGCGAAGGGCCATCCGGTCCATACTGGTTAGAACACCTTCCACCTGGCCCGCGATCGCCAGCATACCGCCTTGGTATGAGGCGCTCGTGATTGTCAGGGAGAGTTCATCATCCAGGTCCGCACGGTAAATGCGATACGGATCGGTCTCGAGAATCGGGACGTCGATTTCCGCGGAAAAGAAGTCACCGTCGAGATCGCCGAGCCACTCTGCGCCGAGGGACAAGCTGCCCAGACCGCGCTCTCTCAGTGCCGGTGCCCAAAAATAGATTGAAAAACTTGAAGATGTGAAGTCGGACTGCTCTGTCCAGACCGACAGTTCAATCTCTTCGCCTGCGATCGTCCCTGATGCCGCTCCCCCCGGTTCCGCTGCCAGGACGGGTGCGGCAAGGGCCAGGAAGCCACATGCGGTGATGGCTATTCTGAGCATGGTCGTGAGTACTCCCGATTGATTGTAATTGTCGCAGATCATTCGCCGAGCGTGATCATCGCGCGTCCGAGAACGCTCTGGCGTTGAAGGTCGAGAAACCGCACTTCGTATTGTCCCGGCTCGTCCGGGAGCTTGAATGCCGTTTCGGTTTCGTCGCCCACGCGATGGGCTGCAATCCAGGTAAAGTCGGGTGCGTCAGCTCGTGCCAGCGCCACACGCCGGTCGGTATCGCCAGGTTCGATTGTCCATGAGACCGTGACGACTTCGCCCGGCCTCGCTGTGCCAGGGACCACGAGCCCGGCGCCCTCGTCCATCGGCGCATCCGCCGCCAGAACCTCGATCGGGCGGCGTGCCATGACCCGGTTGCCGTGATCGAGATGGTAGCGGATCTCGTAGGCGCCCGGCTCGGCTGGGGCGGTCAACGTGGCCGTTTCTTCGGTGTCGCCGACGCGGCGGTAGCCGTCCTGCTCGCCGTCGGGCGTGCCGACGGGAACAATGGCTATGTAGTCACGCGGATGGATGGTGCCGGCCCACGATACGGTGATTTCCGTTCCGGCCCGCACCCTGTCGGGCCCGTTGAGCGAGACATTGCCCTCGACCACCTCGACCGGAGCGCGGGCGAGAACCCGGCCGCTGGCGTCGAGTTGCAGGCGTACCTCGTATAGACCGGGTTCGGCTGGGGCGCGCAGTTCGCCATCGGTGCGGCCTTCCATGCGGTCGTAATCGCCATGGGCGCCGTCCTCGGCCCCGGCAGGAACGATGGTGACGTAATCGCGCGGGTGCAGCCCCTCGGCATCCCAGCTCACCTTGAATGCCGACCCGACGACGACCTGCGCCGGCGCGGATATGGAGACGTCGGCATCGACCACCTCGATGGGAGCGCGGGCGAGAACCCGGCCGCTGGCGTCGAGTTGCAGGCGTACCTCGTATAAACCGGGTTCGGCCGGGGCGCGCAGTTCGCCATCGGTGCGGCCTTCCATGCGGTCGTAGTCGCCATGGGCGCCGTCCTCGGCCCCGGCAGGAACGATGGTGACGTAGTCGCGCGGGTGCAGCCCCTCGGCCTGCCAGGTCACCCTGAATGCCGACCCGACGACGACCTGCGCCGGCGCGGATATGGAGACGTCGGCATCGACCACCTCGACGGGAGCGCGGGCGAGAACCCGGCCGCTGGCGTCGAGTTGCAGGCGCACCTCGTATAGACCGGGTTCGGCTGGGGCGCGCAGTTCGCCATCGGTGCGGCCTTCCATGCGGTCATAATCGCCATGGGCGCCGTCCTCGGCCCCGGCAGGAACGATGGTGACGTAATCGCGCGGGTGCAGCCCCTCGGCCTGCCAGGTCACAGGGAAAGCCGAACCGACCACGACCTGCGCGGGGACCGACACGGTGACGTTTGCATCGACCACCTCGATCGGGGTGCGGGCAAGAACGCGGTCGCCCGCGTCGAGTTGCAGGCGTACCTCGTAGAGGCCCGGTTCGGCCGGAGCACGCAACTCGCCCTCGGTGTGGTCCTCGAGCCGGTCGTAGTCGCCATAGATCCCGTCCTCTGCTTCGGCGGGCACGATGGTGACGTAGTCGCGCGGATGGAGGTCCTCGCCTTCCCAGGTCACCCTGAACGCGGACCCGACAACGGCCTGCGCCGGAGCGAATACCTGTGCAGCGGGCTGCTCCGGCGCGATGGGCGGGAAGATCGCGTGGACATTGCGCGCGCTGTCCGATGCCAGACTGATTTCGGTCTGCGAGACGTCGTCCTGAGCCGTCGAATGGACCGTCACGATATAATCGCCGAACGGCAGATCGGCGGTGAAGGGATTTGCGGTGCCCGTCCGCACCCTGTTGAACCCGGTGTCCGAGATTTCCCAGATCACCTCGCCGCCCAGAAGGGGGAGGTTCGGCGGCGTTGATGGTTGGTCCCAGACGGTGGCGTCGCCGATCCCCTCGCCACCAAGGTTTGCGGTGAAGGTTAAGGTTGCAGACGCGGGCGCGGCGGTGACTTCGCGCAGCGCGTCGGTCAGTTCGCGGGCATTGTCGGCGGTCAGGAATCTGCCGCCGGTCTCCTCGGAGATACATTGCATCTGCATCAGCGCCTCGGCCTCGCCGCTGACGTCGAAGCCGATGACATGGGCGGTGAAATCCACGCCAGCCGCCTCAAGCGCGCGGGCGGCGGCGCAGGGATCGGGGTTGCAGGTTTCGATGCCGTCCGAGACGAGGATCACGGTCGCCGCCTGTTCGGTATGGCGCAGCGCCTGGGCGGCGGCGATGACGGCATCGGACATCGGGGTCATGCCGCGCGGATTCAGTTCGTTGACGATGCGGGTGATCTCGTCGGCGGTGCCCGGCGCCGGGGCCACAATCGTCTCGATATCCGTGCATTGCCCGCGTTCACGATGGCCATAGGTGACGAACCCGAGGTGCTGGTCGGTGGGGAAATCCGACAGGATGCTGGCCACCACCTCGCGGGCGATGGTGATCTTGTTCACCCCGTCGATCTGGCCCCACATCGACCCTGATGCATCCAGGACAAGGATCGTATTCGGGCGCTCCTGGGCGAGTGTCGGCGCCGCGATGCAGCAGGTCAGGGCGGCCAGCCCGGCAGTCACAAGAGGTTTCATACCGGTTCTCCGTTCTGCGCGCTTCCCAAGCGGGCGCCCGCGCGTTCTTTCAGCTTGCGGAAATGCGACGACATCTGCTCCAGCCGCGCATCCCATTCCGGGTCCGGCTGCTGGCCGTCGGTCGTTTTGAAATAGACCTGCATCAGGCAGGCGACGGCGAAGGGTTCCAGGAAGGCCGCCTTGACGCTCCATGCGAACAGAAGCGCGAAGACGAAGCCGCCCGCCGACCAGGCGCCGGGGATGGCGTAGACCAGTGCCGCAGCCGGGGCGAGCATCACGAGGAAGATCAGAAAGGCGAGGCCGTAGGTAAAAAGCGTCAGCCAGGCGGCGTTGCGCAGCATTACTTTCCAGTTCTGGCCGTAGAGCACCAGCGCCTCACGCGCCGATCCCCAGGCATCCGTCGAGCGGGTGCGGATCGCATGAGCGAGGATCACCTCGTCGATGAACCCGACCGCCATGCGCAGGAATGCCTGGACGACGCCCATCAACTGCCGGAGATAGGGGATCGGCAGGATGGTCAGAATGCCGCGCACCAGCCCTGTAATGGCACGGATCACCCCCTTGACCAGCTGGTCCAGCGCGAAGAGCAGCGACGCCTGACCGAACCGTTCCTTCACCTCGGCCGTGGCATGGGTGATCTGGCCGCGCCCCTGCGGCAAGGGTTTGCCGTCGATCAGCTCGACCAAAACCGCGACATGACCCGCCTTGACGACGTAGAGGATATACTCGCGCAGCCAGTACATCACCGCGCCGGTCAGGCCGAAGCCCGCGATTCCGCCCCAGGTCATCGAGGCCGCGCGAAAGTCGGCATCCCCGAAGGCGCCGACGCCCCAGCCAATGCCGATGCCGGCGCCGGTCGCAAGGATATAGGCCAGCGCGATCCCGAAATAGACCACTGCCCGCAAGAGCACGAAAGGCAGCGTCCGCATCATCAGGCTGAACGCTTGTCCTATATTGAAATCCCACAAAGCTCCGGTTTCCTTTCGGGTGTAGATCAGCTTGAGAGGTGATGGGCGGGGGCGCTCGTTTCGTCCCCGAAGTAACCTCGCAGCCAGGCGTTGATGTCATTGGCGATCAGCGCGGGCCCATCGCCCGAAACGCCCCAGCGCGACAGCGGAACTCGTGTCGCCGGCCGGGTGTTGCGAAAGACCAGAACCACCTTCGAGGTAGAGCGGCCCTCACGCCGGTCGTGAGAATGGCTGCGGTCCAGTTCGGCACTGTCGAGCGTCTCCAGCGGATAGTCCCGCTGGCGCATGCCGAGGCGCGATATTCGGGTGATGCTGACTTGCCCGGATCGAGCGTCCAGCTTCAGCCGTGTGCGCTCGGATAAGGCGATGTACCCGGCGACAAAGGCGCCGTTCAGCCCGACCAGCAGCACCAGCGCGGTCATGAACTCGCCGCCGATCAGATTGGCCAGCCCGATCAGCGTGACCGGCAGAACGGGCAGCATGACGAACCACAGGATGAAGCGTGGTATCCCCAGCTCCAGTTCCAGCAGATCTGGCGTGTTCGTCTCGATGCTCATGACGAGACTCCCTGTTCGCGGCGGGACAGCCAGCCATTGACCACGCCTGTCAGATGCGCCACCTCTTCGGGATCCGGGCGGGACATCGGCATGACGATCTCGCGCCGCTCCGGTCCCGATCCGCATACCAGCACCAGCCGGGTCTCGTCGTTTCCTGCTGCCGTTCCGTAATGCGCGACGCTTTCCACCCTGTGCAGGTCCGCGAGGGCGCATGTCTCTTCGCGGCGCCCGCGCAGCGTCGTCACCCGCAGCCGGGCAAGCCCCGCATCGCGATCCAGGCGCAACTGTGTCAGTTGCACCAGTTCATGCAGGTAGAGCCAGCCGATGAGCCCCACCATGGCCAGCAGGATGATGCCGGTGCCGGTGGCGCCGTCCGCGATGGCCGCGAGGCCCGCCGCGATTGCCACCAGTATCACCGCCACGGCGATCGCCGCCCGCCGGATCGGTCGGTTTTCGATCTCCAGCAGGTTGTCGGAAACATGCGTTACGCGCAGCGGATCGGCCAGAAACCCGGCGAGTGTCATGGCGTGGCACCCAGCGAGCTGTCGATCCGCCCCTGGATGTTTCGACAATCGTCAGCGGCATCCCGGCGGCACAGTACCGCCGAGAAATCGGCCCGGATCCGGCCTTCGCCCGCAAGCTCCAGAAGGTCGATCTGCATCCGGGGCGGCTCATCCTCGCTTTCCCAGACGGTGCCCGCCATCGCCCCGCGATCCGGTCGCATGTCGATGGTCAGACCGGCGGGTGACGTATCGCGCGAAGGCTTGCCATGAAAGATCAGGCCAATGGAAATGCTGCCGTCGCCAAGCGCATGCAGGTCGATCATGGTCAGCGGGCCGATATCGGTGATCTGCACCATCGCCGAGCCGTCATCCTGACGCAGCACCTGCCAGTTCAGTTCTTCATCGTCCAGGTTTGCCCTGATCTCGCCGATTGCCTCCAATGCGCCGGCAGGGGCCACGATGCCGAAGCACAGGACAAGTGAGAGAAGCACCTTCATCGCCTATCCTACCGGCTTATCAACTGTTCGCGGACGCCCTGCGCCGAATTGCGTTTCGTCCCCATCGCTTCGGTAGCCGAGAAGAAGCTGATGATCCCGTCGGAGCGCTGTGCGCCGGTGCCGAACTGCCATTCGAATTGCGGCGCCGACGCGATCTGGCAATCCTGAACCAAAGCCCATTCGAAGGGCTCGGCGGGGGGCTCGGAACCCGTTGAAGTCAACATATAAAACTTCGGGTCCATAGCTTCGCCGCGCACGAAATCATAACGCAGCGGCTTGTTGCCACGCCGAACCGGCACCAGTTCGCTCCGAATGCCGTCCTGACCCAGATACAATCGGTTGCGGCTCCGGTCATAAATGATCTCGAAGGTGCTCCTCTGAACGCCTATCGCCACACTCGTTCCGATGGCGGATTCGGTCCATGTTCCCGCGATCAGCGGACCTATCTGGCGCAGATCGAAATTTCCCGCGCGGTGAATGTCGGCGTGGCAGACCGGGTTGGGCGGCTCCTTGGCCGGCTCATTGGCCAATGCTGGCATTGCCGTGGCGATCAGCAGGGCCGCAGTTCGGGCAAGGGTGGCGCCTGTCATCTTAGTCAAGCTCTTCAAGCCGGGTGTCGAAGCTGAAAGTGACGGGTCGGGTTTCGGATGCGGGGCCGCCGCTGACCTGTCCGGTGAGCGTGCCCCTCATGGCGACGATCCCGTCGCCCGGCGCGAATTCGTCCAGTGTCAGCGTCAGGCTGTCCTGATCGCCGGTCCAGTTCCGCCCCATGTCGCGGGCGAAGGTGATCGTCAGCGCCATTTCGCCGGGCGCAGGCAATTCGCCATTGATCGTCAGATCCAGGTTGACCGGCCCCTGCTCGCCCTCCATCAGCGCGGCAAGGAGCGACGCATCGGCGTAGTTGCCGATGATCGTTGCGCCGGACAATTCGGGGGCAACGGTGAGCTCCAGCGGCTGATCGCCAAAACTGCCGGTAACCAGCCCGCCCGGTTCGTCGGCCAGCGCCGGCAGCGCCAGCAGGCCGATCAGAAGGGCGCCGCCTGGCCTGTACATGGTCGAGAAAATGGACAAGCGCCGTTCCTCCTGTTGTTTGATCCCGAGTATATCTTTGCGGAAGACCGGCGGCCCCGTTCGTTTGAACGGGGAACGTCCGGTATTTTGTGCTAAGGTCGCCTTGGAATTGGGTTTTCAGGTCAGGTTGTGGTTATGATTTTGCGGCATCGTATCGCTCGAATCGCGCTGATTGCGGCGCTTTTGCTCAGCTCCATGCCGGCGGTCGCCGAGAGTGTCCTGCTGACCCTGACCGGGGCGGTCACGGATGGCAGGGTGGACCTGACGCGCGCGGATTTCGATGCGATGGACTGGCATGAGCTTGCCACATCGACCAGCGTTACAGATCACCAGCCAGAGTTTCGCGGCGTGCTGATGCGCGACATCCTTGCCCGCGCCGGGGCCGAGGGAAGTCATGTGCGCGCCACGGCATTGAACGACTATGTCGTCGATATCCCGATCGAGGATTTTCACCGTTTTGATGTTCTGGCAGCACTTTACATGGATGGTGTGCCTCTGACCCCGCGTGACAAGGGCCCGGTCTGGATCGTTTATCCTCGCGACGATCACAGCGTCCTGGCCGATATCCGCTATGACATGCGATGGGTCTGGCAGCTTGTCGCACTGCATGTGCAATGACCACCCGCCAGGAGTGGATACGATACCTGGGGCTTGGCGGCCTGGTGCTGATCTGTCTGGGTCTTCTGGGGCTCGCGGCGTGGCAGCTGGTTCAGCTGGAACGTCAGATGCGGATCGACGCCACTGAAAACATGATCTGGGTTTTTGGACAGGCGCAGATCGAAGCAATGAACCTCGCGCTCGCGCTTTCTGACGAGATGCCGCCGCAACAGATCCAGACCCGCTTTGATGTCTTGCTTTCCCGACTGACACTGCTGGAAGAGGGGCCACAACGCCGCTTTCTCGAAAACGCGGGAATCTCCGAAACGCTTGCAGGTTGGCGCAGCGGCCTGCTGGCGCTTGACCCCATGCAAGGGGCTGATCCGGCCGCGCTGCGGGCACATGTTACGGCGCTGGTCGCAGCCCTGCGGGGCAAGGCCAGTCTGGTAATGTCCTACGAATGGCAGATTCAGGCTGAGCGGCTGGACCGTCTGGGACGTTTGCACCGCCTCGCGCTGGTGTCGGTCTTGGGGGCCGCATTGGCAGGATTGGGGTTAGCCGCAATCCTGATCGATCGCGAGAGGCGGTTGATGAGGGGGCGGCTGGATCGCCTCCGGGCTGAAAAGCTGGCCGGCGATCTGGAACGCGAGCGCGAAACCTCCGAGAACAACCGCCGCTTCGCCGATCTGATTGCCCATCAACTCCGCACGCCGCTGGCAGTGATCGACAGCGCCATGCACCGCCTGACCCGGCGCGGTGGCCCGGTTTCGCCGGAATTGGTTTCGGAAAAGGTGGCCGTCTCGCGCGAGGCGGTTGCGCGGCTTGTGAAGCTGACGGATACCGCCCTGATGATGTCACGGCTGGAACGTGACGCGGTTCTTCCCCATCTGAGTGCTCATGACCTGCGTGATCTGGTGACCTCGGTCATTGACGACCTCGTGGTAACGGCACAGGATCGCGACCCCTCCCGCATCCGGCAGCAGGCGCAGGCGGCGCCGATGGTCGCGCTCTGCGATCCGGCGCTGACCGGCGAAATCCTGTCCAACCTGTTCTGCAATGCGCTTCTGTACTCGCCGTTGGATTGCCGCGTCGATGTCGAGGTTTCGCAGTCGCCGACTCACATCGTCTGTCGGGTCGAGGACCGGGGGAGGGGCATGTCGGCCGAAGAGATCGCGCGCGCCTTCGACAGGTTCTACCGCGGTAGCGGGCACGAAACCCTGCCTGGCTCCGGGCTGGGGCTGACACTTGCGCGCCATCTCGCCCGAATGCAGGGGGGCGAGGTAAGTCTGATGCCGCGCGCCGGAGGCGGCCTGGCGGCCGCGCTCTATCTGCCCAGGGAGGTTTCCGCATGACCGCGCCGCTGATCCTGTGTGTCGAGGATGAGCCGTCTCTGCGTGACGACATCGCGTTTGAACTGCACGAGGCCGGCTATGCCGTCACGGCTGCCGCAGATGCACGCGAGGCGCTGGCCTTTCTGGAAAGCCGGCGCCCCGATCTGATCCTGTGCGACATCCTGATGCCCGGCATGGACGGAAGGGATTTCATGTCCCATCTACGTCGGACCAGGCCCGATCTCGACGATGTGCCCTTCGTCTTCCTGACCGCCCTGTCCTCACGCCAGCAGGTGATCGACGGGCGCATCGCCGGGGCCGACGACTATCTGACCAAACCCATTGATTACGACCTGCTGCGAGCCACCGTTGAATCGCGCCTGAACCGGATGCAGCGGCTGCGCGCAATGCCGGGAGACCGTTCCGGCCTGACCGCGCTCGATCGCCTGGCCATCGGCGTG
Source organism: Sinisalibacter aestuarii (assembly GCF_027923545.1). GTDB lineage: Bacteria > Pseudomonadota > Alphaproteobacteria > Rhodobacterales > Rhodobacteraceae > Sinisalibacter > Sinisalibacter aestuarii. Next base: position 718,045 of record NZ_BROH01000001.1, on the reverse strand, counting down.
GTGCTGCTCGACGCCAATGGCGGGGTGGTCCATGCCAATCCTCTCGCTCGGCGCCTGGCCGAGCAGACCGGTATCACACTGAGGGAGCGCATCGCCGCCGGCGGCGAGGATGGCCGGAAACTGTCCGCTCTGATCGCCGGGTTGATTTCGGATAGCGCGACAGCGCCGGCGGGCTTGCGCCTGGATGACGGGTGCCATCTCATGGTTGTCGGGATGTCGTTGCCGGCGCATGCGCACCATGACGAGGCGGTCGCCATGCTGATACTGAGCGGCGCGGATGGTCAGCCTTCTCTTGACAATACGACCCTTGGCCAGTTGTTCAACCTGACCCCGATGGAAGCTCAGGTGGCTTGTTTGCTGGCCGAAGGGCTGCGCCGCAGCCAGATCGCGGACCGGTTGGCGATCTCGGGCACGACCGTCGCATTTCATCTGCGAAACATCTTCGCCAAGACCGGCGTGCAAAGGCAGGCGGAACTGGTGGCGTTGGTTCTGTCGGTGCCACTGATGCGGCCCGTGATCTGAGCCAAGCAGAACAAAGGATCCGTGTGGCGTGGAGATCATTCATTGAGGTGTCTTGCGCGTCTGCCGGACGATCCGCCACAAGCACCATCCTGCCGAGTTTCATCCATGGCAGGCATGCGGCAGATGGAGCGGGTGCTGCCTCATGCCGCCGAGGCTGGGGCCAGAATGGTGCTGGCCTGCACTGCCGGGTCGCTGCAAATCTGCGTCGTACGTCTGATGTGGTTGCTGGACGAGCCTCGCTCGCGCAACACCGCTCGGTGCCCCCCCGCATGTCATCACGGTCAGCCTGTGCCGCAGGGAGATGGCCCCGGAGTGTTGACCCTCAGCTATGGGTCAGGGACGTTGCCCCTTACGCCGCGTCGGGATAGCGCCACATATCGAAAGCGGCGGTGCGGCGCGGCGAAAGCACCTGCAAGCTCCGGTCGCTTCTGGTCCGCGGTATTCGTATCATGGCCTTGCGTGTGGTCGGGAACATGACGATGAACTGGGCGAAGATCAGACAGGTTGCTGCAAGGGAATGGCGTGAATTTGCCACGATCAACTCCAGCGACCGCCCCTGGCAGATGCCATTCGCCGCAGCCATCGCCGCCGGACTGCCGCTGTTGGTCGCCGCGGCGTTCGGCAGGATGGCCGAGGGCATGATCGTCTCGCTGTCCGGGTTCGTGTTTCTCTATCTGCCCGCGACGCCCTTGCATCACCGCATGGGCGCCCTGATGGCATTCTGCTTCGGGATGATCTGCTGTTTCACCCTTGGTGCCTTCGCACATGTCATGCCCATTGCAAGGGCTCCGCTGACTACGCTGGTCGCGATCTTCGCGACCATGATCTGCCGCTACTACCGTGTGGGACCTCCGGGTAGTCTTTTCTTCATCATGGCCTGCGCGATCGGCGCTTACACCCCCGGTGCATGGAGCGATATTCCGTTCCGCACGGGGCTGTTGGCAATCGGCTGCATCCACACCTTGCTGATCGCCTATATCTACAGCATCTTCATTCTCGCCAGACGCCCTGCCGACGCGATACCGCCTGCGCCGGTTGCCGGGTTCAACAGGGTCTGGTTCGATTCCATTGTCATCGGCCTGTTCATCGGCCTGTCACTGAGTCTTGCCGAGGCACTCTCACTGGAAAAACCATACTGGGTCCCGATAAGCTGTCTGGCCATTATTCAGGGTGTGTCCCTGCGGGCGGTCTGGAACCGGCAGGTTCATAGGATTGCCGGCACGGCGATTGGCCTATTGCTGACCTGGGGGATGCTGCCGTTTGTCGAAAACGGCTGGATTGTTGCGACGATGGTCATGGGTCTGATTTTTCTGATCGAAACGGCAATCGTCCGGCACTATGGCTTCGCTGTCATCTTCATCACGCCGGTAGCGATCCTGTTGGCTGAAGCGCCGACGCTGGGCCACGGCGACACAGATGCGCTTGTCGCGGCGCGGTTCATCGACACGTTGCTGGGTGTATCCGTCGGGTTCGTGGGCGCCCTGTGCCTGCACAATCCGGTCTTCCGGACGCGTGCGGGACGATGGCTGCGCCCGTTGATCCCGGAACGGATGATCGAAGGCGACTGACATTGCCGGCACTGGCGCCCCGAAGGGGCCGCCGGACAGATCCGGCGGGATGGCCCCGACAATACGAAACCCGACCGGGGCCACGCGGTCGTTCGCGAACCCGGCTGCGAAATTTGCAAAAAAAGAACCTGACACGCGACAATCGCTCGCGCGTCAGGTCATTTGCGTCCTGGATCAGATCCCCCGTCAGAGGGGGTCTTTGCCATGATGTCACCCGTCGACGATCGAGGGTCGGCGCACCCTTGCTGTCTTGCCGCTCAAAACGGCGGCGGGCCACCATGAGGTGAAATCGCCGTTTCGGCCGTCATGGCTACCCCCGTCGCAACAGGCGCAGCGATGACCTGCCGCGCACCACTCCTGCGATGCTGAGGCGGCGCCGGGAACCGGTTCGGCTCAGCTGGCAATCTTTGCCGTCATCTCGACCAGGCGCCGGGCCTGATGGGCGATCGCCGCCTTACCCGCATCGTCCAGACCACCGGCATTGGTCGAGAAGCCATAGGGATTGCCACCGGCCGCAAAAATTGTCTCGTCAGTAAAGCCCGGTGCGACGATAATCGCGCCCCAGTGCATGGCCGTGGTGTAGAGGCTGAGAATTGTGGCCTCCTGCCCACCATGCGGGTTCTGCGCGCTGGTGGTGGCAGTAAACGTCTTGTCGGCAAGCTTGCCGGCGCCCCACAGCCCGCCCAACGTGTCGATGAAGGCACGCACCTGGCTCGCGGTAACGCCGAACCGGGTGGGCGATGAGAAGAAGTAACCGTCGGCCCAGTCCATGTCCTCTGCAGTCACTTCGGGGATGTCGCTCATCTTTTCGAGCTGCGCCTTCCAGGCCTCCTGGCCCTCGACGACCTCTTTCGGCGCGGTCTCGGGGATGCGGCGCAGACGAACCTCGGCACCTGCTTCGCGGGCTGCGTCCGCCGCCGCCTGAGCGACTGCGTGGTTGGTGCCATAGGTAGAATAGAAGACGATTGCGATTTTTGGTTGTGCCATGTTCTTGTCCTTTCGATTGGGTTTGGTTTGGAGAAGCACCTTCAGCCGTGCTTGATGAAGGTGCCGTTGTTGAGTTCACGGAACGCCTGCTGCAATTCGGTTTGCGTGTTCATCACGATGGGTCCGTGCCAGGCGACAGGTTCCTCGATCGGCCGTCCCGTCATCAGCAGAAAACGGATACCCTCGTCGCCCGCCTGCACCGTGATCTCGTCTCCCGATCCGAACCGGACCAACGTGCGGTTGCCGGATTGGTCACGGATGTTCAGTTCCTGCCCGCGATACTCCTTCTCGACCTTGATGCCGACAGGATCGCTGGCATCGCGGAACGTGCCCGAACCCGCGAAGACATAGGCCAGCGCATTGGCGCGGGTATCCACCGGCAGCACCTTGCGGCGCCCGGCAGGCACCGAGACATCGAGCAGCATGGGGCTGGCAGCGATCCCATCCACCGGCCCGGTCTTGCCCCGGAAAGAGCCGGTGATGACCTTGACCACCGTGCCATCATCATCGCCCTCGACGGGAATGTCAGTCCCCGCGATATCCTGATAGCGCGGCGCCGTCATCTTCAGCGCCGAGGGCAGGTTCGCCCAGAGCTGGAACCCGTGCATCTGGCCCTTTTCGTTACCCGCGGGCATTTCCTGGTGCAGGATGCCCGCCCCGGCGGTCATCCACTGCACCGCCCCCGCACCAAGCACGCCGCGATTGCCAAGCGAGTCGGCATGTTCAACCTGGCCGTCGAGCACATAGGTGATCGTCTCGATCCCGCGATGCGGATGCCACGGAAAGCCCTTGGAGTAGAGCCGGGGATCGTCATTGCGGAAATCGTCCATCATCAGGAACGGATCGGTCAGCGACGGGTCGCCGAATCCGAAGACGCGATGCAGGTGAACACCCGCACCTTCGATTGCAGGTTGTGCATGGCTGGTAGCAACCACGGGTCTGAAGGTCATGGAACACTCCTATTTCCTCTTTGCCCCGATATGGGAACGTCAGGGCAGATTTCGTATTGGCGATGATGTGGCACCCGTTGTGCGTTGACGCACGGATGCGGGGATATGGGGGGCATCAGCCCGCCTTGCGCAGCGCGAAGCGACTGCGGTCATGCAGACGTGCGAAATCCGGCTCCGCGCCCCGCGGACGACCTGCATCGGATTTATGATGCACTGGCTCACGCAATCGTGCTGCTTGATGTGCCACAGGCTTACGGTGTCGGCGAGGCCCGGTAGCTGATAAAGGTCGCGGACGTAGTCCGACAGGTTCGGATAGTCCTCAATCTGGAGCAAGGCATCTGGAACCGCCCGCCTCGCAAGAGCAAGGGCAGGAACCGAAGGCACATCCCGTTGTCAAATGAGGCCCTAATCATGCTGAAGGCGATGGAGGAATGTGCGACTGGCAGTTACCTCGTGCCCAGTTCAACCGGCTCGCACATGCCGGATTTGAACGCCCTTGGGCCTGGCGCAAAAAGAGACAGACCCGCACGGCCTTCGGGTTCATGACCTGCGCCACTCTTTTGCATCGGTCCTGATCTCTGGCGGAGTGCCGTTGGAAGCTCTCGGCAAGCTTCTGGGCCACTCTCGGCATCAGACAACAATGCGGCATGCCCAGTTGATGGACGACCCGCTCCGACACGCCAAAAACGATCGCCAGTTTGGCGTTCGGGTGCGTGGCGCCGGTCGAATACCGTTTGCGACCATTGATGACGTAATCTTCGCGATCTTTCAGGATCGCCGTCGGCAGATTGATCAGGTCTAACGAGGCAGTGTCGGGTTCCGTAAGCCCGACAACCGAACTCATCTCGCCCATCATCAACGGCTCAAGCCTCCGTTCTTTCTGCTCGGGCGTCGCGAACCGCTTGAGGATCTCCATGTTGCCCGTATCTGGCGCGGAGCAATTGAACGCCTCCGGGGCCCAGAGCACACGCTCCACTTCCACAGCCAGTGGAGCATATTCCAGATTGGTCATACGGGTGCCGGGATCATCATCCCCAAGCTCCGGCATGAACATGTTCCACAGGCCGGCCTCAAACGCCTTTTCCTTCAGCGGTTCGATCACATCGAGCGGGTAGGTAACGGCTTCCTCGTCAGTCATCTGTCCTGTGTCAGACATGCGATCCCCCCTTAGAGTACTTCGAGAACGGTCGCGTTCGACGTGCCGCCGCCCTCGCACATTGCGACGAGCCCATACCGTTGCCCGCGTGCGCGAAGTGCGTGGATCAACGTCGCGACGAGCTTGGTGCCGGACGCACCGAGCGGGTGCCCCAACGCAATCGCCCCACCGTTCACATTGGTTTTTGCGGGGTCCGCACCCAGCTCTTTGAGCCAGGCCAGAGGGATCGGCGCAAAGGCCTCGTTGACCTCGAACAAATCAATCTGTCCGAGCGTCATACCGGCCTTGTCGAGAACCCGCCGGGTGGTGTTGATCGGCTCCTCCAGCATGATGACCGGGTCGCCGGCCGTGACGGTCATGTCGACCACGCGCGCAAGCGGTGTCAGCCCATGGGTCCTGAGCGCCCGTTCGCCAACGACCAGAACGCCAGACGCTCCATCGCAGATCTGGCTGGCATTGGCAGCCGTCACCACGCCGCCGCCGATCAGCGGTTCGACCCCACCGATCGCATCGAGCGAGGCATCGAACCGTATACCTTCATCATGTGCGTGGAGCCCCTGAGCGGTCGCCACCGGCACCAGTTCACGCTCGAAGGCACCGCTTTCGGTCGCCGCCGCCGCGCGCCGATGGCTTTCCAGCGCGAAGCGGTCCAGGGTCTCCCGGTCAAACCCGTGTTTCGCGGCGATCATCTCAGCGCCGGTAAACTGGCTGAATTCACTGACCCCGAACCTCTCTCGAATACGGGGGCTGACCGGCCCCTCGCCGATCCCGGCGCTGGCGAGAACCGTCATATCGGCGAACATCGGCACGCGGGTCATGCTTTCGACACCGGCGGCAATCACGACATCCTGCGCGCCGGACATGACAGCCTGCGCGGCAAAATGGAGCGCCTGCTGCGAACTCCCGCACTGACGATCGACCGTTACAGCAGGCACGGTCTCCGGCAGGGTCGAGGCGAGCACGGCATTACGCCCGATATTGAAGCCCTGCTCGCCCGCCTTGGTGACGCATCCCATGATGACGTCCTCGATGGCGTTCGGGTCGATGCCGGTGCGCGACACCAGCGCATTCAGGATATCCGCCCCGAGATCGGCCGGATGGCATCCCGAAAGCGCACCCTTGCGCCGTCCCCCCGGTGTGCGTAGCGCCTCGACGATATAGGCCTCAGCCATAATTCTCTTCCCTTCTCTCGGTGCCCGGCACCCGTTCTACCTGGCCAGAAATGCGGCGATTGACGTCTTCGCAGCCTCTTCACCCGCGAGGCGGGCAATGTTTTCAGCTTCCGCCTCGAGATGATCGCGCAGTCCCGCCGTTCGCCCCGCATGCATCAACCGGCGCGTGATGCCACCGGAGCGGCCCTTCCGCGACGCGACGGATGCAATGACCCGCTCCACCTCGCCCGGCAACTCATCGTGCGGAACGGCGCGTGTAATGAGTCCGGCCTCCGCGGCGTCGCCGGCGCCCATTGCCTGACCAGTCAGAAGAAATTCAGCCGCCCGCCGCTCCCCCATCAGGCGTGGCAGAAGCCAGGTCGTCCCGCCATCGGGGGTGAGGCCGATATCCGAATAGGCCGGAACGAATTTGGCCCGGTCCGACTTGACCGCCAGCAGCGTGGGAGAAGCATCGCCCCGTCGAACAGCACGCGGTCAAGACGCGGACCGCTGGACCTCGCCCGCAAGAGTATCCCGCCGAACTAGGACGGCACGCGCGTCTGCAACACCACCTCCAGCTCCTGCTGGCAGGATCGCAGGATCGGCAGCACCTTGCGCGCCGACGCGGCGTTTCGAACCACGCGCGAGAACACCACGAGGTTCACCGCCCCGATCCGATCGCCGGGCAGCCGAACGGGCAGGGCGATGCCGGTGATGCGCGGGTCGATCAGGCCGACAGCCAGGCCGAACCCCTGTTGTCGCGTGGCCTCCAGCCGCTGCGCGAAAACGGCTTGCTGCGCCAGATCCTCGGCCTCGGGTCCGCCGCTCCTGCGCAGCAACGTCAGAAGCTGCGCGCGCTGGTCGTCGGGCATGGCCGCGAGGATGCACAGGCCCAGCGCCGAGCGGGTGATCGACCGTTTCTGCCCGACAAGGCGCCGGTAGATTGTCATCGGGCTTTCCCGATGCGATGACGCCTTGATCACCAGGTCCCCGCCCTCGATCAGGGCAAAATCTCCCGGCCACAGGCTGCGCCGGGTCATGTTGTCCAGCACAGTCTGAACGCTGCTCATATAAGCTTCCTCGGCGCGCAGCGCCGCGGCGATCTCGGCAATCCGCGGCCCCTGAGAAACGCGGCCCACTTCGGCATCGAAGTTCGCAAACCCCGCGCGCACCAGCGTGGCGACGGTTCGGTACAGCGTGCTCCGGTCATGTCCCGTCGCGGCCGCAAGGCCGGCAATGGTCTGCTCCCCCATGCGGTTGAGCACGTCGATCACCTCCAGTCCCCGCATCAGCGCCTCGACGCTGCGATAGGAGTCCAGCGCCTCGACACCGCGCCCGTGGCCTTCAGGATTTTTGCTGGTCAAAGGCATCGTGCATCTCACCCATGTTCGCTCACCGAACGGTAGGACGATACGAATTGATCGGGCAACCCTCAACTCGCAGGTTGTCTCCCATCGTCGGGGAGGATGCCGGGAATTCCCGGCGCACAGCGCCCCGGCACCGACACCGGGCCCGCTCGGAAACCGAAACCCACATATACAGGTGCATCATGACAGTCAGGACCGGCAAGCAGTTCATCGAGGGCCTTCGCGACCGGCCGCGCGATGTTTTCATCCAGGGCGAGAAGGTAACCGACGTCGCGACCCATCCCGCCTTCCGCGCCTCGGTTGAGCAGATCGCGCATCTCTACGATATGCAGAGCGATCCGGCGCACCGCGATACGCTGACCTACGTCGCCGAAGATACCGGCCAGCGCGCCGGCATGGCGTTCAAGCCGGCGGCCAGCATGTCCGATCTTCAGGCGCGCCGCGCCGCCTATCGTCTCTGGGCCGAGGAAAACTTCGGCCTGATGGGCCGCTCACCCGACTTCATGAACGTGTCTCTGCTGGCCTTGTGGGAAATGCGCGACCTTCTGGACCGCCACGGCCAGAAGTTCAGTCAGAACATGGATCAGTATTACCGCCGCGTCCGCGATGAGGATCTGTTCCTGTCGCACGCGCTGGTGTCGCCGCAGAACGACCGCTCCAAGGCATCGCATGAACTGGGCGACCTGCACATGCGTGTGGTGCGCGAAAGCGATGCGGGCATCTACATCTCGGGCGCCCGGATGATCGCAACGCTGGGTCCGGTGGCCGACGAGATGCTGATCTATACCCTCCCCGGCCTGCGTCCGGGTGACGAGGACCACGCGCTGGCCTTCTCGATCAATTGCGATGCACCCGGTCTGCGCCAGATCTGCCGCGAACCCTATACGCTGGCCGGCACCCGGACATCCTTCGATCATCCGCTCTCGACCCGGTTCGAGGAAAACGACTCGCTTCTGATCTTCGACAACGTGTTCGTGCCCTGGGAGCGGGTCTACATCTATCGCGACGTGGAACTGGCCAACGCGCTCTATACGGAATCCGCGCTGCGCAATCACACCGCACACCAGACCAACACCCGCGCGCTGGTCAAACTGGAATTCTCGGCTGGTATCGCCCTGGCACTGGCGCGCTCCATCAAGGCCGACCAGTTCCTGCATGTGCAGGAGATGCTGGGCGAGGCCCTGAGCATGGTTGAGATGGTGAAAAGCGGCCTCATTCATTCGGAAGTCGCGTGCGAGGCCACGCCCATCGGAACGCTGCGCCCCTCGCTGGCGCCCCTCCAAACGCTGCGGACCTTCCTGCCGCGCGCCTATCCCCGGATGGTCGAGTTCATCCAGAAGATCGCGGCGGGCAGCTTCATGATGATGCCGAGTGCCGCCGATTTCCATGTTCCGGAGATCGAACAGGATACCAAGCGCTACTACCTCGGCGCTGGCATGGAAGCGGTGGATCGGGTACGGCTGGTCAAGCTCGCCTGGGATCTGGTGGGCGAAGGCTTTGGTCAGCGCGCGCTGCAATACGAGCGCTACTACGCAGGCGACCCGGTGCGGACAATGGCCTCCAACACCTTCACCCTCCCGTCGGCCGACCCGGATCGCCTGGTGCGCAAGGCGCTGGACCTTGCCGGGGCGCCGGAAAGATCCACGGCGCAAGCAAGCGCGATCCCGGTGGCCTGATCGGCGAACCATGCCTTTGCAGCCGGCCCCTCCGCCGGCAAAAGCTCTCACACCGGAGACTGGAGCAGATGGACATGTCATTTTCCCGCGTGATGACCGACGGCCCCGTAACGCCCGAAACCTATCGGAATGTCATGGGATCGCTGCCCGCAGGCGTCTGCGTGATCACCATCAGAAGCGCCGATAACCGCCTTCATGGCGTGACCGCGACCTCCTTCACCTCGCTGTCGCTCGACCCGCCGCTGGTGCAATGGAGCCTGCGCCGCGAGGCCTGGTCACACGATCAGATGACAACGGTGGAACGCTTTGGCGTCAGTATCCTGTCGGCCGAACAGGAAGAGCTCGCCCGCCGCTTTGCCACACCGATGATTGATCGGTTCGAGGCGCTGGATATCCACGGCGAACCGGATGGCCCGCCCTTCCTGCCCGGCGCGCAGGCCTGGATCGACTGCTCAACCGAAACCCTGCTGCCAGGTGGCGACCACACCATCGTGGTGGGCCGTGTACATGAGGCGCAGGTTTTCGACGTCCGCCCGCTGCTGTTCTGGCGTGGCGCCTTTCATTCGGTTTAGCGTCCGGGCAATCTTCCAACGGCAAACACGAGAGCCACCATGCGGGGGATTGCATCATCGCTACCCTCTCGGCTGGATCGCCGTGGGCATGTTGCAACGCGCCCGCCGCGCCGTTTCTGTTCACCGGTTCTGGGTTTGAGCGTTTCTGCGCAAGCGGCGCGCCGACCACAGCGGCATAACCAGGCTAAGCGCGGTGACGGCAAACAGGATCGAGGCGATCGGCGATTTGAAGAACGCCCAGAAATCGCCCTGCGTCAGAATCATGCCTTGCCGCAGGCTGCTTTCGACCATCGGGCCCAGAACAAAGCCAATCACGATGGGGGCCAGCGGAATCCCGTTCCGGCGCAAGACATAGCCCACGATCCCGGACAGGAAGGCCACCAGCAGATCGAGATAGTTGTAGCTGATGCTGAACGTGCCGATCATCACCAGGACCACCACGCCGCCGAAAAGGATCGGCTCCGGGGCCTTGATCAGCCTGGCGACAAGCGGCGACAATAGCGCCGTGAACGGGATCAGCGCAAGGCTCGACACGATCAGCGCCAGGAAAACGAAAAAGCCGAGATCGGCTTCGTTCACGAAGAAGTTCGGCCCCGGAATGACCCCCTGAATGGTCATCGCGCCCAGCATGATGGCGGTGATCGGGTCGCCGGGCACACCCAGCGACAGGGTTGGGATCATCGCCCCGGCCGTCACCGCGTTGTTGGCGGCTTCCGAGGCGATGACGCCGTCCGGCTCGCCCTTGCCGAAATTCTCGCGGTTCGGAGAGCTGCGCTTGGCCTGGGCATAGGCCACCATCGACGAGGCGGCGGCGCCAATTCCGGGCAGGATGCCGATCCCGGCGCCGATGATCGACGCTTTCAGGAACACGAACTTGCGCTGGTACATGTCCCTCAGGCCCGGCAGGTGGAACCCTGCCTTGCCGGTGATCGAGGTCGCGTGTTCGATCCGTTCCGACATGCGCTCGAACACTTCGGACAAGGCGAAGAGGCCGACAAGGATGGGCACCAGGCCGACCCCGCCATAAAGCTGATAGCTGCCGAAACTGAAGCGCGGCGCGCCGGTGATCGAATCCTGACCCACCGTCGCGACGAAGAGGCCGAGCAAACCCGCCAGAAGCCCCTTGATGACGTTTTCGCGCGATACGGCGGCAAGGCAGGTCAGGGCAAAGACCCCCAGCGCGAAATACTCGATCGGTCCGAACATCAGGCCGAAACTCGCCAATGTCGGCGCGGCCACAAGGAAGATCAGCGTTGCGATGACACCACCGGCGGCCGAGGCGACCGTAGCCCAGCCAATGGCCTCGCTTGCCTTTCCGGCGCGGGCCATCGGATAGCCGTCCAGCAGCGTGGCCGCGGATTGCGGCGTGCCGGGCGTGTTGATCAGAATGGCGGAAATCGCACCGCCGAACACGGACCCGCAATAGATGCCCAGCAGAAGGCCCAGGCTTGCCGCCGGGCTCAGCACGAATGTCAGCGGCAGCGCCATGGTGATCCCCATGATCGACCCGAGGCCGGGCAAGGCGCCAATGATGATCCCGCCAATCGTCCCGGCGACCAGCAGGCCGAAGACGAGCGGATCGGTCAGCATGGCGAGGGCGGAGAGGAAAATGTCCATGTCGTTTTCCTTGATGTTCCTGGCGTCAGGGAAGCAACGGCAGGCCGATGCCCGGCGGGGTCATGCCCAGGCCGTAATGGAAGGCGTACCAGGTGACCGCGACGACCAGCGGCGACGCGATGGCCAGCGGAACGATCCTGCGATATCCGAGGCCGTAGGCGAAGATCGGAAAGAAAATCAGCGTGCTGATGGCAAAGCCGGTCCAGGTGAACAGGGCGGCATAGCCACCGACAATGATCACGACCGCCAGGAGCGCCGGCCAGCGCGGGCCGATGACGATCTCGTCCGTTGCCGCGAAGACCGCGCGCGCGATCATCGCCAGCGCCAGCACCGCCATCAGGATAAGCAACAGGCGCGGATACCAATAGGGATCGTCCGCCACCGAGGTTTCCGGCGGAACGGCACCTATTGTCTCCCAAAAGAAGAACCCGGCGATGCCGAGCGCTCCAAGCCCGTAAAGGATATCCAGCACACTGCGTTTCACGGGGTGTTTGCTCCCAGTCTGATCTTGCCCGGAGCGGCGCGGAAACACCGCAAGTGGGCCTCCTGGCCGGTTGGTACGATGCTAGGCGAAGTCGGTGATGATAACGTATCCGTCCGTCTTGAACTGATCCATGTCTTCGAGAACCGAACCGACCTCGCTCAGCGACACCTCGCGGCTGACCAGCCGTTTCGGGTTCAGCCGGCCCGCCGCCACCAGGCCGAGCAATTCGGCATACTGGCTTTGCGGGTTGCCCAGGCTGCCCAGGATCTCCAGCTCGTTGAGAACGATCTTGTCCATCGGGACAAGAATATTGCCTTGCTCTTCCTGCGAGGTCAGTCCGACCTGCGCCAGACGTCCACCCCGCCGAAGCGCATGGATCGCGGAATTCGCGGTCCGGGTCGAGCCGAGCGCGTCAAGCGCGATGTCGACACCCGCGCCGCGATCGGTGATCGCCTTGACCGCCAGGCCGGTATCGGCGGGCGACATGCCCCTGACATTCAGCGTCTGCGTGGCACCGATTTCGCGCGCGCGCGCCAGCTTCGCATCGTCGATGTCAATCGCAATCACCCGTCCGCCCAGCGCCCGGGCGATCTCGATCGCCGCAAGGCCGACGGCGCCACAGCCGAAAACGGCGATGGACTCGCCGCCCCGCAGGGCCCCGCGCGACCGGACGGCGCGCCACGCGGTCATGTAGCGGCACCCCAGCGCGGCGGCGGTCAACTCGTCGACCCCGTCCGGCAGCGGAATACAATTGAGCGATGCATTCGGGGCGCGCACGTATTGCGCCCAGCCGCCGGATCCGGGGATCAGGTGCGGCGAAACGCGGTCGTCGCACAGATTCTGTTCGCCCCGGCTGCAATGGGTGCAGCATCCGCAGGCCAGGTTGAAGGGAACGGTCACCCGGTCGCCGGGCTTCAGGCCGCGCACATTGTCACCGACAGCTTCGACAATACCGCCGATCTCATGGCCCAGAACGGTGCCCGGCTCCAGCTTGAACCCCAGCCAGCCCCAGTCGCCGTTCCACACATGCCAATCGCTGCGGCAAATACCCGAGGCCGTCACGCGCACCAGCGCGTCGTCGGGGCCGATATCGGGGATTTGCATCTCCTCGACGACCACCTTGCCGCGGACACCTTCCAGGCGGGCGGCCAGCATCGTTCGGGTTGACCAGCTCTTCGGGGCTTCAAACACGGGCAAATCCTTCTTCGGTCGCAAAACAGAAAGGGGCGGTTCAGTAAACGTCACCAGCCCGGCCCTCGTGGCCGGACTGATGCGCAGTGATTTTGGTCAGCCGCCGATCAGACCCATGGTGGTCAAGAGGTCACGATAGACCCCCTCGCGCTCGCGAAGATAGTCCTCGAACCCCTGACCGTCCGCATAGTCGACGACCGCGGTCAGGTTGTGAACGACCTCGATGAACTCGGGCGATTCAGAGAGCGTGCCGCAGGCGTCGATCAGCGTCTGCCGCACCTCCGGATCCATGCCCTTCGGGCCGGAAATCCCGAAAGCCACGCCGGCGGTCGTCTCATAGCCCTGCTCGGGCGCGGTGGGAACATCCGGAACATTCGACAGGCGCTGGTTGCCGTAAACGCCCAGAACGCGGGTGTCGTCACCCGACAGAACGTTGGTTGCCGGGCTGCCCGCGACGTAGAGGTCGACATGCCCCCCGCGCAGGGCCGCCGTGCCGGGACCGTCGCCGTTGAACGGAACGCTGCGGACCTGAATCCCGGCCTCCAGCATGAAGCTTTCCATGGCCAGATGCGGCACCGTGCCCACCCCCGGATGGCCGTAGACCAGTTCATGGTCCTTGGCATAGTCAGCCAGTTCCTGAAGGTTCGTATAGGGCGCGTCGGACCGGCCGAACAGCGCGACCGGCATGAAGGTCAGCTTGCAGATGTGATCGAAGGATTCGAACGTGTAGGGCAGCGGGTTGCGCAGGGGCTGCACGGTAGCCAGCCCCTCCGGCAGATAGCCCAGCGTGTAGCCGTCAGCCGCCTCTTCCATCATGCCGACCAACCCGACAGTGCCCGAGCCGCCAGCGACGTTGCGGACGACCATGTTGCCGCCAAGGATCTCGGACAGACCATGAGCCGCTGCGCGTGCCTGGGCATCGCCGCTGCCACCGCTGGGGAAAAAGAAGATCAGCGACATGGGCCGCTCCGGAAACCCTTCGGCTGTGGCCATCGCCGGTGCCGCAAGGACCAGGGACCCCAGTACGGTCGCCTTCAGCAGTGACTTGATCGAGTGAATCATCTTTCTCCTCCCAAGAGCTTGATTCCAGTGTTTATATTCCAGTGTTTATTGGCAACGAAACCGCCAGGCAGACCATGTATCGCCCCATTCGGCGAGACCCTGATGGCACCACGTGTTTCCGTCCTCCTCGTTCCGGGCCGAGCGGCCCCCCGACTGGCAGCGCACGCCGATTCACGGCACCGCCCGAGCAATCGAAAAACGATTCGGATCGCCGCTCGACATGGCTCATCCATAGTCAGATGATTCGCTACTGTCAAAACAATTTACCAATATCGAATTTAGAATTCATCTCAGCCCACCCCGCAGCGGCCAGTTGCGCCGCCGGCGACAGCGCCGCAATCTTCACCATAATTGAAATTATTTGACATTGGTGAATATCGACCCTAGCTTTCCGACCCTATGAACACGCAGCGGCGGCACTGCATCGAACCCGATGACAGGCCGCCCCGGACATCCGCGCGGCGCCCGCGCGCTGTGCGCTGCTCTCAGGATGGAACAGGGCCGCCCGGCCGCCCGGGCAAAGGAGACGACATGAGCGAGAACCGGAACGAAAGAATCAGCGTCGATTACCGCGACAGCACCCCGAGCTGGCCCGCCGAACCGACGCCCCCCGACGGTGCGCCCAATGTCGTGATGGTGGTGCTGGACGATGTCGGTTACGGGCAGATCGGATGCTACGGATCGGATATCCGCACGCCCAATATCGACCGGCTCGCCGAGGCGGGGACGCGCCTCACGCATTTCAACACGACCGGAATTTGCTCGGCAACGCGCTCGTGCCTGCTGACCGGCCGCAACCACCACTCCAACCACATGGGCGCCGTCGCCGAGCTGGCAACGGGGTTCCCGGGCTACGACTTCCGGATGCCCATGGAAAACGGCACGCTTGCCGAAGTGCTGCGCGACCGCGGCTACGCAACCTTCGCGGTCGGCAAATGGCACCTCACCCCATCGGAAGAGCATCACCATGGCGGACCCAAAAAGCGCTGGCCGCTGGGCCGCGGCTTCGAGCGGTTCTATGGCTTCCATGGGTCTGACACGAGCCAGTACCACCCGGATCTCGTCTACGACAATCACCAGGTCCAGCCGCCGAAGACCCCGGAGGAAGGCTATCACCTGAGCGAAGACCTTGCCGACCGGGCCATCGAATTCACCCGCGACCTGCATAACGCGGCACCGGGCAAGCCCTTCTTCCTGTATTTTGCGCTGGGCGCGATGCACACGCCGCTGCATGTCGGGCAGGAATATATCGACCGGTATCGCGGACAGTTCGACCTTGGCTGGGACGCCTGGCGCGAGGTGGTGCATAAGCGTCAGCTTGAGATGGGAATTCTGCCCGAGGGCACGGAACTGACCCCGCGCCCTGACTGGATCCCGGCATGGGACTCGCTGGACGACACTCAGAAGCGGGTCTACGCCCGTCTCATGGAGGTCTATGCCGGATTTCTGGAGCATACCGATGCCCAGATCGGCCGGCTGATCGACGATCTTGCCGCGCGGGACCAGCTGAACAACACGATCTTCGTCGTGGTTTCAGACAACGGCGCCAGCTCCGAAGGCGGGCAGAACGGCATGTTCAACAACGTCCGGTATCTGAACGGCATCCGCGAGCCGGCCGAGACGATCGACGCCGAGCTCGACAAGCTCGGCTCGGTCGAGACCAACCCGCATTACCCTTACGGCTGGGCCTGGGCCGGGAACACCCCGTTCCGGCGCTGGAAGCAGGAAGTCCATGCCGGAGGTGTTGCCGATCCCTGCATCGTATTCTGGCCCGACGGCCTCGGCGCGCGCGGCGAGATTCGCACGCAATACGCCCATGCCATCGACGTCATGCCAACCTTGATGGGCCTGATCGGCGTCGACTCGCCCGCAATCATCAACGGGATCGAGCAAAGCCCGGTTCAGGGCTTCAGCTTTGACCATTGCCTCAAGGACGCCTCCGCGCCCTCCGGTCATACCCGGCAATATTACGAGATTCGCGGCTGTCGCGCGCTCTATGAGGACGGCTGGAAACTGGTCACCTACCATCCGCGGATCGGCCTGGCATGGGACGGGTCCGACCCGACGCGGCCCTATTCCGAAGACACCTGGGAGCTGTACAATCTGCGCGAGGATTTCTCCGAACGGCACGATCTGGCCGCGCAATACCCCGAACGGGTCGAAAAGATGGTCGAGACATGGTTCGAGGAGGCCTGGAAGCACGATGTCTTCCCGCTCGACAACCGCGGCGTCGCACGGCTGGCCACCCGCAAATCCGAGCAATACGGGCCCGGGCGCGATCATGTGCTCTATCCGTCCGAGGGTACGATCCGCGAGTTCGGCGCGATCGACTTCAAGAACCGCTCGCATTCGATCGAAGCCGCACTGGAAATTCCGGCGGAAGGCGCGGTCGAGGGCCTGATACTGTCGCTGGGCAACGGCTATGGTGGCTATGCGCTGTTCGTGACCGATGGCAAGCCCACTTACGTGCACAACTATGCCTCGCTGTCGGAATATACCGTCCAGTCCACCCGCCCGCTTGAACCCGGCCCCGCCACCCTGCGCTTCGAGTTCGAGAAGACCGGCGAAAATGCCGGGCAGGGACGTCTGCTGATCAATGGCGAACTGGTCGGCGAGGGTGAAATCGCCCGGACGATCCCGCATTATTTCGGCGGCGCGGAGATGAGCATCGGAAAGAACGCGGGCTATGGCGTGTCGGAGCTCTATCGCGGACGCGGCACGTTCCGGTTCTCGGGCAAGATCCACAAGATCACCCTGAGTGCCGATCCCGTGTGCGACGAGACCGAAAGCGGTCAGCGGGCGGCGATGGAGCAGGTGGCCCTGGCTATTCAGTAGGCGCACCAATGAACGATGCCTGTCCCTCCCGGGGCAGGCCGTCAAGGCTCGGGGGCGCCTTTCATGCCGCCCGGAGCGAATTCTGACCAGGACAGGAAAGGTGGCCCGACATGCGCAAAATCGAAGGCGGAACCTTCTCGATGGGCTCCGACGCCCACTACCCCGAAGAGGGGCCCGTGCGCGAGGTCGAGGTTGTATCCTTCCTGATCGACGAAGCCCCCGTCACGAACCGCGAGTTCGCGGAATTCGTGCGCGCCACCGGCCACGTCACCTTCTGCGAGATCCCGCCCGACCCGGCGGATTATCCGGGCCTCTTGCCCGAGATGGCCAAAGCGGGATCGCTGGTGTTCCATAAAATGCCGTTTCCGCGGCGGCTTCGCGAGGGCGAATGGTGGGAGATGGTCCTTGGCGCCGCCTGGAACCGGCCGCTCGGACCCGGAAGCGGGATCGACGACCTGTTGGATCACCCCGTCGTACACATCACCTATGCCGACGCCCGCGCCTATGCCGAATGGGTTGGCAAGCGCCTGCCGACCGAGGCTGAATGGGAATTCGCCGCGCGGGGCGGTCTCGACGGCAAGGAATTCGCATGGGGCGACACCCTGGCCCCCGGCGGGCAGATGCTTGCCAATTACTGGCAGGGCGAGTTCCCCTATGAAAACACCCTGCAGGACGGCTGGGAGCGTACCTCCCCGGTACGCAGCTTTCCCGCCAATGGCTATGGCCTGTTTGATATGATCGGCAATGTCTGGGAATGGACCGAGGACTGGTTTGCAACGTCACGCCCCGGGGCACCGCGCAGCGCCTGCTGCGGCGGCGACCGTCGCGGCAAGGCGACCGAAGCCGACAGCATAGACCCGGCAGAGGCTGACTTTGCCATCGGTCGCAAGGTGCTCAAGGGCGGCTCCCACCTGTGCGCGGAAAACTACTGCCGCCGATACCGCCCCGCCGCGCGCTGGCCACAGCCAATCGACACCTCAACCTCGCATGTGGGGTTTCGCTGCGCCAAATCCCTCGACGCCTGAACGCCCGACGCCGGAACCCCGCAGCCTCAGCCCGGTATCGGTGCGTGCGGCGCGATGTAACCCAGTTCATGCGACAGAGCGCGCGTCTCTTCCACCATGATCCCTGCGGCCGGACTGTCGTCCTCGACGCTGAGATGCTGGGTATCACCAATGATCGTCACCACCGCGAAGACCTGCCCCAGAAGATCGAATATCGGGGCCGCGATCGCATTGTTGCGGGGCCGCAGCGACCGGGGCACCGTGGCAAAGCCCAGTCTGCGGATCTTGTCACGTTCTTCAGGGCCAAAGGGCTGAGGAACCCCGACACAGCGCTCGGTGAACAGTTTCGGCAGCCCCGCCTGCTGGAATGTCCGCGTCATGTCATGCGGCATGAACGCAGCAAAGGCGCGCCCGGTGGCAGTGCCGGTCACCGAGTAGACCGACCCGACCTTGGTATTCATATGAACCGCGCGCGCGGTTTCGGTCACTGAAATCACCGTCGGCCCGAAGGCCCCCCAGATCGACAGCAGGACGGTATGCCCGATCCGCTCCGAAAGCTTCGGCAGCCAATCGCGCACCACGGCCATCGGATCGAAATTTCGCAGATAAGCCAACCCCAGCTCCATCGCGAACGGACCCAGCCGGTAATGCGTGTCCTGGGTGACCAGCCCGAGCGCCTTCAGGCTGACCAGATAGGCATGCGCCAGAGCGGGCGTGATGCCAACGGAAGCCGCCAGTTCCTTCAGCGTCGCCGGCCTCCCAAGATAGACGAACGCCTGCAGAAGCCGCGCCGCGGTTTCGATCGACTGCACGCCCTTGCCCGTCACATCCGGGGCGGCATCCATCGGTTCAAAGCCGGTATCGAACCACTGGCCCGGCCCCAGCGGGACATCCGGCACATGCCTGTCAGACGCCGCGGTGTCGTCCGCGGTGATCGCGCGCTTGATCGAATCGAGACGGGCCTCGTCCAGATCGTCTTCGTGACCGAGAAAGGTGGCGACCGCGGCAAGCTGGCCGTCTTCGTCGAAAATCGGCGTTGCGATCTCCACGATGCCGGGAACCAGGGCGCCATTGACGACCAGCACGCGGCTCTCGCGGGCGTCGGCCAGCGCGGTCCGGAGGTTCCCCTCAAGCCCAGGCACGGTCTCCGACGCGGCAGCGCCTTGCGCATGAAGTTCGGCCTCGCCTCGCCCTTTGGCCGCGTCCGACGAGTCGAACGCCATGAACATGCGGCCCGTCGCGGTTTCCACCGTGGAAAACTGCGTGCCCAGGCGAATGTTCACATCAATGCGCCGTTCCTGCGCATGGACGACATTGATCGCCGTCGGCCCCTTGGGCGTGAAGATCGTCAACATCGCCATCAGGTCGAGCCGCGACGAGAAGTCGAACAACCAGGTCCCCGCATTGGCATAGCAGGGCACCGTATTCAGTCGCGTAAGCCCCAGCCGCAACGCATAGGAGCCGAGCTCATAGCGCGACGTTTCCGAGTGCTGGCTTGCCAGACCGACCCGCCGGAAACTTGTCAGGTATCCGTGCACCTGGGCCGGCGTCAGCCCGGTCGCGGCGGACAATTCCTTCAGGGCCACAGGAACGCCGGCATCCACCATCGCCTTGATGATCTGACCGCCGACCAGAACCGAGCGGATGCTTTTCGGCTCAGCCGATGGGGAAGAAGCTTTCATGGGCATTTTGGATGGCGTCACGTGCGGCAGTTCGCTCAGTGCCTTGACCTCCGGCGATATATATGTCGGACCTGTCCCGTTCGCGGTCCGGCCCCCGTGCCCATTTAGGCGACCTTTCACGCGAAGGCCAAGGGGCTATTCCTTCCCGAACCCGGTTGGCGTCGGCGCAGATTGTAACAGCCATTGATGTTTTCATGGATCGCCCGTTCCGCGCCGCGGTGCATTTGCCGGGATCGTTGCCGCAGAAGTTCGGCCCTGATCGTCGTGCAGAAGGTGTTCGCGCCCGTATGTTCGAGACTGAGCGATGCACCTGGAGCCGAACGGGTCCGAGAACGACAAAGCCGAGCGCCTCGTAACTTCAGAACACCGCCTGGATGGCGCGATCGACTCCGCGAAGATCCGGCAACAGGCAGGCGACGTGTTCGATCTGTGAGTTCAGCAAAAAATGGGCGCGCCCGAAAGCACCTGTGATCGCCGGCGGCAATTTGCGAAGCAATATCAGGGACGTCGCCCCCGCTTGCTTCCACCGTGCTTCCACGGGCGCTCAAACGCAAAAAGCCCCCCGTGCGGGAGGCCATTAAGCGCTTGATATAACGCTGGAATTTGGTTGCGGGGGCAGGATTTGAACCTGCGACCTTCAGGTTATGAGCCTGACGAGCTACCGGGCTGCTCCACCCCGCGCCAATGATTGCCCCCAGGCGTGTCGAAATCGGCAGATCTGGGGATGCATCGCAGAGAGATACACGAAACGGTTTCTTACTAGGTTTGGCGGTGACCTACTCTCCCACGTCTTAAGACGCAGTACCATCGGCGCAACGGTGCTTAACGGCCGAGTTCGGGATGGGATCGGGTGTTTCACTCGTGCTATGACCACCAAACCAAGAAAGAAACCGTTCCAAGTCAACACTTTGGTGTTGGTATGCTTCTGACCAGTACAGCCTGGCTGTTACTGGATCAAATCAAGCCTATCGGGCAATTAGTACCGGTCAACTGAACATGTTACCATGCTTACATCTCCGGCCTATCGACGTGGTGGTCTTCCACGGCCCTCAGGGATACCTGGTTTTGAGGGGGGCTTCCCGCTTAGATGCCTTCAGCGGTTATCCTGTCCGATCATAGCTACCCTGCACTGCTGCTGGCGCAACAACAGGTCCACCAGTGGATCGTTCACCCCGGTCCTCTCGTACTAGGGGCAACTCCTCTCAAGTATCCTACACCCACGGCAGATAGGGACCGAACTGTCTCACGACGTTCTAAACCCAGCTCACGTACCTCTTTAAATGGCGAACAGCCATACCCTTGGGACCTGCTCCAGCCCCAGGATGAGATGAGCCGACATCGAGGTGCCAAACGATGCCGTCGATATGGACTCTTGGGCATCATCAGCCTGTTATCCCCGGCGTACCTTTTATCCGTTGAGCGATGGCCCTTCCACGCGGGACCACCGGATCACTATGGCCGTCTTTCGACTCTGCTCGACTTGTCAGTCTCGCAGTCAGGCTGGCTTCTGCCATTGCACTCAACGAGCGATTTCCGACCGCTCTGAGCCAACCTTCGCGCGCCTCCGTTACTGTTTGGGAGGCGACCGCCCCAGTCAAACTACCCACCACGCAGGGTCCCGGATCCGGATAACGGACCGCGGTTAGACATCAAGCAGAACAAGGGTGGTATCTCAAGGGAGGCTCCACAGAGACTGGCGTCCCTGCTTCAAAGCCCACCACCTATCCTGCACATGTTGTGCCTGATGCCAGTGCGAAGCTGTAGTAAAGGTGCACGGGGTCTTTCCGTCTAACCGCGGGAAGCCTGCATCTTGACAGGCAATTCAATTTCGCTGAGTCGATGTTGGAGACAGCGGGGAAGTCGTTACGCCATTCGTGCAGGTCGGAACTTACCCGACAAGGAATTTCGCTACCTTAGGACCGTTATAGTTACGGCCGCCGTTTACCGGGGCTTCAATTCGGAGCTTGCACTCCTCCTTTTAACCTTCCGGCACCGGGCAGGCGTCAGACCCTATACGTCGTCTTGCGACTTCGCAGAGCCCTGTGTTTTTAGTAAACAGTCGCCACCCCCTGGTTTGTGCCCCCAGCCACTAGTTGCCTAGAAACTGGGCCTCCTTCTCGCGAACTTACGGAGGTATTTTGCCGAGTTCCTTCAACATCGTTCTCTCAAGCGCCTTGGTATTCTCTACCAGTCCACCTGTGTCGGTTTAGGGTACGATCTAACGGAGGGCTATTTCCAGGAACCGCTCAGCAGCCCAACCAATCCGATAAGGTTGAACTACACCTGCGATCCGTCACATCCTCCTGGCCCAGGAATATTAACCTGGTTCCCATCGACTACGCCTTTCGGCCTCGCCTTAGGGGTCGGCTTACCCTGCTCAGATTAGCTTTAAGCAGGAACCCTTGGACTTTCGGCGACAGGGTCTCTCACCCTGTTTGTCGCTACTCATGTCATCATTCTCGCTAGTGATCTCTCCACCGGATCGCTCACGCGCCGGCTTCACAGAAAACTCCTATCCTCCATTGCACCCGAAGGTGCAGAAGAGGAACGGAGTTATGTCACACTACGCTCCGCTACCACCGGTACCGAAGTACCGATCCTAAGCTTCGGCTCATGGCTTGAGCCCCGATACATCTTCGCCGCAGGACAACTTAAATTAGACCAGTGAGCTGTTACGCTATCTTTAAAGGATGGCTGCTTCTAAGCCAACCTCCTGGTTGTTTTGGTCGTCCCACCTGCTTTCCCACTTAGCCATGAATTAGGGGCCTTAGCTGTAGGTCAGGGTTGTTTCCCTCTTCACGACGGACGTTAGCACCCGCCGTGTGTCTGCCGTATATTACTCCCCGGTATTCGGAGTTTGGTTAGGATCAGTAAGCCTGTGGGGCCCCATTACCCATCCAGTGCTCTACCCCCGGGGGTATTCGTACGACGCTCTACCTAAATAGATTTCGCGGAGAACCAGCTATCTCCGAGTTTGATTGGCCTTTCACCCCTAGGCACAACTCATCCCGACCTTTTTCAACAGGTGTGGGTTCGGCCCTCCAATAAGTGTTACCTTATCTTCAGCCTGGTCATGCCTAGATCACTCGGTTTCGGGTCTGATCCCACGAACTCATTCGCCCTATTAAGACTCGCTTTCGCTGCGCCTACACCTATCGGCTTAAGCTTGCTCGTGAGACCAAGTCGATGACCCATTATACAAAAGGTACGCGGTCAGCTCT
>NZ_BROH01000001.1:0-690000 GCF_027923545.1 Sinisalibacter aestuarii | reverse complement strand
GGCAGCTTGCGCGCCCAGCCGTTGATCGTGTCTTTCAGCGCCATGTCAGTAGAACTTCGCGAGGTCCATGCCAGTGTAAAGCCCGGCCACCTCGTCGGCGTAGCCGTTGAACATCAGCGTGTCGATCCGGGGCGCGAAGAAGCCCGCGCCGATCACCCGTTCGCTGGCCTGGCTCCAGCGCGGATGGTCGACGTTGGGGTTCACATTACTATAGAAGCCGTATTCGCGCCGGTTGGCCTTGTTCCAGCTCGTCGGCGGTTCCTCATCGGTGAGCGTGATCCGCTCGATCGACTTGATCGACTTGAAGCCGTATTTCCACGGCACCACCAGCCGCAGCGGCGCGCCGTTCTGGCCGAGCAGGCTCTCGCCATAGATGCCGGTGGCGATCATGGTGAGCGGATGCATCGCCTCGTCGAGCCGCAGCCCCTCCACATAGGGCCAGTCCAGCACCGGCGAGCGCAGGCCGGGCATCTCGTCGGGGCGCAGCGCGGTTTCGAAGGCGACGTATTTCGCCGAGGGCTGCACCCCCACCTTGGTAAGAAGCTGCGCCAGTTCGAACCCGTTCCACGGAATCACCATCGACCACGCCTCGACGCAGCGGAACCGGTAGATCCGTTCCTCGATATCCATACCGTCGAGCAGATCGGCCAGATCGTAGGTGCCGGGCTTGTCCACCATGCCGTCGATCACCACGCTCCACGGATCGGTGGTCAGCCGGTGCGCATATCTGGCCGGATCCTCTTTCTGAACACCGAACTCATAATAGTTGTTGTACGAGGTGATCTGCTCCAGCGTGTTGGGCTCGCGGTCGAGCGGAACCTCCGCCGCCACCGGCCCGGCGATCGTGCCAAGGCCCAGCCCCGCCGCGCCGGCCATGATCTGGCGGCGGTTCAGATAGGCCGCCTTCGGGGTGACATCGGCCCAGCTCAGTTTGCTCTTATAGCCCATTGTGCCTTTCCTTCTATGCTCGCCTTCTCCTAACAAGCCCGCCCGCGACGGCCAAAACAAGCCCGATCACGTTGCTGCGCGCGTGCTGTAACTTGGATAGATTTCGTTCATCGGCACCGAGCGCCCGTCATTCTGCACGATCCGCACATGCCGCCGCCGCATCTGGCGCGGCTCGGCCACGCCGACACTATGGGCAATCGTCTCGACTTCGTGGATCAGGCTGGTGGCGAACTGCGCCACCTTCTCCGCCTTGTCCTCGGGCACGAGGCCCTTCTGCAACCTCGGATCATGGGTGGTGATGCCGGTGGGGCAGGTGTTGCGGTTGCATTTCAGCGCCTGGATGCAGCCGAGCGAAAACATGAAGCCGCGCGCCGATGTCACGAAGTCGGCGCCGGCGCAAATCGCCCAGGCCACATCGCCGGGATTGACCAGCTTGGCCGAGGCGATCACCCGGATACGGTCATGCAGCCCCCGCTGGTCGCGCAGATCGACGATCCGCGGCAGCGCCTCGCGGATCGGCATCCCCACCAGGTCGATCAGCGGCATCGGCGCGGCGCCGGTGCCGCCCTCGCCGCCGTCGATGGTGATGAAATCCGGCGCGCAGGCCGGGCCGCGATGCAGGATGAGATCGAACAGCTCGGCAAACGGATCCACCCGCCCGACCACGATCTTGAACCCCACCGGCAGGCCGGTGACCTCGCGGATATGGCCGATCATGTCGAGCAGATCGCCCCAATCGTCGATCTCCTCATGCCGGTTGGGGCTTTCGCTTTCCACCCCCACCGGAATGCCCCGGATCTTGGCGATCTCTTCCGTCACCTTGCTCGCGGGCAGAATGCCGCCCTTGCCGGGCTTCGCCCCCTGCGCGAGCTTGAGTTCAAACATCTTCACCTGCGGATAGGCGGCCACCTCGCGCAGCTTGTCGTCGGAAAGCTTCCCGTCCGGCCCGCGCACGCCATACTTGGCGGTGCCGATCTGGTAGACGATGTCGCATCCCCCTTCGAGGTGGAACGGCGAAAGCCCGCCCTCGCCGGTATTCATCCACACGCCCGCCTTCTTCGCGCCATGGCTCAGCGCACGCACCGCCGGGCGCGAGATCGCGCCGTAGCTCATGCCCGAGATGTTGAAGAACGAGGGCGCGGCATAGGGCTCGCGCGCCGTCTGGCCGATCACCAGCGGTTCGGTGCGGGCATATTGAAAGCCGAGCGGCGGAAAGGCGGCGTTCATGAAGATGGTGGTGCCCGGCGCCTGCAGGTTGCGGGTCGACCCGAAGGCCACCGTATTGTCGCGCCCGTCGGCGGCGCGGTAGATCCAGTCGCGCTGCGCCCGGTTGAACGGCATCTCCTCGCGGTCCATGGCAAAGAAATATTGCCGGAAGAACTCGCCGAGATTGGTAAAGAGCTTCCTGAACCGCCCGATCACCGGATAGTTGCGCCGCACCGCATCGGCTGTCTGGAAACGGTCGGCAACGTACATCACCGCCGCCGCGGCCAGCATCAGCCCGATCGCCACGACAAGCAGCAGAGCCAACCACTCCAGTACCCAGAACATCGTGCCCATCGCCGCGCCTCCCGCTGGTTTTCGGGCATCCTAGCGATTCCAAACGAGAGCGAAAGGCGTGTCATTCCGGTTGTGACCGGCAGAAAAAGGCCGCCGGGCCACCGGGCCGGTTTTCGGTGGCGGACCGCCGAGCCGGCGCCCCGGCCTCGGTGGGCCTTCGCCACCGGCAAGAAGCCGCGCTTGGATGCGCCACAACCCGCACGCCCGCAGCCACCAAACGCGCAAGCCCGCGCGCATTTTGCCCGGTTTCGCCGCCAGCCGGTGCGCCCGCGCCCCTTTTGGTGCCGACTGGCACTGCGCCGTCACGAGCGGCGCCGTTTCGTAACCCTGAATGGAGTACCACATGAAAACCGCACCGATTGCTCTCACCCTTCTGCTCGCCAGCACCCCCGCCCTGTTCGCGCAGGACGCCGACGAGGACGGGCTGGTGACCTTCGACGAACTCGTCGCGGCATATCCGGATGTGACGGAAGACACGTTCAACGCCGCCGACGCCAATGGCGACGGCACGCTTGACGCCGACGAACTCGCCGCCGCACGCGAGGCCGGTCTCATCCCGATGGATGACATGTAGCCGGTGCCGCACGCCTCCCAGCCAACCCAGCCCCGCCGGAGCGATCCGGCGGGGCTTTTTCTGCGATCGCCACAAAGGCCCGGCTGTCCGATTCTCTCGCACCGGCGGCCATCCCGCCCGATGATTGTTGCCTCACTTGGGGCAGTCTCCCGCCAGCACCCGGAGTGTTTACGTTCCGGCCCGGCGCGTCGTCTTTTTGCCCCGGCAAGGGCCGAAATACGTTGATGCGGCTGCACGCATCGGGTGACACTTTCTTAACAGACCTCAGCCAATGATGGCGGCGGACCGCCAGAAGTCCGCCCGGCGATACCGATACCTTTGGGGAGATACCATGGCGCTTTTGACCGAAACGCTCGACGCGGCGGACGATTCATCGACCGTCTACAGCCTGACCACCGGCGACATGCTCGCCGGCACCGTTTCGCCCGGCGATGAGGTCGATCTGGCCTCCGCCGCGCTGATCGCGGGCGAAGCCTATACGATCACCCTCACCGGGCTGGCCTCCTCCGATCTCGCCGATCTGGTGATGTTCGGGCCGGATGGCGGCGGCACGCAAAGCGGCAGCGTCTCCTTCGCGGGCGAAAGCGCCACCGGCTCGGTCCTGTCCTTCACCGCCAACCAGGAAACCGGCACCGTCAAGCTGACCTTCATCGCCGACTATACCGGCACCTATTATTTCGGCATCGACCTCGCCAGCACCGCCGAGGTGAACTATGCGCTCGCGCTCGATCTGACCGCCAATCTGGTGCCCACCGAGGGCGACGATGCGCTGGTCGGCAGCGAGTCGACCGATCTGGTCTATCTGCTCGGCGGCAACGACCACTACATCGCCGATGACGGCTCCGACCGGGTCTATGGCGGTGACGGCGACGACAACCTCGATGGCAATTGCGGCTCCGACACGCTCGACGGCGGCGAAGGCAACGATTACCTCGACGGCGGCAACGGCAAGGACAGGCTGTTTGGCGGTCTCGGGAACGATATTCTGTTCGGCGGCAATTCCGACGATTTCCTCGATGGCGGCGACGGCGACGACCAGCTCGACGGCGGCAACAAGGATGACCTGCTGCTTGGCGGCCTCGGCGCCGATACGCTGATCGGCGGCAACGGGTTCGACACGCTCGAAGGTGGCGAGGGTGACGACACGCTGCTCGGCGGCGACGACGACGACACGCTCGACGGCGGCAATGGCGCAGACCTCATCAATGGCGGGCGCGGCAACGATCTGCTCGCGGGCGGTGGCGGCGCGGATATCTTCTGGTTCCAGAAGGGCGCCGGCGCCGACACGATCACCGACTGGGCCGATGGCGCCGACAGGATCGACGTGAGCGCATTCGGCATCCATGCCCTCTCCGGCATGACCGTCTCGCAAACCGGCGATGACGTGCTGATCGTGTTCGACAGCACCAGCCAGGTCACCGTCACCGGCGCGCTGACCGGCGATTTCGACGCGGGCGATTTCATCTTCGCCGCGCCGCCGGTCATCGCCGGCACCGGCGAGGCCGATGTGCTGCGCCTGACCGACGGGGCCGATGCCATCGATTCCGGCGATGGCGACGACCAGATTTATGGCTATGCCGGCACCGATACGCTCACTGCCGGCAACGGCGACGATTTCGTCGATGGCGGCGGCGACGATGACGTGATCCATGCCGGCGACGGCAAGGACAAGGTTCAGGGCGGCGCGGGGAACGACACCATCTTTGGCGAGGCCTCGAACGATCTGCTGCTCGGTGAAGACGGCGACGATACGATCTACGGCGGCGCCCATAATGACCGCGTCTATGGCGGCAATGACAACGACACGCTCTTTGGCGACGGCGGCAACGACAAGCTCTGGGGCGATGCGGGCGACGACACGATTTACGGCGGCTCCGGCAAGGACCTGATCTATGGCGGCAGCGGCAGCGACCGGATCAATGGCGGCAGCGCCGAAGACACGCTCAGCGGCGGCGGCGACGCCGATATCTTCGTCTTTGAAGCCGGATCGCGCGCCGATGTAATCGTGGATTTCGAAGACGGGCTCGACCGGCTTGACGTGTCCGCCTTCGGCTTTACCGATCTGTCCGACATGGCGCTATCGCAGATTGGCGACGATGTTCTGGTGGCCTTCAACAGCGGCGACATGGTCACGCTCGACAACACGCTGCTGGCCCAGCTCGACGCGGGCGATTTCATCTTCGCCTGACCGGGGCCAGGGCCCGATCTGCGCCCCGCCGGAGCAATCCGGCGGGCAGGCGCAACCCCTTGGCAAAAAGGCGCTTACGGCGCGGGCGGGTGAAAAAATCCCGCTTTTCTTTTTCCACCCATATGCGCAAATCCGCCTGCGTCCGGCATGCCCGGCGTAACACTCAACTGGAGTTTTCATCCATGAAATCCGCACGCATTGCACTGGCCATTCTTCTTGTCAGCGGCTCCGCTGCCTTCGCTCAGGACGCGCTTGACGCGGACGGCGACGGGCTGGTGACCCTGGCCGAGCTGCAAGCCATGTATCCGGACTTCACCGACGAGCAATTCGCCGAGGCCGACACCGATGCCAGCGGTGCGCTCGACGAGGCCGAACTGGCCGCCGCGACCGAAGCGGGCATGATTCCCGCCGAGGAATAAGACCGCAGCCCAAAAGGCAAAGAGCCCCGCCGGATCGCTCCGGCGGGGCTTTTCATTTGCAGCGCGTCACGCCCCGCTCAGTGCAGCACGGCGTCGTCCGGCTTGGGCTTGTGCGAACTGCCGGTGCGTTCGCCGATGATCAGCCCATCGGCCCCGGCGCTCACCGGCACCGTGGCGCCGTCAAGCACGTCGCCCGCAAGCAGAAGCTCGGCCAGCGGGTCTTGCAGGCTGCGCTGGATCACCCGCTTGAGCGGCCGCGCGCCATAGACCGGATCGTAGCCCTGATCGGCCAGCCAGGTCTTGGCGCCCGCGTCCAGCGTCAGCGTGATATTGCGCTTGGCCAGACGCTTGGCGAGCCGGCCAAGCTGGATGTCCACGATCCCGTCCATATTGGCGCGGGTGAGGCGGTCGAAGATGATCGTCTCGTCGAGCCGGTTGAGAAATTCGGGCCGGAAATGAGCCCGCACCGCATCCATCACATCGCGCTTGGCGACGGAGGCATCGGCATCCTCCGGCAACTGGCTCAGCGCCTGGCTGCCGAGGTTCGAGGTGAGCACGATGAGCGTCTGCTTGAAGTCCACCGTGCGGCCCTGACCATCGGTCAGCACGCCGTCGTCGAGCACCTGCAGGAGCACGTTGAACACGTCCGGATGCGCCTTCTCGACCTCGTCGAACAGCACCACCTGATAGGGCCGGCGGCGGACGGCTTCGGTCAGAACCCCGCCCTCGTCATAGCCGACATAGCCCGGAGGCGCGCCGATCAGCCGGGCGACCGAATGCTTCTCCATGAACTCCGACATGTCGATACGCACCATCGCGTTGTCGTCGTCGAACAGGAACTCGGCCACCGCCTTGGTCAGCTCGGTTTTCCCCACGCCGGTCGGCCCGAGGAACAGGAAGCTGCCGAGCGGCCGGTTCTCGTCGTTCAGCCCGGCCCGGGCGCGGCGCACGGCATTGGCCACGGCGGTCACCGCCTGGCGCTGGCCGATCACGCGCTTGCCCAGCACGTCTTCCATGCGCAACAGCTTGTCGCGCTCGCCTTCGAGCATCTTCGAGGTCGGAATCCCCGTCCAGCGCTCGACCACGGCGGCGATCTGCTCGGGCCGCACGGCCTCTTCCACCATCACATCGTCGTCCTGCGTCTCGCTCTCGGCCAGCTTGCGCTCCAGCTCCGGGATGATCCCGTAGCTCAGCTCCCCGGCACGGGCCAGGTTGCCCTCGCGCTTCGCCGCGTCCAGATCGGCACGGGCGCGGTCGAGCTTTTCTTTCAACTCACGCGCACCTTCCAGCTTGTCGCGCTCGGCCTGCCACTTGGCCGTCATCGCCGAGGATTTCTCCTGCAGATCGGCAAGCTCGGCTTCCAGCTTGTGCAGCCGGTCCTTCGACGCGGTGTCGTCCTCCTTCTTCAGCGCCTCGGCCTCGATCTGCATCTGCAGGATCTGCCGGTCGAGCTGGTCAAGCTCTTCGGGCTTCGAATCCACCTCCATCCGCAGCCGGCTCGCCGCCTCGTCGACAAGGTCGATCGCCTTGTCGGGCAGGAACCGGTCGGTGATGTAGCGGTGCGAAAGCGTCGCCGCCGCCACCAACGCCGAGTCGGAGATCCGCACGCCGTGGTGCAGCTCGTATTTCTCCTTGATGCCCCGCAGGATCGAGATCGTGTCTTCGACCGTCGGCTCGTCCACCAGCACCGGCTGGAACCGGCGGGCCAGCGCCGCGTCTTTCTCGACGTATTTGCGGTATTCATCCAGCGTGGTGGCGCCCACGCAATGCAGCTCGCCGCGCGCCAGCGCCGGCTTGATCAGGTTGGCCGCATCCATCGCGCCATCGGTCTTGCCGGCGCCCACGAGCGTGTGCATCTCGTCGATGAACAGGATGATCTCGCCCGCCGCATCGGTGATCTCGTTCAGCACCGCCTTCAGCCGCTCCTCGAACTCGCCGCGATATTTCGCCCCCGCGATGAGCGCGCCCATATCGAGCGCCATCAGCTTCTTGTTCTTCAGGCTCTCGGGCACGTCGCCGTTGATGATGCGCAGGGCCAGGCCCTCGGCAATCGCGGTCTTGCCCGTGCCCGGCTCGCCGATCAGCACCGGGTTGTTCTTGGTCCGCCGGCTCAGCACCTGCATAGTGCGCCGGATTTCCTCGTCGCGCCCGATGATCGGGTCGATCTTGCCTTCCTCCGCCGCCTCGGTCAGATCGCGGGCATATTTCTTCAGCGCCTCATAGCTGTCTTCCGCCGAGGCCGAATCCGCCGTGCGCCCCTTGCGCACATCGTTGATCGCGGCGTTGAGGTTCTGGGCATTCACGGCCCCCGCCTCCAGCGCCTCCTTCGCGGCCGACTTCACCAGCGCCAGCGCCGTCAGAAGCCGTTCGACCGGCACGAAGCTGTCGCCCGCCTTCTTGGCGAGCTTCTCGGCCTCGTCCAGCACCTTGCCGGTGGCGGAGTCGAGATAGACCTGCCCGCCATCGCCCGTCACCTGCGGAATCTTCGCCACGGCGGCATCCACCGCCTCGGCCACGCGCTTGGGCTCGCCACCCGCCTTGCGGATGAGGCCGGCGGCCATCCCTTCATCGTCGTCCATGAGAGCTTTGAGCACATGCTCGGGCGCGAGCCGCTGATGGTTTTCGCGCATCGCGATCGTCTGTGCGGCCTGAATGAACCCGCGCGACCGCTCGGTGAACTTCTCCAAGTTCATGTCGTTCTCCTTTTTCAAGCGCCCGCTTTCGCCGGTGCCCGCCCTGCGGCACACCCCTGTCCGGGCCTCGATATCCAGATGGGGGCGGGGGGGAATGTTCGCAAGATATCCCCCTTGTGGAATCCCGCGCGCCGGGCCAATCAGCGCGTTGGGAATTGGGTAACGATGATCTGCCAGACTTGGGGCAGGCGATGGTTTCAGGCCGGTGTGATATGCGAGTGACAGATATAGAGATTGCCGGGCTGGGCTATGAACCTGACGGCGCCTGCCATTCCGGCCATGTGACGATGGAACTCACCCCGAAGCAGGGCGGCACGCCCACGCATATGCATTTCGCCTGCCGCAGCGCCCTGCCCGCCGACACGCCCGCCGATCTGATCCGGCAGGATCTGATCGAAGACGCCTTGCGCCAGGCCCGGCGGATGCCCGGCTTCCGGCGCGGCGAGCGCGAGATCGAATTGCCGTTGCCACGCGCCGCACCGTCCCGCGCGTGACCGCTCAGGCGCCCGCAGGCGCCCGGTCAGGCCACGCCCTGGCTCGCCACAATCGTCAACACATAGCGCTTGCACGGGCGGCCCCCGTGCAAACCGTCGCCCTCGAATGTCATCCCGACCTTTTCGGCCACGCGCAACGAGGCGTGGTTGTCCGGGTCGATATCCGCAACGATCCGTTCCAGCCCCAATGTATGAACGGCGTGCGCGGCAACGGGCCGCGCCGCTTCCGGGGCAAACCCGTTGCCCCAGGCCGCCCGGTTGAGTCGCCAGCCGATCTCGACCTCCGGGCCGATGCCGTCATAGGGGATCAGAAGGATCCAGCCGGCAAAGCGCTCGGGCTGCGCCTTGGGAAAGATCGACCAATAGCCAAGTCCCTCACCAAACGACGTTTCTATCCTCTCTCTCAGAAAGGCTTCATGCGCCTGCGGATCGTGCCACGGGCCGGGAATGAACCGCGTGACCTCGGGATCGCGGTCCATCGCCAGACAGGCGCCCAGATCGTCCATGCTGCGCGGCCGCAGCCAGAGCCGGTCCGTTTCAAAATGTGGCAGCACAGGCGTCTCCTCCTGGTCGCGCAGCGGCGCGGCAATCGCCGTGTGCCGCAAGCTTGCCCTGCGCGCGCGATGCCGTCCATGGCCGCGCCCGACCATATCCGGCCCCGGTCCGCACCCCACAACCACGTTTCCCATCGCCCCCGCGCCGCGCTATCCTGCTCCCGCAGAAACCGGAGGCGGCAATGGCCACACTGGACGAGATCCGCGCAAAATCGACCTGGGGCCAGATCCTCGAAGGTCAGCCGCAACATGCGATCATGGCGATTCTGCTGACCATCGGCGCGCTGAGCCTGCTGCGCCCGGGCGAGGCAAGCCTGCTCGGTCTCACCGGCGCGGGCTGGGCGCGGGTCGGGATCGCCCTTGCGCTCATTCATCAGGTGATCGTCGCCGTGGTGTTCCGGCTCGAACTGCACCGCAATGCGATGACGCGGCTGTTCGGCGCGCGCGACATGAAGGTCTGGGCAATGATCTTCATGCCGCTGCTCGCCGCCCGCCCGCTCACCGCGCTGCTTGCGGGCTGGGCCGACGATGTGCCGATCACGCCCTACCGCCTGCCCGAGATCCTGCTCGGCCTCGCCCTGCTGGCCCCCGCCATCTGGGGGATGCATTCGACGCTGGTGCACTTCACCCTGCGCCGCGCGCTCGGCGGCGACCATTTCCGCGAAGAGATCCGGGCGCTGCCCAAGGTCACCGGCGGGGTGTTCTCCTATACCGAAAACGGCATGTATGGCGTTGTGTTCCTCGGCCTCTGGGGCATCGCGCTGCTGTTCGGCTCGTGGAACGCGCTGGTGCTGGCCCTGTTCCAGCACGCCTATATCTGGGTGCATATGTATACCACCGAAGCGCCCGACATGCGCCGCCTCTACGGCGAGGGCGCTTGACAGCCGCGCCCCGGCTGCCGATGAACCCGCCAAGCAGCACGGAGCCCGCCATGACCAAGACCGACGACCGCCTGATCGTTCCGCTCGACTTTCCCAATGCGCTGATGGGGCTGGAAATGGCCCAGAAGCTGGGCGACGAGGTGGGCTTTTACAAGATCGGGCTGGAGATGCTGATGGGCGGTGGGCTGGCTCTGGCGCGCGAGCTGATCGACGAATACGGCAAGCGCATCTTTCTCGACATGAAGCTGTTCGA
Organism: Sinisalibacter aestuarii; assembly: GCF_027923545.1. Lineage (GTDB taxonomy): Bacteria > Pseudomonadota > Alphaproteobacteria > Rhodobacterales > Rhodobacteraceae > Sinisalibacter > Sinisalibacter aestuarii. The sequence goes on along the minus strand of NZ_BROH01000001.1, from coordinate 679,436 downwards.
CATCGGCAACACGATCGAAGGCGCGGTGCGCAACCTGCGCAACTACGATCTCGATTTTCTCACCGTGCACGGCGATCCCTATGTCGTCAGCGCCGCTGCCGAGGGCAAGGGCGGGTCGGATCTGAAGGTGCTCGCCGTCACCGTGCTCACCTCGCTCGACCGCGCCGACCTCGACGCGGCGATGATCGCGCCCGGCGAGGTGCAGGAGATCGTGCTTGAGCGCGCCGCCCGCGCGATGGAAGCCGGGGCCGATGGCGTGATCGCCTCGCCGCACGAGGCGGCGGCGATCCGCGCCCTGCCGGAAGCGGCGGGCAAGCTCATCGTCACCCCCGGCGTGCGCCCGACCTGGGCCGACAGGAACGACCAGAAGCGGGTCATGACGCCGGGCGAGGCGATCCGCGCCGGCGCCGACCATATCGTCGTCGGCCGCCCGATCACCCGCGCCGACAGCCCGCGCCAGATGGCGCAGGCGGTGCTGGCCGAGCTGCCCTGACGCCGGAGCGCCGGCTCAGCCCTCGTTGATATCGGTATCGAAGGTCTTCTTCTGGCCCCGCCGGATGCCGAAGGCTTGCCGCAGCGCCACCCAGGCGATCACCGAGATCACGGCGAAGACGAGCAGCGCCCAGGCCAGCGCCAGCACCACCCCGATGGCGACGAGCACGCCGACCACCACCGCGCCGATGGCGAAGCCGAGAAAGACAAAGCCCGGCACGATCACTTCGAGGATCGCCAGCCCGACGCCGAAGGCGACCCAGGCCCACCAGATCTCCCAGATCATGACTTGCCGCCCTTCAGCATCGTGAAGGCATCGGCAAAGGCGTCGAGCGCATTGGCCGGCAGCAGAACCGTCTGCTTGCCCTCACCGGCCCCCACGGCCACCAGCGCCTCGACCTGCTTCAGCGCCACCTGGTATTGCGCCGCCTCGATCCCGTTCGCCGCAATCGCCTTGGCGACCACCTCGGTCGCGTAAGCCTCGGCATCGGCCTGGATGCGCCGCGCCTTGGCGGTCTGTTCGGCGGCATAAAGCTCGGCATCGGCGTTCAGCTCCACCGCCCGCTTCTGCCCCTCGGCCCGCGTCACCTGCGCCCGGCGCTCGCGCTCGGCATTGAGCTGCTGCAGCATCGCATCGCGCGTCGCCTGATCGAGATTCACGTCGAGGATCTCGGCCCGCGTCACCTCGATCCCCCAGGCATCCACCGCGTCTTCGACGCTTTCCTTGATCTGGGTAATCAGCGCCGAGCGGTTCGATTGCACCTCGTCGAGGTCCATCTTGCCGATCTCGGCGCGCACGATCCCGGCCACGGTGGTGGCGATGGCGGCATCCACGTCGCGGATACGGTAGACGGTCTTTTCCGGCTCAAGAATGCGGTAGAACACGCTGGTGTCGATCTGCACCAGCACGTTGTCGCGGGTGATCGCGTCCTGCGTCGCGTTCGGCAATTGCCGTTCGAGGATCGAAACCCGGTGCCGCACGCGGTCGAGGAACGGGATGATGAAGTTGATCCCCGGCCCCAGCACCGCCTGCAGCCGCCCAAACCGCTCGACCACGAATTTCTGGCTCTGCGGCACGATCCGCACGCCCAGAAAGATCGAAAGGATGATGAAGGCCGCCAGCAACAGCAGCACAATATTCGAGCCGAGAAACTGGCCCACCACGTCATTGCCCGACATACCGCTCTCCTCAAATCACTTGGACCATGTCGCGCGCAGTATGGGCTGCGCGCGGCCCCGGCTCAAGCGCAGAACGGCCCCTCGCCGAGCGCCGCCAGCCCCGCCCGCACCCGGTCGCGGAAATGTGGAATCGCCAGCGGCTCGGCCAGCCAGTCCGCCGGCGCCATCAGCGCCCAGCGCTGCCCCTCCTCGCCGAAGACAATCGCGCGCTCCGCCGCCGCCGGCAGCCGCGCGGCAAACCACCAGGCGCGCAGGCCCGGCGTGGTCGGGCTGTCGAAGTCGCCCCGCCACACAAGCTGCTCCGCCGCCAGCACCAGCCCGAATTCCTCCCGCGTTTCGCGCAGAATGCAGGCTTCGGGGCTTTCCGCCCCCTCGCGCGCGCCGCCCGGCATGTCCCAATGCCCCGGATAAACGATATCGGACCGCTCGTCGCGCAACAGCGTGAGCAATCGCCCCCCGATCAGCAGCACCAGTTTCGCCCCGGCAAAATCCATGCCCCACCCTAACCGGGCGCCCGCCGGTGCAAAAGGTCGCAGCCGGTCGCGCCCCGGCCAGCCTTGAGCCACCGCCCCGCCCTGCCTATCTGCCCCAGACCACAGGAGGAGCCCGCGATGACCCGCAAGACCTATAGCCAACTCGCCGCCGAAGCCGCCCGGCGCATCGAGGAAATCATGCCGTGGGACGTGCCGGACTTCCTCGCCGCCCATCCCGGCGCCCTCCTGCTCGACATCCGCGAGCGCGACGAATTCGCCCGCGCCCGGATCGAAGGCAGCCTCAACGTGCCGCGCGGCATCCTCGAAAGCGCCGCCGAATGGGATTACGCCGAAACCGAGCCGGCGCTGGTCACCGCCCGCGACAAGCCGGTGGTGATCATCTGCCGCTCCGGCAACCGTTCCGCCTTTGCCGCCGAAACGCTCGCGCAGATGGGCTTCACCGATCTGCGCTCCGTCAAGCTCGGCGTGAAGGGCTGGAACGACGCCGACCAGCCGCTTGTCGATGCCGCGGGCAACGAGATCGACGGCGACGACGCGATGGCGCTGCTCGAGATCCAGCCGCGCCCCGATCAGCGCAAACCGGCAGAGGGCTGACCGCCCGCCGCGCGCAGCCCTCAGCCGTTGTTAACCCCGGTCGCGGCACAGATCGGGGATGACAGATATCCAGCTCATCCCCACCGCCAGCATCGACGAGGCCGCGCTGCCGCGTGACCGTTCGGCGCTCGATACGCGGGCGCTCGAAGAATTGCGCGCCTCCATCGCCGCCAACGGATTGCGCCTGCCCATCGAGGTCTTCCCCACCGAAACGGGCTATGGCCTGCTCTCCGGCTACCGCCGCCTGATGGCCATGCGCGCGCTGGAAGAGATGTATGGCGAGCGCTTCGCCACAATCGCCGCCTTCATTCGCCCGGCCGAAGATATCGCCGCCGCCTTCGTCCGCGTGGTCGAGGAAAACGACATCCGCGAAAACCTCAGCCCGTGGGAACGCGGCCGCACGCTGGTGGTGGCGCGCGATGCCGGCTACGAAACGCTCGATGCCGCGCTGGCCGCGCTCTACCCCCATGCCGACCGCCGCAAACAGGGCAGGCTCAGGATGCTGGCCGAGGTGGTCGAGGCGCTCGAAGACGATATCGACCTGCCCGAAACCTGGTCCGAAAACCGCCTCCTGCGCATCGGCCAGGCCCTCCGTCTGGGCTGGGACGAGCTGATCCTCGCCGCCCTGGCCACCGCCAGCCCGGGCGAGGAATGGGCCGCCATCGAACCCCTGATCACCGAATGCGAAAGCCTGCCCCCGGACCAGCGCAAAACCCCCGGCCGCCCCCGCCGCCTCGTCCACATCCCCTGGGGCCTGACCATCCGCCGCGAACGCACAAGGCATGGCTTCGTCCTTCACATCAGCGGCAGACGGGCAACCGATTCGCTGGTGGCGGACATGCTGGAAGAAATCGAGCGCTGGTTCGCGGCCTGAGGCCGCCGCATCCGGCCCGCAACCGCCGCCAATCGGCGGCACGTCCGGCCCCGGCGCGTCACCAGGCCAGGCATCAGTCTATCAGGGGTTCGAGCCCCATGAGATAGCCCAAAGGCGCATGATCGTCGGTCAGAATCCGCGCCTGCTTCTGGCGGATCACATCGTCAAGAAACGCCGGGTGGAGAACCTGAAAGCGTTTCGGATCGGGGGCCGCCGCATCAACCGCCGAAACGGGGCTGTCCTCTTCGCTTGCAAGCAGCACGAAGATGCGCCGTTCGCCGGGCATCGGGGGCCGCGCTTCGGTCCAGACTTCAACGCTCGGGAACACCTCCCGAAGCGTCACCATCACCGCCGCCAGCGCCTGCATCCGGTCCACATTGTCGATCAGGTTCATCGCAAACACGCCGCCGGGCGCCAGCCGGTCCGACACCAGCCGGAAAAACTCAAGCGTGACCAGATGCTCCGGCACCGCGATATCGGTAAAGGCGTCTCCCACGATCACGTCGAATATCTGGCGGCTGTCGCGCAGCGCCATGCGCGCATCGCGGTGCAGTACGGTCGCGCTTGCCGGATCGAACCAGAAATCGTCCACCGCCTGCGCCGTCACCTCGGGATCAATCTCGGCCACCGTTATGCCGGTGATCCCGCGATCCGCCCAGGCCCGCGGCACCGAGTAAGACCCGCCGCCGATGTGAAAGGAGGTAAAATCGCTGCGCGCCATACGCATCCGCGGCAGCGCATCGAGCAAGGCCGCGTGATCCGTATACATGGTTCGCGGCGCTTCCCCACCGCTCACGCCATGCGCCAGATGATCGACCACCATCAGATGCACCGGCTGCTGCGGGTCCGCCGATAGTGACACCGTCCGGATGCAGTAATAGCTGCTTTCCCTGTCGCAGACCGCGGGCAGACTGAGCGCACCGGCGCCGATCAGCACGGCAATGCCCAGCGCGGCGGATGCAACCACATGCTCGTCACGTGACGCGCGCCCGAGCCAGAAGCACAGCACGGCTGCGAGCGCGTAGACCGCCGCGATCACGAGCAGCGTTCTGACCGAGCCGAGCCAGGGTACGAAGAGAAAGCCCGCCAACAAGGTTCCCGCGATCGCCCCCAGAGCCCCCGCCGCGAACATCGCCCCGAGCGCCCGCTCGGACTGGGGCCGGCCACGCATCGCCGCGACGGTCAGAACCGGCGCCGGAACACCGGCGAAAAGCGAGGGCAGGAAAAACGCAATCGCGCTCAGGGCCAAGATCGCGGCAAGCGGCTGGGCTATGGTTTCCAGCACCGGGCCGGACACGCTGCGCAGCAGTACCGTCGCCCCGGCGGTCGCGCAAGCGGCGGCCACCATGGTCCACCCCGTCAGGCGCAGGGCATGGCCGGTTTCCCGCGCGGCGATCCGGCCGCCCCACCAATGCCCCGCCGAAAAGCCCGCCAGCACCACCGCGATGATCGCCGTCCAGGTATAGAGGCTCATGCCGACATAGGGGGCGATCATCCGCCCGGCGACGATCTCAACCACCAGGCTCGATGCCGAAATCCCGGCCTGAAGAAAGATCAGGATCCACAGCGGCACAGGCGAGATTTCACGGGGCGTTTGCATAGCCGGCCCATTAGGTCAGGCAGGAAAATTCAGTCAAGAAGCTTTGGCTTCCGCCCGCCTCTCTCCGGCCTCATCGCGTCAGCACCGGATACACGCGCCGGCCCTTTTCCCGAATACTATATGTTATCGCTATCATAATAAAAAACAGCATCTTATCCCCCCGTGCGAGTTCGCCGAACTCTGCTATACTCGCCCATCATGCCCGCCCTCTGCCGCGATTGCCTCACCCCCTTCGATGCCGGCCCCCGCTGCCCGAAATGCCGCAGCCCAAGGGTCGTCTCGCATCCCGAGCTGTTCAGCCTTTCCATCGCCCATATGGATTGCGATGCCTTCTACGCCTCGGTCGAAAAACGCGACAACCCCGGGCTGGCCGACAAGCCGGTGATCATCGGCGGCGGCAAGCGGGGCGTGGTCTCCACCGCCTGCTACGTCGCCCGCATCCGCGGCGTCCACTCCGCGATGCCGATGTTCCAGGCCCTCAAGCTCTGCCCCGACGCCGTGGTCATCCGCCCCCGCGGCAGCCACTACGCGGCGGTCTCGAAAGAAATCCGCGCCTTCATGGAGGCGCTCACCCCGGCGGTGGAGCCGCTCTCCCTCGACGAAGCCTTTCTCGACATGACCGGCACCGAACGGCTGCACCACGCCCCCCCGGCGGTGATGCTGGCGGGGCTGGTGAAGCGGATGGAAGACGAGCTCGGCCTCTCCGGCTCGATCGGCCTCAGCCACAACAAATTCCTCGCCAAGATCGCCTCCGACCTCGACAAGCCACGCGGCTTTTCGGTGATCGGCCGGGCGGAGACGGAGGACTTTCTGCGCGACAAGCCGGTGCGGATGATCTGGGGCGTGGGCACGGCAATGCAGACCAGTCTGGAGCAGGCGGGCATCCGCACCTTCACCGACCTGCTGCGCTGGGACAAGGAAGACCTGCACGCCCGCTTCGGCGCGATGGGCGACAGGCTCTGGCACCTCGCGCGCGGCGAGGATCGGCGCAGGGTCTCGGCCAATCATCCGATGAAGTCGATCTCGAACGAGACGACCTTTTTCGAAGACACCGCCGATCCCGAATTGCTCGACGGCCATATCTGGCGGCTGTCGGAGAAGGTGTCGGACCGGGCCAAGGCGAAGGACATCGCCGGCCGGGTGGTGACGCTGAAGCTCAAGCGCGCCGATTTCCGTACCCTGACCCGCCGCATCTCGCTGGCCGATCCCACGCAATCGGCCGACCGGATCTACCGCACCGCACGCGATCTGTTCGCCAATGCCGCCAGCGAGGGGCCGTTTCGGCTGGTCGGCGTGGGGCTCTCTGAACTCGGGCCGGGCAGCGCCGCCGATCTGTCGGGCGATCTGCTCGACCCGCAGGCCGCCAAGCGCCGCGCCGCCGAGAAGGCCACCGACGCGATCCGCGCCCGGTTCGGCAGCGATGCGATTCTCAAGGGGCGGTCGATACGCTAGGCGCTATTCGGCGGCCAGCGGCATCTCGTCGGCGGGCCGGCCGATCTCGGCGATCTCGGCGATGATTCCCCCCAGCAACCGGCGCAGGTTGTCGAAATTGCCGTTGGGACGAATCTCGGCCTCGTTCATGTAAAGCGAGCGGTCGATCTCGATCTGCACCACATGCTGGCGGCGCGAGGGCCGGCCATAGGCCTGCGCGGTGTAAGCGCCGGCGAAGGGTGTGTTGCGCCCGACCTTGAAACCCGCATTGCGGAACGCGGCTTCGATCCGGTCCACCATCTCGCCAGCCGCCGCCGCGCCGAAGCGGTCGCCAACCACGATCTCGGGCTTCACCGTGCCGGTGCGGCACAGGCTCTGCACCGCCTCATGCGGCATCGAATGGCAATCGACCAGCAGCGACTGACCGAACAGGGCGTTCGATTCGTTCAGCAGCGCCTGCAGCCTGGCATGATAGGGAAACCAATGTTCCTGAAGCCTGGCCTGCGCCTCGGCCAGCGTCAGCTTGCCACGATAGATCTCGCGCCCACCCGCCACGACGCGGGGAATCACCCCCAGCCCGGAACTCACGCGCGGATTGTGCCCACCGCGCTTGAGGCCACGGATCAGGGCCGGGTCCAGCTCCTCGGGGCCACGGTTGAAATCGACGAAGGCGCGCGGCGCCCGGGCCACGAGCAGGGGCGCGCCCTGCGCCGGGGCATCGGCGAACAACATGTCGACAAAGGCGTCTTCCGACGAGCGGATCGTGTGTTCGTCGAGCGCGGAGCGGCGCAGAAAGGCCCAGCCGTAATCGCGCCCGGAATGAGGCGAGGCAAAGACCACGCTGGTCGAGCGGTGACCCGGCATGAAAACATCATAGGCGTTCTGGTGCATCGCCACCTCCTGCAAGCACTATAGAGGCATAATCGGCGCGGCCAAAAGCCCCTTGCGCGCGCCCCTGCAACCTTCTATAGAACCGCGGACCGGCGCGGGGTTTCCCGCGTCTGTTTGTTTGGACCCGCCCCCCGGGGCGATCCCGGCAGGCACATATCGGGCGATTAGCTCAGCGGTAGAGCACTTCGTTGACATCGAAGGGGTCACTGGTTCGATCCCAGTATCGCCCACCATCGCTGCCCGGAGACGGGCATTAGGATTAACTGGCGCTCCCGGCGCCGCGACATGAGGAGAAGGGCCATGAAAGTCCGCAACTCGCTCCGCTCGCTGAAGTCCCGGCACCGCGACTGCCGCGTCGTGCGCCGCAAAGGCCGCGTCTATGTGATCAACAAGACGCAGCGCCGCTTCAAAGCCCGTCAGGGCTGAGCAAAGCAGAGCATTGATCAGGAAAGGCCGCCGGGCATACCGGCGGCCTTTCTGCTTTTTCGGGCTCAGCGCACCGCCAGCAGGCGCACCATCGTGGCCTGGGTCACATAGCCCGACACCTCGATACCGGCGGCCCGCTGGAACTGCCGAATCGCGCGGCGGGTCTTCTTGTTGAAGGTGCCGTCGGTCGGGCCGGGATCGTAGCCTGCGGCTTTCAGCCGGTTCTCCACCAGCAGCCGCGTCACGCCATTGCCCGCCACACGCTCCTCCTCGGCCTTGGCCGCCGCATTGCCGGCCTCGGCGGTGAGGGCGTCGAGCCGGGCGCGGGCCTCCTCGGAGAAGGCGCCGCGCGGGTAGCGGTCAAGATAGCGGCGGTAGGCGGCGGCATTGTCTTCGCGGCGCACCTGATCCCAATAGGCCCGCTCCTCCTCGGCCGCCGCCGCACGCCTGGCCTCTTCGATCTCGGCCAGCCGGGTTTCGGCCACATCGGAAAACAGCCCGTCGGGATAGCGGGCAAGGTAGGCACGCAGGCCCGCCTCATCGCCGCCCCGGCCGGTTTCGCGCCAATAGGCGGTATCCTGGCGCTCTTCCTCGGCCTTGCGGGCCGCCGCTTCGCGCTCAAGCTCGGCGGCGCGCACCGCCGCCCGGTCAGCCAGCACCCGCCTCTGGTCGGCGGTGATGTAGCCGGTCGCCGGGTAGCCGCTCGCCGTTTGCCAGGCCGTGATCGCAGCCCGCGAGCCGGGGCCGAAGATGCCGTCGATCCCGCGCGGATCGTAGCCCAGCAGCGACAGGTCGCGCTGGATGTCGCGGCGTTGCTCGCGGCTCAGCGCCAGCGCGGCCTCGCCGTCTTCCGCCCGGGTGCTCGCATCGTCCCTGAGCGCGCCGATGGCGGCCCGGGCGAGGGCGGCAAAACGCCCGTTGGGATAGGTGTCGAGATAGGTCTGGAATGCCTCCGCCGTGCCCATTGTTTTGACCACATCCCAGAATGCCGCCTCGCGGTCGACGCCCGGCGCGGACGGCAGCGGGGTGAACGGGATGGTATCGGGCAGATCTCCGGTCGCGGCGATGCTGTCGGGCAGGGCGCGCAGCACCCGCCCCGGCACAAGCAGCGTGCCGGTGGCCGTGCTCACCAGATCCGCGGCGGGGCCTTCGAACAGCGCCACGCCCTCGGGGGCCTCAAGCACCAGCTCCGGCAGAAGCCCCGGCCCGCCCGGATCTTCCTCGCCCGCCGGTGAAAGCATCACCACGGCGCGTCCGGGATGGGCGGCGGCAATGTCGAGCACCGGCCCGAGCGGCACCGCCCCGGTGCCGATGGTGAAATCGGTGGGGTCTTCGGCATAGCGGGTAAGAAACCACGATTCGCGCGTCGTCGACAGAATATGGCCGGTCACGAAAACGAAGACGCGCTCCGCCTCTTGCGCCTCGGCACGGAACCGCTCCAGCGCTTCCGCCGCGCCGGCGGCGTCACGGTCGAGGGCCGAGACGATCGCGAACCCCTCCGCCTCCAGCGCCTCGGCAAGCGTCGCCGCCTCCGCCGCGCCGTCGAGATCGGGCAGGTAGCGGTAATCGCTGCCCGCAACGATCAGCGCGACATCATCGGCAAGGGCCGGGATCGGCGCAAGGGCAAGTGCGCCGAGCAGCACGGCGCCTGTGGTGTGTTTCATCGTCTATCCTCCCGCAGCAGGTTTGAGGTCAGCTTCGGCCAGAAATGGGGAAATACAAAGCCGCTATGCAATAACAGGCGCTTTCCCGCCACGCCTGCCGGAGCGGTTTTGGCCGCCTTGCCCCTTTCACCCGGGGAGCCGGCGCGATAGCTATCCGGGGAACCGATGCAGGAGTTCCCATGTCGCAGATCACGCTTATCCGCCACGGTCAGGCCAATTCCCGGGCTACGACGGAAGCGGGCTATGATGCCCTCTCGCCGCTCGGGCACCAGCAATCGGCCTGGCTTGGCGGCTACTGGCGCGACCTGGGCACGGGGTTCGACCGGGTCTATTCCGGCGCGCTCACCCGCCATCGCGAGACGGCACAGGCGATGGAGGCGGGGCAGTACAGCGAGCCCATCGTCGATCCCCGGCTGAACGAGGTGGAATATTTCGATCTGTCGAACCGGATGCACGAGCAGTTCGGCCTCGCCATGCCGACAGACCGCAACGCCTTTATCGACCATATGCCGCTGGTCTTCACCGCCTGGCAGGACGGCAGGATCGAGGGCGCATCGGAAAGCTTTCACGATTTCCAGAGCCGGGTGGACGATGTGCTGCACGAGATCGCGGCGGGCAAAGGCCGGGCGCTGGTCGTCACCTCGGGCGGGCTGATCGCGATGGCGATCCGGGTGGCGATGGGGCTGGAGCTGGGCGCCTTCGCCCGGCTGGCGCTGACCATCATGAACACCTCCGTCCACCAGCTGCACCCGGTCGGGGCGGGCCTCACGCTCACGCAGTTCAACGCGGTGCCGCACCTCGCCCCGCCCGACCGCCAGCACGCGCAGACCTATATCTGAGGAGAGACCGCATGACACATCTCTGGGTGCGCGCCGAACAGCGGCCAAACGAAGAGCGGGTGGGCCTCACGCCGCTGGGCGCGGCGCGGCTGATCGCGGCGGGGATGAAGGTAAGCGTCGAGGAAAGCGCCCAGCGCAAGATCGCCATCGACGGCTATGCGAAAGCGGGCTGCGAGATCGTGGCGGAGAATGCCTGGCCCGGGGCGCCGGCGGATGCGATCATCTTCGGGCTGAAGGAATTGCCCGACGACGACACACCGCTGAGCCACCGCCACATCATGTTCGGCCACGCCTTCAAGGGCCAGCATGCGGGCCGGCGCCTGCTCGGGCGGTTCGCGGAGGGCGGCGGCACGCTCTACGATCTGGAATATCTCCTGGATGAGGACGGGCGGCGGGTGGCCGCCTTCGGCTATTGGGCGGGCTATTCCGGCGCGGCGGTGTCGCTCAAGGCCTGGGCGGCGCAGGAAGCGGGCGGCATCTGCCACCCGGTCAGCACCTATGCCGACAAGCAAGCGCTCGTCGAAGAGCTGCGCGCCGAACTGGCCGCGACCGCCCGGCCCCTGCCCCATGCCCTCGTCATCGGCGCGCTCGGCCGCGTGGGCACCGGGGCCGCAGATCTCTGCGCCGAGCTGGGCATGGACGTAACCCGCTGGGACATGGCGGAGACGGCAAGCGGCGGCCCTTTCCCGGAAATTCTGCAGCACGACATCTTTCTCAACTGCATCTTCGCCCGGCCCGGCACGCCGGTCTTCGTCGGCCCCGACGCGCTGACCGCGCCGCGCCGCCTGAGCGTGATCGGCGATATCGCCTGCGACCCCGACAGCGACTACAACCCGGTGCCGATCTACACGGAAGCGACGAGCTGGCAGGCGCCGGTGGTGCGGGTTGCCGACACCCCGCCGCTCGACGTGATGGCGATCGACAACCTGCCCTCGCTCCTGCCCGTGGAATCGTCGGAGGATTACGCGGCGCAACTCTTGCCATCGCTCCTGACGCTGGACAGGCTGGAGACAGGCGTCTGGGGCCGCGCCAAAGCCACCTTCGACGCGCATATGAAAGGGATCTGAAGCATGACCATCCACTGGTGCGGCACCGGCCTTTCGGCCATTCCCGGCCTGCGCAAGCTGATCGAGGACGGGCACGAAGTGGTGGTGTGGAACCGCACACCCGAAAAGGCGCGCGCCGCCATCGGCCACCTCACCACCTCGATCTGTACCTTCGAGCCCGAGGCTCTGGCCGAAGCGGTGAAATCGGATGACGTGGTGGTCTCGATGCTGCCCGCCGACTGGCATGTGAAGCTGGCCGAACTTTGCATCGCCAACGGCGCGCATTTCGTCTCGTGCTCCTACATCTCGCCGGAGATGCGCGCGCTCGACACAAAGGCAAGGGTCGCCGGCGTGGCGCTGGTGAACGAGGTCGGCCTAGATCCCGGCATCGACCATCTGATGGCGCATTGGCTGGTGGCCGATTACCGCCGCGCGCCCGGTTTCGATGCAAAGAACGTGGTGAGCTTCACCTCGTATTGCGGCGGCGTGCCGAAACACACGAACGCCTTCCGCTACAAGTTTTCCTGGTCGCCGCTCGGGGTGTTGAAGGCGCTGAAATCGCCCTCGCGCTCGATCCGGGCGCATGAGGTGCTGGAGGTTGCCCGGCCCTGGGATGCGATCACCTCCTACGATGCGCCGCTGCCGGTGCGCGAAACCTTCGAGGTCTACCCCAACCGCGATTCGCTGCCCTTCATGGCCGATTACCGCTTCGACGACGCCTGGCCGGTGAAGGAATTCGTGCGCGGCACGCTCCGGCTCAATGGCTGGGCGGACGCCTGGAAGGGTGTGTTTGCCGAAATCGAAACGCTTTCGGGGCCGCAAGGCGATGCCCGGCTCAAGGAAATGTCGGACCGGTTCTGGGCCGAGAATGCCTATGACGAGGGCGAACCCGACCGGGTGGTGCTTTGTGTGAGCCTGAAGGCAGAGAAGGAGGGCGTGCCGGTCTATCACAAGACCTGGACGCTCGACGCCTTTGGCGATGCGCGCGGCACGGCGATGGCGCGGCTGGTTTCGGTGACCGTGGCGCTGGCGGTGGACTCGGTGCTCCGGCGCCAGATCGGGCCGGGTGTCAGCGCCGCACCGTCGGACGAGAAGCTGGTGCTGAGCTGGCTCGATGCGATCGACGTGCAGGCGCAGCACATGGCGCTGGTTGACGAGCTGGGCTGAGCCGGGCGGCAAGCATTGCGGTGCTGCGGCTGTGGCTGCGGGTGGCGTCAGAAAACCGGCATACCGGGATTCCAGTTATCCGGATAAGTGGAGTCCCGCATGGCCACATTATTGTTGTTTTTCGCTTAGAATCAATGGATTGCAACTTGGGCGACGTGAGCGTCACCATCGGCTTCACAAATCGTTAACCATCCGCGCGCATCCCCCCGCCGCAGGCAGAGGCACCCCGTCACAGCCCCAGAACATCCATCATGTCGTAGCTGCCGGGCTTGCGGCCGATCCCCCAGAGCGCGGCCTTGAGCGCGCCACGGGCAAAGATGGCACGGTCGGTGGCGACGTGGCGCAGCACCACCCGCTCGCCGGGGCCGGCAAAGATCACGTCATGCTCGCCGACGATATCGCCGCCCCGGATCGCGGCAAAGCCGATATGGCCATCCACCCGCGCGCCGGTAATCCCGTCACGCCCCCGGTCGGCCACCCGGTCGAGCTTCACGCCCCGCCCCTCGGCGGCGGCCTCGCCCAGCATCAGCGCGGTGCCGGAGGGGGCATCGACCTTGTGCTTGTGATGGGCCTCGACGATCTCGATGTCGAAGACTTCATCGAGCGCCGCAGCCACCTTGCGGGTGAGTTGCACCAGCAGGTTCACCCCAAGGCTCATATTGCCCGCCCGCACGATGATCGCATGGCGCGCGGCGGCGTCGAGCCGGGCGATGTCGTCACCCGACAGGCCGGTGGTGCCGATCACATGCACGGCGCGGGCCTGGGCGGCGATGGCCGCCAGCGGCACGGTGGCGGCGGGGGCGGTGAAGTCGATCACCGCCTGGGCTTTCGACATCGCCTCCAGCGGATCGTCGGTCACCGGCACGCCCAGTGCCGCACCGCCCATCGCTTCGCCGATATCGCGCCCGACCCAGTCATGCCCGGACCGCTCCAGCACGCCGACGAGACGGGCCGCCGGGCTCTCGCTCACCAGCTTCACGAGCATCTGGCCCATCCGCCCCGATGCTCCGTTCACCACGATCCCCGGCAAGTCGCTCATCGCATCCTCCTGTTCTGCCCCCGTGGTAAGGCCTGTTGCGCGGGGGCGCAATCGGGCATAGATGGGCGCCATGGCTAAGAACCGCTTTCATCATGGCGAGGGTCCCTCGCAACGCCAGCTCCGCGTGGCCGAGCTGATCCGGCGCACCTTGTCCGATGTGCTGCTGCAGGGCGATGTGCACGATCCGGACCTGAACCGGATGTCGATCACCGTGGGCGAGGTGCGGGTCTCGCCCGACCTCAAGATCGCCACGGCTTATGTTCTGCCGCTCGGCGGCGCGCATCGCGACGAGGCGATCAAGGCCCTGGCCAGCCACAAGGGCGAGCTGCGCCATCTGATCGGCAAGGCGACGAACCTCAAATTCACCCCCGATCTGCGCTTCGTGATCGACGAGACCTTCGACCAGATGGACGAGACCCGCCGGCTGTTTTCCGACGAGCGGGTGCGTCACGACGTGGAACACGACGAGGAAGAATAATGGCCCGCAGGAAGAAGGGGCGCGACGTTCACGGCTGGCTGGTCGTGGACAAGCCCGCCGGTATCACGTCGAACGCGGTGGTGAACAAGGTGCGCTGGGCCTTCGGGGCGAAGAAGGCGGGCCATGCGGGCACGCTCGACCCGGAAGCCACCGGCGTGCTCGCCGTGGCCTTGGGCGAGGCGACCAAGACGGTGCCCCATATCACCGATGCGCTGAAGGCGTACCGCTTCACCGTGAAGCTAGGCGAAGCCACGAATACAGATGATGCGGAAGGCGAAGTGATCGCCACATCCGATGCGCGGCCTTCAGATGACGAGATCAAAGCGGCGCTCAAGGCTTTCGAGGGCGACATCATGCAGATCCCGCCGAAGTTTTCGGCGGTGAAGATCGACGGCGAACGCGCCTACAAGCTGGCACGCGACGGCGAGGATTTCGAGGTCGAGGCCCGGCCGCTCTACGTGGACGAAATCGAGATGGTGGCGCGGCCCGATGCCGACCATGCGGTGATCGAGATGGTCTGCGGCAAGGGCGGCTACGTGCGCGCTGTCGCCCGCGATCTGGGCGCGGCGCTGGGCTGTCACGGCCATGTGGCCGAGCTGCGCCGGGTCTGGTCCGGCCCGTTCGAGGCGGAGGAGGGCGTGAGCCTGGATCTGGTCGAGAAGCTGGCGCAGACGCCGGAGCTTGACGCCTATCTGCGCCCGCTGGAACAGGGGCTCGACGATCTGCCGGAACTGAAAGCCACCGTCGAGGGCGCCACCCGGATGCGCCATGGCAATCCCGGCATGGTGCTGGCCGCCGCTGATGTGGAATATGGCGATGAAGCCTGGGCCAGCTTCGAGGGCAAGGCCGTGGCGGTGGGCGTCTACAAGGCCGGCGAATTGCATCCGAGCCGGGTGTTCAACCAGTAAGCGCCGGTCTGCCCGCCGGGTGGCCTCGCTCAGTCGATGATTTTCAGCACGGGTTGCGGCACATCGGGTGCGGCGCCGATTGAATAAGCTTCCAGCACCTTCGCCTGCGCCGCATCGGCTTCGGCCTCGCTGTCGGCATGGATCACGCAAAGCGGATCGCCTTTCGTCACCTGCACCCCGAGATCCGCCAGATCCGTCAGCCCCACGGCGGGGTTGATCCTGTCATCGGCCCGCCGCCGCCCGCCGCCAAGCTCGACCACGGCCAGGCCGATCTCGCGGGTTTCGATCCCGGCGACATGGCCGGATGCGGGCGCGGCCACCGCGCGGGTGAGTCCCGCCGTGGCGAGATGCCTGCCGGGGCTTTCGATGAAATCCGCAGGCCCGCCCAGCGCGGCGACCATCTTGCCGAACAGCTCCGCCGCCGCGCCGCTTTCCAGCGCCGCCCGGGCTTTGGCCAGCCCCGCGTCCCGGTCCGCCGCCAGCCCGGTGATCGCCAGCATTTCAGCGGCCAGCGCCAGTGTCACCTCCGCCAGCCGCGCGTCCCGGCGCGCGCCGGTGAGGAAGTCGACGGCGTTCTGCACCTCGATCGCATTGCCCGCGGCAGAAGCGAGCGGCTGGTTCATATCGGTGATCAGCGCATTGCACGACAGCCCCGCTTCGCGCGCCACGCCGGTGATGCTCGTCGCAAGCTCCACCGACCGCTCGAAGGTGCTCATGAAAGCGCCGTTGCCGGATTTCACGTCCATCACCAGCCCTCCCAGCCCCGCCGAAAGCTTCTTCGACAGGATCGAGGCGGTGATGAGCGGCACGCTTTCCACCGTCGCCGTCACATCGCGGGTGGCGTAGAAGCGTTTATCGGCGGGGGCGAGATCGGCGGTCTGGCCGATGATGGCGCAGCCGACCTCGGCCACGACCTTTCGGAACAGATCGTTGTCGGGCTGGCTGGTATAGCCGGGGATGCTGTCCATCTTGTCGAGCGTGCCGCCGGTATGGCCAAGGCCCCGGCCCGAAATCATCGGCACGTAACCACCGCAGGCGGCAACGATGGGCGCGAGCATGAGCGAAACGTTGTCGCCCACCCCGCCGGTGGAATGCTTGTCGACCACCGGACCGGGCAGATCCCAATGGAACACATCGCCCGAATCGCGCATCGCCAGCGTCAGCGCTGCGGCCTCTGCATGGGTCATGCCCTGGAAAAACACCGCCATCGCAAAGGCGGCCACCTGCCCCTCGCTGGCCGACCCGGTCGAGATACCCTCGACCATCGCCTTGATTTCCCCGGCCGACAATTCCGCGCCATCGCGCTTGTGGCGGATGATTTCCTGCGTCAGCATCCTGTATCTCCTCTGGGCATCATTTTGACCCGATGGACAAATTTCGCAAGAGGGATCGCTTGCGATTTTCCGCGCGACGGGCGAAAACCTCGGCCATGATCATCCGCTCCCATATCAAGGACGATGCGCCCTCGACGGCAATCTACTCCGCCTGCGAGCGCTACCGCTACATGCTTACGCGCACCTGGGATGAGAACGGGCGCAAGGCGCTCTTCGTGATGCTCAATCCCTCGACGGCCACCGAGGTGCAGAACGACCCGACGGTGGAGCGCTGCGAGCGGCGGGCGCGGACGCTCGGATTTGGCGCCTTCCGGGTGACCAATATCTTCGCCTGGCGCGACACCGACCCGCGCCAGATGCGCCGGGCGGCGGACCCGGTCGGGCCGGAGAACAACGCCGCCATCCGCGAAAGCGCCACCTGGGCCGACCAGGTGATCTGCGCCTGGGGCACCCACGGCGAACATATGGACCGTGGCCCTGCCGTCGAACATCTGCTGCGCGAGACCGGACGGCCGCTGTTCCATCTCGGGCTGACCAAGGCAGGCCATCCCAAGCACCCGCTCTACATTTCCTACGAGAAACAACCGGAGCTCTGGGGCTAAGGCGCGTTCAGAAGGCCGGGTGCGCCCCTCTGCCCGGCCCGAAAGCCACCCCGCCGCGATGGGTTCAGAGATCGAAGGTGGCAAATACCGGCGCGTGGTCGGAGGGCTGCTCCCAGCCGCGCACGGCGCGCAGGATGCGGCTGCCATGGCCCGCGTTGGAAATATCCGGCGTCGCCCAGATATGGTCGAGCCGGCGGCCCTTGTCGGCGGCGTCCCAGTCCGGCGAGCGGTAGGACCACCAGGAATAGAGGTTGCCCTCAGGGATATCCTGCCGGGTGATGTCCACCCAGCCGCCCGCCTCCTGCGTGTCGCCCAGATGCGCGACCTCGATCGGCGTATGGCTCACCACCCGCAGAAGCTGCTTGTGGCTCCACACGTCATCCTCGCGCGGCGCGATGTTGAGATCGCCGACGAGAATCGCCTTTTCGGGCCGCTCGGCATGGAACCAGTCGCGCATCTCGGTGAGATAGTCGAGCTTCTGACCGAACTTCACGTTCACCTCGCGGTCGGGCTTGTCGCCCCCGGCGGGCACGTAGAAATTGTGGATCACCACGCCGTTTTCCAGCCGCCCGGCCACATGGCGGGCATGGCCGAGACTGGCGAAATCCTTGTCGCCCACATCCTCGATCGGCAGCTTCGACAGGATCGCCACGCCGTTATAGCCCTTCTGCCCGCGCGCCACGATGTGATGATAGCCAAGCGCCTGGAAGCCTTCGAGCGGGATCTTCTCCACCGGGCTCTTGCACTCCTGCAGGCAGAGCACATCGGGCGCCTCTTCTTCCATCAGCTTGCGCACCAGCTCCTCGCGCAGACGAACCGAGTTGATGTTCCAGGTGGCGAGGGTGAAGCTCATGGGGTCCTCCGAAGCTGCATTGCGCGACCCTACTGCCATTCGCGCGCCAGGAAAACCACCCGCGCCGTGCCGCTCAGGCGTAGCTCACCACTTCCCATTCCACGCCGTCGCCATCGTGGAAGTAGAAGCGCCGGCCCGGTTCGTAATCTGCGTGATTGAAGGGCCGGAAGCCCAGCGCTTTCACCCGCGCCTCGGTGGCGGCGATGTCATCGACCACCACGCCGATATGGTTGAGCCCGCCACGGATGCCGTAGCTGTCGACCGCCGGTTCGCTTTGCACCTTCGGGGCATAGAGCGCGACGTAGAAGTCATCGCCGCCCACATGCGCCGTTTCGCCACCGTGAATCGCCGGCCCCTGCCAGCGCGTGCGCCAGCCGAACGCCTCGGCGAGCCAGGCCGCCGTGGCCGACGGGTCCGAGACCGTTACGTTCACATGTTCGAGCGCGCCCATGTCGTTTCTCCTTGATTCGTTTCGGATGTTGCTGTGGTAATCCCTCAAGCGCACTTGAGATCAAAGGAAATCCGCATGGCCCCCCGCGCGCATGAAATCACCATCGGTGCACTGGCCCGGCGCACCGGGCTGGCCCATTCCGCGATCCGCTATTACGAAGACGAAGGGCTGGTGCATCCCGAGCGCACCGCCGCCGGGCAGCGCCGGTTCCTGCGTTCGGATATCCGCCGCCTCTCCTTCGTGATGATCGCGCAGAAGCTCGGCTTTCCGCTCGCGCGTATCCGCACCTTGCTGGAGGCTCTGCCCGACCGGCGCACGCCCAACGCACGCGACTGGGGCAGGATCTCGACCGAGATTCGCGGCGAGCTCGATGCGCGGATCGCCGAGTTGACCGCCCTGCGCGACAAGCTCGACGGCTGTATCGGTTGCGGCTGCCTCAGCCTGGGCAAATGCGCCCTCTACAACCCCGACGACACCGCCGCCACGAAAGGCACCGGGCCGCGCTATCTGATGGGAGACAAGCCCCCGGCGCGCTGATAGATTTTGCGGGTTCGAGTCGTTTTTTAGCGCTATTTCAGAAGGTTCATCATGGCCCGCCTTGCCCTCGCCGCTGCCGCCCTGCTGTATTGCTCCCCCGCCCTCGCCGAAGAAGGCGGCACGTTGTCGGGCACGTTCGGCGCCGACGATGCCGCGCTGACGCTCTGGGCCGCCCAATCGGATTTCTGGGGCAGCGCCGCAAGCGGCGGCGTCTCGATCATGGCGATGTCCGAGACCGGCACGCTGTCGCTGGGGTTCGAAACCTCCGGGCAGACCGCGACCCTGCCGGAGATCGCCTGGCGCCTGCGGGGCGATACGGCCGGCTACTTCGCCGATGAAGACAGCGGCGCCACGGTCACGCTGACCGGCATCGGGATGCAGGGCGCGGAGCTGCACGTGACCGGCGAGGTGAGCGCCCAACTGGCCTACTCGACCGATTTCGGCCGGACGCTGGACATGAACAATACCGTGCCGGTGCAGCTTGCATTCGATGTGACGCTCGCCGAGCTCGACTAGGGCAACGCCCGCCGCAGGGGATCAATTGGAAAGGACACTTCATGCACCGGATGCTTACCGCTCTCACTTTCGCCCTCGCGCCGCTGGCCGCAAACGCCGAGCAGATCGGCACCGTCACCGCCACCGTCGACGGTGCCGAGATGACATGGTATCTCGCCGCCGAAAACGGCGAGAGCCAGTCCTTCGCGATGAAGGCCGGCGGCATCCCCGCCTACAACATCTCGGTCTGGGCCAATCCCGAGCCGGATGTGCTGGCGGCGCTGAAAGGCGCGCTGGTGCTGGATTTCATCGTGCCGGCCGCCGGCGGCGTTGCCATGGCGCCGGGCCTCCAGTTCTTCGAAAACGGCTATTCCGGCTTCTGGGTCGCGCTGGACGAAGGCGAGATCTCGGTCGCGCTCAGCGGCTTCGAGATCGCGGAGGACACCATATCGGTCAGCGGGCAATTCGAGGCCACCGCCGCCTTTACCGATGATTCCTCGACGCTTGAGACCGATCCGAACCGCACCAAGAGCTTTTCCGGCGCTTTCGAAGCGACGCTCCCCCTGCGCTGAAAAAAGAAGCCCGGGCGTTATGCCCGGGCCAGTCCAACAGGGAGGATCCCGCGCCATTACCCCGACGCGGTCAGGGGATCTCGTTGTTCGCTATTGCGAAACAATTCGCCTTCGATTGCAAGATTACCGGACAAAAAGGGCAAGATTGTGGCTGCCGGCACACCCTGTGGCAATCATGCCACAAGCCGGTAGCCGCCGCTCTCGGTCACCAACAGCCGGGCGTTCGACGGATCGGGTTCGATCTTCTGGCGCAGGCGGTAGATATGGGTTTCCAGCGTATGCGTGGTCACCCCCGCATTGTAGCCCCAGACCTCGTGCAGCAGCACGTCGCGCGCCACCACGCCTTCCTGCGCCCGGTAGAGAAACTTGAGAATATTGGTTTCTTTCTCGGTCAGGCGAATCTTGCGCTCGTCCTCGGTCACCAGCATCTTCATTGCCGGTTTGAACGTATACGGCCCAAGCTGGAAGACCGCATCTTCGCTCTGTTCGTGCTGGCGCAGTTGCGCACGGATACGGGCAAGCAGCACGGGAAATTTGAACGGCTTGGTGATGTAGTCGTTCGCCCCCGCATCGAGGCCGAGGATCGTATCGGCATCGCTGTCATGGCCGGTGAGCATGAGAATCGGGCATTTCACCCCCTGCTTGCGCATCAGCTTGCACAACTCGCGGCCATCGGTGTCGGGCAGACCCACATCGAGGATCACGAGGTCATAGAGGCCCTCCTTCGCCTTCTGCATCGCCTCGGCGCCATTGGCGGCTTCGAAGACATCGAAATCCTCGGTCATCACCAGTTGCTCGGCCAGCGCCTCGCGCAGATCGTCGTCATCGTCGACGAGCAGAATGTTTTTCTGGGTGGGCATGTCTGTCCTCCGTGTTTGCTCACACATATCTGTGACCGCATCACGCGCACGGCAATAATTGCTGCAGACGGCTCACGCGCTCGTGTCGAAATGGCGGTATTTGTTTCACTTTTGCGGGAACGGGCCTATCTAGGGGCAGCGAAACGAGGATCAGATGCCGCTCCAGCCCGACCCGAAAGAACTTGCCGCCCGCGCCCGCGCCGATCTGCGCGTGGGGCTTGCGGTGGTGCTCGGACTCGATGGCGCGGCGGCACTGGTGGCGGCCGCCGAGACGCTGACGGCGGACAGGCTCGCGGCAATGCGCACCATCGCCCCGCCGCACCTGGCCATCACCCCGCGCCGGGCCGAAACGCTGAAGGCGCGCGCCTATTCCGACAATGTGGCGCGGGTGACCCTGCCCGACGATGCGGGCGTCGACTGGGTACGGAACATCGCCGATCCGGCGGACGATCTGATGATGCCGCTCAAGGGCCCGCTCGCCACGCTGCGCGGCGGGGCCGAGGGTATTGCCCATGCCGCGCTCCGGCTGGCGAAGTCGGCCCACCTGCTGCCCGCGGCGCTGGTGGTGCCGGTCGAGGATGGCCCGGCCCTCGCCGCCGCCAACGGGCTGACCTGGCTCGACCTGACCGGCGCGGATACGCTGTGGCAAACCGGCACGCTCACCGAGGTTTCGGCAGCGCGGGTGCCGATGGAGGTCAGCCGCGCCGGGCGGCTCCACATCTTCCGCCCCGGCGATGGCGGCGAAGAGCATTACGCGGTGGAAATCGGCCGGCCCGACCGCGCGGAGCCGGTGCTCGCCCGGCTGCATTCGGCCTGCTTTACCGGCGATGTGCTCGGCAGCCTCAAATGCGATTGCGGCCCGCAGCTTCATGCCGCGCTCGCGGCGATGGGCGATGCCGGCGCGGGCGTGCTGCTCTATCTCAACCAGGAAGGGCGCGGCATCGGCCTTGCCAACAAGATGCGGGCCTATTCGCTGCAGGATCAGGGGTTTGATACGGTGGAGGCCAACCACCGGCTCGGCTTCGAGGACGATGAGCGCGATTTCAGGACGGGTTCGGAGATCCTCAAGGCGATGGGCTTTCACAGCGTCCGGCTGATGACGAACAACCCCCGCAAGGTGGCGATGATGATGGCCAACGGCATCGAAGTGGCCGAGCGCGTGCCGCTGAAAGTGGGAGAGAGCGACGAAAACCGCGCCTATCTTGCCACCAAGGCCGCGAAATCCGGCCATCTGCTGTGACACCACACCGGGGCGACATGGTGGTGACGCGCTGGGGCGCGCGCTTCATGGGCCGCCGCTTTCCCTGCGCCATCGGGCGCGGCGGGATGACGGCGGACAAGCGCGAAGGCGACGGCGCGACGCCGCTCGGCGCCTGGCGCCTGATGCTGGGCGGCTACCGCGCCGACCGTGCCCGGCCGCCGCGCACGGCCCTGCCGCTCAGCCCTATCGGCCCGCGCGATGTCTGGTCCGACGATGTGGCCGACCCGGACTACAACCAATGGCGCACGGGATTCACCTACCCGTTCTCGCATGAGCGCCTGCGCCGCAGCGACCCGCTCTATGACCTGTTCCTCGTCAGCGACTGGAACTGGCCCAACGCCGAACCGGGCAAAGGCTCGGCGATCTTCGTCCATCGCTGGCGCAAACCCCGCCACCCCACGGCAGGCTGCATCGCCTTCCGTCCCGATCACCTCGCCTGGATCGTCACCCGCTGGACGCCGCGCAGCCGGATCATCCTGCGGGATGCGGGCTGACCGGGGCTGCGGCGCCCTGAGTCCAAGACCCCGGTTGCACATCAGAGCGGCGGAACGGCTGCAATATCTTTCCGATGTCCGCTACGGCGCCAGGATTCTAGCGTTCTGGAGTCGCTCACCGGATATAAAATCGCATAATAACAATACGCTAAACATCTCGCGGCGTTCACCACCCATTCATCCGTCACCGAAATGTAAACGCCGCCCCCGGTTCACCCGGCGGCGGCGTTTGCTTTGGCATACGGCTGTGCGGCCGCTCAATCCCGCTCGGTGCTCTCCACGCCTTCCGGCTCGCCCACCACCACGAAGCGCAGCGCCGCGGGGTCGAAGAGCCGGGCAGCGACGCGGTTCACCTCGTCGAGCGTCACCGCCTCGATCCGGGCGTTGCGGGTCTTCACATAGCTCGTCGGGTAGCCGTCGAGCTGCATGCTCACGAGAATGCGGGCGATCGGGCCGTTGCCGTCGAAGCGCAGCGGATAGGCGCCGGTCAGATAGGTCTTGGCCGCGTTCAGCTCGTCTTCGGTGATGCCCTCCTCAGCGATCCGCGCCCATTCGGCGCGCACCACCTCGATGGTCTGCGCCATTGCCGGGTTCACCGACGAGACGACGCCGACAATGCTTTCCGAATAGTCCGAATCCACCAGGTAGGTCCGGATACCATAGGTCAGCCCGCGCTTTTCGCGCACCTCCTCCATCAGCCGGCTGTTGAAGCCGCTGCCGCCGAGAATGGTGTTGAGGATATAGGCGGCGAAGAAATCCGGATCGTCGACCGAAATTCCGGGCTGGCCGAATTGCGCCACCGATTGCGGCGAGCCGAAGGGCACCACGGTGATGCCGCCGGCTGCGCCGAAGGGCACCGGATCGGGCAGCGCCGCGCCGGTCTGTGGCAGGTCCGCCAGCAGCGTATCGAGCAGCGTGCCGAGCTGGTCGGCGGTGATGTCACCCACCGCCGAGATCATCACCCGGTCACGCGCGATGCTGCGCCCGAACGCCTCGACGATATCGTCGCGCGTCAGGGCGGCGACGCTCTCGGGCGTGCCGCCGAGATAGCTGCCATAGGGATGATCGCCATAGGCCAGCGCGTCGAAGGCGGAGGAGGCGAGCGCGTTGGGATCGGTCGCGCGCGATTTGAGATTGGCGAGCACCTGCGCGCGCACCCGCTCGATGGCATCCGGGTCGAAGCGCGGCTCGGTGAGCGCGCTGTGCAGCAGGGCCACCGCCGCATCGCTGTTTTCGGTCAGGAACCGCGTTGAAACCGACAGCGTGTCGTCGCCCACGTCGAAGCGGAAGCTGGCGGCGAGCGCATCGCGCGCTTCGGCGAAGGCGCGGGCGTCCAGATCGCCGGCGCCTTCCTCGATCAGCGCGGTCATCAGATTGATCGCGCCGCGCTTGCCGGGTGCATCGAGCGAGGCGCCGCCGCGAAAGCGCAGCTCCAGCGCGACGAAGGGGATCGACGGCTCCTCCACCAGCCAGGCCGTGAGCCCGCCGGGCGATGTCACCTCCTGAATGTCGATCTCCGCCCGCGCGGGCAGGGCGGAAAGAAGAATGAGGATCAGCGTGGCGGCAAGGCGTTTCACAGCGCGCCCTCCCCGCCCTCGGGCACCAGCCAGCCGGTGACGGAGGCACGTTTGTCGAGCACGTCGCGGGCGGCCTGCATCACGTCCTCTGGCGTCACGCTTTGCAGCAGCCCGGGCCAGGATTGCACATCGGCAATCGTGAGGCCGGAGGTGAGGGCACGCCCGTAGCGGTCGGCCAGATCGCCCACATCGTCGAGCGCATAGATCTCCGAGGCGCGGATTTTCATCTTGATCCGCTCGAACGCCGCCATATCCGGCCCGGTATCGAGAAAGCCGGCGATCTGCGCATCGAGCGCTGCTTCGGCATCGGCGAGGCTCACCCCCTCGGCGGGCACCAGCGCGACGGAAAAGGTGCTGTCGTCCAGCGCAGTCGCGGCGTAGCCGGCGCTGGTATAGATGGCGCTCTGCGTGTCGAATTGCAGCGCGCGGCCCAGCACCGAGGTGGCGCCGTCACCGCCCAGCAGCTCGGCGAGGAAGACGAGCGCCGCCGCTTCGCGCTGGTCGCCGCTGGTGCGCTCGGGGGCGAGATACATCCGCAACAGCGAGGGCTGCGCGACCCGGGCATCGGCCAGCACCATGCGCCGCGCAGCGCGCGAGGGCGGTTCCTGCGGCCGCGCACGCGGGCCGAGCCCCTCGGTTGGGGCAAGCGGGCCGTAATGCGCCTCGGCAAGCGCGCGCACCTCGTCGGGCGTCACATCGCCCGCGACGATCAGGATCGCATTGTTGGGGGCGTAATATTGGCGGTAGAAGCCAAGCGCATCGTCGCGGGTCAGCCCCTCGACCTCGGATTTCCAGCCGATCACGGGCAGGCCGTAGGGGTTGTTGCGGTAGAGCGCGGCGCGCATCTCTTCGCGAAACAGCGCGCCCGGGTCGCTGTCGGTGCGGGTCGCGCGCTCTTCGAGGATGACATTGCGCTCGGTGTCCACATCTTCCGGGGCGAGCACGAGATGGCGCATCCGGTCGGCTTCCATCTCCATCATCAGGCCCAGCCGATCGGCGGCGATGCGCTGGTAATAGGCGGTGTAATCGTAGGAGGTGAAGGCATTGTCGGTGCCGCCATTGGCCTCCACCACCTTCGAGAACTCGCCCGCCGCGCGCGTCTCGGTGCCCTTGAACATCAGGTGTTCGAGAAAATGCGCGATACCCGATTTGCCCGGCTGCTCGTCGCCCGCGCCGATCCGGTACCAGACCATGTGGACGACGACGGGCGCGCGGTGGTCTTCGATCACCACCACTTCCATACCGTTATCGAGGGTGAAATCGGTCACCTCGCCGGCCGACATGGCCGGGGGCGCGATCAGGGCGGCCCACAGGGCCAGTGCCGCAATCGGGGCAAATCTCATCCGTGCGTCTCCTTGGGGCTGCCTGTGACCCTAGCTTGGGCCAACGCGGCCCGAAGGCAAGCCCGGCGCGCGGGCTTGTGATCGAAGCGCGGGGTTATTCGACGGCGATTTGCGGATCGGGCGGCGCCGAGGGCGTCCAGATCCCCCTGGCGCGCAGACGGTCGAGCTCGATGTGCTGGTCCAGAGACATGGGCTTGTAGCTGTCGAAATAGACGTTCACGTTGAACAGCCGTTCCAGCAGAAGCCCGTTGTTTTCCTCGCGCCAGGCAAGGTCTTCGGCGGCCAGCGTGGCGCGGATATCGGCGGGCACGCCGTAACGCGAGGTGTAGGAGATCAGCGTTTGTTCACCGGCATAGATTCGCCCGTCGGTCAGCCGGTCGGGGTTGCCGCCAAGCGCGGCGATGGCGTCGGCCTGCGGCGTCGGGTCGGCAAGGTTGGTGCCGCCCGGCGTCGGGTCCGGCAGGCTGGTATAGTCTTCCGGGGCTTCCAGCGGCTTGGTGGGCAGGACCGCGAATTCATCCGGCGCATCGGTACGGATGTTCATCAGCTGCGGCTCGCCATCGCAGGCAGACAGCGCTGCAAGGCCGACGAGAGCCAACACCGTTTTGCCCAACCTGCCCCGCATGGACATCTCCTTACACCCGAGCTTTGCCCCTCTTTACCGCATAAGATTCGGCGCGTCACGGGGCTATTGACCCGATTTCCCCGTACCGGAAAACAGCGCCAGCCCCACGGCGCCGAGAAACACCCCGATATCGGCCACGTTGAACGACCACGGGTTGACGATCCCGCAGCAGGACATGTTGAGAAAATCCGCCACCGCGCCATAGAGCACGCGGTCGATCACATTGCCGATCGCACCGCCGACGAGCAGGCCCGCGAAGATCTGCGCGGCCCTGCCGAAGCCGTCGCGCCGGGCCCACCAGATCAGCAGCGCCGAGATGATCAGCGCCACGCCGATCAGCACCCAGCGCATCACGTCATGGTCCGACGCGCCGAGGCCGAAATTCACCCCCCGGTTCCATGCCATGCGGAAGGTGAGAAACGGTGGCAGAACGTCGATCTGCCCCCGCGTCTTGAGATCGAGCAGGTGCACGACTCCCGCCTTCGTGATCTGGTCGAGGGCGAGCGTCAGCCCGCCCGCAAGCGCCATCCACCGCATGTCAGTGCCGGAAGTGGCGCATGCCGGTAAACACCATCGCCAGCCCGGCCTCGTCGGCGGCGGCGATCACCTCGTCGTCGCGCATCGAGCCGCCGGGCTGGATCACGCAGGTGGCCCCCGCCGCCGCGGCTTCCATCAGCCCGTCGGGGAAGGGGAAGAAGGCATCCGACGCCACCGCCGATCCCACCGCCGGGCTTTGCGCCGCGCCGATATCCCTGGCCATGCGCTCGGCCTTGGTGGCCGCGATCAGCGCCGAATCGAGCCGGCTCATCTGGCCCGCGCCCACGCCCACGGTGGCCATGCCCTTCACGTAGACGATGGCGTTGGACTTCACATGTTTGGCGACCTTCCAGGCGAAGAGCAGGTCTTTGAGCTGCTCGTCGGTCGGGGCCACCTTGGTGACGACCTTGAGATCGTCCAGCCCGACATAGCCGTTATCCTTGTTCTGGAAGAGCTGCCCGCCCGAGACCTGCCGCACAATCATGCCGCCTTCGCGCGGGTCGGGCAGGCCCTCGGTGGTGAGCAGGCGCAGGTTTTTCTTCGCGGCAAAGATCGCCCGGGCCTCGTCCGACGCGCCGGGGGCGATGACCACTTCGGTGAAGATCTCGGTGATCGCCTGCGCCGTCTCCGCATCGAGCGGCATGTTCAGCGCCACGATCCCGCCGAAGGCGGAGGTGCGGTCGCAGTCGAACGCCTTCTGGTAGGCATCGCGCAGCGTGGCACCGCGCGCCACGCCGGAGGGGTTGGCATGCTTGATGATCGCCACCGCCGGGCCGTCTGCCGGATCGAACTCCGCCACCAGCTCAAACGCGGCGTCGGTGTCGTTGATATTGTTGTAGCTCAGCTCCTTGCCCTGATGCTGCACGGCGGTGGCCACGCCGGGGCGCCCGGTGCCATCGGTATAGAACGCCGCCTGCTGATGCGGGTTCTCGCCATAGCGCAGCGTCTGGGCAAGCTTGCCCGCCACCACCCGGCGGCGCGGCGCCTGTTCGCCGATCGCATCGGCCATCCATGTCGACACGGCGGCATCGTAAGCGCCGGTGCGGGCATAGGCGATCTGGGCATGGCGCTGGCGGAAGGCATAGCTGGTCGCGCCGTCATTGGCGTCGAGCTCGGCCAGCAGGGCCGCGTAATCCTCCACATCGACGATGGTGGTGACAAAGGCATGGTTTTTCGCCGCCGCACGGATCATCGCCGGGCCGCCGATGTCGATATTCTCGATCATCTCATCGTACTCCGCCCCGCGCGCCAGCGCTGCCTCGAACGGGTAGAGGTTGACGACCAGCAGGTCGATCCCGACGATCCCGTGCTGTTCCATCGCGGCAAGGTGATGGGCGTTGTCGCGAAGCGCCAGAAGCCCGCCATGCACCATCGGGTGCAGCGTTTTCACCCGCCCGTCCATCATCTCGGGAAAGCCGGTGATCTCGGCCACGTCCGTCACATCCAGGCCCGCCTCGCGCAACGCCTTGGCGCTGCCGCCGGTCGAGAGAATCTCCACGCCCCGCGCCGCGAGGGCCTTGGCCAGATCGGCGAGCCCGGTCTTGTCGGAAACGGAAATGAGCGCGCGGCGCACGGGCGAAAGGTCGGTCATGTGAGATCCCTCAGGTGGTCTATGGCAGCCCGCTGGGATCGTCTCTCACAAGGTCGCGCAGCCCCACCGGGGTGTCCTGCGCCTTGGCGAGCGACCAGCGGATGCGTGTCGCATAGTCCAAAGCGGCGCCGGATAGAACCACCTGTTTCGCCGCACGCGGCTTCAGGCGGCCTTTTTCGAGGTAAACGCCCGCCTCAAGGCTCAGATCGGCAGGGCCTTCGTAGCGCAGCACCCAGATTTCGCCGGATTTGAGCGCCAGCGAAACGGCGGTGCCGCCGAGGTCGATCGCGGCATCCACGTCCGGATGCAGGTGGAAGCGCAGCGCGTAGCGCACGCCGTTCAGCCCGGTGCGGTCGAGCGCATCGCGGAAGATGCGCTGCTCGTCATCGGTGATCGCGGTCAGCGTTTCCTCGCCATAGATCGCGCGCCCGTCCACGCTCATTTCGATCCGGCGCATATAGCCCAGCCCATGGCTCGCCGCGTAACCGTCATGGCTGACGATCATGCCGCCGATACCGTCGCCCTCGATCTCCTGCGCGTTCACCACCTGCGGCGTCTGGATGAGCAGCGCCTTGCCGCCGCCGCGCCCGAGCAGAGACGACGATACGCCCGCAAGGCCGAGCACCGAATGCGAGGGCGTGGCCCGGCCCGCCTTGCGCCAGTCTTCGCCGAAATCCGCGCCGGAGCCGCAATTGACGATCAGCGGACGTCGGCCCGAGGTGATCTCAAGCGCCAGCGTCGAGGCATGGGCGTTGGACGAAGCAGCCCCGCGCGGCGGCGCGGCGGCGTCAAGGATCAGGGTGGTGCGCCCGCCATGCAGCCGGGCATAGCCCATCGCCAGCCCCGTGGTCGTCGTCGCCCGCACGCCGGACGTGGCCAGCGCCTGATCGAGCCGGCCTTCAAGCCCCCGCCCGCCACCATGAAAGCGCGCCAGCCCGCCATCGGCGTGGCGCAGCGCGCGCAGCGTCGGCGCGATCCGCTCGATGGCGGCGATATGTTCCGGCCGGGCCATCCGCCCGCTTTCGGCCAGCGCCAGCGCCGACCAGTTGAGCAGGGTGAACACTTCGAGCAGATCTTCGGGGTTGCGGGTGGGAATGCCGCCCTCGCCGTCGATCTGGGTGGTGCATTCGCGCGCCAGCCCGGTGCTCGCATGTTCCACATGCTCTTCCATTCCGGTAAGCGCGAGACCCGCGTAGATCAGCCCGGTCAGCGCCTCGAACCGGGGCAGCCCCGGCGAGGCCGCCGGCCAGCGGTTGGCGAGAAACACGGTTTGCTGCCCGAGCGAGACATAGAAGGCGTCCGATGCATCGGCCTCCTGCCCCATGAGCAAAAAGATCGCGTGGTTGATCCAGCGGATCAGGCGGCGCCCGGTGAGGTCGGGCGTCCAGCCCGGCCCCTTGCCACCGGCGAACCTTTCGATCCAGTCGAAGGTCCAGCCCTGCCCCCGGCCCCGCGCGTGCAGGTCGCCAAGCGCGGCGAGATCGTCGAGCCAGCCGAAGCCATGCAGCGCCTCGGCAAAGGCGGTGGACGGCGGTGCGATATCCCAGATCGTGCCGGTGCCGGCCTCGACGAGATGCCCGGCAAACAGAAGATTGCCCGCGACGAGCTGCTTGCCGCGCGCGAAACTGCCGATGGTGCGTGGCTCGGGCTGCGAGACGAAGCCGGTCGGCGTGCGGGCACGCCCCGCGCGGCGGGCGTGCCAGCGGTTCATCCAGCGCGTTTGGCGCGCGGACCATGTGTCATGGTGTGGCACGGGGGCTGCCTCGGCTCAATTCCACGTCGCCCCTTTGCGGGGTCTTGCCCGCCATCATACCCGCTCGCGGGCGGCAAGTCACCTACAAGGGTTTGCGAAAGGCCGCGATGTAGAACCCGTCCATCCCGCCGCGCCCGGCCCAGTAATCGGGCCGCAGCCGCAAGCCGCCTTCGGGGCCGATCCAGCCCGGCTCGATCCCCGGGCGGCGCAGGGCACCGGCATCGACCGTCACGCCGGGGTGGCGGTCGAGCGCATCCTTCACCTGCTCCTCGCCCTCGTCGATCAGCAGCGAACAGGTGCAATAGACGAGCCGCCCGCCCGGTTTCAGCATCGCCAGCGCCCGGTCGATCAGATGCGCCTGAAGCTCGAACAGGCCGGGAAAGTCGCTGCCGTCCTTGGCGCGGGGCAGATCGGGGTGGCGGCGGATCGTGCCGGTGGCGGTACAGGGCGCATCGAGCAAGATCGCGTCATACGGCCCGCCCTCGAATTCCAGCGCATCCGCGGTGACGATCTCGGCGGAAAGCCCGGTGCGCGCCAGGTTCTCGCCCAGCCGCGCCATGCGGGCGGCGGAAATATCCACCGCGGTCACCTGTGCCCCGGCCGCGGCAAGCTGCATCGTCTTGCCGCCCGGCGCGGCGCAGAGATCGAGCACTGTCTCGCCCGGCTGTGCCGCCAGCACCCGCGCCGGCATGGCGGCGGCGGCGTCCTGCACCCACCACTCGCCCGCGTCGTAGCCGGGCAGCGCGGTCACCTGCACCGGCCCGCCGAGCCGCACCGATCCCGTCGGCAAGACTTCGCCGCCCAGCCGCCCGGCCAGCGCCGCCGCGTCACCCTTCGGCGTGAGATCGAGCGGCGCGCCGGCGTAATGCTCAGCCTCCATCGCCTCGACCGCTGGCTTGCCGAAATCGTCGATCAGCGGCTTGCGCAGCCATTTCGGCAGGCGCGGCACCGGCAGCCCCGGCCACTTCTCCGCCTCGCCCGCCACCTTGCGCAACACGGCATTGACCAGCCCGGCCATGCCCGCCGTCGCCCGGTTGCCGCGCGCGATCTCGACATAGGAATTCACCACCCCATGCGCCGCTGCGCCCTCTTCGCAGATTTCCGCCACACCAAGCCGCAGGAGGTTCATCGCCGCCTCGGGCGGGCGCTTCTTGAGATGGGGGCCAAGCATCCTGTCGGCCCGGTCCATCACCCTGAGCGCCACCGTTGCCAGCCGCTGGGCGCGGGCGCGGTCTTCCGGCGACAGCCCCTCGACCCGGCGCGCAAGCACTTCCGACAGCAGCCGGTGCTCGATCAGCACATCGCCCATCAGCCGGGCCGCCACCTTGCGCGGCCGTGTCGCGTCGCTCGCCATTGCACACCTTTGCCAAATCTCGCGGCCCGGCCTATATCATCCCTGACCCACAAGGAAGCCCAGCATGAGCGACACCGAAAAGCGAGACCTGCCGCCCGAAGCCATCCGCGCGCTGGCGGAAGCCGAGGAACGGCGCAAGGCGGCCAGGCCGCTGGACATGCCAAAGGAATATGGCGGGCGCGACGGACCCGAGCCGGTGCGTTATGGCGATTACGAGAAAAAGGGCATCGCCGTCGATTTCTGACCGGCGGCGGCGCGCTTACTTGAGGTGCTCGTCGATCAGCTCTTCGCTGTCATAGCCAAGCGCCTCAAGACCGGCCGTCAGGAAATCCGACAGAAGCGGGATGCCCAGCAGGTATTCCTCGGTCGGGGCCGATGCCTCGATCTTCGCGGTCTGGATCGCTTCCTCCAGATCGTCTGCGGTGAAGGTATCGCGGCCGATCCACATCACCGCCACCAGGCTCGCCTGCTCGTCGTTGTTGAGATCGGAGATATAGGAGCGCAACTCGTCCTCGGTCGCATCCGAAGGGCGCGATTCGAGGATGGAATCGGCGTCCGCGTCATCCAGCGGCGTATCCCAGCGCGCGGTTTTGGCGTCGAGTTCGCGGGCGCGGATGATGATCCGGGCGATCTTGGAGGGGCTGATTTCCAGCATGGGGGCTCCTGCTTCGTTCGGTCTGTATCCTACCGTGAAGCCGAGGCCGGCGGCAAGGGCGCTCAGCCCTTGGCGAGCGGCACCACGCCGGCGTCGTCGCTCTCCGGCGCAAGCTCTTCAAAGTCGAAATTGTCGAGCTTCGTCGCCCGCTTGCCTGCGCGCTCCGCAGCCACCCCGATATCGTCGAGATCCTTGCGCGCCTGGGTGAAATGGGTGTCGAGCTTGCCGACCCGTTCCACCACCAGTTCCACGTCGCGGTGCAGCAGTTTCAGCGTTTTGCGGATCGCGCCCGCCTGCTCGCGCATCCGCGCATCCTTGAGGATCGCGCGCATCGTATTGAGCGTGGCCATGCAGGTGGTGGGCGACACGATCCAGACCCGTTTGTTGAACCCCTCGCGCACCACTTCCGGCAGCTTGGAATGCAGCTCGGCATAGACCGCCTCGGAGGGCAGGAACATCAGCGCGCCATCGGCGGTTTCGCCCTCGATGATGTATTTCGTGGAAATCGCGTTGATATGCGTGCGCACGGCTGCACCGAATTCGCGCAGGGCGGCGGCCTGGCTTTCCTTGGTCTCGGCGGCGGCCAGCTTCTCGAACGCCTCCAGCGGAAACTTCGCGTCGATCACGATCGGCCCGGGCGGGTTGGGCAGGTGGATCAGGCAATCCGCCCGCTTTCCGTTGGAAAGCGTCGCCTGCAAGGTATAGCTGTCCGACGGCAGCGCCTTCGACACGATGTCGTTGAGCTGGATCTCGCCGAACATCCCGCGCCTCTGCTTGTTCGACAGGATATCCTGCAGGCTCAGCACGTCGCCCGACAGCCGGGTGATGTTCTCCTGCGCCTTGTCGATGGTGGCGAGCCGCTCCTGCAACTGGGTCAGGCTCGCGGTGGTCTTCACCGCCGAGCCTTTCAGCGTCTCGTTCATCCGCTCCTGCATCTCGTTCAGCGACCGGGCCGAGCGCATCGCGTTGTCGTGCAGCCGGTCCTGCATCTGCCGCTGCACCTCGGCGAGCCGGGCTTCCATGGTCTGCACCATCTGGGTTTGCGCCGTGGCCTGCGCGTCAGATACCGACCGCAGACCGCCGGTGAGCTGCTCCTGCCCCTGGCCGAGAATCTGCACCGCCTGCCCCAGTCCGCCCATCTGCTGGGCAAGCTGCTCGGCCATCCGCGCCGAACGCCCGGCGCGCAGCAGCACGACGAACAGCAGGATCACGATCAGCAGCACCACCGCGCCCGCGACGAGCGCCGCGATCACCAGTGGATCGTTGAGGTCAATGGAATATGCGCCCGCGTTCATGTCCGCCCGAACAGCCTCTCGATATCGGCCAGCTTCAGCTCCACATAGGTGGGCCGCCCGTGGTTGCACTGGCCGGAATGGGGCGTCGCCTCCATCTCGCGCAACAGCGCGTTCATCTCTTCGGGCCGCATCCAGCGCCCCGAGCGGATCGAGCCGTGGCAGGCTGCAGTGGACAGCACCGCCTCGATCCGGGCCTGAAGGGTGCCGGAACTGCCGAGATCGGCCAGCTCGTCGAGGATATCGCGCACCAATGTCTCGGCATTCACCGTGCCGAGAATGGCGGGCGTCTCGCGCACGGCAATGGCGCCGCCGCCGAACGGCTCGATGCCAAGACCGAGGCGGGCAAGGTCATCGGCCATGCCGAGCAACAGAGCCGCCTCAGCGTCACTGAGTTCGACGATCTCGGGGATCAGCAGTGCCTGCCCCGCAACCCCGGTCGCCTCCATCTGCGCCTTCAGTTTCTCGTAATTGAGCCGCTCATGGGCCGCGTGCATGTCGACGATCACCATGCCGTCATCGGTTTGAGCGATGATGTAATTCTCATGCACCTGCGCCCGGGCGGCCCCAAGCGGCAGGCTTTCCGTCGCCTCGATCTTCTCCGGCTCCGGCGCATCCCAGCGTGCCGAGGGCTGCGCGGCTTCGGCAAAGCCCGGCTCGGGCGCCGGGGCCTGCATCGCCGTGGCGAAGCGGGCAAGGCCGGGCGAGGGCCGGTCCATCTGGTAGAGGCGCGGCGCGGTGGGTTCGGGTCGCATCGCGCCGAGCGTCGCCCCGGCCACGGTGGTCGAGGCGCGGTGCCCGGCCTCCGCCAGCGCATGCCGCAGCGCCGAGACGATCAGCCCCCGCGCCACGCCCGGCTCGCGGAAGCGCACCTCGCTCTTGGCCGGGTGCACGTTCACATCCACCAGATGCGGATCGCAGGTGAGGAACAAAGCCGCCGCCGGGTGCCGGTCGCGGCTGAGGAAATCGAAATAGGCCGCCCGAAGCGCGCCGAGCAGCATCTTGTCTTTCACCGGACGGCCATTGACGAAGAGAAACTGCGCCACCGCCGCCCCGCGCGAATAGGTGGGCAGCGCCGCGTAGCCGGTAAGCCGCAGCCCCTCGCGCTCGGCGTCAATCGCCAGCGCGTTCTCGGCAAAGTCGCGCCCGAGCACCTGTGCCAGCCGCCCGGCCAGCGCACCGAACATATCGCCCGTCTCCGGGCTGGCGCGGAACAGCACACGGCCTTCCCCGCCCCCCGACACATCGCGCAGCGTAAAGCCCACCCCCGGCTCGGCCATCGCCAACCGCTTGACCACATCGGCAATCGCCTGCGCCTCGGCCCGGTCGGAGCGCAGGAATTTCAGCCGCGCCGGGGTGGCGTAGAACAGATCGGCCAGCTCCACCACGGTGCCGCCGGTGAGGGCGGCGGGCCTGACCGGGCCGATCTCACTGCCGGCCACGCGCAGGCTCGCCGCCTCGTGCCCCTCGGCGCGCGAGGTGATGGAGAGCCGCCCCACCGCCCCGAGCGAGGGCAGCGCCTCGCCCCGGAAGCCGAAGGTGTGAATGTCGAGCAGATCCGAGCCGTCGATCTTCGAGGTGGCATGGCGGCTCAGCGCCAATGGCAGCTCGTCGGGCGGCATCCCGATCCCGTCATCGGTGACGCGGATCAGGGTCTTGCCGCCGTCGGCATAGGCCACCTCGATCCGGGTCGCGCCGGCGTCGATGGCGTTTTCCACCAGTTCCTTCACGGCGGAAGCGGGCCGCTCCACGACTTCGCCCGCCGCGATCCGGTTGATCGCGGCATCGTCGAGCTGGCGGATCACGGGCCGTGTTCCGGTGCGGGATGCGCTCATCTGGGGGGCGTCGTCAGGCATGACACAAGACCTAGCATGAGCACGGGCGATTCTGCCAGTGGGCGCAGGATCATATGCACGCGCCGAAGCGGGCCCGATACGTCCGGCGCAAGACCTTGAAATCAGCTATATTCGCCGCCTCGAAAGCCCATATCCGATGCGAGAGTCACCGTGGCAAGTCGGAAGATCCACCGTCAACCCAACGGCAAGCCCCGCTCCGACCGACAACATTTCTCCCGTCCTCGACCATCGCGAGGCACCTTTCACCGGGCGTTAAGGTTAACCGCCGTTAAGGTTAATGCGGGTCAAGGTTAACGCTTGGAGTGTGGGGCACGAGGGGCGCGGTTGGTGTGGCGGGACTCCGTTGAAGGGAAGCCAGGAACTCATGAACTCATGGGCAACCAAGCCGGGGACTTGCGTGCCAGGAGAGCAGCGAACCCCTTCGTGGCGAACGGGTGACGGCCCGCACGCCTCGCCGGGCGACATCACCGTCCGTCATCGTCAGGCACCACGGCGCACCGCGTCAGCCTACAAACTCCGCCCGCGCATAGCCCTGCAGATAGAGCAGCGCCGTCAGATCGCCGTGGTTCACGCGCACCTCGCATTGCGCCGCCACCGAGGGCTTGGCGTGCAGCGCCACGCCGGTGCCCGCAAGGCCGAGCATGCCAAGGTCATTTGCCCCGTCGCCCACCGCGATCACCTCATTGAGTCCGATGCCAAGCAACGCGCTCACCTCCTCCAGCGTCGCCACCTTCGCCGCGCGCCCGAGGATCGGCTCGGCCACCGTGCCGGTCAGCACGCCGCCCGCCACTTTCAGCGTATTCGCCCGCGCCTCGTCAAAGCCCAGCCCCTCCGCCACCCGGTGCGCAAAGGCGGTGAACCCGCCCGAGACCAGCACCGCATAGCCGCCGCCCGCCTTCATCGTCGCCACCAGTTCGCGCCCGCCGGGCATGTAGGTGATGCGCTCGTCCAGCACCTTGTCGATCACGCCCGCGTCGAGCCCCTTGAGCAGCCCGACCCGCTCGCGCAGCGCACCCTCGAAATCCAGCTCGCCGTTCATCGCCCGCGCGGTGATGTCGGCCACCCGCGGACCCACGCCCGCCTCGTCGGCCAGTTCGTCGATGCATTCCTGCTGGATCATGGTCGAATCCATATCCGCGATCAGCATCCGCTTGCGCCGCCCCTCGGCGGGCTGCACCACGAGATCGACGCCAAGCGTCTGCAGATCGCCCCAGACCTCCCAAAGATTGCCCGGCTTCGCCTCCAGCGGAAACTCCGCCGCCTCACCGAGAGAAAGCCAGGTCGCATCGCCCCCGCCCCAGGCATTGCGCAGGTTTTCCACCAGCGCCTGGTCGAGCGTGCCGGGCTTGGCGATGAGAGTGGTGACGAACATGGGCTCCTCCGCGGCTGTCGCCGCGCCTCTACCCGGTTCCGGAGGCAAATGCCAGC
This sequence comes from Sinisalibacter aestuarii, assembly GCF_027923545.1. Taxonomy (GTDB): domain Bacteria; phylum Pseudomonadota; class Alphaproteobacteria; order Rhodobacterales; family Rhodobacteraceae; genus Sinisalibacter; species Sinisalibacter aestuarii. Next base: position 642,844 of record NZ_BROH01000001.1, on the reverse strand, counting down.
GGCTGACCGGGCGGACAAAGTTTCCGATCCGCTCCATGGCGTGTCGCATTTCGCGCCCGAACCGGCGCAAGCGATGCATTTTCCCTATTGTGCGGGCGCGAGGCAGGCCGTATCTGCGGCCTTGGGACACCCCTCCCCAACGAGGGGCATATATCTGGAAGGATATCCATCAATGGTCACCGAGACTCCGGCAGCGCGCCCGGCCAATCCGCGCTTTTCTTCTGGCCCCTGCGCCAAAAACCCCACTTTCACCCTCGACAAACTCGCCGACGCCCCGCTGGGCCGCTCGCACCGTGCCGCCGTTGGCAAGGAAAAGCTCCTTGCCGCGATCGAAGGCACCCGCGAGATCCTCGGCATCCCCGCCGATTACAGGATCGGCATCGTGCCCGGCTCCGATACCGGCGCCGTGGAAATGGCGCTCTGGTCGATGCTCGGCGCGCGCGGCGTCGAGATGCTGGTCTGGGAAAGCTTCGGCGCTGGCTGGGCGACGGATGTGACCAAACAGCTCAAGCTCGACGCGGTGGTCAAGACCGCCGAATACGGCCAGCTGCCCGACCTTGCCTCGGTCGATTTCACCAATGACGTGGTCTTCACCTGGAACGGCACCACCTCCGGCGTGCGCGTGCCGGATGGCGACTGGATCGCCGCCGACCGTGAGGGGCTGACCTTCTGCGACGCCACCTCCGCCGCCTTCGCGATGGACCTGCCCTGGGACAAGCTCGATGTCACCACCTTCTCCTGGCAGAAGGTGCTGGGCGGCGAAGCGGCGCACGGGATGCTGGTGCTCAGCCCCCGCGCGGTGGAACGGCTTGAGAGCTACACCCCGGCCTGGCCGCTGCCGAAGATCTTCCGCATGACCAAGGGCGGCAAGCTGATCGAGGGCATCTTCCGGGGCGAGACGATCAACACCCCGTCGATGCTGGCGGTGGAAGACTACCTCGTCGCGCTCGACTGGGCGCGCTCGGTGGGTGGGCTCAAGGGCCTGATCGCCCGCGCCGACGCCAACGCGAAAGCCATCTTCGATTTCTGCGACGCGACGCCCTGGATCGCCAACCTCGCCGAAACCGAGGCCACGCGCTCCAACACCTCCGTCTGCCTGAAATTCACCGACGAGCGGATCGCCGATGGCGCCGCCTTCGCCAAGGCCGTCGCCAAGCGGCTGGAGAAGGAAGGCGTGGCCTATGACGTGGGCGCCTACCGCGACGCGCCGGCCGGCCTGCGCATCTGGTGCGGCGGCACGGTGGAAACCGCTGACGTGGACGCCCTGCTTCCCTGGCTCGACTGGGCATTCAACGCCGAGATCGCCGATCAATAGGTGCGCCTGAAGGCACAGCCTACACCCCCGTAGGGTGCGCATTCATGCGCACCGCCCCCCATTCAAAAGGAGCCCCATCATGGCCCCCAAGGTTCTCGTATCCGACAAACTGTCCGAAACCGCCGTGCAGATCTTCCGCGACCGTGGCGTCGAGGTGGATTTCCTGCCCGATCTCGGCAAGGACAAGGACAAGCTGATCGCCGAAATCGGCAAATATGACGGCCTCGCCATCCGCTCGGCCACCAAGGTGACGGCCGATGTGCTCGCCGCCGCAACCAACCTGAAGGTCATCGGCCGCGCCGGGATCGGCGTCGACAATGTCGACATTCCCGAAGCCTCCAAGAAAGGCGTGATCGTGATGAACACGCCCTTCGGCAACTCGATCACCACCGCCGAGCACGCGATTGCGATGATGATGGCCGTCGCCCGCCAGATCCCCGAAGCCGATGCCTCGACCCAGGCCGGCAAGTGGGAGAAGTCGAAATTCATGGGCGTCGAGGTGACCAGCAAGGTGCTGGGCGTGATCGGCGCGGGCAATATCGGCGGCATCGTCTGCGACCGCGCCCGCGGCCTGAAGATGAAGGTCATCGCCTACGATCCCTTCCTGTCGGAAGAACGCGCCGACAAGATGGGCGTGGAGAAGGTGGAACTCGACGAATTGCTGAAGCGCGCCGATTTCATCACGCTGCACGTGCCGCTTACCGACAAGACCCGCAACATCCTCTCGAAAGAGAACATCGCCAGGACCAAAAAAGGCGTGCGGATCATCAACTGCGCCCGCGGCGGACTTGTGGACGAAGAGGCGCTTGCCGACGCCCTCAAGTCGGGCCACGTCGCGGGCGCGGGCTTTGACGTCTTTGCCGTCGAACCCGCGAAAGACAGCCCGCTCTTCGGGCTGCCCAACGTCGTCTGCACTCCGCATCTCGGCGCCTCGACCACCGAGGCGCAGGAGAATGTGGCGCTGCAGGTGGCCGAACAGATCTCGGATTACCTGCTGACGGGCGCGGTCACCAACTCGCTGAACATGCCCGCGGTGACCGCCGAGGAAGCCAAGGTGATGGGGCCGTGGATCAAGCTGGCCGGCCATCTCGGCGCCTATATCGGCCAGCTCACCGATGAGCCGATCGAAGAGATCAACCTGCTGCTCGATGGCGTGGCCTCGGAGATGAACATCAAGGCGCTCGATTGCGCCGTGCTGGCGGGTGTGATGAAGCCGGTGAACCCGGATGTGAACATGGTGTCTGCGCCTGTGCTCGCCGCCGACCGCGGGATTCAGACCTCGATCACCACGCAGGACAAGTCGGGCGTGTTCGACGGGTTTCTGAAGCTTACGATGAAGACCCCGACCCGCCAGCGCTCAATCGCGGGCACGGTGTTCTCGGATGGCAAGCCGCGCTTCATCCAGATCAAGGGCATCACCATCGACGCCGAGATCGGCAAGCACATGCTCTACACGACCAACAAGGATGTGCCCGGCATCATCGGCGCTCTCGGCGCGACGATGGGGGCGCATGGGGTGAACATTGCCAACTTCACCCTTGGCCGCACCGCCGCGGGCGGCGACGCCATCGCGCTGCTTTATATCGACGCACCGGTGCCGGATGCCGTGCTGGAGGAACTGCGGTCGTCGGAACTGTTCCAGATGGTTGCGCCGCTCGAATTTGAGGTTTGACGAAACCTGAACCGAACAGCGCCCCGGTGGAGACACCGGGGCGTTTTCGTTGTAAACACGAGGAAAATCAGACGATCTGACCGGGGATCGACTCCAGAAATCCGGATTTCCGGACTCCGTCGCAGCCAGAAGCGCAGAGGATTCGAACAGGCGGGCAGATGCGGGTTTACGCGATTGGCGACATTCACGGCTATCTTGCCGAGCTGGAGCGGGCGCACCGGCTCATCGCCGCCGACCGTGCCCGAACCGGCGACAGCGCCGCGCCGGTTGTCCATATCGGCGATCTGTGCGACCGGGGGCCGGATACGCGCGGGGTGATCGACTTTATCCTCGCCGGGCAGGGCAGGGGTGAAAACTGGATCGCCCTCAAGGGCAATCACGACCGGCTGATGGGCTATTTCCTTGAACAAACCCCGCGCATCGACCCCTACATGATGGTCGGATGGGACTGGTTCCACGACGGCGTGGGCGGGGCCGAAACGCTGGCCTCCTACGGCATCGCGATTGCCGAGCGCGAACGCTGGTTCCAACTCCAAGCCCGCGCGATGGCGGCTGTGCCCGAGGCGCATCGCCGCTTCGTGCAGAGCCTGCCGACTAGCTACGAAACCGAAGACCATATCTTCGTCCATGCCGGTATCCGCCCCGGCATCCCGCTCGCCGAACAGGACGAAACCGATCTCGTCTGGATCCGCCACGAATTCCACGACGATCCCCGCGATCACGGCAAGCTTGTGGTGCATGGCCACACGCCGGTGACGGCGGTCACCCATTACGGCAACCGGGTGAACATCGACACCGGCGCCGGCTACGGCAAACCGATCGGCGTGGTGGTGATCGAGGGGCGCGAGGTGTGGGAACTGACGGAGACGGGGCGGGTGGCGGTGCGGCGCGACTGAATGAAAAAAGCCCCGGCGTTTCCACCGGGGCTTCTCGCATTCAGGCTGTCAGACGATCACTCGTCGTCGTCGTCGCCCTTTTTCTTCTTGGGTTCCGGCGGCAGCTCTTCGCCGGTTTCCTGGTCGACCATCTTCATGGCGAGGCGCACCTTGCCGCGGTCGTCGAAGCCGAGCAGCTTCACGAAGACTTCCTGGCCTTCCTTCAGCACGTCCGAGGGATGGTTCAGCCGGCGGTTTTCGATCTGGCTCACATGCACCAGGCCGTCGCGCTTGCCGAAGAAGTTCACGAAGGCGCCGAAATCAACGATCTTCACGACCTTGCCCTTGTAGACTTCGCCCTCTTCCGGCTCGGCCACGATCGCGTGGATCATGTCATGGGCCTTCTGGATGGCTTCGGCATTCGGGCTGGCGATCTTGATCACGCCATCGTCGTTGATGTCGACCTTCGCGCCCGACACTTCCACGATCTCGCGGATCACCTTGCCGCCCGAGCCGATCACTTCACGGATCTTGTCGGTGGGCACGGTCATCGTTTCGATGCGCGGGGCGTGGGCGGAAAACTCCTGACGGCCTTCCGACAGCGCTTTCGCCATCTCGCCGAGGATGTGCATCCGGCCTTCCTTGGCCTGCGCCAGCGCCTTCTCCATGATCTCCGGGGTGATCCCGGCAACCTTGATGTCCATCTGCAGCGAGGTGATGCCGTTCTCGGTGCCGGCCACCTTGAAGTCCATGTCGCCGAGGTGATCCTCGTCGCCAAGGATGTCGGTGAGCACGGCGTAGGAGCCGTCATCTTCCAGCACCAGGCCCATCGCCACACCGGCCACCGGCGCCTTCAGCGGCACGGCGGCGTCCATCATCGAGAGCGACGACCCGCAGACCGTCGCCATCGACGACGAGCCGTTGGATTCGGTGATCTCGGAGACGAGACGGATGGTGTAGGGGAAGTCGGTCGCCGACGGCAGCACCGCCTGCAGCGCGCGCCAGGCCAGCTTGCCGTGGCCGATTTCGCGGCGGCCCGGCGAGCCGACACGGCCCACTTCACCGACCGAGTAGGGCGGGAAGTTGTAGTGCAGCAGGAAGTTCGACTTGTAGGTGCCGGTGAGCGCGTCGATCATCTGCTCGTCGTCGCCGGTACCGAGCGTGGTCACCACGAGGCCCTGCGTTTCACCACGGGTGAACAGCGCCGAGCCGTGGGTGCGGGGCAGCAGGCCCACTTCCGAAACGATCGGGCGCACGGTGTCGAGCGCACGGCCGTCGATCCGCTTGCCGTCCTTCACCACCGCCGAGCGCAGCACGGTCGATTCCAGCTTCTTCAGCGCCGAGCCGAGGTTCGCATCGTCAAGCTGCTCTTCGGTGAGGGTCGCCTTGATCTCGTCCTTCGCGGCGGCAACAGCGGCCACGCGCTCCTGCTTGTCGAGGATCGAATAGGCGGCCTTCATCTTGTCTTCGCCCGCGGCTTTCACCGCCTCGTAAAGCGCGGAATAGTCCGGCGGAGTGAAGTCGAAGGGCTCTTTCGCCGCGTCTTCGGCCAGCGCGATGATCAGGTCGATCACCGGCTGGATCTGCTCATGCGCGAAGGTGACGGCGCCAAGCATTTCGGCTTCGGACAGCTCGTAGGCTTCCGATTCCACCATCATCACCGCGTCCTTGGTGCCGGCGACCACGAGGTCGAGGCGCTGGTCGGGGTTTTCACGCAGCTTGTGCATGTCGTCGACGGTGGGGTTGAGGATGTATTCGCCATCCTCAAAGCCCACGCGGGCACCCGCGATCGGGCCCATGAAGGGCGCGCCCGAGATCGTCAGCGCAGCCGAAGCGGCGATCATGGCGACGATATCGGGATCGTTGACGAGGTCGTGGCTGAGCACGGTGCACATCACGAGCACTTCGTTCTTGAAGCCCGGCACGAAAAGCGGGCGGATCGGACGGTCGATCAGGCGCGCGGTCAGCGTTTCCTTCTCGGTCGGCCGCGCCTCGCGCTTGAAGAAGCCACCGGGCACCTTGCCCGCGGCATAGTATTTTTCCTGGTAATGCACCGTGAGCGGGAAGAAGTCCTGCCCCGGTTTCGGTTCCTTCGCAAAGGTCACGTTGGCCATGACGGAGGTTTCGCCCAGAGTGGCGATGACCGAGCCGTCGGCCTGACGGGCAACTTTGCCCGTCTCGAGGGTAAGCGTCTCCTCACCCCATTGCATGGATTTCGTCGTGATATTGAACATATAGCGTATCCTTCAGGGAGCACTCCCGAGCCCTCTCGGGTCTCCCGTTTCAATGGCGGCCCCATTGCCGCCGACCCCTCTCATCCTATTCACCGCGCCGGGGTCGGGGCGCGTGCGTCTCAGATGGGGGGGCCATACAGGAAAAGGCGCTACAAGGAAACAGATTTTCCTCAAGGGTTCTTGCCAAACAACCCGACTACCCTCAGTCCGGAACCTCGACATTCGGCACGAGGTTGGCGCGCGCCATGGCTCCCATCCATGCCACGAAATTCGCCGCCTCCGCGGGTGTGTGCATCAGCGTGTCAGGATCGGCCCCATTGATGGCCCCCCAGGTTTCGAGCGCATGGCACACCTTGGCCGCACTTGCCGGCCCCCAGCGCCCGTCCGGCACCAATTCCCTGTAGCCGGCCATCGCATTGAACTGGAGCTGAACATTGAACAGGTCGATCTGGTTTGCGGTGAAATGCTCTGCGAGCAGGGCCATCGACTGCACATATCCGGGGCGGCTGCAATCCTGAGCGTTTGCTGCAGAAGCAAGCGAGATAAGAACGGTCGCGAGGATGATGCGGCGCATGGAGCCCTCCAGTTTCGTCGCATCGAAGGATAGACCAGCCTCAGGCCCTCTCCAAAACAAAACGCCCGCGCTTCTCAGCGCGGGCGCTCCTGAATCTCTACCGGTGTCGGCCCGCGGGTTTTCTTCAAAAACCCGCTACACCGACTCGGCGTGCAAGCACGCCGTTAGCGGCGGATGCCGAGGCGTTCGATCAGGCTCAGATAGCGGCCTTCGTCTTTCGCCTTGAGGTAGTCGAGCAGCTTGCGGCGCTGGGCAACCATCATCAGAAGGCCACGGCGCGAGTGGTTGTCCTTCTTGTGGGTCTTGAAGTGCTCGGTCAGCGTCGCAATGCGCGAGGTGAGGATCGCCACCTGGACTTCCGGCGAGCCGGTGTCGCCTTCCTTGGTGGCGTATTCTTTCATCAGGCGCTGTTTTTCTTCAACGGTGATCGACATCGGGGTCTCCTTCACGAGTTAGAGTTGATGGCGCAGGCCGGGATGTCGTCCAGCACAGGCCCCTGGAGTGGTCCGGGCGAACCCGGATGCGCGCGTATAGGAGATTCCCGCAGGCTTGAAAAGCCTAATCTGGCGGTGCGCTGGTCTGGATTTCCTCGATGAGCTGCTGCGCCCAGTCGCCCAGAACCGGGATGAAATCTATCGAGCCGAGCATCCGGATCAGGAAAGCCAGCAGGATCGTGCCGCCGAGCACCGAGCCGAGCCCAAAAGCCAGGCCCCGCACGAGGCTCCAGAACGCCACCTGCCACAGCGAGCTTTCGACGCGGAAGTAGCGCTGCTCGTTCAGCCGCACCACCTCGGCGCGCAGCGCCTGCAGCTCGGCGGCCAGTGTCTCGTTCGGCGTGCTCTCGTCCGGCATCCCGTCCTCCCGTCGCCGCCAGCCTAACCCGGCCGGCATTAACCTTGCCAGTCGTTAACAAACAATTGTCGATACTATCCTTTTCGGATTTCACCCGGCCAGTGGTATCACCGGGCATGTATCAGGGGTGGTACCATGTTCTTTGCGTTACTCTTTCTCGGGCTCCTGCCCGTTATGTTCCTGGCTGATCTCATTCCCGGCGCGCAGGACGATGCCGGGGCGGCGGATGACGATGACGCATCGGCGGACGAGCCGGCCGGACCGGCCGGGGGCATGTTCATCCCGGGCTTCACCGAAGACGAGGAAAGTGACGGGGTGCTGAGCCCGATCACCGGCGATGAGGCACCCTTCGCGGGCGAGGATGTGCCGCCCGATGAGGTGCTGAAACCCGTCGAGGAGGACGAAGAGCCGGTCATCGGCGGCGAGACCGACCCGGACGAGCTGCTCGACCCGGTGGACGAACCGGGCGAGGACGCACCCGCACCGCAGGACGCCACGCTTCTGCAACGGCTTCTCGGGTCTCAGACGGATTTCAGCGCAGGCGCGGGCTGGCTCGGCAAATACGGCCCCGATACCGATGAGACGGAGCTGGCGGGCAACGAAGATCATACCGAGGAAGACGAGGACACAAACCCGATCCTGCCGGTCATTCTCGCCAGCCGCGACGGCACCCCGGCGATCGGCAGCGCCGGTCCGGTCAATGTGATTTCGGGCGGTGAGGGCGACACTCGGATCACCCTCGGCTCAACCCCGGCCTATGCCTTTGGCGGCGATGGCAGCGATACGATCACCGGCGGCGCCGGCGCGGCGGCGATCTTTGGCGGGGCCGGGGATGACAGGCTCGCCGGAACCGCAACCGCCACCTGGATCGACGGCGGCGAGGGCGACGATGTAATCGCCGGTGGCGAGGGCGATGACACCCTGTGGGGCGGCGCGCATGGCGCGGGCGATGACGCGGTGCAGGATGACGATGCCATCTCCGGCGGTGACGGCGACGACCATATCGCCGGCGGCTACGGCGCCGATACCCTGTCCGGCGGCGCGGGTGATGACGTGATCGACCATCTCGGCCGGGTCGAGCAGACCTATTCGGTGCCGCATCACGAATTTGCCTGGCACATCGATAATGACGCAGACACGCTCGATGGCGGCGCGGGGAATGACACGCTGATCATGGACCGCGCCGACAGTGCCATTGGCGGCACCGGGCATGACACCTTCTGGGTCTATTTCGACGATGCCACGGGCAGCGGCGCGGCGGATGTGGGCGATTTCAGCGTGGGCGAGGACTTTCTGCGCATCACGCTGAACCCCGATCTCGACCATGGCGACATGGCCCTGCGCGTCGAACCTTCGGCGGACGGGCAGGACGCCATCGTGCGGGTGAACGATGCCATCGTCGCCATCCTGCGCGGTGCACCGAACGCCACCGGGGCGGATGTGCTCGTGGAAGTGACCGGGAACATCTTCGGCTGACGCGGCAGGGTATCGGTATCAGAGCAACAATCGGTCGATGGCGGATTAGCCGGGCGGTTCGACATCTGCCCTTGCCCCTGTCCAGGCAGCGCGCTGCTGCGCTGTAAGTCCGGCGGCACCGCCGGCCAGCCCGCCAATCCGCCCTGCGCCCCGGTCCTCCCCGGCAGGTGTACCTGGCTCACACCCGAGCCGGGCAAAGGCCCCGCGATCTTCGTCAACCACCGGATGCCGCGCGGCCGGATCGGCCTGCGGGAGATGGGCTGACAGATGCTCCGGCGCCCCTCGTAGTCACCGGCGAATCTCACGCCAAAGCAGTGACGCATCCGAAATATCTGTTAATTTTCAACACTATACCAGAACCCTAGAGTTCTAGAGTTCTAGAGTTCTAGAGTTCTAGAGTTCTAGAGTTCTAGAGTTCTAGAGTTCTAGAGTTCTAGAGTTCTAGAGTTCTAGAGTTCTAGAGTTCTAGAGTGTGGTCGGCCAGAAGCCCTTTCCCGTCAACCCGACCAGGCCTGATGGATCAGGAATATACCCGCTCTCCGAAGATGGCCGAGCCAACGCGCAGATAGGTGGCGCCCTGCGCCACGGCCTTCTCGAAATCGCCCGACATGCCCATCGACAATTCCGCGATCCCGTTGCGCCCCGCAATCTTCCGGAGCAGCGCGAAGTGGAGCGAGGGCTCCTCGTCGGCCGGCGGGATGCACATCAGCCCCTCGATCTCCAGCCCGAGGCCCCGGCATTCCGCAATGAAGGCATCCGCATCGGCGGGCATGATTCCGGCTTTTTGCTCTTCCTCGCCGGTATTGACCTGCACGAAAAGGCGCGGGCAATGGCCCAGTTCATCCTTGAGGCGGGCAATGCTGCGGGCCAGCTTCGGGCGGTCCAGCGTTTCGATCGCGTCGAACAGCTCCATCGCCTGGCGCACCTTGTTGGTCTGCAGCGGGCCGATCAGGTGAAGCTCGACACCGGGAAAGCGCTCTTTCAGCTCCGGCCATTTCGCCGCCGCTTCCTGCACCTTGTTCTCACCAAACAGCCGGTGGCCTTCCTCGAGCACGGCGATCACCCGTTCGAGCGGCTGCACCTTCGAAACGGCCACGAGCCGGGCCGAGCCGGGCGCGCGCCCGGTGCGTTCTTCTTCGGCCCGGATACGGTCAAGGATGTCGGAAAGCGGCATGGGTCATCTCCTGTCTCGCTCCCGAGAGACCACAGACCGCCCAAAAAGAAAAGAGCGGGCCAAAGCCCGCTCTTCCCTGTTCAAATCCCTGATTGGGATCAGAACGCCATGGACACGCCGAGCTTGAACAGCTCGCTGTCGGTGGCGTCGTCGTGGATCGCAGCACCGTCGATCGACACACCGCCGCCGAGGTCGTACGAAGCGGTCAGACCGGCGTCGAAGCCCCAGTTCACACCGGCGTCGTCTTCGTCGACGAACGCACCGATGGTGTAGGCGCCCGACGAGTAGGCCACATCGGCTTGCCAGTCGAGGTCGGAGTTGGTGATCGAGTAGTCGAGATCAACACCGGCCGAGAAGGCGCCGAAGGTGGCGTCGATGCCGACGCCGACCAGGTGCTCAGCACCAGCGGCGGTCGCGTCCCAGGCGTCGAAGTCGTACTCGGCATAGACCGAGTAATCGCCGAACGAGTAGGTGCCGGTCACGCCGAGGTCACCATTGGTGCCGGTCGCGCCGTCGATCGCGACGGTGTAGTAGGCGTTGACGCTGAAGTCACCCCAGGTGTTCGAGTAGGCGAACACAACGTCCCAGTCGGTGGTGGTCGCACCAGCGCCCGAGCCATCGTCGTCATAGGTCACGGTCACTTTGCCCCAGTCACCCGAGAGGTAGACCGACGCGTTGGAGATCGACGAACCGTCTTCGGAAAGCAGGCCGAAGGTGGTGGTGGTGTAGTCGTCGTCGAAGCTCAGGCCACGGGCCGAAACGGTAACCGACGCACCGGCTTCCAGACCGGTATCGGTCGTGGTCATCATGCCGGCGGTGAACTCGGCCGAGACTTCCGGAGCGAAGGTGCCGGCGCCGAGGTTGGAGTAGGCAACACCAGCGTAGGCAGCGCCCGAGAAGGTGAAGTTTGCATTGTCAGCAGCGGCGAAACCGGCGGTACCCACCAGGATCGTCGAAGCGAGAAGGATCTTTTTCATTTCGTTTCCCTCGTTTTCTCTAAAGGTGCACCTCAATCCAGGGGAATCCGAATTGAGTATGCTGTTTCCTCTCTCTTTCCCGGGGTCATTGCAAGCGATCCAGCACGAAGCCCGCGATTGCTCCGCGGTATGGTGCAGCTATGCCACAGTCTTGTATGTGCCCCCGCCTGCCGCACTCTATAGAGGGCGGGGAAAACGCTTGCCCGTGCTTGGGGCGTTGGTTACTTAGAGACAGATTTAGGACGAGCGGGGCATTCTCATGCGCATCGGGCAGACCACCACAAAGCTCTTTATCGTCACGGGCCTGCTGGCTCTGGCGGGCTGCGGCGACGGTGGCTTTGGCAATTTCTTTGGCGGCGGCACCGAAACGGTTGTCGTCAACAACGAACGCCCCGCGCGCGAACGCTCGCGGCCCGAGCGCGAGACGATCTGGGATCTCTTCGCCGACCGCGACGATCCCAACACCACCGTCGAGGTCAACAAGTACCTGTGGAACGCCGCGCTCGACGTGCTGAACTTCATGCCGCTCGAAGCCGCCGACCCGTTCACCGGCGTCATGGTCTTCGGCTACGGCACCCCGCCGGGCGGCGGCGGCGCCTACAAGGCCACCGTCTTCGTGCGCGACCCGGCGCTCGACGCCCGCTCGATCGAGGTTGCCGTGCAGTCGCGCGGCGGTGCCGTCTCGACCGAGACCGCCCACAAGATCGAAGACGCGATCCTGGCCCGCGCCCGTCAGCTTCGCATTCAGGATTACAATCTCTGATCCCCGGGGCTGGACCCCGCGAATACGCATGATTAAACCAGCGCCGGGCCCCGAGCCCGGCGTTTTCATATCCGGAGTACCCGCGCATGTCCCGCTACGACGCGAGCATCATCGAACCGAAATGGCAGAAAGCCTGGGACGAGGCCGGCACGTTCGAGGCCCGGCGCGACACCTCGAAGCCGAAATATTACGTGCTCGAAATGTTCCCCTACCCGTCCGGCCGCATCCATATCGGCCATGTGCGCAACTACACGATGGGCGACGTGGTGGCGCGCTACAAGATGGCGACCGGGCATAACGTGCTGCACCCGATGGGATTTGACGCCTTCGGCATGCCCGCCGAAAACGCCGCGATGGCTTCCGGCGGGCATCCGAAAACCTGGACCTACGACAATATCGACACGATGGTCGCCCAGATGAAGCCGCTCGGCTTCGGGCTCGACTGGAGCCGGATGTTCGCCACCTGCGACCCGGACTATTACGGCCAGCAGCAGGCGATGTTCATCGACATGCTGGAGAAGGGCCTCGTCTACCGCAAGAACGCGGTGGTCAACTGGGACCCGGTCGATATGACCGTGCTCGCCAACGAACAGGTGATCGACGGCAAGGGCTGGCGTTCCGGCGCCGAGGTGGAACGGCGCGAACTCACGCAATGGTTCTTCAAGATCAGCGACTTCTCGGAAGAACTGCTGGAGGCCATCGACACGCTGAAAGACTGGCCCGAGAAAGTGCGGCTGATGCAGGCCAACTGGATCGGCAAATCGCGCGGGTTGCGCTTCTCGTTCGAGCCGGCGGGCAAAGGCGAGCCCATCGAGGTCTTCACCACCCGGCCCGACACGCTGCTGGGCGCGGCCTTCGTCGGCATTTCCCCCGATCACCCGATTGCCCGGAAGCTCGAAGCGGAAAACCCCGACATTGCGAAATTCGTCGCCGAATGCCGCAAGGGCGGCACCACGGCGGAGGCCATCGAAACCGCCGAGAAACTGGGCATGGATACCGGGCTGCGCATGAAGCACCCGCTCGACGAGAACTGGGAACTGCCGGTCTGGATCGCCAATTTCATCCTGATGGATTATGGCACCGGCGCGATTTTCGGCTCGGCAGCGCATGACCAGCGCGACCTCGATTTCGCCCGCAAATACGGCCTGCCGGTGATCGACACGTTCTTCGATCTGAACGATCCGAAGCCGGTGGAAAACGAAGCCTTCCTGCCGCCGAAAACGGAAAAGGTGAAATGGGTCAACCATTTCGCCGGGCTCGATGTGGCCACCGGCGAAGAAGCCATCGAGGCGACGATTCGCTTCGCCGAAGAGCAGGGCTGGGGCAAAGGCGTGACCCAATACCGCCTGCGCGACTGGGGCCTCTCCCGCCAGCGCTACTGGGGCTGCCCGATTCCCATCGTCCATTGCGACACCTGCGGCGCGGTGCCGGAGAAGAAGGAAAACCTTCCCGTCCGCCTGCCCGACGACGTGAATTTCGACACGCCGGGCAATCCGCTCGACCGTCATCTCACCTGGCGCCACACCGAATGCCCCAGCTGCGGCGGCCCCGCCCAGCGCGAAACCGACACGATGGACACCTTCGTCGATTCGTCCTGGTATTTCGCCCGCTTCACCAACCCCCATGCCGACACGCCCACCGTGGCGGAAGACGTGGCCTATTGGATGAACGTCGATCAATATATCGGTGGCATCGAGCACGCGATCCTGCACCTGCTCTATTCGCGCTTCTTCGCCCGCGCCATGCACATCACCGGGCACCTGCCCGAGAAGTGCAAGGAACCGTTCAACGCGCTCTTCACCCAGGGCATGGTGACGCACGCGATCTTCAAGACGACGAGCGCCGATGGCCGCCCGGTCTACCACTACCCCGAAGAGGTCGAGCTGCGCGACGGCAAGGGCTTCCTCAAGGCGGGCGGCGCGGAAGTGGAAATCGTGCCCTCCGCCAAGATGTCGAAGTCCAAGAACAACGTGGTCGACCCGGTGAATATCGTCGAGCAATACGGCGCCGACACGGCCCGCTGGTTCGTCATGTCCGACAGCCCGCCCGAGCGCGATGTGGAATGGACGGCAGCCGGCGCCGAGGCCGCCGCGAAGCACCTCGCCCGTGTCTGGCGTCTGGCCGACGAGATCGCCGATCTGCAGGGCGACGGCAGCGGCGATGACGATCTGCTGCGCGACATGCACAAGACGATCGACGCGGTGACCAAGGGGATCGACGGTTTCCTGTTCAACACCTCGATCGCCCGGCTTTACGCCTTCACCAACACGCTCACCAAATCCACCGCCGGCGCGGCGGCCAAGCAGCAGGCGGCGAAGGTGATGGCGCAGCTCATGTCGCCGATGACTCCGCATCTGGCCGAAGAAATCTGGGCACGTCTCGGCGGCGAGGGCCTCGTGGCCAATGCCCCCTGGCCCGTGGCCGATCCCGCGATGCTGGTGGAAAACACCGTCACCCTGCCCGTGCAGGTCAACGGCAAGCGGCGCGACGAGATCACCGTGCCGAAAGACATGGCCAAGGACGAGATCGAGAAGCTGGCGCTCGCCACCGATGGCGCCATACGCGCGCTCGACGGCAAGGCGCCGAAAAAGGTGATCGTGGTTCCGGGCCGGATCGTCAACGTGGTCGCCTGAGATGAAGCTCACCCCCCGCGACGCCCCGCGCTTCTTCGCGAAGCCCGAGCCGGGCCGCACCGGGGTGCTGATCTATGGCGCCGACGCGATGCGCGTGGCCCTGAAGCGGCAGGAACTGATTGCAAACCTCGTCGGCCCCGAGGGCGAGGAAGAAATGCGCCTCACCCGCATCCCGGCAAGCGAGCTGCGCAAAGATCCGGCCCTGCTGTCGGATGCGATCAAGGCACAGGGCTTCTTCCCCGGCCCGCGCGTGGCCTTCGTCGAAGACGCAACCGATACGCTCGCCAAAACCATCACCCCGGCGCTCGACGACTGGCAGGAGGGCGACGCCACCGTCGTGGTAACGGCGGGCACGCTCACACCACGCTCGGCCCTGCGCAAGTATTTCGAGAGCCACACCAACGCCTATGCGGTGGGCGTCTACGACGACCCGCCCACCCGCGACGAGATCGAGGCCGAACTCGCCAAGGCCGGGCTGCGCCAGATCGCCCCGGAAGCGATGACCGACATCACCGGCCTGTCGCGCGTGCTCGATCCCGGCGATTTCCGCCAGACCATCGAAAAGCTGTCGCTCTACAAGCTGAACGATCCCACACCCACCACGCCCGCCGACGTTCTGGCCTGCGCCCCCGCCTCCACCGAGGCCGAGATGGACGATGTGCTGCACGCCACCGCCGAAGCGCGGGCGGGCGATCTCGGCCCGCTTCTGGCCCGGCTGGAAGCGCAGGGGGTGCAGCCGGTCGGCCTCTGCATCGCCGCCACCCGGCATTTCCGCACCCTCCACCTCGCCGCATCAGACCCGGAAGGCCCCGCCAGGGGCATCGCCCGCGCCCGCCCCCCGGTGCATTTCAAATCGCGCGACAGGATGGTCCGCCAGGCCCAGGCCTGGGGGGTGAACCGGCTGGAAGCGGCGTTGGAACTGCTGATCGACACCGATCTGCAACTGCGCTCCTCCTCCCGCGCCCCGCAGGCGGCGCTGATGGAACGCGCGCTGATCCGGCTGGCCTACATGCCGCGCGGCTGACCCGGCCCTTGCCATTCTGCCGCCCGCTCTGGCTAATAGGCGAAACGGGAGGACGGCATGTACCAGGTCTACGGCAATCTCGACACCCGCACCTTTCGCGTGCTGTGGATGCTGGAAGAGCTCGGCGCGGGCTACAGCCATATCAAGGCCGCCCCGCACTCGGACGAGGCCCGCGCGGTGAACCCGGCGGGCAAGGTGCCGGTGCTGATCGCCGATGGCGTGGCGCTCACCGATTCCGTCGCGATCATGAGCTTCCTCGCCGACCGTCACGGCCAGTTCACCTATCCCTGCGGCAGCACCGAACGCGCGCGGCAGGACGGGTTCACCCATTTCATCAACGACGAACTCGACGCCGCACTCTGGACCGCCGCCCGCCACAGCTTCGTGCTGCCCGACGACAAGCGCGTGCCGGCGGTGAAAGCCTCGCTCAAATGGGAGTTCGAACGCAGCGTGAACGAGCTCATGCGGCGCATGGGCGAGGGGCCCTTCCTGATGGGCGACGAGATGACCCTGCCCGACATCCTCGCCGCCCATTGCGGCAACTGGGCCTTCGGCGCCAAATTCCCGCTGACCAACGAGGCGTTCAACGCCTATGTGAAACGGATGCGCAGCCGCGCGGCGTTCAAACGGGTGCGGGCGCTGGCCTGAACCCCGGGCGCGACGGGCCACCCGGCGTAACCTTGTCGCGACCGCCCGCACACGCCCTGCATCCGTCCCGACATCACGGCACCCGCCGCAACATCACGCACACCGCCTTCTGTCCCCGGCACGCCGGCGCAACATCACCGCAACCGCGCCCCGTCCTCGCCGCGCCGCATGTCATCGCCCCACACCTGCCGCATCGTCACCGCCGCGCCCGCCGCCCTCACCGCGCCGTCAGCCCTCGCGCCACGCCTGTCGCATCATCACCGCCACGCCCGCCGCCCTCATCGCTCCGCCAGCCCTCGCCCCACACCTGTCGCATCATCACCGCCGCGCCCGGCATCCATCGCCCGACAACCTGCCGCATCGTCACCGCCGCGCCCGCCGCCCTCACCACACCGCGAGCACTCGCGCCACGCCTGGCGCATCATCGCCGCCGCGCCCGGCATCCTTCGCCCCACACCTGCCGCATCATCACCGCGGCAACCGCCCACCCTCCTCACCGCGCCGCCGGCCCTCGCCCGACACTTGCTGCATCATCACCGCAGCAACCGCCCACCCTCCTCACCGCTCCGTCATCACTCGCGCCACCCCTGGCGCATCATCGCCGCCGCGCCCGGCATCCCTCGCCCCACACTTGCTGCATCATCACCGCAGCAACCGCCGCCCTCACCGCTCCGCCAGCCCTCGCCCCACACCTGCCGCATCGTCACCGCCGCGCCCGCCGCCCTCACCGCACCGCCAGCCCTCGGCCCAAACCGCCGTACCATAACCGCCGCGCCCGGCATCTCCACGGCACCCGGTGCAGCCTGCCCGCAATCCTTCCCCGCCTGTCCCACGGCAACGGTCTCCCATCTCTCCTCCAAGCACCGCGCCCGAGCGCTCACCCCGCCCGCCATCGCCTCCGGCAACAGCCCGGCCAGCCCCACCTCCGGGCCTTTGTCCAGGCATTAACCTTAATGCCGATTAACCTTAGGCGATGACATACTTGACGCACCACACGATTGTAGTTAGTCAAAGTCTGTCGGCCTCTTTTGAGGTTGTCAGTGGGTAGCGCAGTTGGTTAGCGCGCTCGATTGAGGGTCGAGAGGTCGCCGGTTCGAGCCCGGCCCTACTCGCCCCTTTCCCCTTCCTTCGGTTTCGGCTTGGCGAGCTTCTTCAGTGCAGCGTCGAACTTGGCTTCGTCATCATTTGTGCCGAGTTCGCGGGCGGCTTCTTTGAACTTCTCGGATTGTGACTTCTGTGGTTTCTTCTGTGTGCCCATTTTGGTCTTGCTTTCGCGGATGATTCGGTAATTCTGATCGTCGCATTTCTAGAATAGTCAACTGCCTGTTGATGTTTCAAAAGTTAGTTGAATCATAACACATTGAAAACGCTTAATATCCTTGCGGCTGATTTATATTAGCAACGTTGTCGTTGACTCTTAGGCAGGCGACTTCCACAATCCTAAGCGTGGGTTACAGCCCACGACACAACATATAGGCCCCGTAGCGGAATTGGTAGACGCAGCCGTCTTTAAAACGGACACCGTGCAAGGTTTGTGGGTTCGAGTCCCACCGGGGCCACCACTGAAAGGAGGACGCTATGGCAAGAGCGCCCACTATGGCTGATCTTCGTATGCGCCTGGAAGTTATCCAGCGCGACATTGAGAAACTCAAAGCCCAAGAAACTCTACTGCTTGAAATGCTTCAAGAGGTGCCAGCCGCTAAGAAAGGTGGCAGGGCAAGAAAGGGTAGTGTCAAGCAGACTGTCATTGATCTGCTGACCGAAGTTGGGAGCAAAGGCCTAAATGCAAATTCTGCTTTGGATCTGGCGAAGGGAAAAGGGATCGAACTAGAGCGAGGCTCCGTATCCAGTCTGCTTTCGCGTCTCAAGCATGACGGCGTGGTTGTTTATGACGATGATGTTTACCGCCTTACAGAGTTTGCGAATCAAGAACCCAGTCAATCTCAACCAAAACCTGCACCAGCCTATCCGGTTTCAGGAGTGGTGCACAGAATGAGAACCTCGGGCGACAAAGCGTTCTGAATGTCGCTCAGAAGGCCCGCCCCCTCAGACACTAGCCGTGGAAAGCAAATCTGAGGGAGCGGTTCACGTCCAATAGAGGAGAACCCCTATGGACAAACCAAAAGACGACAAGCGTGTCGTCTATCGGCCCTACATCACGACAAAGGACGGTCGTCGTATCTGGGCCAAGTGGTACGGAAAGAAAGCGTTCAGGATCGAACTCTGACCATCCACTTCTGAACTCGGAGGGAGCGGGTATCCGCTCCCTCTTTTCGTGGTAGACGCAGCCCGGCAAGCCGGTTCCGTGCAAGGATTTCTGCCACCACTTAAATTCAATGTAAGATTATTTTTCCTGCGGTGAAGAACTTCATAACGCATTGTCATTTGCGTGAATCAGAAGTCTATTGCGCATAGGTTAGGCGCTTTCCTACAATTGATTGTAGGGCAATTGTAGCCCTTGACCGATCATCCACACCATTTGCGATCCGATGGTTATAGCGGAAATCAAATTCCGCGAGATAGCGGTGCAAGTGGCGTTTACTGGTGTGCTGATACACACCTTTCATGCCGCGCTTGAAGATCGAGAAATATCCTTCGACCGTGTTCGTGGTGACTTCGCCGCGCACATACTCATCTTTGCGGTGCTGAACGGTCTGATGATCCGCGAACTCGCGGCCAACCGGCAGATACCAAGAGCCTTCATCCGTGAACAGGCGGGCTTCGCGCGCCATGTTCTCCTGAAGGATCGGAAGGATCGTGTTCTTGTTGACCGCATCGACCACGAAGCTTTTTGCACGACCGCTGTTGCGATCCACAAGGCTCAGAACCTTCATCTTGTGGTGATAGTGACGCTGGCCCGGTTTCTTCGGTCGATCCGGGTCATTGCCGATGAACGTTTCGTCAGCTTCCACCACGCCGCCGCCGCCACCCATCGGAGACAGATCGCCATCGCGCATTGCTTCGCGGATACGGTGAGACAGGAACCACGCGGACTTCTGCGTGATTTCCAGCGTGCGCGCGAGTTGGTGGCTGCTGATGCCCTTCTTGCTGGACACCATCAGGTGAATGGCTTGGAGCCATAGGTGAAGGTCGATGTGGCTTTCTTCGAAGATGGTGCCTTTGCGGACCGTGTATTGCTTACCGCATTCCTTGCACTTGTAGAGGCCATGGCGCTCTTTGCCTTCCGGGTTCTTCTTGCTCGGTTTGGAGCGCACGCCGGTCAGTTTGTAGGCGTTATCTACCACGCCGCAATGCGGGCAGACCGTGCCATCCGGCCACAGCAGGCTTTCAACGTGCTCGAAGGCGGCGGACTCGTCGTGCATGTAGGCGGCGGAAAGAACTGACATAACCTTATCTCCTTGACTCCAATATATGAAATTAGGTCTGGTTTGTCAAGTATGTCATCGCCTAACCTTAACGGCCCCTTCATCCTTGCAAAAATACTCGCCGGGGGTCCGGGGGTGGCAAACCCCCGGCTCTCTCAGCCAGCCCGACGCGCCGCCGCGGCGCCCGCAGCCCGCCCCGTGGCCAGACAGCCGGTGAGCAGATAGCCCCCGGTCGGCGCTTCCCAATCCAGCATTTCCCCGGCGGCGAATACCCCCGGCAGCGCCCGCAGCATGAAGCCGTCCAGCGCGTCGGCATGAATGCCCCCGGCGGTCGAGATCGCCTCGTCGAGCGGGCGCAGCCCCGCATGACGCACCGGCAGCGCCTTCACCAGCCGCGCCAGCGCAGCACCGTCCGGCAGCGGGCGGCCAAATTCCATCAGCAGCGCCAGGCGCGCCGGGTCGAGCTTGAGCGCCTTGCGCAGATGGGCCGCCATCGTCGCCTTGCCGCGCGGGCGGGCCAGGCGGGCGGCCACCTCGTCCGGCGACCAGTCCGGGCAAAGATCGAGCCTAAGCGCCGCCCCCTCGCGCACCGCTTTCGACACCGCGTAGATCGCGCTGCCTTCCAGCCCGCGCGACGAGATCACGAATTCCCCGCGCAGGCTGGTCTCACCCGCCGTGAGCCGCGCCACCTTCACCGGCGCGCCGAAATGCCTGCGCATATGCGCCGACCACGCCACCGAAAGCCCGGCATTGGCCGGCGCGAAGGGCGCGAGCGCCACGCCTTTCGCGGCAAGCCCATCCGCCCAGGCGCCGTCCGAGCCGAGCCGCGCCCAACTCGCACCGCCGAGCGCCAGAACCGTCACCTCCGGGCGCAGCACCTCACGCCCCCCCGGCGTGTCGAAGGCCAGCCCGTCGCCATCGAACCCCAGCCAGCGCCAGCGGGTGCACACCTCGATCCCCCGCCCGTCCAGCGCCTGCAGCCAGGCGCGCAGAAGCGGCGAGGCTTTCATCGCTTTGGGAAAGACCCGGCCCGACGAGCCGGTAAACACCGCCTGCCCCAGTCCGCGCGCCCAATCGGCAACCGCCTCGGGGCCGAACGCCGCCACCGCCTCGCGCACCGGCCCCGCCACGCTGCCGGAATAGGCACTCAAAAAAACGTCGAGCGGCTCGTCCTTGGTGAGATTGAGGCCGGATTTCCCCGCCATCAGCAGCTTGCGGCCCACCGAGGGCCTGGCCTCGGCCACCAGCACCGAAAGCCCCGCCCCGGCAAGCGCATCCGCCGCCATCAGCCCGGCCGGCCCGGCCCCGATGACCAGCGCCCGGCTCACGCCGCGCCGCCGCCCTTTATCTCGATCACCCGATGCGGATAGGGGATCTCGATATCGGCCTCCTTCAGCGCGTTCCAGATCGCGAAAAGCACCTGAGACGTGTATTTGTTGCGCCCGTCGTCAATGCCGTTCACCCAGAATTCGCAGGCAAAATCAATGCCCGACTCGCCAAAGCCGCGCAGCTCGCAATCCGGGCCCTCCGGATCGGTGAGAACGAAATCGAGCTTCGCCACCGCCGCCTCGATGATCGCCGGCACGCGGTTGATGTCGGTCTTGTAGGAGACGGAAAAGGGCGCCTCATAGCGGTTGGCGCTGCCCGAATCGGAATAGTTCGTCACCCGGGTGACGATGAAATCCTCGTTCGGCACCACGATCCAGCGCCCGTCGAAGGTTTCCAGAATCGCGGCACGCGCGGTCATCTTCACGATGGTGCCCGCCTCGCCGCCATCCAGCTCCACATAATCGCCCACGGTCGCCTGCCCTTCGAGCAGCAGGATCACCCCCGAAATGAAGTTCGACGCGATCTTCTGCAGCCCGAAGCCAAGGCCCACACCGATCGCGCCGCCAAGCACGGCGAGCGAGGTCAGCGAGATACCCATGATGTTCATCAGCAAAAGGAAGGCGGCGCCGAAAATCGCGATCTCCGCCGCCTTGATCGCCAGCGTGCGGGTGGCCGGGCGCAGGTCTTGCTGCTGGCCGATAAAGGCCGCCGACTGATCGTTCGACCAGCGCCCGAGCCAGAACAGCACGCCCCCCGCGATCACCCCGCGCACGATGGACAGCACCGAGAACGAGATATTGCCCATCGTCACCGTAAGCCCGGCAAGCCAGACGACGATTTCGTCGGTCAGCCCAAGCGCGTAGAGCGCGGCGACGGGCACGAGGATATAGCGGCCAAGCAGGCGCAGGAACGGGTCGGTGACGATGTGCTTCACCAGAATGCGCGCGGCGAGGAACAGGAACACCCGCTTGCCGAAGGCGATCACCGCGCCGGAGCCGAAGAGCGAGCGCGTCACCTGTTCGCCCATCGCGGTGAAGGCATAGGCCAGAAGCGGCAGCAGCAGCGGCAGAAAGATCAGCACGAAGCGGCGCGCCCGCGCAACGATGTGGCGCTGCGCCTCCGGCGGCGCGATCACCCGCTTCAGCACCGGGCCAAGCCGCTTGGCCGCGAAAAATGCGGCGAGATAGGCCAGCACCAGCAGCGCGAATTGCGACCATGCGGCAGGCGAGGTCAGCCAGCCCTGGGCGATCTCCCAGCCATCCTGCGCAGCCGCCAGCGCCTTCTCGATCAGGTTGTCCATCCCGTGCACCCCTTACTTGCGTCAAACCCGTTGGCGCCTACCCTGTGGCATCGCGCAGGCTTTGAAACAAGAGGAAGAAGCGCCCGGGCCCGCCCGCTTCTCGGCAAAACCCGCCCGGTATCCACCCGCACAAAGCCCCGGCGCCGCGCCGCCGGATGTCAGTGGAGCCGGTGCACCCCCGGCCGCGGCGGCGCGCGCCAGATCACCGTGAGGCCCGCCGGGCCTGAGCGGCTCGCCCGGATCGCGGCTTCGATATCCACGCCCGGCAGAGCCGTCAGCGCATCGAACAGCGCTTCCGTCCCCTCCGCGCTCACCGGCACGCGCAGGATCTCGCCCCCGGCGGTGAAACGCCAGACAGGCAAGCCCGCCCGGTCCGGCCCGATGGCCACCTCCGAGAGCATATCGAGCGAGACGATCCCGCCACCCACGGGGGCGAAATAGGCGATCTGGCGTTCATCCACCTCGACAACGCCAAGCCCGCCATGCCCGCCATGAAAGCGCGCCCGCTGCGCCGACGCCCAGAGCAGCGCCGCGCCCCCCAGCACCAGCGCCCAGCCGATCCAGCGGATCAGCCCAAGCGAGGTCAGCCCCCACCACAGCCCGAGCGCCAGCACCGCAGCCGCCGCGATGGCACCGCGCCAGCGCCGCAGCGCGATGATCGCCTCGGGGCGCAGAAAGCTCATCGGTGATCCCCCTTGTTCCGGTCGTCATACGGTGCGCGGATACGTTCGAATGACATATCGGAGAAATTGCGGATCGGGCGGTGATCGTGCAACTGCCCGTCTGGCCCGATCCGGGCGAAATGCAGCCCGCCTTGCGCGGCGAAATGCAGCCCGTCCTGCCAGATATCGGCCCATTCCCAGTCCGGGTGATCGACCCGCGCTTTGCCGGGCAAAACCAGCGCGTAACGGTTGGCGACGATCGACCGGTTGGCGGCCTGCGTCTCAAACCGCAATTCGATCCGCCAGCCACCGGCCAGTTCGCGCCACAGCCCTGCGCCATAGCCGGGCACGCTGTCGGCCTGCCATCCGCGCCGCTGCATCGCCGCAGCGTAAAGCCCACCCATGTGAAACCCGTCGGTGCTGTGCGGCATCGCCGTGTTTGCCGCCGGAACCAGACCATCGGCATCGTTGGGCAGGGGGCCGCCGCCGTTCAGAAACACCTCGCCTTGTTCGGTGAACGCACCGCCGCCACCCCATGTGCTGTCCTGCGGCAGAAAGGCGATCGCGTGCAGATAGGGCGCGCGCGAAATCGCGGTCCACCACGGCGCGCGGCCTTCCCGCACGCCGCCCTTGCCCGCAAAATAGATCATGTGCCGCCCGTCAGGCGACAGATCGGCGCGATGTTCGTAGATGCGGCCATGCAGCCATTGACCGAGCTCGAACGAGTCGCTGGCGCGGTGCCAGCCGATGCTTGCCACTTGCTGCGTCGGGCCGCGGCGGAGAATGACCGCATAATCGCTCGCCGTCGCCGTCATGATATGCAGGCGCGGGGCAACCATCAGCCGATCACCACCGGCTCTTTCAGGAAGACCAGCGCATAGGTGCCGATCCGCTCGAAGCCAATCGCCTCATAGGCGCGGCAGGCGGCGGGGCCGGAGGCGAAGAGGATCGCGGTTGTCACCCCGTCACCGCGCAACTCGTCCATGTGCAGCGCGACCGCCCGGCGGGCATGGCCCCGGCCGCGCAGGTCCGGCGGCGTGTAGACGCCGCCGATCTGCACCATGTCGGGCAGGCGGGCGTTGAGCGCCGTCATCGCGACGGGGGTGCCGTCGCTGATCAGCAACCGGGTGTCATCGCCCTTGATGGCGCGCTCCGCCCGTTCGCGGGATTCGGTGGCGACCCGTCCGGGCGTGCCCATCCGCAACTCGGTGACATAGGCCGCGTTCCAGCGTTCCAGAAGGGCGCGGTCGGCCTCGATGGGGCGGCGAATGCCTCCGGTGCCATCGGGGAGGCGCAGCCTGTCCAACGAAAGACGAAACAGCGGCTCCGGATCGTCGAGCGAAAGCGCGGCCCGCCCGATGCCCAGCGCGCGTTTGCTTTGGGCCACCTGCGCCTCTTCCCCGCTGAGTCCGGCCAGTTCACGGCCCCGCAGGCAACCGGCGAAGGCGTCCCACAAGCTGTCGGGCGCGCCGGGCGCCTGGCTCATGGCGAACCCCCCGTTGGAAATGCCGAAGATCGCGGCGATTTCGCCGCCCGTTTCCGCAATCCAGTATTCGGTGCCATGCGGGTCGTTCCGCTCGAACAGGCCGAAATTGTGCAGATTGCCGCGCAGGAACATCGAGGTTTCGGCATGGGCGGCCAGGAAGGTCTCCATCGCCGCCTCGTCACCGGCCCTGGCCGGGCGCAGCATCACCAATCCCCGCGCGTCGACTGCCACAGCGTCAGCGCGGCGACGGCGGCGGTATCGGCGCGCAGGATGCGCGGGCCGAGGCTCACGGCATGGGCCTGCGGCATCGCCTGCAGGCGCTTGCGCTCGCTGTCCGAAAAGCCGCCCTCCGGGCCGATCAGGATCGCCCATTTCCCGCCCCCTGCGGCGCCCAGCACCTCGCGCGCACCCACCAGCGCCTCGTCGCAGAACATGATCTGCCGATCGTCGGGCCAGCCCTCCAGCAGCCGGTCGAGCCGCTGCAACTCCTCCACCGCCGGCACGAAGGTGCCGCCGCATTGCTCGGCAGCCTCGACGGCATGAGCCTGCAGCCGGTCCTGCCGGATACGCTCGGAATTGGTAAACGCGGTCTGCACCGGCATGATCCGCGCCGCCCCCATCTCGGCGGCCTTCTCGACGATGAAATCGGTGCGCGCCTTCTTGATCGGCGCGAAGATCAGCCACAGGTCCGGCGGGTCGAGCTGCGGCGCGGACTGGCCCAGCACGGCAAGCCGCCCGCCGCGTTTGCCCGCCTCGGCCACCTCCGCCGTCCACTCGCCGGCATGGCCGTTAAACAGCGCCACCCGCGCGCCCTGACCAAGCCGCATCACCCCGAACAGGTAATGCGCCTGCTCGCGGGTCAGATCGACGGATTGCCCCTCACCGAGCGCTGCGTCTACAAAGAGGCGGATTTTCTCACGGCTCATCATGGGGGCACGATATGGCGGCGGACCGAAACATGCCAGAGGCACACGGACAGGTGGCCGACGCGGTGAAGGGCAACTGGGTCGATCACCGCGCCCCGGCCTGGAGCCGGCCCTATCTGCGCCTGTCGCGCGCCGACCGCCCGATCGGCACCTGGCTGCTGCTGCTGCCCTGCTGGTGGGGCCTGCTGCTCGGGATCGGCGAGACCGGCGATATCGGCTGGCAGGATGCCTGGATCGCGCTCGGCACCGCCATCGGCGCATGGCTCATGCGCGGCGCCGGCTGCACCTGGAACGATATCACCGACCGCGACTTCGACGCCGCCGTCGAGCGCACCCGCAGCCGCCCGATCCCCTCGGGGCAGGTCAGCGTGACGCAGGCGCTCGGCTGGCTCGTCGGGCAATCGCTTGTCGCCTTCCTGATCCTGCTCACCTTCCACCCCAACGCCATCCTGCTGGGCTTTGTCGCGCTGGGGCCGGTGGCGATCTACCCCTTCGCCAAGCGCTTCACCTGGTGGCCGCAGATCTTCCTCGGCCTTGCCTTCAACTGGGGCGCGCTGCTCGCCTATACCGCCCATACCGGCCATCTCGGCTGGCCCGCCGTCGCGCTCTACCTCGCCGGCATTGCCTGGACACTGTTCTACGACACGATCTACGCCCACCAGGACAAGGAAGACGACGCGCTGATCGGCGTCAAATCCACCGCCCGGCTGTTTGGCGAAAACACCGTGCCCTGGCTGCGCGCCTTCCTGATCCTCACCGTGGTGCTGATGGCGCTGGCCATCACCCTCGCCTTCATGCCGGACCGCTCGGCGCTGGCGCTGGTGGTGGCGCTCGGCGGCGCATGGTTCATGGGCTGGCACATGTCGTGGCAGCTCCGCGCGCTCGACACCGAAGATCCCGATACCTGCCTGCGCCTGTTCCGCGCCAACCGCGATGCCGGGCTGATCCCTGTGCTGTTTCTTGCCGCAGCGGCGCTCCTGTGATTGCGCCCCGCAGCCGCAGGCCGTAAGGAAACCCAACCAGACCCGCAACCGGACGATAAATATCCATGCGCCTGCCGCGTATTTCCGAACTTCGCAACATGCCAAGCGTGTTGGTCGCCGTGGTTTTCGCGCTGGCGGCGCTGATCTCGGTATCGGTCGCCTGGGGCGCCATGACCGCGATCGAGGCGGTCTCGAAAAGCGCCATCGACCGCGGCCTGCTGCTTGAGGGCGAGGATTGGGCGCAGGTCGAAACCAACGGGCTGCAGGTCGTGCTGTCCGGCACCGCGCCAAACGAAAGCGCCCGCTTCCACGCGCTCTCCATCGCCGGTGGCGAGGTCGATGCCGGACGGGTGATCGACCGGATGGAAGTGCCGCCGCCCGCCGCGATCGTCCCGCCCGCCTTCTCCATCGAGATGCTGCGCAACGAGGCCGGGATCTCGATGATCGGCCTGATCCCCGCCGCCACCGACCGCGAGGATCTGGGCCAGCGCATCCAGCGGATCGACCTTGAACACGCGGTGACCGACCTGCTCGAAACCGCCGATTACCCGGTGCCCGAATTGTGGGATATGGCGCTGAACTACGCGCTCGACGCGGTGGCGATGCTGCCCCGCTCCAAGATCTCGATCCGGCCCGACCGCGTCGCCATCGAAGCCATCGCCGACAGCGCCGATCAGAAGGCGAACTGGGAGCGCACGCTGCGCCAGCGGGTGCCCGGCGGCGTCCGGCTCACGCTCGATATCTCGGCGCCGCGCCCGGTGATCACCCCCTTCACCCTGCGCTTCACCATCGACGAAAACGGCGCGCGGTTCGATGCCTGCACCGCCCATACCGAAGCGGGGCGCACCAAGATCGTCGCCGCCGGGATCGCGGCGGGCGTGCGCGGGCGGCCCAATTGCACCATCGGCCTTGGCGTGCCCTCGCCGGACTGGCCCGATGCCGTCTCGCGCGGGATCGGCGCGCTGCGCGAAATGGGCGGCGGCTCGCTCACCTTCGCCGATGCCGATGTGACGCTGGTCGCCGCCGAAGGCACACCGCAGGATACCTATGATCGCGTCATCGGCGAGCTTGAGGCCGATCTGCCCGACGTTTTCTCGCTGCACGCGGTTCTGCCCGAGCCGGTCTCGATTTCGGGCACCGGCGAAGCCTCGGGGCCGCCCGAATTCGTCGCCACGCTCAGCCCGGAAGGGCAGGTGCAGCTGCGCGGGCGTGTGGCCGACGAGCAGGAGCGCACGATTGTCGAAAGCTTCGCCCGGGCGCGGTTCGGGATCGACAAGGTCTATTCCGCCATGCGCCTCGATCCGGACCTGCCGCGCGGCTGGTCGGTGCGCACGCTGGCGGCGCTCGAAGCGCTCGACCAGCTCGCCAACGGCGCGGTGGTGGTGCAACCGCTCGTTGTCGATGTGCGCGGCGTCACCGGCGATCAGGAAGCCTCCGCCGAGATTTCGCGGCTGTTGTCGGAAAAGCTGGGCGAGGCCGAGGATTTCCGCGTCAATGTCAGCTACGAGGAAAAATACGATCCGCAGGCGGCCCTGCCCACGCCGCAGGAATGCGTGGCCGGGATCAACACCGCGATGACCGACCAGAAGATCACCTTCGCACCGGGCTCCGCCGAGATCGAGCTTGCCTCGGGCCGGACCGTCGACCGGATCGCGGAGATTCTGAAAACCTGCCCCGATGTGGCGATGGAAATCGGCGGCTATACCGATAGCCAGGGCCGCGAGGAAATGAACCAGGCCCTGTCGCAGCGGCGTGCCGAGGCGGTGCTCTCGGCCCTGCTGGCCCGCCGCGTGCTGACGACGAACCTCTCGGCGCATGGCTATGGCGAAGAAAACCCGATTGCCGATAACGGCACCGAAGAGGGCCGCGAAGCGAACCGCCGGATCGAATTCCGCCTGATCGGCGCCGAGGGCGAACCCGTCGCGGCGGAGGGCGAGCCGGCGGCGGAAGACGGCACCGGCGATACCCCCGAACAAGACGGCGCCGCCGAACTGCCCGACATCCGGCCCGAAGCCCGCCCCGACGATGCGGCGGAGAGCACCGGCGAAGATGCGGCGGAGGCCGTGGAAGAAGACACGCCCGCCGAAGACGATGCCACCGCGACGGCAGAGGATACCGCCACCGGCGACGAGGCGGCCACCGAAGCCGCCGGGGCGGACACTGGCGAGACGGCAGACACCGGCACAGCCGACACGGCGCAAGCCGAGGCCGAAGCCGAACCGGCCGACGAGCCGGTGGTGGTCGATCCCGAGCTTGCGGGCATCCGCCCGAAACCGCGCCCCGCGCAAGACGGCGAAGCCGCAACGGAGTAGGACATGAACAGAACCGAGTTCATCATCGTCACCGCCATCATCCTGTTCGTGGCCTTCGGTCTCGGGTGGTTCGCCCATTGGCTCATCCACCGCTTCACCCGCGTGGCTTCGGGCGACATGAGCGAGATCGACCGCATGGCGCAATCGCTGCATGAGGCCGAAGAAACCCGCGATCAGGCGATCACCTACCTCCAGCAGCGCGAATCCGAGATGTCGAACCAGCTCCACCAGACCGAGGCCGAGCTGCGCGCGGCGATGGACGGCCTGCGCGACGCCCGGCAGGAAGCCGAAGAGCTGCGCGCCTATATCGAGCGGATGAACCAGAGCTAACCGGCCCGCTGCGCCTCTCTGTAGCGGGCGTGCTGGGCCTCGATCCGGCTCACATCCAGATCGTCGGCGGTGATCGCCTTCATGATCATGCCAAAGCGGTTGTTATCCGTCAGAAGCCGGGTCGCCGGGTGGCCCCCGCCTTCAAGGTCGATCCGCCGCGGATTGCGAAACATGTTGCCCGCCACCTCGGCGTGATCGGTGTCGAACGGCATGGACGAATCGTAAAGCACGGTGCAGGCCGCCTTCGACGCCTTGCCATCCAGAATAGCGGCGTGGGCGGCGGCGGCAAAGTCGGGATCGGCGATATCGGTCTCGAAGCGGTCGTCGAACGGCGGAAAGTCCTGCGCATAGGTCGAATGGGGCGAAACCAGCAGCACCTGCCGGAACGTCACCACCCGCGAGACCAGCAGCGCGCCATAGCCGCCCATGCTGAACGCCAGCGACACGGCACGCCGGTAGCCTGCCGCAAAACCGGCAATCGCGTCGAGCGCGCCGGGCAGGTCGCGGTTCAGAAACCAGTCGTTGCGGTTCGTGGCGATGTGAAGATGGCTGAACCCCTTGTCCACATAGGATGAATCGCGGCGCACCGGCGCAAAGCCATCCTTGTCCCTCGCCCAGTGGTCGAAGGTGATGATCAGCTTGTCGGGATGGTCCCCAAGCGCGGTGGCGCGCAGGTGCTCTCCGTCGAAGATGAAGCGGGGCGTCATGATCGGGCGTCTCGGGCTGGCTTCCGGGTCGGATGCAGAAAACAGGCTTCGCGCGCGCGAGGCAACCGCTACCAGCGGCTCAGCGCGTCTTCGTCCTCGTCCTTTGCCGCCACCCAGGCCGCACCATCGGGGCCGAATTCCTTTTTCCAGAACGGCGCGCGGCTCTTGAGGTAGTCCATCAGATATTCCGCCGCCTCGAAGGCCGCGGCGCGGTGACGGCTGGCGGTGGCGACCATCATGATCCGCTCGCCCGGCGCCATCGCCCCGTGGCGATGAATGACCAGACAATCCTCAAGCCCCCAGCGCGCCTCGGCCTCGGCCACGATCTTCGCAATCGCCGCTTCGGTCATGCCCGGATAATGCTCGATCTCCATCCGGCTCATCCCGCCGGTGCCGCGCACGATGCCGGTGAAGGTCGCAATCGCGCCCACATCGCCCCCGGCGCCGAAGCCCTCAAGCTCGCTTCCCGAGTCGAACGGCTCCCGCTGGACGCGCACCCGGCCCATCTCAGCCCCCGGTCATCGGCGGGAAGAAGGCCACCTCGCGCACGCCCGACAGCGGCGCGTCGAACTCCGTCAGCTCCTGATCCACCGCCACCCGCAGCGCCGAAAGATCGGCAAAGGCGAGCGCATAACGCGCCTCGCGGGCACGCAGCTCGTCGACCAGCTCCGCCACCGTGGCGGCCTGCGTCTCGACCCGCTCGCGCGGCTCCCCGATCCGCTCGCGGACCCAGGCGAAATAGAGAACATCAAGCATCGGGCGTCTCCCTCAGAAACGGCATCGCCTTTCTGAAGTAATCCCATCCGGTCACGATTGTAAGGAGTCCGGCCACCCAAAGCAGCACGATCCCGCCATTGCCGGCAATCGCCGACCAGTCCAGCAGCCCGGCCCGCTCGCCGCCGGTTTCCAGCTTGGCGTGATGCTCCAGCACCCCCTTGGCGAAGATCAGCGTGATCGCCACCATCTGCGCCGTCGTCTTCCACTTGGCGAGGTTCGTCACCTTGAGCGCCCGTGCCCGGTCGCCCAGCGTCTCGCGCAGGCCGGAAACGAAGACCTCGCGATAGATGATGATCGCCGAGGGCAGCATGATCCAGGGCGTCAGCCCGGCATAGCCGTTGATCACCAGAAGCGCGATCATCACCAGCGCCTTGTCGGCGATCGGGTCCATCGCCGCGCCGAACAGCGTTTCGAGCTTCCAGGCGCGGGCGAGATAGCCGTCGAGATAATCGGTGACGGCGGCGACGATGAACAGGATCATCGCATACCAGTCGGCCCAGGGCCGGGCGAAGAACAAAAACATCACCGGAATCAGCGGCACGGCAACAAGCCGGGCGATGGTCAGGATATTGGGCAGCGTCCATTTCATGTCGGTTCAATATCCTGTTCCGGGGCACGGGGGAAGCCGGGGGAAGCGCGGCGGGCGCATGAGGCTTCTACGTGCCGCGCCGCGCGTTCCGTCGCGTGCGGGCGCAGCGGGCCAAGCCCCGGCACGCTTCACGAACCCCGAAGCGGACGGCCTCAGCCATGCTCCTGGAAATAGCCGTGGATCGCCTCGGCCAGGGCCGCCGAGATGCCGGGCACCGCCTTCAGATCGTCGAGGCTCGCCCGCGCCACCGCCTTGGCCGAACCGAAATGCCGCAGCAGCGCCCGCTTGCGGCTGGCCCCCACCCCCGGCACCTCGTCAAGCGGGGTCGCGCCGATCGCCTTGGCGCGCTTCGCCCGGTGCGTGCCGATGGCGAAGCGGTGCGCCTCGTCGCGCAGCCGCTGGATGAAATAGAGCACCGGGTCGTTGCGTTTCAGCGCGAAGGGGCGTTGCCCGATCCGGTGAAACTCCTCCTTGCCCGCATCCCGGTCGATCCCCTTGGCAACGCCGATCATCGGCACGTCTTCCACCCCGAGATCCTCCAGAATGCCGTTCACCGCACTCACCTGACCGGCCCCGCCGTCGATCAGCAGCAGCCCCGGCCAGTGCTCGCTTTCGCGGTCCGGGTCTTCCTTCAGAAGCCGTTTGAAGCGGCGCGTCAGCACCTCTTTCATCATCCCGAAATCGTCGCCCGGGGTCAGCTCTTCGCCCTTGATGTTGAACTTGCGGTACTGGCTTTTCATAAAGCCGTCCGGCCCCGCCACGATCATCGCCCCCACGGCGTGCGCGCCCTGAATGTGGGAGTTGTCGTAAACCTCGATCCGCGCCGGCGCCTCGTCCAGCCCGAAGGCTTCGGCCAGCCCGTCGAGCAGCCTCGCCTGCGTCGCCGTCTCGGCCATCTTGCGCCCCAGGCTTTCGCGGGCATTGCGCGCCGCGCTCGCGACCAGCTCGGCCTTTTCGCCCCGGAGCGGCACCGCGATCTCCACCTTTCGCCCGGCTTTCTGCGAAAGCGCCTCGGCCATCAGGTCGAGGTCTTCGATCGGGTGGCTGAGCAGCAGCAGGCGCGGCGGCTCCTTCTGGTCGTAGAACTGGCCGATGAATGCCTGCAGCACCTCCGCCTCGCCCGCGCCCGCGCCGGTGCGGGGGTAGAAATCGCGGTTGCCCCAGTTCTGATGCGCCCGGATGAAGAACACCTGCACACAGGCTTGCCCGCCCTCCATATGCAGCGCGATCACATCCGCCTCGGCCACGCCGCGCGGGTTGATCCCCTGGCTCGACTGCACCTGCGTCAGCGCCCGGATCCGGTCGCGCAGCACCGCCGCGCGCTCGAATTCCATTCCCTCGCTCGCCGCCTGCATCTCGGCGGCAAGCTGTTCCTGCACCGCCGTGGTGCGCCCGGAGAGGAAGCGTTCGGCATCGTGCACAAGGCCGGCATAATCCGCCTCGCTCACCTTGCCCACGCACGGTCCGGCGCAGCGCTTGATCTGGTAGAGCAGGCAGGGCCGGGTGCGGCTCTCAAACATCGCATCCGAGCAGTTGCGCAGCAGGAACACCTTCTGCAACTGGTTCAGCGTCCGGTTCACCGCGTCGGCGCTGGCAAAGGGGCCGTAATAGTTCCCCTTGTCCTTCTTCGCGCCGCGATGCTTGCGGATCTGCGGAAAGGGATGATCGGTGACGAGAATGTTGGGGAAGGATTTGTCGTCGCGCAGCAGCACGTTGAAATGCGGCTTGAGCTGCTTGATCAGGTTTTGCTCCAGCAGCAGCGCCTCGGTTTCCGACCGCGTTGTCAGAAACATCATCTCGGCGGTCTGCGAGATCATCCGGGCGATCCGGGCGGAATGGCCGGTGGGCTTGGCGTAGTTCGAAACCCGCTTTTTGAGGTTCTTCGCCTTGCCGACATAGAGCACCCGGCCCTTGTCATCGAGCATCCGGTAAACGCCCGGCGACCCGTCGAGCCGCTTGACGTAATCCGCGATCAGCCGATGCCCGCGCTTGGGGGAGATCGCCTCGGTCTGGTCGGTCGCGTCGCTCATATGATCTGCCTACTGATTCCCCGCGCTGGCTGCAATCTTGCGCCTTCGAATTCAAGGCCAAACGTGCCCACAGAATCTGTGGATAACTCCGTGGACATTGGCCGGCGAGCACGGATTTCCTGTTGTTTCCGGCGCAGTTCAAGGCGCTGCCTAATATTTAGGCGCTTCCGTAACATACTGAAAATGCGGTATTTAATTATGACGTTTTGGTAAACTTCTGAATTCATTCAAGAAAACGTGTGGGATTTCGGCAAGCCGGAGGCGGGGTGCACAAGTTGTCGCAGCGTTTGGCCGCAATCGGCTATTCCAGGCCCTGAATGTCGGGCGTTTTCCACCCCAGATGCTGCCCCCCATCGACCGCGATCATCTGCCCGGTCACGGCTTTCGCCTCGATCAGATAGCCGAGCGCGGCGGTGATGTCGTCGGGGTCCGCGCCGCGGCCCAGAACGGTGTTGGCGCGCTGGCGGGTGAAGTGCTCTTCCGACTGGCGGGCGCCGATCAGCGTCGGGCCGGGGCCGATTGCGTTCACCCGGATATGCGGCGCCAGCGATTGCGCGGCAGTGCGGGTGAAGGCCCAAAGCCCCATCTTCGCAAGTGTGTAGGTGGCGAATTCGGGCGTCAGCTTGCGCACCCGCTGGTCGAGCATGTTCACCACCAGCCCGGTGGCGCGCGGCTCGCCGCTGTCGCTGGCGGCCGCCTCCGGGGCCTGCGCGGCGAAGGCTTGCGTCAGGAAGAAGGGTGCGCGCAGATTCGAGTTGATATGGCGGTCCCAGCTTTCGGGTGTGGCCGTGTCGAGCCGGTCATATTCGAAGATCGAGGCGTTGTTGACGAGCAGCGTCAGCGGCCCGCCCAGCGCCTCGGCGGCGCGGGGCACCAGCGTTTCGGTGGCGGCCATGTCGAGCAGGTCGGCCTGCAGCGCCACGGCGCGCACGCCGGCCGCCTCGCAATGCGCCACGGTTTCGGCGGCGCCCTCGGCGGAACCGGCGTAATGCACCGCCACATCCCAGCCGCGCCCGGCGAGCCAGACGGCCATCGCCCGGCCCAGCCGCGCGCCTGCGCCCGTTACCAAAGCCCGGCCAGCATCCATGTCATTCCCCCAGCAGCGAGAGCACGTAGATCAGGTAAAGACCGACAAAGACGATGCCCCAGCGCCGCCCCATATACCAGCCCCGGAAGACGAAGGGCGCGATCAGCAGCGATGACATGAACATCACCCACAGATCGAGCCGCAGCATCATCGGGTCCACCGGGATCGGGCCGACCAGCGAGGCCACGCCGATGATCGCCAGCAGGTTGAACATGTTCGACCCGATCACGTTGCCCAGCGCCACGTCGGCCTGCTTGCGGATCGCCGCCATCACCGTGGTCGCCAGTTCCGGCAGCGAGGTGCCGACCGCGACGAGCGTAAGGCCGATGACCGTTTCCGACATACCGTAATGACGGGCGATGGAGGTGGCGGCTTCAACCAGGATATTGGCGCCGATCGGCAGGCCGATCAGGCCAAGGGCGAGGAACATGATCACCTTGAGCCAGGGCATATCGGGATCGGCGCCCTCGATCTCGCCTTCTTCCTCGGCCTCGGCTTCCGCCTCCGCTTCGGCCTCCAGCGCCGCCGGATCGGCAATCTCGCCTTCCGCCGCCAGCGCCGCCCGGCGCTCCGCCGCCACCTGCCGGCGATGCGTGAGCGCCTCGTTGAAGGCCGAGCTCAGCATCAGCCCCAGCCCGGCGAGCAGAACGATGCCCTGCACGAAGCCAAACCGCTGCCCCGCCGCCGCCAGCAGCATGAACAGCGCCGTCGCCGCCATCATCGCGATATAGTTGCGCCGCGTATCACAGCCCGCCGTAGCCAGCCCTGTCAGCAGAGCGGGCACCCCGAGCACCAGCAGGATATTGGCGGTGTTGGACCCGACCACGTTGCCCAGCGCCAGCCCCGGCACATGGTCGAGCACCGCCTGCACCGAGATCAGCAGCTCCGGCGCCGAGGTGCCGAAAGCGACGATGGTGAGCGAGACGATCAGCGCCGGCACCCCGAGCCGCAGGCTGAGGTTGACCGCGCCCCGCACCAGGCTGTCACCGGCAAACAGAAGGATCAGCAGCCCGAGCGTGGCATAGACGAAATCCAAGGCTCAGCCCCTCTTCTCGCAGCGGCACGGCCCCGACCCGATGCGATAGCGCCCGCATTTGGGGCATTTCATCGCCTCGATCTTCTTCTGGCCGGGAAAGCGCAGCTTGCCGAAAAAGGCCAGCACCATCATGGCGACGAGAAACAGGGTGATCAGCTTGAAATACATCTAGAGCCCGAACCGCGCCCAGAGGCCGCGCTCCTCGGCGGCGTCGAACACATCGCCCGCCAGCGTCGCGCCGAAGCGGCGGAAGAGCGAGCGTTTCGGCCCGTAAACGGCAAAGCGCAGCTTGTCGCCGTAGCGCTCTTTCAGCACCGGCACGAGGTGGCCGATCCCGTCGATCAGGCCCAGCTCCCGCGCTTTCTGCCCGGTCCAGAACTCGCCGGTGAACAGCCGCGCATCCTCGGCCAGCCGGTCGCCGCGCGCGGCCTTCACATGCTCGATGAAGGCGGCATGGATCTCGCTGCCGATGGCCTTGATCCGGGCCACATCCTCGGGGTTTTCCGGCCGGAACGGGTCAAGCTGCGATTTGCTCTCGCCCGAGGTGTAAACCCGCCGCTCCACCCCGTGCTTGCCGATAAACTGGTCGAGCCCGAAGCTCGACATGATCACACCGATCGAGCCGACGATGGACGACCGGTCGGCAAAGATCTCGTCCGCCGCGCAGGCCAGCCAGTAGCCACCGGAGGCGGCGGCATCTTCCACGAAGGCGATGACCGGCACCTCCTTCTCGTCCGCCAGCCGGCGGATGCGCGCGGCGATCAGCGCGCTCTGCACCGGCGAACCGCCGGGCGAGTTGATCGAAAGCGCCACCGCCGCCGGCTTGCCGCGCCGAAAGGCGCGCTCGATGATCGGGGCCAGCGCCACGTCATTCAACTGCCCCCGCGTGCCGGTGGAGATGCTGCCATGCAGCCGGATCACGGCCACCCGCGGCGAGCGGTCGAGGAAAGGAACGAAGCGCTTCATGCGATGCCATGTAGAGGCGCTGCCGGGAGGCCGCAAGGTCAGCCCCGCCGAAAGCCGCCCGCGTTGTTTTTCTGCGTCAGGTCCGCAGCCGCCAGCCGGTGCGGAAGATCGCCCAGATCGCCAGCAGGCAAAGCCCGGCAAAGACCGAGATCGCCGCCAGCGATGCCGCCACCGGCACATCCGCCAGCCCGAAGAACGACCAGCGGAATCCCGAGATCAGATAGACCACCGGGTTGAACATGGTGATCGTCTGCCACACCGGCGGCAACATCGAGATCGAGTAGAACGACCCGCCGAGAAACACCAGCGGCGTGATCAGCAGCATCGGCACCAGGTTGAGTTGCTCGAAAGTCTTCGCCCAGATCCCGAGGATGAAGCCGAGCATGGCAAAGCTGAACGAGGTCATCACCAGAAAGGCCAGCATCCAGACCGGATGCGCGATCCGGATATCGACGAAGAAGGTCGATGTGGCGAGAATGATCAGCCCGATCATCAGCGCCTTGGTCGCCGCCGCGCCCACATATCCGATCACGATTTCAAGCACCGTCACCGGGGCCGAGAGCAATTCGTAGATCGTGCCGACGAATTTCGGAAAGTAGATGCCGAACCCGGCATTCGCCACCGATTGCTGCAACACGGTCAGCATGATCAGCCCCGGCACGATGAAGGCGCCGTAGCTCACGCCCTCGACGGTCTCGATCCGGCTGCCGATCGCGGTGCCGAAGACGACGAAGTAAAGCGAGGTCGAAAGCACCGGCGAGACGAGGCTCTGCCAGATCGTGCGGAAGGTGCGCGACATCTCGAAAATGTAGATCGCCCGGATCGCGGCAAGGTTCATCGCCTGCCTCCCTTCACAAGCCCGACAAAGATGTCTTCCAGGCTCGATTGCGTTGTATGCAGGTCCACCATCTGCAGGCCCGCGCCCCTGATATCGGCCAGCAGATCGGTGATGCCGGTCTGCCGGGCGGCGGTGTCGTAGCTGTAGATCAGGCTCGCGCCATCCGGCCCCAGCACGATCCCGTCGCGCGCCAGCGCGGGCGGCAGCGCCTCCAGCGGCGCGCCAAGCTCGACGGTCAGGGTCTTCTTGCCCATCTGGCGCATCAGCGTGCCGGTTTCCTCCACCAGCAGAAGCTCGCCCTTGTTGATCACCCCCACCCGGTCGGCCATCGCCTCGGCCTCCTCGATGTAATGGGTGGTCAGAATGATGGTGACGCCCCGCGCCTTCAGCCCGCGCATCACCTCCCACATGCTCTGGCGCAGCTCCACATCCACGCCCGCCGTCGGCTCGTCGAGAAACAGGATGCGCGGCTCATGCGCCAGCGCCTTGGCGATCATCACCCGCCGCTTCATCCCGCCCGACAGCGCCATGATCCTTTCATCGCGCTTGTCCCACAGCGCGAGGTCGCGCAGAATCTGTTCGATCAGCGCATCGTCGCGCCGCTTGCCGAACAGGCCACGGGTAAAGCGCACCGTGCTGAACACGCTTTCAAACCCTTCGACATGCAGCTCCTGCGGCACCAGCCCGATCATGTTGCGCGCCGCGCGGAAGTCGCGCACCACGTCATGCCCGCCCACCGTGATCGCGCCTTCGGTGATGGTGGAAATGCCGCAGATGGTCGAGATCAGCGTGGTCTTGCCCGCGCCGTTCGGGCCGAGCAG
Source organism: Sinisalibacter aestuarii (assembly GCF_027923545.1). Classification (GTDB taxonomy): domain Bacteria; phylum Pseudomonadota; class Alphaproteobacteria; order Rhodobacterales; family Rhodobacteraceae; genus Sinisalibacter; species Sinisalibacter aestuarii. The sequence goes on along the minus strand of NZ_BROH01000001.1, from coordinate 605,122 downwards.
AGCCAGCACCTCGCCCTCCGCGATCTCCAGATCGACGCCCTTGAGCGCCTGAAACCCGCCCGCATAGGTCTTCCGCAGACCCGTAACCGATACAATGGATGACACGTCTCGCTCCCTCGTCAGGGGTGCGACATTATGTCAATCGGCAGGCCGGGGCCAGCGCATTTGCACCCCGCCTCGCGCGGCGCGTCACGCCCTGGCGCCTACAGCGCCTTGCGGGCCTTCATCGCAGCCGTGATGGTGCCATCGTCGAGGTAATCGAGTTCGCCGCCGATCGGCACGCCCTGCGCGAGCGAGGTCACGTCGCAGCGCCCGTCCAGCTCTTCGGCGATGTAATGCGCGGTGGTCTGTCCGTCGATCGTGGCGTTCAGCGCAAGGATCACCTCGCTGATCCCCTCATCGGCCACCCGCTGCACCAGTTTCGGGATGCGCAGCTCTTCCGGCCCCACCGCATCGAGCGCCGAAAGGGTGCCGCCAAGCACATGATAGCGGCCTTTGAACACCCCGGCGCGCTCCATCGCCCAGAGGTCGGCCACGTCTTCCACCACGCAAAGCTCGCCCGTCGCGCGCTTCTCGCTGGAACAGATTTCGCAGATTTCGGAGGTGGTGACATTGCCGCAGACCACGCATTCGCGCGCCGTGGCGGCAACCGCGTGCATCGCATCGGCCAGCGGATGCAGCAGGATGCCCCGTTTACGGATCAGATAGAGCACCGCGCGCCGCGCCGAACGGGGCCCGAGCCCCGGCAGCTTGGCCATGAGGTCGATCAGTTCTTCGATCTCGCGCGGGGCTTCATGCATTCGGTCTAGCTCCAGCTATAGGGAAACAACCCGCGATAGGCCCGCCAGAATTTCACCGGGTCGCTCTCACGGGCAATGTTGGCCGGGATATGCCTGCGCAGCGCGGCGCTGGCACGGGCATGATCCCAGGCCGCAAGCAGGCCCGCCAGCACGCCCCAGAGCGAGAGCAGCCCAAGCCCGGCAAAGGCGAGCGACAGCATGCCGCCCGTCGCGCGCGCCAGCAGCAGCAGCGCGGCGGAGATTGCAACGGCAAGCCCCAGCCGGGCAAGGATCGCCCGGCGCGTGGCCGCGATGACGATGGCGATACCCTCCGGCGTCAGCGGCAGCGCCGCCGCGTCATTGCGCGTGAAGCTCAGCAGCCCGGCCATCGTCAGCCAAACGGATTCGCCATGCCGGCAGGCAGGCCCAGCCCTTCGGTGACCTTGGCCATTTCCTGCTGCATCCGCTCGGCGGCCTTGGCCTGCGCATCCTTGATCGCGGCAAGGATGAGGTCTTCCACCACTTCCTTCTCATCCGGGTTGAAGATCGTCGGGTCGATATCGAGGCCGGTCAGATCGCCCTTGGCGGTCGCGGTGGCTTTGACCAGGCCCGCGCCGCTCTCACCAGTGACGGTGATCCGGTCCAGCGCCTCCTGCGCCTCTTCCATCTTGCCCTGCATCTCCTGCGCGGCTTTCATCATCTTGGCCATATCGCCAAGACCGCCCAATCCTTTCAGCATGTCGCTCTCCTTTTCGGGTTGTGGCGAAGATAGGCGCGCGCGCCCGCCCCGGCAAGCCGCCGCGCACCGATATCGCCACGGCGGCAAAGATTTACGTTAGCGCTACCATTATATATTTCAAATAGTTGCCCGGGCGTGCGACCTCGCCCAAACCGTCAGCCATCCTCGAACGGATCCCATTCCTCATCCACCTCCGGCAGCGCCTCGGCCCCCGCCTCGGCAGCCATCTCCTCAGCCGTGCGGATCCCGGTGATCGTCGCCTTCGGAAAGGCCGCCAGCACCGCCTGCATCAGCGGATGCGCCCTCGCCTCATCCTCCAGCGCCACCTTCTCCGCATCCCGCGTCTCGGCAATCGTCGCCGCCGCCGCGCCGCCCACCAGCGTCACCCCCCAGCGCACCCCGGTCCAGCCCTGCAGCCGCTGAGCCAGCCGCTGCGCCAGATCGGCGGGCGCGTCATCGGTGGGGGTGAATTCGATCTTGCCAGGCGCATAGCGCGCCAGCCGCAGCCCGGTCTCGACCTCCACCAGCAGCTTCACATCGCGGTTCGCCCGGATCAGGGCAACCACATCCTCGAACCGCGCGTAATGCGCCAGCGCCGTCTCCGTCGCCAGCGCCAAAGCCGTCGCCCCGCCGCCATTGCCGCCGGGTCCGCTCATCGGCCCGCGCGCCTCGACGCCGCCGCCGCCACCCGGCGCCGGCGCACCGCCCACAGGCGGCATCGGCGGCGGCGGGGTGGAACTCAGCTTCTTCACCAGCTCTTCCGGGCTGGGCAGATCGGCCACATGGGTGAGCCGGATCACCGCCATCTCGGCCGCCATCATCGCATTCGGCGCCTGCCCGACCTCTTCGATCGCCTTGAGCAGCATCTGCCACATCCGGCTCAGCACCCGGATCGGCAGCGCCGCCGCCATCGCCTGCCCGCGCGCACGCTCATCGGGCGAAACGGTGGGATCGTCCACCGCCTCCGGCGTGATCTTCACCACGCTGATCCAATGGGTCACCTCGGCCAGATCGCGCAGCACCGCCATCGGGTCGGCCCCATCGGCATATTGCCGCGCCAGCTCGTTCAGCGCGCCGGCGGTGTCGCCTTTCAGGATCATGTCGAACAGGTCCATCACCCGGCCCCGGTCCGCCAGCCCCAGCATGGCGCGCACCTGGTCGGCACTGGTCTCGCCCGCGCCATGGGAAATTGCCTGATCGAGCAGCGACTGCGCATCGCGGGCCGAACCCTCGGCGGCGCGGGTGATCAGCGCCAGCGCATCATCGGCGATCTCAGCGCCCTCCGCATCGGCGATCCGGCGCAGCATGGCCAACATGTCTTCCGGCTCGATCCTGCGCAGATCGAACCGCTGGCAGCGGCTGAGCACCGTCACCGGCACCTTGCGGATCTCGGTGGTGGCGAAGATGAACTTTACATGTGCCGGCGGTTCTTCCAGCGTCTTCAATAGCGCGTTGAAGGCGCTGGTCGAGAGCATGTGAACTTCGTCGATGATGTAGATCTTGTAGCGCGCCGAGGCGGCCCGGTAATGCACGCTCTCGATGATCTCGCGGATATCGCCGACGCCGGTGCGGCTGGCGGCGTCCATCTCCATCACATCGACATGGCGGCCCTCGGCAATCGCCACGCAATGCTCGCAGACACCGCAGGGCTCGACGGTCGGCCCGCCCGTGCCATCCGGGCCGATACAGTTCATCCCCTTGGCGATGATCCGCGCGGTGGTGGTTTTGCCCACGCCCCGGATGCCGGTCATGATGAAGGCCTGCGCGATCCGGTCCGCCTCGAAGGCGTTTTTCAGGGTGCGCACCATCGCTTCCTGCCCGACAAGGTCGGCGAAGGTCTCGGGCCGGTATTTGCGCGCGAGAACCTGATAGGCTTTATCGCCGGATTCGGACATGCTGCTCCCCGCGGGCTGGTGACGGGCCAAACCTAGTGGCTGACGCCGATGGCGTCCACCACCCCGGTGCGATCTTCCGGCGCGGCGCGTGCGATCAACCGGGCACCTCTCTTCAGCGCGGTGACCGATTCCATCGCGCCGCCGAGTCGCCCCGGCGTGAGGCTGTGGCGCATCGTTGCCCCGGTACGCTTGCGGCAGATCAGCCCGGCCCGCTCCATCACCCGCAGATGGTGGATGAGGGGCGCCTCTTTATACCCGGTCGCGCGCCGCAGGCTGAGCAAACTGCGGCCAAGCTCCGGCTGTTCGCAGAGCAGCCGGAACAGGTGAACCCGGCGGGGATGCGAGAGCGCGGTAAACGCCGCGGCGATACGTTCGTCATTGGTCATGGCCATATCCTGCTGTGATGAATCCCTGGTATTGCGGCAAACATCCTGCGCCCCGATTCACTAACAAAGGCTGAACAGCGGGAAAATATAAGCCGTTGAAATTTATGAAATAACCTTCGGGCAGGCCGCACCACAGCGCTAGGATTCTAGAGTTCTGGGGCCTGCTCCCAAGGCTCGGCAGCATGGTCCTGTCTTCGGGTCGGGACAAGATGCCAGCCGACCGGGTGGCCGATTACGCCGTAAGGACAAGCGCCAAAGACGTGCCCCGGAGACGGGTGCCGCCAAACCGGCAAACCCGCAAGCGCAGGGTTCGGCAGGGCTGCCGCGGCGCGACGTCGGTCAGCCCGCCCAGACCGTTTGCCCGGGGCCGGCGAACCGGACAGGCGCAACGGCTCGCATCCCGGCGGCAGCCTCCGTGAGCGCCGCAGGTCAACCTGTCAGAGCGCGACGATGTGGTTGTCCCAGGCGAGATCGTCAAACAGCGCGAGCGGACGCGCGCCATCGGGGCCGACCACGATCAGCCCGCCAAAGCCGTCCGACGCCACCAGCCCCTCCGGATGCGCGGCCAGCCCGCAAACATCGTCGCGCCGTTGCCCCCCCAGGAAGACGCCCTCAGACGAGAAACGGTTGAGCCGCCCGCCGCGCGGGCTGGTGATGGCGACTTCGCTGCCATCGGCGGAAAAGGCGATGCTGCCCGCATAGCCCTTCATCGCCAGCTCGTCCGGCAACGGCGCTTCGGCGAGCACCGGGGCCGCGCCGCGCCGGTGCAGGCCGAGAAGCGGCCAGGCCATGCCGGGCTCGCCCTCCCATTGCATCGCGAAGCCGACCAGCCCATCCTCACGCAAGGCGAGGTGGCGGATCGAGTTCTGGTGCAACTCGTCGTCCAGCCGCACCTCTTCCAGCAGATCGCCCGCGAGCGAGAGGTAGACGAGGCTCGGCCGCATGTCGGGAATATTGAGCTTGGTGCGGTCGCTGGCGTCGGTCTGAATACCGCCATTGGCGACCACCAGCGTCTGCCCGTCAGGCATCAACCGCACATCATGCGGGCCGATCCCGTGCGTGGCGAATTCGCCGATCCGCGTATAGCCCGAAGCCACATCCCACACGCCGATCAGCCCATCGCTGCCCTGCGCCAGTTGCTCGACGGTCAGCAGCGTGGCGCCGCCGTCGATATAGAAGCCGTGGCCGTTGAACTGCCGCCCGTCCGGCGGCGTCAGCTCATGCAGCGCCTTGCCCGAGACCGCGTCGATCACCACCGCGTAGTAGCCGGGACGGCGCGCGAAGGCGATGGCCTCGGCCCGCTGCGGATGGGCGGCGCCGGCATGGCCGCGCGCCGGCAGCGGCAGGCGGAACAGCCCGGCGCCCTTTGTATCGAACCCGGCAAGCACATAGCTGCCGTCTGGCCGCTTCGCCGCCGCGATATAGGAAGGGTTGCCCACCGCGGCCCAGCCCAGGCGGGGCGTGGCCGTCGCGGCGGCAAGGCTGGCGAGAAAGGCGCGGCGGGTGGTCATGTCAGTCTCCGTCCTGCGAATTGAAGCCCGGCTGAAGCCCGAGCACGAGGCCGATCTCTTCCTCGATGGCGGTCTCGACGCCCTGGATCTTCTGCTGCAGAACCTCGACCTTGAAGCGTTCTCCGAGGTCGTCGATATCGGCAAAGGCCGGATCGCCGATCTTGTCGGCCGCCTCGTGCACCAGATCGAGCGCGGCCCGCGTCGCAGGCAGTTCCCAATCGGCCAGCGCCTCGGCAAATTCCACCGCCGCGTCGGTGGCCGCGACCGCGTTGCGCAGGCTGCGGCCGGAGCGGCGCGCCTCGGCCCGTGCCGGGCGCGGCCGCTCGAACGTGCCGAGCGGGTTGCCCAGGCGGCTGTCGCGGGTGAATTCGAGCGATGACAGGATCTGCGTGTAGAGCGCGCGCACCGCTTCCTGTTCGCTCAGATAGGTCGCGTTATCCGGCGCGCCGGCGCTGCGCAGCACGGCGGCAAAGCTATCGGCCCATTCGGCATCCAGCGCCGCCGCCTGCGCCGCCAGATCGGCGGTCAGCCGTTGGGCGAGGCGGCAGGCATAGCTCTGCGGCGCGTAACCGGAAAAGGCCGTGTCAAACAGCAGCATGTCGAGGGCGAAGAGCCCGCGCCCGGCAATCGACACGTCGGCAAAGGCGGCAGGATCGTCGATCACCGGGTCCTGCGCGGCGATCAGGCGCTGCAGCGTTTTCTGCGTGAAGCCGCGCGCATCGGGCCAGAACACGATCGCCAGCGCCCCGTGCTCGGATGGCCCCATCCGGATATCGCCGACGCGCATCCAGGCGTCGAAGGCGGCATGGTAGGGCGCGGCGAGGGCGGGGGCGGTGCAATCGGCCCCGGCGGCCTCCGCCAGCGCGGCGCTGGCCTCGGCAAAGCCGGCATAGCCCGGCAGGATATGCGCGTCCAACGCTTCGGTCACGCCGCCCAGCGCGGGGCTGGCGGCGAGAAGGGCGGCGGCTAGGAAATGGCGCATCACAGGCTCTCCAGAAAGCGGATCAGGGCGTCGCGGTCGGCTGCGGCCATCGCGGCCACTCTGTCACGGGCGGCCTGCGCCTCGCCCCCGTGCCAGAGGATCGCCTCCAGCAGCGTGCGCGCCCGCCCGTCATGGAGGAAGCTTGTTTCGCCGGAGACGGCGCGTGTCAACCCGATCCCCCAGAGCGGCGGGGTGCGGTATTCGCGCCCGTTCGCCAGCCCTTCGCTGTAGCCATCCGCAAGACCGGGGCCCATATCGTGCAGCAACAGATCGGTATAGGGCCAGATCAGCTGGAAGCTGCTTTCGGGCCGGTCCGCGATCCGGGCGGTGACATGTTTGGGCGTATGGCAGGCGATGCAGCCGCTGTCATAGAACAGCCGCTTGCCGGCGAGCACCTGCGCGTCGTTCACGTCGCGGCGGGCGGGCACGGCGAGGTTGGCGGCGTAGAAGGTGGTGAGGTCGAGGGTTTCGGCATCGGCCTCGAACACCCGCGCATCTCCATCGCCATGGGGCGCGGCGCGGCAGGCCGCCTGCGCCCCGGTGCAATCGCCCCAGCCCGCCGGGTGGACGGGCGTGGAAATGCCGATATCGTTGGCGAAGGCCGTGGCCGATTGGTGGCGCACCGTGGCATGGCCCGCCTTCCAGCCGAAGCGGCCCAGCATGGGCTGCGCGTATTCGTCCGACCAGACGATGTTCGCCCGGCCCGATATCCCGTCGCCATCGCGGTCATCCGGGTCTTCGCGTGCAAGGATCTCATCGGCCGGGATCGCTTCGAGCAGCCCCAGCCCGATCATCTGCGGCGCCACACGCGGCGAGCGCATGGTCTCCGCCGCAAGCGGTCCCTGCGCGAGATCGTCGAGGCTGTAGGTCGGGCGGCGCAGGGAAACGACGCTGCCATCTCCCAGCGTCGCCGCTGCCTCCTCCCAGGTCACCCGCAGCCGCGCCTCGGCGTCGAGACCGATTGTGGCGAAGGTCTGGACCTGACGGCCATAGATCGGGTCGGGCAGGTTCGCCAGCCAGCCCTCGACCGCCGCCATCTCGTCCGGCGCCGGTCCCGGCACGGCGATATGCATCACCAGCGCGTTCGACCTGTCGTCCGGCCCGGCTGGCGGATGGCCCCGCCCGTTATTCACGTGGCAGAGCACGCAGGCCCGCGCATTGTAATGCGGCCCGAGTCCATCTGAGGCCTGGGTGGCCGTCGGCGCGGCGACCCAGATCTTCTCGAACAGCGCCTGCCCGGAAATGAAATCGAGATCGCCCGCCGCCGTGATATTGGCCGGGGGATGCATGAACGCCGTTTCAGGGCGAGGCGCCACGTAAGTGCCCGCGCCGCCGGCATTGACCTCATAGGCCTCGGCAGCGTCGAACGAGGTGGCGGGTGCAGTCACGGCGGCCACGCGCGCGGCCTCGTCGGCGGGGCGCGGCGTATCGGCCGGGGCCGGACCATCGGTGGCGAGCGCAGCCCGCCCGGCCACGATCAGGGCGAGAACGAGTGCGTTATTCGCTTTCGTCCATCGGCGCGGCATTGAGCTGCGCATAGCGCTCCTCTCCGATCCGCGACATGAGGTCGAGCTGGGTTTCCAGGAAATCGGTGTGCCCCTCTTCGTCAACGAGCAGCTCCTCGAAGATTTTCATGCTGACGTAGTCACCAACGTCCTGACAATGCCGGCGCGCCTCGCTGTAGAGCTTGATCGCCTCTTCCTCGCCCGCCAGATCGCATTCCAGCGTTTCCTTCGGGGTCTGGCCGATCCTCAGCGGATCGAGCTTTTGCAGGTTCGGGTGACCACCCAGAAACAGGATGCGGGCGATCAGCTTGTCGGCGTGGTGCATCTCTTCGATGCTTTCCTCGCGGCTCTTCTTCGCCATGCCGACCAGGCCCCAATCCTCCTGCAGTCGAAAATGCAGCCAGTATTGGCTCACCGCCGTCAACTCGGCCCGAAGCGCCCGGTTGAGATAGTCGATGACCTTTTCATCTCCGCGCATCCTGTGTCTCCCTGTGTGTGTCGCTCCCCGATGTCAGCCCGCGCAGCGCGTCGGGCACCCCGAGGTTGTCATTCTGGCGCATGGTCGCCAAGAACAATGGCATGCACCCGCCACAATCCGCCGATTTGCCGAGTGCATGATAGATCTTGCCGGGGGTGATGAACGCCCCCGCATCCGCCGCGCGCATCCAGTCGATCGCGGCGTGAATGTCGCGATCGGTGATGTTCTGACAGTGGCAGACGATCATTCCCCCGCACCCCTTACTGGAACACCGCCGACGGGTTATCGAGGCTGTCGGAGCCCTCGACCTCGATCCCGGCGAGGCCAAGCGCGGTAACCACGCGCTCGATGGACTTGGTCTGGTCGATCAGCCCGTTCACGCCGCCCATGATCAGCGCCTCACCCTCGGCATTGCCGGGCGCGAGCATCTGGTCATAGGCAAAGCCGCCTTCCGCCGCGTCGGCCAGCGCCTGCAGCGCTTCCATGGTGGTCGTCAGCCTGGCCCGCATCTCGGCATCGAGTTCCGGGTCGATATCCGCCACCAGCGAGGCCAAAGCCGGGCCTTCGACCAATGTTCCGTCAACACGGGTGTAGTGGCCGAGATAGACGTTCTGAATCCCCAGCCCATCGTAGTAATGCGACCAGTGGGTGTTGTCCGAGAAGCAATCGTGCTCCTCTTCCGGGTCGTTCAGCATCAGGCCGAGCCGCATCCGCTCGCCCGCCTGTTCGCCATAGGAGAGGCTGCCCATCCCGGTCAGAATGCGCAGGAGCCCGTCGGGGTCCGATTCCACCTCGGCTCGCGCCGCGCCGCCCTCATCCCAATTCGCGGCCATCTCTTGCAGATCGGCAACCAGAAGATCGGTTGCCGCGCGCAGATAGGCGACGCGCCGGTCGCAATTGCCGCCCGTGCAACCGTCGCCGGTGACGAAATCGGTATAGGGGCGGGCGCCCGCGCCGGGATCGGTGCCGTTGAGATCTTGCCCCCAGAGCAGAAACTCGATCGCGTGATAGCCCCGCGCCACATTGGTCTCGATCCCGTCAGCCTCGTTCAACACCTCGCCGATCAGTTCGGGCGTGATCGTGCCGGCATCCACATCGGCCCCGGCAATGCTCACCTGCGGATTGGCGATGATGTTGAGATCGGCATATTCGTTTTCGTCCGAAACGATGTAGCTGTCATCGACATAGTCGATCAGGCCCTCATCGAGCGGCCAGGCATTCACCTTGCCCTCCCAATCGTCGACAATGGCGTTGCCGAAGCGGTAAACCTCGGTCTGCTGATAAGGCACGCGCGACGCTTTCCAAGCCGCCTTCGCGGCCTCCAGCGTGGCCTCCGACGGCGAGGCGATCAGTGCATCCACCGCATCCGACAGGGCCTGCGCGGTGCTCAGGCTGTCGCCATAGGCCGCGGCCGCGATATCGGCATAGGTGCCGATCACATCGGCGGCGCCGGTTTCGGCTCGGGCCACGCCGGTGGCCAGCGAGAGAGCCAGCGCGCTCGTGGCGAGAGTCTTGAAATTCATGTCAGGTCCTTTCGGGTCACTTTGGATCGTTGGGTCACTTGGTCAGGATGAGCTTGCCGGCGCGGGTGATGCGCAAGGTGTAAACCTGGCTGCCCAGCGTGATGCGGGCCTCGCCTGCGCCCTTGGTCAGATCTTCCGCGCGATATTCGGGCACGGCTGCAGCCTCGTTCATTTCGGGGGTCATCTCGCGGCCCCCCCACGGATAAAACGGTCGATCATCCCCTCGATGCCCTGCCCCGGCGTCAGGCCGGATTCGGACAGGATCGTCAGGATTTCCCGCCGGGTTGCATCCGGGCACAACTCGGGTGCCTCTTTGGTCTGGTCGTTGTTCGGCATCAGGGCTCTTCCTTCGGTCGGGCTCTGGCTTCCCACAATCAGATCGGGGTGGCTCGGCGCCACCTTTTCTGATAGAAACACTCGGACTTGTCAATCCGAGTTTTTTAGTCGGGCTTATTGCCCGCTTGACCGCACCGCCCCCACCCCGGCAATCTGCTCCCCGGAGGTTCCCGAATGCGCGATACCAACGGCCCCCTGCCCGATACCCCGTTCTGGCATGCCTATAACGGCAGGTTCGCGGGCATCCCCACATGGGACGGCTTCGACAGGTTCTGGCAGGTCTTCGCCGCGAGCGGCGGCGACTGGTATGTGTTCGACCCCTCGGGCGAGGCGCCAGCGGGGCCGGAAACAGATCTGGCAGAGGTGCTGGCCGAAGCGCATGCCTGCGTCGACCAGGTGCGCCGGATGCGCTCCTATTGCGGCGCGGTCTTTGCCGACGACCTGGCCAATCCCGGCTTCGTCAAGGTTTTCGACCCATGGAAGATGGGCGGCGTCTGCGGCGGATCGGGCGAACGGGTGATGCCGCGCTGGATCTTCAGCCGGATCGCGCCGGACGCCTTGCCACTCCTGCCGGACGAGCCGGAAAAGAAGGGCCTCTTCGCCCGCATCATCGGCTAGCCCGCGCCGGCAATTCCAGCTAGACCGCGCGCATGGCTTTCGAGATTTTCCTCGTCGCGCCCCCGGGGCTGGAAACCGTGCTCGCCGATGAGGCGCGCGCGGCGGGCTTTACCGTAACCGGCACGCTGCCGGGCGGGGTGACGCTGGAGGGGGGCTGGCCAGATGTCTGGCGCGCCAATCTCAGCTTGCGCGGCGCCACCCGCGTACTGGCCCGGATCGGCACATTCCGCGCCTTCCACCTCGCCCAGCTCGACAAGCGGGCGCGCAAATTCGACTGGGCCTCGGTGCTGCGCCCCGATGTGCCGGTGCGGGTCGAGGCGAGCACGAAACGGTCGAAGATCTACCATGCCGGAGCCGCGACCCAGCGGATCGAACGGGCAATCGGCGAGGAACTGGGCGCGCCCATCGCCGCCGATGCCCCGGTGCAGATCAAGGCACGGATCGACGACAACCTCGTCACGCTCAGCGTCGACACTTCCGGCGAGAGCCTGCACAAGCGCGGCCACAAGCTCTTCACCGGCAAGGCGCCGATGCGCGAAACCCTCGCCTCGCTCATGCTGCGCGCCTGCGGCTACACGGGCGCCGAGCCGGTGCTCGACCCGATGTGCGGCTCGGGCACCTTTCCCATCGAGGCCGCCGAAATCGCCGCCGGGCTGCTGCCCGGGCGCGACCGGGGATTTGCCTTCGAACATCTTGCAGGCTTCGACGCCGCGGCCTTCGCCGCGATGAAAGACGTGCCGCGCCGCGACACCGCGCTGCGCTTCTACGGCTCCGACCGGGATGCGGGCGCGGTCAGGGGCGCGACCGAAAACGCCGAACGCGCCGGGGTGGGCGCGCTCACCCGGTTCACCCGCGCGCCGGTGAGCGAGGTGGCGCGGCCCGACGACCCGCCCGGCCTTGTCTTCATCAACCCGCCCTATGGCGGGCGGATCGGCGACCGCAAGCTGCTGTTCGGGCTGCACGGCGCGCTCGGCACCGTCTTGCGCGAACGCTTCGCCGGTTGGCGCGTCGGGCTCGTCACCAATGATGGCGGGCTGGCGAAGGCCACCGGCCTTCCCTTCCTGCCGCCCGGACCGCCGATTGCCCATGGCGGGCTGAAAGTCACGCTCTACCGCACCGATCCGCTCTGAGCCGACCTGCCCGCGAAAGGAAACCCGATGCCCGAGATTTCCTACCAGCTCTATTCGTCGCGCAGACATCCGCTCGACGACACGCTGGAGATGCTGGCCGATCTGGGCTTTGAATATGTCGAGGGATGCGACCCGCAGCTCGCCACGCCGGACGAAACCCGGGCGCTGCTCGACAAGCACGGTCTCGCCATGCCCACCGCCCATGCCTCGCTCGACCGGATCGAGAGCAGCCCGGACCGGGTGATCGCGGCGGCGAAGCTGCTGGGGGTGGAAACGGTCATCGCCCCGTGGCTGGCGCCGCAAGACCGCCCTGCAGACCGCGCCGGCTGGCAGGAGATCGCCCGGCGGCTGGCACAAGCCGGTGCGCCGATCCGCGCCGCCGGCCTGGGCTTTGCCTGGCACAACCACGATTACGAATTCACCCTCACCGCCGATGGCTGCCTGCCGATCGAGGAGATCGCCGCCGCGCCGGGGGTGGACCTTGAGCTGGACCTGGGCTGGATTCACGCCGCCGGGCACGACCCGGCGGATTGGGTGCGCAGGCTCTCCGGCAAGATCGTCGCGGCCCATCTGAAGGACCGCGCCGCGCCGGGCGAGAACGCGGAGGAAGAGGGCTGGGCCGATCTCGGCAGCGGCACGGTGAATTACAACAGGGTCTTGCCGGCGCTGAAAGAGGCCGATGTCGAACACTGGGTGCTGGAGCACGATGCGCCAACCGATGACGAGCGCTTCGCCACCCGCTCCTTCATGACCGCGGCGGTGTTTGCATTCTAGGCCACCGCCGGGTGGCTGCGGATGCCCAGCGCGCGCTGTTGCGCCAACACATCACGCAGCTCGCCGAGGCCGATCCACAGGCCGATCTGCGTATCACCAGAAGCGAGCCGGCATTTGAAAGAGTTCGCGGCGGGCATGGCGGTTTTCTCAGTCGAAGTCGATGGCCACGGACCCGAACGGGCCGAAATCGGCGCGAATCTCGGTGCCGGGCGGGCATTCCACCGGCCCGATGAACGACCCCGACAGCACCACCTGCCCTGCCTCGATCCGCTGGCCATAGTGCCCCATCCGCCGCGCCAGCCAGACCAGCCCGGTCACCGGATCGTCCAGCACCGCCGCGCCGAGGCCGGTGGCGACCACCGCGCCATCCTTCTTCACGATCGCCCCCGCCCAGCGCAGATCCACGGCCTCCGGCGCGTGACACTCCGCGCCGAGCACGATGCCGGCATTGGCGGCGTTGTCGGCCACGGTGTCGAAGATCCGGCGCGGGCGCCCGCTTTCGGGATCGGCCCGCAGGATGCGGGTGTCGAGAATTTCAATCGAGGGCGCCACGTAATCGGTCGCCGCCAACACCTCGCCGCGGGTCACCTCGCCCGCCAGCGGCGCTTTCATCACGAAGGCGATCTCCGCTTCGATCCGGGGCTGGATGAACCGGCCCGCTGGCACCGTGCCGCCGGTTTCGAAAACCATATCGTCGTAGAGCACGCCGGAATCGGGCGTGTCGATCCCCAGCGCCTCCTGCATGGCCTTCGAGGTCAGCCCGATCTTCCAGCCGACGATCCGCCGGCCGGCCGCCAGCTTGCGCTCGATCTGGGCCAGCTGGATCGCATAGGCATCATCGAGCGTGATGCCGGGATGGCGCAGGCTCAGAAGGCCGATCTGGCGGCGGGCGGCTTCGGCCCCGAGCAGATCCGCCGCCGCCTGCCCGATCTCCGCCGCGTTCAGCACGCCTCGTCCTCGACGCCATTGCGCAGGATGCCGATGCCCTCGGCCTCGACCTCGATCACGTCGCCGGGCTTCAGCCAGACCGGCGGGTCGAACCGCGCGCCCGCGCCCGTCGGGGTGCCGCAGACGATCACATCGCCCGGCACCAGCGTGGTGAAGGTCGAGATGTAGTTCACGATGTAGCGGAAATCATACATCATCCGCCCGGTGCGGTCCTGCTGGCGCACCTCGCCGTTCACCCGCGTCTCAAGCCGGATATCGTCAAGCTGGGCCGGGTCGGTGAAGGGCACCAGCCAGGGGCCGATGGCGCCCGATCTGTCCCAGTTCTTGCCCTGCGTCACGTTGAACTTCGCGTGCCGCACCCAGTCGCGGATCGTGCCTTCGTTGCACAGCGTGATTGCGGCGATATGGTCATACGCCTCCTCACGCGGAATGCGCCGCCCGCCCTTGCCGATGACGATGGTCACCTCGCCCTCATAGTCGAGCTGCGCGCTTTCCGGCGGCCGCACGAGGTGCTCGCCATGACCGACGAAGCTGCGCGGGAAGCGGATGAACATCGACGGCTTGCCCGGCGCTTCCTGACCGTCCTTGTACTCGGCATTGCGGTCGGGGAAGTTCACGCCGATGCAGATCAGCTTTTCGGGATCGGCGACCGGGATCAGCCAGTGCACCTCGCTCTCGGCGAAATCCGGCGCGCGGCCCTCGGCGGCGGCGATCATCTCGCCCAGCGCGCCCGCTTCGACCGCCTCTTTCAGCCCGCGCCAGGGCACGCTCTCGGTCAGATCGACGATCCCGGCATCGGTCACGACGCCGATCCGGTCGCGGCCAGCGGCGTGGAAGGCGGCAAGACGGGGGGGAAGCGCGCTCATGCCGGCATCCCCTCGACCGGGAAGATCACGTTGACCTGCCCCGTGCCGGAGGACGGGAAATACTCCGTCACGACTTCGCATTTGCCGGTGTAGCGATCCCAGCCGAGCGCGCCGTAAAGCATGGCGGTATCGTGCATCGAGCCCTCGCCGGAGCAGTGCACCGCGTAATCACCCAGCATCTTCAGGAAGGTGGCGTGATCGCCCCGCTGCCACATCTCCAGCACCATGAGATCGACCTGCCGGTTGAACTCCGAACTGATCGTGAAGGTGCCGTTATTCGGCGCGTATTCCTTGTTCGACCAGATCTTGTGGCTGAGCGAGCCGGAAGCGACGAGCAGCACTTTCGAATCGGATGCCTCGACGGCGGCGCGGATCGCCTCGCCCAGCACCTTCGATTCGTCATGGTCATGCACGGTGCAGAAGGCGGCGACGGACACCACCTTCATCTTGTGTTCCCGGCTCATGAACGCCATCGGCACCAGCGTGCCATATTCCAGATCGAGGCTGTCGAGCCGGTGTGACAGCGTATAAACGCCCATCTCGGTCGCCTTTTCGGCAATGGCGTCGCCCAGGCCCGGGTTGCCCTCGTGGCTATAGGGCATGTCGCGGATGAACTGGGGGAATTCCGACGATGTCAGCAGCCCCTCGAACCGGCTGTTGGCATTGATGTGAAAACCGGCATTCACCAGCCAATGCGTGTCGCAGATCACCACGGTATCGGCGCCGAGCGCTTTGGCCCGGCGCGCGATCTCCAGATGCCCGTCAATCGCCGCCTGGCGCTTGCCCTTGATCGGCCCGTCCTGCTCCGACATCTGAAGCGTCGGCACATGGGTCATCTTCGCGGCGAGAACGATCTCTCCCATTCTGTCCTCCTCGGTTTGCGTCAGCGGCCTCAGCCGCCCAGACGCGGGGTCTTGTGAATCTGGCGCGGGAAGGAGACGTTGACCGTCTCCATGTAGAAGTCGAACGACCAGTCGCCGCCATCGCGCCCGATGCCCGACGATTTGACGCCACCGAACGGCGTAGGCAGGTGACGGATGTTTTCGGAATTCACCCACATCATGCCCGCCTCCAGCTCATCGGTCATCCGCATCGCGCGGCCCAGATCGCTGGTCCAGAGATAGGCGGCGAGGCCGTATTGCACGCCATTGGCGATGGCCAGCGCCTCCTCTTCATCCTTGAACGGGATCGCCGTCAGCACCGGGCCGAAGATTTCTTCCTGCGCAATGGCCATCTCGTTGGTGGCATTGGTAAACAGCGTCGGGCGCACATAGCAGCCCTCGCTGCCCGCCTTCTCGCCGCCCGCCGCAACGGTCGCCCCCTCGGCGCGGGCCTTGTCGAAATAGGAGAGCACCTTGGCCTCGTGCTCGGGGTGAATGAGCGGGCCGACCACCGTTTCGGGATCGAGCGGGTGGCCGATCCTGATCCGGTTCGCCACCTCGGCGACGCGGGCGGTGAACGCGTCGTAAATCGTATCCTGCACCAGCAGGCGCGAGGACGAGGTGCAGCGCTCGCCATTCAGCGAATAGATCATGAAGGTGGCGGCATCGACGGCGCGGTCCAGATCGGCGTCGTCGAACACGATCACCGGGTTCTTGCCGCCAAGCTCGAAATGCACGCGCTTCAGCGTCGCCGCCCCCTGCGCCATGATCATCGAGCCGGTGCGGCTTTCGCCGACAAAGGCGATGGCCTTGATATCGGGGTGTTCGGTGAGCCGCCTGCCCGCATCCTCGCCATAGCCGTTGACCACGTTGAGCACACCGGGCGGCAGGCCCGCGCTCTCGGCGATCTCCACCAGAAGCTTCGCCGTCATCGGGCTGAACTCGGCCGGTTTGTGCACCACCGTGCAGCCCGCTGCCAGCGCCGGAGCGATCTTCCAGGTCGACAGCATGAACGGCGTGTTCCACGGCGTGATCACGCCCACCGGGCCGATCGGGCGGCGCGAGGTGACGTTGAGCTGCGTCGGGTTGCGCAGGCTCAGCCCGTCTTCCGCGCCCGGCGCCTGATCGGCGAAGTAGCGGAAATTGGCCGCTCCCCGGATCGCCGCCTTCGACATGAAGCGCAGCGCCTGCCCGGTATCGAGGCATTCGGTAAAGGCGATCTCTTCGGCGCGGGCCTCGATGGCTTCGGCCACTTTGATGAGGATCTTGCGCCGCTCCGCCCCCGGCATCTTCGACCACCCCTTGAAGGCCGCCTTTGCCGCGGCCACCGCGCGGTCGATATCCGCCGCGCCGCCCTTCGCCACCGGCGCCAGCACCGAAAGATCGACGGGCGAGATACTGTCGAAGGTCTCGCCCGAGAGGGCGGCCACGTTTTCGCCCGCAATATGGTTCAGCACGCCCTCGGTGCGGAACCGGGCCGTATACTCGGTAGCCCTGGCGATGTTCTGATCGAGTATGGTCATGAATGTCCTCAGGTCTTGGCCGAGAGGCGGCGGTGGATCGGTGTGTCTTTCCACGACAGATCCGGGTCGATCACCCGGATTTCGAGAGAAAGCGCGAAATGCTCGGTGGCCAGCGGGCCTGACAGCGCGGCCTGCACCGCCGCGAAGATCGCATCGCCCGCCTGGCGCAGCGCCTCGGTGCTGCGGCCCGCGCCGACGCTGACGGTCATGGCGACGAAGCCGTTCTCCGGCAGCCCGTCGGCCACGATGGCATGATCGGCGCGGTAGGCCCGCACGCGGATGCCCGCGACGGGGAATATACCCGCCTCCAGCATCGCGCGATGACCCGCACGGCAGACACCGGCAATATCGCCTTCGACGCCGGCGGAATATTCGATCTTGAGGTGCGCCAAATCAGCCTCCAAAAATTTTGCTTAACATGTTAAGTTTATCTGTCGATGTCAAGCACCGGGCGACTGCCTCCAAACGTCAATCACTTGGACGGGAGAAAAAGGCGGCCGTCATCCCGCCACGCAGGAGCCCGGCGGACAACAGAGAACGGGGTAAGCGCCGCAACGCTACCCCATCATGCCGAAGGTCAGATCCTCAGAAGTCGAGGTTTTCCACGCTCAGCGCATTGGTCTGGATGAATTCGCGGCGCGGCTCCACCACGTCGCCCATCAGCTTGGTGAAGAGATCATCGGCCTCGGCCAGATCGTCCACCCGCACCTGCAACAGCGTGCGCGCCTCCGGGTCCAGCGTGGTTTCCCACAACTGGTCGGGGTTCATCTCGCCCAGACCCTTGTAGCGCTGCAATGTCAGGCCCTTCTCGCCTTCGGCGAGAATCGCGTCGAGCAGATCGGTTGGCCCGTGGATCACCTGATCGCGATCCTTGCGCACGAGATGCGAGGGATCGCGGTAATGGCCCCGGCTCTCGCCCGAGACCTGGCTGAGCCGCCGCGCCTCGCCGGAGCGCAGCACCGCGCCATCCAGTGTGCGCACCTCCTCGACCCCGCGCAGCACCCGCGCCAGCCGGATGCCGTGATCCTGGGTGATCCGGCCCTGCCAGCCGCGTTCGTATTCCACCGCCACCTGGTCGAGCCGCCGCGCCACCGCATCGGCCACGCCCTGCAGATCGGCATCCGCCGCGCCCGCATCGAAGGCCCCGGCCAGCGCCGCCTGTTCGAGAATGCCGCGCGGATAATGCGTCGGGAAAGCATCGAGCACACGCTTGAACTGCCGGGCATTCTCCACAACCTGCAAAAGGTCCGTCCCGGCAATCTCTTCGCCGGTATTGAGCCGCAGCACCGCACCCTCCACGCCCTGCTGGATCAGGTATTCCTCCAGTGCCGGCACATCCTTGATGTAGACCTCGGATTTCCCGCGTGAGATTTTGTAAAGCGGCGGTTGCGCGATGTAGAGATATCCGCCGTCGATGATCTCGGGCATCTGGCGATAGAAGAAGGTGAGCAGGAGCGTGCGGATATGCGCGCCGTCGACATCGGCATCGGTCATGATGATGACCTTATGATAACGCAGCTTTTCGATGTCGAACTCGTCGCGCCCGATCCCGGTGCCGAGCGCGGTGATCAGCGTGCCCACCGTCTCTGACGAAAGCATCCGGTCGAACCGGGCACGCTCGACGTTGAGGATCTTGCCGCGCAGTGGCAGCACCGCCTGATCGTAGCGCGACCGGCCCTGCTTGGCCGAGCCGCCGGCGCTGTCGCCCTCGACGATGAACAGCTCGCGCTTGGCGGGGTCTTTCACCTGACAATCGGCCAGCTTGCCGGGCAGACTCGCCACGTCATGCGACGATTTCTTGCGGGTCAGCTCACGCGCCTTGCGGGCCGCCTCACGCGCCAGCGCCGCCTCGACGATCTTGCCCACGATCAGCTTGGCCTCGTTCGGGTGCTCCTCGAACCATTCGCCGAGCTTCTCGTTGACGAGGTTTTCCACCGCAGGGCGAACTTCGGAACTGACCAGCTTGTCTTTCGTCTGGCTCGAAAATTTCGGGTCTGGCACTTTGACCGACAGCACACAGGTCAGCCCCTCGCGGGCATCGTCGCCGGTAAAGTTGACCTTTTCCTTCTTCGCCAGACCGGAGGAGTTGGCATACAGGTTCATCGTGCGCGTCAGCGCGCCGCGAAAGCCCGCCATATGGGTGCCGCCATCGCGCTGCGGGATGTTGTTGGTAAACGGCAATACCGTCTCGTGGTAGCTGTCGTTCCACCACATCGCCACTTCCACCGTGATCCCGTCGCGTTCGCCGACCATGTAGATCGGCGCTTCAAGCATCGGCGTCTTGTGACGATCGAGGTATTTGACGAATTCCATCACCCCGCCATCATAGTGCAGCTCGGTGCGCAGCGGCTCGGCCGGGCGCTCGTCTTCAAGGATGATCTTCACCCCGGAATTCAGGAAAGCGAGCTCGCGCAGGCGGGTTTCGAGGGTCTTGAACTGGTAGTCGAGGTTCGAGAACGTGCCGTCCGGATCGTGGGTTTTCGCCGAGGCGAGGAAGCGCACCATCGTGCCCTTCTTGCCTTCGGCATCGCCCACCATCTTGAGGTGCTCCACTGTGTCGCCATGCTCGAACCGCGCGACATGCTCCTTGCCGTCGCGCCAGATCGTCAACTCCAGCCAGTCCGACAGCGCATTCACCACCGAAACGCCCACGCCATGAAGGCCGCCCGAGACCTTGTAGGAGTTCTGGTCGAACTTCCCGCCGGCATGGAGCTGGGTCATGATCACTTCCGCCGCGCTCACCCCTTCCTCGGGGTGCAGATCGACGGGAATCCCGCGCCCGTTATCGGTGACCGAGACCGAGCTGTCGGCATGGATCTTCACCGTCACCGCATCGGCGTGGCCCGCCAGCGCCTCGTCGATCCCGTTATCGACGACCTCGTAGACCATATGGTGCAGGCCCGAGCCATCGTCGGTATCGCCGATATACATGCCGGGGCGCTTGCGAACCGCCTCCAACCCCTTGAGAACCTTGATGGAATCTGCCCCATATTCGGGGTTCTTCTGTGCGTCGTCGGCCATGCGGACCTTCCTCGGTTTCGGTCCGCAATTTATAGGGGTTTCGCGGGGGTTTTACCAGCGTCGCGCCACAAGATTTAGGGTCAGGTAAAGGGGATCACCAGCCCCACGAGAATCAGCAGCACACCCGCCGCGACATTCATTCGTTTCACCGCGCGCGGCGAGGTAAGAAGGCCACGCGCATGGCTCACCAGAAGCGCCAGCCCGAGATTGCCGAGCATCGGCACCGCAAAGCTCACGGTGGCGATCAGAACCACGTCGAGCGGCGTCAGCCGGGAGAGATCGAAGAACCCCGGCAGAAAGCCCATATAGAAAAGGATCGCCTTCGGGTTGGAGATGATCACCACCAGCCCGGCCGCGAAACCGGCCCAGATGCCGGGCCGCGTGAGCCGGCCGTCGCGCCCGATCGGATCGCCCGCATGGCGCAGCACCAGCACCCCCAGCACCAGGAAGATCGCCGCCGCCACGAAGCGGAACACGGCCATGACATCGCCAAAGGTCGAGGCCACCCAGCCCACGCCCAGCACCGCGAGCACCGACCAGGCCACATCGCCCAGCGCCACGCCGAGCGTCAGCGGCCAGGCCTGGGCGAAACCGCCCGAAAGCGCCCGCGCGATGGTGGCCACCCAGACCGGCCCCGGCGTGATCGTGAGAACGACCATGGCGACGGCATAGAGCGCAAGCTCAACGAGGGTGACGGTCACGCGATGTGGCCCTCGTCATCGAGCGGCGAGAAGGGGTTGTAGGCAAACTCCCACAAATGCCCGTCCGGGTCGGCCACGTAGGACGAATAGCCGCCCCAATCGGTCTTGAACGGCGCCGTCACCGCCGCCGCCCCGCAGGCAACGGCATGGGCAAAGGCTGCGTCCACTGCCTCCGGGCTTGGCTGGTTCTGCGCCAGCGTCATCGCTCCGGTCCTGAGGTCATCCACCCGCCTTCCGGTTTCCTTCGCCAGCCCCTCCAGCGTGAACAGGCCAAGCTTCTGGCCCCGCATCGCGTAGAAGGCCACCTCGTCCATCGCAGTTTCGACCTCCCAGCCAAGCGCCTCGTAATAGGCGCGGGCACGGGCCAGATCGGCCACGGCGAGGGTGATGAAGGTCACCCGGTTCATCGGCAGGGTCATGGCCCGTTCCTTTCCTCAACCGCGCTGAGGCCCTCCGCCTCGCGCACCTCGAAATACTGCGCCCGCCCGCCCAGCGCCTCGAACAGTTCCGGCCCGGTGCCGGTCATGAACGCCTGCGCTCCGAGCGCACAGATTTCATCATAAAGCGCCGCGCGGCGCCCCGCGTCCAGATGCGCCGCCACCTCGTCGAGCAACAGGATCGGCGGGGCGCCGAAATCCATCGCCAGCGCCCGGGCATTGGCGAGCACCAGAGAGACGAGCAGCGCCTTCTGTTCGCCGGTCGAGGCATCCTTCGCGGCCACCCCCTTCGCCGCGTAGCTGGCCGCCAGATCGGCCCGGTGCGGCCCTGCCAGCGTGCGCCCCGCCGCAAGGTCGGCCCGGCGTCCGGCCTCGTAGGCCCCGGCCAGCGCCGCCTCGCCTTCCGGCCCGTCCAGCGCCCCCTCGGCATGGAGCAATTGCAGCTCGGCGGTGGGAAAGCTCGTTTCCGCTTCCGCCTGCGCCGCCGTCAGGCGCTCGACGGTGAAGGCGCGGTTGGCCTGGATCTCGGCTCCGGCCTTTGCCATCTGCGCCTCCAGCGCGTGATACCAGTGCCTGTCCTGCTGACCGTCCTTAAGCAGCCGGTTGCGTTCGCGCATCGCCTTTTCGTAGTCCAGCACCGCCTGCGCATGGCCCGGCTCGAAGCTCATCGCCATCCGGTCGAGAAAGCGCCGCCGCCCCTCCGCGCCCTCGGTCCAGAGCCGGTCCATCACCGGCACCAGCCAGACCACCCGCGCGATCCGGCCGAGCGCGACCTGCGGCGCCGGCTTGTCGTCGATCTTCACCTGCCGGGGATTGCCCGCCTCGGCCCAGGTCTCGACCTCGTGAAGCTGATGCAGCGATTGCAGAAGCGCCGTCACCTTCCAGCCCAGCGCCTCGGGCCGGCGCGCGATCTCGTCCGCCACCGCGCGCCGAAGCCCCCGCCCCGGCGAGAGCAGCGACACCGCTTCGAGAATATTGGTCTTGCCCGCCCCGTTGCGCCCATGGATTGCCACCGGCCGGCCATCCAGCGCCAGCACCGCCCGCTTGTGCGAGCGGAAATGACTGAGCATCAACTCCCGCAAAAAGAGGCCCGTCATACCCGGCCCCCTTTCATCTTGCTGAAAATATCCCCGCCGGAGGCAAGAAAGTTATCGCCCCAGGCTCGCTCACACGCGCATCGGCATGACGACGTAGATCGCGCTGGTGTCGTTGCCCTCGCGCATCAGCGCGGGCTCGCCCGACGAATTGAACATGAACACCGCATTCTCGCGGTCCACCTGGCTTGCGATCTCAAGCAGGTATTTGGCGTTGAAGCCGATCTCCAGCCGGTCGTCGCCATAGGCCACCACCAGCTCTTCCTCCGCCGCGCCCGCATCGGGCGCGTTCACCGAGAGCACCAGCTTGTCTTCGTCAAGCTGCAGCTTCACCGCACGGCTCCGCTCGCTCGACACGGTGGCAACCCGGTCGACGGCCTTGGCGAATTCCTGTGCGTCCACTTCCATCTTCTTGGTGTTTCCGGTCGGAATCACGCGGGTATAGTCGGGGAAGGTGCCGTCGATCACCTTC
The DNA here is from genome assembly GCF_027923545.1 of Sinisalibacter aestuarii. Lineage (GTDB taxonomy): Bacteria > Pseudomonadota > Alphaproteobacteria > Rhodobacterales > Rhodobacteraceae > Sinisalibacter > Sinisalibacter aestuarii. The sequence continues at coordinate 582,523 of NZ_BROH01000001.1, read as the reverse complement.
GAGGTCAGGGTGATCCCCGGCGTGGCGAAGCGCACCTTGGTCTCGCTCACGCTCACGGCAATCTGCGCCTCGTCGTCGTCGAGCAGCTTGCGCAGCTCGCCCACCGTCTTGCGCGGCACGATCACGCCCGGCATCTCCTCGGCGCCCGGCGGCAGATCGGCATCGACCCGCGCCAGCCGGTGGCCATCGGTCGCCACCGCGCGCAGCACACGGCCACCCTCGGCCTCGCTCACATGCAGGTAGACACCGTTGAGATAATAGCGGGTCTCCTCGGTGGAGATCGCGAATTTCGATTTGTCGAACAGCCGGCGCAGCACCGGCGCAGCGGCGGAGAAATTCGCCGTGTATTCCGACGAGGCCATCACCGGGAAGTCTTCCTTCGGCAGCGTGGCGAGCGAGAAGCTGGAGCGCCCGGCCTCGATCGAGAGCCGGCCCGTCGCATCGTCGGACGAGAGCGAAACGGTGGCGCCATCGGGCAGCTTGCGCACGATCTCGTGCAGCATCACCGCGTTCACCGTGGTGGCTCCGGCGCGCTCGACCATCGCCGGCACCTTGTCGACCACTTCGATATCGAGGTCGGTGGCGCGGAAGGTCACATCGGCCCCGTCCGCCTCGATCAGCACGTTGGCGAGGATCGGGATCGTGTTGCGCCGCTCGACAACCGATTGCGCCTGGCCCACGGCCTTGAGCAGCACGGCGCGTTCGATGGAAATCTTCATGACCCTCTCCCGGCAAGTATTGGGACGGCAACCATAGACCGGTCGCCGCCGCACGCAAGATTTTTCAGGACTTTCCGTCGCTTCGGCGGGGCCGTCAAGGGGCCGCCCGGTGCGGCTTATTCTTCCAGCGAGCGGCGCAGCATTTCGAGATCTTCGGCAAGCTGGGTATCGCCTACCTTGAGCTCGTCGATCCGCCGCACGCCATGCATCACCGTGGTATGGTCGCGCCCGCCGAAGCGGCGGCCGATATCGGGCAGGCTGCGCGTGGTCATCGTCTTGGCGAGATACATCGCCACCTGACGCGGCCGGGCGATCGAACGCTGGCGCTTCGGCCCGATCATGTCGGACATGCGGATGTTGTAATGCTCGGCCACCTTGCGCTGAATCTCTTCCACGGTGACCTTGCGGTCGGAGGCGCGCAGGATATCGGACAGCGCGTCCTGCGCCTTCTCCAGCGTGATCTCCTGCCCTACCAGCGAGGCAAAGGCAAAGAGCCGCATCAGCGCCCCTTCGAGCACGCGCACATTGGTGCTGATCCGATGGGCGAGAAATTCGAGCACGCCATCGGCGATCACCAGATCGGGATATTGCTCGCGGTAGCGCGCCACCTTCGTTTGCAGGATGCCGAGGCGCAGCTCGTAATCGGTCGGGTGCAGATCGACCACGAGGCCCGATTGCAGGCGCGACTTGATCCGGTCTTCCAGATCCTTGATCTCGCCCGGCGCACGGTCGGCGGAGATGATGATCTGCTTGTTCTGGTCCACCAGCGCGTTGAACGTGTGGAAAAACTCTTCCTGCGTCGAATCCTTGCCGGCGATGAATTGCACATCGTCCACCATCAGCACATCGACCGAGCGGAACAGGTGTTTGAAATCCATCATCTGCTTTTCGCGCAGCGCCTGAACGAAGCGATACATGAATTGCTCCGCCGAGAGATAGACCACCCGCAGCTCGGGGTTGCGGGCCTGAATTTCCCAGGCGATGGCATGCATCAGGTGAGTCTTGCCGAGGCCGACGCCGCCATACAGGAACAACGGGTTGAAGGTGACCGGGCCGCCCTCGGCCACGCGGCGCGCGGCGGCATGGGCAAGCTGGTTGGGTTTGCCGACCACGAAACTATCGAAGGTAAAGCGCGGATCGAGCGGTGCGCCGGGAAGCTCTTCGGACTCCGCCCTGGCGCGGGCTGCTGCGGGCGCGGCCCCGTTCGCGGCTTTGGCGGCCGCGGGCTTCGCCCGGCCGGTCTCGGCCACGACGAAAACGAGGCGCGAAACCTTCTCGCCCAGTTCGATCATCCGCCGCAGGATCTTGTCGCCAAAGTTCCGCTCGACCCAATTGCCCATGAAGTTCGTAGGCACAAGGAAAGTGGCCACGCCGGCTTCAAGCTCGGCGAATTCCAGGGGTTCAATCCAGTTCCGATAGTTGTTCTGCCCGACTTCCTCTCGCAGAATTTCCCGAACCCGGCCCCATGTTTCATTCGTCATATCGTTTTCGACCCGCATTCTTCGCCACGGCATCGTGGCCTGTCCCAAGCACTCATAAACTGCGCCCAATGCCTGACGGCGCGCTGATACCCCGCCGCGGTTGCGGCGCATGCGATCGGCCCACCGGGCCATGCCGAATCGGAAAAACGCCACGGCCAGCCGGGCACGTATGGATACGCCCGGGCGACAGCACGCGCCGGGCTCCCCAGCCCTTGCATGCTTGACCGTGTCAAAACTGTGCCGAAGCGTCCCCTCAGACCACTCCGTTCGGGGCTCGGGCGGCGGGTTTGTCCCGATCCTGCCTCTGCTGTCCGAATTTTTCCCAAGTCGGCGACTGTGAATCGCCCCGGCAACGTAGCCAGAGCCCCGCCGCTGCCGCAACCGATCTCTTCGCTTGACTCTGTTTTTGGTGAAACGAATCCCGGGGCGGTTTCACAAATGCGATTTTCTTGAGAAAAACATGCGTTCAAAGAAAAACGGCGCGCCCGAAGACGCGCCGTTTACGTGGCAAAAATGCCCGCTTTCAGGGCGCTCAGCCGAGCGCTTTCACACGAGCCGACAGGCGCGACATTTTGCGCGACGCGGTGTTCTTGTGGAAAATGCCTTTGGTCACACCGCGCATCAGTTCCGGCTGGGCGGCTTTGAGAGCGGCGGCGGCGGCGTCCTTGTCGCCGGAAGCGATGGCTTCCTCGACCTTGCGCAGATAGGTGCGGATGCGCGAACGGCGGGCTTTGTTGATCTGGAAACGGCGGTCGTTCTGGCGAGCGCGTTTCTTGGCTTGAGGCGAATTGGCCATGTCGGTTCCCTTTCCCGGGTCGTTAGAATGTCGTCTGCATGCCGAAACCGACCCGGCCGGGTTCCTTACCGGCTGATCCGGCCAAAGCGGGCCTCACACGCATGATCGGGCGGCGTATAAGGCCTTTCGCCCCGGTTGTGAACCCCCGAATCGCGCCATCACCTGTCGCGGAATTGCGGCTCGCGCTTGTCGATGAAGGCCGTCATGCCTTCCTTCTGGTCCTCGGTGGCGAAGAGCGCGTGGAACAGGCGGCGTTCGAACAGCAGCGCCTCGGCCAGCGGCATCTCGTCGGCCCGGTTGACCGCCTCCTTGATCGCCATGACGCTGATCGCGCCCTTCTCGGCAATCTTGCGGGCGGCGGCGAGCGCCTCTTCGACCAGCTTCTTGGCCGGTACGACACGGCTTACCAGCCCCGCGCGCTCGGCTTCCTCGGCGTCCATCATCCGCCCGGTCAGCGCCATATCCATCGCCTTGGCCCGGCCCACCAGCTTGGTCAGCCGCGCCGAGCCGCCCATGCCCGGCATCACGCCCAGGTTGACCTCGGGCTGGCCGAACTTGGCATTGTCGCCCGCGATGATGAAATCCGCCATCATCGCCAGCTCGCAGCCGCCGCCCAGCGCATAGCCCGACACCGCCGCGATGATCGGCTTGCGGATGCGCCTGATCGCCTGCTCCTCGGGCGTGAAGAGATCTTCGGTGAACACGTCGACGAAGCTCTTTTCGCTCATCATCTTGATGTCCGCCCCGGCGGCGAAGGCTTTCTCCGAGCCGGTGATGACGCAGGCCCGCACCTTGTCGTTCTGTTGCGCCTCGCCCAGCGCCTTGCCGAGCTCGCGCAGAAGATCGAGGTTGAGCGCGTTCATCGCGTCCGGCCGGTCCAGTCGGATCAGGCAGACGTTATCCTCGATGTCGACGATGATGTTCTTGTAGGCCATGCGCGCCCTCCCCGGGGCTGTCTCTTGCGTTGCCATCAAGTGCCGAGTCCTAAGCGAACCTGCGGGCCGCTTTCAAGTCATCTTTGACAAACAGGGCAGTAGAAGCTCGACCGGCCGCTTTGCACGATGCGCCGCACGGTGCCGGTACATCCCGGCGTGGGGCATGGCGCACCCTCGCGGTCGTAGACGCGGAAGGCGTGCTGGAAATAGCCCAGCTCGCCATCGGCCTGCCGGTAATCCTTGAGCGACGATCCTCCCGAAGCGATCGCCTCGGCCAGCACCTCGCGGATAACCGGCACCAGCGCGGCGACCTTGCCGGCGGCGATCCGCCCCGCCTTGCGCCTCGGGCTGATCCCGGCGCGGTGCAGCACCTCGCAGACATAGATATTGCCAAGCCCCGAAACGATGTGCTGATCGAGCAACGCGGTCTTGATCGGGGTGTTCCGCCCATGCAGCGCCGCCACCAGGTGATCCTCGTTGAACGCGTTGCCCAGCGGCTCCGGCCCGAGCTTCGCCAGCAGCGGGTGGGCGTCGTCCGTGCCGGTGGCGAACAGGTCCATCGCACCGAAGCGGCGGGCGTCGTTGAAGGTGATCCGCGCGCCGCTTTCCATGTCGAGCACCACATGATCGTGCTTTTCCGGCGCGGGGTGGTCATGGTGGAACTTGCCAAGCGGCGTGCCCGAGATCAGCATCCGCCCCGACATGCCGAGATGGATGAGCATCGTCTCGCCGCTGTCCAGATCGCCCAGAATGTATTTCGACCGCCGCCGAAGCCGGTCGATCCGCGCGCCCGTCAGCCGCTCGGCCATCCGCTCGGGAAAGGGCCAGCGCAGCCCCTCGCGCCGCACATCGGCGTGGGCGATCCGCTGCCCCTCCATCACCGGCGCCAGCCCGCGACGAACCGTCTCGACTTCCGGTAATTCCGGCAATCCGCGCCCCCTTCCATTGTCTGCCCCTTCCGGGCGCTATATGAGGGGTCAGTTTCCCCGATTGGGCAAGGGCCGATGACCGCCAACGACAAGAAAACCACGCATTTCGGATTTCAGACCGTCGACGAAGACAAGAAGGCCGGCATGGTCCACGGCGTTTTCACCAATGTCGCCTCGAAATACGACGTGATGAACGACGCGATGAGCCTCGGCATCCACCGGATCTGGAAAGACGCGATGATGGACTGGCTCGCGCCACGCCCCGGACAGGATCTGCTCGACGTGGCAGGCGGCACCGGCGATATCTCGTTTCGCTTCCTCGGCCGCGCCCCCGGCGCCCATGCCACCGTGCTCGACATGACCGAGAGCATGCTCGTCGAGGGCCGCAAGCGCGCCGAGGCCGGGCAGATGGCATCGAGCCTCAACTGGGTGGTGGGCGACGCGATGGCGCTGCCCTTCGAGGCGGGCACCTTCGACGTCTACACGATCTCCTTCGGCATCCGGAACGTGACCCGCATTCAGGATGCGCTGAACGAAGCCTTCCGCGTGCTGCGCCCCGGCGGGCGGATCATGGTGCTCGAATTCAGCCAGATCCCCAACGATCTGATGCAGAAGGTCTATGACCTTTACTCGTTCAACATCATCCCGAAGATGGGCAAGCTGATCGCCAACGACGCGGCGAGCTATCAGTATCTCGTCGAATCGATCCGCAAGTTCCCCGACCAGGACACCTTCGCCGGCATGATCCGCTCGGCGGGCTTTGAAAACGTCAGCTACCGCAACCTGTCGATGGGTATCGCCGCGCTGCATTCGGGCTGGAAGATCTGATGCGCGGTCCCCACAACATCTGGCGGCTCGTCCGCACCGGCGCCACCTTCGCGCGCACCGGCGCGCTCGGCGAAGTGCTGCACGCGATGGACGCGCCGCCGCTCCTGCGCACCACCGCCCGCGCTGTGAGCTGGACCTTCGCCTTCCTCGGCAAGCGCGGCGACCCGTCGCTGCCGCCGATCACACGCGCGCTGACGGCGCTCGGCCCCGCCTATATCAAGTTTGGCCAGATCCTCTCGACCCGGCCCGACGTGGTCGGCGACGAGCTGGCCCTGCAACTGACCTATCTGCAGGACAAGCTGCCGCCCTTCTCCACCGAGATCGCCCGCAAGACGATCGAGGAGGAGCTTGGGATCAAGGTCGACGAGGTGTTCTCGGAGTTTTCCGAGCCGGTTGCCGCCGCCTCGATCGCGCAGGTTCACCGCGCCCGCATCGCCGCCGATGGCCGCGAGGTGGCGGTGAAGGTGCTGCGCCCGCGGATCGAACGGGCCTTCCGCACCGATCTCGACGCCTTCCACTTCTCCGCCGCCGTTCTTGAGTTTCTGCTGCCGCAATCGCGCCGGCTGCGCCCATCGGATGTGGTCGCGCATTTCGAGAGCGTGGTGCTGGGCGAGCTCGACCTGCGGCTGGAATGTGCCTCGGCTTCGGAATTTGCCGAAAACACCGCGAAGGACGCGGGCTTTGTCGTGCCCGCCGTAAAATGGTCGCTCTCCTCCAAGCGGGTGATGACGCTCGACTGGGGCGAGGGCATCCCGGCCAACGAGGTCGAAAAGATCCGCGCCGCCGGGCATGACATGGAAGCCATTGGCAACCGTGTGCTGCACCTCTTCCTCAGCCACGCGCTGCGCGACGGGCTGTTTCACGGCGATATGCATCAGGGCAACCTGAAGGTCGCGCCGAATGGCGATGTCATCGCGCTCGATTTCGGCATCATGGGCCGGATCGACGATTTTACCCGCCGGGTCTATGCCGAGATTCTGTTCGGTTTCATCAAGCGCGATTATCGCCGCGTGGCCGAGGTGCATTTCGAGGCGGGCTACATCCCCGCCGATCAGGACGTGGAAGAATTCGCCAAGGCGCTGCGCGCGGTGGGCGAGCCGATCTTCGGCATGGACGCCACCCAGATCTCGATGGGCCGGCTCCTGCACTACCTGTTCGAAGTCACCGAATGGTTCGGCATGCAGACCCGCACCGAGCTGATTCTGCTGCAGCGCACGATGGTGGTGGTCGAGGGCGTCTCGCGCTCGCTCAATCCGCATATCAACATCTGGGAAGTCGCCCGCCCGGTGGTGGAGGCCTATATCACCGACGCGATGGGGCCGAAAGCGATGGTGCGCGACCTTGCCCACGCGGCGCGGATTCTGTCGCGCTTGGGCCCGCGCCTGCCACAGATCGCCGAGGCGACACTGATCCGCCAAAGCCGCGTGCCGCCGCAGCGCTCGACCCACCGCCCGCTCCGCGCTCTGGGGTATTTCTCGCTCGGCAGCCTGGCCACCCTGGCTCTCGTACTGGTCATTTCGCTGCTTTGAGCCGCGCGGTCTCCAGCGCGGCGGCGGCGGCGTATGCGTCATCCCCCCGCGCCGCGCGCCAGGTGGCATAGGCCGCCATCCGCCAGTGATAGAGCGGCGCGCGCGCATGGTAACGCGCCACCGTGCGTGCATGATCGGCCCCCGCCGCTTGATAGCTCGCCAGAAACGCCGCCTCGCCCGCGGCCGTCAGCGGCGCATTGCCCGAAACCGCCTGCATCGCCGGCGAGAGGAACACGGCCAGATCGTCCGCCGCATCGCCGCCGCCCGGGCATTGCCAGTCAATGAAGGTCAGCCCCGCCCCGGTCACCAGCGCATTGGCCGCCGTCGCGTCGCCATGGATGAAGGCCGGGGGCGCATCGCCGGGATCGGGCAACGCCCCCGGCCTCAGCGCAGCCAGTGCGGCGCCTTGCGGCCCGAGATCGTCGAGCATCGCCAGCGCCTCCGCGCGCAGCCGGTCGGCGCCGGGCGGGCGCATCGGCAGGCCATCGGGCAGCGCGCGCGCATGAAGCCGCGCCAGTGCCTCGGCCACGAGCGATGGGTTATCCGCTGCCTGCCATGGCCGCCCCGCAATGTGACTGTAGACAAGGCTCGGCCCCTGCGGCGTCAGCGCCGTGGCGACAAGGTCGGGCGCGAGCCCCGTTCCCGCAAGGGCCGCCAGGCTTGCCGCCTCGGCCTCCGGATCGTTGGCGAAAAGCGGCGTGGCGGCATCGGCCCGGTACAGCTTGACGACCAGCGCCCCTGCCGGGGTCTGCACCCGCCAAACCGCATTCGTCCGCCCGCCCGACAGCGCCGTCCAGTTCGCCGCCCCGGCAAACACCTCCGGGCGATGCGCGGCCCAGAAGGCGGCGAGCGCGGTCGCGCCCTCTCCGCCTCCGGCCTGCGCCTGCACTTGCGCGCCGGAAGGCGCCTCGTTGTGCCCTGTCGCTGTCACGTCATCCTCGCTGAAGTCGCGCCAAGCTAGGGCGCTGCGCCCGCATCGGCAAGGCGCGGCGGCTCAAAGCGCGGCGTCAGCCCGGCAGCTCCGGCATCCGCAGCGCATCGACCTCCGAGGCCGCAACCTCCGCGCCGCCTTGCAGCACAAGGATCGTCTCGCCGTTTTCCACCCGGGCCTCGACCACTTCGGAATAAACCGCCATCTGCCTGTCGGCGATCATCTTGCCCTGCGAATAGCTCTCCAGGTTGAAGCTGTAGAGCCCCGCCGGCAGCGGATCGCCACCGCCCGACACGCCCGCCCATTGCAGCGGCTCGTCCGAGACCGGAACCTCCACCCGGTCGACGATCGCCCCGGCCGAATCGCGCACCACCAGATAGGCACGCTCGGCCCCGCTCGCCGGCTCGGCCCTGAGCGTGAGCGGGGTGTTGGAGAACCAGGCCGCGCTGACCGCGCGCGCCTCCATCCCGACCCAGCCCGCCAGATCCGACATGCTCATCGCCCCAAGCTGGCCGGCCATCGCCTCCAGCAATGCATTGGTCTGAACCTGTTGCTCGACGCCGGAGAAGGTAGCGAGCTGGACCGCGAAATCCGTGCTCTCCATCGGGTTCAGCGGATCCTGATTTTCCATCTGGACGGTGAGCATCTTCAGGAAGGTCTCGAAATCCGAAGAGATCATGGCGCTGCCGGTCGATCCCGCATCGCTTTTCGCCGTGCCCCCGGTTGCCGTGGTGGTCTGGGTTGAAGTGACGTCCATTCAGCTTCCTCACTCAAAGACGCATATCAATGCCGTTGGATTTGCGGTTGGCGCCCGGATCGGGCAGGGCCGCCGCAACGGGGCCTGCCTCGGTGTCGTCGCCATCGGTGCCGGGGGCAGGCGCCGGCCCGGTGCGGGCAGCACCAGTGCCATGCCCGTCCCCGCCGCCCGCGAAGGAGAATGCGACCGAGCTGTAGCCCAGTTTGCGCAACTCATCGCCCAGAATCTCGATATGCCGGCGCATCAGATCGAGCGTGTCGCCCCGGTCTGCCGCCAGCGCCACCGACAACACACCGCCATCGGCCGACATCGTCAGGCTGACGCGCCCAAGTTCCTCGGGCTGCAACCGCAACTCAACCCCGCGTTCATGGTTCTGCGCGACGACCTCGGCGATCTGCACCGCCACGGCGCGGGCAAGCTCGGGCCGCGGCGTGGGCGCCGCCAGCGGCGCATGGCCTGCAGGATGCGCCAACCGTGGTTCGGCAAGTGGCACCTCACCCTGCGGCTCACCGCGATCCCCCTCGGCGCCGATACCCACCTCAATCACGGCAGGCAGCCGGTCGGAGGGTGGCGGCGCGGCGGCAATCTGGCCGGCCATCGCGGGCGTCGCCGGGCCGGTGCGTTGCACCTGCGCCACCTCAGCGCGAACGGGCGCCGGCGCATCGGTCATATCGCCCATGTCCGGCTCCGCAAGAGGTGCCGCGCGCGGCATTGGCACCCGCTCCACGGCCAGGGCCGGACCAACAAGCGCTGAGCTTCCCCGCCAGGCCGGGCCGGGCTGCGCGGAAAGCGCGCGCTCCCGGCCAGCGGGATCTGCCGCAACCGCTGGATCGGGCGAAAGATCGGCCACGGCCTCCGCCACGGGCCGGAGCGCCGGCACGGCCCCATCGTGCATCCACATCGCCAAGGCGCGCGGAGCCGGCTGCGCTGGCGCCAACGCCGCAACGGACTGCCGGGCGGCACCGTCGCGGTTGGCAGAGGCACCGCCAGACGATGCCTCCGGCCTGCCCCCCTGCACGGCCTGTCCCGGCTGTGCGGGCTCCCGGCGCTCACTCGATGTTCCCGCCCGCACCGGCACATCCGTCTCGGGCACCGAAACGCTCATGGCGCGAGGCTCCGCCTGTTCGGACAAGGCCCCGCGATCCGGGCGAAGAGCCGATACGGCATGGTCCGTGCCCTTTCCCGGCTCTGCAACATCGTTCACAGCGCGCGCCGGCCCATCCGCCGCCGGCAAGGGCATGACGATCCCGGCATACCCGGCATCAAAAACCACCGCCTCGCCGCCGGCATCGGCAGCGCGGTCCGTCGGCGGCGCGGTCTCATCGGGCAGATCGGCAGAGCCAGTATCGGGGCCGGCTGCCTGCAGATCGCCGTCAGGCATTCGCACCTCACGCTCCGGTCGCCACGCCACCGGGTCGGCCACCGCCACAAGACGGACCGGCTCCATTGACCACCACCCGGTGGGAGCCGGTGGGGCACGATCGCAGGACAGGCATGCCTGCCGGCCCGGCTCCTGCCCCCGCACCCTGCCCGGATCGGCCATCGGCTCCCGCCCATTCTCCTCGGCAAGCACCTCGCCGAAGCCCGACCGGCCCCTAGCTGCCATATCGCCGCGCAGCGGCCCGGCTTCGGGGATGGCCGCCAGCCGTTCCCCGGCCACTATCGCCCGGCCACCATCACCGGCAAAAACCCGGTCGAACGCGCTTTCGCCGACATCGCCGGTTCGGGCACATGCCGCGTCCGCCTCCGTGGCGGGCAGGATGAGGGCGAGCAGGGGCAGGTGCATGATCCGGTCCGGGTATTCTGACTCCGATGGCACGACCATGTCAGAGAGGAGTTACCGATTCTTTACCCGCAGCGGGCAAACTACCGGCGATTTCGGTCAATTCGAAAGATTCGCCATGACCCCGCTTGACGCATTCGCCACCCCCGCCCCACGGCCAGACACGGCACGGCGCGACGCCGCCTTGCACACCGCCGCCCGGGAGCTGGAGGCGAGCTTCCTCGCCGAAATGCTCAAATCCGCCGGGCTGGGCGATATGCCAGACGCCTTCGGCGGCGGTGCGGGCGAAGAGCAGTTCGCCTCTTTTCTGCGGCTCGAACAGGCCCGCGCGATGGTTGGCGCCGGCGGTATCGGGCTTGCCCGGAGCCTGTTCGACGCACTTAAGGAAAGGGCCGACAATGCTGTTTGACCGCCCCGGCGCGGCCGACGCGCTGGAAGATCTGCTCGACCGGGAACGTGCTTTGCTCATCGAAGGCCGGATCGCGCAGCTTGACCGCGCCACCCGGCACAAGGCGCAGCTGATCGCGCGGCTCGCGGGCGCGGCCGACACGGCGCAACTCACCCGCATCCGCGCCAAAGCCGAACGAAATCAGCGGCTTCTGCAAGGTGCCGTGCGCGGGATCGAGGCCGCGCGCCAACGCCTTGCCCACATCGGGGAACCGCCTGTGCGCCTCAGCACCTACAGCGCCGATGGCGCACGCCGGGATCTTGGCCAAACGCACGCCGCAGATGGCATTAACCATCGCGCCTGATTCCTTCGCAGCGCGCCCGTGTCGTCTAAAATCCGACACATTTCGCCCTCAGCTCTTCACCGTTCTTTAGGCACTTCAGCCTCAGGCTGCACGCGCATCCTGAGGGGGTGGCGCGGATTGGGAATAGCACGATCCGCAGAGGTCAGAATGGCTCTGAACCTGCCCCGCAACGGGCGGACCTCAAACCCGGCGCAAACGGCGCCGCACGACTGAAGGAACCACCATATGTCCAGCATTCTGACCAACACCAGCGCAATGGTCGCGCTGCAAACGCTCAAGTCGATCAACTCGAACCTGGCGCAAACCCAGAACGAAATCTCCACCGGCAAGGCCATCGCCTCGGCGAAGGACAATTCCGCCGTCTGGGCGATCTCGAAGGTGATGGAAGCCGATGTGAACGGCTTCACCGCGATCTCCGACAGCCTGTCGCTCGGCGAATCGACCCTTGCCGTCGCCCAAAAGGCATCGGAGACGGTGACCGATCTTCTGAAAGACATGAAGGGCAAGATCGTTGCGGCGCAGGAAGAGAACGTCGACCGCGAGAAGCTCCAGACCGATATCAATGCCTTGCGCGACCAGATCGCCTCGGTGGTGGGCGCCGCGCAGTTCAACGGCCTCAACATGGTTCAGGGCTTCGACGATGTTAACATCCTGTCGTCGCTCGACCGCTCGTCGAACGGCACGGTGTCAGCCTCGAACATTGCCGTGGCGCGCCAGGATCTGACTACGAGCGCAGGCACCGCGGGCACCACCGCGGTGGCCTCGATCACATCCTATGGCTCGATCACCGCCCCGGGTGGCACGGCCGCTGCAACGGGCACGACCACCGACGCAGCCGGCAAGTCCGCCACGCTCACCTTTGGCATGGCCGCCGCGGCGGTCGGGGGTGAAACCTTCGAGATCGACATCAATGGCAGCAAGCTGAACTACACCGCAGCCGCTGGCGACACCAACGATGATGTTGCGGCCTATTTCATGAGTGAGATCAATGCGCTGGGCATTGAAGGGATCAGCGCGGATGCCACCGCGGCCGATCTGGAAATCTCGAACACGCGCGCGTTTTCCTCCGTCAACGTCAACGTCGCCTCGTCGACTGACAGCGAACTTGAAATCACCGATGTGAACGGTGCCGGCGCGCCGACAGATCCGAATGCCGGCACGATCGAACAGCGCGCCGAAACGATCGACTTCTCCGCTGCCGCCGGCGTCGCTGAAGGCGACAGCTTCAAGGTCACGGTCGGCAGCCAGTCGTTGTTTGACTACGTCGCCGGCAAGGGCGAAACGATGGAAGACGTGGCCCGCGGCCTGAAGACTGCCATCGATTCGAACCTGCCGGATGGCGTATCGACCAGGGTGCAGTTCGACAGTGACACCGGACAGTGGTCGCTCGCCGTGGACGATGAAACCGGCGGTCGGGATTTCGCCTTTTCGGTGACCCAGGACGGCACCGCATCGGGCGGCCTCTTCGGCCTCGACTCGGTGGATGTGACCACGGATGCGGGGGCGGCCGCGGCGCTCGACAATATCGAGACGATGATCAACACCGCGATCGACGCCGCCGCCGATTTCGGCTCGGCCGCCGGGCGGGTGGAGACTCAGAACGAGTTCATTTCCAGCCTCACCGACTCGCTCAAGGCCGGGATCGGTTCGCTTGTCGATGCCGATATGGAGGCCGCCTCGGCCCGGCTGCAGGCGCTCCAGGTGCAGCAGCAGCTCGGCACCCAGGCGCTTTCCATCGCCAATCAGGCGCCGCAGAACATCCTCTCGCTGTTCCGCTAAGCCAAGCACCGGCGGGGCGCCCGGACGGCGCCCCGCCCCACACCGCCCTCGCCTGAGCCCTCATGTCAGCGGAAGGAACTCCCGTGAACGCCCTCCAGATGGCCAAAACGGCCTATGCCTCGAACAAGGCCCCGATCAGAACCCCGCGCGGCACCGAATACGATGCCTTCGCCCATGTCACGCACAGCCTCAGCGCCGCCGCCGCCAAGGGCGCGATGGGCTTCGGCCAGCTCGCCGAAGCGCTGCACCGAAACCGCCAGCTCTGGACGATGCTCGCCGCCGATGTGGCCGAGAACACCAATGGCCTGCCGCCCGATCTGCGCGCCCGGATCTTCTACCTCGCCGAATTCACCGCGCAGCACAGCCGCAAGGTCTTGCGCGGCGCCGAAACGGTGGACGTGCTTGTCGAGATCAACACCGCCCTCATGCGGGGCCTGCGCAACGGGGCGGAGCCGGCATGAGCGGCCTTGTCCTCAAGCTCGGCCCGCGCGAGCGGGTTCTCGTCAACGGCGCCGTCCTCGAAAACGGCGACCGCCGGTCGCGGATCTCCATCGTCACGCCGGGCGCCAATATCCTGCGCCTGCGCGACGCGATCCACCCCGATCAGGTCAACACGCCGGTGCGCCGCGTCAGCTATATCGCCCAGCTCGTCCTGTCGGGCGATGCCGACCCGGACGAAGCCCGCCTGCAATTGCTGCGCGGCATCGAACAGCTCAGCCAGGTGTTCACCGACCACGACAGCCGGATGCAACTGGAACAGGCCACCTCGGCAGTGCTGGAAGCCCAGTTCTACCAGGCGCTCAAGGCCCTGCGCGCCCTGCTGCCGCGCGAAGAGCGGCTGCTCGCGGCGGCGCGGGAGATGTAGCGATGGGGTTTCAGCCGATCCTTCCCTTCGGCGGCATGGCCGGCTGGACCTTTCTGCAACGCACACAGGAGGCGCAGAAACAGGCGTTCAACGCCGCGCCCGAGATCCGGCGCGACACAGAATATTTTGCCGAGAAGATCGGCGAGGTCACAAGCGCCGAGGATCTCGTCGGCGATTACCGGCTGCTGAAAGTGGCGCTCGGCGCCTTCGGCCTCGACGATGATTTGCCGAACAAGGCCTTCATCCGCAAAGTGCTCGAAGAAGGCGCGCTCGATCCTACCAGTTTCGCCAACCGGATGGTCGACAAGCGCTACCTCGCTTTGACGGAAGCTTTCGGCTTCGATCTCGGCACCCCGAACACCGCGCTTTCCGACTTCCCCGCGCGAATCCTCGACGCCTACAAGACCCGCCAGTTCGAGATCGCCGTTGGCGCGCAGGACAACGACATGCGCCTCGCCCTGTCGATGGAGCGCGATCTGGGCGCAATTGTCGACGCTGACAACACCGCCAACGGCAAGTGGTATGCGGTCATGGGCAACGAACCCCTGCGCCAGATGTTCGAAACCGCCCTCGGCCTGCCATCGACGCTCGCGGCCCTCGACATCGACGATCAGCTCACCATGTTCCGCGACCGGGCCAAGGCGATCTTCGGCAGCGGCGAGGTGGCGCAGTTTGCCGATCCGCATGCGCGTGACGAGTTGAACCGGCTGTTCCTCGTCCGATCCCAGATCAACGCAGGGCGCGCCGCAATGTCGTCGGGCTCCATCGCGCTCACGTTGCTGCAGACCCGGTAAGCCGAGTAGGCGGGCGGCAAGCACCAAGGTCTGGCCGGTATCCAAGCAAGGTGCCGGCAGACAAGCGCACCGCAAATCGCACTTTGGCGAGCCGTTGAAACAGGGCCTCGCCGGTGGCGGTCCGGCATCGGTCAGCCCTCGCCCTGCGCCCGCGCTTCCCCCGCCAAACACGCCGCCAGCCTGCGGAAGCTGGCCTTCGTATCCTCCCATTCATCTTCCGACAGGAAGGCATCGAGCTTCGGCCAGCTCTCGATCGCCGCATCCAGCGCAGGGTCGGAGCCGGCGGCATAGAGCCCGGCGCGGATCATCATTTCCGAACGGTCATAGGCCCCGAGGCGCTGCCTTGCGGCCGAAATCAGCGTATTCTCCGCCTCGCTCGCGGCGCCGGGCAGGGCGCGGCTCACCGAACGCAACAGGTCGATCGCCGGAAAGCGCCCGCGCTCGGCTATCGACCGGTCGAGCACGACATGCCCGTCGAGCACCCCGCGCAGAATATCGGCCACCGGCTCTTCCATGTCGGACCCGGCCACAAGCACGGAAAACACCGCCGTGATATCGCCCGCCGTCCCCGCACCCGGGCCCGCCCGCTCGCACAGGGCGGTGATCTGATGCGCCGTCGACGGCGGAAAGCCACGCAGGCTGCCTCCCTCGCCCGCCGCCAGCGAGATCTCACGGTGCGCTTCGGCAAATCGCGTCACACTGTCGGCGAGAAACAGCACATGCTTGCCCTGATCGCGGAAGTGCTCGGCCACCGCCATCGCCGTCCAGGCACAGCGGCGGCGCACCAGCGGCGACTGGTCGGAGGTGGCCGCGACCACCACCGCGCGCCGCATCCCCTCGGCGCCCAGCACCCGCTCGACGAATTCGCGCACCTCGCGCCCGCGCTCGCCAATGAGCGCGATCACCACCACATCCGCATGCACCCCGCGCGCGAGTTTGGCGAGCAGGGTCGATTTGCCCACGCCGGACCCGGCAAAAAGCCCGATCCGCTGGCCGCGGACGATGGGCAACAGCGTGTTGAACACGGCAAGCCCCGTCTCCAGCCGGGCGCCCAGCACCCGCCGCTCGGTCGGGTTCATCGGCACACCCCTGAGCGGGCGCGCCACCGGCCCGCGCAGGATCGCCCGCCCGTCGAGCGCCTGGCCCATCGGGTCGATCACCCGGCCGATCCAGCTATCGTCGGGGGCAATCTGGCTCGCGCCGATCAGCGCAACCGCGGCGCCAATGGTAAGCCCCTCGATGTCGCCGTCCGGCAGCACGGTGACGTGGTCTTGCGCAAGGTTCAGCACCTCGCCGCGCCGCCGCACATGGCCCGGCGTGTCGATCTCGACCATGTCGCCCTGCGCCGCCACATGGCTGAGGCCCGACACCTCGATCGTGCCGCGCCCGATCCGCGCGACCCGGCCAACATCGCGCATGGGCGAAACGGCGGCGATTTCGGCGTTGAGCTGATCGAATCCGATATGGGCCATGATTTTTCTCCGGCTTGGGGTGCCTGAAACCGTTTCTAAAGGAATCAGGGTTAAGCCTTGGTTGAACGAAATCGCGGGAGAAGCCCCGATGTTTGAAAATCTTGGTATCTTTTCGATGGCGCAGGCGATGGCGACGCATTCCGCCGCACGCCAGGCCGTGATCGCCGGGAATGTGGCCAATGCCGATACCCCCGGTTACCGCGCCCGCGATCTCGCCTCCTTCGGCGAGACCTTTCGGGCAAATGCCACGGGCGCGCTGCACGCCACCCGCCCGGGCCACGATCTCACCCGCCCTGACGAGCCGGCGCGGCAGGCGCAGGCTGTCCACCGGCCCAACGCCGCCGCGCCGAACGGCAACACCGTATCGCTGGAGCAGGAGATGTTCGCCGCCGCCGAGGCAAAGGGCGAGCACGACCGGGCGCTCGCCATCTACCGCTCGGCGATGACGATCCTGCGCAGTTCCGTGGGCGGGCGAGGGTAGGCGATGGGCGATCTTCTCTCTTCCGCCAAACAGGCCGCGATGAGCGGGATGCAGTCGCAGGCCACCCGCCTGCGCCATACCTCCGAAAACATCGCCAACGCCGATACGCCGGGCTACCGGCGCAAGATCGTCGCCTTCGAACAGATGGTCGAGGGCGGGCGCATGACGGGGCTGGTCGAAACCGGCCCGGTGCGGCTCGACCGGACCACCCTGCCGATGATCTACGACCCCTCTCACCCGATGGCCGATGACAGCGGCTATTACCAAGGATCGAATGTCGATCTCGTGATCGAGATCGCCGACGCGCGCGAAGCGCAGCGCAGCTACGAGGCGAACCTCAAGATGTTCGAGCAGGCGCGGCAAATGTCGCGCGGGCTGCTCGATCTGCTCCGGAAATAGGAGGCCTGAATGGACATCAAATCCACCCTCGCCGCTCAGGGCTATGCCGCAACACGGCCCGCCACCCAGCCGAAAGCCGGAGAAAGTGGCGGCGCGGGCGAAGCCTTCGCCCGGCTGGCGGGCGATTTCGCCGAAACGCTCAACCGGGGCGAACAGGTGGCCAGCGCGTCGATGATCGGAAACGCCGATCCGCACGCGCTGGTTCAGGCCCTCGCCCAGACCGAGCTTGCCGTCGAAACGGCGGTAACGGTGCGCAACAAGGTGGTCGAAGCCTACCAGGAAATCCTGAGGATGCCGGTATGATGAACGAGATCATCTTCTACGACACCCTGCGCGAAGGGCTGTGGAACGCGGTGATCGTCTCGCTGCCGATCCTCACCGTCGCCCTCGTCGCCGGGATCGCCGTGGGCCTGTTCCAGGCGCTCACCTCGATCCAGGAAATGACGCTCACCTTCGTGCCGAAACTCGCGGCAATCCTCGGAGTGTTCTGGCTGTCGATGGGCTTCATGTCCGACACGCTCACCGCCTATTTCCAGGGCACCATCGTGCCCCTGATCGCGGGGGGATGAGATGGACAATGCCGGTTACACCACCCTCACCCGCCAATCGGGCCTGATGGCCGAAATGCAGGCCGTGGCGCATAACATCGCCAACGCTTCCACCACCGGCTACCGGCGCGAAGGCGTGGTTTTCTCCGAATTCGTGCGCGCCCTCGCCCCCGGCGATCCGTCGCTGTCGATGGCCACCGCCAGCGTGCGCGATACCCGGCTCGACCAGGCTCCGCTGACCCAGACCAATGGCAGCTTCGACCTCGCCATCGAGGGCGAGGGGTTTTTCATGATCGAGGGCCCCGAGGGGCCGATGCTCACCCGCGCCGGCGCCTTCACGCCCGCACCCACGGGAGAGCTCACCACGCTTGACGGCTACCGCCTGCTCGATGCCGGCGGCGCCCCCGTCTTCGCCCCGCCCGATGGCGGGCAGATCGCCATCGCCGCCGATGGCACCATGTCGGCGGACGGCCAGCCGCTCGCCCAGATCGGCCTCTGGCTGCCCGCCGACCCGCTCGACATGCGCCACCGCGACGGCGTGCGCTTCGAGGTGCCGGGCGGCGCCGAACCTCTGATCGAGGGCGCCACGATCCTGCAGGGGTATCTCGAAGCCTCGAACGTCGACCCGATTGGCGAAGTCGCCCGGATGATCGAGATCCAGCGCGCCTATGAGCAGGGCCAGTCCTTCCTCGACCGCGAGCACGAGCGCATCCGCGCCGTGATCGAAACCCTCGGCAAGTAACCGGAAAGGAGCTGCCATGCGCGCCCTGAAAATCGCCGCCACGGGGATGCTGGCCCAGCAGATGCGGGTGGAGACGATCTCCAACAACCTCGCCAACATGTCCACCACGGGTTACAACGCGCGGCGCGCCGAATTCGCCGATCTGCACTATCAGCAGATGACCCGGCCCGGCACGATCAACGCCACCGATGGCACCGTGCTGCCCACCGGCGTGCAGCTCGGCCTCGGCGTGCGGCCCGCCGCGGTCTCGATGCAGATCGCCCAGGGCACCCTCAACCAGACCGGCGGCGACCTCGACATCGCCATTGAGGGGCGCGGCTATCTTGAGATCACCCTGCCCTCCGGCCTGTCCGGCTACACCCGCGATGGCGGGCTGAAGCGCAACGGCGAGGGGCTGATCGTCACCTCCGAAGGCTTCCCCGTGGTGCCCGAGATCACCATCCCGATCGAAACGCGCGCGATCTCGATCAACGCCGATGGCGAGGTCTACGCCTATTTCAACGACGAGGTGCAGGCCAAGCTGCTCGGCCAGTTCACCCTGGCCCAGTTCACCAACGAGCAGGGGCTTGAGGCAATCGGCTCCAACACCTTCCTTGAAACCGAGGCCTCCGGCCCGCCGCTGATCGACGCGCCCGGCGAAAACGGGCTCGGCACGCTGCGGCAGGGCTACAAGGAGCAAAGCTCGGTCGATGCGGTGAAGGAAATCACCGAGCTGATCGAGGCCCAGCGCGGTTACGAACTCAACTCGAAGGTCATCACCGCCGCCGACCAGATGCTCGCCGCCACCACGCAGGTGCGCTGATGACGCGCCTGTTCGCCCTGCTCGCCCTCATGGCCACGCCGGCCCAGGCCGATACGGTCATCGCCGCACGCACCATCCGCGCCCAGTCGATCCTCACACCGGGCGATGTCACGCTCGTCGCCGGGGATATCGCAGGCACCTATGTAAGCCTTGATGAGGTGATCGGGCAGGAGGCGCGCGTGGTGCTCTATGCCGGGCGGCCGGTCCGCTCCAACGAGGTCGGCCCGCCCGCCATCGTCGCCCGCAACCAGATCGTCACCCTGTTCTACCGCGCCGGCGGCCTGATGATCGCCGCCGAAGGCCGCGCGCTCGGCCGCGCCGGGGTGGGCGACAGGCTCCGCGTGATGAACCTCGCCTCGCGCCAGATGATCACCGGCATCGTGCGCGATGACGGCACCGTCACGGTTGCCCCCGGCGCCACCCGCTTTCCCGATCTTCCCGTCAACTGAGAGACGCTCATGCTGCCCAAACCCATGCCCCTCGCCCTGACCGCCTTCGCGCTCCTCGCCCTCACCGGATGCGATGACAAGGTGCGCGATCTCGGCCGCCCGCCCTCCATGACCTCGATCGAAGACAGCCGCGAAGCGCAGGCGATGAGCACGATGCCCCTGCCGCGCGACGTGTCGGCCCGGCGCGAGATCGACAGCGCCTCGCTCTGGACCGCCGGCCGCCGGTCGCTGCTTGGCGACCGCCGGGCACGCCAGGCGGGCGACATCCTGACCGTGGCCATCGAGATCGACGATCAGGCCGAACTGTCGGCCAGCTCACAGCGCGGGCGCAGCGGCAGCGAGAATATGAGTGTGGGCGCGCTGCTCGGTTTCGAGGAAGAGGCGCCCCTGGCCGAGCTCGAACTGGCCCCCGGCCTCTCGACCAGCTCGTCCAGCGCCGCCGCGGGCGACGGCACCACCCGGCGCAACGAAAAGATCACCCTGCGCATCGCCGCCACCGTGGTCGGCACATTGCCCAACGGCATCCTGCAGATTCAGGGCAGCCAGGAGGTACGGGTTAACTACGAGCTGCGCGAATTGCTCGTCACCGGCTTCGTGCGGCCCGAAGATATTTCGCGCCAGAACGAAATCCCCTATGACAAGATCGCCTCGGCGCGGATCTCCTATGGCGGGCGCGGCCAGATCACCAATATGCAGCAGCCCCGGCTCGGCCAGCAGGTGACCGATATGGTCATGCCGTTCTGAGGCGCGCGATGGGCAAGATCCTTCCCGTTCTTCTTGCGATCGTCGGGCTTGGCGCGGGCACCGGCGCCGGGCTCGCCCTGCGGCCTGCCCCCGCCCCGGCGGTCGCCGATGGCACCTGCCCCTGCGATTGCGCGGCAATGGCCGAGGCGCTGGAGGCCGCCGGGATCGACCCGGAGGCCGAGGCCGGCCCGGCGGACACGGATTTCGTAAAGCTCAGCAACCAGTTCGTGATCCCGGTCGTGACGGAGGAAAGGATCGCGGCGCTGGTGGTGCTGTCGATCAGCCTCGAAGTGCCCACCGGCGGTTCCGAGCCGATCTACCAGCGCGAGCCGAAACTGCGCGACGCCTTCCTTCAGGTCCTGTTCGACCACGCCAATTCCGGCGGCTTCAACGGTGCCTTCACCGAGGGCCGCAAGATGGACACCTTGCGCACCGGCCTGCTGGAAACCGCCCGCGCCGAGCTGGGCGCGAGCGTGAAAAGCATCCTGATCACCGATATCGCCCGGCAAGACATGTAGGCCCGCCCCGGCCCATTACTCCGCCACGCGCGCCGCCACCTGCCTTGCCCGCGCCGCCTCCCGCTCGCGGATCATCCGCAGGGCATCGCGCTTGCCGAATGCCGTCTGCGCCCGCAGCCGCTGCGCCTCGCGCCGCGCCGCGATCTCGGCCACCTCGCGCGAAATCCGCGCGCGCTCACGCCCGAGCCAGCCCGACCAGCGGGCATCCTGCCCGGTGATGAACGCCAGATCGTCCGCGCCGCAATCGCCGGCCAGGGCTTCGGCCCGTTTCCTGCGCGCCCCGTCCAGAGCGGCGAGATCGGCCTTGCGATCCGCGAGGGCGCGCGACAATGCGTCAAGCCGCGCCAGTTCCGCCTCAAACACCATCCCGGCAAGCGCTTCCAGCGCCGCCAGGTCTTTGCCCGGTGCCGCGCTCACCGGCTTGCCCCCGGCCCGCCGCCCAGACGGGCGCGCATCTTGCGGCGCATCTCCTCGGCAAAGCGGATCGCGGCAGCGATGGCCTGGTAATGCTCCGGCCGGATCTCCTGTCCGATCTCCACCGTCGCGTGGATCGCCCGTGCCGTCGGCGGATCGCTGTGGATCGGCACGCCCGCCTCGGCAGCCAGTTCGCGGATGCGTGCGGCCACCTCATCCACCCCCTTGGCGACGCAAACCGGCGCAGCGCCGGGCAGCCGGCTCCATTTCAGCGCCACGGCGTAGTGCGTCGGGTTCACCACCACCACATCGGCGCCGGGCACATCCGACAGCATCCGGTTCATCGCGATGTCGTAGCCCTTCTGCCGGCGCTGCTGCTTCATCGCCGGGTCGCCCTCGTTCTGCTTGGCCTCGTCCATCAGCTCCTTGCGCGACATCCGGTTCTTGCGCAGATGCTCCTGCCGCTGCCACAGATAATCCACGCCACCGATCGCGAGCGCGATCACCAGCACGAGCGAGAAGAACCGCACCCCGAGATCGAGCAGGACGACCGTGGCCAGCGCCGGGGTGAGCGCGAGCGTACCGAGCATCTCCGGCAATTGCCGCCACAGAAACACGGCCAGCACGACCGAATAGATCGTCAGTTTGGCGAAGCTCTTGCCAAACTCGAACAGCCCGCCGCGGCCAAACTTGTTCTTTGCATTGGCAATCGGGTCGATCCGGCTCAGCTTCGGCTGCAGCTTTTCGGGCGCAACCGTGAAGCTGCGCAGCGCGATGCTGGCGATCAGCACGAAGGCGGCGGGCACCAGAAGCCACGGCATCAGGCCCAGGCCCAGCTCGGCCATCATCGCGCCGGTCACCACCCGCCCGCCGCCGGCAAACATCTCACGCGAAAGTTCGCCCGCCCGCGCGAGCAGCCCGGCCAGCGACGCGCCGGTCGATTGCAGCCCGGACGCGCCGAATGACAGCGCCACGAGGATGAACCCGCCATAGGCCGCGGCGGTGGTCAGGTCCGCCGAGCGCGGCACATCGCCCTTGCGCCGGGCATCGTCGAGCTTTTTCTGGCTCGGCTCGTGCTGCTTGTCGTCCTCCTCCTGCGGCTCCGCCATCAGCCGCCCCCGAACGGATCGGCGAGCAGGCGCAAGAGCCCCTCGCCCCAGACCGACAACAGGATCGGCGCGGTCAGAAACAGCAGGATCAGCCCCCCCGCGGTGATCGCCGGCGCACCGACGAAGGCCACCATCAGTTGCGGCATCGCCCGGTTGATCACCCCGAGCGCGACGTTATAGACGAGCGAGGCCACGACGAAGGGCGCCGCCAGCGTGAAGGCCAGCGCAAAGGCCTGCGCCACCCGCGCCAGCCCCCAGGCCGACAGGATCTCCGCCCCCGGCAAAGCACCCGGCGGAAACACCTCATAGGACAGGATCAGCACCCCGGCGAGCCGCACATGCAGATCCAGCATGACCGCGAGCGCGAGCCCGCCCACAAGCAAAACATGGCCGATGGCCGGCTGCGGATCGGCGTTCTGGCCGCCGAAGATCTGCGCCAGCGAGGTCGCCTGCGCCGCCATCGACCCGGCCATCTGCAGCACCAGCACGAACAGCCGGATCACCGCCCCGATGGCGAGCCCGGCCACCGCCTCCGTCAGCAGCAGGATCCCCGGCATCTCCATCTGCGCCAGCGCCGGGCGCAGCGCGGGGGCGACGGCGGGCAGCACGATCAGCGTGAAGGCGAGCGCCAGCACCAGCCGCACCCGTTCGGGCACGCTGCGTTCCCCGAAGGCGGGAAACAGCGCCATCGCGGCCCCGACCCGCAGGAACACGGCGAAGGCGAGCACCAGCCAGCCCTGCCCCAGATTGGCCAGCATGGCCAGATCCGCCGTCATGCCGGCACCATGCCGACGAGCGAGGGGCGCGCCTCGGTGCCGATCTCCTCGAAAGACAAGACCGGGTTGGCAATCCCCTTGGCCGCCAGCACCGTGCGCAGGAACCGCCGCCGCCGCACCGATGTGACAATCGCGGGATAAACGCCATTCTCGCCGGCCCGCGCCACGCGCTCGGCCACGCCATCGGCCAGCCGCGTGAAGGCGTCGGGCGGCAGGGCAATATCCTGCCCGCCGCGGTCGCCATCCATCTGGTAGGTGGTGAAGGTCTCTTCCCATTCCGGCGCAAGCTGGACGAGCGGCAGCGTGCCATCCTCGCGCCTGAGTTCGGCCACGAGCTGAAACCCCAGCCGCTGGCGCACATGTTCGCAGATCGCATCGGGCGTGGGATAGACGGGCCGCGCCTCCGCCACCGCTTCGAGGATCAGCGGCAGGTTGCGGATCGAAACGCGCTCTTCGAGCAGCAGCCGCAGCACCGTCAGCAACAGATCGACGGGCACCTTGTCGGGCACCAGCTCGTCGAGCAGCCGCCGGTTGGCCTCGGCCCGCCCCGGATCCGACAGGTTGGTGAATTCATCGAGCAGCCGGCGCAGCGCCTTCAGGCTAAGCAGGCGGGCGAAATTGCGCTTCATGACTTCGAGCACATGGGTCGCCAGCACCTCCACCGGAGTCACCACCGTGCCGCCCTGCAGCGCCACCGCCTCCTGCTCCGCCGGCACGATCCAGCGCGCCGGCGCACCGTAAACGGGCTCCTGCACATCGTCGCCCGGCGGCAACGCGATCTCGCTGCCGGTCAGGATCGCCAGCACCTGGCCGGGCACCAGCCGGTCGCGCGCCTGCTCGACACCGTGAATCCGCACGACATAGCTGCCCGCGGGCAGCGCCGGATCGTCGGTCAGCCGGATTTCCGGCAGGATCAGCCCGTAAACGCTGGCGACATGGTTGCGCATATTGGCGATCCGCGCGTCGAGCCCCGTCGCCGGATCGAGCACCATCGTCACCAGATCGGTGGCGAATTGCACATGGATCTCGTCGAGATCGAGCACATCGCCCATCGAGTCGCGCGGCAGGCCCGGCGCCTCATCCGCCCTGGGCGCGGCCGCTTCCGCCGCCAGGCGCCGCACCGCACGCCGATGCCCCCAGAATGCCGCCCCGCCAAGCGCCGCCGCACCGAGAACGAAGGGCAGAAACGGCAGGCCCGGCACCAGCGCGAACAGCGCCATCAGCACGGCGACGGTGGCCAGCGCCGGCGGATAGCGGCCAAGCTGCGAGAAGAAGGCAAGGTCGGTCGAGCCCGTCGCACCGCCACGTGCAAGCAGCAATGCCGAGGCGATGGAGATGATCACGGCGGGGATCTGGCTCACCAGCCCGTCGCCCACGGTCAGGATCGCATAGGTCTCGAAGGCACGGCCGATTTCCATGCCGTGCACCACCACCCCCATGATCAGCCCCATCACGATATTCAGAAGCGTGATCAGAAGCCCGGCAATGGCATCGCCCTTGACGAATTTTGACGCCCCGTCGAGCGAGCCGAAAAACGTCGTCTCGGCCTGTTCGCGCTCGCGCCGCGCCTTCGCCTCCTCATGGGTGATCGCGCCAGACGAGAGGTCCGCGTCGATCGCGAGCTGCTTGCCCGGCATCCCGTCGAGGGCGAAGCGCGCGCCCACCTCGGCCATCCGCCCCGCACCCTTGGTGATGACGATGAAATTGACGATCAGCAGCACGCCAAACACCACGAGGCCCAGAAACAGGCTGCCCGACATCACGAAATTCGCGAAGCCCTCGATCACGTTGCCGGCCGCGCCGGTGCCGGTATGGCCGTTGCCGATGATCAGCTTGGTGGACGAAACGTTGAGCGAAAGCCGCAGCATCAGCGAGGCGAGCAGCACGGTGGGGAAGGCGGAAAAATCCAGCGGCCGTTCGAGAAACAGCGTGACCGTGAACATCAGGATCGCGAGCGCGAAGGAGAGGGCAAGGCCCACATCCAGCACCCAGGCCGGCATCGGCAGGATCATCATCACGATGACTGCCATGAGCGCCAGCGCCAGCAGGATCGTCGGGCGAAACACCTGCGCAAGCGTCATGTGCCCGCCCCCGAAGGCTGGCCGAACAGCCCGCCCGGCACGGCCGGCATGCCGAGCGGCACCAACGAACCGAGCGCCGCCTCGCCGCCCGACTGGAGCAGCGGAAAGCTGTTGATACGTGGGGTATCGGCGGGCGAAGGGCGCGCCCGCGCGCCCGCCGGGTCAATCTCCGCCACCCGCAGCGGAAGCGCATCTTCGTGCTGCAGCCCGGCCCGAAACGCGGCAAAGCGCGCGCGATACCGGTCGGCAAATTCCGGCGTGCGCGAATGATAGGCGCCGGCGGCCTTCTCCCAATCGCCGCTTTCGGCAAACAGCTCGCCCAGAAAGCGCGCCGCATACAGCGCATTTTGCGCCGGATCGAACATCGCCTCGATCGACGCGAAATGTTGGTGATGCCATTTGTAGTTGATCTGGAAGCAGCCGATATCGAAGCTGCGCGCGCCGCGTTTGAAATGCTCCTGCGCATAGGCCAGCGCCGCGTCGGCGGTATCGAACCAAAGCCCCTCGCCCTCCATATTCACGGTCCAGGGCCAGGGCCGCGTGGCACCGTCGCGGCTGCGCCCCGTTTCGGTCAGCGAAATCGCCTTGAGCACCGACACCGGCACATCCGTCCGTGCGGCAGCGAGAACCGCGGCCCGGTCGCAAATCAGCGACATATCGTCGGCAAGCGCCGGGCCGGCGGCAAAGGCCAGGAGCTGCGCGAGGGCCAGAATGGTGGCCACCCTGGCCCGGGCCCGCCGCCATCGCGCGCGCCTGCCCCGATGGCACAAGGATAAGCCGCCCTCGGTGAGCTGTCGGCTATGTGATGAGTTCGTAGGTCGCATCGGGCCTTCGCAATTCTTGCGGTCTGCCCGGAAGCTTAGCCACCGGGCGTTGACAAATCGTAACCGGCGGCCGGGTCAGGGGCAGAAGGCTCCGTAACCTCCGCCAGCAGCGCATCCAGCACGTCACGCGCCGCCCGGCTCTGCGCGACCAAGGCGCGCGACGCGGCAAGCGGGGTGTCCGGCGCATCGCCTCCGGCAGCGGTTGCGGCCTCTCCCTGCATCAGCGCGGCGGCCCGTGCCTGCACGCCGGGATCGCCGGTGGCAAACGCCTCCCAAATGCCACCGCGCCACGCGGCCTCATCGCGGCGTTGCCCATCGCCGGCTTCGCCATAGACACGAACCGCCC
This sequence comes from Sinisalibacter aestuarii, assembly GCF_027923545.1. Lineage (GTDB taxonomy): Bacteria > Pseudomonadota > Alphaproteobacteria > Rhodobacterales > Rhodobacteraceae > Sinisalibacter > Sinisalibacter aestuarii. The sequence continues at coordinate 555,940 of NZ_BROH01000001.1, read as the reverse complement.
CGGCATAATCCGCCGCCTGTTCCAAAGCCTCGCCGCGCAGGCGCGTCGCCTCGGCATCGTCGAGGCCGGCGAGGTAGCCCACCGCCACCGCCGCCCGCCCCTGCAGGAGCGCGGCCCGGGCATGAAGGCGGCGGTCCGCCTCGTCCGGCAGCGCATCGTCGCCAGCCAGAATCCGCTGCGCCGGGTCCGGCAAGCCAAGATCCAGCAGCCGCGCCGCGAGCGCACGGCGGATCTCGGAGGCCAGCCCCGGCGTCTCGCCCAGACGCGGGATAAGGAGGTGCAGGAGCGTATCATCCGCCGCATCCCGAGCCAGCCTCGCGAATGTCGCCGCCCGCAGCGCCGTATCGGTTTCGGGCGGTAAAGCTGCGCGCGAGGCAGCCTCATCCAGCGCCGCGAAAGCCGCCGCGAAGTCCGCATTCGCGGCCAATGCACGGATGAGCGCCTCGGTGAACCGCTGGCCATCGGCGCCGGCACGATGTTCGTAAGCCAGACTGCGGAGCAGCGAGACCTGCGACGGGCTCACGCCGGCATCCGCCGTCAGCGCCTCGTCGACACGGGCCAGCAAAGCCTCGGGCATGACATCGCTGTCTTGCTGAACCAGGGCGTCCAGCCGCTCCAGCGCCGATTCACGCGCGCCGGTGGCAAGATCCAGCCGGGAGTCGGTCAGCGCCATATCCGGTGTCGGACTGCCCTCCGCGCGCTGCATTGCATTTCGGATCCGCGTCGCCGTCGCGGTATCGCCGGCCGCGATCAGGGTCTGCGCCAGCCCCGGGCCGAGATGGTTGCGCAGATGCGCCGGCAACCCGGCAAACGCCATCGCCACCGCCGCGGCATTCACCGGCTGGCCCGGCCGCAACTGCGGCTGCGCCAGCAGCGCCCAAAGCGCAGTCGCCCCGTCACAGACCATCTGCGCCACCAGATCCGGCGCCGATCGGGCCTGCCCCTCATCGACGATCTCGGCCATCGCCACGAGCAGATCGGGCCGGTCCATCGCCGCGGCATAATGCGCGATCAGCGCCTTCGCCTCCGCACCGAAGGTCAGGTAAATGTAATGGCGGGCAAGGGCGGTCACCCCGGCCCCGTCGGCGGCATCGAACTCGCCCAGAATGCGGCTTCGATAGGCACCGATATCGGCGCTCCCCTCCGCGGGGCCGCCCCATTGCGCCACGTCGAAATATTGCGGGTCGATACAGGCCTCGCCGGTATCGGTCTTTGGCGCCACACCACCCCCCGGCGCGGCCCGGTCCACGCTTGTCTCGACCGTCACATGGCTGTCATCCGTCACCGGTTCCGGCAGCGGTGGCGGAGCCTCCGGCGGCGGCGGGGCAGCGGCATCCGGCGGCGTGGTGGCAGCCTCCACCTCCTCTTCCATCCGCGAAAGATCCGCGTCCAGCAAGCCTTGCGCCGCCGCCCGGGCGATCTGTTCAAGCAGCACCGTTTCGGTTTCCAATACCCTGTCCCGCTGCAAATCCGGCGCAGCCGGAAGGGCCGCACCAACCGGCGGGGGCGCGTCGGCGTCATCCGTCACCCCGGGGTCGGCGGGTGGAGCGGCGACGAACAAGGGCAATCCGGCGCGCAGCTCTGCCGGGCGCGCCGGGCCTCGCGCCTCGCGCACCCGGGCTGGCGCCGCGGCAGGGCCGGCCGGCCCAAGCGCCCGCTCGAACGGCGCATCGGTCAGCGGCGCCGGGCCGTCCTTGATATCGAGCACCACTTTCCCGTCTCGCAAAACGAAGGCATCCGCATGGCAGGCGCAGCCCGGCGCAATCCCGATGAAAAGCCGTCCGCCGCCGAGATCGCGCAGCCCGGCGATACGCGCGCGCGTGATGCGGTCGAAGCTTCGGGATATATCCCAGTCAGTATCGCCCGCCGCGGCACGAAACTCATATCCGCCCTCGACCCGGCCAAAGGCCCAATCGAGCCCGAAATCGCCATCGAGGCGCAGGCGCGAAAACCCGGCATGGTCGCCGGATTGCACCACGACCCGCTCCGCCGTGGCGGCAACCGGAAGGAAAAGGATCAGGAGGATAAGCGCTGCCCGGATCATGCCGCGTCTTTCTTGACCTCCTTGAGCGCTTCTTCGAGGTCGGAAAAGCTGGGCCGGAAATGGCTGGGCGTGTTCTGCCGCCCCACTTCGATGCAGATATTGGTCGAATGATTATAGAGGTTGGCCACGAGCACCTCGCGGATCAGCTGGTAGAAATGTGCGTCTTCCTCCACCACGGTGGCGAGCTTGGCCGCGAACGGGCCCACCAGCCCATAGGCCAGAAACACCCCCAGAAAGGTGCCGACAAGCGCGCCGCCGATCAGCTTGCCGAGGATTTCCGGCGGCTGGTCGATCGAGCCCATCGTCTTGATCACGCCGAGCACGGCGGCGACGATCCCGAGCGCCGGCAAGCCATCGGCCACGGTCTGCAAGGCGTGGCTCGAATGCTGGGCATGGTGCAGATTGGCCTCCATCCGCTTTTCCAGCACTTCCTCCACCTGATGCGGATCGTCGTAGTTCATCGAGGCCGAGCGCAGCGTATCGCAGATCAGGTCAATCGCTTCCCGATCCGCCAGAATGCGGGGGTATTTGGTAAAGATCGCGCTCTCCGCCGGCGTCTCGATATGCTCTTCGAGGGCGACGGCGTTCTGCCGCGCCTGGCGGATCAGCTCAAACAGCAGGCACAGAAGATCCTTGTAATCCTCCGGCTTCCATTTCGGGCCTTTGAAGACCTTGCCGATATCCTTGAGCGTATGCTTGATCGCCGCGACATCGTTCGAAATCACGAAGGCTCCGGCCGCCGCCCCGCCGATCATCGTGAACTCGAAGGGCAGCGATTTCAGGATGATCCCCATCTTGCCGCCGGCCGCGATATAGCCGCCGAACACCATTACGAAGATCATCGCGATCCCGACGAAGCCGATCATGATTCACCTCACCTGGCAGCCTGTCCCGGCAGTCTCGCAGCAAAGGATTAAGAAAGGCTCATCGCCTGCCGGCCCTTTGCGCACCGCCTCATTCGGTCGGCACCGCAGCGTTTCGCCCCGCGAGAAGCACGCTGATCGAATAGGCGGCGGCGGGGTCGAGCTTGGCCATGATCGCCGCCGCCGCATCGGGGCGCATCCGGCCGAGAAACCCTGCGGCGAATTGCGGGTCCATCGCGGCAAAAAGCGGCGCGGCCTCCTTGGCCTTCATGTTTTCGTAAACGCTCGTGAGGCGCGACAGATCGTCTTCCGCAGCCGTCGAGGCCAGCGCGATGGTCGCTTCCAGCGCGTCTTCCGCCGCCACGAGCGCCGCCAAATTCGTCTCGATCTGCGCCTCGGCAACGGCAAGCGCCTGCATCCGGTCCGCCACAGCCGCCTCGCGCTCACGCAGCGCCGCCTCGCGCGTTTTGAGCAGCGCGAGCACCTCGGCAATATCCGCCGGGGATTCGCAAGCATCGGTTTCCGGCAAAGCCGCCTCGTCCTGCGGGGCAAGCCCCGCTGCGATTGCCCGCCCGGTTTCGCCGCCAAGGCGCAGCAGGCCGGACAAGGCAAACATCAGCGCAACCAGCCACAGCACGCCCCTCGCGGCACGCCGCCGCCGGGGGGCCGGGCCGGAAGAAGACCACCGCCAGAAGCTCATTGCACAGCCTCCCGCACCGCAACCCGCCGGGTTGAAAACATCGGCGTCTCCGCAGGCGGTGGCGCGGCGGCCCGTTCCCAATCGGCATCCTGCGCCGCTTCAGCGCCCTCGCGCCCGTCCATCGTCTCGTCCGGCAAATCGTGCAGCGAGGCCATCATCAATTCGAGCTTGCGCGCCGCCGCCTCCGCGCGCTCGGTCAGATCGGTGAGGGTGCGCGACGACTCGCCCGCCGCCTTGCGCGCCGCATCCAGCGTGCGCGTCATGTCGTCGACCTGCGCCGACAGCACCGCAACAGCGCCGCCAACACCATTTTCCAACGTGCTGAACCGCTTCAGCCGCCGCGCCAGCACCACGCAATAGATGGCCGCCCCAAGCGCGCCCGCACCAAGGAGAACATCCGACACCATTTCGAAAATCTGGTCCATTCCGGCCCTCCAGCGCCCGCCTCAGCTCAACACGAATTCCATGATCAACAAGTCCCGCACCCGCCCCTCGCCGGTGACCAGTTGAATGCGCCGGAGCATCTGCGCGCGCAGGCCGATCAGCGATGACGCATTTTCGAGATCGCTGAGCTCGACGGCGCGCAGGTAAGAGTTGAGCACATCCATCACCCGCGGCGTCAGCTTGGTCACATCCGCCTGCGCCTCCGGCGCCACCTCCAGCTCGGCGCGAAACCGCAAATGCCGGCTGCGCGTGCCGGTGCCGAGCGAGATCACCAGCGGCTCAAGCGGCACGAAGGCCACCGGCGGCAGCGTTTCCGCCGTATCGTCATGCGCGCCCGCATCGGGCAGGGCCGCCTCGCGCTGGCCGAGGATCATCCCCGAATAGACTGCATAGAAGCCGCCGCCGCCGAGCAGAAGCGCCAGCACGAGGCCGATCACCAGCCCCTTCCTGCCCGCCTTTTTCGGCGCCGCCTCATCCGCGCCGCCATCCGGTTCTTCCACGTCCGCCATGGGTCTACCCGTCAATTTCGTCGAATCGCTTATAGACCCGCAGGAGCTAACCGATTGTTAAGCCCAATCGGCGAATGTGGCGGATGACGGGGGCAGAAGCCCGCTCGCAGAAGGAGTGACGTCGTGCAGCACATTCTCGCGGTCTGGGCCGCGCTCGACCTGCGCAAAAGGGTGATCGTCATCGGGGCGACGCTGGCGATGTTCGCGGCCATTCTCGCTCTGGCCAGCGTTGCCTCGCGGCCCTCGATGGCCCTGCTCTATGCCGGGCTGGAGCCGGGGCCGGCGGGCGAGGTGATCAGCGCGCTTGAGGCACGCGGCGTGGTCACCGAGGTGCGCGGCGGGGCGATCTATGTCGAGGCTCCGCGGCGCGACGAATTGCGGATGACCCTCGCCGCCGAGGGCCTGCCCGGCAATTCGGCCAAGGGATACGAGTTGCTCGATACGCTGTCGGGCTTCGGCACCACGGCGCAGATGTTCGATGCCGCCTATTGGCGCGCGAAGGAGGGCGAGCTGGCGCGCACCATCGTCTCGTCGCCGCTGATCCAGACCGCGCGCGTGCATATCGCCGTGCCCGACGCGCAGGCGTTTCGCAACCGGGGCCAGCCCACCGGATCGGTGATGATCACGCCTGCGGGCGAGGCGCTGTCGGCCGCCCATGCAAAGGCGCTGAAATTTCTCGTCGCCTCCGCCGTGCCCGGCCTCGCGCCGGAAGATGTGTCGGTGATCGATTCGCGCGGCGGGCTGATCATGGCAGGTGACGAAGCAGCAGCCGAAGCCGATGCGAGCGACCGCGCCGAGGCGCTGAAGCGCAACATCGAACGGCTGCTCGAAGCGCGGGTGGGCTATGGCAACGCGGTCGTCGAGCTCTCGCTCGATACCGTCACCGAGAGCGAAAAAATCCTCGAACGGGTGATCGACCCCGAAGGCCGCGTGGCGATCGCAACCGAAACCGAGGAGAGCGCGGCAACAGCGTCGGACCGGGGCGGCAACGCGGTCACCGTCGCGTCCAATCTGCCAGACGGCGATGCCGGCGGCTTCGGCGATTCCTCGTCGAACACCACCGAAACCCGCGAGCGGATCAATTACGAGCTGTCTGAGACCACCCGCGAGGTGAACCGGGCGCCCGGCGCGATCCGCCGCGTCAGCGTGGCGGTGCTGGTCGACGGGATCCGCGGCACCGACGATAGCGGCGCCCCCGTCTGGCAACCGAGGAGCGATGACGAGCTGGCCGCGCTGCGCGATCTCGTGGCCTCCGCCGTGGGCTATGACGCGGCACGGGGCGACGAGATCACCATCAAGACGATGGAATTCGAGCCGGTCGCCGCCGCCGGCGCGCAGGCCTCCGCCGGTTTGCTCTCCGCCCTGCGCCTCGATGCCGGTGCGCTGATCCGCGTCGCCATTCTGGCGGTCACGGCGCTGGTGCTCGGGCTGTTCGTTCTGCGGCCGATCCTGTCGGCCAGGCCCGCCGGCGCAGCCCCGGCTGGCGCCCTCGCCCCGCCCGATGCCGCCCCGCCGGCGACATCGGCGCCGGTCTTGCCCGCCCTCACCGGCGAGATCGACGACGGCACGCTGCCGGGCGGCCCCGAAATGGCGGTGGTCACCTCCGATTTCGGCTTTGGCGGTGACGAAAGCGGCCTGCCCGCCCTCACCGGCGGCGATCCGGTGCAACGCCTGCGCGCCCTGATCGAAGAGCGCCAGGCCGAAACCGTCGAGATTCTGCGCGGCTGGATGGAAGATGACGCGGAGAAACCCGCCTGATGCCCGGCCCGCTGCACCTCGAAGATTTCGACCGGCCAGACCTCCGCAGCACGCCGGATAACGTCGCCGCCGCACCTTCCCCAACGCCCGCGCCGGATGCCGCCGAACAGGCCCGCCTGCAGGGCTACGAGGCCGGATATCAGGCCGGATGGGATGACGCGGTGCGTTCCGAGGCCGAGGCGCAGGGCCGGATCGGCGCCGAATTCGCCCGCAACCTGCAAGATCTCGGCTTCACCTTTCACGAGGCGCGCAGCCACGTGATGCAGGCGCTCGAACCCCTGCTGACGGGCATGGTCGAACGTGTCCTGCCCGATCTGATCTCGCGCACCATCGGCCAGACGATCATCGAAGAGCTTCTGCCCCTCGCCTCCGCTGCCGCCGACACCCCGATCCAGGTGGTTGTCAGCCCCGCCAGCCTGCCGGCGCTCGAACCGATGCTGGCGGCCTCCACCGTCCCCTTCGATCTCGTCGAAGAACCGACGCTCGCCGAGGGCCAGGTGTTCCTGCGCTCGGGCAGGCTTGAGCGGCACATCGACTTCACCCGCGCCGTCGATCAGATCGGCACCGCGATCAACGGGCTCTACGAACTCAACGAAAAGGCGTTCCACAATGGATGACCAGGCACCGATTCCGGCCGATGACAGCACCGCCAACCCCTTCACCCAGGTCCCGATCGAGATCGTCATCTCGGTCGGCCGCGCCCGGCCCCTTGTGCATGACCTTCTGCGCCTGAAGCCGCAATCAGTCCTGCCGCTCGACCGCAAGGTCAGCGACCCTGTCGATCTCTATATCGGCGACAAGCTGATCGCACGCGGGGAGCTTGAAGAGCTCGACGGCGACGAGACGGGCCAGCTCGCGGTGCGGCTGACCGAGGTCGCCGATCTGAAAGCCGGGATCTGACCCATGCGCAGCCTTCCCGCCCGCATCGCCGCGTCCGCCCTGCCGATCGCGTTAACCACGATCCTCCTGCTGGCCGCCCACCCGGCGCTGGCGCAGGAGATTTCCATTTCTCTGGCAGACGGCGGCGAAAGCCTCGCCACGCGCTCGATCCAACTCATCGTGCTGATCACGCTCCTCAGCCTCGTGCCCGGCCTCGCGGTGATGATCACCGCATTCCCCTTCATCGTCACCGTGTTGTCGATTCTGCGCCAGGCCATCGGATTGCAGCAATCGCCGCCGAACATGCTCATCGTATCGCTGGCGCTGTTCCTCACCTATTTCGTGATGGAACCGGTCTTCACCGAGGCATGGACCGCGGGCGCCCAGCCGTTTTCCAGCGGCGAGATGGTGCTTGAAGAAGCCTTCACCGCCGCGCTCGCCCCGTTCCGCGTGTTCATGGCGGCCCGGATCGACGGTGAAACCTTCGACACCCTCGCCACCTTGCGCGAGGCCACCATCGCCAGCGCACCGAGCGCCGAGGCACCCCTGTCGCTGCTGGTGCCGTCGTTCCTGCTCAGCGAAATCTCGCGCGCCTTCCAGATCGGCTTTCTCGTCTTCCTGCCCTTCCTGATCATCGACCTCGTCGTCGCCGCGGTGCTGATGTCGATGGGGATGATGATGGTGCCGCCGGCCATCGTGTCGCTGCCGTTCAAGCTCGCCTTCTTCGTCGTCGCGGATGGCTGGAGCCTCGTATCCGGCGCTCTGGTGCGAAGTTACTTCTGAACCGCACAGCGCCGCTGCGCGAGCGGCGCCTGCCAAGGCTGTTTCGAACGGGTTCACCAGTCCGGTGTCACGCCTCACCCCGGTCAGCAAGCATCCTGCCGCCGCAGCGCAGGCCAGATTCAGCGCACGATGAACTCGGCGTGCAGCGCCCCGGCAGCCTTGATGCTTTTGAGGATGTCGATCATATCGCGCGGCGCCACCCCGAGCGCATTGAGCCCGGCAATCACCTCCGAGAGCGATGTGCCCTCCCGGACCTCGGCAAGCCCGATGCCGGGCTCTTCCTCCAGCGCCACGTCGCTGCGCGGCACCACGATCGCCTCACCCTCCGAAAACGGGTTTGGCTGCACCACGAGCGGCGCCTCCTCGATCCGCAGGGTCAGGTTGCCCTGGCTCACCGCAACGCGGCTGATCCGCACGTCCTCGCCCATCACGATGGTGCCCGAGCGCTGATCGACCACCACCCGCGCCTTGCGCTCCGGCTCGACGGCGATGTTTTCCACCTCGCCCAGCGCATGGGCCGGGCTGATCGCGCGGGTCGCGGCGATATCGAGCACCACCGTGCCCGCATCCAGCATCCGCGCCACCACCCGGCCATAGCTGCGGTTGATCGCGGTCTCGATCCGCTCGGCGGTGGTGAAATCGGCGTCGCGCAGGGCCAGGCGGATCGACGAAAGCTCCGTGAAATCGAACTCGATCTCGCGTTCGATGCGCGCGCCTGACGGGATCACGCCGGCAGTCGGCACGCCTTGAATCACCTGCGCTCCATCGCCCTCGGCGGCAGCGCCGCCGGCAATGACCGTCCCCTGCGCCACCGCGTAGATCTGGCCATCGGCGGCGTTCAGCGGCGTCATCACCAATGTGCCGCCCAGCAGGCTCTTGGCGTCGCCGATGGCCGAGACCGTCACGTCGATCGTCGACCCGCTGCGTGAAAACGGCGGCAGCGTCGCGGTCACGAAAACGGCCGCGACATTCTTGGGCCGGAACTGCTCGCCGGTGATGTTCACGCCGAGCCGTTCGAGGATGTTCGACATGATATCCTCGGTGAACGGCGCATTTCGGATACCGTCGCCGGTGCCGTTCAGGCCGACAACAAGGCCGTAGCCCACAAGATCGTTGCCGCGCACACCGTCGAACTCGACCAGATCCTTGATCCGGATCGCATTGGCCGAAGCCGGAGCGGCCAGCCCCAGCGCCATGAGAACGATCAGCAGGGCGGGAAAAAATCTGGTCATCGCATGTAATCCGTGAAGGTAAGGCCCGCGATCCGGGCGGTGACGGTATAGAGCGTTTCGATCTGCGCATAGACCGCTTCGAGCTCGCTCGCGGTCTGGTACGGATCCGCTCCGATCAGCTCGACGCGCGCGAGGTCGTAGGCGGCGGCCTCGGAGGCATTGCGCGCCCGCGCCGCCTCGATCCGCGCCTCAGCCGCCCCGAGGTCCGCGCGCAGCCCGGTCAGATCGCCATCATTGGCAATCATGCGCCTGCCCGCATCGGCAACCAGCGCCGCCTGCTCGTCCGGGTCGCCGGCCAGAACGCCCTCCGCGATCAGGGCGGCGAGCGCGAAGCCTTTCAGCGTGTCGCGCAGAACCGTGTCGTCGGCCCGCATGCCGATCGCCACGCTTTCGCCCTCCGCAATCGCGAGCGGCCCCAGATCGCTGGCCGAACCGCGATAGGCCATCGTATCGAACCCGCCGCCGGCAATGTCGAACCAGGCATCGACGGCGGCGGCGATACCGGCGGCGCTGGTCTCGCCGGAGGCCACGGCAACGAGTTCCGCCAGCATCGCCTCGCCGGAGGCCAGCGGTGAGCGGTCCGTTGCCGCGCCGCCAAAGAGCGCACGGTCGCCATAGCGGGTATTGAGGCCCGCAACCGCGGCGGAGAAGCTCTGCCGCGCCTCGCCGGCGGTGGCGGCGATGGAGGTCGCGTCGCGCGCGGTGCCCGCCGCCAGCAGGGCGGTGCCAAGCCCTTGCCCCAGGCCCTGCACATGTTCGAGCGCGAGCTGCGCCGCGCCGAGCATGCCGGCGGCCTCGGTATTGGCGCTGGTATAGGCCGCCAGCGCCGTCAGGCTGCGCTCGATCGCGGCGAGCGGGCGGTAATCGCCACGCAGGGCAGTGCCGGGATCCGATCTCAGCCCCGTGGTCAGCTCGGTGCCGAGCCGCATCATCTGGTCTTTCAGCCCGGCGGACTGGCGCCGGCTCAGGAAGGTGTTGGCGAGATCGCCAATCGAAAGAAGGCTCATGGCTACAGCCCCATCAAGGTGTCGATCATGTCGCCGACGGTAGCGAGCACCTTGGCATTGGCGGCGTAGGCCTGCTCGATCAGCATCAGTTTCTGCAATTCGTGGTCGGTATCCACGCCGCCTTCGAGTTCCATCACCGTCAGGCTGTCCTGCTGTGCGGCGGACTGGCTCTGGCGCGCTTCGGCGGCCAGCCGGGCGGCGCCGGTGACAGAGAGCAGCTCCGCCGCCAGCCCGCTGGCCGAACGCGCGGCGCCGAGAAAGCCGCCGGATGCCGGAACGCGCTCCGCCGTCAGCGCGCCGCTCAGCGCCTGCAGGAGCCGGGCATCGCCCACATCGCCCGGCGCGGCAGCGCCGAGCCCGTCGCGCAGACGCCACAGCGCCCCGCCCCGGGCCGGGTCGACGGCGGCATTCACGCTCAGACGCGCCGACAGGCCAGCCTCGTCGGCGGCGGCAAAGGCGGCTCCGGCATCGGTGAACAGGCCCGCATCGCCGGCGCCGCGCGTCGCATCCAGCCCGCCATCCTGGAACCGCTCGACCAGATCGCGCGCGACGGCGTCGAGCCGCGCCTGCGCGCTTACCGCCAGCTCGTCGCGCACCCCGAACAGCGCACTCAGCGAGCCGCCCTGGATCGGGCTGCGGTCGCCTGCGCTGCGGATCGCCATGCCGTTGATGGTCAGCCCGGACAGCGCACCGCCCGCCTGCGTCATCTCCGGCACGATCACGCCCGCCCGGGCAAACCCGATGTCGGCCGCGCGCCCGTCCAGCACGATGGCGCCGCCGGTGGTGTAGAGCGCCACCATGCCGTGGTCGCGATCCACCTGCCGCATCGGAACGATGGCCGAGATCGCGTCGATCGTCTGCTGGCGCAGATCCTGCAGCGCCGAGGGATCGTGCCCACGCGCGACAGCCTCGCGGATCTCGTAATTGAGGGTCTGGACCTGGGTCAGCCCGTCATTGAGCTGGCGAACCTGGCCGTCAATCGCCGCATCGGCCTCCATCCGCATCGCCTGCACCTTGTCCGACGCCGTGGCGATCTTGCCGGCCAGCGCCGTCGCCGCCTCCAGCACCGCGGCCAGCCGCGCCTCGCTGTCGGGGCGCGCGCCGGCGTCGATCAGCGCGGCCTCGAAGGTGGCGATCCGCCCGCTCAGCGACCCGGCCTCCCCCGGGCTGCCGATCATCGCTTCCAGCTCGGCGTGAAACCCGGCGATGGTGCTGTCATGGCCAAGCGCGGCATCGGCCAGGCGCCGGTCCTGAACCACGCTGATGTCGACCTCGCGGCGCACCCCGGCCACCGACACGCCCGCCGAGGCCGATCCGCCCATATATGTCGAGGTAAGCTCCAGCTCGCGCCGCGCATAGCCCCGGGTATTGGCGTTGGCCACGTTCGACGAGACCAGCTCGGCGGCGCGGGCCTGTGCGGCGAGCCCCGAGAGCGCGTTGGAAAGCGATCCGGCGATGGTCATCTGTCAGCTCCCCTGCGCCTGCTAACGCTTGATATTCGTGGTCTCCTGCAGCATCTCGTCGACGGTCTGGATCACCTTCGCATTCGAGGAATAGGCGCGCTGGGTCTGGATCAGGTTGGTCAGCTCGCCCGCCACATCGGTGGTCGAGCCTTCACGGGTGAAGCCAAGCACCTCGCCGGTCGGTCCGTCACCCGCATCCCACAGGAAGAACGAGCCCGATTGCGGCGAGACCTGATAGGTCTGGTTGGAATGCGAGATCAGCCCGTTCGGATTGGGCACATCCACCAGCGGCACCTGATAGATGGTGCGGGTGAAGCCGGTATCGTAGGTGGCGGTGATATAGCCGTTCACGTCGATCTCGACCGAGGTCAGGTTGCCCACGGGCGAGCCATCCTTGGTGATCGAGACCGGGGCGAAACTGTCGGACAATTGCGTCAGCCCGCTCGGATCGCCGATCGTGCCGATGGTCACGTCCAGCGGGCCGCCCGCCACTGTCAGGCCCAGCGTGCCGGTGGCCGGGTCATAGGCCCCGCCCGACACCACGGAGACCGAGACGAGCGTGCCGCCATTGGCCCGGCTGTCATCGAACACCAGGGTATATTCGCCGATGATCGCGCCGCTGGAGGCGCTGTCGGTGATCGTCATCGTCCAGGTATTGGTGGCCGGATCGCCGGAGGCGGCGGGCAGGCTCGGCGTAAAGGTCACGTCGAGGCTCTCGGACGTGCCGAGATTGCCGAAATATTCGATCGAGAGCGGTTGCGGATCGCCCGGCGCGCCGAATTCGGTATCGGTCGCCGGCAGGTTCACCCCGAGATTCATCCGCGTCGTCGGATCGCCCGATTGCTGGTTCACCTGCACCCGCACCGGCTGCAGCGCCGTCACCGTGTCGCGCGGATAGGTGCCCACATTGCCATCGGCATCGGCGGGCCAGCCCATGAGGACAAGCCCGGTTTCGGTTTTCAGTATCCCTTCGGCATCGGTGCGGAACGATCCGGTGGTCGTCACCAGCATGGGCCGGTCCTCGCCGGCATATTGCAGATAGGCCTCCTGCGTGACCGGCAGCATCCCCCGGCCCGAGATCGCGATATCGAGCGGATTGGAGGTCGAGATCAGCGGCCCGTTCTCGTCGATCAGGCGCTGCGTTGTCGCCCGCACCCCACCCGCCGAATAGGTGCCGGACCCGGAGATGCCGCCGATGACGAGGGATTCGAAATCCGCCGTGGCGCGCTTGTAGCCATAGGTCGAGGAATTCGCGATATTGTCCGAGATCGTCGCCAGCCGCGTGGCATTTGCATTCAGCCCGGCGACGCCGGCGCTCAGCGAAGAGGAAATCGTCATGGTGCGCCTTTCTGCTGCAGCACGTTCGCTCCCTCGATAGACCGGCCCCCCTTAACACCGCCCTAACAGCTAAAATCCTTCGCGTTTCGTCAGCGGTGGGCGCGCAGCAGGATCAGCTCGATCCGGTTATTGCGCGCGGCCATCGGGTTGCTGAGGGCGGGCCTGCGGTCGGCATGGCCGGTCACCCGGCGCAGGCGCTCCGGCGGCACCTCCTGCGCCTCCAGAATCTCGCGCACCCGCCCGGCGCGCCCGGCCGACAGCGCCCAGGCGGTATTCTCGGCCCGCACCACCGGCTGCGCCGCCACATGGCCCTCGATGGCGATGCCGTTGGTCACCAGCCCGAACACCTGCGCCATCATCGCCAGCAGATCCTCCATCACCGGCTCCGGCGCACTGCTTTCACCGGTGAAGAGCGGCGCGCCCTCCAGATCGTGCAGCCCGATCACCAGCCCCTCATCGGTGAGTTCGGTCACGATATGGCGGCGGGCCAGATCGCTGACCATGCTTTCGCCCGACCGGCCCGAAAGCACCTCTTCGATCTCCTCCAGCGATGCCTGCTCGGCGGCGATGGCCGCCGGATCGCTGGCGCCATCGCCCTCGGCCTGGCCCGGCACCCCGCCATGGCCGGTATGGGCCAGCGTTTCGTCGGTAAACACGCTGTCGCCCCCGAAGGCGCCATTGCCGCCGCCCGAGGCGCGCATGACCGGGATCGTCGGACTGAAGTAATCCGCGATCCCCTTTCGCTGCTTTTCGGTCGTCGCGTTCAGCAGCCACATCAACATGAAGAAGGCCATCATCGCGGTTACGAAATCGGCATAGGCAACCTTCCAGGCGCCGCCGTGATGGCCGCCGCCCGTAACCTTTTTGACCTTCTTGATGACGATGGGCGCATTGCTCTGCGCACTCATCCCACCACCTCTTATTTCACCCGGGATCAGGTGTAGGGCACAGGGGGTAAAGGCGCGCTTAACAGGTGCAATTGGAAGCACTTCTCCGCCACCCGCCCAAATCCGATCACGAATTGGTGAAATGTGCTATCGTGGTCCCGTCTTCCCTTTGAAGACGCGCGAAACAATGGCCCCGAAGGGGCGGGAAGGGAGGGTATCATGAACGGTATTGCGTTTTGGTTTGTAGCGGTGGCTGCGCTCTGCGTCACCATCGGCATGGGCTGGGGCATCCAGATGTCGGCCTCGGGCAATCACCTGCTGGCAGGCGCCCATGCGCATCTGAACCTGGTCGGTTGGGCAACGATGGGCCTGTTCGGCCTCTATTACCACGCGGTGCCGGCAGCGGCGGCGCGGTCGCTCGCAAAGGTGCATTTCATCGTCGCATTGGCGGGCGTTGTGCTGATGGTGCCGGGGATCGCCCTGGCGATCACCGAAAGGGGCGAGATGCTGGCCGTCACCGGCTCGCTGCTCACCTTCGCCTCGATGCTGATTTTCCTGTTCACGGTCGCGACGAACCGCACCGCGTGAAGGCACGCGCCCGCCGGGCCTTCCGGCGGGCGCATCCGTTACAACAGATTGTCGAGCCCGCGCACAAGCCCGGTGATCTCCATCACCCTGCGCGCGGCCAGCAAGGTGCCGTCATTGTAGATCGTCGGATCCTTCCCGGCATCGTGGGTGATCGTCAGCCGCGAATTGCCATGCGCGAAGGTGCTGGTGACCGTGGCCGAATAGCTCGGCAGCCGCAGCGAATGCACCTGCACCCCGTTCACCGCACCGCCGCGCAACCCCGGCTCGCCCTTCACGCTCGCCGGGTCCACCTCGAAGGCCGGCTGCTTCACATTGCCCATCCGCTCGGCCAGCTCGCGGGCAGTGCCGGTGGGGGCGTCGGTCTTGCCCGGCTTGGCGTAGTCGATCACCTCGAACCAGTCGAGATACGCGGCCGCCATCAGGCTGAAGCGCGTCATCAGCGCCGCGGTCAGCGCGAAATTGCCCGAGGCCACCACGCCAACCCCCGCCGCCCGCGCCGCCGCGTCGATCTTTGCGTATTCGGCGGCGGTGAGCCCGGAAGTGCCGACGACCACGCGCCGCCCGGCCCCGATCGCCGCCATCGTGTGGCCCAGGATCGTCTCCGTCGCGGTATAGTCGATCAGCACGTCAAAGGCCGGCCCTGCCAGCGCCTCGTCCACCGAGCCGAAACAGGGCGCCCCCAGCACCTCGCCCCCGGCGCTCCTGCGCGACACGCAGGACACCAGCGCCATATCCGCCGCCCCGGCCACCGCGGCGGCAATCGCACCCCCCGTCCAGCCGGTCGCCCCGGCCATGCAGATCTTCAGCATTTCAACCTCTCCTTGACTTCGTTGCACTCGCAACGATACCCTTCGCCTGCGACAGGATGTAGCACCACCAGCGAGGGAAACGCCATGACCCGCAAGATAACGCGCGCCGCGAGCGCCGGGATCGCGCCCGGTTACATGCCCGGATTCGGCAACGATTTCGAGACCGAGGCGCTGCCCGAAGCGCTTCCGCGCGGCCAGAACAGCCCGCAGAAATGCAATTACGGCCTCTATGCCGAGCAGCTTTCAGGCACCGCATTCACCGCACCGCGCGGCCAGAACGAGCGCACGTGGTGCTACCGCATCCGCCCCTCGGTGAAGCATACCGGGCGGTTTACGAAGATCGACATGCCCTGGTGGAAATCGGCCCCGAACGTGGACCCCGACGTCATCAGCCTCGGCCAGTACCGCTGGGATCCGGTGCCCCATACCGACGAGCCGCTCACCTTCGTCACCGGGATGCGCACCATGACCACGGCGGGCGACGTGAACACGCAAGTGGGCATGGCCACCCATATCTACCTCGCCAATACGACGATGGAAGACGATTACTTCTATTCCGCCGACAGCGAGTTGCTCGTCGTGCCGCAGGAAGGGCTGCTGCGCTTTCACACCGAGCTTGGCACAATCGACCTCGCCCCGAAGGAGATCGCCATCCTGCCCCGCGGCATGGTCTACCGGGTGGAGGTGGTCGAAGGCCCGGCCCGCGGCTTCGTCTGCGAGAATTACGGCCAGAAATTCGATCTGCCCTCGCGCGGCCCGATCGGCGCCAATTGCATGGCCAACCCGCGCGATTTCCTCACCCCCGTGGCCGCCTTCGAAGACCGTGAAGTGCCCTCCACCGTCACCGTCAAATGGTGCGGCCAGTTCCACCGCACAAAGATCGGCCATTCGCCGCTCGACGTGGTGGCGTGGCACGGCAATTACGCCCCGGTGAAATACGATCTCACCACCTATTCCCCGGTCGGCGCGATCCTGTTCGACCACCCCGATCCCTCGATCTTCACCGTCCTCACCGCCCCTTCCGGGCAGGAAGGCACCGCGAATATCGACTTCGTGCTGTTCCGCGAACGCTGGATGGTGGCCGAGCACAGCTTCCGCCCGCCCTGGTATCACAAGAACATCATGTCCGAGCTGATGGGCAACATCTATGGCCAGTACGATGCCAAGCCGCAGGGCTTCGTCCCCGGCGGCATTTCCCTGCACAACATGATGCTGCCGCACGGGCCGGACGAGCCAGCCTTCGAAGGTGCCTCGAACGAAGAGCTGAAACCGCATAAGCTCGACAATACGATGTCCTTCATGTTCGAGACCCGCTTCCCGCAGCACCTCACCGCTTTCGCCGCAAACGAGGCGCCGTTGCAGGACGATTACATCGACTGCTGGGACGGGCTGGAAAAGAAATTCGACGGAACGCCGGGGGTGAAATGATGCTCAAACGCAGTTGGATCGAAAGCGCGAACAGCGCCCAAACCCCGTTTCCGCTCAACAACCTGCCCTATGGCGTCTTCTCGGTCGACGAGGGCGATCTGCGCTGCGGCGTCGCCATCGGCGACCGGATCGTCGATGCCACCGGGCTGGAAGCGGCGGGCCTGTTGCGCCCCGATCCCCATGCCGATGTGCTCGACGCCCCGTATTGGAACGACTTCATGGAACTCGGCCCCGATGCCTGGGCCGCCTACCGCGAGGCGCTCACCGGGATGCTGGCCGAAAATGCCGACGACGCGGCGCAGGACGCGATCCTGACCTATTCGGTGAAGCTGGCCGAGGCCGAGCTGCACCTGCCGTTCAAGGTCTCGGAATATACCGATTTCTACGCCGGCAAAAACCATGCCTTCAATGTCGGCACCATGTTCCGCGGCCCGGAGAACGCGCTGCCGCCGAACTGGCTCTCGATCCCCATCGGCTATAATGGCCGCGCCTCCTCGGTCATCGTCTCCGGTGCGCCGGTGCGCCGTCCCTGGGGCCAGCTCAAGGCCCCGGATGCCGATCTGCCGGTCTTCGCCCCCTGCAAGCGCTTCGATCTCGAACTGGAAATGGGCGCGATTGTCGGCCAGCCCTCGTCCGCGCCGGTCACGGTGGCCGAAGCCGACGCGATGATCTTCGGCTATGTCCTGCTCAACGACTGGTCGGCGCGCGATATCCAGGCCTGGGAATACCAGCCGCTCGGCCCCTTTCAGGCCAAGGCCACCGCCACCACGATCAGCCCGTGGATCGTCACCAAAGCCGCGCTTGAGCCGTTCCGCACCCCGACCCCGGAGCGCGAGCGCCCGCTGCCCGACTATCTCCAGGAACCGGGGCCGATGCTCTACGATATCGACCTCTCGGTCACCCTCGCGCCCGATGGCAAGAAAGCCACCACCATCACCCGCACCAATTACCGCGAAATGTATTACTCGGCGGCGCAGCAGCTTGCCCACCACACCACCAGCGGCTGCCCGATGAATGTGGGCGATCTGCTGGGCTCCGGCACGATCTCGGGCACCGGGAAATACACGCGCGGCTCGCTGCTGGAACTGAGCTGGGGCGGCAAGGAGCCGCTGACCCTCGACAGCGGCGAGCTCCGTTCCTTCCTCGAAGACGGCGACACGCTCACCCTGCACGGCGCGGCCAGGGGCGACGGCTACCAGATCGGCTTCGGCGAATGCACCGGCACCTTGCTGCCGGCCCTCGAAGACCCTTACGCGCGATGATCCTTCATCTTGCCAGAAATATCCCGGGGGTCCGGGGGCTGGCCCCCGGCCCGGACCTATCCGCCGGCCTGCCAGGTCAGAATCGCATCCGACGGCCAGAGCAGCATGATCACGTTCAGCGCCAGCCCGTCGCGGATCAGCGCCGTGGTCAGCAGCTCGAAGCCCACCACGATGGCGATGCTGGCCCAGATCGGCAGCCGGCGCGCCAGCCAGAAGCCCAGCAGCATCGCCGCGATATCCGCCGTGGAATTCACCACGCTGTCGCCGATATAGTCGGACGAGACCGTGGTGTTGCGGTAGCGCTCGATCACGGCGTTGGTGTTCTCCAGCACCTCCCAGCCCGCCTCGACCAGCGTCGCCAGCGCCAGACGCCAGCCGAGCGACAGGCGCCGCGCCACCAGCCAGAGCGCGGCATAGAACAGGATGCCGTGGATCACATGGCTTGGCGTGTACCAGTCGGTGAGATGCATGTTGCTCTCCGGCGTGCCAAGCCCGCCATACCACCACCAGACATGCCCGCTTGCGCTGATCACCGCCCGGCCCATGAGCCAGAGTAAGGCCCCGCTTGCCAGCGAGATCATGAACGTGACCCAATAGGGCAAAGACCGAACCGAATTCATGCGCCGAGGGAATCACGCCGGCGCTACACTGTCCAGAAAGGAAATCACATGGCCAAGGCATTCGCGTCGCAGGGCGACATGACGGAAAAAAAGATCAGCTTCACCGAGATCGGCAAGGGGCTCTATGCCTTCACCGCCGAGGGCGATCCGAACTCGGGCGTGATCGTCGGCGATGACAGCGTGATGATCGTCGAGGCGCAGGCCACGCCCCGGCTTGCGAACAAGGTGATCGAGAAGGTGCGCGAGGTGACCGACAAGCCGATCACCCATGTCGTGCTCACCCATTACCACGCGGTGCGGGTGCTCGGCGCTTCCGCCTTCGGGGCAGATCAGATCATCATGTCCGACAAGACCCGCGGCATGGTGGTGGAACGCGGGCAGGAGGACTGGGACAGCGAATTCCAGCGCTTCCCGCGCCTGTTCGAAGGCCACGAGTCGATCCCCGGCCTGACCTGGCCGACCACCACCTTCACCGACAGGATGACCGTTTATCTCGGCAACCGCCGGGTCGATCTCATGCATCTCGGCCGCGCCCATACGGCGGGCGATATCGTCATCCACGTGCCGGACGAAAACGTGATGTTCACCGGCGATATCGTCGAGTACCACTCCGCCTGCTATTGCGGCGACGGGCATTTCGGCGACTGGGGCAACACGCTGGAAGCCATCCGCGCCTTCGACCCCGCCGCCATCGCGCCGGGCCGGGGCGATGCGCTGATGGGCCGCGAAATGGTGAACAAGGCCATCGACCTCACCCGGGATTTCCTCGAAAGCACCTACCGCCCCGCCCAGCGCGTCGCCGCGCGCGGCGGCACGCTGAAGGAAGCCTGGGACGCGATCCGCGCCGAATGCGACCCGAAATTCGCCGATTACGCGATCTACGAGCATTACCTGCCCTTCAACGCCGCCCGCGCCTTCGACGAGGCCCGCGGCATCGACACCCCGCGAATCTGGACCGCCCAGCGCGATATCGAGATGTGGGAGGCGCTGCAAAGCTGATCCGCCCCGTGCTGACTCAGATCAACGCCAGTCCGCCCAACCCGTGAGACGATACCCCGTCCAGCCCGGAGAAGCCCGATGAGCAAGATCTTCGAAGTCCCGCTTTATCCCTACGAACGCTCCACCGACCAGGACGCGCTCGGAGCCGTCCGCCACAAGGTCGTGGTGATCGGCGCGGGTCCCATCGGCCTCGGCATCGCCATCGACCTCGCCCAGCAGGACGTGCCGGTGGTCGTGCTCGACGATAACGACACGGTCAGCTTCGGCTCCCGCGCGGTGTGCTACGCCAAACGCCCGCTGGAAATCCTCGACCGTCTCGGCTGCGGCGCGCAGATGGTGGCAAAGGGCGTCGAGTGGAATCTCGGCAAGGTGTTCTTCGACGAGCACAAGGTCTACGAGTTCAACCTGCTGCCCGAAGACGGCCACCAGCGGCCCGCCTTCATCAACCTGCAGCAATATTACCTCGAAGATTACCTTGTCCGGCGCCTGCACGCGCTCCAGGCCGAGGGCAAACGGATCGAGATCCGCGGCGGCAACAAGGTCTCGGCGGTGGGCAACCACGCCGACCACGCCCATCTGGAGATCGACACGCCCGAAGGCCCCTATGAGCTTGAAGCCGACTGGCTGATCGCCTGCGACGGCGCCAATTCCCCCACCCGCCGGATGCTGGGCCTCGATTTCGTCGGTCAGGTGTTCGAAGACAATTTCCTGATCGCCGATGTGGTGATGGAAGCCGATTTTCCCACCGAGCGCTGGTTCTGGTTCGACCCGCCCTTCAACCGGGGCCAGTCCGCGCTGCTGCACAAGCAGCCCGACAATGTCTGGCGGATCGACTTTCAGATCGGCTGGGATATCGACCGCGAGCAAGAGCTGAAACCCGAGAATATCGACAAACGCCTGCGCGCGATGCTGGGCAAGGATGTCGAATACGAGCTGGAATGGTCGTCGATCTACACCTTCCAGTGCCGCCGGATGGAAAAGTTCCACCAGGGCCGGGTCATCTTCGCCGGCGACAGCGCCCACCAGGTCTCGCCCTTCGGCGCGCGCGGCGCCAATTCCGGGCTTCAGGATACCGACAATCTCGCCTGGAAGCTGAAGCTGATCATCGACGGCAAGGCGCCCGCAAGCCTGCTCGACAGCTACGACGCCGAACGCATCCACGGCGCCGACGAGAATATCCTCAACTCCACCCGCGCGACCGATTTCATCACCCCGAAATCGCAGATGAGCCGCATCCTGCGCAATGCCGTGCTCGACCTTGCCGAGCATTACGAATTCGCCCGCCCGCTGGTGAATTCCGGCCGCCTCTCGGTGCCCTGCACCTATGACGGTTCGCCGCTCAATACGCCCGATGCGCTCGATGGCGGTCCCGCCCGCACCCGGCCCGGCAGCCCCTGCCCCGATGCCCCGCTTGAGGGCGGCTTCCTGCTGCCGCAACTCGGCGGCCGGTTCACCCTGCTCACCTTCAACGCCGATGCGCCGGAAGCGGTGGAAGAGGGCGGCATCACCGCCACCCGCCTCGCGCTCGCCACCGGCCCCGGCGATGCGCTGGCCGAGCGCTATCTGGGCCGCGCCGAAGCGGCAATCTACCTGATCCGCCCCGACCAGCACGTCGCCGCCCGCTTCCCCGAATATAACGAAGAACAGATCCGCTTCGCGATCCGCCGCGCCACGGGCAAGGAGTAACCCCCATGAGCGAGCTGACCCTGACCCCGAATATCGACGGCGCCGACGATTTCTACGCCGAGCTGATCGAGGCCCATGACGGGCTGACCAAAGACGAAAGCGATGCGCTGAACGCCCGTCTCCTGCTCACCCTCGCCAACCATATCGGCGACCGCGAGGTATTGGCGCAGGCGATCCGCGCCGCCAGGCAAGCAGGCTGACCGGCTGACACGAAAAACCCCGCCCGGAGGACCGGGCGGGGTGTCTCACATGCAGCGATACCGCCCTCAGGCGTTCGGGTCTTTCATCGTCCGCAGATAGGGGAAGATCTCTTTCACGTCGCCGTATTTCGCGCGTGCATCCTCGGTCGACATCGACGGCGCCACGATCACATCGGCGCCCGGCGTCCAGTTGGCGGGGGTACGCACCACCGAGCCGTCGGTCGCCATCACCGCATCGAGCGCACGCAGCACTTCGGCAAAGTTGCGGCCCACCGACATCGGATAGGTCATGCTCAGGCGCAGCTTCTTGTCCGGGCCGAAGATGAAGACGACCCGCACGGTCTGGCTGTCTTCGGCGGTCTTGCCTTCCGGCAGGTAGGCATCGGCCGGCAGCATGTCGAGCGCCTTCGACACCACAAGATCGGTATCGGCGATGATCGGGAAGGTCGCCGGCGCATTGGCGAAGGTCGAAATGTCGTTCTTCCATTTCACGTGCTCATCGACGCTGTCGACCGACAGGCCGATCACCTTCACGCCGCGCTTTTCCCATTCGTCGGCAAGCTGGGCGACGGCGCCAAACTCGGTGGTGCAGATCGGGGTAAAGTCCGCCGGGTGCGAGAACAGCACGGTGTAGCTGTCGCCGATGAAGTCGTGCAGGTCGAAGTCGCCCTGGTCGGTTTTCAGGTGAATGTTCGGAACGGTGTCGTTGATGCGAAGGCTCATAATCGTCTCCAGTCAGGGGTGTTTTCGTTGTACCTTAGAAAATTTCTAAGACACTGAAATCAACCCCCTGCGACATTTTTTCAGGCCACGTTCCCGCGAGCGCGGAGATTTGATCAAATTAAGCCCCTACCGGCTTGCGATGCCCGGCCCCCGGTGACAGAGTGCCGCGCAAATCCGACTGGGAGTGAGACATGATCGAGAAACGCGACTTCTACATCAACGGCGCATGGGTCACCCCCGAAACGCCCCGCGATCACCCGGTGATCGACCCCTCCACCGAAGAGCAGGTGGCCGTGATCTCGCTCGCCGGCGAAGCCGATGTGAACAAGGCCGTCGCCGCCGCCAGGGCCGCCTTTCCCGCCTGGATGGCCACGCCCCCCGCAGAGCGCATCGCGCTGGTGGAAAAGCTGCTCGCGATCTATCTCGAACGCTCCGAGGAGATGGCCCAGGCGATGACACTGGCCATGGGCGCACCCATCGACATGAGCCGCGCCAACCAGGTCGGCGCGGGCACGTTCCACATCAAGGAATTCATCGCCGCGGCGAAAGATTTCGAATTCATCCGCCCGCTCTCGGAGCGCGCCCCGAATGACCGGATCGTCTACGAGCCGGTGGGCGTCGCCGGGCTGATCACACCATGGAACTGGCCGATGAACCAGATCACGCTCAAGGTGGTCGCCGCCGCCGTCGCAGGCTGCACCATGGTGCTGAAACCCTCGGAAGAAAGCCCGCTCGATGCGATTCTGTTCGCCGAATTCATGCACGAGGCCGGCTTCCCGCCGGGAGTGTTCAACCTCGTCAACGGCGACGGGATGACCGCCGGCACCGCCCTCACCGGCCACCCCGACGTGGATATGGTCAGCTTCACCGGCTCCACCCGCGCCGGCATCGCCATCTCGAAAAACGCCGCCGACACGCTGAAGCGCGTGCATCTCGAACTGGGCGGCAAGGGGGCCAACATCCTCTTCGCCGATGCCGACGAAAAGGCGGTGAAGCGCGGCGTCATCCACATGATGCAGAATACCGGCCAGAGCTGCAACGCGCCGAGCCGGATGCTGGTGCAGCGCGACATCTACGACAGCGCCGTGGCAGAAGCCGCCAATGTGGCCAATGCCATCGCCGTGGGCAACCCGCACGAGGAAGGCCGCCATATCGGCCCGGTGGTCAACGCCACCCAATGGGGCAAGATCCAGGATCTGATCCAGAAAGGCATCGACGAAGGCGCGCGGCTGGTGGCCGGCGGCACCGGCCTGCCCGACGGGTTCAACCGGGGCTATTACGTCAAGCCCACGGTCTTTGCCGATGTGACCAACCAGATGACCATCGCGCGCGAGGAAATCTTCGGCCCGGTGCTCTCGATCATCCCCTTCGATACCGAAGAAGAGGCGATCGGGATCGCCAACGATACCGTCTACGGCCTGACCAATTATGTGCAAACACAGGACGGAGCCCGCGCCAACCGCGTGGCGCTGAAGGTCCGCTCCGGCATGGTCGAAATGAACGGCCAGTCGCGCAGCTTCGGCTCCCCCTTCGGCGGCATGAAGCAATCGGGCAATGGCCGCGAAGGCGGGGTGTTCGGCATCGAGGATTTCCTCGAAGTGAAAGCGATCGGCGGCTGGGCAAACGACTGAATTTCACCCCGGCACACCGATCGGGCGCAAGGCCAGGTTACCGGCGTATCTCCATGAGGTACTTGAAGAACAGAGAAGCGGATTTGCCTTCTTCGTTCCTCAAATACCTTCGGGGGGTCCGGGGGGCAGACAGCCCCCCGGCGACCGAACAGGATCGCCACGCCGGCAAGATAGTTAGCGCTATCATATGAAATATCAATGATATAACAACCTGTGCGACCTCGCCCAGCCTCAGAACGGGCATTTCGCCGAGAAGGTCATCCCCTTGCCCCCATCCGGGTGGCGCACCCGCAGGCTCTCGGCGTGCAGCATGAGTCGAGGATAATCCCGCGCCGCCCCCTCGGCATAGAACGGATCGCCCAGAATCGGATGGCCGATCTCCTTCATATGCACCCGAAGCTGATGGCTGCGCCCGGTATGCGGATAGAGCCGCACCCGCGTGGTCCCGTCCTCATACCGCACCACCCGCCAATCCGTCACCGCCGGCTTGCCGGTCTCGTGGTTGACGTGCTGGAGCGGGCGGTTCGGCCAGTCGACGATCAGCGGCAGGTCCACCGTTCCGGTTTTCTCCGCCACATGGCCCCAGACCCGCGCGACATAGACCTTCTTGGTCTGCCGCTTCTCGAATTGCAGCCCGAGATGCCGCTGGGCATGCGGCGTGAGGGCAAAGATCATGATGCCCGAGGTATCGCGGTCGAGCCGGTGCACCAGCAGCGCCTCGGGAAAGGCCTCCTGCACCCGCGCGAGCAGGCAATCGGCCAGATGCTCCCCCTTGCCCGGCACGCTGAGCAGGCCGGAGGGTTTGTCGAGCACCAGAAGCTCGTGATCGTGATACACGATCTTCAAAGGGTCGGTGGGCGGGTTGTAATCGTCGCTGCTCATCGCCCGCGTTTCGCAGATGCGGCAGCCTCAGTCCAGCAGGAGCCGCAAGGCGAGCGCGCCGAAAACGATGGCGGCGACGCGATCGAGCCAGCCCGCCGCCCGGCCCAGTGCCTGCCCCGCCACGCCTGCCAGAACGCCGTAACCTGCCGTGATGAAGAAGCCGGTGGTGGAGAACAATCCGCCCAGAAGCAGGATCTGCGCCCAGACCGGCCCCGCCTCGGGCCGGGTGAATTGCGGCAGGAAGGCGAGTACGAACAGCGCCACCTTCGGGTTCAGCGCATTGGTGACGAAGCCGCGCCGGATCGCCCGCCCGAGCCGCGCCACGCCCTGCGCCTCGTCCGGCGGCCCGGCGCGCCAGCTCTTCACCGCGAGGAAGAGCAGATAGGCCGCCCCGGCATAGCGCACCACGTCATAGGCGAGCGGGTTGGCCTGCAGGATCACCGCCAGCCCGGCCGCCGCCAGAACACTGTGCATGAGCCCGCCCAGCGCCACGCCGAACGCCGCCGCAACGCCCACACGCGGCCCGCCCGACATGCCGGAGGCGGAGGCGAACATCACATCCGCCCCCGGCGTGAGGTTCAGCAGCACCCCCGCGCCGAGAAAGCTCGCCACGGTCAGCCAGTCGAGGCCGAGAAGCATCATTCCTCTTCCTGCTGTGGCTCGCTCGCGGGGATATCGTAATAATCGCCCTTGCTCTCCACGAAGATATGGCGGGCCAGGTGCATCCCCGTCGGACCATCCACCGCGCCGAGCGCGAAATCCATGTTGCCCGAACCGATCCCCTGCCAGAACAGCGACGAGCCGCAGCGCGGGCAGAAGCCGCGCCTTGCCTTCTCGCTGGCATGATACCAGCGCACCGGGCCGGCAATCTCGATCTCGTCTTCCGCAACGATCGCCGCCGCCCAGATATGGCCCGACATCTTTCGGCACTGGCTACAATGGCAGGCCGCCGGATCATGCGGCGTGCCGGTGACCGTGAAGGTCACGTCGCCGCACAGGCAGGATCCTTTCAGCATCGCCCAAACACCTCCTCCAGCATCGCGCCGAGCGCCTCGGCATCCTCGTCAGTAAAGGCGGCAGGACGGTCGCTGTCGATATCGAACACGCCGATCAGTGCGCCGGCGCCGTTCCAGACAGGCAACACCAGCTCCGACCGGGTGGACGCGGCGCAGGCGATATGGCCGGGAAATGCCTCGACATCGTCGACGCGCTGCACCTCGCCCGTGCGCGCCGCCGCGCCGCAGACGCCCCGCTCGAACGGAATATCGAGGCAGCCATGCCCGCCCTGATAGGGACCGATCTTGAGATGTCCGGGCGCGGTGACGCGATAGAACCCGGTCCAGTCGAACCGGGCGTCGAAATGGTGCACCTCGCAGGCCACCGTGGCCATCAGCGCGACGATATCGGTCTCACCGGCCACCAGCGCTCCGATCCGGCTGCGCAATTCCGCGTAATCCATGCTCTGTCCTTCACCAAACCCGGCCGACGCTTACCGAATGGTAAGGATCGCCCGCTAGCTTCAGTCATAACGAGCCTGCCGGAAAGGAGAAAGGCAATGGATCTGACCAGCAAGGATTTCGGCGCCCTGCGTGTGATCACCGTCGGCGACGCACGCATTGATGCCGCCGTCGCCATCCGGTTCAAGGACATGATGCGTGGCCTGACCGAAGGCGGGCCGAAGCGCGTGGTGCTCGATCTGGCGGCGGTCGGTTTTCTTGACAGTTCGGGCCTTGGCGCCGTCGTGGCGGCGATGAAACAGCTCGGGCCGGACCGCAGCCTTGAGCTCGCCGGGCTCACGCCGATGGTGGAGAAAGTGTTCCGGCTGACCCGGATGGATACGGTGTTCACGATCCACCCGGATGTGGCTGCTGCCACCGGCAGGCTGGCGGATGCTGGATAGATCCTTCACCTTTATGGGGCGCGCACGCGATCACCGGCGGGCCGCGATATCGCCGGACGGGCAGAGGATCCGCCTCGTCTGCGCGGGGGATGACACCTCGGTGCGGCGCATATTGCACCTTGCGGTGAGCGCGCTCCGCCGGATGGGCATCGCGCCGCAGGCATGCGGCAACGCCGAGATCGTGCTCGCCGAAGTGCTCAACAACGTGGTGGAACATGCCTATGCCGATCATGGCCGCGGTGTGATCGAGATCGAGATCGAGCGGCGGCGTGACGTTCTGGATGTTCATGTCCGCGACGATGGCAGGCCGATGCCAAGGGGCGAAATCCCCCTTGGCCGGCCACACGATCTGGACGTGCCGCCCCACGCCCTGCCCGAAGGCGGGTTTGGCTGGTTGCTGGTGCGCGAGCTGACCGAAACGTTGGAATACCACCGCTCCGCCAACCGCAACGAGCTTCACTTCTGCCTGGCGCTGACGGCGACAAACCGGATCAATTGATCCACAGCTTTCGGGGATTGCCCCAAAAAAACCCGATTGGTTCCCAATCGTGGACCGATTGCCGGAGAAGAGTGGCATTGTAGCTGCAAAAGCTTCCCTCGGTGCCACGTTAACAGCCCCCACCCAGTGCGTGGCACCGAGGTTCTTGCCCTCCGGGCCAGCCCGATCCTGCCGCGTGATCGCAGGCGGTTGCATTGCCGTGCCATTTGCGCCAGCGTCACGCCGCTTGCAGGCCGGCGCAACCGCGCCGCCCGCCCCACCTTTGCCCAAGGCACATATGCGCGATTTTCACCTGCCCGGCCGCTCCCCCGTCTTCGCCACCAGCGGCCTTTGCGCCACCTCCCATCCGCTCGCGGCACAAACCGCTGTTGCCTTGCTGCAGGCCGGCGGCAATGCGGTGGATGCGGCCATCGGCGCGGCGATGGTGCTGAACATTTGCGAACCGCAAATGACCGGGCTTGGCGGCGACGCTTTCGCGCTGATCGACATACCCGGTGCGGACGGAATCATTGCGCTGAACGGCTCTGGCCGCGCACCCGCCGGGCTCGATGCCGGGGCGCTCCGGGCTGCCGGGCACGAAACGGTGCCGGTGCGTGACGTGGCCGCCGTCACCGTTCCCGGCGCGGTCGACGCGGTCTGCCGGTTATCGGAGGCGCATGGCAGACTGCCGCTGACACAGGTGCTCGCACCAGCGATCCGCTACGCCGAGGACGGCGTGCCGGTCGCCCCGCGCGTCGCTTTCGACTGGGCGATCGCCGCGCGCGACGGTCACCTGATGAATGACGCAGCCCGGCGCGGATACCTTACCACCGGCGGCGCCCCGGCACCCGGCACGATCTTCCGCGCGCCGGCGCAGGCGGAGGTGCTGCGCCGGATCGCCGCCGAAGGCCGACAAGGATTCTACGAAGGCGAGGTGGCGGATGACCTCGTCGCCTCGCTGAATGCGATGGGCGGCCAGTTCACGCCAGAGGATTTTGCCGCGACCGAAGCCAGCTGGGGCAAGCCCGTCTCGGGCCACTACAAGGGTATTGAGCTTGTCGAGCATCCGC
This sequence comes from Sinisalibacter aestuarii, assembly GCF_027923545.1. GTDB lineage: Bacteria > Pseudomonadota > Alphaproteobacteria > Rhodobacterales > Rhodobacteraceae > Sinisalibacter > Sinisalibacter aestuarii. Next base: position 527,757 of record NZ_BROH01000001.1, on the reverse strand, counting down.
CCAACGGCCAGGGCGCGACGGCGATCCTGATGGCCAACATCCTCGCCGAATTCGACCTCGCCGCGCTGGAGCCGTTCGGCGCCCGGCGCGCGCATCTGGAGGCGGAGGCCGCCAAACTCGCCTATGATGCACGCAACCGTTTCCTGGCCGACGCCGCCTATACGACCCGGCTCGATCACATGCTTGCCCCCGAGACCGCCCGGCGCCTGGCCGCGCTTGTCGACCCGGGGCGGGCGAAGCCTGCCGCCGCGCCGCTTGCCGGGGCGGAGCACCGCGATACTGTCTACGTTGCGGTTGTCGACCGTGATCTGATGTCGGTCTCGCTGATCTATTCGATCTACCATTCCTTCGGCTCCGGCCTCGCCTCGGAGAAATTCGGCATCCTGTTCCAGAACCGTGGCGCGGGGTTCACGCTGGAGAAGGGGCATCCGAACGAGGCGGGTGGCGGCAAGCGGCCGATGCACACGATCATTCCGGCGATGCTGCGCGAGAACGGGCGCGTGACGATGCCCTTCGGCGTGATGGGCGGGGCCTATCAGCCCAACGGCCATGTGCGCGTGCTGACCAATATCGTGGATTACGGGCTCAACCCGCAGGCCGCCCTCGACGCGCCGCGCAGCTTTGCCGATGCCGGTGCGATGCAGGTCGAGCGCGGCTATCCAGATACGGTGCGCGCCGGACTGGCCGCAATGGGCCATGCCGTGACCATCCCCGAAAAGCCGCTTGGCGGCGCACAGGCGATCCGCATCGACCATGCAAGCGGCCTGCTCACCGGCGCCTCGGACCCGCGCAAGGACGGCGTGGCGCTGGGCTACTGACGGGGGGCGGCTCAGTTGAGTTGGAAATGCAGCGGATAGTGCCCGTCTTCGAACTCGCCAAACAGCTCGTCCACGTCGGGGTGGCTCACCGGCTCGCCGGAATAGTCTGCCACGAGGTTCTGCTCCGACACGTAAGCCACGTAGTAGCTCTGATCGTTTTCCGCGAGCAGATGGTAAAACGGCTGGTCTTTCGACGGCCGGCTGTCTTCGGGAATGGCCTGATACCATTCCTCGGTATTGGAAAACATTGCGTCCACGTCAAAGATCACACCCCGGAAGGGATGTTTGCGATGGCGCACAACTTGCCCAAGATGATATTTGGCACGCGACTTCAGCATGGTCCAACAGCTCCCGCCCCAGTAGTAGTGCCTCGCACCCGCGCTTGTCCATGCAAGCCGCTCGAAATTATAGGAAACAGACTGTGAACCTTGTCCTGACAGTGCTCGAAATCGTCGCGCCGGTCTTCCTGCTGGCGCTGATCGGCTTCCTCTGGGTCCGGCTGGGCTTCGAATACCGAATCGAATTCGTCACCAAGCTGGCGATGACGCTGTCCGTTCCCGCGCTGATCTTCACCGCTCTGATGAAAACCGAGATCGCGCCCGCGGCGCTGACCACGCTTTCGCTTGCTGCGATCGCGGCCTATGGCGCGATCACGCTCGTGGCCTATCTGGGCGCAAGGCTCGCCGGGCTGGATCTGCGCACCTATCTCGCGCCGCTCATCTTCGGCAATACCGGCAATCTCGGCCTGCCGCTGGCGCTGTTTGCCTTTGGCGAGGCGGGGCTGGGCTATGCCGTGGTCGTCTTTGCCGTCATGGCGGTGTGGTCCTTCACCTTCGGGGTGTGGATCGTTGCGGGCGGCGGCTCGCCGATGAAAGCGCTGAAGGAGCCGCTGGTCTGGGCCACGCTGCTTGGTGCGCTGTTTCTCTGGCAGGGCTGGCACACGCCGCGCTTTCTGACCAACACGCTCGATCTTGTCGGGCAGCTCGCGATCCCGCTCATGCTCATCACGCTCGGCGTGGCGGTGGCCCGCCTGCATCCGAGGGGGCTGGGCCGCGCATTTGCAATTTCGCTGGTCAAGGTGGTGGCAACGGTTGCGCTCGGCTGGGCCGTTGGCCGCGCCTTCGGCCTCGGACCCGTCCCCTTCGCCGTGCTGGTGATGCAGGTTTCGACCCCGGTGGCCGTCACCTCCTACATGCTGGCGGAGAAATACGGCGCGGATTCCGATGCCGTGGCGGGGCTGGTCGTGACCTCGACGCTCACCGCTGTCCTCGCCATCCCGATCACGCTCGCCTTCCTGATCTAGCCCCGGCGCCGAAGGCCGAAACGGTTTACCTCGCGCCCATGCGCCTTGAGCCACCGCCAATCGAGCCACAGCAGCACCGGCGCCGAAACGGGGATGAGCCAGGCCAGGACCGTCACGAGAGCGGCAAACATCCCGCCACCCGGCCCGAAACCCACGATGGCGAGGCACAGCGCCCAGGCCAGCAGCAGATACCCGGCCCGAAACCCGAACGCTCTGAGAAGATGCCGTTTATCTGACCCGCTCATCGCCTAAACCGATGAAAAACATCCGATGGCATCACCATGCACCTGAATATCGACCGGGCCAAAGCGACTTTCCACCGCAAGCGAAAAGGCATTCGCCCAGGGCAGCCAGAGCACCCGGTATGGGCCCTTGTGCCGGGTGACGGCCCAGGCCCAATCGCTCACCCCGCCCGGCAGATGCACCTCGGTCTCTTCCGGCTCGATCAGCGCGGCCTCGAAATCGGCAAGGATCGCCCGGTTCCAGCTGGCAATGCCATGACCGTGCCGCTCGGGATCGAACCGCGCGATCTCGTCCGCCAGCCGCGCCTTGATCGCGGCCACTTCGCCCTGGGTTCCGCCGTTCATGCGCGCCTCCGGCATGAAGGCTAGGACCGGCCCCCGGGCCGGTCAAGCGACAGCCTCTTCCCTGATCGGTCACTCAATGTATACATTGTGATGTATACACGGGGAGTTCACATGGCCGAATCCAAAGGCAGTACCCATACCAAGCGCGCCACTTACGAGCTGCGCCAGCGCATCGTCGGCGGCGCGTTGCCCGGCGGCACGCGGCTTTACGAGGTCGCGCTGGCCGAGGAGCTCGACATTTCCCGCACGCCGGTGCGTGAAGCCATGTCGCGCCTCGCCGAAGAGGGGCTGCTGGAGCGCGCCCGGGGTGGCGGCTTTGTCGTGCGGTCGTTCACCTACCGCGACGTGATCGACGCCATCGAGCTGCGCGGCGTGCTCGAAGGCACCGCCGCCCGGATCGCGGCCGAGCGGGGCGTTTCGGCGGATGAAATCAGGAAAATAAGGGGAATCGTCGCCCAGATCGACACCTGCTTCGGCGCCATCGACTCGCCTGTCGACTTCGACCGGTACAGCGAACTCAACGCCACGTTTCACAACCTGCTGGCCGATCTGTGCGGCAGCCCGATCATCCAGCGTGAAATCGCCCGCGTGAAATCTCTGCCCTTCGCCTCGCCCTCCGCATTCGTGCTCGGCCATGCCACCAGCGCGGCCACGCATCGCACGCTGGTGATGGCCCAGACGCAGCACCGCGCCATCGTCGACGCCATCGAATCCCGCGAAGGCGCCCGCGCCGAGGCGCTCGCGCGCGAGCACGCCCGGATCGCGCGCGAGAACCTCGAAACCAACCGAAACGGCAGTGATTCGGGCCAGCCCCTGCCCGGAATGGCGCTGATCGTCGACTGATCCCCTTGCCATGCATACATAATTTGGCTGATTTTCGCCGGCCCTTCGATTTTCCTTGAAACTGAGGCCGTCCGGGAACACAAATGTATACATAGTATGCCACGGGAGGAAGATATGGCGTCCAGCCTTGAAGACATCATCAAACAATCCGGCAACATCGTCGAAACGCTTCGCAACTCGAAGATCGGCATGTATGTCTACCCGGTCGTCGCGCCCGAGTTCACCAACTGGCGCTCGGAACAGGCGGCCTGGCGCAATTCGGTCGTGCTCTACGACCAGACCCACCACATGGACGAGGTCACCGTCGAAGGCCCCGACGCCGAGGCGTTCCTGTCGCATGTCGGGATCAACGATTTCTCGAATTTCGGCACCGACCGCGCCAAGCACTTCGTGCCGGTCACCCCGGCCGGCCACGTGATCGGCGACCACATCATCTTCCGTCTCGAGCCGAACAAATTCCTGACCGTCGGCCGCGCGCCGACCTCGAACTGGATTCTGTTCCAGGCCGCCATCGGCAAGTGGAACGTGAAGGTCAGCCACGATCCGCGCTCGGATTCGCGCCCTGACGGCAAGGCGATCTACCGCACCCATTACCGCTTCCAGATCCAGGGCCCCGACGCCGACAAGATCTTTGAAAAGATCAATGGCGGCCCGGTGCCGGACGTGAAATTCTTCCACGTCGCCGAGATCAACGTCGGCACCCGCCGCGTGAAGGTGCTGCGCCACGGCATGGCCGGCGCGCCGGGCCTCGAGCTCTGGGGCCCCTATGCCGACAAGCACTACATCCAGACCACCATCCAGCAGGCCGCCCGCGACGTGGGCGTCGACATGCACCTGGTGGGCTCGCGCGCCTATTCGACCAACACGCTCGAGTCCGGCTGGATTCCCTCGCCGCTGCCCGGCATCTACACCGGCGACGGCATGATGAAGGAATACCGCGAGTTCCTCACCGAAGCCTCCTACGAGGCGGCGGGCTCGATTGGCGGCAGCTTCGTCTCCGACAATATCGAAGACTACTACGTGAACCCGTTCGAGCTGGGCTACGGCTTCTATATCGGCTGGAAGAAGGACGACTTCATCGGCAAGGATGCCCTGACCAGGCTGAAGGACGGCAAGAACCGCAAGAAGGTGACCTTCGAGTGGAATGCCGAGGACGTGATGAAGGTTATCGCCTCGTCCTTCGCGCCGGGCGAAGAAAACTACAAGTGGATCGACTTCCCGCAGCCGAACTACGCCTCCTCGACCGCCGACATGGTCATGCATGGCGACAAGATGGTCGGGATGTCGATGTTCAACGGCTACTCGTTCAACGAGCGCTGCATGCTCTCGCTCGGCGTGGTCGACGACAGTGTGGAAGTGGGCGACGTGCTCGAAATGGTCTGGGGCGAGCCCGATGGCGGCTCGGCGAAGACCTCGGTCGAGCCGCATAAACAGACGACGATCCGCGTGCGCGTTTCGCCGACGCCTTATGCCGCCGAAGCCCGCACCAACTACGCCGACAGCTGGCGCACCAAGGGCAAATAATCTGGGAAAACCGAATGCGGCGAAGAGATACTTTTCGCCGCATTTACCCTACACTTAATGGGAATCGGGCAGCCGAAGCCGCGCCGCGAGCCGCCCGATACCTATAGCTCAAACTTATACCAATTGGCGCAAATGTGATAAGGCCGGTCAGCTGTGCGCAATAGAGTCGGAACCACCCGACCCGCTCACCCGCAGGCCGGTTCGAAACAGACTGGGAGGAATACCATGAAACACGCACGCTTTTTGCGCTCGGCCGCTGCTGCCGTCGCGCTTGCCGCCGCCGCCGCTCTGCCGGCCGGCGCCGAAACCATCAAATTCGCGCATTGGGTGCCGCCCGCGCATACGCTGACCAAATCGACAATCGAGCCGCTGCAAGCCGCCGTCGAAGGTTCGGGCCTTGAGATCGAGGTCTATCCGGGTGGCGAGCTTGGCGCCGGCCCGCTTGAGCAATATGTCCGCGTCGTTCAGGGCGTGGCCGACATCGTGTGGGGCCTGCAAGGCTACACCTCGTCGCAATTCCCCAAAACCATGGTCTCGGAACTGCCGGGCGCGCTGCCCGAGGGCATGACCGGCTATGACCTGATCTGGAATGCCTACGATGCCGGACTGCTGGCCGAAGAATTCCCCGGCACCGTGCCGCTCGCGCTGTGGCTCTCCGAGCCCAACGTCTTCATCATGAAAGACATCGACGTGCGCACGCCGGACGATCTGCAGGGCCTGAAGATCCGCGTGTCGGGCTCGGCTGCTGCCGCCACCGTCGAAGCGCTCGGCGCCACCCCGGTGCAGATGCCGGCGGGCGAGATCTACAACTCGCTGCAAACCGGCCTGATCGACGGCGTCATCACCGGCGCCTCGGCGATCGGCGACTTCAAGCTCGACGAGGTTGCCAACAGCTACACGCTGAACGCACCGCTCGGCCACATCTCGTTCTACGTGGTGATGAACCAGGCCAAGTATGACAGCCTGCCGGAAGCCGAACGCGCCGCGATCGACTCCATCGCCGGCCGTGCGCTCTCGCAGTCGGCTGAAGACGGCTGGAACGCCCGCGCCCAGCAGGTGATCGACGAAATCAGCGCCACCGGCGACAACACCGTCTACAGCCTCAGCGCCGATGAGCGCGCCGCGTTCGAGGCCATCACCCACCCGGTGACCGACGAGATCGTCTCCGGCGGCGGCTACGAGGACGTTCTCAAGACCATGCAGGGCATGTAAGTGCTTGGCATTGTGCAAAAATGGGCAGACGGGCTAACGCGCCTGTCTGCCCTGATCGGCACCATCGGGCTGCTGACCGAAGTGGTCGTCATTCTGGTCGACGTGGTCGGCCGGTTCTTCGGCCACCCGCTCACCGGCGCACAGGATATCAGCCAGATGGCGATGGTCGTGCTGGTGTTCGGCGCGATGGCGATGTGCGACAAGGTGGGCGGCCATATCTCGGTCGATCTGTTCGAAAACTCGATGCCCGGCTGGATGGTGCGCACCGGTGATGTGATCTCCGCCCTGCTCGGGGCCGTGATCTTCCTCGGGCTGGCCTGGACCACATGGGACAGTGCCGGGCTGTCGAAGATGCTGAACCTTGCGACCAACATCATCGGGCTGCCGAAAGTCTACTTCCAGTATTTCATCATCGCCGCCGCGCTCATCACCGCGCTTGGCATGATCCTGCGCGCGATCAGCCTGTTCCTGAGCCCGCTGCCGCATCACGGCTATAAGGAGAAGGCATGAGCCAGGAAGTCATCGGCCTCGTCGGGATGGCCATTCTGTTCGTGCTGCTTGGGCTGCGCGTGCCCGTGGCCTTCGCCATGTTCGCCGTCGGCTTCGTCGGCAACTGGATCCTCAACTCGCCCGCCGCCGCGCTGAGCCAGCTTGCCTCGGATTCCTTCTCGCTGGCCTCCTCCGCCGAACTGGTCGTCGTGCCGCTGTTCATCCTGATGGGCAATGTCGCCACCGAGACCGGGATGAGCCGCAAGCTCTACGATGCCGCCTATGCCACGATCGGCTCAATCCGGGGCGGGCTGGCCTCGTCGACCGTGATCGCCTGCGGCGGGTTTGCCGCGCTCTCGGGCTCGTCGGTGGCCTCGGCGCTTACCATTGGCCGCGTCTCGCTCGCCGAGATGGACCGCTTCGCCTATGACAACCGCCTCTCCACCGGCGTGGTCGCCGCCGGCGGCACGCTCGGCATCCTGATCCCGCCCTCGACCGGCTTCGTGATCTACGCGCTCTTGACGCAGGAATCGATTGGCCGGCTGTTCCTGGCCGGGGTGTTGCCGGGCCTGTTGCTGCTCGGCATGTTCATCCTGACCATCACGATCCTGACCTGGTGGAAGCCCGCCTATGGCCCTGCCGGGCCGAAAACCACGATGTCGGAAAAGGGCCGGGCGATGGTCGGCGCGATGCCGATCCTCCTGGTGATCCTGCTCACCATCGGCGGCATCTACGGTGGCTTCTTCTCGCCGGTCGAGGCGGCGGCGGTTGGCGCCGGGCTGGTGATCCTGTTCGGCGCGGCGATGCGCCGGCTCAGCTTTGCCATGCTCTGGAAGGCCGCGAAAGACTCGGTCGTCACCACCGCCACGGTGATGCTGATCCTGATCTCGGCCTACATGATCAAGACCTTCCTCGCGCTCTCGCATATCCCGCAGGCGCTCGGCGGCTTCCTCGAAACGCTGGCCGTCCCCACGCTGGGCGTGCTGGCGATCATGCTGGCGATCTATCTGATCCTCGGGCTGTTCCTCGAAGGGTTTGCGATGATGGTGCTGTCGATGCCGATCTTCTTTCCGGTGGTGCAGCAGCTCGGGATCGACCCGATCTGGTTTGGCGTGCTGGTGGTGCTGACGCTGGAAATGGGCCTGATCTCGCCGCCTGTCGGGCTGAACGTGTTCATCGTCAAATCGGTCGCCCCCGGCGTGCCGCTGTCGCGGATCTTCTGGGGGGTGGTGCCGTTCTGGATCGCCATGCTGATCACGCTGATCGTGCTGGTGCTGTTCCCGCAGATCTCGCTGCTCCTGCCCAATACGATGATCGGATAGCGCCATGAATGTGCTGCTCATCCCCGGCCTGCTCTGCGACAGCTTCGTCTGGGAGCCGGTGCTGGCGCAACTGGATGCGGCGGTGGCCGACCTCTCGACGCAGGACAGTATCACCGAAATGGCGCAGGATTGCCTCGATGCTCATCCCGGCAAGCTGCGCGTCGCCGGGCATTCGATGGGCGCGCGGGTGGCGATGGAAATGGCGCATCTGGCGCCGGAGCGGATCGAACGGCTGGCGCTGCTCGATACCGGCATCCACCCGCTGAAAGAGGGCGAAACCGCCAAGCGCGACGAGATCGTGCAGTTTGCCTATGACAACGGGATGGAGGCGCTCGCCGTGCGCTGGCTGCCGCCGATGGTGCATGAGCCGAACCAGCAGAACGAAGCGCTGATGCGCGGGCTGACCGACATGGTGCTGCGCAAGGATGCCGATCTGCACGCCCGTCAGATCAAAGCGCTGGTGAACCGGCCCGATGCTGCGAGCTACCTTTCGGCGATCACCTGCCCCACCCTGCTCGTCGTCGGACGGCAGGACCAGTGGAGCCCGGTTGCACAACATGAAGAAATGCTGACCCTTCTGCCGAACGCACGGCTGGAGGTGATTGAGAATGCCGGCCACTTCGCGCCCGTCGAACAACCCGACGAGGTTGCGGAGCTTCTGGCCGGTTTCCTCGGGGCGTAGGCGGTCATGTTCTTCCTGATGGAAAACCGCCACCACTCGGATCGGGACACCGACCGTGACCGCCTGCGCCCCGAACACCGCGACTGGGTGCGCTCGGGGGGCAACGGCCTCGCCTCGGTGCTGATCGGTTCGGCACTCTGGGATGGCGACGGCAATGCCATCGGCCATTGGGGCGTGCTGGAAGCCGCCACCGAAGCCGATGCCCGCGCCTTCGCCGAGGGCGACCCGTTCGTCACCGGCGGCGTGGTGGCCGAAACGGAGATTACCCGGCTGGCCGACAGCTTTCAGGCCGCGCGTATTGCGGAGCGGATGTCGGTCATCTGAGCACCGGAGAACACAAGGGAGGACGCCATGAAATCGCTGCAAGACCGCCTCGACGCACGGGGCAACCCGGCCCGGATGATGTATGAAAGCCAGATGGGCCGCTACGCCTTTCCGATCGCTTCGGAGTTCAGCCACTGGATCGAGGAAATGCGCGCCTGGCGCGAGAGCGCGGCGCTGATGGACCAGTCCTTCCACATGACCGACCTCTATGTGAAAGGGCCCGATGCGATCAAACTGCTCTCCGATCTCTCGGTGAACAGCTTCGCGGGCTTCGGCAAGAACAAGGCCAAGCAGCTCGTCTGCGTCAGCCATGAGGGCTACGTGATCGGCGATGCCATCGTCTTCGGCCTCGAAGACGACGAGGTGAATGTGGTCGGTCGCCCGGTTCTGCCCAACTGGGTGCAGTTCTTTGCCGAGACCGGCGGCTATGACGTGACCGTCACCCGCGACCAGCGTTCGCTCGACGACCCCGACAAGCCGCGTCTGACCTACCGCTACGAGGTGCAGGGGCCGAAGGCGCTCGATATCCTCAACAAGGTCAACGAGGGCGGGCCGCTCACCACGAAGTTCTTCAATATGGGCGAGATCACCATCGCCGGCTGCAAGGCGCGCACGCTGAGCCACGGCATGGGCGGCCAGCAGGGGCTGGAGATCTGGGGGCCGGTGGCGGACGGGCCGAAGGTGAAAGCCGCACTGATCGAGGCAGGTGCCGAATATGGCCTGCGCCTCGTCGGCGCGCGGGCCTATGCGGCGGCGGCGGCCGAAAGCGGCTGGGTGCCCTCGCCGCTGCCGGCGATCTATACCGGTGAGCAGATGAAGCCCTACCGCGACTGGCTGCCGGCCAATTCCTTCGAGGCGCTCTCGTCGCTCGGCGGCAGCTACGTGTCGGACAATGTCGAAGACTATTACCTCACGCCCTGGGATCTCGACTATGGCCGGGTGGTGAGGTTCGACCACGATTTCATCGGCCGCGATGCGCTGGAAAAGATGGCCGGGGGGCCGCACCGCAAGAAGGTCACGCTCGTTTGGAACGCGGCGGACGTGGCCGAGATCTACGGCGGGCTGCTCGATCACGATGGCCTCGCGCCGAAATACATGGAAATGCCCGCCGCCCACTACGCGGCCCACCCCTATGACCGGGTGAGTGTTGACGGGCGTTTTGTCGGCGTGTCGATCACGCCGGTCTATTCGCCCAATGAACGCGCCTGGATCAGCCTTGCGATCCTCGACCCGGAGGTGGCGGAAATCGGCACTGAAGTGACGGTTACGTGGGGCGAACCGGATGGCGGAAGCTCTAAACCCACTGTTGAACGCCACCGCCAGGTGGAGGTGCGCGCAATTGTCCAGCCCTGGCCGATCCATTCGGCCTCCCGCGAAAGCTACAGAAGCCAGACCTGAGGAGGAGACTATGTCCGTGGTGAACATCGTGAACGCGGCGAGCCCGCTCAAGGCCTTCCTTGAAGGCGTGTCGATCGAGGTGATGCCGCGCACAGCCGCGAAGATCGACGATTTCAAACCGCTGCTCGCGCCGGGCAGCCGGGTTTACGTCGCCCATATCGAGGGCACGCCGATTGACGAGATGGTGGCGACGGCGAAGCGGCTCAGCGCCGACGGGTTCGAGGCGATGCCGCATTTCCCGGCCCGGATCATCTCGGATCAGGCCATGCTGGAAGACTGGATCAAGCGCTATGCCGGCGAGGCGGGCGTAAGCTCGGCGCTGGTTCTTGCGGGCGGGCTGGCGAAGCCCGAAGGCACGTTCGACAGTTCGATGCAGCTCCTCGAAACCGGTCTGTTCGAAAAACACGGCTATAAGCGCCTGCACGTCGCCGGTCACCCGGAAGGCAATGCCGATATCGACCCGAAGGGCAGCACCGAGCTGGTCGACGCCGCGCTGGACTGGAAGCAGGCCTATGCCAAGAAGACCGGCACCGAAATGGCCATCGCCACCCAGTTCGCCTTCGATGCGACGCCGGTGATCGACTGGGCCGACCGGCTCAAGGCACGCGGAATTACCCTGCCGATCCATGTTGGCGTGGCCGGCCCCGCCAAACTGCAGACGCTGATCAAATATGCCGTGGCCTGTGGCGTCGGCCCGTCGCTCGGGGTGCTTCAGAAACGGGCGAAAGACCTCACCAAGCTGCTCAAGCCATTCGAGCCGACCGAGGTTCTGACGGCCCTCGCCACCCACAAGGCGGAACACCCCGGCAGCCTGATCGCGCAGGCCCATGTGTTCCCGCTCGGCGGCATCCGCGCCAGCGCCGACTGGATCGCCGAAAAGACGGCCTGAGCCTCAGGCCGAGTCGCGCAGCACCAGCCGCGATGGCAGGCGCACCAGCCGCTCGGCCGTCTCGCCCCGGGTCATAAGGTCAAGGATCATGTCCACGGCCCCCGCCGCGAGGCCCTCCACATCCTGTGCCACGGTCGTCAGGCCGGGGCAGGTGAAATCGGCGAAGGGGTGATCGTCATGCCCGGCAAGGCGGAAATCGCCGTCCTTGCCGATGCGCAGCCCCAGTTCACAGGCCGCCCTGAACACACCCATTGCGAAGCGGTCGTTGGCGCACAGCACCGCCGGATAGGCGAAGCCGCCATTCACCAGTTGCGCGCGGGCGACCTCGTAGCCGAACTGCTCGAAATCCCAACGCACCGGGCCGCCGCCGAGCACCACGGGCGCGCGCCCATTCGCCTCCATCGCGGCAATATAAGCCTCGCGCCGCTCCGTTGCCGTCGAGTTGACATCGGGCATGTCGATATAGACCGGCGGCGCGCCCTCGCGGCACAGGTGCTCGACGATCACACCGATGCCCTGCGCATTATCGCAGGTGATCGCGGGCAGGCGCTTGCCAACGTGACTGTCGACAAGCAGCACGGGCACCTCCTCGGCCAGCATCTCGATCTTGCCGAGATCCGACGCCGCGCCGAGCGGCGACAGGATCACACCGCCGATATTCAGCGCGCGCATCATGTCGATGGCGCGGTCTTCATCATCGCGCGAACCATGCGAGCTCTGAATGATCGCCGAGTAGCCCCTGCCGATGCACTCCCGTTCGATTCGCCCGACCAGTTCGGCATAGAATGGATCCACCAGATGCGGCACGATGATTCCCACTGTCTTGGGGTTGCGCCGGTTTTGGTTGACCGCGAGGAAGTTCGGTAAGTAATCGTATTTCTTGAGCGCGGTTTCGATCTTCGCGCGCGTCGAAGGCCGGACACTTGCCGGATCGTGAAAATATTTGGAAACCGTTGGCCGCGAAAGGCCGGTAACTTCGGAGAATTCTTTCATGTTCCGAAGCCGTTGCGGGCTCTGACCAGACATGTTGCATTCCTCCCGCGCCAAGTGTCGCTCGTTTTTTGCCACGGGTAAAGTTTGCACTTCGTCGCAGATCATCATGCAACGGTGTCCAAAGAATATCATATTGTCGGCTTGTTGATTCCCGGGATTCCTTATCAAAGTGAGTCTTGGGTCAGTATCGCGGAACCTCTCTGCGTTCCACAAAGGCCACGGAATGGAATTGGTCAGTGATTATCGCGCGCTCCTGTCCGACTATCGTTGGAACGGGATGACGAAAACCGGCACGCCGGTTTTCGTGACCTATGCGTTCCTGACCAACAGCGAGGTTCCCACCCTCGACCAGTATCAGCCCTACGAAAACAACGGCTACTCGGCCTTTACCGCCGCCCAACAGGCCAGTTTCCGCAAGGCCATCGCCCATTACGCGAAGGTTACCGGCATTCACTTCGTCGAGGTCGACAAACCAAGCGACGCGATGCTCATGGTGATGAACGCCGAAGGGTCCGACTGGGGCGGCTGGGCGAATTACGGCATCGGCGAGCGCGATTTCACCTCATCGGGCTATCTCGTGATCGACAGCGCCGGCAACTATGCCCCCGGCAGCTACTCCTATGAGACGATCCTGCATGAACTCGGCCATGCGATGGGGCTGAAACATCCTTTCGACGGCGAGCTGCAGCTTGTCGCCCGGCTCGACAACCAGGACCATACGTTGATGTCCTACACCTCGAACGGGGTGAACGATCAGGCGCTTGCGCATCTGGATATCGACGCGCTCACCTACATCTACGGCAATCCCCGCGCGGTGCGGCCCGACTGGGACTGGTGGTTCGACGACCGGCAGCACATCTTCCACCTCACCGGCTCCGGCCAGGCCGACAAGCTCCTTGGCACGAACACCGAATCCATCCTCGACGGACGCGCCGGCAACGACCGGCTCTTTGGCCGCGACTATGACGACATCGCCTATGGCCGGAAGGGAAACGACTGGTTCATGCTCGGCGACGGCTTCAACATGGCCCGTGGCGGCAAGGGCAGCGACCGCTTCATCAACTACTGGGGCGACGATGAATTTCGCGGCGGCAACGGGCGCGACACGGTAGGTTTCGGCCTGTCGCTGACCGGCGTAACCGTCGATATCGGCACCACCGACGAACAATTCGCAATGGGCAATGACCGCTTCTTCAGCATCGAAAACGTTCTGGGAAGCAATCAGGACGATACCATCTTCGGCAGCAGCATTCGCAACGTGCTGCGTGGCCGGCCCGGCGACGACGTGATCTACGGCCGGGGCGGGCACGATGTGATTTATGGCGGCAACGGCAATGACCAACTCTGGGGCGGCTGGGGCAGGGACCGCCTGAGCGCGGGGGCGGGGACCGACACGCTCACCGGCGCGTTCGGGGCGGATACCTTCGTCTTTCGTCCGGATCAGGGCGAGGCGACGATCACCGACTTCGAGGACAGGACCGATCGGATTGCGCTCTCCGATTTCGGTTTCTCGACGAAGAACCAGGCCGTGGCCCATTTCTCGGAACTCGGCACCGCCAACGATCTGCAGGTGGAATTCGACTACCACGGCACGCGGATCATCATTCACGGCGCGGATCTGGCCGACATCTCGCATGCCGACCTCCTGATCTGACCGCGCTCAGCCCTCGATCAGCGCCGCCAACTCCGCAACCTTCTGCGACACCAGCGCCGCATCGCCCCGTGCCTCGACGTTCAGGCGCAACAGCGGTTCGGTGTTGGAGGCACGCAGATTGAACCGCCAGGTGCCAAAGCCGAGCGACAGGCCATCGGTCTCGTCGCGGCTCTGCGCCGCGTTGCCGAAGGCGGCCTCAACCCGCGCCCGGGCCCTGGCCACATCGTCGACACGGAAGTTGATCTCACCCGACGAGGGGAAGGCCGCCCGCATCCCGCCCACCAGTTCGGACAGCGGCTGGTTGCGCCGGCTCATCAGCTCGATCACCAAAAGCCAGGGGATCATGCCACTGTCACAGGCCACGAAATCGCGGAAATAGTGATGCGCGCTCATCTCGCCGCCATAAACCGCCCCGGTCTCGCGCATCGCCTGCTTCAGAAAGGCGTGGCCGGTGCGCGTCTGCACCGCCGTGCCGCCCGCCTGCGCGACGATGTCCTGCGTGTTCCAGACCACCCGGGGATCGTGCACGATCGAAGCACCCGGCTCCTTGGCCAGAAACGCTTCGGCGAGCAGGCCCACCACGTATTCCCCGGCCACGATATGGCCCTCGCGATCGAACAGAAAGCACCTGTCGAAGTCGCCATCCCAGGCGATCCCGATATCGGCGCCGGTCGCGCGCACGGCGTCGGCGGTGGGCGGCTGGTTTTCCGGCAAGAGCGGGTTCGGGATACCGTTGGGGAACGATCCGTCCGGCTCGTGATAGAGCCGCTCTACGGTCAGGGGCGCACCCGCCGCGATGAGGCGCTCCCAGATCGCGTCAAAGGTCGGCCCCGCCGCACCGTTGCCGGCATTCACCAGCAGCCTGAGCGGGCGCAGCGCCGAGACATCCACGAAGGACATCACCCGCTCCACATAAGCCGCGCGCGCACCCTCGGCGGGGCGCACCTTGCCCGGCGCCGGCGCGGCCGCAAAGTCATTCGCCTCGGCCAGCGCCTTCACCCGGCTCAGTTCGGTTGCCGGGTCCAGCGGCGCCGAGCCGGCCTTGACCATCTTCATCCCGTTGTAATCCATCGGATTGTGCGAGGCGGTGACGCAGATCCCGCCATCCGCCGCGAAATGCGTGGTGGCGAAATACATCTCTTCGGTGCCGGACAGGCCCAGATCGAGCACGTCGGCGCCTTGCGCGGTCAGCCCCTCGGCCACCGCCGCCGCGAGGCTCTCGGACGAGGCCCGAATGTCGCGGCCGAGCACCACGCGCTTTGCCCCGAGCGCCACCGCGAAAGCCGCGCCGATCCGGCGGGCGATCTCCTCATCGAGGTTCTCCCCCAGCTTTCCGCGGATATCGTAGACCTTGAAACAGCTAAGTGGCGCAGCGCCCGAATGTGTCGTCATATCGCAAGCTATCCTTTTGCCGGGGCACCGGACCGGCATAGCACCCAAGCCAGCGCGGGTCACGCCGGAAGGCGGGCGACGCATCGCCCGCCACCGGCGTGCCCTGCTAGAACATCGAGTTCGGGATCAGCAGCGCGATATCGGGGATCGAGATGATCAGCGCAAGACACAGGATCATCGCGATCAGGAACGGCGTGACACCCCGGAACACGGTGCGAAGCGCCACGTTCTGAGCCACGTTGCGGACCACGAAAACGTTGAGCCCGACCGGCGGCGTGATCATCCCCATCTCGACGACGATGACCACCACGACGCCAAACCAGATCGGGTCGAAGCCAAGCGCCATGATCACCGGGAAGTAGATCGGCACGGTGATCACCAGCATCGCCAGCCCGTCGAGGAACATGCCGAGCACGAGATAGCTGAGCAGGATCACGATCAGCGTGCCATAGGGGCCGAGGCCCAGCGCAGCGAGGCCATTGCCAAGCCCCTCGGGAATGCCCGTGAGCGCGAGGAACGGGTTCAGCACGTTCGCCCCGATCACGATCATGTAGAGCATCGTCGAAGTGGCGACGGTTTCGAGCACAGCCTTGCCAAGCCCCGACAGCGACAGGCTGCGGGTGGCGAAGGCCAGCAGAATGGTCAGCCCGGCGCCGATGCCCGAGGCTTCCACCGGGGTGAAGACACCGAGATAGATGCCCCCGATCGAAACCACGATGACGGTGATCAGCGGCGCGGCTTTCAGGAGCAGCGCGAAACGTTGGGTGAACGGCACCGCCTCGCCGCGCGGACCGGCCTCGGGGTTGCGCAATGTCATCACCCAGATCGCGCCGATGAACAGCGTCATCATCAGAAACCCCGGCAGAATCCCCGCCATGAACAGCCGGCCAATCGATTCTTCGGTCAGGATTGCGTAGATCACGAAGCCGGTCGAAGGCGGGATCAGAAAGCCGAGCGTGCCGCCTGCGGCAATCGACCCGGTCGAGAGCGCCGGGCCGTAGCCCAGCCGCTTCATCTCCGGCAGGGCAACCTTGCCGATGGTCACCGCCGTGGCGACGGACGAGCCGGATACCGCCGAAAACGCGGCACAGCCGATCACCGATGCCGAGGCGAGTCCGCCGCGAAACCGGCCAACCCAGGCATGTGCCGCATCGTAGAGCCCGCGCGAGAAGCCGCTGGCGGCAGCGACGTTGCCGAGCAGGATGAACATCGGGATAACGATCAGCGAATAATTCGCCACCGCCGAATAGGACTCGGTCATCAGCACAGCGCTGGCGCGCCGCAATCCTTCCAGAATCCAGGTGCCGAAGAAGCCGGTCAGCAACATGGCGAAGGCCACCGGAGTACGCAGGACCATCAGGGCGAACAAGCCGACGAAACCGAGTATGCCCAGGGAAAGGTCAGTCATTCTTGCGCTCTCCGAAAGGCCGCCCGGTCGTGATGACGGTGGCAAGCTGCAGTGCGAAAATCACGATGCACAGGGCCATGCCGAGGGTCAGCAAGCCATAGAACGGCCAGATCGGCATGTTCAGCATATTGGTACTGTCGCCGAACTCATGCGCGTCCAGCGCCTTGGCCCAGGCGCGGCCAACCAGATACCACAGCGTCACGATCGACAGGATGCGGGTTATGATATCGCCGATGAAGCGCCCCCAGCGGCCAAGCGCCGGATCGAACAGATCGGCGCGCACATGGATGCTTTCATGCGTCGCGTAAGGCAGGGCGAGCATCGCAATCGCAACCGCGGTGAGCTGAACGATCTCGTTCACGCCAAGAATGGGCTGCCCGACCACGTAGCGCATGATCACGGCGCTGGCGATCAGCGCCATCATGAAAAGCAGGAAGGCCCCCGCTACCCAGGCGAGGACCAGAGTGGCCCGGCCGAACAGGTTCGACCAGGCCGGTATTGAGGTAAAGCGCATCTCGCTCAGTCGGCCTTCAGGGCGTCCACGAAAGCCTGCGCCGGCATCCCGGCGGCTTCGGCCTCGGCGAGGATCTGGGTCACCGCTTCGGCGGAGGCTGCGTTGAACCTGGCGGCTTCTTCGTCGGAGAGGGTGATCACTTCCTTGCCCTCGGTCGCGCCGAACCCGTCGAGCGCGCCGCCGGCAACGCCGAGCCAGGCAGCGTTACCGTTGAGCGAGGCAGCCTGGCCGGCTTCGAGAATGGCGGCCTGCGCGGTCTCGTCGAGATCGTTGAACACATCGCGGTTCATGATCATGAAGAAGTCCGAAATCGTCGTATCCATGCCCTGCGTCACGTATGTGGTGACTTCGCCGAGCTTGAACGCGCCAAGCGCGGTGGCGTCGATCATCGCGCCATCAAGCACGCCGGTTTGCATCGCGTTGTAGATTTCCGGCGCCGGCATCGAAACCGGGTTGGCGCCCCAGGCCTGCACGATCAGGCCGGCATTGCGCGAGGGCACGCGGATGTTGAGCCCGGCGAGGTCGTCCATGCTGTGCACCGGCTTCTCGGCCATGAGCAGCAGGTTGGGCGCGTTGTTCCACAGGCCCACCAGCACCACGCGGCGGTATTCATCCGACAGCATGTCGATATTGGCCAGGATGCGGCTGGTGCCGGTCTCGGCGTCGATCACGCCGGGCAGTTCGGTCAGCAGCGTCATCGGGAAGTTCGAGGCGGTGTAGCCCGGCAGGCTGAAGGCGATATCGGCCACGCCATCGACCACGCGATTATATTGCTCGGCCGGGCCCGGCCCCAGTTCGCCACCCATGAACACCTTCACGGTCACGTCGCCGCCCGTCGCCGCCGAGACGGCTTCGGCGAAGGGGGTATAGACATTGTCGACCACGAAGTGGGTAGGCGGCTGGAAATCCGCCAGCTTCAGTTCGGTCGCATGCGCAGCCGTGGCGATCATGCCAAGCGCAAGCGCCGCCCCGTTGAGTTTTGCGAAGATACCCATTGCGTTTCTCCCTGGGTTGATTGCTAGTCCCCGGACAGGCCGTCAGGCCCCGTCCACTTCTCCAAGCTTGCCGCCACCGGCGCTGCGACCCTGACCGGGCGCGCGCGCATGGCAGACCCCTAAATCCAATCGCGGCTCTGGATGAGGCCGTTCGCCGCTGCCGTCAACCCGCGTTCCCCGCCGGCATCTTTCACGATCGCGGCACAGGGGATCCGGCCCGGCTATTGACGATTGCGAAGCGCCGATCCCACGCCGACCCCGGCGCCATGCCGCTAATGTATTCCATATATGGGAAAATATTCGGCGCAACCACTGCCGGAACCCGGCGATTCCCCCCATTCCGACGATAATATATTGGTCCACCCTATCAGACAATTTCCGATATTTGGAGGTGGTGTTCGGATTTCTGAACATTGCCTGTGCGACGAAATGTCCGTCACGGGCCTGTGGGCCCAAGTGACCCAATGCAGAACGGCGCCCGATCTCCGGGCGCCGTACCGTAGCGCTGGCCGAGGCGGGCCTCAGGTTGCCGGAACCAGAATTCCGCCAAAGAACGCCGCCAGCTCGTCGTAGCCGTCCAGCGGCAGAATGTTGGCGATGTACTGGTCGGGCCGCACCACGATCATGCAGCCCTTCTCCCGGTCGATCCCGCGCATGTCGTAGATGTCGCCCAGACCCTTGTGATCGAGGCAGAAGACCTTCTCATGGTCCTGCACGCCGAGCGCGCCTTTCGTCGGCTTCAGGAGCGACGGCATCTGGCTGTAGTCGAGTTCGTCGAAGGTGTGCTGGAACACCGCCCGCAGGTCGATCAGCCCGTCGATGTCTTCGTCCTTGCGGGTGTATTTGACCACCGGCGAGGCCGGATCGCGCTCCAGCCAGTCGGCCAGCTTGCGGATCGCCGAACCGTCACCGCCCGCATCGCCCGCCCCGGCAAAGGCATAGATGCGCCAGCGGGCATCGGCCTCGGCGACATGGCCAAGCTGCATCTGCTTGGCATCCGCCACCCGCACCACGGGCGCCGAATGGAAGCGGCGGCCGATCTCTTCGCCCGTCGCCAGCGCCTGATGGGTCGCCGGAGCGATCAGGGCGGATTCGTTGTATTTCACTGCAAGGCCGCCGGTAAATTCGAGGTTGGCCTTGAACTGGCTGACGATGCGCGGCTCGCCACCCTCGTCGAGCATGCTTTCGCCCGGCGGCGCCGACATGATCCGCGCCCATTCGTGGTCGGTATCGACCAGCCGCTTCGCCTCCGCCCAGCGCTCGGCGGAATAGGAGTGAAGCAGGCGCGCATCGGCCCGGCCCTGCAGCACATGCGCCAGCTTCCAGCCGAGATTGAACGTGTCCTGCATCGAAACGTTCATCCCCTGCCCGGCTTTCGGGCTGTGGGTGTGGCAGGCATCGCCCGCCGTAAACACGCGCGGCGCCCGGTCTTCGCCTTCGGTCACATCGTCGAACCGGTCGGTCATCCGGTGGCCGATCTCGTAGATCGACCACCAGACCACCTCTTTCACGTCGATCGTATAGGGGGCCATGATCCGGTTGGCGGCGGCGATCATGTCGTCCTGCGTGAAGCCGCGCTCGGCCACCCGCTCATCGGGGTTGAGCTTGGACAGTTCCACATACATGCGGAACAGATAGCCACCCTCGCGCGGCAGGATCAGGATGTTGCCCTCGTTTTCCGAGGCGATCAGACATTTCTGGCGCACATCGGGGAAGTCGGTATTGGCGAGAATGTCCATCACGCCCCAGGCCTGATGCGCCGCGTCGCCATGCAGCTCGCCACCAATGGCCTTGCGCACGGCCGAGCGCGCCCCGTCGCAGCCGACCACGTAATTGGCGCGCACGGTATGGGTCTGGCCCCAGTTCACGCCGGTATCTTCGAGCGTAACGGTCACCGGGTATTCGTCAGCGGTGGGGTCGACGGTGAGATCGCGCACGGCAAGGCTGTAATCCGGCTCAAGCCGCGTGGGCGCATTCTTCATCACGTCGAGGAACAACTGGTGCAGCCGGGCCTGGTTGATCAGGATATGCGGCATCTCGGAGCTGTCATCGGCAACGTCCTGCACCCGGCCGATGCGCTTGATATGGCCCTTGTTGTCGGGGTCGGGCATCCAGAAATTGGTCTGATTCACCCAGTAGCTTTCGCGCTTCACCTTCTCGGCGAAGCCGAAGGCCTGAAACATCTCCATCGTGCGGGTATTGATGCCGTCCGCCTTACCCTTCGAGATGTTGCGCGGATCGCGCTCGACGATCATCGTCTCGATCTCGGGGAACTGGGCAAGCTGCGCGGCGAGGCACAGGCCCGCTGGCCCGGTGCCGGCGATCAGCACATCGACCTTTTCGGGCAGCGGCGCATGCGGCCCGCGATCCCGCCGGCAGGCGGCTGCGTTCTTGATATCGGGATCACCGCCCCGAAAACCGTCCACATAGAATTGCATCCTCGTTCCTCCCTGTCGCGCGCCGCAAAGGCTCCTGTTTCGGTGCAGCAATTAATAGCTATACTTACTATTTGCGGTCAACGGAAAATATGTATACAAACTATTTTCCAGAAGATACCGTTATCACATAGGTTTAGGCGGATCACCAAGGGGAGGGCCGCGATGAAAGCGCACGGAATGGCCGGGCATCTGATTCGGCGGCTGAACCAGGTTTCGACGCATGTCTTCTCTCAGCACATGCAGGAAGCCGGGCTCGACCTCACCCCCGTGCAGTTCGCCGCGATGGATGCAATCGCCACCCATCCGGGGATCGACCAGGCCAGCGTCGCCGCCCATATCGCCTATGACCGCGCCACCATCGGCGGCGTGATCGACCGGCTGGAGCAGAAGGGCTTCGTCGCGCGCAACGTCTCCAAACGAGACCGGCGCGCGCGCGAGGTCCGGCTGACGGACCGGGGTCAGGAGGTTCTGGACGAGATCCTGCCCGTGGTCACCGCCTTGCAGGAAGAAATCCTCACCGGCCTCGATGACGCGGAGCGCCAGACCTTCCTGCGCCTTGCGCGAAAAGCCATCGGCAGCCTCCCGGACCAAACCGGCTGAAGGTTCACGGAGCGGGCCACCGGGCGCCGGCGCAAAGCTGTGTCATATCAGGGGAAATGGTGCCCAGGAGAGGACTCGAACCTCCACGACCGTTAAGTCACTGGTACCTGAAACCAGCGCGTCTACCAATTCCGCCACCTGGGCACAGGTGCGTGGAGCCGCGATGTAAGGCCAGCCGCCGGGCGTGTCAACGGGATTCGCGCCAAAAGGTTTCAGGGCGTTTGCGCCTTGTCCCATGCGGGACACGGGGCTATTCAGGGACCCGGTAAAACCGGGGAGACGGGCATGTCGAAACTTGTGACCATCTATGGCGGATCGGGTTTTGTCGGGCGCTATATCGCCCACCGGATGGCGCGTGCGGGCTGGCGGGTGCGGGTCGCCGTGCGGCGGCCGAACGAGGCGCTCTATGTGCGCACCTATGGCGCGGTCGGCCAGGTCGAGCCGGTGCTGTGCAATGTGCGCAACGAAGCCTCGGTGATGCAGACGATGGACGGGGCCGATGCGGTGATCAACTGCGTGGGCACCTTCGACAAGGGCGGCAAGAACAACTTCGACGCCGTGCAGCACGAAGCAGCCGAGCGCATCGCCCGGCTCGCCGCGGCGCGGGGCGTTGCCACGCTCGTGCATATCTCCGCCATCGGCGCCGATCCGGCGGCGGACTCGCTCTATGCCACCACCAAGGGGCTGGGCGAGGCGGGCGTGCTTGGGCACTTCCCCAACGCGGTGATCCTGCGTCCGTCGGTGATTTTTGGCCTCGAAGACCAGTTCTTCAACCGTTTCGCCGGTATGACCCGGCTGAGCCCGGTGCTGCCCATCGTCGGCGGCAACACGAAATTCCAGCCCGTCTTCGTCGAGGATGTGGCCGAGGCGGCCGAAATGGGCGCGACCGGCGCGGCAAAGCCGGGCATCTACGAGCTTGGCGGTCCGGACGTTAAGACCTTCCGCACGCTGATGCAGGACATGCTGGCGATCATCGAACGCCGCCGTCTGATCGTGAACCTGCCCTTCGGCCTCGCCCGGTTCTTCGCCTGGTGGTTCGACCTCTGGCAATCGCTTTCCGGCGGGCTGATCAGATCGCCGCTCACCGTCGATCAGGTGAGAACGCTGGCGCATGACAATGTGGTCAGCGACGGTGCGAAAGGCTTCGACACTCTGGGGATCGACCCACATGCGATGTCGACCGTGCTGCCGGGCTATCTGTGGCGTTTCCGCGTCTCGGGCCAGTATGCGGCAATCAAGGCATCGGCGAAGAACCTGAAAGTCTGACCGGCCCACCCCTCCCCAGCGCCATAAACGGAGCATGATGTAGTGACCTATTGGCCCGACCTGCTCCTTGGCGTGATCGAGGGGGTGACCGAGTTTCTGCCGATTTCAAGCACCGGCCACCTGCTGCTTGCGGAGCAATGGCTGGGCGCCCGGTCCGACACCTATAATATCGTGATCCAGGCCGGGGCGATCCTGGCGGTGACGCTGATCTACTGGAAGCGGATCGTCGGCCTTCTCACCGGCTGGAACGATCCCGAAAACCGGGACTATCTGCTCAAGCTCACCGTCGCCTTCCTCATCACGGCGGTGCTCGGCCTCGTGGTCAAGAGGCTGGGCTTCGAACTGCCCACCACGGTGCAGCCGGTCGCCTGGGCGCTGGTGCTGGGCGGGGTCTGGATGATCGTGGCGGAATGGCTGGCCGGCAAGCAGGAAGACCGCGCCGTCATCCTGTGGCGGGTCGCCATCGCTGTTGGCGTGGCGCAGATCATCGCCGGTATCTTTCCCGGCACATCGCGCTCCGGCGCCACGATCTTCGCCGCGATGCTGCTGGGCACCTCGAACCGCGCGGCGGCAACCGAGTTCGCCTTTCTCGTCGGCATCCCGACCATGTATGCGGCGAGCGGCTATGAGCTTTTCAAGCAGATCGGCAGCGGCGGCGTGAATGAAGACTGGACGGCACTTGGCGTTGCCTTCGTCGTTTCAACGGTTACCGCATTCATCTCGGTCAAATGGCTGCTCGGCTTCATCCAGTCACACCGGTTTACGGCATTTGCCATCTACCGGCTCGTTTTCGGCGGGGTCTTGCTGGGCCTGGCCGCGATGGGCCTGGTGGTCTGACCGCTTCAGTCACGTGTTGATTCGTTTTTCGCCTGGCGAAATCGCCTTGTTTTTCTGCACCTTCACGTGATATTAGTCATAATTACTGACCTTATCTCGGGCTTCTGCCATCGAATTTCCGCAGCATGTGCCAATTTGGCGCGATTTTAGGTCAGCACTTTTGCCTTTTCTTTTTCACCAACCCTGCTAAAGAGGCGCTCCAAAGGTATACGGAGGCGGAAAGATGGCCAAGCAGCCGATGCTGAAATTCGTGGATATCGGCCGTGACATGCCCGAGAAGCGGGCGGCGGATGTGCGCAACCACGATTTCAACGAGATCTACGCGGAATTCGCCGAAGCGAAGGCGGCGGAACAGGCATCGCGTTGCTCGCAATGCGGCGTGCCCTATTGCCAATCGCACTGCCCGCTGCACAACAACATCCCCGACTGGCTGCGGATGACGGCGATGGGCCGGCTCAAGGAAGCTTATGAGCTGAGCCAGGCCACCAACACCTTCCCCGAGATCTGCGGCCGCATCTGCCCGCAGGACCGGCTTTGCGAAGGCAATTGCGTGATCGAGCAATCGGGCCACGGCACCGTGACCATCGGCTCGGTCGAGAAATACATCACCGACACGGCCTGGGAGCAGGGCTGGGTCGAGGATATCGTGCCGCTCGCCGACCGCAGCGAGAGCGTGGGCATCATCGGCGCCGGCCCGGCGGGCCTCGCCGCCGCCGACGTGCTGCGCCGCGCCGGTGTGCAGGTGACGATCTATGACCGCCACGACCGCGCCGGCGGGCTGCTCACCTACGGCATCCCCGGCTTCAAGCTGGAGAAAGACGTGGTGATGCGCCGTGTCGACCAGCTCGAAAAAGCCGGCGTGAAATTCGTGATGAACTGCAACGTCGGCGAAGACATTTCGTTCCAGGCGATCCGTGGCCAGCACGATGCAGTGCTGATCGCCAACGGCGTCTACAAGACGCGCGATCTCAGGGGGCCGGGTTCCGGCGCCACCGGCATCGTGCGCGCCATCGACTACCTGATCGCCTCCAACAAGGTCGGCTTTGGCGACGAGGTGGAAGAGTACGACAACGGCACGCTCAACGCCAAAGGCAAGAAGGTGGTGGTGATCGGCGGCGGCGACACGGCGATGGACTGCGTGCGCACGGCCATCCGCCAGGGCGCCACCAGCGTCAAATGCCTCTACCGCCGCGACCGCGCCAACATGCCCGGCTCGCAGCGCGAGGTGGCGAATGCCGAAGAGGAGGGCGTGGATTTCGTCTGGCTCTCCAACCCCGTCGCTTTTTCCGGCGAGCCGGTGAGCGGCGTGGTGGTGCAGAAGATGCGCCTCGGCGATCCCGACGCTTCGGGCCGCCAGAGCCCCGAGCCGATCGAAGGTTCGGACTACACCGAAGAGGCGGATCTGGTGATCAAGGCGCTCGGCTTCGAGCCGGAAGACCTGCCCGAAGCCTGGGCCGAACCCGAACTGCCGGTGACCCGCTGGGGCACCGTTCAGGCCGATTTCCGCACCGGGGCCACGTCTCTTGCCGATGTCTACGCCGCGGGCGACATCGTGCGCGGCGCCTCGCTGGTGGTCTGGGCGATCAAGGACGGGCGCGACTCCGCCAGCGCGATCCTTGCCGATTTCAAGGCGGCGCAGGCCGTTGCAGCGGAATGATCCACACACCGGCAGAACAACGATGACGACGCCATGACCGCACGCATCTTCGCATATCGCCCCGGCCACGGGGCAGGGCGGGCCCTCCTCGGGCCCACCCTTGCGATATTGCTCGCCACCCCGGCAGCGGCGGCCGACTTCCCCTTGCCTGCCGGCTGCGAAGCCTTTCTGACCGTGCAGAGCAAGGGATGCAGCGTCTCGCTCCTGTGGCGCTGCGATGTCGCGCCGGACGGCGACTTCTCCGAAGCCTCGTTCGGCCCGGAAGGGCTGGAAGCGCTGGTGAACTACAGCCGGAGCTACCAATGGATCGAAAGCGCCTATTCGTGGGACAGCTCGCGCGAAGAATACCTGCCTCCGGCCAATGACCCGATCGACGTGGCGACGCTGCTCGATACCGGGATCGACACCTACGATTTCGCGATGCGGCGTTCGGAGCCGGACGCAACCTACGATATCCGCGTGACAGGGGCCGATATGCTCACCGGCGAGACAACCGAGATCGACGGCTACACCCTCGACCTCGTGCGCACGCGGCTTGAAATCATGGGCGAGCAAGGCCAGTCCGAGTACCGCGCGCAGGGGATGCAGTATTTCTCCCGCGAGCTCGGGCATTTCTTTCTCGGCACCGAGACCGTCTTCGGCGAAGACGGCAGCGAGGCCGAGTATGACAGCAGCCCGCTCGACATCATCCGCCCCGGCGAGGCCGGCTTTGGCCTGACCACGCCGCTTTACGAATGCACCCGGCAGGACGCCGCGCTGACCGCGCCCATCCTGCCCACCCCCGACGATTTTCCCGCGATGGAGACCGACCATGACCAAGTATGACGATAGCTGGATGGCCGAAGAAGAAGCCCGCCGCGCCTGGCTTGCCGAGAATGGCATGTATCGCGAAGAGCACGAACACGCCTCCTGCGGCGTCGGCCTCGTCGTGTCGATCGACGGCAAGCCGTCGCGCAAGGTGGTCGAAAACGGCATCGACGCGCTGAAGGCGGTCTGGCACCGCGGCGCCGTCGACGCCGACGGAAAGACCGGCGACGGCGCGGGTATCCATGTGCAGATCCCGCAGGCCTTCTTCCACGACCAGATCCGCCGCACCGGCCACGAGCCACGCCCGGAAGAGCAGATCGCCGTGGGTCAGGTCTTCCTGCCCCGCACCGATTTCGGCGCGCAGGAAACCTGCCGGACCATCGTCGAAACCGAGGTGCTCAAGCTCGGCTATTACATCTATGGCTGGCGCGGTGTGCCGGTGAACATCGCCTGCCTCGGCGAAAAGGCGAACGCGACGCGGCCCGAGATCGAACAGATCATCATCTCGAACTCCAAGGGCGTGGACGAGGAAACCTTCGAGCGCGAACTTTACGTCATCCGCCGCCGGATCGAGAAGGCTGCGGTATCGCAGGGCGTGCGCGAACTCTACCTCGCCTCGCTGTCCTGCCGCTCGATCATCTACAAGGGCATGATGCTCGCCGAACAGGTCGCCGTGTTCTACCCCGACCTGATGGACGAACGCTTCGAAAGCGCCTTTGCGATCTATCACCAGCGCTATTCGACCAACACCTTCCCGCAATGGTGGCTGGCCCAGCCGTTCCGCATGCTCGCCCATAACGGCGAGATCAACACGCTGAAGGGCAACCTCAACTGGATGAAGAGCCACGAGATCCGCATGGCGTCGTCGGCCTTTGGCGATCTGGCGGAGGAGATCAAGCCGATCGTGCCGCATGGCAGCTCGGACTCGGCGGCGCTCGACTCGGTGTTCGAGGTGCTGGTGCGCGCCGGGCGCTCGGCACCGATGGCCAAGGTCATGCTCGTGCCCGAAGCCTGGTCGAAGCAGACCGGCGACATGCCGAAAGCCTGGGCCGACATGTATTCCTACGCCAACTCCACCATGGAGCCGTGGGACGGCCCCGCCGCGCTGGCGATGACCGATGGCCGCTGGGTCTGCGCCGGGCTCGACCGCAACGGGTTGCGCCCGATGCGCTATGTCGTCACCGGCGACGGGCTGATGATCGCCGGGTCCGAAGCGGGCATGGTGCCCACCGATGAAGCCACCGTGATCGAGAAAGGCGCGCTCGGCCCCGGCCAGATGCTTGCCGTCGATATGGAAGAGGGCCTGCTGTTCCACGACAGCGAGATCAAGGACAAGCTCGCCGCCTCGCGCCCCTTTGGCGATGCGGTCCAGCACATCAACGACATCGAGGAAGACCTGTCGCGCGTCGAGGAGAAGCAGCTTTTCTCCGGCGCCGAGCTGCGCAAGCGCCAGATCGCGGCGGGCTACACGCTCGAAGATCTTGAACAGGTGCTCGCGCCGATGGCCGAGGACGGCAAAGAAGTCATCGGCTCGATGGGCGACGATACCCCTGCGGCGATTCTGTCGAACCAGTATCGCAACCTCTCGCACTTCTTCCGGCAGAACTTCAGCCAGGTCACCAACCCGCCGATCGACTCCTTGCGCGAATACCGCGTGATGAGCCTCAAGACGCGGTTCGGCAACCTCAAGAACGTGCTCGACGAGGTCGGCGCACAGACCCAGATCCTCGTGCTCGAAAGCCCCTTTGTCGGGAACGCACAATTTGAGGAACTGTGCACCCATTTCACCGCGCCGATGGCCGAGATCGACTGCACCTTCCCCGCCGATAGCGGACCGACGGCGCTGCGCGACGCGCTGACCCGCATTCGCGAGGAGGCCGAAGACGCGGTGCGCTCCGGCGCCGGCCATATCGTGCTCTCCGACATGCTCCAGAACGAAGATCGCGTGCCGATGCCGATGATCCTCGCCACCAGCGCGGTGCATTCCTGGCTGACCCGCCAGGGCCTGCGCACTTTCACCTCGCTCGATGTCCGCTCGGCCGAGGCGATTGATCCGCATTACTTCGCGGTGCTCATCGGCTGCGGCGCGACGGTGGTGAACGCCTACCTCGCTGAAGACAGCCTTGCCGACCGGATCGAACGCGGCCTGCTCGACATGACGCTCACCGACGCGGTGCGCGGCTATCGCGAAGCGATCGACCAGGGCCTGCTCAAGATCATGTCGAAGATGGGGATTTCGGTGGTTTCGTCCTACCGTGGCGGCCTCAACTTCGAGGCCGTGGGCCTCTCGCGCGCGATGGTGCACGAGTTCTTCCCCGGCATGACCTCGCGGATCTCGGGCATCGGCGTTGGCGGCATCCAGAAGAAGCTGGTGGAAATCCACGCAAAAGGCTGG
The DNA here is from genome assembly GCF_027923545.1 of Sinisalibacter aestuarii. Taxonomy (GTDB): domain Bacteria; phylum Pseudomonadota; class Alphaproteobacteria; order Rhodobacterales; family Rhodobacteraceae; genus Sinisalibacter; species Sinisalibacter aestuarii. The sequence continues at coordinate 499,410 of NZ_BROH01000001.1, read as the reverse complement.
CGCGCGCAGGGCACCAACGTGCTGCCCATCGGTGGCTTCTACAAGGCCCGCAAAGGCGGCGAAGCCCATGCCTGGGGCGCTCAGGCGATGCACCTGCTGCAATCGGCCTGCGACCGTGCCAGCTTCGAGATGTGGAAGAAGTATTCCGCGATGATGCAGGCCAATCCGCCGATCCATCTGCGCGACATGCTCGACATCAAGCCGCTCGGCACGCCGATTCCGCTCGAAGAGGTGGAAAGCATCACCGCGATCCGCAAGCGCTTCGTCACCCCCGGCATGTCGCTCGGCGCACTGTCGCCGGAAGCGCATAAGGCGCTCAACGTCGCCATGAACCGGATCGGCGCCAAGTCGGACTCCGGCGAGGGCGGCGAGGATCCGGCGCATTTCGTGCCGGAGCCGAACGGCGACAATCCCTCTGCCAAGATCAAGCAGGTGGCCTCGGGCCGCTTCGGCGTGACGGCGGAATACCTCAACCAGTGCGAAGAGCTGGAAATCAAGGTGGCGCAGGGCGCCAAGCCCGGCGAGGGCGGCCAGCTTCCCGGCATCAAGGTCACCGATCTGATCGCCCGGCTGCGCCACTCCACCAAGGGCGTGACGCTGATCAGCCCGCCGCCGCACCATGACATCTACTCGATCGAAGACCTCGCGCAGCTGATCTATGACCTCAAGCAGATCAACCCCCGCGCCAAGGTCACGGTGAAGCTGGTGGCGTCGTCCGGCGTCGGCACCATCGCCGCCGGCGTGGCCAAGGCCAAGGCCGACGTGATCCTGATCTCGGGCGCCAATGGCGGCACCGGCGCTTCGCCGGCCACCTCGATCAAGTTCGCCGGCCTGCCGTGGGAGATGGGCCTGACCGAAGCCCACCAGGTGCTGGCGATGAACAACCTGCGCTCGCGCGTGACCCTGCGCACCGATGGCGGCCTGCGCACCGGGCGCGATATCGTGATGGCGGCGATGATGGGAGCCGAGGAATTCGGCATCGGCACCGCCGCGCTGATCGCGATGGGCTGCATCATGGTGCGCCAGTGCCAGTCCAACACCTGTCCGGTGGGGGTCTGCACCCAACGTGAAGACCTGCGCGCCAAGTTCACCGGCAATGCCGACAAGGTGGTGAACCTGATCACTTTCTACGCTCAGGAAGTGCGCGAGATCCTTGCCCGGATCGGTGCCCGCTCGCTGGACGAGGTGATCGGCCGGGCCGATCTGCTCACCCAGGTCAGCCGTGGCGCCTCGCATCTGGACGATCTCGATCTGAACCCGCTTCTGGTGACGGTCGATACCACCGACCATATCGCCTATGATCTCGACCGCCCGCGCAACGAGGTGCCCGACACGCTCGACGCCGAGATCGTGAAGGATGCCGCGCGCTTCCTGAACGACGGCGAGAAGATGCAGCTGCAATATGCGGTGCGCAACACCGACCGCACCATCGGCACCCGCGTCTCCAGCCATATCGTGCGCAATTTCGGGATGCGCAACAACCTGCAGCCCGACCACCTGACCGTGAAGCTCACCGGCTCCTGCGGCCAGTCGCTCGGGGCCTTCGCCGCGCCCGGCCTGAAGCTCGAAGTGTCGGGCGATGCCAACGATTACGTGGGCAAGGGCCTGTCGGGCGGCACCATCGTGGTGCGCCCGCCGATGTGCTCGCCGCTCGTCGCCGATGAAAACACCATCATCGGCAACACGGTGCTCTACGGCGCTACCGATGGCTACCTCTTCGCCTCGGGCCGCGCCGGCGAACGCTTCGCGGTGCGAAACTCGGGTGCCAAGGTGGTGATCGAGGGCTGCGGCTCGAACGGCTGCGAATACATGACCGGCGGCGTCGCGGTGATCCTCGGCGATATCGGCGCCAATTTCGGCGCCGGGATGACCGGCGGCATGGCCTATGTCTACGATCCGGACGGCACCGCCAGCGACTACCTGAACATGGAAACGCTGGTTACCGCGCCGGTGACGGTGGATCACTGGGAACACGAGCTCAAGGAACTCATCCTGCGCCACGCAGACGAGACATCCAGCGTGAAGGCGCACCAGATCCTGCAAAACTGGGAAGGCGAGAAGGGCAATTTCGTCCAGATCTGCCCGACAGAGATGCTGCCGCACCTCGCCGCGCCGCTCTCGCTGAAAGAAGACGCGATCCCGGCCGAGTAAGCCGGAACCCGCATCACATATGACCAGGGGGCGGTCTTCGGGCCGCCCCCTTCGCGTTACGCCTGCGCGAAACCGACGACGTAATTATGCCCGTAATGCTGCGCGCATTTCGGGCACGTCGTGTAGTAGAAATACACCTCGCCATCAGGGTTTCCGCGCGCAGCCGCAAGGGCTTTCATCTGGTCGTACCAGTCCTTGGCCTCCGAATAGGGACCATCGAACACCTTGGTCACGTAATCGCCCGACAGCCGGACCATGTCTTCACCCGGCACCTCACGCGACGCGGTGAAGAAATGCTCGGAGGTCCAGGCGCCCAGATCTTTCGACAGGATAAAGAAGTCGTTGGGATCGAAGGCATTCACCGCTTCCAGATGGTCCTGTACGCGCTGGAATACCTTACCCATGTCGATCGGCACGTGAAATACCGCATGGGTCACCGCCCGCACGAACAGCTTATTGTCGAAGTGCAACTCCAACCCGTCCCAATCCTTGGGATTGAACCTCGGGCAGCAGCCGGTTTCGTTATCGTTCATGTCATAGAAGGGCACAGAATCGTAGGGCATCGCTCTCTCCTTTCCACTGCCCAAGTATAGCGAAAGCCGGCGGCCCGCGCTTTGATGCCGGGCAGGATCGGCCAGGGTCTGCCGGTTCGCGGGTCTTGACCGGCCATGCGGGCATGTGGACAAGGAGCCATGACACAACCGGACGATACCAGGCCGCCGTCGCTGACGTTTGGCATCCTGCGCGGCCTCTGGCGGCTGCTGCGCCGCTACCTGGGCCGCGTCACCGGCTTTGTCTGGCGCTGGTTGAGACTGGCGCTGATCGTCTTTTTCACCGCCGTCCTCACGGTGACCCTGCTCTATACCTTCGTCAATCCGCCCACGACGCTCTACATCGCCTCCGAGAAGGCCCGGCTTGGCGAAGTCAGGCGCGACTGGGTCGACCTTGAAGAGATCGCGCCGGTGATGGTCCGCGCGGTGGTCGCGGCGGAAGATGCGAACTTCTGCGCGCATTGGGGTTTTGACATGACCGCGATCCGGCAGGTCATCGCCGAAGGCGAGAGCCGGGGCGCCTCCACGATCACGCAGCAGACGGTCAAGAACGTGTATCTCTGGCCCGCCCGAAGCTGGCCGCGCAAGGCATTCGAAGCGGTGATTACCCCCATCGTCGAGCTGATCTGGAGCAAGCGACGGGTTCTCGAAGTCTATCTCAACATGATCGAGTTCGACACCGGCGTGTTCGGCGTCGAGGCCGCGGCCCGCCAGTATTTCGGCAAATCCGCCGCCGATCTGAACGCCGATCAGGCCGCCCGGCTCGCCGCCATTCTGCCCAATCCGAAAGACCGCTCCGCCGCCCAGCCGACGCAATTCATCCTGAACCGCTCGGCAAGTATCCGCGACGGGGCGGAGACAATCCGCCTCGACGGGCGCGCAGCCTGTTTCGAGGATTGAATGCGCCGGCATTTCGCGCCACAACCATTGGCAATCTAGAGAACCGCGATCCATGAACCGCTTGTTTCACTTCCCCCTCTCGCCCTTCTGCCGGAAGGTGCGCCTGTCGCTGGCCGAAAAGAAGATCGAGGTCGAGCTGATCGAGGAGCGCTACTGGGAAAAGTCGGCCGAATTCCTGCGCCGCAACCCGGCGGGCAAGGTGCCGGTGCTCAAGCTCGGCGGCAAGACCCTGAGCGAAAGCGCGGCGATCAACGAATATATCGAAGAGCGCTACCCCAACCCGCCGCTGATGCCGACCGACCCCGAAGGGCGCTATGAAGTGCGCCGGCTGGTAACCTGGTTCGACGACAAGTTTCACGACGAGGTCACCTCGAAACTGCTCTACGAACGGGTGAACAAGAAGGTGACCGGCCAGGGCTATCCCGACAGCCACAACGTCAAGGCCGGCGCGAAGGCGATCAAGTATCACCTCGACTATATGGGCTGGCTCCTCGACATGCGCCGCTGGCTCGCCGGCGACAACATGACCCTCGCCGATTTCGCCGCCGCCGCGCATCTGTCTTCGCTCGACTATATCTCCGACGTGGACTGGGACCGGAACGCCAATGTCCGCGAGTGGTATTCCAAGATCAAGTCGCGCCCCGCCTTCCGCTCGATCCTCGCCGATCAGGTGCCCGGTTTCCCGCCCCCGCCGCATTATGCGGACCTGGATTTTTGACCGGCGCGCTCAGGCAGAAACTTCTCGACCGGGCCCGTGAAGAAGGCTTTGCCGCGGCCGGAATCACCCGGCCAGATGCGGTGCCTGAAATCGCAGGCCGCCTCGCCAGCTTCGTCGGCAACGGCTGGCACGGCGACATGGGCTGGATGGCCGAACGGATGCATTGGCGCGGCAACCCGGCAGCGCTCTGGCCCGAGGCCCGCTCGGTCATCATGCTGGCCGAACCCTACACACCGCAACACGACCCGCGCGAGGTGCTGCGCCACCCCGACCGGGGCGCGATCAGCGTCTACGCCCAGAACCGCGATTACCACGACATCGTCAAGAAACGCCTCAAGCGGCTTGGCCGCTGGCTGATCGACGAGGCCGGGCCGGACACCGAAATCAAGGTCTTCGTCGACACCGCGCCGGTGATGGAAAAGCCGTTGGCCGCCGCCGCCGGGATCGGCTGGCAGGGCAAGCACACCAACCTGCTCTCGCGCGAGCTTGGCAACTGGTTCTTCCTCGGCGCGATCTTCACCACGCTGGCTTTGCCGGTGGACGCGCCAGGCCGCGACCATTGCGGCAGCTGCACCGCCTGCCTCGATGCCTGCCCGACCCATGCCTTCCCCGCCCCCGGCCAGCTCGACGCACGGCGCTGCATCTCCTACCTCACCATCGAGCACAAAGGCCCGGTGCCGGAAGAGTTGCGCCCCGCCCTCGGCAACCGGATCTATGGCTGCGACGATTGCCTCGCCGCCTGCCCGTGGAACAAATACGCCGCCAAGGCGCAGGAAGCCCGCTACCACGCCCGCGACGACCTTGCCGCGCCACCGCTGGCCGATCTCGCGGCATTGGACGATGCGGCGTTCCGTGAGACGTTTTCGGGCTCGCCGATCAAGCGGATCGGTCGCGCACGGTTCCTGCGCAACGTTGCCTACGCGATCGGAAATTCCGGCGATGCATCGCTTGCCCCGGCGCTGGCCGCGCTCGCCGACGACCCCGATCCGGCGCTCGCCGACGCGGCGCACTGGGCGCTCTCGCGGCTTCGATGACCCCAACAGGCACCCGCGGCCCATCCGCCCGCCATACGAGTGCGACATCCTGTCTCGCACATCTATAGGATGCAGATATATCCCCCGATTCCCGCACATACCATTCTTGGCGCAGCGCCTCTAAGAACTTGTATTTTAACGATATGTTAAGGGGAAGTTGCGACTTTGATTCGCCGCTTTCGAGGTCAATCATAGGGTCCGAATTGGATTTAGAATTGATCTAGGTCAACGACGAAAACCCGCTCTTTTTGTCTCTTGCGGCAAGCTAGATGGAGGATCCACATGAAACGACTTGCAGTAGCTCTGCTGGCGACCACCGCCCTGGCCACACCCGCATTTGCGGATGAGCTGATGGACGAGGCCGTCGATTACTTCAAACCTCTCCCGTCGACGGTTCCGGCCGTCGCCGACAACCCGATCACCGAAGAAAAGATCGAGCTCGGCAAGATGCTGTTCTTCGATCCGCGTCTGTCGGCTTCGGGCGTCTTCTCGTGCTATTCGTGCCACAACCTGACCACCGGCGGCGACGACAACCTGGAAACCTCGATCGGTCATGGCTGGCAGGCCGGCCCGCGCAACTCGCCGACCGTGCTGAACGCCGTGTTCAACGTCGCCCAGTTCTGGGATGGCCGCGCCGACGACCTCAAGGCGCAGGCGAAGGGCCCGATCCAGGCGGGTGTCGAAATGGCCAACACGCCGGCCAACGTCGAAGCGACGCTGAACTCGATGCCGGCCTATGTGTCGATGTTCGAAGCTGCCTTCGGCGCGCCGGATTCGGTCTCGTTCGACAACATGGCGCGCGCGATCGAAGCGTTTGAAGCCACCCTGCTCACCCCGGCGCCGTTCGATGCTTACCTCAACGGTGACGCAGGCGCGCTCAACGATGACGAAAAAGCCGGTCTGCAGCTGTTCATCGACAAGGGCTGCATCGCCTGCCATGCCGGCATCAACATCGGTGGCGAAGGCTACTTCCCGTTCGGCCTGATCGAAAAGCCGGGCGCCGACGTGCTGCCGGAAGGCGACCGTGGCCGCTTCGCCGTCACCGATACGGTTGACGACGAATACGTGTTCCGCGCCGCGCCGCTGCGCAACGTGGCCGTCACCGCGCCTTACTTCCACTCCGGCAAGGTCTGGGATCTCAAGGTCGCCGTGCAGATCATGGCCGAAAGCCAGCTTGGCGAAGAGCTGAGCGACCCGGAAGCCGATCAGATCGTTGCCTTCCTCGGCAGCCTCACCGGCACGGTGCCCGAAATCACGACCCCGGTGCTCCCGGCCGAAACCGCGACGACCCCGCGTCCCACCGCAGAAGTCCTCCCGCAGTAATCCCACACTCGCGGAGCACGGAAGGGCCGGCCTATGTGCCGGCCCTTCCCCCTTTCGGATTGCCGGGGTCAGTACATCCGGAACGCCTCGACCGCAGCCGAGATCCCCTCCGCCGCCCGGGTGGTGGGATAGGGGCCGAGAACTGACTTGCCGATAATGTAGGTCACCTGGCCCGCCGCCTGCCCGGCCCGGAACTCGATGCGGATTTCTACCCCCTTTGCCGCAAAAGACTCCGTCAGCGCCCGCGTAAGCTGCGCCCGCGACCGTTCACCCGTATCCGACGCGGGCCAGTCGACGACAGCCACGATCTCCACGCCGTCGCCGCCGCCGTTATAGGCATAGAGCGCCTGCTTGGTGATCCCGAGCGGCCTGAGATTCGGGTCGCGCGAGATCGCGTACCACGCGAGCGACATCGCCGTGGGCATCACCACCACGGCGATCAGCAGGATCAGGTAGGCCAAACGCTGGCGTTGCGGCATCTCCGCCTCCGGGTTGCGCTATGCGCCACCCTAGAGGCGAAGGCTTTAGGAAGCGTGAAGCGCGATCAGCTCCGCACCAGCTTCTCGTAGGCATCCGAAATCTCGCGGGTCAGCGTGCCAACCTCGAACGTATAGGGGCCGATCTCGCCCACCGGCGTGACTTCCGCCGCCGATCCGGTGAGGAAGCATTGCTCGAACCCCTCCATTTCTTCCGGCATGATATGGCGCTCATGCACCGCGATTCCGCGATCCTTGAGCATCCCGATCACCGTCTGGCGGGTAAGCCCGTTCAGGATCGCATCCGGAAGCGGCGTGTGCACTTCGCCGTCTTTCACGAAGAACACATTCGCCCCGGTCGCCTCGGCGACATAACCGCGATAGTCGAAGAACAGCGCATCCGAACAGCCCTTCGCCTCGGCGGCGTGTTTCGAGATCGTGCAGATCATGTAGAGGCCCGAAGCCTTGGCGGCGGTCGGGATCGTCTCGGGGCTCGGGCGCTTCCATTTGGAGATGTCGAGCTTGGCACCCTTGAACTTCGCGTCGCCGTAATAGCTGCCCCATTCCCAGGCCGCGACGGCAAGCCGGATCGGGTTGCGCGCCGAGCTTACGCCCATATCCTCGCCCGCACCCCGGAAGGCAACGGCGCGCACATAGGCATCGGTCAGCCCGTTGGCCTTGAGCACCTCATACTTGGCCTCCTCGATCTGGTCGACGGTCCAGGGGATCGTCATGTCGATCATTTCACCCGACCGGATCAGCCGTTCGCTGTGCTTGCGCGAGAGGAAAATCTTGCCGCCATAAGCCCGCTCGCCCTCGAACACCGACGAGGCATAATGCATGGCATGGGTCAGGATGTGTACCTTCGCATCACGCCAGTCCACAAGCTTGCCATCCATCCAGATCTTGCCGTCGCGATCGTCATACGCCGCCATAGTCAGACTCCTCATTGGCCCTGCGGGCTTTTCACATGTTGCCGCGAAAGGTCCGAAGCGGACATAATATTTCGCGAAATCCGCGTTTCGCTACCAGTTGAGTCTTGGAATGTCAATAAGACTGACATAAAACGAAGTGGAAAGCGAACGCGAGGGAGGCGCGCGCATGACCGACAGACCTGGGCCCGGCGGCCCGCAGCTTCTCTTCCTGACCGACGAGCAACTCCGCCAGGGGATCGAGGCGATGTTCTTCGCCTATCGCGGCTTCACCGCCGACCCCGATCGTATCCTTGAAAAATACGGGCTGGGCCGCGCCCATCACCGGGCCATCCATTTCATCCACCGCTCCCCGGGCACCACCGTCAATAACCTGCTGTCGATCCTCGGCGTCACCAAGCAATCGCTCAACCGCGTACTGCGCACGCTCATGGATGACGGCCTGGTCGAAGCCCATGTCGGCACCCGCGACAAACGCGAGCGCAACCTGTTTCTTACCGAAGCCGGCGTGAATCTGGAGCGCGAGCTTTCCGAAGTCCAGCGCGAACGGATGCGCGGCGCGTACCGCGAGGCCGGTCCGGAGGCGGTGCGCGGGTTCCGCACTGTACTCGAAGCGATGATGGACCCAAGCATACGCCGCCATTTCAACGCGATGCGGGATCGCGACGAATGACCGAGCAGGCCCCTGCCCACCTGCTTGTCATCGACCGCGACGAACGCCTGCGCGACCTCCTGCGCCAATACCTGAAAACCCAGGGCTTCCTCGTCAGCGCCGCCCGCGACGAAGCCCATGCCGGGCGCCTGCTTTCGGGCCTTGAATTCGACCTGATCCTGCTCGACGCCCAGCTGCCGGGCGCAAATACCCTGCGCGCCGCGCTCGCCACGCCGGTGCTCTGCCTCACCGAAAAAGGAGCACCGGCGCCCAAGGATACCAACGCCATCGCCAAGCCCTTCGAGCCGAAGGCGCTGTGCGAAACGATCAACGGGATTCTCGACCGCCGCCCACCACCCCCTGCGCCGGGTCCGCGCATATTGCGGCTCGGGCCGCTCAGCTTCGACGTCGAAAGCGGCGCGTTGATGGACGATGCCACGCCGGTGCGCCTTACCGCGACCGAGATCCAGCTCATGCGTATCTTCGCCGAGAAGCCGGGGCAGCCGGTCGGGCGGGGGGAGCTGGTTGCCCGGCTCGGGCGGGAGGGGCTCCACGCCAAGGCCCGCGCCGTGGATGTGCAGATCACCCGGTTGCGCCGCAAGGTCGAGGCCGATCCGAAAAACCCGCGCCACCTGCAGACCGTGCGCGGGTCCGGTTACATGCTGGTGGTGGACTGAACCCGGCCGCCCGCTGCCGGGACGGGCGAGGTTGCACATGGGCTTATCTGACTGATTTATATAATGGTAGCGCTAACGGTTCCAGTGAATTGACGCCGCCATCTTGGCACCGCCGCGCGAAAGGTTCATGGTCGCTCCATGACCACCGCCTACTATTCCCATCCCGCCTGCCTCAATCACGTCAATCCGCCCGGCCACCCCGAACAGGTCGCGCGGCTGAAAGCCATCGAGGCCGCTCTTGCCGCGCCCGGTTTCGCCGCGCTCGACCGGCGCGAAGCGCCGCTGGGCACCGAGGAGATGATCCGCCGGGCACATCCCAAAGTGTATTTCGACACGCTGCACGACAACCTGCCCGATGAGGGCTGGACCCAGATCGACCCCGACACCACCATGTCGCCGGGCTCGTGGGAAGCCGCGCTGCGGGCGGTGGGGGGCGTGACCGCGGCGGTCGATGCGGTGATGGCCGGCGAGGTCAGGAACGCCTTCGTCGGTATGCGCCCGCCCGGTCACCACGCGGAGCGCGCGAAGGCGATGGGGTTTTGCCTGTTTTCCAACGTGGCCATCGCGGCGCTCCACGCGCTGGAAACACACGGGCTGAACCGTGTGGCGGTGCTGGATTTCGACGTGCATCACGGCAATGGCACGCAGGATGTGCTTTGGAACGAAAGCCGCATTCACTTTGCGTCGTCGCACCAGATGCCGCTCTTCCCCGGCACCGGAGCCGCCCATGAACGCGGCGCCTACTTGCAGATCAGGAACGTGCCGCTGCACGAAGGCACCGGCGGCGACAAGATGCGGGCGGCCTGGGATGGCGAGATTCTGCCCTGGGTCAAGGACTGGAACCCCGAGCTGGTTCTGGTCTCGGCCGGATTCGATGCCCATGCCCGCGATCCGCTGGCCGGGCTGCACTGGACGACCGGGGATTTCGGCTGGATCACCCACCGCATCTGCGATCTTGCCGACGATTGCTGCGCGGGCCGGGTGGTCTCGACACTTGAGGGCGGATATGATCTGGAAGCCCTGGCCGACAGCGTCGGCCTGCATGTGGAAGTTCTGATGGAGCGAGGCGAATGACCGACAAGCCGGTGAACGAGATGAGCTTCGAAGAGGCGATGGCGGAGCTTGAGGCCGTTGTCGGCCAGCTCGAACGCGGCGACGTGGCGCTGGATCAGTCGATCAAGCTCTACGAGCGCGGCGCGGCGCTGAAGGCGCGCTGCGAAGTCAAGCTCAAGGAAGCCGAGGAAAAGGTTGCCGCGATCACGCTCGATGCGGATGGAAATCCCGCCGGAACCAAGCCCGTCGAAGGTCTCTGATGTTTCCCGAACGCCTGGGCCAAGCTGCCGCCACCGCCCGCGCCTGTCTGCAGGAAGCCCTGCCCGGAACCGGACCGATGGCCGGGCCGATGGCCTATGCCGTGCGCGGCGGCAAGGGGCTGCGCGGCTTTCTCGTGCTCGAAGGCGCACGGATGCTTGGTGTGCCCGAAAGCGCCGCCCGCTTCCCCGCCGCCGCGATCGAGGCGATCCACGCTTACAGCCTCGTGCATGACGATCTGCCGGCGATGGATGACGACGATCTGCGCCGGGGCCAGCCGACCGTGCACAGGAAGTGGGACGAGGCCACCGCGATCCTCGTCGGCGACGCGCTGCAAACCATCGCTTTCGAATTGCTGATGCGCGACGAGGTGGGCACAGCCGAGGCGCGCGTGACGCTTGCGGGCACGCTGGCGCAGGCGGCCGGCGCGCGCGGCATGGTGCTGGGCCAGGCGCTCGACATCGCCGCCGAGACAGCCCACACGCCGCTGACCCTCGACGAGATCATCACGCTGCAGGCCGGCAAGACCGGCGCGCTCATTCGCTGGTCGGCGATGGCCGGCGCGATGCTGGCAGGCGAAGACACCGCCCCGCTCGCCCGCTACGGCGAGGCGCTGGGCCTGGCCTTCCAGATTGCCGATGACGTGCTCGACGTGGAGGGCGACGCGGCAACCGTGGGCAAGGCCGTGGGCAAGGACGCCGATGCCGGCAAGGCCACTTTCGTCTCACTCCTCGGGCTGGAAGCGGCGAAAACCCGCGCAGGCGAGCTTGTCGATGAGGCTTGCGAGTCACTATCGCCCTATGGCGTAGAAGCCGAAACCTTGCGGGAAGCCGCCCGCTTCGTTATTGCGCGTAAAACTTGAGATTTTTGAAGTAGGTCATCGCATGTCCGACCGCCCCGCCACGCCGCTCCTCGACCGGATCAAGTCGCCCGCCGACATGAAGGCTCTGAGCCTGCCCGAATTGCGGCAGCTCGCCGACGAGCTCAGGACGGAGACGATCAGCGCCGTCTCGGAGACCGGCGGGCATCTCGGCGCGGGCCTTGGCGTGGTCGAACTGACGGTTGCGCTGCACCACATCTTCGACACGCCGCGCGACCGCGTGATCTGGGATGTGGGCCACCAGGTCTATCCGCACAAGATCCTTACCGGCCGGCGCGACCGTATCCGCACCCTGCGCCAGCGCGGCGGCCTGTCGGGCTTCACCAAGCGGACGGAAAGCCCTTACGACCCGTTCGGCGCCGGCCACAGCTCGACCTCGATCTCGGCGGCGACGGGCTTTACCATGGCGCGCGAGCTGGGCGGCACGCCCGACCCGGCGCTTGGCGACGCCGTCGCGGTGATCGGCGACGGGTCGATGACCGCCGGCATGGCCTTCGAGGCGCTGAACAATGCCGGCCACCTCAAGAAGCGCATGTTCGTCATCCTCAATGACAATGACATGTCCATCGCGCCGCCGGTTGGCGCGCTCTCGACCTATCTGAGCCGTCTCTACGAGGCCGAGCCGTTTCAGGAACTCAAGGCCGCCGCCAAGGGCGCGGTGAAGCTGCTGCCCGAACCGTTCCAGGAAGGTGCGCGCCGGGCCAAGGAAATGCTCAAGGGCATGACCGTGGGCGGCACGATCTTCGAAGAGCTCGGATTTTCCTATATCGGGCCGATCGACGGGCACGATATCGAGCATCTCGTCGGCGTGCTGCGCACCGTGCACGACCGCGCCACCGGGCCGGTTCTGCTGCATGTGATCACCCAGAAGGGCAAAGGCTACGCCCCCGCCGAGACCGCCGCCGACAAGGGCCATGCCACCGGCAAGTTCGACATGGTGACCGGCAAGCAGCACAAGAAGGCGTCGAACGCGCCCTCCTATACCAGCGTGTTCGGCAAGGTGCTGACCCAGCTCGCCGAGGCCGACGACAAGGTTTGCGCCATCACCGCCGCGATGCCCGATGGCACCGGCGTGGGCATGATGGCCGACCGCTACCCAACCCGCACCTTCGATGTGGGTATTGCCGAACAACATGCGGTGACCTTCTGCGCCGGGCTCGCGGCGGGCGGGATGAAGCCGTTTTGCGCGCTTTACTCCACCTTCCTGCAGCGCGGTTACGACCAGGTGGTGCATGATGTGGCGATCCAGCGCCTGCCGGTGCGCTTCATGATCGACCGCGCCGGGCTGGTCGGGCAGGACGGCGCGACCCATGCCGGCAGCTTCGACCTTGCCTATCTTGGCAACCTTCCGGGTTTTGTCATCATGTCGCCCTCCGACGAGGCCGAGCTGATGCATATGGTCGCCACCGCCCATGCGATCGACGACCGGCCCAGCGCCGTGCGCTACCCGCGCGGCGAGGGTGTGGGCGTGGATATGCCCGAGGTGCCGAAGGTGCTTGAAATCGGCAAGGGCCGGATCGTCGAGGAAGGCAAGCGCGTGGCGCTCCTTTCGCTCGGCACCCGGCTCGATCACGCCCGCGGCGCCGCCGAGAAGCTTGCCCAGCGCGGCATCACGCCGACGGTGGCGGATGCCCGTTTCATGAAGCCGCTGGATGAAGAGCTGATCCTTGGCCTCGCCCGCGACCATGAAGTGCTGATCACCATCGAGGAGGGCGCCGTCGGCGGCTTCGGCAGCCATGTGGCGCAGCTTCTGGCCGAACATGGCGCCTTCGACCACGGGTTGCGCTACCGGTCGATGGTGCTGCCGGATACGTTCATCGACCATGGCAGCCCCGACCAGATGTACGAAGACGCGCATCTGACGGCGGCCGACATCGAGGCGAAGGTGCTTGAAGCGCTCGGGATCGCCGATATCGGGGCCAAACGCGCCTGACCGGCGCCCGATCCGGCACCTTGTTGCAACAGTCGCGCGAAACCCGACGCGGTGGAGCGGCTTCGGCTGGACTTCGCCTGCTCGCGCAGCAACAATCAGGCATCCAATTGCTCAGACTTGGGGAATAAAATGAAAAAGCTTGTTCTCGGTGCTGTGTTTGCTGCCGCAGCGTCGGCAGCCACGGCCGGCTCGCTCGCCGAACCGGTGATCGAGGCAGATGTTGTCGTTCAGCAGGCCGCCACCTCGTCGGTCAACCAGCATGTCATCCCGCCCGCGTTCTTCGTGATCTCGGTCGGCCTGAGCATGCTGCTGCTCTGAACGCACCGAACAAGGGTAACGGTTGGGAATAGGGCGCCGGGGGGCGCCCTATTCTTTTTGCTCCAGCGCCAGAAGCGCGGCGAGCCCTTCGCGATAGGTCGGATAGCGCAGGGTCACGCCCAGTTCTTCCCGGATCCGGTCGTTGCGCACACGTTTTGACTCGGCATAGAAACTGCGCGCCATCGGCGTCATCTCCGCCGTGGCGTAGTCCTCTTCCGGCGGCAGCGGGAGGCCCAGCAAACCGGCGGCATGGCTCAGCACGTCTTCGGGCGGGGCCGCCTCGTTATCGCAGACGTTATAGACCGCGCCGGGGTTGGGCCGGGCGATGGATGCGGCCAGAACCTGCGCGATATCCTCCACATGGATGCGCGAGAACACCTGGTTCGGCTTGACGATCCGCCGCGCCGTGCCGCGCCGCACCTTGGCGAAGGGTCCGCGCCCCGGCCCGTAGATCCCGGCCAGCCGGAAAATGTGCAGCGGCAGCCCGGCGGCCTCTGCCAGCGCCTGCCACTGGCCCTCGGCCAGCACCCGCTGACGGCCACGCCGGGTGGCCGGGGTGAGCGGCGTGCGCTCGTCCACCCAGCCGCCCTGATGATCGCCATAGACGCCGGTGGTGGACAGATAGCCGACCCAATCGAGATGCGCCGCGTTCGCCGCGATCTCGTCGGCAAGCGCGGCCAGCACCGGATCGCCGGCATCGTCAGGCGCGGCGGAGAGCAGAAGATGCGTGGCATCCGCAAGCGCGGCGCCCATGTCGCTGCCCGGCCAGACCATCGCCTCGACCCCTTCTGCCCCGAGCGCCGCGGCCTTTTCCGGCGAGCGTGTGGTGCCGATCACCCGCCAGCCTTGCGGCAGCAACAGCCGGGTCAGCGCCTGAGCGGAAAACCCGTGTCCGAAAATGAGCATTGTCTGTGTCATGGGCGGCATCTTGGCGCTGCGCCCGGGCGATGCAAGAGGGCTTGCGCTCGGCACCCGATTCCACACTATTGGTCCATGATGAACCAGATGATCAAATCCTGGGCCGAAGCCGCCCCGCGCCTCGTCGCCGTCGCCGCTGGCCGTGAACCGGCCGATACCGTGATCCGGGGCGGAAAGCTCGTGAATGTCCAGAGCCGCGAGGTGCTCGACGGCTGGCAGGTTGCCATCGCCGAGGGGCGCTTTGCCTATGTCGGCCCCGATGCCTCGCATTGCATCGGCCCCGACACCGTGGTGATCGAGGCAGACGGGCGCTACCTGATTCCGGGCCTGTGCGATGCGCATATGCACATCGAATCCGGGATGCTGACGCCCGCCGAGTTTGCCCGCGCCGTGACCCCGCACGGCACCACGACCATGTTCACCGACCCGCATGAGATCGCCAATGTGATGGGGCTTGAGGGCGTGCGGCTGATGCATGACGAGGCGCTGATGCAGCCCGTCAACATCTTCACCCAGATGCCCTCCTGCGCGCCCTCGGCGCCAGGGCTGGAAACCACCGGCTTTGCCATCAGCGCCGAAGACGTGGCCGAGGCGATGACCTGGCCCGGCATCATCGGGCTGGGCGAGATGATGAACTTTCCCGGCGTCGTCGCCGGCGATGCGCAGATGCTGGCCGAGATCGCCGCCACACAAATGGCGGGCAAGACCGTGGGCGGGCACTATGCCAGCCCCGACCTCGGCCCCGCCTTCCATGCCTATGCCGCCGGCGGCCCCGCCGATGACCACGAAGGCACCTGCGAGGCCGACGCCATTGCCCGCGTGCGTCAGGGGATGCGGTCGATGATGCGGCTCGGCTCGGCCTGGTATGACGTTGAAAGCCAGATCACGGCAGTGACGGAAAAGGGGCTCGATCCGCGCAACTTCATTCTCTGCACCGACGACAGCCACTCGGGCACGCTGGTGAACGAGGGCCATATGAACCGGGTGGTGCGCCATGCCATTGCCTGCGGGGCGGAGCCGATCGTTGCGCTGCAGATGGCCACGATCAACACCGCCAGCCATTTCGGGCTGGAGCGTGAACTCGGCTCGATCGCGCCGGGGCGGCGGGCGGATGCGATCCTGACCTCCGATCTGCGCAGCCTGCCCATCGAGCAGGTGATTGCCCGGGGCGTGCTCGTGGCGCGCGACGGCGACATGCTTGTCGACACCCCGCATCTTGCCTGGCCCGACCATGCCCGCAACACCGTGCATCTCGGCAAGGCGCTGTCCGCGGGGGATTTCGAGATCGCCGCGCCGGACGGCGCCAACACCGTCACCGCCAAGGTGATCGGCGTGATCGAAAATCAGGCCCCGACCAAGGCGCTGACCGCCGATCTGCAGGTGGAAGACGGCATCGTCCAGCCCGACGCGCCGGGGGATGTGGCCCAGATCGCGCTGGTCGAGCGGCATCGTGGCACCGGCGGGGTGACCAATGGCTTCGTCTCCGGCTTCGGCTATTCCGGCAAGATGGCGATGGCCTCGACCGTGGCACATGACAGCCACCACATGATCGTCGTCGGCACCGACCGCGAGAACATGGCGCTGGCGGCCAACCGGCTGGGCGAGGTGGGCGGCGGCATCACCGTATTCCGCAACGGCGAGGAGATTGCCCTTGTCGAACTGCCCATCGCCGGGCTGATGAGCGAAGAGCACGCGCAGGTGGTGGCCCGGAAAGCCGGGCGGATGGTCGAGGCGATGGCCGAATGCGGCTGCACGCTCAACAACGCCTATATGCAGCATTCTCTTCTGGCGCTCGTCGTCATCCCGGAGCTACGGATTTCCGATCTGGGCCTCGTGGATGTCACGAAATTTGAAATCACCGATTTGTTCGAGGAGACCTGATGTCGGTCAATCCCCTGACTCTGCCGGTCGTCACCCCGACGATCCCGAAAACCGCATCCTTCACCGACCCCGCCGCCGCGGTGGCGCGGCTTGAAGAGCTGTACAACCAGGCCTGCGATTTTCTGACCGAGAAGTTTTCGCAAGCCGCGCGGGCGGCCAGCGCGCCCGAGAGCCGCTTTCGTGCCTATTACCCCGAGATCCGGCTGCGCACGACATCGCACGCCCAGACGGATTCCCGCCTCTCGTTCGGCCATGTCGCCGGGCCGGGCACCTATTCGGCCACCGTCACGCGGCCCGATCTGTTTCGCCATTACCTGATCCAGCAGCTTCGCCTGCTGATCCAGAATCACAACGTGCCGATCCATGTGGGCCTGTCGACCACACCGATTCCGGTGCATTTCGCCGTGGCGGGCCGGTCCGACATCACCGTGCCGCAGGAAGGCGCGATGGCCTTTCCGCTGCGCGACGTGTTCGACGTGCCCGACCTTGCCACCACCAACGACGATATCGTCAACGGGCTTGGCTACACCCATGAGGACGGCTCGGAACCGCTTTCGCCCTTCACCGCCCAGCGGATCGACTATTCGCTGGCCCGGCTGTCGCATTACACCGCGACGACGCCGGAGCATTTTCAGAACCACGTGCTGTTTACCAACTACCAGTTCTATGTCGAAGAATTCGAAGGCTTCGCCCGCAAGGCGCTTGCCGATCCGGCCAGTGGCTACACCGCCTTCGTGGCGCCGGGAAATGCCGAGATCACCACGGCGGATGGTGAGATTCCGCAGCTTCCCAAGCTGCCGCAGATGCCCACCTATCACCTCAAGCGCCCCGATGGCAGCGGCATCACGCTGGTGAATATCGGCGTCGGACCGTCCAACGCCAAGACGGCGACCGACCATATCGCCGTGCTGCGCCCCCATGCCTGGCTGATGGTCGGCCATTGCGCCGGCCTGCGCAATTCGCAGCGGCTGGGCGATTTCGTGCTCGCCCATGCCTATCTGCGCGAAGACAAGGTGCTCGACGACGATCTGCCCACCTGGGTGCCGATCCCGCCGCTGGCCGAGATCCAGATCGCGCTGGAAGCGGCGGTGGCGGATGTGACCGAGCTGGAAGGGTTCGAGCTGAAGCGGATCATGCGCACCGGCACCGTGGCGAGCTTCGACAACCGCAACTGGGAGCTGCGCGAACACAGCGGCCCGGTGCTGCGCCTGAGCCAGTCGCGCGCCGTCGCGCTCGACATGGAAAGCGCCACCATCGCCGCCAACGGCTTTCGCTTCCGCGTGCCTTACGGAACGCTGCTCTGCGTCTCCGACAAACCGCTGCATGGCGAGTTGAAGCTGCCGGGGATGGCATCGGAGTTCTACACCACGCAGGTCAGCCGCCACCTGCTGATCGGTATCCGTGCGATGGAACGCCTGCGCGACATGCCGCTTGAGCGCATCCACAGCCGGAAACTGCGCTCGTTCGACGAAACGGCCTTTCTCTGACGCGAAATCGGGGCAAAAACCCGCAATACCCGTTATTTTTCTGGCCAAAACGCACACAAATTGTTGTGCAGCCCCCCTACATCACGTTAAATGCGCCCAATGAAACCCCAAGTACTAGGGACATGTGAGGAGAGAATACATGGCGAAACCGATGACCAAGACCCAACTGGTGGCCGCTCTGGCCGAGGAAATGGGCTCGGACAAGAAAACGGCTTCCGGCGCGCTCGACGCCATCGTTTCGGTGATCACCCGCGAAGTGTCGGGCGGTGGTGCCGTGACGCTTCCCGGCGTCGGCAAGTTCTACCTGCGTGAGCGCCCCGAGCGCATGGTCCGCAACCCGGCCACCGGCGAGCAGATCAAGAAAGAGGCCGACAAGGTGGTGAAGGTCACCATCGCGAAGGCCCTCAAGGACGCCGCCAACGGCTGATCCTTGCGACAGCTTCGGAATTCGATCAGGGTCGCCCAACGGCGGCCCTTTTCATTGGGAGTGTAACCCTTGCGCATCGACATGCGGTCCATCCTCATGGGCCTGGCCTTTGTTTTCATGTGGTCTTCGGCCTTCACCTCGGCGCGCATCATCGTTGCCGCGGCGCCGCCGATCAGCTCGCTGGCGATCCGGTTCCTGATCTCGGGCCTGCTCGGCATCGCCATCGCCGCGGGTATCGGGCAGAAGATCTCGCTCACGCGCGGGCAATGGATCTCGGTCGTTGTCTTCGGGATCAGCCAGAACGCGCTCTATCTGGGGCTCAACTTCGTCGCGATGCAGTGGATCGAGGCGGGTTTTGCCTCGATCATCGCCTCGACCATGCCGCTCATCGTGGCCTTCCTCGGCTGGGCGGTGTTCCGCGACAAGCTGACCCCGCTGGCGCTTGGTGGGCTGTTGCTCGGCTTTGCCGGGGTGGCGCTGATCATGGGCACCCGCATTTCGGGCGGGGTGGATATGACCGGGCTTGTGCTGTGCATCATCGCCGCCATCGCGCTCGCCATCGCCACGCTCACCGTGCGCACCGCCTCGGGCGGGGGCAACCTGCTGATGGTCGTGGGGCTGCAGATGCTGGTGGGCGCCGTCGCGCTCGCGCCGTTCGGGATCTGGCTCGAAACCTTCGAGATCGCCTGGAGCTGGCAGCTTATCACCGCCTTTGTCTACACCACGCTCGTGCCCGGTCTTGCCGCCACCTGGGTCTGGTTCACGCTGGTCGGCCGGATCGGCCCGGTCCGCGCCTCGACCTTCCACTTTCTCAACCCGTTCTTCGGCGTCTCGATCGCCGCCGTTCTGCTTGGCGAAAAACTCGGGCTGCTCGACGCGATCGGCGTGGCCATCGTGACCGTGGGCATCCTCGCGGTGCAACTGGCGAAACAAAAGCCAACGGCATCGTGAAATCTATTCATATGACAGCGGCGGCGAGACCGGTCACTCTGGCGGCATGGAATACCTGCTTGCCTATGCCGCGGGTCTGCTGACGCTGATCAATCCCTGCGTCTTGCCGGTGGTGCCCATCGTGCTGGCGACGGCGCTGCAAAGCTCGCGCCTCGGCCCGGTCGCGCTTGTGGCCGGGATGAGCCTGTCCTTCGTCGCCTTCGGGCTGCTGATCACCTCGGTTGGCTACAGCATCGGGCTGACCGAAGACGTGCTGGCGCGGATCGGCGGTGTTCTGATGCTGGGCTTCGGCCTGGTGCTGCTCGTCCCGCAATTCAACACCGTCTTCGCCACCGCCACCGCCGGGCTTGCGGCGCGGGCCGATAGCGGGCTGGACGGCATCGACCACACCTCGCTTGCGGGCCAGTTCGCGGGCGGGCTGCTGCTCGGCGCCGTCTGGAGCCCCTGCATCGGGCCAACGCTCGGCGGCGCCATCGCGCTCGCCTCACAGGGTGAGAGCCTCGTTCATGCCGGGATGATCATGGCCGGCTTCGCGCTCGGCGTCTCGTCGCTGATGCTGGCCTTTGCCTACGGGCTGCGCGCCACGACGCTGCGCCGCTTTGCGGGGCTGGCCCGCCCCGTTCTCGGCGCGGCTTTCGTGCTGGTTGGCCTCGCCGTTCTCTTGCGTCTTCACCACACCGCCGAAGCCTGGCTGCTCGGCCACATGCCCGGCTGGCTCATCGACCTCTCGGTCGCCATCTGACAGGAGTATACCCATGCATCGCCGCAGCTTTCTTGCCACCCTCCCCGCCGCCGCGCTTTTGCCCCGGATCGCTCTCGCCGCGCCGGTGGCCTATACGCCCGGCACCATCGACAGGCATCTGGATGCCGGCGAGACGATCCTTGTCGATTTCTTCGCCCCCTGGTGCCCGACCTGCATTGCCCAACACCGGGTGATGGACAAGCTGAAGGCCGAAAACCCGGCCTATGAAGAAAAGATCACCTTTATCGTGGTGGACTGGGACACCTACGGGCGATCCGAGCTTTCGGCGGCGCTCCGGATCCCGCGCCGCTCCACCCTCGTGGCCATCGGCCCGGACCGGCGCGAGATCGGCAGGGTGGTGGCCGCCACCTCCTACGACGAGATCAAGGCGCTGCTCGATGCGGCCCTGACGGTGGCCAGCGCCTAGGTGAGCACCGCCAACAGCAGGTTGAGCGTGACGAACGCCGCCGCGGTCGCGCCAAGCTGGGCGATCGAGGCAAGCCCTTCCTGGCCGACTTCCTGCGCGAAGACGGAGTAGATGGTGAACATCGGCACCGCCGCCGAAAGGATTGCCGCCGCGCGCAGATCGCCGGTCAGCGCCACGCCCAGCGCACCGAGGCCGAGCACGGCAAGGAAGGTGAGGGCCGGCTGAACCAGCAGCTTGCCCGCCATGATCTGCCCGGCAAGCGCACGGTTGCCACGCACCGGAAGCCCGGCCAGCGAGCCGCCGATGACCAGCAGCGCCAGCGCCGCCGCCGAGGCCGCGACCATCGAGGCAAGCCGGTCGACCGGCGCGGGCAGGTGCACCCCAGTGAGCGAAACCGCCAGCCCGAGCAGCATCCCGATCACCATCGGCCGGCGGATCACGCCGATCAGCACCTTGACCACCCGCTCCGCCGGATGCCCCGCCCCGGTTGGCTTGCCAAGCTCCATGATCACCAGCGCCAGCGGCACGACGATCACGTTTTCCACCAGCATGTTCATGGCGAGGATCAGCCCCGCGAGGTCGGGAAACAGGATCAGCATGAGCGGGTAGCCGACAAAGCCGGAATTCGGGCAGGACGAGCCCATCACCGCCACGCCGCGCCGAGCCGGATCGGTGGTGGCCGAAAACCACAGGAAGGCGATCAGCACGGTTGCCAGCGCCCCGGCGAGATAGACCCCCATATAGGGCAGGTTGAACACCTCGCGTGCCGGCCGCGAGGCGACCGCTTCGAAGATCAGGGCCGGCAGTGCGATGTTCATCACATAGGCGCCGAACACGCGCATATCGGCGGATTTGAACACACCTTTGGCCACCAGTGCGTAGCCCAGTGCGACCATCGCGAAGATGGGAAAGGTGATTCCAAAAACCGTGAGCATCTCAGCCGATCTGTCCGCGCGGCCCGTCGCCCACCTGGGCGCGGTGCAGCAGCAGATGGTCGAGCACCACGCAGGCCGCCATCGCCTCGCCCACCGGCACCGCACGGATGCCCACGCAGGGATCGTGCCGGCCCTTGGTGACGATCTCGGCGGGTTCGCCCGATCTGGTGATCGTCTTGCGGGGCGTCAGGATCGAACTGGTCGGCTTCACCGCGAAGCGCACGACGATATCCTGCCCGGTGGAGATGCCGCCGAGAATGCCGCCGGCATGGTTCGAACTGTATACCGGCCCGTCTGGCCCCATACTGATCTCATCGGCGTTTTCTTCGCCGGTCAGCATCGCCGCCGCCATCCCCTCGCCGATCTCGACGCCCTTGACCGCGTTGATCGACATCATCGCGGCGGCCAGATCGGTATCGAGCTTGGCATAGACCGGCGCACCCAGCCCGGCCGGGGCGCCGCGCACCACCACCTCGCAGACCGCACCCACCGAACTGCCCGCCTTGCGCAGCCCGTCGAGATAGCCTTCCCAGGTCTTCGCCGCCTCGGCATCGGGCACCCAGAACGGATTGCGCTCGATCTCGTCCCAGTCGAAGCGGCTGCGGTCGATCCCGTGCGCGCCCATCCGGGTCATGTAGCCCCGGATCTCGATCCCCGGCGCCAGCGCCTTCAGCACCTCGCGGGCGAGGCCGCCCGCCGCCACCCGCGCCGCCGTTTCACGCGCCGACGAGCGGCCACCGCCGCGCGGATCGCGGATTCCGTATTTCAGCCAATAGGTGATATCGGCATGGCCGGGGCGGAACTTTTCGGCAATATCGCCGTAATCCTTCGAGCGCTGATCGGTGTTCTCGATCATGAGTTGCACCGGTGTGCCCGTGGTTTCGCCCTCGTAAACGCCGGAGAGGACCTTCACCGCATCCGGCTCGCGCCGCTGGGTGGTGAACCTGTTCTGACCGGGCTTGCGCCGGTCGAGCCAATGCTGAAGCATCTCCGGCTCCAGTTTCACCCCCGGCGGCACGCCATCGACCGTGGCGCCCAGCGCAGGCCCATGGCTTTCGCCCCAGGTGGTGACGCGGAAGATATGTCCGAAGGAATTCATCATGGCCCGGCTCCTTTCCGCTTCGTCTAGGGGTTTCGCCTTGCAGGGGCAAGCGTTCAGGCGTAGCTTCGCCCTCACCTCGGGGTGCCCGCAAGGGCTGAGACGCATTCCGCGAACCCGTTGAACCTGAACCGGTTAGGACCGGCGGAGGGAAGGTCAGGATCATCCTACCGGAACGCCGCCCGTCGCTATGGAGGATGATATGAAAGCTCTTACCATCGCAGCGGGATTTGCAGCCATTGCCAGCGCGGCAGCGGCTGAAACACCCGTGCTCACGATCTACACCTATGACAGCTTCGTTGCCGAATGGGGCCCCGGCCCGGCGATCGAGGCCGCTTTCGAGGAAAGCTGCGGCTGCGATCTGCAATTCGTCACCGCCGGAGACGGGGCCGAACTGCTCTCGCGGCTGCGCCTCGAAGGCGCGCGCAGCGACGCCGACATCGTGCTCGGGCTCGACAACAACCTGATGGCCGCCGCGCATGCATCGGGCCTGTTCGCGCCGGCCGATATCGAGATGCCGGAGCTCGATCTGCCCATCGACTGGGAAGACGACACGTTCATCCCCTTCGACTGGAGCTGGTTCGCCTTCGTCTACGACAAGACCCGCCTGCCCAATCCGCCGCATTCCTTTGCCGACCTGATGGCCATGGATTACTCGATCCTGATTCAGGACCCGCGCAGCTCCACGCCGGGGCTCGGGCTGCTGTTCTGGGTCAAATCGGTCTTCGGCGATCAGGCACAGGAGGCTTGGGAAAAGCTGAACCCGAAGATCGTCACCGTCACCAAAGGCTGGACGGAATCCTATGGCATGTTCCTTGAAGGCGAGGCCGATCTGGTGCTGTCCTACACCACCTCGCCCGCCTATCACGTCATCGCCGAGGACGATGACAGCAAGGCGGCGGCGGCCTTTGCCGACGGCAATTACCTGCAGATCGAGGTGGCCGCGAAGCTGGCCGCGAGCGATGAGCCCGAACTGGCCGATGCCTTCCTCGCCTTCATGTTGTCGGATGCCTTCCAGTCGGTGATCCCGACGACCAACTGGATGTATCCGGCGGTGCTGCCCGAAGGCGGGCTGCCGGATGGGTTCGTCGAGCTGGAACGCCCTGACCGCTCGCTGATCTATCTCGGCGACGACGTCGACAATATCCGCGACGAGGCGCTGGACGAATGGCTCGCGGCCGCCGCCAACTGACCGCCGCGGCCTGGACGGGGGCGGCTGCGCTCGCCCTCGTCCTCGCGGTGACGCTCGGCACGCTCGCAACCGTCGCGCTGCGGGCGGAGTTTGCCTCCGGCCTCGGCCCGGCGGACTGGGCGGCGGTGCGCTTCACGCTGCTGCAGGCCGTGGTTTCGGCGACGCTCTCGGTGGCGCTCGGCATTCCCGTCGCGCGTGCGCTGGCGCGCCGCCGCTTTGCCGGGCGGGGGCTGCTTATCACGCTGCTGGGGGCGCCCTTCATCCTGCCGGTGATCGTCGCCGCGCTTGGGCTTATCGCGGTATTCGGGCGCAACGGGATCGTCAGCCAGGCGCTCCTCTGGGCCGGGCTGGAGCCGGTGTCGATCTATGGCGTGCAGGGCGTGATCCTCGCGCATGTCTTCTTCAACCTGCCGCTGGCCACGCGGCTGATCCTGCAGGGCTGGCTTGCGATCCCCGGCGAACGCTTCCGCCTTGCCGCCTCGCTCGGCTTCGGCCCCGGCGATATCGCCCGCACGCTGGAGCGCCCGATGCTGCGGCAGGTGGTGCCCGGCGCCTTTCTGGTGATCCTGCTGCTGTGCCTCACCTCCTTCGCGGTCGCACTCGCGCTCGGCGGCGGCCCGCGCGCCACCACGGTGGAACTCGCGATCTACCAGGCCTTTCGCTACGATTTCGACCTTGGCAAAGCCGCGCTTCTGGCGCTGGTGCAGGTGCTCATCGCTGGCAGCGCGGCGCTGGTGGCGCTCCGCCTGACCCTGCCCGCCGGGCTCGGCGGTGGCCTTGACCGGACGATCCGCCGATGGGACGCGGCGCATCCGCTTCTGCGGCTGCAGGACGGGCTGCTGATCGCGCTGGCCGCGCTGTTCCTGATCCTGCCGCTCGTCATGATCGCGGTGAACGGCCTGCCGGCGCTCGCCTCGCTTCCCGCCTCGGTCTTTACCGCAACGCTGCGCTCGCTGGCCGTCGCGCTCATCTCGGCCTTCGCCACCATCGCGCTGGCGCTGCCGCTTTCGGCCTGGATCGTGCAGCGCCGGGCGCGGATCGTCGAGCTGTTCGGCACACTCACCATCGCCGCCTCGCCGCTGGTGATCGGCACCGGGCTGTTCATCCTGCTCTTTCCCATCGTCGATCCGGCGGCGCTTGCCCTGCCGGTGACGGCGCTGGTCAACGCGGTGATGGCGCTGCCCTTCGCCCTGCGCGCGCTGGTGCCCGCCCTCACCGCCATCGAGGCCGATTATGGCCCGCTTGCCGACAGCCTTGGCATGACCGGGCGGGCGCGGCTGCGGCGGCTCTGGCTGCCGCGTCTGCGCCGCCCGCTCGGCTTTGCCACCGGCCTCGCCGCCGCGCTCAGCATGGGCGACCTCGGGGTGATCGCGATGTTTGCCGATCCCGAAGGGGGCACGCTGCCGCTCGCGCTCTACCGGCTGATGGGGGCCTATCGGATGGATGCGGCCGCCGGCGCCGCACTGATCCTTCTGGCGAGTTCGCTGGCACTGTTCTGGATTTTCGACCGCGGAGGACGGCTGGATGCTGACGCTTGACGGAGTGGAGATGCGCTGGGGGGATTGGCGGCTGAGTGCCGATCTCACAGTGCCCGGTGGCGCGCGGGTGGCCCTGATCGGCCCGTCCGGCGCGGGCAAATCCACGCTGCTCGCCGCCATCGCGGGATTTCAGGACCCCGATGCCGGGCGGATCACCTGGAACGGCGAAGACCTCGCCGGCATGGCGCCGGCGCAGCGCCCGGTGGCGATCATCTTTCAGGACAACAACCTCTTCCCCCATCTCACCGCCGCCGAAAATGTCGGCCTCGGCCTCCGGCCCGATCTGAAGCTCGATGCAGCGGGCCGGGCGAAGGTGGAGGAGGCTCTGGCCCGCGTCGGGCTGGACGGCCTGGGACAGCGCAAGCCCGGCCAGCTTTCCGGCGGGCAGGCCGCGCGGGTGGCCCTGGCGCGGGCGCTCCTGCGGCACAAGCCGATCATGCTGCTCGACGAGCCCTTCGGGGCGCTGGGGCCCGCGCTGAGGGCCGAGATGCTCGCTCTGGTGGCCGAGCTGGCCAACGAAACCGGGGCGACGCTGATCTTTGTCAGCCACGAGCCGGACGATGCCCGCGCCATTGCCGATCAGGTGATCCTCGTGGCCGAGGGGCGGGCCGAAAGCCCGGTGCCGACCGACGAGATCTTTGCCAATCCGCCTGCGGCGCTCAGCCAGTATCTCGGCTCGTCCTGAGCATCGCGGCCACCTCTGCCGGATCGGCCGCGTAACAGGCCTCGGTCGCGGTTTCGCGGATCAGGGTGAATCCCATCCGCGCGAGCAAATCGCGGGAGCGCGTGTTGTGGCGGTCGGCGTCGGCGATGAAGCGCGCCGGCGCGTGGTCGCGCAGAAGCTCGGCAAGCATCTGCCGGCAGGCTTCAAAGGCGATGCCCCGGCCCCAGAAATCCGGCATCAGCACATAGGCGATGTTGACAGAACCGTCGCCGGACACAGTGGCCTGCACGTAACCGGCAATCGCTTCGTCATGAAACACCGTCCAGTTCAGCCAGCGCTCGGAGCCGTTTGCCGGGCCGCCGCTCTGCAAGCGCTCAAGCCGGGCGCGCAGGGCAGCCGGCGACGCCGGCGGCGCCTCGTCGAGATAGGTATAGATACGGGGATCGGACAGGGCGCTGAACAGACCCTCGGCATGGTGCGGCGTCTGTTTTTCGATCCGTGTCGCCATAAGGTTGCCCCCAAAAGCAGAAGGGTGCCCCGTGGGGCACCCTTCCAGAAGCTCAAGCCCAATCAAAGATTGGCCTGTTTGCCGCCATGCTTGATCGGATACCACAGCTTTTTGTTGGTGAGGTAGAGCAGCACCGTCAGCAGCAGCAGCAGCGACACGCCAAGGATACCGGCCTGTTTGCGGGCCATCATCTTCGGCTCCGCGGTCCACATCAGGAACGCGGCAACGTCATGCGCCATCTGCTCCGCCGTCGCCGGGGTGCCGTCATCGTATTCGATGAGATCGTCCTCAAGCTGCGGCGCCATCTGCACCCAGCCGGTGGAGAAGGCCATATTCTCGTAGAGATACTGGCCGGCCACCTCGTCTTCCTCGCCGGTGAAGCCGAGCAGGAAGTTGGCGATGTATTCGGCGCCGCCGATGCCACGCAGGAGCTGGTTGATGCCGGTGCCATAGGGGCCATGGAAACCCGCGCGCGCTTTCGCCATCAGCGAAAGGTCGGGGCCCATACCGTCGCCGCTGACCGCCGGGAAGTGATCCGACGGAAGCGCTTCACGGTCGTCTTCGAGCTCTTCGTCGTAGACGTAGAAATGCTCCGCCGCATAGGCGCGCACTTCATCCTCGGTGTAGCCCGGGCCGCCCGGATCGGCGAGCGTGCGCAGCGGCACATAACGCAGACCGTGACAGGCCGCACAGACCTCGGTGTAGACCTTCAGGCCCCGCTGGAGCTGCATCTGGTCATACTTGCCGAAGGGGCCTTCGAAGGAAAAGGCGACATCCTCGATATGGCCATAGCCGCCTTCGCCACCGCCCGCGGCCTGGGCCGCACCGGCGCCAAGGGCCAACGACATCGCGGTGACCGCGGTGAGGGTGAGTTTCCTGATCATGTTCTCGATCCTCTCTCTACGCTCACTCAGCCGCCGAGCCGGAGGCTTCGGGGTAGTGGTGGTTGAAGTCATCTTCGATGGTTGCCGGCGGTTGCTTCGCCTTCTCGGTCCAGCCGAGGATCGGCAGGATCAGCAAGAAGTAGGCGAACCAGTAGGTCGCCGCGATCAGCGAGATCCAGTCATACGGGAACTCGGTCGATTGCGCGCCGACCCACATCAGCACCATGAAGTCGATCCCCAGCAGCCAGAACCAGAACTTGAACATCGGCCGGTAGGCACCCGAGCGGGTTTTCGACGTATCGAGCCACGGCGCCAGCACGATCACGAAGATAGCGCCGAACATCGCCAGAACGCCGAAGAACTTCGCATCGACGATGCCGCCGGTGATGAAGCTGACGAGCTGGACCGCCCAGACATCGGCGGTGAAGGCGCGCAGGATCGCGTAGAACGGCAGATAGTACCATTCGGGCACGATATGCGCCGGGGTCGCCAGCGGGTTGGCCTCGATGTAGTTATCGGGGTGGCCGAGATAGTTCGGCATGAAGCCCACAACGGCAAAGAACACCATCAGCACGATCGCCAGCGCGAACAGATCCTTGATCACGAAATAGGGCCAGAACGGCAGCGTGTCTTTCTTGGCCTCGTCCTTCGAGCCACGCCTCACTTCCACGCCGGTCGGGTTGTTGTTGCCGGTGGAGTGGAACGCCCAGATATGCACGGCGACGAGGCCGACGAGCACGAAGGGCAGCAGGTAGTGCAGCGAGAAGAAGCGGTTAAGCGCGGCGTTGTCGACGGCCGGGCCGCCGAGCAGCCAGGTCTGGATGTCCGGGCCGATGAACGGGATCGCGCCGAACAGGCCGGTGATCACCGTGGCGCCCCAGAACGACATCTGCCCCCAGGGCAGCACGTAGCCGAGGAAGCCGGTGGCCATCATCACCAGGTAGATCAGCATGCCGATGATCCACGTCACTTCGCGGGGGCTCTTGTAGGAGCCGTAATAGAGGCCGCGGAAGATGTGGATGTAGACGGCGATGAAGAAGAGCGATGCGCCGTTGGCGTGCATGTAACGCAGCATGTGGCCGCCGTTCACGTCACGCATGATGTGTTCGATCGAGGCGAAGGCCAGATCGACATGCGGCGTGTAATGCATCACCAGGATGATGCCGGTGACGATTTGCAGCACCAGCGTGAAGGCCAGAACGATGCCCCAGATCCACCACCAGTTGAGGTTTTTCGGGGTGGGGATCATCAGCGTGTCATAGGCGAGCGCCACGACAGGGAGACGTTCGTGGAGCCACGTCTCGAACCGCGACTTCGGCTCGTAGTGGTCGTGCGGAATACCGGACATGAAGTTCCTCCCTTAACCCAGCTTGATCGTCGTTTCGTCGACGAATTCGGCGACCGGAATCGGCAGGTTCTCGGGCGCAGGACCTTTGCGGATACGGCCAGCGGCATCGTAGTGCGAGCCGTGGCAGGGGCAGTACCAGCCATGGTAATCGCCGGCACCGTTGCCGAGCGGCACACAGCCGAGATGCGTGCAGACGCCCATCATCACCAGCCACCTGCCCTCTTCGTCGAGGGTGCGGTTCGCGTCCGACGCATCGGCGGACGGGTCGATATTGGCGTTGCGTGCATTCTGGTCGGGCAGATCGTCCAGGGAATCGGCCCGGGCGTTTTCGATATCTTCCGCGCTGCGGTTGCGGATGAAGACCGGCTTGCCAAGCCATTTCACGGTAAGCTGGCTGCCTTCGGCGACGTCGGAGATATCAACCCGGATCGAGCTCAGCGCCCGCACATCGGCCGAGGGGTTCATCTGGTTGACGAGCGGCCAGACAGCGGCGCCCGTTGCCACGACACCGGCACCGCCGGTGGCGTAGTAGAGGAAATCCCTGCGGGTCCCCTGTTGATCGTCTGCGTGTGACACGAGATCCTCTCCCTTCTTGGGCCGCGTTGCAGCCAAACAGACCTCAGGCCACGGTTTCCCGCAGCCCATTGCGCGGCTGTTTAGCGTGTGAAATTAAACCAGTCCAGCGGACAATCGCGCGCAGGGGGGCCAATAGATGGGCCGGATCGTCGCATATCGCGGGCAATGCGGGCGCAGTTGCCGCCCCTGAGCGGAGGAGACCGGGCGTGCGGGAGACTCTGATGAACTGGCGGAACCAGGTGATTCTGGTGGTGCTGGCGGGCGTTCTGGCGCTTACGCCGCCCATCCCCGAACGCTGGGGCGACACGCTGCGCTTTGCCTTGCCCACGCTCGGTTTCGGCTGTGCGGTGCTCACCGGGAACGGCATCGAATATCTCGGCCGGCTGGCCCTGCTCAACGCCGCGATCTACGCCCCGAAGACGGCGCTGGCCGACACGCCGATCAATATCCGCCCGAACGGCGAGACCCGGGGCTTCCCCTCCGGCCACAGCGCCGCGGCGGCTTTCGGAGCCTCCGCCATCGTTGCCGAATGCGCACGGTCAAGCCCGGTGACCGCCACCGCGGTGATCCTCGCCGCCGGATTCACCGGCGCCTCGCGCGTCGATGCAGACAAACACAACCCGTGGCAGGTTCTGGCCGGCTGGACCCTCGGCGTTCTGGTCGAGCGCGGGTTTCGCCGCCGCATTGGCGCCTGGCTGCGCCGCAAACGCGGCTGAAGTCAGGCCGGGCGCGTCGCCTGCATACTTTCGCGCTCGGCGAACACGGCAAACCAGTCGTCCAGCGCATCGCGGCCCTGGCGCCATTGCCGGTCGGCATGGCGGAAATCGAGATAGGCCAGCGCACAGCCCACCGCGATCACGCCCATATCCAACGGGCCCGCAAGATGGCTCATCCAGCGGTCGCTCAACGCATCGAGCGCATTCTCGATCTTGCCCCATTGGGCATCGAGCCAGCCGTGATCCTGCTTGTCGTCCGGGCGGCAGCGGCCCTCGTAGACCATGAGCACCGCCGCATCCATGATCCCGTCACCCGTGGCTTCCAGCGTAAGCGTCTCCCAGATATGGCTCGCGGGGTAGAAGCGCCCGCCGGCGCGCGTATCGAGGTAGCGGGTGATGACGCGGCTGTCATACAGCGTGCAGCCTTCGGGACGGATCAGCGCGGGGATCTTTTTCAGAGCATGGGCGGCAGCCACTTCGGTGGCCGGCGCCGTTGGGCTGGTGGCCACTTCCACCAGCTCCACGCTGTCGGACTCACCCAGCTCATGCAGAAGCACCCGGACCTTGCGCGCATAGGGCGATGCCGGGGCGAACAGCAATTGCATCATCTCAGACCCTCCGGAAGCGGACCCGCCCAAGGGCGCTGGCGTCGATCTCCAGGCCCGGCCCGTCGGCGCCGAAGCGGAACACCCGCCGCATCCGCCCGGTGGCGTTCACCTGTTCGGACTCCCGCCGCGCGGTCAGCCCTTCGGGGATATCGTCATGCGCATCCTCGGCGCGCTGGTCGCGCCGTCCGCGCTCGACCCGGCGGGCAAGCGTGTAGGTGGCAAGCGCCACGGTGCCGTAGCGCAACGCAATAGCAGTGATCGGAGCAAGGGGCAGAGGCATGTTATTCTCCTTTACATTGGGAGATTACGTTTGCTCATCCGATCTGTCCACATCCATCGGCGGGTCTTCCGGCAGGTGGCGCATCAGCGCCGAGAGCGCATCCAGCTCCTGGCCCTGGCCGCCGCCGACGGCATCGGCTGCCGCCAGCCGCACCGCCTCGGGTTTGTTCTGCGAGAGCTTCCAGGTGCCCGACACCTCTTCGATCACCAGCCGCACCGGCACGATGGCGCGCATCATCCGGCTGCGCAGATCGGGCGTCATCTTCTCCGCCCGCCACGGCGTTTTCGACGCAAGCGGCGCCTCGAAGCGCTCGGTCAACGTGTCGAGCACATCTTCCAGCCGCTCATCCGGCAACCGCTCCAGATGCCCGCGCAGTTGCACCGCCACATAATTCCATGTCGGCACCTGGTCGGGCACGCCATACCAATCGGGCGAGACATAGCCATCGGGGCCCGAAACCGTCAGCAGCGCGGGCAGGGGCTGACTCAGCACAGACATGAGCGGATTGGATCGCATCAGGTGCATGAGCACCGTCTCGCCGTCATCGGACAGCACAAACGGCACATGCACGGCGAGCGGGCCGATATTGCCGTTCACACTGACAACGCCAAAACCGCGTTCTCGCGCGAAATCAATATTGGCCGCCGGCGGGCGGCTTCGGAAAACAGGGTTCGGATGCATTCAGGTCTCCGGCGTTCCATCACACCATGGGTAGAAAATCAGAGCGTGCGCGCCACGTCTATGATTCGGCTCTGAGTTGCGCAACGTCACGGCCGGAAATCAGCGCCTCGACAATCTGCCCCTCGGGCTGATCGCTGGCGAAGACGACCTCGGCAAACTGCGCCGTGCGGCCCATCCGCGGGCTTTCCATCAGCACCGGGTGGCGTTTGCCGATCTGCTGATCGAGATGCCGGATGACCCGCGCCTCGCCCGCCGCGCGCAGCCGGCCGGCCCGTTCCCTGATCGCGCGGCCATGCACCTGCGGCATCCGTGCCGCCGGTGTGCCCTGACGCGGCGAATAGGGGAAGACGTGAAGCCATGTCAGCCCGCATTCCTCCACAAGTTTCAGCGAATTCTCGAAATGCGCCTCAGTCTCGGTCGGGAACCCGGCAATGATATCGGCGCCGAAGGTCATGTCGGGCCGCAGCCGCCGCGCCTCTTCGGTAAAGGCGATGGCATCTTCGCGCGAATGCCGCCGCTTCATCCGCTTCAGGATCAGGTTGTCGCCATGCTGCAGGCTGAGATGCAGATGCGGCATCAGGCGCGGCTCGGTGGCGATGGCCTGCATCAGATTGTCATCGGCCTCGATCGAGTCGATGGACGAAATGCGCAGCCGGGCAAGGTCCGGCACCAGCTTCAGAATGCGCATCACCAGATCGCCAAGGCGCGGCTCGCCCGGCAGATCGGCGCCCCAGGAAGTGAGGTCCACCCCCGTCAGCACCACCTCATTGTAGCCCGAGCCCACCAGCCGCCTGATCTGCTCCACCACCACGCCCGCCGGCACCGAACGCGAATTGCCCCGGCCATAGGGAATGATGCAAAAGGTGCAACGGTGATCGCAGCCGTTCTGAACCTGCACATAGGCCCGCGAGCGGGTGCCGAACCCGTCGATCAGATGCCCCGCCGTCTCAGTGACCGACATGATATCGTCCACCCGTACCCGCTCCGTCTCGCCGATCAGCCCGGCCCAGGTGGCGGGCGCCATCTTCTCGGCATTGCCGATCACCGCATCGACCTCGGCCATGCCGGCGAAGGTTTCGGGTTCGGTCTGCGCCGCGCAGCCGGTGACGATGAGCCTGGCGTCGGGGTTTTCCCGGCGCAGGCGGCGGATTTCCTGCCGCGCCTTGCGCACGGCTTCGGCGGTGACGGCGCAGGTATTGACCACCACGGCCCCTTCCACGCCGGCCTGCTGCGCCAGCGCTTTCATCGCTTCTGTTTCATAGGCGTTGAGGCGACAGCCCAGCGTCGCGAATATCGGCGGCTTCGCGGTCATCACAGCGAATCCAGAAAGGCTTGCGGGAGCACGGCATCGAACACATGCGCGGTCGGCCCCGTCATCCACACGCCGTCGTCGCGCCAGTCGAGCACCAGCCAGCCGCCATCGACCTCCATGCGCACCTTGCGGTCGGTCAGCCCCCGCTGGGCCGCCGCGACCGCCGTCGCGCAGGCACCGGAACCACAGGCAAGGGTGATGCCCGTGCCCCGCTCCCAAACCCGCATACGGATCTCGTCGCGCGCCCGGATCTCGGCGAATTCCACATTGGTACGGGCGGGAAACAGCGGGTCGGTCTCGATCCGCGGCCCGATCCCGGCCACATCCACCGCCTCAGCATCGTCGACGAAAAAGACCGCGTGCAGATTGCCCATCCCCACCGCCATCGGGTCGCCCGCCAGCGGCAGATGCGCCGGATCCACCTCGCCCGCCAGCGCCAGCTCATCGCGCGCAAGCTGCGGCTGGCCCATATTGACCGAAACCTCGCCCCCGGCGAGCCGCGCTTCCAGCACCCCGCGCACCGTGCGGATGGTCAGCGCCGTCTTGCCGGTCTGGTCCATCATGTAGCGCGCCACGCAGCGGGTCGCATTGCCGCACGCCTCCGCCCGGCTGCCATCGTTGTTCCAGAAATCCAGATCGACATCCGCCGTGTCGGAGCTGCGAATCTCGGCAAGCTGGTCAAAGCCGACACCCCGGTGCCGGTCGCCCAGGGCCTTCGCGAGCGGTGCGGTGACAACGGCATCCCGCCCCCGTGAATCGATGATCACGAAGTCATTCCCGGCCCCATGCCACTTCATGAAGGCAAGGCCCATATCGCCCAAGCTATCCGCCATAAGCCCGCATATACGCCCGCCCGGACGCATTTGCCAGCAGCACCGCGAAATCTTCGGTTTTTGGGCTTGACCCAGTGGGCGGGCGACGATACCTAGCCCTCCGCAGTGGGCCGTTAGCTCAGTTGGTAGAGCAACTGACTTTTAATCAGTGGGTCGCAGGTTCGAATCCTGCACGGCTCACCACTGAAATCAAGGGCTTAGCCGAAACCGGCTAAGCCCTTTGTCGTTTCTGGAGGCAATTTGGAGGCAGCCCACGAACACCTGCCTCCAATCGGCCGTCAATACCGTCGAACCTAGCGCTTGCAGGGCACTCCGGGACATCTCTGCCGAAACGCGCGCATCGCTGATCGCCAATGCCTTGGGCACCTCGGCAACGGCAGGACGTGATCCTTCCGTAACGACCTCGGAAAACCACATCCAAAATGTTGCCATATTGGGTTCGTAATAGCAGTTCACCCTGAGTACCTTTTTTGACGAGGAAATTAGATGTCCCGAAACAACCGCCTCAGCGGAATTGTGTTCCTTTTTTCAGTGCTTTCCACAACGCCAGCCTTTGCCGAAACCAATTATCACATTGAAATGGCAGCGCGTATCAATGTCGCTGAGAACATCTGCGATATCAACTTCGGTGACAGACTACTTCATCATGTGATGATGGGTGGCAGCGAACTCGGTCTCACCCTTGAGCAAGCCGCCATACGTGCCGACAGGCGTCACGAAGAAATCGTGCGGTACCTGAACCGGAACTCAAAATTGGATGAGTTCTGCAGGAATGCCCGACAAGGAAAGCTATGAGCCGACTTGTTCCTATATGAACCCGTACGCTGAGATCGTGGCACGGAAGAAGCGCCCGTCGCTGCAGACAGCGGGGGGAGAGTCGAAAAGGGCGCCATCCACGGCGCGTGAGGCATCGTGTTGAGACCCGCTCAACCACTAGACGTATGTTCGGGGCTTTCATCGAGACTCGCGTTGGGCCAATACTTGGAAAAGTGAATGGGAGTGGTGACTTGACCGGTACGACCGACAGAGCGGGTGATCTGGCTTTTGCAGCCGATCTTTTCAAGGCCGCCGACAAGCTACGTGGCAGCCTCGAACCTTCCGAGTACAAACATGTGGCGCTGGGCCTGATCTTTCTCAAATACATCTCCGACGCGTTCGAGGTACTGCACGCGAAGCTAGCCTCCATCAACGAGAGATCAGAGAACCGGCTTGGCCGGTTTTCTTTCGCCCTGCGAGTAACCAGAATTGGAGAGTCGAATGGCAGAGGCCATGACTCTCATCAAAATCCGACTTATGTTTTTCAGTGGGTTACAGAGGTGCTGTGGTCAACTATAGTGACTCGTCACACTGATCAACGTCAATCCGCTAAAACCGGGCCTGACCGCCGGACAGTTCGTCTGCCACGGATTGCCGCTATGCGCCCGCAACAACATCGAGATAATACCCCCAATGTCGGGTTTTCCTGACAAGACCCCGCAATGGATGCTGTCAGGAGACGCGCTCACACCAATTTACGATCCTCGACGAAGAATGGGGTGATCTGCTCCACAAAGTCAGCGCCGTGATCGCGCGTGCGCGCGCAGGCCTCGGACGCATAGGTCTGCGACGCTTCCTCCTTGTTCCGGAACCAGAATTCCACAATTCCGTCAACGGGGACCTCATCATGACCGACGCTCTCGGTTCCGGGATTATGGAAGCGGTCGACAACCAGGTTCTGCACATAGCCCAGAACATTGTCCCATTGGCTGACCAGCTCCGCATGCAAACCGAGCCATTCGTGTCGAAACTCTTCGGGGGAAACACCAGGCAGACGTTTCAACAACGAAATTCGCTTGATGTAGGGCCCGTCACCCAGTTCGATGGGTGTCACGATATGTTTCTCGCAGACGACAACCTTTACGTCATCGACAAAATCGACGTCGCGATAGACATCTTGTGCTTCCTGGCTGTCGAAAATCGCAGCGTTCATATCTTCGATCGAACGAAACTGGAGTTCCGCGATACCGTCCAGATTCAGCTCTCCGCTGGGCAGTATGGTCTCAAAATGCGATTTATCGACGACCGTATTCTGTATGTAACCCGTCAGTCTGGGCAGCCGGGAAGCGAGCGGCCCGTGAACGTTTTTCCAATGCTTGTCGAACTCTTCCGCCGAGAGGCCTGACTTCTTTTCCAGGAAGCCAAATCGCGAAATAATCATAGCGGTTTCCTTGCTTTTACGGGGTGTTCGGGGAGTCGCGTTGCGTCAGACTACACGGCGTTCTTCGACGAAATAGGGCGTCACTTCACCAAGAAACGTGCGCCCATGCACCTTGGCCTCAGCGACGATATCGCTGGCGTAAACGTCGGCCGCAACGTCCTTGTCGCGGTACCAGAACTCGACAATCCCATCGATCGGGACCGCATCGAAATCCACCTCGTCATTGCCGGAATTGTGGTATCTTC
Source organism: Sinisalibacter aestuarii (assembly GCF_027923545.1). GTDB lineage: Bacteria > Pseudomonadota > Alphaproteobacteria > Rhodobacterales > Rhodobacteraceae > Sinisalibacter > Sinisalibacter aestuarii. The sequence goes on along the minus strand of NZ_BROH01000001.1, from coordinate 463,105 downwards.
CCACTACGATGTTCTGAACGTATCCGAGCACGTCGGGCCATTGCCGGACCATGTCAGCGTGGACCTTCAGCCATTCGTGCCGGAACTCCTCAACCGATATGCCCGGCAGTCGCCGAATGAGCGACATTCGCTTGATGAAGGGGGCATCATTCCTATCAAACGGAATGACCACGTGCTTTTCACACGCCACGACCTTCACATCGTCAACGAAATCCGTGTCTTCATACAGCGCTCGTGACTGCGGGTTGTCGCCCACGGCCTCCTTCATCGAAGCCATATCGTCGAAAGCCAACTCGGAAATCCCATCGAGATCCCAGGCGCCGCGTGCGTACTCGATGCCGAACTGCTCCTTGTCCACGATCGTATTGTGATAATAGGCACGAAGGCCGGGCAATCTGGCGCCCAGGGGGCCGTGCACGTCGCGCCAATGATTGTCGAAATCTTCGAAAGACAAGTCTCTGTTTTTCACAAGTAGGCCAAATCGGCTGATCATCTTCTCTTACCTTCTGAGATTGGGGCACGGGGGCAGGCCACTGGCCTTGGCCAGATAAGAGCCTGCCTCCGTGCCCGCGTCGAACAGGGGTTCCAGGACTGAGCGTTCGTTACTCGGGGATCGCCTGAAGCTCCGTCCATTCCCCGGCTGTGGCCATGTAGTCGCGAATGGACGCCAAGGCTTCGGCGAACAGCTCGTCCTCGGCGGCTTGCTCGTCGAGCATTGCGTTGGCTTCCTGCCTCAGCACCCGAAGGACTTCATCCGGGAACCGGCGGATCTCGACCCCATGTTCGCGGAATTTGGCAATGGCCGCGGCCTGCGTGTCGATCTGATCGGCAAGCTGGTAGGTGACGTTTGCCTGGCAGGCCTGCTCAAGGTAGTTCTGCTGCTCAGGACCCATCTTGTCCCAGACATCGCCGTTCACGATGATCGAGTCCCAACCGGCGCCCTGATGCCAGCCCGGGAAATAGTAGTATTTCGCGACCTGCTCGAACCCCATCCCTTCGTCAACGGAGGGCATGGAGAGTTCGGCCGCATCCACCCGCCCGGTATCGAGGCTGAGATAGACTTCCCCTGCCGGGATAGCCTGAGTGTTCGCCCCGAGGCGTGCAAGCACCAGACCGCCGGGGCCGACAATGCGCATGGTGAGGCCCCTGAAATCCTCGGCCGAGTTGATTTCTTTGTTGTACCAGCCCCCCGCTTCCTGGATCACCAGGTGGCAGGGGATATAGCGGACGTTGAACGGATCATAGGCCTTCTGGATGATCTCCCGTCCGCCGCCGCGGTACATCCAACCCATCGAGATTTCAGGGCTGGGGCCGAAGGGAAGCGCCGCGAAGATCGTTGCGGCGGGGATTTGCTGGCTCCAATAGACGGCGGAGTCGAATGCCATGTCCAGAGCACCGGAACTGACGGCGCCGAACACCTCCGCCCCGGGCACGAAGTCGCCCACACCGTGCACCTCGATCTGCATCTCACCGCGCGACAGGCCTTCCACCAATTGGGCGACATGCTGAGGGCTCGGCCCAATCGAGGGAATATTCAATGCGAACTGGCTTTGGAGCGTATAGCTGTCCGCCGCCGCACCTGTCGCCGCAAGGGTTGCACCCAGGACTCCCGCCCCGGCCAGCGTCGCGGCTTTGCGGCCGAAGGACATGATCGCCCCCGCGCAGGTTTGCGCCGACAGGACGTCACGGAGCCTTTGGCGCGTATCGCCCACACGTTGGTCATTTGCCAGCACCGAATGCGGTACGTTTCTTCCAGTTGTATCTTCCAATTCATCCTCCCTTGACGTCGAAAGACTAATCTTTCTGTTAGCACATAGACGATTAAGAATTACCTATATTGCTAAGAAAAGGAATTATCCCATGACGAACAAATTTGCAACTATCGATTTTTGGGAAACGCCGTATTACGTTGGCATGACTCGCCATACAGACCCGGAAGGCGGCTGTTCGCGCGAACGGCAAGGCGCTAGCGTGGCGGAGGGTTGGCGGAGGCCTGTCGCACATTGTCGTGTTCAGCCCTCGCATGTTGGCGGGTCGGATCAACGAGAAAGCGATCCCAAAATAATATACTGATATGTAATGGTTATTTTTTCGCCGGGGCCACTCAGCCTGCGAGCGAAAGAGCAGGCTGCCATGAAGTCCGCGAAATGCGCGCGCACGTAATGTGTGGTTCCCCTCCGCCTCGAAGATCATCAGGCCGCAAAGCCCGACCCAGGTCCGTGGGCGAGATTTTGCGGGTGGCCCTCCATCGGATCTCGAATCAAGCATCCAGGCTGCCAGACGACGACCGAAAGGGCCTGCAACTCCGAACATGCTGATGGTCAGGGGAAGAAAGGGCAGAATCAGATCGCGGCGAACTGCATACCCGCATTTGTCTGCATTGATGTTAACTCCAGTTAGCACTTGAGTTAACGATAATCTAATCCGGAAGGCATACCGAAGGCAGGAAAAGCAGATGAGTGACAAGAAGAAAACACCGCGCGCGCAGCGCCGTAGCAACGCCTTAACGCCGAGGGTTTGCGAAATGCTGGTCGCCCTCGAGCGCTATCGCAATATGGGGGAGGCTGCCGCCGAACTCGACGTGTTGCAATCGGTGCTGTCCAGACAACTTGCCAATGTTGAAAAAAGCCTCGGGGTCAAGCTGTTCGCGCGCACCACAAGGTCAATCGAGCCCTCAGCGGAGGGCATGGCCCTGATTCGGCAGGCAGCACTAATCCTGGGCTGTCTGGACGAAGCACAAGCCGAGATTGCGGCACTCGGGCAAGGCATCAGCGGCCACATCCGGCTTGGTGTCGCATCGGTCGCCACTGCGGTGCTGGTGCCCCAGGCGCTTGCGGATTTCCGTCGTACCGGAGCCAATGTCGCGTTTTCAATCCGCGATGATACCGCTGATCGGCTTGTCGATGACCTGATGACCGGCAAGCTCGATGCCGCAGTCATGCGGCTTCCGACGGGCGGGCACTTCCAGTTCGAGAGCACCATACTCTACGACGAAAGAATCCGTGTCGTGTGCCGCGCAGAACACCCGCTGGCTGGCGAAAGCGACATAAGCTGGCACCGCCTTTCAAAGTTCGAATGGATACTGCCTTCGCCCGAAAACCACGCCCGAAAAGAGATCGAAATGCTTTTCGACAAGGCGGGCGTATGGTTCGAAGGCGGCATTCTTCAAACGCAATCGGTTCCCCTGATCATTGGCACGGTCAGCGCCTCGGATGCCATTTCGCCGCTGGCGGACAGGCTCGCGCGTCGATGTGAGACCACGGAAAGGTTCAAGATCCTCCCCGTCGAACTCCCGATCAGGATTCAGCCGGTCAGCGTCGTGTGGCGCAAGGATAGCTATCACTCCCCAGCCCTCAAGAACTTCATCTCCTCGCTGAAAAAGACGGCGAAGCGTATTGACCGGGCATCCCCGCAATAGGCGGGGGGTTGATCGCCGTGTTCTGCGAAGACTGGGGACCGATCTACGCCGGGATCAGACAACCTTGCGCGTTGTGACGAGAAAGGGCGTGATTTCGCTCAGGAAGTCCCGCGCATGTGCCAGCGTGTCCTGTACGATCTGGCTCTCGTTCGCCTCGGCGGCCTTTTCCTCGTTCTCGAACCAGATCTCGACGATCCCGTCGATCGGCACCTCTTCGGGACTGGCGCTCTCCACGGTCGACTTATGGAATCGGTCGATGACAAGGTTCTGATTGTATCCCAGGACGTTCGGCCACTTCCGCATCATCTCGGCATGCACGTCCAGCCATTCATGGCGGAAGGCTTCATCGCTCATCCCGGGTTTGCGCCGGATCAGCGTCATACGCTTCAGGCCGGGCTTTGCGTCCGGCGCCATCGGCACGATGACATGCCTCTCGCAGACCAGGATACGCATGTCAGACAGCAACAGCGCCAAATCCTCCTTGGCCAATTGGCCCGCATCCGACGCGAACGCCGCTTTCATGGTCTCATCGTCTTCGAAATCCAGCTCGGACAACCCGTCCAGGTCCCACGGACCAAGGATTGGATGATCTCCGCGCTCGATAACCGTATGGTGATAATAGGACTTCAACCCATCCAGCGCTGCCCCGAGCGGGCCGTGAATATCGCGCCAATGGCGGTCGAATTCTTCAGGTGTCATGTTCTCATTTCGCATCAACAGGCCAATTCGAGTGATCATCTTCGTGTCTCCTTGTAAGTTAGGTGGTCGCCTGACAATGGCGTGATTGCCGGGCCGCGCCGCGCGAAGGCTCGCGATAAGTGCGTCCCGGGAGGATTGGACTATTCACGTCCCGGCGCTATTGCATCACCCCTGGCAGGTGGAGGACGAGCTGTGGGAATGCGACAACGGCAATCAGCGCCACGATCTGGATGATCACGAAGGGAACGATACCCCGGTAGATCGTGCCGATGGGAATGGATGTATCGACGCCACGCAAATAGAACAGCGCATAGCCGAACGGCGGCGTGAGGAACGATGTCTGCAGGTTGACCGCAAGTGCGATGGTGAACCACAGCGTGATCTGCGACGGGGTCAAACCATGTCCGAATTCAAGGTTCGCAACGATAGGCGCCACGATCGGCACGACAACAAGGCTGATTTCGATCCAATCCAGGAAGAAGCCGAGGATGAAGATCAGTCCCATGACCACGGCCAGGGTCACATAGGGGCTGACATCCCCGAAATTGAACAGATCCTCGATCATCTGGTCGCCGCCCAGTTTTCGGAAGACCAGCGAGAAAACCGTGGCACCGATCATCACAAAGGCAACCATGCCTGTGGTCTTGGCCGTATCGAACACCGCCCGTTTGAGGCTCGCGAACGAGAGTTTGCCCGAGACGAGGGCCAGCAAGGTCGCGCCGGCCGCTCCGATGGCCGCTGATTCGGTCGGCGTCGCAACGCCTGCGATGATCGTCCCCAGAACCGAAAGGATCAGCAGCATGGGCGCGACAAGGTCTACGATGAGCGACATCACCACGCGCAACTTTGGAGCCGGATCACCCTGAGGCGGCGGCGGCATGCGTTTGGGCGCGAAGATCGCGGTCACAGCGATGTAGAGAAAGTACAGCCCCGCCAGGAGCAGCCCCGGATAGATCGCGCCCATGAACAGATCACCGATGGGAACGCGCAGTTGATCCCCCAGGATGATCAGCATGATCGACGGCGGAATGAGAATGCCGAGCGTTCCGGAGGCCGCGACAATGCCCGTCGCCATGCGCATGTCATAACCCGCTGACCGCATGGCGGGAAGGGCCATCATCCCCATCAGAACAACAGAAGCACCGATGATGCCGGTCGACGCCGCCATGATAACACCAATAATGGCCACGGCAAAGGCGTACCCGCCTGGCAATCGCCCTGCCAAGGCTGCAAGCGAGCGCATCAATCGTTCGGCGATGCCGGAACTTTCCAGCATAAGACCCATGAAGATGAACAACGGCACGGCCGCCAGGAGCCAGTTGGTGAGCGTGCCCGAGTAGATGCGCTGAACGCCCATCGACAGAAATACCATGGGCACGTCGGCGACCACCGCGAAGATGATACCAATACCCGCCAGCGCGAAGCCGACTGCATAGCCCGAGAACAGGGCAACGAACAGCGCGATCAGCATCGCACCCGGCCAGATGAAATCAGCTATCATGATGCGCTTCGACCTTGTGATATTCATTTGCGCGCAGATCGCGCAAGTTGCGCAGAATGCGCACGATTGCCGCCACGCCCAGCAGGGCGAACGCAATCGGAAGGGCTCCCTTGATCAGCCAGTAGGATTCCAGGCCGCCCTGAGTCGAGCCCTCACCCGTCCGAAACGAGGTCATGGCGAGCTTTGAGCCATACCAGACCGACAACATGCAGAAGGGCAGCAGCAGGAAGATATCTCCGATGAGCGAGATATAGGCGCGCGTGCGTGGTGACATTGTCACCGCCAGGAAATCCACCGTGACATGCCGGTCCTCGAAGTAGCTCCAGATGCCGCCGAACAGCACGATCAGAGCGAAGATGAACCACTGCATATCCAACATGCTGTTAACTGTCAGGGCCGCCCCGAACAGGGGAATGCGTCCCTCCCAGTCCAGCAGGACCGACCACCCCATGAAGGCAGCCGCCACCGAGACCAGGATTGCCAGGATCATAACGAGGATCAGCCAAGAGAAAATCTTCGCAGGCAGGCACAACAGGGCCTCCATACGATCCAGCAGTCGCGAAAATATTGATGTGTGATCAGACAAGAGTCCACCTCACAGAGCGATTGGAATGCGGATGGGCGCAATGGTCGGCGCCCATCCGGTCAGCATTTCCGTGATTATCGGTCTTCACGCGGCGGCAGGGCCTGCAGCTCGGTCCACTCGCCAACGGTTGCGACATAGGACTGAATCGATGCCAGCGCTTCGGCGAAGATTGGGTCTGTGGTCGCTTCTTCTTCCAGCACCTCTTCGGAGATGCGACGCAGTTCGTTCAGAACCTCGTCCGGGAAGCGGCGAATCTCGACGCCCGCCGCACGGATTTCCGCAATCGCTTCGGCCTGCGCGTTCACCATGTTGGCGAGGTTGAAGGAGATATTTGCCATGCAGGCCTGCTCAAGGATTTCCTGCTCTCGCTCGCTCATGTCCGCCCAGACGTCACCGTTGACGATGATCGAATTCCAAGAAGCAACCTGATGCCAGCCGGGGAAGTAGTAATACTTCGCGACCTTCTGGAAGCCCATGCCCGCGTCGAGCTGCGGCGTGCCGATCTCGGCGGAATCCAGGCGCCCGGTTTCCAGCCCGAGATAGATCTCGCCGGCCGGGACCACCTGTGTGTTTGCCCCGGCCCGGGCCAGTACCTTGCCGCCAAGACCGGCAATGCGCATGTTCAGGCCTTTGAAATCTTCGATCGTATTGATTTCCTTGTTGAACCAGCCGCCCGATTCCGAAATCGGCACGTGGCACGGGATGTAGCGTACGTTGAACGGGTCGTAGGCCTTCTGGATAATTTCCCGGCCACCGCCGTAGAACATCCAGGCCAGTGTAACATCCGGGGAAGGACCGAACGGCATCGCCGCCACGATTGATGCAACCGGGATTTGCTGCGCCCAATAGCCAACCCAGTCATACCCCATGTCGAGCGCACCGGAACTGACCGCGCCGAAGAGCTCGAAGGGCGGCACAAACTCGCCCGCGCCATGCACGGAAATCGTCATGTCACCATCCGTCATCAGTGACACGAGGTTCGCGAAGTTCTGCGGAGCCGGGCCAAGCGACGGCAAGTTCAGCGGAAAGACGCTTTGCAGCGTATAATTATCCGCATAGCCGACGCCGGTCGACAAGACAACGGCGGTTGCCGCAGCCAAAACTTTCTTGGTCTTCATTTGCACTCCTCCCATGAGCTCTCTTCCTGCGGCCGTCGCTCGCCGGTCCCTCAGAGCCGCCTCGCCCCTCAAGCGAGTGGCGCTCTGCCCCTCCACTCTGATCCGGCACGGAACAACAGCCATTGTTGGCTTTGCTGCTAATTACTCTTGTCGGTTACGGTAATAGTAGGGTTAGCTTATGTCGAATGCATTTGCAATAATAAATTGGCTTGATGCGCGGTTACGTCATGCGCAATATGCCGGGCGAATTCGAGGTATCTCGGCCCGGCCAGGCACACTGCCCCCCAACGCCGAGCGAGCGGCAGCGCGGTTTGGTTTGGGGCCACCGCGACGGGTGCGGCAGCACTTCCGCTCGATGTCGGTCGAGGCGTCGGCACGCGCGGCGGCAAGCCTCGCATCAGCCGGAAGCGGAGCCCCGGCTGGTGCCACGCTCGGGTCTCGGATGCACGCATGGGGTCGGATCGCCGCCCCGCAAAAAGAAAACGCCGGAATGCTCTTCCGGCGTTTCCCAATTCTGCGTGAGCATCCTTCGCCCTAGCTGTAGTAGTCGGGCGCCGTTTTGAAGTTCTTCAGGTTCACCTCGTCATGACCATAGAAGACCTTCGCATTCATCTGCTCGCAAAGCCGCCGGGCTTTCCGCATCGAGCGGAACCAGGCATCTTGATCCCGGAGTCCCCAGCCCGGCGGAACCAGATCGTCAAAGTTCTCGCGGAAGACGCATTGGTCCGACGTGAAATAAACCGGCCCCGTCTCGGGCAGTTCCAGCATCATGCCCATGAGGCCCTTTGCGTGGCCGGGGGTCAGATAGAGCGTCATGCCCTGGAAGATTTCGAGCGTGTCATCCGACAACGGCTGCCAGTTCTGATCGAACGTCAGATAGTCAGGCAGGTAATTGCCGTAATCCTCGCGCGAAGCGACCGCGTAAAACGCGTGCCGCAGTTCGGATTCATGCACATAGATCGGCACACCGGAATCCTTGAAGTGGTGCAGGCCGCCGGCATGGTCGAGATGCAGGTGACTCAGGACCACAGCCTTCACATCGGCGATGTCGTTCCCCGTCTTGGAAATCGCCCGGTCGAGCCGATTTTCGTCGGTATATTCGACCCAGGGGAATGCATCGGTAAAGGCAGGACCCCAGGCCTTCACCGGGTCGGGCGCCGGTCCGCAATCGTAGAGCACCAGTCCAACATCCGGGTGCTCGATCAGCATCGCGAACATCTTCAGTTCGCGACGCACGTTATACGGATTCGGCTCCGACACACGCGACGTATTCGCCCCTTGCAGAAACCACCCCAGATCCCCCTCGGTCGCTCCGAGCCGCAGAATCCATAATTTCGTGCCGTCTGGTGCAACCGCCATTCGTACCTCCGTTTCCGACGTTTCCAGTTTTACTAGGCAAGTTTAGGCGTATATTTGGCTAACACATTTGTCTATATCTAATTCATGTGAGACATTATCAGGCAATCTGCCGCGGTTGGAAAAAGCGGCGTGATCTCCTACGGAAAGACGCAGGCGCACTCCTCCATCCGCGCCAGCGTATCGCTCGGATACAACTCTGCCGCGATGTACTTATCCAGAAACCAGAACTCGGCGATGCCGTCGACCGGCGCTCCGCTCCTGCCGGGCCGGTGAGCGCGGCGGGTGCCGGGTCACGAAGCACTCAAACCTTCCTGCATGGTAAGGTTTTCTCTCCCCGACCAAGTGACGCAGGCAATCGGCCGGATTGTTGATCTCCGTCAAGGCGACAAACACGTTCAAAGATCAGAATGTGAGTGTACAACAACAAACTGGCCCGACTCAGTTCACTTGAGGGGTGCTGTCAGCTTTGGTGGTTATGTTTCGGGCTCATTCGGCAAGCGGGGCCCCCGCGCCTCGCAGGAGGGGAACATGGCCTTTGATGCAAAATTCAGGAATTATCTTGAGACGACCAACCTGACCCACAAGGGTGTGTCGATCGGTGTCGATGACATCGCCACCGTTCCGGGCTTGGATATGTCATCATCGCTGGAGGGGGATGCGGCTCTGGCCGGGACGCAGGAGCTGCATTTTCTTCGCAAACTGGGCACGGCCGGCGATCTGCCGGGGAGCCTGACCATCGCCGACCGGGGCGACGACTGGCAGCTTGAAGAGCCGCCGGACGATGCCGCCCGCAGCGACGGCGAAGATACCGATCTGACCGAAGGCCCGGACATGTTCCAGGGCCTTTTTTATGTGCCGACAGCCAGTGCGCCAACCGCGCTTGACGCCGCGGTGCCGAACGCCCCGGTAGCCGATCTGCACAACATGATCACCGCCGCGGCGGCCCGGTTCGGCGCGCAATTCGCGGATGCCACCGCCAGCGCCGATATCTACGGCACGATGCCGCAAGCGGCCGATCCCGCCCCACGCGGCAGCGGTCAGCATCGCCGGGCCGGGCATGGCGCCGAAGCCACGGATGATGGTGACCCAGACGACGCGCCAGAGGCGGCAGCCGATCTGGCACAGGTTTCGCCGTTCCTCGCTGCCGCGGCACCCGCGCTGGCGGTTGCCGTCGCGGCCGACTTGCCCGAGGCGGCCCCCGCGGAAAGCGGCGAGCCGATCGGCGTGAGTTTCCGTTCGGAAAAGCACGTCTTCTCGGTCAATGACATTCTTGGCGACTATAACGGCACCACCGTCGCGATGGATCCGACGATCCTCGATGACAGCGGGCTGAACGACTATGTCGACAAGGACGGCACCGTTCTGAAACCGATCGACAGCACCTTCGGCTTCTATGTCGAAGACTTCATCGGTGCGGCCGACAAGGTGCGCGATTACGACTACGCCGAAGGCTGGGCGGCCGACATCCTGAACAGTACGGGCGAGGTCAGCGGCCTCGCGCTGCACAATGCGGCAACCGACACCTTCACCTCCGGCCAGCCGCTCGGCACCTGGGCCGCCGGCCTTGGCGGCAATTCGGTCAAAGCCTCGACGGAGCATTACGACGTGATGGCGTCGCTCCTGTCGGATCAGGCCTATGCCGAAGACCCCGACGCGCTCTACACGCTCGACAACGATCTTCGGATCATCGACCTTGAGCGCAATGAGGATACCGGCGACTTCGAGCCGGGCGTGCTCAACGACCTCTATGTCGACGAGCTGACCGATGCTCTCGAAGCGGCAATTGCCGCGAAGAACGGTGGCGCCGATCCGCTGCCTGAACTGGATTTCGACCGCGATGGCGTGCTCGACACCTATGCCGTCGGCACCGTCACCCAGATGGTGGACGGCGTGGAACAGCAGGTTGCCGCCGTCGATCTGGGCGGTGAGGGCAATTACGATGTGATCGACAGCCATCTCAACGGCTTCGACGTTGCCGATGTAACCGATCTGCTCCAACCCAATGAAAGCACCACCACCTATGACATCGCCGTGGGCGACGATTATTCGGTGACGCTGAAAGACGATGGAAAACTGCTCTATCGCTGGGGCACGATCATCAAGCGGCCGAACGATATCCGCATGGACATCAAGCTCGACCTGCCTGACGAGTGGAAAAGCGATGTCAGCAGCCTTAACGATGGTCTCGGCTACAAGGTGACCCGCGCGGAACTGGTGATTACGCACGACATCACCAACAACCCGAACGATCAGGTCCGCCCGGAAGATTACGAGAACGAAGATGCGACGGGCCGCAAGCCCGCCTATTACATCGTAACCGACCCGGACGACGCGACCAATGAACTCTGGGTCAGCCCGGTCGACGCCTATGGCGGCGATAACAGCTTCCTGCCGAGCTACTTCAAACTCACCGATTCCGGCGAGATCGACATGGCAGCGGGCGGCACCGCGGTTTACTTCCCCGACGGCACCCTCGCCGGTTATCGCAACGAAGATGCGGGCGGAAACCCGATCGGAACCGTGCTGCGTGACATGTCTCTGGTGGTCGCGAACGCGGCTGCGGAACTCGAATTCGAGTCGGAAGACCTGACGGATGGCTACACCAACGACTGGTTCATCACGATGGACCGCGATCCGTTCGAATGGTCCTATGACAAATATGCCGACGATCCGTATCGGCAGGTTTTCGTGGGCTTCGCCAGCAGCGAAGAGGCTCTGGCCGCGGGCTATACCGAAGATCAACTGGTCTCCGGTCCGCGCTGGCGCCTGACCGCCAACAAGTTCGGCCAGGACATTCCGGGGGTGGAAATCCCCGAGATGGACAACAGCCAGCCGCCCTTCCAGCACGACAATATCGGCTATCCGGTCGGTGAAACCGTGACGACGACGCTGAACCTGCTGGACTGGGATGGCGACTCGCCGCTGGGCTATTCCAGCGGCTGGACCATGATCGACCCGACCCGGCTCGATGAAAACGGCGACGGCGTCATTGACGACGGGTGGAGCCAGGTGAACGGCACGCTCGGCGCGGGCGATACCCTGCCGACCGATCCGATCCTGTTCGCGGTCTCGCCGAACGGTCAGTCGCTGACCGCCGACTTCTTCGATGTGTCGTTCTATCTCAAAGGCGACCGGCAGGATTCGGCCAAGCTCTATGATGTGCAGCTGATCCTCGAATACGAAGCGGATCCGGCGACCGTCGAGGTCTACGATTATGGCGATGCGCCGAACGATGGCGATACCAGCTTCTACCAATACGGCGATGCCGCCGATCAGGAGGCCGCGCGGGCGCAGATCCTGGCCGGCTTCTTCCTCGGTGCGCCGGTCGATGGCGAAACGGTTCTGGCGCCGGATATCGACGCGGAATTCGCGCCGCTCACCGATCTCTATGCGCTGGGCGACGATCTGTCGAACGAAGATGACGAAGGCAACGCGATCACCTTCCTCACGCCGCTCCTGGCGGGTCAGGAAGCGTTCCTCGACGTTTCGGCCTCGGTCGCGGCGGGCGGGCTGGAAACCGGCTATCTGTCGGCCTGGTTCGACCTCGACGGCGACGGTATCTGGGATGACGAAGAACAGGTGCTCGATGCCGTGGCGCTTGCCGATGGCAGCAACCTTGTCAGTTTCACCATGCCGGATTACGTGGCGGCCAATCTTGCGGATGATCAGGTCTATGCCCGGTTCATCCTCAGCGACACCGCTACCGGCGTTGGCGCCTATCGCACCGAAGGGGCCGAGGACTTCCACGGCGAAGTGGAAGATTACCTCGTGCAGTTCTCCGATCCGTATGACGATCTGCTGCGCCGCCGGAGCGCGAACTGGTCGGCCACCCATTCGGATGGTGACGCGTTCGAACCCGACTTCTTCGGCCGGTCACCCGCGACCGACTGGGAAAAAGCGGTGGTCGGCGATCTGAACGGCGACGGCGTTGACGATGTCGCCGGCTATGCCGGTGGCCTCTGGCGCGCCGGGATCACCACCTACAGCCTCAACATGGTCGATGGCGAACTGAACACCGACGACCCGGTCAACTGGCGGTTCGACTACCAGGTGCTCGACAGAACGATGCCGGCGCCCTCCAACGTCAGCGAGATCTGGGCGCTCGACTTCAACGGTGACAGCACCGACGAAGTGGTGTTCCGCAGCTCCGCCCAGGTCTGGGTGCTCTCGGCAGACGGCAGCTTCCCGGTTGAAGGCAAGACGGTCTATATGTCGGCCAATACCCACCGCGATGTGCTTGTCGGCGACTTCGACGGCGATGGCGGCGGCGAACTGGCCGGCCTGAAGATCGGCACCGGCGGGCTCGCGGATACCTGGTGGGTGGTCGACTACGACGACACCACCGGGACCATCGGCAAGAGCGCGTGGCAGGGTGCATGGCAACCGGACGATTACGACCTCGTTGCCGGCGACTTCAACGGTGACGGCATGGATGACGTGGCTGGCCGCGACGGCGATGGCCGCTGGATGGTGAGCCTGTCGGACGGCGACAGCTTCTCGACCGGCAAATCCTGGGGCAACTTCCGCTGGGCCGAACTCGTCGGCGCCGGTGACCTGACCGGCGATGGCGCGGACGATCTGGTGCTGTACAACCACGGCACCGGCCGGCTGATCGTGGGCGTTGCCCAACCCGATGGCGAGAGCTTCTCGTTCGAACGTTGGGGCACGCTGTATAAAGGCGCGGAATGGGTTGACCTCAACCTTGGCGACTTCAACGGCGATGGCCTGATCGACTTCGCCGGGCGCCGCACCGACCTTGGCCGCTGGACCGTGATGGAATCCAACGGCACCGGGTTTGACCGCGACTTCTACGGCACCTGGGACGAAGACGTGAACTGGCAAAACGTGATGGTCGGCAACTTCGACAGCGTCGCCTCGATCGTTTCGGACATCCCGGTGCTGGTCGCCGCCGATGCGGAAGACGATGCCCATGGCGGCAGCGGCACGCCGCCGCCGGAAATCCCGACGCCTGCGGACGTGGCCCTGATCACCACGCCTGACTACCGTGTCTCGCACGTGTTCAGCACCGCCGATATCTCCGGCGGGTTCGATGGCGCGATGCAGGGCACCGATGGTGGCATCGTTGACTTCGGCGCCACGCCGAACACCACCAAGGACGGCATCAGCCTGTATCCGATCGACAGCGAATTCGGCTTCCACGTCACCGATTTCATCGGCGCGGAAGACAAGGTTCGCGACGGCGAATACACCGAAGGCTGGGCCGGCGATCTGCTCGGCGAGGGCGGTGAGCAACTTGGCCTGCTGGTCGGCGATGCCCGCACCGATACGCTGCAAACCCCGAACCTGTTGGGGACGTGGCTTGTCGGTATGGGTGGCTCGGCGGTGAAAGCCTCGACCGAGCATTATGCGGTCATGCAGGAGATCCTGTCGGATCAGGCCTTCCCGGAAGATCCCGACGCCCTGCTGCCGCTCGATGACGATCTGCGGATCATCGACTATCAGGTCGATGATACCGGGATGCCGGTCCTCGACGGCGACGGCAACATGCAGGCCGACGCGATGCACGGCTACTACGTCAAGGAACTCGTCGACGCGCTCCATAACGCCGAGACGGGCGAGACCACCGCGATTGACTTCGACCGCGATGGCGTGGCCGACGACTATGCCGCCTTCATGGGCGCGATGGAGATCGACGGCACGCTTCGCAACGTGGCGATGGTCGACCTCGGCGCTGACGGCTCGATCGACTACTATGATCGCGGCCTGAACGGCTTTGGCGAATACGGCCTGGCGGATATCCTCGAACCGAACGAAAGCTCGGTGATCCAGGATATCGCGGTGAGCGACGATTATTCGGTCACGCTGAAGGACGACGGCAAGCTGCTCTATCGTTGGGGTAACCTGATGAAACGGCCGAACGACGTGCGTGTGAACGTCACGATGGATCTGCCGGACGAGTGGAAGGAGGACGCCGATAACGGTCTGCTCAAACTGTTCCGGGTCACCGGAGCCGAGCTGGTGGTGAACCATACGGTCACCAACAACCCGAACGATCAGATCCGTCCGGAAGACTTCGAAAACGAGGCGGCCATCGGACAATTGCCGAGCTACACGATCGTGGCGCTCGACGGCGACGATTATCAGTGGGTCTCTACTGACGGCTACTATGCCGGCGACGGCACCTGGTATCCGGCGGGCACGGTGCTGCGCGATACCACGCTGATCGACGAACTCGACGGCAAGCTGATCGACTATATCGGCGCCACCTCGGCCGACCTCGACGACGGCTTCACCAACGCCTGGTACACCACCATGGATCGCGAGCCCTTCGTGGCCGTGGTCGACGATGGCGAATACGTGATCGGTCCGCGGTGGCGGCTGCAGCCTGACAAATACGGTCAGGACCTGCCGAGCGTCGTGATCCCGCAGGATCCGTCCGACGAGCTGCCGGTGACCAATGGCGAAGCCAAGTACGAAGTCGGCGTCGACACCACGACCGTGATCAACCTCCTCGATTGGGACGGTGTCTCGCCGCTGACCCTCAGCGCCGGTTGGATGACCGGGGCCGGGACGGTGTCGGATAACGGCCTGAACATGACCGAGGACTTCGACGTTTCGTTCTACATCAAAGGCGACATCAACCCGGTGACGCTTTACGATGTTGAACTGGTCATGAACTACGAGGAAGTCTCGGTCTTCGACGCCTATGTCGATATCGAAGGCGGCGACGGCGACGATGTGCTCGTCGGCCAGGGTGGCAACACCTTCACCGGCGGCGACGGCGCCGATTTGTTCGTCCTCGGCTATGGCAGCGAGGTGCCGGGCCAATTCGGCAGCAACACGATCGAAGACTTCTCCGACGAAGATGCCATCGGCCTGATCGGCTACGACCTCGACCCGGACAATTACAACATCCACCTGACCCAGGAGGATGCGGGCGACGATCTCGTGCTGCGGTACAATGGCATCGAGATCGCGATGCTGCTCGGGTTCACCGATCTGCTCGAAGCCGACAACTTCTACTTCGCATAATGTACCCCCCGCGCCGGGGCCCTCACCCCGGCGCCCCTTCTGCCAGGGGCCGCCCCCACCCGAAACGGTGGGGGCGGTTCTGCTTTGGGAAGAGCGAAAACGGCAGGCGCATCGGGGCCGCCTGCCGTGAGCGATCGTTCATCCGCCCGGGCTTATCCGGCGAGATAGCGGCGCAGCGCGGCCTCCACGCCATCCTCCCAGATCATCCGCAGCCAGCGCCCGAACGCATCGGCAAAGCGTGGCTCATCGGCGAGCGCACCATAATTGTGGCGCATCTCGAGCCAGGCGCGCGGATCGGCTTTCGCCGCCCCGGCCACGGCGGTGAGATCGCTCCAGAACGGATCGTTGGGGGCGATCCGGGTTCCGTCCTCACGGGTGCCTTCGCACATGCGCGCCCAAAGCGCCTCGACCAGCGCCAGCCCCTCGACGGAGGTGCCGGCCCTGAGGCCGTCGCGCACGGTCGGCAGGACAAAACCCGGATGGCGCGACGAGCCGTCGAAGGCCACGCGCCGCGTGGTGTCGACAATCGCAGGATTGGCGAAGCGCCGGTCGATCAGGTCGACATATTGCCCGGGCGTCATCCCCGGCACCGGCACCACATGCGGCACGATCTCTTCCAGTTCGACCTTGCGGAAGAACGCATGGATCGTCTCATGCGCCATGATCTCGGCAATCGTCTCGATATGCAGAAGCTCGGCGGCATTCACGATCACCTGGTGCCCGGCATTGAGAATACGGATCTTCTGCGCCTCGTAGCCATGCACATTGTCGGAGAATTGCGCCCCGGCCTTGTCCCAGTCCGGGCGGCCCTGGCAGAACTCGTCTTCGATCACCCATTGGCGGAAATTCTCATGCGTCACCGGCACCGCGTCGTCGATGCCGAAGCCCAGCGCCAGCGCGATTTCCTTCGGCCCGGTGGCGGGCACGATGCAATCGACCATCGCATTGGGGAAGGTGCAATTGGCGTCGATCCAGTCCGCCAGCTCCGGGTCTGACAACCGCGCGAGCGACACGATTGTCTGGCGCAGCACATCACCGTTCGATTGCAGGTTGTCGCAGCATTGGCCGGTAAAGGGGCCGACCCCCCGGTCGCGCCGCAACCTGAGCGCCGCCACCATCGCGCCGAAAGCCGTTTTCGGCCGGTCGGGATGAGCCGCGTCGTGGACGATATCGGGATGCGTGGCGTCAAACCCCTTGGTGGCCGGGTCGACATAATAGCCGCCTTCGGTCACCGTCAGAGCGACGATGCGGATATCCGGCTCGGTCATGCGCGCGATCAGCGGGCCGCTGCCCTCTTCGACCGGCACATAGTCGATCATCGACCCCACCACCTCCGCCGAGCTGCCTGTGGGGTCAAGCTCGATCAGCGTCGTCAGGTAATCCTGCGCCGCCATCTTCAGGCGCTGCTCCTCGTCGAAGGGCCGCACGCCCGCGCCGACGATGGCCCAGTCCTGCGCCAGACCCTGCTCCATCAGCCGGTGCAGATACCACGATTGGTGAGCCCGGTGAAAATTGCCAAGGCCGATATGAACAATCCCCGGCCTGAGCTTCGAACGGTCGTAGCTGGGGCGTTTTACCTCGTCGGGAAGGCTGGCAAGGGTCGCGTTGGAAAGCTTGATGGCCATGGCTAGCACCTGTCGGTTCACTGTGTTTGCGGGGCCCGGCCGGGTCTCGCGCTCAACTCATCCATTGGCCGCCGTCGACGTTATAGGTCTGGGCGACGATGTAATCGGCTTCATCGGTGGCGAGAAAAATCGCCATGCCGGTAAGGTCATCCGCGCGCCCCATCCGGCCATAGGGCACAGCTTCGCCGACCTCCCTTTTCTTCTGGCCGATGGGCTTGTGCTCGTATCTGGCGAAGAAGGCATCGACCCCGTCCCAGTGCTCGCCGTCGACCACGCCGGGGGCGATGGCATTCACGTTGATGCCGTGCCGGATCAGGTTCAGCCCTGCCGATTGCGTGAGGCTGATCACCGCCGCCTTCGAGGCGCAGTAGACGGCCACCAGGGCTTCGCCCCGCCGGCCGGCCTGGCTCGCCATGTTGATGATCTTGCCGCCCTCGCCGCGCTCGATCATGTGCCGCGCCACGGCCTGCATGGTGAACAGCACACCGGCGACGTTGATGGCGAAGACGGCATCGAAATCCTTGCGCTCGATCTCCACGATCGGCGCGGCGGTGAAGATCGCGGCATTGTTGATGAGAATGTCGATCCCGCCCAGCGCCTGCGCGGCCTCGGCCACGCCCGCCTCGATGCTCGCCTGTTGCGTCACATCCATTCCGATGGCGAAGCAGGCCTCGCCCAGCGCGGCGGCGCTTTCGCGCGCACGCCCGATATTGATATCCGCAATCGCCACTCGCGCCCCTTCGGCGATATAGGCGCGCGCGAATTCAAGCCCGATCCCGCGTGCAGCGCCGGTGATCAGGGCGGTCTTGCCTTCCAGGCGGTTCATTCCAGTCTCAGCCCTTTTGCGTCAAACCGGTGGAGATGCTCCTGTCTCGGCGTCAGGTAGACCTCCGATCCGTAGCTCAGCGCCATTTCGCCGGTGGCGCGCACCGTCAGCGGCTCCGGCGAGGCGTTGCATTGCACGTGGAAGAAGGTATCGGACCCGAGATGCTCCGACACGCCCACGGTTCCCTTCCAGGTGCCCTCTGTCGATGAAATCCCGATATGCTCCGGGCGGATGCCGATGGTATCGGCATCGTGTTTGGCGGCCTCCGCCCCCCGGATCAGGTTCATCTTCGGCGAGCCGATGAAACCCGCCACGAACGTGTTGCGCGGGCGTTGATAAAGCTCCAGCGGGCTGCCCACCTGCTCGATCACCCCGGCCTGAAGCACCACGATCTTGTCGGCCATGGTCATCGCTTCCACCTGGTCGTGGGTGACATAGATCATCGTGGTCTTGAGCCGCTTGTGCAGTTCGCTGATCTCCAGCCGCATGCCCACCCGCAAAGCCGCATCGAGGTTCGACAGCGGCTCGTCGAAGAGGAAGGCGGCGGGTTCGCGCACGATGGCCCGCCCGATGGCCACGCGCTGCCGCTGGCCGCCCGAAAGCTGGCCGGGCCGCCGCTCAAGGTAGTCGGTGAGGTTCAGCACCTCCGCCGCCTGCGTCACCCGCTTGTCCTGCTCGGCCTTGTCGAGCCCGGCCATGCGCAGCGGGAAGGCGATGTTCTTGCGTACCGACATATGCGGATAAAGCGCATAGGATTGAAACACCATCGCCAGCCCACGCTTGGCGGGGACGATCTCGGTGGCGTCGCGCCCGTCGATCAACACATGGCCGCCCGACACATCCTCAAGCCCCGCGATCAGCCGGAGCAGGGTGGACTTGCCGCAGCCCGAGGGGCCGACGAAAACCACGAACTCGCCATCTTCGATGGTGAGGTCCAGCGGCGGGATCACCTCGACCGGACCGAAGCTTTTGGAAACCTGGTTAAGCTGGATCTGTCCCATGTCCGTTTCCCTTATTTCACCGCGCCGAAGGTCAGACCGCGGACGAGTTGTTTCTGGCTGAACCAGCCCATGATGAGGATCGGCGCGATGGCCATGGTCGAGGCCGCCGAGAGCTTGGCGTAAAACAGGCCCTCGGGGCTTGAGTAACTCGCGATGAACGCCGTGAGTGGTGCGGCCTTGGCGGCCGTGAGGTTGAGCGTCCAGAACGCTTCGTTCCACGCGAGAATGATGTTGAGAAGCACCGTCGAGGCCATGCCGGGGATCGCCATCGGCGTGAGGACGTAGAGGATTTCCTCGCGCAGCGTGGCCCCGTCCATCCGGGCAGCTTCGAGAATCTCGCCGGGGATCTCCTTGAAGTAGGTGTAGAGCATCCAGATGATGATCGGCAGGTTGATCAGCATCAGCACCACCACCAGCCCGATCCGGCTGTCGAGCAGCCCCAGCCTGATGAACAGCAGATAGATCGGATAGAGCACGCCGACGGCGGGCAGCATCTTGGTGGAGAGCATCCACATCAGGATGTTCCTGGTGCTCTTGGACGGCACGAAGGCCATCGCCCAGGCCGCCGGCACGGCGATGATCAGGCCGAGCAGGGTGGAGCCGACCGACAGGGTCACCGAGTTGACGAAGTGCTTGAAGTAGTCGGACCGCTCCTGCACCACGGCATAGCTGTCGAAGGTCCAGCTCGATGTGAGCACTTCGAGCGGCGGGCGGATCGCATCGCCTTCGGATTTGAACGACAGGATGATGATCCACAGGATCGGAAAGAAGATCACCAGACCGATCACCCATGCGATGATGGTATTCAGCGTCTTGCGTTGGGTCGTGACGGCACGGGCCATGGTCGATCCTCCTCACGCATCCAGGTTCTTGCCAACGATGCGCATCAGGAAGAGCGCAATGATGTTGGCGAGAATGATTGCATAGACACCACCGGCGGAGCCGAGCCCGACATTCTGGCTCTCCAGCACGCGCTGGAAGATCAGGTAGGTGAGCGTTCTGGTGCCGAACGAGCCCTGCGTGGTCACGAAGATTTCGGCGAACACCGCGAGCAGGAAGATCGTCTGGATCAGGATCACCACGGTAATCGCCCGGCTCAGGTGCGGCAGGATGATGTAGATGAACCGCGACGGCCAGCGCGCGCCGTCCATCTCGGCGGCTTCAAGCTGTTCGCTGTCGAGCGACTGGATCGCGGTCAGCAGGATAAGGGTGGCAAAGGGCAGCCACTGCCACGAGACGATGAGGATGATCGAGGGCAACGATGCCTGGCTCAGCCATTCGATCGGCGTGGCGCCGACGGATTTCCACAGATGGGCGAACAGGCCGTTCACCGGGTCCATGAACAGGTTCTTCCAGACCAGCGCCGAGACGGTGGGCATCACGAAGAACGGGGCGATCACCAGAATGCGGACGATCCCCTGCCCCCACATCGGCTGGTCGAGCAGCATGGCGAGGAAGGTACCGAGGATCACGGTGATCACCAGCACGCCGCCGACGATGGCGAGCGTCGCCTGGATCGAGGGCCAGAAGGCGCTGGACGTGACGAACCTGACATAGTTGTCGAAGCCCACCCATCCGAGATCGCCGCCGCGCAGCGGCAGGTATTGCTTGAACGAAAAGTAGAGCGTCATCACCAGCGGGACGAGCATCCAGCCCAGAAGCAGGATCACCGCGGGGGCCATCATCACTCTGGCCGCTGATCGGGAATGCTGGGTTGCCATGGACAGATCTCCTGGATTGACGACCGGCTACCGCCTCAAATGAACCTGAACGGAAATCGAGAGACAAGGCGCCCAGGGGCGGCATGCGCCGCCCCCGGACTCGGGAGGATGGTCAGTAGCCAGCCGCGTCCATCGCGTCGGCGGTGAGGGCCTGCGCCTTCGCCAGCGCTTCGTCGGCGGTCTGCTGACCGGCCAGCGCCGCCGAGAATTCCTGACCGACTTCGGTTGCGAAACCGGCGAACTCGGGAATGGCGACAAACTGGACACCGACATAGGGAACCGGATCGACGGTCGGGTTCAGCGGGTCAGCCGAGTTGATGCTGTCGAGCGTCATCTTGGCAAACGGCACCTGGGCGTATTCCGGGTTCTCGTAGAGCGAGGTGCGCGAGCCCGGAGGCACGTTTGCCCAGCCCTCGTTTTCGGCCACGAGCGCGAGATATTCTTTCGACGTTGCCCATTCGATGAACTGCTTCGCGGCGTCCTCTTTCTGAGTACCGGCAGGGATGCCGAGCGCCCATGCCCAGAGCCAGTTGCCCCGCTTGCCAAGCCCGGTATCGGGGGCCAGCGCGAAGCCGACCTTGTCGGCCACGGTGGATTCGTCGGCATTGGTCACGAAGGATGCGGCAACCGTCGCGTCGATCCACATGCCGCATTTGCCTTGCTGGAACAGCGACAGGTTTTCGTTGAAGCCGTTATTCGACGCACCCGGAGGCCCGGCCTGATCCATCAGGTCGAGATAGAAGGTCAGCGCTTCTTTCCATTGCGGCGTGTCGAATTGCGGGGTCCAGTTCTCATCGAACCAGCGGGCGCCGAAGGCGTTGGCGGTCGCGGTGAGGAACGCCATGTTCTCACCCCAGCCGGCCTTGCCGCGCAGGCAGATGCCGTAGATCTCGTTGTCCTTGTCGGTCATCGCGATCGCCGCATCGCGCACGAAATCCCAGGTCGGCGCGTCGGGCATGTCGAGGCCGGCGGCTTCCATGAGATCGGTGCGATACATGATCATCGACGATTCACCGTAGAACGGGGCGGCGTAGAGCGTGCCATCATACGACAGGCCGCCGCGCATCGCGGGAAGAATGTCGTCCACGTCATATTCCGCCGGCAGATCGTCCAGCGGCACCAGCCAGCCGTTCTTGCCCCAGATCGGGGTTTCGTACATGCCGATGGTCATGATGTCGAACTGACCGCCCTTGGTCGAGATATCGGTCGTCACGCGCTGACGCAGCACGTTTTCCTCAAGCGTCACCCACTCGACTTCATGGCCGGTCTTGGCGGTGAAATCTGCGGTGAGGCCCTGCATCCGGATCATGTCGCCGTTGTTCACGGTCGCGATTGTGATCGTCTCGGCGAAAGCGCCGGAGGTCAGAGCGACAACGGCGCTCGCGCCCATAAGGGCGCGTATAGTCTTGGTCATGATGTCCTCCCATAAGTCATGAGCATTTGCCCATTACGTGAGCAAATAATCATACCGAGACCCGATTCGTGTCAAGCGGCAAATCCGCACGCTCAGATTCTAGGCAGAGAGCAGCGCCCTGGCGGTGGGTTCATCGGTGATCAGACCGGTCAGCAGACCACCGTTCAACGCGGCCTGTAATGCCGGGCGTTTCTTCTCGCCCGCACCGATGCAGAGAACGGGAATCTGCCCGGATGGCACCCGCACGCCGACAACCCGGTCGTTATACGGATGGTCCAGAAACCTGCCTTCCGCATTGAACACATGGCCACCGATCTCGCCCGTCGCCCCGGCCGCGCGCAACTCGTCGTGCTCGGCGGCGGAGATAAAGCCATCGACGCGCAGCGGCGCGTCGTCGCTCATCTGGCCGATGCCGACAATGGCCAGATCGGCACTTTCGGCGAGCGCCCGCGCGGCCTTCACATGTGGCAGCGACAGATAGAGCGCCAACTCGTCGGCATCGCGGGCTACGACCGGAATCGACATCGGGAAGTGCCGCGCCGAAACCTTTTCCGCGAGCCGCATGATCACCTCGAAGAACGAGGCCGAGCCATCGGGCGAGACATTGCCGATCAGCGACACGATCCTGTGGTGCGATCCATCGAGCGTGAGCATATGCTCCACCACCATCCGCAAGGTCCGCCCGGTGCCGAGTGCGATGGTCTGGGGATGTTCGGCCCGGAAATACCGCTCGACCAGCGGCGCCGCGAAGGGCGCGAGGCCGACCAGCGCATCGGTGGCATGGGCGTTCGGCGCGACCCAGGCGGCATCGAGCCCGTAACGGTGCTTGAGCGCGCGCTCCAGTTCTAGGCATTCCGCAACGCGATGGTCGATCCGCACGCGCACCAGCCCCTCGGCCCCCGCCCGCGCCACCAGCCGCTGTGCCCGCTGGCGCGAAATCCCCAGCTCATTGGCGATCTGGTCCTGCGTCAGCCCGCCGACATAGGACATCCACGCCGCCCGCGCCGCGAGGTCGCGTGCCACAAGATCGCTGTCGTCAGCGCCGGTTTTGACCATCGGATTGCCGTCCTTTCTCAAGGCCCGGAGCAAGATGGAAGAATTCGGCGAAACTTGCAAATGTACGATGCGGCACCGCCGCGGCGTCAGGTGTCAGATCGAGCCCAACCAGGTGACTGCCGCCGGTGAAGCGCCAGGTTTCCATACCCGCCGCCAGCCCCGCCCGCACGCCGGGATAGCTGTCTTCGATCACCAGACAGCGTGACGGGTCGACGCCGAATTTCTCGGCCACCAGCAAAAACATATCGGGGTCCGGCTTGCCGCGCGACACCTCTGTCGCGGTGGTGATCCGCCCGTCGAACATCGTATCCAACCCGACGAGCCTCAGCGTATGGGCGAGGCGTGCCGGGCTGGAACTGGTGGCGAGCGCATAGGGCACGCCCAGCGCCCCGATCACGCCGCGCACCCCCGGCATGATCTTCAGCTCCGCATCGAAAGCCGCCAGCAGCCGGGCGCGATACTCGGCCTCGAACCCCTCGGGCAGCGCGACGCCGAAATCGCGGCGGATCTGATCCAGCACCACCGGATAGCTGCGCCCGAGAAAGTGCCGCGCGATATAAGGCAGATCGACCGAAACGCCATGCGCGGCGAGTTCTGCAACCAGCATCCGCGCAGAAATCACCTCGCTGTCGATCAGGACACCGTCACAGTCGAAAATCACCAGATCAAATGTAGACATAGGCCCCCCGCGCCCTGCCTGTCAGTTCGCCCCGAACAAATCGCGGGTAAACACCTTGCCGGCCACGTCGCAGATATCCTCGGTCACCCGGTTGGCCACGATCACCTCGGCCTCGGCCTTGAAGGCGTCGAGATCGCGGATCACCCGGCTGCCGAAGAAATGATCGTCTTCCATCACAGGCTCGTAGACGATCACCTCGATCCCCTTGGCCTTAAGCCGCTTCATGATCCCCTGGATCGAGCTTTGCCGGAAATTGTCGGACCCCGCCTTCATCACCAGCCGGTAGATACCGACCACCCTGGGCCGCATCGCCACGATCTGCTCGGACAGAAAATCCTTGCGCGTGCGGTTGGCCTCGACCACGGCGGCGATCAGGTTCTGCGGCACATGGGCATAATTGGCGAGAAGCTGCTTGGTGTCTTTCGGCAGGCAATAGCCGCCATAGCCGAAAGAGGGGTTGTTGTAATGCGTTCCGATCCGCGGATCGAGGCCAATGCCCTCGATGATCTGTCGTGTATCCATGCCGCCGGCCATCGCATAGCTGTCGAGCTCGTTGAAGAAGGCCACCCGCAACGCGAGGTAGGTGTTGGCGAACAGCTTGATCGCCTCGGCCTCGTCGGGATCGGTGAACAGCATCGGCACATCGTCTTCCAGCGCCCCTTCGAGCAGCAGATTGGCAAACACCTTCGCCCGTTCGCTCCGTTCGCCGACAATGATCCGGCTCGGATAGAGGTTGTCATGCAGCGCCCGGCCCTCGCGCAGAAATTCGGGGCTGAAGACGATCCGGTCACTCTCCAGCGCCTCGCGCATACGGCAGACATAGCCCACGGGGATCGTCGACTTGATCACCACGACGGCTTTGTCATTGGCTTCCAGCACGGCGCGGGTCACCGTATCGACCGAGGATGTGTCGAAGAAGTTCTCACGCGGATCGTAATCCGTTGGCGTGGCGATCACGACGAAATCGGCATCGCGCGCCGCATCTGCCAGATTTGTCGTTGCCGTCAGATTCAGCCTGTGATGCGCAAGGTAGTCCTCAAGCTCGATATCCTCGACCGGGCTCTTGCGGGCATTCACCATCGCAACCCGCTCGGCCGACACATCGACCGCAATCACCTCATTGTGCTGTGCCAGAAGCACCGCATTCGACAGGCCAACATAGCCAAGACCAACAACCGCGATTTTCATGCCAAAACCTCGTTAATACCGCGCCTTATATGCGCCGATGCCCAGGAAATGTCACGACGACTGCCCGTTCAACTTTTTCGCGCGGTCCGGCATTTCACCTGTGCGCCGAAGAATCCCGCGCGCGCTCTTGCGCAGGAGTGCCAGAGAAATATGGCAGAAATTGGCAGTTCCCTTGAAATTACGCGCCGTTCACACCTACCGGTCAGACGACCCAAATCCGCGCATAGGGCGGCAGGCCGATGCCGCCATCCGGCCCGATCACAGGCGCGTCGGACAGGAGATCGTGCAGTTTCGTCGCCCCCTGTGCGCGAAACCACGACGCCGGAAGGCCCAGCCACGTTTCGGTGAAATTGAAAACGCAAACGACCGGGCCCGTCGGCGCACGGCGGGCGAAGGCAAAGAGCCCGGCCTGACCGGCATCCAGCATCTCCGTCGCCACCGCGCCGTGAAACCCGGCGATGCCGGAGCGCCGCGCAAGGATATGGCGGATGCCGTCGAACACCCGGCCCTCGGGCGTGGCGCCGCCATCGGGCAGGCGCGCGGCGCGGGTCCAGTCCATCCGGGGCCGGTGCACCCAACGGCTGTCATGGGCGTGCTCGGGCACCTGGGTGTAGGAATAATCGTTCAGCAGCGCCAGTTCGTCGCCCATATAAAGCAAGGGAATGCCGCCATAACTTGCGATCAGGGCATGGCCCATCAGGATACGGTCGACGGCATGGTCGATCAGCGCCGCATCGCCCTCTTCCAGCGCCTGCTCCAGCCCGGCGAGCGAGGCGGTGGTGCCCGAAATCCGCTTGTCGCCCGTGGCTTCGTTCACCTGGAACAGCGCCCCGCGTGCGAACGACCCCCGGAATCCGCCCTCGTAGAAATCCGAAAGAAACGCCCGGTGCCCAAAGCCCGAGACCCCGACCGCCCCGGCATCGTCATCGGTTACCGCCCAGCCGATATCGTCGTGGCAGCGCAGGTAATTGGCGTAGGTCGCGTTGGTGACCGAAGGCGGAAAATGCGTGCGCAGCACATGGGTCATGAGCCGTGTGTCGCGCGCGGCAAGGGCCGACCAGAACTGCACCATCAGCGAATTGTGATAGGCCAGATTGCCTTCCTTGCCGTCATGCTCGCCACGGCCAAGATAGGGCAACATCTCGGCCGGACTCACGATCGCCTCTTCGAGATGGATCACGCTCGGCGCGGCGATCCGGCTTGCCGCCCTGAGCGCGTGCAGAAGCATATGCACCTCGGGCTCCGACTGGCAGCGCGTGCCCATCCGCTTCCACAGAAAGGCGGGCGCGTCGAGGCGCAGAACGTCGAGCCCCTTGTTGGCGAGGTAGAGCATCGCCTGCACCATTTCGAGAAAGACGCGCGGATTGGCCCAGTTCAGATCCCACTGATGCTCGTTGAACGTGGTCCAGACCCAGCGGTCGATATCCTCGTAATAGGTGAAGTTGCCGGGCGCATTGGCGGGAAATATCTCGATCAGCGAGGTTTCGTAGGCCTTCGGCAGCGAATCGTCGACGAACATCAGGTAATAGTCGCGGTACCGCTCGTCGCCCGCTTGCGCCTTTTGCGCCCAGTCATGCTCCTTCGCCGTGTGGTTCAGAACCAGGTCGATACAGACCGATATGCCGCGCTCGTGGCAGGCCGCCGTCACCGCTTCAAGCTCGTCCATCGTGCCCAGCGCCGGGTTTACCTCGGTGTAGTCCATCACCGAATAGCCACCATCGCTGTCGCCCGGGCGCGGCTTCAGGCAGGGCATGAAATGCACATAGGTGATGCCCAGATCCTGCAGATAGTCCAGCTTTTCGGCCACGCCTGCGAGGTTGCCCGCGAACCGGTCGATGTAGAACACGTAACCGTTCATCCCGGGCCGCTGGAACCAGTCCGGCTCCAGGTCGCGCTGCATGTCGCGCCATTTCAGCCGGTCGGGCCGTTCGTCCCATGCCGCTTTGAGCACCTCGGTCAGCTCGTCGCGGAAGCGCGCGAAATCGGGCCGGTGCCCATATAGCCGCTCCAGCATGCCAAACAGATCGCCACGGGACCGTTCAAGACGCAACGCGAACAGACGGTCATTGAACGAACGCGGTTTGCTCATGGTGAAGGCTCCTCCCAGCCGCGATGATGCCGCGACCGTATGAGTGTTCAACCCATTTCACCGGCCTGCGGCAAGGGGCGGCACTCACAAGATCACCCGAGGCTCCGCCCGTCCCCGTGCGCCGGGCTGGCATCGGAACAGCTGCCCGGCAAGCGGATCGGCGGCCAGCGCGGCCCCGTCCAGCCCCTCGCGCGCGGTGGTGACGAAAAGCTGGTCGAGCGCCGCGCCGCCAAAGGCCGGGCAGGTGCTTTGCCGGGCGCCGACCGCCACCGCGCGCAAAAATCGTCCCTCCGGCGTGTAGACCGCCACCCGGCCCGCTGCCCATTGGGCGATCCAGAGGTTGCCCTCGCTGTCGGTGACCGCGCCATCGGGGTTGAGCCTGTCGGCCCGCAGATCCACCGCGACATGGGGCGCGCCTTCCGGCCAGCCATCGCGCCCGAGCGGCTGCGCCATAACCTGCCGTGTCGGCGTGTCGGTGTAATAGGCAAGGCGGCCATCGGGCGCGAAGCAGATCGCATTGGGGATGGTAAGACCCGAGATGATACGTCGGATTTGGCCGGAATAGAGCCTGTAAATGGCGCCTGCCTGCGGTTCGGCATGCTTTCCCATCGTCCCGATCCAGAACCCGCCCCAGGGATCGGCCCGCCCGTCATTCGAGCGGGTCTCCATGTTCTCCGCCTCAAGCGGCACCACCTCTTGCGCCGCTTCTCCGACCAGATCGAAGGTGAAAAGCGAGGTTTCGCCGGCGATCAGCAGCGCATCGCGATCCACCCATCCGGCGGCCGAGACCGTTTCCCCGAACGTCCATTCCTTCGGCGCATCGCCCTCGCGGGTCAGGAGCCTGCCGCCAGGAATATCGAACCAGAACAGCTGTTGCCGCTCGGGGTGCCACAGCGGCCCTTCGCCAAGGCGACAGGGCCGGGCGTCGTAGACCTCGCTCATGCCATCAGCCTGTGCGCCTCGATCAGCCCCATAAGCGCAGCCTTGTCACCATCGAAGCGCCGCACCGCGACTCCCTGAGCCTCCAGCGCCGTGGCATAGGCAGCGGCCATTTCAGCGCCGCCGATCACCACCACGTCACGCCCCAGCCATTGCATCCGCGCCGCCGCCAGCTCGGCTCCGAGCAAAAGACCCATCAGCCGGGACCGGGCAACAACAGGGTCTAACCCTGCCAAAACAGCCTCTGCCCGCAAGGGAAACAGCCCCGACGCCATGCGCTCCGGCCTGCTGATCGCATCCGAGACCGCATCGAGAAAGGCCGCTTCGTCAAACCCCGCGCGCGCCGTGGTGAAGCGCAGAACCGAGGCATCGGCGAGGAACCGAAACAGCTCCCCCGTCATGAACGACAGAAAGCTCACCACCTCGCCCGCCGAAATATGCATCCACTTCGTATGCGTACCCGGCAGGCAAAGGATGCCGTCGAAATCCGGCTCGCTCACCAGAAAGCCGGCGGCCTGCGTTTCCTCGCCGCGCAGGATCGCGGGCGGCCGGGCCTGGTTCAGCCCCGGCAGGATGCGCAGATCGAGCCGCGGGTCCTTCACCTCGGGGCTGGTAAACTCGCCCGCGCCCAGCGGCACGCAGGGCAATTGCCGGTAAGGCGCCTCGACCCAGCCGCCCAGCGCGCCGACCGCACCGCAGATCAGCACCATCGTCTTGCGGTCCGGCGCGATGAGATCGCCGGCGAGCGCCAGCAGAGCCGGTTCATAAGCCTCCGGCCCCGGCAAGGCGAGCGTGCCCTGCGGCGCTTTTCGCTCAGCGATCGGCCCGTCCGGCCCCATCGCCCAGAGGCGAAGATTCGAATTGCCCCAGTCGACGGCGATCCACGCGGCGTAACTCATCCCGTCACCACCACGCCCGCATCCACCGGCACGAGCTGGCCGGTGATGACCGTGGAGGCAGCCGAGGCGAGAAACAGCGTTGGCCCGACGAGATCCTCCGGCAGCACTTCGCGCCGCAGGCATTGCCGGTCGAGATAGGGGCCGAAGGTTTCCGGCGTCACCCAGAGCGCACGTTGCTTTTCGGTCATCGTCCAGCCCGGCGCGATGGCGTTCACCCGGATATTGTCGGGCCCGAACTCACGCGCATGGGCCCGCGTCAGACCCATGATCGCAGCCTTGGCGGCAGCGTAGGACGGGTAATCGGCATTGCCCATCATGAACGCGACCGAGGCGTAATTCACGATCCGCCCACCGCCCGCGCGCCGCATGCCCGGCACCACCGCCTGGGTCGCAAACATCACCGGGCGCAGGTTCACCGCCTGGTTCGCATCCCATTCCTCTGGCGTCATCGTCAACGTGTCATGCCGCACATCGTTGGCCACGTTGTTGACCAATACGGTCACATCGCCATGCGCCTGCGCCGCCGTGGCGATGGCATCTTGCAGACTGGCAATATCGGTCAAGTCGCCGGGCAAAAAAAGCGGCTCTAATCCGTGCTTTTTTGCCATTTCCTGCACGAAACCGCTGGCATCGTCCCGGTCGATGAAAGCCACCCGGGCGCCCTGGGCAAGAAACCCGTCAACCAGCGCCGCACCGATGCCGGACCCCCCGCCAGTGATGAAAACCGATGCGCCTTCGAGGTCGGGAAAAATCGCCTTCGTCATGATGCATCCTCCTTGCCGAAACCCTAGTGTGGCGCCCCGGCCATGTGAAGCGGAGACCGCGTGTTTTGGCCTTTCCGACACATGCGGAACAGCGTAGGCCACGCACGACCGGAACGACATCACGCGCGAGAAGATTTCTGAAACCGCTCACGCGATATGCAAGCCCTGAAAACCTGCCCGATTCCCCGGCGTGCGCCCGCACGGCTCCCGCCGGCCGGCGTGTCCGGATGGACCCATCCGGCCGTGCAGGGCACAAGGCAGGGCGGGACAGGCTGGAACATCCGCTCCGATAGCGCTATCAGCTGCCGCGAGCGACGCGACGAAAGGCGACAACGTGAGAGACGTATCGACGATGAACCTGACGCGGGAGAGCTTCCGCAACGATATTCTTCACCACCTGAAATTCACGGTGGGGAAAGATGCCGGTCATGCTTCGACCTATGATTGGCGTCTCGCTCTGTCATTCGCCCTGCGCGACAGGATCGTCGAACCGTGGTTCGCCTCGACGAAAGACACCTGGGATCACGACCACAAGCGCGTCTTCTACCTGTCGATGGAATTCCTGATTGGCCGCATTCTCGAAGACGCGGCGATCAACCTCGGCCTCAAGGGGATCGCCGCCGCCGCGCTGATGGACCTTGGGCAAGACTTCGACACTCTGGTGCATGACGAACCCGACGCCGCGCTCGGCAATGGTGGCCTTGGCCGCCTCGCTGCCTGCTACATGGAAAGCATGGCCACACTCGGCTGCCCCGGCTACGGCTACGGCATCCGCTACGAACACGGCCTGTTCCGCCAGCGCTTCGAAACCGGCCAACAGGTCGAAACACCGGAAGACTGGCTCAACCAGCGCCATCCCTGGGAATTCGAGCGGCCGGAATCGAACTACACCGTGCGCTTCAAAGGGCATCTGGAAGAGCGCCACGGCCGCACAGTCTGGGTGCCCGGCGAAACGGTGATCGCCACCGCCTACGACACGCCGGTGATCGGCTGGGAAGGCCGCTGGGCCAACACGCTGCGGCTTTGGGGCGCCAAGCCCACCACGCTGTTCGACCTCGAACGCTTCAACCGGGGCGATTACACCGCCGCCGCCGAGCCGGAAACCCTCGCGCGCACCATCACCCGCGTGCTCTACCCCGACGACACCACCTATGCCGGCAAGGAACTGCGGCTGAAGCAGGAATATTTTCTCACCTCCGCCTCGATCAAGGATATCCTGCGCCGCTACCTCGAAGCGCATGACGACCTGACCGAACTCGACAAGCACGTTGCCATCCAGATGAACGACACGCACCCGGCGCTGGCCGGGCCGGAGCTGATCCGCCTGCTCGTCGACAAGTACAACATGACCTTCGAGCGGGCGATGGAGATCTCGCAGAACGTGTTGGGCTACACCAACCACACGCTCCTGCCCGAAGCGCTGGAGCGGTGGTCGACCTGGCTGATGGGCACCGTGCTGCCGCGCCACATGCAGATCATCGAAATGATCGACGCGGCCCACCAGAAGGCCAATCCCGCCCGCCCGTCGAGCGTGGCCATCGTGCGCAACAACGAGGTGCATATGGGCGAACTGGCCTTCGTCATGTCGCACAAGGTCAACGGCGTTTCGGCGCTGCACACCGAACTCGTCAAATCGCAGCTCTTCCCCGAGCTGACCAAGCTGCACCCCGACCGGGTGGTGAACCAGACCAACGGCGTCACGCCCCGCCGCTGGCTGAAGCTGGCAAACCCGGGCCTCGCCAAACTGGTCACCGACACGATCGGCGGCGGCTGGGAAGCCGATCTGGAGCGGCTTTCGGAGCTTGAGCCCCATATCGCGGATGCCGCCTTCCGCGAGGCTTTCATGGCGGTGAAGCGCGGCAACAAGGTGCAGACCTCGAACTGGATGAAAAAGGTTTGCGGCCTGAACGTTGACCCGGACGCGATGTTCGATGTGCAGGTGAAGCGCATCCACGAATACAAGCGCCAGCTGATGAACGTGTTCGAGACGATCGCGCAATGGCACGAGATCAAGAAGAACCCGGAAGGCGATTTTGTGCCCCGCGTGAAAATCTTCGGCGGCAAATCGGCCCCCGGCTACGCGGTCGCCAAGGAGATCGTTCATCTGATCAACGATGTCGGGCGCGTGGTGAACACCGATCCCGACATGCGCGGCCGCCTGCAGGTGATCTATCCCGCGAACTACAACGTGACGATGGCCGAGCAGCTGATCCCCGCGGCCGACCTGTCGGAACAGATTTCGACGGCGGGCAAGGAAGCCTCGGGCACCGGCAACATGAAGCTCAGCCTCAACGGCGCGCTCACCATCGGCACGCTCGATGGCGCCAATGTCGAGATTCGCGAACATGTGGGGCCTGAGAACTTTTTCCTCTTCGGCCTCACCGCCGAAGAGGTTCTGACCCGCCGCAAGAACGTGAAGCACGCCCGCGAGGCGATCGAGCACAGCCAGGCCCTGAAGGATGTGCTGCAGCTGATCGCGGAAGGGCGGTTCTCCCCCGACGAGCGCGACCGCTACCATGGCCTTGTCGACCGGACCTGGAACAGTGACTATTTCATGGTCGCCTCCGACTTCGCCGATTACCAACGCGCTCAGGCAGAGGTGGACGAAGCCTTCCTCGACCGCGACAGATGGGCGCGGATGGCGGCGATAAACACCGCCCGCATGGGGTTTTTCTCGTCTGACCGGTCGATCCGTGGTTACATGGACGACATCTGGGGTGCGAAATCGGCGCTCTGATCGGGAGGAAGCGAGAGATGGCGAAAAAACCTGCCACCGACGCATTATTCAGAGTTTCGGACGGTGATACATGGGCCATCGCAGAGGGGCGCCACGGCGATCCGTTCTCGGTGCTCGGCCCGCAGGATGGCCGGCTCGCCGCCTGGGTGCCGGGGGCTGCCAAAGTCTGGCTCAGGCAGGGGCGGGGCAAGCCCGTCGAGCTGGCCGGGCATACGAATTGCCCGGGTTTCTACGAAGGCCCCGTCGATCCCGATAAGCCCTACACGCTGCAGGCCGAAGACAAATCGGGCCTGCGCTGGGAATTTGCCGATCCCTACCGGTTCGGCCCGGTTCTGGGCGAACTCGATGAATATCTGCTGGGTGAAGGCGGCCACCGCAGGCTGTGGGAGGTGCTCGGCGCCCATGTCAAAACCATCGACAAGGTGACGGGCACCCATTTTGCCGTCTGGGCTCCGAATGCCGAGCGCGTTTCGGTTGTTGGCGGGTTCAATGCCTGGAACGGCACCGCCCACCCGATGCGCCGGCGCGGCTCCACCGGCGTGTGGGAAATCTTCATTCCCGGCGTGGCCGAGGAAACGATCTACAAATACGAGATTCGCGCCCGTGGCGGCGTGATCCTGCCGCTGAAGGCCGATCCCGTCGGCTTTGGCTCCGAGCATCCGCCCGCCACCGGCTCGGTCGTGCGCGCGCCCGGCCTTGGCCGCAAATGGGCCGATGCCGGCTGGATGAAAGACCGCGCGGCAAAGAACTCCGTCGATGCACCGATCTCGATCTACGAGGTGCATCTGGGTTCGTGGCGCAAGGCCGAGAACGGCGCGCGGCCGCTCTCCTATGCCGAACTGGCGAAAGAGCTGGTGGACTACGTCCGGTGGATGGGTTTCACCCATATCGAGCTGATGCCGGTCAGCGAATATCCGTTCGACGGGTCGTGGGGCTATCAGCCCATCGGGCTCTACGCACCGACGATCCGCCACGGCACGCCGCAGGAATTCGCCGCCTTCATCGAAGCGGCCCACGAGGCCGGGCTCGGCGTGCTGTTCGATTGGGTGCCGGGCCATTTTCCGACCGACGAGCACGGGCTCGGCTGGTTCGACGGCACGCCGCTCTATGAGCATGCCGACCCCAAGGAAGGCTTCCACATCGACTGGAACACGCTGATCTACAATTACGGCCGCACCGAGGTGGCCAACTATCTCAAGGCCAACGCACTCTACTGGCTGGAAGAATACCACCTCGACGGGCTGCGCGTGGATGCGGTCGCCTCGATGCTCTACCGCGACTATTCGCGCAAGGACGGCGAATGGATCCCCAACAAGGACGGCGGGCGCGAGAATTACGAGGCCATCGACCTGCTGCGCCAGACCAACATCCTCGCCTATGGCGAACATCCCGGCATCATGACCGTGGCCGAGGAGAGCACCGCGTTCGGCGGCGTCTCACGCCCGGTTGAAAGCGGCGGGCTGGGCTTCGGCTTCAAGTGGAATATGGGCTGGATGAACGACACGCTGCAATACATGCAGAAGGAGCCGGTATTCCGGAAGTATCACCATGGCGATATGACCTTCTCGATGGTCTACGCCTGGTCGGAGAATTTCATTCTGCCGATCAGCCATGACGAGGTGGTGCACGGCAAAGGCTCGATGATCGCCAAGATGCCCGGCAATGCCTGGGAGCAATTCGCCAATCTGCGCGCCTATTACGGCTTCATGTGGACCCATCCCGGCAAGAAGCTTCTCTTCATGGGCCAGGAATTCGCCCAGGGCCGCGAATGGAACTATGCCGAAAGCCTCGACTGGCATCAGACCGACCTGCCCGAGCATCGCGGCATCCAGCTGCTGGTGCGCGATCTGAACGCCATGTACCGCGAGAACCCGGCGCTGCATGTGCATGACACGCGGCCCGACGGCTTCGACTGGCTGGAAGCGAACGATGCCGAGCATTCCGTTTTCGTCTTCGCCCGCAAGGGCAAGCCGGGCGACCCGTTGATCGTGGTCGCGGTGAACATGACCCCGGTGGAACGCGATGTGTATCGCCTCGGCTTCCCGGCGCCGGGGCATTGGGAGGAGATCATGAACACCGATGCCGCAATCTATGGCGGGGGCAATCGCGGCAATGGCGGCGGTGTCGATACCGAACCGGTCTCGTGGCATTTCCAGGGCCAGTCGGCCTATGTCACGCTGCCGCCACTTTCGGTTGTTGTATTCCGGCAAACGTAATCGGAGACTGACACCCAACAATCCCGCGCCGACAGGAGGAAGACCATGGAAACAGAACGGCATAAGAGAAGACTCTCTTCGCAAGCGATGGCCTTTGTTCTGGCTGGTGGGCGCGGGTCTCGGCTGAAAGAACTCACCGACCGGCGCGCCAAGCCCGCGGTCTATTTTGGCGGCAAGACCCGGATCGTGGACTTTGCCCTGTCGAACGCGCTCAATTCCGGCATCCGCAAGATGGCGATCGCCACACAATACAAAGCCCACAGCCTGATCCGCCACATCCAGCGCGGCTGGGCCTTCTTCCGGGCCGAACGGAACGAATACCTCGATATCCTGCCCGCCTCGCAGCGCATCGACGAGGTGAACTGGTACAAGGGCACCGCCGATGCCGTGCGCCAGAACATCGACATCATCGACAGCTACGATGTCGAATACCTCATCGTGCTGGCAGGCGATCACATCTACAAGATGGATTACGAGATCATGCTGCAGCACCACGTCGAGTCCGGCGCCGATGTGACAGTGGGCTGCCTTACCGTGCCGCTGGCCGAAGCCACCGCCTTCGGGGTGATGGACGTCAACGATGACGGGCTGATCACCAGCTTCCTTGAAAAGCCGCAAAACCCGCCGCACATGCCCGGCGACCCCGCCCATGCGCTCGCCTCGATGGGGATCTACGTCTTCGATTGGAAATTCCTGCGTGAACTCCTGCTCGAAGATGCCGATGACAGCAATTCCAGCCACGATTTCGGCCACGATCTGATCCCCTATATCGTGAAGAACGGCAAAGCCGTGGCGCATAAATTCTCCGACAGCTGCATCCGCTCCGGGCTGGAAAAAGAGGCGTATTGGCGCGACGTGGGCACGATCGACGCCTATTGGCAGGCCAATATCGACCTCACCGATTTCGTGCCGAAACTCGATCTCTACGATCAGACCTGGCCGATCTGGACCTATGCCGAGATCGTGCCGCCGGCCAAGTTCATCCACGATGAAGAAGGCCGCCGCGGCGCCGCCATATCGTCGCTGATCGCGGGCGATACGATCATCTCCGGCTCGGTGGTGAAAAACTCGCTGATCTCCACCGGCGGGCGGCTGCATTCCTACTCGTCGGTCACCTATTCGGTGTTGCTGCCGCATGTGCAGGTCAACCGCAATGCGCGGCTGAAAAACTGCGTGATCGACTCGGGCGTCGATATTCCCGCCGGTCTGATCGTCGGCGAGGATCCGGAGGAAGACGCGAAGTGGTTCCGCGTGACCGATAACGGCATCACGCTCGTCACCCGCGATATGCTCGCCCGCCGGCAGGCCGAACTGGGCTGAGGAGGCCGGTGATGCGCGTCCTTTCCGTCGCGTCCGAATGCGTGCCGCTGATCAAGACGGGCGGCCTCGCCGATGTGGTCGGCGCGCTCCCCGGTGTGCTCGCCGCACAGGGCGTCGAGATGCGGGTGATGCTGCCTGCCTATGCCGGTATCCTCGACAAGCTCGAAGGCCCGCTCGAAGAAGTCTGGGCCGACTGGAACCTTTACAGCGCCCATGCCCGGCTGCTGAAAGGCAGGCTGGACGGGCTGACCGTGCTCGCCCTCGATGCCCCGCATCTCTATCACCGCGACGGCGGGCCCTATGCCGACACAAACGGCGATTACTGGGACAATCCCGAACGCTTCGCCGCGCTGTGCTGGGCGGCGGCTGCCGTCGCGCGCGAGGGCATGGGTGACGGATGGAAGCCCGATATCCTCCACGCCCATGACTGGCAGGCGGGCCTTGCCCCGGCCTATCTGCGCTACTTCGGCGATGGTGGCGTCAAATCCGTGATCACCATTCACAACATCGCCTTCCAGGGCGTGACCGGCGGCAATCGTCTCGAAGATCTGCACCTGCCCTGGCATGCCTGGCACCCCGACCATGCCGAGTATCACGGCAACATCTCGACGCTGAAAGCCGGTCTCTCTCAGGCCGACGCGATCACCACCGTTTCACCCACCTATGCCGAAGAGCTGATGCGCCCGGAATTCGGGATGGGGCTCGAAGGTGTGATCGCCGCCCGCGCGGACGATCTTCATGGCATCCTCAACGGTGTCGAGGCCGGTACCTGGGCGCCCGAGACCGACACCGCAATCACGCCCTATTCCGCCGACACGTTGAAGGAAAAGACCAAAAACCGCGATGCGTTGCGCGCCGAATTCGGCCTGGACGACATACCGGGCCCGCTGGCGATCGTGGTAAGCCGGCTTACCTGGCAGAAAGGGATCGACCTGCTGATCGAAGCCTTGCCTGCCTTCATCGAAGCGGGCGGCGGCCTGGCGCTTCTCGGATCAGGCGAGCGGCATCTGGAACAGGCCGTGCAGGACGCTGCCAGGCGCTGGCCCGGCCGCGTCGGCGTGAAGATCGGCTATGACGAAGATCTGTCGCACCGGATGTTCGGCGGCGGCGATGCGGTGATCGTGCCATCGCGGTTCGAACCCTGCGGGCTGACGCAGATGTATGGCCTGAAATACGGCACCGTGCCCGTCGTCGCGGCCACCGGCGGCCTCAACGACACCGTGATCGGCGCCACGCCTGCAAGCCTTTCGGCCAACGCGGCCACCGGTATCAGCTTCCACCCGGTCGACACCATCGCGCTCTCCGGCGCTCTCCGGCAGCTCATTGCCCTCTACGGCGACCGCGCGGGGTGGACGCGGCTCGTAAAGCGCGCAATGAAGGCCGAGGTGGGTTGGGAGGGCCCCGCCAAAGCCTATGCCGATCTCTACAGGAGCCTCACCGCGTGACTGAGCCCCGCCCCGCCTTCACGCCCGACCGGGTTTCGCACCTGGAACTCAAGCCGGGCCGGTTCTGGCCGATGGGCGCCACGCCTGACGCCCACGGGGTGAACTTTGCCGTCTTTTCCGCCAATGCCACAAAGATCGAGGTATGCCTGTTCACCGATGACGGGCGCACCGAACTGACCCGCATCGCGCTCCATGAGCGCGACGGCGATGTCTGGCACGGGCATATCTCCGGCATCGGCCCGGGCACGCGCTACGGCCTGCGCGCCCACGGCCCCTACGAGCCGGAAAACGGCCACCGCTTCAACCCCAACAAGCTGCTGATCGACCCCTATGCCCGCCGCATCGACGGCAAGCTGCGCTGGTCTAAGGCGCTGAACGGCTACCATGTCGGCTCGCCGATGGGCGATCTCAGCTTCTCCACCCGCGACAGCGCCTTTGCCATGCCGAAATGCGTCGTCGTCGGGGATGACGGGTTTGACTGGAAGGGCGACAGGCCCCCCAACATTGCCGGCCCCGATACGCTGATCTACGAGGCGCATGTGAAGGGCCTCACCGCGATGCACCCGCAGATCGACCCGTCGAAACGCGGCACCTTCCTCGGCCTCGCCTCCGATCCGATGATCGCACATCTCAAGAGCCTCGGCGTGACGGCGGTCGAGCTTTTGCCCGTGCACAGTTTTGTCGACGATCGCTTTCTCGTCGAACGCGGCCTGCGCAATTACTGGGGTTACAACACAATCGGCTTTTTCGCCCCCGAGGCGCGCTATCTCGACCGGGGCGAGATCAGCGAGTTCAAGGAAATGGTGCGCCGTCTCCATGCCGCCGGGATCGAGGTGATCCTCGACGTGGTCTACAACCACACCGCCGAAGGGGACGGCTTTGGCCCCACCCTCAGCTTCCGCGGCCTCGACAACGCATCCTATTATCGCCTCGCACCGGAAAAGCGCCACTATATCAACGATTGCGGCACCGGAAACGCGCTGGACCTTTCGCATCCGGCGGTGCTGCGGCTGGTGATGGACAGCCTGCGCTACTGGGTCGAGGAATTCCACGTCGACGGGTTCCGCTTCGACCTTGCCGCCGCGCTCACCCGTGGCCCGCACGGGTTCGACAGCGGCTTTCTCGATGCGGTACGGCAGGATCCGGTGCTTGCCCGCGTGAAGCTCATCGCCGAACCCTGGGATGTGGGGCCGGGCGGCTACCGGCTTGGCCAGTTCCCGCATCCGTTCCGCGAATGGAACGACCGCTACCGCGACGACGTGCGCGCCTTCTGGCGCGGCGATGACCATATGCTGCCGGGGATCGCCAAGGCGCTGCTCGGGTCGCCGGAAATCTTCGACAACGGCCGCCGCCCCGCCACCGCCAGCATCAACCTCGTCACCAGCCATGACGGCTTCACCCTGGCCGATCTCGTCTCGTACAGGGAAAAGCACAACGAGGCGAATGGCGAAGGCAACCGCGACGGCCACGCCGCGAATTTCTCCGACAATCTCGGCATCGAGGGCCCGACCAGCGACCCGGTGATCCGCGCCGCCCGTGGCCGCCGCCAGCGCGCCGCGCTGGCGACGCTGTTCTTCAGCCAGGGTATTCCGATGCTGCTGGCGGGCGACGAAATCGGCAGTTCGCAGCGCGGCAACAACAATGCCTATGCGCAGGACAACGAGACAGGCTGGGTCGACTGGAAACACGCCGACGAGGGCCTGCTGTCTTTCACCCGCCGGCTTTCGGCCCTGCGGCAACGCTACAAGGTGCTGAGCCAGCGCAATTTTCTGCATTCCCGCCCGCGCCCGACAGACGGCCTTCCCGACCTGGAATGGTGGCATCCGGAAGGCCGCGCGCCAACCGATGCGGACTGGCACAACCATGTGCAGGCCATCGGCGCCATCGTTCGGGCCTCGGCCGAAACCATCCGCGATTCCGGCGATGAAGAAGTCTTTGCCCTGTTCAACGCCGGACCGGCGCGTGAGGTGATCCTGCCCCCCGGCACCTGGATCCGCGTTCTCGACAGCGCCAATCCGGACGCGCCGGAAAAGCCGGTGGCGGAGACCTACAAGGCCGCCGAGCAAGCGGTTCTGCTCTTCGCCCATCCCGAGACCTGAGGAGAGAGACATGTCGATCCTGACCGTCGCCACCCAGCCAATCGAAGGCCAGAAACCCGGCACCTCCGGCCTGCGCAAGAAAACGCGCGTGTTCATGCAGCCGCATTTCGCCGAAAACTTCGTGCAGGCCATCCTCGATGCGATCGGCGGCGCGGCGGGCAAAACCTTCGTGCTTGGCGGCGACGGGCGCTATTTCTCGCCGCAGGTGGCGCAGGTGATCCTGCGGATGTGCGCGGCTCAGGGCGCCGCCCGCGTGATCGTGGGGCAGAATGCGCTGCTTTCCACCCCCGCCGCCAGCCACCTTATCCGCCTCAACAAGACCGATGGCGGCTTCATCATGTCGGCCAGCCACAATCCCGGCGGGATCGACGAGGATTTCGGGCTGAAATTCAACATGGCGAATGGCGGCCCGGCGCCGGAAAGCGTGACCGACGCGATCTATGAGGCGACCACCACCATCAGCGAATACCGTATCCTTCAGGCGCAGGACGTGGACTTGTCGGCAATCGGCGAGACCGCGCTGGGTGAGATGGCCGTTTCGGTCGTCGATCCGGTGATCGACTACGCCAATCTGATGGAAACGCTCTTCGACTTCCCGAAGTTGCGCGACATGTTCGCCGGCGGCTTCCGGATGCGCTTCGATGCGATGTGCGCCATCACCGGCCCCTACGCCACCGAGATCCTCGAACGCCGCCTGGGTGCCCCCGAAGGCACCGTGGTGAATGGCACGCCGCTGCCGGATTTCGGCGGGATGCATCCCGATCCGAATCCGGTCTGGGCCAGCGATCTGATGGAGGTGATGTTCTCGCCCGATGGCCCCGATTTCGGCGCCGCCTCCGATGGCGACGGCGACCGCAACATGGTGGTGGGCAAGAACATCTATGTCGCGCCCTCCGACAGCCTCGCCGTGCTCGCGGCCAATGCCAACCTTGCCCCGGGATATCGAAGCGGGATCGCGGGAGTGGCCCGCTCCATGCCCACCTCCGCCGCCGCCGACCGGGTGGCCGAGGCGCTGGGCGTGGCGAAATACGAAACACCCACCGGCTGGAAGTTTTTCGGCAACCTGCTCGACGCCGGCAAGGTCACGCTGTGCGGTGAAGAGAGCTTCGGCACCGGCTCCAGCCATGTGCGTGAGAAAGACGGGCTCTGGGCCGTGCTGCTCTGGCTCAACATCCTGGCCGAACGCGGCCAGTCCGTCGCCGGAATCCTCGACGCCCATTGGCGCGACTACGGGCGCAACTATTACTCGCGTCACGATTACGAGGTGCTGCCGGTCGACATGGCAAACGAGATCGTCGACGGGCTGCGCGCCCGTCTGCCCGGGCTGACGGGACAGGAGATCGCCGGCATGACGATCGCCAACGCCGACGATTTCGCCTATACCGATCCGGTCGATGGCTCCGTTTCAAACCGGCAGGGGCTGCGCGTGACCTTCACCGATGGCTCGCGCTTTGTCATCCGCCTCTCGGGAACCGGCACCGAGGGCGCAACGCTGCGCCTCTATCTGGAGCGCTACCTGCCCGGCCCCGACGGGCTGGCGCTCGATGTGCAGGAGGCGCTCGCCCCGGTTATCGCCGCCGCCGAAACGCTGGCGCGGATCAAGGCGATCTCGGGACGCAACGGGCCAAACGTGATCACCTGAAGCACACAGGATTTGACTTCGCGCATCGCCCGGCGCTACCACCTGCCGCGATAAGCGCATTCCGAAAGCGGGTTTCTTGGATCAGGATTTGGCAACATTGGGCGCGGGCCGGGTCGCGGCGATCGTGGTGACCTTTCAGCGCCTGCCGCAGTTGACGGCAACGCTGGAGCGCCTGTTCGCCACCGCGCCGGAGCACCTTGCCCATATCGTCGTGGTCGACAACGCCTCGGCTGACGGCACCGGCGAATGGCTCGCCACACAGGACGACCCGCGCCTGTCCGTCGTGACCCTGCCGCAGAACATGGGCGGCGCGGGCGGGTTCGAAGCCGGGATGCGGTTTGCGGTGGAAACGCTCGATCCCGACTGGCTGCTGGTCATGGATGACGATGCCCGCCCTTCGCCCGGCGCGCTTGAACGGTTCCACGCCGTGCCACGCGGCGGGCATGAGGCCTGGGCGGCAGCGGTGTTCTACCCTTCGGGAAACCTGTGCGAGATGAACCGGCCAACGCGGAATCCGTTCTGGAGCCCGCGTGCCTTTCTCGGCGCACTCCTGTCGGGGCGACAGGGCTTTCACGTCTCCGACACCGACTATGCCAGCGGCTCCG
Source organism: Sinisalibacter aestuarii (assembly GCF_027923545.1). GTDB lineage: Bacteria > Pseudomonadota > Alphaproteobacteria > Rhodobacterales > Rhodobacteraceae > Sinisalibacter > Sinisalibacter aestuarii. Next base: position 421,166 of record NZ_BROH01000001.1, on the reverse strand, counting down.
CCAGCCAGATCGACGCCGCCTCTTTCGTCGGCCTTTTCGTCTCACGCGCGGCGGTCGCCAAAGTCGGCTACCCCGATCCGAGCCTGTTCATCTATGCCGACGACGTGCTCTACACTCTCGGCATTCGCAAGGCGGGCGGCACCATCGCCTTCGACCCGACGATGCGCTTCGAGCACGATTGCGAAAGCTCGCAACCGGGCCGCAAGATCTACGATCCGGTCTGGCGCGCCTATTACCATCATCGCAACATCATCTTCGTCTACCGTCAGGCAGCGGGGGTGCTGTTCTGGCCGGTGATGCTGCTCTTCCTCATCCGCTGGACGTTCCTCGCCCGCGATTACGGCGCCAAAGCGCCGGCCTTCCGCACCCTGCTGCGCCGCGCAATCCATGACGGGCTGCGGGGCGACACTTCGGCGAGTCTGGGCGAGGTCAAGGCACTGGCACAAAGCCCCAGCGCATAAGCTCGGCCAGGCTCACTCGTTGTTGATGATGTTCTTGTTGTAGCTGTTCAGAAACAACAGCCCGATGGCAAAAGATCCAAGACCAATTGCCACAACATACATCGGCGACAGGAACTGCGCGTGATAGTAAGGGTATATGCCGGTGCGGAACATGGCAGTGATGTGAATCAATGGATTCCACCACAGAACATCACGCGCGGCATCCGGCAGATCTTCCATGATGTAGAGCACGCCGGATGCGATCATCAGCGGCCGCGTGGCCATTTTCCACAGCGTCGTATAGAGCGGCGACACCCCCATCAGAAAGCAATTCAGCGTGCCGACACCCACGCCCAGCAGCGTGGCAAGCGCAACCGCCTCGATCATTGGCGGGTAATATGGCACGATCCCCGGCGCGAACAGAAAGATGACGCCCCCGATGATCAGGATCATGTTCAGCAGGTTCGTCAGCGTGTTCAGGATGATCCGCGCCAAAAGCGCATCCAGCCAGGTCACCGCCGGGTAAAAGAGGAGCGGCCGTGAAAACGCGATGGCCTTGTTGGTCGCCTTTTCAATTGATTTGTAATGAGAAAATACGAGATAGGCGCTCGCGTAGAACAGCACGAAGCCATTTCCCAGAGACGGCATTCGCACCAGCAGCGAAAAGCCGACCGACAGGATAACGATCATGCCAATCGGTTCCAGGATCGCCCAGATATACCCGCCGGGAGATCGCCCGTACTGCGTTGACATTTCACGCAGAACAAGCGCCAGGATAACACGTGCGGTGGCAAAACTCCGCCGATGCTCGTCGAAAATCGCCTTGGGCGGTTCAAGTGCTGGCGCTATCTGAGACGTAGTGTCTGCGCTATCCATCGACGACACGGTGCACTCCATTTGGCTGGCGTTGCAGCGGTGCATTATGTAGAAGTGCGGCGTCAAGTTCAAACCTGATTGCGAAAGGTGGGCGATTGGCCACTCAACCGAAGAATACGGCCGACGATACCAAACCGGATTCGGCGCAAGCCGCGGACAAAGACGCGGCGAATCCGCCGAATGACGCATCGGCGCAGGGCAAGCCGGGCCGTAACCCGAAGGCTGCGGCCAACGCCCCGCATGTGATCGAGATACGCCCGATGGCGCGCAAGGCGACAATGCGCAAACGCCATTGGGGGCTTTCACTCGGGTTTCTTGTTGTCGTTATCTTGCCGCTGGCGCTGATGGGCTACTACCTGGCCTATCGCACGACCCCGCAATACTCCTCCGTCGCAGGGTTCTCCGTGCGCCAGGAAGAGGGCGCGGGGAGCGCGGACATGCTTGGTGGATTGGCGAGCTTTGTCGGCGGGTCGAGCAGCGGCGAAGCCGACATGCTCTACCAGTACATCCAGAGCCAGGACCTTGTTGCCGCGATCGACAAACAGCTCGACCTGCGCACCCACTACGCCGCGCATTATTCGACCGATCCGGTCTTTGCGCTCAAGCCCGGAGATTCCATCGAGACGCTTCGCGACTACTGGCAGCGGATCGTCCGCGTGAACTACGATAACAACACCGGCCTGATCACCCTCAACGTCGTGGCATTCGATCCCGAGATGGCGCAACGTCTTGCGCAGGAAATCATCTCGCAAAGCCAGATCCTGATAAATGAGCTCAACGCCACCGCGCGCGTCGATACGCTGAAATATGCCGAGCAGGATCTGGAGGATTCCGTTGCCCGCCTGAAAGCGGCGCGCGAGGCGCTGGTTCATTTCCGCACCGAAACGCAAATCGTGGACCCCGAAAGCGATCTGCGCGGCAGGATGGGCGTGTTGAATTCGCTCGAACAACAACTCGCACAGGCAATGATCGACTACGATCTGCTGGCCGAGGATTCTTCGGTGGAGGATCCGCGCGTCACTCAGGCGCTGCGCCGGATCGAGGTTATTCGTGGCCGGATCGACGAAGAGCGCGCCACATTCGCATCCGACGAAACCAATGAAGGCGGCGCCGGTTACCCCACGCTTCTGGCCGAGTATGAAAGCCTGATGGTAGATCGCGAATTTGCGGAGGAAACCTACCGGGCGGCTCTCGTCGCGCTTGACCTCGCCCGCGCGAACGCGGCGCGTCAAAGCCGCTACCTGGCAACATATGTCCGCCCAACCCTGCCCCAGACGGCCGAATACCCGCAGCGGGTGATGATTTTTGGTATCAGCGCGCTGTTTCTGCTGCTTCTGTGGGGCATCCTTTCGCTGATGTACTACGCCGTGCGAGACCGAAAGTAGGCCGCGCGCCATGATCCAGTTTGAGAATATCAGCAAGTCGTTCTGGGTGAATGGCAAGCGCAAGACGGTCATCGGCAATTTCGACCTGACGCTCCCCAGCGGCAAGGCCATTGCCTTGCTTGGCCGGAATGGCGCCGGCAAATCGACGCTGCTTCAGCTCGTCTCGGGGAATTTGCGCCCGGACACCGGCAAGATCTTGTCCGATGGCTCGATTTCCTGGCCGGTTGGCCTTGCTGGCGCCTTTCACAGAGACCTCACCGGAGCGCAGAATGTGCGCTTCCTTGCACGAATCTATGGCGTCGACACCCGGAGTCTGGAGGCCTTCGTTCGGGACTTTGCCGAGCTCGGGCCACACTTCCGTATGCCGTTGCGCAGCTATTCCTCCGGGATGCGCTCGCGCCTGACATTCGGGGCCGCAATGGGCATCAAGTTCGATACCTATCTGATCGACGAAGTCACCGCCGTTGGCGACGCCGTGTTTCGCCAGAAGAGCCGGGCCGTGTTTCGTGAGCGCGTCAAATCGGCCGGCGCGCTCATGGTCAGCCATAACATGGAAGAGCTTCGGACATTCTGCGACGCAGGCATGATCCTGGATCATGGCCATCTGCAATATTTCGAGAATGTCGAAGACGCCATCGAGCAGCACCAGCGCAATATGCGCATGTAGCGCCGCCTCGGTTAACGGACTCTCAAGACACTTTCCCGCATTCGCGGCTTTCTCCCCGGATTCGCCACATTGGCGCGCCCGCCCCCGGCGCAAACGCCCCGCAGGTTGCCTGCGTTGCGATCTTGGGGGGTTGGCAAATGCAGGTATCAGTCCGGGGCACGGTGCAAACCGGGTATGACGCGCTCGACTTCGCGATCACCGATCTGGCGGTGCTGCAAAACGGAAACACGGTCACGGTCTTCGCCACCTCGGGCGCGACGGGCGGAATAACCAGTTTCAATCTGCCGGCCAGCGGCGTCGCCACCTTCTCCGACCATACCTTCTTCAATCCGGCCTGGGCGGCCGGTATCGCCGATCAGATCACGCTGCTGCCAGACGGATATGGTGGCGCCCACGCCGTCTTCGGACGGGTCGGGCCGACATCGCTCGGCGCCATGAGTGTGGGAGCGGACGGCACAATCGGTAGCGTTGTCCAGTTTGGCAACCTCGCCGCCGCGCAGGATAGCCCCGGCGCGCTCACGGCGGCAACGAACGGCACGCTGCTCATCGCCGGCCCCGGCCCTGGCTTCTCGGCATACACCCTGGATGGAGCGGCTTTAACCGCCTACGCTACGGCAACCGAGGACGGCACGGCGCTGATCGATTCCGTCTCTATCCTTGCCCAAACCGATATATCCGGCACGAATATCATCATCGCCGCTTCCGCCACCCAATACGGCATCACCAGCTACCGCGACACCGGCTCGGAGCTGATCCGCGCCGATATCAGTGGCCCGGCGCAGGGGGTGGGAATGATGGTTCCCACCGATCTGGCCATCGCCGGGATTGCCCAGACCGATTATGTCGTCGTCGCCAGCGCGATGGAGGCCAATGGCGCTCTCAGCGTGTTCCGGATCGAAGCCGATGGCAGCCTCACCGCAACCGACCATGTGATCGACACGCGCGATACCCGCTTTGGCGGCGTCCAGAGTGTCGAGGTCGTGCAACATAACGGCGCAACCTGGCTTCTCGCCGGTGGGGGCGATGACGGTGTGTCGCTTTTCGTGCTCCTGCCCACCGGGCAACTCCAGCTGATCGACACAATCGCCGACACCTCCGGCTCCGCGCTCGCCAACGTCTCGGCCATTGGCGGCGCATCGCTTGGCAGCGGCCTGCGCTTTCTCGTCGCCTCCCAATCCGAGGGCGGGGTGACCGATCTGGCCGTCGATCTCGCGGCATTCGGCACGCAGGCCGTTGCTACGGCCAGCGGCGGCACCCTGACGGGCACGCATGGCGATGATATCCTCGTCGGCCTCGACGGCGATGACACGATCACCGGCGCCGCGGGCAACGACATCCTCATCGACGGCGGCGGCAGCGATACGCTTACGGGCGGCACCGGGCGCGATACCTTCGTCCTGCGCGCGGATGGCGCGACCGACACGATCACGGATTTCAACCCGGCCTATGACCGGCTCGATCTCGCCTCGTGGCCGATGTTTCACGATCCGTCCAGCCTGAATATCCTGACCAGATCCTATGGCGCCGATGTGATCTGGCGAGACGAAATCCTGCGCCTGTTCAGCGCCTCGGGTGGTGCTCTCTCGGCAAGTGCGGTGCGCGCATCTGTGGTGCAGGGTGTGAACCGACCGATGGATCTGTCGGCGATGACCTTCCCCGCCGAACCGGAACCTGACCCCGAGCCGGACCCCGAGCCCGAGCCGGACCCCGAGCCTGATCCCGAACCCGAACCCGAGCCGGAACCCGAGCCGGAACCGCAGCCCCACCCGGGTGCGGTCACCGGCACCACCGACAACGACACGATGCAGGGCACGGACGGCCACGACGAACTCGACGGCAGCACCGGCGATGACACATTACGCGGCCGCAATGGCAACGACACGCTCTGGGGCGGGATCGGTAACGATCGGCTTTACGGCGATAACGGGCGCGATACGCTCCACGGTGGCGACGGCGATGACCTTCTCTCAGGCGGAGGCTGGAGCGATATGCTCTACGGCGGCGCCGGCAACGATTGGCTGTCCGGCGACTGGGGGGATGACGTGCTGCATGGCGGCGACGGTGCGGACCTTCTCTCCGGTGGCGAAGGCAACGACACGTTGTTTGGCGATGCCGGAAACGACACGCTGCAGGGCGGCAACGGAAATGACCGGCTGGAGGGCGGTGAGGGCGACGACCTGCTCTATGGCGAAGCCGGGACCGACCTGCTCCGCGGAGGCCCCGGCGATGATCGCCTGTATGGCGGCCCGGGCACGGACAGCCTCTATGGCGAGGACGGGAACGATTACCTCTACGCCACCGGCGGACAAAACAACCGGCTCTATGGCGGCGAGGGAAATGACGCGCTCTATGGCGGGCCAAAAAACGACCGGCTCTACGGCGATGGTGGAGACGACCGTATCGCAGCCCGACGCGGCAATGATCAGGCCTGGGGCGGTGACGGAAATGATCTCATGTTTGGGGCGCAGGGGCGCGACAGATTCTATGGCGGCGATGGCGACGACCACATCGCCGGGCAAAAACACGGCGATCTGCTGGTTGGCGGAAACGGCGATGACAGGCTTATCGGCGCCAGCGGCTTTGATCGCCTCTTCGGCAACGACGGCAACGACTATCTGAATGGAGGGGTGCATAACGACCTGCTCCAAGGCGGGGCCGGCGATGACATTCTGATCGGCGGAGCGGGGAACGATCGGCTCTACGGCGGCGATGGTGCCGACGAGTTCTACTTCGCGCGAAAGACCGGCAAGGATCGGATCTACGATTTCGTCACCGGTGAGGACGAATTCCACCTCTCCGGCGTGCCCCCGAAGCAAATCAAGTTCAAAGACACCAAGCTCGGTCTGGATGTCACCTGGAAGGGCGGCGGCGTAATCCTCATCGGCTTTGACAAACCCGATTTCGACATCGGCTGGATCGACTTTGGATGATCCGCTCTCCGGCGGGCATGCCTTTGCACGGGCGACATGACGTGGCATAGACCGTGCAAACCGACGGCAAGGGCATGCAGGCATGAAAGCGATCATCCATATCGGCCACCACAAGACCGGGACGACCTCGCTCCAGTCCTTCCTCGCCGTCAATTGGAAACGGTTGCTCGAAAACGGCATTCTGAGCCCCTGGGTCGAGTTTCAGGGCGCCGCCTGGGCAGCGGCGCAACTGGTGCGCGCAGACGAGGTCGAGCCGGATTTTCTGCCTGCCAACATCCGCGAGCCGCACAATGCGCTCGCGTTCAGGATGCTGGCCACCGCAAATCCAGAGCGCAAGGTTCCGGCCCATCACGCGAAATTGCCGGCCCTGCCCCAGATGCTGCACGCCATTTCCAGTCAGCTCGCCTCGCTTGAACCCGAGGCGGCGATATTCGTTTCCGAAGTGATGTCGCATTTCGGGCTCGACGCGCCTGAGCTCATCGACCACTTCGCACATGTGCTGAGCGGGGCCGATTTCGGCCTGCACGTCACGCTTCGGCGTCCGGACGATCAGATCGTTGCATGGTACGGGCAGCAATTGTGGTTTGGCATGCCGGTCTCCACCCTGTCCGACCCTTCGGGACAAGACCCGTTCCAGGGCGCGCATTTCGACTATCGCGGTGTGATCGAGCCATGGCTGGAACGGCTGCCCAACGTCACGCCGCAGATCCGCGCCCATGCCGATATGATGGCGGCCGGTGGGTCGATTCCCGATTTTTTCACGCAATCGGGCCTCACCCTGCCGGATGCGGCCATTGATGTAGCGGCCATGAATCCGAGCCTGCCGCGCGCGTTCTTCCCGCTGATGCAAAAGGTCAACGCCAACGTGCCCCGCCCGGCGGCCCGCACGCTGGGCCATGATCTTGCGGCAATCGCGGATAGGCTCGATCTTCCCGCGCCCGGCGATATCGAGTTCTTCGGCGATGAACGGCGCGCCGAGCTGGCCGCGCGCTTTGCGCCGGTCGACGGCTGGCTTACGGGCGTCCTGGGCAAACCGTTGTTCGACGATATCCATGCCATCGGCACGCCGCGCCCTGTAAGTGAAGCCGAGGCGCTGGATCACGTGCTGGCCGCGTTGACCGAGGCGGATATCGCCAGCTTCACCAACCCGGATGTGCGCGACTACGTGACCACGCTGAAGGCCGGCCTCTGATCCTCAGACCGCCGCCAGATCGAGGGCGCCACGGTCTTTCAGGGTTTTCAGGACAATGTCCGATCTCACCTGACTGACCAGCGGGTGGGGCAAGAGCTGCCCATGGACGAACTCGGCAAACGCCTCCAGATCGCGCACGCGGATATCCAGAATATAATCGGCATCGCCCGACACCGAGAAGGCCGAAGCCACTTCCGGCGACGCCCGGACGAAAGCGCCGAAGTCGCCATCCGATCCGCGCCCGTGATCCTTCAGGTTCACCCGCACCACCGCGCGCAACCCAAAGCCCAGCTTTCCGGCGTTGAGCCGCGCGGCATAGCCTTCGATCAGCCCCGCCGCCTCCAGCGCGGAACGGCGGCGCGAACATTGCGACGCAGAGAGGTGCACCACCTCCGCCAATGCAGCATTGGTCATCGCCCCGTCGCGCTGCAATGCATCAAGAATCGCACGGTCAAAGCTATCTATGCGCATATCGTGCACCTCTTTGCATATCTGCCGTCATCCGATGCAAACCTGCGACGGAATGACGCAACAATGCAAGCCCCATGCATCGCCAATCGGTCATCCTTGGACACATCCCAGCGAACAGGAGGATCACATGGGCCCGTTTCCGCATAACGCCGCCAAGGCCGAGATTTCCGAAGAAAACCCCGCCGGCACCGATGGCTTCGAATTCGTCGAATTTGCCCATCCGGAGCCGGAAAAGCTCGACCTCACCTTCCGCCAGATGGGCTTCGTGCCGGTCGCACAGCACCGCACGAAAAACATCACCCTCTACCGTCAGGGCGACATCAACTACCTGCTGAACGCCGAGCCCGGCAGCCATGCCGCCGACTTCATCGAAGCGCATGGCCCCTGCGCCCCGGCAATGGCCTGGCGCGTGGTCGACGCGCAGGTGGCGCTGAAACGCGCGCTCGATCTGGGTGCGACGGAATATACCGGCCCCGGCAAGTCGCTCGATGTGCCCGCCGTGATCGGCATCGGCGGCTCGCTGCTCTATTTCGTCGACACCTATGGCGAGGCCGGCAGCCCCTATAAAGCCGAGTTCGACTGGCTCGGCGAGGCCGATCCGCGCCCCGAGGGCTTCGGCTTCTACTACCTCGACCACCTCACCCACAACGTGATCCGCGGCAATATGGACACCTGGTACAAGTTCTATGCCGAGACCTTCAATTTCCGCGAGACCAACTTCTTCGACATTCAGGGCAAGATGACCGGCCTCGTCAGCCGTGCGCTCACCTCGCCCGACGGCAAGATCCGCATCCCGATCAATGAATCGACCGACGACAAGAGCCAGATCGAGGAATATCTGCGCCGCTACAAGGGCGAGGGCATCCAGCATATCGCCATCGGCACCGAGGATATTTATGGCGGCACCGACCGGATCGCCGAGGCCGGGATGCGCTACATGCCGCCGCCGCCGGAAACCTATTACGAGATGAGCCAGACCCGTGTGATCGGCCATGACGAGCCCATCGAAGCGATGAAGAAGCACGGCATCCTGATCGACGGCGAAGGCGTGGTCGGCGGTGGCGAAACCAAGGTGCTGTTGCAGATCTTCTCGAAAACCGTGATCGGGCCGATCTTCTTCGAGTTCATCCAGCGCAAGGGCGATGAAGGCTTCGGAAATGGCAATTTCCGTGCGCTGTTCGAGTCGATCGAGGAAGACCAGATCCGCCGCGGTGTGCTGAAAGTGGAAGCGGCAGAATAGGCTCTATTCCGCCAGAAAAGCCCGGATCGCAGCCAGAGTTGCCTCAGGCTGATCCCACAAGACCTCGTGCCCGGCTCCGTCGATGATTTCGAGCCGGGCATTGGCGAAACGCGCCGCATGTTTCGCCTGAAGGTCCGGGCCAATCCATGTATCGCAGGACCCGGCAAGGAACAGAACGGGGCGATCAAACGCCGCGCCCAGCGCGAGCCGGTCAAGCTCTTCCGGCGGCGTGGCGCCGGCGAGACGGCTTGCCAGAGACCCGAAGCGCCAGCTCGGCGCGTCGTAGGGTTCGCCCGGGCAATGATAGGGATTGTCCGGATCGTTGGCGAAGGCATGAACCATCTGACCCATCAGGTGGTCATCGCCCGCGCTCGGGTCGGGCCCGTCCACATGCATCGCTTCAAACCCGGCCACCAATCCCGTCCACGCAAAGCGCGGCGACAGCATGATCGCGCGGCTTTGTTTGGCCCAATCGGCCATCTCAGCGGAATCCAGAAAGCCCAGCTCGATCAGCACGGCCCGGCTCACCCGGTCCGGCGCATGTCCGAGAAACGCACTCGCCAGCATCGCCCCCCAACTGTGACCGATCAGCGTGACGGGCGCGGCAGGCGAGACCCGTTCGATGAGTCCATCGAGTTCGGCAAGGTAGCCGTCCAGCGTAAGCGCTTCGGAAGGCACACGCTGCGAAAGCCCGGCGCCGCGTTGATCGTAGAACACGACGCGATGGGTGCCGGACAGCGCGTCGAACCCTTCAAGCGAATGAAAGTCGCCGCCCGGGCCACCATGCAGAACCACGATCACCGGCGCGTCCTGCGGCCCCACGATGCGAACGTGAAGCCCGACGCCATCTACTTCAAGCCGGTCGAGACCGGGATCGTCCGACACCGTTGCGGGAACCGTGTAGACGCCGGATGTGCTGAAATAGAGACTGATTCCAGCCAGAACCGTAACACCCACAATCACCGCAACCCCAACGAGGATAAACCTGATCAGACGCATCCTTGCCTCCTGTCGGACAAATGCCGGGGCCGCCCTGGCAGCCCCGGCCTGTGATGTTTCAGCTCAGCCCCGGTCGCGAAGCAGCGCGATGCCAACCCAGACGAACCAGACGATATAACCAAGCCCGAAGATCGCACCCGCCGTATCGCCCAGACCCGGCAGCACGGTCAGCAGGCCCGAGACGCCGATCACAAGGCTGAGCCAGCCCAACCAGCGCGACATCATGCCAGTCGTCAAAACCGCGGCGCCGACGAGGATGGCCCAGACGCCGCCGGCAATCTCATTGCCGCCGCCAAGCCCGTTCTCCACCATGAGGATGATCTCCCACATCCGCACGGCTTCCTCCGGGTCGGTGGCATAGCGCGAGGCGACCTCGGCCAGCCCGACATTGGCCACCATCCCGGCGCCAACCACCAGCGTTGCCCAGAGCGCGCCAAAGGTCAGCACCACCTGCGCCAGCCCCGGCGCCGCCGGGCGGAACTTGTGCCAGAGCGCCACCGCGAGGAGCGCCAGCGCCAACCCGTTGACCACATAGATGGCGAGGTTCCACACCGTCATCAGCCCGGTATTCTCCACGAGAAAGGCCACGATCTGCGCGGGATCGGCCCCATCGGAGCCATAGCCTGACGAGGCCAGGACCGTGGTGAGCAAGGCAAAGCCGAAAATATACGTCGCGGCATCGAGAAGGGCGGCCGCGGCACCCCATCTGGTCAGAGAAATCATTGTGTCAATCCTGTTCCGGTGCGGCCTGTGCCGCCAATGTTTCGATGTGGCAGCAATAAGCACAGGTTGCCTGTTTCAATATGACCGGCCGTAACAGAGCATTGTCCGCCGGTTACAAATGCGGCTAGCCTGCGCCAAACGCGCGAGGGAAATCAATGAAAACACCGAGTGTTTCGGCAGGTTTGGCCCGATCATTCGTCGATTATGCCGCCCGGCGCGGCGCGGATGGGGCGGCGCTGATGGCGCAGGTGGGGCTTTGCGAAGCCGATCTCGCCGATCAGGACGCCCGCGTGCCGCTCGCGATCTACAAGGAGATCGTTCGCCGCGCCAAGCTCGCCACCGGCGACCCGGCCTTCGTGCTCAACCACGCGATCGACACACAGCTTGAGGACATATCGGTCGTCGGGCTGATCGTGCATACATCGAAGTCGATGGCCGACAGCATGGAGCAGCTCAACCGGTATTCGCGTCTGATGGTCGAAGTCGACGTGATGGAAACCGGCGAGCGTTTCAGCATCCAGCCCGGCCCCGAGGGCGTCTGGATCGTCGATAACCGGCCCGATCCCAACAGCTTTCCCGAACTCACCGAAGCCGCATTTGGCCGGTTCGAGAGTGAATTTCGCCGTGAATTCCCCGATCGCCCCTTTGCCAGAGCCATCGAAGTCACCCACCCGGCGCCAAGCTATGCCGACGATTATGAGCGTATCCTGCGCTGCCCCGTCACCTTTGGCGCAACCCGCAATGCCCTGCTCATCGCACCGGAATGGCTGGTGCAGGAATTCGACGAACATTCCGACTACGTCTTCGGCATCTTCGCCGAAAAAGCCGATGCGCTGCTGGCCGAACTGGAAACCTCCGGCACCCTGCGGGCACGGATCGAAGCCTTGCTGATGCCGGTCCTGCACAAAGGCGAGGTCTCGGTCGAGAGCATCGCCGGCGCGCTGGGGATGAGCCGGCAAACGCTTTATCGGCGCCTGAAGGAAGAAGGCGTGACCTTTGCCGGAATCCTGAACGATCTGCGCTGCCGCATGGCCTCGGACTACCTCGCGGCGCGCAAGGTCTCGGTCAATGAAACCGCCTATCTCGTCGGCTTCTCCGAAGCGTCATCCTTCGTGCGCGCGTTCAAAAGATGGACGGGACAGACACCGGCGGAATACCGGGCTGCGGCAGGTTAGAGCCTGAAGCTGGGCAGGCTGTGCAAGGCATCGCGCAGCGCGTCGCCCCAGCCCCGGCTGATCGCCTCGTAATACGGATCATCGGCGGCGATCCGGCCCTGTCGACCGAGCCTGAAACTGTCGACCTCATAGAGATGGTAGTCGAACGGCAGGCCGACCGTCAGATTGGCTTTCACTGTCGAGTCGAAGCTCACCAGCAGGAGCTTCACCGCATCCTCGAAGCTCATATCCGGCTCGTAGGCGCGCACGAGGATCGGGCGGCCATATTTCGTCTCGCCGATCTGGAAAAAGGGCGTGTCCTTGCCCGCCTCGATGAAATTGCCTTCCGGGTAGATCATGAACATGCGCGGCGGGCTGCCGGCGATCTGGCCGCCAAGGATCAGCGTGGCGTGAAACGTGCTGTCGGCCCGCTGGCCGCCTTCGGCGTGTTCCTCGATCACTTCGCGCAGCGTATCGGCGACCATCCGGGCGACCTGAAACATCGACGGCGCCCCGAGGATCGACGGATCGCGCAGCTCGCGCGCCTTGGTGCGCTCATCGAGCAGCGAGACCACGGCCTGCGTGGTGGCGAGGTTGCCCGCGCTCATCAGGGTCAGCACCCGGTCGCTCGGCACTTCCCAGCTCGTCATCTTGCGGAAGGTCGAGATGTTATCGACGCCCGCATTGGTGCGGGTGTCGGACATGAACACGAGCCCCCTGTCGAGGACCATTCCCACGCAATAGGTCATGCCTGCCTCTCCGCTATTGCTGCTGCGCCACTTCAATGGCGACCGACAGCACCTCCCCCGCGCCACCGATCCGCGTTCCGGTTACCGGCGCAGCTTCGGCATAGTCCAGCCCGGTTGCAACACGAACGTAGCGCATATCGGGCGAAATCCCGTTTGACGGATCAAATCCGACCCAGCCGAGATAATCCACATGCACCTCGGCCCAGGCATGCATCGCGTCCTGATCAACCCGGTCATCGAGCATCAGATAGCCCGAGACATAGCGCGCCGGAAAGCCCATCTCACGTGCCGCCGAAACGAACACATGAGCATGGTCCTGGCAGACGCCGCGCCCCTCGGTCAGCGCATCCTCGGCACTCCAGTCGGGATGCGATGCGCCCACCTCGTAGGCCACCGCATCCTTCACGGCCATCATCAGCCCGTGCAGCCGGTCGGTTTCGGTCTCGCCCCCGATATCGCGGATCAGCGCGCGCACACCCGGCCCCGGCCTGGTGCGCGGCGTCTGGCGGCGATAGAGCCACAGCGGAGCATAACCGAGATGACGGCCCAGCACACCGTGCGTCTCGGCAATCTCGACCTCGCCCACGCTTGTCACCACCAGCTCGGTCGCGCCCTTCTCAAAGCTCAGAAGCTCCACGGTATTATGGTGATGATCCTCGAACGAAAGCTCCTTGCGGCCGCCTTCCACCCGCGTCGTCCAGTGCAGCACCGTCTGCTGATGCGTCGATTTGGGCGTCTTGCGCAATTGCTGCAGCCCGTAGCTTACCGGGTGATCGAATACGTATCGCGTCGTATGGCTGATCTTCAGGCGCATCCGGACCTCACTCGTAGAACCGGTAGTCGATCTCGATCTGCCGGGCGAGCTCATCCAGCAAGGCAATCACCCGCTGGATGAACTGGTGCAGGCCGTAATCGAACACCGAGTCGATATCGTAAGACAGATAGTGCCGTTCGATATGATCGGCCATCGAGAACGACCGGGGCCGCTTGCCGTAATCGGCGGCGAGATACCCCATATTGTCGCGCATCTTGCGCGCGCAGAACGCAAGGCTGCGCGGCATCCGTTTGTCGAGGATCAGGAACCGGGCAATGTCGCGCGGGTCGGAGGTGGAGCCATAGGCCATACGAAACCCGCCGCGCGCCGAAACCGAACGCAGGATCGTCTCCCATTGCACGTTGTCCACCTCGCTGCCCACGGCCATGACCGAGGGCAGGAGCACATAATATTTCACGTCGAGGATGCGCGCGGTGTTGTCGGCCCGTTCAAGGAAGGTGCCGATGCGGGCGAAGTCGTAGATATCGTTGCGCAGCATGGTGCCGTGGGTCGCCCCGCGCACCAGCGCCGTGCGCGAGCGGATCGTGCCCAGCACCGAAGGCAGATCGCGCTCCGACACTTTGCGCGCGAGAAGATCCCGCACATTCATATAGGCGCCGTTCGTCGCCTCCCACACTTCATGGGTGATGGCCGTGCGCACCATCCGGGCATTCTGTCGCGCCGCCGCGAGCGACGACATGACCGAAGCCGGGTTATCCTTGTTGCGCAGCATCCAGTCGATTGCCGCGTCCTTCGTCACCGCATCGTGCCGCGCGTCATAACCGTCGCAGGCCGCCGCCGTCTGCAGCACCGAGCGCCATTCATCCTCCGTCGAGCCAAGCCGGGTGAGCGCGATACGCTGCCCCGTCTCGATCAGCCGCGCGGTGTTTTCCGCCCGCTCAAGGTAGCGAAACATCCAGAAGAGGCCGTTTGCGGTTTTGCCCAACATCCGCTCAGTCCTCCAGCACCCAGGTGTCCTTGGTGCCGCCGCCCTGCGACGAGTTCACCACCAGCGACCCCTTCTTCAGCGCCACCCGCGTAAGGCCGCCCGGCGTGATCTTGATCCCTGCGGGGCTGACCAGCACGAAGGGGCGCAGATCCACATGCCGGGGGCTCAGCCCCGCACGGGTAAAGATCGGCACGGTCGAAAGCGACAACGTCGGCTGGGCGATGTAGTTGCCCGGCCGCGCCTTCAGCTTGCGGCGGAACAGGGCCAGGTCTTTTTTCGTCGCGGTCGGGCCGATCAGCATCCCATAGCCGCCCGAGCCATGCACCTCTTTCACCACCAGCTCGTCGAGATTGTCGAGCACATAGGCCAGCGCCTCCGGCTCCGAACAGCGCCATGTCGGAACGTTTTCGAGCAGCGGCCGCTCGCCGGTATAGAATTCGACGATCTCCGGCATGTAGCTGTAGATCGCCTTATCGTCGGCAATGCCGGTGCCCGGCGCATTGGCGATGGTGATCCCGCCGGCGCGATACACGTCCATGATCCCCGGCACGCCAAGCTGGCTGTCGGGGTTGAAGTTGAGCGGATCGAGAAAATCGTCATCCACCCGGCGATAGAGCACGTCAATCGGCGTGTAGCCCTGTGTCGTGCGCATCGCCACGCGCCCGTCGACCACCCGCAGGTCATGCCCTTCGACCAGTTCGACCCCCATCTGATCGGCCAGAAAAGCGTGCTCGAAATAGGCAGAGTTGTAGATACCGGGCGTGAGCACCGCCACCGTCGGCTGACTCATTGTCGCCTCGGGTGCCGAAGCGGCCAGCGACCGCAGCAGATCGCGGGGATAGTTCTGCACCGGCTGCACCCGGTTCTGCGCGAACAGCTCCGGGAACATCTGCAACATCGTCTCGCGGTTTTCGAGCATGTAGCTCACCCCGCTCGGCGTGCGGGCATTGTCTTCCAACACGTAGAATTCGCCCGGCCCGGTGCGCACGAGGTCGATCCCGACGATGTGGGTATAGACGCCGCCAGCCGGATTCACCCCGATCATCTGCGGCAGGAAGGCGGAGTTGCGGCTGATCATCTCTTCCGGGATGCGGCCAGCCTTCACGATCTCCTGCCGGTGGTAGATATCGTAGAGGAACGCATTGATCGCGCGCACCCGCTGCTCGATCCCGCGCGAGAGTTTCTGCCATTCCGCACCGGAGATGATCCGGGGAATGATATCGAACGGGATCAGCCGCTCTTCCGCTTCGCTGCGGCCATAGACGTTGAAGGTGATCCCGGTGAGCCGGAACAGCTCTTCCGCCTCGCGCTGTTTGGCACGCAATCGCCTGGGATCTTCACCGTCGAACCAGGCGTTGAACGCCGCGTAGGGCGCGCGCAACACGCCATCCCTGCCCCGCATCTCGTCGAAGATATCACCGTCGCTCATACGGAAAGCATAACCACCTTTCCTGAGCGACTTCCAAGGATTCTGAGCGAGGCCTGCGTTCAGAACCCGGAAATTTCGCCCATTCCCTGTGCAGACCGAGCGAAATCGCCCTTTTTTCAGGCAAGGCTCCGGCGTGGCGGCCGGTTGCAGAGGAGATGTCAGCTGCTGCGCGCTTTCCCCTCGCCCTCGGGCGGAAGCTACCGGGCCGCGACGGGTCGCCCATCAGCACGGCCCGCCGGGTGCCATATTCGGCTCGGTCAGAGCCTGTTATCCCACCTGCCGCCCATGCGACCACACCCCGCGCACCACCGGCGTGCCCTGCACCCGGGTGATGCGTACCAGATCGGCATGAAGCCCCTCCGCGATCCGGCCCCGGTCGGTCAGCCCGGTCGCCGCGGCGGGATTCGCCGTCACCGTCGCGATGGCGCGCGGCAGATCGTCCCAGAGATCGGCAAGCAGGAAGGCCGAGGTCATCAGCGCCGAAGGCACATAATCCGACGAGACGATATCGAGCAGCCCCGCCTCCGCCAGTTCATGCGCAGCGACATTACCGGAATGCGAGCCGCCCCTGATCAGGTTCGGCGCCCCCATCATCACCTTAATGCCCTGCATATGGCAGGCGCGCGCCGCCTCGACGGTGGTCGGAAATTCCGCGAGCCGGATGCCATGCGCGGCGCTGACCGTTACGTGATCCTCCGTCGTGTCATCATGGCTCGCCAGCACCGCGCCGTAACGCCGGGCCGCCGCCACCGCTTCAGCCTCGTGCCGTTCGCCGTGCTCATCGCGCAGCGCCTTGAGATGCGCGACATGCTCGTCAAACTCCGCATCGCTCATGCCCGACTTGCCCTGCACGTAATGCTTGAGCTTCGAAATGTCGCGAAACTGGCGCTGCCCCGGCGTGTGGTCCATCAGGCTGACGATACCTACCCGGTCCCGGTCGCCGAATTCGCTCATCTCCTCCACCAGCGTGGCCGAGCATACCTCGGCGCGCAGGTGCAGATAGTGGTTGATCCTGAGCGCCCCGGCCTCGCGCAACGCCCAGAGCTCCGAGGCGAGGCTGCGGGCGTATTTCGGATAGCGCCCCTTGCCCTCGGGGATCGAACCCACCCGCATCGCATCGAACACCGTGGTGATGCCCACGCTTGCCAACTCACCGTCATGCGCAAGGATGGCGGCGGCATGCGGCCAGTCCACCTTCGGGCGCGGCTGGATATGACGTTCGAGATTGTCGGTATGCAGCTCGATCAGGCCCGGGATCAGCATGTCGCCATCGAGGTCCACCGCGCCCGCAACGGCGCTTGACCCGCTGTCGAGCGTCGCGATCCGGCCATCCCGCAGGAACACGCTCCCATGCACCACCTCATCGGGCAGAACGATCCGGGCATTGGTGAATATCATTTCCGTCATCGGTTTGGTCTCAGGCATCTTGCGGTTCATATCGGATATCGCCCGGCTTGGCGCCCAGCGGACGAAGCGCATCGAGCAGGGCCTGCACGCCGCTGGCGAAATCGCCGGAATTGTCGATCTCGACAACCTTGTTCAGACCCTCAGGCAAGGGCATCGCCGCGCGCTTCAGGCGGCGGGCAATGTCGTCGGCGCTTTCGCGCCCGCGCGCGGCAAGCCGTTCGGCCAGCACCCGGGGCTGAGCGGTGACATGGATCACGACGAGGTTGGGAAACGCCTCCTGCGTCTCGCGCAGCACCGCACGCGAGCCGTTGAGCACCGCATCCTGCCCCGCATCGAGCACGGCCCGCACCGCCTTCGGCACACCGTAGGACAGGCCGTGCGCCCGCCAATGCAGCACGAAATCGCCGTGCGAGAGCCTCGCAGCAAACTCCGGCTCGCTCACACCCTCGAAATCCTCGCCCCCCGCCGCCTCGGGCCGGGTGATCACCCGGCGCACCAGATGCAGATCGGGCCGCAGCCGAACCGCCTCGCGCATCAGGCTGTCTTTGCCCACGCCGGACGGTCCGACCACCACAAAGAGCCGCCCCGTGCTCATGCCGCCCGCCCCGGCGTGAAACGGGAAACGTCGATCTCACGGTCGGCCACCCGTTCGCGCGCCTCGGCATCATGAAAGATCCCCACGATCGCCGCGCCGCGCGCCTTGGCCTCGTCGATCAGCGACAACACGGTCGCCCGGTTTGTGGCGTCGAGCGAGGCGGTGGGCTCGTCGAGCAGCATCGCGGGATAGGTATGGGCAAAGCCCCGCGCGATGTTCACCCGCTGCTGCTCGCCGCCCGAGAAGGTGGTGGGCGACAGGCTCCAGAGCGTTTCGGGAATGTTGAGCCGGGTCAGCAGATCGCGCGCCCGGTCAAGCGCCGCGTTGCGGTCCGCACCCAGAGCCAGCAGCGGCTCGGCAACCACGTCCAAGCTGGGCACACGGGGCACAACCCGCAGGAATTGGCTCACATATCCCAGTGTTTCACGGCGAAGCTGAAGGATCTCACGCGGTTCGGCGCTGGCCACATCCACCCCGCCCACGCGGATCGCACCGCTGGCGGCAAGATAATTGCCATAGATCATCCGCATCAGGGTGGACTTTCCGGCGCCGGAATCACCCGTGAGCGCCACGCATTCGCCCGGGGCCACCGTGAAGCTCGCGCCGCTCATCACCTCGATGACGGCTGCGCCCTGATTGTGCAGGGTGAAGGACTTGGAGACGTTTTCAACGCTGATCATGGCTCACACCTGCAAGACGGAAGAAACGAGAAGTTGGGTATAGGCGTGCTGCGGGTCGTCGAGCACCTGATCGGTCAGCCCGCTTTCCACCACGCGGCCCGACTTCATCACCATCAGCCGGTCGGCCAGCAGCCGCACCACGGCAAGGTCATGGGTGACGATGATCGCCGAAAGGCCCATCTCGCGCACCAGCCCGCGCAGAAGATCGAGCAGCCGGGCCTGCACGCTGACATCGAGTCCGCCGGTGGGTTCGTCCATGAACACCAGCCGCGGCCCGGTGACGAGGTTGCGCGCGATTTGCAGCCGCTGCTGCATCCCGCCGGAAAAGGCGCGGGGGCGGTCGTCGATCCGGTCGGCGGCAATCTCGACCCGGCCGAGCCAGTCGGTCGCGCTTTCGCGGATATCGCCATAGTGCCGCGCCCCGACAGCCATGAGGCGCTCACCCACATTGCCGCCGGCGCTCACGCCCATACGCAGCCCGTCGCGCGGGTTCTGGTGGACAAAGGCCCAATCCGTGCGCGAGAGCATGCGCCGCTCCGGCTCGCTCATCGTAAGCGTATCGCGAAGCCCCTCAGCACGGGTATCGAACAACACCTCGCCGCAATCCGGCTCAAGATGGCCCGCAAGCGCGTTGAGCAGTGTGGATTTGCCCGAGCCGGATTCGCCCACGATCCCCATGACCTCGCCGGGATAGAGATCGAAGCTGACATCGGCGCACCCGATCCGCGCGCCATAGCTCTTACGGATGTTGCGGACAGAAAGAAGCGGGGTCATGCAGCATCCTCCCCGGGGCTGAGCCGGCCACGATGGCCCTGGGCCTGCCGGCTGGCGCAGAAATCGGTATCGGAACAGACGAACATCCGCCCGCCCGCATCGTCGATGATCACCTCGTCGAGATAGCTATGCTCAGCACCGCAAAGATCGCAGGCATGATCGGCTTTCGTGGCGACGAAAGGATGGTCCTCGAAATCGAGGCTCACCACCCGGGTGTAGGGCGGGATCGCGTAGATACGCTGCTCGCGCCCGGCGCCGAAAAGCTGGATCGCCGCGCTCTCAAGCTTCGGGTTATCGAATTTCGGGATCGGCGACGGGTCCATCACGTAGCGCCCTTCCACCTTCACCGGATAGGCATAGGAGGTGGCGATATGGCCGTGCCGGGCAATGTCCTCATATAGCTTCACATGCATCAGCCCGTATTCCTCAAGCGCATGCATCTTGCGCGTCTCCGTCTCGCGCGGTTCGAGAAAGCGCAGCGGCTCCGGGATCGGCACCTGATAGACAAGAATCTGGTCATCGGTGAGCGGCTCTTCCGGGATGCGGTGGCGTGTCTGGATCACCGTCGCTTCGCCCGTGTGCTCGGTTGTGTCTATTCCGGCGGTTTTTTCGAAAAACTTGCGGATTGAAACAGCATTGGTCGTATCGTCGGCGCCCTGGTCGATCACTTTCAACCTGTCTTCCGGCACGAGGCAGGCGGCCGAGACCTGCACGCCGCCAGTGCCCCAGCCATAGGGCATAGGCATCTCGCGCGAGGCGAACGGCACCTGATAACCGGGGATCGCCACGCCCTTCAGGATAGCACGGCGGATCATCCGCTTGGTCTGTTCATCGAGATAGGCGAAGTTGTAGTCCGGCATGGTTTCACCTGCAGGGATATTTTGTGGCATGTTAACCATGTCCCCGATCGAAGGAGGGTAGATTATGGACCCGGTGGGCCTCGTTGTCGGATTGGCCATGGGCATGAGCATCGGCGTTGCCTTTATCGGTGTCGCCTACGAACGCGGGAAGCAGGTGGGGCGACGCGAGGAACAGAAGAAGAAGTAGGGTCATTCCGCTGCCTCCTTCATCGCCGCATCCATCGCTTCGGCCCGGATCTTGCGCACCAGTTCCAGCTCCGACTGGAAGTCGACATAATGTGGCAGCTTGATGTGTTCGAGAAAGCCCGTGGCCTGAATGTTGTCGGCGTGGCTGAGCACGAATTCCTCGTCCTGCGCCGGGGCGCCGAGATCGTCTTCGCCCAGCTCCTCCCAACGCAACGCCCGGTCAACCAGCGCCATCGAAATCGCCTTGCGCTCGGTCTGACCGAACACCAGCCCATAGCCACGGGTGAATTGCGCCGGCTCCGTCCTGGACCCGGTAAACTGGTTCACGGTCTCGCATTCGGTCAGCACCACCTCGCCGATCTCGATGGCAAAACCCAGCTCGGGGATCTCCATCTCTACCGGCACCGTGCCGATGCGCAGTTCGCCCACGAACGGGTGGTTCTTGGCGTAGCCGCGCTGGGTGGAATAGGCCATCGACAGCACGAAGCCCTCATCGCCCCGGGTAAGTGCCTGGAGCCGCAACGGCCGTCCGGCGGGGTATTCCATCGGCTGACGAGTCATGTCCGGCGGCGCCTGATCCGACCGCGGCTCCTCCTGAATGAGCCCTTCCTTGTTCAGAAATTCGGTGATCCGGGGCATCTTCCCCTCGGCGGGCAAGCCCTCCTCCGCATGTGGCTCCAGACCTTCGGCGGCAAGCGCGAAATCGAGCAGACGGTGTGTGTAGTCGAAGGTCGGCCCCAGCACCTGACCGCCCGGCGCGTCCTTGAACGTCGCGCTGATCCGCCGGTCGCAGGCCATCGCGCCGGTATCCACCGGCTCGGCATGGCCGATGCGCGGCAGGGTGGTGCGATAGGCGCGGATCAGAAAGATCGCCTCGATCAGATCGCCCCGCGCCTGCTTGATCGCCAGCGCCGCCAGATCGGGATCGTAAAGCGACCCCTCGGCCATGACCCGATTGACCGCAAGGCTGAGCTGCTCACGGATCTGCGCGACCGAAAGCTCGGCAACAGAAGGATCGCCCCGCCGCTCTTCGGCCAGCCATTCATGGGCATTGTCGATGGCCTTTTCGCCACCCTTGACGGCGACATACATCAGCTTTCCTCCACGATGGTCGAGCGGGGCACGGCAGCCAGCCGGGTTTCGCTGGTGAAGAAGAAATCAAGCCCGAGCGGGAACAGCGCCCGGTTGGCGCGCAGCACGCGCACCTCCGGCACCGACAGATGCGCTGCCGTTTCAATCCCCGGCCCGGTGAGCCGCGCACCGGAGGCGGTGAGCGTATCAAGCTCGACGATCAGCGTCGCGGACCGGTCGGGATATTCCGCCGTACCAATCGGAAACCCCGTGACCGGCATCAGCGCCTGCCAGCGCCCGAGCGCAAACATCGCCTCCGCCGGACCCACCAAAGGCGCACCGATGTGGAAGGCAACCCAATCGCGCACCGCCTGGCCGTCATGGCCGGGGGCGAGATGCAGCGGCGTTTCACGATCGCACAGGGTGAGCAACAGCGTCGCTGCGGCGGGCGAAACCGGATCGGGCGCATATCCACCCGTAATAGTCTCTATCTTGCCCGGGCGGGATAAGGCCGAAAGAGCGGCGCGAAAGGCACGGGCCGACTGCACAGGCGCATCGTCAAACCCGCCTGTCAGAGCATCGTCCAGCATCAGTCTTCCCCCCGCACCATGGTGAAGAAATCGACCTTCGTCGCCGCGGCCCTGGCAGCACGCCTGCGCTTCGCCCCGGCCCGCTCCGCCTCAAGCGGCATCAGTACAGCTTCCCGCAGCGCGGCGGCCTGGCCGGTCTGCATCAGCGCATCCACCAGCGCGGCGCGCTCGGCATGGGCCTTGTCACGCCCCTGCACATAGGCATGGCCGACCTCTCCGCTTTCCAGCTTCAGCGCGCAGCGCGTCACGGTCATTTCGCCAAGGTTGAACGGCGCACCCGTTCCGCCCATGCGCCCGCGCAGCATCACGCCGCCAATCTCGGGCGACCGGAGCCAGGTGAAACCGGGCCTGTCTCCAATTCCGTCGAAAAGCGCCGCGAGCCGCGCGGGCGGGGCTTTCGCAAGCAGGCTCAGCCAACCCTTGCGCGCCTCGTTTGCCGATGTTGTCGTCTGCATCTAGACACCTTGCCGATTTGTCTATATTCCTATACAACTAGACAAATCCTAGGCCAACGCAGCCCGGGAGTCTCGTGAAATCTTTGTGACACTCCGCCATGGCCCGCACCCCCGTCTGGAAATCCATCGCAGAAACGCTGGAAAACGAAATTGCCGCCGGCCATTACAGCGCGGGCGACAAACTGCCGACCGAGGCTCAGCTCGCGGCGCGGTTCGGGGTAAACCGGCACACCGTGCGCCATGCGCTCGCGGATATGGCCGAACGTGGCCTCGTCCAGTCCCGGCGCGGCGCGGGCGTGTTCGTCGCCGCCGAGCCTACGCTCTACCCGATCGGCAAGCGCGTGCGGTTTCACCAGAATATCCGCGCTTCCGGCCGGCTGCCGGAAAAGCGCGTGCTGCGGCTTCAGACCCGGCCATGCGATGCGACCGAGGCCGAGGCCCTCGCGCTCGATCCCGGCACATCGGTGCTGGTCTACGAGGGCCTGTCGCTTTCCGGCGGCGTGGCCGTCGCACATTTCGAAAGCGTCTTTCCCGCCACGCGCCTGCCCGGCCTCGCCGATACGCTGAAAACCGTCTCGTCCGTCACCGAGGCGCTGCGGCAGAATGGCATCGCCGATTACATCCGCGCCGAAACCCGGATCACCGCCGAGCGTGCTTCGCCCACCCAGGCCCTGCATCTTGGCATCTCCGAAGGCGCGCCGCTTTTGCGCACGGTGGGGCTCAATGTGACCCCCGAAGGCGAGCCGGTGGAACGGGGCATCACCTGGTTCGCCGGCGACCGGGTGACACTGACCATGGCAAGTGACTGAGATCGCGTCACGATCCCGATACAATCCACAGGTATAGATGGCTGCCAAACCAGAGCAGGTTTCGAAAATGGCCACGCTTCCTCCCCTTCGCTTCACCGGCGCACATATTCTTCGCGACGGCGCGCTGCGGCGCGATGCACTGTCTGTCGACAATGGCCGGATCACCGAGGCTGCGCTGCCGGAGGTGGACCTGACAGGCTATCTCGTTCTGCCCGGAATCGTCGACCTGCACGGCGACGCCTTCGAGCGTCACATCGCCCCGCGCCCCTCCGCACCTTTTCCCATCGAATCGGGCCTGCGCACCACCGAGCGCGATGCCGCCGCGCATGGCGCTACCACCGCCTGGCTTGCCCAGAGCTGGAGCTGGGAGGGAGGGCTGCGCAGCCCGGATTTCGCCGAGGCGCTGATGGCTGAACTCGACGCCTTCAGGCCCGGCGCCCTGCTCGACATGCGGTTGCAGATCCGTCTCGAAACCCACCTGCCCGAGACCCGCGACAGGCTGATCGGCGCCGTCACCCGCCACGGGATCGACTATGTGATATTCAACAACCACCTGCCCGAAGCGCTGTTGATGGCAAGCCACGCGCCGCACAAACTCGCGGCATGGGCGGAACGCGAGGGCAAGCCCGTCGATGCCTTCGCCGACAAGCTCGAACGCGCCCGGGCCAGGGCGGGTGAGGTGCCCCGTCATCTGCTCAAGCTCGCTGAAGCCTTCGACCGGCTCGGCATCACCTATGGCAGTCATGACGACCCCGACGGCGACACCCGCGAGCGCTTCCGTATGCTCGGCGCCCGGATCGCGGAATTTCCCACCACGTTCAACGCCGCCGCCGCCGCCAAGGCGATGAAGGATCCGGTGATCATGGGCGCCCCCAACGTGGTGCGCGGCGGATCGCAATCGGGCAATGTGGCGGCGATGTCGCTGATTGCGCGCGGCCATTGCGACGTGCTGGTCTCCGACTACCACTACCCGTCCCTTGCCGAAGCCGCCTGGGTTCTGGCCGATGCCGGGCTCAGAAGCCTGCCCGACGCCTGGGCGATGATCTCGGCCACGCCGGCCCGGATCATGCGGCTGGCGGACCGGGGCAGGCTCGATCGGGGGATGCGGGCCGACTTCGTGGTGATCCATGAAGAAACCCGCCGGATCGAGGCAACGATTTCCGCGGGCCGCATCGCCCACCTGTCCGGCGCGCTCGCACACCGCTTCCTCTCCGGCAACCGCAATCTGCGGCTTGCCGCAGAATAGACCCTAACTCTGATACTTTTCGAGAAATTCCGCGATCTCAAGCTTGCGGAAATCGTCCAGCCGCGCACGCAGAATCTCGTGGCTCCAATCCCACCATGCCAGCGCGATGAGCCGCTCGGCGGTCTCCGGTGCAAAGCGCTGGCGGATCGGCTGTGCCGGAACGCCCGCCACAATGGTGTAGGGCGCCACATCCTTCGTCACTACGGCGCTTGAGGCGACCACAGCACCATCGCCGATGGTCACCTCGGGCCGGATCACCGCGCCGTGGCCGATCCATGTATCGTGCCCGATCCGCGCCAGCCGCGATTTGCGATGCGCAAAGAAGTCCTCGTCAATGTCGGCATCGTCCCAATAGTCGGGCGAGCGATAGAGAAAATGGTGAAGCGAGGCGCGGTGCATCGGGTGATCGGTCGGCCCGATCCGGGTGAAGCTGGCGATATTGGCGAATTTCCCCACGTCGGTATTGGCGATGTCGGCCTGCCGGTCGCAGTAGGAATAGTCACCAATCCGGCTGAATGTGATCCGGCTCCCCGCCCCGATCTCGACAAACCGCCCGAACGTGGAGCCGGTGATTTCGCACCCTTCGTGGATGAACGGCTCATCGCCCAGTTTCGCCATGTTTCTCTCCTTGTTCACACCCGTAACGCGCGAAGCGCGATGATCTGAGCAATGGCCGCAATTGGGCCAATCGTGCGGAAAATGTCGTGCAGCATCCCCAGATCAGCCATAAGGCCCCGCATCCGTCCACGTTTTTCGTATTTCATGGGGCTGGTCACACCCGGCCAGGGCACCACCGCCACGTTCATGTCCGCCGCAATCCAAAGCCGGTTCATGAACACTTCGAGGCCAAAGCGCGGCAGCCTGTCGAGGTCGGCCATCCGGTCGGCGAGAACGGCGCGCGGCATCACCCGCTCGCCGGAAATATAATCGACCCCCAGCCAGTGCCACGGCTTCGGCGCGTTGCGCCGCAGGCTCAGGCTTGCCATGGCCCGCCCGGAAAGAACCGGCACGATCAGCCGGTCGATATCCGATGGCGCAAGGCCCACGAGATCGCTGTCGAGCAGCAGCACATATTCGCCCCGGGCTGCCAGGAGGCCCGCCATCACCGCCCGTGTCTTGCCACCGTTCCGGAGCTGGCGAACAAGCGACAGTTTGGCGAAATATTGTTCAATTTCCTCAACAATAGTGTCGGTTCCATCGCTGGAACCGTCATCCACAACGATGATCTCATCCACGTTTTCACATGCGAGCAGCACCGTCAGCACAGCGGCAATCCGTGGCGCTTCGTTATAGGCGGGCACAATACAGCTCAGCCGGACCGGATCTCTCATCGTTTGCCAATCCTGTAGAACAGCCACGCCGCGCCGCCCACGACGATTATCGCAAGCAGCACCAGCGAGACGCGCGAGATCCAGTTGTCGATACGGGCATAGGCCGAGCCAAACCCGTAGCCCAGCGCAACGAAAACAAGGCTCTTCGGCACCGTTGCGGCAAGATTGACCCAACCGAAGCGGAAGGCCGGCATACGGGCCAGACCCGCCGCCACCAGCACGGCCGCCCCCGCCGAATGCGTAAGCTTGCCAAAGAGCAGCGTGCGCCCGCCCTTCTCCTCGAAATGCGCGGCAAGGCGGTCCAGACGGGGCCGGTTCAGCCCCAACCTGCCAAGCCAGCGATCCGGCACGCCGTTTAATCCCCAGCGCCCGATGGAGTAGAGCAGAAAATCTCCCACGAGGTCGGCCAGGATCACCACCAGAGCCACGCTCCATAGCGAAAACAGCCCCTGGCTCGCCAGCCACGCAGCGATCACCGTCACGATCGGGCCTTCGAGCACCGCGATGGGCGCGAGCACCACGAGCCCATGTTTGGCGAGAACCGCAGCCACCGTTTCCAGCCCGAACATGCGCTATTCCGCCGGCGCGGGCGCAGCGGCCATCTCGGTGCCGCGCCAGGTGAAGCCGCGCCGTGCGAACGTGACAAGCCAAAGCGGCGGCAGCAAAGCATCGCGCACCATCATAGCCGCCACATCGCGCAGCGCTGAGGGCCAGGCGGCATAGCGGGCCAGCGCCCATTCGCTGCCATACCAGATCGCAGGCAATACCGGCAGGATCCACCCCGGCCATGCGCCAAGCGCAACCAGCCCGGCAAGCGATGCCAGGGGCAGAGCCGGGCCTTGCGCGATCTCGGCAAGGAAAATCAGCGGGAAGCCATCGCGCCGCACCCGGCTCCAGCGCAATTGCCGCGCCCAGACCGACCGCGCGGTCCGCTCCCCTATAGGCTGGGGGAAAAGCCGCGTGGGAAGCCGTACTTTCAGCCCCTGCGCGCGGACGACTTTCGTCGCCGCCACATCCTCCGCCAGATTGCGGCCCAGCGCCGAAAGCCCGCCTGCGGCATCGAGCACGGCGCGATGTAAAAACAGAGTCTTTCCCTGTGCAAAACCCATCCCAAGGCTATCCGCCGCCAATTGCCAGCGCGCCTGATTGGTGTTGAGAAAGGCGCATTCCACCGCACCCCAGAAATTGCCCGGCCAGATTCCCACGGGCGGCCCGGATACAAGGCCGGTATCGCCCTGCCAGCAATCCACAAGGTGCGACAGGTAATCAGGCGGAAGCAGCAGGTTGCTGTCGGTCACCGCCATCCATTTGCCATTGGCGGCCCGCACGCCCTTGGCGAGATTGTTGAGCTTCGGATTGGCGCTGATCATGTCTTCGCCGACCAGAACCCGAGCCGGCACTTCGGGGTGAGCGGCAACCAGATCGCGCGCCAGCGCAACGGCAGGATCGTCCTCGGAGGCCGCACATATGAGCACCTCGTAATCCGGATAATCCTGCGTGAAAGAGGCCGCCAGAGTTTGGCGGTCGAAGGTATCTACACCGCAAACAGGCCGGATCAGAGACACATATGGGCGGTATTCCGGCGTCACGGGCCGCCCAGATCGCCCGTAGCGCAGCGCCGTCATCGCGCTCGTGGCAAGGTGAACGCCAAGCGGTATGAGAACCAGCGCAGAGAGCATGAAAACGGCGATCATATCCGTTCTCCACCGACCATGCCCGGCTCGGCAAGCGGTCGTGGCGCAGGGCGCTCGAACGGGCTGCTGGCCCATTCGATCAGATGCAGGCTGCCGCTCTCATCCTCGGCCAGTGCAGTGAAACTGTCGACCCAGTCGCCGCAATTGGCAAACAGAGTCTCGCCCACCTTGTGCAGCCCGGGCTTGTGCGAATGGCCGCAGATCACACCCTGCATCCCCGCCGCGCCCGCCAGTGCAACAAGCCGCCGCTCAAAGGCGCCACCCATCACGAAAAGACCGTTGAAGGTCGAGATCAGGCGCTCCAGCGTCGTTTGCGAGCGCCCCGGGTCACGGCGCCCGAGCCGCCGCCCGAGCCAGGCATCGAGGCCGCGAATGGCAGCGTCGGCCCGCGAGCCGAGCCGCGTCATCCAATGCCATCGCAGGAAGCGTGGGTCGCATTGGTCGCCATGCAGCACAAGGTAGCGCCGTTCGTCCGCCGCGCGGTGGGCAACGGCTTCGCGCAGCTCCCAGCCCGAGGGCACCTTCATCGCGCCGGGCTTGCGAAACGGCGCGTCGTGATTGCCAGCAAGATAGATGACGCGCACACCCGAGCGCGCTCTGCGTTCCAACTCGCCGATCACGGCATCATGCACCGGCGTCCAGTGAATATGTCCGCCATGCCAGAGATCGAAGATATCGCCGACAAGATAGATCGTCTCGGCTTCATGGGCATAGAGAAAGTCGAGAATTTCCCGCGGGCGGCAGGCCCTGGCGCCAAGATGGAAATCCGAGAGGAAGAGGCTGCGCATCTGGCGCGGCATCGGGGGCTGGGCGCGGGACGACATATGAGCAGCTCCAGAACTTCGCTGCTGCCTTGTCGCGCCGGCATGTAATGAACACGTGACGTTTCGATGAATCCGTCATGACGATTGGCGCGCAACCGCACATCGCGCTCAATAGGCGCGCTCCTCACCGGTGAAGTGCAGAAATCTGCCCGTGTCTTCCATCGTGAGATTCGTGACAATATCGAGCACGCCACGGGCCACGAAACGCGGATCGTCTTCCGCTTCCGAACCGCCCATGTCGGTGCGCACCCAGCCCGGATCGACCACGGCGACGGCAATGCCCTCCGGCGCGAGATCGGTGGCCAGACCCTGCATCAGCTTGTTGAGCGCCACTTTCGACGCCCGATAGGCGATCCGATCCGATTTGCGATATCCCATCCAGGCCATTTGCGACGAGATAGAGACTATTCTTGCCCGATGTCCGGCCCGCAGGTTCGGCAGAAACGCCTGCGCCACGGCCAGCGGCGCGAGCGTGTTGACCTCCAGCGTTTCACGAAAGCCTTCAAAGTCCATATCAAGCGTCGACTGGCGGGCAGGGCCGATGATGCCGGCATTGTTGACGAGCCCGTCAAGCGGGCCGGCATTTACGGCGAGGGCATGCAGGGCCGCGTGATCGGTCACATCCGCCTCAAGCTCGCCGCCGCGCCCCGGCCGTGTGAGCCCGAGCACCTCATGCCCCTGCGCCCGGGCCTCGGCCACGAGATGCGCACCGATACCCCGGTTGCTGCCCGTTACGAGCAGACGCATGTCAGTCCCCTTTGATCAGCTTTCGCCTCAGCCAGCCCGACAGGCTGTCCATCGCCATGACCATAAGCACGACAAGGACGATATAATAGGTGACTTCTTCCCAATCCTTCTGCGTGATCATCGCCTGCGTAAGCAGCAGGCCGATACCACCGCCGGTGATCGCACCGATGATCGTCGCCGAGCGGGTGTTGCTTTCGAAGAAGTAAAGCACCTGGCTCAGTAATACCGGCGTCACCTGCGGGATCACGCCGAAGCGGTAGCGATGCGCCACGCGCGCGCCGGTAGAGGCAACACCCTCGATCTGCTTGTTATCGACATTCTCCAGTGCCTCGGAAAACATCTTGCCGAAGCTGCCGGTGTCGGTCAGCAGGATCGCCAGCGAGCCTGTCAGCGGGCCGGGGCCGAAGGCGCGGCTGAGCAGGATCGTCCAGATCAACCCGTCAACGCCGCGCAGAAAATCAAACACCCGGCGCAGGGCAAAGCGAAGCGGACCCAGAGGGGTGAAGTTCTTCGCCGCGACAAAAGCCAGCGGCAGCGAAATCAGCGCCGCACCAAACGTGCCGAGAAAGGCCATCAGGATCGTCTCGAAAATCGCCCAGGCCACCTGGCCGTGCGCCCACATCTGGTTGTTCCAGAAATCGTGCCACGCGCCCGCGATATTGCCCCGCTCCGGGTCGATCCGGGGGCCGAACAGGATATCGGTGAGGGTATGGCCATGATAGGGGCTGGTGAGCGTGAAGAAGAACAGCTCCCAGCCGGGGAAATAGTTAAACGCCTCGGTGCGGTTGCGGGTCAGGCTCACCCGGCCCGCATCCGTGGTGATCTGAAGCCGAGTGCCGGACAGCGAGATCCAGTCCGGCAATCGGTCGGGATCGAGGTTGGTCACTACCTCGCCCCCGTCGATCCGTGCCCGGATCAGCCCGAAGCCCGGCACCTCGTAGCTCAGCGCATTGTCGGGCAGGAAGCGCACGATATGACCGTCTCCAAGCTCGATCACCGTTGTCTCGCCATCGAGCGCAACCCAGTCGGGAGCCGTCCCCTCGGGATAAGTGCCCTTCTTCTCGCCTTCGATCGCCACTGAAACGCTGCCCGCGCGATTGTCACGGGTGACATGCACCTTGTGGCTCCAGGTATCCGACAACAGGATCGCCCCGTTGTCCCACCGCGCACGGGAGGCCAGGCCCGAAATGTCGAAGGCAAGGAAGACGTAGACCAGATAGGCGAGGATCGCGGCCGGGATGGCGATGGCGATCACCCGCTTGCGGGCAAAGCGCCGGTCGGCATCGGCGTAAAGCGCGGCATCGGCCATGTCAGTGTCCTCCCTTGTGGGCCAGTCCGTTGCGGACATGGCTCGAAAGCTGGTCGAACAAAACGATGCTGCCAAAGAGCAGGATGAAGATCGCCGCCGCCTCGTCGAACCTGCCCTGCCCCCAGGACATTGCATTTTTCAGCTCGTAGCCGATCCCGCCCGCCCCGACGAAACCAAGGATGGCCGAGGCGCGCACGTTGATCTCGAACCGCAGAAGCGCGTAGCTGAACCAGTTCGGCAACACCTGCGGCACCACGCCGAGCCACATCTGCTGGCCCCAGCGCGACCCGACAGAGGCGAGGCCCTCCACCGGCTTAAGATCGGCATTCTCGTTCACTTCCGAAAACAGCTTGCCCAGCGCGCCGACCGTGTGGAAGGCGATGGCAATCATCGCCGGCACCGGCCCGCCGCCCAGCACAAAGATCAGCACCAGCGCGATCACGATCTCCGGCACCGCGCGCATGATGTCCATCATCCGGCGAAACAGCCCGATCAGCCGCGGCCAGCGCGCGAGGCCTCGGGTCGACAGAAGCGAAAGCACAATGGCGAGCAGCGCCCCGATCAGCGTGGCCGTGGCAGCGATGTTGATCGTCTCGATCAGCGACGGCAGGAAATGCAGCATATGCCCGGGAAGCTGATCGAGCTTCGGCGCCGTATCGCGCACCACATCGGCGGGAAAGTCGAAAACCTTCGGCAGCCCATCCCAGAACCCACCCGCGTTGCGTGCATCGGCCAATCGAAAGCCGGACGCGAGCAGCAGGACGAAAATGACCAGCATCACGCCTCCATAAAGGCGCTTGCGGCGAACCAGATCGAAGTAGCTGTCGTGATGGTGGGTCGTGGGATGGGCCATATGGGCCTCCGAGCAGACGAAGGCCCCGCCGGCAAAGCAGCGGGGCCCCGATATGGAACGCTTATTCCGACTGCGACTGACGGGCCGCGATGATCGAAAGATACGCCTCATGGTCGATCGGATCGAAGCCCAGGCTTTCGCCGGCCGAGATATTGTAGGTGCATTCGGGGTCGGCGTCGTACATGCCGTCAACCAGTGCGATCATCTTGGCCTTCACATCCGCCGGCAGCGACTTGCGCAGAACCACCGGGCCTTCCGGGATCTCTTTCGAGCGCCAGATTTCCACGAGATCGTTCATGTCGATCAGACCGGCATCCACCGCCTTGCGCAGCGCGCCGGAATTGTAGCCGTCTTCCCAGGCGCCCTGGCCATCGGCCCAGGTCACGCCCGCGTCGATATCGCCATTGTTCACGGCGACGATGGTTTGCTCGTGGCCGCCGGTGAACACCACATCGCCGAAATATTCGCCCGGCGCCATGGTCACACCGTCTTTGTATTGCGGGATTTCGATCGCCGGGATCAGGTAGCCCGAGGTCGAGTTCGGATCGCCGAAACCGAAGGCTTTGCCTTCCATGTCGTCGAGTGAGGCAATGCCCGAGTCGATCCGGGCGAACCCGATGGAGTAGTAGCCGCGCGAACCGTCCATGTTGATCTTCACCAGCACCGGCTCAACCGCTTCCGGATCGGCCAGATAGGTCGCGGCGTAGCCCGAAGCGCCGAGCCAGGCCATGTCGATCGTGCCCCCCAGCAGGCCCTGAATCACGCCGTTATAATCGGCGGGGGCGAAAAGCTTCACCGGCACGCCCAGCGCTTCTTCGGTATAGGTCTTCAGGCATTCGTGGTTGGCCAGACGGTCCTGGGCGTTCTCGCCGCCGAGGATGCCGATGTTGAACCCGGCAATGTCCTGGGCCGCGAGCGGGGTGACAAGGGCCGTCGTCGCAAGGGCGGCAGCAATGAGCGTCTTCATCATGTATCTCCGTTAGGTTGTGATGAAAGGGTCGTTCAGGCGGGCGCGGCCATGCTCGCGGTGTGAGTCCGCGCGGCGTGGTCGCGAATTTCAGTCGACGTGGCTTCTTCGGAAAAGTCGGCGCCCGCGCCATAGATATCGCGCGCCACGCCGGTGGTAAGCTGCTCCGGCGTGCCGTCGAACACGATCCGCCCGTCGCGCATCCCGATCACCCGGTCGCAATAGCGCCGCGCGGTGTCGAGCGTGTGCAGGTTGGCGATAACCATGCGCCCGTCTTCCTCGTGAATACGGCGCAGCGCCTCCATCACGGTCTGGGCGTTCATCGGATCGAGCGAGGCGATGGGTTCGTCGGCAAGAATAATTTTCGGGTCCTGCATCAGCGCCCGGGCAATCGCCACCCGCTGCTGCTGCCCGCCCGAAAGCGCCTCGGCGCGCTTAGGCCCATGTTCGGCGATGCCGAGCCGGTCGAGAATGTCGATGGCCCGGTGAATGTCCTCACGCGGAAACAGGTTGAACAGCGTCGCCAGCGTCGAGCGCCGCCCAAGCGTGCCGTGCAGCACATTCGAGACGACATCCATCCGCGGCACAAGGTTGAACTGCTGAAAGATCATCGCGCAGTCCGATTGCCAGGCGCGCCGCGCCCTGCCCGAAAGCCCGAGCACGTCGCGGCCCTCGAAGGCGAGCATGCCCGAGCTGGCCTCGGTCAGCCGGTTCATCATCCGCAAAAAGGTGGATTTGCCCGCGCCGGAGCGCCCGATGATCCCGATCATCATCGGCTGGTCCACGGTGAAGCTCACGGCATCCACAGCCGTGTTTGCGCCGAACCTCTTGGTCAGCTCTTCGACAACGAGCATTGTGTCCCCTCAGGTTTTTCCCGGCGGACATGACGCTCAAACCGTCACCCTTTCATGACGTTTGCCAAAAAGTTTTATGACGCTTCGCCCGCGAAAGCCTGCAAGCCTAGCGCGCGGGCACCCCTTTTGCGCGGCCCTGCCGCTTTTGCGCGGCGATGCGGAACGGGGCATTGGGTGCACCAAACCCGGTATAGCCAGAATCGCGCTGGACGATCTCGAAGAACAGCCCGCCCGTCACCGCCCGCGCATAGCACTGGAAAAAGGCGCCGCGCTCGTCACGGTCATAAAGCACATTCGCGGCCTGCATCCGCCCGATCAGCCCGGCGGGAAAGTCGAACCGGGCGGCAAGATCGTCATAGTAGTTCTGCGGCATCGGCAGCGGATCAAAACCGCGTGCTGCAAGGGTCTCCAGCGTGGCGAAGATATCGTCGGTGGCGAGCGCAAGGTGCTGGACCGAGGCGCCAAACGTCTCCGACAGGAAACGCCCGGCAAGGGTGCGCCGGCTGTCGGCCCCGTTCAGCGTGACCCGCAGCGCGCCATCGGGCGATTCCACCACCTGGCTGCGCACCAGTCCATCGGGGTCGAACACATCCACCATCGGCGTTTTCTTCATGTCGAGCAGAGAGGTGTAGAACAACGTCCAGCTCAACATGTCTTCATAGCTCATCGTCTGAGCCACATGGTCGATCCGGGTCGGCCCCGCGCCCGCCGGGTTCGCCCCCGCTCCGAACTCCAACTCCCAGACCCGGTCGAGCCCGCTCGCCTCGTCGATGAAATGGAGGACCGAACCGGAGAAGCCACGGATCGCCGGGATATCGAGCTCACCCGGCCCGATCGGCTGGCTGAACGGCTCTGTGCCCAGCGCTTCGGCGCGCTGCACCACGGCCTGAGCATCGCTTACCGCGAGGCCAATATCGCACACCGTCGTGCCGCGCGCGTTCCACGCCGCCGCCGCATGGCCGGTTATCTCTTCGTTCAGCACGATGCGAATGCCACCCTGCTGCCAGAGCGTCACCGCCTTGTTGCGATGATTGCCTGCCCGCTCGAAGCCCAGTGTCTGCAACAGCGCCTCAAGCGCGCGCGCTTCGTCACCCCGTGTGGCGAATTCGACGAAGCTCACGCCATCCGCCGCCACCCGCGCCGGGATCGGCGGCAGATCGACTTCAAGCGCCGGTTCGGCCCTTCGCACATCGTCCATCAGCGCAATCAACGAACGGTAGCCATCGCGCGCCACGCCCTTGGTCGAGCCGCCGCGGAACTGGTCGTTGAAAATCTCAAGACTGATCGGCCCGCCATATCCGGTGGCCATCACCGCCCGCATGAAACCGGTCACGTCCAGATCGCCCTCGCCCGGCATATTGCGGAAGTGGCGCGACCAGTAGAGCAGATCCATCTCGATCGCCGGGGCATCAGCAAGCTGGACGAAGAAGATCTTGTCACCGGGAATGCGCCGGATCGTCTCCGGGTCGATCTTGCGGGCCAGCGTGTGAAAACTGTCGAGGATCAGCCCGACACTTTCATGATCGGCCCGGCGCACGATTTCCCAGGCATCGCGGTGATCGTTCACATGCCGGCCCCATGCCAGCGCCTCATAGCCAATGCGCAAACCCCGCTTCGCCGCCCGCGCGCCAAGCTCGTGAAAGTCCGCCGCCGCCCGGTCAACCCCGCCCAGGCTGGCCGGGTGCACCGAGGAGCAGACCAGCACCAGATCGGTCCCCAGTTCCTGCATCAAGTCGAACTTGCGCTCCGCGCGGTCAAACGCCTTGGCCCGCAACGGCTCCGGCAACCCCTCGAAATCGCGAAACGGCTGAAACAGGGTAATCTCCAGCCCGTGATCGCGCACCATGTTGCCCACGTCGCGCGGACTGCCATCGAAAGCAATGAAATCCTGCTCGAAGATCTCGATTCCATCATAGCCCGCCGCCGCGATCGCTTCGAGCTTTTCGACAAGCGACCCGGAAACGGAAACCGTGGCGATCGAGGTTTTCATGCCGCTACCCCTGATATCCGAGGAGGCGGGGGAGGAAGAGGACGAAATCGGGCACGAAGGTGATGATCCCGAGGGCGATGATGAGCGCGATGATGAAGGGCCAGACCTCGCGGATGATCTTGCCCACCGGCTGGCGCGTGATGTTTGAGACGATGAACAGCAAGAGCCCATAGGGTGGCGTGATCAGGCCCACCATCGCGTTTACAACGGCAATCACACCGAAGTGGACCAGGTCGATCCCCATCGCCTGAACCGAGGGGATCAGGATCGGCACGATGATAAGCAGGATTGCACCGCCCTCCAGCACCATGCCAAGCGAGAGGATCAACAGGTTGATCACGATCAGAAAGCCCGTGCGCGAGAATTCGTATTGCCCAAGCCAGTCGGCAATCGCATGAGGCACCCCCTCGCGGGCGATTACGTAGTTGAATGTCACCGCCCCCGCCACAAGCACGCCCACAGCAGCGGTCGAGCGCGCCGAGCCGAGAAGCGCGGTGTAGAACTGCCTGAGATTCACCGAGCGGTAGAAGGTGACCGAGATGAACAATGCATAGAAGGCAGCCACGGCGGCGGCCTCCGTCGGGGTGACAACCCCGCCATAGATGCCGCCGAGCAGGATCACAGGCAGCATCAGCGCGGGCGCGGCCTTGTAGGTGATCGCGGGCAGGTCGCGCAACGGCACCGCCTCGTCGGTGGGGAAGTTGCGGCGGCGCGCGATCCAGTAATTCATCAGCGCCATGACCAGCGCCATAAGCAGGCCGGGCGCGAGACCGGCCGCAAAGAGATAGCCCACCGACTGGTCGGAAACGATGGCATAGAGCACCATCGGGATCGAAGGCGGGATGATCGGCCCAACGGTCGCGGTCGCGGCGGTGATCGCAGCGGCATAGGCGGGGGTATATTTCCCGTCTTTCGTCATCATGTTGATGATGATCTTGCCCATACCCACCGCATCGGCGACGGCCGAGCCGGACATGCCGGAGAAGATCAGCGACGAAACCACGTTCACGTGCCCAAGCCCGCCGCGAAACCGCCCCACCAGCGCCTGGCTGAAGCGCAGAAGCCGGTCGGCCAGCGAGCCGATATTCATGATGTCGGCGGCGAGGATGAACAGCGGAATGGCCAGCAGCGTGTAGCCATTGAACAGGCCCTGCAGCAGCGTCTCGGGCGCCAGCGAAGGATCATAGCCCTTGGCCAGCAGATAGATCAGCGAACCCGCGACCATCGAGATGCCCACCGAGTGGCCCATGAGCGAGAGCGCCACGATCACCGCGATGGCGGTGCCGATGGCATGAGCCGCGAAGAAATCAATCATAGTCGTGGCTCCCGGCGCTGTCCTGGATGTGGAAGCGCGGCCCGGTGCCGGTCAGCCCCGCCCAGGCGGTCATCAGCGCCCGCACGATAACGGCGATGGCAAAGGGGATGTAGATGAAGAAGACAAAGTTGAACGGCCAGCGCAGATAGGCGGTGCGCTCGATCTTCATGAAGTCGACATAGTCCCAGGTGGCCGGCAGCGTCCAGGCAAAGACCGCGGCCACGAACACTCCGGTGATCACGTCGAAGCCCCGGCGCACGCCGCGCGGCATCGCATCGTAGAGCACATCGAGATGGATCACCTCGGTCTCCCGCACCACAAAGG
This sequence comes from Sinisalibacter aestuarii, assembly GCF_027923545.1. Lineage (GTDB taxonomy): Bacteria > Pseudomonadota > Alphaproteobacteria > Rhodobacterales > Rhodobacteraceae > Sinisalibacter > Sinisalibacter aestuarii. The sequence continues at coordinate 384,267 of NZ_BROH01000001.1, read as the reverse complement.
CGTAGCCGAAGAGAATGCCCCAGAGCCAGGCAATGGCGACCCATTCCACCGTCCAGCCCACCGGCAGGTTGAGGAAATAGCGAAAGACGATCTGTAGGAGAAACGCCACGAACATGGTGAGCAGGAGCAGCGCCAGCACGTTCTGCGCGCGCCTGCCCAGCCAGCTCCAGATGGTTTTCAGCCTGTCCATTGCCCCGCGCCCCGATGATCGGGGGCAGGCGACCATGCCGCCTGCCCGATTGGATTAGCCGGTCAGTTTACTGACCCACAGCCACGATGGCCTCGACAAGCCCCTCGGGCCAGTCGGCGGAATATTTGGAGTCACGGTAGACCTGCAGGACGTGATCCTGAAACGCCTGGTTGTCGGGCATGTAGACATTGATGCCATTGGCGATGAACTGATCTTTCAGCTCGTTTTCCTGATCCAGCGTCACCTGGTCGAGCGCGGCCTGGAAATTGTCGGCGCAACCCTGAACGGTCTCCTGCTGCTCGGGCGACATCGAATTCCACTTCGACAGCGAGATGGTGAACTCGTTGGCCGCGATCAGGTGGCTGGTGAGGCCCATGTAATTGATGACCTCGTCGAACTTCATCGAATGCGTTGCCGGAAAGCCGTTATCCTGCCCGTCGACGGCGCCGGTCTGCAGCGCCGTGTAAACCTCGGTGAACGGGATCGGCACCGGGGTGGCGCCCATTGCCGTGCCGACGAACTGCCAGCCCTCGCCACCGGGGAAACGCATCTTCACCCCGTCGAGGTCGGCCGGGGTCATGTATTCGCGATCACCGACATAAGAGATATGGCGCGCGCCGATATACGGGTAGGCAAGGATCTTCACCCCGGCCTTTTCCTCGATCTCGGCTTCGAGATCGGCCAACACGTCGCCATCGTAGACGGCGCGCATGTGGTCGTAGTCACGGAACAGGAAGGGCACGCCAAGCACCGAGGTAGACGGCACCTGGTTGTAGAAATCGAAGATCGCGAGGTTGCCCATATCGAGGTTGCCGCGCTGCATGGCGGTCAGCTCAGTGCCCTGTTGGAACAGCGTCGCGCCGTGGTGCGCCTGAAAATCGAACCCGTCGCCAAGGCAGGCGGCAAACTCGTCCTGCAGGATGGTCGAGCGGATGTCGTTTTCCGAGACGGTATCGGAATAGATCAGCTCGACCTTGTCCTGCGCGAAGGCCGCGCCGGACATGAGGGCAAGGGCGGCGGTGGCCGCGGTGACATTGAAACGCATAGTTATCCTCCCTGTTGCGTCTTAGTCGTTTCCGGTGCTGAAAAGGCCTCGAACGTGGCCCGCATCCGGTTTGCGTCGGGCGTAAGCCCGGTGAAAAGCGAGAAGGCCCGCACGGCTTGAAACACGGCCATGCCGGAGCCGTCGAGCGTGCGGCAGCCTTTGGCCCGTGCGGCGCGGAGCAGTTCGGTTTCGAGCGGAAAGTAGACGATATCGGCCACCCAATGGCCTGGGTCGATCAGCTCGACCGGGATCGCCGTTCCCGGCAGTTTTGCCATCCCCATCGGCGTGGCATTGACGATACCATCGGCCCGGGCCGCGGCCCTCGCCAGATCGCTCACCGCCTCCGCGCCCACATCCGCCGCGAGGGTTTCGGCGGCGGCACGGTCGGTGTCGAAGATCATCAGCCGGGCGACGTTGAGCGACTTCAGAGCATGGGCCACGGCACCGCCCGCGCCGCCGGCGCCGAGCAGCAAGACCGTTTCCATCGGCGCGCCCGACAGGCCCTGGCGCACGCTCTCGGCGAAGCCCCAGAAGTCGGTGTTGTGGCCCGAGCGCCCGCCATCGCGAAACACCACGGTGTTGACCGCCCCCACCTTCTGCGCGGCATCCGAAAGCACATCGAGATGGTCGATCACCGCGCGCTTGTAGGGGAAGGTCACGTTGACGCCGGCAAACCCGGCCGCCTCGGCTGCATCGAGCATCTCCGCCAGCGCCGGCTCCGGGCCGGGCAACGCATCGGGGTCGATCAGATCGTATTGCAGCGCGAGGCCCTGCGCCCGCCCCTCGGCCACATGCATCGACGGCGTGCGCGACAACTGGATACCCTTGCCGATCAGCCCGACACGCATCGGCGCGCCGCTGTCGGGCACGGCGGATACCCGGCTGTTGCTGGCAAGGCTGAACGCCATGTCGATCTGTCCTCCCATGCGCCGGTTCCCTGCCGAACGCCTCACCTTTTTGTTCTTGGTGGTTAATTGTGTCAATCATTTTGTACGGTACGGTTCATTTTAATTGAACTAGGAAGTTAAAAATTTTCATGTTAGGGATAGGCCGTTGCTGGGAGGAAAGACGTGAATAAACCACTGAAAGATAGTGGAAAAACAAAGTCAGGATGGAAGCAGAATCCAGAGGCCGTGCAGCAAGACATTCTGCGCGTCGCGACCACGGAATTCGCCGAACATGGCCTTTCCGGCGCGCGAATCGACGAGATCGCCGCAAAGACGAAAACGTCGAAGCGGATGATCTACTACTATTTCGGCGATAAGGAGACGCTCTATGCCCGCGCTCTCGAATCCGCCTATGCCAAGGTGCGTGAGGGAGAAGGCAAGCTCGATCTCGCCGGTCTTCCGCCCGACGAAGCGCTGGCCCGGCTCGTCGCCTTCACCTTCGATCATCACCGGAAGAATCCCGATTTTATCCGCATGGTCATGATCGAAAACGTCCACCACGCGGATTATCTGTCGCAGTCCAAAGTGATCCGCGGGCTGAACGTCGCCGCCATCGACAAACTCACCGAAATCATCCGCAGGGGCGAGGCCGCCGGCACATTTCGTCCGGGTCTCGACCCGACCGAATTGCACTGGCAAATCTCAGCGCTCAGCTTTTTCAACGTCTCCAACAAACCGACATTCTCCGCGCTCTTCGGCAAGGCGCTCTATTCACGCGCCGGGCAAACCGCCCTGCGCGACCACGCCGTCGAGATGATCCTGCGATATGTCTGCGACAGGGAAGGAACCCGCTGATGCTGAACCCCGAACTGAAGCCGTTCCTCGACCGCTGGGGGGCCGAATGGGCAGCTCTGAAACCGGGCGCAAAGCCCGCAGACCGGCGCGCGCATTTTGAAGTGGTGGCCGCCAATATGCGCCTGCCCACGCCGGATGAGGTCGATACCGAGCAGGAACATTGGGTTGGCAGCCCGTCCGGTCAGGTGCGCGTGCGCATCTTCCGCCACGCTTCGGGCGGCAGGCAGGATGCCCTGATCTACATGCATGGCGGCGCCTGGATGCAGGGCAGCCCCGAAACCCATTGGGACATCACCGCGCGTATTGCCGCCTGGAACCGGCAGACGGTGATTTCGGTCGACTACGCGCTCGCGCCCGAACACCCCTTCCCCGCCGCTTTCAACCAGGTGGTCGCCGTGGCGCATTGGGCGCACGACAATGCGGAAACGCTCGGGATCGACCCTGCCCGGATCGCCATCGGTGGCGACAGCGCGGGCGGCAACCTTGCGGCGGCTGCGGCGATCGAGCTGCGCGGCGCGGTGCCACTGATCGGGCAACTCCTGATCTACCCGGCCTGCGATTTCGATATGGCCCGCCCGTCAATGATCGAGAACGCCGAAGCGCCGCTTCTGCAAACAAGGGGGATGGATCAGGTCAATGCGATGTATTCGCCTGACACGACGCTGCTTTCGTCCGACCCGCGCGTCGCCCCGCTCGTCGCTGAAAGCCACGCCGGGCTGCCGCCTGCCTATATCGCCGTCGCCGAGAACGATCCCCTGCGCGATTCCGGCCTGGCTTATGCCGCCGCTCTTGAAGCCGCCGGCGTGCCCCTCATGCTCGATCATGGCGAAGGGATGATCCACGGCTACCTGCGTGCGATGGAGTATTGCGCCGAGAGCATGGCATCGCTCCGCCGCATGTCCGGCTGGCTGGCGGCTCTGTAATGGGGCCGGTGCAGCCGGGCCTTGAGCCCGCCTTCACCATCGAGGCCGATATCGCCGCGCCGCGCTCCGCCGGGATCGGGCCGGAAGGCGAACGGCTGCACATCCCGATCACCGGCGGGCGGGTGCTGGGCCCGAAGCTCACCGGCCGCATCCTGCCCGGCGGCTCCGACTGGCCGCTGATCACCCCCGATGGCAACAGCCGCATCGAGGCCCGCTACACGATCGAGGCCGAGGACGGCACGCTGATCTATGTGGTGAACAAGGGCATCCGCGTCTCTTCCGATGCGATGCGCGAAAAACTGCGGGCGGGCGAACCCGTCGCGCCCGACCAGTTCTACACGCGCGCCGCGCCTGTCTTCGATGCACCCGACGGCCCTCATCGCTGGCTCAGCGAACGGCTGTTCGTCTGCTCCCTCGCGCCCGCCGGACGAACAATCGTGATCAACGTGTATTGCGTGACCTGACACCACGCTCCTCCCGGCAACGGCATACACCCCATCCGCTTTCCCCCCGTAATGTGCTACGGGATCCGGGAGGAGGCGCCATGAAAGCCGGATATGTTGAAATGATTGTCGCGATTGCCGATGCCGGCAGCCTGCGTGCCGCCGCCGATAGAATCGGCAAGACGCAACCGGCGATCACCAAGGCGCTTCGCAACGCCGAAGAGGAGCTGGGCGACCGGATCTTCACCCGCGCACCCCGTGGTGTGGAGCCAACCGAGATCGGCCGCGCGGTGATTGCCCGGGCCAGGGTGATCCAGGCCGAGCTGCGCAAGCTCGACGAAGAGGTAAGCCAGATCCAGGGCGCGCGCTCGGGCAGCCTGCACGTAACCGTCTCGCCCCTCGCCGCCGTGCGCATCGTGCCCAAGGTGATGGACAGGTTCCGCCGCCTCTTTCCCGGCGTCCATGTGCAGATCGCGGGCGGCCATCCGCCATCGACCACCGCAACGCTGCGCTCCGGCGATACCGATATCGTCATCGGCCCCGTGCCGGATGAGAACGAGCGCTCGGGCCTGTCCGTGCGACCGCTTCTGTCGTCGCCGATTTCGGTGATTACCGGCAAAGGCTCCCGCTATGCCGGGGCAACGCATCTTGCCGCGCTGCGCGATGCCGAGTGGATCATGATCGGCCCGCGAAAGCGCATTTTCGGGATTCGGCGGGATTTTCTCCGCCTCGGGCTGGAGCCGCCAGTGCCCGTGACCACCTCCGATTCGATCACCAGCCTGCTGGCCATGATCGAAGGCAGCCACCGCGTTTGCTCCTTCCCGACCCTGCTGCTGGAAGAGATCGAGCCGCGCTGGCAGATCGTGCGCCTGCCGCTGCAAGACGATGTAACGCCAGTGGAAATCGGGCTGATGGTGCGCGCCGACAGGCCGCTGACGCCCGCCGGGCGGGCCTTCGTCGATGCCGTCGCCGCGCAGGCGGAAAAGATGGTCGCATCACCCACCGATAACCAGTAGTTATAACGATGAAGATAATTCGCTTCTTGGTTATCTCGATCGACGTATAATCCTCCCCCATCCGGACGCAGATCCGGCCAGGGAGGAAAAATGAATATCCTGTTCGTCATGTACGATCAGCTCCGGTTCGATTACCTGAGCTGCGCCGGGCATCCGCATCTGGAAACGCCCAACTTCGACCGGCTGGCCGCGATGGGTGTCCGCTTTACCGAAGCCTACGTGCAATCGCCGATCTGCGGCGCGAGCCGGATGAGCTTCTATACCGGCCGCTATGCCAGCTCTCACGGCGCGCAATGGAACGGCTTTCCGCTCCGGGTGGGCGAAGTGACACTGGGCGATCACCTGCGCAAGCTCGGGATGCAGAGCTGGCTGATCGGCAAGACCCATATGAAGGTGGACGCCGAAGGCATGGCACGGCTCGGCCTCAGCCCCGACAGCATGATCGGAGCGCGCCAGGCCGAATGCGGCTTCGATGCCTGGATCCGCGATGACGGGCTTTGGGGCCAAGGCCCTGACGGGTTCTACGACCAGAAACGCTCGCCCTATAACGAATACCTCAAATCCAGGGGCTATGACGGCGAAAATCCCTGGGCCGACTATGCCAATGCGGGCGTGGACGACGAGGGCAACATCGCCTCCGGCTGGATGTTCATGAATGCCGACAAGCCCGCCAACATCCGCGAGGAAGACAGCGAAACGCCCTGGCTCACCTCCGAGACGATGCGCTTCATCGAGCAGGCGGAGGGCGACTGGATGGCGCATGTGAGCTACATCAAGCCGCACTGGCCCTACATCGTGCCCGCGCCCTACCACGACATGTACGGCGCCAACCACGTGCCCGCCGCGCGCCGTCACGAGATCGAGCGTGAAGATCCGCACCCGATCTACGGCGCCTTCATGGCCAACAAGGTGGCCAGCGCCTTCCAGCAGGACATTGTCCGCGAAAAGGTGATCCCCGCCTATATGGGCCTGATCAAGCAGGCCGACGATCAGTTCGGCCGCCTGCTCGACTGGCTGGAAGAAACCGGGCGGCTCACCGACACGATGATCGTGGTCACCTCCGACCACGGCGATTATCTCGGCGATCACTGGCTGGGCGAGAAGGATATGTTCCACGAGCCCAGCGTGAAAATCCCGTTCATCGTCTACGACCCGCGCTCCGAGGCCGACGCCACCCGCGGCACGACCTGCGCCGCACTGGTGGAAAGCATCGACCTTGCCGCCACCTTCGTCGAGGCTGCCGGCGGTATCGTGCCGAACCACATCATCGAGGGCCGCTCGCTGATGCCATGGCTGCACGGCGAAACGCCCGACACCTGGCGCGATTTCGTGGTCAGCGAATACGATTACTCGGTCACACCGATGCGCACCACACTGGGCGTCAGCGCCAGCGATGCGCGGCTCTTCATGGTGTTCGACGGGCGCTACAAGCTGATCCACGCCGAGGGTGGCTTTCGCCCGATGCTGTTCGATACCGTCGCCGACCCGGACGAATTCCACGATCTCGGCGCCGATCCGGCACAGGCGGAAACCATCGCGCGCCTCTACCAGATGCTTGCGCAATGGGGCCGGCGCAACGCCCAGCGCGTCACCCGCTCCGATGCCGAGATCGACGCGATGCGCGGCTCGTCGGCGCGCAAAGGCATCCTCCCCTTCATGGTCGATGGCAGCGAAGTCGCCACCGACCTGACCGTGAAGTACCGGGGACCGGCACGGCAAATCCATCTCGTGGATGACGATAATGTCTGATCACCTGTTCCCCAACCCGACCGACAAGCGGATCGCCAATATCGTCGCCGTCGCGCTCGCCGCGGTCGCCATCGTCTACGCGGCCTCCGGCCCGCTGAACGACTTCGTCAACTGGTTCATCTCGACCACCACGGACGGCTTCGCCGAAATGTCGCGCCGCGATCAGCGGTTGCTTCTGCGCGAGCACTGGCTGGGCGCGGCGCATCGCGTGTTCGAGCAGGATTTCCTGCGCCCCACCGGGCTCATCATCGGCCTGCCCATCGTGCTCTCCTTCGTGATCACCACGCTCACGATCCACCGGGCCCCGCGCCTGCGCGCGGTCAACTGGGCGCTCGCGGCACTATCCATCGCCGCCTTCACCGTCTGGATCATCAAGATCTTTGCGATGGATGGCGGCCAGCTTCCCTCGATCGCCCCGCTCGATTACATCGTCTTCCCCGTCGCCGCCGCGATCACTCTGTATATGACCTGGCGCATGTTCGGCGGTTTCATCGTCGCCTTCTGCCTGTTCTGGGTGGTCTATTTCTTCATTCGCGGCTGGCTGCCGGACTGGACGGGCATTCTCGCCGGGTCGGAGGCGAGCATGGGCCAGAACCTGCGGCAGATGATGCTGGGCTTCTGGGCGCAAACCGGCGGCATGTTCGGCCAGCCGGTGCAGGTTGTCACCGCCAATGTGCTGGTTTTCATCGTCTTCGGCTCGGTCCTGATGGCCTCGGGCGCAGGCGATCTGCTGATGAAAATCGCCAACCGGCTCACCGGCGGCCTCACCGGCGGCGCGGCCCATGCGGCCATCGCCTCTTCGGCGCTGTTCGGCACGCTTTCCGGCGCGGCGATCTCCAATGTGGTCTCCACCGGCGTGATGACCATCCCCGTCATCAAGCGCGCCGGTTTCAAACCGGCCTTTGCCGGCGCGGTCGAAGCCGCCGCCTCGACCGGCGGGCAAATCATGCCGCCGGTGATGGGCGTGGTCGCCTTCTTCGTCGCCGGCCAGATCGGGCTCGAATACCGCTACATCGTGGTCGCGGCCATCGTGCCAGCGATCTTCTACTACCTCGGCACCTTTCTTGCGGTCTATTTCGAGGCCCGCAAACTCGGGATCGGCGCGCTGCCCGGCGAAGAGCGCCCCCGCCTCACCCGGCGCGATTGGGTGCAGAACCTCGTATTCGTCGTCCCGCTCGGCACGCTCTCCTATTTCCTCTTCGCCCAGCCCTCGGTGCCCAAGGCGGGCTTCTACGGGATCGTTGCGGCGCTCGTCTCGTCCTGGGTGCTGTTCCCCGACTTCCGCAAACGCGGCAAGCTGTGGAACGCGCTGGTGGATGCCGGGCGGATGTCGGCCTCGATCATCGTGGTGGTGACGGCAATCGGCCTGATCGTCGGGCTGATCCAGATTTCGGGCTTCGCCGGGCGGCTCTCGCTGCTGCTCGCGCAAGTGGCGGAGGGGCCGCTGCCGGTGGTGCTGCTCGTGGTTGCCTTCGGGGCCATCGTGCTCGGCATGGGCCTGCCGCCCGGCGCCACCTATTTCATCATCGTCATCGCCCTCTCCTCGGGGATCGACACCGTGGGCCTCGCGCCGCTCACGCTGCATCTTTTCGTGGTGGTCTTCGCGATGATGTCGACGGTGACGCCACCCGTGGCGCTCGCGGCCTTCGCCGCCGCGCCCATCGCCAACGCCAACCCGATCCGCACCGGCTTCGAAGCCGCCAAGATCGCGCTTGCGGGCTTTCTCGTGCCCTTCGTCTTCGTCTACCACCCGGCGGTGCTCTACAAACTGCAGGTGCTGTTCGAATGGTTCGGTGAAGAAGCCGTGAGCAGCCGCGCGATGATCGACATCACCACGGTGAGCTGGGGCGATCTCGGCTGGATTGTCGTCGCTTTCGTCCTTGCGATGTGGCTCATCGCCTCGGGCCTTGCGGGCCATGACCGCGCACGGCTCGGCACGCCCGAACGGGTGGCGCGTGTCGTGGTCGGCCTGGCCGCGCTCGCGCCGCAAATGATCGTGGCCGGCCCCGCCGCCGCTGTCGGAATCCTGCTCATCTTCCGGGAATGGGCAGCCAATCGACTGACCGCACGCAAAACGGCGTGACGGCAGCACAACATCCAGGGAGGACAACATGAAACACCAGACCCTAGCCGCCGGCGCTGCCGCGCTTCTCATCGCGGGAGCGGCCAATGCCGAAACCTTCAAGATGGCCACGATCGAACCGAGCCTCGGCCCGGCGATTGTGATGTCGACCTTCGCCAACCTCGTGACCGATGCGCTCGACGATGTCGAAATCGAGGTCGCCGGCGGCGGCGCGGCCACGCTGCACATGCTCGAAGTCGGGCGCGGCAACCTCGATATGTCGATGGTATCGCCGTCGATCTACCCGCTGATGCAGGGCGGCAAGGCGATGTATGCCAACGAGCCGGACGCCCCCGCGCTGTCGGAAAACCTCGCGCTGATCATGTGGTTCCCCTACGGCCAGTATCACTACACGGTGCGCGCCGATTCCGGCATCGAAACGCTCGATGATATCGAAGGCACCACCGTGTTCCTCGGCCCGGCGGGCGGCGGCGCCTATGCCACCGCGAAAGACTGGATCGAGGCCACCACCGGGCTTGTCGCGGGCGAGGATTATGAAGCGATCACCGCCAATTGGGCGACCGGGTTTCAGTCGTTCCAGGACGGCAAGATTGATCTCTACGTGAACGGCTGCATGGACCCGTGCCAGCAGTTCCTGCAGATCACCGAAACCGAAGACATTCGCTTCATCGGCCCCGAAGACTGGTCGGGCGAAGCGGTGGAGGCGTTTCTCGGCAGGTTCCGCACCCTCGCGGAAGTGGCCGCCGGTGCCTATGACGGGCAGGTGAACGAAACCGCCGTAATGTCGCATGACACGAATGTCGGCATCGGGGTGCGCCGCGATCTGGATGATGAGACCGTCTACCAGATCACCAAGGCGTTCTGGGAAAACCTCGAAAGCATCACCTCGGATGCGCCCTGGGCCAAAGCGATCTCCATCGAGGTTGCGGTGAAGGATTTCGGAATGCCGCTGCACCCGGGTGCGATCCGCTATTATGAAGAAGTCGGCGCGCTCTGAGTGCCGCTGCATCGCCTCGCCCGGTCGCCGGGCGGGGCACCGCGCAACGCGGAAGCGCATATGATCCGCTTCCCCCGCCGAAAACATCAATGAAAATCCCGGCTTGGAAAGAGCCGCTTGGCCTGTTCCCTGGGGTGCGTTGCGCGCGGCGCGGGCAGGCTGCGCGGCGCGTTGTCTGTTTGCGGGGTTGTGCGGCCAACCGCATTGTCCATCGGGTGGCCGAGATCGGACAGGCGGTGAGACAGATCCTCGATCTGCTGGGCGATCAGATGCACGACAATGCCTTCGCGCTGCAGATACCCCGTCACACGCAAGAGCCGCCCGCCCATGACGATCCGGCGGAACCGCTCATAGGTTTTGGGCCAGACCACCACGTTTGACACGCCGGTCTCATCCTCCAGCGTCAGAAAGATCACACCGGAAGCGGTGCCGGGGCGCTGGCGGGTGATGACCAGGCCACAGACACTGACCCGGCCCGGCGGGATCGTGGCCAGCTTGTCATGCGGCGTCAGGCCGGGAATTGTCGGGCGCAAAAGCTCCATCGGGTGGGCGCGCAGGGTCAGGCGCATGGACACATAATCCTCCACCACCTCTTCGCCCAGATGCATTGGCGGCAGCATCACCTGCGGCTCACGGATGCTTTCACCGTCGACCGGATCGTTGAACAACGGCAACGGCGCCAGCCCCCGGATCGACCGCACATGCCAGAGCGCATCGCGCCGGGTCAGGCCCATATCGGCAAAGGCATCCGCCTCGGCCAGACGTTCCAGCACCGCAGGGGCCACCCCGGCACGGAGCCAGACGGCTTCCGGATCGCGGTAGCCATTGCCACGGGCGGCCACGATCCAGCCGGCATCCTCCTCGCGGAAGCCCTTGATCTGACGAAAGCCCAGCCGCAGGGCCAGCGCTCCATCGGGGCGGCGCTCCAGCGTGTTATCCCAATCGCTGGCATTCACGCAGATCGGGCGCAGCTCGACCTGATGCTCGCGGGCATCGCGCACGATCTGGGCCGGGGCGTAGAAGCCCATCGGCTGAGAATTCAGCAACGCGCAGGCAAAGATTGCCGGGTAATGGCATTTCAGCCAGGCCGAGACATAGGCGAGCATGGCAAAGGCGGCGGCGTGGCTTTCTGGAAAGCCGTAATCGGCAAACCCTTCGATCTGCCCGAAACAGCGTTCGGCCACCTCCTGATCATAGCCGTTTTGCAGCATCCCGGCGATGAACTTGTCGCGGTGCGCACCGATCGTGCCCATTCGCCGGAACGAGGCGAGCGAACGGCGCAGATGGTCGGCCTCTTCCGCGGAGTAGCCCGCCCCGACCACGGCGATTTGCAGGGCCTGTTCCTGAAACAGCGGCACACCGAGCGTGCGCCGCGTCACCGCTTCCAGTTCCGGCCCGAACGGCTCCGCCTTTTCCAGCCCTTGCCGCCGCTTGATATAGGGCTGCACCATGCCGCCCTGGATGGGGCCGGGGCGCACGATGGCGACTTCGATCACCAGATCGTAAAAGGTGCGGGGCTGCATCCGGGGCAGAAAGTTCATCTGTGCCCGGCTTTCCACCTGAAACACGCCCACCGCATCGGCGACACAGAGCATGTCATAGGTGGCGGCATCTTCCTGCGGAACGCTGTCGATCGTCAGCCGTTGCCTTTCATGCCGCTCCATCAGTTCGAACGCCCTGCGGATACATGACAGCATCCCCAGCCCCAGCACATCGACCTTGAGGATATTCAGCGTATCAATGTCGTCCTTGTCCCATTCGATGATGGTGCGGTCCTCCATCGCCGCATTCTCGATGGGAGCCAGCTCATCGAGCCGCCCCTTGGTGATGACAAATCCGCCAACATGCTGCGACAGATGGCGGGGAAAGCCGATGATCTCGCGGATCAGCCGGATGGTCTGGGCAAGGCGGCGGTCGGCCGGATCGAGGCCAAGCTCCCTGATCCGCTCCGGATCGGCGCCGCCATTGGACATGCCCCAGATTTGCCCCGACAGGCCCGCCGTCACGTCCTGGGACAGACCCATGACCTTGCCAACCTCACGGATGGCGGCCCGGCTTCGGAAATGGATCACCGTGGCGCAAAGCCCGGCCCGCTCCCGCCCGTATTTTGCATAAATCCACTGGATGACCTCTTCGCGCCGCTCATGCTCGAAATCCACGTCGATATCGGGCGGCTCGCCCCGGTGTTTCGAGATGAACCGCTCGAACACCATGGCGATCTGGTCCGGCGATACATCCGTAATGCCAAGCAGATAACACAGGATCGAATTGGCCGCAGAGCCGCGCCCCTGGCAGAGAATGCCTTTTGAACGGGCAAACTGGACGATATCGTAGACTGTCAGGAAATAAGCCGGAAAATTGAGTTCCGTGACAAGCTTCAGTTCCTTGGCGATCAGGTCCAGCACACGCTGAGGGGCACCCTCGGGATAGCGCCGCTTCAGCCCGTCCCTTGTCAGCCGTTCCAGCCGTGCCTGCGGCGTTTCATCTTCAGAAATCTCGTCCGGGTAGTCATAGCTGAGTTCACTCAGGCAAAAACTGCACCCTGCGGCGATTTCAAGCGTGCGGCGCAGGGCGGCGGGGTGGTCGCGAAACACCCGCTCCATATCCGCGCGTCCCTTCAGCCGACGCTCGGCATTGGGCAGGGCGCGGGTGCCGATCTCGTCGATGGTGATATGCTCGCGCATGCAGGTCAGCACATCGGCCAGTTGCTTGCGGTGCCCCCGGTGCATCAGCACATCGCCCACCGCGACCATCGGGGCGGAACTGCGCTGCGCCAGCCGGGCGCAGGCGTTCAGATAAGCCTGATCGGAGCCGTCATAGCGCGGCGCGGCACCCAGAAAGACATGGCCGGGAAAGCGGCGCTGCATCTGCTGAATATGCGCAAGGCTGGCATCAAGCCCCCGTTGCGGCAGGGCGATCAGGATCATGCCGGTGCAGGCATTGAGCAGATCGGCCCGGTCGAGATGGCATTCCCCTTTCTCCGCCCGCCGTTTGCCAAGGGTGAGCAGCCGGGTGAGCCGCTGATAGGCGGCACGATCCCGCGGCAGCGCCACCCACTCCACCGGACTGTCGCGCAGCACCAGGCGGCAGCCGACGATCAGCTTCGGCAATCGCCCCGCCTCTGGCCGTTCAATCGGGCTGGGCCGGCCAACCTCCTGACGCGAGCACTGGTCGACCCGATGCTGTGACGTGATCCGAATGGCATTCTCAAGACCGTGCTGCAGTTCCTGCAGCGCCCGGTAAGCACGCACCACACCCGCCAGTGAGTTACGGTCCGTGATCGCGATGGCAGACAGGCCCAGTTCAGCCGCCCGCACGACCAGTTCTTCCGGGTGCGAGGCCCCGGTGAGAAACGTGAAATTCGTGGTGACGCATAATTCGGCATATCCGGCCTCGCCACGCTGCCCGGGCAAGGCATCGAAACGGACAGCGTCAGCCCGTTGATGATCGCGCGCAATTTCGATCATGCGAATTCCCCCTGCACGAACCAGCCGGGGTTTTGTGGCGTGTAAAACAGCCACAGCCGCCGCCCTTGCCGGGTTTCCACATGCCAGTAATCGCGTATGCCGCCGCGCCAGCTTTCATCCGCGAGCCACCATTCCGGGGCGATGCGTTCCGGCCCGGTGGCCCGCGCCGTGGTCAGAAACATGCGCCGCCAGCGAAATTGCCGGGGCGGACGGGAACCCGTCCCGCCGATGGGTTCGGGCGAAAACAGGCGCAGGGGGCGCGGGCGCGGGCTGATCCACGGCCCGCCCGGCGCCGAATAGGCGGCAGCGGCGATGATGAAGCCCCGCTCGGGGATGTGGCTGTCGGCAGGCAGGAAGCGCTGGACGTTCTCCAGCCCGATCCGGGTGCCGATCCGGCTGACAAGATCGTCCAGCTGATCGGCCCGCCCCGAAGACACATGGCTGACCTGATGCACGGGCAGCGGTTCGACCTGCACCGCCTCCAGCCGAATCTGGTCGATGCCATAGCCCGCATCCACCTCGCCCACGCCACGTTCGAACAGCGGCAGGATACGGGCCGCATCGCGCAACGGGCGGGCAAGGCGCACTTCGACGCTCCGGGCCTCCTGATCGACCCGGCGCAAGGTCAGGCTCAATATCCGGGCCCCGGCCTCTTGCGCCTTCAATTTCTCGCAAAGCCGATCCAGCAAGCGTGATGTTGCGGCCATCACATCGTCAAACAGGCCAACAGGATCGGGCAAGGTCATACGCACCCCGTAATGGGGTGGTTCGGCCAGCGGGGTAATCTGCTCCGGCTGGCGGCCAAACGCCTGATCCAGCCGCATCATCAGGCCCGGCCCAAAGCGGCGGGCCAGCGGAGCGCGGGCCGCGGCTTCCAGATCGCCGATTGTGCGCAAGCCCAGGCGCTGCAGGGCAATGCAGGTTTCGTCCGCCAACCGGAGCGCGGCAACCGGCAACGGCCCAAGGGCCTGCAGCATGTTGTCCGGCGCCGCGATTCCCTCGGAATGATGCGCAAGCGCCCAGGCCGCCCCGCGCGTGCCGGCCAGCCCGATCCGGGCCGCAAGCCCCGCCCGATCCAGCCGCATGCGCATATCCGAGAGCATGGCCGCCTCACCCCCGAAAAGATGGGCTGCGCCGGTAATATCAAGCACCAGCCCGTCCGGCTCTTCAAGCCCGACCCAGGGGCAATAGCGCGTGGCCCATCGGCGCAGGATGTGCAGGAAGCGCCGATCCGCCACCGGGTTCGCCGGGCGGCTTTGCAGCGCCGGGCAAAAGGCGCGGGCATCGGCATAGGACATGCCACGATGCAGCCCCTGCCGCTCCGCCTCCTCATTCAGACAATAGAGCCGGTTGGCATTGTTCTGCTTCAGCGTCAGCGCGAAGGGGCCGTCAATCGGATGCGCGCGAAGAACCCGGTCGCTCGCCAGCCGGGGAAACCACATCGAGACAACGCGCCGCTGCATTCCATCGAACATGCCAGGCCCTCAATGTTCCTGATTTGTTCTTAATAATTTCCCAACGCATCAGAGTCGAGTCATCCGCATCGAAAACCGGGGCGCAATGCCATCGCGTTTCCGCGGCATTGCTGCCCATCCCTTCGGGGATCAGGCATAAACCTGTCGAATTTCCCGCCTTCGCCGCAAGCTGCAGCCGCCGCCCCTCGCGCAGATCGAGCGGGCGCGTGATCTCGATCACAACAAGCGGCACCGCCCCGTCCTTGAGCGCCTCTTCCGCAACGGCGAGGCTCTCGCTCTGATCCCTGGTCCGGGCCATCAACATGCAGGCCGGATCGAAAAAGGCCGCCAGCCCGACAGGGTTTATCATCTCCCCATGCCACCCCTCGCGCACCCAGAGTATCTGCCCGGCCCGAACGGCGGACACGGCGGCAAAACTCACCGCACCCGGCCCGGACACTTCATGAACACGCGCTTTGCGCAAGGGAAAGTGGATGAGATCAGGCGAAACCATATTCATCACAATAACCAGGACACCCGGCCCCGCACACCCGAATTCTGCACCACATCAGGGCCGCATATGAGGCAAGCCCCAAGCGTCGATTTCAGGGAGACGCGGCTTCAGAGAAGGATGGTGCCGGTGAAGGGACTCGAACCCCCGACCCCATCATTACGAATGACGTGCTCTACCAGCTGAGCTACACCGGCATCCTTCTCTTCACGGCCCCACCATGGGCCTACTCGTTACTGCGCGCCGCTTGTAAGCGACTGGTTTGAAACGTCAATCGCGCGCAGACTTGCCGCTTGCGAATGTGGTGTTTGCCAGTTGGGCCGCACCGCCACGCTTCAGGTGCGCGTCCTTTAACACCGCAAAAAGAGGCTGTGTAGCCCTATTTTTCGTGCGGAGCCTCCACCTCGGGCGCATATTCCGCAACGCCGTCTCCCTCTGGGTCCGCGTAATCCGCATGGGGCGGCCTGGCGAAGCTTTCTTCCGGTGGCATCTCGGTGCCCTTCACAGGGCTGGCCGGCGCAGCCTCTGCGGGAACGGCGGGGCCGGCGCCCACCAGCAGCGGCAGCATCCCGGCGCCGCCGGGCATCTTCACTTCGCCCTCCACCGGCACCTTCCAGCTCAGCGTGTCGAAGGCGTCGCAGCCAAGGCAGACCGGCGACCAGTCGGAATGGACCTGCCCGCATTTGTCGCACACCCATTGCGGCCCGCGCGAGGCGGTTACCGCTCTGGCCAGCCAGCCGCGCACCGCATCGTCGCTCGCCCCCTCGCCGCGCTCGATGGCAGCCATCAGGGTGAGCACGCGCTGGGTGGGATCGGTCTCGGCCAGATCGCCCAGGGCGGCACGGGCGGCCGGAAAGTCTTCCGCCGCGATGTTGAGCTCGGCGAGCAGCATCCGCGTTTCGGGATCGTCCGGGTGATGCCGGGTGACCTGGCGAAACCGCTTGAGCCGCTCGGCGGGAGTTTCATCCGGCTCGATGGCCGCGAAGGCCGCCGCAAGGTCGGGGTGCGGATGAGCCTGCCAGGCTTTCGAGAGCACCCGCTGCGCATAACGCGGATTGCCTTGCTCGGTGTAGCTCTTCGCCGCCAGCACGGCCGACGGGATCAGGTCGGGCGAAAGCTTGTTCGCCTCGATCGCCGCCTCGCGGGCACGGATCGAATTGCCCTCGGCAAAGATCTCCTTTGCCTCCTGCAGCGCCAGCACCGCGTCGCGCCGCTTGCCCACATCCTTGGGCAAAGCCCCGGCTTTCACCTTGGTGCCGATGGTCTGGCGTGCCCCGGCCCAGTCGTTCTGCGTCGCCTGCAGGGCCAGCAGCACATCGCCCGTTTCGGCATGGCGCGGCTTCAGGGCAAAGGCCTTTTCGGCCAGCTTCATCGCCGTCTCGGTATCGCCCGCCTCCAGCTTCTGCTTCATGATCCCGCGAATACCCACGAAGCGCGTGCGCTCATCCGCCAGCAGCCGCTTGTACATCGCTTCCGCCTTCTTGCGGTCGCCCGCCATCTCGGCGGCCTGCGCGGTGATCAGATTGGTCAGTTCCGGGCGATGCAGAAACTTTTCGGCCCGCGCCGCCTTCGCCATCGCAACCCGCTCTTCGCCGGAGGCCAGCGCCATCAGCCCATCGGCCAGCGCCTCGAACCCTTTGCGCTCGCGGTTACGGTCGAAATAGCGGCTGATTGCCGTCTCGTCGCCGTTGAGAAAATGCACAAGCGCCACCAGCAGGCTCACCAGCTTCATCAGCAGCCAGACCGCCACCACCAGGGCCACAAGCCCGATCACCGCCTGCAACGGGCCAAGATTGTATTCCGTCGCACCGATGGCGATGCGCACGCCGCCTTCGGTTTCCATGATCATGCCGGCGCCCAGCGCAGCCGCCGCGATGATCACGACGAACAGGATGATCTTCAACAGGGACCAAAGCATCAAATCACCCTCATTTCGCGTTCAGTTCCCGGGCCAGCGCTGCACCGGCATCGACTGCGGCTCGCCGCGTCTCGGCCTCTGCGCGCCACGCAGCCATGGCGGGCTGGCCCGCCGCCGGCAAAGCGTCAAGCTCGCGCAGCACCACCGCCAGATCGCCCTGCCGCAGCGCCGCCTCGGCCCGCGACAACACCGCATCCGCATCGTCGCCCTCTTTCGCTTCCAGCGACCGGGTGCCAAGCTGGGTGCGCATAAAGGCACTAAACCGGCTCATTTCGCCGCTTTCCACCGCCGCGCGCACCGAAGCATCCAGCGCAGCGCGGGCCGCTTCGGGAAAGCTTTCCTGAAGCCCTGCAAGCGTTGGCACGCCGGTCTCGGCAAATCCGGCAAGCGCCGCCGGGGCCTCTGTTCCGGTGCTTTCCGCCAGATCGGCCAGCGCCTCGGCAAACGGCTGACCCGTCTCAAGTGCCGCCGTCACGCGGGCCAGCGCCGCACGCCCGGCAGCCGCCTGCGCGGCCTCGGCCGCCTGAGCCTGCAATTCGACGGCACTTCCTTCCGCCGCCTGAACCTGAGCCAACTCATCCTCGAACAACTTGCGCAGCGCCGCCAGTTCCCGCTCATAAGCCTCTGCCGCCATCCGGGCCGCAGCGGACCCTTCCGGCGCCAGCCGCTCAACCGCGGCCAGACGCGTTTCGATCTCGTCAAGCCGGGCATCTGCCGCCGTCAGCGTTTCGTTGAGGCCGCCGATCTGGGCCGAAAGATCGGCGCGCAACGCGTCGAGGCCGGAATCGCTCCGCAACGCCGCCACCGCATCGGACATGCCGGCCATGGCCTGCTGCAACGCCGCAATATCGGCGCCCTGCGCCTCGACCGCCAGCGCAACCGGATCTTCCTCCGGCGCCACGCCGGGAAACGGCCAGCCCTCGGGCACCACATAGCGCGCCGCCACAAATCCGATCGCCGCCGCCAGAACACCGCCGATCACGAAGCCGGACAAGGCCGCCGCGCCACCGCGTGGCTTTGCCGCCGGGGCTGCGGAATCCTTCGGTGGCTCCGGGGTTGCCCCGGCGTCGTCCGTCGTGGGGGTCTCCACCGCGTCGCGCGGTTCCGGGGCAGCGTCCTGTTCGGGTTTGGCCTTCGGCTCCGGCGGGGGCGGAGGCGCGGTGGGCTCTGCCGGGGTTTCTTCGATCACGACGGCATCTTCCACCGGCTCATCTGCCCTGGTCGATCGCTTCGCGGCCGTTTTCGACTCGGTTGATGATGATTTCGGGGCTTTCGCCATCGTCCCACCTTTCGAATCTCTACTTCGGCAAGCCTTGCCCACCGCCTGAACCTAACCCCGGCCCCCGGTGGCCTCAAGCAGTCTCAACCGCGCAGGGCGGCCCGGATGGCGTCAAGCATCGCCGTTCCCGTGGGTGTATCGACAACCGCGGCATCGCCCCCCGTCTCGTCGTTCCACGCCTGCGCCACCGCCGGGCTCATGGCGATTACGCCCACATTCGGGCCGACGCGGTCGATCTGGGCGCCGACCAGCCTTGCCGACCGGGGCGAGTAGAGCGGCAGGATCACCGGAGCAGCGCCTGAGAGAGCCGCCAGTGCCGCGCCTGAGAGCGGCAGCCGCTCCTGCCGGTAGATCACCGCTTCATCTGTCTCTGTTCCTGCCAGACTCAGCCGTTCCGCAATCTTGCCCCGCGCATGTTCGCCGCGCAGATGGAGCAGCGGCCCGGCCCCGTCGAACCGGGCGATGAACTCTTCGGCATCGGTCGCCACCAGCCGCAGATCCGCGCCGGCAGCACGCGCCGCATCCGCCGTGCGCACGCCCACGCACCAGGCGGGAACGTCATCCAGCCGGGGCACGAAATCCAGCGCATTGGCCGATGTCAGGATCACGCCCGCATAGCCATCGAGCCGCGGCACCGGCCCCGCGGCGGCGATCCGCATCACCGGCGATACGATCACCGGCACCGATCCGCCAAGCGCGGCCGCGATCTCGCGCGATTGCGCCTCCGGGCGGGTGAGCACGAGCGTGGGGGTCATCTCTGCCTCGCGGGATTGTCTGGGGCCTTCGGCGGTGTTACCCCGGCCCGAACCCCATCGCAACCGGCGCACCATGTCCGATACCGTCACCATCCTGGGCCTCGAATCGAGCTGCGACGATACAGCCGCCGCAATCGTGCGCCACAGGGCGGGGCAACCGCCCGAGATCCTCTCCAGCATCGTGGCCGGGCAGGCCGAGCTGCACGAGGCCTTCGGCGGCGTCGTGCCCGAGATTGCCGCCCGCGCCCATACCGAAAAGCTCGATCTCTGTGTCGAGGAGGCATTGGACGAGGCCAGGCTCTCGCTGAGCGAGGTGGATGCCATCGCCGTCACCGCCGGGCCGGGCCTGATCGGCGGCGTTCTGGCCGGGGTGATGCTGGCCAAGGGCATCGCGGCGGGCACCGGACTGCCGCTGATCGGGGTGAACCACCTCGCGGGCCACGCCCTCACCCCGCGCCTGACCGATGGCGCGGCCTATCCTTACCTCATGCTCCTCGTCTCGGGCGGGCATTGCCAGTTCCTGCTGGTCGAAGGCGAGGAAGACTTCACCCGTCTCGGTGGCACCATTGACGACGCCCCCGGCGAAGCCTTCGACAAAACCGCCAAGCTCCTCGGCCTGCCGCAGCCGGGCGGGCCTTCCGTCGAGGTCGAGGCAAAATCGGGCAACCCGGCGCGCTTCAAACTGCCCCGCCCGCTGCTCGACCGTCCGGGGTATAACATGTCTTTCTCCGGCCTCAAAACGGCGCTCCTGCGCGAACGCGACAAGCTGGTCGAACGCGATGGCGGGCTGCATGTGCAGGACCGCACCGATCTGTGTGCCTCGTTTCAGGCTGCGGTGGCCGATGTGCTCGCCGAAAAATCGCGCCGGGCACTGGCCGAATACATGGGCAGAAAGCCGGCGCAGCCCGTTTTCGCGGTGGCTGGCGGCGTTTCGGCCAATATGACGATTCGTGCTGCATTAGAGACTGTTTCTGCCGCTGCCGGCGCGCAGTTTCTCGCCCCGCCGCTGCGGCTCTGCACCGACAATGCGGCGATGATCGCCTGGGCGGGAATCGAACGCTTCCGCGCCGGGCACCGCGATGACATGTCGCTTATGGCGCGCCCGCGCTGGCCACTGGACCAGGCTGCCCCCGCCATGCTTGGATCGGGCAAGAAGGGAGCGAAGGCATGAGCGAGATTTCCGTCCTCGGCGCGGGCGCATTCGGCACCGCATTGGCGATTTCGCTCGCCCGCGACGGGCGCGCCGTCACCCTCTGGGCCCGCGATCCGCGCGACATGGCAGAGGCGCGCGAAAACGCCCGCCGCCTGCCCGGCTTCACCTTTCCCGACACGCTGACCGTCACCGGCGATCTCGAAGCCGCCACAGCCGCGCCGATCGTCCTGCTCGCCCTGCCGCTCCAGCAAACCGCCGCGTTTCTCGAAGAGCATGCGGCCCTGTTCCGGAATCAGGTACTTGTCTGCTGCTCCAAGGGGGTCGATATGGCCACCGGGCGCGGCCCCGCCGAGATCATCCGCGAGACCTGCCCCGGCGCAACGCCCGCCGTGCTCTCCGGCCCCAGCTTCGCGGTCGACATCGCCGCCGGCCTGCCCACCGCCCTCACCCTTGCAGCGGACGATCCCGAACCGCTGCAACACGCGCTCACCACCGCCAATATCCGCCTCTATCGCTCCACCGATCTGATCGGCGTCGAGCTCGGCGGGGCGTTGAAAAACGTGATCGCCATCGCCTGCGGCATCGCCATCGGCGCGGGGCTGGGCGAAAGCGCCCGCGCGGCGCTGATGACGCGCGGCTATGCCGAGATGAACCGCTTCGCCCAGGCCCGTGGCGCCCAGCCGGAGACGCTGGCGGGCCTGTCCGGCTTCGGCGATCTGGCGCTCACCTGCACTTCCGAAAAGTCGCGCAACTTCGCCTATGGCCTCGCGCTCGGGCGCGGCGAACCGGGTGCCGAGGGGGTGACCATCGAGGGAAAATCCACCGCCAAAGCAGTCTCTAACGCTGCCAAGCAGGCGGGTATTGATATGCCCATCGCCAATATCGTCGTCGCGCTGGTGAGCGGCGCCGTAACCGTACCGCAAGCCGTGGAGATTCTGCTTTCCCGGCCACTCAAGGAGGAATGACATGTATGCCATCATCTGCACCGACAAACCCGGTGCGCTCGACATCCGCAAGGCCAACCGCGAAAAGCACCTCGCCTATCTCGAAGCCTCGCCCGTCTTTGCCGCCGGTCCGTTCCTTGATCAGAACGGCGACATGTCGGGCTCGCTCGTCGTGCTCGATCTCGACAGCCGCGCCGAGGCCGAGGATTGGGCCGCGAACGACCCCTACGCCAAGGCCGGGCTGTTTGCCAAGGTGCGGATCGAGCAGTTCAAAAAGGTGATTGGCTGATGGCGCACTGGCTCTTCAAATCCGAACCCAATACCTGGGGCTGGGATGATCAGGTCGCAAAAGGCGATGCGGGCGAAGAATGGGACGGCGTGCGCAATTATCAGGCGCGCAACAATATGCGGGCGATGAAGCTCGGCGATCTCGGCTTCTTCTACCATTCGGTGAACGAAAAGCGCATCGTCGGCATCGTCGAGGTCTGCAAGGAGGTGCACCCCGACAGCACCACCGACGATCCGCGCTGGGAATGCGTCGACATCAAGGCCGTGCGCGGCCTCGCCAACCCGGTGACGCTTGATATGTGCAAAGACGATCCGCGGCTGGCCGATATGGTTCTGGTCAACAATTCCCGCCTCTCCGTGCAACCCGTGACGGAAGCGGAATGGCAGGTGGTTCTCGAACTCTCTGGCGAAAAGAGCTAGGCGAACGGCCCATCCCACGCTCATACTGCGGCGGAATGACGCAGTTGGGAGGGGAACCCATGGAAGTTGTGAACGTTTTGGTCGCCGCGGCGGGATCGTGGGTCTTTGGCGCCATCTGGTACATGCTGCTGTCGAAGCCCTGGCTGGAGGTTTCGGGAATCGAATGCGACGAAAACGGCAAGCCAAAGGGCGGCGGCAGCCCATTGCCCTTCGTCCTGTCAGCCATCGCCATGATTCTCGTCGCCGGGATGATGCGCCACATCATCGCCGAAGCCGAGATCACCACGCTGATCAAGGGGATCATGGTTGGCGGCGGGATCGGCCTGTTCATGATCTCGCCCTGGATCATGATCAACAACGCCTACGGCATGCGGCCCTTCAAGCTCAGTCTGATCGACGGCGGCTATGCCACGATCGGCTGCATGATCATCGGCGCCATCCTGGTGCTGTTCTGAAAAAAGGAGGGTTCCGACCGGAACATCGGAACCCTCCTTCCACCCCACGTGCTCCCTCAGCACCACACGTGTCTCTGAAAAAAGGTCCGACCATCCTGGCCTTGAGACGACACTAGGCAAATCCATCGCGTGCCGCAACGCCGGAATATCTGGAATTTCTTTCAATTCCAGCCTGTTAACTTTTCTTCTCGTTAACAAAAAAGCGGCCGGAAACCCGGCCGCCCTGAGAAACGAGGATGGAACGATCAGCCGTAAACGGCTTCCTTCCCGAAATGCTTCACCAGCATGTAATAGATCACGGCGCGATACTTGTTGCGCTCCGAGCGGCCATAGGTGTCGATCACCGAATTGATCGCATCCATCAGCTGCGGGCCATCGGCAAGGCCGAGTTTCTTGATCAGAAAGTTCTTGCGGACGGTCTCAAGCTCGCTCTCCTGCGTCGCCGCGACGGTCTCGGCATCGGCATCGTAGATCGCGGGGCCGCATCCGATCGTCACCTTGGTGAGCAGGCCCATATCCGGCGTGATACCGCACTTGTTCTTCAGATCGTCGGCATATTTGGCGATAAGTTCATCGCGTTTGCCCATGTTCTTTACTCCCAGTTCCAGAAAACGTTTCAACCACTGGTTTCAAGGGTAAGCCCGGGCGGCACGAATCCAAAGGGAATTATCCCGCGCGTTTCCCCCTGCGCTCAGCCCAGCGCGGGAACATCGCTGAGCGGCACGCTGCCCGGCGCCGCGCCCTGCCGCGCCAGCCGGGCGGCCAATCCGGTGAGCCAGGCATTCACCGGCGTCGCCACCCCGTGCAAACGCCCGAGCAGCACGATCTCGCCGTTGAGCCAGTCGGTCTCCACCGATCCGGTGCCCCGTTCGAGGCTTTGCGCGGTCGAGCTGCCAAACGGCTCCACGCCCGGCACATCCGACATGCTCATATGCTTGACCCGGCGCGCATCGCTCACGCCAACGTCCTGCCAGGCGATCCCGGCAGCCGTCAGCACCGCCTCGGCTTCCGCACGCGCGCGCGCCTTGAGCGCGCCGGTATCGGCATCCGGCCCAAAGGCCGCGCCGACGATGTTGTTCAGGTTCAGCAACAGCTTGCCGTATTTCGAAGCCATCACGCTATCGCTCACATACCCGGCGATGTTGCCCGCGGTCACCGCCTCGGCCAGCGCAATGTCGGCAGCGTCATGCCCGCCCACGGCACGGCCGATGTCAA
Organism: Sinisalibacter aestuarii; assembly: GCF_027923545.1. Classification (GTDB taxonomy): domain Bacteria; phylum Pseudomonadota; class Alphaproteobacteria; order Rhodobacterales; family Rhodobacteraceae; genus Sinisalibacter; species Sinisalibacter aestuarii. The sequence continues at coordinate 360,220 of NZ_BROH01000001.1, read as the reverse complement.
ACACGCCAAATTGCGGTTTGGAATAGGAGATCACCTCGCCCGGCCGCCGGAAGGCGACGGGCATCATCACCGTCACGCCGTGCACATTGGGAAAGAGCCTGAGCGCCCGGCGCTCGTTCGCCACACCGTTTTGCAGGCAGAAGATCGGCTGATCCGTCACCCCCGCCGCCCGCAGCGCCTCAAGCGCCATATCGGTATGCTGCCCTTTCATCGCGAGCAAAATGGCATCACCCGCGCCGATCCGGGCGGCTTGCGGCGAATCCACCACATCGAGCGCAACGGTGAAATCCTGCTCCGGCGACCGCAGCCGCAGCCCGTGCGCGCGAATCGCGTCAAGCTGCGCGCCGCGGGCAATCGCCGTCACCGGCTGGCCGGCATGGGTCAGAGCGGCCGCGACCGTGCCGCCGATCGCCCCGGTGCCGTAGACGACGATCCGCATCAGTAGCGGTAATGCTCGGGCTTGAACGGCCCTTCGACCGCCACGCCGATGTAATCCGCCTGCTCCGGGCGCAGGGTCGAGAGCTTCACGCCGATCTTGTCGAGATGCAGCCGCGCCACCTTCTCGTCGAGATGCTTGGGCAGGATGTAGACCTCGTTCTCATACTCATCGCCCTTGCTGAACAGCTCGATCTGCGCCAGCACCTGATTGGTGAAGCTCGCGCTCATCACGAAGGACGGGTGGCCGGTGGCGTTGCCAAGGTTCAGCAGACGGCCCTCCGAGAGCAGGATGATCCGCGCGCCCGAGGGCATCTCGATCATATCCACCTGGTCCTTGATGTTGGTCCATTTGTGATTCTTCAGCGCGGCCACCTGAATCTCGTTGTCGAAATGGCCGATATTGCCGACGATCGCCATGTCCTTCATCTCGCGCATATGCTCGATGCGGATCACGTCCTTGTTGCCGGTGGTGGTGATGAAGATATCGGCGCTCGAAGCCACGTCTTCCAGCCGCACCACCTCGAACCCGTCCATCGCCGCCTGCAATGCACAGATCGGGTCGATCTCCGTCACCTTCACCCGGGCACCGGCACCGCGCAGCGAGGCCGCCGAGCCCTTGCCCACATCGCCGTAGCCGCAGACCACGGCCACCTTGCCTGCCATCATCACATCGGTGGCGCGGCGAATGCCGTCGACCAGCGATTCCTTGCAGCCGTATTTGTTATCGAATTTCGACTTGGTAACGCTGTCATTCACGTTGATCGCCGGGAAGGGCAGAAGCCCCTTGTTCATCAGCTCATAAAGCCGGTGCACGCCGGTGGTCGTTTCTTCCGACACACCCTGGATCTTGTCGCGTTGCGCGGTAAACCAGCCGGGGCTCTCGGCCAGGCGCTTGCGGATCTGAGCAAACAGCGCCTCTTCCTCTTCCGAGGTCGGCGCGGCGATCAGGTCTTCCTCGCCGTTCTCCACCCGCGCCCCGAGCAGGATATAAAGCGTCGCGTCGCCGCCATCGTCGAGGATCATGTTGGCGCCGTCGTCGAACTGGAAAATCTTGTCGGTGTAAGACCAGTATTCCTCGAGCGTCTCGCCCTTGATCGCAAAGACCGGCACGCCCGAAGCCGCAATCGCCGCCGCTGCATGGTCCTGCGTCGAGAAGATGTTGCACGAGGCCCAGCGCACATCTGCGCCCAGCGCCGCCAGCGTTTCGATCAGCACCGCTGTTTGCACCGTCATGTGCAGGCTGCCCGCGATCCGCGCGCCTTTCAGCGGTTTCGATGCGCCGTATTCCTCGCGCAGTGCCATCAGGCCCGGCATTTCGGTTTCGGCGATATCGAGTTCCTTGCGTCCGAAATCCGCCAGTGAAATGTCTTTCACGATATAATCCTGGGTCACCCTGGTGCCTCCGTGCAAAAAGCCGTTTGCCGGGGGTTATCACCACCGGGTTTGACAGGCAATGTGCACCGGATTGACTTGGCCACCTGTCCCGCCATTGTGACCCGCAAAACTGGAGGCGAAAATGGCACCACCCCGCGCCTGGCAGCGGATGCTCTCGGGGCGCAGGCTCGACCTGCTGGATCCGACGCCGATGGATATCGAGATCGAAGACATCGCCCACGGCCTCGCCTTCGTGGCGCGCTGGAACGGGCAGACCTTTGGCGACTGGCCTTATTCGGTGGCCGAGCACTCGCTGCTCGTCGAGGCGCTTTATGATCGGATGAATCCGGGCGCGCCCGCGAAGTGGCGGCTGGCGGCGTTGCTGCATGATGCGCCGGAATACGTGATCGGCGACATGATCTCGCCGGTGAAGGCGGCGGTGGGGCCGGGCTATGGCGAGCTGGATGCGCGGCTGCAGGCGGCGGTGCATATCCGATTTGGCCTGCCGGCTCAGGTGCCGGCGGCGATCAAGAAGGCGATCAAGAAGGCCGACCGGGTCTCGGCCTGGCTGGAGGCGACTCAGATTGCCGGGTTTTCTGCGGCTGAGTCGGACAGGTTTTTCGGCACGCCCGATCCGGCGGTGATCGAGGGGATGCGCCTTTATCTGCGGCCGCCGAAAGAGGTGCGGGAAGCCTTTGTGGCGCGGCATGCGGCTTTGCTGGCGCAGCTCTAGACGGGCAAACTCGCACATGGTGCCAAGTGATTGATTATATTTCTGATAGCGCTAACTTCATCCTTCGCCCCGCGACGCTGGCCGATACCCGCCAGATGGCCGGGCTGGCGGGCGGCGCGACCGGTGCGCAGGCGCTTGCGGACTGGATGGACGACGGATCGGCCTATGCCGCCTGGCATGTCGCCGAAGACCCTACCGGCAGGCTACTTGGCTTCCAGCGGATCGGCGCAAAAGCCGATCTGACGAGCGGCGCCTGCGAGATCGCCACCTTTCTCCGCGACGGTGCCGCGCTGGCGGTGGGCAGCCGGCTGTTCGAGGCGACCGCAGAGGCCGCGCGGCTGCTGGGCTATCGCTGGATCGACGCACGCTTTGCCCGAGGCAACGAAGGCGCCGGCATCTATTATCAAAGCCACGGCTTCCGGCTGCTGGGCGAAACCGCCGACAGCATCACGATGCGCTATGAGATTGACTGATCTGAGGGGCCCGGGCGCCTGGTCTTGCCCGACGCGCCTCAACCGACGCGCGTGACAGGCACCCTGCCGACATACCCAAAGTTACAAAGACGGGCGGCGGCGAAGCTGCCTGTCAAGCTCGGCCCGGGCTGCGTCGCGCAAGCGGCGCTCTTTTTGCCGAATGCGTTGCTCGCGCTCATATTGTGTCTCTTTTCCATCAGAAAAGCGTGTGGCGGTCCGAATAACCGCGTGCATGACTCCCAGCATCGAAACCTCCTGCTTGCGTTCTGTATGACGGCGATATTGCACCCACTGGCCGATTCGGCGAAGCTCGGATGGTTTTTGAATTGTAAGCTGTGCTAACAGTCATACATGGATTGGTCGCGCATCCCCTCACTCGCCGCCCTGCGCGCCTTCGACGCGCTGGCGCGGCATGGCGGCTACAGCGCCGCCGCGCGTGAGCTGAATGTCACCCATGCCGCCATCGCCCAGCATGTGCGCACGCTGGAAACCCATTTCGGCGAAGCGCTCGCCGCCCGCGACGGGCGGACGATCCGGCTGACCGATACCGGCATCGAGCTTGCCGCCGCGCTCGCAGACGGTTTTGCGAAGATCGAGGACGGGGTGACCCGCATCCTCGACCGGAATACCAGCCGGCCTGTCGTCGTGAGCCTGACGCCGACCTTTGCCGAAACATGGCTGATGCCGCGCATGGGCACGTTCTGGGCCGCCCATCCGGAGATCGAGGTGCGCCTTGTGCCCGGTATCGCCCTTGTCGATATGCGCCGGGACGGGATCGACCTTGCCATTCGCTTCGGCGACGGCGACTGGCCGGGCTACGAGGTCGAACCGCTCGACCTGAGCCAGTTCGTGGTTGTCGCCGGGCGCGGCTATACAGAGGCGCGCGACCTCGCCGCGCTGGGTGACCTGTCGCGGCATTACTGGTTTTTTTCCGGCGCTTCGCGCGAACAGGCCGTCTGGGGGCGTGAAATCGGTGTTGATTTCGCGCAGGTCCGCTCAGAAGAGATGGCCAATAACAGCATTGCGCTCAGCGCCGTTCGGGCCGGGCTGGGGCTTTCGATTCAATCGCGGGCACTGGTCGAGTCCGACCTCGCGGCAGGTGTGCTGTACAGCCTGTTCGAAGGCGATCCGGCGGGGCTTGGCTACCATATCGTGACCCGGCCCGGTGTGCTTTCGCCGGGCGCGCGGACATTCCGCGCCTGGCTCAGAACGCTGGCCCGGATTCAGCCGCAGGTCTGACCGGCCCGGTCGGCGGCGGTCCGCCAGCCGACAAACCGCTCGGCGGTGAAGGTCAGAATCAGCCCCGCCCAGTCCCGCTGCGAAGCGATGGCGGCGGGGCAGCCGATCAGGCTGACATCGCGGCCCCGGCCCAGTTCACGGTCGAGCGCCGTAATCACCCCGGAGGGGGCGCGGCCGAAATCAATCCGCTGAGACCGGCCATCGACGGCAAGCCCGTTGCGATCCGGCGTAAAGGTTACGCCCGTGCGCGCCGACATCGGCCGGTCGCCGCCGCCATCCGCACAGCCCGCCAGCATGGCGCCCAGCACAAACAGGGCCGGCCACAGCGCCCGCGCCGGGCTCATTTCGGGCTGCGTTTGGCCAGAATACGCTGCAGGGTGCGCCGGTGCATGTTGAGCCGCCGCGCGGTCTCGGACACGTTACGGTCACACAATTCATAAACCCGCTGGATATGCTCCCAACGCACGCGGTCGGCGCTCATCGGGTTATCCGGGGGCAGCGGCAGTTCGTCGCCATTGGCCAGAAGCGCCTTGACGATATCGTCGGCATCCGCCGGCTTCGACAGGTAATCGGTGGCACCCACTTTCACCGCGGCCACCGCCGTGGCGATGGCGCCATAGCCGGTCAGAACGACGATGCGCGCTTCCGGGCGACGCTCGCGAATGGCCTCTACCACATCGAGCCCGTTGCCGTCTTCGAGGCGCAGATCGACCACGGCATAGGCCGGCGGCCGCGAGGCGACGCTTGCCTTGCCGGCAGCGACGGATTCGGCCGTTTCCGTTTCGAAGCCGCGCTTTTCCATCGCGCGAGACAGGCGCCGCAGAAACGGCTCATCGTCATCCACCAGGAGAAGCGATTTGTCTTCGCCGATATCCAGCAGCTCATCATCCGACATGAAAGGCCCTCACAAGCTGTTCGCACGTTTCGGGCACACTAGGCGCATGGCCGCCGCAGGTCAATTTATCGCAGAGATGGAATATGTCCGTTAATTCGCGTTATCAATGAAACACTTGACCCGGTCGGCCATGTTCTGCGGCAGCGTATCGCGTTTGAAAAACTCGACAAATCCCGTCTCGGGCAGAACGAGATAGGTGAAGGTGGAGTGGTCGATCAGGTAGAAATCCGGGTCCGGGTTTTCTTCCTTTTTGAAATAAGTCTTATAGGCGCGGCTGGCGGCCTGGATCTGCTCCATCGTGCCGGTATAGCCCAGCGCCTGCGGATGCAGGTAATCGGTGAAATCGCGCAGCCGTTCGGGATCGTCGCGCTCGGGATCGACGGAGATGAACGACATCTGCATGTCGTAGCCATCGTTGAGCAGGATATCGAGCGCCTCGGCGTTGCGCGCATTGTCCTGCGGGCAGACATCCGGGCAGAAGGTGTAGCCGAAATAAAGCAGCGTCGGCTTGGTGAACATCTCGGCTTCGGTCACCTGCTGGCCGTTTTCGTCGATCAGCGAGAGCGGACCGCCGATCGAGGCAACGCCGGTGCCGATCTGGGTTTCACGGCATTGGGCAAAGGGATCGTCACTTGACGGGCGGGTAAACCACCAGGTGGCCCCGACCAGAACGACCACGCCAAGCGCGGCGATGGCGGCGATAGCATTGCGCATGAAACCCTCCTGTTTCGCGGCCCCATTGATCGACGATACATCGCCGCCTTACAAGGGGCAGGTTGACGCAATCGAAGAGCGGGATCATGGCAGACAGTGCGGCGCCCCTGTTTCTGGAAGACAAGACCAACGGCTGGGTAAAGCTGCGCACGCTGACCACGCTGCGCTGGGTGGCCGTTGCCGGCCAGATCGCAGCCATCGGCATCAGCCAGCGCCTGTTCGATCTGGATATCGACCTCGGCCTGTGCTCGGTCGCGGTCGGCCTGTCGATCGTCGCCAATGTGATCTTCCATTTCGTCTACCCGGAGAACAAGCGCCTGAACGAGCGCGAGGCGACCATGATGCTGGGCTTCGATACGGTGCAGCTCGGCATACTCCTCGGCGTCACCGGCGGCATCAACAACCCCTTCGCGCTGCTGATCATGGCACCTGTCACCGTTGCGGCCACCGCCCTTTCGCTGCCGGCGACGCTGGCGGTGGGGCAGGCGGCCATCGTGATCCTGACGGTGATCTCCTGGCTCCACCTGCCGCTTGTGACCACCGGCGGCGAGGTGCTCGACATGCCGACGATCTTCGCGCTTGGCTACTGGATCGCCATCGTTGTCTCGATCGTCTTCATCGGCATCTATACGCGGCGGGTGAGCACCGAGATTCATTCGATGAGCCAGGCGCTGCTCGCCACCCAGATGGCGCTGGCCCGCGAGCAGAAGCTGACCGATCTCGGCGGCGTGGTGGCCGCGGCGGCGCATGAGCTCGGCACGCCGCTCGCCACGATCAAGCTGGTCTCGTCGGAAATGCTCTCCGAGCTTGAGGAAGGCAGCGACCTGCGCGAAGACGCCACCCTGATCCGCGACCAGGCCGACCGCTGCCGCGACATCCTGCGCTCGATGGGGCGGTCGGGGAAGGACGATCTGCATCTGCGCCAGGCCCTGCTCGGCGCGGTGATCGAAGAGGCGGCGGAGCCGCATCGCGGGCGCGGCAAGGAGATCATCCTGCAAACCGGCGACGGCGAGGCGCTGCCGGAAGAACAGCCGATGATCCTGCGCCGCCCGGAGCTGATCCACGGGCTGCGCAACCTGATCCAGAACGCGGTGGATTTCGCCACCAGCACGGTCTGGGTCGAAGCCTGCTGGAGCGACAGCAAGATCTCGATCCGGATCATCGACGACGGCTCGGGCTATCCGCCGCATCTGCTCGGGCGGATCGGCGATCCGTTCATCCGCCGGGGCCCCCGCCGCGAGCCCGATTCGAGGCGGCCGGAATATGAGGGGATGGGGCTGGGGCTTTTCATCGCCAAGACACTGCTGGAGCGGACCGGCGCCGAACTTGCCTTTGCCAATGGCAGCGACCGGTTCACCGGCAGGTCCTGCCCCGGCGAGCGCTGCGGTGCGATTGTCGAGCTGGTCTGGCATCGCGGCAAGGAGGGCATCGAGGCGCCGGAGAGGATGCCGGCGCTGGGCGAGAATCTGCGGTTCGAAAGCTGACGGGCGGCCTTAATCCTTCATTAACCATCCGGCCCTAGGCTCGCGGCAGCAATCCTGTGCCGGAGCCAACCATGCCAGCCACCCTTGCCGCCGTGTCGATGATCGTCGTGGCATTCTCCGTGGCCTATGCGGCGCTGACGGCCTTTGCCCTGCTCGACCGGCGCCGCACCAGCCAACTGCGCCGCTTTTCCGATGCCGAGCGCGATGCCATCGTCTTCATCTTCGAGAATGAAACGCTGCTCGCGGCGACGCCCGCGGCACGCCGGTTGCTGGAGGCCGCGCCACGGCATGGCGCCGTCTGGACCCATCTCGCCGAACTGCTCGGCCCCCGCTTTCCGCGCCTGACCGACCGGATCAAGGATCTTGCCGAACTCGGGCAGATCGACCTCGTCTCGGCCGACGGCGCCAGCCGTCTGCGCGCGGAATGGCATGACGGCGTGGCCCGGCTCACCCTGGAGCCCGCCGATGGCGGCGATACCGCCGCCCGGATCGACTCGCAAAGCTACATGATCATGTCGCAGGAACTCGACAGCCTGCGCGCCCTTGCCGAATACACGCCCTTGCCGCTGTGGCGGGAGACGGCATCGGGCACCATCACCTGGTGCAACGCCGCCTATCTCGACCTGACCGAAAGCGCCGCCGCCGGGGCGGAGGCACAGGGCTGGCCGCCCGCGCCGCTGTTCGCCCTTACCGACGAGACTCTCATCGAGGGCGAGTCCGGCCTGCACCGCGTTGCCCTCGCGCCGGCGCAGGAGGAGCGGCGGCGCTGGTTCGACGTGACCCTGCACACGCTGCCCGGCGGCGACAGGTTCGGCACCGCGATCTCTTCCGACCGGCTGGTGAAGGCCGAAAGCGCGCTCAAGGAATTCGTGTCGACGCTGACCAAGACATTCGCCGCGCTGCCCATCGGGCTGGCGATCTTCGACCGGAGCCGTGAGCTTGCCCTGTTCAACCCGGCGCTGATGGACCTTACCGGCCTGCCGGCGGACTTTCTGATCTCGAAACCCGGCCTTGCCACCTTTCTCGACAAGCTGCGCGAGGCGCGGATGATGCCGGAGCCGAAGGACTACAAAAGCTGGCGCCAGCAGATGTCGGACCTCGTCGCCGCCGCCGAACGCGGTGCCTATGAGGAAACCTGGGCGCTGCCCACGGGCCAGACATATCGTGTGACCGGCCGGCCGCATCCGGATGGCGCCGTCGCGCTGCTGTTTGAGGATATCTCGGCGGAAATCTCGGTCAGCCGACGGTTCCGCGCCGAACTGGAGACGGGGCAATCCACGCTCGACGCGCTGCCGCAGGCGATTGCCGTATTCACCTCCGGCGGCGTGCTGTCTCTGTCCAACGCGGCCTATGCCCGGCTCTGGGGGCGCGATCCTTCCACGTCACTGCAGGATATCACCTTCACCGATGCCCTGCGCGGCTGGCAATCGGCCTGCGCGCCAAGCCCCGTCTGGGACGAGTTGCACCGCTTCATCATGCTGACGGGCCACCGCCGGGCATGGAACGCGCGCATATCGCTGAGCGACGGGCGCACGCTGGAATGCCAGGTTTCGCCGCTCGCGCATGGTTCGACACTGGTGGCCTTTTCCGAGGCCGCCGCAACGGTGGCGGCACAGGTGCAGGAGCCGCCAGAGGCCGGGCTGTTCGCCAATGCCGGAGCCGGCGCCTGACTTGGCGCTTGCCCGGCCCTCCCTGTGCGCTACAAACGGGACATGCCCGCGCCGTTTCACCGCCTGACATTTCATAGTCCCGATGCGACGGCCCGCTTCGCCGGGGCCCTCGCGCCCCTGCTCGTGCCCGGCGACGTGATCCTGCTCGAAGGCCCGATCGGCAGCGGAAAAACTCACCTCGCCCGCGCGCTGATCCAGTCGCGCCTTGCCGCTGACGGCGCTCCGGCCGAAGACGTGCCCTCGCCCACCTTCACGCTGGTGCAGACCTATGACACGGGCAAGGTCGAGATCTGGCATGCCGATCTGTATCGCCTCACCCATCCCGACGAGGTCGAGGAGCTGGGGCTGATGCAAGCCTTCGATGAGGCGATCTGCCTCGTCGAATGGCCCGACCGGCTCGGCGATCTCCGCCCGGCCGGCGCATTGACCCTGATCTTCGAACCCGGCGACAGCGCCGAGAGCCGCCGCGTCAGCTTTGCCGGGCCGCCGGGATGGGGCGGCAGGATCGCCTCCGCGCTCGGGGAGAGTGACGATGTTTGAACACGACGACCGCCCGCGCCTCTTTGCGCTGCCGCCCGGCGTGGACTTTCCCCGCGCCGTGGCGGAAGGGCTGCGCGCCCGCTTTGCCGGGCAACCGCCCGAGGCGCTCGCCCGCGTCAGCCTGTTCGTCAACACCCGCCGGATGCAGCGCCGCCTGTCGGAGCTGTTCGACGAAGGCCCCGCCCTCTTGCTGCCGCGCATCCGGCTTGTGACCGATCTGGGGCAGGACGCCGCTTTTGCCGATCTGCCGCCCGCCGTTTCGCCGCTGCGGCGGCGGCTGGAGCTTGCCAGCCTCGTCGCCCGGCTGCTCGACGCGCAGCCCGACCTTGCCCCCCGCGCGGCGATCTACGATCTGGCCGACAGCCTTGCCGCGCTGATGGACGAGATGCAGGGCGAAGGCGTTAGCCCCGAGGCGATCCGCGCGCTCGACGTGTCGGACATTTCCGGCCACTGGCAGCGCAGCCTGACCTTTCTCGGCGCGGTGGAGGCGTTTTTCGGCGAGGCCAGCGAGGAGCCACCCGATCTGGAAGCGCGCCAGCGCCGGGTGATCGAGCGGCTGGTTGCGGGATGGGAGCGTGACCCGCCGAAAGACCCGGTCATCGTGGCCGGCTCCACCGGCTCGCGCGGCGCGACGCAGATGCTGATGCGCGCCGTCGCCCGGCTGCCGCAGGGTGCGGTGATCCTGCCCGGTTTCGATTTCGACATGCCCGCGCCGGTCTGGGCCGCGCTGGACGATGCCCTCGCCGCCGAGGACCATCCGCAATTCCGCTTCGCCCGGCTGATGCAGGCGCTGGAGATCGGCCCCGACCGCGTGCGCCGGTGGAGCGATCACCCGCCGCCGAACCCGCGCCGCAACGCGCTCGTTTCGCTCGCTCTGCGCCCGGCCCCGGTTACGGATCAATGGCAGGTGGAAGGCCCCGGTTTTGCCGGAATAGACACGGCTTCGGACGGGATGACGCTGGTCGAGGCGCCGTCGCCCCGGGCCGAGGCGAGTGCCATCGCCCTGATCCTGCGGCACGCCGCCGAAACCGGCACCGAGGCCGCGCTGATCTCGCCCGACCGGACGCTGACGCGCCAGGTGACTGCCGCGCTCGACCGCTGGCGGATCGAGCCCGACGATTCCGCCGGCCGGCCGCTGCCGCTGACCGCGCCCGGCCGCTTCCTGCGCCATATCGCCGAGATGACGGGCACCACCATCACCGGACCCGCGCTGGTCGCCCTGCTCAAGCATCCGCTGACCAGCACCGGCGGCGGCGCGCGCAACGATCACCTGCGGCTCAGCCGCGACCTCGAGCTGGAGGCACTGCGCGACTCGATGCCCTACCCGACGCGCGCGGCGCTTCTGCGCTGGGCCGGCGAGAAGGGCGAGCGCCTGGCCTGGGTGGCGTGGCTGAGCGATGTGCTCGACGAACTGGCCCGCGCCGGCACCCGCCCGCTTGCGGACCATGTCGCCCAGACGCTGGCGCTGGCCGAACGGATCGCCGCCGGGCCGGGCGGCGAGGGTGCGGGCGGGCTGTGGGACAAACCGGCGGGCCGTGAGGCAAAGCGGATCACCGACGAGCTGCAGCGCGAGGCGCCGCATGGCGGCAGCTTCAGCCAGGCCGATTACCGCGATCTTTTCGCCTCGGTGCTGAACAAGGGCGAGGTGCGCAATCCGGTGCAGCCGCATCCCGGCATCCGGATCTGGGGCACGCTGGAGGCGCGGGTGCAGGGGGTGGAGCTGGTCATCCTCGGCGGGCTCAACGAAGGCACCTGGCCGGAAACGCCGCCGCCCGACCCCTGGATGAACCGCAAGATGCGGCACGATGCGGGGCTGCTTCTGCCGGAACGGCGGATCGGCCTTTCGGCGCATGATTTTCAGCAGGCGATCGGCGCGGGGCGGGTGGTGTTGACCCGTGCCATTCGCGATGCCGAAAGCCAGACCGTGCCATCGCGCTGGATCAACCGGCTGGTCAACCTGATGAGCGGTATGTCTGCCGAGGGAGAGGCCGCGCTTGCGGCGATGCGGGACCGGGGCAGGGACTGGCTGGACAAGGCGGCGCTGCTCGATGAGGCCGTGCCGGTGCCGCCCGCCCCGCGCCCCTCGCCACGCCCGCCGGTCGAGGCGCGCCCGCGCCAGCTTTCGGTGACCCGCGTCACCACGCTGGTGCGCGACCCCTATGCCGTCTACGCCGACAAGGTGCTGCGCCTGCGCCCGCTGCGCCCGCTGCACCAATCGCCCGATGCCCCGCTGCGCGGCACGATCCTGCACCGGGTGATGGAGCGGTTCGTGAAGGAAACGCCCGCGGGTGAGGCGCCGAAGGACGGCCATGCGCGGCTCATGACAACGGCAGAGGAGGTGCTTGAGGCCGATGCGCCCTGGCCGGCGGCACGGGTGCTCTGGCTCGCCCGGCTCGCGCGTGTGGCGGATCAGTTTCTTGCCGGGGAAGCCGAGCGGCGCAGCCGCGCGACGCCGGTGGAGTATGAGATCCGAGGCAGGCTTGAGTTCGACACGCTCGGCTTTGCCCTGACCGGCACCGCCGACCGGATCGACCGCGACGAGGCCGGTGCGCTTTACATCTACGATTACAAGACCGGCCATATCCCCACCGAGGCCGAGCGCGAACATATCGACAAGCAGCTCTATCTCGAAGCGGTGATGGCGCGGGCCGGGGCCTTCGACAAGCTGGCGGCGGGCCGGGTGGCCGAAGTGGCCTATATCGGGCTTGGGGCAATGCCGAAATTCGAGCGGATCAGCATCGGCGACGAGGATATCTTTGCCACGCGCGACGAGCTTGTCGCCCTGATCGGCAAGTACATGCACCGGGCGCAGGGCTACACCGCGCGCCGGCTGGCGGAGACGCAACGGTTCGCCGGCGATTACGATCACCTCTCGCGCTATGGCGAGTGGGATCATTCGACACCGGCAACACCGGAGGAGGTGGGCGGATGAGTCTGGACGACGCCACGCTGCGCCAGATCGAGGCGGCCGATCCCTCGGCCAATACCTGGCTGTCGGCCAATGCCGGCTCGGGCAAGACGCGGGTGCTCACCGACCGCGTCGCCCGGCTGCTGCTTGCGGATGTCTCGCCGCAGAACATCCTGTGCCTGACCTATACCAAGGCCGCCGCGAGCGAGATGCAGAACCGGCTGTTTGAGCGGCTCGGCGCCTGGGCGATGAAGCCGGATGCCGAATTGCGGCAGGAGTTGCGCAATCTCGGCGTTGAGGATGTGGCGGACCTGTCGCGCGCACGCCGGCTGTTTGCGGGCGCGATCGAAACGCCGGGCGGCCTGAAAATCCAGACGATCCATTCGTTCTGCGCCGCGATCCTGCGCCGCTTTCCGCTTGAAGCCGGGGTGACGCCGCAGTTCAGGGAAATGGACGACCGCACGGCAAAGCTGCTGCAGGCCGAAGTGCTGGACGACATGGCATCGGGCGCCGAGCGGCAGCGGCTGGAAGCGCTCGCCGCCTTCTTCACCGACACCGAATTCTCGCGGCTGACGCGGGATATCGTCTCGAAGCGCGATGCCTTCGCCGATGCGGTGACCGCCGATCAGGTCTGGGGATGGTTCGGCTTGCCGCCGGGCTTTGACGCGGCCGCGCTTGAGGCGGATACCTTCGCGGTTGGCGACGGCGCCTTGCTGGCCGGTCTGGTGCCGATCCTTGCGGACGGATCGCCGACCGACGCCAAAGCGGCAGAGAAACTCTCGGGCCTGGACCCGGCGGTGCTCGCCTTGCGCGATCTGCCCATTCTCGAAAGCGTGCTGCTCACCGGGAAGAGCGCGAAAGAGCCATTTTCGGCCAAGACGGGGTCTTTTCCGACCAAGGCAACGCGCGAGGGGCCAGCCGCACCGCTCATGCCCGCGCTCGACGATCTGATGAGCCGGGTCGAGGCCGCGCGGCCCCTGCGCCTGGCGCTGGATGCCGCCGGCAAGACGTTCACACTCCACGCCTTCGCCCGGCCATTCATCGAAGAGTATGAAGCGCGAAAACACGCGCATGGCTGGCTGGATTTCGACGATCTCATCACGCTTGCCGGGCGACTTCTGAACGATCCCGGCCTTGCCGCCTGGGTGCTCTACCGGCTCGATGGCGGGATCGACCATATCCTTGTCGATGAGGCGCAGGACACCAGCCCGGCGCAATGGCGGGTGATCGAAAGCCTCGCGCGCGAATTCACCGCCGGCGAGAGCGCGCGCTCGGACCGGGAGCGCACGCTGTTCGTCGTCGGCGATCTCAAACAGTCGATCTATTCGTTTCAGGGCGCCGACCCCGCGGAATTCACCCGGATGCACAGCCAGTTCGACGCCGCCTTCAAGGAGGTCGGGCGCGGGGTGGCGGAGCTGCAGCTGGAATATTCGTTCCGTTCGTCGCGCGCGGTACTCGATCTGGTCGATCACAGCCTGAAAGACGCGCCGGGCCTTGGCAGCCTCGTCAAGCATATCGCCTTTGACAATAGCCGCCCCGGACGGGTGGATCTCTGGCCGCTGGTCGAAGCGCCCGAGAAGCCGGAAAAATCCGCCTGGACCGACCCCGTCGACGTTGCCGCACCGGAGGACGCGCCGGTGATCCTGGCCAATGCCGTGGCCGATGCGGTGGCGGAAATCCTCAAAACAGGGTCTATTCCGGCAAAAAATGGCGGGATGCGTGCCGTGCGGCCGGGCGATGTGATGGTGCTTGTGCGCCGCCGCTCGGAGCTGTTTCACCAGATCATCCGGGCCTGCAAAACGCGCGGACTGGCCGTGGCCGGCGCAGACCGGCTGCGCATCGAGGCCGAGCTTGCGGTGCGGGACATAACCGCGACCCTCGCCTTTCTCGCCACCCCGGAAGACGATCTTTCTCTCGCCGCCGCCCTGCGCTCGCCCCTCTTCGGTCTGACCGAAGACGAGCTGTTTCGTCTCGCCCATGGGCGCGGCAAAGGCAGCTATCTGTGGAATGCCCTGCGCGCCGGTGCGGCGCATCCCGACGCCATCGGGGCCCTGACCGACCTGCGCGACGAGGCCGACTTTCTACGCCCTTACGACCTGATCGACCGTATCCTCACCCGGCATGACGGGCGGCGGCGGCTGATTGCCCGGCTCGGCCCGGAAGCGGAAGACGGGATTGATGCACTTCTGGCGCAGGCCCTTGCCTATGAGCGCATGGAGGTGCCGAGCCTGACCGGCTTTCTCACCTGGCTCGCGGCGGAAGACGTTGAGATCAAGCGGCAGATGGACAATGCCGGCGACCAGATCCGGGTGATGACGGTGCATGGCGCGAAAGGGCTCGAATCACCCTTGGTGATCCTGCCCGACACCTCGAAGCCGCGGAACAATTCCGATGGAAAGCTGATCGACATCGGCGGGCAGATGGCCTGGCGCATGGCGCAGGATCATGCGCCCGCCGCCATCGCAGCGGCGCTGGCAGCGGCGAAGGAGCGGGATTGGGAAGAGCATATGCGCCTGCTCTACGTCGCCATGACGCGGGCGGAAAGCTGGCTGATCGTTGCCGGTGCGGGCGATGTGGGCAAGGCGGGCGAGGCGGTGAGCTGGTATCGCATCGCCGAGGCCGGGATGCAGGTTGCGGGCGCCGTGGCCCACAATTTTCCGACCGGGGAGGGATTGCGCTTCGAGCGGGGCGAGTGGCACGGCGAGGTTGGGCCTGACGCCGCGCGCGCGCGCAGCAGCGCATCGCTGCCCGATTGGGCATCGGCCCATCCCGGCCTGCCGGAAACGCCCGCCGCCGCGCTGACGCCGTCGGATCTGGGCGGCGCCAAGATCGTCGGCGGCGGCGATGACGATGAGGCGGATCCGGAGGCGGCCCTGCGACGGGGCCGGCAGATTCACCGGCTGCTCGAATTTCTGCCGGGCTATGACCGGGGCGAATGGCCGCAGATCGCCGAAGACCTTCTGGCCTTCGGCGAAGACGCCGCCGGACCGGAAGAGGTGGCGGATCTGCTCGCGGAGGCGCGCGGCGTTCTCGATGCGCCCGGGCTTGCCCCGCTATTCACGGCGGACGCGCTGGCCGAGGTTGAAATCTCGGCCCCCGTCTCGGTTGCCGGGGCAAGGCGGCTGCATGGCGTGATCGACCGGCTGGTGATCGGGCCGGATCGCGTGCTGGCGGTGGATTTCAAGACAAACCGCATCGCGCCCGACCGCGCGGAAGACACGCCCGAGGGGATTCTTCGCCAGATGGGGGCCTATGAGACGGCTTTGGCCGGGGTCTTTCCCGGAAAGCGAATCGAGACGGCGGTGCTCTGGACCCGCGTGGCAAAGCTCATGCCGCTGCCGCCCGGGCTCGCGCTGCGCGCTTTTGGCCGACTTGACGGAACGGGTGACCCTACCTAGGTTCGCTTCAACCCACTTTTTTAGGAGTCTTCCAATGACCACCCACACCGTGACCGACGATACCTTCGAACAAGAGGTCCTGAAGAGCGACATTCCCGTTGTCGTCGACTTCTGGGCGGAATGGTGCGGCCCGTGCAAGATGATCGGCCCGGCCCTCGAAGAACTGGCCGAGCAATATGACGGCAAGATCAAGATCGCCAAGGTCAATGTCGACGAAAACCCGGCCTCGCCGGCGATGATGGGCGTGCGCGGCATCCCGACACTGTTCATGTTCAAGGACGGTCAGGTGATCTCGCACAAGATCGGCGCGGCACCGAAAGCCGCTTTGGAAACCTGGATCGCCGACGCGATCTGAGGCACGCAGATTTCAGCGAAACGCCCGGGAGCAGCCGCTTCCGGGCGTTTTTCTTTGCGCACCAGGCCGCCGCGCAAAAAGAAAACCCCGCCAAAGGCGGGGTCCCCTTCCGGATCCGAAGATCCGTATGTCTCAGCTCTGGATCAGAGGAGCCAGATCGCGGCGCCAACGGCGGCGATGAAGAGCAGCGGAACGATGATGCCGGCCGACGACGAAGAGGTCGTGGTTTCGACAACGATTTCCGGCTCAACGATCGGGTCGGCAAGCGAGCCGGCCTGAGCAGCGGTGGCGGCGAGAGCGGCAACGGCCGCAACAAGCATGACTTTTTTCATCTCAATCTCCAATTGTCCTTCCAGCGCGAACGCCGGAACAAGGGTAGTTCTGTACCTCGTGAGCCTAGAAAACCGAACCGTAGGATTTTTTCAACAGGATTCGGCAAAAACGTGTATGTGGTGTCAGATTAGCAACACCTGCGTGCCCACCTTCGAAAGCGCAAAAAGCTCTTTGATATGTTCGTTGTAGAGGCCGATGCAGCCGTTGGAACTGCGCCGCCCGATCTTGCGCGTATCGTGCGTGCCGTGGATCCGGTAATACTGCCAGCTCAGGTAGAGCGCATGTGTGCCGAGCGGGTTGTCCGGCCCCGGCGGAATGTAGGACGGCCATTCCGGGTTGCGCTGCAGCATCGACGGCGTCGGCCGCCAATCCGGACCCTCGACCTTGCGCACCACCGATGTGCGGCCGCGCCGGGTCATTTCGTCGGTCATCGGCACCGAAGTGGGGTAGAGCTTGTAGATCGCCTGATCTTCCGACCAGTAATGCAACGCCCGCGACGTGGTGTCGACGAGGATCGCGCCGTTCCGGGTGTTGGAGAAGTAGGGCCGCCAATCGAGCGACCGGAAGCTTGAGATATTGCGGCGCACCACTTCCGAGATGTCGCGCTCGACCTCGGTGGAATTTGCGTCGGTATCCTGCGCGATGGCCGGCGCGGCCAGGAACCCGCCTGCCGCGGCGGCGGAGCCGGCAAGAAAGCTCCGGCGGCCAATGTTCATTTTCCCGCGACCACTCATGGGGAATCCAATCCTAGATTGCCTGCGTATTCGGGCCGATATATATGGCCCGGTGCCTGCTGCCGCAAATCAAACAAGCGTCAAACCGCCAAATTTGCTCTGGTTGCGCGGGTTGAAGTTTTTCGTGGGCCGGGCAGAATGCCCCGCAAGTCTTAAGGAACTGGGAACTCAGCATGAAACGCGCTCTCGCCTTGGTTGCCGCTCTCGGGCTCACGCTCGCGGCCTGTGACTCGCCGGCTCCGGTTCGGCTCGGCCCCGATGGCAAGCCCTTGCCGACCGTTCACCGGATTTCGTCCTTCGAGAACAACCGCGTCACCTACACGATGCTTGATTCGGTCAACCAGCTGCGCCAGGCCGCCGGCGCGGCGCCCATCGAGCTGAACTCGCAGCTCACCGCCGCCGCCGCCACCCATGCGCGCGACATGCATGTGCAAAACCGGCCCTGGCATTTCGGCTCCGACGGGTCTTCGCCGCTCGACCGCGTGGCGCGCACCGGCTATCCGGGCCAGATGCTGGGCGAAAACATCTCGGAAACCTTCGAGACCGAGCTTGAAACCCTCGCCGCCTGGATGGAGCAGAAAGATACGCGCGACGTGATCCTCGACCGCCGCGCGCGCTACATGGGCTTTGCCTGGTATCAGGAAGACGGCGGCAAGGTCTGGTGGACGCTGCTGATGGGGAGCTGACCCGGCACCGCCTTACGGATAAATCTCGATTGGCGTGCCGACGTTCACCATCGCATAGATATCTTCGATCTCATCGTCGCTGACGGCGATACAGCCCGCCGTCCAGTCCGGCTTGTTGCGGTCGCGCCAGTCGGTCGGGCCGCCATGAATGAAGATATCGCCGCCCGGATTATTGCCCGCTTCCTTCGCGTCCTCGCGGTCCGTGCTGTCGGGATAGTTGATCCCGAGCGACAGGTGGAACTCGCTGTTGGGGTTCTTGCGGTCGATGATGTAGCTGCCCTCGGGCGTCTTGCCGTCGCCCTCGCGCTCCTTGTCGCCCTCCGGCGCGAAACCGAGGTCGATCTGGTGCGTGGCCAGCACCGTCTCGTCATGCATCAGATACATCATCCGCGATTCCTTGTAGACAAGCACGCGGGTAACCTCCGGGCCATCATAGGTTTTGAACTTCGAACAGGAGGCGAGGCCGACCAGCCCGACCATCGACAAAACCAAGAGGAACGCTCGCATCTGCCTGCCTTTTCGCATTTGTTTTGTTCGCACATACAGGATTTTGGCCGCACCGGGAAGCGGGCACGCATCGCTACCTGCGGAAATGCGCCGCCAGCTCGACATGGGTCGACCAGCGGAACTGGTCGACAACCATCAGCCGCTCCAGCGTGAACCCCGCCTCGATGAGAATGCGCGCATCCCGCGCGAAGGTTACCGGATTGCATGAAACGGCGGCGATGCGGGTGGCGGACGAGGCCGCAATCTCGCGCGTCTGGGCTTCGGCACCGGCGCGCGGCGGGTCGATCACGATCGCATCGAACCGGTCAAGCTCGTCCGGCATCAGCGGATGACGGAACAGATCCCGCGTTTCGGTAGTGACCCGCTTCAGCCCCTGCGCCTTGCGCCATCCGGCATCGAGCGCCGCCATCATCGCGGCGGATGCCTCGACGGCATGAACTTCGGCCTGCCCGGCAAAAGGCAGCGAAAACGTGCCGCTTCCGGCAAACAGATCGACGACCCGGCGCGCGTCGCCCACTCCTGCCAGAACCTCGCGCCGGAGCGCCGCCTCGCCCTCCGCCGTTGCCTGCAGAAAGGCGCCGGAAGGCGGCACGACCAGCGCCGCGCCAAACCGCTGCGCCGGCGGCACCGCCATCGCGACAAGCTCGTCCTCCCAGGTGAGGCGCGCGAGCCCGGTCTGCCCGGCAATCTGCGCCAGGGTCGATTCGAGCACGGGATCGAGCGGCTTTCCGCCGGTCACCACAACGTCCGGCCCGGTTTGCGAGAGCGCCACGGCGATCCGCACCGTGCCCTTGCGCGACCCGCCCGCTTCGACGAGCGCCTCCATTGCGGGAAATGTGGCGATCAGGTCCGGATGCAGGAGCAGGCAATCCGGAATCGCGGTGAGCGCATCGGATCTGGGCGCATGGAAGCCGATCAGAACCCCCGTTTTCATGCGCCGAGCCGAGAGCACCGCGCGCCGCCGGGATCGGGGTGGAGATGTCTCTATTTCAGCCAGATTCGCGTCAATTCCCTGCGCGGCGAGGGCGGTTTGGACCACATCCATCTTCCAGCGCGCGACAAAATCGTCAGAGGCATGTTGCAGCGCGCAGCCGCCGCAGGATTTGTAATGCCGGCATGGCGGCCTGACCCGATCCGGCGACGGCGTGACGATCCTTGGCCTGTCGATCCGGTTGCCGTCCAGCTCACCCTCGACCCGCTCGCCGGGCAGGGTGCGGGGCGCGAAGACCGGGCCGGGCGCGATCCCGTCGCCCTGGTGGCCGAGCCGCTCGATGGTGACCCCGGTCATGACCGGTTCGCGAGCAAATCATCGCGCCCGAGCGTGAAGCCGGAGGCGATCCAGCGGTCTTCCAGCAGGCGCATCCGGTTGCCCAGCGCCTGCCCCTCGAAATCCGGCATCAGATCACGCGGCCTGACCGGAAAAACGGCCTTCGCACCCGCCGCCAGCCGCGCCAACAGATCGGCCGGCGGCGTGGTTTCCAGCAAGGCGGCGGAAAGCAGCGCCACGTCGCGCCCCTCGTCGGCGCCGAGCCGGTAGCCCAGCTCTTCCGGCGCGGCGAGGCTGCCGCGATGTTCGACAAGCCGCCCCAGATGCCGCGCTTCGGCCTTCGACAGCCGCAGACGATCGGCGTAATGGTCGCCGCCAAGGCAGGCGAGGCGGCGCAACGGGTCCGGTGCCACGCCCAGCGCCTGCTCGTGATGGACGAGGATCGGCAGCGCCACCGCATCCGCGCCGGGCAGGACGCGGTGCAGAACGCCTGCCTGCACCATCGCCGCCACGCTCGGCCCCGGGTCGGGCGCGGCAAGGAGCTTTTTGATTTCCGCGCCCACCCGTTCGCGTGAAAGTGTCTCTAATCCGGCGGAAAGCTCGGCAATAGCAGCCAATGCCGCCTCATCAATCCCGTTTTCCGGATCGCCATACCAGGCGTGGAACCGGAAGAACCGGAGGATGCGCAGGTAATCCTCGCGGATCCGATCGCAGGCATCGTCGATGAAGCGTACCCGCCGCGCGGCGAGGTCGGGCAACCCGCCCAGCGGATCGGTGATCCGACCGTCCGGAGCGGCATAGAGCGCATTCATCGTGAAATCGCGCCGATGCGCGTCTTCCTCGATGGAGCCGGCATAGGCGACGACGGCGCGCCGCCCATCCGTTTCCACATCCCGGCGGAATGTCGTCACTTCAAACGGGGCGCCATGCACCACGACGGTGACCGTTCCATGCTCGAACCCGGTCGGCACCGGATGGAAGCCCGCGAGCTTTGCCAGCTCCGTCACCTGTTCGGGCGTGGCGTCGGTGGTGATGTCGATATCGGTGATCGGCTCGCCGAGAAGCGCGTTGCGCACGCAGCCGCCGACGAACCAGGCCTGATGCCCGGCCCGCGTAAGCATGGCGCATACCGCCTGCGGCCCCTCGGCGCGGAGCCAATCGTCGGTGATCCGGGCGCTCATCGGCTGAGATCCTCCGCCAGCGCCCGCAGCATCCGGGCCGTCGCGCCCCAGATGTAATAGGGGCCGTAGGGCACCACATAGAAGCGCCGCCGCGTGCCGCGGAAGAACCGGGATTCGACCATGAAATTCGCCGGATCGGCGATATGAGCGAAGGGAACGGTAAACACCTCATCCACCTCGCCCGTTTCCGGGATCGGCTCGAATGTGTCTCTGATCCAGCCCAATACAGGCGTTACGTTGAACCCGGTGATCGTCTCATGCGCTGGCATCGTGCCCAGCACCTCGACAATGTGCCGCGGCAAGGCAACCTCTTCCTCGGCCTCGCGCAGCGCCGCATCCACCGCGTCGGCATCGCCCGGATCGAGCTTGCCGCCGGGAAAGGCGATCTGGCCGGGATGGTGCTTGAGGCCGGAGGCGCGCTTGGTGAGCACCAGGCGCGGGCCCTCCGCCGCCTGCTGGAACGCCACCAGCACGGCGGCCGGGCGCAATGTCCGGTTGGCGGGGCGAAATTCAGGGTTCAGGTCGAAGTCCGACGACGGCGCGCCGCCGTTTGCGGCCGCACGCAGCCGGGTGATCGGATCAGCCGCCGTCACCCTTTGCCTCCTCGGCTTCGAACCCGAGCGTCTTCGGGTCGAACTCGTAATGCGCGCCGCAGAACTGGCAATCGGCGGTTACGATGCCCTCTTCCGTCGTCATATGGCCGATATCTCTCTGCGAGTAGATCGACAGGCTCTGGCGCACCCGGTCTGCCGAACAGGTGCAGCCGAAGGCCACCGGCACCGGATCGAAGACACGCGGACGTTCCTCGTGGAACAGGCGCACGAGCGTGTCGGTGGGCTGGATCGTGGGGCCGATCAGCTCATCCGCCGTCACCGTCTCAAGCAGGATATTGGCGCGCGACCAGGCTTCCAGCTCGTTGTCATCGGTGAGCAGATCGGCGGCATCGAGCAAACCGCCCGCACCGGAGCCGCCCTCTTCCTTCATGCGCGGCGGCACGCCCGGCATTTTCTGCAGCATGAGGCCGCCCGCGCGCCAGCCATCGGCGGCACGCTCGGAGGTGAGGGCAAAGCGGGTGGGCAGCTGCTCCGACTGGGCAAAGTAGGTCTGCGCGCAATCGGCGAGCGCATGACCGGCGATCGGGGTCAGGCCGGAATAGGGCGTGGTGCCCTTGCCCTGGTCGATCAGCACCGCGAAATAGCCGCGCCCGATCTGCGGAAACGGATCGCCATTCGGGTGCAGCCGGTCTTCGTCATAGCTCGCATAGGCGCGAATGCGGCCCGGCTGGCCCTCTTTCTCGGGCGCGTAATAGTCGGTGGCCACCAGCCGGGCCGGACCGTCGCCGCGCACCTGCAGCGAAAGCTTCCAGCGCAGCTTGATCGCCGGGCCGATCAGTGCGGTGAGAATGGCGGCCTCAGCCACCAGCGCCTCGATGGCGGGCGGGTAATCGTGCTGCGACAGGATATTGTCCAACACACCGTCAAGCCGCACCGCCCGGCCGCGAATATCGCTCCGGTCGAGCTGAAACGGCAGCACCGTATCGTCCCATGCAATCTTCGACCCAAGGCTCATTTGCGCATTCCCCGTTGCCTTTCGCCCCGCATACCCCGTCTATGGAACCGGAGCAACCGAGGGAGAGTCCGATGATCCGGCGATATGGTGACCCTGTGCGCCGAGACAAGAGCTACCGGCTGCGCGCCGGGGCCTATGCCATCCTGCCGCGCGGCGACGAGGTGCTGCTTACGCACCAGTCACGGCCCTATCCCGAATTCCAGCTTCCCGGCGGCGGGATCGACCCCGGCGAAAGCCCGCTTGCCGCGCTGCACCGCGAGGTGCTGGAAGAAACGGGCTGGCGCATAGCCGGGCCGCGCCGGCTGGGTGCCTTTCGCCGCTTCACCTATATGCCGGAATACGAGATCTGGGCCGAGAAACTGTGCCATGTCTACATCGCCCACCCGGTGCGCCAGGTGATGGAGCCGAGCGAGCCCGGCCATGTCGCGCTGTGGTCGCAGGGCCGGGTTGCTGCCGAGATCATCGGCAATGAAGGCGACCGGGCATTTCTGGAAGGCTATTTTGGCTGATCGTGCGGCGCACCGCGCCAGGTGATCATCGCGCAGGACAGATCGTCGGGAAAATCCGGCGCACCACAGAACATGTCGAGATCCCAGACCAGCGCTTCGAGAAAGTCGCCGGTTTCGAGATCGCGATTGCGCTGGATGATCTCGACAAACCCGGACTCATCCAGCATCTGGCCATCGTGGCCGGTGCATTCGGTGAAACCGTCGGAATAGAACAACAGCCGCTCGCCGGGGCGAAGCTGAACCTGCCATTGGCTGAACGCGGCATCGTCCAGCAGCCCCACCGGCATACCGCTTTCGCCGATATATTCCACGCCCCGCTCCGGCCGCAGAAGGGCCGGGTTCGGGTGCCCGCATTGCGCAATGTCGACAATGCCGCTGCGCAGATCGAGATAGCCGATCAGAAAGGTGAAATAGAGATCCGAGCGCATGTCTTCGAGCATGAGGATGTTGAGCAGCGTCGCCACCTCCTGCGGCGGGCGGGCGATGTAGCGCCCGTCCGTATCGCGCACCAGTGCGATATTCTGCTCCGGCGCCCCGTCCGACAGGTAGCTTGCAAGCCGCGCGGTCAGCAGCGCCGAGGCGATGCCGTGACCCGACACGTCGATCGAAAACATCGCCACCTTGTCGGCGCCCGCCCGAAAGAACCCGACCAGATCGCCGCCGACATGGCCGGACGGCTTCAGCAGCAGCGAAACGCTGGCGGGGCCGAAATCCCGGTGCCGTTCGCGCAGGAGCGCCTGCTGCATCTTGCGCGCCTCGAACAGATCGCGATCCAGCGCATCGTAAAGCCCGCTGATTTCCTGCAAGGTGGACGAGATCAGCCGGTTCTTGTCGCTGAGTTCGCGCTCCATCGTCAGAATCCTGTCGCCCGCGCTGATCCGCGCGAGCAGTTCATCGGCGTTTACCGGCTTGGTCAAAAAATCGTCGGCCCCCACATCGAGCCCCTGGGCGACTGCGCCTTTCTCGGTCTTCGAGGTCATCAGGATGAAATAGATATAGCGCTCCGCCCCCAGCGCACGGATGCGCCGGCACAGAGCCAGCCCGTCCATCCCCGGCATCATCCAGTCCGACAGGATAAGATCGGGCGGATCGGCCTTTGCGATCTCATACGCCTCATCCCCCGATGCCGCCTCGGCCACCGAAAAGCCCTGCCGGGTGAGCGAGGAGGCGAGCAACAGCCGCTGCGCGCGTGAATCATCGACCACCAGCACGCGGTGGATCGCGCCAAGGCGCCGGCCGCTCGGCCCCGTCTGCGGGGCTGACATCATGGTGGTCATCTCCGACCTTTCGGGACATGTTCGCCGCCCTGGATAGCCCATACGCCTCTAACGCCCGGTTAAACCTAAAATTTTCACGCCACGGCCCGGACGTAACCGAATCTTAGGCCCGTACTGCGATCTTGCGGCGCAAAAGGAGAGCGGCATGGTCGATTGGCAGCGCGTGCGCATGTTGAAGGACGAAATCGGCGAGGAAGATTTTGCCGAGGTGGCTGCGCTGTTCATCTCGGAGATCGACGATGTGATCGCCCGGCTGAAATCGGCGCCGGAGCCGGACCGGCTGGAACATGACCTGCACTTCATGAAATCTTCGGCGCTGAACCTCGGCTTTTCCCGCCTCGCCGCGCTGTGTCAGGAGGGCGAGCGCCGCGCCGCGGATGGGGCGGCGGACATCGACCTTGCCCCGATCTTCACGGCCTATGCGGCATCGAAAACGGCTTTTCTGGCCGGTTAGAGTATGAATTCGCCGATCACGTCATCCTCGGTCACATCCGTATAGGTGAACCCCTTCTCGTCGAGCCGGGCGAACAGGCGCAGGAAATTCTCGGGCGCTTTCGTCTCGATCCCGATCAGCACGGTGCCGAAGTTCCGGGCCGACTTCTTGAGGTATTCGAACCGGGCGATATCGTCGTCAGGGCCAAGAATTTCGAGGAAATCCCGAAGCGCGCCGGGGCGCTGCGGCAGGCGAAGCAGGAAGTACTTTTTCAGCCCCGAAAAGCGCTGCGCGCGCTCCTTCACTTCCGGCAGACGTTCGAAATCGAAATTGCCGCCGGAGGTCACGCATACCACGGTCTTGCCGCGAATCTCACCGGCCAGTTCACCCAGCGCATCCACCGCAAGCGCGCCTGCCGGTTCGAGCACGATCCCCTCGACATTCAGCATGTCGAGAATCGTCACGCAGATTCGGTCTTCCGGCGCGGCAATGATGTGATCGAGCGGCACATCGCTGAGCGCTTCGAAGGTCAGATCGCCCACCCGCGCCACCGCCGCGCCATCGACAAAGGTATCGACCCGCGACAGCGAGATCGGATGGCCCACCGCGAGCGCCGCCGTCAGGCTCGCCCCGCCCGCAGGCTCGACATAGCGCAGCTCCACCTGCGGCGCGACCTGCCGCAGATACGTCTTGATCCCCGCCGCCAGCCCGCCACCGCCGACCGGCAGCACCACGAGATCGGGCGCCTTGCCAATCTCGTCGATCATCTCGACGGCGACGCTGGCCTGACCTTCGACGACATCGGCATCGTTGAACGGCGCGAGGAAATGCCCGCCGGCCTCGTCGCAATAGCTTTGCGCGGCGGCCAGCGTATCGTCGAAATAGTCACCAATCAGGCGGATTTCGACGTTTTCGCCGCCAAAGATACGGGTCTTGTCGATCTTCTGCTGTGGCGTTGTCACCGGCATGAACACCACCGCGCGCACCCCGAAATGGCGCGCGGTGAAGGCCACGCCCTGCGCATGGTTGCCCGCGCTGGCGCAGACGAACACCGTTTGCGACGGGTCCGCCGCCAGCACCTTGCGCATCGCGTTGAAGGCGCCCCGGATCTTGTAGCTGCGCACCGGCGAAAGGTCTTCGCGCTTCAGCCAGATATCGGCACCGAACCGCGCCGACAGATGGTCGTTGCGCTGGAGCGGCGTGGGCGGGAACAGCTCCCGCATCTTGCGTTCGGCGATAAGCGCCTTGTCTGCGAAATTGGTCATGTGCGCGATAGTGCCGATCCGCCACTTGCGCGCAAGGGCCGATCACCCTTGCCCGCCTGCCTGCCAACCGATAAACCGCCGCGGAAACCAGACAGACGGAGTCTCCCATGTCCGCGCCGAAGAAAGTCGTGCTTGCCTATTCCGGTGGCCTCGATACCTCGATCATCCTGAAATGGCTGCAAAGCGAATACGGGTGCGAGGTGGTCACTTTCACCGCCGATCTCGGCCAGGGCGAAGAGCTGGAACCGGCGCGCGAAAAGGCGCTGATGCTCGGCATCAAAGAGGAAAACATCTACATCGAAGACCTGCGCGAAGAATTCGTGCGCGATTTCGTCTTCCCGATGTTCCGTGCCAACGCGGTTTATGAAGGGCTTTACCTGCTCGGCACCTCGATTGCCCGACCGCTGATCTCGAAGCGCCTGATCGAGATCGCCGAGGCGACCGGCGCCGATGCCGTGGCCCACGGCGCCACCGGCAAGGGCAACGATCAGGTGCGGTTTGAGCTGTCGGCCTATGCGCTGAACCCCGACATCAGGGTGATCGCGCCCTGGCGGGAATGGGATCTGACCTCGCGCACCCGGCTGATCGACTTCGCCGAGAAGAACCAGATTCCGATCGCCAAGGACAAGCGCGGCGAAGCGCCGTTCTCGGTCGATGCGAACCTGCTGCACACCTCGTCCGAGGGCAAGGTGCTGGAAGACCCGGCCGAGGCCGCGCCCGATTACGTCTACCAGCGCACCGTGAACCCGGAAGACGCGCCGAACGAGCCCGAGTTCATCGAGATCACCTTCGAGAAGGGCGACGCGGTGGCGATCAACGGCGAGGCGATGAGCCCGGCCACGGTGCTGACCAAACTCAACGAGCTTGGCGGCAAACACGGCATTGGCCGGCTCGATTTCGTGGAAAACCGCTTCGTCGGCATGAAGTCGCGCGGCATCTATGAAACGCCGGGCGGCACGGTGCTGCTGGAAGCGCATCGCGGCATCGAGCAGATCACGCTCGACAGCGGCGCGGGGCACCTCAAGGATTCGATCATGCCGCGCTATGCCGAGCTGATCTATAACGGCTTCTGGTTCAGCCCCGAGCGCGAGATGCTTCAGGCGCTGATCGACAAGAGCCAGGACTTCGTGACCGGCACGGTGCGGCTGAAGCTCTACAAAGGGTCTGCCACCACCGTTGGCCGCTGGTCGGATTACTCGCTCTATTCCGAGGCCCATGTGACCTTCGAGGAAGACGCGGGCGCCTATGACCAGAAAGATGCCGCCGGCTTCATCAAGCTCAACGCGCTGCGGCTGCGGCTGCTGGGAATGCGCCGCAACCGGGTGAAATAGAGCCACATGCTGGAGCGGCGCGAGATCACGAGAGAGACGCTCTCACCGCTTCTGCGCCTCAAGGTGCGCCCCGACCAGGATCACCTCGTCGCGCCCAACGCCATGACGATCGCCCAGGCGGCCTACGAGCAGCCCGGCGCCTATGTCTGGGGCCTGTGGACGGGCGACGCGGCTGTCGGGCTTGTCGCGATGATCCACCCTCTGGAATACCGGCACCTCGAACCGGGGGACGACCCGGAAGGGGCCTATATCTGGCGGCTCATGATCGCCGCGGAGCATCAGGGCAAGGGGCTTGGCGGTGCCGCCATCGGGGAATGCCTGGCGCAAGCTCGCGCCTGGGGCCTGCCCCGGCTGGCCACTTCGGTTGTCGACTCGTCCGACAGCAATATCGGCTTTTACGAACGCCTCGGCTTTCGCCGCACCGGCGCAATCGTCGATGGCGAGATCGTTCTCAGCCGCGAAGTCTGAGCCGGAACAGGCGCTCGTAATGCGGCAGAGCCGCCTCCAGCAAGGCCGCGGCCTTGCCTTTCAGCACGGGCGCATCGCCCTCCGGCCCGGCAAAGCCGGTGGTCTTGTGCAGGCTGCCATACCAGACCGGGGCCCAGATGCCATCGTCCGGGTGGCCGCCTTCGGGCCAGGACAGCATCGCAGGGGTCCAGTCCAGCCCGATCGCTTCGCACAGGGCGCGCAGCATCCGCCCGGGATCGCGGCGGATATCGGCGCTGTCGATCACCACCGGCATCTGGCCCAGCGCCTGCACATATTCGAACAGCTCACTCTGCTGGGTGAAGCCGATATCGGCCAGCGTCATCGCATCGTATTTCGCGCCGAAGCTCGCAATCACCCGCGCCGGGTGGCGGATCAGAAACACGTTCACGACCTCGGCCATCCACTCGCGCGGCATCTCCGGGATCATGTGCTGGCACATGTGTTTTTGGTAGAAATGCGGTTTTTCAGCCGGAACAGGGCCTGTGAGTTGCGCCACCACCTGTGCCGGATCTGTAGGCTGCGAGGCGATCACCTCGGCGCGCATCGGGTGATCGAGACCCGTCGCCGCAAGATAGGCCGCATAGAAAGGTTCATCGGCCACCGCCATATCGCCGCGTGCGGCGAAGGCATACATCATCGCCGTCGACAGATTGCGTGGGCCGGACCACATCGCGATCCGCATCAAACCCGGCCATGCTCGATCAGCGCCTTGTAGAGCGCCCGAATGCGCTCCGTCACCGGCCCGAGTTCTCCCGTTCCGATCACCCGCCCGTCGATCACCCCCACCGGCATTTGCGCGCCGAAGGTGCCGGTAAGAAAGGCTTCATCCGCGCCGTAGGTCTCGACCAGGGAATAGTTCTTCTCGAAAACCGGAATGCCGGCCTCGCGGCAGAGCTGGATCACCTTCGCGCGGGTGATCCCGTTCATGCAGTAATCGCCCGTCGAGGTCCAAACCTCGCCCTTTCGGACGATGAAGAAATTGCATGAATTCGTGGTGTTCACGAAACCATGCACATCGAGCATCAGCGCCTCGTCCGCCCCGGCCTTTTCAGCGTCGATGGCGGCAAGGATACAGTTGAGCTTGGAATGCGAATTGAGCTTGGGGTCCTGCGTCATCGGCAGGCCCCGGATATGCGGCACCGTCGCCATGCGGATCGGGCGCGGCAGGGCCGGCCTGGAATGCTCCATGATGATGGCCACGGTTGGCCCTTGCTGGCTAAGTGCCGGGTGCTGGAAGGGCCGGGTTTTCACCCCCCGCGTAACCATCAGCCGGGCATGGGCATCGGTCTGCATCCCGTTCGCGGCGCGGGTGTCTTCCAGCGCGGCAAACACCTCGTCGCGGCTCATGCCGATATCGAGGTCGATGGCTTTGGCCGCCTCGAACAGACGGTCGAGATGCTCGTCGACAAAGGCCCAGCGCCCATCGTAGAGCCGAAGCCCTTCCCAGACGCCATCGCCCAGCATGAAGCCGGAATCGTAGACCGAAACCAGCGCCTCCGCCTTCGGCAGCACCTTGCCGTTGAGCCAGAGCAACACGGTATCGTTCCGGCTGTCTTCCACAGCCTGGTGGGCGCTGACGTGATCGGTCATTTCGTCTCTGTTCCTGCCAAAAACGCATCAACATCGGCGCGCGACGGGATCGCGTCGGCGGTGCCTTTGCGGGTGACTTTCACCGCCGAAGCCGCCGCGCCAAGACGCAGCGCCTCGGCCCGGCCCAACCCCTGATCGAGCCCGGCAATCGTGTAGCCGATGAAGCAATCGCCGGCGCCGGTGGTATCCACCGGATCGACCCTGAAAGCAGGCACCGCGACGGCTTCGCCGGTTGCCTGATCGCGCCAGGTCGCGCCCTCGGCGCCACGGGTGATCAGCAGGTTGGGCACCGGGATTTGCTCGACCGGCAGGCCCAGTGTTTGCGAAAGCTGCCCGGCCTCGATCTCGTTCAGCACCAGCAGATCGACGAAGGGCATCAGCTCTTCGACCACCTCCGGTTTGAACGGCGCGGCCGAATACACCACGAACAGGCCCTTTTCACGCGCAATCCGCGCCGCGAGCGGCTTGTCCGACACTTCGTTCTGAAACATGAAGATGTCGCCGGCCGACGCTTCGGCCAGCGCAGCCGCAATCGCCTCGGGCGACTGGTGATAATTCGCGCCGGCAAAGGTGACGATGGCGTTTTCGCCCGCATCGTCGACATTGATGATCGCATGGCCGGTATGGCCCGCGCCGCGGCCGATATGCGCCACATCCACGCCAAACCCGGCGAGGCGGTCGAGCACCCAGGAATTGTCCTGCCCGATCATGCCGATATGGCGCACCGGCGATCCCGCCCGCGCCACGGCAACCGACTGGTTGGCGCCCTTGCCGCCAAGGCCGACTTCATGCGCCGTCGCGGGCAGCGTCTCGCCCGGCTCGGGCAGGTGCGGCACCCGGTAGAACCGGTCCACATTGATCGAGCCGAGATTGAAGACCGTCATCCGCCCACCTTGTTCGCCGCGAGCACCGCCATGTTCAGAATGTCATTCGCGGTGGAGTTGGTCGAGCAGATCTGGATCGGCTTTTCGACGCCCGCGAGAATCGGGCCGATCACCGTGGCGCCGGCAAGCTCCTGCATCATCTTCACCGAGATCGAGGCGGAATGCCGCGCCGGCATCACCAGAATATTGGCCGGACCCGAGAGGCGGCAGAACGGATAGCGCGCCATGACATCGGGATTGAGCGCCACGTCGGCGGTCATCTCGCCGTCGTATTCGAAATCCACGCCGCGCTCGTCGAGCACATCGGGCGCAAGGTGCATCTTCTCGGCGCGTTCCGAGATCGGGTAACCGAAGGTGGAAAAGCTGGCAAAGGCCACGCGTGGCTCCAGCCCGAGGCTGCGCGCGACGGCGGCGGCACGCTCGGCGATATCGGCCAGATCGTGCTCGTCGGGCCATTCATGCACCAGCGTATCGGCGATCAGCACGATCCGCCCCTTGTGCAGAAGCGCGGTGATCCCCACCGCTCCATCCTCGGCCTTGGCGTCGAAGACATGGTTGATCAGATCCATCACATGCGCCGATTTGCGGGTCGCGCCCGTGATCAGACCGTCGCCATGGCCATGCGCCAGCATCAGCGACGAGAAGACGTGCCGGTCACGCGCGGCGAGGCGGTGAATGTCGTGCCGGTCGAAGCCCTTACGCTGGAGCCGCTGGTAGAGGAACGCCTTGTATTCGGCCAGATGCTCGGTGGTGGCGGCGTTCACCACCTCCAGCTCGGGCACCGCATCGCCCAGGCCCGCCGCTTCGAGCTTCTGTTTCACATCGGCCTCGCGGCCCACCACCAGCGCCTTGCCGAAATTGCCGCGCTGATAGGCGACGGCGGCGCGCAGCACATGCGGGTCGTCGCCCTCGGCAAAGATCATCGTCGCCTGCGCCGCACGGGCACGGGCATTGAGCGAACGGATGATCGAATAGGTCGGGTCCATCCGCGATTTCAGGTTCGCGGTGTAGCGCTCCATGTCGATGATCGG
The DNA here is from genome assembly GCF_027923545.1 of Sinisalibacter aestuarii. Lineage (GTDB taxonomy): Bacteria > Pseudomonadota > Alphaproteobacteria > Rhodobacterales > Rhodobacteraceae > Sinisalibacter > Sinisalibacter aestuarii. Next base: position 328,913 of record NZ_BROH01000001.1, on the reverse strand, counting down.
CCTGCGCGCCACGCCGGAATCGCTGCCCGCCTTCGCCACGGCTGGCGGGATCGTGTAGATCAGGCGCGGATCGAACGGCGTGGGAATGATGTAGTCGCGCCCGAAGGTGAGCTTTTTGCCATAGGCCACGGCCACCTCGTCGGGCACATCCTCACGGGCGAGGGCCGCCAGCGCTTTGGCGCAGGCGATCTTCATCTCGTCATTGATCGCGCGGGCATGAATATCGAGCGCGCCGCGGAACAGGTAGGGGAAGCCAAGCACGTTGTTGACCTGGTTGGGGTAGTCCGACCGTCCCGTCGCCACGATCGCATCGGGGCGCACCTCATGCGCCTCTTCCGGGGTGATCTCCGGATCGGGGTTGGCCATCGCGAAGATCACCGGATCGGGGGCCATGCGCTTGACCATCTCCTGCGTCACGGCGCCCTTGGCCGACACGCCGAGGAACACATCGGCGCCGTCCATCGCCTCTTCGAGCGTGCGCCGGTCGGTTTTCACCGCATGGGCCGATTTCCATTGGTTCATGCCATCGGTGCGGCCCTGGTAGATCACGCCCTTGGTGTCGCAGACAATGCAGTTTTCGTGCCGCGCGCCCATGACCTTCACAAGCTCGATGCAGGCGATCCCGGCAGCGCCAGCGCCGTTCAGCACGATCTTCACATCCTCGATCTTCTTGCCCGACATTTCGAGCGCGTTGAGCAGCCCCGCCGCGGTGATCACGGCCGTGCCATGCTGATCGTCATGGAAGACCGGAATATCCATCTCTTCCTTCAGGCGCTGTTCGATGATGAAGCATTCGGGCGCCTTGATATCTTCGAGGTTGATGCCGCCGAAGGTGGGCTCCATCAGCTTCACCGCCTTCACGATCTCGTCCACGTCGATGCTGTCGAGCTCGATGTCGATGGCGTTCACATCGGCGAAACGTTTGAACAGCACCGCCTTGCCCTCCATCACCGGCTTCGAGGCGAGCGCGCCCAGGTTGCCAAGGCCAAGCACCGCGGTGCCGTTGGAGATCACCGCCACCAGATTGCCCTTGTTGGTGTAATCATAGGCGGTTTCAGGGTTTTCGTGGATCGCTTCGCAGGGAACGGCCACGCCGGGCGAGTAGGCAAGGCTCAGATCGCGTTGCGTCGTCATCGGCACGGAGGGGGTGATGTCGAACTTCCCCGGCGTCGGCTCGTGATGATACTGCAGGGCCTCTTCGCGGGTCACTCGGGAGTTGCTCATTTTCTCGCTTTCGATCGTCGTCATCGCGCCCGTCATAGCTGGCCGACCATGGCGGCTCAATACAATTGCAATACGGGCGCGTTTCACGGGTGAATCTCTTTCGCGCCCCGGATAAGGTGCGGCGAGATTCATGGAGGCAGCGTTTTGGCAGAAAAGATCCTGTTGACCGGTGGCGCCGGCTATATCGGCTCGCACACCTATTGCGAACTCGTGGCGGCGGGCTACGAGGTGGTTATCTTCGACAATTTTTCCAACTCCCGGCCCGATGTGCTCGAACGGCTGGAAGTGATCACCGGCGCGCCGGTCACCTGCTATACCGGCGACGTTCTGGACCGCGCGGCGCTCGACCGGGTCTTTTCCGAAAACGAGATTGCCGCCGTGATCCATTTCGCCGCGCTGAAAGCCGTGGGCGAGAGCGCCGAAAAACCGCTGGAATATATCCAGACGAACGTATCGGGCCTGATCACCATGCTTGATGCGATGCGCGCGGCCGATGTGTGGCGGCTGGTCTTCTCCTCCTCCGCCACGGTCTATGGCGAGGCCGAGATGCTGCCGATCCCGGAAGATGCGCCGCGCGGCTACACCAATACCTATGGCTTCACCAAGCTGGTCTGCGAGCAAACGCTGGAACAAATCGCCGCCTCCGACCCGCGCTGGGCCTTCGGCACGCTGCGCTACTTCAACCCGGCAGGCGCGCATGATACCGGGCTGATCGGCGAAGACCCGAACGACATCCCCAACAACCTGATGCCCTATATCGCCAAGGTCGCCACCGGCGAACTCGAAAAGCTCAGCGTGTTCGGCAACGATTACGACACGCCCGACGGCACCGGCGTGCGCGATTACATCCATGTGGTCGATCTTGCGCGCGGCCATGTGCAATCGGTGCGCGCGCTGATCGAAACCGGCACGAGCCATACGGTCAATCTTGGCACCGGCACCGGCTATTCGGTGCTCGACATGCTTCACGCCTATGAACGCGCCTGCGGCCACGATCTGGCTTACGTCATCGCGCCCCGGCGCGCGGGTGATGTGGGCTCGTGCTATGCCGATCCGGCGAAGGCCGCGCAGGTGCTCGGCTTTCAGGCCGAACGCGGGCTTGACGATATGTGCAGCACGAGCTGGAACTGGGTCTCGCGGCGGAAAAACACCTGAGGGGCTTTTCCCTCTCACGCGGGCACCCTAGTCTGGCGCGAACGAACATCCGGGGGATATCGTGGCTGGCGAAACGGTAACGCCGATGATGGCGCAGTATCTGGACATCAAGTCCGGCTACCCCGAAGCGCTGCTGTTCTACCGGATGGGCGATTTCTACGAGCTGTTCTTCGACGATGCGAAGGCAGCCGCGGAGGCGCTCGACATCGCGCTGACCAAACGCGGCAAGCATCTCGGCGAAGACATTCCGATGTGCGGCGTGCCGGTTCATGCCGCCGAGGGCTATTTGCTCACGCTGATCCGCAAGGGCTTTCGCGTTGCCGTCTGCGAGCAGATCGAGGACCCGGCGGAAGCCAGGAAGCGCGGCTCGAAATCGGTGGTGAAACGCGATGTGGTGCGCCTGGTCACCCCCGGCACGCTGACCGAGGAAAGCCTGCTCGACGCGCGCCGCCACAATTACCTTGCCGCCTATAACGCTGTGCGCGACGAGGCGGCGCTGGCCTGGGTCGATATCTCGACCGGCGCGTTCCGGGTGATGGAAACGACGCCCGCCCGCCTTGGGCCGGAGCTGGCCCGGCTTGCCCCGCGCGAAGTGGTGATGAGCGAGGCGGATGACACGGATTTGCACGGAATAGTGTCTGAATCCGGCGCGTCGAGCACGCCGCTTGGCCGGGCGGCCTTTGACTCGACCGCAGCCGAAGGGCGGCTGACCGCGCTTTATGGCGTGGGCACGCTCGATGCCTTTGGCGGCTTCAGCCGGGCCGAGCTGGGGGCGATGGGGGCGATCGTCGAATATCTCGACATCACCCAGAAAGGAAAGCTGCCGCTCCTGCGCCCGCCGGTGAAGGAAAGCGCGAGCCGGGCGATGCAGATCGACGCCGCCACCCGACGCAATCTGGAAATCACCCATTCGCTCTCCGGCCGCCGCGATGGCGCATTGCTGGCCACGATTGACCGGACGGTGACGGCGGGCGGCGGGCGGCTGCTCGAACGCCGGATCTCCAGCCCCTCGCGCGATCTGGAAACCGTAACGCAGCGGCTTGAAACGGTTGAATTTCTGCTGGAGCACGCGCGCTTGCGCGACGATCTGCGCCACAGTCTGCGCAAGACGCCGGATATCGACCGCGCCCTTTCGCGCCTGTCGCTTGAGCGGGGCGGCCCGCGCGATATGGCGGCCATTCGCGGCGGGCTGGACGCGGCGGGCGACATTTCGGCCCGGCTCAGCCCCTCTGGCGCGCCCGGTATTCTCCAGCAAGCCGCCGCCGCGCTGATCGGCCATGACGAATTGCTCGCCCTGCTTGACGAGGCATTGGTGGCCGAACCGCCCTTGCTCACCCGCGATGGCGGCTTCATCGCGGCGGGATATGATCCGGAACTGGACGAATCCCGCAAGCTTAGAGACGAAGGGCGCGGCGTTATCGCCGCCATGCAGGCCGATTTTGCCCGGCTCACCGGGATCCAGAGCCTCAAGATCAAGCACAACAACGTGCTGGGCTATTTCATCGAAACCACGGCAACGCACGCCGAAAAGATGCTCTCGCCTCCGCTCAGCGAAACCTTCATCCACCGCCAGACCACCGCCAATGCCGTGCGCTTCACGACAGTGGAACTGAGCGAGATGGAAACCAAGATCCTGAACGCCGGCAACCACGCGCTGGAGATCGAAAAGCGGCTGTTTGAAGAACTGCGCGCGGCAATTCTCGGCCGGGCCGGTCCGCTTGGCGACACGGCCCGGGGGCTGGCCGAGATCGACGTGGCCGCCGCCCTGGCGGAGATTGCCGCGACCGAGGATTGGTGCAAACCGAAGGTGGATGAGAGCCGTGCCTTCGAGGTGACCGGCGGACGGCATCCGGTTGTGGAAAAGGCGCTGCGCGCGCAGGGCGGCGAGCCGTTCATCGCCAATGATTGCGCGCTGGCCGATGGTTCGGACGGCGCCGATATCTGGCTGCTCACCGGCCCGAACATGGCTGGTAAGTCGACCTTTCTGCGCCAGAACGCACTCATCGCCCTGCTGGCGCAGGCTGGCAGCTATGTGCCCGCGCGGGCGGCACATATCGGCCTTGTCTCGCAGCTTTTCAGTCGCGTCGGTGCGTCGGACGATCTGGCCCGTGGCCGCTCGACCTTCATGGTCGAAATGGTCGAAACCGCCGCGATCTTGAACCAGGCCGATGACAACGCGCTGGTGATCCTCGATGAGATCGGGCGCGGCACCGCCACCTGGGACGGGCTTTCCATCGCCTGGGCGACGCTCGAACATCTGCATGAAGTAAACCGCTGCCGCGCCCTCTTCGCCACGCATTACCACGAGCTGACCCAGCTTGCGCAGGATCTGGAGGGCGTCGACAACGCCACCATCGCGGTGAAGGAATGGGAGGGCGAGGTGATCTTCCTGCATGAAGTCCGCAAGGGGGCGGCGGACCGCTCCTATGGCGTGCAGGTGGCAAAGCTCGCGGGCCTGCCCGCCTCGGTCGTGGAGCGCGCGCGTGTGGTGCTCGAAGCACTGGAAAAGGGCGAGCGGGAGGGCGGCACCGGAGCACGGGCGCTGATCGACGATCTGCCGCTGTTCTCGGCCACGCCCGCCATCGCCGCGGCGCCGAAGCCGGAACATTCCGCGCTGGATACCCGGCTCGCGGAAGTGCATCCCGATGAGCTTTCGCCCCGGGATGCCCTGAACCTGATTTACGAGCTGAAGGCGCTTGCGAAAGGCTGAGCCTTACGCCGGCGTCGAGGAAACGCCCACTTTCGCCGGCCGCAAGAGCCGGTCATGCAACATGAAGCCTTCATCCATCACCTGGATGATCTGGCCCGCCACCGTGCCGGGCACCGGCGCCTCGAACATCGCCTCGTGGATCTGCGGATCGAAATTCTCGCCCACCACGGGCGCGATCACCCGGATGCCGTGCTTTTCGAAGATGTTGCGCAGCTCGCGCATCGTCAGCTCGACGCCTTCGATCAGACCGGCGGCCTGACCGCGCAACTCGTCATTCACCGCCTCAATGGCGCGCTTCATGTTGTCGTAGACCGGCAACATATCGCGCGCGAGCTTCGAGCCGCCATATTGCTCGGCCTCGCGCCGGTCACGCTCGCTGCGTTTGCGCGAGTTCTCCGCATCGGCCAGCGCCCGCATGAATTTATCGCGGAATTCGTCGCGCTGGGCGGTCAGCTCCGCGATCTCGTCTTCGTCTGTCGCCGCGTCGAGGTCTTCCGTCATATCAACGGGTTCATTGTCGCTATCCAGAATCTCCTGAATCGCCGCCTCTACGTCGGAAAGGTCGTCCTGCATTTTCTTCGCGTCAGCCATCTCTCTACCCTTTGCCCCGGTCGGAAATCAGCTTCCCGACCAGTTGCGCCGTGTAATCCACGATCGGCACGATCCGCCCATAATTGAGGCGAGTCGGCCCGATCACACCCACGGCGCCGATGATCTTACGGTCAGCGTTCATATAGGGAGAAACCACCAGAGAGGAACCGGAAAGTGAAAAAAGCTTGTTCTCCGAGCCAATAAAAATGCGCACGCCTTCGGCGCTTTCGGCCAGTTCGAGAAAGTCGGCGATATCGCGCTTGCGTTCGAGGTCGTCGAACAGCGTTTTCACCCGGTCGAGGTCCACCGCCTCGGCCCCCGATGAGATCAGATTCGCCCGGCCTCGCACGATCAGGCGCTCGTGACGGCCCTCCTCGTCCATCCACAGCGCGATGCCGGTGTCGATCAGCTCCTGCGCCAGCCCGTCCAGCTCCTGACGGCGCGCGGCGATCTCGGTTTCGATCGCTTTGCGCAATTCACCGATGGTCTTGCCCTCGGCGATCGCGTTGAGAAAGTTTGCCGCCTCGCGCATCGACGCGGGCGTTTGCCCTGCGGGCGGATGAAACAGCCGGTTTTCCACGTGCCCATCGGAAAAGACGATAACCGCCAGCGCCCGCTCCGCGCCAAGCGGGACGAATTCGATATGGCTGATTGGCGCTTCCTCGTGCTTCGGCGTCAACACCAGACTCGCGCCCGCCGTGATACCCGACAGCGCGGCGCCCACGCGGTCCATCAGGGTGCCCATATCGGCACTGTTGGATTTTACCGTCGCGTCGATCTTGGCCCGGTCATCCGCGTTCAGATCGCTCACCTCAAGCAGCCCGTCGACAAAAAGCCGGAGCCCGGTTTGCGTCGGCACGCGCCCGGCGGAGACATGCGGGCTGTTCAGAAGCCCCATGAATTCGAGATCCTGCATCACGTTGCGCACCGTGGCGGGCGAAACCTTTTCGGTCATCGCCTCGGTCAGCGTGCGCGACCCGACAGGCTCGCCGGTTTCCAGATAAGCCTCGACCAGCCGGCGAAACACTTCGCGCGACCGTTCGTTCAGCTCGTCGATAATCGGGCTACCAGCCATGTGCCACTCGTCGCTACCCCGTTCAGGCTTGCCTTTTGGCAAAGGCCGTGAGACTCCACCGCAAAACGAAAAGGAAGGACTTCTCATGCGCCCATCCGGTCGAAAGATAGACGAAATGCGCCCGATTTCAATTGAGACCGGGGTGACCAAGCACGCCGAAGGCTCCTGCATGATCAAGGTGGGCGATACCCATGTGCTCTGCACCGCGACCATCGAAGAGCGGGTGCCGCCCTTCATGCGCAATTCCGGCCAGGGCTGGGTGACCGCCGAATACGGCATGTTGCCGCGTGCCACCAATACCAGGATGCGCCGCGAGGCGGCCGCCGGCAAACAGGGTGGGCGCACGGTTGAAATCCAGCGCCTGATCGGCCGCAGCCTGCGCGCAGGCGTCGACCGGCAGGCTTTGGGCGAACGTCAGATCACCGTCGATTGCGACGTGATCCAGGCCGATGGCGGCACCCGCTGCGCCTCGATCACCGGCGGCTGGGTGGCGCTGCGCCTTGCAGTGAACAAGCTGCTGAAAGCGGGCGATATCACCACCGATCCGCTGCTGGCCCCGGTCGCCGCGGTATCCTGCGGCATCTATGCCGGGCAGACCGTGCTCGATCTGGACTACCCGGAAGACAGCGAAGCAGGTGTGGACGGCAATTTCGTGATGACCGGCGCGGGCCGGTTGATCGAGGTGCAGATGTCGGCCGAGGGCGCGACCTTCACCCATGAACAGATGGCGCGGCTCATGGAGCTGGCCGATAAGGGTGTTTCGGAGCTGGTCGAAGCCCAGAAAGCAGCGGTGGCATGAGCCGCAGGTTCACCGGCGACAAGCTCGTGCTTGCCACGCATAACGCCGGAAAGGTGCGCGAGATCCGTGCGCTGCTGGAGCCTTTCGGCGTCGAGGTCATCTCGGCGGGCGATCTCGGCTTCGACGAACCGGAAGAAACCGAAGATACCTTCGCCGGCAATGCCCGGATCAAGGCGCATTACGCGGCGCAAAAGTCCGGCCTGCCCGCCCTGTCTGATGACAGCGGCATCATGGTCGATGCGCTGGACGGAGCGCCGGGCGTCTACACCGCCGACTGGGCCGAAACGCCGAACGGGCGCGATTTCGTCATGGCGATGACGAAGGTCTGGACCTTGCTTGAGGAAAAACACGCGCCCGAACCGCGCCGCGCCTCGTTCAACGCCACGCTCTGCCTCGCCTGGCCCGACGGGCATGACGAGATTTTCGAGGGCCGGGTATTTGGCCGGGTGGTCTGGCCGATGCGGGGTGAAAACGGCTTTGGCTTCGACCCGGTTTTCCTGCCCGACGGAAAGACGGAAACCTTCGGCGAGATGGACCCGGCGGAGAAACACGAGATGAGCCACCGCGCTGTGGCCTTTGCCAAATTCGTCGAGGGCTGCTTTGGCTGACGATTGGCGGCACGGCGGCTTTGGCCTCTACATCCATTGGCCCTTCTGTGCCGCCAAATGCCCCTATTGCGATTTCAACAGCCATGTAACCTCGCAGATCGACTTCGACCGCTGGCAAACCGCCTATCTCGCCGAACTGGACCGGACCGGCGCGGAAACCGCGGGCCGCGTACTCAATTCCGTCTATTTCGGCGGCGGCACCCCATCGCTCATGCCGCCCGGCCTTGTCGGCGCGATCCTTGAAAGACTGCCGGATCACTGGCGGCTGGCCAATGATCTGGAAATCACGCTGGAGGCGAACCCCTCGTCCGTCGAGGCCGAGCGCTTTGCCGGATATCGCGCGGCGGGGGTGAATCGCGTCTCGCTTGGCGTGCAGGCGCTCAACGATGCCGATCTGCGGGCGCTGGGGCGGCTGCATGACGTGGAACAGGCACTGCGCGCGCTGGACGTGGCGAAATCCACCTTCGAACGGGTGAATTTCGATCTGATCTATGCCCGCCAGCATCAGTCGCTCGCGGATTGGCAGGCCGAACTCGCCCGCGCCCTGGCCTTCGGCCCAGATCACCTCTCGCTCTACCAATTGACCATCGAAGACGGCACCGCCTTTGGCGACCGGTTCCGGCGCGGCAAGCTGCCCGGCCTGCCCGACGAGGATATCGCGGCCGATATGTATTTCGCCACGCAGGAGCTGTGCGAGGCTGCCGGGTTGCCCGCCTATGAAGTCTCTAATCATGCCAAACCCGGCCAGGAATCGCGGCACAACCTGATTTATTGGCGCGGCGGTGACTATCTGGGGATCGGCCCCGGCGCACATGGGCGGATCACCCACAACGGCACGCGCTACGCGACGGAAACCGAACTGTCGCCGGCCCGCTGGCTCGATCTCGTGGCGCAGAACGGCACCGGCGAGACCCTGCGCGATGCCCTCTCCCGCAAGGATCATGCCGGTGAGTATCTGATGATGAGCCTTCGCACCCTGGAGGGCACCGATCTTGCGCGGATCACCGCTCTCGGAGAGGAGATAAAACAAAGCAAAATCAATGAGTTGTGTGAAATCGGGCTACTTCTGAAAGACGGTCATATGCTGCGTGCGACTCATGAGGGCCGCGCGGTTCTGAACCAGATCATCGCGGCATTGCTGCCGGAGTGATCAGCCGCCAAGCTTGCGGCACAGATCGTCGAGCCCATCCAGCGTGGCATAGCGGATCGTCATACTCCCCGCCTCCTGCCCCGGCCTGTGGTCGATCGACACTTTCATGCCCAGCGCGGCGGAAAGATCGTGCTCCAGAGCGACGGTATCGGCATCCTTCTCCCGCGTTTTCGGCTGCGGTGTGGGCTTCTCGGCCTTTTTCGGCGCTTTTGCCAGCCGCTCGACCTCGCGTACCGAGAGCCCTCTGGCCACAACCTGCGCCGCCAGCGCCGACGGGTCTTCCGCCGTGATCAGCGCCCGGGCATGCCCGGCCGACAGCGCGCCCTTGCGCAGAAGGTCAAGCACATCCTCCGGCAAGTTCAGAAGCCGCAGCATGTTGGCGATATGCGGCCGGCTTTTTCCCAGCGCTTCGGCCAGCTTTTCCTGGGTATGACCAAACCGGTCCATCAGCTCGCGATACCCGGCAGCTTCTTCCACGGCATTCAGGTCGGCCCGCTGGATGTTTTCGATAATCGCGATTTCCAGCGCTTCGGTGTCGGTATAATCGCGGATCAGGGCGGGGACCGCATGAAGCTGCGCCATCTGCGCCGCCCGCCAGCGCCGTTCGCCCGCGACGATCTCATACACCCCGTCGCGACCCGTGCGGCGCAGGATGAGCGGCTGGATCACGCCCTTTTCACGGATCGAGGCCGCGAGATCCTCAAGCTGATCTTGCGTGAACTGCCGCCGCGGCTGATCGGGATTCGGCACGATCTGCTCAATGGCGATCATCTGGTCCGCCCGCCGCGCCGGTGCGCTGGCCTCGCCAGTAGGTTCTTCATGCGAGGTTTCGGCCACATCTGCCATCAGGGCCGAAAGCCCCCGGCCAAGCCCGCGTGTCGGTTTCTTGCTCATCTGCCTCTCCTCACCTGCGCGCGATCACTTCCTGGGCCAGCGCCGTATAGGCGATGCTGCCCTTGGAAAGCGGATCATAGTTCAAAACCGGCATTGCGAAAGACGGCGCCTCGCTCACGCGCACGTTGCGCGGAATCACCGTCTTGAAAACAATGTCGCCAAGGTTGTCGCGGGCATCCGCCTCGACCTGCTTTGAAAGGTTGTTGCGACTGTCATACATCGTCAGCGCCACACCCTCGATCCGCAAATCCGCATTCGCCGTCTGCCGCACCTCGCGGATCGTCAGCATGAGCTGCGACAGCCCCTCCAGCGCAAAAAACTCGCTTTGCAGCGGCACCAGCACCGAATGCGCGGCCACCATCGCGTTGACCGTCAGAAGGTTCAGCGAGGGCGGGCAGTCGATCAGGATGAAATCCAGCCCCAGATCGGCCACATCGGGTGCGCGCAAGGCGTCGTGCAGCAGATGAATACGCTTCTCGTTGGAGACCAGCTCGATATCCGCCGAGGAAAGATCGGTCGTCGCTGGCGCGATCCAGAGCCCGTCGATATCGGTTTCTTGTACTACATCATGTAGCGGCATCTCATCCAGCAACAAGTCATAGGTGCTGCGTTCCCGCGCCTTTGCCTCGATGCCAAGCCCGGTAGAGGCATTGCCCTGCGGATCGAGATCGACGAGCAAAACGTTCAGCCCCTCCGCAGCCATCGCCGCGCCAAGGTTGATCGTTGTCGTCGTCTTGCCGACGCCCCCCTTCTGGTTGGTGATCGCGATGATCTTTGGGCCATTCGGCCGGGCGGGGTCAGACACGGTGGATGTCTCCGATTGTCAGGATGGTTGCGTCGGGATCGGTCTTGCTCGGGTATGTATCCATTCGGAAGGACCAGGTTTCAAGGGATTCGGAAACTTCGCCACGATACCCTGCCCCTTTGAGAAAAATCGCCTCGCCGCCATCCCGCAAATGACGCCCGGCAAAACGCAAAAGATCGGGCAGCGGCGCCAGCGCCCGGGCCGAGATCACATCGGCACCCAGCGGCTCCACTTCTTCGATTCGCTTCGCGATCACCTCTGCCGAAATTCCGGTTTCGCGTACCACCGTGCGCAGAAACGTCGCTTTGCGCTGGTCGCTTTCGATACAGATAACCTTCAGTCCGGGCCGCAACTCCTGCGCCAGAATTGCAACGATCAAGCCGGGGAACCCGCCCCCTGTTCCAATATCGGCCCAGAGACGTGCACCCGGTGCGCCAAGCTCAAAAACCTGCGCGGAATCAAGGAAATGACGGGTCCACAGCGCGGAAATCGTGGATTTCGCCACGAGATTGATCGCGGGATTCCACTTTTCCAGAAGCGCCGCATAGATCTCGAGCCGATCCGTTGTTTCACGTGAAACACTCAGCGCCGCCTCGAAGGCAGCCCGCCCGCTCATGCGGATTTGGCCCTGTCGGCCTGACGCAGCTTCGCCAGGATCAAGGTCAGCGCTGCCGGCGTGATCCCCTCGATTCGCCCGGCCTGAGCAATGGTCTCTGGCCGCGCGCGGCTGAGCTTCGTCACGATTTCATTGGTCAGCCCATCCAGCGCCGCATAGTTGAAATTCGCCGGAATCCGCTGGGCCTCATCCCGCTGCAACGCTTCGACCTCTTTTTTCTGCCGTGCAATGTAATTGGCATAGAGTGCGTCCTTGGCGATCTGCGCCCGGATGTCCGGCGCCACGCCGGAAAGCGACGGCTCGGCCTGCGCAACCTGATCGAAGGTTACCCCGGCAATCGACAAAAGCTCGTAGCCCGTGCGCCGGCTGCCATCCTCCGAGACCTTTGCGCCAGCAGCGCGCGCTGCTTTCGGCGTAAAGCTGATGGCCTCAAGCGCGGCCCTGGCCGACCCGAGCGCCTCCATCTTCCGCTCAAACGCCACACGCCGCCGCTCGGAAACAGCGCCCAGCGCCATCGCCATCGGGGTCAGCCGCTGATCGGCATTGTCAGCCCGAAGCGACAGGCGGAATTCGGCGCGGGAGGTGAACATGCGGTAAGGCTCCGTCACCCCCCGGGTAACCAGATCGTCGATCATCACTCCGATATAGGACTCGACCCGGCTGAAGATCACCGGCTCACGGCCCTGCGCCTTCAGCGCCGCGTTAAAGCCGGCCACCACGCCCTGCGCCGCCGCCTCTTCATAGCCCGTCGTGCCGTTGATCTGCCCGGCCAGAAACAGCCCCGGCACATCCCGCAGCTCCAGCGTGCCGCTCAGCGCGCGCGGATCGACGTAATCATATTCAATCGCATAGCCCGGCTGCAGAATGCGCACCTCTTCCAGCCCCCGGATCGAGTGCACGTAGCGCTCCTGCACATCCACCGGCAGCGAGGTCGAAATCCCGTTCGGATAGACCGTATCGTCCTCCAGCCCTTCTGGTTCGAGGAAAATCTGGTGCGACGATTTATCGGCAAACCGCACCACCTTATCTTCGATGGAGGGGCAATAACGCGGCCCGACGCCCTCGATATGACCGCCATACATCGCCGACTTGTCGAGGTTTTCCTGAATGATTTCGTGGGTTTCGGGATTTGTATGGGTAATCCCGCAGGCCACCTGCCGGACGAAAGGCCGGGTGTTCATGAAGGAAAACACTTCCGGGTCATCATCACCGGGCTGTTCTTCGAGGATATCCCAGTTGATCGTCTTGCCGTCGAGCCGCGGTGGCGTGCCGGTTTTGAGCCGGCCCAGCGGCAGGCCGAAAGCGCCGATCTGCTCGGCCAGGGGAACCGACGCGCGGTCGCCCATCCGGCCGGCTTCGCGCCGCTCATCACCGATATGGATCACGCCGCGCAGGAATGTGCCGGTGGTCAACACCACGGCGCCGGATGTCAGCTCGCTGCCATCGCCCAGCTTCACCCCCGCGACGCTATCGCCGACCATCCGAAGCTCGATAACCTCGCCCTCTACCAATGTGAGGTTTTCGGCCCCCGCCACCTCTTCGGCCATCGCCATGCGATACAGCTTGCGGTCAGCTTGCGCCCGTGGGCCTTGCACGGCGGGCCCCTTGCTCCGGTTCAGCAACCGAAACTGGATGCCGGCCTTGTCGGCCACACGGCCCATCGCACCATCCAGCGCGTCGATTTCCCGCACCAGATGGCCCTTGCCCAAGCCACCGATGGCCGGGTTGCAGGACATGACACCAAGGTCGCCGGCGCGCAGCGTCACCAGGGCGGTGCGCGCGCCTAGCCGCGCCGAGGCCAGCGCCGCATCAGCGCCGGCATGGCCCCCGCCGACCACGATCACATCGAACTGCGAATGTTTCACGTGAAACACGCTCCTCTCAGCGCCTATTTTCCAAGGCAGAAACTGGCGAAAATCTCGTCCAGGATGTTCTCAACATCGACACGCCCGACCAGAGAATCAAGCGCCCGAACCGCCGACCTTAGCTCTTCCGCTGCCAACTCAGCCCGATCCGGCCCACCCGATACCTCGATTCGGGCATTTTCCAAAGCCTCGCTCGCGCGGATAATCGCCAGACGATGCCGCTCACGGATCGCCGTTCCCGCATGGGCGGCACGCGCCGACAGCACTTTTTGAATGCGCGATACCAGCTCATCGAGGCCCGCGCCGGTTCTGCCCGATACCGCGAACCCTTGCCGGCCAAGATCGGCCTTGCCCTGCACCACGATATCGTCCGGCCCCGGTTCCATCCCATAGGGTGCTTCGCCATCGCTGAGCAGAAACACCCGCAGATCGGCGGCCCCGGCCCGCTCAACCGCGCGCTTGATGCCGATGCCTTCGACAAGGTCATCCGTCGCACGCAGCCCGGCCGTATCGAGCACGGTTACCGGCAGCCCGCCAAGGTCCATCCGCACCTCGATCACATCGCGCGTGGTGCCCGCCATCTCAGAGGTGATCGCGGCTTCACGCCCGGCAAGCGCGTTGAGCAAGGTGGATTTGCCCGCATTCGGAGGTCCGACAATGGCCACTTCGAACCCGTCACGGATGCGCTCGGCGATACCGACGCCATCGCGCTCTGTGGCCAGGCTTTGCTGCACCCGGTCGATCAGCGCCGTCACTTCCGGCGATACATCCACCGGCACCTCTTCATCGGCAAAATCAATCGTCGCTTCCAGCAGCGCGGCGGCCCGGATCAGATCGCGCCGCCATTCATCGGCCTTTTTGCCCAGCGCGCCGGAGAGCACGCGCTGCGCCTGCATACGTTGTGCTTCGGTCTCGGCGTCGATCAGATCGGCAAGGCCCTCGACCTGGGCGAGATCGAGCCGTCCATTCTCCAGCGCCCGGCGGGTGAATTCTCCCGGTTCCGCGAGCCGGAGCCCGGCAATCTCGCCAAGTCGCCGCAGAAGCGCATCGGTAACGGCCGTTGAGCCATGCACCTGGAATTCAACCACCGCCTCGCCCGTGAAACTGTGGCCTTCGCCGAACACAAGCACCAGCGCTTCATCAAGCACTTCGCCAGATGCATCTACCAGCGTTCGAAGCCCGCGCGACCCGGGCAGAGACCCGCACAGGGCAATACCGGCATCCAGAGCCAGCGGCCCGGATACCCGGATAACGGCCACGCCCGCACGACCACGGGCGGATGCCAGCGCGAAAACCGTGTCCATATCCAAACCTTTGATTTGGTTAGGTATTTTATGCGTTCATCGAGTCGAAGAACTCGGTGTTGTTCTTGGTCTGCTTGAGCTTGGAAATCAGGAACTCGATCGCATCGGTGGTGCCCATCGGGTTCAGGATCCGGCGCAGCACATAGGTTTTTTGCAGATCCTTCGGATCGACAAGAAGCTCTTCCTTCCTTGTGCCGGATTTGAGGATATCCATCGCCGGGAAGATCCGCTTGTCGGAAACTTTCCGGTCAAGCACGATTTCCGAGTTCCCGGTGCCCTTGAATTCTTCGAAGATCACCTCGTCCATCCGGCTGCCGGTGTCGATCAGCGCGGTGGCGATGATGGTCAGCGAGCCGCCCTCTTCGATGTTCCGGGCGGCACCGAAGAACCGCTTCGGCCGTTGCAGCGCGTTGGCGTCGACACCGCCGGTCAGCACCTTGCCGGAGGACGGCACAACGGTGTTGAAGGCGCGGCCAAGACGGGTGATGGAATCGAGCAGGATCACCACGTCGCGCTTGTGCTCAACGAGCCGCTTGGCCTTTTCGATCACCATTTCGGCCACGGCCACGTGCCGGGTGGCGGGTTCATCGAAGGTCGAGGCGACAACTTCGCCTTTCACCGACCGCTTCATATCGGTCACCTCTTCGGGCCGCTCGTCGATCAGCAGAACGATCAGGTAGCATTCCGGATGGTTAACCGAGATCGAATGGGCGATGTTTTGCAAAAGCACCGTCTTACCCGTCCGCGGCGGCGCCACGATCAGCGAACGCTGGCCTTTGCCGATCGGTGCCACCAGGTCGATGATCCGGGCCGAACGGTCTTTCGTCGCCGGATCGTCGGTTTCCATCTTCAGCCGTTCATCGGGATGAAGCGGCGTCAGGTTGTCGAAGGCTACCTTATGGCGTGCCGTCTCGGGATCGGTGAAATTGATCTTTTCGACCGCGGTGATCGCGAAATAGTTCTCGTTTTCGCCGGGCGCCGAAATCGCGCCTTCGACCGTGTCGCCGGTGCGCAGCGAGTACTTCCGGATCATCTCGGGCGACATGTAGATATCGTCGGGGCCGGGCAGATAGTTCGCTTCCGGCGAGCGCAGGAAGCCGAACCCGTCCTGCAGGACTTCAAGCACGCCTTCGCCGCCGATCTCCCAGCCCTCTTCCGCCCGTTCCTTGAGGATCGAGAACATCATCTCGCCCTTGCGCATCGTCGAGGCGTTTTCGATCTCAAGCTCTTCGGCCAGCGCAAGCAGATCCTTGGGGCTTTGTGCCTTGAGTTCGGAAAGATTCAATCGGTCGGTCATGATTGCACCCGTTGACGGCGCCGGAGGCGCGGTCCTGTCTGGTCGTGGGAAACAGCCTGGGCCGGACGGCCCGCTTGCCGCGCTAGATAGAGCCGCGTGGGGGCGGAGTCAATCTCGCTCAGAATTTCATGATGACCGAGAAGACGATGATCAGCATCAGGATCGTTGGAAACTCGTTCATGATCCGGTAGCGCCGGCCCGGCAGCGTATTCGTCCCGTTTACGAAATCCTTGCGCCGCACCGCAAGCCACATGTGAAACCACGTCATCAGGATAACCGAGAGCCCCTTCGCCCAGGGCCAGATCAGCGACCAGTCGATGATCCCCGGGGTGAAGACCAGCGCGAGGCCGAAAATCCATGTTGCGATCAGCGAGGGATTCATGATCGCTTTCAGGAGCAGACGTTCCTGCCTTTGAAACAGCAGATCCATCTCGCTGCCGCGTTCCACCCCGCGCTTTTCATAGCCTTCGACGTGATACACGTAGAGCCGCGGCAGGTAGAAGATCCCGGCCATCCAGGTGATAACGGAGATCACATGCAGTGACTTGGTCCAAAAATATATGTCGGCCAGGAACCCTGACATGATCTTTCCTTTCCTTGCCCAGCGGGGACGGACCCTTCTTAAATAAAGAAAAGAAGAAAGAAAGAGATGATGTATTTGTAGGGCCTGTGCGTGTCGGGGATTACCGGATGGTTCACAGGATATCCTCAGTCTGACGAGCTTGTGGATAAGGTCTGCAGAGGCTGGGGAATCATATAATTTATCAATATTTATCAGGTGGTTATCTAATTTTATAGAAGGGAAAACCTGTTGGAAAAGCAAGATGCTCCACGTGGCGTCTGAAACCGTCGCCTGAAACTCCACATGTGGACTTTTCTCTTACGGCCAGCCCGGTATCATGCCGGATGTTCCACCACTGCCCGCGAGGCCGAAACAGCGCCCAGGCGATCCCGCGGAACACACCGGAAAAATCCACAGGTCTGTTCACATGTCCAAACGCTTCATCCTCGCATCAGGCTCTCAGATCCGCGCGGCGCTGCTGCGCAACGCGGGGCTGGAGATCGAGGTGATCCCGGCGCGGATCGACGAAGACGCGATCCGCGTTTCGCTCGAAGCCGAGGAGGCAACGCCGCGCGACGTTGCCGATGCCCTTGCCGAATACAAGGCCCGCCGCGTTTCCAACGCAAACCCGGAGGCTATTGTTCTGGGCTGCGATCAGGTGGCGGAGCTGGCCGGCGATATCCTGTCAAAACCGCAATCGGAAGGTGAGGCACGCGATCAGCTTGCCGCTCTCTCCGGCCAGACCCATCGGTTGCTCTCGGCTGCGGTGATCTATGAACACGGCGAGCCGGTCTGGCGGCATGTCGGTGTGGTGCGTCTGACGATGCGCGATCTGTCTGCCGGGTACATTGACGATTACGTCGCCCGCAACTGGGACAGTATTCGTCACGCCGTCGGCGCATATAAGCTGGAAGAAGAAGGCGTGCGCCTGTTCTCGCTCATCGACGGCGATTACTTCCATGTTCTGGGTTTGCCGCTGACCGAGCTCCTGTCATACCTGATCGTGAAAGGTCACGTTCGAATATGACAAGCACACCGATCCCCCTTGCCGGCGTCGTTCAGTCCGCCGATCACCAGAGCGCCGTTACCGCCATCTACGATCATTGGCTGTCCGCCAGCGGGCTGCCCGGCCGATATGTTCCGCTGACAATCAGTGCCGACGATCTGGGTGAGGTCATCCGCGTGCTGCCCCGCGCGGGCTTCGTCGGGCTCAACATCACCCGTCCGTTCCAGCGCCTCGTACTCGACCATGCCGATATCATTACCGACCGGGCGGCGCTGATGTCGGGCGCGAATACCATCATCTTCCGCAAGGACGGCAAGATTCACGCCGATAACACCGATGGGTACGGTTTTATCGAAAACATCCGCCAGGGGGCGCAGGGATGGAACCCGAAATCCGGCCCGGCGGCGGTGTTCGGAGCGGGCCGGGCCGCGCGCGAGGTTGTGGCGGCGCTGCTTGAAGTGGGCGTCGAGGAGATCCGGATCGCCAACCGCACCCGCCCCCGCGCCGAGGCGCTGCGCGCCGAGTTCGGCACGCGGATCGTGGTCACCGATTGGGTGAAGGGCGGCAATATCGTGGAAGGCGCGATGACCATCGTGAACGCCACCCCGCTCGGCTCGCCCGGGCAGCAGGATTTCCGTGTGCCGCTGGACGGGCTGACGCGCGGCGCAGTGGTGAGCGATCTGGCCATTGCGCCGGAAATCACGCGCCTGATGCGCGTTGCGATGCAGATGGGCTGCTATCCGGTCGACGGGATCGGCATGGTGCTTTATCAGGCCGCGCCCGCCTTTGAGCGTTGGTATGGGCGCCGGCCGGAGGTCGATCAAACCGCGCGCGCCGTGGCGACCGGGGCATATTCTTCGTGACGCGCCCCTTCGTCATCGGCCTGACCGGCTCAATCGGCATGGGCAAGACGACAACGGCGAACATGTTCGCCGAAGAAGGCGTGCCGGTCTGGGATGCGGATGCGGCGGTTCACCGGCTCTATGCCCAAGGTGGTGCAGCCGTTGCGCCGCTCGCGGCGGTCTGCCCGGAGGCCATCGTCAACGGAGCGGTGGACCGCGCTGCGCTTAAGGCGTGGATGGCGCGTGACGCCACCGCTTTGAGCCGGATCGAGGCTATTGTACATCCTTTGGTGGCTCAGGATCGTGCAGCGTTTCTGGCCGGGTTAGAGACGGATATTGCCCTTGTCGACGTGCCGCTCCTGTTTGAGACCGGGGCTGAAAAGACCGTCGATGCCATTGTCGTCGTGTCCGCCGCGGAAGAGCTTCAGCGGCAACGGGTGATCGAGCGGGGCACGATGGACCCGGAAACCTTCGAGGCGATCCGGGCCAAACAGATGCCCGATGCCGAAAAACGCGCCCGCGCCGATTACGTGATCGAGAGTGTTACCCTTGAAGCCGCCCGCGCGGGCGTGCAGTCTGTGCTGGCAGATATCCGAAAGAGGCTGGCCCATGCGTGAGATCGTGCTCGACACGGAAACCACCGGATTCGATCCCAAGACGGGCGACCGTATGGTCGAGATCGGCGGTGTCGAGCTGATCAACCACATGCCGACGGGCCGGACCTATCATCAATACATCAATCCCAAGCGCGATATGCCGCAATCGGCCTTCGAAGTGCATGGGTTGTCGGAAGAATTTCTGCGCGACTTTCCGGTGTTTCAGGATATCGCCCGGGATTTTCTCGATTTCATCGGCGATGCGGCGCTGGTGATCCATAACGCGAAGTTCGACGTGCCCTTTCTCAATGCCGAGCTTGGCTGGTGCAATCTGCCCGCCATTCCCATGGTGCGCGCGATCGACACACTGGATATCGCCCGAAAGAAATTCCCCGGTTCGCCCGCTTCGCTGGACGCGCTTTGCCGCCGCTTCGGGATCGACAATTCGCACCGCACCCTGCACGGCGCGCTGCTCGACAGTGAAATCCTGGCCGAAGTCTATCTGGAGCTGATCGGCGGCCGCCAGCCCGACCTGGTGCTTGCGCCGACGCGGCAATCCACGCCCAGTGGCGGGACGGATACGACCGAATGGCGGCCGCGCGCCCGGCCCGCGCCGCTGGCGCCGCGGATCACGCAAGAAGAGGCCGCCGCCCATACGGCCTTTGTCGAGGCGATGGGCGACGGCGCGCTTTGGAAAAAGCTGAACGCTTAGTTCGTCGGGGCGGCGGCCTGCTCGGCGGCGGTGCGGCGCGCGAGCTCCTGCCGGTAGAGCGACACGAAATCCACCGAGTCGAGGTTCACCGGCGGGAAACCACCGTCGCGCGTCACATCCGAGACGATGCGGCGCACGAAGGGGAACAGCATCCGGGGGCATTCGATCAGCAGAAAGGGGTGAAGCTGGGCTTCGGGGATATTCTCGATATGGAAGATCCCGGCATAGTCGAGCTCCAGCAGGAACAGCGGCTCTGCCGTGCCGGCATTCTGCGACTGGACCTTGAACTTGGTCACCACCTCATACTGGTTCTCGGTGCTGCGCTTTTTCGCATCCAGCGCAACCTCCACCTTCAGCTCGGGTTTGACCTCACCTTTCGCGCCCTTCTGCGCGAGGATGTTTTCAAACGACATATCGCGGATGAATTGGCCCAGCACCTGCATCTTGACCTGCGGCTGCTCCGCTGCGGCTTCTGGGGTAGTGGCTTCGTCGGCCATGTTTGTCTCCTGGTTCACGGACTCGCATCGTCCTTAACAGGTCAGGCTGCCCGCCTCAACGCCGTGGTCGTCAGTGTTTTGTCCAGCCGGAAGGGCCGCGCGGCGGCTGGTGCGTCGGGCGTTTGTCGGGCGTGACTTCTTCGAACTCGCCGTCGATCACGTCGCCGCGCTCTTCGCGGAACGGATCGGCATAGCGGGTATCGGTCTGCTGCCCCATCGTGAAACTCTGAACTTTCACCCGCTGGCTCAGCTTGCGAAACACCCAGGCGCGCACTGGCGGAAGCAGCAGGGCAAAGCCCAGCGCATCGGTGAAAAACCCCGGCGTAAGCAGAAGGGCGCCGGAAAAGAGGATCATCGCACCATGGGCCAGCGGCTCGGTCGGATCGTTCAGGGCGCTGAAGGAGCGCCGGAGACTGTCAAGCGCCATGGCGCCCTGCCGACGCACCATCCAGGAGCCGAGCACGGCTGTGCCGAGCACGATTGCCAGCGTCCAGCCAAGCCCGATCGCACCGCCGACCTGGATGAAAAGAGCGATTTCGATCAGCGGAATCGCGATGAAGAGCAAAAGAAGCGGCATGACAACCTCTTGAGACGGGTCCGGCGAGGTAGACTTGACCCCACCGCTTGCCTACATATGTGCCGTCCACGCCCGTTTTCAAACGGCGCCCGCGAAAGAGGTATATATGTCATCCCCGATCATTCAGCTGCTGGTGCTCGCCGCCATCGCGATTTTCCTCATCCTGCGCCTGCGCGACGTGCTGGGCACGCGGGAGGGGTTTGAAAAACCGGTGGTGACCCGCCAGGCCGGCGAACGGGATGCGCGCCGCAACAGGTTCGAAGTAATCGAAGGCGGCCCGGATGCCGATATTACCGATCACGTCGACGAAGGCAGTTCCGCCGCCGCCGCCCTTGCCGCGATGAAGGCGGCTGAGCCTTCGTTCAACGTGGGCGAATTCCTCGGCGGCGCGCGCGGTGCCTACGAGATGATCCTTATGGCCTTCGAGGCGGGCGACATGGCGAAGATCCGGCCGTTCCTGTCGGATGACGTTTACGAGAGCTTTGCCTCCGTGGTCGAAGCGCGCAATGCGCAGGGCCTGACCATCGACGCCGAATTCGTCGGCATGCGCGAGCTGAAGCTTGTGGATGCCGAGTTTGACACGACCACCCGCGAAGGCGAAATCACGGTACGCTTCATCGGCGAGTTGACCTCGGTGGTGCGCGACAAATCGGGTGAGATCGTCGAGGGCAATCCCAAGGAAGTGAAGCGCCAGAAAGACAGCTGGACGTTTGCCCGCATCATGGGGTCGGACAACCCGAACTGGCAGCTCGTCGCCACGGGCGAGTGACATGCGCGGCCTCGTGGCTTTGGTGCTCGCGGGGCTGCTGGCTGCGGCCAGCCCCGCCGCAGCCGGGCTTGACGAAGCCGATGTCACGATCCTTGCCTTCGATGAGCTTGATGGCTGGGAAGAGGACGATCATGCCGCCGCGCTTGAGGTGTTTCTGGAAACCTGCCGGATCCTCGACGATGCCCAGTGGCGCCCGATCTGCAATCTCGCCCAGGCCCATAGCGGCCCGGCGAAACAGTTCTTTGAGCTTTTCTTCCGCCCGGTCCTGATCGAAGACAGCGCAGTGCCGCTGTTCACCGCCTATTACGAGCCCGAAATCCTTGGCGCGCGCCGCC
Organism: Sinisalibacter aestuarii; assembly: GCF_027923545.1. Taxonomy (GTDB): domain Bacteria; phylum Pseudomonadota; class Alphaproteobacteria; order Rhodobacterales; family Rhodobacteraceae; genus Sinisalibacter; species Sinisalibacter aestuarii. The sequence continues at coordinate 306,924 of NZ_BROH01000001.1, read as the reverse complement.
CGACGGCGCGGTTCAATATCCCCGTCTACCGCAAGCCGCCGGAACTGTCTTCGGGCGCGCTCTGGTTCACACGGGAAGAGATCGAAACGGGCGGCATCCTCAACGGGCGCGGACTGGAAATCGCCTGGGTGGAAGACCCCGTGGAATTGCAGTTTTTGCAGATCCAGGGTTCGGGCCGTATCCGGCTGCGCGACGGGTCGGCGATCCGGCTGGGCTATGCGGGATCGAATGGTCATCGCTACCGCTCGCTTGGCGACGAGCTTGTGCGGCGGGGCATCTACTCGCCGCACCAGGTTTCGGCGCCGGTGATCCGTGCCTGGGTGCGGCGCAATCCGCAGGAAGGCGCCGATCTGTTGCTGCACAACCCGTCATACGTGTTCTTTCGCGAAGTCGGGCATGTGCCGGCGGATCGCGGGCCGCTCGGCGCGATGAACCGCTCGATCACCGCGCATCGCACGCTGGCGGTCGATCCCGAATATACCCCCCTCGGCGCGCCGGTCTGGCTGGAGAAAGACGGTGCGGAACCGTTCAACCGGCTGATGATCGCACAGGATACCGGCTCGCGGATCAAGGGGGCGCAGCGGGCCGATATCTTTTTCGGCACCGGCGACGAGGCCGGGCGGCTGGCGGGGCAGATCCGCGATCCGGGCCGCATGGTTACCCTGCTGCCGATCCAGCAGGCCTATGCGCTGAAGCCGGAGGGTTGAGCCATGCCCCGCCGCAAACCACGCAACCTTCGCCCGGAGGAGGCGGAGCTGTGGAAGAAGGTGATTGAAAAGGCGGACCCGCTGCATCCGAAGCGCCTGCCGGGCGTGGAAACATCGGTGCTTGCGCAGCCGAAATCGCCAAAGGTTCCGGTGCCGCGGTTTCGGCTTGGAGAAACCGCCAAACCGGCCCCGCCGTTGCATGATCTGGCGCCGGGCATCTCCGATCACCTGGCGAACCAGCCGCTCTCGATGGACCGAAAGCGGTTCACCAAGCTGAAAAAGGGGCGGATTACGCCCGATGCGCGGATCGACCTGCACGGGCTGACCATCGCCCAGGCCCATCCGGCGCTGACCGGCTTCATTCTCGATGCGGTGGCGCAGGGGCACCGGCTGGTTCTGGTGATCACCGGCAAGGGAAAATCGAAGCCCGACCACGGACCGATACCGGAGCGCCACGGCGTGTTGCGCCACCAGGTGCCGCATTGGCTGCACACGCCGCCGCTGAAGCCGCATATCCTGCAAGTCGCCGAGGCGCATATCCGCCATGGCGGTCAGGGCGCCTACTACGTCTACCTGCGCCGCGCGCGTTAGAACGGAACGGCGCCCACCTGCATGTGGTCGGCATCGTCCACCGCGATGATCGCATCGGGAAACTCGTCGCGCACGGCGCGGATGCCGCTGTCAAAGCTGCCGGTGAAGGTTTGCATATTGCCGATGATCTTGAGGAAGGCGGGTGAGGTGATCGCCGTCGAGTGGTTGAGCACGCCTTTTGAATACTCGGTCACGTCGATCACATTCACGTCGAGGTCCGACAACTCGCCATCGAGCTGCAGGGCGCCAACGCGGTCGTTGCCGTAGATTTCGTTGGCCGCGAATTCCAGCACCCGGTCGCGCTTCGACGAGAAGATCACGAAGGGTTTCGGCAGCGCTCCGATCCGGCGCACCTGCGAACGGAACACGTCGATGTCGATATCGGGCGAGACGAGGATCACCCCGCCGATCCGCGACCGAAGCCCGGCATTGCCGCCAATCGCGATCTCGCGCAGCGATTCCATGATCAGCATAGAGCCCATCGAATGGCCGACGATCAGCACGCGCTCGGCCCCCGCCGCGATCACGCTGCGCAACATCGCCTCGAACCCGTCGCGGGCATAGAGCATCGAATCGCGGTCATAGCCGTAGCGCAGAAGCTTCTCGGCGCTGGGCCAGGAATAATGCACCGGCACATCGTCGAGGCCGACATCGGTGTAGAATTGTGCGAAGCGGAACAGCCCGTCTTCATAGCCGGTATTGTAGCCATGAACGAAGACCACCGCGTTGCGCCGGCCTGCCGGGCGGCTGAGGAGCTGGGCCTTGAGCTGGCTGCGGAAGGTGGATTCCGAGGGGAAAATCTCGTTGTTGATCGTGGCGAAATGCTTGCGCGGATTGGCGCCGAGGCGTGGCAGGTTAACCGTGCCCGCCTTGCGGTTCGGCGGCACGCTCACATCGTAGCGGCCAAAGGCCAGCCCCTCGCCCCGGGCGGAGCCGAGCGAACCATCCTCCTTCACGTTGCGGCTTGAGACCACGAGGATCGGCACCACGGTGCTGCCCGCGCGGTTGACCTCGTCGATAGACACCATGCGCGCGCGCCCGGCGCAGGCCGAGAGGGCAAGCGTGGAGGTGAGGGTGAGAAATACGCGACGATCCATGTGAGTCACTGCCCGATGTTTTTTCGCAGCGCTACGCCTGAATCCGCCCTCGCGCCAGAGGATTCATGGGCAAAGGCCCTCGCTGCGCATCAATTTGCCGAGATCGAGCGCACCCCGAAGGCAATCAGCCCGGCGGCCGCGATGAAGTAGACCGAGATTGCCATCATCTGCGCGGGAAAGGGAAAGCCGAGGTCGATCAGCAACCCGGTAAGGCCCGGGCCGATGGCAGAGCCGAACACCATGAGCGCCGAGGCAAGCGCCTTGATCGAGCCGATATGGCGGGTGCCGTAGAATTCGGCCCAGAACGCCGAGGGAACGGTGCCCGTCGAGCCGGAGGTTATGCCGAGCAGGGCAAAAGCCAGGGCGGCGGCGGCCAGCGTATCGGCGCGGCCCATCAGGAAGAACCCGATGGCCATCGGCAGCAAAATCCACGGCATCAGCCGCGCGGTTCCGAACCGGTCCACCGCCCAGCCGCTGATCAGCATGAAGACCAGGCTGACGCCCGAATAGACCGGGAAGAGCGCCACATATTGCAGCAGTGGCCAGCCCTTCACCTCGGCCAGATGGACCTGGTGGAAAAACAGCGCCGTGCCGAAGGCGGGCGGCCCGATCAGAAGCGGCACGACGAACCAGAACAGCGGATGACGCAGCACCTCGCCGCGCGTCCAGTGCCGCCCCTGCATTCCGGTCGCGTCCGACGAGGCGCTCATTTCGCTGGGGATACGCTCGCGTTGCAGGAGCAACGACAGAAGCGGAATCGCCAGCACGGCCGCCCCTGCGGCAATGACCCAGAGCCAGCGCCAGTCATACAATGCCAGAAGGGCGACGAAAGCCATCGGCAGCAGGGCCTCGCCAAGCGTGAAGCCAAGCCGGGCGATGGCGAGGGCCTTGCCGCGCGTGGCGGTAAACCAGCGTGCCATGGCGACCACGGCCAGATGGTTCGTCATCCCCTGCCCGGTGAATCTGAGCGCGAAGATCACGACAACGAGCAGCCAGGCATTCGGCACCAGCGCCATGGCCAGGGCCGCAAGCGCCAGCCCGCTCAGCACCACGGCACCAAGACTGCGCACGCGGTAGCGGTCGGTCAGCACACCGGACCAGACCATCAGCACGGCGGAGCCTGTTGTGGCGATCGTATAAAGCCCGCCCCATTGGCCGTGGCTCAGCCCAAATGTTTCGCGGATCTCGCCGGCGAAGATCGAGATGAAAAAGGTCTGCCCGAAGCTTGACGTGAAGGTGAGCAGGAACCCGGCGGTCAGCCAGGCCGCGTTGACACGAAGGAAGGCGACGAAACTCATAGCCCCCCTTCGCGCCTTTGGCGGAAAAAGGAAAGCGGATTCAGAGCATGTAGCGGCTGATATCGGAGGATTTCATCAGTGCGCCAAGGTTCGCCTCGACATAGCCCTTGTCGACCGTGATCGCATCGCCGGACTTGTCGGGCGCGACGAAGCTCAGCTCTTCGAATACCCGTTCCATCACCGTGTAGAGCCGCCGCGCGCCGATATTCTCGACGCTGCGGTTCACCTCGGCGGCAATCCGCGCGATGGCGGCGATGCCGTCTTCGGTGAAGCTCACATGCACCTCTTCGGTGCCCATCAGCGCGGTGTATTGCAGGGTGAGCGCATTGTCGGTCTCGGTGAGGATGCGCACGAAATCCTGTTCGGTCAGTGCATCGAGTTCGACCCGGATCGGCAACCGGCCCTGAAGCTCCGGCAACAGGTCGGACGGTTTGGCGATGTGGAAGGCGCCGGAGGCGATGAACAGGATATGATCGGTCTTCACCGGCCCATGCTTGGTGCTTACCGTCGTGCCCTCGATCAGCGGCAGGAGGTCGCGCTGCACGCCTTCGCGGCTTACGTCACCGCCGCGCACATCGGAGCGTGCCGCCACCTTGTCGATCTCGTCGAGAAAGACGATGCCGTTCTGCTCCACCGCTTCCAGCGCGGCCTTGTTGACGGCTTCATCGTCGAGCAGCTTGTCGGCTTCCTCGGCGACCAGCACGTCATAGCTGTCGGCCACCATGAGCTTGCGCCGCACGGTGCGCCCGCCAAACGCCTTGCCGAAAATGTCGCCCAGCGAGGCCACGCCCATACCCATGCCGGGCTGGCCGGGGATATCGAACATCGGCATCCCGCCGCCGGAATTGTCTTGCAGATCGAGCTCGATTTCGCGGTCGTCCAGCTCGCCCGCCCGCAGCTTCTTGCGAAACATCTCGCGGGTCTGCTCGCGGGCATCCTTGCCGGCGATGGCCTCGATCACACGATCTTCGGCATGGGCTTCGGCGGCGGCCTTCACGTCTTCGCGCATCTGCGCACGGGTCTGGATGATCGCGGCATCCACCAGATCGCGCACGATCTGCTCCACGTCGCGGCCCACATAGCCCACTTCGGTAAACTTGGTCGCCTCGACCTTGATGAAAGGCGCCTTCGCCAGCCGGGCGAGGCGGCGGGAAATCTCGGTCTTGCCCACACCGGTCGGCCCGATCATCAGGATGTTCTTCGGATAGACCTCTTCGCGCAGCTCGGGGCTGAGCTGCTTGCGCCGCCAGCGGTTGCGCAGCGCGACCGCCACGGCGCGCTTGGCCTCCTTCTGGCCGATGATGAAACGGTCGAGTTCGGAGACGATCTCGCGCGGGGTCAGGTCGGTCATTTGTCGCTCCTGTCGATATTCTTTGTGACATATGGAATTGGGTTTGAGAGAAGATACCAACCCTCGTTTCCATCGGTCATGATGGCGCCGGCCGCCCCGATACCTAAAAGGATTTCGCGGGTTTCTTGCTCACTACGACCAATCCTGACGGCAAGGTCCTTGAGCCGAAGCAGCGGCGCATCAGTACTCTCGAAAGCAGATAGAAGAAGTCGTTCGGCAGGTTTGACGACACGATTTCTGTGTCTTTTCTCACGTATATTTTCCAGCAGTAACGGGCCCAGAAATGATCCAAACAACGAACCACCAAATACGGCGGCGATCATTTCGTAGAAACTCATTTCTCGATCGTCTCCACGATCAAATTGCCGTTGGTGTACACACAGATATCGGCGGCGATGGCCATCGCGGTGCGGGCGATCTCTTCCGCCGATTTGTCGCTGTCCATGATCGCCCGCGCGGCGGCGAGCGCGTAGTTGCCGCCGGAGCCGATGGCCGTCACGTCATGTTCCGGTTCCAGCACGTCGCCCGCGCCGGTGACGACGAACAGCCCGTCGCCATCGGTGACGATCAGCATCGCTTCGAGCTTTTGCAGATATTTATCGGTGCGCCAGTCCTTTGCCAGCTCGACGCAGGCGCGGGCAAGCTGGCCGGGGGTAACCTCTAGCTTGGCTTCCAGCCGTTCGAGCAGGGTGAAGGCATCGGCGGTGGAGCCGGCGAAACCGGCGACGATCTCGTGCCCGCCCGGAGTGAGCCGCCGCACCTTGCGGGCGGTGCCCTTGATGACGGTCTGCCCCAGGCTCACCTGCCCGTCGCCTGCAATGACGACCTTGCCGCCCTTCTTGACGCCGATGATCGTGGTGCCGTGCCAGCCGGGAAATTCGCTCTCAGCCATGTCGCCTCCATTTCCGTTCCCCGCTATATGGCCTTCCGCTCCCAAGACGACAACCACCGGTCTTGCCGCGCTTTCGCGCCAAAGCTAGCGTGCGGCCATGCCCGAGCCCCGTATCCTGCGCATCTACCTCGATCCCGTCTCGCTCCGGATGGCGCGCGAAGGATCGTTTGGCTTTGTGAAGCGGGTGCGTGCGGCGTTCGGGGCGCGGGGCTTCGAGGTGAGCTTCACTGAAGACACCGATGCCGAACGGCTGCTGTCGGAAGCGCGGCCGGGCTACAGCCTGTTTCTGATGAAGGATCCGTTCCACCCGCGCGCCCTGTCGATGCGGCGGGCCTATTATTATCCGTTCTGGCGGATCGAGGCCTCGGCGAAACGCTGGGAGTTTCGGGTAGCGCAAAAACACTTCAATCCGGATGAAACAGACACTGATATCGCCACGGAATGGTTCAATCGCTGGCGCCGGTTCCTGTTCAGGAAGAAGCCGCTCAACGCTGAGCGGAGCGGCTTGATCTATGTGCCCCTGCAGGGGCGCCTGCTCGATCACCGTTCATTTCAGTCGATGAGTCCGGTTGAGATGATCGGCGAGGTGCAGGCACGGGCCGGCGGGCGCCGCATTCTGCTGGGGCTGCATCCCGGCGAGAGCCATGCGCCGGATGAAATCGCCGCGGTGGAGCGGATCGCGGCAGACGATCCGCGGGTGACGCTGCAGAAGGGCGGCATGGAAGAGGCGCTGCGGATCTGCGATCTGGTGGTGACCCAAAACTCCACCGCCGCGCTCTCGGGTTTCTTCTTCCGCAAGCCGGCGATGCTGTTTGGCGAGACCGATTTTCACCACCAGATGCCGCGCGTCTCTGCGCTTGGGGTGGATGAGGCCTGGCGCATGGCGGAAGAGATCACCCCCGCTTATGCCCGCTATCTCTACTGGTTCATCCAGCTGAACGCGATCAAGGCCGATACGGAGATGGCCGAAAGCCAGATCGTCGAGACCTGCCGAAGCCACGGCTGGGAGGTCTGAAAAAGAGACTATTCCGCCTCGATCCAGCCTTTCAGATTGTCTTGCGCCACGGCGGCCAGCATCGCGATATGGGCCGGATCGTCGTTCAGGCAGGGCAGATAGGTGAAGCTCTCGCCACCCGCTTCGATAAAGCTCTCGCGGATCTCTTCCTCGATCTCTTCCAGCGTCTCGATATTATCGGCGGAAAAGGCGGGCGCGATCACCGCGATCCGCTTCGTTCCCGCCCGCGCCAGACGCGCAACCTCGTCGACCGTATAGGGCTTCAGCCATTCCTCCCTGCCGAATACCGACTGGAAGGTGCTGACCACCCGGCCTTCGCCCCAGCCCAGCCGCTCGCGCAGGAGCCGTGTCGTTTTCTGGCATTGGCAATGATAGGGGTCGCCCTCGGTCAGATAGCGTTGCGGCATCCCGTGATAGGAGCAGACCAGCAGATCGGGGGCCTCGGCTTCGGTCGGGTAAACCCGCTCGACCGACCGGGCCAGCGCCTCGATGTAATCCGCACGGTCGAAATAGGGTGGCACGGTACGGCTGGCGGGCTGGAACTTGCCGCCTCTCAGCGCCCGGAAGAACGTATCGTTCGCCGTCGCGGTCGTGGTCGAGGAATATTGCGGGTAGAGCGGGAAGAAGAGGATCTTGGTACATCCCGCCTTCACCATCGCCTCGACCTTCGATTTTGTCGACGGATTGCCGTAGCGCATGGCGAAGTCGACCATCACGCGGTTACCGAAGCGCGCCTCAAGCGCGGCGCGCAGCTTGTCGCTCTGCGCCCGGGTGACCGTCATCAGCGGGCTCTCGCCCAACTCGTTGTTCCAGATCTTCTTGTAGTTCGCCCCCGACCGCGATGGCCGGACCGACAGGACGATCCCCTGCAGGATCGGCTGCCACTTCCACCGCGGCAGGTCGATCACCCGCGGATCGGACAGGAATTCGTTCAGATAGCGCCGCATCGACCAGTAATCGTAATGGTCCGGCGTTCCGAGATTGGCGATGAGCACACCCACCTTGTCGGCGGGCACGTCCGGGTGATCGGCGGGCATATGTGTGGTGTCGCGCATATCCTGGCTCTTTGCTGGGTCGGTCCGTGATAGCGATCCGGGCGAATGGGTCAATCGGACAATTTGGGCTCGGTCGCGTTCAGAGCATCGGCCAGCCGCGCGGTGGCGGAGCCGGGTTTGAGCGGTTTCTGCTGGCTTTCATGCGGTGCCCAGCCGGTGAGAAAGACCATCTCGAAGGTTGCCGGGATGCGCCCGTCATCGCCATAGGCTTCGGCGTAGCGCCGGGCGGCGCGGGTGAAAAACGCGCGTGGCGTATGGCCCGCGCGGGCGCTGAGCGCGTTGCCTTCCCCCATCGCGCGCAGATCGTGCAGGAGGGCGAACAGATCGGCATAGGTCACCCTGCGCAGCGCCGCATCCGCCACTGGCAGCGCCAGCCCGGCCATCTGCAGCATATGGCCGAGATCGCGAATCTCGGCCATCGGCAGCACGCGGGGCGAGAGGCCGCCTTTCATTTCTATCTCGGTTTCCGCCAGCACGGCGCGCAACTCGTTCAGTGTTTGCCCGGCATAGGTGACGCCAAGAAACATGCCGTCGGGCCGCAGCGCCTGATGGCATTGAAACACCTGCGTCACCGGATCGTTGGCCCAATGCAGCGACAGGCCGTGGATCACCAGATCATGGGCGCCGGGTTCCAGTGCGAGGATGTCGGTATCGGGCACGATCAGGGCATCGGGGAAGGCCTCGCGCCACGGATCGGGGAAACCCGTCACGATCGCGGGTGCCGTAAACGTTCTGTTAACCATTTGCAGCCGATCCTGCACCTCATCCGCCGCTTCCCGTTGCAGGAACATGGCATCGTCGCGCGCGCGGGCGCGGATGCGGGCAAGGCGGGTGGGATCGACGAGGTCAGCCATGGCGCGGACCATAAATTGACGGAGCCGGAATGCAATCGCCCCTTGCCATCCTCTACCCGCCGCAATGCGTAAGCTGTGGCGAGCCGATTGCCGACGATCACGGGTTGTGTGGCAAATGCTGGGCAGAGACGCCCTTCATCACCGGCCATGTCTGCGATGCATGTGGCGCGCCGCTGCCGGGCGAGAGCGACGGCGCGGCCGATCTGTGCGACGATTGCATCGCCACCGCGCGGCCCTGGTCGCGGGGCCGCGCGGCGCTGATCTATACAGGCAATGGCCGCCGGATGGTGCTGCAGATCAAGCTTTCGGACCGGCTGGACCTGGTGCCGCCCGCCGCCGGCTGGATGGCGCGGGCCGGGCGCGAGCTGATCTCGCCCGATATGCTGGTGGTGCCGATCCCGGCGCATTGGATGCGGATCTTTGCCCGGCGCTATAATCAGGCGGCGGAGCTGGCGCGGGCGCTGGGCCGTAAAACCGGCCTCGATGTAGCACCGACGGCGCTGATCCGTCCGCGCCGCACCGAAAAGCAGGAAGGCATGGGGCGCGAAGGACGCTTTGCCAATATGCACGATGCAATCCGGCCGCATCCGAAGCGCGGCACGGTTCTGCGCGGCCGGCGTGTGCTGCTGGTTGACGATGTGATGACCTCGGGCGCGACCTTCGCCGCCGCATCCGAAGCCTGCTATGCCGCGGGCGCGAAAGACGTTTTGACGCTGGCACTGGCACGCACCGTGAAGGATGCCTAGATTGCCCCAAACGGCGCTGCGGCGCCCGGTAAAGGAACAGGCAGATGCAACCCGTCACCATGTATACGAAGCCCTATTGCGGCTTCTGCCACGCCGCCAAGCGGCTGCTCGCCAAGAAGGGCGTCGAGTTCACCGAGATCGACATTCAGGCCCAGCCCGAGCTGCGCCAGGAGATGATCCAGAAATCCGGCCAGTTCACCGTGCCGCAGATCTGGATCGGCGAAACCCATGTCGGCGGATTTGACGACATGTATGACCTCGAACAACGCGGCAAGCTCGATCCGCTGTTGCAAGGCTGATGCGCGCGGGTCTCGTCCAGCTTACGTCGGGCGACGATCCGGCGGCCAATCTTGGCGAAACGCTCCGCCTTGTGCGCGAGGCGGTGGCCGGTGGCGCCGACTTCGTGCTGACGCCGGAGGTGACGAACATCGTCTCGATGGACCGCGCTCATCAGCGCGCCGTGCTCCAGCCGGAAGCGCATGATCCGACGCTGGCGGCGCTGCGTAACGAGGCGCGTGCGGCGGGCATCTGGCTGCTGATCGGCTCGCTCGCGGTGAAAACGGAGGATGCGGACGGGCGCTTTGCCAACCGCTCTTTCCTGATCTCGCCTCAGGGCGAGATTGCCGCGCGCTATGACAAGATCCACATGTTCGACGTGGAGATCTCCGAGTCGGAAACCTACCGCGAAAGCGCCGGTTACCGCCCCGGCACCCGCGCCGTTCTGGCCGAAACCCCGCTTGGCCGGATCGGCCTGACGATCTGCTACGATCTGCGCTTTCCCGAACTGTTCCGCCGCCTCGCCGGCGCGGGCGCGCAGATCATCACCGTGCCTGCCGCCTTCTCGCCCGTCACCGGGGCGGCGCATTGGGAAAGCCTGCTGCGCGCCCGCGCCATCGAAACGGGCTGCTTCATCCTCGCACCGGCCCAGACCGGGCAGCACAGCCCGCGCCGCGCCACCCACGGCCATTCGCTCGCCGTGGCCCCATGGGGTGAGGTTCTGGCCGATGCGGGCACCGAGCCGGGCGTCACGCTGGTTGATTTGGACCTCGCAGACGTGGAACATGCGCGCAGCCGCGTCCCGTCGCTGAAACACCACAGAGAATTCGAAGGTCCCTGAATGTCTGATCACGCTGAAAGCCTGTCGGTTGCGCTGTTCAGCGAGATGTTCATGGCCGACCAGCTTGCCCGTACCGCACTTTCAAAAGTGTTGCCCAAGGGGATGGAGCTTAGCCATTTCTCGGTGCTGAACCACCTTGCCAACGTGGCCGAGCCGAAAAGCCCCGCCCAGCTCGCGCGGACCTTTCACGTCACCCGTGGCGCGATGACCAATACGCTCGGCAAGCTCGAATGGGCGGGTCATGTGCATATCCACCCCGATTGGGACGATGCGCGCCGCAAGCTGGTGACGATCAGCCCGGCCGGGCGCAAGGCCCGCGATACGGCGCTCAGCGCCATTGCGCCGCTGATCGCAGACGTGGTTGCCACCATCGGACCGGACAAGGTGCGCGCCGCCCTGCCGGTGCTGCGCGAAATCCGCGCACGCTTCGATCAGCCGGATTAGGCCGGTTTCACGCTGGCGGTGACGTAATTCACGCTCAGATCGCTGTCGGAGATCGACCAGCTCCAGCTCAGCGGATTGAAGACGAAGCCGGATGTGTTCGTTACCGTCAGCCCCGCCTGGGCGATCAGATCGGTAAGCTCGTCGGGCGTGATGAACTTGTGCCACTCATGCGTGCCCACCGGCAGCCAGCGCATCACCCGCTCGGCGCCGAAGATCGCCATCATGTAGCTTTTCGGGTTGCGGTTGATCGTCGAGGCCACCATCAGCCCGCCCGGTTTCAGAAGCTGACGGCAGGCTATGAGATAGTCGATCGGGCTGGCCACATGCTCGACCACCTCCATGTTGAGCACCACGTCAAATTGCTCGCCCGCGTCGGCCAGCGCCTCGGCTGTGGTGAAGCGATAGTCGATCTCCAGCCCCGATTGCTCGGCATGAATCCGCGCCACCGGAATGTTGCGCTCGGCGGCATCGGCCCCCACGACCGTTGCCCCAAGCCGCGCCATCGGCTCCGACAAGAGCCCGCCGCCGCAGCCGATATCGAGCAGGCGCAGCCCCTCGAACGGCTTGTCTCCCCGCAGATCGCGCCCGAAGGTTTCGGCGATCTTCCGGGTGATGTAGTCCAGCCGGACCGGATTCATCATGTGCAGCGGCTTGAACTTGCCGGTCGGATCCCACCATTCGGCAGACATCGCTTCGAACTTGGCGACTTCGGAGGGATCGACGGTGCTTTGCGCGGCGCTCATCTCGGCTCTCTTTCTCATGGCGGTCATTTCTCGTGGGCCTTATATAGGGTTCCCATGGACAAGGCCGCAGGAAAAAACACCGCAGGCGGGAAACTCTACCCGGCCAAGGAGCCCTATCGCCGGCACATGCTGGAGGTGGGCGACGGGCACACGCTCTATGTGGAAGAGGTGGGCAACCCGCATGGCATCCCGGTCGTGGTGTTTCACGGCGGGCCGGGCGGCGGCTGCTCGCCGGCGATGCGGCGCTTCTTCGACCCCGACAAGTACCGCGCCATCCTGTTCGATCAGCGCGGCTGCGGCCGGTCACGTCCGCATGCCAGCGTGCGGGCCAACACCACCTGGCATCTCGTGCGCGACATCGAACATATCCGCAGGACGCTCGGGATCGACCGTTGGGTGGTGTTCGGCGGCTCCTGGGGGGCGACGCTCGGGCTGGTTTATGCCCAGACCCATCCCGGCCGTGTGGCCTGGCTGGTGCTGCGCGGCGTGTTCCTGGCCACCCGAGGCGAGCTCGATTGGTTCTATGGCGGCGGCGCGGGGCAGTTCTGGCCGGATCTGTGGGAGCGTTTCACCGGCCCGATCCCGGCGGAGGAACGTCACGATATGATCGCCGCCTATCACAAGCGCCTGTTCTCCGGCGACCGTGCCGATGAGGTGGTGCATGCCAAGACCTGGGCGGCCTGGGAAAACGCGCTCGCCTCGATCGACAACGATGGCGCCATGATCGACAGCCCGGCGGATTACGCGCTCGCCTTCTCGCGCATCGAGAACCACTATTTCATCAACAACGCCTTTCTCGACGACGCCCGGCAGATCATGCCCAACATGGCGAAGATCGCCCATGTGCCCGGCACCATCGTTCAGGGCCGCCACGACATGATCTGCCCGCCCGCCTCGGCCTGGGCGCTGCACAAGGCATGGCCCACGAGCGAGCTGCGCATGGTGCCGAAAGCCGGCCACGCGGTGAGCGAACCGGGCATCGCGGCGGAACTGGTGCGCACGATGGACAAGCTTGCCCGGCAGCGGGAGACACTGGGGGTGTAGGCCATGGCGGCACGAGCGCAATTCTGGGATCGGATCGCAAAGAAATACGCCGCTTCCCCGATTGCCGACGAAGCCAGCTACCAGCGCAAGCTGGAGCTGACATCGGCACGGATGACGCCGGACATGGAGGTGCTTGAATTCGGTTGCGGCACCGGCGGCACCGCCCGCATCCATGCCCCGAAAGTAAAGCGCTACCGCGCCACTGACATCTCATCCGCCATGATCGACATCGCCCGGGAGAAGGGGCCGGTGCCGGACAATCTCAGCTTCGAGGTGGCCGCTTTCGATACGATGCCGGTTGACGAAAACAGCCTCGACATGGTGCTGGGCCTCTCGATTCTCCACCTCGTGCCAGACCCGGATGCGACCATCGCCAAGGCGTTCAGGATCTTGAAGCCGGGCGGGATTTTCGTCACCTCCACGGCCTGCATGGGGCGGATGTGGTTTCTCAAGCCCTTCGTCCCGCTCGGACGCGCAGTCGGGCTACTGCCGGAGCTGAGGTTTTTCACCGAGGACGGGCTACGGGAAAAGATGCGCAAAGCGGGATTCGAGATCGAGGAAGACTGGCAGGGGAAGAAGGGGGCGGCGCTGTTTCTGATTGCGCGCAGGAAAAACTGAGTCAAGCCAGAGTCTTAGACTAAGCATATGAATCCATTATAAGAATCTTTCGGTCGGTATTGACGCCAGCACTCAGATGGAGTAAATTCCCAGTATGCATTGTGCGCCAGCCAATAGCATACGTCATGCGTGACACGGTGATATTCTGCCGGCCGTAGCACCACGAAAGTGGGAGCGCATTGTGGGGTTCCTGGCAGGCCCCACCGCATGGCGACTACCTCATCCAATGTCTTCGAACCAAGTCGCCCCGTTTCAAAACGGATCTGGTTTGCCGATGCTGCATTTTGTGCATGGTTCGGACATACGATCGAGATTGATCCGCAGTCATTTTCAGCGCCACCTTGTAGCGAACACCAGAAACATCGTCTTGATAGACGACGACGAATGCCATTTTTCGATCGGAGATCCACAACCCCTGCTGCAAAACACTTGGCAGAAGAAGGAGGGTTTCGAGTGCGATATGGTCTCCGTGTTGCGCCAGTATGTGCCTTACTGATTGCGTTGAAAGGACGACAGTATCCCTTGAGACTCGCGAATATTTTTTCACTTCGAATGGCAGGACCCCAACCTGAAGGTCACCGCGATGTCCGGCTCGAAGTGTACGCAAATCACCAAGCTGAATTTCCATTTTTTCATAGAGGGATAACATCCCAAAAAGTTCAAGGCGCATGTTCTTTCTTGCAGACTCACCCCAACCGCCCTATATCCCCCTCAACAGCGGCGCTTCGGCTTCCAAACCCGAGGCTCCACCGGAACGACGAACGGGCCCGCTGGCCCGTTTTTTTGTGCTTGGAGAACCCGTGACCGATCTGGTTGCCAAAACATCCATCGACCAGCGACTGGCCGAGATCGTCCGCCCCGCCATCGAGGGGATGGGCTATGAGCTTGTGCGCCTGCGGCTGATGGGCGGCAATACGCCGACGCTACAGATCATGGCCGAGAAGCCGGACGGCGGCATCGAGGTGGACGATCTGGCCGAGATCAACACCGCCGTCAGCGCGGTGCTCGACGTGGAAGATCCGATCACCGAGAATTACACGCTTGAAGTATCAAGCCCCGGGATCGACCGGCCGCTGACCCGGCTGAAGGATTTCGATACCTGGGACGGCTACGTCGCCAAGATCGAGACCAGCGAGATGATCGACGGCCGCAAGCGGTTCAAGGGCGTTCTGGCCGGGACCGAGGGCGAGGAAGTGCTGATCGAGATCGAGGATCAGGGCGAGCCCGTCACCATCGGCCTCACCTTCGATCTGCTCGCCGACGCCAAGCTCGTGCTCACCGACGAGCTGATCCGGGAAACACTTCGCCAGCGCAAACACGCTGTCGACATAGACGAAACCCAGTTTGACGACATCCTGAACGACAGTTCTGAGGAGGACTGACCCATGGCAATCACCTCTGCCAACCAGCTTGAACTGCTGCAAACCGCCGAAGCGGTCGCCCGTGAGAAGATGATCGACCCGGGCCTCGTGATCGAGGCGATGGAAGAGAGCCTCGCGCGGGCTGCCAAGAGCCGGTATGGCGCCGAGATGGACATTCGCGTCTCGATCGACCGCAAGACCGGCAAGGCCACCTTCACCCGGGTGCGCACTGTGGTCGAGGACGAAGAGCTGGAGAATTACCAGGCCGAGCTGACCGTGGAACAGGCCAAGCAATATCTCGACGATCCGAAGGTGGGCGACACCATCGTCGACGAGGTGCCGCCGGTCGAGATGGGCCGGATCGCCGCCCAGAGCGCCAAGCAGGTGATCCTGCAGAAAGTGCGTGAGGCCGAGCGTGATCGTCAGTACGAAGAGTTCAAGGATCGCGCCGGCACGATCATCAACGGCGTTGTCAAGCGCGAGGAATACGGCAACGTCATCGTCGATGTGGGTGCGGGCGAAGCGATCCTGCGCCGCAACGAAAAGATCGGCCGCGAGAGCTACCGCCCGAATGACCGCATTCGCTGCTACGTGAAAGATGTGCGCCGTGAGACCCGTGGCCCGCAGATCTTCCTCAGCCGCACCGCGCCGGAATTCATGGCCGAGCTGTTCAAGATGGAAGTGCCCGAAATCTACGATGGCATCATCGAGATCAAGGCCGTGGCCCGTGATCCGGGCTCGCGCGCCAAGATCGCCGTGGTGTCCTATGATGGCTCGATCGACCCGGTCGGCGCCTGTGTCGGTATGCGCGGCTCGCGCGTGCAGGCCGTGGTGAACGAGCTTCAGGGCGAAAAGATCGACATCATCCCGTGGAACGAAGATGTGCCGACCTTCCTGGTCAACGCGCTTCAGCCCGCCGAGGTCTCCAAGGTCGTGCTCGACGAAGACGCCGGCAAGATCGAGGTGGTGGTGCCCGACGAGCAGCTTTCGCTCGCCATCGGGCGGCGCGGCCAGAATGTGCGCCTCGCCTCGCAGCTTACCGCGCTCGATATCGACATTCTCACCGAGGAAGAAGAAAGCGCGCGCCGCCAGGCCGAGTTTGCCGAGCGCACCAAGCTGTTCATGGAGACGCTGGACCTCGACGAATTCTTCGCCCAGCTCCTCGTGGCCGAGGGCTTTACCTCGCTCGAAGAGGTGGCTTATGTCGAGCTTGACGAGCTGCTGGTGATCGACGGCGTCGATGAAGACACCGCCAACGAGCTGCAGGCCCGCGCCCGCGACTTCCTCGAGGAGCAGAACAAGAAGGCGATGGAACATGCCCGCGAGCTTGGCGTGCAGGACAGCCTGGTGAGCTTCGAGGGGCTTACCCCGCAAATGATCGAAGCGCTGGCCGAAGATGGTGTGCTGACGCTGGAAGACTTCGCCACTTGCGCTGACTGGGAGCTGGCCGGCGGCTGGACGACCGTTGACGGCGAACGCCAGAAGGACGATGGCATTCTCGAAAAATTCGATATGAACCTCGAAGAGGCGCAAAACCTCGTGATGACCGCCCGGATCCAGCTTGGCTGGGTCGATCCGGCGGACCTTGTTGACGAGGAAGAGGCCGAAGAGGGCGAAGCCACCGAGGAGGCCGAGGCCTGATCCCAGGCCTCGGAGCTCGGCACATGACCCGGGGTGGTCAGCCGAAGACCAGGGCCGACGGGCCTGAGCGGCGGTGCATCGCCACGGGAGAGGTGCAGCCCAGGAACGGGCTTATCCGCTTCGTGGTTGCCCCCGACGGCCGGATCGTGCCCGATCTTCTGGGCAAGCTGCCGGGGCGGGGCATCTGGGTTGCCGCCAGCCGCAAGGCACTGGAAAAGGCGGTGCTGAAGGGCCTCTTCGCCCGTGCTGCCCGCCAGCCGGTGGATGTGCCGGAAGATCTGATCGCCTCGGTCGAGGAAGGGCTGGCCGACCGGGTGGTTCACCTGATCTCGCTCGCGCGCAAGGCGGGTGAAGCGGTCGCCGGGTTCGAGAAGGTGAAAGACTGGCTGGCGAAGGATCAGGCCAAAGTGCTGATCCAGGCATCGGACGGGTCCGAACGAGGCAAGTCAAAGCTTCGCCCGCCGCCCGGAAAGGGCAGTTTTATTGGCTGTTTGACCGCCGGGGAATTGGGTTTGGCATTCGGGCGGGAAAATGTGATACATGGCGCGCTCGCGGGTGGCGGACTCACGACACGTGTAGTAGAGGAAGCCGCAAAGCTTGCAGGCTTGCGAGAAAAAGACGGCGGCAGCGACCGCCGGAAAGGTACGAAGACGAGATGAGCGATAGCGACGGCAAAAAGCCCCTTGGTTTGCGCGGTGGTGCCCGGTCGGGGCAGGTGAAGCAGAGCTTCAGCCACGGGCGGACCAAGAACGTGGTGGTCGAGACGAAGCGCAAGCGCGTTGTCGTGCCCAAGCCGGGTGCCGGCGGCGCGCAGGGCGGCGGTGCGCAATCGCCCGCCGAGGCGGATCCGTCGAAACGCCCCGCCGGGATCTCCGACGCCGAACTTGAGCGCCGGATGAAGGCGCTTGCCGCGGCCAAGGCCAACGAGGCCGAGGAAGAGCGCCGCCGCGAGCAAGAGGAAAAGGCCCGCGAGGAAGAGCGCGATCGCCGCCGCCGCGAAGCCGAAGAGAAAGAGCGCGAAGAGAAAGAGCGCCAGGAAGCCGCGCGCCGCAAGGCCGAGGAAGACGAGCGCAAGCGCAAGGAAGAAGCCGCTGCGAAGAAGCCGACGCCGGTTTCCGACCCTGCCGAGGCGCAGGTTGCCGAAGCGCGTGGCGGCAAGCCCGCCGGTCCGCGCAAGCCGGATCGCGAGCGCCCGGCCGAAGAGCGCAGCGTGCGTGGCAAGGCCAGCCGTGACGACAGCAACCGCCGCGCCGGCAAGCTGACGCTGAACCAGGCGCTTTCGGGTGGCGAAGGCGGGCGGCAACGCTCCGTTGCCGCGATGAAGCGCAAGCAGGAACGGATGCGCCAGAAGGCGATGGGTGGCGGTGCCTCGCACGAGAAGATCGTGCGCGACGTTCAGGTGCCCGAAACCATCGTGGTGCAGGAGCTTGCCAATCGCATGGCCGAGCGCGTGGCCGATGTGGTCAAGGCGCTCATGAAAATGGGCATGATGGTCACCCAGAATCAGTCGATCGACGCCGATACGGCGGAGCTGATCGTCGAGGAATTCGGCCACCGCATCCAGCGCGTGTCCGACGCCGACGTGGAACAGGTGATCGACACCGTCGAGGACAAGGCCGAAGACCTTCAGCCGCGCCCGCCGGTCATCACCGTCATGGGCCATGTCGACCACGGCAAGACCTCGGTGCTCGATGCGATCCGCCATTCGAAGGTGACCGCTGGCGAGGCCGGGGGCATCACCCAGCATATCGGCGCCTATCAGGTGACAACCGATGGCGGCCAGGTGCTGACCTTCCTCGACACGCCGGGCCACGCTGCCTTTACCTCGATGCGCGCGCGCGGTGCCCAGGTGACCGATATCGTCGTGCTGGTCGTGGCTGCCGATGACGCGGTGATGCCGCAGACGATCGAGGCCATCAACCACGCCAAGGCCGCCGGCGTGCCGATGATCGTGGCGATCAACAAGGTCGACCTGCCCGCCGCCAACCCCGACAAGGTGCGCACCGATCTGCTCCAGCACGAGGTGGTCGTCGAAAAGATGTCGGGTGACGTGCAGGACGTGGAAGTCTCGGCCAAGACCGGCCAGGGCCTCGATGCGCTGCTTGAAGCCATTGCGCTGCAGGCGGAGATTCTCGAACTCAAAGCCAACCCCGACCGTGCCGCGCAGGGCGCCGTGATCGAAGCCCAGCTCGACGTGGGCCGCGGCCCCGTCGCCACCGTTCTCGTGCAGAACGGGACGCTCAAACAAGGCGACATCTTTGTCGTCGGCGAGCAATGGGGCAAGGTCCGCGCGATGGAGAACGATCGCGGCGAGCGCGTGGCCGAAGCCGGTCCGTCGGTGCCCGTCGAGGTGCTTGGCCTCAACGGCACGCCGGAAGCAGGCGATGTGCTCAACGTGGTTGAGACCGAGGCGCAGGCGCGCGAGATCGCTGAGTATCGCGAGCAGGCCGCCAAGGATAAACGCGCCGCTGCCGGTGCGGGCACCTCGCTGGAACAGCTTCTCGCTCAGGCCAAGGCCGATGAAAGCGTCAAGGAACTGCCGATCCTCGTCAAAGCCGATGTGCAGGGTTCCGCCGAAGCCATCGCTCAGGCGATGGAGAAGATCGGCAACGAAGAAGTTCGCGTGCGGGTGCTGCATTACGGTGTTGGCGCGATTACCGAGACGGATATCGGCCTCGCCGAAGCCTCCGGCGCGCCGGTCATCGGCTTCAACGTCCGGGCCAACGCCCCGGCCCGTGCCAGCGCCAACCAGAAAGGCGTCGAGATCCGCTACTACTCGGTGATCTACGACCTGGTGGACGATGTGAAGGCGGCCGCTTCGGGCCTGCTTTCGGCCGAAGTGCGCGAAAACTTCATCGGTTACGCCGAGATCAAGGAAGTCTTCAAGGTGTCCGGCGTCGGCAAGGTTGCCGGCTGCCTCGTGACCGAAGGCGTTGCCCGCCGCTCGGCCGGCGTGCGCCTGCTGCGCGACAACGTTGTGATCCACGAAGGCACGCTGAAAACGCTCAAGCGCTTCAAGGACGAGGTCAAGGAAGTGCATTCGGGCCAGGAATGCGGCATGGCGTTTGAAAACTATGACGACATTCGCCCCGGCGACGTGATCGAGATCTTCGAGCGCGAGGAAGTCGAACGCACGCTTGAGTGATGTTTTCCGACCGGAATGACAAAAGGGGCGCCCTGTGGCGCCCCTTCTCTTTTTGGGTCGAGATGAAACCTCAGGCTGCCTGCGGCGATGTCACCGGACGGCCTATGAATTCCTGTTTTCCGACGCGCACGACGATGCGGCCATCGGACAAATTTCGGACAAACATGCCCTGAACCGAAATACAGCTACCGACAGTGATTGTCTTGACCATGTTCACGATTCCCCCACTCTCTACGCAACAATGCCTTAAAACCGGGCATATTGGAAACATTTTGTTGCGGAACTGAAGACAGCGCCTAGAGCCAGTCGCGCAGGATCGGGATAAGCGGCTCGTCGGCCGGGGGCATCGGGTAATCGCGCAGCGCGTTCGCCTTGACCCAGGCCAGACGCTGCCCCTCTTGCGGGGTTACGGTTCCTTCCCACCGGCGGCAGGCATAGAGCGGCATCAGCAGGTGAAACTCATCGTAGCTGTGGCTGGCGAAGGCGAGCGGCGCAAGGCAGGAGGCACGGGTGTCGATCCCGAGCTCTTCCTGCAACTCGCGGATCAGGGCCGCTTCCGGGGTTTCGCCCGCTTCGACCTTGCCACCGGGAAATTCCCAAAGCCCGGCCATCGACTTACCCTCCGGGCGCTGGGCAATCAGCACACGCCCATCGATGTCGATCAGCGCGACGGCGGAGACGAGAACGATTTTCAAGAGCGGTAATCTGCGTTGATCTGGATGTAGGCATGGGTCAGATCGCAGGTCCAGACCGTTGCCGCCCCTTTGCCAAGCCCGAGATCGACGGCGATGACAAGCTCGTCGTTCTTCATATAGGCCGCGCCCTCATCCTCCCGGTATGACGGCGAAACCCAGCCCTGCGAGGCCACCAGGATATCGCCGAAATGGATCGAGAGCTTGTCGCGATCCGCAGCGGCGCCCGACTTGCCGATCGCCATGACCACACGGCCCCAGTTCGGGTCTTCACCCGCAATTGCCGTTTTCACCAGCGGCGAATTGGCGATGGCCATCGCGTGCCTGCGGGCATCGGCGTCGGCAGCCGCGCCGGTTACCCGGATCTCGACAAATTTCGTCGCCCCCTCGCCATCGCGCACCACCTGATGCGCCAGATCCAGCATGACGCCGCGCAGCGCGGCGATGAACGCCGTAGTGTCTTCGGTGATCTTCACACCGGAGGCGCCAGTGGCCGCCAGCAGCAGCGAGTCGGAGGTCG
Source organism: Sinisalibacter aestuarii (assembly GCF_027923545.1). GTDB lineage: Bacteria > Pseudomonadota > Alphaproteobacteria > Rhodobacterales > Rhodobacteraceae > Sinisalibacter > Sinisalibacter aestuarii. The sequence continues at coordinate 285,993 of NZ_BROH01000001.1, read as the reverse complement.
ACGTGTCGCTGTCGACGGTGATGTTGTTGAAGGTCTCGTCGGTCAGGTCCGAAAGCAGCCGCTGCAGCAGCGATTGCTCAACATCCGCGTCGGTGAAGATATAGACCAGCATCGTCGCCATATCGGGGGCGATCATGCCGGAGCCTTTGGCGATGCCGGCGATGCGCACGGTCTTGCCGCCGATCTTGATCTCGGCTCCGGCGCCCTTCGGATAGGTGTCGGTCGTCATGATCGCGCGGGCCGCCAGCTCGATGGCGTCGGCCGACATCGTGCCGTGCAGTTCTTCGACCTTCGCGGTGATCCGCTCAAAGGGCAACGGCTCGCCAATCACGCCGGTTGAGGCGGAATAGACCCTGTTTTGCGGCACGCCTGTGATCCGGGCGACCTCTTCGGTAATCGCCTCGACGGCCTTCACCCCGTTGGTGCCGGTGAAGGCGTTGGAATTGCCGGAGTTCACGATGAAGGCCGCGCCCGCCTTCTGGTCGGTGCCAAGCTTTGCCTGGCAATCGAGCACCGGGGCGGAGCGGGTGGCCGAGCGCGTAAACACCCCGGCCACCGCCGTGCCCGGATCGAGCTCGGCCAGCATCACATCCACCCGGCCCGGATAGCGCACGCCCGCCTTCACCGCCGAGAACCGCGCGCCGCCGATCACCGGCAGATGCGGAAACCCGTCTTTCGGCGCAAGCGGCGAGACGGCATGGGTGTGTGTCCTGGCTTCCCGGACCCGTGCCTTCAGCTTGGCGACCTTTTTCTCAAGCTTGCGGATCTTGGCTTTCTTGCTCATCGCGTGCGCTTTCGTGTGGCCTTAGTCGAGGATCGCGGGATCGCCCAGAACCGCCGGGTCGACCTTTGTGAGATCGGTACGCTCTATCGTGGCGGCGTCAAGCAGCGTTGCAAGCGCCTGCTCCACGGCGTCGTTCTCAAGCTTCGAGATGATATCGCCCTGCACTTCCTCAAGCGCCGGCGCGCCTTTCATGCGGCTTTCGTTCAGCTTGATCACGTGCCAGCCAAACTGCGTCTGCACCGGACCGGCGACGGCGCCGTCGTCCATGCCCGTCACCGCTTCTTCGAACGGCTGCACCATCATGCCTGCGCTAAACCAGCCCAGCTCGCCGCCCGAAGGGCCCGAGGGGCCGGTGGAAAACTCTTGCGCCAGCTCGGCAAAATCGGCGCCGTCTTCGAGTTTGACGATCAGGTCGGCGGCCTCTTCCTCGGTTTCGACGAGGATATGCGAAGCGTTCCACTCCTTTGTCGGCTCGGCATTGGCGTATTCGGCATCATAGGCGGCCTGGATCTTCGCATCGTCCACCGCTTCGGAAAGAACCGAATCCAGTTTTTCGGTCGCGGTGATCGCGCGGCGTTCGTTGTCGAGCTGGATTTGCGCGCGATTGGTCATCTCGCCCATCGCCTGGCCCAGCACCGTCTGCTGGATAAGCTGTTCGATCAGCCCTTCCAGAAGCACCTCGTTGGGCAGGGCCTGATACTGCTCGGGCAACGCCAGACGTGCCGCAACGATGTGGCCGACGGTAATGTCTTCCCCGTTGACCGTGGCGAGAACGGTGTTGGCGTCCACCGCCATGTACTCGGATGCTTCGGGCGCGGCTTCGGTGGTTTCGGCGTCCTGCGCGCGCAGCGGCGCGGCCAGGAAAAGGGAGAGTGCCGCACCGGCAAGAAGCGTGCTGCGAAGGGCCAGAGTTTTCATGGGTTTCCTCATCTGGGCCGATGGCCCGGTGTCGTTGACTATTCCGGCCCCGGCCCTTACATCGCAAGGGTCTCTCGGGGGCCGTGCTCGTGCCCTTGATATGGGGCCGCGCGCAGACGGGCAAGCGCTCCGCGCGATTACGTGAACGAGGAACCCCATCGGGCGGAGAAAACATGCTGGGTATCGGAAATATCGCCAAAAAAGTCTTTGGCACCCCGAACGATCGCAAGATCAAGGCAACCCGCCCCATCATCGAAAAGATCAACGCCCTTGAAGATGAGTTCAAGGCGCTGTCGGACGAGGGGCTTATCGCCAAGACCGAGGAATTCCGAAAGCGGGTGGCCGAGGGTGAAAGCCTCGACGACATCCTGCCCGAAGCCTTCGCGAATTGCCGTGAGGGGGCCCATCGTGCGCTGGGCCTGCGCGCCTTCGATGTGCAGCTCATGGGCGGCATTTTTCTGCACCAGGGCAATATCGCCGAGATGAAGACGGGTGAGGGCAAAACGCTCGTCGCCACCTTCCCCGCCTATCTCAATGCGCTCACCGGCAAGGGCGTGCATATCGTCACCGTCAACGACTATCTCGCCAAGCGCGACGCCGACTGGATGGGCAAGGTTTACGCCCAGCTTGGCATGACCACCGGCGTGATCTACCCGCAGCAGCCCGACGCCGAAAAGCAACAGGCCTATGCCTCTGACATCACCTATGCGACGAACAACGAGCTTGGCTTCGACTACCTGCGCGACAACATGAAAGCCGAGCTGACCCAGATGTATCAGCGCGACCATAATTTCGCGATTGTCGACGAGGTGGACTCGATCCTGATCGACGAGGCGCGCACGCCGCTGATCATCTCCGGCCCGAGCGATGACAGATCGGAGCTCTACGTCAGCATTGATCGCATCATCCCCGAAGTGCTGGACGAGCATTTCACGCTGGACGAAAAGACGCGCAGCGTCACCTACACCGACGAAGGCAACGAGTTTCTCGAACAACGCCTGCACGCCGCCGGCCTGCTGCCGGAGGGGCAAACGCTGTACGATCCCGAAAGCACCTCGCTCGTTCACCATGTGAACCAGGGCCTGCGTGCTCACAAACTGTTCCAGAAAGACAAGGACTATATCGTTCGCAATGGCGAGGCGGTGCTGATCGACGAGTTCACCGGCCGCATGATGACGGGCCGCCGCCTGTCGGAAGGTCTGCACCAGGCCATCGAGGCGAAGGAAGGCTGTGACATCCAGCCCGAAAACGTGACGCTCGCCAGCGTGACCTTCCAGAACTATTTCCGCCTGTATGACAAGCTCGCCGGGATGACCGGCACGGCGCTTACCGAAGCCGATGAGTTTGACGATATCTACAAGCTCGGCGTCGTCGAGGTGCCGACCAATCTGCCCATTGCCCGGATCGACGAGCACGATGCCGTTTACCGCACGGCGCAGGAGAAATACGACGCGATCGTCGAAGAGATCAAAGCCGCGCATGAAAAGGGCCAGCCGGTTCTCGTCGGCACGACCTCGATTGAAAAATCCGAGTTCCTATCGGAGCTTCTGACCAAAGCCGGTGTTGCGCATAACGTGCTCAACGCCCGCCAGCACGAGCAGGAAGCCCAGATCGTTGCCGATGCCGGCAAGCTTGGCGCGGTGACCATCGCCACCAACATGGCCGGCCGCGGGACCGACATCAAACTGGGCGGCAATGTCGAATTCAAGGTGATGGAAGCGCTCGCTGCCGATCCGGAGGCCCATCCCGACGCGGTGCGCGCCCGGATCGAAGCCGAACACGCCGCAGAGGAACAGAACGTCAAGGATGCCGGCGGGCTCTTCGTGCTGGCGACAGAGCGCCACGAGAGCCGCAGGATCGACAACCAGCTGCGTGGCCGCTCTGGCCGCCAGGGCGATCCGGGCCGCTCGGCCTTCTTCCTCAGCCTCGAAGACGATCTGATGCGCATCTTCGGCTCGGAACGGCTCGACAAGGTGCTGAGCACCCTCGGCATGAAGGACGGCGAAGCCATCGTGCATCCCTGGGTGAACAAGAGCCTCGAACGCGCGCAGGCGAAGGTCGAGGGACGTAACTTCGACATCCGCAAGCAGCTTCTCAAATTCGACGACGTGATGAACGACCAGCGCAAGGTGGTCTTCAGCCAGCGCCTCGACATCATGAAATCGGAAGACCTCTCGGATGTGACCGAAGACATGCGCCACCAGGTGATCGACGATCTGGTCGATAGCTTCATGCCCGCGAAAAGCTATGCCGAACAATGGGATACCCATGGCCTCTATGCTGCGGTGATCGAAAAGCTGAACCTCGATCTGCCGATCATCGACTGGGCCAAGGAAGAGGGCGTGGACGATGACATTGTCCGCGAGCGGCTTTACGAGGAATCCGATAAGCAGATGGCCGAAAAGGCCGAGGCTTTCGGCGCCGAGACGATGCGTTCGATCGAAAAGCAGATCCTGCTCCAGACCATCGACGCGAAATGGCGCGAGCATCTGCTGACGCTGGAGCATCTGCGCTCGGTGGTCGGTTTCCGCGGCTATGCCCAGCGCGACCCGCTGAACGAGTACAAGACCGAGAGCTTCCAGCTTTTCGAGAACATGCTCGACGGTCTGCGCGCCGAGGTCACCCAGAAGCTCGGCCAGGTGCGGCCGATGACCAAGGAAGAGCAGGATCAGATGATGCAGCAGATGCTGCAACAGCAGCAGGCTCTGGCCGAAGCTCAGCGCAAGGCCGCCGAGAAGATCACCGGCAAGGCCGAGTTGCCCAAAGGTGTCTCGGTTGCGGGGTTTGACGAAAACAATCCCGAGACCTGGGGCAATCCGGGCCGCAACGATCCCTGCCCCTGCGGGTCGGGCAAGAAATTCAAGCATTGCCACGGCGCGTTCTGACGCGCGCCCTGGCCGCTTTTCCGCACCTGTGAACAATCCGACAGCCTGCCCGTGCGGCGGGATGTCAGATCATGGCGGAGATGTGACGGGCCGCTTGGAAACGCCTTGTTTGTAAGGCGAAATCTTTCTCTTTCCGAAATCGAAACAAAACCGGAAATCGCCACCTTTCGTTCATTTCTTCGGCGTATTGCTGCAGGACACTGCGAGCCGACGGACTGAAAAGGAGATCGTCATGATCGCCGATCTGAAGGCAAAAGCAGCCGGTATCGACAGGAAGCGCATCTATACGGCGGCGGCGGCGCTGCTGATCGCCGGTGCTGCGGGCCACTTCATGCAAAAGAATTCCAGTGCGCCGTCGGGCAAGGGCCCGATGGTGGCTTCGGCCCCGGCGGTCGCGGGCGTTGCGGCGCCGAAACCCACCATGGCGGCCCCGGCCCCGCAAATCCTGGCTGCGGCGGTGCCCGCCCCGGAAACCCCGGCTGAGGCGCCTGCCGTCGCCCCGGTTGACGTGGTTGCCGAAGCGCCATTGCCAGCCATCGAACAGCCGATGCCGTCCTTTGCCGAGGCGAACCTTGTGATTGGCATGGCGCCGGAGGCCCCCAGCGCCGCCGATCCGATGCCCGTCGATCTGGTGACCCGGTCGGAAGCCACGCCGAGCCCGATCCTCGCCACGCCGGATCCGGTGCCTGCTGCCCCACCGGTGGAAGAAATCATCATCGCCGCCGCCGATGTGGCCAACGATCTGGCCAGCGAACCGGCCCCGCCGGTCGCCACCTGCGAAATCGCGATGGATCTTGCCGCTGAAGCGCCCGCGCTGGTAGCAATCACGCTCTCGGCGCCGTGCAATTCCGGCGAGGAGGTCACCTTCAGCCATGCCGGGATGATTTTCTCCGAGCAGCTTGGGCCGGAAGGCGATCTGTTCCTGGCCATGCCGGCGATGGAGGAAAACGCCATCGTCACCGCCACGTTCTCTGACGGGCAGGAAGCGGCGGGCGATATCCTGGTGCCCGATTTCGCCGAGATCGAGCGCGTCGCGCTGGTCTGGAAAGGCCCTACCGGGCTGCAGCTTCACGCGCTGGAAAACGGCGCCAACTACGGCGAGGCGGGCCATATCTGGGCCGAAACCCCGGCATCGGCTGAAAATGCGATTGCAGGCACGGGCGGCTTCGTGTCGGCGCTGGGCAGCACCGCCGATGGCTACGCCGCCGATATCTACACCTATCCCGCCGCGCTGATGCTGGACGGCCAGGAGCCGGATATCTCGATCGAGGCCCAGGTGATGGAAAATACCTGCGCGCACGAGATTGCCGGGACCATCCTGCGCAGCAATCCGGGCCGTGCCGCGACCGTGCAATCGCTCTCGATGGCGGTTCCGGGCTGCGACGCCGTGGGTGAATATCTGGTGTTGAAAAACCTGCCCCAAGACCTGAAACTCGCGCGCAACTGACGCGAGCCCGAGAGGCAGACATGAAAAACCTTCGTGCGGCGGTTTTCGCCGCACTTTTTCTTTTTACGAGTGCCGTGCCTGGCCGGGCCGATGACGTGACGCTTACATCGCGTGACGGGGCGCTGGAAATCACCGGCACCCTGCTTGGCTTCGATGGCGAGTTCTACCGGGTCGAGACCGAGTTCGGCATTCTCACTGTCGACGGCTCCGGTGTGAATTGCGATGGCCCGGCCTGCCCGACGCTCGGCAATTACGTGGCCGAGTTCACCCTGTCCGGCGCGCGCGCGATGGGCGAGGTTCTGATCCCGTCGCTCATCGAGGGCTTCGCGCTGAACGCGGGCTATGCCCTGTCGCGGGAAGAGATCGCGGGCACCGGCCTTTACTACCGCCTGCTTGACGAGGATGGCGGGACCGAGGCGGCGCGGATCACCGTGCGGCTGACCACCTCCGCCGAAGGCTTTGCCGATCTGCTGGGCGAAGAGGCCGACATGGTGCTGTCGCTGCGCGAAGTCACCATTCCCGAGCGCAACATGGCGCGCGAAGCCGGGCTGGGCGATCTGCGCGGCATCCGGCAGTTTCGCGTGCTGGCGCGTGATGCGCTGGTGCCGATCGTTGCTCCGGGCAACCCGGTGCGCCGCCTGTCGATGCAGGATCTGGCGCGGGTCTATGCTGGCGAGATCACCCGCTGGTCGGAGCTTGGCGGCGAGGATGCCCCGATCACCCTGCACCTGACCGAAACGGATGCCGGCATCGGGGCTTTGTTTGTCGACCGCGTGATCGCCGCCCAGGGCAAGGTTCTGTCGGACCGGCTGGCATTGCACGGCACGATCCGCGGGCTGACCGAAGCTGTGGCCGACGACCCTTTCGGCATCGGCATCGGCACATTGTCACAGGCCGGCGTGTCGGAGGTGGTTACCCTTACCGGCGATTGCGCCTTCGAGGTCGAGGCGAGCAGCGCGGCGGTCAAGGCGGGGGATTATCCGCTCACCGCGCCGCTCTATCTCTACCTGCCGGGGCTCAGGCTGCCCAAACTGGCGCGTGATTTTCTGGGCTATATGCGTTCGACCAGTGCGCAGCTCGTCACCCGGCGCGCGGGCTTCGTCGATCAGGCTTTCACAGAGGTGCCGGTGGCGGAGCAGGGCGAGCGGCTGTCGAACGCGATTCTCGCGGCGGGGGCCGAAGTGAGCCTTGCGGAATTGCAGCGCATGGCCGCCCTGTTTGACGGCAAGCAGCGGCTGACGCTCACCTATCGGTTCCGCGGCGGATCGGCAGCGCTCGATGCCCCCTCGCGCGCCAACGTGGCTCTGCTGGCCTCGGCGCTGGAGACCGGGCAGTTCGACGGGCGCCGGCTCGTCTTCGTTGGCTTCAGCGACGGTCAGGGCGATGGCGGGGCCAACCTGCGGCTGTCGCAGCGGCGTGCCAATGCTGTGCGCGATGCCGTGCTGGCCGAAGCGGAGGCATTCGACCCGACCCATGTGACGATTGAAACCGATGGCTTCGGCGAGGCGCTGCCGATGGCCTGTGACGATTCCGACTGGGGCCGCGAGGTGAACCGCCGGGTCGAAGTCTGGGTGGAATAGAGTCTAAATCAGCCCTGCATCGCGGAAGCTCAGCTCGCGCGAGCGGCCGATGATCAGGTGATCGTGCAGCGTGATCTCCAACGCCTCCAGCGCCGTATGAATGCGCGCGGTCATTGCAATGTCGCTCTCTGACGGGGTCGGATCGCCGGATGGGTGGTTGTGCACGAGGATGAGCGCCGAGGCGTTCAGCTCAAGCGCCCGCTTCGCCACTTCGCGCGGATAGACCGGCACGTGGTTCACCGTGCCGCGCGCCTGCTCTTCATCCGCGATGAGCGCATTGCGCCGGTCGAGGAACAGTACGCGGAAATGCTCGGTATTGCGGTGGGCCATCGCGGTATGGCAATAGTCGATCAGCGCATCCCACGATGAGATGACGCAGCGCCCCATCACCCGGGCGCGGGCAAGGCGCTGGGCCGCAGCTTCGACGATCTTGAGCTCCTGCACCACGACCGCGCCCACGCCGCTTTGCTCGGCGAGCCGCTCCGGCGGGGCCGAGATGACACCGTTGAAATCGCCGAACCGGTCGAGCAGGGCGCGCGCCAGCGGCTTCACATCCTGCCGGGGCAGGGCGCGAAACAGGATCAGTTCGAGAAGCTCGTAATCCGGCACCGCTCCTGCGCCACCCGTCATGAACCGTGTGCGCAGCCGCTTGCGGTGGTCGGAAATGTAGGAGGGCAGGCGGGCCTTGCCGGGCGCCATGGGCAGGGCAGGGGCCTCGTCGCCAAACAGGGGCAGGGGGCGTTCGGACATATGCGACTCGGGGCAGGACATGCCCCGAGCCTGGCGCGATGTGGTGAAAGAAAGGTTAACGGGCCAGGGCTGCCACCCTAGCCCTTCATCCCGTCCCAGAAACTCTTCACCTTGGTGAAGAAGCTGGAGCTTTCGGGGTTGTTCTCTTCCGAAAGCTCCTCGAACTCGCGCAGCAGCTCTTTCTGGCGCGAGGTGAGGTTCACGGGCGTTTCCACGGCGAGCTCGATATACATATCGCCCGCGCCGCCGCCGCGCAGCGCCGGCATGCCCTTGCCGCGCAGCCGCATCTGCCGCCCCGATTGCGACCCCGCCGGGATCTTCACCCGGCTGCGGCCACCGTCGATCGTGGGCACCTCGATATCGCCGCCCATCGCCGCCGTCGCCATCGACACCGGCACGCGGCAATGGAGGTTGACCCCCTCGCGTTCGAAGATCGGGTGGCCTGCCACTTCGATGAAGATATAGAGATCGCCCGAGGGGCCGCCGCGCAGGCCAGCTTCGCCTTCGCCGGCAAGACGGATGCGGGTGCCCGTCTCAACCCCTGCCGGGATGTTCACGCTCAGGGCGCGCTCTTTCTCGATCCGGCCATGGCCGTGGCACGTCTTGCACGGGTTCTTGATCATCTGCCCGACACCGTGACAGGTGGGGCAGGTGCGCTCGACGGTGAAGAAGCCCTGTTGCGCGCGCACCTTGCCCAGCCCCGAACAGGTCGGGCAGGTGGTCGGCTCGCTGCCGCCCTCGGCGCCGGTGCCGTTGCAGGAATCGCAGGCCACCGAGGTGGGCACGTTGATGGTTTTCTGCAGCCCGTTATAGGCCTCTTCGAGAGTGACGCGCATGTTGTAACGCAGATCGGAGCCGCGCGTGGCACGCCGCCCGCCGCCCGCGCGCCCGCCGCCCATGAAATCGCCGAACAGATCGTCGAACACATCCGAGAAGGCCGAGGCGAAATCGCCCTGGCCCTGAAAGCCGCCGCCGGGGCGCCCGCCGCCGCCCATGCCGCCTTCGAAGGCAGCATGGCCGAAGCGGTCATAGGCCGCTTTCTTGTCGGCGTCTTTCAGAACGTCATAGGCTTCGTTCACTTCCTTGAACTGGGCCTCGGCGTCGGGATTGTCGGCGTTCCGGTCGGGGTGGAGCTCCTTGGCCTTGGTGCGATAGGCCTTCTTGATCTCGTCCGCCGACGCGCCTTTCGACGCGCCCAGAACTTCGTAATAGTCACGCTTCGACATCGGGTGTCATTCCCCTTGGGAACGCAAGCGCCGGCCCACACACTGGCGGGCCGGCGGCAAGCTTGTCAGTCCTTACGACCGTTTGTCGTCGTCGAGGTCTTCGAAGTCGGCATCGACGATATCATCGTCCACGCCCGCCGGCGCATCATCGTCTTCCGGCTCTTCGCCCGCCGAAGCCTGCTCGGCCTTGTAGATGGCCTCGCCCAGCTTCATCGCGGCATCGGTCACGTTCTGGATGCCCGACTTGATCTTGTCGGCGTTGTCCTTCTCAAGTTCGTCCTTGAGCGCGGCGATGGCCAGTTCGATCGCTTCGATGGTGGTCGGGTCGACCTTGCTGCCGTGCTCTTCCACCGACTTCTCGGTCGAATGGATGAGGCTCTCGGCCTGGTTCTTCGCCTCGACAAGCTCTTTGCGGGCCTTGTCGGCTTCGGCGTTGTCCTCGGCGTCCTTCACCATCTTGTCGATGTCTTCGTCGGACAGACCGCCCGAAGCCTGGATCGTGATCCGGTGCTCCTTGCCGGTGCCTTTGTCCTTGGCCTGGACCGAGACGATGCCGTTGGCGTCGATGTCGAAGGTCACTTCGATCTGCGGCATGCCGCGCGGGGCCGGCGGGATATCTTCGAGGTTGAACTGGCCGAGCAGCTTGTTGTCGGCAGCCATCTCGCGCTCACCCTGGAACACCCGGATCGTCACCGCGTTCTGATTGTCTTCGGCGGTGGAGAACACCTGGCTCTTCTTCGTCGGGATCGTCGTGTTGCGGTCGATCAGCCGGGTGAACACGCCGCCCAGCGTTTCGATGCCGAGCGAAAGCGGGGTCACGTCGAGCAGGACCACATCTTTCACGTCGCCCTGAAGCACACCGGCCTGGATCGCGGCGCCCATCGCCACAACCTCATCGGGGTTCACACCCTTATGCGGCTCCTTGCCGAAGAACTTGGTGACCTCTTCCATCACCTTCGGCATCCGGGTCATGCCGCCGACGAGGATCACCTCGTCGATGTCTTCCTTCGACAGGCCGGCATCTTTCAGCGCCGCCTGGCAGGGCTTCATCGAGTTCTTGATCAGATCGCCGACGAGGCTTTCCAGCTTCGCGCGGGTGAGCTTCATCACCATGTGCAGCGGCTGACCGTCGGACCCCATCGAGATGAACGGCTGGTTGATCTCGGTCTGGCTCGACGAGGAAAGCTCGATCTTGGCTTTCTCGGCGGCTTCCTTGAGACGCTGCAGCGCCATCTTGTCTTTGGTCAGATCGACGTTGTTTTCCTTTTTGAACTCGTCGGCGAGGTAGTTCACGATCCGCATGTCGAAATCTTCACCGCCAAGGAACGTGTCGCCATTGGTGGATTTCACTTCGAACAACCCGTCGTCGATTTCGAGGATGGTGATGTCGAAGGTGCCGCCGCCGAGGTCATAGACGGCGATGGTCTTGTTGTCTTTCTTCTCAAGCCCATAGGCCAGCGCGGCCGCGGTCGGCTCGTTGATGATCCGCAGCACTTCGAGGCCCGCGATCTTGCCGGCGTCTTTGGTGGACTGGCGCTGGGCGTCGTTGAAATAGGCGGGCACGGTGATGACGGCTTGCGTCACCTCTTCACCAAGGTAGCTCTCGGCGGTCTCTTTCATCTTTTGCAGGATGAAGGCCGAAATCTGCGACGGCGAATACTTTTCGCCCGCGGCTTCAACCCACGCATCGCCGTTGCCGCCGTTGATGATCTTGTAGGGCACCATATGCTTGTCTTTTTCGACGGCCGGATCGTCGTAGCGACGACCGATCAGGCGCTTGACGGCGAAGACGGTGTTGTCGGGGTTGGTAACGGCCTGCCGCTTGGCGGGCTGGCCGACGAGCCGCTCTTCATCCTTGAAGGCGACGATGGAGGGCGTCGTGCGCGCCCCTTCGGAGTTCTCGATAACCCGCGGCTGCGAACCATCCATGATGGCAACACAGGAGTTCGTGGTGCCGAGGTCGATACCGATGACTTTGGCCATGCTCAAAATCCTCTCTTGGCGATGTTGTGGGCCTGGGCCTTGGAAAGCACCCGTGCCCGATCCCGGTTTGTTGGCCGGAGGGGGATCCCTGTCCGGCGTCCCGGCGTATATAGGGAGGGCAAAAGAGCGCTGCAAGCCGCGTAAATGGGGCGAAAATGCAAAAAACCGAGTCGTTTTCAGGGTTTTGGCAATGAATGCGACGAATGGCCCGCGCCCGCCGGACCTGCATGTGGGGGGCGCAACGATCTGGAAGGGGTTGATCGACGCCCATGCGCAGGCGGCAATCGTCGCACGCCTGCGCGATATCGTGGCCGCCGCACCGCTGTTTTCACCCGAGACGCGCTGGGGCAAGCCGATGTCTGTGCGGATGACGAGCGCGGGCCGCTACGGCTGGTATTCCGACCGGGCAGGCTACCGTTACATCGACCATCACCCATCGGGAGCGGCGTGGCCGCCGATCCCCGACGAGGTGCTGGAGGTTTGGCGCACCGTGGCCCCGGATGCACGCGCGCCCGATTGCTGCCTTGTGAATTTCTACAGCGGAACCGCCAGGATGGGCCTGCACCAGGACCGGGACGAGGCCGATTTTTCACAGCCGGTGGTGTCAATCAGCCTCGGTGACGACGGGCTTTTTCGGATCGGCGGCACCGAGCGCGGCGGCAAGACGCAATCTGTCTGGCTCGCCTCGGGCGACGTGCTGGCTCTCGGTGGCGAGGCGCGGCTGGCCTATCACGGGATCGACCGGATCCGGCAAGGCTCGTCCGGCCTTCTCAGGGAAGGTGGGCGGATCAATCTGACCCTCCGCGTGGTAGACTGAGACGGCGCGTGCCGGACTTTGGTTGTGCGTTAATCCAGCGTTTATCTGTTGCCGAAGAGTTAATTGAAAAACTATTCTAAGATGCTGAAAATAATAGACTATCTTCCTCTGAGCGACACTACGATTCTAGAGTTCTAGAGTTCTAGAGTCGCTCCAGGCCCCAACCGGGTAGCAAAAGAAAAGGGGCGCAGCCCGTCGGCTCCGCCCCTTCGTCATCCGAGCTTTCCGAACCCTAAAGCCCTTCGCGGGCCACCAGTTCCATCTCGTGACTATCTTCGCGCGCCACGGTTTCGACGCCGAGCTTGCCACGCAGCGTGACCACGGTGCCGATCATGATCAGCGCGGGCCCCTTGAGCTTTGCCGCCGCCACCTTCGCGCCGATATCGGCCAGCGTTCCGGCGACGATCTTCTGGGTGGTGCGGGTGCCGTTGTCGATCACCGCGATGGGCATCTCGGCGGGCACGCCCTGCGCCATCGCCGCCTCGGCGATCTCGGCCACAAAGCGCAGGCCCATATAGACCACGACCGTCTGATCGTGGCGGGCAAGGCGCGTCCAGTCATGTGGCAGCAGCCCGTCTTTGCCATGCGCGGTCACGAAGACGACGCTTTGCGAATGGTCACGGTGGGTGAGCGGGATGCCGGCGGACGAGCCGCAGCCGGCGGCGGCGGTGATGCCCGGCACGACGATCACCGGAATGCCGTGTTCGGCCACATCTTCCAGCTCTTCGCCGCCGCGGCCGAAGATGAACGGATCGCCGCCCTTGAGCCGCAGCACCCGCTGGCCTGTCTTGGCGCGGTCGATCATCAGCGTGGTGATGTCTTGCTGGCTCATCACGTGATCGCCGGCACGTTTGCCGACATTGATCCGCTCGGCATCGCGGCGCACGAGGTCGAGGATGCCGGGGCCGATCAGCCGGTCATAAAGCACCACATCGGCGTGCTGCATCATGCGCAGGGCCTTGAAGGTCAGCAGATCCGGATCGCCCGGCCCGGCGCCGACAAGCCAGACTTCGCCGCGCTTGAGATCGTTCGTGCCGCTGGCGAGGTCTTGCTCCACGAGTTGCGCCGCGAGCGCCTCGTCGCCGGCGAGAAAGGCATCGCCCACCGAGCCTTCGATCAGGTTTTCCCAAAACCGCCGCCGGGCGGTGCCGCCCTTGATCTGCTCGGCGATCCTGTCGCGGTAGCCGGAGAGAAAATCGGCCAGCCGGCCATAGGCGGCGGGCAGCATCGCCTCGACCCGGGCGCGCAGGATACGCGCCACAACGGGCGCCGCGCCGCCGGTGGAGATCGCGATCGTCAGCGGATCGCGCTCGACCACCGAGGGGGTGATGAAATCGCAGTAATCCTTCTCGTCGGCCACGTTCGCCAGCGCACCGTGCCGCTTCGCCGCGGCGTAGAGCAGCGCATCGCGTTCGGCCACTTCCGACGCACCATAAGCCACCAGACACCCGGCGAAATCCGCCTCGACCGGCACGCGATCGTGATAGGTCAGGTTCTTGTGCCCGAAGAAGGCGCGCACTTCGGCGCCCGGTTCGGGGTCGAAGCACCGCACCCTGGCTCCGGCTGCGAGCGCCCGCTCGATCCGCCGCGCGGCCACCGTGGTGCCGCCATCGACGATCACCGTCTTGCCGGCGACGTCGAGAAAGATCGGAAGGTAATCCATCAGGAATTCTGCCTTGCCCAGTCGCCCATCGCATCGGCGAGCGCCGCGGCGCTGTCGCCGTCGAGGTCCACCTGCGTGATCCGTCGGCCTTCGCGCAGGATCAGCCGCAGCATCTTCATGCCGCCGTCGAAGGTCACCTCCCGCAATTCGGCCTTGCGGCTGTAGGGCAATTCGTAATTGGCAATCTCGCGCAGGTCGTCACTCATAGCGCAGCCCCCGGGTAAATGCGCCCTCAAGCAGCCATTCCCACTTGCGGGGCGTGTCCTTGTAATCGGGCTTGAGATCGAATTCGAGATGCATGATCCCGCTTTCGGCGGCATGGGCCACCAGCCGTTCCAGCTCCGAGAAGCTCGTCACCTCCGGGTGGCCGATGATCAGATCGCTCAGCCGGGCGTGGTTGGTCTCGGTCATGTCAGCTTCCTTTCACGCGGTTGTGGAACCGGACGCGATAAACCACGCGCGGGGAAAACTCCTGGCGCGTGGCATCGAATCCGGTCCGGTCGTGCAGAACGTTGTTGCAGAGCACGCCCTGCCCCTCCTCGAACCTAAGAGAGATCGTCAGAGGATCGGGCTTTTCAAGGGTGGATTGCAGAAACGCCACCGCTTCGCGGGTGAGCGAATCGTCGCGCCAGGCGATCGACCGGGTGCGTGCAGTGTAGCGCATCTGCAAAGCGCCGGTTTCCTCGTCGGCGAAAAACACCGGCCCAACCGAGGCCGGGCGATAGCTGCCCTCTTCCTCGTTCGCCGGGATGGTCATCGCCTCGGGATGCATCAGCGCGGCGACGTAATCGGGGTTTTCATCCATCAGGCGGATATAGGCGATGGTGTGATCGAGAAACTGGTTCGAGCCGCCATCGTCCGCCGGCACCGCTGTATGAAGCACCATCGCGCTGATCCGGTCGTCGGGCGCGTTGTAGTAGCCATCGGTGTGCCAGTTCATCTTGCGCTTGGAATAGGGGATGTAGCCTTTCTGGCTCGGCGCATCGCTTTCGCGCAGGGCGACGATCCCGTCGCCGCCGGCCGAGCGGTGCTTCTCGGCGATGCGCAATCCCATGGCGTCGGCAAAGGCCCGGAGCTTCTCGCGCCGGGCCGACGATTCGGAGGTTTGATAGAGCGCGAGATTCGCCGCCCCGCAGCGCCGGATCAGCTCCGATTTCTCCGGTTCGGAGGGATTCGCGAGGTCCGCCACTTCGACGAAACCAGCCGACCTGGCGGCCTCGGCGGCCTCTAGCCGAGCCTCCCGCCAATTCCGATAAAAATCATCGGCCTTTGGCGTTTTCCAGGAAAAGCCTTTGAGTTCATTCGTGTTAATGGCCATCTCCTCCCACCGTCACGCTATCCGACTGTTTTTGTCGGTAATATTCTGTTGTTTCTTTTGCAGTTGCGGCAACTTTTTCCTTTTACATTCGATTATCCGGATGTGTAAATTAATCTCAACACGCTTCAATGGTCGGCGGGTGAATCGCATGCGCGGGGAGAAAAGGACGGCGCAGGCGACAAGCCCGAGACGGGAGCGGGTTCGATCGAACGATTAACACGCGCGACCAACCTTAGGGAGGATCAAATGAAAGACGATCAGACCGGCCAGACCAAGCACGCGACGCCGATGCTTGACGAGCTCGAAGGCGGCAAGTGGCCGAGCTTCGTGACCGGCCTCAAGCGCCTGCGCGACGAGGGGACGGAAAGCAATCAGGCGATCATGAATGACCTCCTCGGTCAGCTTGAACACTCCTATGAGGAGAAGCTGGGCTTCTGGAAGGGCGGCGCCATCTCGGTGATGGGCTATGGCGGCGGTGTCATTCCTCGGTTTTCGGAAGTGGCCGCGAAATATCCGGCCTCGAAGGAATTCCATACCCTGCGGGTGATGCCGCCGGCGGGCTTCCACTATTCCACCGATCTCCTACGTCAGATGGCGGATATCTGGGAAAAGCACGGCTCCGGCCTCATCGCTTTCCACGGCCAGTCGGGCGATATCATGTTCCAGGGCTGCTCCTCGGAGGCCGTCCAGCCGGCGTTTGACGAACTCAACGAGTTGGGCTTTGACCTCGGCGGCGCCGGCCCGGCGCTGCGGACCGCGATGTCCTGCGTCGGCCACGCACGCTGCGAGCAGTCCTGCTTCGACGAGGTGCGCGCCCACCGCACGATGATCAACGCCTTCCTCGACGAGATGCACCGCCCGTCGCTGCCCTACAAGTTCAAGTTCAAGTTCTCGGGCTGCGGCAATGACTGCGTGAACGCCATCCACCGCGCCGACTTCGCGGTGATCGGCACCTGGCGCGACGACATCAAGATCGACCAGGAGAAGGTGAAGGAGCACGTCGCCAAGGTTGGCCGCAAATACACGATCGACACCGTCGTTTCGATGTGCCCGACCCGCGCCATCTCGCTCAATGACGACGACACCCTTGAGATCGACAACCAGTCCTGCGTGCGCTGCATGCACTGCATCAACGTCATGACCAAGGCGCTCAGCCCGGGTGACGACAAGGGCGTTTCGATCCTGATCGGCGGCAAGCGTTCGCTGAAGGTCGGCGACCTCATGGGCACCATGATCGTTCCGTTCATGAAGCTCGAATCGGACGAAGATTTCGAGCGTCTGGAAGAGTTTGGCGAGACCGTCATCGAATTCTTCGCCGACAACGCGCTTGAGCATGAGCGGATCGGCGAAACGATCGACCGTATCGGCCTGCCCGCCTTCATCGAGGCCGTTGGGATCGAGCCCGATCCGAACATGGTCAACCACCCGCGCACCTCGTCCTATGTCCGCACGGACGACTTCGACGAAGAAGCCGAGAAGTGGTTCGCCCGCAAGGCCGCAGAAGCTCAGATCAGCGCCGAGTAATCGACGCTCCAATTTCGATGATACTGCACCCGCGTCCGCCCCTCGGCGGCGCGGCTTGGGAGGAAAAGCATGAATCAGCAAGCCGAAAAGCCCCGTATGCCCGATGAGGTCGGCGTCCCGGATCCGTTCCCGTATATGCACCCGGTGATGAAGGCCAACTACGGCAACTGGGATTGGCATGACCGTCCGCGCCCCGGCGTTCTGCACCACGTGTCGAAATCCGGCGACGAGATCTGGACGGTGCGTGCCGGCACCCAGCGCCAGATGGACGTGTTCACCATCCGCAAGCTCTGCGATATCGGCGACAATCTTGCCGACGGCCATGTGCGCTTCACCACCCGCTCGAACATCGAGTACATGGTGGCGGACGAAGCCAAGGTGCAGCCGCTGATCGACGAGCTTGAAGCCAACGGCTTCCCGGTGGGTGGCACCGGCGCCTCGGTGTCGATGATCTCGCACACCCAGGGCTGGCTGCACTGCGACATCCCCGGCACCGACGCTTCGGGCGTGGTGAAATCGCTCATGGACGTGCTCTATGACGAGTTCGTTCAGGAGAAGATGCCGAACCGCGTGCGCATCACCACTTCGTGCTGCCAGATCAACTGCGGCGGCCAGGGCGATATCGCGGTGAACGTGCAATACACCAAGCCGCCGCGCATCAACCACGATCTCGTGGCCAACGTCTGCGAACGCCCCGCCGTTGTGGCCCGTTGCCCGGTTGCGGCCATCCGCCCGGCCATGGTCAACGGCAAGCCCTCGCTGGAAGTTGACGAGAAGAAATGCGTGGCCTGCGGTGCCTGCTACCCGCCCTGCCCGCCGATGCAGATCAACGGCAAGGAAGAAACCCGGATCGCGATCTGGGTGGGCGGCAAGCACTCGAACGCCCGTTCGAAGCCGACCTTCCACAAGCTGGCCGTGGCCAACCTGCCCAACAACCCGCCGCATTGGCCGGAAGTTGCCGGGATCGTTCGCAAGATCGTCCAGACCTACAAGACCGATGCCAAGCATTGGGAGCGTATGGGCGAGTGGATCGAGCGGATCGGCTGGAACCGCTTCTTCGAGAAAACGGGCCTGGCCTTCACCAAGCACCACCTCGACACCTGGACCGGCGCGCGCAAGACGATGAACATGTCGGCGCACGTCCACTTCTAAGGCTCAAGTCAGAGGAATATGTGAAGTGAAGATCGGAGTTCTCGTTTCCGAAGGGCCGTACACGCACCAGGCTGCGGACACGGCGTACAAATTCGTGACGGCCGCGCTTGCGGCCGGCCACGAAGTCCCGCGGGTCTTTTTCTACCATGACGGTGTGAACGTCGCGACGCGCCTGTCGGTGCCGCCGCAGGACGAACGTCACATCCAGCAGAACTGGACCGCACTCGCCAAGGAGCATGGCATCGACCTCGTGGTCTGCATTGCCGCGGCCCAGCGCCGCGGGATGCTCGACGAAAACGAAGCCAACCGCCAGGGCAAGGATGCCAGCAACATCGCCGAGGGCTTCCGCATCTCGGGCCTTGGCCAGCTCATCGAAATGGGAATCCAGACCGACCGTCTGGTGACCTTCGGCGATTGAGGGGGAACGAAAATGTCTGACGTGAAAAAGTTCCTCTATCTGAACCGCCGCGCGCCCTACGGCACGATCTACGCCCTCGAAAGCCTTGAGGTCGTTCTGATCGGCGCTGCTTTCGAGCAGGACGTGGCGCTGGCGTTCGTGGATGATGGCGTGTTCCAGCTCACCAAGGGGCAGAACACTGACGGAATCGGCGTGAAGAATTTCTCGCCGACGTTCCGGGCGCTGGGCGATTACGATGTGCAGAAGCTGTATGTCGAGCGCGAGAGCCTGGAAGAGCGGGGGCTCAGCGAGGACGATCTCATGGAGGTCGTATACGAAGACGAGGATGACGATTGGGAGGAGAAACCCGCCATCCGCGTTATCAGCCGCGCCGAAATGGCCGACGTCATGGCCGATGCCGACGTCGTGCTGAGCTTCTGAGGGAGGGGGAGAAATGTCTACGCTTCACACGGTAAACAAATCGCCCTTCACGACACAGGCGCTCGTGAGCTGCCTGAATCACGCCAAACCCGGCGATGCCATCCTCATGATCGAAGATGGTGTCTACGGTGGGCTCGGCGGCACCGGTTTGACCGAAATCATTGCGGAATTCGGAAAAAACGTGTCGCTCTACGTGTTGTCGCCCGACCTCGCCGCGCGCGGGTTCGACGCTGGCCGTCTTATCGGTGAGGTCGAGGGTGTCGACTACGACGGGTTTGTGGACCTGGTCACCAAACACGACCGGACCCAGGCCTGGCTCTAACGCAAGATCAACAGAAGGAAAGCGAACATGGCATACGAAGTGAACGGCACCACCGTTGAACACGACGAAGAAGGCTACATCACCAACCTGAGTGAATGGACGCCGGAACTCGCCGAAGTCATCGCCAAAGCCGAAGACATCGAGATGGACGACGAACGCTGGGAAGTGGTGAACTTCCTGCGTGAATACTACGATGAATACCAGATCGCCCCGGCGGTCCGCGTGCTCATCAAAGCCGTCAAGAAAACGATGGGTCCGGAAAAGGGCAACAACAAGTACATGTACGAGCTGTTCCCCTACGGCCCGGCCAAGCAAGCCTGTAAGATCGCGGGCCTGCCGAAGCCGACCGGCTGCGTCTGATACCAAATCAGCGATAGGGCCCGGCGGCGACACGCACGCCGCCGGACCACACCAGAATTTTGCTAATGCCCTGAAAAACAAAAGCTTCGGGGCAAGCGATGGGAGGAGTCTGCGTGCTGTCTACGATCTACGCATTGCTGTTCTATGGGGCGACGATCCTGATCGTCGTCGGTGTCGCGGCGAAGATCCGCAAGTATGCAGCTACTCCTGCCCCCCTCAAGATTCCGACCACCCCGGCCCCCACCACACGCGGCGGCGTGGTCCTGCGGATGCTCCGCGAGGTGATCTTTTTCGAGAGCCTGTTCAAGTCCAACAAGTGGATCTGGCTGTTCGGCTGGATGTTCCACATGGCGCTCTGGCTCGTGATCATCCGCCACCTGCGCTACACGATCCCCGGCAACACGCCTTGGCTTCTGGATTTTCTCCAGCCCTTCGGCAAATATGCCGGCTTCGCGATGGTTCTGGGCCTCCTCGGCCTCTGGGCACGCCGCTTCCTCGTCGACCGCGTGCGCTACATCTCGAACCCGTCGGACCATCTGATCCTTGCCCTGCTCGTCGCCATCGGCCTCTCGGGCCTGACGATGAAATTCGTCGCCCATACCGATGTAGTGGCGGTGAAGGCGTTCATGAGCGGGCTCTGGACCTTCAAGATCAATACGCTGCCGACCGATCCGTTCATCCTGATCCACCTTACGCTGGTGCTGATCCTGATGATCATCTTCCCGATTTCAAAGCTGCTGCATGCGCCGGGCGTGTTCTTCAGCCCGAGCCGCAACCAGGTCGACAACCCGCGCGAGCAGCGCCACATCGCCCCCTGGGCGGCCGAACTGGAGAAGTGATCCATGGCTGACGGCGATACCAATATCCCGAAACTCGACGATCCGCTTCAGGTTCCCTGCATCAAGCCGGGCGCGATGGAGGGCCTGCAGCCCTTCCTTGCCTCGCCGGAACACAACAAGGCGCTGGGCTTTCCCGAAGAGCTCGTGCCCGACTGGAAGGAAAAGGCGCTCGCGAAGATGAAGGAGCTTGCGGACAAGAACCGCGCGTTCCAGGTCTATCTCGACATCTGCGTGAAATGCGGCGCCTGCACCGACAAGTGCCATTACTTCCTCGGCACCGCCGACCCGAAGAACATGCCCGTCGCCCGGCAGGATCTGCTGCGCTCGGTCTATCGCCGCTACTTCACCTTTGCGGGCAAGTACTTCCCGTGGCTCGTCGGTGCGCGCGACCTCACCAAAGAGGTGCTCGATGAGTGGTATTCCTACTACCACCAGTGCTCCGAATGCCGTCGCTGCTCGGTGTTCTGCCCCTACGGGATCGACACCGCCGAGATCACCATGGCCGCGCGCGATATCCTCGACGCTGTCGGCTACGGGATGAAATATTCCAACGAGATCATCGGCAAGGTCCACACCGTCGGCAACAACCTCGGCCTGAATCCGAAGGCGCTCGCCGCGACGCTGGAAGACCTCGAAGAAGATATCGAAGACGAAACCGGCGTCTCCGTCCGGCTGCCGATCGACGAGCACGGCGCCGATATTCTGCTGGTGACGCCCTCGGCCGACTTCTTTGCCGAACCGCATATCGACGGCCTGATCGGCTATGCCAAGGTGTTCCACCAGGCCGGTGTGAGCTGGACGCTCAGCTCCTATGCCTCGGAAGCGGCCAATTTCGGCCTGTTCATCGGCAACTATGAGAACATGCGCCTCGTCTCGCAGCGGATTCGTAAAGCCGCGAAAGACCTTGGCGTAAAGCGGATCATCTTCGGCGAGTGCGGCCATGCCTGGCGCGTGGCCTATTCGTTCCTGAACACGCTCGCCGGCCCCTGGGATTTCCTCGATCCGAAATACCCGGTGCCGCAGCACATTCTCGAATTCACCTGGAACGAGATCCAGCAGGGCAACCTGACGCTCGACCCGTCGCGCAACGACCATATGACGGTCACGTTCCACGACAGCTGCAACGTCGCCCGCGGTTCGCGCATGGGCGACATGCCCGGCGGCCAGTTCGAGATTCCGCGTAACGTGATCAAGGCGGTCTGCAACAATTTCGTCGATATGGACCAGGACACGATCCACGAGAGCACCCTGTGCTGCGGTGGCGGTGGCGGCCTGTTGACGGACGACCTCATGGACCTGCGCATCAAGGGCGCCAGCCCACGCATGACCGCGCTTCAGAAGACCACCGAGGAAAGCGGCGTAACCCACATGGCCGCGATCTGCGCCATCTGCAAAACGCAGTTTTCCAAGGTGATGCCGAAATATGGCTATGACATGGACTCGATCGTTTCCGTGCACCAGCTGGTGTCCAACGCGATCATCCTCGATGGCCAGGAAACCGACGACGACGCCGACGAGTAAGGCGCAAGGGAGGACCAGATTATGAACGATATGGACCCGAACACCAAGCCGACTTTCCGGCGTTTCCAGGAAGGCGAGACGGCTGAAGATTGGGCTCTGGAAGAGAAGATCTTCCAGGCGGACCACAGCTACAAGTGCCCGACCTATGTCCACAAGACGCCGCCGTGCCAGGGCGCCTGCCCTTCGGGTCACAATATCCGTGGCTGGCTCGCCATCGCGCGCGGCATGGACAAGCCGCCGGTCGAGGACATGCCCTGGCAGGAATACGCCTTCCGCAACATGGTGGAGGCCAACCCCTTCCCGGCCACGATGGGCCGCGTTTGCCCCGCACCCTGTGAGGCGGGCTGCAACCGCAACGAGGTGGACGATTACGTCGGCATCAATGGCGTCGAGCAATATGTCGGCGACTGGGCCAACGAGAACAACATCAAGATGGCCGCGCCGGCTGCCGAGACGGGCCGCAAGATTGCCGTCATCGGCGGTGGCCCCGCCGGCCTTTCGGCGGCGTACTTCCTGCGCCTCGACGGCCATGACGTGACCCTGTTCGAAGCCAACGAAGAGCTGGGCGGCATGATGCGCTACGGCATCCCGGGCTACCGGACCCCGCGCGACATGCTCGACAAGGAGATCGGCCGTATCATCGACATGGGCGTGAAGGTGCACACCAACACCCGTGTGGGCCAGGACGTATCTGTCGAAGAGCTCGACAAGGCGTTTGACGCGGTGTTCTGGGCGCTTGGCGCGCAGCAGGGCCGTCCGCTGCCGATCGCAGGCTGGGACGAAACCGAAAACTGCATCAACGGCATCGAATTCCTCGATGCGTTCAATAAAGGCTGGGTGCTTGGCACCGCCAAGAAGGTTGTCGTGGTCGGCGGTGGCGACACCTCGATCGACGTTGCCTCGGTGGCCCGCCGCCTCGGCAATATCACCGAAGTGAAGTCCTCGGAGCACCCGGACGGGACCGTGATCGACTGGGCCGCACATGACGCCGCCGGCCTGCTCACCCGTTCGGGCATTCAGGCCACGCTGACCTCGCTCTTCCCGGTTGAGCAGATGACTGCCGCCGAGCATGAGCGCGAAGACGCCAAGCGCGAAGGCATCGACATCAAAGGCGGGGTGATGCCGCTTGAGGTGATCAAGAACGAAAACGGCATCGCCACCGGCCTGAAGATGTGCGAATGTGTGATGAAGGGCAACGTGCCGGAGCCTGTCGAGGGCACCGAGTTCACGCTGGAGGCCGATATCATCATCGCCGCCATCGGCCAGATGGGCGATCTGAGCCACGGTCTTGAAGATCTCGACAACGGCCGCGGCTTCATCGACGCCACGCCGACCTACCAGGTCAAAGGCAAGGAGAAGCATTTCGTCGGCGGCGATATCATCCGCCCGCACCTGCTGACCACCGCCATCGGCCATGGCCGGATCGCCGCCGAAACCATCAACGATTTCCTCGATGACGGCGAGATCCACAAGCGTCCGAAAGTGGATGTGCATCACTGGAATCTGATGGAAGAGCTGCACCAGCGCGGCAAGGATCCGGAAGAGTACCCGCACCAGCAGATCAGCGGCACCTCGTCGGCCGATTGGGCGATCCACAACTACGAAGACCGGTCTTCGAGCCAGATCATCCCGCATACCGAGCTGTTCAAAGGTCACTTCAACTACGTGCCGCGCGAAGTGCGCGACCAGAAGGAGATCGTCGGCGATGCGGTGCTCGGCAACTTCGAGGAGCGGATCATCGGCTTCTCCGAAGAGCAGGCGCAGAAGGAAGGCGAGCGCTGCATGTCCTGCGGCCTGTGCTTCGAATGCGACAACTGCGTGATCTTCTGCCCGCAGGATGCCGTGTTCCGCATCCCGAAGGGCGACCGCACCGTCGGCCGCTATGTCGACACCGACTACACCAAGTGCGTCGGCTGCCACATCTGTGCGGATGTGTGCCCGACCGGTTACATCAAGATGGGTCTCGGGGAGTGACCATGCGGCTCGTTCTCGCTTTCCTTGCCGTGATTGGTTTCGCCGGGGGTGCGGCGGCCGACGGGACTGGTCCCGTCGTGCCCGCCGCGACCGGTGACCCACACCCCGAAGGCAGTGACTACTGGCGGATCCATCACATGGACATGCTCAAGCATGACCGTGACCTGACGATGCGCGACGGCGTGCGCGATCTTTCGCCCGACGATCTGGCGATCAACGCTTCCATCGGCGAATGCTTCGACTGCCACGCGGTGAAGGACGAGGCCGGAGACTATGTGACCTTTGCCGACGACCGCCACTTCTGCCGGGTCTGCCACGACTATGCGGCGGTGACGGTCGATTGCTTCTCCTGCCACCGGTCGACCCCGTCGAACGAAAGCGCCGTTGCCTACCGGACGATGGCCGGGCCGGAAGATCCGAGCTCGATCGAAGCCTATCTTTCCCGCGTCGCGCAGGAGATGAACGAATGACCAATCGCGCCGAAATGACCCGCCGCGACATCCTGAAATCGGGCGCGGCGGCCTCCACCGTTACTCTTGCGCCGGGTGTGACCCTGATGGCGTTCGGCGGCACCGCCGAAGCCTCGTCGCGGGCCGATGCGGGCAAGCGCTGGGGTCTGCTCATCGACGCCTCGAAATGCGATGCGAACTGCACCGACTGCGTGACCGCCTGCAAGGTCGAAAACGGCTGGGGCGCGGATGCCGAGCATGGTCATGTCAGCGCCGACCAGAGCCCGGAATGGATTCGCAAGGTCACCCTGAAAGACAAATCCACCGGCCGCGAAGTGTCGGCCCCGGTCATGTGCCAGCATTGCGAAGAACCGCCTTGCGTCGACGTTTGCCCGACCGGCGCGTCGATGAAGCGCGAAGACGGGATCGTGCTGGTCGACAAGCATATCTGTATCGGCTGCCGCTATTGCATGATGGCCTGCCCCTTCAAGGCGCGCAGCTTCGTGCATGAGCCGATCACCGACCAGAACGTGCAGTCACCGCGCGGCAAGGGCACGGTCGAAAGCTGCAACCTCTGCGCCCCGCGCATCGACTCTGGCCGCATCCCGGCCTGTGTCGAAGCCTGTGAAAATGCCGGCCATTCGGCGATCCTGTTCGGCGATCTGAAAGATCCCGAAAGCCCGATTTCGAAGGCGCTCAAAGAATACGATTCGGTAGCCCTGCGTGCCGACCTGGAGCTGAACCCGGGCGTCCGCTACACGAACCTCTGACGGGGAACGACCATGGCAATGGAACAGACGATCTATCGTGAACTCAAGGCGACGCCCGGCGTCTGGCAACTGGCCGCGCTGCTGGTGGCCTTCCTCGCCGCCGCAGGTGGTGCATGGTTCTACATGGAGCACCACGGCCATGTGGTGACGGGCATGAACAACCAGATTGTCTGGGGCTTGCCGCATGTCTTTGCGATCTTCCTGATCGTCGCCGCCTCGGGCGCGCTCAACATTGCCTCCATCGGCTCGGTTTTCGGCCAGACCGCCTACAAGCCGATGGGCCGCTTCTCGTCGCTCCTCGCCATCACGCTGCTTGTCGGCGGCCTCGCCATCGTCGTGCTTGACCTCGGCCGCGCCGACCGGCTGATCGTGGCGATGACCACCTACAATTTCACCTCGATCTTCGCGTGGAACGTGCTGCTCTATAACGGCTTCATCGCCGTGGTCGCCGTCTATCTCGTGATGCAGATGATGCGCCGGCTCGATTACAAATGGGTCAAAGCCGCCGGGTTCGTCGCCTTCCTGTGGCGCCTTGCGCTCACCACCGGCACCGGCTCGATCTTTGGCTGGCTCGTTGCCCGCCCCGGCTACGATGCCGCGATCATGGCGCCGATGTTCATCATCATGAGCTTCTCCTTCGGCCTCGCGATCTTCATCCTGGTGACGCTCACGCTCTTCAAGCTGAATGACCGGCCGTTTGGCGACCAGCTTCTGATCCGCCTCGGCCGCCTGCTTGGCATCTTCGCGGCGGCGGTGCTCTACTTCGCCATCGTCTTTCACCTGACCAATCTCTACGCCACCGAGCATGGCGGTTATGAGCGCTTCATCCTGCTCAACGGCGGCATCTACACGGTGCTGTTCTGGGGCGTGCAGGTGGTGCTCGGCGGGCTGATCCCGATTGCGCTCGTGTTCCTGAACCCCTCGCGCAGCTCGACCATCCTCGCCTCGATCCTCGTGGTGATCGGCGGCTTTGCGCAGGTTTATGTGATCGTCATCGGCGGCCAGGCTTACCCGCTCGACATCTTCCCGGGCTACGAGGTGATCGAGGGCTTCCACGAAGGTGTGGTGAACCCCTACACGCCGTCGATCTGGGAGCTTATGTTGGGTCTTGGCGGGGTGGCGCTGGCGCTGTTCGCGGCGGGCCTCGGGGCGAAAGTGCTCCGCGTGCTGCCGACGAACCTGTCGGATGCCAACGTCGCCGCCAAAGGCTGACAGCGGGGCTTAAGCCATGAAAGACCAGGCCAGGATCGTCGACCCGATGAACCCCCACCCGTTCTCGCGCTTCGTCGCGATCCTTGGGCGGGGCAAGACCAAGCAGCGCCACCTGACGCTGGATGAAAGCCGTGAGAGCATGGCGATGATCCTGCGTGGCGAGGCCGAGCCGGAGCAGATCGGCGCCTTCCTCATGCTGCTGCGCCTCAAGGAAGAAGCGCCGGAGGAAATCGCGGGCTTCGCCATGGGCACGCGCGATACCTTCGATCTGCCCGCCAGGCTCCCGCATGTGGATATCGACTGGTCGTCCTATGCCGGCAAGCGGGTGCAGCTGCCCTGGTATCTGCTGAGCGTCATGGCGCTGGTCGGTGCGGGCTACAAGGTGTTCATGCACGGCACCGAGGGCCACACGCCGGGCCGGGTCTATACCCGCGATGTGCTGGAGCATTTCGGCCTGCCGGTCTGCGTCTCGCTTCAGGAGGCGGCCGACCGGATCGAGGCCGAGGGCTTCGCCTATGTGCCGCTCGAAGTGCTGAGCCCGAAGCTGCAGGAGATGATCAACCTGCGCCCGATCCTCGGGCTGCGCAGCCCGGTGCATTCCTTCACCCGGATGCTGAACCCGTTCAACGCGCCGACGGTGATGCAGGGCATTTTCCACCGCGGCTTCATGGATATTCACTCCGGCGCGGCGCAGCTTCTCGGCATCGAGCACGCGGCGGTGTTCCGCGGCGATGGCGGCGAGATCGAGCGGCGGCCCAACAAGCCGACCCCGGTCTGGACCACGCATGACGCGGCCGGGCCGCATGTCGAGGAATGGCCGCAGATGATCGACGAGGGCCACGCGCCGCCTGACGAAGAGATGGACGTGGACCGGCTGATGAAGGTCTGGCGCGGCGAGGACGATGATGAGTACGCCCGCGAAGCGATCATCGGCACGATGGCGGTCACGCTGAAAACCGCCGGCAAAGCCGCGACGATGGATGAAGCCCAGGCGCTCGCCACCGACATCTGGACTGCGCGCGACATCTCGAAGCTGCCGGTCGGCGCCTGATGCGCGCGCCGCGGTTCCTGATCGCCGCCGCGCACAAATCCTCGGGCAAGACGGTTGTCTCCACCGGGCTCGCCCGTGCGCTTACTGCGCGCGGATTGACAGTAGCCGCCTTCAAGAAGGGCCCCGACTACATTGACCCGATGTGGCTTGGCGCCGCTACCGGCGGTCCCTGCTACAACCTCGATTTCAACACGCAAGCGCCGGATGAAATCACCGCTTTCTTCGGCTCCCGCGTGCAGGCCAGCGGCGTGGCGCTGGTGGAGGCCAACAAGGGGCTGTTCGACGGCGTGTCGATGGACGGATCGGATTCCAACGCTGCCATCGCCAGGCTGCTGAGGCTGCCGGTGATCCTGGTGATCGACACGGTGGGCATGACGCGCGGGATCGCGCCGCTCCTGCAGGGCTACAGGGCGTTTGATCCCCAGGTGAACATCACCGGCGTCATTCTCAACAAGGTGGGCGGCCCCCGGCACGAGAAGAAGCTGCGCGAGGCGGTTGAAACCTATACCGACCTCAAAGTGGTTGGTGCGGTGCATCGCAATGCAGCGCTGGAAATCGGCGAGCGCCATCTCGGCCTCACCACCCCGGCGGAAACCGGCGAGCTTGACGCGCTCATCGCCCGGATGGGCGAGATCATCGGCGGTTCGGTCGATCTCGATTTGCTGCTGGAACTGGCCGGAGAGGCCCCCGACCTGCCCGATCCGCCCAGCCCCGCGCCCCTGCCCGAGCCGGATGTGACCATCGCCTATGCCCGCGACCGCGCCTTCGGCTTCTACTACCCCGACGATCTGGAAGCCTTCGCCGAAGCGGGCGCGCGCCTCGTGCCCTTCGACGCGATGAAAGATGCAGAGCTTCCCGCCTGCGACGGGCTTTTCATCGGTGGCGGCTTTCCCGAGATGTTCACCCGCGAGCTTGCCGCCAATACCCGACTGCGCGCCGATATCCGAGCCCGGATCGAGCGCGGCCTGCCCGCCTATGCCGAATGCGGTGGGCTGATGTATCTGTCGCGCGCCATCGTCGGAGAGGGCGGTGCGGGCGAGATGGTGGGCGTTGTGCCCGGCGAGGCGGTGATGCATCCCAGCCCCGAGGGCAAGGGCCTGATCCGCTTTATCGAGCGTGCCGATCACCCCTGGCCCGGGCCGGGCGGAGAAATCCGGGCGCATGAGTTCCACTATGCCCGGCTCAAGGCGATCGCTGGCGCCCCGGTCTATGGCCGCGACATGACCCGCGGCCACGGCGTCGATGGCACACATGACGGGATCGTGGTGCATAACGCGCTTGCCGGCTTCTGCCATTTGCGGGCCACCCGTGCCGACAATTGGGTTGCCCGCTTCGTCGCCTTCGTGCGCAGCCACAAGGCAGGCTGACCGGATCGCCACGGAATCTGGGCAATTTCTGGCCGATCGGTCAAAAAATGTCGTGCCTGCGTCACATCCGGCCGCTAGCCTTCCTCCATCTGCTTTAGTGGAGGCTCCCTCATGACTTCTTCTCATCTTCTTCTTCCCACCCGCCGCGGCTTTCTCGGCGGGGTGGCTGGCGCATCATTCATCGCGCTGCATCCGTTTTCGGCCCGTGCCGCGGCGAACGAGGCGCATCTGCGGATCATGGAAACCACCGATCTGCACGTGCACGTGATGCCTTACGATTATTACAGCGACCGGCAGATCGACACGGTCGGCCTCGCCCGTACCACCGCCCATATCAAGGCGATCCGATCCGAGGCGACCAACTCGATGCTGGTCGATAACGGCGACTTTCTGCAGGGCAACCCGATGGGCGATTACATGGCCTATGAGAAGGGCATGAAGGAAGGCGACCTGCATCCGGTCATTGCCGCGATGAACACGGTCGGCTTCGATGCCTCGACGCTCGGCAACCACGAGTTCAATTATGGCCTCGACTTCCTGTCCAAGTCGCTCGCGGGCGCGGCCTTCCCGGTCGTCTCCGCCAATGTGGCGCTTGAAGCGGCGGCCGACCCGACCGGCGACAAGACCCTGGTGAAGCCCTACGTGATCCTTGAGAAGACCGTGGTCGACGGGGCCGGCACCGAGCACAATGTCAAGATCGGCCTGATCGGGTTCGTCCCGCCCCAGATCATGACCTGGGACCGCCGCCACCTCGAAGGCAACGTGACGGCGCGCGATATTGTCGAGACCGCCAGGGCCTGGGTGCCGCAGATGAAGGAGGAGGGCGCCGAGATCATCATCGCGCTCAGCCATTCCGGCATCGGTGCGGCGGCGTGGAGTGACGGGATGGAAAACGCCTCGATCCCGCTTGCCGAGGTCGACGGGATCGACGCGCTGATGACGGGCCATTCCCACCTTGTCTTCCCCGGCCCCGACTATGCCGAGACGCCGGGCGTGGATGCCGCAAACGGCACGATCCACGGTAAGCCCGCCGTCATGGGGGGCTTCTGGGGCTCGCATCTCGGGGTGATCGACCTCATGCTGTCCTTCGAAGGCGGCGAAGTGAGCATTGTCAGCCATGCCTCGGAAGTGCGCCCGATCTATGAGCGCGGCGAAGGTGGCGCGATCGTCGCGCTGGTCGAGAGCGTGCCGGAGGTGGAAGCTTCGGTTCAGACGGCGCATGAAGAGACGCTGGCCTATGTCCGCCGCGCGGTAGGCAAGACCTCGGCGCCGCTGCAGAGCTACTTCGCGCTGGTGGCCGATGACCCCTCGGTCCAGATCGTGAGCCAGGCGCAGCTTTGGTACATCGCCCAGATGATGCAGGGCACGGCGTATGAGGGCCTGCCGATCCTGTCCGCCGCCGCGCCGTTCAAGGCCGGTGGCCGGGGTGGCCCGGAATATTACACCGACGTGCCCGCGGGAGATGTGGCGATCAAGAACGTGGCCGACCTCTACCTCTATCCCAACACCGTGCGCGCGGTGAAGATCACCGGGGCGCAGCTCAAAGGGTGGCTTGAGCGCTCGGCGGGGATGTTCAACCAGATCACGCCGGGCGAGGCGGATCAGGTGCTGCTGAACCCCGATTTCCCGTCTTACAACTTCGATGTGATGGATGGCGTGACCTACGAGATCGACCTCAGCCAGCCGATGATGTTCGACCGTGACGGCAACGTGATCAATGAAGGTGCGAACCGGATCGTGAACCTGCAGTTCAACGGTGCGCCGGTGACGGACGACATGGAATTCGTCGTCGCCACCAACAACTACCGCGCCGGCGGCGGCGGCCATTTCCCGGGCACCGGCGATACGATCATCTTCGAGGGGCCGGACACCAACCGCGACGTGATCGTGCGCTACATTGTCGATCAGGGCACGATCAATCCGTCCGCGGACGCCAACTGGCACTTCGCGGCGATGCCGGGCACCACCGTGCTCTTCGATACCGGCCCGAAAGCGGCGGAATATATCGGCGATGTGAAAGGCGTGACGATCGAGCCGGCGGGCGAAGGCCCGGATGGCTTCGCGCGGTTCCGCATCGCGCTCTGACGCGACGCAGGACAAAGAAAAGCCCCGCCGAATCTCTCCGGCGGGGCTTCCTGTTCGGCAGGGATCAGAGTCAGGCGACCTTGATCTCGAAGGTGTAAACGTCGCCCTCGTTCGACTGGCTCATCAGCTCGTTGCCGGTCTGATTGCAGAAGGCGGTCATGTCGGCGATCGAACCGGGATCGGTGGCCATGACCTGGAGAACCTGGCCCGGGGTCATGCCCTTGATCGCTTTTTTGGTTTTGAGGATCGGAAGCGGGCAGTTGAGCCCCTTCGCGTCGAGAACTTGATCGGCCATGTGGTATTATCCTCCCTTTGGCGTCCGTGTCTTCAGTTCAGAGATACAGGTTGATATCCGAGGCGGTCGCCTCTTCCAACCAGGTGGCTGCGCCACCGATTTCGACGCCGTCGATCAGATCGTTGCGGTCGATCTCGAAAAGGTCGAGCGTCATCTGGCACGCGATGATCTTGACCTCCATTTCAACGGCGGCTTCCCGCAGATCCTCGATCGAGGCGACGCCCTTCTTCTTGATGAGATTCTTCATCATCGTGGTCGTCATGCGGTCCACACCAGGAATCATCGGCATGATGTTGGGCATGGACATGTGCATCCCGCCCATCGGCATCTGCATCGCAGGGTTGCCAAGGGTCGAGACTTTCAGGTCGAGGTCCTTCTTCAGAAGCTGCAGCCCGTAGAAGGTGAAAAACATAGTGACTTCAACGTCCATCGCCGCCGCAGTGGTACCCAGGATGAAGGGCGGGTAGGCCCAATCGAGGGTGCCCTTCGTGACGATGAGCGTCATTTTCTTGGTGTTGTCGCCAGCATCCAGCACAGCGAGCCCTCCCGTTTCGGTAATTATTTGTGTATCGAAATTGTTGAATATAAAATGGTCGCCAGTCAAGTAGACTCTGCATGCACTCAGGGGAATCGCGCCTTGGCAAGGGTGTGAGACGGGAGGAGAGCTGATGGATCCAAACTGGGCCCCGAAAAACCGGGCCGAAATCGCC
Source organism: Sinisalibacter aestuarii (assembly GCF_027923545.1). Lineage (GTDB taxonomy): Bacteria > Pseudomonadota > Alphaproteobacteria > Rhodobacterales > Rhodobacteraceae > Sinisalibacter > Sinisalibacter aestuarii. Next base: position 254,153 of record NZ_BROH01000001.1, on the reverse strand, counting down.
GATGCGGCAAGCGAATTGTTGCGCGTTCTGTCGAACCCGAAACGCTTGCTCATCCTGTGCTATCTGGCCGACGGTGAATTGTCGGTTCAGCAGTTGCAGGTTGCAACCGGCCTCGGCCAGTCGACGGTGTCGCAACAGCTCGCCATCATGCGGGGCGAAAAACTGGTGACGGCCCGGCGCGAGGCACAATCGGTCTACTATTCGCTGGAATCCGCCGAGGCCCGCAAGGTGATCGAAACGTTGCAGAGCATCTACGTGCCGGACCCGGCCATGCTCAAGGAAATGGCCTTTTCCTCGTAATTTCCGAACAGAAAAGAATTGCGTCGCGCAATTTTTGTGCGATGTTCATTCAAATATCCAAATGTCGAGATATGACCCGATGACAAGACCCGAGAACATCCAGATCGAAACGTCGCCGCCCGTTTCGGACGAGATCCGCAAGACGACGTGCTACATGTGCGCCTGCCGCTGCGGCATCAACGTGCACATGAAGGGCGACCAGGTCGTCTACATCGAGGGCAACCGCGATCACCCGGTGAACCAGGGCGTGCTCTGCGGCAAGGGTTCCTCGGGCATCATGAACCATTACGCGCCGTCGCGCCTGCGCGCGCCGCTGAAGCGGGTGGGCCCGCGCGGCTCCGGCGAGTTTGAAGAAATCTCCTGGGACGAGGCGCTTCAGATCGCCACCGACTGGCTTGAGCCGATCCGCCAGACCGATCCCAGGAAGCTTGCCTTCTTTACCGGCCGCGATCAGTCGCAGAGCTTCACCAGCTTCTGGGGCCAGAGCTTCGGCACGCCGAACTACGCGGCCCATGGCGGCTTCTGCTCGGTCAACATGGCCGCCGGCGGCATCTACACGATGGGCGGCGCGTTCTGGGAATTCGGCCAGCCGGACTGGGACCGCACCAAGCTGTTCGTGCTGTTCGGCGTGGCGGAGGATCATGACTCCAACCCGATCAAGATCGGCATCGGCAAGATGAAGGCCAATGGCGGCAAGGTCATGGGCATCAACCCGATCCGTTCGGGCTACAATGCGGTGGCCGACGATTGGGTGGGCATCACCCCCGGCACCGACGGCCTCCTGATCCTGTCGATCATTCACGAGCTGTTCCGCGCCGGGAAGGTCGATCTCGACTACCTGCGCCGCTACACCAATGCGGGCTTCCTGGTGAACGAGGCCGAGGGGCCGGAGAAGGGCCTGTTCATCCGCGACCAGGACGGCAAGCCGCAGATCGTCGATCAGAAAACCGGCAAGCTGGTGGCCTTCGACAAACCCGGCAGCATCGCCAACCTCGCCGCGAGCAAGGATGGCAACCGCACCGTGTTCCAGCTCATGGCCGAGAAATACATGGCCGATGACTACACGCCGGAAGCCGTGGCCGAGCGCTGCGGCCTGACCGCCCAGCGCATTCGGAATATCGCCGCCGAGTTTGCCCGCGTCGCCTTCGAGGAAGAGATCAGCCTCGATGTGGAATGGACCGACTGGAAGGGCGAAAAGCACTCGAAGATGATCGGCCGCCCGATCTCGTTCCACTCGATGCGCGGCATCTCCGCCCATTCCAACGGCTTCCAGACCGCCCGCGCCCTGCACGTGCTGCAGATCCTGCTCGGCTCGGTCGAGGTGCCCGGCGGCTTCCGCTTCAAGCCGCCCTATCCGAAGCCGCCCGAGGCGCATCCCAAGCCCCATGCCGGCGTCACCCCCGGCAAGCCGCTGAACGGCCCGCATCTGGGCTACGTGATGGGGCCGGAGCACCTGCTTGTGAACGAAGACGGCACCGCCCAGCGGATCGACAAGGCCTACACCTGGGAAAACCCGATGTCGGCCCACGGGCTGATGCATATGGTGATCTCCAACGCCCATGCCGGCGATCCCTACAAGATCGACACGCTGTTCCTCTACATGGCCAACATGGCGTGGAACTCGTCGATGAACACCTCGGAAGTGATCCGGATGCTCACCGACAAGGACGAGAACGGCGAATATGTGATCCCGCATATCATCTACTCCGACGCCTATTCGTCCGAGACGGTCGCCTATGCCGATCTGATCCTGCCCGACACCACCTATCTTGAGCGTCACGATTGCATCTCGCTGCTCGACCGGCCGATCTGCGAGGCCGAAGCCGCCGCCGACAGCATCCGTTGGCCGGTGGTCGAGCCCGACCGCGACGTGCGTAATTTCCAGACCGTGCTGGTCCAGCTCGCCAACAAGATGAAGCTTCCGGGCTTCACCGATGACGAGGGCAACGCGAAGTGGGCGGATTACGCCGATTACATCCAGAACCACGAACGCCGCCCCGGCGTGGGTCCGCTTGCGGGCTGGCGTGGCAAGGATGGCGACAAGTCGGGCCGTGGCGAGGCCAACCCGAACCAGATTCAGGCCTATATCGACAATGGCGGCTTCTGGATCGGCCATATCCCGCAAGAGGGGCAGTTCTACAAGCCGTGGAACAAGGCCTATCAGGATTGGGCGGTCGAGATCGGGCTTTACGACTCGCCGCTGTTCTACGCCTTCAACCTCTATGTCGAGCCGCTGCGCAAGTTCCAGCTTGCCGCCGAGGGTCATGGCGAGCAGCAGCCGCCCGACCATCTGCGCGCGCGCATCCTGCGCACGATGGACCCGCTGCCGATCTGGTATGAACCCTTCGAGGACACCAACGTCGATATCGAGGAATACAACATTCACGCGCTGACCCAGCGGCCGATGCAGATGTATCACTCCTGGGGCACGCAGAACGCCTGGCTGCGCCAGATCACCGGCAAGAACTACATGTATCTGCCGAAAGCGATCTGGCAGAAGCATGGCTTCGAGGATGGCGATTATGCAAGGATCAGCTCGGTTCACGGCTCCATCGTGGTGCCGGTCGCGCTGCACGAGGGCCTGAACGATCACACGATCTGGACCTGGAACGCCATCGGCAAGCGCAAGGGCGCCTGGGCGCTTGACGAGAAGGCGCCGGAGGCCACCGAAGGCTTCCTGCTCAACCACATCATCCACGAGCTTCAGCCGCCGAAGGGCGACGGGATGCGCTGGTCCAACAGCGATCCGGTTACCGGCCAGGCGGCCTGGTTCGACCTGCGGGTGAAAATCGAAAAGGCCGATCCGAAACCGGCCGAAGCCCAGCCCGTTTTCCCGCCGATCAAATCGCCGGTCGGCAAGGGGCCGAAGAAAGTTGCAAGGAAGATCTGATGACCAAGCTTCCCTCTGAGTCGAAGAAAAAGCTCGGCCTGGTGATCGACCTCGACACCTGCGTCGGCTGTCATGGCTGCGTGACGGCCTGCAAGGGCTGGAACACCCAGAACTACGGTGCACCGCTCTCGGATATCGACGCCTATGGCGCCGACCCGGAAGGCACCTTCCTGAACCGCGTGTTCAACTACGAGATCGAGCCCAAGGATGGCGGCCCGGCGCAGGCGGTGCACTTCCCCAAATCGTGCCTGCATTGCGAAGACGCGCCCTGCGTTACCGTCTGCCCCACCGGCGCGAGCTACAAGCGCGCCGAAGACGGTATCGTGCTGGTGAACGAAGACCGGTGCATCGGCTGCGGCCTCTGCGCCTGGTCCTGCCCCTACGGTGCGCGCGAGCTCGACCGCGACGCGGGCGTGATGAAGAAGTGCACGCTCTGTGTGGACCGGATCTACAACGAGAACCTGCCGGAAGAAGACCGGGTGCCCGCCTGCGTGCGCACCTGCCCGGCCGGCGCGCGCCACTTCGGCGATCTCGGCGATCCCGAAAGCGACGTGTCGAAGCTCGTCGCCGAGCGCGGCGGGATGGACCTGATGCCCGAACAGGGCACCAAACCCGTCAACAAATACCTGCCGCCGCGTCCGAAAGACACGCTCGACAAGACGCCGCCCAAGGCGCTCGAAACCGTCGCCGAAGAGCCCAAGGGCTTCCTCGGCTGGCTTGACAAGGCACTGGAGAAACTCTGATGCACCCGGCACCTTCCGTTATCGTCTTTACCTCGATCTCCGGTCTTGGCTTCGGTCTGTTCATGTGGCTGGGGCTCGGCTTTCCGAGCTTCACCGGCATGGCGGCCTTTGGCGTCTACTTCATGGCCTATGCGCTGTCGGTGGGCGGCCTTTTGTCGTCGGTCCTGCACCTCGCCAACAAGAAAAACGCGATCTATGCGTTCAGCCAGTGGCAAACCTCGTGGCTCTCGCGCGAGGGGATCCTTTCGGTGATCGCGCTGTTCACCTTCGCACCGATGGCGATTGCGCAGATTTTCTTCGCCTCCGACAGCCTGAACTGGCTCGGGCCCATCGGTTCGGCGCTGGCGCTCATCACGGTGTTTTCCACCTCGATGATCTACGCCCAGCTCAAGACCATTCCGCGCTGGCATATGCCGCTCACCCCGGTGCTCTATCTCACCTATGCCATTGCCGGCGGCGCGCTCCTGTCGATGCAGGCGAAGGTGGCGGGTGTGCTGCTGATCGTCGTGCTGGCGCTGCAATGGGCCTATTGGACGATGGGCGACAAGCGCCTTGCCGAAACCGGCTCCGACAAGGGCACCGCCACTGGCCTTGGCTCCATCGGCAAGGTGCGGATGTTCGAAAGCGCCCACACGGCGCGCAACTACATCCTCGATGAGATGTTCTTTACCGTTGGCCGCAAGCACAGCCAGAAACTGCGGATGATCTCGACCGTCCTGATCGGCGTGGTGCCGGTGCTGATGCTCCTGCTGCTGCCGGTCAGCATGCCGATGGCGATTGCCGCGCTGCTCATTCATGTCGCGGGCGTCCTTACGTCGCGTTGGCTTTTCTTCGCGGAAGCGGAACACGTGGTGTCGCTGTATTATTCGCGCGGCTGACGCTTCGCCCAGGGAGGAATTTGAACAATGATGATCACACGGATCATGGCGAACCTCGCCAAGGTGACGGCTGAGGGCGTGAAGGGCAATATTGTCGAGGCGGGGCTCGTCTCGGAGAAGGACGTTGCCATCAATGACCACAAGGTCGTGGTGTCGGTGAACGTGCCGGGCGATTTCATGGGCGACCTCAAGGCGCTCAAGGAAGAGATCGAGAAGCGGGTGGGCGAGAACATCCCGCAGATCACCAACCTGCTCGTGGTGCTCACCGGCGAGAAGGGGGCCGATGTGGCGCCCGAGACAGCGCCCGCCGCCGAAGCGCCGAAGCTGCGCAAACCGGCCCCGAAAAACCCCGGCGTGCCCGGGCCTGACATGCGGCCCGCGCAGGCAGCGATTCCCGGCATCAAGCACATCGTTGCGGTGGCCTCGGGCAAGGGTGGCGTGGGCAAGTCCACCACCGCCGTGAACCTCGCGGCCACGCTCGCCGCGCTGGGCTTCAAGGTGGGCCTTCTCGACGGCGATATCTACGGCCCCTCGATCCCGCGCCTGCTCGACATCAAGGACCGCCCGGCGATGAAGGGCGACCGGGTGATCCCGATCGAGAAATACGGCATGAAGGTCATGTCGATGGGCTTTTTGCAGGATGAGGAAAGCCCGGTGATCTGGCGCGGCCCGATGGTGGTGACCGCTCTGATGCAGATGACCCGCGACGTGGATTGGGGCGAGCTCGATTTCCTCGTGCTCGATATGCCGCCGGGCACCGGCGACGCACAGCTCACCATGGCGCAGCAAACCCCGCTCTCGGGCGCGGTCATCGTTTCGACGCCGCAGGATCTTGCGCTGGTCGATGCGCGCAAGGGCCTCAAGATGTTCAAGGATGTCGATGTGCCGATCCTTGGCATCATCGAGAACATGTCGACCTTCGTCTGCCCGCATTGCGGCAAGGAAAGCGAGATCTTCGGTCATGGCGGCGCGGAGGCCGATGCGCACCGTCTCGGCGTGATGTTCCTCGGCGCGATCCCGCTGCACATGGACATCCGCGTCACCTCCGATGCTGGCAAACCCTGCATCATCGCCGATCCGAATGGCGTACATGCCGATCATTACAAGAAGGTGGCGCTGAAGGTCGCCGCACTCCTTGGCATGGCCGAGGACGACGACGAGGATTGATCCGAAATCGGGGCAAGACCGGGAACGAAGAAAGGGCGCGAGGCGGACTCGCGCCCTTTTCGTTATCTCAGGCCAGCGCTTCCATCGCCTTCATCCCGATCACCCCGCCGATCACGATGAAGACGAAGGTGATGAGCGAGCCGAGCGCCAGCGTTGAAACGCCGCTGACCGATTGGCCGATGGTGCAGCCCAGCGCCGTGACGCCGCCGATCCCCATCAGCACCGCGCCGCCGATATTGCGCAGCGTGTCGCCCGCGTCGGTGAACGTGGCGAAGGCGAAGCTCTTGTTGGTGATGGCGCTGAGGAAGGCACCGATCAGCGCGCCCAGCAGGGTGACAACGGTAAAGCTCGGTGCCTCATAGGCCGTGAAGCGCATCAGGTAGTCGAGCGTGTCGCCTGCGGGCCGGACATAGGAGAGTGATTCCACGCGCGGATTGTCGGCGAAATCGTCGAGCGCGAGGCCGGTCAGCATCCACCCGGCCAGCACGCAGAGCCCCACCACGAGGCCCGCGATGAGATGCATGCGCGACTGGCGGAAGCCTGTGTCGGCGAAGGCATAGACCAGCAGTGCGCCGGCGATCAGCACCACGGCGATCAGGTTGGCCGTGCCCGCGCCCATGCCGGTGAGCGCCCCGATCATCTCGTCCACCCGCTGGCTTTCCAGCCCCGCGGCGGAAAGGTCGGCGGTGAGCGGCGTGGTGATCCAGATCCGCGCCTGGGCGAACAGCCCGCCGATGGTCATGTAGCCCGCGATGCCGATCACCACGAGCACGATCAACGAGCGCAGATCGCCGCCGCCCGCCCGCGCGAGGTTTTTCGACACGCAGCCGCCGCCAAAGACCATGCCGATCCCGAACAGGAGCCCGCCGATGATATGCCCGCCCCACTGGAAGGTGGGCCCGGTGTAGATCGAGTACGAAAGATCGGCGGCGCCAAGGCGCTCGATCACCGCAACGCCGATCACCGCCACCCCGGCCGCCATCAGCCACGAGCGAAAGCGCCGGTAATCGCCGAATGACAGGATGTCGGAGATCGACCCCATCGTGCAGAAATTGGTGCGTTGAATGGTAAAGCCGAACACGATCCCGATGATGAGACCACCCCAGCCGATCCACGCCGCCGGATTGGCCAGCGCGGCTTCTCTCCACATGTCGAGCATGCGTCCCTCCCTGATGTCATATCATGTGCCCCGCCTGTTCCGGCGGGTTCCGAACATACTAACACATCGCAATGCATTCATGCTTGTCTTTTGTGCGCCGAAGGCGAAAGCCCCGTTGATCGCGTGCGGCAATCCCACTATCAAGCGCCAGAACCAATACGAGGGGCTCATGGCCAATCATCTCTATAAGCGCGACCTCCCCGACGGGCTCGATCTCGGCCCCGTCGTGGCGATTGACACCGAGACCATGGGCCTCAACCCGCACCGTGACCGGCTTTGCGTCATCCAGCTTTCCTCGGGCGACGGCAATGCGCATATCGTGCACGTCGACAAGGGCCAGACCGAGGCGCCGAACCTCGTGAAGATGCTCACCGATCCGAAGGTGCTGAAGCTCTTCCATTTCGGCCGGTTCGATATCGCCATGCTGCTCAACGCTTTCGGCGCGCTGACCGCGCCGGTCTATTGCACCAAGATCGCGTCGAAGCTGGTGCGCACCTATACCGACCGGCACGGGCTCAAGGTGCTGCTCGACGAGCTTCTGCACGTCGACATTTCCAAACAGCAGCAGCAAACCGACTGGGGCGCCGAAGAGCTGACCGAGGCGCAGCTCGACTACGCCGCGTCGGACGTGCTCTATCTGCACCGGCTGAAAGAAAAGCTCGATGCGCGGCTCGCCCGGGAGGGCCGCACGGAGGTGGCGCAGGCGGCGTTCGGCTTCCTGCCGGCCCGGGCGCAGCTCGATCTTATGGGCTGGCCCGAGACCGACATCTTCGCCCACTGAATCCATCGCCAAACCGGCCTATTTCGGTTGACAACGGGAGCCCTCCGTCGCCAAATGAATGTGAACATGCATGGACACAGCTCTGCCCGTTCGTGCCCTGGCCACCTTGGCCGCAGCACCACAATCGCCCGTGAGATTCGGGCGGGTTCCAACACGCAAGCATCAACAACATCAATCCATGAGACCATTCCCGGATACCTCGCGGGCGCAGGTGCGCGCCGCGACGCCGGGGCAAATCCGAAAGTGAGGAGGTAGGATGAAGTACCAGATCAGTGGCAAACAAATCGACATCGGCGAAGCCCTTCAGACCCATGTGAAGGACGAATTGGGTGCCGTCGTGCAAAAGTATGCCGAACGCCCGACCGATGCCCAGGTGGTCTTCTCCAAGAACGCTCATGAATATGTGTGCGAAGCCGTCGTGCACCTGTCGACGGGCCTGACCGCTCAGGCCAGCGCGAAGGCGACGGAAATCTACGCTTCGTTCGACGAATGCGCTGAAAAGATGGAGAAACAGCTTCGTCGCTACAAGCGCCGGTTGAAAGATCACCACAAGGAACGGGCCAACCCGGTTGAAACTCTGGGCGGTGCCTCGTATATCCTCGCCGCGGAAGAGGGAGCTGAGGACGCGGAGCCCGAGTCGCTGCAGCCGATGATCATCGCCGAGATGGAGACGAAAATCGCCACGATCTCGGTTGGTGAAGCGGTGATGCAGATGGAACTCGCCCATGCTCCGGTGCTCGTGTTCCGGAACGAGAAAACCAACGGGGTTAACGTCGTCTACCGCCGCGAAGATGGCAACATCGGCTGGATCGACCCCGGCAACACGGCCTGAGACGAGCAATGATGTGGGCCGGACATAAGTAGGGACGATGGAACTTTCACGTATTCTCCGGCCCACAGCCGTCAAAGTGCTGGCCAATGTGTCCAGCAAGAAGCGGCTGTTTCAGGATCTGGGCGACATTGTTGCCTCGGTCTACGGGCTTGACGCCGGTATGGCGTTCAACGCGCTGCAGGAACGCGAAACGCTGGGGCCCACGGGTGTGGGCCACGGCGTGGCGCTGCCGCATGCCCGCATCAAGGGACTCGACGAGGTTGTCGGCGCTTTCGTGCGCATCGAAAAACCCGTGGATTTCGATGCGGTCGACCGTCAGCCCGTCGATCTTGTCTTTGCCCTGTTCGCCCCGGATGGCTCCGGGGTGGATCACCTCAAGGCGCTGGCGCTGGTCTCGCGGACGATGCGCGATCAGAGCGTCTGCGCCAAGCTGCGGGCGAATGACGATCCCGACACGCTGCACACCATCTTGACCGAGGCGCAATCCACCCGCGCCGCCTGATGGCTCAGGCGCCGCGCCGCCAGGGCCGGTATCCAAACAGCATGAAATCGCGCTGATAGGCTTTGCGCACCGCCTCTTCGATCTCGTTGTCGTAGATATCGGCGAGCGTGAACGGCGCGTCAGGTTCGATATCCGGCAATTCCGGCGCCTCTACCCCCACCTCATGCGCGATCTCGGCCAGGCCAGCGGCAAGATCGTCTTCGCGCAGGATGTGATCGGGCAGCAGGAACTGCCCAAAGCCCTGCACCACATGGCCCTGCGTTGCCCATGACCCGTCGATCCGGATCGGCGTCTGGCCGTTGAGGTTGCTGGCGACGAAGCCGAGAAAGGCAAGGAACGCCTCGCGGTGCTTTTCCACGTCATAGCCGTTGTCGGGCGGGATCGCGGCGGGCAGGGGCACCTTGTAGGTGTCGATCAGCGACTGGCGAATTTCCGAATAGGTGTCAGGCCCACCAATGAGGAAATGACGGCAGAAGGCGGCATGGGCGCGGCTTGCCGGATGCCGCAACACGGTAAAGCTGCGATGGCCCGGATGCTGGCGCTTCCACTTGCGCAGGTCGCGCTGGGTGAAGCCGGTGGCGAGATCCTCCGGCTTCACCCCGTCGATCGCCGCGAGCCAGGCTTTCACCTCCCGGTCGGGTCCGCCCTGCATCGGCATGTAAAGCAGCGGCGCCTTTTCGGTGGTCACATAGCTCGGCACCACCGGGTTTCTCATCGGCTCGAAATTGGGAAGGCTGCCGAGATCGTATCGGTCGATCTCGTTCACCGTGGCTTCCAGCACCGGGAAGTTGCGCACCTTGTCGGCCAGCGTCTCGGGGTTCTGCTTCTTGAACTTGCCCGAAAAGGCTTCCAGCTCGAACGACACGCCGAGGAACCGGATCAGCCCGTTGATGACCTTGATGTCCTGAATGTCGTCATAATCGAGGTAGAAGCCGGCCTGCCCCGTCTCCTGCAATCGCCGCGCGATCAGAATCTGGCGCTCTTTTATGGTGAAATAGAGATGCCTGAAATCGTCGGGGTCGAATTTGACCCGCCATTTCTTTGCGTCCTTCACATCCTGAAGCGCCCATTGGTTGGTCGACCATGCGATCCGCTGCGATACCCAGGAATCGACGATATTGCGGTTGAGGATCACCTTGGCGCAGCGCCGGTCCTCCATCACATGGTCAAAGACCCGCGCGTCGTGGTCGTGAAACAGCCGAAAGCCATAAATCCCGTCGGCCTGCTCGCGCATCCGCCTGATCAGCCGCAGCGGATCGGCATCGCGTTCGGCCAGCGTCACGCCCAGAAGCTCGGTCTGCCCCGGCTTGCACATGATATGCGGATTGAACGCCTCGCCGTAGGAATGCAGCCCTGGCACTTCGTTGATGTTGGATTCGAGAAAATTCGATCCGGTGCGCATCTCGGCGAGGATTACGAAACTGTCAAACATTCTGTCCATCGGCCCGGATCTTTACTTCACAAGGTAGGGTTTGCGCGGCTTGTTCTGGTTCTGCGCCAGCGTGTTCGCGACGGGGAAATCGCCCATCAGGTGTGGCTGCATGCCCTGGTTCTTGAGGTTCTGGAGAAACTGGCCAAACCCGTCGAGCGAGACCATGCGCGGCGCCTCGGTGAGCCGGTGCGCAGCGCGTGAGCCCAGCTCGTCGATGATGGTCTGCAACGGTTCCATCGGGTTTTCGACGAAATCCGCCAGCGTCCAGATCCGCACCCGCGCCTTGGCGTAGTAGGAGCGCAGCGCGTCGAGATGCTGCGCCTCGATCTTCTGGAGCCGCGCCGCTTCCTTGCGGATCGAGGAGAAATTGGCGTTGGAATAGAACAGCGGCACCGCCCAGGCGCCCGAGATCACCGAGATGGTGGCGTTCGCGTCCTTGGCGACGATCCAGCTGATATCCTGATTGTCGCGCGGGCCGAACTGGAAGCATTGCCGTTCGCCGCGGGTGTTCCAGATCAGGTTGGTGAGGAAGGCGCGCGGATTGTAATCGCGCAGCTCGACCGAATCGGAAAGCGCCCCGGCAAACACGCTTTGCCCGCCGGTAAACGCCACCCCTTCGGGTGCGAAAAGATGCCCATGCACCCGTGCGCCAACGATCCGGCCAAGCCAGTCTTCGAAATCCTCGAACAGCTCGGTGAAGCCCTCGAACACCGCGTAAGGCGCGCTGGTGATCCCGTTTTCCCAGCCCTCGTTGGGCATCCGGCTTTGCATGTAGAGCCCCGGGCGCCCCTTGGTCCGGCGCTCGACGGCCTTGGAAAAGATCCGGTCGATCTTGCCCGGGTTCGGTTCGGCGCCGGTGACGATGGAGGCGTCTTCCGACAGGAAGCCGTTATAGAGCTTGTCCGCATGGGGCCAGATCTTGCGCGCGACGAAGCAGTCCGACCGGCGCAGAAGCTGCATGTGGTCATCGTAGAAGATGTGCGGTTTGCCCTGAAAGTCGAACTTCGACAGCGTAAGCGACCGGCTCTCGATATTGGTGGAATAGAGCCGCACCAGGGTCTGATAATAGCTTTCGTCGGGGATCCAGACCTTGGAGAAATACTTGTCGTAGGCGGCGCGGTCCGGGTCTTCGAGGATGGCGGTGAGGGTCTGGCGCGTGAGGCACCACCATTGGCTGCCCAAATGCGGCACCACCCCTTCGGGAACTTTGCGTTTGAGCTTCCAGCGGCGCTGGAGCCGCACATACCAGTCAAACAGACGGCGCTGCTTTTTCCACGAAAACGGGAACCGCAGGATGAACCGTTCTTCATCGAGCCCGCCCACCGTCCACGGCACGTCTTCCGTGGTCACGCTTTCGATGAAATTGGTCATCGGCCGTTCGGCGAGATAATCCTTCAGCTCCTGCACCGGCCGCAGCGGCAGGCACGACCCCGAGGCGAGGAACACATGGCGGACGGCGGGAAACTCCTTCAGCAACAGCTCCGACGCGTCCTGGCTCGCCTCCACCAGCAACCAGGTGCCCCATTCGCAGGAATACCGGGTGGAAAACTTCACATTGTCGAGGTCGGCCAGCGCGGTAACGAACTCGCTATAGGCCCGCCGCTTCACCTTCTTGTCGACATGGATCACCACCGGGCAATCGTTCTTCGCCCAGTGCCGCGCCACCTGTTCGGCGCGGTCCAGCGCGGTGTGCACCAGCATGACGAAGCCCACGCTCATGCCCAGTTTCCCTTCGACATCAGGCCGAGGATCTCAAGCTGCCGCCAGTTGATGTATTTCTCCGACCATTTGCACCACAGGTCCGGGTTGTCTGCGAGCTTCGCGGCATAGGCCTTGTATTCGTGGCTGGCGGCGTAATGCTGTTTGCGCGCCAGCTCCTCCTCGGCCTTGCCGGCGAACGTGTCGAGAAACTTTGCGTGCAGAAGCACGCCCGATGCCTTTTCGCCGCCCCATTCGTCGTAGACGAGGTTCAGCCCGCGCGGCAGCAGGTTGTGGGTCGAGCTCACATAGGTATAGGCGCGGTGCCACTTCACCAGCGGGATCTTGTTCAGCGCCGGGGCGCGCGCCGGATTGTCGCCGAAAAACGCGCGCGCGCGCGGACCGCCCTGAATCCAGAGATTCCCGAATTTCGGGTTCTTCGTGATCATGTAATTGCCCGAGTCGAACCAGTTGGCGATCTCGAACGGGTCTTGCCCTTCGCGGTAGGGCTGCTGATCCAGCGCGCCCTTGGGGTACATGTCGAGCAGCATTGCCCCGAAGGAGCGGATCGACGAAGCGTCCAGCCAGTCGGTCAGCGCCCGCAACCCGCGGGTATCGGCAAAGGGGTAGACGAAGAATTCGTCCGGATCGACGGTCAGCGCCCAGTGCCCATGCGCATGTTTGCGTGCGATCCAGTTCAGCCAGTCCACCCCGAACCGCGCCCGCTTGTAGCTGGCCGTCGTCGTCCAGAGCGAGACATCGTCCTGCTGTTCGAGGTACTCGCGCGAGCCATCGTCGCTGTCATTGTCGATCATCAGGAAATGGCCGACGCCGAGATTGCGGTAATAGCGCAGGAAAAACGGCAGCCGCACGCGCTCGTTGCGCAGCGTGGTCAGAACGAGAATGTCCTTGGCTTTGATTGTCCCGGTCCGGTCAACAACAGAGACCAGCTCCCGGCGTTTGCGCAACGCCCGGATCCGCCAACGCTTTCGCTCCCAGCGCAGACGATATGACCGTGCAAAACTCAACCCCGTCCCTTCCACTTGAGGCAGGTACCGTTCCGGCTATCACGTCACCTTTAAAACAAGGTTGAAATGCTCTTGCCAAGTGGGCAGCCCGATATCTGCCCCGACCGCTGCCTTGTGTTGGTTTTTTTCTGCCTGCGAGAGACGCAAGATCGCCTCGGACCAAGAATACATATCGCTGACTCTGGCGTAAATGAGATTGTTTCCAAAGACTTCACGATAGATATCAAGGTCATTCACGATTGCCGGTGTGCCGAGCAGCAGCGCCTCGCCCGGCGGCAGGCCGAAACCTTCGGCGAAACTCGGCATCAAAAGCGCCCGCGCGCCCTGGATCAGCGCGGCAACGGCGCGATCGTCGAGGCCGGAAAATTCGAACACGTGCCGCTCCATGACGGGCGAGGCATCGAGCCGTTCGAACAGGGCCTCGTTCATCCAGCCGCGCTGGCCGACAATCGCCAGCTTCGGGATTTCGCCTGCCGGCAAGGTCTGATCGAACCGCTCCCAGATATCGAGCAGAAGCGCATGGTTCTTGCGCGGTTCAATCGTGCCAAGCACCACGAAATAGGGCCGCGACAGGTCGAACCTGGCCGGAATATGGGTCGCATCCGGTTCTCGCGGCATGTCGATCCCGAGATGGGCCGAGATCATCGGCGGAACCCGCCCCATCGCCTCGAAATGCCGTTCGGCACTTTGGCGCGTCGCGTCGGAATTGCAGATCACCAGATCGGCCTTTGCCGAGATCGCCCGCATCATCTGCGCATGGGCCGACGCCGAGCGCGGCGTCATGTAGTCCGGATGATCGAGCGGGATCGTGTCGTGCAGCAGCACATGCACCCGGCCCCGTTCAACCGCCTTGATCGCGTCAAACACGCCCTCATGAACGGCCTTGCCCTGCCCCACGGCGATATAGGCCGTTCCCTTGGGTAGATGACGCCCGAACATGGCGGCAAGCCCGCTCTTGCGGCTGACCGCGATCGACAGGCGGCGCACATCGCTTTCGGCGGCGCGTTGTGCAGGTTTCATCTTGCGCCGCAAGCGCATGGCAAGGCTGGGTCTGCCCCAGCGCATCTCGCCAAACAGCCGTGCGGCCAGCGCCCGCGTGCCGTCCCGGTCCAGAAGTGCATTGAAAAAGCGGGTTTGCACCAGAGCGAAAAGCGGCTCGGGCTCGTCCAGAAACCGGCGAAGATAAGCCGCCTCGACCCGGTCGATCCCCGTATGCGGCCCGTTCCCGACCCGCGACATGAGCCGCGTGAGATCAAGCAAACGTGCCGCCGGTCGTTCAAACGACGACACGCCGGGTTCCATGCCCATTCCTGAGCGCCTACTGCGCCGCCTTGCGCACCGCCATCAGCTCTTCAAGATAGGTGATGAACTCGTCCCGCAGATCTTCCCGCTCCATACCGAAGGCGACGGTGGCCTGCAGGAATCCGGCCTTGGAGCCGCAATCGAAGCGCTGGCCGCGGAAGCGATAACCGTACACATCGCGGCCCTGGGTGATCTCTTCGGCGATTGCGTCGGTGAGCTGAATTTCGCCCCCGGCGCCGCTGCGCACCTTGGGCATATTGGCGAGCACTTTCGGCGTCAGGATATAGCGCCCGATCACCGCGAGGTTCGAGGGCGCCTCGTCCGCCTTGGGCTTCTCGACCATGCCCTTGACCTTCACGAGCGAGCCCATGTCTTCCGCGATATCGAGCACGCCATAGGCCGAGGCCCGCTCGGGCGCCACTTCCATCGCGGCAACCATTGCGCCGCCGGTTTCTTCATAGGCCTCGACCATCTGCTTGAGCACCGGCGTATCGCCGGCGATCACGTCGTCTGGCAGGATCACCGCGAAGGGCTCGTTGGCGATCAGCCGCCGTGCGCACCAGACGGCATGGCCAAGGCCGAGCGCCTTGTGCTGGCGGATATAGGCAATCGCGCCGCTTTCCATATTGGTGTTCTTGAGCACGTCGAGCAGCGCATCCTTGCCCGACTTGCGCAGCGAGGCTTCGAGCACCGGGTTGATGTCGAAGTAATCTTCCAGCGCACCCTTGCCGCGTGAGGTGACGAAGATGAATTCCTTGATCCCGGCTTCGCGGGCCTCGTCGATCGCGTATTGGATCAGCGGGCGGTCAACCAGCGTCATGATCTCTTTCGGGATCGACTTGGTGGCGGGCAGAAAGCGCGTGCCCATACCTGCGACGGGGAAGATTGCCTTGGTGACCTTACGTCTCATGTTACAGCGTGACCTCTTATGACCGGATTTCCTGCCCAATCTTCGAGCAGGGCATTAAAAACGGCGACACCCCCAAGCCTTGTTCGGCAAGCTATCGCGAACGGGATAAAAGGTCATTACGAAATCGGGGATGAAGGGTCGCACTGGCGCAGAGCCGCCACATGTGCCCATTCTTTGTGCACCCGTTCCCGGAAGCCTTGCAGCCGAAAGACCGGATCGGCCCGGTCCGCGCGCCCGAAAAGGCCGCCGCGCTGCTCCCACCATCCGCCCGGATGAAACTGTACGCGATGGGGCAGGGCCGTGGGGCTGAACCGGAACAGCGTTACGATATCCCCTGCCGCCACAGCGTCCGCCGCCTCACGGCGCAGCCGCGGCCGGTTCCACGGGCGCCCGGCGACATGGCGGGATACGCCACTGACCGGCTGGCGCCGGAAGCGCAAAAACGGTGCGGGCGCCGGTGGCAGCGGGGCAAGCGCCGTCATCTCGCGGGAGAGCCCGGCGGCAAAGCCTGCCTCGAACCCGGCGAGCAACCTTTCAACGTCGCGCGGTTCCAGCGCGCCATCCACCATGTAGCGCAGAAGTGCCTTGCGGTGCGTGTCGCGCAATGCCGCGCGCTGGGCATCTGCATCCGCATTTGGGGCGTGTTTGCGCAGGAACAGAGACGAAGATGCGCCGATTTCGGTCAGATCCCTTGGTGCGCGGTCGGCGGCGCGTCGGGCCGAGGCGGCATAGCCGTGATGCACCAGCGCGCGCGGTACCATCACCGTGCGCGCGCCGGCCCGGGCGAGCCGCATGTTGAGGTCCGTTTCGTCCAGATAGAACCGGAAGGCCGGGTCAAAGCCGCCCTGCGCGGCCAGCACATCGCGCCGGAACGCACAGTTCGTGCCTTCAACCTTCGGCACGTAGCCCTCGGGCGGGCGTGGCTCGAACGGCTCCTCGCCGGTATGGTCGAGCACGACCTTTTCGCCGAGCGCATTCACCGCCCGTGCCGTCCACTGGAACGAGATACCGTTGCGCCCGATCACATAGCCGCCGCTGGCCGCCACACCTGCATCGTCGAACGGCGCGATGAGATGCGTCAGCCATGTTGGCTCCGGCACAGCATCGTCGTCGATGAAGGCCAGAACCTCGCCGGCTGCCTGAACAATCCCCGCATTGCGGGCGGCGGAGATATTGGCCTCGTCGAAGGGCACGAGCTTCACCCGCTCGCCCCAGCCCATCGCGCGCACTGCCGCCATGCCCGCCGGATCGGCTACGACGACGATTTCGAAAGCGGGGTGGCATAATTGACCGATCCCGGTGAGGCAGCGCGGCAAGAGCGCCGGGCGCCCCCGGCTGACAACGATGACCGAGACCGACCGGGCGGTCATTCGATCCCCATTTCGGCCAGCATCGTCTCGATCCGGGAAACGTCTTCGGGGTTGTTCAACTCCCAGAACTGGCGCCCGCGCGCATCCACCTCGACGCACAGCACCGGGCGCTCGCGTTCGAGAAAGCGAAGCTGCTCCAGCCCTTCGAGCCGTTCAAGCGGCCCCGCCTGCCAGCGCGGATAGGCGGCCAGCGCCGAGGGGCGGTAGGCATAGACCCCAACATGGTGGAAAACAGGCGTATCCGCATCCGGCGGGAAATTCTCGGTGACATGGGGGATCACCTCTTTCGAGAAATAAAGCGCCTGTTTCTCGATCCCGAAAACCGCCGTGGTTGCCCCCACGCGCCCGGCCCGCCGGTCTTCAAGAAATCCGGCCAGAGCCCGGCCATTGGTGCGCAGTACTGGCGTGGCCACCTCCGCAGTCGGATGCGCCTCAAGCTCGGCCACCAGCGCCTCGACGAACCAGGGCGGGGTGAGCGGCGCATCGCCCTGCAGGTTGACCACGATGTCAAACCGCGCGCCCAGCGCGTCATGCGCCTCGGCGCAGCGCTCGGTGCCGTTCTCGCAAGTATCCGAGGTCATCACCACCTCGGCCCCGAAGCCTTGCGCCATGTCGCGAATGCGGGCGTCATCCGTGGCCACCACCACCCGGTCGATGCCGGACACCTGCCTTGCTGCGTCCCAACTGCGCTGGATCAGAGTCTTTTTCGCCCCGGTCGCACCCGTCAGAGGCACCAGCGCCTTGCCGGGATAGCGGCTTGAGGCGTAGCGGGCGGGGATGACGAGAAGGGTCGACATGTCAGGCCGGTTTCAGCTCCACGCCCGGCGCATAGGCGATGAAGAACGGGTTCTCATAGATCGGCTTGCCATAGGTCAGCGGCGTGTGATCGTCGAAGCGCACCACCGCGCCACCGGCCCCTGCCAGCACCGCATGGCCCGCAGCCGTGTCCCATTCCATCGTCCGCCCGACGCGCGGGTACAGATCGGCCTCGCCGGTGGCGACAAGGCAGAATTTCAGCGACGATCCCGCCGAGGTCATGTCTTTCACCGCGTATTTGCCAATGTAATCGTCGGTCGCCTGGTCGCGATGCGACTTCGAGGCGACGACCATCAGCGCGCCGTTATCGGGCGTGGATACGCGGATTGGCGTCAGTACGCCCACCGCGTCCTTGTCGAACGGCCCGGCTTCCTCGACCGAGCCGCCATCGGCACGGGTAAAGAACATGCGGCTCTTGGCTGGCGCATAGACCACGCCGCGCACCGGCACGCCATCGACCACATAGGCGATGTTCACGGTAAAATCGCCGCGCCGGTGGACGAATTCCTTGGTGCCGTCGAGCGGATCGACGATCAGGAATTCCGATGCGCTCTCCTTGTGGCTCGCCGCCTGCTCTTCGGTCACCAGCAGCACCTCGGGAAACGCCGCGCGCAGCCCTGCAGAGATCAGCGCGTCGGCGGCCTCGTCGGCGGCGGTTACCGGGCTGTCGTCAGACTTCGAGCGCACGTCGAAATCGTCGGAGTTGTAGATCTCCATGATCACGTCGCCCGCCTCCAGCGCCAGCCGCCGCATCACGATTTCCAGCTTGTCGAAATCCACCGCTCTCTCCTTCCAGCCCCGGCTCTCTCGGCCGTGTTGCGAAAATACACGTGCCCCCTTATGATCCGGGTGTAAGGGATCGGCAAGAATTCCCTGCAAAAAAGGGGCGAGGCAGGCATAAGGCGCGCGCATGATCCAATTTCAGGCCCGACAACAGCAGCAGAGCAAGCTGGCAACGGCGGTCTCGATGCTTGAGGTCATCTACGTCGCCACTGTCCGCCAGTTGCGCACGTCCCATACCAACGCAATCGTCGGGCTGTTTCTCAACATGCTCCAGACGATGCTGCTCGTTGGCGTGTTCTACTTCATGTACGCGGTGCTCGGCCTTCGCGGCACGCTGATCCGGGGCGATTTTCTCATCTACATCATGTCGGGGATTTTCCTTTACATGACACATGTGAAAACGCTGGGCGCGGTCGCCGGCGCTGCCGGGCCAACCTCGGCGATGATGCAGCACGCGCCGATGAACACGCTCGTGGCCATCGTCTCCAGCGCCTTGTCGCAGCTCTATATTCAGGTGCTGACGGTGGTGATCGTGCTCTACATCTACCACATCGCCTTCAACCCGATCGAGTTCGAGAATGTTCTGGGCGCTTTCGGGATGCTCCTTCTGGCCTGGTTCTCGGGCATCGGCGTGGGGCTGATCTTCCTGGCGCTCCGGCCGTGGTTTCCGAACTTCACCCGTGTCGGCACGCAGCTCTACACACGGGCGAACATGATCGCCTCGGGCAAGATGTTCGTGGCCAATACGCTGCCCTATACGATGCTCAAGATTTTCGACTGGAACCCACTGTTCCACATCATCGACCAGGCCCGTGGCTTCGCCTTCATCAACTACAACCCGCATTACTCGAACTGGCTTTATCCTCTGATCGTCTCGGTCGTGCTGATGATGATCGGGCTGATGGGCGAATCCTACACCCGCAAACATGCCTCGCTGAGCTGGGGGGCCCGGCGATGACCCGGCTCGCCGCTCTTGCGCTGTTATGCCTGCCGGGCCTCGCCTCGGCCCAGACGTTCCCCGCGCTCTATGATGTTGCCGGCGTTGCCGCAAACGATGTGCTGAATATCCGGGCCGAGCCCACGGCAAGCGCGGGAATCGTCGGAACATTCGCGCCCGACGCGACGCGCATTGAGGTGGTCCGCCTTGCCGAAGGCGCTGATTGGGGCCTGGTGAACAGCGGCGAAAGCGCCGGCTGGGTCTCGATGGCTTATCTCGCGCGGCTGGACGGGCAGGCATGGGGCGACATGCCCGCAGCAATCTCCTGCTTCGGGACGGAGCCGTTCTGGGCCTTCGGCGTCAGCGCGGATGACACGGCGAGGTTTCCCATGCCGGACGGTGAGCGGGCCTTTCAGGTCACCGCCCGCGTGCCGGGCCAGTCCTATCCCGGCGATATGGCGATCCTGGCCGAAAGCACCGGCATACGGGCCACGGCCATCGTCTCTGCAGGCAGCTGCAACGATGGGATGTCGGACCGCGAATACGGCCTGAAAGCGGGGCTGCTGCTGGAAGCCGGCGGCCCGCCGATCCTCTACACCGGATGCTGTTCTCTGGCGGATTAGAGCCTTTGCATCGCCAGCCCGTTGTCGATCCGGGTCACACGCAGGATGCAATCCGCCTCGATCTCGAACCACTCCGTCTGTTCCCCGTCGGGCCAGGTGATCCGCGCCCGCGCCACTTCCGCCGCGCCAAGCCCGAAATGCTCGGGCACCGCGCTGCCGCTGGCATGGCCGCCACCCACGGTGATTTCGCGGCTGAACACCTGCTCGCCGACCTGAAGGTCGATCCACGCGCCCACGGCCTGGCTGTTCGGCCCCGGCTGCGCGAGCGTGATCGCCAGCCAATGGCCATCGGTCGCGGCGGCGTTCTGGTAGATCTCCATCGGAACCCGGCGATTGACCACGGCAAGGTCGAGCCGCCCGTCAAGGTTCAGGTCGACCAGCGCCGCCCCGCGCGAGCGCGCCATGCTCGCTACGCCCGCCTCCACCGACATTTCGGTAAAGCGCCCGTCCTCGCGCTGCATGAGCAGCGAATTCGGATCTTCCATCGCGTTTGACGGCATCTGCTCCACATTGCCCTTGGCGATGAACACGTCATCGCGGGTATCGTTGTTCACATCGCCAAATGAAATCTGCCAGCCGGTCGAGGGCCGCCCGTCATCGCCCAGATGCGGACGCTGGGCTGTCGCGCCCATTTCGAACGGCGCGTTCACCCAGCTTGGGCCGGTGCCATCGCGGATTTGCAGATGCTGGTCGCCCATTGATGAGAGGTAGACCTCCGGCAGCCCGTCGCCGGTCAGATCGCGGCTGGCGATGCCCATGCCCCAGAGCGAATAGGGCCGCCAGCCTTCATCCTCGGTATAGAGGCGCGGCGCGGCCTCCATCGCCCAGAGCTGTTCCTGCCCGCCACGCACATAGTAGTGCCGGTCGTTCGACAGGCGCAGATCGGCCTGCCCGTTGCGATTCCAGTCCGAGAACAGCGCCGACAGGGCGCAGAACCCCGGTTCAAGCACGATTGGGCTGGAATAGACACTGTTTTCGGGCCGATAGAGCTGGTTGATATCGCAGGCTTCGAACGGCCCTTGCGGGTCGGTCCGGTCAACGTAATTGCCGAAGGCGAGCGTGGGCAGACCGGCCCCGGCCTCCCAGGTTGCCGAAAACGAGGTGGTCCAGCGGTCATCGCTGGTAAAGCCGAGGCTGGCGGGGAACGGCGCGAAGCGGCAATCGCCTTCGCCACGCAGCAGCATGTTCTCGCCCACCCGCAGCACTGCCAGATCGAGCACCCCGTCGCCGTCGATATCGAGCGGGTAGAAGCCGCTGACCCCGGCAAGCGCAAGCTCCGCCGGCGTATCGGCATGAAAGGCGATATCGGCCCCGATTTCGGCGGTGTCGTTGCGCAACAGTGCGGCCGGATTGGCCCCGCCCGCCGCCACGATCTCGGGAAAGAGATCGCCGTCACAGTCGAAAACCGCAAGCCCGCCGCCCACGAAATGCTCCCACCCTCCGGCATAGACATGCTCGGGGATGGTCACGGGCCGGAACGCCGGATTGCCCAGGGCCATACCTGGGAGGGCGATCAGAATGGCAACGATTCCCCTACGCATCGACCGTGAGCCTCCGCACTGCGAGCTCCGTCACCCCTTCCATTGCATAGGCCGCCGCACCCTTGGCCCACATCTGGTCGCCCCATTTGTGGATCTTCACCTCCGGCGGCGGGGCATCCACCTGCACCACGGAATCGTGCATCTCGGCGAGTACCGCGTCGGAATAGAGAAAATCGTGGCTCATCCGTTCGCCCGACAGGATCACCAGCTTCGGATCGAAGATGTTCACCAGATTGGCGAGCCCCATCGCAAACATCCGGCTGGCGCGGCGGATGATCGAGCGCGCCGTGGGGTCGCCCTCATGTGCGGCGTCGAACAGGAGCGCGAGCCGCTCCTCCGTGGTCGCCCCGGCCGCGGCGGCGGGCAGCGATACGTCGGCCTCCCGCAGCAGCGCGTAATCGGCCACGTAAGCCTCAAGGCAGCCGCGCTGGCCGCAGCGGCAGATCGCGCCGTCGAGATGCACCTTGGTGTGGCCGAACTCGGCGCCGCAGCCGCGCGTGCCGCGAAACACCTCACCGTCGATCACGATGCCCATGCCAACGCCCTGCTCGATGGTGACGACGATAAAGTCGCGCACCCCGCGCGCCTCGCCGAACAACTGCTCGGCCTTGGCGACGAGGTTGGCGTCATTGTCGAGAAACACGGTCATCGGCAGGGCCGCTTCGAGCATGTCGCGCAGCTGAACGTTGCGGGCGGTGAGCGAGGGCGACCAGTGCACGAAGCCCTCAATGGCGTCGATCGTGCCGGCGAGGCCCACACCGAGGCCGGAAATATCCTCGATCTTGCGCCCGATCTCGGCCGTCGCCGCAACCAGCAGCGCGCGGATATCCTGCGCGAGCGCTTCCGGCGAGACGCGCGGCGCCGACAGTGGCCAGACCTGCTCGCCCAGCGGGTTTCCTTCGAAGTCGATCAGCACCAGACTCAGCGTGCGGAACGAAACCTTGATCCCGGCGACGATATGCGCATTGCCCCGCAGCCTGAGCGAGACGCGCGGCCGCCCCCGTCCGGAGACGCGGCCCGCCTCGGGGGCCACCTCTTCGACCAGTCCGGCCTGGATCATCTCCTGCGTGATCGCGGTGATGGTGGCAGGGCTGACACCGGTCGCGGCGGCAATGTCGATGCGTGCGATCTGCCCGGCCGACCGGATCAGCGAGACCACCTGTTGCCGTGTCTTGTCGCGTGAATCGCCGGTCCCGGCAGCACGGTCCAACTTGGCCACGGGTTGTCCTCCTCCTCGTACATGAAAGGTCTAACACATTTTTTCAGATTCGGTGCGATATTTATTTAGGTTGCCAAAATAAATATGCTAGCATCCCGACAGCCGCCGAATCTCCCGGGAGGGGGGATAGCCTACGGCGGTCCATTTGGGAGGACATCATGAAGAAAGTTTCTGTATTTGCCGCGGCGATTCTGGGTGCGACCATGGCAACCTCGGCGCTGGCGCAAACCGTCGGTGTGAGCTGGTCGAACTTCCAGGAAGAGCGTTGGAAAACCGACGAAGCGGCGATTGTGGCGGCGCTGGAAGCCGCAGGCGCGACCTATATTTCGGCTGACGCGCAAAGCTCGGCGGCCAAGCAGCTTTCGGATATCGAAAGCCTGATCGCCCAGGGTGCCGAAGCGCTGATCGTGCTCGCACAGGACACTCAGGCGATCATCCCCGCCGTTCAGGCCGCCGCCGACGAGGGCATCCCGGTCATCGCCTATGACCGCCTGATCGAAGATGCCCGCGCGCTCTACATCACCTTCGACAACGTCGAA
This sequence comes from Sinisalibacter aestuarii, assembly GCF_027923545.1. Taxonomy (GTDB): domain Bacteria; phylum Pseudomonadota; class Alphaproteobacteria; order Rhodobacterales; family Rhodobacteraceae; genus Sinisalibacter; species Sinisalibacter aestuarii. The sequence goes on along the minus strand of NZ_BROH01000001.1, from coordinate 230,703 downwards.
GTGGGCCGGATGCAGGCCCGTGCCGTCTTCGAGGCGCAGCCCACCGGCAATTACGTGATGATCAAGGGCTCCCCGACCGACCCGAACGCCGACTTCCTGCGCGGCGGTCAGCAGGAGATTCTGCAAGCCGCGATCGACGCGGGCGACATCACCATCGTCGGCGAAGCCTACACCGATGGTTGGCTGCCGGCGAACGCGCAGCGCAACATGGAACAGATCCTGACGGCGAACGACAACAACGTCGATGCGGTCGTGGCGTCGAATGACGGCACCGCCGGTGGCGTGGTGGCCGCGCTCACCGCCCAGGGCATGGAAGGTATCCCGGTCTCCGGCCAGGATGGCGACCACGCCGCTCTGAACCGCGTTGCCAAGGGCACGCAAACCGTGTCGGTGTGGAAAGACGCGCGCGATCTCGGCCGCGCCGCCGGTGAAGCTGCCGCCGCGATGGTGGCCGGCACAGCGATGACCGATCTTGACGGTGTGGGCGAATGGACCTCGCCGGCCGGTACGACGATGAACTCGATCTTCCTCGCCCCGGTGCCGATCACCCAGGACAACCTGTCGGTGGTGGTGGACTCCGGCTGGATCAGCCAGGAGGCTCTGTGCCAGGGTGTGGAAAACGGCCCGGCGCCCTGCAACTGATCGCCGTTCCGACTTCAAACACAAGCCGACCCTCTCCCCGCCTTTCGCGGGGGGAGGGCCCCCACCCAGTGGACCGCGGCCATGACTGACAGCACCCCCACCCACGATGCGACGGAGCCGACGCGGCTCAAACGCAACTTCTTCCAGACGCTTGAGATCGACACCCGCCTGCTCGGGATGATCGGCGCCTTCATCGCGATCGCGCTGGTGTTCAACATCCTGACCGAAGGCCGGTTTCTGACGCCGCGCAACATCTTCAACCTGACGATTCAGACGGTCTCGGTTGCGATCATGGCCACGGGCATGGTGTTCATCATCGTGATGCGCCATATCGACCTCTCGGTCGGCGCCGTGCTTGCCGTGACCTCAGCGATGATGGCGATGACCCAGACGGTTGTGCTGCCACAATGGTTCGGGATCGAGCTGGGAAGCTGGATCATCGCTCCGGCCGCGATCCTCGTCGGCGTGATCACCGGCGTCGCCGTCGGCAGTTTGCATGGCTGGCTGGTTGGCTATCTCGCCATTCCCGCCTTCATCGTCACGCTGGGCGGCTACCTCGTCTGGCGCAATGTCGGCTGGTATCTGACCAATGGCCAGACCATCGGCCCGCTCGACGCGAATTTCCAGATCTTCGGCGGCATCAACGGCACACTGGGCGAAACCTGGAGCTGGGTCGTCGGCGTGATCGCCCTGCTCCTGGTGTTCTGGGCGATGATCCGGTCCCGCCGCGCCAAGATCGCACATGAATTCCCGGTGAAGCCGGTTTGGGCGGAAGTGCTGCTCGGCATCATCGCGGCGGTTTCGATCCTCGGTTTCGTGGCCATCCTCAACGCCTACGAAATTCCGCATCTGCGCCTGCAACGCATGTTCGAGGCGCGCGGCGAAGTTCTGCCGGAGGGTTACACCACCGGCTACGGTGTGCCGATCTCGGTCTTCGTGCTGATCCTGATCGCCGTGCTCATGACCGTGATCGCCAAGCGCACCCGGCTGGGGCGCTACATCTTCGCCACCGGCGGCAACCCGGAGGCGGCGGAGCTGGCAGGGATCAACATCCGCTTCCTTACCGTCAAGATCTTCATCATCATGGGGATACTGGCGGCGGTTTCGGCGGTCGTCGCCTCGTCGCGGCAAACCTTCCATTCCAACGATATCGGCACGCTCGACGAGTTGCGCGTGATCGCCGCCGCGGTGATCGGCGGAACGGCGCTCTCCGGCGGGATCGGCACGATCCACGGCGCCATTCTGGGCGCGCTGATCATGCAGAGCCTGCAATCGGGCATGGCGATGGTCGGCGTCGATGCGCCGTTCCAGAACATCGTTGTCGGTTCGGTGCTCGTGATCGCCGTTCTGATCGACACCATCTATCGCAAGCGGACGGGAACCTGAGCCATGTTTGACGCCACAGTTGACAGAAGCGGCACCCCCCTGTGCGAGATGCGCGACATGCAAAAGGCCTTCGGCGGCATCCGTGCCGTCGACCATGTCACCGTTGATCTCTATCCCGGCGAGGTGGTGGGCATTCTCGGCCATAACGGCGCCGGCAAATCGGTGCTGATGAAGATGCTCTCCGGGGCTTACCAGCGTGACGGCGGGCAGATTTTCGTCAATGGCACGCCCGCCGAAATCAGCAATCCGCGCGACGCCCGCAAATACAATATCGAGACGATCTATCAGACCCTCGCCCTCGCCGATAACCTCGATGCCGCGTCCAATCTCTTTCTCGGCCGTGAACTGGTGAACGGGCTCGGCATGGTCGACGATCCCAGGATGGAGGCCGAGACGCGCAAGATCATGGCCCGCCTCAACCCCAACTTCCGGCGCTATTCCACGCCGGTGGCCGGGCTCTCGGGCGGCCAGCGGCAATCCGTCGCAATCGCCCGCGCCGTCTACTTCAACGCCAAGATCCTGATCATGGACGAACCGACCGCCGCGCTGGGCGTCGAGGAAACCCGGATGGTGGCCGAGCTCATTCAGGAGCTGAAGCGCCAGGGCATCGGCATTTTCCTGATCGACCACGATATCCACCAGGTGAAAGCCCTGTGCGACAGGGCCTCCGTCATGAAGAACGGCCGCCTTGTCGGAACCGTGAAGGTCGACGAGGTGACCGAGGACGATCTGCTTTCGATGATCATCCTCGGAAAGAACCCCAAAGACGCCGCTGCCTGACGCGGGCCGGGCGGTGGACGAAACCGGCCTCTCGCCTTGCCGCATGAACCGCCATCGTGCCGGGCGCGGGCAAAAATCACCCCGCCCGTTGCCAGAATCCGTTTGAATTATGCGTGTTGGCCCGTAGTGTTGGCGGACAATCCGGCGGGGCTTCGGGCCTGGAACCGGAGGAAAACAACCGACAATGAATGACGAAAGATCGGAGGAGGATATCTCACATGGAGCGTCGTAAGTTTCTGACTGGTGCCGCAATCGGCACCGCTGCCAGCGCTCTGGCAGCACCGGCTGTGGCTCAGGGCAATATCACCTGGCGCATGGTCACCACCTGGCCGAAAAACTTTCCCGGCCTCGGGGTGGGCGCCCAGCGTCTCGCCGACCGGATCACCGCCGCCACCGACGGCCAGCTTACCGTGCAGGTCTTTGCCGCCGGCGAAATGGTTCCGGCCCTTCAGGCGCTCGATGCGGTGATCGACGGCTCGGCCGAGATGAGCCATGGCGCGGCCTATTACTGGCAGAACAAGTCGGTCGGCCTGTCGTTCTTCACCGGCGTGCCCTTCGGCATGACCGCGCGCGAAATGACCGCCTGGATCCGCTACATGGGCGGTCAGGAAATCTGGGATGAAATCTATGACCAGTTCGGGCTGAAAGGCTTCCTTTCGGGCAACACCGGCACCCAGGCCGGCGGGTGGTTCAAGAATGAGCTGACCGGCCTTCAGGACATTCAGGGCCTGCGGTTCCGCACCCCCGGCCTTGGCGGTCAGGTCTGGGCCAAGATCGGCGCGTCGGTCACCAACCTCGCGGCGGGCGAAGTCTATCAGGCCCTGCAAAACAACACGCTGGACGCCGCTGAATTCGTCGGCCCCTATAACGACCTCGCGCTTGGCTTCTACCAGGTCTGCAACCACTACTACACCTCGTCCTTCGTCGAGCCGGGCCTTGCGACCGAGCTTGTCGTCGACAAGGCGAAGTATGAAGAGCTTCCGGCCAATATCCAGACCATCATCCGCGATGTCTGCCAGGCCGAATACGATCAGGTCGCATCCGACATGTATGCCAACGATCCGCGCGCCCTGGCGACGCTGATCAACGAACACGGCGTGACGGTGCACTCGGCCTTCCCCGACGAGATTCTCGAAGCGGCTGCCAATGCGTCGGTCGAGCTGCTCACCGAGATCCGCGAAGGCGGCGACGAGCTCACCAAGAAGACGGTCGAGAACTATGTCGAGGCGCTCAACATCCTGCGTTCGCGCACCGAAGGCACGGATGCCGGCTTCGTCGAGGCGCGCCGGAAGTACTTCTCGTTCACCTGAGACCGGTGCGGAGAAAACACAAAAGGCCCGGAGTTCGCTCCGGGCCTTTTTCGTTCTGTGGCGGCTGCGTCAGCGCGAGAGGCTTGGTAACCAGGTGACCAGTTCCGGGAAGATGAACAGCAACGCGATCGCGACGATCTGCAACAGCACGAAGGGGATCGCCCCGCGATAGATCGTGCCGGTGCTCACATCGTTCGGCGCCACCCCGCGCAGATAGAACAGCGCGAAGCCGAAGGGCGGGGTGAGGAACGAGGTTTGCAGGTTCACCCCGACCATGACGCCGAGCCAGACCGGATCGAGCCCCAGCGCCAGCAGCACGGGCGCGGTGATGGGGATGATGATGAAGATGATCTCGAACGTGTCGAGGATGAAGCCAAGCACGAACATCAGCATCATCACCACGATCATCGCACCAGTCACGCCACCAGGCATGTTGGAGAGAAATTCGTGCACCAGATTGTCGCCGCCCATCTGGCGGAACACGACCGAAAACACCGAAGCGCCAAACAGGATGATGAACACCATCGAGGTGATCGTCGCCGTCGAGATCACCACCTGCTTCATGATCGAGAACGAAAGCCGCCAGCGCAGCGCCGTCAGCAGCGTGGCCCCCACGGCACCGACCGAGGCCGCCTCGGTGGGTGTGGCGATGCCACCGAGGATCGAGCCGAGCACGGCCACGATCAGCAGCAGCGGCGGCACCAGCGCCACCGCCAGTTCCTTGCCCAGACCGGCGCGTTCCTCTGCGGTCATCGGCGTAGCCGGGCAGGATTTCGGATCGGTGATCGCCTTGAAGACAACATAGCCAAGATAAAGCCCCACCAGCAGCAGCCCCGGCAGGAAGGCCCCCGCAAACAGATCGCCGACCGAGACCGGCGTGGGCGCAAAATTGCCCTGCGCCATCTGCACCTGCGCGTTGATCCCCGCCAGCATGTCGCCCATGAAGATCAGCACCGTGGATGGCGGAATGATCTGGCCGAGTGTGCCGCTGGCACAGATCACACCCGAGGCGAGCTTCGGGTCGTAGCCCGCCCGCATCATCGCCGGCAGAGAGATCAGCCCCATCGTCACCACCGTGGCGCCGACAACGCCGGTCGAAGCCGCCAGCATCGCGCCCACGAGGATGACCGAGATCCCGAGCCCCCCGCGCATCCGGCCAAAGAGCTTGCTCATCGTCATCAGAAGCTGCTCCGCGATCCGTGATCGCTCCAGCATGACCCCCATGAAGATGAAGAGCGGCACCGCCACCAGCACTTCGTTGGTCATGAAGCCGATGTAACGATTGGCCAGCGCGCCGAAATTCGAAGGGTCGAACACCCCGAAGGCCATGCCGGCGAGCGCGAATATCAGCGATGTCCCTGCCAGGGTGAAGGCGACGGGAAAGCCGAGCATCAGCATCCCGATCACGCCGAAAAACATCAATCCGGCGAGGATTTCGCCAATCAGTACAGGATCCATATGTCTTATGCTGCCTTGTGATAGCGGTAGTCGGGCGGCACCTTGTCTCCGTGTCCGCGCAGGATCAGCACCGACCGGCTGATCATGGCGACGGCCTGAAGGCCGATCAGGACGGCGAAGACAATGATGAACGATTTGAGCACATAAAGCCCCGGCATGCCGCCGACATTCGCCGAACTTTCCATGAAGCGCCACGAGCGCTGCACGAAGGGCAGGCCATAACTGATAACGATGGCAACGAAGGGCAGCAGAAACACCAGCGCGCCGATCAGGTCGGCGGCGGCCTTCCAGCGGTCCGAGGCCGGGCGGTAGAAGATATCCACGCGCACGTGATCGTCACGCATCAGCGCGAAGCCCGCCACCGCGGTGAACATCGCGCCATTGAGCCAGACGTAAAGATCCTGCATCCAGAGCTTTGTCGTGGTGAACAGGTAGCGTTCGACCACCACCCAGAAACAAACGAGCACGATGCCGAGGGCCAGCCAGGCAAACGCCTTCCCGACCAGCGTGTTTAACCCGTTTATGGCCCGTATCAGCCGACCGAGAAATGCCACGAAACCCTCCCTTGCGGACCTGATCGAATTGGCCGGTCTCCGGATTGCGGCACGGCCAACGGGTATCGGCCCGGGTTGGGCCTTTGTCATTTGCGCGTGTATGACATCCCGTTGCCGTTTGGGTCAACACAGACTGCGGTTTCATGAGACGGCATGTCGCGCAAAAATAGGGGAATTGAGGGTATTTTGGGAAGAGATGCTGCCACAAATCTGCCCGCTGGCCCGACAAACCCGGCGCGCGATACCGGCGCGGCGGCGGGCTGATCGCTCGTATCGCGGCAATGGCTTACCGAGCGTTTGCTTATGCGGGATGAGACCAACCCAGCGACCTGCGCCGGATATGCCCGGCATCCGTCCCCGCAGATGCTTGACGAAAGATGAAGATGCGTTTGTGAGCCGGGGTGAAATCCAATATCACTTTGAAATAACAAAAAGAATTTCAGTGTCTCCCGGTAACGCAAACTCCAGTTATCCGGATTTCTGGAGTCTGTGCATCACCGCAGCCGCCGCGCGGCCAGAAAGCTCGCGCCGGCCATGAGCCCGGCAGTAGCAAGGCAAAGCGGCAGCCCGCCCGCCTGATAGCTGAGGCCCGAAAGCAGTGTGCCCACGAGGCGCCCGGCGGCGTTCGACATGTAGTAAAACCCCACATCCATCGTCACCCGTTCCGCCCCGGTGAAGGCAAGGATCAGGTAGGAATGGACCGATGAGTTGATCGCGAAGACGAAGCCAAATGCCAGCAGCCCCGCCACCAGCACCGGCGTTAACCAAGTGCCACCCACGAGCGTGGCCCCGGCCAATGCGAACGGGATGAGCGTGAGCAGGCCCACCCAGACGGCGGCGAGCCGGGTGATTTCTTCAGTGCTGCGGCGTGCGCCTTTCAGAAGTTTCGGCGCAAGGGCCTGCACCGCGCCATAGGCGATAATCCAGAGCGCCATAAAGCCACCGATGAGGAAGAACGCCCGCCGCGCACCCTCCGGTGTACCGTCCGAGAGCACGGCGTGAAAGTAGATCGGGATGCCGACGACGAACCATGTATCGCGCGCGCCGAAGAGAAAAAGCCGCGCCAGCGAAAGCCGGTTCACGCGGCTATCCGTCGCGAAAACATGGGCGAATTTGGCTGATTTAGAGCCTTTCGGCAGCCCCGCCGGCATGAACAGCAGCACCGCGATCAGGATCACGGCAAGGATCAGCGCCATGCCGAGTACCGAAGCGTGGAATCCGGCCAGCCCGAGCAGCGCCGCGCCGAGGAAGAAGCCAAACCCCTTCACCGCATTCTTCGATCCGGTGAGCAGGGCGACCCAGCGGAACAGCCCGCCTTCGCCCTCCGGGGCCAGCAGCTTCACCGCCGATTTGGAAGACATCTTGGCAAGGTCCTTGGCCACACCGGAAAGCCCCTGCACCACCATCACGAAGGGCACCGACAGGGCCATCGCCCATTCCGGCTGCAGCCGTGACAGCGCCAACAGGGCCAGAATCTGCAGGAACAGACCCACATAGAGCGTCGTCGTCAGCCCAAACCGCGCGGCGATCCAGCCTGCCGAAAGGTTGGTGACGATCCCGGCGACCTCGTAGAGCAGGAACAGCCAGGCCAATGTGAGCGGCGAGAACCCAAGCTCGTGAAAATGCAGAAGCACCAGCATCCGCAGCGCGCCATCGGTGAGCATGAAGGCCCAATAGGCCGCCGTGACGGCGATATAGGCGGAAAGCCCCTCTGGGCGCGTTTGGGCCGTCATCGGCGGTCTCCGGGCCGGGGGCTACAGCGAGGCCATCACCATCCGCGCCACATCGGCAAGGCGGCAGGCATAGCCCCATTCGTTATCATACCAGGCGTAGATCTTCACCTGCGTGCCGTTCACCACCATCGTCGATGGCGCGTCGACGATCGAGCTGCGCGGATCGTTCACGTAGTCGGCCGAGACGAGCGGCCGCGTTTCGAAGCCGAGGATACCCTTGAGCGGGCCATTCGCCGCCGCTTCCAGAAGTGCGTTAACCTCATCCACACTGGTTGCGCGCTCCACCTCGAAGACGCAATCGGTCAGCGAGGCACTGAGCAATGGCACCCGCACGGCATGGCCATTGAGCCGCCCTTCCAGCTCCGGGAAGATCTGGGTGATCGCCTTGGCCGAGCCAGTGGTGGTCGGGATCAGTGAATTCAGCGCCGAGCGCGCGCGCCGCAGGTCTTTCGCCGGGCGGTCGACCATCGTTTGCGTATTGGTCACGTCATGGATCGTGGTGATCGAGCCGTGGCGGATACCCAGCCCCTCATGGATCACCTTCACCACCGGCGCGAGGCAGTTGGTGGTGCAGGATGCGGCGGTTACCAGATCCTGCCCTGTGTAGATGTCATGGTTCACGCCATAGACGATATTGGCAGCATCAGGCTCTTTTACCGGCGCCGAGACGACCACCTTTTTCACGCCGGCGGCATAATAGGGCGCCAGCTTCTCTGCCGTCCGATGTGCGCCGGTGCAGTCGATCACCAGATCCACGCCGAGCTCGGCCAAAGGCAGCGCGCCGATCTCCCATTCGCCGCGCATCGCCATGCGCGCGCCATTGATGGTGACGCTTTCATCGTCATGGCCGATCTCGGCATCCCAGCGCCCGTGCACCGTGTCGAACTCGAACAGATGCGCGTGTTGCGCGGGTGTGCCCACGGGATCGTTGAGCAGCACGATCTCACCCGGAAAGCCATTATCCACCAACTCGCGCAGCGCGAGCTTTCCGATCCGGCCAAGACCATTGAGTGCGATCCGAGTCATGCCCATCCCCAAACTGGCAACGGGCACCCCATATGTTAGCCGTGTAACAGCTTCATGACATCACCTGTCCACCGGCAGCCCGCTCGGTACGCTGTCGGGCACACCCAATCGCCCAGCCGGCGCCATCGGATCGGTGAGTGCATTCAGGAAGGCGATAAGCTGGCTCACCTCGGCGTTGCTGAGAGCCATCGGCGCAAGCTCGTTGGCCTCGGCAATGGCCGCGATCTCGCGCGCATCGGCGAGCACCGCCGTATCCCACTCCGTCGCGCTCTCCAGCGCGGGCAGCACGGCTTGCGAAATGTCGTAGCTGAACAGCGCGGCCACCGGGTCGAGGTGATGGCGCACCACGGCCTCGAGCGTCGCATAGGCGCCGTCATGGCCGTAGGGCGCCGTGAGCGCCACGTTGCGCAGGCTGGGCGTGCGGAAGCGGTAGATATCGTCGGGATTGCCGGTTACCCGCAGCCGCCCGATATCGCGCGTATCGGTCTCGAACCGCTCCACCTTGCCGGGGCCGATCTGCGGCATGGCGATGGCGTGAAAGCCGTGATCGGTCTGGAACGGCCCGGCATGGCAATCGGCGCAGCCGGCCTTGCCGTAAAACAGCTCCATACCCGCCAGCGCATCGCCCGAAAGCGGCTCTGTTCCACGCAAATGCCGGTCAAACGGGCTATCGTCCGAGCGCCATTCAAAGGCGATGAACTCGGCGACCACGTTGGAAATATCGGTAAAGTCAATGGGCCGCGGCCCGATCACGGCGGTAAACATCTCGCGGTATTCCGGTACCGCCTCCACCCGCTTCGAGATCAGATCCCAGGCCCCGCCTTCGCCGGTGAGGAACCCCTGGCGCACCGCCTGGCTGATTTCGTTCTCGCTATAATGCCCGGCCATTTCGTCGGCGGACAGAACCGGAAACATCGCCTGCGCCGAAAGCACGCCGGAGAACCCGGCCACCATCTCCTGCCCCAGCGGTGTGCGGATGCCGCCCGGTTTGGTCGGGTCGGCCTCCAGCCGTCCGGCATGAAACATATGGGTGAATTGCAGCGCCCCGAGGTTGAACATCCCCGGCGCGTTACGCGGGATGCGCTTTTCGGGAAGGTTTTCGGGCAGCGCCACCCGGTCCGGCCCAAGCCCATCCGCGCCGTCGCCAAGGCCAAGCGAAAGCCCGTCGGAGGTGCCGAAGCGCGGGTGGTGGCAGGTGGAGCAGGCCACCGTTTTCGAGCCCGACAGGATCGGGTCGTAAAACAGAAGCTGGCCGAGGGCCACGGCCTCTGGCGTGGTTTCCATGTAATCGGCATCCGTCACCGGCGCAGGCAGATCGGCGGCCTGGGCGGCGGCGGTCATCAGGGCTAGGGCGAGCAGAATACGCATCAGGCCACCTCGATTGACAGGCGTTGAAAATATGGGGCTTCGGGAAATGTGATGATCGGCGCAAATCCGGGGTGGTTCACGGCGTCGGGAAAGGCCTCCGGCTCCAGACACAGGCCGGAATAGGGTCTGAACCGGCCCCCGAGATGCTCTCCGGTGTAGAGCTGAAGCCCCGGCTGGTCGGTGAAGAATGAAAGCGTCGGCGCGCCCGGCGCGCTGAGCACGGCAGCCGGTTCGGCGCCGCTCAGCACCATGCAGAGATCGGCCTGCGGCACCGGCTCGCCCAGCGCGCGCGTGGTGCGGAAATCGAGCGGCGTATCGGCAATCGCCAGCCGCTTCCCGGTGGGGATGCCGCCCGCATCCACCGCCAGCGCCTCCGCCGCCGCGATCTGCAATTCATGCCCGGCGAGCGATCCGCCGGTCAGGTTGTAGTAATTGTGCTGCGCCAGGTTGATCGGCGTGGGCCGGTCCACCTCGGCACGTATCTCGTAGGTCAGCCGCGTCTCGCTGAGGCGCACCACCACCTCGAACCGGGCGCGCCCCGGATAGCCGCCATCGCCATGCCCGCTCACGCAGGTCAGCCGCACGGAATTGGCACCGCTGTCTTCCTCCATCTCCCAGAACCGCTTGCCCAGCCCGCGCGGGCCACCGTGCAGGTGGTTTGGCCCGTCATTCAGCGGCAGGTCCACCGCCATGCCATCGAGCATGAACCGCCCGCCCGCGATCCGGTTGGCCACGCGCCCGGCGATGACACCGACGAAATAGGGATCATCGCCGTAATCCGCCGGATCGTCATAGCCCAGCACGATCGAGCGCCCGCCGATCCGCCAATCCCGCGTGATCGCGCCGTAGCTCAGAAGCGTCACCTCCATGTTGCCCGCGGCCAGCCTGGCGGCATCCACTGGCCGCCCCCCGATCCGGGTATGGCCGCGGGCGATCATGGCTCAGACGAACCTGTTGACGAGGTTTTCGAGGTATTCCTGCTTGCCGGATCGCGGCTCGGGCTCGATCCCCTCGTTCTCGACCTTCGCGGCGATCTCGTCGAGGCTCACCTTGCCGGCCAGAACAGACTGGTAATAGTCACTATTCCAGCCTGAATAACGCTCGTCGACATAGCCGGGCAGGGTGCCGTCCTCGAGCATCGCGGCGGCGGATTTGAGCCCGCGCGCGCAGGTGTCCATCGCGCCGATATGGGCGATCAGCAGGTCTTCCGCGTCGAGCGATTGGCGGCGGATCCGGGCATCGAAATTCGTGCCGCCCTGACCGAAGCCGCCACCCTTGAGGATGTGGTAATAGGCCAGCGCCACCTCCGGCACGTTGTTGGGGAACTGGTCGGTATCCCAGCCCGACTGGTAATCGTTGCGGTTCATGTCGATCGAGCCGAACACGCCCAGCGCCTGCGCCAGCGCAATCTCGTGCTCGAAGGAATGCCCGGCCAGGATCGCGTGGCCCTGTTCGATATTGAGCGTCACCTCATCCTCAAGCCCGTGGCGCTTGAGGAAGCCATATACGGTCGCCACGTCAAAATCGTATTGGTGCTTGGATGGTTCCTGCGGCTTCGGCTCCACCATGATCTGCCCCGTGAAGCCGATCTTGTGCTTGTACTCGACCACCATGTTGAGCATCCGCCCCATCTGCTGGTCTTCGCGGGCAAGATCGGTGTTGAGCAGCGTTTCATAGCCTTCGCGCCCGCCCCAGAGCACGTAATTCTGCCCGCCGAGCCGATGCGTGGCGTCAAGGCAGGTCTTGATCGTGGCCCCGGCATAGGCAAACACCTCCGGGTCGGGATTCGTGCTCGCCCCGGCCATCCAGCGGCGATGGCTGAACAGGTTGGCGGTGCCCCAGAGCAGGCACACCCCCGTCTCGTCCTGCTTGGCTGCAAAGATGTCGATGATCTCTTCGTAAGCTTTCTTGCTGGCCGTGAACGAGCCGAGATCGGGCCGGATATCGGCATCGTGGAAGCAGTAGAACGGCACGCCCAGCGCGGTGAACATCTCAAACGCCACATCTGCCTTCAGCCGGGCATTGTCCATGCTGTCATTGGGAAACCACGGGCGCTGGAATGTCGCCCCGCCAAACGGGTCCAGCCCCTCATAGGCGAAGCTGTGCCAATAGGCGACGGCGAAGCGCAACTGGTCTTCCAGCCGCTTGCCCATCACCATTTCGTCGGGGTTGTAGTGGCGGAAGGCGAGCGGATTGGTGCTGTCGGGGCCCTCGAAGGCAACGCGCTCGACGGGAAAAAAACCGGTGCTCATAGGATCTCCTTCAAAGCGGGATAAAGCGCGCGATATTGCGCGTAAGCGTCGTCATAGGCATGGGCCAGATCGGCGCGCGGTTCGATGGTGCGGGCGACGGCGGGCCGGGTCATCACCTCGGCGGGCGCCGCTCCCGTGTCGCCGACGATCGCAAGCCGCGCGGCGCCCAGCGCCGCGCCAAACTCGCCCTGTTCGGGCAGGTCGATGGGCACGCCCAGCAAAGTCGCGATCAGTTCCACCCAGTAATCGGATTTCGAACCGCCGCCGATCCCGAGCACACGGGTCAGCGTGGTGCCCGTGGCTTTCAGCGCCTCGTGATTGTCCCTGAGCGCGAAGGCGACGCCTTCCATCACGGCTTGGGTCAACGCCTTGTGCCCGTCGCCGATGCCGAGGCCAACAAAAGCCCCCCGAATGGCCGCATCGTTATGCGGCGTGCGCTCGCCGGAGAGGTAGGGCAGAAAGCGGATGCTGCCGGGCCCGTCGATCCGGTCGCCCAGCAAAGCGCTTAATTCCGCTGGTTTAGAGCCTGTTTGTTTCGCCAGCCAGTTCAGGCTGTCGGTGGCCGACAGGATCACGCCCATCTGGTACCAGGTGTCCGGCACCGAATGGCAGAAGGTGTGCACCGCGGTTTCCGGGCTGGGCGCAAAGCCTGCCTTTGCCGCCAGCAGCACGCCCGAAGTGCCGAGCGAGACAAAACCGTCGCCTTCGTCAAAGCAGCCCACGCCGCAGGCCGAGGCCGAATTGTCGCCGCCGCCGCCCACCACTTTCACGCTGTCGGAAAGGCCCCAGCGATCCGCCACCTCCTTGCGCAAGGTGCCCGACACGTCCGAGCCCTCCACCAGCCGCGGCATCTGATCGAGCCGCATCCCGGCCTTGTCGAGCAATGCGGGCGACCATGCCCGCTTGCCCACATCCATCCACGAGGTGCCGGCGCTGTCCGACATGTCGGAGGCATGATCGCCGGTCAGCCAGAAGCGGAGGTAATCCTTCGGCAGCAGCACCATCGCGACCTTGGCAAACAGCTCCGGCTCATGCGCCTTCACCCAGGCCAGCTTGGGCGCGGTAAAGCCGGGAAAGACGATATTGCCGCTGATCGCGCGAAAGGCCGGATCGCCGTCCATCGCCGCCGCTTCCACCGACGCGCGCGTGTCGTTCCACAGGATCGCGGGCCGCAGCACCTCGTCACCGGCATCGAGCAGCGTGGCCCCGTGCATCTGGCCCGAAAGGCCGATCGCCCGAAGCGCGGCAAGCTCCTTCGGGCGGCTCGCTTTGATCGCCTCCAGCGCGCGCTCGGCGGCGGCAACCCAATCCGCCGGGTCTTGTTCGCTCCAGCCGGAATGCGGGTGAGAAACAGGGTAGCTCTGATCCGAGGCGGCAAGCACATTGCCCGCGCCATCGGTCAGAATGGCACGCAAACCCGACGTGCCGAGATCCAATCCGAGATACATAATTCCTCCCAGGCGGCCGATTTATTTCAGCCGCCAAAAAAATAATGAACCGACTCGCGGATCAAGTCAACGAAAGAGGATGTGCTCAGATGATCGCGGCTTCATCCAGCCGCTCGCCGCGCCGGATGCGGCCGATCCCGAGCGGCGAGAGGTCGAGCGTCTGCCAGCCGCCGGTGGCGATCCACTCTGCAATCCCCCGCCCCACGGCGGGCGATTGTTGCAGCCCATGGCCGGAAAACCCGTTGGCATAGAGAAAATTGCCCACCCGGTCGTCCGGCCCCAGCACCGCATTCTGGTCGAGCGTGTTATAGGCATAATGCCCCACCCATTCGTTCACCACGCGGATCGCCTCGAAGGCGGGAATACGGTTGGCAAGTGCAGGCCAGACCTTGCTTTCCCATAGCCCGTGATCGGCGGCAAAATCGTCCGGCTCCACCGCCGGGTCATGGTCCGGCGTCGCCCCGGCCATGTAATAGCCGCCGTCGCTGCGCACATGCACGCCGCCCGGGTCAATGGTCAGCGGCAGATCCTGCCCCAGCGGGCGCTCCGCCTCGAACACCCAGGTGTAGCGCTTGCGCGGTTCCACCGGCAGCGCCAGCCCCGCCATCGCCGCCACCCGCGCTGCCCGTGGCCCGGCGGCGTTCACCACCCAACCGCAGGCAATCCGCTCGCCGCTCGCCAGCTGCACGGCGGTCACCCGGTCGCCCTGGCGCTCCACGGCCACCACCTCGTTGGCGGTGAACTCCACACCCCGCTCCCGCGCCTTGCGCCGCCACCAGTCAAACATCGTCCCGCCGTCGAAATAGCCCTCGTCACGGGTGCCGAAGGCGCCGAGCAGGATGTCGTCGAGCCGGTAGAACGGAAAGCGCGCGGCGATTTCATCAGGCGTGAGCAGCACCGTCCCAGCGCCACTTTGCGCCTGCATAGAGACTGTTCTTCGCAGATGCCCGGCAAAGGTGTCATCGCCCGCGAGATACATATAGCCAAAAAAATGGGTGTGAATCCCCGGCACCCGCTCATCGCCCAATTCCTCACGAAACCGCTTCACGTAGTCCGCGGCGAACTGGCTGATCTTCACGTTGATCGGGGCCGAGAACTGCTGGCGCATACAGGAGTTGGTGTGCGCCGTGGAGCAACTCCCATAGCCCGGATCGCGTTCCACCACGAGCACCCGGCCCTGAAAATCGGGGTTCGAGGCCAGAAACCAGGCCACGCTCGATCCCATGATCGCCCCGCCGACGATCACCACGTCATAGTTGTTGCGGTTCGGGGTCGGGTCGGTTTGCGCCATTGGCGGCCTCCATATCGCCGCGTGAGCCTGCCCGAAAGACATGCGCAGGGAAAGGGCCGGAAAAGACCCTATTCCAGCGGAATCGTCAGGTCTTCGATCACCGGGCGCGTGTTGGGCCGCTTGCCGCGCCACCACTGAAAGGCTTCCGCCGCCTGTTCCACCAGCATCCCGACGCCATCGGCGATCTGCTCGGCCCCGCTATTCTCGGCCAGCGCAAGGAAGGGCGTCTTGCCCTTGCCATAGACCATCTCATAGGCCAGCTCCGCCCCCTCGAAGGCCACGGCAGGCAGTGGCGGCAAAGCGCCCGTCAGGCTGGCGGAGGTGGCGTTCAGCACCACGTCGAAGCCCTGACCGATGGCATCGTAGCCGCAGGCATGGATCGAGCCGCGTGGCCCCAGCAGATGCGCCACCTCTTCGGCCTTCTCCACCGTCCGGTTGGCGATGCAGATCCCGGCCACCCCGGCCTCCAGAAACGGCCCCAGCGCGCCGCGCGTGGCCCCGCCCGCCCCGGCAAAGAGCACCCGCTTGCCCTTGAGTTCCACGCCGAGATTGTCCTCGATATCGCGCACCAGCCCGACGCCGTCGAAATTGTCGGCAATGATCCGGCCATCTTCGAACTTCAGGCAATTCGACGCACCGCAGATATTGGCCGCTTCCAGCGCCTCGTCCGCCATCGCCTCGGCGCGCACCTTGAAGGGTACGGTCACGTTGATCCCCTTGCCACCGGCCGCGATGAAGGCGCGCACCGCCGCCTCGAACCCGTCAACCGGCGCTTCGACCGCTTCGTAGCTCATATCTTCGCCGAACTGTGCGGCGAAGGCGGAATGGATGAACGGGCTTTTGGTGTGGCCCAGCGGGCTGCCGAACACGGCGTAACGGTCGGTCATCCCAGGAGCGACCCCATCCGCCGCATCGCCAGCGCATAGCCTTCCACGCCAAAGCCGGCGATCACCCCATCGGCCCGCAGCGACACATAGGAATGGTGCCGGAAGCTCTCGCGCTTGTGGACGTTGGAGATATGCACCTCCAGCACCGGCCCCTCGAAAGCGTTGAGCGCATCGAGGATCGCCACCGATGTATGGGTATAGGCACCGGGGTTGATGATGATCCCCCCGGCGTCCTCCCGCGCCTCGTGAATCCAGTCCACGAGCTGGCCTTCGTAGTTCGATTGCAGAAGCTGCACCGCCAGGCCGAACCCGTGCCCCACCTCGGCGCACATCGCCTCGACATCCGCCAGCGTGTCCGACCCGTAGATTGCGGGTTCGCGTTTGCCGAGCAGGTTCAGGTTCGGGCCGTTCAGGATGTAGATCAGGTTGCTCATGGGCGTGTCCTTCAGATGTCCCATGCTGTTTGCCACCAAAACCCCGCTGGAACAAGAAAACCCGGGCGGCCCCCACTCTCAGAGCGCCGCCGCCTGCCACCAGAGATCATCCATCGCCTCGGCTGAAAGACCGAGCGCCGCGCCGAGCTGATCCATCGCCGGATCGAAACGGTCGATCGTCGGCGCGTAGCGCAGCCGCGCCCGGATCACCGCCGCCACGTCCGGCGTCAGCGCGTCGAGCGCCGCCTCCAGCCGGTCGCTCAACCCCGCCATGTCGAGGACGGCGTGCAGGCACCACGCCTCCACCGGGCGCGGTCGCGGCCCGGGCAGGCCGTAGGGCGCGAGCACCTCCGAAAGCTCGGCCTCGCTGGCGATCCGTGTCAGCTTTCCGTCCTCTGCCGCCTCGACATAGGCTCCGGCACGGGATGACCAGATCCACCCGGTTTCGGCCACCAGCCAGAACCAGTTGGCAGGGTCATAGGTGATTACATCAGACATATTGGCCTCCCGTTGCCGTGATGCCGGCGGTGGTGCCCGGGATGTACGAGGCCCCGCCACCCGCGGTATTGATGACACCATTACTGTTCGCGTTGAATCGCAGGCCGCTGATCGCGCCTGCGCTTTCGTCCCAGACCACCTGGCTGGCATTCACCTGCGCAGTGGCGCTCAGATTGGCAAATGCCGTGGCGGTGAAGCTGACCGGCGCGGTGGTCGCCACGGTCACCCCGGTGCCGAGGTAGATGTATCCGCCAGCGGTCGCGTAGAGAAAATAGGCGCTGCCCGTCGCGCCGATCAGCAGTGTGCAGTTCAGCACTTCGATATAGGCCCCGTTATCGGCGCAAATCATCCTTGCGCTGCCCGTGCCGATCTGAATCGTGCCACGCAGAAACACCCGTGCGCCGTAGCGGGCCCAGAGCGCCACCGATGCGCCCGACACACTCAGGTTGCGCAGCGTCACCTCGCAGGGCCCCGTTATCTGTATCCCGTAGGCGCTGCCGGAAATCGTCGTTGCATCATAGCCGGCGCCCTCCAGAACCAGCCGCAGGTTGCCATTGCCGGGTACAAGCAGCCTCGTGCCCTCGTCGAAGGTGCCCGGCCCGATCCGGATGGTCACGGTATAGGGGCCGCAATAGAGCCCGGCGGCTATATCCACAGCATGTTGCACCGTCCGGAACGCACCGGCCGCCGTATCCGCCAGCCCGTCATTCCCGTCATAGCCGTCGCCGCGCACGTAATAGGTCCGGTTGGTGCTCAGCGATCCGGCCACGCCGGCGATCCCGGCGGGAAAGCTCGCCGCGCCCGTCACGGCGTTAATCACCAGCGCCTCCGTCCAGGCCGAGCCATCGGCGCTCACCTTCACATGCAGATCGTCATCTCCCGCCAGCCCGATCTCGGCCCGCCCCGACCAACCGTCCTGAAACAGCAGCGACGCCGTGTCGCCCGCTGTGGCCTTGTTGACCTTCAGCCGGTGATCGTCGCCCTCATGGCTGAGCAGCGTGGCAGGCGACGACACCGCCAGCCGGTTTGTGCCGTCTGCCGTGGTGTTGATGCCAACGCCGGTAAGATTGTCGAACGAGTCCGCGCCAAGCCCTGACCAGTCGCCGCCATCCCAAATCCGCATCTCCGTCGTGCCGGCCAGCACGGCTGCCCAGCCCGGCTGCGGAGTGTGAAATTGCCACGCCCCGTCCACATACATCGCCAGATCGCCATCGCGGCCCGACCAGGCATCGTTGGCCCCGGGGCCGAGCGCATATATCTCCCCCTCCACCGGCAACGAAGGCGGCGTGACCGCCCCGAAGGCAACGACAGTAAGCTGCACCAGCGCATCGAGCAGCCGCAGCGCCTCGTTATGGGTGACGTGTTTCTGGGCCTGCGCAGGCTGAATATACGGCAGGTCGAGACGGGGCGAATTGTCCGACATGGAGCCTCCTCGGGTGTGAAAAAACCGAGGAATGTGATATCCGGCAAATCCCCAAAAACGGCCAAACCGCCGGACCCGGACGGTGACACTTTCGTAACCAAGGTGAAGAAACGAAAAACGCCGCGACCGGCGCGGCGTTTTCTCAATTGGTCGGAGTGAGAGGATTCGAACCTCCGACCCCTGCCTCCCGAAGACAGTGCTCTACCAGGCTGAGCTACACTCCGACCGTGGCGCGCGGGATAGCCCAGCTTTGGAGGCTTGGCAAGGCCCTAACTTGCCTGACGTTTCCGCTTGAGCAGCGGCGAAATGCGAAACAGCGCCGTCGTGGCCCCGCGCGAGCGTGTGCGGGTGATCGGCGCCTGCGACGCGGCGCCAAGCCGGGTCTCGCGGATGACAATGTAAATCCCCGAGGCGATGATGATTCCCGCCCCTGCCAGCGTGTAGCCATCGACGCCCTCGTCGAAGAACAGAAAGCCATAGAGTGTGGCCCAGAGGATCTGAGAATACTGCATTGGCGCGACGATCGCGGCATCCGCCTTGCGGTAGGCGGCGATCAGCACCAGCCCGCCGACAAAGCTCAGCACCGCCACCACGCCGAGGCCACCCAGATGCGCCACAGGCATCGGCTTGTAGACGAAGGCGAGAATCGCCCCCATCACCACGAAGTTGGAAACCATCGGGTAAAGCATCAGCACCGCCGTGCGTTCTTCTGAGCCGATCTTGCGCACGATCAGCGCGGCGGTGGCGCCAAACACGGCCGCCACCGCGCCCGCGAGGTGGCCAAGGCTCAGCTCCGCCGCGCCGGGCCGGAGCACCACGATCACGCCGCACAGGCCAACCAGCACGGCGATCAGCCGGTGCGGCCCCACCTTTTCGCCCAGCATCGGGATCGAGAGCAGGGTGATCAGCAGCGGTGAGGCGAACAACAGCACATAGACCTGTGCCAGCGGCAGCACCGTGAAGGCGTAGAAGGCGGCAAACCCGGCGATTGTAGTGCACAGCGTCCGGGCCAGCGACCACCACGGATGCACCGGCCGCAAATGCCCCTCGGTGCGCTCCGCCATCAGCATCAGCGTGACGAGCGGGAAGGAAAACAGGGTGACGAAAAAAATGATCTGGATCGGCGAATAGGATGCGCCGAGAAACTTGATGACCGCGTCATGCGTGGCAAAGACCGCGAAGGAAAGGAGCGCGTAAAGCGGGCCTGTAACAGACATGGGGCCTCCATCAACTTTGCCCGAGTAAACAACACCAATGGAGCACGGACGCAATGCGAAAAGGTCGCACGACTCCATTTCCTTTTGCACTGGAAAAGGGCATTTATGCTCCCTTATTATCTCTGGTAAGGAGCAATAAAGATCAATAGGTCATATCATGTATACCGTCGCTGAAGTCGCAGAACTGCTGAAGCTGCATCCCAAAACCGTGTTGCGCCATATCCGCACGGGCCGTCTGGCCGCGCGCAAGGCGGGCCGGTCCTGGCGCATCACGCAAGACGCCCTGCGCGCCTATACCCATGCCGAGCTTGCATCGGGTCCGGCTGCCATCCGGCCCGATATGCCGCTCGGCGAGCGCCTGCGCGTCTCCGCCGTGTTTGAGATCCCCGAAGGCGGGGCGGAAGACGCGCAGCGCCTCGCCGCCAGCCTCATGGCGCTGATGAACTGCAAGGATCCAAGCTGGGGGCCGGCTCGGTTCGATGTGGTCCACCAGCCCGAAACGGGCGTGTCCCGTGCCGTTCTCTATGGCACGCCTGCCTTCCTTTCGGCGGCGCTCTCGGCGGTGGAGGTCTTTGTCTCCGACAATGCCTCATGAGCGTTTTCGCGCCGGCACCGGGCTATGCCGCCGTCATGCCCGCCCCGTCCTTCGGGGCTTGCTGAAACGCGAAGCGGCGCGGGTTCGATCCCGCGCCGCCTGCCGTCATGTCATTGATGCCTCAGAGCGAAGCGTCGAGCGCGGCGAGAATCGCGTCGCCCATTTCTGCGGTCGATACCGGCTGCACGCCATCCTGCCCCAGCAAATCGGCGGTGCGCAGGCCGTCGGCCAGCACCTTTTCGATTGCCGCATCCAGCCGGTCCGCCTCTGTGCCGAGATCGAAGGAATAGCGCAGCGCCATCGAGAAGCTGAGGATACAGGCGATCGGGTTGGCCTTGCCCTGCCCGGCGATATCCGGCGCAGAGCCGTGCACCGGCTCATACATCGCTTTTGGCCGGCCGTTTTCCATCGGCGCACCGAGGCTGGCGGACGGCAGCATCCCGAGCGAGCCGGTAAGCATCGCCGCCACGTCCGACAACAGATCGCCAAACAGGTTGTCGGTGACGATCACGTCGAACTGTTTGGGCGCGCGCACCAGCTGCATCCCGCCGGCATCGGCATACATGTGGCTGAGCTCGACATCGGGATATTCCTCATCATGCACCTTCTGCACGATCTCGCGCCAGAGCAGGCCCGATTCCATCACATTGCCCTTTTCCATCGAGCAGACCCGGCCATCGCGTTTGCGGGCCAGCTCGAAGGCCGAGCGGGCGACGCGCTCGATCTCGGGCACCGTATAGCGCTGGGTGTTGATCCCGTACCGCGCATCGCCCTCGCCGAATATCCCGCGCGGCTCGCCGAAATAGACGCCGCCGGTCAGCTCGCGCACGATCATGATGTCGAGGCCGGAGATGATTTCCGGCTTCAGCGACGAAAAATCCGCCAGCGCGTCGAAGCACTGGGCCGGGCGAAGGTTGGAATAGAGGTCCATTTCCTTGCGCAGACGCAACAGGCCGCGTTCCGGCTTCAGCGAGAAGTCGAGCACGTCGTATTGCGGCCCGCCGACGGCGCCAAGCAGAACGGCATCGACCTGCTGGGCCTTGTCCATCGTCTCATCGGCCAGGGGTACGCCGTATTTGTCATAGGCCGCGCCACCCACGAGGTCTTCGCTGACGTCGAAGTCAAGGCCGCGCTTCTCGCCATACCAGTCGATGATCCGGCGCACCTGCGCCATCACTTCCGGGCCGATCCCGTCGCCGGGGAGGATGAGAATGGAGCCAACACTCATGGGGTCTGTCCTTGGTTTGAATAGGGTTGGCGCTGGCGTAGCGGGAAGCGTCCCCAGCGTCAAGAAAGCGCGGCAAGGGCCTCGCTCAGCGCATCCCAGACCCGCGCCACACGCGGCACCCGCCGCACCGCTTCATGGGCGGTGAGCCACACCGGCAGCACCGGCAAGGGCATGTCGGGCAGCAGCCGTTCCACCTGCGGCTCCCGCTCTCCGATCGCCTGCTGCATGATCCCCACGCCGCCCCCGGCGCGCACAAGCTGCCAATAGGCGGCCTGATCGTCGGTGCGCAGCCGGAAAAAGTTCCGGTCCACATTCCAGCCCGCCTCGGCCATGCCGCGAATGATCATCTCGTTGCGGTCGAACCCGACCCAGTCGAGCGCCAGCAGATCGTCCACCGTCTTGGGCCGCCCGGCCCGGTCGAGATAACCCGCCGCCGCATAGGCCCCTGTCGGCAGATCGGCGACATGCCGCGTTACCACGTCGAGCTGACCGGGCCGATACATCCGCACCGCGATGTCGGCCTCGCGAAACAGCAGGTTCTCCGACGAATCCGAGGCAACGAGGTCGATCTCGATCCCCGGATAGGCGCGCCGCAGGTCCACCAGCACCGGCGGCAGCACGAAATGCGACACGACCACCGAGGCGGTGATCCGCACCGTCCCGGCCAGTGCCCGGTCTTCGCCCGCCGCGATCAGCGCCATCTGCCCCGCCGCCGCGCGCATGGCCTGCGCCGGGGCAAGCATTGCCTGCCCGGCATCGGTCAGCGCCAGTCCCTTGGCGTGCCGGCGAAACAGCTCCGCCCCCATTGCCGCCTCGATCTCACGCACCTTGCGCCCAAGCGTTGGCTGGCTGCTCCCCAATGCCCGCGCCGCGCCAGAAAGCGAGCCGGTTTCGGCGACGGCAAGAAAGGCTTGCACCAACGACCAGTCGAGTGAGGCGAGTGTATTATCCATTCAATACTGAATATCATATCAAAGATTTCAGGCAATTCTCATTCTTGGGTGAATGGATATCTTTGACCCATCAGAAGGAGGCCAACATGACCCAGACCGTTCTCATCCTCGGCGCCAATGGCCGCTTCGGCAGCCACGCCGCCACCGCATTCGCCACTGCCGGCTGGCGCGTCCGCCGCTTCGACCGCGCCGCCGACGATCTCGAAACCGCCATGCAGGGCGCCGATGTCGTCGTCTCCGCCTGGAACCCACCCGGCTATCACCTGTGGAACGAGGCCCTTGCCGAAAGCCATGCCGCCGTGGCCGCCGCCGCGGCGCGCAGCGGGGCCACCGTGATCCTGCCCGGTAATGTCTATGTCTACGGTCCCGACGCCCCCGCGCCCTGGCGGGCCGATACACCCCACCGCGCCACCAACCCGCTCGGCCTGTTCCGCAAGCGCATCGAAGCGGCCTATCGCAGCAGCGGCGCACGCACCCTGATCCTGCGCTGCGGCGACTTCATCGACACGCATCCCACCGGCAACTGGTTCGAGGGCTATATCACTCCCTCGGTGCCCAAGGGGTTCATCCGCTATCCGGGCAACCCCGACGCCCCCCATGCCTGGGCCTACCTGCCCGATGCCGCCCGTGCCGCCGTGGCACTGGCCGATAACCGGGCGCAACTCGCGCGGTTCGAAGATGTCCCCTTCCCCGGCTACACCCTGTCCGGGCACGACATCGCTGACGCGATCTCCCGCGTCACCGGGCGCGGCATCGCCGTCAAACCGTTCCAGTGGAACCTGATGCGGTTGGCGAGGCCCTTCATGCCGCTCCTGCGCGGCGTGTTTGAGATGCGCTACCTCTGGTCCCTGCCCCAGCGCCTCGACGGCGCCCGCCTCGCCCAGCTCGCCCCGGACTTCACGCCGACTGCCGCTGAGGATGCCCTGCGCGACGCGCTCGCCTATCAGGCCGCACCCGCCGCTAAGGCAGCGTGATATCGACCCAGACAAGGCGGTGACGGCTCGCCGTCGTCACCGTCGCCTCGAACGGATCGCCCGGCGCGGGCCAGATCACCCCGGCATCCAGCACATTCAGCCGCGCGTCGGGCAGCACGTAATCCACCCGCAGATTGCCCGGGTTCGGATCGCTCCAGTCTGCCGTATCCAGCCCCGCATTGCCCACCTGCCCGGCATTGGCCGCGGCCCGCCCGCCGGGGCTGACCGGCGCGGGGTCCTGCAACCGCGGGTCGGCGAGCAGCCCGACCATCGCCGCGCGCCGCCCGTCGCCGTCGGCAGGGTCGAGATTGGCATTGCCGATCACCACCACCGGCCTCTCCGGCGCGGCAAAGGGCAGATCGCCATCGAGCAGCCGTTGCCAGAAGACGATCTCATCGTGGTTGCGCCGCCCGTTCAGGTCTTCCGGCCCGTCGAACACCGGCGTCGTCGCGTTGAAGGCGAGCAGGTGGATCACCCCGCCCGGCAGCACCACCGGCACATCCCAATGCGCCACCGACGAAAGCCGCTGCACCGCCCGCGCCTCGGGCGAGGGAAACGGAGCGCCGCCCGCCTCCGGGGCAATCGCGCCGGGCAGGTCGTGCCACAGAAAGGTGCTGAAATCGCGCACTTCGCCGAGCGGATGGCGCGACAGCACCGCCATGCCGCCCGCGCCGGTAAACGCGCCATAGCCCTGCGCATCGCGCGCCTCGCCGATCTTTCCGTTGCCGTCCATGTCCAGCCCGGTTTCCACCCCGGCATTGGGCCGCGCGGCAAAGCGGAACGGATAGCTCACGCCCGTCGCGTCGAGCATGGCGGCGAAGGCCGTCAGGGCGTGGCCCTCAAGATCGTGGTCAAAGCCTGTCAGCAGCAGCACATCGGGCCGTGCCGCAGCAATCACGGCAGCAACGGCGCGCACCTGTTCTCCGCCGGCAAGAATATCCGCCAGCAACAGGCCGGGGCCGCGCCGGCCAAGCTCGGCATCATATGTGGCAATACGAACCGGATCAGCGGCCAGCGGCGCCCCCGCCATCGGCAAAGCGAGCGCCAGAAGGGCGAGCAGGCGGCGCATCACGCCGGCTGAAGCTCTTGCTC
The DNA here is from genome assembly GCF_027923545.1 of Sinisalibacter aestuarii. Lineage (GTDB taxonomy): Bacteria > Pseudomonadota > Alphaproteobacteria > Rhodobacterales > Rhodobacteraceae > Sinisalibacter > Sinisalibacter aestuarii. The sequence goes on along the minus strand of NZ_BROH01000001.1, from coordinate 206,154 downwards.
CGCATCGGCAGGGGTATTCTTCTGCCGCTCCTCGGTGATCATCGACGCCACCCGCTGCATGGCGATCCCGCGCATGAACAGGCTGGCGGGCAGAAAGGCCCAGGCGGCGATGCTCCAGATCACCGTTTGATCGTCCGACAGCGACATCGAGCCGAAAGCGCCCGAGGCGAGTTGGACCACGGCCGGGGTCACGAAGGGCAACAGGAAGCCCAGCGTCACGTTGAACCGCGCATCGCGTTCGAGCCGGTCGACAACGTCGCCGCCTGCCGTGGGATCGAAGGTCGGCAGGTTGACCCAGACATTGAAGCTCTTGCCCCGGTAGGGCCAGTTGGCCACGCGCAGCACGATCAGGAAAACGGCGAGCGACAGCAGCGAAATGAGATAGGCCATGCCCGCCGCGCTGCGCAACATGCTCACTTCGAGCGACGAGGCGGTATCGGGCAGCATCAGCACGACAAGCCGCACCGGGCTGTAGGGGAAGTCCATCGCGCTGCCGATCAGCAGGCCGATCGCGGTCACGAATTGCGACGCGGTCGAGGGCGCTTCGGGCCGGGCATAGACGACCGAGACGAGCAGCAGGATGAAGAAAAGGCTGGCGAAGCGGATCCGGTTGAACGGCGGCGCATCGCGGAATTCGACAAGGCCGGGATAGGCGGAGGCATATTCGAAGCCGGTCAATGCGGCGGCGAACAGCGCCACGAGCACCACGATCTGGGTTGCGTCGGAACTCACGCCGGGAAGTACGAGGGCAGGTGTCGCCACCAGCAAAGCCATCAGAATCGCACGCGCGATTGCACTGGGAAGACGCGAAAACACTGCCCTAATCCTCAACCTGGACGGGGACGATACGATGCCGCCACCCTTGTTCCAAATTAACCCCGCCAATTATGGCGGACTGCCTCATCTTTGCCATATTGTTGCCCACATCCGTCCACCGAAGCAAGTAACGGCTTCAGAAAGCACGATATTCCGGGCGTTTATTGGGAGGAACTGGTGCGATTGTGCATCATTTCTGGAGCAAAAAAAGGGCCGCCTGGATGGGCAGCCCCCGATGTTGTGGAGGCAGCCAGAACCGCCCCCAGATGTGGTCAGACCCAGGGGCGCTCCTGAGCGGCCTTCGCCTCGAAGCTGTCGATGGCCGCCTTCTTTTCGAGGGTGAGGCCGATATCGTCGAGCCCGTTCAGCAGGCAATGCTTGCGGAACGCATCCACCTCGAACGGAATTTCGACCCCGTCCGACGTGGTGATGAGCTGGTTTTCCAGATCCACGCTCATCCGCGCATTCGCGCCCTTTTCGGCATCGGCCATCAGCACATCCACCTGTTCCTGCGGCAGTACGATGGGCAGGATGCCGTTCTTGAAGCAGTTGTTGAAGAAGATGTCGGCAAACGAGGTGCTCACGATCGCCTTGATACCGAAATCCCCCAGCGCCCAGGGCGCGTGTTCGCGCGACGAGCCGCAGCCGAAATTGTCGCCCGCCACGAGGATTTCCGCTTGCCGGTATTGCGGCTTGTTGAGCACGAAATCGGCGTTCTCGTTGCCCTCGCGGTCATAGCGCATCTCGTCGAACAGGTTCACCCCGAGGCCCGAGCGCTTGATCGTTTTCAGAAAGATCTTCGGGATGATCATGTCGGTGTCGATATTGACGAGCGGCATCGGCGCCGCGATCCCGGTGATTTTTTCGAATTTATCCATGATGTTTCCTCCGTGGAGCCTTCCGCCCCACTTATTTCCGCATATTACGGCCAACGACGCCGAGGGCGATCAGCCCCGCACCGTCGGCGATCAGTTCAATGGCCAGGATCAGCCCGAGCAGCACGGTCGCGGCGCCCATCAGGTCGCCGATCACGAGAATGCCCAGGAGCGTCGAGACCGCGCCGGAAAGAAGCAGCATCCAGAACACCGGCGCGCCCCGCAGGCCCCAGGCCATCAACAGCCGCGCGATCCCGGTGATCAGGAACAGAAACCCAACGACGAGCGTGAGCGATACGACCCCTTCCAGCGGATTGGTCAGCAGGAACACGCCCGCCACCAGCGCCATCAGGCCAAGAAGCCCGGTCATTGTCCGCGAGCCGAAAACCATGCCCGAAAAGGCGGCCCAAAGCTGGAACGCCCCGCCGAACAGCAGAAAGAGGCCGACGAGCGAAGTCACCGCGAGCGAGGCGGCAAACGGGTTGGCCAGCGCCAGAAGCCCGCCCACCAGCATCACCGCGCCGATCACCATGAACCACGTGTTGAGTTTCATATCCGCCTCCGTCTACGTGAGGTCGCGCACATCCGTCAGATGGCCGGTCACCGCGGCGGCGGCGGCCATTGCCGGGCTCATCAGATGGGTGCGGCCCTTGAAGCCCTGCCGGCCCTCGAAGTTGCGGTTCGAGGTCGAGGCGCAACGCTCCTCGGGGGCGAGCTGGTCGGGGTTCATCGCCAGGCACATCGAGCAGCCCGCAAGCCGCCAGTCGGCGCCGGCTTCCACGAAGATCTCGGCCAGCCCTTCCGCCTCGGCCTGCTCACGCACAAGGCCCGAGCCGGGCACGATCATCATCCGCACGCCATCGGCCACCTTGCGGCCCTTGAGGATCTTCGCCACTTCGCGCAGATCCTCGATCCGCCCGTTGGTGCAGGAGCCGACAAAGACGGCATCCACCTTGATCTGATCGAGCGGGGTGCCGGGCTGCAGCCCCATATAGTCGAGCGCGCGCTTCGCCGCCTCGACCTTGCCCCCCTTGAAGTCCTCCGGCGCCGGCACCTTGCCCGAGATCGGCAGCACGTCTTCCGGGCTGGTGCCCCAGGTGACCACCGGCTCGATCTCCTCGCCCTTGAGGGTGATGACCTTGTCCCAATGGGCGTCATCGTCGGAATAGAGCGTCTTCCACCAGGTGAGCGCCGCTTCCCACTGCGCGCCTTTCGGGGCGTGCGGGCGGCCCTTGACGTATTCAAACGTGGTTTCGTCCGGCGCGATCAGACCGGCGCGCGCGCCGCCCTCGATCGCCATGTTGCAGACGGTCATCCGCCCTTCCATCGACAGATCGCGGATCGCCTCGCCGCAATATTCGATCACATAGCCGGTGCCGCCCGCCGTGCCGGTCTCGCCGATCACCGCAAGGGTGATGTCCTTGGCCGTGACGCCCGGCTTCAGCTTGCCGGTGATCTCCACCTTCATGTTCTTCGATTTCTGCTGGATCAGCGTCTGGGTGGCCAGTACATGCTCCACCTCGCTGGTGCCGATCCCGTGCGCCAGCGCACCGAAGGCGCCATGCGTCGCCGTGTGGCTGTCGCCGCAAACCACCGTCATCCCCGGCAGGGTCCAGCCCTGTTCCGGCCCGACGATATGCACGATCCCCTGACGAACATCGTCCACCGGGTAGTAGTTGATGCCGAAATCGCGGGCGTTCTTGTCGAGCGCGTCCACCTGAATGCGGCTTTCCTCGTTGTCGATGCCCTTGGCCCGGTCGAGTGTCGTCGGCACATTGTGATCCGGCACGGCGATGGTCTTGTCCGGCGCGTGCACCGGCCGGCCGGCCAGGCGCAGCCCTTCGAAGGCCTGCGGGCTGGTCACCTCGTGAACCAGATGGCGATCAATATAGAGAAGCGAGGTGCCGTCCTCGTCTTCGTGAGCCACATGGGCGTCCCAGATTTTGTCGTAGAGCGTCTTCCCAGACATGCGGTTTTCTCCCGTGGGAAATGTGTGAAGTCGGATGAACGAAAGGTCTGGCCGCGATCAAAGTCGCGCCAGTACCGTCAGCGACGCGCCGAAAAACCGCCAGGGCAGGCGCGCGCGGTCGTCCATGTCAAAAATCCGTTTCATGGCTCGCGATGTATAGGCTGCGGCTGAGTCTCGCAAGCCTCGCCAGCATGCGCGCCCGTCCTTGGCTTGCGGCTGGACGCCCGCGCCCGGATTTGCCACCTTGGACAAAGGAGGACGATGAATGGAAAATCAGGCAGGCCCGGCCCCGGAAGACATCGCCCTTGGCCTCTGGGGGCAGATGCTCGATTTCCTGACCGGGCTGATGCGGCCCTGGAACGCCTACCAGGTGCTGATCGCCATTGCGCTGATCGCCGCCGCCTACCTCGCCGCCCGCATCCTCCGCCCGCGCTGGGAGGCCTGGCTGCGCTCGCGCGAAGGCTGGCCGACATGGCGCATGCGCCTCGGCGTGATGATCAACCGCCGCATGGGGCTCATCCTCTTCGTGGTGCTGATCTGGCCGCTGGTCTGGGTCATGCGCGAGCTTACTTGGCCCTCGCGCACCTACCTGCTGGCGGGCATAGGCGAACTTGCCTTTGCCTGGCTGGTCATCGCCCTCGTCACCCGTTTCATCGGCAACGCCTTCCTGCGCATGATCGTGCGCACCGCCGGCTGGATCTGGGTCACCATCTCGATCCTCGGCCTCGGCGAAGACACGGTGGCGCTGCTCGACGGCATCGCCGTCAATATCGGCGAGATCCGGCTTTCGCTGTGGATGGTGGTGCAGGCGGTGGCGATCATCGGCGCGCTCTTCGCCGCCGCGCGCTTCATCGCCAGAAACTCCACCAGCCGCATCCGCAAGAACCAGGATATCAGCCCCTCGATGCAGGTGCTCATGGTCAAGCTGCTGCAGGTCGGCCTCTATGGCGCGGCGATCTTCATCGGGCTGAAGGCGGTGGGCGTCGATCTGACCGGCCTCGCGGTACTGTCCGGCGCCATCGGCGTCGGCCTCGGCTTCGGTCTGCAAAAGGTGGTGTCGAACCTCGTTTCGGGCTTCATCCTTCTGCTCGACAAGTCGATCAAGCCGGGCGACGTGATCAGCCTGGGCGAGACCTTCGGCTGGATCGAGCAGATGGGCGCGCGCTACGTCTCGGTCGTCACCCGCGACGGTAGGGAATACCTGATCCCGAACGAAGACCTGATCACCGGCCAGGTGGTGAACTGGTCGCACACCAATGCCTTCGTCCGGCTCGATATCTTCTTCGGCACCGCCTATCACAACGATCCGCATCTGGTGCGCAAGGTTGCCACCGAGGCGGCGGCCTCTGTGGATCGCGTGCTCAGCTTCCGCCCGCCGGTCTGCCATATCGTCAATTTCGGCGACAGCTCGGTCGATTACATCCTGCGCTTCTGGATCGACGATCCCACCGGCGGCCTGACCAATATCCGCGGCAACGTCTATCTCGCGCTCTGGGATGCCTTCAAAGCCAACGGCGTCGACATTCCCTTCCCGCAGCGGGAAGTGCGCCTGCTCGGCGAAAACGAGCCAACCCGTTGAGAAGGGGCAGGGGAGTTGTTATCTTGATTTCATCCCGGCGCCGGGGATGGAACGGCGTGCCACGAAGGAGGACTATGTCCTGTCTCAACCAGCAGACGCGGCCCAAGGCGCGGCCGCAAGGGGGGCAAGCGTGAAACCCGCGCCGGTCCCTGTCACGAGCGACAGCCTGCTCGAACGCATCGTCGCATCATTGGAAGACGACAAGGCCGAGGAGATCGTGGCGATTCCGCTGCGGGGCAAATCCTCGATGGCCGATCACATGGTGATCTGCTCGGGCCGCTCGTCGCGCCAGGTGGCTGCGATTTCCGAAAAGCTCACCGACCGGCTCAAGCAGGAGATGAACATCCTCTGCAAGATCGAGGGCAAGGACCAGGGCGACTGGGTTCTGATCGACGCGGGCGATGTCGTCGTCCATGTCTTCCGCCCCGAAGTGCGTGAGTTCTACCAGCTCGAAAAGATGTGGATGACGCCGGGCGCCGCCGCCTCGCCGAAAACCGTCTGATGCGGGTGCATATCGTGGCCGTCGGACGGCTGCGCAATGGGCCGGAGCGCGAACTGGTCGACGATTACCTTGCGCGCTTCGACAAGACCGGCCGGGCGCTGGGCCTCGGGCCGGCACAGATCATCGAAGTCGAAGACAAAAAGGGCGGCGGCATGGCCGCCGAGGCCGCGCTGCTGGAAAAGGCGCTGCCCAAAGGCGCGCTGATCTGCGCGATGGACGAGCGCGGCCAAACGATGCCCTCCCCCGATTTCGCCCGCCAGCTCGCAGATTGGCGCGATGCCGGGCGCGGCGATGTCGCCTTCCTGATCGGCGGCGCCGACGGGCTCGCCCCGGCCCTGCGCGACAGGGCCGATTTCGCCCTCAGCTTCGGGGCGATGGTCTGGCCGCACATGCTGGTGCGTGTCATGCTCGCCGAACAGCTCTACCGCGCCGCCGCGATCCTCGCCGGAACTCCCTACCACCGGGCGTGAATCGCGCTGAAGTCCCGATGGACGGGCTGCCCGTTTTGCATCGCATGGGCGGTCGGGCGCTGAGTGGGTGATGACCTGCGCCATCCTTCGCCGACAACGAAGGGCGAGAGCCAAAAAGCGGCTACGCCGCGACATGCTGATGAAACGTGGCGACTTTTTGCTTCCGGTCGGGAAAACGGGATCGCCGAAACCCGCACCCGCCTGGACGTACCTATGCAGATCATCCCCGACGAACCCGAACGGATGCCGAGCCGGAAAGGGCCTCACAATCCGGCCTCTCTTCTTCGTTCTGAAAATACCTCACGGGGGTCCGGGGGTGTGAAACCCCCGGCGCTCGCCTATTTCTCGCGCGGGTGCCAGTCCTGCGCCGGCCGGTCCCGCTCGCGCCGCCTGAGCGCGAAGCCGAGCGCCACGCCCACCCCGATGGCGACCGTCAGGTCCACCAGTACCGTGAGCGCCATCGTCAGGAAGATCAGAAACACCTCCTGTTTCGGTCCGTTCACATAGCCCTTCCATTTCTCGGGCTCCGACATGTTCCACGCGGTCAGCATCAGCAGCGCCGCCATTGCCGGCATGGCCAGGTGCCCCGCCAGTGGCGCGGCCACCATCATCACCACCAGCACAGTCAGCGCATGAACCACACCGGCCACCGGCGTCTGGCCGCCGGCTTTCACGTTGGTCGCCGTGCGTGCGATGGCGCCGGTCACCGGCAGCCCGCCCACCATGGCCGAGCCGATATTCGCCGCCCCCTGCGCCACCAGTTCGGCCCGCGGACGATGCGCGCCGCCGCACATCCGGTCGGCCACCACCGCCGAGAGCAGCGACTCGACCCCGGCCAGGAAGGCGATCACCAGCGCCGAGGGCAGAAGCCCACGCAGACGCTCAAAGCTCACCTCAGGAAAATGCGGCGCCGGAAGCTGGCTGGGCAGCTCGCCGAACCGCGCACCTACGGTTTCGACCGTCGCGCCGGGCAGCAGCGTCAGCGCCGAGCCGATGGCGACGGCAAAGATCAGCCCCGGCACTTTCGGCGGCAGCCGGAACCGCATCACACGGATCAGCACCATCGTGAGCAGCGTAAGCGCCAGCGCCTGCCAGTTGAACGTGGCCCGCGCGCCCCAGAGCGCCTCGATCTTGCCGATGAACTCGGCGGGCATGTGTTCGACGGAAAGCCCCAGCGCGTCGCCAAGCTGGCTGGTGGCGATGATCACCGCGATGCCGAGCGTGAAGCCGTTGATCACCGGTTCCGGCACATAGGCCACGAGGCTCCCCGCCCGCAGCGCCCCGGCGATCAGCAGGATCACCCCGGCCATCAGCGTTGCCAGCACCAGCCCGTCCATCCCGTGCTCGGCGATCACGCCATAGACCACCACGATGAACGCGCCGGTCGGCCCGCCGATCTGCACCCGGCTGCCGCCGAGTAGCGAAACGATGAGCCCGCCGACGATGGCGGTGACAAGCCCCTGTGCCGGGGTCGCCCCCGAGGCGATGGCGATGGCGAGCGACAGCGGCAGGGCCACAAGCCCGACAGTGATACCGGCCATCGCATCGGTGCCGAAAGCAGGCCAGGAATAGCTGCGAAGCGTGGTGAGAATCTTCGGAGTCATCGGAAAAATCGGAAATATGAGTGGTTCGGGCGCAGCCTAACGACTTGCTGCGCCGCCTGCACCCGGTTTTTTCAGCGCGAACCTCAGCCGCCGCGCGGCCCCGCGAGCAGCCAGATGATGAAACCGACGATCGGCAGAACAAGGATCAGGATCGTCCAGAGCAGCTTGCCCGCCGCCGAGGCGTTCGAGGTCAGAACCTGGTAGATCGCGTAGATGTCGAGGGCGAGGACGATCGCGCCGCCCAGGCTGGTACCAGCAGTCATGTCGGGCTCCTTTTCAGTCGGCCCAATGCGTCGGCAGAATTGCCCGCATGGCAACGAGCGTAGACGCCCCCCTTCGCGCCGGTCAACCCGGCCTGGGGGGCACGCTGCGTGGTTGTGCGTATCCGGGCGGAGGTCTAGATAGGTGGCAACGGAAAGCGAGGCCCCCGATGAGCATCCCCAAACCTGTCTGTCTGTGCATTCTCGACGGTTTCGGCATCCGAGACGCGCGTGAGAACAACGCGGTGAAGCTTGCCGATACGCCCAGCTTCGACAAGCTGATCGCCACCTGCCCCCATGCGCAGCTCACCACCCATGGCCGCTCCGTGGGGCTGCCCGACGGGCAGATGGGCAATTCCGAGGTGGGCCATACCAATATCGGCGCGGGCCGGATCGTGGCGATGGATCTGGGGATGATCTCGCTGGCGATTGAAGATGGCGAGTTCCCGAAGGAACCGGCCCTGCTCGATTTCATCCGCGATGTGAAACAGGCGGGCGGCACCGCGCATCTGATGGGGCTGACCTCGCCCGGCGGCGTTCACGCCCACCAGGATCATATCGTTGCCGCCGCGAAGGTGATCGCCGCTGCCGGCATTGCCGTTGCTGTACATGTCATCACCGATGGCCGCGACGTGCCGCCGAAATCCGCCCGCGACCAGATCGCCAGGTTCGAGGCCGATCTGCCGGAGGGCGCGAAGGTGGTCAGCGTTTCGGGCCGCTATTTCGCGATGGACCGCGACAACCGTTGGGAGCGTGTGAGCCAGGCCTATGACGCGATGGTCAAGGCGATGGGCGAGGCCGCGCCCGATGCCGATACCGCCATTGCCAATGCCTATGAGCGCGGCGAGAGCGACGAGTTCATCAAGCCCACCGTGCTTTCGGGCTTCACCGGCATCCATGACAATGACGGGATCTTCTTCCTCAATTTCCGTGCCGACCGCGCCCGCGAGCTGCTGCGCGCCATCGGCGAGCCGGGTTTTGCCGAGTTTGACGTGGGCACGCGCCCCAAGCTCTCGGCGCTGCTCGGCATGGTCGAATATTCCACCCGCCACAATGCTTACATGACCACCGTGTTCCCGCCGCGCGACATCGTGAATACGCTGGGTTCGTGGGTGGCGCAAAAGGGGTTGAAGCAATTCCGCCTTGCGGAGACAGAAAAATATCCCCACGTCACCTTCTTCCTCAACGGCGGTCAGGAAGAGCCGGAAGTGGGCGAAGATCGCTACATGGCGCCCTCGCCCAAAGTGGCGACCTACGATCTCCAGCCCGAGATGAGCGCACCCGAGGTGGGCGACAAGTTCGTCGAGGCGATCCACAAGGGCTATGACCTGATCGTCACCAATTTCGCCAATCCCGACATGGTCGGCCATACCGGCGATCTGCAGGCGGCGATCACGGCGGTGGAAACCGTCGATACCCAGCTTGGCCGGGTGATCGAGGCGCTGGCCGAGGTGGGGGGCGCGGTGATCGTCACCGCCGACCACGGCAATTGCGAAACGATGGTCGATCCCGAAACCGGCGGGCCGCATACCGCGCATACCACCAACCCGGTGCCGGTTGTGATGTTCGGCGGGCCCGATGGCGTATCCCTGCGCGACGGGCTTCTTTCCGATCTTGCGCCGACGCTGCTCGAACTCATGGGGCTCGAACAGCCCGCCGAGATGACCGGCAAGAGCCTGATCGTCCGGTGAAGTGGCCCGCGCTCTTCCTCGCGGGCGCGCTGGCGCTGGGCGGCGGCGCTTCGGCACAGACCGAAACCCCCGATACCGCCTGGGATGCGATGGAAGAATTGCGCGCCGCGGGTGATGCGCTGGAAGCGGCCGAAGGCGCGCGTGACCGCGTCGCGGCGCTGACACAAACGGTGCAGGCCTACGAGAGCGGGCTTGCGGCGCTGCGCGAAGGGCTGCGGCAGGCCACGATCCGCGAACGTGCCATCGAAGGCGTGTTCGCCGCCGAGAGCGACCGCCTCGCCCGGCTTCTCGGCGTGTTGCAGGCGATCCAGGCGGCGCCGGAGCCGCACCTGCTGCTCCACCCCGACGGGCCGCTTGGCACCGTGCGGGCGGGGATCGTCGTGTCGGACGTGACGCCCGCGCTCACCCGCGAGGCGATGGAGCTGAAAGAGGCGCTGCAGGAGGTTGCCGTGCTGCGGGCCTTGCAGGAGGCTGCGGTGACGACGCTGGAAGAAGGGCTTGCCGGAGCCCAGCGGGCGCGCACCGAACTGTCCAAGGCGATCTCTGAGCGCACCGATCTGCCGCGCCGGTTCATCACCGATACGGTGGCGATGGAAAACCTGCTGAACTCCGCCGATACGCTGGAAAGCTTTGCCGGCGGGCTGCTGTCGGCCAGCGTCGAAGATCCGTCGGTCAGTGTCGAGGCGCCCGATTTCACCACCGCGCAGGGGCAGCTTGGCCTGCCGGTGCTCGGTCGTGTCATTCGTGGTTACAACGAGGCCGATGCCGCCGGCGTGCGCCGCCCCGGCTGGGTGGTGGCGACGCGCCCGCTCACGCTGGTCACCACACCCTGGCCCGCCACGATCCGCTATCTCGGTCCGCTGCTCGACTATGGCGAGGTTGCCATTCTCGAACCGGGCGAGGGCTATCTGCTGGTGCTGGCCGGTCTTGGCCAGCTCTTTGGCGAGGTCGGCGAGGTTTTGCCAAAGGATACGCCGATCGGCCTCATGGGGGGGTCGACTCTCGCGGCAGATCAAGGCTTTTTGATATCCTCCCCGCAAGGAGGTGGCGCTGAAGCGTCGGAGTCGCTTTATATAGAGTTGAGAAGAAACGGCACGCCCGTGGACCCGGCGGAGTGGTTCGCACGTGCCGAAAACGGATAGACCGGAGCAGACATGAAAAAATTCCTGATGGCCGCCGTTGGCGGAACGCTGGCCGGCGCGGTGCTGACCACCCAGATTGCCGGGCCGCTGATCGCCCAGGGCGCGGAGAACAATGCGTCGGTTTATCAGCAGCTTGATCTGTTTGGTGATGTGTTCGAGCGCATCCGCTCACAATATGTCGAACAGGTCGAACCCGCGGAGCTGATCGAAGCGGCGATCAACGGCATGTTGACCTCGCTCGATCCGCATTCCAGCTACCTGCCGCCGGAAGACGCGGCCGATATGCGGGTGCAGACGCGCGGCTCCTTCGGCGGGCTTGGCATCGAGATCACCCAGGAGAACGGCTTTGTGAAGGTGGTTTCGCCGATGGACGGCACCCCCGCCGAGGCGGCGGGGATCCAGTCGGGCGATTTCATCACCCATGTCGACGGCGAGAGCCTGCTCGGCCTCACCACCGACGAGGCGGTTGACCTGATGCGCGGCCCGGTCGGCTCGGAGATCATCATCACCGTGGTGCGCGAGGGCGTCGACGAACCCTTCGACGTGTCGATCATCCGCGACACGATCAAGCTCACCGCCGCCACCGTGCGCGCCGTCGGCAACACCGCCGTGATCCGGATCACCACCTTCAACGACCAGACCTATCCCAACGTTGCCGATGGCTTCGAAACCGTGGTCGAAGAGTTGGGCGGGATCGAAAATCTCGCCGGTGTGGTGCTCGATCTGCGCAACAACCCCGGCGGGTTGCTGACCCAGGCCATCGCGGTCTCCGATGCCTTCCTCGAAGAAGGCGAGATCGTCTCGACGCGGGGCCGCAACCCTGAAGACACCGAGCGTGTGAACGCCAAGCCGGGCGACATCACCGGCGGCAAGCCGCTCGTGGTGCTGATCAACGGCGGCTCGGCCTCGGCTTCCGAGATCGTGGCCGGTGCGCTGAAGGACCACCACCGGGCGATCATCGTCGGCACCAAGAGCTTCGGCAAAGGCTCGGTGCAAACCGTGATGCCGCTGCCCGGCGACGGTGCGATGCGCCTCACCACGGCGCGCTACTACACGCCGTCCGGCCGCTCGATCCAGGCGCTGGGCGTGAGCCCCGATATCGTCGTCGAACAGCCGCACCGCGATATCAATGCAGAGGCGGAGGAGGAGGACGACACCCTGTTCCGCTCCGAGGCAGATCTGCGCGGCAGCCTCGACAATGACAGCCTGACCGAAGACGAGATCAAGTTGATCGAGGAGGAGCGCGCCGCCGCCGAAGAAGCCGCCAAGCTGCGCGACGACGACTTCCAGCTTTCCTATGCGATCGACCTGATCAAAGGCGTCTCGACCATCGCGATGGAAGATATCCGGTAAGCCGCGACAGGCGCGAAACATGGGCCACCCCCTTATCGGGGGTGGCCTTTTTCGTTGTGGGATTTACTGGCAGCGCGGCTGTGCGATGCCCGTGCCGCCGCGTTCGGGTGCCGGTCAGCGGTTGCGCTTGTCGATCTCGGCGCCGATCGAGAAGGTGGCGGTGTTGAACCGCATTCCCGTTTTGAGTTTGCCGAGGATCACCGCCGTTTCAGCGCCGGAGCCATCGGTGATGACCCATTGGCGCAGTTCCACCGGATCGGCGGTAAACATCAGCCGGATCGTGCCGTATTCCGGAAAATCCGGGTCTTGTGCCGTGACGGTCGTGGCGGTGCCGTCGTAATCGTGCCCGACCACCATGCCGGAGCGTGCGAGGTTCACATCGCGCTCAAGGATCAGGTTGAGCGGCGTTTCCTTCAGCGGATATTGCTCTGGCCCGGTATTGGATTTGCCGTCAAACACCGCAAGCTGCTGGCCGCCCGCGATCACCAGCGTCTGCTCCGGCGGGTTGTATTCGAACCGCGCCCGGCCGGGCCGCTGGATCATGATCGTGCCGGTCGAGATCGTCTGGTCGGCATTGATCTGGGTAAACTCGGCTTCGAGCGTGGTCAGCCCGTCGAGATAGGCCGAGATCTCGCTGAGCGAGAGCTTGTCGGCCCAGAGCGGCAGGGCCGAGAACAACAGCGCCACGGGGGCGAGGAGGAAGCGGGCAATCGTCATGGCACCTACCTAAGCGAAAGCGCGGGCGAATCCAGACCGCCCGCGCCTCATATCATTTCAAACCCGTATGTTAGGCGATATCACGCCTGCTCGGGCACCAGAATCTCACGCTTGCCGACATGGTTCGACGGGCTGACGATGCCCTGATCCTCCATCTGCTCCACCAGCCGCGCGGCCTTGTTGTAGCCGATGGCCAGCTTGCGCTGGATGTAGGAGGTCGAGCATTTGCGGTCCTTCAGCACGATCGCCACGGCGGTATCGTAAAGCGCGTCTTCCATATCGGTGTTGCCGCCGGTGTTGAGGCCCAGCACCGCGTCGATATCGGCGGCCTTGTCCTCGTCCGGCCCCTCGACCACACCGGAGACGTAATCGGGCGTGCCGAAAGACTTGAGGTGGTTGACGATTTCTTCCACCTCTTCGTCGCTGACGAAGGGCCCGTGCACCCGGGTGATGCGCGCCCCGCCGGCCATGTAGAGCATATCGCCCATGCCGAGGAGCTGTTCGGCGCCCTGTTCGCCAAGGATCGTCCGGCTGTCGACCTTCGAGGTCACCTGGAAGCTGATCCGGGTCGGGAAGTTGGCCTTGATGGTGCCGGTGATCACGTCGACCGAGGGGCGCTGGGTGGCCATGATGATATGGATGCCCGAGGCCCGCGCCATCTGCGCCAGACGCTGGATCGCGGCTTCGATCTCCTTGCCCGCCACCATCATCAGGTCGGCCATCTCGTCGACCACGACGACGATATAGGGCAGCTTCTCGGGCGCGAATTCTTCCGTCTCGAAGATCGGCTCGCCGGTTTCCTCATCGAACCCGGTCTGCACGGTGCGGGAGAACATCTCGCCCTTGTCGAGCGCGTCTTTCACCCGGCCATTATAGCCCTCGATGTTGCGCACCCCCATCTTCGACATCTTGCGGTAGCGCTCTTCCATCTCGCCGACGACCCATTTGAGCGCCACCACGGCCTTCTTCGGGTCGGTCACCACCGGCGAGAGCAGGTGCGGGATGCCGTCATAGACAGAGAGTTCCAGCATCTTCGGGTCGATCATGATCAGCCGGCACTCTTCCGGGGTGAGCCGGTAGAGGAGCGACAGGATCATCGTGTTGATCGCCACCGACTTGCCCGAGCCGGTGGTGCCCGCGATCAGCAGGTGGGGCATCTTGGCGAGGTTGGCCACGATCGGATCGCCGCCGATATCCTTCCCCAGCGCCAGCGGCAGGCGCATGTTGGTGTCGCCGAAATCGCGGCCTGAGAGGATCTCGCGCAGCACCACCTTTTCGCGGTGCGCATTGGGCAGTTCGATCCCGATCACCGAGCGGCCCGGCACGGTCGAGACGCGCGCCGAAAGCGCCGACATCGAGCGCGCGATATCGTCGGCCAGGCCGATCACCCGGCTCGCTTTCAGGCCCGGGGCGGGCTCAAGCTCGTACATCGTGACCACGGGGCCGGGGCGCACGCTCACGATCTCGCCTTTCACGCCGTAATCGTCGAGCACGCTTTCCAGCATCCGGGCGTTTTCTTCCAGCGCCTCGTCGGAGAGATGATGGCGCTCGATGGCCACCGGGTCGGCCAGCAGGTTGAGCGGCGGCAGCTCAAACGCCGCATGATTGTCACCGAAATTGAGCGTCGGCTGCGCTTCGGCCCGGGCGCGGGTCGATGGCGCGGTCTTGCGCGTATTGTGCTGCACCACGGCTTTGGGAGCTGGGGCAGGGGCGGGGGTAAAGGCGGCTTCGTAATCCGGCTCGAAATCGCCGTCGAAGCCGGGATCCCAGTCCTCGTCCGGAGCCGGTTCGGCAAAGATGTTGAGCTCTTCGACCGGCGGTTCCGCCGGCATCGCCTGCGCTGCGGGCGGCTGTGCGGGCGCACGCATCACCGGCGGCTCGGCGCGCAGCACCTTGCCGCCCTGCGCGTCCTGCCTGGCGCGGGCGCGGGCGGCGGCGCTGGCGATGGCCGCCGACATCGGCGACATCGGCTCGCCCTGCGCCATGGTCAGCGGCGGCTCGTCCGGTGCGCCGGGATTACGGCGCGCCTTGAGCGCATTGGCGATCTTGGCGCTGATCCGGTCAGACGTGCCGGCCCCCTCGGGAACGTCGCCCTGGAACGCCCCGGCATCCACCAGTTCCGGCTCAAGATCGGGCATCGGGTCGGCATTGCGCTTGGCCAGACCCTGCACACGGGCGAGAAGGCCGGTGCGCTGTTGCGGTTGCGGCTGCGGCTGCGGCGCGGGGGTTGCGGCCAGCGGCGCATGGGGTGCGGCGACGGGGGCGGCTTGCGGCTGGGCGCGCTCCACCGGCGGCTCGGCGCGCAGCACGCGGGCGGCGCGCAGCGGCGGCGGCGCGGAAAAGCTCAGCTCTTCTTCATATTCCTCTTCGTCGTCGTAGACGGCGCGTTCGGCCCGGCGGCGGGCATTGCGCGCGCGCAGCGCCTGCGCCCCGCGCACGGCCCCGGTGGCACTCACCGCCGCGCCCACCGCGGCACCGCGTGCGCCGTGGCGCAGAACGGAGAGCAGGGCGGCATAGGAGAAGACGACACCGGCCAGCAGGAACCGGCCGAAACGAGTGACCTCGGGCAGCGTCACACCAAGCGCGAAGGCTCCGACGACCAGCATGGCCAGCCCGACAAGGAGCGACATCGTCTTGATTCCAAAGGCGGGATCGACGGGCAGCAGGCCCAGCACCGCGCCCAGCACCGTATCGCCGAACAGGCCGCCAAGGCCAAAGGTATGGCTCCACTCGGCGCCTGGCAGCAGCGTCGAGGCGTAGACGGCGGCCAGCGCCACGGCGATCGGCACGAAAACGGCCCGGCCCAGTGCGCGCTCTTCGCCCTGATGCATGATGAACCGCAGGCCCCAGGCTGCAATGGCGACGACGATGGCCCAGCTGCCTTTGCCGATGATCACGGCGAGCGGCGAGGCGATGAAGGCGCCGAAACCGCCGAACATGTTCTGCGCCGGCCCGTCGGTGGCCGAGAGCCAGCCCGGATCATCCGGCGCATAGGTGCCGAGGATGAGGCCGAGCACCCCGGCGAGTGCCAGCAGGACCAATCCCAGAAGCTCCATGCCCCGTTGCTCGATCAGAGCCTGCGTGGTGCTGTCAAAGATCGGGTCGCGCCCTTTAGCCTGATATGCCATGCCTCACCTCGTGCCTTATGCGTAGAGACAGCGCCGGATCGTGTTCAGCGCCGCTTCCGTTTCTTTCTTCGGGCCCACAAGGGCCACCCTTATATATCCTTGTCCGGGGTTCTTCCCGTCCACCTCGCGCGCGAGATACGCGCCGGGCAGCACCCGGACCCCGGTTTCCGTCCAGAGCTTCATCGCCGCCGCCTCGCCATCGGCTACCGGCAGCCAGAGGAAAAACCCGCCTTCGGGCGCGCTGTAGCCCGGCACACCTGCAAACACGGCATCCGCGATGCGGTATTTCTCGTGGTAGAGCGCCCGGCTGGCCTCCACATGCGCCTCGTCGGCCCAGGCCCGCTCGGCCACGCGCTGCAAGGGCAGCGACAGGGGGGCGCCGGCATAGGCGCGCAGTTGCTTCATCCGGCCGATGCTTTCGGGGCCGCCCGCGGCAAAGCCCGAGCGCAGCCCCGGCAGGTTCGACCGCTTGGAGAGCGAATGGAAGATCACCACGCGCTCCGGGTCGGCCCCGCCCTCGGTGGCCACTTCGAGCGCGCCCGGCGGCGGTGCGTCGCGCCAGATCTCAGAATAGCATTCGTCGGCGAAGATCTGGAAATCGTGCTTCTCGGCAAGCGCGATCAGGCCCGCCCAGTCTTCCCGGGTCGCCACCGCGCCCTGCGGGTTGGAGGGCGAGCACAGATAGGCGATGGCGGTGCGGTTGAGGATGTCTTTCGGCAAGGCGGCGTAGTCGGGCATAAAGCCGGTTTCGGCCGTTGCCGAGACAAAGACGGGTTCGGCCCCCACCGCCTGCGCGGCGACGGCATAAACCTGGTAGAACGGGTTGGGGATCAGAACCACCGGCCTCTGCCCGCGCACTTCTTCGGGGCACAGCGCCAGCGCGGCGTTAAACAGCCCTTCGCGGGTGCCGTTGAGCGCCATGACCTGCGTATCGGGGTCGGTGGTGACGCCATAGCGCCGCCCGATCCAGCCGGAGATCGCCGCACGCAGTTCTGGCGTGCCCTCGTTCGGCGGATATTTGGCGAAGCCATCGACATTCGCGGCAATCACCTCGCCGACGAAAGACGGCATGGCGTGACGCGGCTCACCGATGGTCATATGCACCACCGGCCCGCCCGGCGCATGCACGTCGAGCAGGCTCCGCAAACGCGGAAACGCATATTCGGGTAGCCCTGAGAACCGCTCGGGGAACGTCATCGCCTGTTACTGCCTCTGTGTTCGGGATCGTTTCGCCCCGATTTCACCCAGAATAGCGTGCTCGTGCGGCGTGGTCCAGAAAAAGGCGGGATAACAGCCGGTTGGGCGGCGATATGTGGCTTTTGGGGCAAACCGGCCCGGATCAGGCCAGCGCTGCCTCTGCCGCCGCCCCGATCCGAAGCAACCGTTCCTCGCTCATCGGCGGGCCGACAAACATGATCCCGGTCGAGGGCAGGCCGGTCGGAAGCGTAAGCGCCGCGCCGCCGGTGAGGTTGCCGATGCGCGTATTGTTGAGCGTGAGCAGGTTCTCGGTCACGTAATAGTCGTGGTCGTCGAGCAGCTTCTGCGCCTTGGGCGGCATGATCGCGGCGCTGGGCAGGATCACGGCATCGTAACCCGCCGTAAGCCGATGATATTCCACTCGAATTTGTGCGAGTTTTTGCTGCGCGGCGACGAGGTCGGCAGCGCTGAATCGCCCGCCCGCGCGGAACCGTTCTAGGATTTCGTGGAACATCAGCTCGGGCTGCGCCTCGATCTCGTCGCGCCAGGTCGCATAGGCTTCGGGCGTGTAGAGAATGGCCGACATCGCCAGCGCCTCGTCGATCACGCCGATATGCGCGCGTTCCACCACCGCGCCCGCAGCGCGCAGCCGCTCGACGGCGCTTTCAAACCCGGCGCGGGGCGCGTCGCGCAGGTCGCGGTAGCCGTTTTCGAGGATCAGAAACCGTGTGCCGGCAAGGCTCGCCCCGGTCAGATCGGCGCTGCGCGACCGGCCTTCGAGCGCGGCGAGAAACAGAGCGGCGTCTTCCACGTTGCGGCAAAGCGGCCCGACCGTGTCGAAGCTTGCCACCAGCGGCACCACGCCCCTGAGCGAGAGCCGCCCGGAGGTGGTCTTGAGCCCCACCAGATCGTTCCATGCCGACGGGATGCGCACCGAACCACCGGTGTCGGACCCCATGCCAGCCGGGGCCAGCCCGAAGGCCACCGAGGCGGCGGCGCCGGAAGAGGAGCCGCCGGGCACGGCATCGGGATCGTTCACGCAAGGCGGGGTTTCGGTCACCGGGTTCAGCCCGAGGCCGGAGAAGGCCAGCTCCGACATATGGGTCTTGCCAAGGCCCACCAGCCCCATTGCCGTGGCATTGGCGACCACGTCGGCATCGCTATCCGGCACCCGGCCCTTCAGCATGGCCGAACCGGCTTCGGTGGCGATGCCGGCCGTATCGAACAGGTCTTTCCAGCTCACCGGCACGCCGTCGAGCGGCCCGCGCCGTGTGCCCGCCTTCGCCCGGAGCGCGGCGGCTTCGGCCTCCGCCATGCCACGCGCCTCGGTGAGCCGTGCATAGATGCGGTCGCGCAGCGGATGGGCCTTGATCGCGCTGAAATAGACCGTGGCGAGATCGACAGGGTCAATCTCGCCCGCAGCGATCCCGCGCCCGAGCGCACCCGCGCTCATCCACAGCCACTTGTCCGCCATCGCCGCCTCCGTTTTGGCCGACGGTATCGGCGGACCCTGCGCGGCACAACGCCTTATCGTTTGCCGCAGAGCCTCAACTGCTGGTCATACATCACCGCCCGCGCCTGCACCTCGTCGGCGATCCGCAAGAGCCATGCCTTCGAGTTGTGGCTGCCCCGGTTATAGCCGGTGCGGCCCTCGTGATAGGCGAGGTACTGGTTACGCGCGTCATGCACCGGCACGCCGGTCTCGGCTGTGGTCTGGGTCATGTACCAGCCCATGAAATCGGTGGCGTCGCGGATATCGTCGCGTTCGGAAAAGCGGCTGCCTTCGGATCGCTGATATTCGTCCCAGGTGCCGTCCAGTGCCTGCGCATAGCCGTAGGCCGAGCTTTGGCGGCCCATGGGAATCACGCCGAGCGCATAGCGCATCGGTGTGCGGTTGTTGCCGATGAATTTCGATTCCTGATAGATGATGGCCATCTGAACCGGCACCGGCACATCCCATTTGCGCTCGGTCCGCTCCATGGCCTTCAGATATTTCGGCCTTTGCTGCACAATCGAACAGGCGTCGTCGAGGTTGCGCGGCGCCCGGAAATCGCTGCCGCCACATGAGGCGACAAGCAACAGAATTGCGATTGTGCGAAGAAGTCTGCTCATAGCCCCTCGCATCTTTTGTTTTATCGTTTTGCGGCATCTTAACCGAAACCGCCCCGCGAGGAAATGGGGTTGGCCAAGTTCGTGTATGCGCTGTGGCGGGGCGCGGGCGCGGCTCAGTCGCCGCTCATGCTGGCGAGGATCGGGCAATCGGGCCGGTGATTGCCCCGGCAGGCCAGCACCAGCGCCGACAGCGTGTCGCGCATCTCGGCGAGCTGGAGGATCTTGGCCTCGATCTCGTCGAGATGGCGCTGGGCGATGGCCTTCACATCCGCCGACGCGCGCGACTTGTCTTCGTAGAGCGCCAGCAGCGCGCGGCAATCCTCGATGGAAAACCCGAGCGCCCGGGCCCGCGCGATGAAGGCGAGGTTATGCACGTCCGTTTCGCTGAAATCGCGGTAACTGTTGGCGCTTCGGGCGGGTTTGATAAGGCCGATCTGCTCGTAATAGCGGATCGTTTTCGGTGGCAGGCCCGACGCCTCGGCGGCTTGCTTGATGTTCATGCCCGCACCCCCGCCCGGCGCAACCTCAGCGCGTTGGTCAATACGAAGGTGGACGACATCGCCATCGCGAAGGCCGCCAGCATCGGTGAGAGCATCGGCCCGCCGAACGGATAGAGCAGCCCGGCGGCGACCGGGATCAGCACCACGTTATAGCCGAAGGCCCAGAACAGGTTTTGGCGGATATTGCGCATCGTCTGTCGCGATAATGTGATCGCGGTGGCCACCCCGGTGATCTCGCCCGAGGCAAGCACCACATCGGCTGCGCCGATGGCCACATCGGTGCCGGTACCGATGGCCAGACCGATATCGGCGGCGGCGAGCGCCGGAGCGTCGTTGATCCCATCGCCGACAAAGGCGGTGGCCCCGTGCGCCGCACGCAGGGCCTCGATGGCCGAGACCTTGCCGCGCGGCAGCACCTCGGCGGTCACGTGGTCGATCCCCAGCCGCCGGGCGATGGCGTCGGCGGTGGCGCGCGTATCGCCGGTGATCATCGCCACTTCCAGCCCTTCGCGGTGCAGCGCGGCGATGGCTTCTGGCGTGCTGTCCTTGATCGGGTCGGCCACGGCGATCACCGCCGCCGCCACGCCGTCGATCCCGACATAGAGCGGCGTCTTGCCATCCGCCGCCAACGCGGCGCCGGCCTCGGCCAGTGCGCCCAGCTCGATCTTTTCACGCTCCATCAGGCGGGCGGCCCCCACCGCCACGTTGCGCCCGCCGATGCCGGCGCGGATACCAAAGCCGGGCAGGGCGCGGAAGCTCTCGGTTTCCGGCAGGGCCAGCCCACGTTCCTCAGCGGCCGCAAGGATCGCAGCGGCCAGCGGATGCTCCGATTGCGCCTCCGCGGCGGCCACCAGCCGCAGCACCCCGGCTTCGTCCTGGCCATCGGCGAGCACGATGTCGGTCAGCGCCGGGCGGCCCTCGGTGAGCGTGCCGGTCTTGTCGAAGGCCACCACCTTCACCCCTTCCATGACCTGAAGCGCATCGCCCTTGCGGAACAGCACCCCAAGCTCGGCCCCCCGCCCGGTGCCGACCATGATCGAGGTGGGCGTGGCCAGCCCCATCGCGCAGGGGCAGGCGATGACGAGCACGCTCACCCCGGCAATCAGCGCAAAGCTCAGCGCAGGGCTCGGCCCGAAGGCGAGCCAGGCGAGAAAGGTGAGCGCCGCCGCGCTCATCACCGCGGGCACGAACCAGCGCGTGATCCGGTCGACGGTGGACTGGATCGGCAGTTTTGCCCCCTGCGCCTGTTCCACCAGCCGGATGATCTGCGCCAGCGTGGTATCGGCCCCCACGCGGGTGGCCTCGATGCGCAGTGCGCCGGTGGTGTTGACGGTGCCGCCGGTCACCGCGTCGCCCGGCCCCTTGGCCACGGCGAGCGGCTCGCCGGTGATCATGCTCTCGTCGATATGGCTCTCGCCTGACAGCACCGTGCCATCGGCGGCCACCGCTTCGCCGGGGCGCAGCACGATCACGTCGCCGGGGCGGATCTCATCGGCGGAGATTTCCACCGCACCGCCATCGCGCTCGACCCGCGCCGTCTTTGGCTGCAACTGCATCAACGCACGGATCGCGGCGCCCGTGCGCCCCTTGGCGCGCGCCTCCATCCAGCGCCCGAACAGGATCAGCACGATGATCACAGAGGCGCTTTCGAAATACACATTCGCCGTGCCTTCGGGGAACAGCCCCGGCGCGAAGGTGGCCAGCGTCGAATAGGCGAAGGCCGCCGAGGTGCCCATCGCCACCAGCGAGTTCATGTCTGGCGAGCCGTGCAGAAGCTGCGGGATGCCCTTGGTGAAAAACCTTTGCCCCGGCCCGGCGAGCACGATGGCGGTCAGCAGAAACTGCGCGATGCGCGAGGTCTGCATCCCGATCGTCGCGTTCACCCAGTGGTGGAACGGTGGGTAGAGATGCCCGCCCATCTCGACGATGAAAACCGGCAGCGTCAAAGCGGCGGCGACAATCGTGAGCCAGCCCAGCCGGGTCATCTCGGCCTGCTTGCGCTTTTGCACATCCTGCCCGTCGCTCGACCGCAGGGCAGCCTTGAAACCAGCAGATGAGATCAGGCCCGCCACCTGCGAGGGCGCGATGGCCCCGGCGGCGATGGTCACGCTTGCGGTATCGGTTGCAAGGTTCACGCTGGCCGAGAGCACGCCCGGCGCGGCTGTGAGCGCCTGCTCCACCTTGGCGACGGAGGCGGCATCGGCCAGCCCCTCGACGGCAAATTCGAGGTGGTCGGTCACCACCGGATAGCCCGCTTTGGCCAGCGCCTCGGCGGTGCGGGCGAGGTCGGCGGGATCGTCGAGCGAGAACGAGGCGTTCTCGGCGGCGAGGTTCACCACCTGGCCGTGGACGAAGGGAAGCTCATCGAGCGCACGTTCCACCTTCCCCACGCAGACGGCGCAGGTCATCCCTTCGACTTGCAGGGTCATATCGGTCATCGCGGGCCTCCGCTCTTGCATTCGCGCAACAGGTAAGGGTTCCAATGACTGGAAGGTCAAGGGCTGAGCGCGATATCACGTGGATTTGTCATTGACCGGCGGGTGGGCGCGTTCCTAGCTGAGTGCAAAGAAGGAGATCGCCATGAGCAAGTTTTCCGTTCCCGATATGAGCTGCGGCCATTGCAAGGCCACGATCGAAACCGCGCTGCTCGACGCCGATGCGGGCGCCGAACTGAGCTTTGACATGGAGGCGCGCGAGGTCGAGGTCGACAGCACGCTGGCCACCGCCGAGGTTCTCGCTGCGATGAAAGACGCGGGCTACCCCGCAAGCGAGATCGCCTGAGCCCTTTTCCCTCTGCGCGCCTTCGACTAGGCTCGCGCCGATGGTGATCAGGGCGGAAGGCGAATGGCGATGCACCCCCACCGCATGGCGAAGCAACCGGGTGGGAGGTAGGCCGTGGCGTCGCATCCCGGCATAGCCCTTGCGCTGTTTCTGGCGTCGCAAAGACCGGGCGGGCGCAGCCGCGCCGAGCGGCGGCTCCAGCGCGAATTGGCGGCCGGTCGCGAGGATGCCGACCGCGGCAGCGAGCGGCTGGGCGCGACGAGCCTGCCGCGCCCGCCGGGTCCGCTCGTCTGGCTGCATGTGGGCAGCGAGGCCGAGGCGCTGGGCATTCCCGAACTGATCGACCGTCTGCGCGAGGAGCGCGACGATCTGGGCGTGCTCATCACCACCGCGCGCCACGGGCCGGACGAACTCCTCGCCGCCCGCCTGCCGCGCGATGTGGCGCTGCAATTCTCGCCCTATGGCACCGGCCCCGGGGTCGATACCTTCCTCCAGCATTGGCGGCCCGATCTGGCCGTCTGGGCCGATAACCGACTGGAACCGGCCCTGATCGAAGCGGCGGGGCGGGCCGGGATCGAGATGTTTCTGGTCGATGCACGGGTGCCCGAACGGCCCGGCTGGCGCTGGTTTCCGGGGCTGCGCCGGGCGCTCCTGAAGCGCTTTTCGCATGTTCTTGCCGGCGATGAGCGGGCCGCGGCGGGGCTCAGGGCGCTGGGCGTGGCCGAAGATCGGATCGAGGCGATGGGGTTCCTCCAGGAAGGCACCGCGCCGCTCCCCTGCAGCCAGGCCGAACGCGACACCATCGCCGAAATTCTCGCCGCGCGCCCGGTCTGGCTCGCCGCCGGGGCGACGGCGGGCGAGGTGCAGATGGTGGTCGAGGCGCACCGGCAGGCGATGCGCGGGGCGCATCGGCTGCTGCTCGTTCTCGTGCCCGACCCGTTGGAAGACGGCCCGGCGCTCGCCGCCGCGCTGGAGGCCGATGGCTGGGTCGTCGGCCTGCGCTCGGGCGACGATGAGCCGGAGCCGGAGGTGGAGATCTTCGTGGCCGATCTCGGCGACGAGCTTGGCCTGTGGTATCGGCTGTCGCCGATTTCGCTGATGGGCGGCACGCTGATGGGCGAACAAGGCGCGCGCAACCCGTTCGAGGCTGCGGCGCTTGGCTCGGCGGTGCTGTTTGGCCCGCATCTGGGGCTGTGGCGCGAAAGCTACGAGCGGCTGCGCGATGCCGGGGCGGCCCGTGCCGTGGCCGATACCGCCAGCCTTGCCCGCGCTGTGGAATTCCTGCTTTCCCCCGACAAGGTGGCCGAGATGGCGGCAGCGGCCTGGGAGGTGACCACCTCCGGTGCCGAGGCGACCGACCGGATCGTCGCACTGGTGATCGAGGCGCTCGATAAGCGGGGGGTGTGAGCATTGGCGCCGGTGTTCTGGTATCGCCCGGCGGGGCCGCTGCTGCGCCTCCTCGGCCCGCTCGCACCGGGCCGCCGTTTGCCAGCTGCACCCGCCCGCCTGCCGCCGGTGCCGGTGATCTCGGTCACCAGCCTGTCGCTCGGCGGCACCGGCAAGACGCCGACGGTGATCGCTATTGCCCAGCGGCTCGCCATGCAGGGCCGGGCGGTGCATGTGGTGACGAATGGGCCGGGTGCGCCCGCGATGGTCGACGAACGCCACGACGATCCGTCGCGCGTGGGCGACGAGCCGCTGCTGATCGCCGCTTTCGCACCCACCTGGATCGCCGCCGACCCGGCCGAGGGGGTCCGCGCGGCGGCTGAGGCGGGCGCCGGGATCGTGGTGTTTGACGGAGATCTGCCGGGTGCGAAGGCGCGCGTGCTGGTCGAGGATGCGCTGCGTGGCTTTGGCAATGGCTATGCCTGGCCGCTCGGTCCGTTGAAGCGCAGGCTGTCTGACGGGCTTGCCGGGGCCGATCTGCTGGTGGCCATCGGCCCGGACCGCGCGCAGGCGGAGTTTGCCGCCAAATGGGCCGTGCGCCTGCCCTGCCCCATCGCCGCCGCACACCTCGCGCCCCTGCCCACGGGAATGGACTGGGAGGGGCTCGACGTGGTCGCCTTTGCCGGGATCGGTGCGCCGGAGCGCTTCTTCGCCACGCTGAAAGGTCTGGGCGCCAACCTCGTGCGCGCGCAGGCGCTCACCGATCATCAGGACCTCACCCCGGCGCTGATGACGCGGCTCGAAAATGAGGCGCGCTCGGCCCGTGCCCAGCTTGTTACAACGGAAAAAGACGCGGTGCGTCTGCCCCGCGCCTTTCGCCAGAAGGTGGTGAGCCTGCCGGTGCGCCTCGAACTCGGCGACTGGGCCGCATTCGAGGCGTTGCTGGCTTAGCTGTCGGCCAGTTTCTCGTCGATGATCGCGGCGAGGTCGTTGAACGACATGTTCGAGTGCTTGTCGCCGTCGATGATCAGCGTCGGCGTGGCGTTGATGTCATCGGTCTCGGCATGGGCCTGGAAGGTGGCGACGAGCCGGGTGGCCAGCGCCTCATCCTTCAGGCAGGCATCGACCTGCTCTTCGGTGAGGCCGGCGGTCTTGCCCATCTTGGTCAGGTTGGCGAGAATCTCGGTCGGGTCGCCCGAACCGATCCAGTCTTTCTGCTGGTCGTAGAGCATGCCGGCAATGCCGAAATACCGCACCTCGCCGCCGCAATTGGCGAGCAGCCCGCCCCAGAGCCCGAACCGGTCAAAATACACTTCGCGGTGAATGAAGCGCACCTTGCCGGTGTCGATGTAATTCGTTTTCAGCTTCTTGAACTGGTCGCCGTGGAAGTTGGCGCAATGCGGGCAGGTGAAGGAAGCGTATTCGATCACCGTTACCGGCGCGGCGTCGTCGCCGAGCACGTAGTCGGGCATCAGCTCCACATCGGCTGCCGCGTCCTGCCCCAGAGCGGGGGCGACGAGCGCGTCGGTCGCGGAGCGGCCAGACAGCCAGGCGCCGCCGGCGAGAACGAGGATCAGGGCTGCGATGGCAGGCAGGATACGGGTCATGTGTTACCTTTCAGTCGGCCGGGTGTTTCCGGCGGGATAGAACGTTTTGCGCCAGCGCCTCAAGGGCTTCGCGCAGATCGGCGTTTTCGATGCCCGCCGCGCTTTCATGCGCGCGGGCGGCAATCTCGGGGTCCGGCGCACGGGGCGCGGGCTTCGGCTGCCGGGTGAACTGGGCCTGCCCCTCGGCAAAGCCGGTGGGCGCGGTCTGGGTGAGCCGCACGCGCGAGATCGCGGCATAGCCGTAGGTGGCGTTCACCTTCTCGCGGATGCGCTCCTTCTGCATGTCCAGCATCGGCGCGTTGGCCCCGGTGGTGAGCAGAACCAGCGTGGCGCCGAACCCGCCGGAGCGGCCATAATTGACCTCGACGGGCCGGGCGATGCGGGCGATGTCCGGCCCGGCGATTTCGTCCCAATGGGTGAGCAGACGGGTCACGGCAAAGCCCCGGGCTTCGCCTGCCTCGCGGATGCGCTGGGTGAGCAGGGCCGAGGTACGCTCGAACCCTCGCCGCCGACGCTCCGGTTTGTCTGTTTGCCTGGTCGTCACTGGCATCCTCATGTGCTTGTGGGATACTAAGCCGCGCGGCAAGGTCATGCCACTTCAAAGCACTGACAGGACATAACACATGCGTGACGCGGGCGAGATGGCGGAGGAATTGCTGGGCTGGTATGACCGCCACGCCCGGGTGCTGCCGTGGCGCGTGAACCCGGCACAGCGCGCGGCGGGCATCCTGCCCGATCCCTATGCCGTCTGGCTGTCGGAGATCATGCTGCAGCAAACCACGGTGGCGGCGGTGCGCGATTACTTCACCCGCTTCATGGCGCTCTGGCCCGATGTTGCGGCGCTCGCGGCGGCCGACGATGCGCGGGTGATGGGCGAATGGGCCGGGCTCGGCTACTACGCCCGCGCCCGCAACCTGCTCAAATGCGCCCGCGTGGTGGCGGGGGAGCTGGGTGGCGTGTTTCCCGATTCCGCCGAGGGGCTGCGCGCCCTGCCGGGCATCGGCCCCTATACGGCCGGGGCCATTGCCGCCATCGCCTTCGACCGGCCCGAGCCGGTGGTGGACGGCAATGTGGAGCGGGTCATGGCGCGGCTCTTCCGGATCGAAACGCCGCTGCCGCGGGCAAAGCCGGAGATGCGCGACAAGGCCGCCGCAATGACGCCCGCCACACGCCCCGGCGATTATGCGCAGGCGGTGATGGATCTGGGCGCGACGATCTGCACCCCAAAATCGCCCGCCTGCGGCATCTGCCCATGGCGCGAACCGTGTCAGGCGCGCGCGGCGGGGATCGCCGCCGATCTGCCCGCCCGCGAAGCGAAAAAGCCCAAGCCCGTGCGTCTGGGCATTGCCTATGTCGGGCGGCGCGAAGACGGCGCCTGGCTGTTGGAGACACGGCCCGAAAGCGGGCTGCTCGGCGGTATGCTGGGCTGGCCCGGCGGCGTCTGGGGCGACACGGCCGAGGATCTGCCCCCGGTCGCGGCCAATTGGCGCGATCCAGGCGAAGAGGTGCGCCACACCTTCACCCATTTCCACCTGCGCCTTGCGCTGCGGGTGGCCGATCTGCCCGCCGATTGCCGGCCCGTGCGCGGCAGTTTCGTGCCCCGCCTGCGCCCGACCGATCTGCCGACGGTGATGCGCAAGGCCTACGACCTCGCGCGGCTGTCGTTCGGCGCCGCCGAGTGACATTGCCGCACCCGTTGAGCCGATGCATCCCGCCGCGTATGCTCAGGGCAGTCTGAAAGGGTGTGTTATGGTTCCCGCTACCGAAGTTGCCAGTTTCCGCCATGCGGTGCCCTATTGGGTGTCGCTCCTGCTCCTGCCGCTTGTGTGGCTGTCAGCCACCTATGGCGGCTGGGCGCTCTTGCTGCCGCCCGCCGGTGCGTGGTGGCTCTATACCGCGCTCGATGCCGTGCTCGGGCGCAATTCCGACAACCCCGACCTTGAGACCCGCGACGCCGATCTGTTCTGGTACAAGGTCATCACCTGGATCTGGCTGCCGATCCAGGTGGCGATGATCTACGGCACGATCTGGTATGTGACCGGGTCCGACCACCTCACCGGCTGGGAAAAGCTCGGCGTGTTCTTCGGTGTGGGCGTGCTTTCGGGATCGGTCGGGATTGTCTATGCCCATGAGCTTCTGCACCAGTCCGACAGGTTCGAGCGCTGGCTCGCCGACCTGCTGCTCGCCACGGTGCTCTATTCCCACTTCCGCACCGAACATCTGCTGGTGCACCACCCCTGGGTGGGCACGCGGCGCGACGGGGTGACGGCGCGCTATAACGAAGGCTTTCACCGCTATTTCGTCCGGGTGCTGTTCACCGGGCTGACCTCGGCCTGGCACGCCGAAACCGCGAAGCTGGCGCGGCGCGATCTTGCGCCGCTCGACGGGGCCAATCCGTTCTGGCGCTACTGGGCGCTGCAGGCGGGCGCGGCGATCCTTGCCGTGCTGGTCGGCGGCTGGGAGGGGCTGGGGCTGTTCGCGTTCCAGGCCATCGTGGCGATCTGGCAGCTCGAAATGACCAATTACGTGGAGCATTACGGGCTGACCCGCAAATATCTGGGTGACGGCAAATACGAGCCGGTGCGCCCGCACCATAGCTGGAACGCCGATCACCGGGCGACGAGCTGGCAGTTCATCAACCTGCAACGCCATTCCGATCACCACTACAAGCCCGCCCGGCGCTACCCGCTGCTGCAGACCTATCCCGACGCCGAAGCGCCGCAATTGCCCTTCGGGTATGCGGCGATGGGCTTTGTGGCGATGGTGCCGCCGCTCTGGCGGCGGGTGATGAACCCGCGCGTGCGCAAATGGCGGGCCGACCACTACCCCGAAATCACCGATTGGGGGCCGTATAAACGCGGCGAGTTTCCCGCGCCGGAGCTGCGCTAGGGGCGGCATCCGATGCAAAAAAGGCCCCGCCACAAGGGCGGGGCACAAGTTGGGTGCCCCGGCGCGAAGCCGCAGGCACAGGCGGTACCTCGTTGAATTCTTTATGACATCTCGGCCCGGATCTGCTGGCGCAACACGTCGATGGGCACGGTCTTGCCCTCGCGCTTGAAGTGCCAGTAGGTCCAGCCGTTGCAGGAGGGCGCGTGCTCCAGAGCCGCGCCGACCTGGTGGATCGAGCCCTTGGCGTCGCCCGAAATCAGCGTGCCGTCGGCGCGCACCTTGGCAAGCTGTCCGCGCGCGTTCATCAACACCTCGCCGGGGCGCAGCATCCCGCGCTCGACAAGCTGGCCGAAGGGCACGCGCGGCTCGGCGCGTTTGGAGGCGGAGACGGTCAGCGCCTCCTTGTCGAATTTGCGAATCCTGGCGAGCCGCTTCTCGGCGGCGTTGCGATAGCTCTCTTCGCGCTCGATGCCGATATATTCGCGGCCCATCATCTTGGCGACCGCGCCGGTGGTGCCGGTGCCGAAGAACGGGTCGAGCACCACATCACCGGGATTGGTCGTGCCGAGGATCACCCGGTGCAGCAGCGCCTCGGGCTTCTGCGTCGGGTGCGTCTTGTCGCCGTTCTCGTCCTTCAGCCGCTCATGGCCGGTGCAGATCGGCAGCATCCAGTCCGACCGCATCTGCACCCCTTCGTTCAGCGCCTTCAGCGCCTCGTAGTTGAAGGTGGGCCGCGCCTCTTCCGACTTCGACGCCCAGATCAGCGTTTCATGCGCATTGGTGAAGCGTTTGCCGCGGAAATTCGGCATCGGGTTCGACTTGCGCCAGATCACGTCGTTGAGGATCCAGAAGCCCTGGTTCTGCAGCTCGGCCCCCATGCGGAACACGTTGTGATAGGAGCCAATCACCCAGATCGCGCCGTTCGGCTTGAGCAGCCGGCGGGCAGCGGCAAGCCAGTCACGGGTGAATTCGTCATAGATTTTGAAGCTGTCGAACTGGTCCCAGTGGTCGTCGACGGCATCGACCTTGGAATTGTCGGGCCGGTGCAGATCGCCCTTGAGCTGAAGATTATAGGGCGGGTCGGCGAAAATGAGATCGACGCTGGCTTCCGGGAGGGAATTCATCACCTCGATGGAGTCACCGGCAAGGATCTGGTTCAGCGGCAAGTCGGGCACCGCTACGCGAGTCTGTTTGGTCATTTGTCTGCCTCTGTCCCCGGCACATTTGTGCTCGTTGTTGAGGCTAAGGATGAGTCAAAGGCGATTCGCGGTCAAATTCTTTTTTGAATCAAGCACTTACGTTTTTTCTTGATACAAGATATTGTGCACGGGCCGGAACGAACGCCTATGGTGTGGGGTCACACCAAGATTTTGGAGCGCCGAAATGTGGCTTTTTGACGGATATCCGGCATTGCTCTCCCAGCCATAACCGGGGTGCTGTTGCGCGAGGTCCACCATGATCCGGTCGCGCGTCACTTTCGCCATGATCGAGGCGGCGGCGATGGAGAGCGAGCGGCCATCGCCCTTGATGACCGGCTCCGCCGGAAGCGTCAGGCCACGTGGCAGCAGGTTGCCGTCGATCAGGGCGTGATCGGCGGCGGGGATCAGCCCGGCCAGCGCGCGGGTCATCGCCAGATGCGAGGCGCGCAGGATGTTGATCTCGTCGATCTCTTCCACGCTGGCATGGGCGATGGACACGCTCGCCGCTTCCATGATCGCCTCGAACAGTGCCTCACGCCGCCGGGCGGTGAGCTTTTTTGAATCGTTCAGCCCTTCGGGGATGCGGGCGGGGTCGAGCACCACGGCGGCGGCGGTGACCGGCCCGGCGAGCGGCCCGCGCCCGACCTCGTCCACCCCGGCCACGCGGGTGGCCCCCGCCGCCAGCGCGGCGGCCTCGAAGCTGAAATCCGGTCCGTCTTTCGTCATGCCGCTTGGGTCGCCCATGCTCGCGCCCGGTGCAAGCAAAAAGGGCGGGGGGCACATGGCCCGCCCGCCCAGGGGAGCACGGCGAAACCTGCGACAGCCGCGCCCCCGGCTCGATATGCCGTATCAGCGCCGCGCGTCGCGGCCACGGCTGCGTTCGTCCTCGCGGTAGCCGTAGCGCGCGAGGCAGCTTGCGTCATAGGCGCGGATATCGTGCCGGCCCGGCCCGTCGATGCGCTTTTCGCAGCGGTCGGGCAGGTAGGGCCAGTGGTTGAAGCTGCGTTGAAGGCACTGGCTGCTGTAGTAGCTGCCCCGGTCGCGGCCATGATTGACCGAAAATTCGCATTGCGCCGGCAAGAGCTTGCGCGGATCGGTGCGGGTGCGGCCGTGATCCCAGCGGTTCGGCTCCGGGTCGCGCCTTGGGGTATAGTGGTGCGGCGTGGGCGTGGACTTGTGGCCTTTCTGCGTGGCCGCATTGGCGACGATACCGGCGGTGATCAACGCAAAGACCGAGGCGGCGGCGATGGCGCCAATGGTCTCTTCGTTTCCGGCACGCGCCGGGCTGGCGGCAAGCGGGCTGAGCGCGAGGGCCGCGGTCAGCGTGGCGATCATGGCCGACCGTGCGGACAGTTTGAAAAAGCTCCGGGTCATGTCTTGTCCTTTCCTGTTGGCCGGCATTGCGCCGGGGAAGATCGAGGTGAGACAAGGCTGGAGCGGGTGGCGCCGGACAAACAATAACGCCCCCTCGCTATCGCATATCGCCGGGAGCAGGGCGGTTTGATATTGAATATCCACCCCGCCCCGCGCAGGGTCGGGCGCATGAAACGCATCGCCGCTACCCTTGGCCTTTCGGCCCTTCTCAGCCTCGCGGCCCTGCCTGCGGCGGCGGAGTGCTATGCCGATTACAAGGCCAAGCGCGACGATCCCCTGCGGCTGCATTACGGCGTGATCGCCCTGCCGGACCCTGCCTGCGCCAGCCGCGAGGCGGCGGCGGAGGCGATTGCCGCGCGCATTCGCGTCGAGGGCTGGACGCTGCTTTCGGTGGTGTCGGTCTTCGGCGAAGCCGGTCTGGACGACGAGAAAAGGAGAGAGAGTGCGGGAGACTACTTCCTCCGTTACTGAAGCGCGCCAGACCGGAAACCGGGTGGTGCTGATCGGGGTCGCGGCGGTGGTCGCGATCCTCGGTCTGGCGGCTGTCTTCCTGTTTCTCAATCTGCCCGACGCCAATGCCTTCAACGCCCGTGTCGAGCAGATCTTCGTCGAGAACGATCTGACCAGCGAAGCCGAGATCAGGCTGCTTGAAATCCTCGCGCAATCGGGCACCGCCTTTTCCGATACGCTCGCCTCCTATCGGGTGGTGATCTTCGTGCTGATGCTCTTCGCCACCGGGCTGCTGGTGGCCGCGCTTGTCTTCGTGCTCACGATCATCGCGCTCAACCGGCGCATGGGCGAGATCGAGCGCGCCGGCATACAGGTGAATTCGCTGATCATCAGCCGGGCGGACCGGACCGTTTATCTCAACAACATGGAATTCAGCCTGACCGAAGCGGCCATCGAAACCCTCTCGGTTCTGGCCGAAGCGCGGATGGACGATGTCGTGCTTTCGGGCGCCGAGCTGGAAGCGGTGATCTCGGGCCGCAATGCCGCCGATTGCGACGAGGCGGCGGGCGCAACCCGGATCAAGCGGCTGCGCGATGCGCTGGGCAACCAGCTCATGGCCGAGCTGCTGGTGCGCACCATCGCCCGGCGCGGCTACATGCTCTCCATCGACAAGGACGTGATCCGCATGATCTGAGCCGTCACGGGGCCAGATAGGCAGGATCGACGCGGCGCCAGAAATGCAGAAGGTCATGGGCCTTTGCCGGGCGCTTGCCGAGGCTTTCCACAGCATAGATATCGGCCGAGACCAGCGCCGCCATGCGGTAGGCGAGCGGGCCCGCGCCGCTCATCCCGCCCGTGCCCACCAGATTGTCTTCGATCATCGCGGCGGCGGAGGTGAGGGCGAAAACCACTGAAAGCGCCGGGCTTTCCGGCCAGCGCTCGCACATCCGGCGCACCAGCGCGCGGCGGCTGTCGCCGCTGCCTGACAGCAACGCCTTGAGCGCGAACGCGATCATGTCGTCAATCTCGGCCACCCGATGCACCCCTGTTGGCCCGGTTCTACGCCGCAAAGGCGATTCCGCCCACGATAAAACGCAGAAAATTGTCCGATCCGGTGGCGGATCGGCCGCCGGATCAGTCTTGCGCGCGCAGAAGCATGGCGACCGGGTCGCCAAGCCCCTGCCGAAGCGCAGCCCTCTCGGCGCGATTGAGCCGCCGTGGCGCCTGGCGGAAGGTCAGGATCCGAACCAGCAGATGGGCCGGCGAGCGGACGGTGCAGCCGGCGATGTCGGGCTGCTCCGGCACGGGCTGGCCGAACGCAACGGCGATGCCGGTCTTGACGAAGTTGCGTCCGCACCATTGCGCATGGGCGATCGTGCCCCAGAAACGCGCATTGCATTCGAGCAGGTGCAGCGTGCCGTCCTGGTCATTCACCAGCGCATCGAAATCATAGACGCCGGTCAGCTTAAGCTCCCGGGCGATCCGGCGGGCGGCCTCAAGGAAGGTGTCGTTGGCGAGATAAATCACCTTGGACCCGTCGCGGTCATGTGCCGAGTTGCACAGCACCTCGCCGTCGACGGCGAAAATGTCGAGCCCGATATCGCGCCCGTCCACTCTGCTCTGGGCGACCATCGGGCCGTGGTCGTAATCCGGATTGTCGAGCACCTCGCGGGTGAGCGCAGCCCGGTCCGCGGCGATGACCAGCCCCTCGCTCTGCCCCAGCCCGGTGGGCTTGATCACCATCGGATAGCCAAGCTCCGCTTCAAGCGCGTCGGCGTCGATGGCGGACTTGTCCGGCAGATGCACCGCTTTCGGTATCGGCAGGCCGAGCCTCTGGCAGAGCTGCTGAAAGCGCCACTTGTCGTTCAGTTCCTCGAATTGCGCCTGGCTGGGCATGGGGAAGACCGGGGTGGAAAGCTCGCCCTTGATCGCCACCAGCGCGGCCTGCCCGTCGAAATCGCCCGGCATGACGAGATCAATCCTGTAGCGCGCGCACAGCTCGTTCACCCGTTTCGCCAGTCCGGCGCGGTCATTTTCGTAATCGGCAAGCTCAAGATCGACGAATTTGCGGCAATAGCGCGAAAACCGCAGCGGCCGCATGGCCCGGCCCCCGGCCACAACCGGCCGTATCCCGGCGCCCCGAACGCAATACAGAACGGATGTGGCAAGGCCCCGTCTGGCGCAAAGCAAGAGAATGTTCGGTTCGGCTTCAGTACCCATCGTGATGAAAATGTCCCCCGACACCGGATGGCTGAAAAACTGTATGTTCTGAAGCAGCGATAAAAATGTGCTGCCGACTGGTTCAAATCGACGTGGGCAAACTTGCCCTCCCGTTCACCAATACCGGACAGGGGAGATTCGTTCACGCGATCCTCACGAAAACGTTAGATCAATTCGAGCGCTCGGTCCATCGTAGCGATGCGCCGATAGCCTGAACTTGCAGCGTGGCGTGAATGACGGTGGGGAGCGCTGGCGACCCCGGCAGGATTCGAACCTGCAACCTGCCCCTTAGGAGGGGGCTGCTCTATCCAGTTGAGCCACGGGGCCGCGCGCGGCCTTGATGCCGCGTTGCGCCGGGATTGTCTACGCTATTCCGGGTAGTCGCCGCCGGCGGGGCGGGCGCGCAGCGTGTCGCCGCGGCTGATCGTGGGGCTGAGCTCGATCCGTTCTCCGGCCATCTCGTCGCTCCCCGCCTCGACGCGCGCGGCGATGATCTCGGCGGCGCGCCGGCCGATCTCTTCACGGCCCGAATCCATCGTCGCGAGCCGTTTCGAAAAGCCGTCGAGCAGCGAGATGTTGTTGAACCCGGCCAGGCCGAGCCGCCCGGGCACGTCGATCCCGGCATCGAGGCAATGCAGTAGCCCGCCGACGCCGATCTTGTCGTTCGAGTAATAGACGAAGTCGACCTCGGGGCTGCGTTCGAGCACGCGGGCCGTCATCTCGCGGCCCTTGGCCAGCGATGAGCCGCCGTCGTAGAATTCCTGGTCGACGATCTCCAGCCCCTTCTTGGCGAGCGCCTCGGTGAAGCCCTCGAAGCGTTTGCGTGCGCGGTGATCGAGCGGCATCTTGGTGCCGAGAAAGGCGATCTTGCGGTAGCCCGCCTTCATGATCGCCTCGGCCATCATCCGCCCGGCGCGGCGGTGCGAGATGCCGACCATCGAATCGATCGGAGTGCCGTCCGTATCCATGATCTCGACCACGGGAATACCCGCGCCGCGCAGCATTGCCTTGGACGCGTCGGAATGTTCAAGCCCGGCGATGATCACGCCGGAGGGCCGCCAGGAGAGCATTTCATACAGCACTTTTTCCTCGCGTTCCGGCAGGTAATTGGTGACACCGACCACCGGCTGCAGCGGAGTCTGGTCGAGCACTTCCGAGATCGCGGTGAGCACTTGCGGAAACACCATGTTGCCGAGCGAGGGGATGATCACCGCCACCAGGTTCACCCGCTGCGAGGCGAGGGCGCCGGCGATCTTGTTGGGCACGTAGCCCAGCTCCTTGGCCGCCGTCAGCACCCGGGCGCGGGTGGAATCGCTCACATCTCCCCGGTTGCGCAGAACCCGGCTCACGGTCATCTCAGATACGCCGGACGCTTCTGACACATCCCGCAGGGTGAGCGGGCGTTTGGCGGGTTTGTGGGGTTCGTCGGTCACGGCATGGCCTCTCTGTCGCGCACGGTATTGTATGAATGTTAGCGGACGAACACCCGTAGCGAAAGCCATAAAACCAAGGCAGATACCGGTAACATGCCGGGGCTGCCCCGGATGGTGTCAGACCAGCCGCCGGGTGATCTCGTTATGCACCCGCGGCCCGGCGGCGACCACGCCGTTCACCCGTGGCTCGGCGGCGTTGAACCTGAGCGCCGCGCCGCGCCGGTCGGTCACACGCCCGCCCGCCTCCTCGACGACGAGCGATCCGGCGGCCACGTCCCATTCCCAGGTCGGGCGCAGCGAGAGCATCGCGTCGAACCGGCCTTCGCCCACAAGGCTCATCCGGTAGGCGAGCGACGAGCGAAACTTGCGGCTCACCTGCGGCACCTGCGCCTCGACCCAGTGCCAGGGTTCGAAATTGGTGCGCGAGGCCAGCACCGTCGCCCCGTCGAGCGCGTCGGCGGCCGAAACGGCGAGACGCGCGCCGTTCAGATGCGCGCCCTGCCCGCGCGCGGCGGAATAGAGCTTGTCGGTCATCGGCAGGTAGATCGCGGCAGCGGTCACTGTGCCGTTATCGACCACGGCAAGCGCATGGGCCCAGGCATAATCGCCTTCGATGAAGGCGCGGGTGCCGTCGAGCGGGTCGATCACGAAGGCGCGGGCGGCGTTCAGTCGGGCGGCATCGTCGGGGCTTTCCTCCGACAGCCAGCCATAGCCCGGGCGGGCAGCGCGCAGCCGCTCTTCGAGCATGTCGTTCACCGCGATATCGGCTTCGGTCACCGGCCCGGCCGCGCCGGGTTTGTCCCACGCCTTCGGGGCGCGCTGGAAGTAGCCGCGCGAGATCTCTCCGGCGGCGCGCGCGGCGTCGGTCAGCAGGGCAAGGTCGTCAGTTTCCGGCAAGCATCAACCCTTCGATCAGCAGCGAGGGCACCATGCGCGAATGGTGCGGTTCGGCATCGTTTGCGGGAACGATCCGCAGTAACATATCGAGCAGGTTACCCGCGATGGTACATTCGTTCACCGGGCGGGTGATCACACCGTTCTCGACCCAGAAGCCGGAGGCCCCGCGCGAGTAATCGCCGGTATTCGGGTTCACCGTCGAGCCGATCAGCGAGGTCACCAGCAGCCCGGTGCCCATGTCGCGGATCAGGTCTTCGCGGCTGGCGCTGCCTTGGGTGAGCGCCACATTGGAGATTGTCGGCGAGGGCGGCGCGGAGGTACCGCGCGCGGCGTTGCCGGTGCTTGCCAGCCCGAGTTTGCGCGCGGTGGCAAGATCGAGCGTCCAGCCGGTCAGAATACCGTTCTCGACGATCGCGCGCCGTTGCGTCGGCAGCCCCTCTCCGTCGAAAGGGCGCGAGCCGGAAATGCGGGGGCGGTGCGGGTCTTCGATCAGCGAGAGGTTTTCGGGCAGAACCTGCTTGCCCAGATGGTCGCGCAGATAGGACGAGCCGCGCACGATCGAACTGCCGTTCACCGCCATCAGAAGATGGCCGATCAGCGACGACGAGATGCGCTCGTCGAACAGAACGGGGTAGGTGCCGGTGGGCGGCTGGTTCGCGCCTGCGCGCGATGCCGCGCGCTCGCCCGCGATCCGGCCGATCTCTTCCGGGCTTGGCAGATCGGCCTGAAAGGTGCGGCTTTCGCCGTTATAGTCGCGCTCCATCGCCGCGCCGGTGCCCGAGATCGCGGCGAGCGAGATCGCCCGGTCGGTGCGGGCATAGCCGCCGGAAAAGCCGTTGCTGGCGGCAAGGTGAAGCTGCCGGCGGCCATAGCCTGCCGAGGTCGACTGTACCTGGCTCACCCCGTCTACCGCGAGCGCGGCGGCCTCGGCGCGGCGGGCATCTTCCTCCAGCGCGGCTGGGGCGGGTTCCGGCGCACTGTCTTCCAGCTCAAGCGCCGCAATATCCCAGTCGCGCGCAAGCTGCGACGGATCGGCGAGCCCGGCGGTCGGATCTTCCGGCGCTTCCTTCGCCATCGCCACGGCGCGCTCGGCCATCGCCGCGATGGTGGCGGGCGAGGTATCGGAGGCCGACACGCTGGCCTGCCGCCGGCCCATCAGCACCCGCAGCCCGATATCGACCCCCTCCGAGCGCTCGGCATGTTCGAGCTTGCCCTTCAGAACGTCGATGGACAGCGACGTGCCCGAAATGGCGATGGCATCCGCCGCCTCGGCGCCGGCTTTTTTCGCGGCGTCGAGAAGCTGTTGGCTGAGGGTTTCGAGCGAAATCGTCATGCGTCGTCCTTTGCGATGTTCCCCGTGAGGTAAACGCCCGCACCCCGTGCCGCAAGTGATCGGGTACTGGAATACGCTCTGGCCAGCGGCTATCCATATGAAAACGGAAGGATGCGGGATGGATATGACGGGCAAAACGGTGGTCGTCACCGGCGCGAGTCGCGGGATCGGCGAGGCGGCGGTGCGGGCCTTTGCCGGGGCTGGCGCCAATGTGGTGCTGCTTGCGCGTTCGGGCGAAGCGATTGGCCGGATCGCCCGCGAGATCGGCGACAAGGCCCTGGCGGTAACCTGCGATGTCGCCTCCTGGAGTCAGGTAAAGGCGGCGATGGATCAGGCCGCCTGGCGCTTTGGCCGGATCGACGTCCTGGTCAACAATGCCGGTGTGATCGAACCGATTTCGATGCTGCGCGGCAGCGATCCGGCGGCATGGTCGCGGGCCTTCGATATCAATCTCAAGGGCGTCTATCACGGGATGCGCGCGGCGGTGCCGATGATGCGCGAAAAGGGCGGCGGCACGGTGCTGACCGTGGGGTCGGGCGCGGCGCATAACCCGCTGGAGGGCTGGAGCCATTACTGTGCGTCCAAGGCCGCCGTGCACATGATGACGAAGGCGCTCCACAAGGAAGAGGCGCGCGCGGGTATCCGGGCGCTCACCCTCAGCCCCGGCACCGTCGCCACCGAGATGCAGCGCGAGATCAAGAGTTCCGGGGTCAATCCCGTCTCGGCGATGCAATGGAGCGACCATATCCCGCCGGACTGGCCGGCCAGGGCATTGTTGTGGATGTGCAGCCCGGCGGCGGATGCCTATCTCGGCGACGAGGTATTGCTGAACGATCCGGCCATCCGCGCGCAGGTGGGCCTGGGCGCATGATCCGCTATGTGCGCGATGGCGGGCTCTGGACCGCCACCATCGACCGGCCGGAAAAGGCCAATTCTCTGACCGGCGAGATGCTGGAGAGCCTCGCGGCGTTCGCCGGGGAGGCCGCCCGCGAAGCGCGGGTGCTGGTGCTCACCGGCACGGGCAAGGTGTTTTCCGCCGGGGCGGACCTCGACGAAGCGCGCGCCGGGCTTGCCACCAGCCCGCTCTGGGAGCGGCTCTCGGGCGCGATCGCCGGGGCGCCGATCCTGACCATCGCCGCGCTCAACGGCACGCTGGCGGGCGGCGCCTTCGGGATGGCGCTGGCCTGCGATCTGCGTATCGCGGTGCCTGAGGCGCGGTTCTTCTACCCGGTGATGAAGCTCGGCTTCCTGCCGCAGCCCTCCGACCCGCCGCGCCTGGCGGCCCTTGTCGGCCCGGCGCGGGCCAGGATGATCCTGATGGCGGGGCAAAAGATCCCGGCGGAGGAGGCGCTGGCCTGGGGGCTGGTCGACAGGATCGTGCCGCGCGAGGCGCTGGAAGAAACGGTGGAGATGCTGGCCGAAGACGCCCGCGCGGCGCGCGCGGCCCATGTGGCGGCGATCAAGCGGATGATCGGCTGACCCCGCCGCGCGCTTCGCCGCTCCCGGCGGATTGACACTTCCCGCCCGTTGCCCCACCACTTCACCGACCACGCGAACTCCCACGGCCCGGAGGCCAGATATGTCCATTCCCCAGTCCGGCGGCGGCCCGATCGAGCGGCCCGAACAACTTGCCGAATATCTCGCAAGCGGCTGCAAGCCCAAGGAAGAATGGCGCATCGGCACCGAGCACGAGAAATTCGGCTACGACAAGAAAACGCTTCTGCCGCTGCCCTATGACGGGCCGACCTCGATCAAGGCGATGCTGGAGGGCCTGCGCGATACCTATGGCTGGTCGCCGATCCACGAGGGTGGGCATATCATCGGGCTGGAACTGAAGGGCGCCAATATCTCGCTTGAGCCGGGCGGGCAGCTTGAACTGTCGGGCGCGCCGCTGGCGACGATCCACCAGACCTGCGACGAGGTGAACGAGCACCTGCGCGAAGTGCAGACCGTGGCCAACCAGATCGGTGCCGGCTTTATCGGACTGGGCACCGCGCCGGTCTGGTCGCACGAGCAGATGCCGATGATGCCCAAAGGCCGCTACAAGCTGATGACCGATTACATGGACAAGGTCGGCACGCTCGGCAAACAGATGATGTATCGCACCTGCACGGTGCAGGTGAACCTCGATTTCGCCTCCGAAGCCGACATGGTGAAGAAGTTCCGCGTGGGCCTTGCGCTGCAGCCTGTGGCCACGGCGCTCTTCGCCAATTCACCGTTCCTCGACGGCAAACCCAACGGCCACAAATCCTGGCGTTCGCGGATCTGGCGCGATCTCGATCCGGCCCGCACCGGGATGCTGCCCTTCGTCTTCGAGGATGGCATGGGCTTTGAGCGCTATGTCGATTACGCGCTCGATGTGCCGATGTATTTCGTCTATCGCGACGGCACCTATATCGACGCGCGCGGCCAGTCGTTCCGCGATTTCATGAATGGCCGCCTGCCGGCCATGCCGGGCGAAATCCCTACCCTCAGCGACTGGGCCGACCACCTCACCACGATCTTCCCCGAAGTGCGGATCAAGAAATTCATGGAGATGCGCGGCGCCGATGGCGGGCCGTGGCGGCGGATCTGCGCGCTGCCCGCCTTCTGGGTGGGCATCCTCTACGACGAACCGGCCCTCGATGCCGCCTGGGATCTGGTGAAGGACTGGGATGCCGAAACCCGCGAGGCGCTGCGCGTGGCCGCCAGCGTCGACGGGTTGCAGGGCCAGGTCGGCGGGCTGCATCTGCGTGTGCTGGCCGAAACCGTGCTCGATATCTCGCGCAGCGGGCTGCGCCGGCGCGCGCGGCCAGGCTTCGGCGGCATGGTGCCCGACGAGCGCCATTTCCTCACCGCGCTGGAAGACAGCGTGGAAGACGGGATGACGCCCGCCGACGAGCTTCTGGAGCATTACTGGGGCGACTGGAACGAAGACCTCAGCCGGATCTACGCCGAATACAGCTACTGATCCGGTCCGGCCGCCCCGGTCGTTTTCAGCCGCGCGGCACGTTCGGAACGGAAGAGGCCGTCAGCCCCTCGCCGCCGCCATAATCGCTACCGCCGCCCAGCGGGTCTTCGCCGTAGCGGTTCGGGCCGCTTGTGCCTTCGGTGGCGAACCAGACGATCAGGATGATGATCCCCACCAGCGGGATCAGCACCAGCCAGTACCACCAGCCCGACTTGTCGCGGTCATGCAGCCGGCGCACGGCGACGGAGATGCCGGGCAGCAGCGTGGCGAGGCCGAACAGGCCCGACAGGATCGGCGTATTGGTCGAGGCTTCGAAGCCGTATTCGGTTGTCACCGTGGTGCCGAACAGCACCGAGTCGATGACCGACAACACAAGGTTGGCGACGAAGACGAAGAGCACCCACCACCAGAATTCCGACCGCTGCGCGCGCCCCGAGAAGGTGACGTATTTTGAAAAACAGGTGCTGACCGATTGTCCGAAAGTCATTTTTACTGTCCCATTACGAGTTATAATTGCCCCGATGGTGCGCCCCTTCCGGGCCAAAATCAACACTCGCGTGATCCGCGCCGGCATCACGTGCGACAGGGGCTGGCGCTGTCAGGTTTTGCCGATGCGGGGCTCTTCGCCGCGCAGGAGCCGGCCGATATTGGCGCGGTGGCGCTCGAAGATCAGCGCCGCCAGCAACAGCGCCAGAACGAAAACCTCGCCCCGCCCGACCGCCAGCGCGAGCACCGGTGCAAGCGCCGCCGCCACCAGCCCGGCCAGCGACGAGATGCGAAACAGCGCCGCCGTGACAAGCCAGGTGCCAGCCGCGACCAGCCCCACCGGCCAGGCGACGGCCAGAATGGTGCCGAGCCAGGTCGCCACGCCCTTGCCGCCGCGAAAGCCGATATAAACCGGGAAGAGATGGCCGAGATAGGCAAACAGCCCCGCCGCCTGCGCCGCATCCTCGCCCAGAGCCGCGCGCGCCACCAGCACCGCGAAGGCGCCCTTGCCGATATCGCCGATCAGCGTGAGCAGCGCCGCCAGCCTGTTGCCGGTGCGCAGCACGTTGGTGGCCCCGATATTGCCCGACCCGATCTCGCGGATATCGCCAAGGCCGAAAAGCTTTGCCCAGACCATGCCGAAAGGGACCGAGCCGAGCAGGTAGCCGAGCAGGGCGGTCAGGGCGAGAAGCGGGATCGGTGTGGTGATCTCGGGCATGCTTTTCTATCCCCCGGCGCAGGGGGTTTCGGCAAGCGAAAAGGGGCGCTGTCTGCCCCTTCGGCCTGCGCGCCCCGGCGGTATTCTGAACAGAGAAGAAGAGATCGCCACGATATGCCGGGCTCATGGTGCCATGGTGCAGGCTGAGGAGCCTGTGACCGTGGCGGAGAAGCCCCCGCCCCCGCCCGCCGGCGGGGGGTGGACCGGCCATGCCCCTTTCTTCGTTCTTCAAATACCTCGGGGGGTTTGGGGGGCAGCGCCCCCCAACGGGTCGGCGTCAGCCGAAAACCCGTGTGCCGCCCACCCAGGTGCCAAGCACCTTGCCCTGCATCCGGGCCTCGTCGAACGGGGTGTTCTTCGATTTCGAGTGCAGCGTGAAGCGGTTGAGCACGAAGGGCGCATCCGGGTCGAACAGCACGAGGTCGGCGGGCGCGCCCGTGGCGAGTGTGCCGCCGGGCAGGCCGACCCGCCGCGCCGGGTTCATCGACAGCGCGCGCCAGAGCACCGGCAGCGTGATCGCCCCGGCATGAACCAGGCGCAACGCGGCGGGCAGCAGCGTTTCCAGCGCCACCGCGCCCGAGGCGGCCTCCTCGAAGGGCAGGCGCTTGGATTCCTCGTCCTGCGGCGTGTGCATCGACGAGATCACGTCGATCAGGCCGGAGGCCACCGCCTCGACCATCGCCATCCGGTCCTCTTCCGAGCGCAGCGGTGGCTTCAGCTTGAAGAAGGTGCGGTAATCGCCCACGTCGAGCTCGTTGAGCGTGAGGTGGTGGATATTCACCCCGGCGGTCACGTCGAGCCCGGCGGCTTTGGCGCGTTCCAGCACCGGCAGGGCGACGGCGGTGGAAAGGTTGTCGGCGTGGTAGCGCGCGCCGGTCATCTCGACCAGCGCCATGTCGCGCTCCAGCCCCATCCGCTCGGCCATCGGAGAGACGGCAGGCAGCCCGCGCAGGCTGGCGAACTTGCCCGAGGTTACCGCCGCGCCATGGGTGAGCACCGGTTCCTGCGGATGGGCCATGACCAGCGCGCCGAGCTGGCGGGCATAGGACAGCGCGCGGGAGAAGACCTTGGCGTCGGTTACCACATGGTCGCAATCGGTGAAGGCCACGGCACCTGCATCCATCAGAAAGCCGATCTCGACCATCTCACGCCCGGCGCGGCCCTTGGTGAGCGCGGCCATCGAATGCACCCGCACCGGCGCCACTTCGCGGGCGCGGCGGGTGACGAAATCGAGCACTTCGGGCGTGTCGATGGCGGGCGTCGTATCGGGCCTGGTGACCATCGTGGTCACCCCGCCCGCCGCCGCCGCGGCCCCGGCAGTGCGGAAGCTTTCCTTGTGCCGCTCGCCCGGCTCGCCCACCTTCACGCCGATATCGACGATGCCGGGGGCAAGGCATTTGCCGCCGCACTCCACCACCTCGCCCGCCGGGGCGAGATCGCGCCCCAGGATTACGCCGTTTTCGACGGTGAGCGAACCGGGCGTTTCGGTTCCGGTTTCCGGGTCGATCAGCCGGGCATTGGTGAAGGTAATCGTGGTCATGCTCCCCCCTCGATCTGGCGGATCAGGATGTCGCGCGCGGCGGCGCCGTCGTCAAGCCGCTCGAAGCGAAGCGTGGCGTCTTCGTCCGAGACGATCACCGTGCCGCCCCTGAGCGATACCGCCACGCCGGGCCTGAGCGCCAGCTCGGTCAGATAGGGGCCGGTAAGCGCCAGCGCCCGGCGGGGGGTGATGCCATAGGCCGTCCGCCCATCGCGGGCGCGGGCGCGGCGGCGGTCGAGCACGGTCAGGCGCAGACCGGCATAGGTAAACAGCGCGGCAAGCGTGAGGATACCCAGAACGAGGGGCCGCGATCCGGGCAGATGGCCGCGAAAGATTGCGACATACCAGGAGAGCACGGCCAGAAGCAGCGTAGCGGTGAACAGCGCCGCCGCGAAGGCCGTGGCTTTCAGGGGCACCCGGCGGCCGGGCCGCGGGTGGCCGCTCCACAGAAGCGCTTCACCCGGGGCGAGTTGCGCCGCGATGTCGGGGCGGGCGCTCATGCCTCCGCCTCGGGCGCCTGGCTGCGCTGCACCTTGCGCATCAGGCCATAAACCTTGCCGGAATCGTCGATCCGCTCGAAGCCGATATCGACGGAATAGCTCCGCCCCTTGTTGCCGCGCCGGTCCTCGCGGGCGAAATACACCGTGCCGGGGATTTCCTCACGCCAGGTGAGGCGGGTCTCGGGTGTGATCGCATAGCTGGCGAGCGACCGCCC
Organism: Sinisalibacter aestuarii; assembly: GCF_027923545.1. GTDB lineage: Bacteria > Pseudomonadota > Alphaproteobacteria > Rhodobacterales > Rhodobacteraceae > Sinisalibacter > Sinisalibacter aestuarii. Next base: position 162,261 of record NZ_BROH01000001.1, on the reverse strand, counting down.
TTTTACCGGCAGATCGGTCGCGATGAAGGCGCGCCGGTCGGTCAGCGTATACCAGGTGTGCCGCCGCTTCATTGTGCCCCAGTAGGTGGCGTTGAAGATGATTGCGAGGCCGGCGGTGAAGTGGATGAGGCCGAACATCCAGAAAATCCCGCCACGCCGTGCCGCCATGACCATCCAGAACAGCGCGAAGCCTGCAAAGAACAGGCCGAAGAGTGTCATCGGAATCTGGCTCAGCCGCAGGTGAAACGCCTGATCGGGCCGCCCCTGCCAGAGAATGCGCTCTCCGGGGTCGAGAATTCCTTCCCATCCCGCGGGCACGTCGCGCAGTTTCACCCCGGCCGGATACGGCTGTTCACTGGTCTCGGTCATGGTGTCGCCCAAGCTGATTGCGGCCCCTGTCCCGTATAGGCGGGCTGGCCGCGCCGGGCAATGCCGCTAGCTGCGCCCCATGATCGTTGCCGCCACGGCCTTCGGGTCCGGCTGGTACTTGATCATGTATTTGTCGCCCTTGCGGGTCACCACCTGCGCCGCCGAGAAGATGGTGCGCACCGTTTCGATCTCGGAGCGCGGAATCGTGAGCCCGGCGGGCGTGATCAGCCGGCGGTCGGTGAGCTGCCAGGTCATGCCCACCTGTTCGGAGGCGACATAGACGCCACGCACCGCGATGGCGAGCACGGCGCCGACGGGGCCGACCCAGTAGTTCGCGTCGCCCAGCCAGATCAGCACCAGCGCCGCCCCGACCGAGCCGATGGCGGCGAGCATCACATGCTCCTTGATATAGGTGGTCAGGTTGCCGCTGAACCGGGCGACGAGGGTTTCGCCATCGGCGAGGGCAGGCAGGGGGCTGGGCATGGGCGGCTCCGGGTGAGGGCGGATCAGGTCAGCGCAAGTACGAGAACGACGAGCGCGACCAGGGCGGCAATCGTCAGGATGAGCCCGCGGCGCGTATCGGGCGCGGGGGCGTTGGCGGGCGGGATATGGCCCCGGGTGCTCGCGCCCGGCGCGAAGGGCGTGGCGGGGGCAAGGCTCTGGTGTTCGGCATAATGGCCGATGAAATTGGCGGGCCGCGCCGGCGTGAATCGCCCCGGCCGCTCGGTCAGCGCGGCGGATTGAACGAGCGCCACGGTGCCGCGGATCATGTCGAGCTTGCCGGCATCGGCATTGACCTGATCGGCGTCCATCCCGATTGCGTCGATCAGGAACTTGCGCAGGCCCTCCTTGCCAAGATCGCCCGCCTCGAACACGCTCACATGGCCCGGCTCAAGCGGTCCGGCGCCGAGCGCATCCACAAGCGGCCAGTCGCGCGGGTTGCCGGGGCGCGGCGGCTCCCAGCGGTCGGCCTCGTCGGAGGTGACGAAGAGGGTGAAGAGCCAGGCTTCGCGCAGGCCCCGGTCGGGGCCGAAATCGAGGGGATCGCCGCTCATACCAGCACATTCCGGGGCTCGGGCGCCTCGCGCAGATTGCGGGCGAGCAGCTCCATCGCCGCCATGCGCACGGCCACGCCCATCTCGACCTGTTCCTGAATCACCGAGCGGTTGATGTCGTCGGCGATTGTGCCGTCGATCTCCACACCCCGGTTCATCGGGCCGGGATGCATCACGATGGCGTCGGGTCTGGCATGGGCCAGCTTCTCGGCATCCAGCCCGTAACGGTGATAATATTCGCGCTCGGACGGGATGAAGCCGCCGTCCATCCGCTCTTTCTGCAAGCGAAGCATCATCACCACATCGGCCCCCTCCAGCCCCTCGCGCATGTCGTCGTAGACCTCGACGCCAAACTCCTCGATCCGGCTCGGCATCAGCGTGGCCGGGCCGACGAGGCGGACGCGGTTTTCCATCTTGCCGAGCAGGATCAGGTTCGACCGCGCCACGCGGCTATGCGCGATATCGCCGCAGATCGCGATGGTGAGCCGGTGCAGCCGGCCTTTTTCGCGCCGGATGGTCAGCGCGTCGAGCAGCGCCTGCGTCGGGTGCTCGTGCTTGCCGTCGCCGGCATTGAGCACGGCGGCGTTGACCTTTTCGGCCAGCAGGTTGACCGCGCCGGAATGCGGGTGGCGCACGACCAGCAGATCGGGATGCATGGCGTTGAGGGTGAGCGCCGTGTCGATCAGCGTCTCGCCCTTTTTGATCGAGCTCGCCTGCATCGACATGTTCATCACATCCGCCCCCAGCCGCTTGCCGGCCAGCTCGAAGCTGGCCTGGGTGCGGGTCGAGTTCTCGAAGAACATGTTGATCTGGGTCAGGCCCTGCAGAACCTTCGAGCGCTTCTTGGGCTGGCGGTTGAGATCGACATAGCTTTCCGCGAGGTCGAGAACCGTGGTGATCTCGTCCGGCGCGAGCGGTTCGATGCCGAGCAGATGGCGGTGGCGGAAGGTCATGGGCGGCGCTCCCCGGTTTTTCCGGGTGATAGCCCCGGCGCGGGCCACGGGCAAGGGCGCTGGCGGGCCGCCGGAGCATGGGATAGCGTCGGGGCATGGATTCGGCGCAGGACTGGCACAGCGCGAAGGCGCTTCTGGAATGGTATGTGGAGCTTGGCGCGGTGGACGCGGTGGGCGACGCTGCCGTGGACCGCTACGCGCTGGAAGAGAGCGCGCCGAAAGCGGCCAAACCCGCCGCTGCCGCCGCGCCGCCGCCACCTGCGGAACCGCCAAAGCTGGATCATGCCGCCGAAGCCGCGCGCCTTGCCGCCGGGGCGCAAGACCTCGATGCGCTGGCCGGGGCGATGTGCGACTTCGACGGGCTGGAACTGAAGAAGGGCGCGCGCAACTTCGTCTTTGCCGATGGCAATCCGGCGGCGAGGGTGATGATCCTGGGCGAAGCGCCGGGCGCGGATGAAGACCGGATCGGCCGCCCCTTCGTTGGCCGGGCCGGGCAATTGCTGGACAAGATGCTCGCCGCCATCGGGCTCGACCGCGAGAGTGCCGATGCCGACCGTGCCGTCTACATCACCAATGTCCTGCCCTGGCGCCCGCCCGGCAACCGCACGCCGACGGCGGAGGAAGTGGCGATGATGGTGCCCTTCGTCACCCGCCATATCGCGCTGGCCGACCCTGACGTGCTGATCCTGATGGGCAATACCCCCTGCGGCGCGCTCATCGGGCGCAGCGGCATCCTGCGCATGCGCGGGAACTGGACGCAGGCGCTGGACAAGCCGGTGATGCCGATGACCCATCCGGCCTATCTGCTCAGAAACCCCGCCGCCAAACGCGAGGCCTGGGCCGACCTTCTTGAAATTCAGGCGAAGCTGAGGGAGACCCCATGAAAATCCTGGCCTTTTCCGATCTGCACATGGCGCGCGCGCGGGCCGAAGACATTGTGGCTGCGAGCCGGGTGGCCGATCTGGTGATCGGCGCGGGCGACTTTTGCAACATGCGCAAGGGGATCGCCGAGGCGATGGGCCTGCTCGACGGTATCGAGAAGCCGCTGGTGCTGGTGCCGGGCAACAACGAGAGCCTCGAAGAATTGCAGATGGCCGCGCCCGAGGGCGCGCATGTGCTGCATGGCACGAGCGTGGAGATCGTGGGTGTGACGATCTTCGGCATCGGCGGGGGCATCCCCGTTACCCCGTTTGGTGCGTGGAGCTGGGATCTCACCGAAGACGAGGCGGAAGAGATGCTGCAGCGCTCGTTCGGGGCCGATGTCCTCGTCTCGCATTCGCCGCCCAAGGGGATTGCCGACCGCACCGCCGATGGCATCTCGGTCGGCTCCGTCGCCGTGCGGATCGCGGCCGAATGGGTGCAGCCCAGGCTGCTGCTCTGCGGCCATATCCACGATTGCTGGGGCGAGGAAGGCATGATCGAAGAGACGCTGGTGAAGAACCTCGGACCCACCGTGAACTGGTTCGAGGTCTGAGCCATGAACCAGATCACCGACAGCGCCACGCGCGACTTCATTCCCGTCCGTATCGCCATTCTCACCGTGTCGGACACCCGCACGCTGGCCGATGACCGCTCGGGCGATACGCTCGTGGCACGGCTGGAGGCGGCGGGGCATGTGCTGGCCGACCGCGACATCGTGAAAGACGACCGGGGCGCGATTGCCGACAAGCTGCGCGCCTGGTCGCTCGACCCGGAGATCGACGTGGTGATTTCCACCGGCGGCACCGGGCTGACCGGGCGCGATGTGAGCGTCGAGGCGCATCGCGACGTATATGAGAAGGAAATCGACGCTTTCGCCACGATCTTCGCTCTGGTGAGTTTCCAGAAGATCGGCACCAGCGCCGTGCAGAGCCGCGCCACCGGCGGCGTGGCCAACGGCACCTATCTGTTCGCGCTGCCCGGCTCGACCGGCGCCTGTAAGGACGCCTGGGACGAGATCCTCGCCGCGCAGCTCGACTATACCCATCCGCCCTGCAACTTCGTCGAGATTTTTCCCCGTCTCGACGAGCATAAGCGACGGAAATAGCCGGCAGGGCCGTTCAAGCCTGTAACGGCTATGTCAACTCTGCCCGATTGCGCCGATCAAAAGCCGCGGTAAGACTATCGGGAAACCCAAACGGGAGTGGTTCCTTAATGCGATTTCTGCGCCGCAGCCTGGCCGGTCTGTTTCTTGTTGCCCTGACGATAGCCCTGCTTGCGCTGGCGGGCGAAACCCTGCGCAGCGCCATCCAGGAGCGGCTGGCCCGCGAAAGCGATCAGGGCACGGCGCGCGAGCGGGTCTACTCCGTCAACGTGATGACCGTCGAGCCGGGCGAGATCGTTCCGGTGCTGGAAGCCTTTGGCGAGGTTCGGGCGCGGCGCACGCTGGAACTGCGCGCGCAGGTGGCAGGCTCCGTCGTCGAGCTTGGGCAGGGGTTCGAGGAAGGCGGGCGCGTCGAGGCCGGGCAGCTTCTGCTGCGGGTCGACCCGACCAACCTGCAGGACAGTCTGGCGCTCGCACGCACCGATCTGGCCGAAGCCCAGGACGAGCAGCGCGATGCCGGGGCGGCGCTGGACATCGCCCGCGATGACCTGGCCAGCGCCCAGAGGCAGGCCGAGCTTCGCGCCCAGGCCCTGGCCCGGCAGCAGGATCTGGCCCAGCGCGGCGTGGGCACCGAAGCCGCGGTGGAAACCGCGGCGCTTTCGGCTGCCAGCGCCGAGCAGGCCGTGCTGTCGCGCCGCTCCGCCCTCGCTTCGGCCGAAGCGCGTGTCGCGCAGGCCGAAAACACCCTTGCCCGCCGCCAGATCGCGCTGGACGAAGCCGCGCGCCGTCTGGCCGAGACGGAAGTGCGCGCCAGCTTTTCCGGCACGCTCGCCGATGTCGCCGCCATCGAGGGGCGTCTGGTGACGGCCAACGAGCATGTCGCCACCCTCGTCGATCCATCGGCGCTGGAAGTGTCGTTCCGGTTGTCGACCGCGCAATATGCCCGGCTGCTGGACAGCGACGGCGCGCTGGTGCCGGCCGATGTCTCGGTCCGTCTTGCCGTCTCGGGGGTCGATATCGAGGCGGTGGGCCGGATCGACCGCGAGAGCGCGGAAGTGGGCGAGGGGCAGACCGGGCGGCTCCTGTTTGCCCGGCTCGAAGATGTGCGCGGCTTCCGGCCCGGCGATTTCGTGACCGTCGAGATTCGCGAGCCGGCGCTGCGCGGGGTGGCCGAACTGCCCGCCAGCGCGCTGGGCGCCACCGACACGGTGCTGGTGCTGGGCGCGGAAGACCGGCTGGAAGAAGTGTCGGTCACGGTGCTGCGGCGGCAGGGCGAAACGGTGCTGGTGCGCGCCGGCGATCTTGCCGGGCGCGAGGTGGTGACCGAGCGCACGCCGATGCTGGGCGCCGGGATCGGGGTGAAGCCCTTCCGCCCCGGCGCGGCTGCCGCGCCGGCCCAAAGCCAGCAAGAGAACATGACGATGATCGCGCTCGACGACGAGCGGCGCGCGAAACTGATCGCCTTCGTCACCGAAGAGAACGCCATGCAGCCCGCCATGCGCGAGCGGATGCTGTTTCGGCTGAACCAGCCCGAGGTGTCGGAGCAATTCGTCCAGCGCCTTGAGCAACAGATGGGGGAATAGCACATGGCCGCCTCACCCGGTTCCGCCGCGCGCGGTATCCTGAGCTACTTCACCCGCCACGCCACCGCCGCCAATCTGCTGCTCGTTGTGCTGATCGCCGTTGGCGTCACGCTGGCGCCGCGGATGCGGGCGCAGTTTTTCCCCGATGTGATCATCGACAATATCACCGTCAACGTCCGCTGGAGCGGCGCCGGGGCCGAAGATGTGGACACCGCCATCGTTCAGGTGATGGAACCGGCGCTGCTGGCCGTCGAAGGCGTCAGCTCGTCGAGCTCGCGCGCCTCGGAAGGACGAGCGCGCATCCGGCTCGAATTCGAACCGGGATGGGACATGTCGCGCGCCGCCGCCGATGTAGAGGAAGCCGTGGCCGGGGTGGGCACGCTGCCGAGCGACGCGGACGATCCCGATATCAGCCGCGCCAACTGGCGCGACCCGGTGACCGATGTGGTCATCACCGGGCCGGTCGGGCTCGACCAGATCGCCCGGTTCGGCGACGAGATGATCGCGCGGCTGTTTGCCGAGGGCGTCACCCGCACCAGCATCAGCGGCGTCGTCGCGCCGCGCACGGTGGTCGAGGCGACTTCGGCGCAGCTCATGCTGAACGATGTGACGATGACCGAGATCGCCAATGCGATTGGCGCGGAAGCCGCCGCCGACCCGGCAGGCAACGTCGCCTCCGGCGCGGCGCGGGTGCGCACCGGCGTGGCCAAGCGCAGCCCGGAAGAGATCGAGGCGATCGTTCTGCGCTCCAATCCCGATGGATCGAAAGTCACCATCGGCGATGTGGCGCGCGTCTATGTCGAGGGGATCGACCGCAACGTCGCCTATTTCGTCGGCAGCGATTCCGCCATCACGATCAATGTCAGCCGTTCCGCTCAGGGCGATGCCATCGGCATCCAGCGCACCGTCGAGGATGTGGCCGATGACATGATGCTCACCCTGCCCGAAGGGGTGAAGATCGACCTTATCCGCACCCGGGCAGAGGTGATCACCGGGCGGCTTCAGATCCTGCTGGAAAACGGCCTGATGGGGCTTGGCCTTGTGGTCGTGCTGCTGTTTCTGTTCCTCAATAGCCGCACTGCCTTCTGGGTCGCGGCGGGCATTCCGGTGTCGATGCTCACCGCCGTCACGATCATGTATCTGATGGGCCTGTCCTTCAACATGATCTCGATCTTTGCGCTGATCATCACCCTCGGGATCGTGGTGGACGATGCCATCGTCGTTGGCGAACACGCCGACTTCCGTTCGAAACACCGGGGCGAGGGGCCTGTCACCGCCTCCGAGACGGCGGCACGGCGGATGTTCGCGCCGGTCTTCTCGGCCACGCTCACGACGATCATCGCCTTCTTCGGCCTCACCGCCATCGGCGGGCGCTTCGGCGATATGATCGAGGATATCCCGATCACGGTGATCGCGGTGCTGCTTGCCTCGCTGATGGAATGCTTCCTGATCCTGCCCAACCATATGGCCCACGCGCTCACCCATTCGAAGGAGCACCATTGGTATGACTGGCCGTCGCGGCAGGTGAACCGGGGCCTGCGCTTCGTGCGCGAGAAACTGTTCCGCCCGATGATCCGGCTGGTGATCCGCGCCCGCTACCCTGTGCTGGCGGGCGTGCTGCTGCTGTTGTCGAGCCAGGTCGCGCTGCTGGTCACGGGCGATGTGCGCTTTCGCTTCTTCGATGCCCCCGAGCGCACCGATGTGACCGCGAACTTCGCGATGGCGCCCGGTTCGACGCGGGCCGACACGCTGGCCCAGCTCGCGCTGGTGCAGGAGGCGGTGGAAGCCTATGGCAAAGAGGTTGAGGCAGAGACCGGCAATAACCCGATCCTCTACGTGCTCGGCCAGATCGGTGGCAATGCCGGCCGGGGCCTCGCCGCGGCGGAAGACAAGGATTCCGACCAGCTCGGCGCCGTCACCATCGAACTGATCGACGCCGATCTGCGCCCCTTCACATCATTCACCTTCGTTGGCGAAGTGCAGCGCCGCGTGCCCAGCCACCCGATGCTCGAAGAGCTGAGCTTCCGCGGTGGCCGTTTCGGCCCCGGCGGCGACGCGCTCGACGTGGAGCTGACCGGCGCCGATGCCGGGGTGCTGAAAGCCGCCGCCGAGGAGTTGAAAACGGCCGTTGCCCGCTTCCCAGAAGTGTCGGCGGTGGAAGACAGCCTTGCCTATGACAAGGCCGAACTGGTGCTGGAGCTTACACCGCAGGGCAAGGCGCTGGGCTTCACCATCGACGCGCTCGGCAGCGAGTTGCGCAAGCGGCTGAGCGGGATCGAGGCGGCCACCTATCCCGACGGCATGCGTTCGGCCTCGATCCTCGTGCGCCTGCCCGACGAAGAGCTGACCGCCGATTTCCTCAACAGCACAATGATGCGCGCCGCCGCAGGCAGCTATGTGCCGCTGTCCGATATCGTGACCGCGACCCGCAAATCCGGCTTCTCGACGGTGAACCGCGAGAACGGGCTGCGCGTGGTTTCGGTCACCGGCGATATCGACCAGACCGACGCCGCCCGGGGCGAAGAGATCACCCGGCTGATCCAGGACGAAATCCTGCCGCAACTGGCCGAGGATTACGGCATCAGCTACCGGATCTCCGGCCTCTCGGAGCAGCAGAACCAGTTTCTCGAAGATGCGCAGTTCGGCCTGATGTTGACGCTGGTCGGCATCTTCCTCACGCTCGCCTGGATCTTTTCGAGCTGGACCCGCCCGCTGGTGGTGATGGCGATCATTCCCTTCGGCCTGATCGGTGCGATCTGGGGCCACCAGCTCTGGGGCGTGCCGATGAGCATGTTCTCCATCGTCGGCCTGATCGGGATGGTGGGGATCATCATCAACGATTCGATCGTGCTGGTCTCAACCATCGACGAATACGCCGCCGACAGGGATATCCGCACCGCTATCGTCGACGCTGTGGCCGACCGGCTGCGCCCGGTCTTCCTGACCACGGCGACCACGGTGCTCGGCCTTGCGCCGCTGCTTTACGAAACGTCGAGCCAGGCGCAATTCCTCAAGCCCACGGTGGTGACGCTGGTCTATGGTCTTGGCTTTGGCTTCGTGCTGGTGCTGCTGGTGGTGCCCGCCCTCGTCGCGGCGCAGGCCGATCTTGGCCGGCAGTTGCGCGCGGTGCGCCGGATGTTCCGGCTGCGCCATCGCGGCGCGCGCGGCGCGGCGCTGGCCACCGGCCTGACCAGCGGCGCCCTTGCCGTGCTCTTCGTCTTCACGCTGGGCTGGGCGCTTGTCTCCGGCGGCTTGCCGGGCGGGCTGTTCGGCGAGGGTGCGGCGATGCTGAAGGCGACGGCTTCGTTCATCGCCGGTGCGGCGCTGATCACGCTCGGGGCCTGGGCGGTGGCGGCACTCGCCCATTGGCGGCATATGCGGCAGGGCGGGCAGGCCGGAGCTTAGCGCAGCGGCGCGCAGCCCCGGATATCGACGGCCCGGCCCTGCGACAGCACGGTAAAGCGCAGCGCCTGCGTATCGAGATCGAAGGGCCGCGTATCCGGCGGCACCAGATCGGCGGTGGCGGTGAGCATGTTTTCGGCGCGGCGCGTAACCGCCTCCGACACCCAGATCGCAGGGTCCGGCGTTTCGACCACGGTCATCTCGCGCGGGCCGACCGGCGGCAGGTCGATCTTCGCGGTCACCCGCAACCCGTCGGCAATCGGCTCGACGCTGCACCGCGCCGAGACGAGCCCGGCTTCGGCTTCGGTATCGGGGCGGCGGTCGAGCGCGAAGGCGATGCGCATATCGGGTTCGCCCTGATCGCGCGGCAGCGTCGCCGACACGTCGGTCTGGAACGGCATGCAGATGTCCTGGCAGATGCCCATCGTCAGCGCCCCGTCCAGCACCACATCCGCCGCCGGATCGGCGGGCACCACCTCGACCGGCAGCACCAGCTCGTGGTGATAGCCGAGCGTGGTCATCCCGTTGGTGGTGAACACATCGGGCACCGGCCAGTGCAGGCGCAGATCGGCGAGGTTTTCAGACCCCGACCAGTCAAACTGAGGCGGCAACCCGGCCTCGCCCGGCGCGCGCCAATAGGTCTTCCAGCCATCGTCCAGCGTGATCCGCAGGGCGGCCATATGGGTGCCGCCGCCGCTGCGCCAGCCGGGCAGGAGCTCGACCTTGGCGGGCGTGGCGGGCGCGTCGCCGGCGATCAGGGGCGCGGCGGCGAGGAGGGCGGCAGAGAGTGTGGCGGCAAATCGAAACATGCCCCCGATATAGGCGTGCCGGGCGCGAGGGGAAGTCACTTTCGCGAGAATGCGCCGAGAGGGCGCCGGCGCGGCAGGATGCCACTTGTATTGCCGGCGGTTCCGACCACATCTTTGCATCATGGGCCAGACCGATATCTCGCAAGACCTGACCGGCAAACTCCTCGTCGCGATGCCCGGCATGGGCGACCCGCGTTTCGAACACGCGGTGGTGATGCTCTGCGCCCATTCGGGCGAGGGCGCGATGGGGCTCATCGTCAACAAGCAGGTGCCGGAGCTGATGCTGGACGACCTGCTCGAACAGCTCGAAATCGACAGGGGCGATGGTAGCCATGGCCGCGCCGTCCATTTCGGCGGGCCGGTCGAAGGCGGGCGGGGCTTCGTGCTGCATTCGGCGGATTATCCGGGCCGCGATGCGACGATGCGGATCGGCGACAGCTTCGGCATGACCGCGACAAAGGATATCCTCGTCGAGATCGCGCAAGGCAGCGGCCCGCGCGAGGCGCTGACCGCGCTCGGCTATGCGGGCTGGGGGCCGGGGCAACTGGAAAGCGAGCTCAGGCAGAATGCCTGGCTCACCGTCGAGGCCGATGCGGCGATCGTGTTTGATACCGACAATTCCGCAAAATGGTCGCGGGCGTTGAAATCGCTGGGGATCGACCCGAGAATGCTCTCGGCCGAGGGCGGGCGGGCCTGACCGGGCCGCGCTACTCGTCGCGGTCGCCCACCTTCTCCGTCAACGCCGCCACCTGTGCACGGAATTCCACCGCATGCTCGCCGAGCAATTCGTCGAGTTCCTGCTGGTAGGCCGCCGCGATCGGGGCGAGAACCTCGATCATCTCTTCGCCTTTCGGCGTGAGCGACAGCTCGACGAGCCGCCGGTCTTTCTCGTTCACCACCTTGGTAATGTAGCCCGCCGCCTCCAGCCGCGACGCGGCGCGCGAGACCTTGGGCTTGTCCAGCCCCACCCGTTCATGGATTTCGCGCACCGAAACGGCGGCGTCCTGGCTCAGATGCGCCACCACCCGCCACTCGGCGACGGATATGCCGTAGCGCTCACGGTAATGGCGCGAAAACGCTGCGCTCACCCGCCGCGACAGCTCGGAAATCTGGTAGGGCAGAAAACTGCTCAGGTTGAAATCTGTCACGGCTATCCCTCTCCGCCTTGGCCCGATAAGAGCGCAGCCGCCGGACCTGTGCAAGACCCGGGCTTGCAGTCACGCCGCCGCCCGTGTCATCTGGCCTGACCGGGAGAGGGAGGACGTGATGCGCGCCGGGATCGTGACGCTGGTGCTTGGCTACGTGCTGAGCCAATTCTACCGCGCCTTCCTGCCGGTGATGACCCCTGTCCTCACCACCGATCTCGGGGCGACGCCTGAGATGCTGAGCCGTGCTTCGGGCCTGTGGTTTCTCACCTTCGCCGCGATGCAGATTCCGGTGGGCTGGGCGCTCGACCGGATCGGGCCGCGGCTGACCTCGGCGGCCCTGCTCGCATTCGGTGGCGGCGGCGGCGCCATTGTTTTCGCGCTGGCGACAGAACCCTGGCACATTCAGGCCGCGATGGTGCTGCTCGGCGCCGGTTGCGCCCCGGTGCTGATGGGCAGCTATTTCATCATTGCCAAGAGCTTTTCGCCCGCCGTGTTCGGCACGCTGGCCGGCGCGGTGATCGGGATCGGATCGTTTGGCAACATCGCGGGCAGCCTGCCGATGGCCTGGGCGGTGGAGAGCTTCGGCTGGCGCGAAACGCTCTGGGCGCTCGCTGCGATCACCTTTGCCGTTGCGCTGCTGATCCTCATCGTGGTGCGCGATCCGGCCCGGCCGGAGGATCACGGCAGCCAGTCCGGCTCGGTGCTCACCTTGCTGAAGATGCCGGCGCTCTGGGCGATCTTTCCGCTGATGATGGTGAACTACGCTCCGGCGGCCGGGCTGCGCGGGCTCTGGGCGGGGCCGTATCTGTCGGAGGTATTCGGGCTTGATGCCGGCGGTATCGGCGCGGTGACCCTTGCAATGGGCATTGCCATGATCGTCGGCAATTTCGCCTATGGCCCGCTCGACCGGGTGTTCGGCACCCGCAAATGGGTGATTTTCTGGGGCAACCTCGCCGCCGCGGCCGCGTTGTTCGGGCTGTGGGCCTTTCCGGCCCACGGGCTCTGGACCGCGACACTTCTGATGGCGGCGGCGGGCCTGTTCGGCGCGTCCTTCCCGCTGGTCATGGCCCATGCCCGCGCTTTCTACCCGCCGCATCTGACCGGGCGGGGTGTGACGCTGCTGAACCTGTTCGGGATCGGCGGCGTGGGCCTGTTCCAGTTTGCCTCCGGCTGGGTCTATGAGGGCGGACAGGTGGCGGGCGACCCGGTGGCCGGGTTCCGCACGCTGTTTTTGTTCTTCGCGGTGCCGGCACTCCTGGGCACGCTGCTTTACCTCTTTACCCGCGACCGGATGGATTGATGCGGCGGGACCGGGGGTTTCACACCCCCGGACCCCCGTGGGATATTTCGGGCAAGATGAAAAGGCTCAGGCCGCTTTGCGGCGGCGCGGGCGGCGGCGCTTCTGGCCCTGTCCCTGACCCTGCGGCTTGGATTGCGCATTGGTGGGCTTCGGGCCACGGCGGCGGTTGCCCCCAGCGCCAGCGCCACCGCCCCGGCCCTGCCGCTTCGGCGGATCGACTTCGGCGGGGCGTTCGCCGCCCAGAACCGGGATTTCAATCTTCATCAGCTTCTCGATCTGGCGCAGCAGCCCGATATCCTCGCCGGTGACGAGAGCGATGGCATCACCATCCGCGCCCGCGCGTGCCGTCCGGCCGATGCGGTGCACGTAGTTCTCGGCCACTTCCGGCAGATCGAAATTGTAGACGTGGCTGACGCCCGGAATGTCAATCCCGCGCGCGGCCACATCGGTGGCGACGAGGATCGGCGTGCCGCCGTCACGGAAGCTCGCCAGCGCCCGCTCACGCTGACCCTGGCTCTTGTTGCCGTGGATTGAAACCGCATCGAAGCCCTCGGCGACGAGGTGCTTCTTGAGCCGCTCGGCGCCATGCTTGGTGCGTGCGAAGACGAGCGCGAGGCCATCGGGCGCATCGGCAAGATACCTCTTGAGCAGCGAGACCTTGTCGTCCTTGCTCTGCGCCCAGTGCACGCCCTGGGTGATCTTGTCGGCGGCCTTGCCCGGCGGCGAGACCTGCACCCGCACCGGGTTATGCAGATAGGCGCCGGCGATCTCTTCCATGTCTTTCGGCATGGTGGCCGAGAACAGCATGGTCTGGCGCGGATGGCCGAGCTTCGGCGCGATCCGGCGCAGGGCGTGGATGAAGCCCATATCGAGCATGTGGTCGGCCTCGTCGAGCACGAGGAAGGTGGCGGCGTCGAGCCGCACATCGCCCCGATCCATCAGGTCGATCAGCCGGCCCGGCGTGGCGACGAGAATGTCGGTGCCCTTGGCGAGCGCATTGGCCTGGCGGTTGATCGAGACGCCGCCCACCACGGTGACCACCTTCATATGCGTGCCCTTGACGTAGAGCGCGAGGTTGTCGGCGATCTGGTTGACCAGTTCGCGGGTGGGGGCGAGCACGAGCGCGCGTGCCGTCTTCGGCACCCGTTTGTCGTGGCGATGCATGAGCTGGTGGATCAGCGGCAGGCCGAAGGCGGCGGTTTTGCCGGTGCCGGTCTGGGCCAGGCCCATCACGTCACGCCCCTCCAGCACCGGCGGGATCGCCTTGAGCTGGATCGGGGTGGGTGCGTCATAGCCGGCGGCCTTGACCGCATCGAGCAGTTTCGGGGAGAGCCCGAGGGATTGAAACGTTGTCATATATGTCTTTCCGCGGCGCATTGGCCGCATGCAAGGGGGCCGGGGCGCGCGGATGCGCCCTGGCGTCGAGTTGGATCGGGCCCAGCCTCGCCGCAGAGCGCTTGCCCTGCCGCCGTCCGGCCCGGTGACCCCCCGCGTGATTTGGGAACCTGTCTGGACGCCCATCGCGTCCGTGCTCATCGCGCCGTGCCGCACTCTTATTGCTTGTTCAAAGCGGCGGGCGGCTCACGCGGCCGCCGGAGCGATGCGCTCTCATCACAGCATGTGGCGCTTAAGTCAACGTGAATCAACGCCCCTTTCACCGCTACGGCGATTGAGGTATCAGCGCCCCTGGTCTGACCAGACTCATATAAAGGAGACCCCAATGGGCTACAGAGTCGTTGTCGTCGGCGCCACGGGCAACGTGGGCCGCGAAATGCTGAACATCCTGGCCGAGCGCCAGTTCCCCGTCGACGAGATCGCCGCGCTGGCGAGCCGCCGCTCGCTGGGCACCGAAGTCAGCTTTGGCGACAAGACGATCAAGACCCAGGACCTCGCCACTTTCGATTTCACCGGCTGGGACATGGCGCTGTTCGCCGTGGGCTCGGCGGCGACGAAGGATTATGCGCCGAAGGCCGCCGCCGCCGGTTGCACCGTGATCGACAATTCGTCGCTCTACCGCTACGACCCCGACATTCCGCTGATCGTGCCGGAGGTGAACCCGCAGGCGATCCACGGCTATGCGAAGAAGAACATCATCGCCAATCCCAACTGCTCGACCGCGCAGATGGTGGTGGCGCTGAAGCCGTTGCATGACCGCGCGAAGATCAAGCGGGTGGTGGTGAGCACCTACCAGTCGGTTTCCGGTGCCGGCAAGGAAGGCATGGACGAGCTGTGGGAGCAGACCAAGGGCATGTATGTGCCGGGTCAGGAGAAAGATCCCGCCAAGTTCACCAAGCAGATCGCCTTCAACGTGATTCCGCATATCGACGTGTTCATGGAAGATGGCTCGACCAAGGAAGAATGGAAGATGGTCGCCGAAACCAAGAAGATCGTCGACCCGGCGATCAGGATCACGGCCACCTGTGTGCGGGTGCCGGTCTTTGTCGGCCATTCGGAAGCGGTGAATATCGAGTTCGAAGATTTCCTCGATGAAGACGAAGCGCGCGATATCCTGCGTGAAGCGCCGGGCATCCTCGTCGTCGACAAGCGCGAAGACGGCGGCTACGTGACCCCGGTGGAATGCGTGGGCGATTACGCCACCTTCATCAGCCGCATCCGGCAAGACCCGACCATCGAGAACGGGCTCAACCTGTGGTGCGTCTCCGATAACCTGCGCAAAGGCGCGGCGCTGAACGCGGTGCAGATTGCCGAGCTGCTGGGCCGCGAAGTGCTGAAAAAGGGCTGACGCCGCCCGATCGGATCAAACGGGCCGCCGGGGGCAACTCCGGCGGCTTTTTCTTTTGTCGTGTGCGTACCCTGCGCCGATCCCTGCCCACCCGGCGCCCGCCGCGCGCCCGGCAGAAACCAAGCCGCCTTCCGCCGATGGGCAAACCGGCGCTTTTCGCCCCTGTGCCCGCGCGTTAGCGTGGCATCAGGTTCTGACAGAAAGGTTCTGCCATGCGCGTTCTTGCCACCTCGTTTCTTGCCCTTGCCGCCGCCTGTCCGGCGCTGGCCGACGATGTCTATACCCAGGCGCCCGTTGCCGCCGTGACGGTCTATCCCGCCGGGGCCGAAATGGTGCACCGCGCCACGGTGGAGCTGCCGGCGGGCACGCACCGGGTGTTTCTGCCCTATGCCGGGCTGGACGGGTTGGGTTCGCTGCCGCGTATCCGCACCAGCGACGGCGTGAGCATCGGCACGCTTGGCTTTCAGCGCGACATGGCGATTGACCGCGAAGCCTTGTTTACCGAGGCGCAGGCTGCCGCTTTTGGCCGGATTGATTACCTTACCGCCGACATCGCCGCCAAGGATGACGAGATCGCCACAACCGGCGCCGAGGCAGCCGCTCTGAAGGCGCGGCTGGCCTTTCTCGGTCAGGTCGCGCCCGGCGAGGCGGCGAGCGGCGAAGACATCGTGGCGCTGGCCGACATGCTCCAGCGCGAGACACAGGCCGCGCAAACCGCTCTGGTGACGGCAACCGCCGCCCTGCGCCCGCTGCAAGAAGAGCGTGACGAGTTGGCCGCCGCGCTCGCCGCCGCTCAGGCCGAATTCGACCGCCTGTCGCCGCCGGGCGACACCGCCGATCTGCTCAGCGTCGAGGTGGTCGTTGCCGAGGCGGGGCCGGTGACGCTGGAACTGACCGAGCTTTCGCAGAGCGCCTGGTGGGAGATGGATTACGACCTCGACCTTGACCGTGACGCGGGCGCCCTCGACATCGCCCGCAAGGTCATCGTGGTGCAGGAAACCGGCCAGACATGGGATGGCGTCGCGCTTACCCTCTCGACCGCGCGCCCCGGCGAAGAGGTGATGCCCTCGCCGGTCTCGCCCGATCAGGCGCGTATTCATGAGCCCATCACCCTCAGCCGCACCATGGCGCAGGCGGAATCCGACATGGTGGCGGGGGCCGCGCCGATGCCGGAGCCGATGCTGGCCGATGCCGCGATGAAAACCGCCGCGCTTGAGGTGGATGGGCTTGCGCTCTCCTACGTCTATCCCGAGGCGGTCACCATCGCGGCGGGTGAGGCGGCGGAGCTGGCGCTCGATGCGCTCACGCTCGACGCCACCCCGGCGGTCCATGCCAGCCCGCGCTATGACGAAACCGCCTTCACCGTGGCCAGCTTCACCAACACCGCGGGCGAGCCGATCCTGCCCGGCTGGGCCAATATCCTGCGCGACGGGCATCTGGTGGGCCGCCAGATGATCGAGCTGATCCCGGCGGGCGCCGAAACCGAGCTGGGCTTTGGCCCGATCGAGGGTATCCGCCTCGACACGATCTTCGAGCGCAACGCCGAGGGCGATACCGGGCTGATCGCCAGGTCCAACACCCGCGATCAGGCGATTACCTTCACCGTCGAGAACCTGACCGGCGAGGCGCAGCAGGTGCGGGCGATCTTCCCGCTGACCTATTCCGAGCAGGAAGACCTGAAAGTGAAGGTCACCGCCTCGCCGTCGCCGAGCGAGACCGACCTTGAGCGCCAGCGTGGCGTTTCGGCCTGGGATCTAACCATCGCGCCGGGCGAGACGGCGGAGGTTTCGATCATGGTCGAGCTGTCCTGGCCCGAGGGGCAGGATCTGGCCTGGTATCCGTAAGCGGCGGGGAATCGCCCGACTCGCGCGCCGCGCCTGATTGGGGCGGCGCGCCCGTTCATGATCCGGCAATCTCGGTAAATTCCGCGCGTTTCGGCTAAATCTTGCCGCATTTCGGTGCCGTCGACGCCGGAATCACGCGGGAATATCATCTTGCCGGACGCAAATTCCGGTGCGCGGCAAAGCCGCCCGCCCCACGGGGCGCCCGCCGGAAACCGGCAGCACTCATCCAGACTAAACGCCAGGTTGTGGTTTGCGCGACGCGCTGACCCTTGGGGAGAGAACCATGCAAACGAATGTGATCGCCTTCACCGCGCGGCCCGCCCGACCGCGTCGCAGCCGGGCGCCGTACCGGGGGCAAAACAACGTCATCCCGCTGGCTGACTGGCTGGGCCGGGCGATGCCGCACCGCACGCCGACGGGCGTTTTCTTCACCACGCGGGTGCTTGTCGCGCCGGGCGAGATCGCCTGAATTCTTCAAGCAAACCGCAGCATACTTAATAAAACGGAGACCGATATGACCATGACCCTCGCCGACAAAGCCCGCGAAGGCCGCCGCGCCGCGCTGGCGGCTCTGAACGCCCGCACCGCTGATGACCGCAGTGTGGTTTCCATCTTCGATCGCGTCGCGCACCGGCGCCAGACCGTGCCGCAATTCCACTCGATCCGCAGCCGCGTGCACCGTGGCAAGGCGATCGCGCAGAACCGCGCCACGCGCGGCCCGATGGCGGCCTGATCCGCAGCGCGGCTGCCCTGCGAGCGCCACATACGGGGCACCGATGCGGTCATTTCAGGCAGACCGTGCGGCCTCATGGTGTCGAAAAGATGAAAAACCACGTTTCTGCCGCATTTCGGCAGAAATACCGCCCGAATCTGGTTCGAAATTAGACCACATCGGAACGGAAATCTGACCACAGGAGAAAGACCATGGCTGCCACCATGACCCTCCAACAAAGCGCCAAGATCCTGCCTTTCAGGAAGCCTTGCGCCAGCGTGAACCGGACGGATCGCATGAAGCGTCTGCCCACCATCACCAGCGCGGAGATCGAATCCATCTTCGACCACGCGCACTTTGCAGCAGAGCGTATCCGTCAGGCGGCTTAATACCACGCCCGGCACGTTCGCGCAGTAGCAAATACAGAAACAATCCCGGCCCAAAGCCGAAACGATCTGGGGAATACACAATGAACAACGTCATCGCCTTCGACCGCACCCGCCGCGCCGCTCTCTGCGCCGTCACCGGCCGCGAAACCACCGCGGGCACCCGCAACAACGTCGTCTCGATCAGCGAATGGAAGAGCCGGCCCCGTGCGCGCCGCACCGCGTCTGGCGTGTTCTTTTCCACCGGCGTCCTGCTCACCTACGGCAACGTCGCCTGATCGCCTTTCCCCCCAACACGCCGCCAGAACGCGGCTCTACATTCCAGGAGAATCCTGACATGGCCACCGTCAGCTATATTGAAAAAGCCCGCCAACGCCGCCTGAACGCCCTCGCCTCGCTCGGCACTGCCGACCGCTCGCATCATCGCAGCCGGTTCACCTCGATCTTCGACAACGCCTTCGATGCAAACGATGGCGAGACCCCGCTGATCGCCCGCAACAACGTTGTCGCCTTCCGCTCGACCCGCCACGCGCTGGTTGCGGCGAATGACAACGACACCGCCGCCGAAAGCGCTGCGGCCTGACCAGATGCGCGGCGCAGGCCCACCCGGGGCCTGCCCGCCGCAATCGGGGCCTGTCCCGCAAGGTCAGGTCCAGAAATACCGCACCAGGTGGAAAAACAGAGGTGCGGAAAAGACCACCGAATCCAGCCGGTCGATAAATCCGCCCTGGCCGGGGATCAGGTGGCTCCAGTCCACCACGCCCTTGTCTCGCTTGATTGCCGCCATCACCATGCCGCCGGCATAGCCAAGCACCGCCACGACGATCGCCATGATCGCCGCCTGCCAGGGCGCGAATGGCGTCACCCAGCTCAGAGCCGTGCCGATGATGGCCCCCGCGCCCAGTGCCCCCAGAAAGCCCTCCCATGTGCGCGAATGCGGCAGTGACGGCGCAATCCGTGTGCGCCCCATCAGGCGCGGCACGATGTAATGGGCGATGTCGGCGGCCTGTACGACGATCACCAGCCAGGCGATCAGCAGGATCTGCTTGCCCTCGTAGCCGTCGATCTCAAGCAGCAGCAGGGCCGGGGCATGCGACGCGGCGAAGATCGTCAGCATCAGCGCCCACTGCGTTTCCGCCACCCGGCTGAGAAAGCCCGACGTATCGCCCCGGATCACCGCGAGCACCGGCAGGAACAGGAAAGTATAGACCGGGATGAAAATGGTGAAGAGCCCCACCGACCCGATATAGACCAGCAGATATTGCAGCGGCAGGGCGATGAAGAAGGAAAACATCATCGCCCAGTGATCGGCCCGCCGCTTGCGGGTGAGCGTCAGAAATTCGCGCAGGGCCGAGAACGAGACGAGCAGGAACAGCACGACGATGCCCAGCCGCCCGAAGAAGGCGGCGAAGGAGAGCAGCACGACCATCGCCCACCAGGCGTTGATCCGGGCGAACAGCGTCTCGACGATGATGTTCTGCCCGCCCGCGGCGGCGGGCCACCAGCGGCGCAGGGCAGAGGCCAGCAAGGTCGCCCCGAGCAGGGCGAGGATGAGGCCGGTGAAGAGCTGGGCAAATTCAACGTGCGCCATGATCGTCTCCCCGGCCCGACAAGGCGGCCAGCGCCCGCCCGGCCCGCGACAGGAAGATATCGCGGTCTTCGCCGGGCGCGATATGCAGGGGCGATCCGAAGGTCACGGTGCAGATCAGCGGCACCGGCACCACCTCGCCTTTGGGCAGCACCGAGTTCATGTTGTCGATCCATGTCGGCACGAGATCGACATCGGGCCGTGCCCTGGCGAGGTGATAGAGCCCGCTCTTGAACGGCAGCACCGGGTCTTCGGTCAGGTTGCGCCCACCCTCGGGAAACAGGATGAGGCTGGAGCCCTCGTCGAGCGCGGCGACCATCAGCGCCACCGGGTCTTCGCTGGCATCGCGGGTTTCACGGTCACGGTTGATGAGCACGGCGTTCAGCACGTCACGCCCGAAGAAGGCGCGCGGCCGGCTTTTGAGCCAGTAATCCGACGCCGCCACCGGCCGGGTCTGGCTGCGCAGGAAGGCGGGCAGCGCCGTCCAGATCACCGGGAAATCCGCGTTCGAGGTGTGATTGGCGAAATAAACGCGCTTGCGGGGGATCGGCTCGATCCCGGCCCAGATCGTGCGCGGCGCGGTGAGCATCCGCACGAACAGCACAAGCCCGTGCCCCGCGATGGCGGCGATTGTCTTCTTCAGCACGGGTTTCTCCTCCCTCGCGCCGGTGCATCATGGGCGAGCGGCGCGGCGCAGGAAACTCCCGCCGCAAACCCCGGCGGAAGAAAAGCCCGGCGCCTCAGACCGGCTTGAACCTGTCGTCTGCGCTGTCATACCAGAGCAGATCGCCCTCGCCGATATCGTGCCAGAGCCCGTGCAGGGTGATCTCTTCCGCCTCGACGGCGGATTTCACGAAGGGAAAGGTCATCAGGTTGTCGAGCGAGACCTTCACCGCCTCTTTCTCCAGCGCGTCGATGCAGTCCGGCCCGGAACGATCGGCCTTGATCCGTTCATAGCCGGGCTTCAGCAGGTCCATCCAGCGACCGACGAAGCTTGTCTCTTCGCTCAGCTCGGGCGCAAGCCCCATCGTCATGTCGTAGAAGCCGCGCACACCGCCGCAGGCCGAATGGCCCATCACGATCACATGCGCCACCTTGAGCGCGGTGACGGCATATTCGACCGCCGCCGAGGTGCCGTGCTTCTGCCCGTCGGGCTCGTAGGGCGGCACGAGGTTGGCGATGTTGCGGTGGATGAAAAACTCGCCCTGATCGGCGCCGAAGATCGAGGTGACATGCACCCGGCTGTCGCAGCAGGAGATGATCATCGCGCGCGGATGCTGGCCTTCGCTCGCCAGCCGTCGATACCAGGCCTTGTTGTCGGCATATCCGGTGGCCTTCCAGCCCTGATAGCGGCTTACGAGGTAGTTCGGCAGCTGTCGCGCGGTGGTCATGGTCGGCCTCCCTGGCTGTCGCGATGTTTCCCGGGTTTTACGGCGGATTTTGAAGGAATTCGAGGGATTTCTGCGGCGGCGAGAAACCTTTTCTTGAGGCCGCGCTGCGATGCTTTGCGGGCTTTGGGAAAGGAGGGGTGGCATGGTGAATGCCGTTTTGAGGCTACATTTTGACGAGCCTGTGCGGCTCGACCGGGGCCAGCTTGAGGTGCTCTACCGCAACCTTGGCCCGACCGGCGCCGACAGGGTTGTCGCTCATGCGCTGGAGGATCTGGCGACCGCGCTCACCCAGGCCTCGGCGCAATATGGGGCGGGTGAGATCGAGGCGCTGCGCGGCACGGTGAAATCCGTGATCGCCCTGGCGCAGCAGGTGGGGATGACGGTGCTCGCCCGGGTTGGGCGCGACGTGCTGGCGCTGTCGCACAGCTATGACGCCGCCGCTTTCGGCGCCACGATGGCCCGCCTTGGCCGGATCGGGGAGGGCTCGCTGGTGGCGGTGTGGGATTTGCAGGATCTGAGCGGCTGAGCGCTCCCCCTTGCGGGCAGCCACGGGCCGGGTAGTCTGACCTGCGATACCATTGCCCGGAGCGCGCCCATGTCTCTCACCTTCGCCCCGCCGCAGGACCAGTCCCTGCCGCTGCATCTCGTTGACAAGGCGGGCCTTGCCGCGCTCGTCGAACGGCTCGATCCGGCCCAGCGTGCCTGGGTATTGGCCAGCGGTTTCGAGGCGGAGCTTGGCGCCGTTCTGATGGTGCCCGGGCATGACGGCGGCCATACGCTCGCGCTGGCGGGCCAGGGCACCGAAGCGGCGCGCGCGCGCACGCGGTTCGGGCTGGCCAGGGCGCGTGCCGGTTTGCCGGGCAAGGTCTTTCACCTTGTAACCGATCTTGCCGGCGAGGCGCTGAACGAAGCCGCGCTCGGCTGGCTGCTCGCGGGCTACCATTTTGGCCGCTACAAGAACAAACCCGCGCCGGAAGCGCAGCTTGTCGCCCCGGCAGGGGTGGATGCGACGCGGCTTGAAGCCATCGCGGCGGGCGAGGCGCTGACCCGCGATCTGATCAATACCCCGGCCTCCGATATGGGGCCCGATGAGCTGGAAGACGCGGCCCGCAAGCTGGCCGAAAGCTTCGGCGCCCATGTGGCGGTAACCACCGGCGAACAGCTTCTGACCGCCAATTTCCCGATGATCCACGCGGTTGGCCGTGCCTCCACCCGCGCGCCCCGGCTGATCGACATCGCCTGGGGCGAAAAGGGACCGCGGCTGACGCTGGTGGGCAAGGGCGTGTGCTTCGACACCGGCGGTCTGAACCTCAAGCCCGGCAACTCGATGGGGCTGATGAAGAAAGACATGGGCGGTGCCGCCACGGTGCTGGGCCTTGCCCAAATGATCATGACCCTGGGGCTGGACCTGCAGCTTCGGGTGCTGATCCCGGCGGTGGAAAACAGCGTGGCCGGCGATGCAATGCGGCCCGGCGACATTCTCACCAGCCGCAAGACGCTGACGGTCGAGATCAACAACACCGATGCCGAGGGCCGGCTGGTGCTGGCCGATGCGCTCGCCTGTGCCGACGAGGAAACGCCCGATCTGGTGATCTCGATGGCCACGCTGACCGGCGCGGCGCGCGTCGCCGTGGGGCCGGACCTTGCGCCGTTCTATGCCACCTCGCCCGAAGATGCCGCCGCGGTGAAAGCCGCCGCCGGGCGCGTGGCCGATCCGGTGTGGGAAATGCCGTTCTGGACCCCCTATGAAGCCAGGATCGAACCCGGTATCGCCGATCTCGACAACGCCCCCGCCGGCGGCATGGCCGGCTCGATTACCGCCGCGCTGTTTCTCAAGCGCTTCGTCACCGCCAGTCCGCGCTATATGCATTTCGACATCTATGGCTGGCAACCCGAGGCCGCCCCGGCCCGCCCGAAAGGCGGTGTGGGGCAGGGCGCGCGGGCGCTGCTCGACGCGCTGCCGGAAATGCTGGGCCTGTGACCGACCGGCGGCTCACCCCGGCCAACGGGCGCGTCGCCCATAGCTCGCTGCGCGGCGAGGTTGAGGCGGACCGCTTCACCGAGGGGGAATGGCGGCAGGTCGAAACCGCGGTGCTGCCGCTTCTGGCCAGCCCCGACGGGCCGCGCGACCGCGAGCTTTTGCAGGGCGAAACCTTCTGTGTGCTCGAGGAACAGGATGGCTTTGCCTTCGGCTTTTCAGGGCGTGACGGATATGTGGGCTATGTTTTCGCCGAGTTCCTGTTTCCGCTGCAGCCGCCGACGCACCGCGTGGCGGCGATCCGCAGCTACTGGCAGGAAGACCCCGATATCAAATCCTCGATGCGGATCTTTCCGATCTCCTTCGGCGCCAGGCTGCGGGTGGCGCGGATCGACGGGGCCTGGGCCCGGCTCGCGATCCAGACACCGCCCGATGCCGCCTGGTTCCGCGAGGCATGGATTCCGGCGGTGCATCTCGCGCCGGTCGAGAGCCGCGAGGCCGATCCGGTGACGGTGGCCGAAATGTTCCTCGGCACGCCCTATCTCTGGGGCGGCAATACCGCCTTTGGCATCGACTGCTCGGGTCTGGTTCAGGCCGCGCTCATGGCTTGCGGCATCGACTGCCCCGCCGACAGCGATCTGCAGATGAGCCTCGGCACCGGGATCGAGGGCGAGTTGCAGCGCGGCGATCTGATATTCTGGAAAGGCCACGTGGCGATGGTGGTGGACGATGCCCGTCTGATCCACGCCAATGCCCGCGACATGGCGGTGGTCCGGGAGGGAATTGACGATGCGATCGCGCGGATCGAAGCGCAGGGCGACGGGCCGGTGCTGGCACGCCGCCGGATCGTCTGGGGCGCATAGCCGCAGGCTCGCGCGCGCCGGCAGAACCCGGCGCTACAGCCTGTCGCCGAAGGCCGCGATCACATGGGTGTAGATATCGCGCTTGAAGGGCACGATCTTCTCGATCAGATCGGTCGGGTCGATCCACGTCCAGCGGCGGAATTCCGGATGTGCGGTTTCGATCACGATCTGGTCGTCCGCGCCGTGGAAGCGCATGAGATACCAGCGCTGCTTCTGCCCCCGATAGCGGCCCTTCCAGATCCGTGGCACCACTTCCAGCGGCAGATCGTAGGTCAGCCAATCGGCCAGCTCGGCCTCGACCGTCACCAGATCGCGGGTTACCCCGGTTTCTTCCTCCAGCTCGCGCAGGGCGGCGTCAGCCGGGTCTTCGCCCGCGTCGATCCCGCCCTGCGGCATCTGCCAGGCGGTCTCGCCGGTGCCGAGGCGGGCCGCGTCGATCCGCTGGCCGGCAAATATCAGCCCGGCCGGGTTGGCCAGCACGATGCCGACATTGGGGCGATAGGGGAGCCTGGCGATCTCGTCCGGTGTCATGGCGGTCCTGTGTTATCTAATGATGTGCCCCGCGGCGGGCGAGGGGCTGCCAGGATCAGTCGGCAAGTTTGCGGGCCTCGTCGACCAGCATGATCGGAATGCCGTCGCGGATCGGAAAGGCGAGGCCGGCGGCTTCGGAGATCAGTTCCTGCGCATCGGCATCATAGCTCAGCCGTGCCTGCGTGAGCGGGCAGACCAGCGCTTCAAGCATATGCCGGTCGACACTGGGGGTTTTGTCGTTCATTGCATTTTGTCCTCGGTGCCGCCGCTGCTTTGCGAGGCGAGTTCGAATTCCATCAGCGCCACCAATGTTTCGCGCCTTGTGGTGAGCGACGGCGCTTCCAGAAGCGCCTGCTTGTCCTCCGTGCTGAAGGGCAGGAGGATCGCCAGCGAATTGACCAGAAGCTCGTCATCGGCTTCGTCGAGACTTTCCCAGTCCGTGCGCAGATCGGTCACGTCGAAATAGCGTGCGAGCAATTTCAGAAACGGCTTACGGTTAAAGCCCGGATCGGTTTCGGACGGCCCGAGATCGCGCTCGAACCCATCCCAGTTGACCGGCGCGACGAGATAGGGCGTAAAGCCGTCCTCGGGCGTGCCGACGCGAAACCGGCTGATGCCGGTCAGCGTGATCATGTAGCGGTGATCCTCCGTTTCGGTGAAGGAGGTGACACGCCCGGCGCAGCCGATCTGGTGCAGCCGCTCGCCCGCATCGTCGGCGGGCTGGATCATGCCGATCAGCCGCCCCGGCGTTTTCAGCACATCTTCGAGCATCGCCAGGTAACGCGGCTCGAAGATATGCAGCGGCAGGCGCGCGCGCGGCAGCATCAGCGCCCCCGGCAGCGGGAAGAGCGGCAGCCGCGCGGGAAGGTCGGCACGCACCGCCATCTCAGGCGAACATGAGCGAGGAGAGCTTGCGCCGCCCGGCCAGCGCCACCGGATCGTTCGCCGCCAGAGCATCGAAGATCGTGAAGAGCTGCGCCTTGGCCGCGCCGTCGTTCCACTCGCGATCGCGCCGGAACAGCTCGATCAGCTCGTTCACCGCGCCTTCAACGTCGCCCGCCGCATGTAGCGCCTTGGCGAGATCGAAACGCGCTTCATGATCGGCCGGATCTGCCTCGACCCTGGCGCGCAGCTCGTCGAGCGGCCCGGCCTCGGCAGCCTGCCGGGCAAGCGCGATCTGGGCATGTACGCCCTCGATCTCTGCGGAATGCGAAATCTCGGCCGGTGCGCCGTTCAGCACCGCCTCGGCATCGTCGAGATCGCCCTGGGCGATCTTCACCCGGGCAAGGCCGGCATAGGCGGCGGCCATCTTCTCGTCTTCCTCCAGGATCGCGGCAAAGGTTTGCGCGGCATCGTCCAGCGCGCCGGCCTCCAGCATTTCCTCGGCCGAGGCGACGGCGGCGGCAAGCGGGCCTTCGGTGGCGAGCGCCGCCATCTTGCCGACGAACTCGTTCACCTGGCTTTGCGGTAATGCACCCTGAAACCCGTCAACGGGCTGGCCATCGAAGAAGGCGTAGACGGTGGGGATCGACTGGATGCGCAGCTGTGCGGCGACCTGCTGATTCTCGTCCACGTTGATCTTGACCATCTTCACTTTGCCGCCGGCGGCCTGCACCGCGCTTTCCAGCGCCGGGCCGAGCGTGCGGCAGGGGCCGCACCAGGGCGCCCAGAAATCGACGATCACCGGCACCTCTTTCGAGGCTTCGACGACATCTTCCATGAACGTGGCTTCGGTGATCTCTTTCACCAGCGTGTCATCGCCAGCGGGCGCGGCGGCGGGTTGTCCCATCTCAAGCATTGTCATGCTCCTTCATGTCTCGTGTTGCCGCCAATATGGGCGCAAGCGGCGGGCAGTCCAACCCCGCCCGCACCGGACGCGACGCTTTGTGCAATGGCGTGCCGGCAGCGGGGCGCCTGATCATCACCGGAAATCCAGTTATCCGGATAAGTGGAGTCGGATATTATCATTTTATTCCAGTATGTTGCCATGAGATGGTGTCACAGAGTAACATCACGTTAACCTTAACGCGCCGATGAATATCAATACGCCCGTGGGTAAGGTCAGTCCAGCAAACCCGGCGCCGCGCGGATATGGCCGGTGGTGATCCCGCGCCGGTTCAGGATCGGTGCGTCGAGGTAGGATGCCGCCGCCTCGCCGCCGCGTTCCAGAACGCCGAGCCGTATGAGCAGCGCCGTGACCGTCGCTTCCGATGCGCGGGTGGCGCCATCGGCGATCTTGAGCGCCACCCCGAGCTTCCGCTCCGGCACGATCGCGACGTACACGGCCTCGGCTCCGGTCTTGACCACGACCGCGCCGTTCATCGCCCGCATCAGCCGGGTGCAGGCCCGGCCCTCGCCGGCCACCAGTTCGGGGTGCTTCGCCATGGCGGCTCGCAGCCGGGCGGCGGCGCGCTCGCGCGGGCTGTCGCCGTCTTCGCGGGCGGCGGCGAAATAGGCCATCGCCCGCGCCAGCCCCTTAAGCGATCCGGCGAAGTTGGGGGCCGAGCAGCCATCGGGCGACCAGCCCTGCACAGGTTCGCCGGTCACGTCTTCCCAGGCCGCTTTCACCGCCTGCTGCACCGGATGGTCGATCCCGACATAATCCGGACCCGCGCCGAGATGCTTCGTGAGCGTCAGAAAGCCCGCATGTTTGCCGGAGCAGTTATTGTGCACCTGCCGCGGCTCGGCATCGGCGCAGAGAAGTTCCTTCATCGCCGCCGGATCGTCCGGCATTTGCGGGCCGCAGCGCAGATCGTCGTCGTCAAGGCCGAGTCCGGTCAGCCAGGCGTCGACCCGGTCGGTATGGATATGCGCGCCGTCATGCGAGGCGCAGGCCAGGGCGAGATGCTCGCTCGTCAGCCCGGCGGCTTCCGCCGCACCGCTTTCGACCAGCGGCAGCGCCTGGATCATCTTCGCCGACGAGCGCGGATAGATCACCGCGTCCGGATCGCCCCAGGCTCGCAGGATTTCGCCCGACGGCGCACAGATCACCGCATGGCCCAGATGTAGCGACTCCACCCTGTCTCCCCGCCAGATTTCGGTGAGTGGCACCGGGTTACTCATTCGTGAACCTCCATCCCCCTTGGAACGCGCGGTTTTCCGCCAACGGGGCTTTTATAATCCCAACATCTTCGGCTAATGTGACCCCGCAGAGTGAACCGAGGTCCGCGCCACCGAGAAGACCGCTTCCGGCGCCGTGGCGCAAGGACCAAGAGGCAGGAACGGCTGGAGGCTGGGAAGATATGAATTCGAAACTCGCACGGGGTCTCGGGATCGCGGCATTTGTGGTTGCCGCGAGCGGGGCCGTTGCGCAGGAAAGCACCAACCGTGTGGCGGCAAACACCGATTGGAGCGTGTTTGTCGAGAACGACCCGAAAGAATGCTGGAGCGTTTCCAAACCGAAGGAAACGGTCAACACCAGGGATGGGAGCGTCGTTTCGGTGAGCCGGGGCGATATCCTGCTGTTCGTGAGCTACCGGCCCGGTGGCAACGGCGAGGTGAGCTTTACCGGCGGTTACCCCTTCGCCGGCGATTCGACCGTGGCGCTCACCATCGGCGGAACCACCTATCAGCTCTTCACCGATGGCGAATGGGCCTGGGCCCGCCCCGAGGACGACGCCAAGATCATTGCCTCGATGAAAGCCGGGGCCGATGCCGTGGCGGTGGCCATGTCGAGCCGGGGCACCCGCACCGAAGACAAGTTTTCGCTGCTCGGGTTCACCGCTGCCGTCGATGACGCCGCGACGCGCTGCAAGTAAGTAGAGCACAGAAATTTCATCGCCCCGGGCCGCGTGTCCGGGGCGTTTTCTTTTGAAACATCCGCGTAATCGCCTATATGGGCGCCAGAACGCGAGGATTGCCAGATGACCAGCCCCACCGCTCCCGTCACGCAGGACGTGCTCACCATCCCCCGCAAGGATGCGGGTGATGGCTCCGGCAAGGTGAATCTGGTGGGCCTCACCCGCGACCAGCTGCGTGAGGCGCTGATCGCCGCTGGCACGCCGGAGAAGCAGGCGAAGATGCGCGTGGGGCAGATCTGGCAATGGATCTATCAGAAGGGCGTGCGCGACTTCGAGGCGATGACCAATCTCGCCAAGGATTACCGCGCGAAGCTTGCCGAGCATTTCGAGATCGCGGTGCCCGAGATCGTGACCAGGCAGGTGAGCGAGGACGGCACCCGCAAATACCTTGTGCGGATTGCCGGCGGGCATGAGGTGGAGGTGGTCTATATCCCCGAGGAAGACCGCGGCACGCTCTGCGTCTCAAGCCAGGTGGGCTGCACGCTGACCTGTTCGTTCTGCCATACCGGCACCCAGAAGCTGGTGCGCAACCTTACGGCGGGCGAGATCGTTGGCCAGATCATGGTGGCGCGCGACGATCTGGGCGAATGGCCGCAGCCGGGCCGGCACCCGAAGGACGAAACCCGCCTGCTCTCCAATATCGTGCTGATGGGCATGGGCGAGCCGCTTTACAATTTCGAGGCCGTGCGCGACGCGATGAAGATCGCGATGGATGGCGAGGGGATCAGCCTCAGCCGCCGGCGGATCACGCTGTCCACCTCCGGGGTGGTGCCCGAGATCGCCCGTGCGGGCGAGGAGATCGGCTGTATGCTGGCGATCAGCTTCCACGCCACCACCGACGAGACCCGCGACAAGCTGGTGCCGATCAACAAGAAGTGGAACATCGAGGCGCTGCTGGAGGCGCTGAAAGCCTATCCGAAACTCTCCAATTCGGAGCGGATCACCTTCGAATACGTCATGCTCGACGGCGTGAACGACAGCGACGAAGACGCCCGCCGCCTTGTCCGGCTGATCGCGGGCATCCCGGCCAAGATCAACCTCATTCCGTTCAACGAATGGCCCGGTGCGCCCTACAGGCGCTCGACCGACGAGCGGATCAAGACCTTTGCCAATATCATCTACAAGGCGGGCTATGCCTCGCCCGTGCGCACGCCGCGCGGGGAAGATATCATGGCCGCCTGCGGCCAGCTCAAATCGGCCACCGAGCGCGCGCGCAAGTCGAAGCGCGAGATCGAGGCCGAGGCGGGGATGGGCGTGGTGTCCATCGGGTCATGTGAGACATCGGCTGGCTGACCCCGGCAATCTTCTTGGAATCGTCTTATTGTTGCTCATTTGTCGCCAATCTGGTGCGGTTTTCTGCTCCTGACGCAATGAAGGGGGGTCAGATGGCCGACAATTCCGAAGTTGAGAAGATCGTTGAATTCGTGTGCGACCAGCGCCGCCATGCCCGGTCGCGGCGGCAGTGGAAACGCCGCCTCGCCGCCTTCGGCTTCGCGATCAAGGATACCGATGAAGGCCCGATGATCGCCACCCTGCCCAAACGCAAGGTGGTCTGCCCGCTGCCGGACATGTCCTTCGCCTGAGCGGCGGCCTTAACCGGGCGGCAACCCGATCCGGGCCAGACTGGCCCTATGGAATCGGTCACGTTCAAACTTCCGCAAAGCATGCTCGCCCGGCTCGACCAGATCGCGCGGGGTGAGGATGTGTCGGTCGGCCAGATCATCCGTCTCGCCATCGAGCGCGACTTTCACCGGCGCGACGGGTTTGCCCGGCATCCCCGCACCGCCGAGGATCTGCTTGCGCCGATCCGCGCGCGGGTGCGCGATGATTTTATCGAGGCGGGCGGCTGGCGCGACCTGCGCGCGCGGCTGATCGAGCGGGGCTGTTCGCTGCGCGAAGCAGGCGGCGGGCTGGCGCTGCACGATGCGATCACCGGGCGCTTTCTCTGCCGCACCTCCGAGATCGGCTTTGGCTATCCCACGCTGATGCGCCGTTTCGCGGCACCGTTTCCCGGCCACAGCCAGACAGCATTGCTTGACCGGATGAAAGAGGCCGCCATGAAGGGCTGACGCCGGTCAGATCTCGCCGTTCTTCAGCTTCACCTCGCACTTGCTTTCCCACTCGTCGATGATGTCCATCGCCTCTTCGGCGGTTTCGACGAATTCGAACAGATCGAGGTCTTCGCGGCTGATCGTGCCCGCATCGGCCAGTGCCTCCCAGTTGATGATCTTCTGCCAGAAGTCGCGGCCGAACAGGATCACCGGAATGCGGCGCATCCGCTTGGTCTGGATCAGGGTGAGGCTCTCGAAGGTCTCGTCGAGCGTGCCGAACCCGCCGGGGAAGACCACGATCGCCTCGGCCCGCATCAGGAAATGCATCTTGCGGATGGCGAAATAGTGGAAGTTGAAGCACAGCTCCGGCGTGACCCATTCGTTCGGCGCCTGCTCATGCGGCAGCACGATGTTGAGGCCGACGCATTTGCCGCCGACATCCGCCGCGCCGCGGCTCGCCGCTTCCATCACCCCAGGGCCGCCACCCGAGACGATCACCTTGCAGCGATGCCCGTTCTCCGTCGACTGCCGCGAGACGAGCTGGGCGAAGCGGCGGGCCTCGTCGTAGTAATGCGACAGCTCGCCCAGCGTCTTCGTCTTTGCCTGATCCTTGTTCTCGGGCCGGGGGATGCGCGCACCGCCGAAGAGCACGACGGTCGATTCGATGCCCTGCTCCTGCATCACCAGCTCCGGCTTCAGAAGCTCCAGTTGCAGACGCACCGGGCGCAGCTCGTCGCGCAGGATGAAGTCGAGGTCGTCATAGGCCAGCCGATAGGTGGGCGAGCGGGTTTGCGGCGTATCGGGATAATGGTGGGATGCGTCGCGGTCCTGCCCGGAATGGCGAAACGGATGGCTGCGGGTATCGTCGGTCAACGGCTCGTCCTCTCTTGCCGCATTGCGCGGGGCTGTTTCAGCCCTTATAGCCATCGCGCAACCGGGAAAGAACCGAAATCGGGGAGAGTTACATGTCCAACGCACAGCTTGAAGCTGCCATCGAAGCCGCCTGGGAGGCGCGCGAAACCATCACGCCCGCCACCAAAGGCGAAACCCGCGACGCGATCGAAGACACGCTGAACGCACTCGACGGCGGCAGCCTGCGCGTGGCCGAAAAGATGGAGAGCGGCGACTGGCATGTGAACCAATGGGCCAAGAAGGCGGTGCTGCTCGGCTTCCGCATCAAGGACATGGAACAGCAGTCCGGCGGCCCGCAGGGCGGCGGCTGGTGGGACAAGGTGGACTCGAAGTTCGCCGGCTGGGGTGACAACCAGTGGCAGGCGGCTGGCTTCCGCGCCGTGCCCAACGCTGTCGTGCGCAAATCGGCCTATATCGCTCCCGGCGTGGTGCTGATGCCGAGCTTCGTGAACCTCGGCGCCTATGTCGACGAAGGCACGATGGTGGACACCTGGGCCACCGTCGGCTCCTGCGCCCAGATCGGCAAGAACGTGCACCTTTCCGGCGGCGTCGGCATCGGCGGCGTTCTGGAACCGATGCAGGCCGGCCCGACCATCATCGAAGACAATTGCTTCATCGGCGCGCGCTCGGAAGTGGTCGAAGGCTGCATCGTGCGCGAAGGCTCGGTGCTGGGCATGGGCGTGTTCATCGGCAAATCCACCAAGATCGTCGACCGCGACACCGGCGAGGTGATGTATGGCGAAGTGCCGCCCTACTCGGTGGTCGTCGCCGGTTCGATGCCCTCGAAGAACGGGGTGAACCTCTACTGCGCGGTGATCGTGAAGCGGGTGGACGAAAAGACCCGCTCGAAGACCGGAATCAACGAGCTTCTGCGGGACTGATTTCCGGCGGAACCGGCGCACCCCAGACATGGGGTGCGTCACGGCTGATCTGCCGGGCTTCCGCAGCGGTCAGACGTTCCAGCGCCCGTATCTCGCACCCATCGCTCGCGCGCCGCGCCCGCCCCCAAGCCCGGTGCACCGAGCGGGCAGACCAAGGCAGGATGGCGTCGGCCAGCCAGCGGCGCAGGACTGGTGGCAGACGGTCATACTCCTGCATCGGGGTGCCGCAGCGCCTGCACTTGAGGCCGCTGGACAGGTTGCGCCTCATACCTGCCCCCAAACCGGAAACGGATCTTCGAGCACATCCGCCAGCGACGGAGCAAAACGGTCGTCCGGCCCGAACAACGCTCCGTCAAGCGCAGCGGTAATCGCTGCCTGATCCATTCCGGAA
The DNA here is from genome assembly GCF_027923545.1 of Sinisalibacter aestuarii. Lineage (GTDB taxonomy): Bacteria > Pseudomonadota > Alphaproteobacteria > Rhodobacterales > Rhodobacteraceae > Sinisalibacter > Sinisalibacter aestuarii. The sequence continues at coordinate 129,548 of NZ_BROH01000001.1, read as the reverse complement.
CCGATGAACACGATTTCCTGCCGCCGGTCGCCGAACGGCTCTTGCCAGGCGGCCATGATCTGACCCTGCGCCTCCATCGCACCCGGCCAGCGGCTGCGCGGCACCGAAGCCCACCAGCGGCCTAGGGGCCGGATCGTGCTGAGCGCGCCTGCAAGCGCAAATTCGGCCGCCCAATCCGGCCGCGTGGCGACCCAGAGATGCCCTTTGGCCCGGATCACGCCGGGCAGATCATCGTTCAGCACATCATGCACTGCCTGCGGGGCGAAGGGCCGCCGGGCGCGATAGACGAACGAGGTCACGCCGTATTCCTCCGTCTCGGGCACATGGTCTTCAAAGCCATAGAGTTCCTTCGCCCAGAGCGGATGTTCATGGGCGCGGTCGAAATCGAACAGGCCGGTATCGAGGATCGCCCCCGGCGCGACATCCGCATAGTCGGTTTCGATTACCCGCGCATCGGGGTTCAGGGCCACGATGATCGCCCGGGCCGCCGCCACCCGTTCGTGGCCAGCGGCCGAAACCTTGTTGAGCACGACGACATCGGCAAACTCGATCTGATCGACAAGCAGGTCGACGATGCGACGCTCGTCGCCATCCCCCGCCGTCTCGTCCCGGTCGGCGAGGAAGTCATGGCTGGCATAGTCGGCAAGCAGGCTCAGCGCATCAACGACGGTCACCATCGTGTCGAGGCGGGCAATGTCATCAAGGCTTTGGCCCTGTTCATCACGAAAGGCAAAGCTCGCGGCCACCGGCAGGGGTTCGGCGATGCCCGTGGATTCGATCAGCAGGTAGTCGTAACATCCGTGCTCGGCGAGGCGGCGCACCTCTTCCAGCAGGTCGCCCCGCAGCGTGCAGCAGATGCACCCATTGGACATTTCCACCAGCGTTTCTTCGGTATGCGAAAGCTCGGCGCCACCCTGCCGCACAAGGTCGGCATCAATATTCACCTCCGACATGTCGTTGACGATCACCGCGACGCGGCGGCCCTCGCGGTTGTTAAGCACATTGTTGAGCAGAGTGGTCTTTCCGGCGCCGAGAAAGCCGGAAAGGACGGTAACGGGAAGGCGCGGTTGCATAGGGTCTCCTGCGTTTTTGTTATGTTATGTAATATCATAACATAACAGTCAACAAGAGACGTATTCGTTGCTGCATCTCGCGCTTGCAGGCGGCAGGCGGTTTAAACGGTTTGGAGAGGCCGGAGTCTGGCGTTAGTCGCAGAACAACCCGAGAAACGCGCAGCTTTTTTCCAGTTGCACCGTGGTCTCGAAGGCGGGCGGAAGGCCGGTATTGCCGGTCAGCAACCCGGTGATTGGAACGACGAGCGAGGCTTCCCTGCCGTCTTCCGAGAGCGTTCCGGTGGTGTCGAGGATCTTGTAGCCGCGCACCCGGAAGATGATGGAATGCCCGGCGAAGGCGGCGGCAGCCATGTCGCCCATACCATCGAGCTGTTCGGGCGTGTTGTCGGGGTTGTTGAGCTCGTCGAGCTTCACCGAAACCCGCATCGTGTTGTCGTCGATCCGGGTCAGCGTCATGCCTTCGGACGGGTCGAATTCCTCGCTCTCGTTGAACGGGTTGGGCCGGGCGATGGCCTCGTCGATCGTCATCGTGGCGCTTTGCACGCAGGTAAAGCTTTCTTCCGTCAGCGTGCCGATGCCGTTTTCGCAAGGATCCTGATCGCTCAGTGACGACATATCGTAGAGCGCGCGGGCAAGCTCGGTGGTCACTGTCGTCTCGACATTCTCCCGATCCTTGAAGTCGAGCACCATTTCTGCGTCGAAACAGGCCGTGAGCGTGAGCACGGCGACGAGAGACAGGATGGCACGCATGGAAACCCCTTTCACACGGAGACGAATTGCGAAACTGACGCTTTCGCAATAGACAGACGCGACACCCCGAAAGGCAAGCCCTTTGACTGACCGCCCGAAAAAACCCAAGCGCCAACAGGTCTACACCCTGCTCGTGGAAGTTGGCCGCCATCCCAATGACGGGCTGCCGGAGGGCAGCACCGGCGCTGCGCTGATGTGCTATGCCTCGGGCGTCGATGAGGCGGAGGCGGTGCGCGAGACGGTGGCGATTCTGAAACAGGCCGATCTCGCCCCGCTCGATGTATCGGGCTATGGCACGCTCGACGAGCGGTTGGCCGACGGGCACGATATCTCCGACGAAGAGCGCGCGCTGATGGGGCGGGCGCTGGAGGAAAACGCGGTGATCGTGGCGCAGATGACCCCGTTTTACGACGACGCATGAAGACGGTTTTCCTCGACCTCGACGGCACGCTCACCGAGTCGAGCCCCGGCATCATCGCCAGTGTGATCCACGCGCTTGAGGCGCTTGGGATCGACGCGCCGCCACCCGAGGCGCTGCGCTGGGTCGTCGGCCCGGCGCTGATCGACAGCTTCACCCGCCTCGGTGTGCCCGATCCGGCGGAGGCGCTGCGGCTCTACCGTGAGCGCTATACCAGCGTCGGGCTGTTTGAGAACCGGGTTTACGACGGGATTCCAGAGGCGATGGATGCAATGGCGGCGGCCTACCGGCTCTGCCTCGCCACCGCCAAGCCCCATGCCTATGCCACCCGCATCACCGCCCATTTCGGGCTGAACCGCCACCTTGCCCATGAATTCGGCCCCGAGCTCGACGGCACCCGCAACGATAAGGCGGAGCTGCTCGCCCATGCGCTGGCGGAACTCGGGCTTGATCCGGGCGCCTGCGTCATGGTCGGCGACCGGCACCACGATATCGACGCGGCCCGGGCGGTGGGCATGGCAAGCATCGGCGTTGGCTGGGGTTATGGCGATGCCGCCGAGCTGGGCCATGCCACCGCCTTTTGCGCCAGCCCCGACGCGCTTGCGGCGCGGGTGGCCGATGTGCTGGGATAGGCCATGACCGGCTGGAGCGGCTTCATCCTCGCCTTCGCGGTGTTCTTCGTCTCGCATTCGCTGCCGGTGCGCCCGGCGGTGAAGGCGCGCATCGTCGCGCTGATCGGTGCGCGGGGGTTCAGCCTTGCCTATTCGGCGCTGTCCGTGCTGGTGCTCACCTGGCTCATCGTCGCCGCCGGGCGCGCGCCCTATGTCGAGCTTTGGCCGCGCCAGCCATGGCAAAGCTGGGTGCCGCTGGTGGCGCTGGCGCTCGCCTCGGTGATCGTCGCGCTCGCCATCGGCCGGCCCAACCCGCTCTCCTTCGGCGGCGGGCGCAACGCCGCCTTCGATCCGGCGCATCCGGGCATCGTCGGCTGGGTGCGCCACCCGCTGCTGGTGGCTATCGGGCTGTGGGCCGGGGCGCATATGGTGCCCAATGGCGACCTTGCCCATGTGATCCTGTTCGGCACCTTCCTCGGCTTCGCCATCCTCGGCACGACGCTGATCGACCGGCGCAAGCGGCGGCAGATGGGCGCGCAATGGGAGCGGCTGACGCAAACCGCCCGGCGCGTCGAGGTCACGCCGGGCGGGCTTGTGCGGGTGGTCGTCGGCCTCGGCCTCTGGGGCCTGCTGCTATGGCTGCATATGCCGGTGATCGGGGTGTGGCCGCTGCCCTAAGCGCCAGGGCGCAGGAGCACCTCGAAAGCCTCGGGCATGTCGTTGTGATCGGCCAGCAGCGTTTCCAGCGGGATCGTGAAGGTGGCGGTGGCGCCATCCTCCGACACCGTGCCGTTGGTTTCGATGATCTCTGCGCCTGAGACGTTGACGGTGATGAAATGGCCCATGAAGGCGGCCTTCATCATCTCTTTCATCTGGTCGGCCTCGGCCCCGGCTTCTTCCGGCGGCGCCACGTCCTGGGTCATGTCGCCAAGGTCGAAGGCGACGAACAGCGTGCCATCGTCATTGCGCGCGATGGTCATCCCTTCGGCCATGTCGGGATCGTTGAGGATTTCGTCGATGGTGCCCGAGAAGGTCTCGGTGCAGGTATGGCTGCCGTCTTCCAGTGTCGCCTCGACATCCTCGCAGAACGGCTCGGTGCCGGAGCTGGCCATCGCGTAGAACTCGGGCGTCGCGGTCATCACCATCGTGCCTTCGGCGGTGTTGTCGTCGATGAAGCTGATTGACAGATCGGCATCGAAACAGGCCGCAAGCGGCAGGATGAGGGCGAGGGAAAGGGCTGAAACAATACGGCGCATGTTGTGCTCCTGTGCGTTTGTATTGGCGGCAGAGTGGCAGCCCGGCGCAGACCTGTCCAGCCGGAGCAATGGCTCAGGCGTGCCGCAATGCCGAAGCCAGACTGCGCGCCTCGACATCGTTCAGACGGTGGTGCGAGAAGGCGCGGTGCTGCGGAATGGCGGTGCCGGGCATGTCGCCCAGTACGGTGCTGCGCGCCACGTCGGGGCGGCGCGCAATGGTGCCCACATACAGGCTCTCGGCCCAGATGCCGGCGTGCAGCAGGCAATCGTGCACGTCGAGCAGCACCTGATAATAGGTCACCAGCCGGTTGCTGCGCTCATGCCGGGCGTGCTGGCCGTTGAGCAGATGCGCGGCAGGCAGAAGCACCTCGTCGGTGCCGAGGATGTATTCGGCTTCGGCAAAGTCGATCCGCACCCGGTGATCGGGGGCGAGCGTCACATCGGCATTGAGGCCGAAGAAGGGCTTGCGCAGGCGCACCGGCTGGAAACTGCCAAAGGCGGGAACCGTGCGCTTGCCGATCCAGCGCACCGGCTGGCGGCCCGATGTGGCGGTGGTGACCGGGTCACCGAGCCGCAGCCGCTCGACGGGCACCGGGCCGGAGGCGGTGTCGACAAGCGTGCCGGCAAGAATGCCGATGCCGAAGCCGACAGGCTCGATGCTGTCGGCGAAGGCGAGGAAGATCACGTTGGCGGCGATCTGGGCCGGTCCGGTGTTGCGCAGGATCAACCGAAGATCTTCGACCGGCAGCGGCACCGGGGCGGCGACGCCCGCCTGATACATCTGCCCCTCGTCCAGCATTTCGACGGTGAGCAGCCCCTGCCGGAGCGGCGCATCCCAGGCATAGCTGACCCGCAAGCGACTGTCGCGGGCAGGCATGGGCAGGCGAATACTGGCCTCGGAGCCGGACAGGCCCTGCCGGGACGACACCCTGAGCACCCCCGCGCCATCGAGCGTGACGCGCAGGCTACGCGCCCAGCCCCGGCTGCGGTGGTAGTCCAGCAGGGTCTGCGTGACACCCGGTTCGACGTTGTAGCGCAGTTCGAGCATCATCGTGCCGCGCGGCAGGATTTCATCGGGCTGAACCGGCGGGCGCGCGCCAGGTGCGTCCGGGGCAACGCCGATGCCGCGGATGTTGAAGAGCGGTCGCGTCAGATCTGTAACCGCGATCCAGCTCATGCCGCCGCCTCGTCGGACGCGCCCAGGAGCAATTGCGCCTCATAGGCTTTCAGCGTGCGCCGGGCGGCAGGGGGGTAGCCGGCGCCGGTTTCGGGGTCGAGCTCTGGAAAGATCGCCCGGATCTCATCGACGATCTCACGTTCGAAGCCCTTGGTCGTGTGCGGGCCGGGCAGGAAGCTCTCGGTCGCCAGCCCTTCGGAATACACCACCTGATGCTCGTCGAACAGGATATGCACATAGACCACCTCGCCGCCGATCACCGGGCGCACGGTGCTGTCGTTCACCAGATCCTTGGCGGCCACGAGCACCTCGGTGTCGCCGAACAGAAGCTCCGCCAGCGCATCGCGGATCAGCACCCGGTGCTGCGGCGAGACGAGCAGGCGGCGGTGGCTGCCGAAGGTGTCGGGCGCGATGGCGATCGGGGCCAGGCTGCCCTCGGCGGGCACCCGCCGCATCCCGATCCAGCGCACGGGCTGTGGGCCATTGTCCTGGGTCAGCACCAGATCGCCCGGCTGCAGGCTCTCAACGGTCACGTCGCCCTGTGGCGTGGCGATCAGCGTGCCCTCGACAAAGCAGGGGATCGAATGGATCGTGACGAAAGCGGTATCGGTGACCGACGAGGCCCCGTTGCCCGCCGCCACCGTGTAGGAGAAGTTGACGCTTTCCTCATCCGCGTCGGCGGCAACGCCCAGCGTGCCATCGGCATTGAGCGTGATGACCTGCCCGGTGGTGAGCGTGATGCTGTCACCCGCCGAAACCTCGATGCCGTTGATATGGGTGATGTAGAGCGTTGCGTTGCCCGGGCCGTCATCGTTGGCCAGCACATCGACATTGACGCTCTGGCCCGGCGCGACATTGACCGAATCGTCGCCCGCGATCAGCACTGTCTGCGCCGACTTGGCGGCGATCAGCAGGGTCGAATCATAGTTCGTATCGGTCACGTCGGCGATGCCGATGCGGATCGAGTTCACCTCGCCGGGGATGACTGGCATGGTCAGCGTCATCGTCACCGTGAAGCCGTCCATCTCGGTATTGTGCTGGCTGCCGGTATTGCTGACGTAGAGGTTCTCGTTGGACGCGGCGTTGACGCCGCCCACCGAGGTGTTGCCGCCGATGGAAAGCTCGACGGGCTGGCCGTTCACCCAGACCCCGACAATGTCGTTGTAGATCGAGCCCGCGTATTCGGGATATTCCTCGGAGGAAAACACGAACTGGAGCGACATCACATCGTCGTCGGGGATGAAATCGACGTCGAGGATCGACGCATCGTAGGTATTGGTGCCGACCAGCGCGTTGAAATCGGAATCGTTGTTGACCCCGGAGGTATTGGTGGAGGTGTCGCCGCTCTGATTGGCCTCGGCCTGCTGGCTCCACCAGCCCCAGCCGGACGACGAGGCGGGATTGGTGAAGTCGGCCAGATGCCCCGTCGAGAGCATCACGCCGGTATCGGACGGGGTCACATAGGGCGAAACGCTGTCGCCATTGCTGTAGATGCCGGACGAGCGGTTGTCGCCGGAATAGGACGCAGAGACGACGGTCGTGCCCTCGCCAAAGATCGTCCGCGCCATCTGCATGGCGCTTGCGCTGGTTGTGATCGGGAGTTCCGATGCTGCAACCATAAACCTGCCTCCTGCCCCTCAGTGACAGGACGCACGGCAAAGACGGGGGCATTTGCCCCAGATTTAGTCTAACCGCTCGCGAGCCTGCGCCTATATTGCGCTTTACCGGCCCGGCACCCCTGCCTCGGGATTATTATTGCGGCCAATATGCGAAAAATATTCTGATTTGTTAAGACCTTGTTGGGGCGCATGCTTTGTCGCGGGGCACCTGTCGCCCGGACGCCACATTTGCCGCCGCGCCGCCGCCGGTGTATCACGGCGCGAATTGCCAGGCTGGAGATCACGATGCCCGAGACCGATGCGGTTGCGCTGACCAAGGCCCTTATTCGCTGCCCTTCGGTGACCCCGGAGGAGGGCGGTGCGCTGGTGCTGCTCGAAGCCCTGCTTTCGGAGGCCGGATTCAGCTGCATCCGCGTGGATCGCGGCGGGGTGGCGAACCTGTTTGCCCGGATCGGCCCCAGGGGCGCCGCGCGCACGCTCGGCTTCAACGGTCATACCGATGTGGTGCCGGTGGGCGATGGGGCGGCCTGGAGCGTGGACCCGTTCGGCGCGGAGGAGAAAGACGGACAGGTCTGGGGCCGGGGTGCGACCGACATGAAATCGGGCGTGGCCGCCTGGGTGGCCGCCGCCATCGACGCGGCGGGCGATCTGCCCGAGGATGGCGCGCTGATTGTGACCGTCACCGGCGACGAGGAAGGCGATGCGACGGACGGCACCGCTGCACTGCTCGACTGGATGGTGGAGCATGGCGAGGCGATGAGCGCCTGTATCGTCGGCGAGCCCACGTGCCCCGACCGGATGGGCGAGATGATGAAGATCGGCCGGCGCGGCTCGATGACCGCGTTTTTCACCGCGCGCGGCGTTCAGGGCCATTCCGCCTATCCGCACCGCGCGAAAAACCCGGTGCCGGCGCTGGCCCGGCTGATGGCCCGGCTCGACGCCCATGTGCTCGACGAAGGCACCGCGCATTTCGATGCCTCGACGCTGGCGGTCACCACCATCGACACCGGAAACCCCGCCACCAACGTGATCCCCGCCGAATGCAGGGCGACGGTGAACATCCGTTTCAACGATGCTCACAGCTCCGATGGCCTGACCGCGTGGTTGCAGGACGAAGCGGCGAAGATCGAGGCTGAAACCGGGATTGCCGTCACGATGAATGTGAAGGTTTCAGGCGAGAGCTTCCTCACCCCGCCGGGGCCGTTGTCGGACCTGGTGGCTGCGGCGGTGGCGGCGGAGACAGGGGTGACCCCGGTGCTCTCCACCTCCGGCGGAACTTCGGACGCACGCTTCGTGAAGAGCCATTGCCCGGTGGTGGAATTCGGCCTGGTCGGCAAGACGATGCATCAGGTGGACGAACGGGTCGAACTGGCGCAGATCGCGCAGCTCAAGCGGATCTATGGGCGGATCATCCGGGATTATTTCGGGTGAGCCTCGGCGGTCTGACCTGGGCCGTCAACGTTCGGTTAACCATGAGCTCGCAACCGGCATCAGATATTATATCATAAATTCAATGTATTGGCATCATGCGAGACAGAATCCACTTATCCGGAAAACCAGTTATCCGGATAAGTGGAATTGTGCGCGGAGGGTGGGGCCAGCCAAACGCCCCCGTCTCGTCATCATGGTGAAAGAGCCGCGCGCGGGGCGGGTCAAAACGCGGCTCGGGCGTGATATCGGCATGGTCCGCGCCGCGTGGTGGTTTCGTCACCGTATCGCCATGCTCGCGCGCGCGATGCAGGATCCGCGCTGGGATACGCTCCTTGCCGTCACCCCCGATACCGCGCTGTCGAGCCGCGCTCTGCCGCCGCTGCCTCGCATCGCGCAGGGGCCGGGCGATCTCGGGGCGCGGATGGGTCATGTCTTTCGCACCCAGCCGCCGGGGCCGGTGCTGATTATCGGCGCCGATATTCCCGGCATCACCCGCGCTCATATTGCCACCGGCTTCCGGGCGCTTGGCAGCCAAGATGCCGTCTTTGGCCCGGCGCAGGACGGCGGCTATTGGGGGATCGGGCTGAAACGCAGGCCCGCAATCCCCGCGCGCCTGTTCCAAAACGTGCGCTGGTCGAGCGAGCACGCGCTGACCGATACGCTGGCGAGCCTGCCCGGACTTTCGGTCGCCTATCTGCCGGTTCTCGCCGATGTTGACGTAGGGTCAGATTTAATGCGTCTTTCCCGCTGACCTTTGCGCCGGCCCGTGCTAGGCCGGGCGCATGACACGTATTCCGTCCAAAGATGAAGTCCTCGCCTGGATTTCCGATAACCCCACCCTGGCTTCGAAGCGCGATATCGCGAAGGCCTTTGGAATCAACGGGTCCGACCGGATCGAGCTGAAGCGCATCCTGCGCGAGCTTGAGGATGAAGGCCATCTGGCGAAACGCAACAAAACCTATCGCGATCCCGACAAGCTGCCGCCTGTCGCAGTGCTTGAGGTGGGCGAGGTCACGCCCGATGGCGATCTCTTCGCCAACCCGCTGGAATGGCAGGGCGAGGGCGCGCCGCCGCGTGTGGTGTTCGTGGCAAAGCCCGGCGATCCGGCGCTGAAGCCGGGCGACCGGATCCTGTGCCGGATGACCGAGGTGAAGGGCGAGGATCATGATTATGAGGCGCGGCTGATCCGCCGCATCGGGCAGGCCGCGCACCGCATCCTCGGCATCTTCCGCAAAGGGGCGGAAGGCGGCCGGGTGGTGCCCATCGACAAGGGCGCCGACAAGGAATGGATGGTGCCCGCCGGAGCGACCGAAGACGCGAAAGACGGCGAGCTTGTCGAGGCGCAGCAGACCGGCCCGCGCGCCCGGATGGGGCTGCCGAAGGCGAAGATCGTCGCCCGGCTCGGCGACCCGACAGAACCGCGCGCCGTCTCGCTCATCGCCATTCACCAGCATGGCATTCCCGACGATTTCCCCGATGACGTGATCGCCGAGGCCGATGCGTGGAAGCCCGCCGGCCTCAAGGGCCGGGAAGACCTGCGCCACCTGCCGCTCGTCACCATCGACCCGGCCGATGCCCGCGATCATGACGATGCCTGCTACGCCCATGCCGACGACAATCCGAAGAACCCGGGCGGTTTCGTCATCTGGGTCGCCATTGCCGATGTGGCGCATTACGTCACCCCCGGCTCGGCGCTCGACCGCGAGGCGCGCAGGCGGGGCAATTCCACCTATTTTCCCGACCGTGTGGTGCCGATGCTGCCCGACCGGCTGTCGGGCGATCTCTGCTCGCTGCACGAGGGCGTGCCGCGTGCCTGCCTCGCTGCCCGGATCGTGATCGACGCGCAGGGCGAGAAGAAGAGTCACAGCTTTATCCGCGGCCTGATGAAGTCGCGCGCCTCGCTCAATTACCGCGAGGTGCAGGAGGCCGAGGACGGCACGCCGAACGAGACCTGCGCGCCGTTGATGGACGAGGTGATCCACCCGCTCTTCGCCGCCTATCGCGCGTTGAAACTCGCCCGTGCGCAGCGCCAGCCGCTGGATCTCGACCTGCCGGAGCGCAAGATCGTGCTCACCGAGGAAGGCAAGGTAGAGAGCGTGCGCTTTGCCGAACGCTACGATGCGCACCGGCTGATCGAGGAAATGATGATCCTCGCCAATGTCGCCGCCGCCGAAGAGCTGAACCGGCTGAAGCGCCCGCTTCTGTTCCGCGTCCATGAGGAGCCGAGCCCAGAGAAGCTGGAGGCTTTGCGCGAGGTGGCGCAGGCCAGCGGGTTCACGCTCGCCAAAGGGCAGGTGCTGAAAACCCGCCACCTCAACCAGTTGCTCGCCCAGGCCGAGGGCAGCGAGTTTGACGAGCTGATCAACATCACCACGCTGCGCTCGATGACGCAGGCCTATTACAGCCCTGAAAACTTCGCCCATTTCGGCCTCGCGCTGCGCAACTACGCGCATTTCACCTCGCCGATCCGGCGCTATTCCGACCTGATCGTTCATCGCGCGCTGATCTCGGGGCATGGCTGGGGCAAGGATGGGCTTTCGCCCGAGGATATCGACCAGCTCGAAGCCACCGCGCAGCATATCTCCGACACCGAGCGCCGCTCGATGGCCGCCGAGCGCGACACGACCGACCGTTACCTCGCCGCCTATCTTTCCGACCGCGTGGGCAACGAGTTTGCTGGCCGGATCTCGGGCATCCAGCGCTTCGGCGCTTTCGTGAAGCTCGATGAAACCGGGGCTGACGGGCTCATCCCGGTCTCGACCATCGGCGCGGAATATTTCCGTTACGATGGCGATGCGCAGACCCTCACCGGCGAGCACAGCGGGCTCACCCTTTCGGTCGGCCAGCGGGTGCTGGTGCGGCTGGCGGAAGCGGTGCCGGTGACCGGCGGGCTGATGCTCGAACTGATCGAGGTCGACGGAACCACCCTGCCAACCCTGCGCGGCCGGACCCCGCGTGGTGGAAAGCCGGTGCAGCGCAAGGCGGCCAAAGCCCGCCGCAGCAACGAGAAAACAGCAAAAAAGGTCCGGAGAAGGCGGAAGTGACGTATGATGGTGCCATTGGTTTATGTGGCGAAACGCAGTGAGGCGACCCGGTGAATACGGTGCCGCACGACAAGGAAAACAGCGCATTTCGCGACTGGATCACGCAGGAGTTGAAGCCGCGCGCGCTTGAGCGGCAGGTGCGCAAGCGTGTCTTCGACCAGGCGACGGCGGGCATCGAATTTCTGCCTGACGTGCTCGACCGGCAGGCGAACCAGAAGGAATTCTCGCTCGCGATCTGGGACTATCTCGAAATCGCGGCCTCCGACGAGCGGGCGCGAAACGGCCGTCAGATGCTGCGCCGCCACCGCGATCTGTTCAACCGGATCGAAAAGGCGTTTGGCGTCGAACCCGAGATCGTCACCGCGATCTGGGGGCTGGAAACCGGCTATGGCGTGGTGCGCGGTGAGGTGCCCACGCTCTCGGCGTTGGCCACCCTGGCCTGGCGCGGGGCGCGGGCGCGGTATTTCGAGGAAGAGCTGATCGCCGCGTTCCGGCTGATCCAGACGCGCGGCTGCGCACCCGTTGCGCTGCGCGGCTCCTGGGCCGGCGCGATTGGCCACGGCCAGTTCATGCCCAGCTCGGTTATTGATTTCGCGGTGGATTTCGACCGCGACGGCATTCCCGATATTTGCGGCGACGACCCGACCGACGCGCTCGCCTCGATCGCCAATTACCTGCAAAAGCACGCCTGGAAGAAGGGCCAGCCCTGGGGGCTGGAGCTGCGCCTGCCCGATGGGTTCGACTATGCGCTGACCGGGCTCGATCAGATCATGCCGTCGCGGGATCTTGCCCGGATGGGGGTGGTGGCGGCCGATGGCGAGCCGGTGCCGGATTACGGGCCGGGCTCGATCCTGCTGCCCGCCGGTGCGCGCGGCGTGGCGCTGTTCGTGCTGCGCAACTTCCACGTCATCACCAGTTACAACAAGTCCGAGGCCTATGCGATTGCGATCGGGCATCTGTCGCACCGGATCGTCGGCGGGCGCCCCTTCCACGGCACCTGGCCGCAGCAGGACCGGGTCTTGACGCGCGACGATATCGGCGAGGCGCAATACCTGCTGACGCGGGCAGGGTTCGACACGCTGGGTATCGACGGGCTGCGCGGGCCGAACACGCTGCGCGCCGCGCGCAACTGGCAGATTGCCCAGCGGCGGCTGCCGGACGGTTATATCAACGAGGAGATGCTGGCGCAGCTACGCCGCAAGGAGCGCGGCCAGGGTGCCGACGCTTAGCCCTTCGAGGCTCGGGCGGACCATCTCGGCGGCGGAGAAATCCTGATCGTCGGTATAGACCGACGGGGTCACCACCACTGGCAGCCCCGCGCCCCTGGCCGAATGTACACCGTTCAGGCTGTCTTCGAACGCCACGCAGGCGCCGGGGGCGAGTCCGAGCCGGTCGAGCGCAAGCTCGAACACATCGGGGGCGGGCTTTTTCGCCTTCACCTCGTCGCCCGCCGCGATCACGTCAAACACCGCGTCCGGCTCGGTGTTCCAGCAGCAGCGGGTGAGCGCGGCGACGTTGGGCAGGTTCGTGGTGGTGGCCACGGCGATGCGCAGGCCGGCATCGCGCGCGGCGTCGATCAGTGCGGCAACGCCGGGGCGCAGCGCCAGCTCGCCCGCGCCGAGGATCGCGCCATAGGTGGCCGTCTTTTCCTTGTGCAGAGCGGCGATCTCGTCGTCCGACATGCGGCGTGCCTCCGGTGGCAATGTGGCCTGCCAGGCCCGCATCCGCTCCTTGCCGCCGGTGGTTTTCAACAGCCAGCGGTAATCCTCCATCGACCAGTGCCAGCCGAGGTCATGGGCCTCGAAGGTCCGGTTGAAGGCGGCGCGGTGGGCTTCTTCCGTCTCGGCCAGTGTGCCATCGACGTCGAAGATCAGGGCCTGCAGAATCATGCGGCGGTCTCGGCCTCGGGAAGCGTGTCGATGATCGGGCCAAGCTCTTCGAAATGATCGAAGCGGAAATCGTGCGGCAGCCCGTCGATTGCCTGCTTGCGGTAGCCATGCGCATAGATCGCGAAGGTGACTTCGGCGGCAAGCGCCACTTCGGCATCCACCTCGCTATCGCCGACATAGAGCCGCGCGCCGGGGCCGAGACGCTCGAACGCAAGGTTGAGCGGGGCGGGATGCGGCTTTTTCTCGGGCAGGGCATCGCCGCCCACCACGGTGTCGAAATACGGCTCTAATCCAAGCAGATTCAGCATCAGCCGGGCCGGCTCCTCCGGTTTGTTGGTGCAGATGCCAAGGCGATGGCCATCGGCCTTGAGCTTGTCGAGCAGCGCCATGACGCCGGGCATCGGCTTGCTCTCGTCCGCAGGCGCGGCATTGTAGAAATCGCGCACCTCGTCATAGAGCCGCTCGAATTGCGAGGTGGCGATGCCGCGCGCGCGCAGCACCCGCTCGACCAGCTTGGGCAAGCCATTGCCGACGAACGAGGTGATCGTGGCCAGGTCGAGCGGCTCCAGCCCCTCGCCCCGCAGCATCTTGTTGGATGCGATCATGAGATCGGGCGCGCTGTCGACCAGTGTGCCGTCGAGATCGAAGACGATATTCATGGCTCTAATCCTTCCACTTGATCGAGCAACCGATAGAGGCAACCTGCTCCTGCGGCCCTTTGCCGGTCGCGGCGACCAGCTTCATCGCTTCGAACAGGTCGCGACGCACATCCGCCGGCGCGGCTTCGCGGCGGGATTCATCGAGCCTGCCGCGATACTGCAATTCGCCTGCAGCGTTGTAGCCGAAGAAATCGGGGGTGCAGGCCGCTTCGTAGGCCCGCGCCACATCCTGGCTCTCGTCATAGAGATAGGGGAAGGTGAAGCCGTGCTCCTCGGCGAGCGTCACCATGTGCTCGGGGCCGTCTTGCGGGTAGGTGACAACATCGTTGGAACTGATCGCAACCACGCCAACGCCCAGCGCCTGCAGCTCTTTTGCATCGCGCACGATCCGGTCAATCACCGCCATCACGTAGGGGCAGTGGTTGCAGATGAACATCACCAGCGTGCCCTTCTCGCCCTTCACATCGGCGAGGGTCCAGGTCTTGCCATCGGTACCGGGCAGGCTGAAATCGTGGATCGGCGCGCCGAAGTCGCAGACGGGAGGGTTGGTACCCATTGTAATCTCCTGTTCCTGTTCGCGTTTGGGTCAGGCGGGGACGAAGCGGAAGGCCCCCTCGAAACGGTCGACATGGCCGACACCGCCATTGGGCAGATGAAAGCCGATCATCGGCATCGCCTCGGCGGCGAGCTGGTCGAGCAGGCCCGCGCGCATGCGGGCGGCTGCCTCAAGGTCGCTGTCGGCGCCGATCGGCCAGTCCGGGTGCGCGAAGGCGGTGTGATCGTTGAGGATCGCGTCGCCCACCACCATCGCGGCCTGCCCGCCATCGGCCAGCGCAAAGCTCATATGGCCGGGAGAATGGCCGAAGGTGGCCTGTGCGATCACGCCGGGCAGCACCTCGGCGCCGTCCTCGAACAGCGTGAAGTGCTCGCCGACGAGATCGAGCCGCCGCTTTGCCCCGGCGGCCATCGGCACGCGGTCTTCGGAAATCGTGTCTATCGTGGCCGGATCGTTCCAATAATCGAACTCGACCCGGCCCATCAGATGCGCGGCGTTGAAAAAGAACGGCTCGTCGAAATCGTCGATCACGCCCCAGAGATGGTCGGCATGGCCGTGGGTGAAGACCACGTGGGTGATATCGCCGGGATCGACGCCGAGCGCCGCGAGCGCATCGGGCAGAGCGCCAACCGAGTCCATGAAACCGGTGCCGGACCCGGCATCGAACAGGATTACCCGGTTTTCGTGGCGCACCAGTGTCACATTGCAGGGCGGTGTGAGCGGCGCGTCGCGCTCCATGCCCTGGCTGGCGAGATAGGCGGCAAGCTCATCCTGCGGCATCGGGGCGAACATGAAATCGGCGGGCTGGGTGAGATAGCCGTCGCTGAGGGTGGTCACCTCCATCCCGCCCAGCGTGAAGTGCGTCTCCGCCCAGGCTGCGTGCGGGCGGAAGGCCGCGGTGGCGATGCCCGCCGCGGCCCCCGAAAGCAATGTGCGGCGCGTGATCCGCATGGCGTCAGGCCGCGCTCTTCAGCGCACCTTCCGCCGCTTCGCGGATCGCGCGGATGTTCTGGCCGTAGATTTCGGGGTTGTCGACCGAGCCGCCCTTGAACACCGCCGAACCGGCGACGAAGCAATCGGCCCCGGCGGCCACCAGCGGGCCGACCGTGGTCGGGTCCACGCCGCCATCCACCTGGATGTGGATCTCGCGGTCGCCGATCATCTCGCGCACCTGGCGCACCTTGTTGATCGAGGAGGGGATGAACTTCTGGCCGCCGAAACCGGGGTTCACGCTCATCACCAGCACCATGTCGACGAGGTCGAGCAGTTCGGAGATCACGTTTGCCGGAGTGCCGGGGTTGAGGCTGATGCCGCATTTCGCGCCGGTTGCCTTGATCGCCTGCAGGGTGCGGTGCGGGTGCGGGCCGGCCTCCCAATGCGCAACGATCATGTCGGCGCCTGCCTCGGCATAGGCCTCGATATAGGGATCGACCGGGGCGATCATCAGGTGCACGTCCATGAAGGTTTTCACATGCGGGCGAAAGGCTTTCACGGCGGGCGGGCCGAAGGTGAGGTTGGGCACGAAATGCCCGTCCATCACATCCACATGCACCCAGTCGGCGCCCTGCGCTTCGATGGCCCGGATCTCCTGGCCGAAATTGGCGAAATCGGCCGACAGGATCGACGGCGCGATCTTGATGGAACGGTCAAAGGGCATGGTTCTCTCCCAAATCTCAAATCGGGCACGTGGCCCGGCGATGGTGCCTGCCCGGGGTATAGCCTCCCGGGCAGGCGATTGTCATCACGCCACGGCGCTGGCGAGCGCGTCGCGCCAGCCCGGATAGAGCGCGTCGGCATCCTTTTCGAAGCTCAGGAAGGCGCGGGCCAGTTCCTTGTGCTCCTTGGCGTAGTCCACGAGGTTCGCCCCAGCCATCCAGGCATCATGCGCCTGACGCAGCGATTTTGCCCCGGCGGTGCCGCCATCGACATGGCCGAAGGCGCCGCCGCCCGAGGTCTGGATCACGTTGGAATGACCCAGGTTGGTGAAGAAGCCCGGCAGGCGCAGCGCGTTCATGCCGCCCGAGATGATCGGGGTGGTGGCCTTCATGCCCTGCCATTCCTGGTGGTAATAGGGGCCGTCCGCCGAGTCGCGTTCCAGCATGTAGGCGATGTTCTTGTCGTCGGCTTCGCCTTCCATCTTGCCATAGCCCATCGTGCCGGTGTGGATACCCGAAGCGCCCGAGAGGCGCGACATCTTGCAATGCACGAAGGCGGTGTAGCCGCGCTTGGCCTGCGGGCTGGTCACCGCACCGTGCCCCGCCCGGTGGTAATGCAGGAACTGGCCCGGGAAGGCGCGGCGGGCGGTGGTCACGGCGGCGGGGCCGGCCACATAACCATCGACGAGGAAGGCGACGTGATCGGCATTCTCCGCGAAGGTTTCGAGGATGTATTCGCCACGCGCCAGCATCTCGTAGTGGTCGTCGGCGGTGATATTGGCCGAGAACAGCTTGGCCTCGCCGGTCTCGTCCTGCGCGCGCTTCATTGCGTCGGCGACGAGCGCGATGGTTTCCTTCAGCGGCGCAAACACCTGGTTGCCCTGCGGCTCGTCGTTCTTGATGAAGTCGCCGCCCAGCCAGAACTCGTAGCAGGCATCCGCGAAGGGCTGCGGGCGCAGGCCGAGTTTCGGCTTGATGATCGTGCCGACGACCATGCCGCCGTTCTGCATCGGGCGTTCGAGCACGCGCCACATGTCTTCGATATTCATCGAGGGGCCATCGAACAGGCGCAGATAGGCGGGCGGCAGCCAGAAATCATACATCTTGGCATATTCGACATCGCCCATGCCCTGATTGTTGCCGATGGCGAGGGTGAGGAACGAGGCGAGCATGGCCCGGCCGTCGATGATATTGCGGTCGAAGAGCTCGATCGGATAGGCGATCTTCATCTCTTCCTTGTCGGGGTCGATCTCGTAGACCAGCGCATCGACGCCACGGGTGAAATCGTCGGTGGTGGACACTTCCACATTGGTGCCGGTCGAACTTTCGGCAGCGAAGTGGGCGGCGGTTTCGAGATAGCCGTAACCGGCTTTCGGCTTCATGATATAGGCCACGAGCACGTGGCGGCCGCCGGCGATCAGGTCGGCTTCGTTCAGATCGAGGCGGGCGTAGCGGTTGGATTGATCCATAGCGTTTCTCCAGAGAGGGTCGTTCGCGCGATTTACTCTCGGGTCAGAGAGCGCGCGCCCGGGCGGGGCCGGGCGCGCGGAAAGGTTCAGAGCGAGCCGTCGGCGTAGCGTTTGGCCATGTCGTCGAGGTCGATGGGTTTGATCTTCGAGGCGTTGCCGGCGGTGCCGAAGCGCTCGAACCGGTCGAGGCAGAGCTTCTCCATTTCCTCCATCGCCGGGATCATGAACTTGCGCGGGTCGAACTCTTTGGGCTTCTCCGTCGCCACCTTGCGGAACTGGCCGGTCAGGGCCATCCGGTTATCGGTGTCGATGTTCACCTTGCGCACGCCCGACTTGATGCCGCGCTCGATCTCTTCGACCGGCACGCCATAGGTCTGCGGCATCTCGCCGCCGAACTCGTTGATCAGGTCTTGCAGATATTGCGGCACCGAGGACGAGCCGTGCATGACGAGGTGCACGTTCGGAATCTTGGCGTGGATCGCCTCGATCTGGCTGATCGCCAGCGTGTCGCCGGTGGGCTTCGACGAGAACTTGTAGGCGCCGTGCGAGGTGCCGCAGGCGATGGCAAGCGCATCCACCTTGGTCAGCTTGACGAATTCCAGCGCCTCGTCCGGGTCGGTCAGAAGCTGGTCATGGCTGAGCTTGCCTTCGGCGCCCGATCCATCCTCCTTCGCCGCCTCGCCGGTTTCGAGCGAGCCGAGCACGCCCAGCTCCCCCTCGACCGATGCGCCAACCCAATGCGCCATCTCCGCCACGCGGCGGGTGATGTCGACGTTGTAATCCCAGTCGGCGGGCGTTTTCATGTCGGCCTTGAGCGAGCCATCCATCATCACCGAGGTGAAGCCGTGCTTGATCGCCGAGATGCAGGTGGCCTCGCTGTTGCCGTGGTCCTGGTGCATGACGATGGGGATGTCGGGATACATCTCGGTCAGCGCCTGGATCATGTGGCGCAGCATGATGTCGCCGGCATAGGAGCGGGCGCCGCGCGAGGCCTGGAGGATGACCGGAGAGTCAACCTTCCGGGCCGCGTTCATGATCGCAAGGCCCTGTTCCATGTTGTTGATGTTGAAGGCCGGCACGCCGTAATCGTTCTCGGCGGCGTGATCCAGCAATTGACGCAGCGAAATAAGAGCCATGTGTCTCTATCCTTGGTGTTTCAGGCACAAATCGGTCCGCGAACCGGGGGTCCGGTTCGCGGCGTCCTGCGCTCAGATCAGCTTGCCCATGGCGACGGCGGTGTCGGCCATGCGGTTGGAGAAGCCCCATTCATTGTCGTACCAGCTCAGGATGCGGACGAAGGTGCCGTCCATCACCTTGGTCTGGTCCATGTGGAAGGTTGACGAATGCGGGTCGTGGTTGAAGTCGATGGAGACGTTGGGCAGATCGGTATAGCCGAGGATGCCTTTCAGCGGGCCATCGGCGGCCTTGCGGATCGCGTCGTTGATCTCGTCCACACTGGTGGCGCGGCTCGCCTCGAAGGTGAGGTCGACGACCGAGACGTTCGGGGTGGGCACCCGGATCGCCACCCCGTCGAGCTTGCCGTTGAGTTCCGGCAGCACGAGGCCCACAGCCTTGGCCGCACCTGTCGAGGTCGGGATCATCGACATCGCGGCGGCACGGGCGCGGTAGAGGTCCGAGTGCATCGTGTCCAGCGTCGGCTGGTCGCCGGTATAGGAGTGAATGGTGGTCATGAAACCACGGGTGATGCCTACTGTATCCTGCAGAACCTTCGCCACCGGCGAGAGGCAGTTGGTGGTGCACGACGCGTTGGAGACGACGAGATCGTCCCTGGTCAGCGTGTCATGGTTGACGCCGTAAACGATGGTCTTGTCGGCGCCCGAGGCCGGGGCCGAGACCAGCACGCGCTTGGAGCCGTTTTCGAGGTGGAAGGCGGCCTTGTCGCGGGCGGTGAAGATGCCGGTGCATTCCATCGCGATATCGACATCGCCCCAGGGCAGCTCTTTCGGATCGCGGATCGCGGTCACCTTGATCGGGCCACGGCCCACGTCGATTGTATCGCCATCCACCGTCACGGTGCCGGGGAACTTGCCGTGCACCGAGTCATATCGGATGAGGTGGGCATTGGTTTCCACCGGCCCGAGATCGTTGATCGCGACCACTTCAATGTCGGTGCGGCCCGATTCGACGATGGCGCGCAGCACGTTGCGGCCGATACGGCCAAAGCCGTTGATTGCTACCTTGACGGTCATGTTTCCTCCTGGGTCGTCAGATAAGGGTCTTTGCGGCGGCCATGACGGCCTCCGCCGTGATGCCGAAATGTTCGTAAAGCGCGCCCGCCGGGGCAGAGGCGCCGAAGCCGGTCATGCCGACAAAGGCGTCGTCCGGGCGCAGCAGCCCGCCCCAGCTCTGGCGGATCGCCGCCTCGACGCCGATGCGCGGCGCACTGCCGAGCACCGTCTCGCGGTAGGCGTCGGGTTGTTCGGCGAAGGCTTCGAAGCAGGGGGCAGAGACCACCGCCACCTTCACACCGGCCTCGGCCAGCTTGTCGGCGGCGGCGAGCGCAATCTCCACCTCGGAGCCGGTGGCGATCAGCGTCACATCGCGGACTCCCGGCGCCTCACGCAGCACATAGGCGCCCCTGGCGGTCATATTGGTGTCGGTGTGCTTGGTGCGCACGGTCGGCAGGCCCTGCCGCGAGAGCGAGAGCACGCTGGGGGTGCCGTCCATCTCCAGCGCGGCCTGCCAGGCTTCGGCGGTTTCCACCGCATCCGCCGGGCGGAACACCCGCATGTTGGGGATGGCGCGCAGGCTGGCCAGCGTTTCCACCGGCTGGTGAGTCGGCCCGTCTTCGCCGAGGCCAATCGAGTCGTGGGTGAGCACATAGACCACCCTGAGCCCCATCAGCGCCGAAAGCCGCATCGCGCCGCGCATGTAGTCGGCAAACACGAGGAAGGTGCCGCCGTAGGGGATGAAGCCCCCGTGCAGCGCGATCCCGTTCATGATCGCCGCCATGCCATGCTCGCGCACGCCGAAGCGCACGTAATTGCCGGAATAGTCGCTGCCGGTTACGTCCTTCATCCCCTTGGTGAACGTGAGGTTGGAGCCGGTGAGGTCGGCCGAGCCGCCCACGGTATTGGGCAGCGTGCCGTTGACGATCTCCAGCGCCATTTCGCTCGCCTTGCGGGTTGCGACCTTGGGGGCATCCGCCGAGAGCCGGGCCTTGTAGGCGTTGATCGCGGCGTCGAGCGCGCGGGCGTCGGGATTGGCCTGATCGCTTTCGAACCGGTCCTGTTTCGGATGGCCGGCCAGGCGCTTCTCCCACTCAAGCCGGGCGGCGCGGCCACGGGCGGCGACGGCGTGGAAGGCGTCATAAACCTCCTGCGGCACCTCGAAGGCGGGATGGCTCCAGCCCAGCGTCTCGCGGGCGGCGGCGATTTCGTCGGCCCCGAGCGGCGCGCCGTGCACATCGTGGCTGCCCTGCTTGTTGGGCGCGCCGAACCCGATGATGGTGCGGCAGGCGATCATCGACGGTTTGTCGGTCACGCCGCGTGCGGCCGCGATAGCGGCTGCGATGGCTTCCTTGTCGTGCCCGTCGACCGACTGCACATGCCAGCCCGCCGCCTCGAACCGGGCCTGCTGGCTCGTCGAGGTCGACACATCGGTATCGCCGTCGATGGTGATCTTGTTGTCGTCCCACATCACGATCAGCCGGCCCAGCTTGTGGTGCCCGGCAAAGTCGATGGCCTCGTGCGAAATGCCTTCCATCAGGCAGCCATCGCCGGCGATTACGTAAGTGTAATGGTCCACCAGATCGTCGCCGTAGCGGGCATTGGCCATGCGTTCGGCCAGCGCCATGCCCACGGCGGCGGTGATGCCCTGGCCGAGCGGGCCGGTGGTGGTTTCGATCCCCTTGGCATGGCCGTATTCCGGGTGGCCGGCGGTGCGGTAGCCGAGTTGGCGGAAATTGCGGATCTGCTCCATCCCCATGTCGTCGTAGCCGAGCATGTGGTTGAGCGCATAGACCAGCATCGAACCGTGGCCCGCGCTCATCACGAAGCGGTCGCGGTCGGGCCATTTGTCGGCCGAGGGGTCGATCTTCATGAACCGGTTGAAAAGCACCGTGGCAATGTCGGCCACGCCCATCGGCGCGCCGGGATGGCCGGAATTGGCGGCCTGCACCGCATCCATCGCCAGTGCCCGGATCGCGTTCGCCATCATGTCTTCGGTGCTGGTGTCAATCGTCGCTTGAACGTTCATCGCGCTGCTCCTCAAACGCGCTTCGAGGTCGAGACGAGGCGCTCGATCATCGGGGTGAAGATGAGCTGCATGGCCAGGTCCATCTTGCCGCCCGGGATGACGATCGAGTTCGCCCGGCTCATCCAGCTGCCTTCGATCATGCTGGTGAGATAGGGGAAGTCGATGCCGCGGGGGTTCTTGAACCGGATCACCACGAGGCTTTCATCGGCGGTGGGAATCCAGCGGGCGATGAACGGGTTCGAGGTATCGACCACCGGCACGCGCTGGAAGTTGATGTCGGTCTCGGTGAACTGGGGCGTAATGCAATGCACATAGGCGTGCATCCGGCGCAGGATCACATCCGTCACCGCTTCGGTCGAATAGCCGCGCTGGGCCTTGTCACGGTGGATCTTCTGGATCCATTCAAGGTTGATCACCGGCACCACGCCGATCTTGAGATCGGCATATTTCGGCAGGTCCACCTCGTCGTTCACCACGGCGCCGTGCAGGCCCTCATAGAAGAGCACGTCAGACCCGTCCTCGAAATCCGCCCATTCGGTGAAATGGCCCGGCGGCACGCCGTACTTTTCGGCTTCGTTATCGTCATGGACGTAATGCCGGGTCTTGCCCTTGCCCGTTTCGCCGTATTCGCGGAACACGCGCTCCAGCTCGGCCAATTCGTTGGCCTCGTAGCTGAAATGCGAAAACCCGTGATCGCCGGCGGCATAATGGCGTTCCAGCTCGGCCTTCATGTCGGCGCGGTTGAACTTGTGGAAGGCATCGCCCTCGATCGACACCGCCTTGATGCCCTCGCGGCGGAAGATCTGGTCGAACGTGCCTTTGACGGTCGAGGTGCCGGCCCCCGAGGAGCCCGTGACCGAGATGATGGGGTGTTTCTTGCTCATGATATTTCCTCAGGCGCGGAACAGGCCGCGATTTCCGAAAAGGGCGTTCACTTCGTCGGTGGGCAGATCCTGGTAGGCGGCGACGCGCGCCACCTTCTCGGCCGATCCGAAGACGAAGGGTGTGCGGGCGTGCAGCTCACGGGCCTGCTGGGTCATGATCCGGTCATGCCCGTCCGTGGCCTTGCCGCCCGCCTGTTCGATCAGAAAGGCGATGGGCGCGCATTCGTAGACCATCCGCAAACGGCCGCGCTCATAGCCCTTCCGCTCGTCGCCCGGGTAGAGAAAGATGCCGCCGCGCGACATGATCCGGTGCGTTTCGGCCACCAGCGAGGCCACCCAGCGCATGTTGAAGTTGCGCTCATGCGGGCCGGTTTCGCCGGCGAGCATATCGTCGATATAGGCGCGGATCGCCGGGCTCCAGTGCCGGTAGTTGGAGGCGTTGATCGCAAATTCGCTGGCCTGCGGCGGCACCTTGTGCGCGGTCTCGACCAGTTTCCAGGCATTGGTATCGGGGTCGTAGATGTAGCTTTGCACGCCGTTGCCAAAGGTCACCACGATATAGGTCTGCGGCCCGTAGATGATGTAGCCGCCGGCAAGCTGCTCGTCGGCGGGGCGCAGAAACGATCCATCGGGATCGCCATTCTTGGCCTCGAAGATCGAGAAGATGGTGCCGATGGAGACGTTCACGTCGATGTTGGACGATCCGTCGAGCGGGTCGATGGCCAGCGCGAAACGGCCATCGGGGTTCAGCTCGACGACATCGTCCTGCTCTTCCGATGCATAATAGCGCACGGCGGTGCTTTTCAGCTCTTCGGCAAAGGCGTCATCTGCCATCACGTCGAGCGCCTTCTGCTGGTCGCCGCCAAGGTTTTCGCCAACCCCCGCGCCAAGCGAGCCGCCAAGCGGCCCCCGTTTGATCGTGCGGCACAGGCTGCGGCCCACGAGGGCCAACGCCTCCATCACCGGCAACAATTCGGCCGGGATGTGCGACGTGTCGTCAATGACATCCGTGGTGCTCATGTTTCCTCCCAAGTCCGGTCTCCACACCGGAACGCCCTTGCTGTGCCATGCTGTTGCTGTTTATAGAATTTAATAAGTAGAAAGACTCATGAAGAGATTTTTAATATGCTCCGGCCAGATGCAATAACTCTCAAGCAATTGCGGGCACTTAGCGCCGTGGCGCAGCACGGGTCGATCACCCGGGCGGCTGAGGCAATTCGTCTCACACCCCCGGCGGTGCATACGCAGCTCAAACAACTGGCTGCCAATATGGGCGCCGAAATGCTGCGGCGCGGGCCTTCGGGGAAAATGGAGATCACCGATGAGGGCGCTCTGGTGCTGGAGACGATTCGGCGTGTCGAGGTGGAGCTTGATGCCTGTATGCGCTCGGTCGCGGAACTGCGCGACGGGCGCGCGGGGCTGGTGCAGCTTGGCGTGGTCTCGACCGGCAAATATTTCGCGCCGCGGCTCGTGGCGACGCTCAAGCAGGTCTTTCCCGAGATCAAGGTGGAGCTCGTTGTCGGCAACCGCGAGCAGACGGTCGCGGCGCTGGAAAGCCGGCAGGTGCAGCTTGCCATCATGGGCCGCCCGCCGCGCTTTCCGATCAATCACTCCGAGCCGGTCGGGCCGCATCCGCATGTGCTGATCGCGCCGCCCGACCACTGGCTTGCAAAGCGCGACAGGATCGACCCGGAAGACCTGATCGACGAAACCTTCATCGCCCGCGAAGAAGGATCGGGCACCCGTATCCTGATGACCCGGTTTCTCGACCGGATCGGCGAGGGCCGGATTTACGACATGACGACGATGAGCTCGAACGAGACGATCAAGCAGGCCGTGATGGCCGGGCTGGGGATCGCGCTGATCTCGCAGCACACGGTGGTTGAAGAACTGCATGGCGGACGGCTGGTGACGCTCGATATGCCCGGCCTGCCGATCGAGCGCGCCTGGTATCTGCTTGCCCGGGCCGATGTGCCGCTCTCGCCCGCCGCGCGGCGTATCCGCACGCATATTTCGGGCATGAAGGGGAGCTTTCTGCCGCAATTGTGAGGTAGGGCTTGCCGTGCACGGGGCGCGCGCTACGGATTGGCAAAGTCCCGGGCGGGATTGGCCGGAGCATGGAGGATCGTCATGCAGGGATTTCAGATCGCATCGCTTCCCGTCGCGGGTGGAGAGCTTGGGCTTTGCCCGATCCCCGGACGGGGCGGCGATTATGCGGGCGATCTGGCGGCGATCCTCGACTGGCGCCCCGGTCTCGTCCTTACCATGACCACGGTTGCGGAACTCGCGGCGGTCGGCGCGTCGGCGCTCGGGTCGGATCTCGGCCGGGCCGGTGTGGATTGGCGGCACCTGCCGGTGGCCGATCTCGGTGCTGGCAGCCCGGCGCTCACACAGGGTTGGCCCGAGGCTTCCGCTGCCGCGCTGGCCGTGCTTGGGGTCGGCGGAAAGGTACTCGCCCATTGCTTCGGCGGCTGTGGGCGGTCGGGCATGGCGGTGTTGCGGCTGATGGTCGAAGCGGGCGAACTGGCCGATCCGGCGCTGGCGCGGCTGCGGGATGTGCGCCCCTGTGCCATCGAGACGGATGAACAACTCGCCTGGGCGGCGCAGCCGATGTGGGGCAGGCTGCGCGGCTAGCCTGCCAGCCGCGCCCGCTCTTCGCGCAGGATATGCGCGAGCACCTTGAAATCCTCCGCCCGTGCCGACGACTTCCGCCAGGCCAGGATCACCTCGCGCGGCCAGGCGCCTTCCAGCGGCGTCAACGCAATATTGGCGTTGCGCGTTGCACCGGCGTCGATCACCAGTTGTGGCAGCAGGGTGATGCCGATGCCTTCCTCCACCATGGCGATCAGTGTGGCCAGCGAGGTGGCGGCAAAGCTTTCGTCCTGCCGCGCGTGGCTGTCGGGGAAAGCGGCGAGCGCGTGGCGCTGCAGGCAATGGCCGCGTTCGAGCAGCAGCAGCGTTTCTTCGTCGAGATCGGCGCCATGCACCGGCGTGCTGCCCGCGAGCGGGTGGCCGCGCTCGGAGGCCAGCTGGTAGCCGTCCATGAACAGCGAGTCCGACGCGAGATCGCCGATATCGAAGGGGAGGGCGATCAGGATCACGTCAAGCCGCCCGGCGCGCAGTCCGTCGATCAGGCCCTCGGTGAGTTCCTCGCGCAGATAAAGCGTAAGCTCGGGGTAATCGCGTTTCAGCCGGGGCATCAGGCGGGGGAACAGAAACGGCCCGATAGTGGGGATCGAACCGAGCCGGAGCGGCCCGCGCAGAATGCCCGCCTCGCGCCGGGCAAGCTCCACCATTTCACCCACATCGGTGAGCACCCCGCGCGCCCGCTCGGCCAGTTCCGCACCGAGCGGGGTGAGCATCACCGAGCGTTTGGTGCGTTCGGCAACAGGCGCGCCAAGGATCGCCTCAAGCTCTTTCAGCCCGGTCGAGAGCGTGGATTGCGTCACCAGGCAGCGGTCGGCGGCGCGGCCGAAATGCAGCTCGTCGGCCAGAGCGGTGAGAAAGCGGAGCTGGCGCAGGGTGGGAAGGATCATGATCGTTTTTCTCGATTACTTAAGTTGGTTTTATTCGTTTCAACAATCTAAGTCCATCTCCTATCTCAGTCTCATCGAAGGCGACACGCTTTCACCAAGACATCAAAGGAGAGATACAATGACCGAAGAAACCATCATCGCCGGCCCGCAACTGAACCGGCCCGCCCCGGCCTTTGACGCGCCCACGACCCATGGCCAGAAGTCGCTCGGCGACTACAAGGGCAAGTGGCTCATCCTGTTCTCGCACCCGGCTGATTTCACGCCCGTCTGCACCACCGAATTCATCGGCTTCGCCCGGAAGCAGGACGAGTTCAAGGCGATGGGTGTGGAGCTGATCGGCCTGTCGATCGACTCGGTGCACTCGCACATCGCCTGGGCGCGTAACATCAAGGAAAAGTGGAACGTCGAGATCAAGTTCCCGATCATCGCCGACCTCAACATGAAGGTGGCCAATGCCTATGGCATGATCCAGCCCGGCGCCTCCGATACGGCGGCTGTCCGCGCGACCTTCATCATCGACCCCGAGGGCGTGCTGCGCGCGATGGTCTATTACCCGATGAATGCGGGCCGCTCGGTGGACGAAATCCACCGCCTTGTGGTGGCGCTCCAGACCGCCGACGAGCACAAATGCGCGATGCCGGAAAACTGGGTGCCGGGCGAGCGCGTGATTGTCCCGCCGCCGGCCACCGACGCGGCTGCCGATGCCCGCATGGCCGATGCCGGCGAGGGCGTCGAGGTGACCGACTGGTACTTCGCCACCAGGGCGATCTGAGGCCAGACTTTCGCAAAGGCGGGGCCCGACAAGGCCCCGCCGCTGCCATTTCACGGGGCATTTACTGCGATTTCCCTTGTCAATAAGAGATTCTGCGCATACATAGCCCGCTCGAACGCCCGATATCCCTGATTGGAGTGACCCATGGCCCGCGTGACGGTTGAAGATTGCGTTGACAAGGTTCCGAACCGGTTCGACCTGGTGATGCTCGCCGCCCACCGTGCGCGCGAAATCTCGGCCGGTGCGCCGATCACCGTGGACCGCGACAACGACAAGAACCCGGTCGTGGCGCTGCGCGAAATCGCCGACGAAACCCAGACGGCGGACGATCTCACCGAGCGGATGATCGAAAGCCAGCAGACCCAGATCGAAGTCGACGAGCCGGAAGAAGACCAGATGGCGCTGCTCATGGGCGCCGAGGCGGCCGACAAGCCCGTCGAGGACGACATGACCGAGGAAAACCTCCTGCGGGCGCTGATGGAAGCTCAGGGTCAGGGCTAAGGACAAAGCCTTGCCCGGACAGGTTGCGACACTCGCCGAACTCGATCCCGAAGAGCTTGTCGCCCAGGTTCGCGCCTATAACCCGAAGTCGAACGATAAGCTGATCCGCGAGGCATTCGCCTACGGGATGGCGATGCATGAGGGGCAGTCTCGCCAGTCGGGCGAACCCTATTTCTCCCATCCCGTCGCGGTGGCGCATATTCTCGCCGAGCAGCGGCTGGATGACGCCACGATCATCACCGCGCTTCTGCACGACACGATCGAAGATACGAAATCGACCTTCACCGAGGTCGAAAAGCGGTTCGGGCGCGACGTGGCGGAGCTGGTTGACGGGGTGACCAAGCTCACCAACCTGCAACTGTCCTCGACCGAGACGAAGCAGGCGGAAAATTTCCGCAAGCTGTTCATGGCGATGTCGAAGGATCTGCGGGTGATCCTCGTCAAGCTCGCCGACCGTCTGCACAACATGCGGACGATCAAGCATATGCGCCCCGAAAAGCAGGTGCAGAAAAGCCGCGAAACGATGGACATCTATGCGCCCCTCGCGGGCCGTATGGGGATGCAATGGATGCGCGAGGAGCTGGAAGACCTCGCCTTTCACGTGCTGAACCCCGAAGCGCGCGCCTCGATCATCCGCCGCTTCATCCGGTTGCAGCGCGAATCGGGCGACGTGATCAACAAGATCACCTCCGACATCCGCAAGGAGCTCGACCGTGCCGGGATCAGTGCCGATGTGTTCGGCCGGGCCAAGAAGCCCTATTCGATCTGGCGCAAGATGCAGGAAAAGGATCAGCCCTTCTCGCGGCTGTCCGACACCTACGGTTTTCGGGTCATTACCCATAGCGAGATGGATTGCTACGGCGTGCTCGGGGTGATCCACCAGCGCTGGCGCTCGGTGCCTGGCCGGTTCAAGGATTACATCTCGCAGCCGAAATCGAACGGCTATCGCTCGATCCACACCACCGTGTCGGGGCGCGACGGCAAGCGGGTGGAGGTGCAGATCCGCACCCGCGAGATGCACGAGGTGGCCGAGGCGGGCGTGGCCGCGCACTGGTCGTACCGCGATGGGGTGCGGGCCGAGAACCCCTTTGCCGTCGATCCCGCGAAATGGCTGGCCGCGCTCACCGAACGGTTTGAGAACTCGGACGATTACGACGACTTCCTCGAACATGTGAAGCTCGAAATGTACACCGACCAGGTGTTCTGCTTCACGCCCAAGGGCGAGGTGGTGAAGCTGCCGCGTGGCGGCACGCCGCTCGACTTCGCCTATGCGATCCACACGCGGATCGGCGATAGCTGCGTCGGCGCCAAGGTCGACGGTATTCGCGTGCCGCTCTGGACCCGGATCAAGAACGGCCAGTCGGTCGAGATCATCACCGCCGAGGGGCAGAGCCCGCAGGCGACCTGGCTGGATATCGTGGTGACGGGCCGCGCCAAGGCGGCGATCCGGCGGCGGCTGCGCGAGGAAGACCGCGAGCGCTTCATCAAGCTCGGGCGCGAACTGGCGCGGGTGGCGTTCGAACATGTCGGGCGGCGTGCCACCGATAAGGCGCTGGAAACTGCGGCCAAGCAGCTTGGCCTGGTCAATACCGATGAGCTTCTGGCCCAGCTCGGTTCGGCGGAGCTTGCGGCGCGCGACGTGGTGGCCACGCTGTACCCGACGGCGAAGGAAGGCGGTGAGATCGACGCCAGGCGCGCCGTCGTCGGCCTCGATCCGGGCCAGACCTTCCAGCGTGCCGAATGCTGCCAGCCGGTGCCCGGCGAGCGGATCGTGGGCATCAGCTACCGCGGCAAGGGCGTGATGGTGCATGCGATCGACTGCCACGCGCTTGAAGAACTGGCTGAAGAATCAAGCCGTTGGGTCGATGTGCAATGGCATTCGGGCCAGCATGCCGCGGTGCATACGGTAAGCCTCGACGTGGTGATCGCCAATGATGCCGGCGTGCTGGGGCGGATTTGCACGTTGATCGGCGAGCAGAAGGCGAATATCTCGGACCTGCGGTTCATTGACCGCAAACCGGACTATTATCGCCTTATTATCGACGTGGATCTGCGAGACATTGAGCACCTTCACGCCGTGATGCTTGTGCTCGAAGCCGACAGCGACGTGGCCGAAATACGCCGCCACCGGGATCTGGCTCGCGCACCCTGACCGCAACCGCCGCCTGCAAGGGGATTGACAGGTGTTCAAGCGAAACCCGCGCACATGGGCAAGGGCTGTGCTCGAATTCTTCTACCCCCGCGGTGGGTGGTACCGCGCGGCGCGCTATGTGATTCACCGCATAAGGCGGCTGCCCGACCCGGCTCACCGCATCTCGCGCGGGATCGCCGCCGGGGTGTTCGTCTGCTTCACCCCGTTTTTCGGGCTGCATTTTGTCACCGCCGTCCTGATCGCCTGGGTCATCCGCGGCAATATCCTGGCGGCGCTGCTGGCGACCTTTGTCGGCAACCCGCTTACATTCCCGTTCATCGCCGAGCTCAGCCTCGACCTCGGGTCGCGCTTTCTCGGGATGCCGATGGATATGCATCTGCCGCAGGTGGTCGAGGCGGTGGGCCATGCGCTCTGGGATCTGTGGAACAACTTTCTTGCCATCTTCACCCCGCGCCACGCCGAATGGGGCGGCATCCAGCGGCTCTTCCACCGGGTTTTTCTGCCCTACACGGTGGGCGGGCTGATGCCGGGGCTGGGCGCCGCGATGATCGCCTATGGCCTCGCCAACCCCGTTATCACCGCCTACCAGAAGGCGCGTATCAAGCGCTTGAAAAAGCGGTATGAAAAGCGCATGGCGGAACAGGCGATCCGGGCGGAAGCTGCGGCAGCGGCGGCCCGGAGCGAGGGGAACGGCAAGGGAGAAGTCAGATGAAGCCGCTGGGCAAGCTGAGATTGGGCGTGAACATCGACCACGTCGCCACGGTGCGCAACGCGCGCGGTTCGGCCTATCCCGATCCGGTGCGCGCCGCCGAACTGGCGCAGAAGGCCGGGGCGGACGGGATCACCGCGCATCTGCGCGAAGACCGCCGCCATATCTCGGACGAGGATATCGACCGGCTGATGGAGGCGCTGGACCTGCCGCTGAACCTCGAAATGGCGGCGACTGACGAAATGCAGAAGATCGCGCTGCGCCATCGTCCGCATGCGGTCTGCATCGTGCCGGAGAAGCGGCAGGAGGTGACCACCGAGGGCGGGCTGGAAGTGGCGCGGCAGGAAAACCGGCTGGGCGATTTCATCGCGCCGCTGCGCGAGGCGGGCATCCGGGTGAGCCTGTTCATCGGCCACGAGCCGGAACAGATCGAGGCGTCGGCGCGGATCGGCGCGGCGGTGGTCGAGCTTCATACCGGGGCCTATTGCGACTTCCACTATGCCGGTGACTTTGCCGCGCGCGATGCCGAGCTGGCGCGGCTGGCCCGAGGGGCTGCACTGGCGCACAGGCTGGGGCTGGAGGTGCATGCGGGGCACGGTCTGACCTACGATACCGTGCAGCCGGTCGCCGCCTTTCCCGAGGTGTTGGAATTGAACATTGGCCATTTTCTGATTGGCGAGGCAATATTCCGGGGACTCGAAGGGTCAATTTTGGAAATGCGACGCCTTATGAATGAGGTCCGTTCATGAAGAAAATTCTAGCCGCGGTATTTCTCGCCGGCACCCTGCCCGCTGCGGCGCAAACCGTCGAAGAGTGCGATTGGCGCGCCGATATGCGGTTCATCGCCGAGCCCTGGGAAGATCACATCGCCAGCCTTGCCAACGTCGGTGTGCGGCTCGCGATCATCGACATGCGCGACCCGGTGGCGGTGCCCTACCGGCTTGTCGTGATCTCGCCGCCCTATGACGAAGACGACTGGCCCCAATGCATGACCATTGGCAGTTTTGCGGGCATTGATTTCGCGGCGCTGCAAACGGGATACGATCCGAATACCGGCCTGATCTTTACCGTGCCGGTGCGGCTCTACGATGCCGCCACGGATACGACGCAGCCGTCGGTCCTGACCTTCTCGCTCAACCAGGCGTCGGGCGACATCCTGAGCCGTCTGGATACGCCGGTGGAGACGCCCGCGGAGTGATCCTTGGCATCGGCACAGATCTCGCGAATATCGACCGGATCGCCGGGGTGCTGGAGCGCCACGGCGACCGGTTTCGCAACCGCGTGTTCACCGAGATCGAGCAGGCCAAGGCCGAGCGCCGCGCCGATACGGCGGGCACCTATGCCAAGCGCTGGGCGGCCAAGGAAGCTTGCTCCAAGGCGCTGGGCACCGGGCTTCGGATGGGAATTTCGTGGAAGGATATGGCGGTGACCAATCTCCGCAGCGGCCAGCCGGTGATGCATCTCACCGGCTGGGCGGCGGAGCGGCTGCGCGAGATGACGCCGGAGGGCCACGAGGCGCTGGTGCATGTGACGCTCACCGACGATCACCCATGGGCGCAGGCTTTCGTGGTGATCGAGGCGCGGCCGGTCTGACGGGCGGACAAACGCCGGAACGGCGCTCACCACATGCTTGTCTTGGCGCGGGCGGGCCAGTCCTTGTCGTAGCTTGCGCCGTCGAAGGCGCCCGATGTCGCCTCGCGCAGCATGTCGCCCACGCTGGGCAGGCCCTCCGACTGGTCGCCATCGGTCCAGAGCCCCGCGCGCATCACTGCGCGGGCGCATTGCGAATAGACCTCGGCAATGTGCACCACGATCACCGAGCGCGGATGCTTGCCGTTCTGCTCGAACCTGTCGAGCAGTGCCGGGTCGGCAGAGACCGTTGCGGTGCCGTTCACCCGCATCGCCGTGGTCGAGCCCGCCACCAGAAACATCAGCGAAATCCGCCCGTCGCGCACGATGTTGCGCAGCGTGTCGATCCGGTTGTTGCCACGCCAGTCGGGGATAAGCAGGGTGCGATCGTCCTGCACGCGCGCCACCGGCCCGGCATCGCCGCGCGGGCTGCCATCGGTGCCCTCGGGGCCGACGGTCGAGATCACGCAAAACCGGCTGCGTTCGATCCAGGCCCGATAGGCGGGGATGAGGCGGGAGGTGACCTTTACCCGCGCCGCTTCGCCGGGTTGGCCGTAAAGCGCGTCGAGCGCTTCGATCGTGTCAATCCTGGTCATCGGGCGAGCCGGTGAATCCGGCTTCCTGCATGAGCTGGTTGGATCGCGTCTCCACCGCCTCTTCCAGTTGCGTCATGAAGGCGTCAATCGCGATGCCCGGCTGAATCGCCGGCAGGAATTCCACCACCGCTTTGCCCGGGTAGCGCATGATCCCGTGGCGTTTCCAGAACACGCCCACATTGGTCGCGGCGGGCACGACTGGCTGGCCGGTTTCCGTATAGAGCACGCCGGTGCCGATCTTGTAGGGTTTCGTTGCCCCGGCAGCCACGCGGGTGCCCTGCGGAAAGATGATGAGCTGTCCGGGATTGGCCTGGCCGGCCTTCACATCGGCCACCATTTGCTTGATCGCCGTGCCGCGCTTGCCCCGGTCGACCGGGATGCAGCCGATCTGTTTGGCGTAGAAGCCGACGAAGGGCGCCCGGACGAGCTGCTTTTTCATGATGAACTTCGGGCGGGGCACCGCCGAGACGATCAGGATGATATCGAAGAAGCTCTGGTGCTTGGAGGCGATGATCACCTCGCCCTCGGGCACGGGACCGCGGATCTCGCTCTTCAGCCCCACCAGAACGGCCGCGAGCCAGCGCACGACATAGGTATAGGCGTGGACGATGCGAAAGGCCCAGGCCCGGCTGAACACCGCGAAGGGAAACATCACCGTCGCGATCACCGCCATCGCCAGATACATCGCGACGATGAAAATGAGCGAGCGGACCCACTGGATCGCGTCTTTCATCAGCTTCGCTCCCTCAATGTGGCGAAGGCCGCGCGGCGGGTGGCGGCAAAGGCCACCACGGCGGCCAGCGGCGGGATGGTCAGCGGCCAGAGCCAGCCGGGCCCCTGAAAGCCGAGGCCAGTCAGGAATGTGCCGGTGGCATCGGCTTTCGGCAGGAGCAGGATCGCGACCATGCCGAGCGCGGTGCCCACCGCCGCGCCGGTGAGCGCGCGCAGCGTGTAGCGGCGCACGAAGGCGCGGGCGATATAGGCATCGCGCGCGCCCACAAGGCGGAGCACCCGGATCACCTGCGCATTGGCGGCCAACGCGGCGGAGGCGGCGAGGGTGATCATCACGGCGGTGGTGGCGGCGATCAGCAGGATCGAGACCAGCCCGAGCATACGCAGCCGGTCGGCGGCGCGCACCAGCGGTTCGCGCCAGCGGGTATGATCGTCGAGCACCGCGCCGGGCGCTTCGCCCGCGAGCCGGGCGCGCAGCCCCGCCGCGTCGTAGCCCTCGGCGGTTTCGGTCACTTCGATGAGGCGCGGCACCGGCAGCGTGTCGAGCGGCAGATCGGGGCCGAACCACGGCTCCAGCAAACGGCGCTGTTCGTCGTCGGTGAGCACGCGGGCATCGGCGATGCCGGGCGTGGTCTCAAGCACGTCCATGACGGCGAGCACCTGCGCCTCCACCTGCCCTTCCGGGGCCGAGACGCGGATTGTCGAGCTATGCGCCAGCGCCGAGCTCCAGTTTTCCGCCAGCCGCCCGGTAGCGAGCGACAGGGCGAGCGCGAAGACGGTGAGAAAGGCCATCGCCGCCGAAGCGAACAGGGTAAGCCGCGCGGTGAAGCCGGTGGGCGGCACCACCCGGTCGGCCTGGGCGTCGCCGGTGATGAGTTGCAGAAGGCCCGATAGCCGGTTCACAGATCCGCCCCCGCCAGTTGCAGCCGGTGGTTGGAAATGCGCAAAACCCGCGCCTGCACCTGCTGCTTGGCCGAGCGGATCAGGTTGAGGTCATGGGTGGCGATCATGATCGTCTTGCCCATCTTGTTAAGCTCGACCATCAGCTTGAGCAGCCTCAGCGACATCTCCCAATCGACATTGCCGGTGGGCTCGTCGGCCAGGATCACCTCGGGGCTCATGACAATCGCCCGCGCCAGTGCCGCGCGCTGCCGTTCGCCGCCCGAAAGCTCCGGCGGATGCGCCTGCGCCTGATTTTCCAGCCCGACCCAGCGGATCAGCTCTTCAAGGTCGCCCTGCGGGGTGGTGCGGCCCGAAACGGTGAGCGGCAGAGAGAGGTTTTCGACCACGCTCAGATGGTCGAGAAACTGCTGGTCCTGATGCACCACGCCGATCCGGCGGCGCATCATCGCCACGTCGTCGCGCGTCATCGTGCGGGCATCCTGCCCAAACAGCGTCACCCGTCCCTGCGAGGCGATCAATTCGCCATAGCAGAGCTTGAGCAGGGTGGTCTTGCCCGCGCCGGAGGGGCCGGTGAGGAAGTGAAACGAGCCGGGGGCGAGCCTGAGAGACACGTCGGCCAGAAGCGGTGCGCCGCCATAGCCGTAGGTCACGTCTTCGAACTCGATCACACCTGCGCCCCTTACCTGTCTGTTGGCGACTGTTTTGCCCCAGTGCGCGAATTGTTTCAATCGCAGGATTGCAAAGGTTTGATTTCCCGTCCTTCCGTGAGCATACTGTCGCCGCGCAGCATGATCGCCGATGCATCGGTGCGCGTGCCTGCGCCAAGGGATCTGAGGAGCAGAAGTCAGGATGCGACTGGTTTGTCCGAATTGCGGTGCGCAATACGAGGTGGACGATCGCGTCATCCCCGAAGGCGGGCGTGATGTGCAATGCTCCTCCTGCGGCCATGCCTGGTACCAGATGCCCGCCGACCGCGACGAGGATGTCGACGTCGACGATGCGGTGCTCGAAGACCAGTTGAACGCCGAGGAACCGGCGGACGAACCCCAAGCGGCAGAGCCCGAACCGGAAGAAGCGGGCGCCGAAGACGCGCCGGAAGAACCCGAAGAGCCCGCCGAACCTGCGCACCCCGCCGAAGCGCCGAAACCGCGCGAGATCGACGAAGGCGTGCGCTCTATCCTGCAGGAAGAGGCGCAGCGCGAGATGGATGCGCGGGCCGGCGAGACCGGGCATGAGCCCGAACAGGTCGAGACCCAGCCCGATCTCGGGCTCGAAAGCGGCCCCTCGCCCGACGAAGAACGCCGCCGGATCGCGCGCGAGCGCATGGCCCGGATGCGGGGCATGGACGAGGACGATCTGCCCGAGCCCGATTTCGACGCCCATGCCGAGCCGGACAGCGAGGAGGAGACGCGCGCGCCGCATGGCCGCGATCTCTTTCCCGACATCGAGGAAATCAACTCGACGCTCGATCGTCACGAACCGGGCGAGAGCCATGGCGTTGGCGGGGCCGTCGAGGCGAAAGCGTCGCGCGGGTTTGGCCGCGCCTTCACGCTGGTGCTGGTCATCGCCATCCTGCTGATGACGCTCTACATCGTCGCGCCGCGGCTCGCGGTGCAGGTGCCGGCGCTGGAACCGGCGCTGACGGCCTATGTGGACGGGGTGAACCAGATGCGCGGCTGGCTTGACGAAACGCTGCGCGGCCTCATCTCGAAAATCGAGAGCGCGGCAGGCGCCGAATAGCCCCGCGCGCCACTCCCCTGTGGCGCTATCTCAGAACAGATCCAGCAGCCGTTTGAGGTAATCCCGTTCCAGCTCGGGCCGGTCGGCCTCGCCGGAACGGCGGCGCAATTCGTCCATCAGTTCCTGTGCCCGGCGGTAGACGTCTTCGCGGTCTTCCAGCGGGCTGTCGGTGGCGGTGGTGCCGCTGCCGCCGGGATTGCGCCCGAGCGGGTCGGCGCGCTCGCGGTCGCCGGGCTGCCCGGCAAGGCGGCCCTGATCGCCCTGCTGGCCCGATTGCGCCTCGCGCCGCATCTGGTCTTCGAGGTTGCGCATCCCTTCGCGCAGGCTCTCCATCGCATCGGCCTGCCGGTCGAGCGCGCCGGGTATGTCGCCTTCCTCCAGAGCATCGGCGGCTTCGCCCATCGCCCGGCCTGCTTCATCCAGCGCGTCGCGCGCCGCGTCGCCCTCCGGCGTGCCCGCGCCGGGCAGGTTGCCGCGCTGGCGGGCCAGTTCGTCTTCCAGCATGCGCTGGCGCCCGGCAAGGTCGCCGCCCTGCTGGCCGCTCTCGCCCTGTTCACCGCCCTCGCCTTGGGTCTCGCCCTGCCCCTGATCGCCCTGGCCCCCCTGGCGGCCGGTATTTTCGCCGGGTTCACCGCCCTGTCCGCCGGGATTGAGCTGCTGCTGGAGATTGCGGAAGGCTTCGTCCGACAGGCCCTGCTGCTCGCGCAGGGTCTCGGCAAGGCCCTCCATCGCCTGTTCGCCCTGCGAGCCGCCTTGCTGGCCCGAGGCGCCCTCGGTCATCTCCATGTTTTCCATCATCTGCTGGAGCTGGTCGAGCAATTGCTGGGCCTCTTCCATGCGGCCCTGCTCCATCAATTCCTGGATGCGGTCCATCATCGCCTGAAGATCCTGCTGGGTCATCTCCATGCGGTTCTGGCCATCGTCGGGCTCGTCGGTGCGGTTCTGCGGCTCCTGCTGGCCGAGCTGGCGCATATAGTCCTGCATCGCCTGACGGTACTCGTCCATAAGCTCACGCAGCTCTTCGGGCGTCGCGCCCTGGCGCATCGCCTCCGACAGCCGCTCCTGCGCCCGGCGCAGCCGCTCCAGCGCATCGGCCAGCGCGCCGTCTTCGATCTCGACAGCGATCTCCCAAAGCGCCTGCGCCACCGCATCGCGTGCCTCGGCGGTGAGGTCCGGCTCTTCCAGCGTGCCGACGGCGGTGCGAACCTTGAGATATTGCACCTGCTTGGGAAACAGCCCCTCGGGCCGGTTCGAGATGGCGCGCAGGATGCGCGCGGAGCGGCGGGCATTGTCCGTCGTCCACAGAATATCGCGCCGCTGCTCGACGATGGCGCGGGCGAGCGGATGCAGGAAGCGCCGACCGGGCAGAACGATCTCGACCGGCGCGCTGTCGCCCGATTGGCCGGCGGCGTCGGTTGCGCTGAAGGTCACGGTCACCGGCAGCCCGGCCCAGGGATGTTCGGCGAGGTTCTCGACAAACAGCTCTTCCACCTCGCGCCGGTCGCCGCGATAGGGCATCGGCAGGTCGACCACCACCGCCGCGCGCGGCTCCGGCTCGGCGGTGAGGCCATGGCGCCGGTCGACCCGGGGCAGGTCGATCTCGATCGCGGCCTGCCCGGCGGAGACGCCGTAATCGTCGCGCGCGGTGAAGGGCAGGCGCATCTCGCCCGCGAGTGTCCGGGTGAGGTCGCCCGAAGGCTGGATGCGCGGGTGTTCGTCCGGGATCGCGGCGATGTTCCAGGTCGTATCGCCGATGCTGAGCGTGCCGTCGCCCGCGATCTTGAAGGCGCGGGTCGGCGTCGGTTCGTCCGGGGTTTCGCCGGAAAAGGTCTCGGTCACCTCCAGCGCGCCGAGCTTGCCGTAGAGGCGCAGGGTGACCCGGCTGCCGATGGGCACGGCCAGCGCGCCGGGCGGCTGGTCGGACAGATAGAGCGTGGGCTTGCCGGTATAGGAGGGCGCCTCGATCCAGCCCTCCCAGCTCGCCTCGGCAATGGCGGCCTCGGCGGTGCCGGGCATCAGCGCGGCCAGGTCGCCCTTCCGGGTGCCCGCGCCGAAGAGGAGCGCGGCGGCAAGCGCCGTGCCCGCGATCAGGCGCAGCGCGTAGGGATCGCGCCGGGGCAGGCCGGGGGAAGGGGGCAGGGGCCTGAGCCCCGCCAGCCGCTCGGCCATGCGGCGGCGGTGCGTGAGCCAGACGGCCTGCGACGCGGGATCGTCGGCACCGATCGCCTGCGTATCGGTGAGCGCCGCGATCGGGTTGCCGGGCAGGGTGGCGTCGAGCCGGGCCAGCGCCTCGCCACGCCGCACCGGGCGGAACCGCCGGATGCCCAGCACGAAGGAGACAAGCCCCGCCAGCGCCAGCGCGACGATCAGCACCTGCCCGAGCCAGCCGGGCCAGAGCGCCAGCACGCCGGAAATGACCAGAGCGGCGGCGGCCATGATCGTGGTGAGCAGCGGCCAGAACGCCTGCGCGGCACGCTCCGCCACCATCCCCGCCAGCGTCAGCCGCAGGGGACGGGACAGCCGCTTGACGGCATCGCCTGGAAGCTCGTTGGTCATCGCATCTCCGCGCCCCGTGCGCCGGGGTCCAGGCTGAGCATAGCCGTGTTGCGGAGCGCATCAAAGCACGGGGGCGTGATCGGGGATGTGCGGCGGCGGGGCGCGCATCGCCGGGCGCGTGGCTCTCAGCGAGCAAGGCGGCGCGGTGGGCGGCTTGTGTTGGACGTGGAGCCGCGCTGGAACCGGATATCCGGTTATCCGGAGAACTGGATATCCGGATTTCCATAAATTTGTTTTATTACAATATATTGATAGCTGGTTTGGGCGGCATTCCCGCAGCCGTTAACGTTCCGTTTACGATCTCTGCGCCGTCGTTGGCCCCGGGCGCCGTCGACGCTCTCAGAGCCAGTCCGGCACCGTGTCGCGTGCGAGCATCTCTTCGTAGCTCGGCCGATGGCGGATCACCGCAAAGCGGTCGCCATCCACCAGCACCTCCGGGATCAGCGGGCGGGAATTGTATTCCGACGACATCACCGCGCCATAGGCGCCAGCCGAGCGGAAGGCGATCAGATCGTCCGGTGCAAGGCCGGGCAGGTTGCGCTGCCTGGCGAAGGTGTCGCCCGATTCGCAGACCGGGCCGACAATATCGTAGGGGGTCTGCTCGGCGCCCGGCGCGGCTTCGTTGACCGGCACGATATCGTGATGCGCCTCGTACATCGCCGGGCGGACGAGATCGTTCATCGCCGCGTCGACGATGAGGAAGTCGCGGCCCTCGCCGTGCTTGAGATAGATCACCGAGGCGACCATCAGCCCGGCATTGCCCGCGATCAGGCGGCCCGGCTCGATCTCGATCTCGCAGCCGAGATCGCCCACCGTTTCACGCACCACATGGCCGTAATCCACCGGCAGGGGCGGCGCGGCGTTCGAGCGTTCGTAGGGAATGCCGAGGCCGCCGCCAAGGTCGAGCCGGCGGATATCGTGCCCGTCTTCGCGCAACTGGCGGGTCAGCTCGGCCACCTTCTCGTAAGCCGCGCGATAGGGGGCGAGGTCGGTGAGCTGCGAGCCGATATGCACGTCGATCCCGACCACGTCGAGCCCGGGCAGCGCCGCGGCTTCGGCATAGACGGCGCGGGCCCTGGCGATCGGGATGCCGAACTTGTTCTCCGATTTGCCGGTGGCGATCTTGGCATGTGTCTTCGCGTCCACGTCCGGGTTGACGCGGAGGGTGACGGGGGCGGTTACGCCCAGGGCGTCGGCCACTTGCGACAGCGCGTGCATCTCCGGCTCGCTTTCGAGGTTGAACTGGCGGATGCCGCCGGTGAGTGCGAGCCGCATCTCTTCGCGGGTCTTGCCGACGCCGGAAAACACGATCCTGTCGCCCGGCACGCCCGCCGCCTTCGCGCGCATGTATTCACCGCCCGAGACCACGTCCATGCCGGCACCCATATCGGCCATGAGCGTGACCACGGCGAGGTTCGAATTGGCCTTCATCGCGTAGCAGACGAGGTGGTCCATGCCCGCCAGCGCCTCGTCGAACACCTGGAAGTGGCGGCGCAGCGTGGCGGCGGAATAGACGTAGAACGGCGTGCCGACGGCGGCGGCGATCTCGGGGATCGCCACGTCTTCGGCGTGGAGGATGCCGTTGCGGTAGTCGAAATGGTCCATGGCGGGTTTCCTTCGGGTCGGCGCGTCATAGCACAGGTGCAGGGCCATGCAACGAACGGTTTCGCGGCCTGGCCGCCGCGACCGGGCGGGGGCTCTGCCCCCGCACCCCCGGGATATTTGGGGCAAGATGAATGAGCAGGTTGCCCGGGCGGGTCGGCCGGTCAGGTCACGGCGCGGGTGCGCAGGAACAAATAGAGCGGCAGGCCGAAGGAGACGCCGACAAGGAATGTGGCGGGAATGGCGATAAGGGCGGTCCAGTTTTTGCGCACCAGCGTTTCGGCCACGATCCAGATGGTGAGCGCGGTGCCGGTGACGATGAGATCGGCGGTGAGGCCGCGCGTGGCGTCATTGGCGAGCCAGAGCGCGACCATGCCGGGCAGGGTGCCGCCCTCGCCGGTGAGATAGCGCACGATATGCCACATCGGCCAGACCGCGCCGATCGCGGCAAGAACCAGATAGGTGCGCCGCAGGCCGGACATCAGCCCAGCCGCGCGCGCCAGGCGGCGATCTGTTCGCGCACCCGGGCCGGCGCGGTGCCGCCATAGGACATGCGCGAGGCCACCGAGGCCTGCACCGTGAGCACGTCATAGACGCCTTCGGTGATCTGCGCGTTCACGCTCTGCATCTCGTCGAGCGAGAGGTCGGCAAGGTCGCAGCCCTTTGTCTCGGCCATCGCCACCAGCGCGCCGGTGGCGTGGTGAGCATCGCGGAACGGCAGGTTCGCCTCACGCACCAGCCAGTCGGCGAGGTCGGTGGCGGTGGAGAAGCCGCTGGCGGCGGCAGCTTCCAGCGCGTCGGGGTTGGCGGTGAGATCGGCGATCATGCCGGTCATCGCCGCGAGCGAGAGCATCAGCGTGTCGGCGGCGTCGAACACCTGTTCCTTGTCTTCCTGCGTGTCCTTCGCATAGGCGAGCGGCAGGCCCTTCATCACCGTGAACAGGGCGACGGTCGCCCCCAGCACCCGGCCGATCTTGGCGCGGATCAGCTCGGCGGCGTCGGGGTTTTTCTTCTGCGGCATGATCGAGGAGCCGGTGGAGAAGCTGTCGGACATGGTGACGAAGCGGAACTGGGCCGAGGACCAGATCACCAGCTCTTCCGATAGGCGGCTGAGGTGCATGGCGCAGATCGAGGCCGAGGTGAGGAATTCGAGCGCGAAATCGCGGTCCGACACGGCGTCGAGCGAATTGGCCATCGGCCGGTCAAAGCCGAGCGCCTCGGCGGTCATGTGCCGGTCGATGTTGAAGCCGGTGCCGGCAAGGGCTGCGGCGCCCAGGGGGCTTTCGTTCATCCGCGTGCGGGCATCGGTGAAGCGGCCGATATCGCGGGCGAACATCTCGACATAAGCCATCATGTGGTGGCCCCAGGTCACCGGCTGGGCGGTTTGCAGATGGGTGAAGCCGGGCATCACCCAACCGGCCCCCGCCTCGGCCTGATCGAGCAGGGTGCGGATCAATGCCTGAAGCCCCTCGATTGCGGCATCGTGTTGTTCACGCACCCAGAGGCGGAAATCGGTGGCCACCTGATCGTTGCGCGACCGCGCGGTGTGCAGCCGCCCGGCGGGCTCGCCGATGATCTCTTTCAGCCGGCTCTCGACATTCATGTGAATGTCTTCCAGCGCTTTGGAAAACTGGAACTCGCCAGCCTCGATCTCTGACAACACCGTGAGCAGGCCTTCCCGGATCGCTGCGGCCTCGTTATCAGTGAGGATGCCCTGCGCCGCCAGCATTGCGGCATGGGCGCGCGAGCCTTCGATGTCCTGGGCCGCGAGGCGCTTGTCGTAGTCGATCGAGGCGTTGATCGCCTCCATGATCGCATCGACACCCTTGGAAAAGCGCCCGCCCCACATCGCGTTGGCTTGTTTGTCAGTCATGGCTTTTGGCCCCGGGAGAGAAAAATGCTTCGTTCCGCCCTGCTATACGCGGCCCTTTTGTTCGGTGCAAATGCCGCCTTCGCCGCCGATCCGGCGGTGCTGGAGGCGCTGAAACAGGGCGAGATGAAACGGCTGGTGGTGCATGATGCGCCGAAGCCCTCCGGCCTGTCGGCCTTCACCGATCGTGACGGCGGCAGCCACAGCCTTGCCGACTGGCAGGGCAAGGTGGTGCTCCTGAATTTCTGGGCCGTCTCCTGCGTGCCCTGCCGCGAGGAGATGCCGGCGCTGAACGCGCTGGAGAAGGAGCTGGGCGGCGAGGATTTTGCGGTGGTGCCGGTGGCCTTCGGCTACAACCACCCCGGCGGGCTTGCGCGCTTCATCACCCAATACGAGATCGACGCGCTGC
The DNA here is from genome assembly GCF_027923545.1 of Sinisalibacter aestuarii. Lineage (GTDB taxonomy): Bacteria > Pseudomonadota > Alphaproteobacteria > Rhodobacterales > Rhodobacteraceae > Sinisalibacter > Sinisalibacter aestuarii. The sequence goes on along the minus strand of NZ_BROH01000001.1, from coordinate 87,132 downwards.
CGGTGCTGCTCGATCCCGACCGCAGGCTGTCCGCCGAGATGGGGGTGATCGCGCCGCCGGTGACGATGTTGCTCGACCGCGAGGGCAACGAGGTGGCCCGCTTCATCGGTGGCGCGGAGTGGGACAGCGACGAGGCCAAGGCGATCATCGCCACGCTGATCGCCGATCCGGCCAGCTAGACGCGCCGTGCCGGGCAGCCGGTGATGTGATCGTTCACCAGCCCGCAGGCCTGCATCCAGGCATAGACGATGGTCGGCCCGACGAAGCGAAAGCCGGCCTTGCGCAGATCCTTTGAGACCTGTTCCGAAAGCGGCGTAGAGGCGGGCACCTCGGCCAGCGAGGCAAAGCTGTTCACGATCGGCGCGCCGCCGACATAGCCCCACATCCGTTCAGAGAACGGCGCGGCACCGCCCATATCGAGATAGGCCCGGGCATTGCCGATGGTGGCCTCGATCTTGCCGCGGTGGCGGATGATCCCGGGGTTTTCCAGGAGCCGCGCCACCTCCGGCTCGCCCCAGCCGGCGATCACCGCCGGGTCGAACCCCTCGAAGGCTTCGCGAAAGGCGTCGCGCTTGCGCAGGATGGTGATCCACGAAAGCCCGGCCTGAAAGCCGTCGAGGATCAGCTTTTCCCACAGCGCGCGCCCGTCATATTCCGGCACACCCCATTCCTCGTCGTGATAGGCGACATAAAGCGGATCGTCTCCGCACCAGCCGCATCGCTCTGCCATTTTCGCCTCCACCGTCGTGCTCCTGCCTCAGAATGCCGAAAATTCTCCGCAAATCCAGAGTTTTACCGCTTGTTAGCGGGAATGGGCGAAGCTGCGGGCGATGTGACGAGGTGGCCATGCAAAACCCGACCCTTTTCGAACCCGCCGATCCCGATCCGGAATGGTCGAGCCCGCTTTCCATTGCCGTCGCCAGGCGCGATCAGGACATTGTGCAGATGGTGCGCCGCGCGGTGGAGCGGGGGCAGGTCATGCTTGCCTATCAGCCTGTGGTGCGCGCCGCCGATCCCGATGCGCCGGCATTTTACGAGGGGTTCGTCCGGGTGCTCGATCATACCGGGCGAATCATCCCGGCGGCGGATTTCATCGGCGTGGTCGAGGCGCAGGAGCTTGGGCGCCGGCTTGACACGATTGCGCTGCGCCTCGGGCTTGAGGCGCTGAGCGCCGAGCCGTCGCTGCGCCTGTCGATCAACATGTCGGCGCGCTCCATCGGCTATCCCGACTGGCTCGAAACGCTGCGCGCCGGGCTGCGGCGCGACGGGACCATCGGCGAACGGCTCATCCTCGAAATCACCGAGCGGACCGCCATCGCGATGCCGGATCTCGTGCAGGTCTTCATGCAGGAGATGCAAAAACACGGCGTCGCCTTCGCGCTCGACGATTTCGGCGCGGCCTATACCGCCTTTCGATATTTCAAGGATTTCTACTTCGATATCCTGAAGATCGACGGCGCTTTCATCCGCTCCATCGCCACCGATCCCGACAATCAGGTGATCGCCGGGGCGATGCTCTCGGTGGCCCATCATTTCGACATGCTGACAGTGGCCGAAAACGTTGAGACGGCGGCGGATGCGGCGTTTCTGATCGCGGCCGGGTGTGACCTGTTGCAAGGCTATTGCTTCGGCGCGCCCACCGTCCGCCCGTGGTGGTCCCGGCCGGATGAGTGCCGCCGCGCCTGAACCCGATCCGGCACGCAATTTTATTTCTCCGGCTTGATTAGTTCTGCGCCGCAGCATAAGCCTTGACCCCACTTGCTTGCTCGGCAGAAGCGCAATCGTTACCGTCCGATCCGTCGGGCGGCGCCGCCGCCAGCACAGGGGGGAGCGGCCAGAGGCGCCGGACAACAGGAGAGGAAAACATGACCAACGTCGTTATCGTTTCTGCCGCGCGCACGCCCGTGGGCAGCTTCAACGGGGCCTTTGCGAACACGCCGGCCCATGATCTGGGCACCGCCGTTCTGCAGGCCGCCGTGGCGCGCGCCGGGATCGAGGCGGGCGAGGTGAACGAGACGATTCTGGGCCAGGTGCTCACCGGAGGCCAGGGCCAGAACCCGGCCCGCCAGGCGCATATCAACGCCGGCCTGCCGATTGAAAGCGCGGCCTGGGGGATCAACCAGGTCTGCGGCTCGGGCCTGCGCGCTGTGGCGCTGGGCGCGCAGCACCTCCAGCTTGGCGATGCCGCCATCGTTGCCGTGGGCGGGCAGGAAAACATGAGCCTCAGCCCCCACGTCGCGCATCTGCGCGCCGGTCACAAGATGGGCGATACCAAGTTCATCGACTCGATGATCAAGGACGGGCTGTGGGATGCGTTCAACGGCTACCACATGGGCCAGACCGCCGAGAATGTGGCGGAGAAATACCAGATCACCCGCGAACAGCAGGACGAATTCGCGCTTGCGAGCCAGCTCAAGGCCGAAGCCGCGCAGAAGGCGGGCCGGCTTGCCGACGAGATCGTGCCCTTCACGGTGAAGACCCGCAAAGGCGAGATCGTCGTCGATCAGGACGAATATATCCGCCACGGCGCGACCATCGAATCGATGCAGAAACTGCGCCCGGCCTTCGCCAAGGACGGCACGGTGACGGCGGGCAACGCTTCGGGGATCAACGACGGCGCAGCGGCGCTGATTCTGATGACCGAGGATGAAGCGGCCCGGCGCGGGCTGGAGCCGCTGGCGCGCATCGCCTCCTGGGCCACGGCGGGCGTGGATCCGTCGATCATGGGCACCGGCCCGATCCCGGCGAGCCGCAAGGCGCTCCAAAAAGCGGGCTGGACGATCAACGATCTCGATCTGGTCGAATCGAACGAGGCCTTCGCCGCCCAGGCGCTGGCAGTGACCAAGGAGCTTGGCTGGGATCCGGAGATCGTGAACGTGAACGGTGGCGCGATCGCCATCGGCCACCCGATCGGCGCGTCGGGCGCGCGCATCCTCACCACGCTTCTGCACGAGATGAAGAAGCGCGAGGCCAGGAAGGGCCTGGCGACGCTGTGCATCGGCGGCGGGATGGGTGTTGCGATGTGCCTTGAACGCGCCTGATCCGGCGGTAAAATTGAACTTGGCAGGGGGGGCGCTTCGGCGCCCCGTTCGCGTAACAGACAAGGCTATTTCGCAGGTGCAGAAAATCCTTGCGCAACATTATTGCGTATGGTCTACCGGCACGAGCAACAGAGTTACTCACACGAATCGCGACAGGGAGACATATTATGGCACGGGTTGCACTGGTTACCGGCGGTACGCGCGGCATCGGCGCGGCGATCTCGAAGGCGCTGAAGGAGGCGGGCTACAACGTGGCCGCCAACTACGCCGGCAACGATGAGGCGGCGGCGAAATTCACCGAGGAAACCGGCATCGCCACCTACAAGTGGTCGGTCGCCGACTATGATGCCTGTGCCGAGGGTATCGCCAGGGTCGAGGCCGATCTCGGCCCGGTCGACGTGCTGGTCAACAATGCCGGCATCACCCGCGATGCGCCGTTCCACAAAATGACCCGCGAGCAATGGGCCCAGGTGATGGATACCAACCTGTCGGGCATCTTCAACATGACCCATCCGCTCTGGAACGGGATGCGCGAGCGCAAGTTCGGGCGGGTTATCAATATCTCGTCGATCAACGGTCAGAAGGGCCAGTTCGGGCAGGTCAACTACTCGGCGGCCAAGGCGGGCGATATCGGGTTTACCAAGGCGCTGGCGCAGGAAGGCGCGCGCGCGGGTATCACCGTGAACGCCATTGCGCCGGGCTATATCGGCACCGAGATGGTCATGGCCGTGCCGGAGAAGGTGCGCGAGGCGATCATCTCGACGATCCCGGTGGGCCGCCTTGGCGAGCCGGAAGAGATTGCGCGCGCGGTGGTTTTCCTCGCCTCCGACGAGGCCGGATTCGTCACCGGCTCGACGATGACCGTGAATGGCGGGCAATACCTCGCCTGAACCACATGGCGACGGAGTGAAGAACCGGCCTTTCGGGGCCGGTTTTTTCGTGCCAAGAGATCTGCCATGACCCGGACCGCCGCCACCCTGATCGGCTTCACCGCCGTGCTGCTCTGGTCGCTCCTGGCGCTGTTCACCGTGAGCACCGCGCCGGTGCCGCCATTCCAGCTGAACGCCATGACCTTCACGGTCGGCGGATTGGTCGGGCTTGTCTGGATCGGTGCCACGGGCGGCTTTGCGCAGCTCACCCGGGTGAGCTGGCGGGTCTATGTCTTCGGCACGCTGGGGCTGTTTGGCTATCACGCCTTCTACTTCACCGCGCTCCGGCTCGCGCCGCCCGCCGAGGCGGGGCTGATCGCCTATCTCTGGCCGCTGCTGATCGTGCTGTTTTCCGGGCTGCTGCCCGGCGAGACGCTGCGCCGCGGCCATGTGACCGGCGCGGTGATCGCCTTTGCCGGGGCCGCGCTGATCCTGACGGGCGGGATCACCGGCGGCGGCGAAGGCACGCTGGCGGGCTATGGTTTTGCCGCGCTCTGTGCGCTGACCTGGTCGGGCTATTCGGTGCTGTCGCGCCGCCTTGGCGCCACGCCCACGGCCAGTGTTGCGGTGTTTTGCCTTGCCACGGCGGCTCTGTCGGCGGGCGGACATGCTGCGTTTGAAGATACCGCCTGGCCCGAAACCGCGCTGGGCTGGGCGGCGGTCGCCGGGCTGGGGCTCGGCCCGGTGGGCCTTGCCTTCTACACCTGGGATGTGGGCGTGAAACGGGGCGATATCCAGCTGCTCGGCACGGCCTCCTATGCCGCGCCGCTGTTGTCGACGCTGATCCTGATCGTTTCAGGCTATGCCGAACCGCGCCGGGAAGTGGTGCTCGCGGCGGTGATGATCACGCTGGGTGCCGCCCTTGCGGCGCGCGCGGGGCAGGCCGCGCGCGCGGCCGGTTAGGCAGGCCGAACGGCGCCGTCAGCCGTGGGCCAGGCGCTCGATCTCTTCCTTCAGGCGAAGTTTTTCCTTCTTGAGGCTGGCAATTTCCAGATCGTCGCTCGATAGGGTTTGCTGGAGTTTCTCAACTTGCGCGGACAAGGCTTCGTGTTTCTTCCGAAGTTCGGTGATGTGCGCGTCAACACTCATGGCATTCTCCTTGTCATGTCCTGAAATCCTCACGTAATCAGTGCACCACAGATTTCGAGTCGTGTCACGATATCGTTGCGTTTCGGGCCTGCCCCGGCGCCTCGCAGCCGCCCTACCAAAGTGGCAGATGCGCGCCCTCGCGCAGAATGGCGGAGACCTCGGGGCGGTAGCTTTCACGGTCGCCCGAATGCTCGTCGCCCGCGTGCAGAACGAGGGGCGCGGCAAGGCGGAAGGCGCCGCGCCCGCCCTTGCGCGCCTGCACCAGAACGAGCACGGCAGCGCGGCCCTCGCGTGGGCTGAGCGGCTTGACCAGCACTGAACCGAGCCGCTCATCCATCCCGTTCAGGATCTCGGGCAGGCGCTCGGCCTTCTGGATCATGGTGAGGTGGCCGCGCGGCTTGAGGCGTTTGGTCGCGGCGTCGATCCAGGCGGCGAGCGGCGTGTCTTCAAACAGCGCATCGGCGCGGCCGGTATCTGCCGAGGTCGTCGACCGTTCGCGCAGGTGATAGGGCGGGTTCATGATGACGTGATCGAAGCTCTCGTCGCGCAGCTCGCGCGGCAGGTCGGTCAGATCGGCGCTGAACACATCCATGTCGATATCGTTGTCGAAGGCGTTCATCCGGGCCAGATCGGCATAAGCCTCCTGCCGCTCGACGCCCACCAGCGTCAGCCCGGCCACCCGCGCGCCGAGGCACAACGTGGCCGCGCCAACACCACAGCCAAGATCGAGCACGCTTTCCCCGGCCCGTGCTGCGACGGCAGCGGCGAGAAACACCGGATCCACCCCGGCGCGATAGCCGTCGCGCGGCTGGATCAGGGTGAGCCGCCCGCCCAGAAACCTGTCTTCTGTCAGATCGGCGGGGGCAAATCCCATCGTTATTCTTCCCTGCACTCGATGCCGTTATCCGTAAGCACCCGGCGCGCCTGCGCCAGATCGTCGGCATGAACCATAAGCCGGCGGGGTAAAATTCCTATTGATCCCTCAAGCGTGCTCATATGGACGTCGACCGCAAACGCCGCTATACCTTCGCCGTCCAGAAGTGCCGTGGCAAAGGCGATGATCGTCGGGTCTGTGGTGCGGAGAAGCTCGTGCATCCTCAGGGAGTTACCGGATTTCGTCCGGAAAGGCGAGGGGGCGGGCGAGGACGACGGGAACACGGAACGGTGACCATGCGGGACGAGATAGCGCACCGGCCACATGAGAGGCTGGCCGACCACCTCGCGCAAGACCTTGCGGAGGTGAATGCATTGATTCGGGAACGTATGAGTTCCGAACATGCCCCGCGCATTCCCGAAGTGACCGCGCATCTGATCGAAGCGGGCGGCAAGCGGCTCAGGCCGATGCTCACCCTCGCCTCGGCCCGGCTCATGGGCTATGGCGGCCCCTATCACGTGCATCTCGCAGCGGCGGTGGAATTCATCCATACCGCGACGCTCCTGCATGACGATGTGGTTGACGGCTCTGAAAAGCGGCGCGGGCGGCCAACGGCCAACCTCTTGTGGGACAACAAATCTTCCGTTCTTGTCGGGGATTATCTCTTTGCCCGGTCATTCCAGTTGATGACCGATGCCGGCAACATGCAGGTGCAGCGCATCCTCTCCAACGCGGCGGCGACGATCGCCGAGGGCGAGGTGCTTCAGCTGACCGCCGCGCAGAACCTGGCGACCGACGAAGGCACCTATCTGAAAGTGGTGCGCGGCAAGACGGCGGCGCTGTTTGCCGCCGCCTGCGAGGTGGGCGGCGTGATCGCCGGTGCCGGGGCGGATGCCGAGCAGGCGCTGCGCGACTACGGCGATGCGATGGGCATCGCCTTCCAGATCGCCGACGATCTGCTCGATTTCTGGGGCGGCGACGGGATCGGCAAGAACAAGGGCGACGATTTCCGCGACCGCAAGCTCACCCTGCCGCTGATCAAGGCCATCGCCCTGGCCGATGCCGGCGAGCGCGAATTCTGGGTGCGCACCATCGAGAAGGGCAAGCAGGTGCCCGAGGATCTCGGCGAGGCGCTCAGGCTGATGGACAAGCACGACACGCTGGAAGCCACCCGCGCGGCGGCGCTGGAATGGTCCGCCCGCGCCAAGGCCGCGCTCGAAACGCTGCCGGACGATCCGATCCGCCAGATGCTGGCCGATATTGCCGATTACGTGGTGGCGCGCGTCGCCTGAGGTTTTGCATTCGCGCCCCGGCACGCCCATATTCTCCCCATGCCTGTGCTTTTTCTCATCATCGTCGGCGCTGCTGCCGGCTTTGTCGCGACCCGGATCATGAAGCTTGAGACGGATGTGCTGACGACGATTGCCATTGGCGTCCTGGGCGCTGTGATCGGCGGGCTCGTGCTGCGCTTCCTCATCGCGCTGACCGGCATTGCCGCCGGATTCGTCGGCGCGGTGCTTGGCGCCGTACTGCTGATCTGGCTCTGGCGCATTTACGTGAAATAGCGCCACGCCCGATTCGTCCGCCCCTTCGGCAGCGGCGCAATCCGCCCTCCAAACAGTGCGCTTTGAGTTTGCGTCGTTTCGTCGCACTATGTGCGGGCGAACGGGCAAACCGTCATGTCTGTGGGAGGGACCATGACCATCATCATCTCGCTCATCGTCGGGTTCGGCCTGGCCTGGCTGATCAACTACGCCATCACCTTCCGCACCGGGAAGGGGCGCAACTTTGCCGTCTGTATCATCGGCGGGCTGATCGGCGGTGCGGTGATCCCCTGGCTCTTGCATGTGCCCAATGTCTGGACCGCGATTATCGGCTCGGCGATCGGGGTGGTCGTGCTGCTCTGGATCACGCTCCGGGTGACGGCGCGCACCGCCTGATCAGGGCTTGAACGGAGCCATGCCCTCGCGCGCCAGCTCGTCGGCGCGCTCGTTGCCGTCATGCCCGGCATGGCCCTTGATCCATTTCCAGTGAACCTCGTGGCGCGCCTGCGCCTCGTCCAGCCGTTGCCACAGATCGGCGTTCTTCACCGGCTTCTTGTTGGAGGTCTTCCAGCCGTTCCTCTTCCAGCCGTGGATCCAGCCGGTGACGCCGTTCTTCACATAGGCGGAATCGGTCACCACCGTGATCGCGGACGGGCGCTCCAGCACCTCCAGCGCCATGATTGCCGCCATCAACTCCATCCGGTTGTTGGTGGTCTCGGCCTCGCCGCCGCTGAGCGTGCGCTCCTTCAGCACGCGGTTGCCATCCTTGGCTTCGAGCAGAACGCCCCAGCCGCCGGGGCCGGGATTGCCGGAACAGGCCCCATCGGTATGGGCGACGAGATCAACCATTGGCGTGCATCCAGATGCCTTTGTACTTGGTGCCGTCGAGGCCGGTATCGGTGCGTGTCTCTCGGATCGTCGGGGTGAACCCGGCGGCTTCGAGCAGCGCGATCAGCTCGGCCTCGGTGTAATAGACGTAGAGCCGCCCGAGACTGTCGCGCTGTTCGCCGTCGCCCAGCTTCATGCCGATATGCAGCCGCCCGCCGGGCTTCAATGCCCGGTGAAGGCGGGCGAGCAGCCCCGGCATGTCGGCGCGTGGGGCGTGGAGCAAAGAATAGCTCGCCCAGACCCCGTCATAGATATCCCGCCCCTCGATCTCGTCGAAGCTGGCGCGGCGGGCGGGCACGCCAAGCTCGCGGGCGCGCGAGACCATGGCCGGCGCCGCATCCACCGCATCGACGGTGAAGCCCGCCTTGAGAAAACGGTGGGCGCTGTCGCCGGGGCCGCAGCCGAGATCGAGGATATGCGCGGCGCGCGGCAGCTCCGAGACGAACTCCGCCAGCCCCGGCTCGGCCTGCCGCCCGGTGCGCGCGGCATAGTCGTGGCTATGCGTCTCATAGGCCGCGATCGTCTCGTTATCGGTGCTCATCTCAGGCGCGCTCGAAGGCCAGTTTCAGCCCCAGCCCGGCAAAGCTGGCGGCGAAGGCGCGGCGCGCCCAGATCATCGCGCGGGGGCTTTCGAGCACCCGGTCGCGCGCCGAGGCGGCGAACAGGCCGTAGAGCACGAAGACGATGAAGGTCAGCGCCATGAAGACGCCGCCAAGCGTGAGCATCTCGGCGGTGGCCGTGGCGGCATCGCCCGAGAGGAATTGCGGCAGGAAGGCGAGGAAGAAGATCGAGAGTTTCGGGTTCAGCACGTTGATCAGCGTGCCGCCCAGAGCGACGCGCCAGAGCGCGCGCGGGGTCTCTTCCTGCTCGATCCTGAGCGGCCCGCTGTCTTTCAGCGTTGTCCAGGCGAGATAGAGCAAGAAGGCGACCCCGGCGAATTTGACCACCTGAAAGGCGAGGGCCGAGGTATGCAGAAGCGCGGCGAGGCCAAGCACGGCGGCCAGCATCGCGGGCACGATGCCGAAGGTGCAGCCCAGCGCGGCGGCCACGGCGGCGGTGCGGCCGCGGGTGAGCGCGGTGGCCAGCGTGTAGATGACGCCGGTGCCGGGCACGAGCACGACGATGAGCGCGGTCAGCAGAAATTCCGGGGTCATGGGAGCCTCCTCAGCAGCAGGGCGATGAACGGCTCTGTTTTGCCGCCCATGCCGGTTTGCGTGCCGGTCTCGGCATCCAGTTCCACAAATCCCGCCGCTTCGGTCAAACGGCGCAGGTCTTCGGGTGTGTAATAGGTATAGGCGCGGTCGAGATCGTCGCGCTGCTCGCCGGTGCCGGTCAGCATGGAGAGGTGGAACAGCCCCTCTGGCCGCAGCGCGCGGGCGATGGCCGCAAGGTGGCCCGGCATCTCGGCGCGCGGCGCGTGGAGGAGGGCGAAATTGGCCCAGACGGCATCATAGGCCGCCACTGCATCCAGCGCGTCGAACCCGGCATGAACGAAATGCGCCTCGGGGGCGAGGCGGCGGGCAACGTCGAGCAGGCTGGCGGAGGCGTCGAGCGCGGTCACGTCGAATCCCTCGCGGATGAGATGGGCCGCCGAAATGCCGGGGCCACAGCCGAGATCGAGCACCGAGGCTCCCGGCGCGAGCTGTGCCATGAACCGCGCCAGCGCGGGCGCGACGGGGCCATCGGCCCGAAGCGTGTCGAACCTTTTGGCGGCCTCGTCGTAGAACCGGATCGTGCCCGCGTCGCTCATGCGTCTTCGCGCAGCACGCGGGGCACCTTGAACTCCACGTGTTCCCGCGCGGTCTCCACCGTTTCCATCGTCACCTCGTAGCGGTCGCGGAAGGCGGCCACCACCTCGTCAACCAGCACTTCCGGCGCCGAGGCCCCGGCGGTGACGCCGACGCTGGCGATGCCATCGAGCGCGCGCCAGTCGATGCCGCCGGCATTGTCGACAAGCTGGGCGTAGGCACATCCCTTGGCGCGGGCGACCTCGACGAGACGGCGGGAATTGGACGAATTGGGCGAGCCGATCACCAGCAGCGCATCCACCTTCGGGGCGATCTGCTTCACCGCTTCCTGGCGGTTGGTGGTGGCATAGCAGATGTCTTCCTTGTGCGGGCCGACGATGGCGGGGAAGCGGGCTTTGAGGGCCGCGACGATATCCTTCGTGTCATCCACCGAGAGCGTCGTCTGGGTGATGAAGGCCAGCGCGTCGGGATCGCGCGGTTCCAGCGTGGCCACGTCCTCGACCGTTTCCACCAGCAGCACCTCACCCTCGGGAAGCTGACCCATCGTGCCGATCGTCTCGGGGTGGCCGGTATGGCCGATCATCACCATCTGCAACCCGTTATTGTGATGGCGCTCGGCTTCGATATGCACCTTGCTCACCAGCGGGCAGGTGGCATCGACATAGATCATCTCACGCCGGCCGGCCTCGGCGGGCACCGACTTGGCCACGCCATGCGCCGAAAAGATCACCGGGCGGTCGTCGGGGCATTCGGTCAGCTCCTCGACGAAGACCGCGCCCTTTGCGCGCAGCCCGTCGACCACGAACTTGTTGTGCACGATCTCATGGCGCACATAGATCGGCGCGCCCCATTTCTCGATCGCCATTTCAACGATCTTGATTGCCCGGTCCACGCCGGCGCAAAAGCCGCGCGGGGCGGCGAGGTAGAGGCTGAGGGGCGGCTTGGTCATGGTGGCTCTCCTGTTCGCCTCATGGGTATTCGCTTGGGGCTGGCGCGTCCAGAGCCTGCCCGTCACGTCCTGGTGCAAATGAAAACCCCCGGCCGAGTGAAGCCGGGGGTTCGTGCAGGCCATGTGCTGCGATCAGGCGTCGATATCTTCGTCGAAATCCTCGGCCCGCTCATCTTCGCGGGGTTCGCGCGGCGGGCGGCCGATCACTTCGCGCAACTCGTCGAGCTCGATGAAATTATCGGCCTGGCGGCGCAGCTCGTCGGCGATCATCGGCGGCTGGCTGCGGATGGTCGAAACCACCGACACCCGCACGCCCTTGCGCTGCAGCGCCTCGACGAGCGGGCGAAAATCGCCGTCGCCGGAGAACAGCACGATGTGATCCACATGGGGGGCGATCTCCATGGCATCGACGGTGAGTTCGATGTCCATATTGCCCTTCACCTTGCGGCGCCCACTGGAATCGGTGAACTCCTTGGCCGGCTTCGTCACCATCGAGAAGCCGTTGTAGTGCAGCCAGTCCACCAGCGGCCGGATCGGCGAGTAATCGTCGTTTTCCAGCAGAGCGGTATAGTAGAAGGCGCGAAGAAGTTTGCCCCGGCGCATGAACTCCTGCCGAAGGAGCTTGTAGTCGATGTCGAATCCGAGCGACTTGGCTGCCGCATAAAGGTTCGAGCCGTCGATAAACAGCGCGAGACGTTCGTCTCTGTAAAACATTTTTGTTCCTTCCGAATCCTCGTCGCCGGTACTGGCGGTGAGTGGTAAGAAATAATGAGCACCGGCGCAGGTGGGGGAAACATAAGGAATCGTGCAGGTGACGCAAGCGACCAAAGGGTCATATACGGGCGGAAATACGCTGGTTGCGTTGGGCAGTAACGCAACGTCACAACATGGAACGCCCAGAGAGACTGTCGAAAAGGCTGTTGCGGCGCTCAATGCCGGCCCTGTGCACGTTGTCGCAACAAGCCGTTTCTACCTCACCCCGTTCATTCCGGTCGGTCAGGGGGCCGATGTGGTGAATGCCGTGGCTCTGGTGGAAACCGCACTGCCGCCCGAGGCGCTCCTCGCCCATCTCCACGCGGTCGAGGCGCGGTTTGACCGCGAGCGCGGTACGCGCTGGGGTGATCGGACGCTGGATCTGGATATCGTGGCGATGGGCGATCTCGTCCTGCCGGATGCCGCGACGGTCCGCCGGTGGATGGATCTCGCCCCGGAGCGGCAGAAGCGGGAGGCGCCGGATCGGCTGATCCTGCCGCATCCCCGGCTTCAGGACCGGGCATTCGTGCTGGTGCCCGCCGCCGACATTGCGCCCGATTGGGCGCATCCGCTGACCGGGCAAACGATCCGCAACATGCGCGATGCGCTGCCCGGAGACGAGGTTGCCGCCGTGCGGGTGCTGGAAGAGCGGCCCTGAATCGGGGGAAGTGAGAGGCTGGACATCGACCCAAGCGGGGCTCGTTACGGCTGCTTCCTTCCGGACCTGACCGGGTTGGCGAGGTGCTTGCCCGCGCCAACCTCTCGACCGGCGATATAGGAAACCCGGCCGCCGAGCGCAAGACGGTAGCTGCGGAAGCCATCCGCCAGCAGCGGGCCGGGCCGGATCAGTTCCGACAGGGCGGGCGCGTCCTCCACCACCTCCGCGGCTTGCGGCGACGAGGCGAAGAGCGCGGTGGCGCCAGGCACCGGGCCGAACCGCCAGCTTGCCCGCAACGGCCCATCGACCGGCCCGGTTTCGGCAAGATAGGCGGCGATGATCTCGCGGATGTCATGCCCCGGTTCAAATGCGATCCGCTCCGGTGCCGGTGCGGGATAGCCGCCACGGCCCGCCGCACGATAGGTGGTGGTGGCCAGCAGCACCTCGTCGCTCATCCCGAGGCGCTGCCCGTCTACCGTGAGGTTGCGGATTCTGTTGGCGCGCGGCGTCCGCAGCGTGCCGTCAGGCGCGAACCGGGCCTCGACCGAGAGGTCGATCTCGTAGTCGCAGCCCGCCAGCGTCTCGAACGTATAGAGCGGCGTTGTGGGGTCGAGCAGCGGCTGGTCGCCGCCGAACGGGCGGATCCGGTTGAAGACCGAGGCCGAGCGCTCAAGCCAGTTGCTCAGCTCCGCCCCGGTCATGCGCAGGATGCAGAGCGTATTGGGATACAGGTAAAGGTCGGTCACCCCGTGGCGGGTGATCGGGCCGGGCGGAATGTCGGTGTAATAGCCCGGGCCGCCGCGCCCGCCCGCCTTGAACGGAGCGGTGGCGGTGAGGCGGGGCAGATGCGCCAGCGGGCCATCGGCCAGTTCGCGAGCGACCCACCAGTCAAGCGCGCGATGCACCACGTCGAGCGCGGGCGACGGCGCGGCGGCGGCGAAGTAGCTGTGCAGCCGGTGGCGGGTTTCGCCGCAGCTATGTTGTGACTGGCCGATGATCGTGCGGTGCAGATTGTTGAGCATCCGCAGGATGGCCCGATCCGGCGCGACGGTGGGCCGGGTCTCGCCGCTTGCCGGGTTGCGCAGCGAAATGGGGCGCGCTTCGATACGCGCGTCCTGCACCGTCACGCCCTTCGGCCCGATCGTCAGCGACAGGTCGATCACGCCCAGATGCGAGCCCCAGAACCCGGGCACCACCGTGGGCGTGCCATGGATGCGCCCGGTCTGCGGGTCGGCCCCGGCGGGCCAGTCGGCCCGGTCGCCCCGGGGAAAAACCTGGTGCGCATGGCCGCCGACGATCGCGTCGATCCCCGGGATGCGGGCAAGCGGGAGCAGAGCGTTTTCCATCCCCGGGCGGTGCGTGGCCGGGCCGATGCCGGAATGGGCGAGGATCACCACCAGATCGGCGCCGAGCGCGCGCAATTGCGGCACGGCGATTTCGGCCGTGGCCACGATATCGCGGATTTCGGCGCGGAAGGCGCTGCCGCGAAGCCCGGTGATCGAGCCGGGCGGCAGAAAACCAAGAAGCCCGATCGTCACCTTATGGGCCTTGCCGGCGGTGTCGGTCAGCCACCGCTCGATCAGGGCGAAGGGTTGCGAGGCGGGGATCGGGCGCGGCCCGGCAGGCCCGGCGCGCGGCACCAGCGACAGGTTGGAGATCACCACCGGAAAGGGCGCATGTGCCAGAACATGCCCCAGATATTCGGCGCCGTGGTCGAAATCGTGGTTGCCGAGCGTGATCGCATCGACCCCGAGCGCGGCCATGGCGGCGACGATGGGGTGACGCCCACGCAGCTCGCGGCGGCCCCGCATCACATCGCGCAGCACCGCGTCGCCCATCGGATTGCCGTGCAGAAAGTCGCCATTGTCGAACAGCAGCGCGTTATCGGCCTGCGCCCGCGCGGCGCGGATCAGCGATGCGGTGCGCGCCAGCCCGGTGGTGACCGAGGGCATGTTCGACAGATAATCGTAGGGCAGGATGTGCATATGCACATCCGTTGTCGCCATAAGGCGCAGTTCAATCCGTGGCAGCGTGTTGCCGGTGCTCTCCCGAGCGGGCGCTGTCATGCCAGACACACCTTTTCAATTGCCCCAAGGCCATAGGCTGGTTCACTTGATGCGGCCGCATCATCACTCGTACAACACAAATCGGAAAATATAGAACAACCTTAAGGCGATCAATACATACGTATTCAACTACCGCGATCAGCTCGGGAAATTGACAAGTGTGGCCCACCGCCCCTATCGGGATTGGCGTAACGGCTTGTGCGGGGTGTATCGGATGAAAGTGGCGGAGCAGGTCAGCCTTGGCGGTGGCGGGCTCGACCGGCGGGCGGATCGGCGCGCGCAGGCTGGTGAGCTGTGGCAGGCGCCGGGCGCGCGCGTGCTTCCTCTCTGGCGCGGCAGGCCGCTGGTGGCCGGCGATGGTACGGCCCGGCCGCTCGGACTTGCCACGCTGGCGCCGGCAGATGCCTTTCTGGACGAGGCCGGGGGCGAGACGGTTTATCTCGGCGAGGCGGGGGCCGCACCGCTCTTTGCGCGCGATGTGTCGGGCTGGCAGCCCGACAGCGAGGTGGTGCTCGATGCCGGGCCGGGCCGGGCCGGCGCGGACCAGCCCGCGCCCGCACTGACCGGTCTGCCGTCGGATGCGCGCTTTGCCGATCTGCGCGCGGTGTTTCCCGCGCTCGACCCGTTCGACGCCGAATGCGCGGTGACCGCCAAGGGCATTCTCGAATGGCACCGCACGCACAGCTTCTGTGCCCGCTGCGGTGCGCCCTCGGTCGCGGCGGACGGGGGCTGGCGGCGCGACTGCCCGTCCTGCGCCCGAGCGCATTTTCCGCGCACCGACCCTGTGGTCATCATGCTGGTCACACGCGGCAACGAGCTTCTGATCGGGCGCTCGCCGGGCTGGCCGGAGGGGTTTTACTCGCTTCTGGCAGGCTTCATGGAACCGGGCGAGACGGTGGCCGCCGCCGTGCGCCGCGAGGTGGCGGAGGAAACCGGCATCGCCGTGGGCGAGGTGCGCCTGCTCGCGAGCCAGCCCTGGCCCTTCCCGGCCTCGCTCATGATCGGCTGCATCGGCACGACGCAGAGCACCGCGATCACGCTCGATCCGAAAGAGCTGGACGATGCGCTGTGGATCGGGCGCGAGGAACTGATGGATGTATTCGCCGGACGCCACCCGCGCATCGCAACGCCGCGCCGGGGCGCCATCGCCCATTTCCTGATGAAGATGTGGCTTGCGGACAGGCTTGATTGAGGCGACATTCCCCGCCGGGGCACAGTAGCAAGTAACCGGGATCAGACACATGAAAATGGCGACCCGCGAAGACATCGCGGCACCGATCGAAGCAGTATTCGAGCAGATCTCCGATTTTGACGGTTTCGAGCGCGCGGCCATGCGGCGGGGCGCTGAAGTTGTACGCACCGATACGCTGAGCGCGCCCGGCCCCGGCATGTCGTGGCGGGCCGGCTTCGACTATCGCGGCAAGGCGCGCAAAGCCAATATCGAGCTTTCGGATTACGAAGTGCCCGAACGGGTGCGCGCCCGGGTGCAGTCCACCGGCATCGAGATGGAAGTGGTTGTCGAACTGGTGGCGATGTCGCGCAGCCGCACCCGGATGAACCTGACGCTCGACGCCCGCCCGCGCACCATTCCGGCGCGGCTGATGATCCAGTCGCTGAAACTGGCGCGTCAGTCGGTGCTGAAGCGGTTTCGCCGCCGGGTGGCCGATTATGCCGCCGATCTTGAGGAGCGCCTGCGCGACCGCGGCTGATCAGCCGGTGCTGTGGCGGCGCGGATCGGCGGGATAGACGCCGAGAATGTCCAGATTATGGGTGAAATACTCAAGCTCTTCGAGCGCGAGTTGCACCGACCGGTCGTCGGGATGGCCCTCGATATCGGCATAGAACCGCGTCGCGGTGAAGCTGCCGTCGATCATGTAGCTTTCCAGCTTGGTCATGTTCACGCCATTGGTGGCGAAGCCGCCCATGGCTTTGTAGAGCGCGGCGGGAATGTTGCGCACTTCGAAGACGAAGGTGGTCATCATCCCGTCATTGCCGCGCCGGGTCATGTCGAGCTCGCGGCCCATGATCACGAAGCGCGTGGTGTTGTGGCCGTGATCCTCGATGTCGCGTGCGAGAACGTCGAGCCCGTAGATATCGGCGGCGAGGGCTGAGGCCAGCACGCCCTGATCCGCGGTGCGGTGCAGTGCCAGCTCGGCGGCCGCGCCGGCGCTGTCGGCGGCGGCATGGCCGGTGATGCCATGCGCCTTCAGGAACTTGGCGGATTGCGGCAGCAGCACGAGATGGGCGCGCACATCCGTGATGTCATCGAGTTTGCTGCCGGGCAGGCCGAGCAGGCTGATGCGCACGCGCACGAATGCCTCGTCGAGAATATGCAGCCCGCTTTCGGGCAGAAGGCGGTGAATATCCGCAACCCGCCCGTAGGTCGAGTTTTCGACCGGCAGCATCGCCTGGTCCGCGTCGCCCTCGCGAACGGCGGCGATCACGTCTTCGAAGGTGCGGCAGGGCAGGGCCTCCATATCGGGACGCGCGTTGTGGCACGCCTCGTGCGAATAGGCGCCGGGTTCTCCCTGGAAGGCGATCTTGCCCTTCATGCCGATGCTCCCTTCTTGCCGGTTTTCCGCGCTTCCTGGCCGCATTTGCGGCCCTCAGGCATTTGGTCGCGCCTCATATCGCTTGAAACGAGGCAAGGGAAGCGGATAGAAGGCGTGGGACTCAGGGAACCTACGGACCGCGACATGTTCAACACAACCAACTTGATCAAGCTCGGCGCCAGTGTCGCCGGAGCGCTTCTTATCCTCCTTTTCGTGAACTGGGGGGCCTCGGCGCTCTACCGGGTTGTCGAGGAATCGCACGGCGACGAGGAACAACACGCCACCCAGGGCTACGTGATCGCGCCCGACGGTGCGGGCGAAGACGAGCCGGCTGAGGAAGAGGTCGAGGTGGCCTTTGCCGACGTGTTTGCCGCGGCCGATCCGGCGGCGGGCGAGAAGGTCTTTGGCAAGTGCAGGGCCTGCCACAAGCTTGAAGACGGCGCCAACGCCACTGGCCCGTCGCTCTACGGCGTTGTCGATCGCGCGATTGCCGAGGAGCCGGGCTTTAGCTATTCCGATGCGCTGCTGGGCCTGCAGGGCGGCACCTGGACGCCGGAAGAGATCGACGCCTATGTGACCAACCCGAAAGAATACGCGCCGGGCAACAAGATGACCTTTGCCGGTCTCAAGAAGATCGAAGACCGCGCCAACCTGATCGCCTATCTCGCCACCATCGGCGGCTGATCGGAACACTGCATTGGCAAGCGGCCGCGCCGGGCAACCGGTGCGGCCGTTTCCGTTTTCGGCCCCGGATTGGCAGTGATGACGATCCAATCACGAATTCTCGCCTTGAATACGAGCGGTGCGCCGCTTTAGCTTGGAATGTAACGAAATCGGCACCAAGCCCGTTCGCAGGGAGGATCCCCTATGCACCGCAAGACCGCGCCCGTCCGCGCCGAGGCCCGGACCCGTTCCGCCGCGCTGGAGTTTTTCCACCTGCTGCCACCGGCGGCCGCCGCGCTGCTGTTTACCACCCTCGCCGCTCTGGCGCAGGACAATGTAAAATCGCATGCCTTCTCGTATTTCGGCACGCCGAAATACGCCGCCGATTTCGCGCATCTCGACTACGTCAATCCCGACGCGCCGAAAGGCGGCGAGATCGCGCTCTGGACGATGGGCACGTTTGACAGCTTCAACCCCTACAGCCGCAAGGGCGTGGCCGCCTGGGGCGCCTCCATCGGCGTCGAGCGGCTGATGGCCGAGACCAGCGACGAAATCGGCACCTCCTACTGCCTGATCTGCGAAACGCTGGAATATCCCGAAGACCAGTCCTGGGTGATTTTCACCCTCCGGCCCGAGGCGAAATTCGCCGATGGCACGCCGGTGACGGCGGATGACGTGGTTTTCACTCACAACCTGTTCATGGAGCAGGGCCTGCCGAGCTTCCGCGAGGGCGTGGCGCGGATCATCTCCGGTGTCGAGGCGCTGGATGAGGCGCGAGTCAAATTCACCTTCCTGCCCGACAGCACCAAGCGCGACCGGATCGGCCAGGCCGGCAACACCCCGGTGCTGTCGCGCGCCTTCATGGAGGCGAATGCCTACCGGCTCGACGAGAGCAACGACATCCCGATCCTCGGCACCGGCGCCTATGTGCTCGACAGCTACGAGACCAATGAGCGCATCGTCTACCGGCTGAACCCCGATTACTGGGCGAGTGAGCTGCCGTTCATGAAGGGGCGCAACAATTTCGGCTCGATCCGGATGGAATATTTCGCCGACAGCGATGCCGCCTTCGAGGGCTTCAAGGCCGGCGCCTATACGTTCCGCATCGAGAACAGCTCGAAGCAATGGGCGACCGGCTACGAGTTCGACGCGGTGACCAACGGCACCATCGTCACGGCCGAACTGCCGGATGGTTCACAGGCGTCGGGCCAGTCCTTCGTGTTCAACCTGCGCCGCGACAAGTTTCAGGATATCCGGGTGCGTGATGCGATCAGCCGGATGTTCAACTTCGAATGGTCGAACGAAACGCTGTTTTACGGCATCTATGCCCGGATCACCGGCTTTGCCACGAACTCCTATAACGAGGCCACGGGCATGCCGGGCCCCGATGAGCTTGCAGTGCTGGAGCCGTTGGCCGACATTCTGCCCGCCGGCGTGCTGACCGACGAGGTGGTGATGCCGCCCGTATCCGGCGCGCGCCAGCTCGACCGCGCACAATTGCGCGAAGCCTCGGCGCTGCTGGACGAGGCCGGCTGGCTCGTGGGCGACGATGGCATCCGCCGCAACGAGGCGGGCGAGACGCTGAAGGTCGAATTCCTCGAATATTCGCCAAGCTTCGACCGGGTGGTGCAGCCCTTTGTGGAAAACCTCAAGGCGCTGGGTGTGGAGGCATCGCTGAACCGCGTCGACACCGCGCAATATATCGAGCGCACCCGCAGCTTCGACTATGACATCATCACCGATCACCTCTCGATCGGTTACGAGGCGGGGTCGGGGCTGGAGCAGGCCTTCGGCTCGCAAGAGGCCGAGTTCAGCCTGTTCAACCCGGCGGGCATCGGCCACCCGGCCATCGACGCGCTGATCAAGGTCGCCTCGAACGCGGAGAGCCAGGACGACATGATCTCGGCGATGAAGGCGCTCGACCGGACCATGCGCGCGCTCAAATTCGTTACGCCGCAATGGTACAAAGACCTCTATACCGTGGCGTATTTCGACATGTTCGAACACCCGGAGACGATCCCGCCATACAGCCTTGGCTATCTCGACTTCTGGTGGTTCAACCAGGATAAATACGAGGCGCTGAAAGCGTCCGGCGCGTTGCGCTGACCGGGCAGGAGCGGGCAAGACAGGAGCGACATGGGCGCTTACATCCTCCGGCGGATATTGCTGATCATCCCGACATTGTTCGGAATCATGGTCATCAACTTCACGCTGACACAATTCGTCCCCGGCGGGCCGATTGAGCAGATCATCGCCCAGATGGAGGGTGAGGGCGACGTGTTCGAGGCGATCTCGGGCGGCGGCCAGGAGGCGTCGGGCGGCGGCAGCGGTGGCGGCGGGAGCGATGAGAGCTACCTCGGCGCACGCGGGCTGCCGCAGGATTTTCTGGACAGGCTCGAAATCGAAATGGGTTTTGCCCGCATCGTCTGCGAGCCCGGTTTTCAGGGCACACCCACGGTCACGGACCCGGCCTGCGTGAAGGAAGATATCCCCGCGCTCGAACGCTTCCTGATCATGATGGGCCGCTATCTGCGGCTCGATTTCGGCGAGAGCTACTTCCGCTCCATCGGCGTGTTCGAACTGATCGCCGAAAAGCTGCCGGTCTCGATCACGCTGGGCCTGTGGTCGACGCTGATCGCCTATTTCGTCTCGATCCCGCTCGGCATCAAGAAAGCGGTGCGCGACGGCTCGCGGTTCGACACGATCACCTCGGGCCTGATCATCGTCGCCTATGCGATCCCCGGCTTCCTCTTCGCCATCCTGCTGCTCGTGCTCTTCGCCGGCGGCAGCTACTGGCAGATCTTCCCGTTGCGCGGGCTGACATCGGACAATTGGGAAGAGCTGAGCGTGATCGGCAAGGTGCTCGACTATTTCTGGCACATCTCTCTGCCGGTGCTGGCCTCGACCATTGCCAGCTTCGCCACGCTGACGCTGCTGACGAAGAACTCCTTCCTCGACGAGATCAAGAAGCAATACGTCATCACCGCGCGGGCCAAGGGGCTTTCGGAAAGCCGGGTGCTCTACGGCCACGTTTTCCGCAACGCGATGCTCATTGTGATCTCGGGCTTTCCCGCACTCTTCATCGGCGTCTTCTTCGGCGGCTCGCTGATCATCGAGACGATCTTTTCGCTCGACGGGCTGGGGCGGCTTGGGTTCGAGGCGGCGGTGGCGCGCGATTACCCGATCATCTTCGGCACGCTCTTCGTCTTCGGCCTTGTCGGGCTGCTTGTCGGTATCCTGTCGGACCTCATGTATGTGTTTGTCGATCCGCGGATCGACTTCGAGCGGCGGGAGGGCTGAGGCATGGACAATCATCAGGCTATCGCCGACGCTCTCGAAGAAGAACGTATGCCCGGCCAGACCGCGCCCGCCCCGACGATACCCGCCTCCGGCAAACGGCCCCGGCTCTCCCACCTCAACCAGCGCCGCTGGCGCAACTTCCGCCGCAATGGCCGCGCCTTCTGGTCGCTCATCATCTTCGCGGTAATGTTCGGCCTGTCGCTCTTTGCCGAGCTGATCGCCAACGACAAGCCGATCCTCGTGAAATACGATGGCGGCTTCTACGCGCCGATCTTCAGATTCTATCCCGAAACGGCCTTTGGCGGCGATTTTCGCACCGAGGCGGTTTATGGCGATATCGAGGTGCAATGCCTGATCGTAAGCCAGGGACAGGAGAGCTGCTTTGACGACCCCGAGGCGGTGATTGAAGACGCGCAGGACGGCGAGATCGGCGGCGCGCAAATCCGCAAGGGCTGGCTCCTTTGGCCGCTCGTTCCCTACAGCTACGACACGATCAACGATCTTGGCGGCCCGGCCCCGTCGGCACCGGACGCCCAGCACTGGCTCGGCACCGACGATACCTCCCGCGACGTGCTGGCGCGGGTGATCTACGGCTTCCGCCTGTCGGTGCTGTTCACCCTGATCGTCACCGTTCTCACGTCGCTCATCGGCATCGCCGCCGGGGCGATTCAGGGCTATTTCGGCGGCTGGATCGACCTCATCTTCCAGCGTCTGCTGGAAATCTGGGGCTCAACCCCCTCGCTCTACGTGATCATCATCCTGTTTGCGATCCTCGGACGAAGTTTCTGGCTGCTCGTCTTCGTCACCGTGCTGTTCGGCTGGCCGGCGCTGGTGGGCGTGGTGCGTGCCGAGTTCCTGCGGGCGCGCAACCTCGAATACGTTCGCGCCGCCAAGGCGCTCGGCGTGTCGAACCGCAAGATCATGTTCCACCACATGCTGCCCAACGCGATGGTGGCCACGCTGACCATGCTGCCCTTCATCATCACCGGCACCATCGGCACGCTGGCCGCGCTCGACTTCCTCGGCTACGGCCTGCCGTCCTCTGCGCCCTCGCTCGGCGAGCTCACCCGGCAAGCCAAGCAGAACCTGCAGGCCCCCTGGCTCGCCTTCACCGCCTTCGTGACCTTCACCGTGCTGCTCTCGCTGCTCGTCTTCATCTTCGAAGGCGTGCGCGATGCCTTCGATCCGCGAAAGACGTTCCAATGAGGGTGCTGGAGGTCAATAACCTGAACGTGAGCTTCCGCCAGGACGGGCAGGAGCACATGGCGGTGCGCGGCGTGTCGTTCCACATCGACAAGGGCGAGACGGTGGCGCTGGTGGGCGAATCCGGCTCGGGCAAATCGGTCACCGCGCTCTCCACCGTGTCGCTGCTGCCCGACAGCGCGACGGTCAGCGGGTCGGTCCGTTATGAGGACCGCGAGCTGTTGAACGTGTCCGAGGCGCAGCTTCGCGCGGCGCGCGGCAACGATATCAGCTTCATCTTTCAGGAGCCGATGACCTCGCTGAACCCGCTGCACACCATCGAGAAGCAATTGCGCGAATCCATCGTGCTGCATCAGGGCCTGCAAGGCGACGCGGTGCGCGGGCGTATCCTCGACCTGCTGACCAAAGTGGGCATCCCCGATCCGCAGGAACGACTGAGCGCCTATCCGCACCAGCTCTCGGGCGGCCAGCGGCAGCGGGTGATGATCGCGATGGCGCTCGCGAACAATCCCGACCTGCTGATCGCCGACGAGCCGACCACGGCGCTCGACGTGACGATCCAGGCGCAGATCCTCGATCTGCTGGCCGATCTCAAGCGCGATATGGGGATGAGCCTGTTATTCATCACCCACGATCTGGGCATCGTGCGCAAATTCGCCGACCGGGTCTGCGTGATGAAGGATGGCGAGATCGTCGAGGCGGGTCCGACGGCCGAGATATTCGCCAACCCCCGGCACCCCTATACCCGGATGCTGCTGTCCGCCGAGGCCACCGGGCGGCCCGATCCGGTGCCGGACGGCGCCGAGGAGATTGCCAGCGCCGAGGGGCTGCGGATCTGGTTTCCGATCACCCGCGGGCTTCTGCGCAAGACGGTGGGGCATATCAAGGCGGTGAACGCCGCGAGTTTCAGCGTGCGCGCCGGCGAGACGGTGGGGATCGTCGGCGAGAGCGGCTCCGGCAAGACCACACTGGCGCTGGCGGTGATGCGGCTGATCGCGTCGGACGGGCCGATCGTGTTTCTCGGTGAGCATATCGAACGGCACACGGCGCGCGAGCTGCGCACGCTCCGGCGCGATATGCAGATCGTGTTTCAGGATCCCTATGGCTCGCTCAGCCCGCGGATGACGGCGGAAGAGATCATCGCCGAGGGGCTGTCTGTCCATGGTGTCGATCCGGGCCGGTCGCGCCGCGAGATGGTGGCCGAGATCATGGAGGAGGTCGGGCTCGATCCGGCCACCATGCACCGCTACCCGCATGAGTTTTCCGGCGGTCAGCGCCAACGCATCGCCATTGCCCGCGCGATGATCCTGCGCCCGCGCCTCGTGGTGCTGGACGAACCCACCTCGGCGCTCGACATGACGGTTCAGGTGCAGATCGTCCGGCTCCTGCGCGATCTGCAGCGCAAGCACGGGCTGGCCTATCTGTTCATCAGCCACGACCTCAGGGTGGTGCGGGCGCTCGCCCATCAGGTGCTGGTGATGAAATCGGGCGATATCGTCGAGGCAGGCTCCGCCGATGACATCTTCGATGCGCCGCAAACGGATTACACCCGCGCGCTCATGGCGGCGGCCTTCGATCTGGCGGTGGAAGAGGGCGCGTCGATGTAGACAGGGCTCAGGCGATCAGCCCGCCATCCACATCGTCGCCGGTTTCGTTCATCAGCTTTTCGAGCGAAGGGATCACCACCCGGCGCTTGCCGTCGAGTTCGATGATACCGGATTTGCGCAGGGCCGAAATCTGGCGGCTGACGGTTTCGAGAGTCAACCCAAGGTAGTCGGCCATGGCCTCCCGTGTGAGCGGCAGATCGAAGGTCATCCCGTCTTTCGGGGAGTGTTTCTTGAGTGTGGCATCTCGTCGCGCAATGATCGCCAGGAGGCTCGCGATCTTCTCGCGGGCGGTCTTGCGGCCCAGCACGAGCATCCATTCCCGCGCCGAGTCGAGCTCGTCCAACGTCATCTCCAGAAGCCGCTGGCCGATATGCGGCGTGGTGGTCATCAGCTCTTCGAAGGGCTTCTTGCGAAAACAACAAATCGTGAGGTCAGACACCGCGACCACGTCGAACGGCGCCGAATCGCGGCCCGGCCTGCCGATGAAATCCGACGGCAGGAGCAGGCCGACCATCTGGGTGCGCCCGTCTTCCATCGTCTGGCTCAGCGAGGCGATCCCGGTCACCACCGAGGCCACGAATTCCATATGGTCGCCGGCCCAGATCACCGGCTGGCCCGCGTCATAGTTGCGGTAATACTTGATCTCTTCGAGCCGGGTGAGCTCGTCAGGCTCACACCGGGCGCAGACTGCCTGATGCTTGATCGGGCAGTTCCAGCACTCTTTTGTGTCCAGAGCCACGTCCATCTTCATCTTCATGCCGGAAGTCCCGGTTTGATCCTGATCAAAGTCGCGCGCGTCGTTTCCGCTAGAGCGTAGTCGAATGCAGTCACTCACGCAACTTCGCAAACTCGGACTGTTTGACGCCCGAGTGCCCCGCTATACGAGCTATCCGACCGCGCCGCAATTCAAAGCGGGCGAATGGTCGGGGTCTGTCGCCACCTGGCTGGAAGCGATTCCCGCCGGGGGTACGGTGTCGCTCTACGTTCATGTGCCCTTCTGCCGGCGGTTGTGCTGGTTCTGCGCCTGCCGCACCCAGGGCACGCAGACCGCCGAGCCGGTTGCGGCCTATGTCCAGACGCTGAAGCAGGAGCTGGCGCTTCTGAAACCGCATCTGGCGGAGGGCGTGACGATCGAGCATCTGCACTGGGGCGGCGGCACGCCGACCTTGCTCGAACCGCAGATGATCACCGATCTCGCCGGCGCGATCTACGATGTCGCGCCGCTCGCCGAGGGGGCGCAGTTCTCGGTCGAGATCGACCCGACGGAGGTCGATGGCCCCAGGCTCGATGCGCTGGCGGCGTCGGGGTTCAACCGCGCCTCGATCGGGGTGCAGGATTTCGACCCGATGATCCAGGAAGTGATCGGGCGGCCGCAAAGCTATGAGGTCACCCGCGATACGGTGGAGATGCTGCGCGCGCGCGGCATCCGGTCGCTCAACGTCGATCTGCTGTACGGATTGCCGCACCAGACCCATGCCCGCATCACCGATTCGGTGAACAAAGTGATCAGCCTCGGGCCGGACCGGATCGCGCTCTTTGGCTATGCCCATGTGCCGTGGATGTCGAAGCGCCAGCAGCTTATCCCGACCGAGGCACTGCCGACGCCCGAACAGCGGCTCGATCTCTACAACACCGCGCGCGATCTGTTCGTCGGCGCCGGGTTCGAAGAGATCGGCATCGACCATTTCGCCAAACCCGAAGACGGCCTTGCCGTGGCACATCGCAATGGCACCATGCACCGCAACTTCCAGGGCTATACCGAAGACAAGTCCAACGTGCTGATCCCCGTCGGCGCCTCGTCGATCGGACGGTTCCCGCAAGGCTATGCGCAGAACGAGCCCTCGACCTCGAAATACACCGAACGCGTGCGCGCGGGCGAATTGCCCACCGCCAAGGGCCACGCCTTTACCGGTGACGATCTTCTGCGCGGCCGGATCATCGAAAAGCTGCTGTGCGATTTCCGCGTCGATTTCAATGCGGTCGCCGCCGAGCATGGCGTGGCGCCGGAGATGGCGATTGCGACGGCCAAGGGGCTCGACGAGGTGCTGCCGGGCACGACGGTGCTGGACGGCGGCGTGCTGACGATCCTTGAGGATGCGCGCCCGCTCGCCCGGATCATCGCCCGCTGGTTCGATGCCTACGAGATGTCCGCCGCCGGTCACAGCCAGGCGGTGTGACGCCACCATCCCTGCGTCCGATACGTTAACGAAGCCTTGCCGCCCCGGCGGCGGCCGGGTTTTTCCTCGCCTGAACAAGAGGATAAAGCACCACCGGATATCCACTTATCCGGATAAGTGAACATTGTGCGCCTGGGCACCCATGACGATCATGGCGCAGCGTCAAGGCAAGGGTGCGCGCGGTGAAGGCGGCGGCGAGCCCGAACGGGATCATGAACCCCGGCAACCGCCCGCCTTGGCAGGGGGCTATTTCCAGTCGAAAAACCCGTCGCCGGCCAGCCCCAGAAGCTTCGCGGCCATGGCGCGGCCCATCTCGGCCCCGTCCTCGACCGCGCCGGTCACGTCGTCGGCCAGAGCCTCCGAGCCATCGGTGCGCAGGATCTCGCCCCGCAGCCGCAGCGTGCCGCCGTCGAGCGTGGCAAGGCCGGCAATCGGCGTTTCGCAGGAGCCATCGAGCGCGGCCAGAAAGGCGCGCTCGGCGGCGAGGCGCTGGCCGGTTTCGGCATGGTGGATCGCGGCAAGCATCGCGGCGGTGCGGCTGTCATCGGCGCGGCGCTCGATCCCGATGGCGCCCTGCGCGATGGCGGGCAGCATCTCTTCCGGCGCAATCGCGGCGCGCGGCACATCCGCCATGCCAAGCCGGTTCAGCCCGGCCATGGCGAGGAACGTGGCCTCCGCCACGCCATCGCCCAGCTTTTTCAGCCGGGTCTGCACGTTGCCGCGAAACTCGACCACGTTGAGATCGGGCCGCCGGTTCAAAAGCTGTGCGCGGCGGCGGAGCGACGAGGTGCCCACGGTGGCCCCCTGCGGCAATCCCGCAATGCTGGCATATGTGAGCGAGACGAAGGCATCGGCGGTATTTTCGCGTGGCAGGTTGCAATCGAGCACGAGGCCCGCGGGCTGCTCGACCGGCATGTCCTTCATCGAATGCACGGCAATGTCGATCCCGCCCGAGAGCAATTGCTCCTCGATCTCCTTGGTAAACAGCCCCTTGTTGCCGATCTCCTTGAGCGGCCGGTCGGCGGCGATCAGCGCTGCGTCGTCGCCCGTGGTCTTGATCACCACGATCTCGAACACATCCTCGGGCAGATCGAAGGCGGCCATCAGCCGGGTGCGGGTTTCATGGGCCTGCGCAAGCGCCAGCGGCGAGCCGCGGGTGCCGATCTTGAGCCTCTGGGCGGGGGTGGGCAATGCAATGGTCATGCGCCCGGTTTAATCGCGGCAAAATGGCCTGTCCACGCCCCTTCGCTTGACAAGTTGCCGCCGTCTTGGGAACCAGCCCCAACCAGCGAAAAGGATCGACCGATGACCAAGCTCCTTCTGCGCGCCCTCGCCGGCGAAACCCTGCCCGTGCCGCCGATCTGGATGATGCGTCAGGCCGGGCGCTACCTGCCGGAATACCGGGCGACGCGGGCGCAGGCGGGCGACTTCCTGTCGCTGTGCTACAATCCCGATCTGGCCGCCGAGGTCACCCTGCAGCCGATCCGCCGCTATGGCTTCGATGCGGCGATCCTGTTCGCCGACATTCTGCTGGTGCCGCAGGCGCTGGGCGCGGATCTGTGGTTCGAAACGGGCGAGGGTCCGCGGCTCTCGACGATCCGGGCGCAGGCCGATTTCGACAAGCTCAAGCCCGCCGATGCGATCCACGAGCATCTCGCCCCGGTCTATGAGACGGTGCGCATCCTCGCGCGGGAGCTGCCACAGGAAACCGCGCTGATCGGCTTCGCGGGCGCACCATGGACGGTGGCGACCTATATGATCGCCGGGCGCGGCACGCCCGATCAGGGCCCGGCCCATGCGCTGAAAGCCGAAAACCGGGCGCTGTTCGAGGCGCTCCTTGACCGGATCACCGAGGCGACGATCGACTATCTCTCGATGCAGGTCGAGGCCGGGGCGGAAGTGGTCAAACTGTTCGACAGCTGGGCCGGCTCGCTCAAGGGTGAGGATTTCACCCGCTACACCCTCGAACCGGCCAAACGGATCATCTCCGCGCTGAAAGCACGCCATCCCGGCCTGCCCGTGATCGCCTTCCCGCGCGAAGCGGGCGAGGGCTATATCGGCTTTGCCAGAGCCACCGGGGCCGATTGCGTGGCCATCGACAATTCGGTGAGCCCGCAATGGGCCGCCGAACATGTCCAGATTGACGGCTGCGTTCAGGGCAACCTCGACCCGAAGCACATGGTCACCGGTGGGCAGCCGCTCATCGACGCGACCCGCGCGGTGGTCGAGGCATTCCGGAACGGTCCGCACATCTTCAACCTCGGCCACGGCATCACCCCGGATGCCGACCCCGAAAACGTGCAGCTGATGATCGACACGGTGCGCGGCGCCTGAAGCCTTTCGCCCGCTGGCGCGGTCGATCCGTCGGGGGTTTCACACCCCCGAACCCCCGTGAGGTATTTCCGGAACGAAGAAGAAGACACGATATCGCGTGTCCCCTTCTCTGTTCCTAAAATACCTCGGGGGGTTTGGGGGGCTGGCCCCCCAAGCCGGTCGACCCGGCGTCAGCCGGGGCGAAACCCTACACCCATTTCGCCAGCGGCGGCAGGCTCATCAGCACCGCATTCGCGTCATGCCCGGTGGCAAGGCCGAACTTGGTGCCCCGGTCGTAGACGAGATTGTATTCGGCATAGAGCCCCCGGTGGATAAGCTGCGTATCCTTGTCGGCCTCGCTCCAACCCGTGTCGCGGCGGCGCTCGGTGACCGGCAGGAAGGCAGGCAGGAAGGCGCGGCCCACATCCTGTGTGAAGGCGAAATCGGCCTCCCAGTCGCCTGTATTGAGGTCATCGTAGAAAATGCCGCCCACCCCGCGCGCCCGGTGGCGGTGGGGGATGTAGAAATACTCGTCCGCCCAGGCTTTGAAGCGGTCGTAATAATCCGGCCCATGCGCGTCACAGGCGGATTTGAGCGCGGCGTGGAAGCCGGCGGTATCTTCGGCATATTCGATGCAGGGGTTGAGATCGGCGCCGCCGCCGAACCACCAGGCATTGGGTGTCCAGAACATCCGCGTGTTCATATGCACCGCCGGCGTGTGCGGGTTCTGCATATGGGCGACGAGGCTGATCCCGGAGGCCCAGAAGCGCGGATCGGGTTCGATCCCGGGCACGCCGCGTGCGGCCATGCTCTTCTGCGCCGCGACGCCCAGCGTGCCGTGCACGGTCGAGATGTTCACGCCCACCTTCTCAAACACCCGGCCGCCGCGCATCACGCTCATCAGCCCGCCACCGGCGTCCGATCCGTCTTCGGAGCTGCGTTTCGTCTCGGTCACCTCGAACCGGCCCGGCGCGGCGGCGGCAAACGGGCCGGTGGCCTGGCTGTCTTCCAG
Organism: Sinisalibacter aestuarii; assembly: GCF_027923545.1. GTDB lineage: Bacteria > Pseudomonadota > Alphaproteobacteria > Rhodobacterales > Rhodobacteraceae > Sinisalibacter > Sinisalibacter aestuarii. Next base: position 57,766 of record NZ_BROH01000001.1, on the reverse strand, counting down.
CGCTTCGAAGGCGGCGACGATCCGGTCGCGCAACTCGCCAAACCACGCGGCGGCGCGGGCTTTCTCGTCCTGCATCATCTCGGTCATCTGTTCCTCCAAACCGGCACTGGTGCTGGCTAGCAAGAAAGGGCCGATGGGGGAAAGGGTGTTTTCGCCCCGCGCCGCCCGCAGTAGGCTTGGGACGAAACCGGAGGGAGTCCCATGCGTTCGATTGCCTTGTCTGCCCTTGCCGTTGCGCTCACCCTTGCCGCCTGCGCCACCACGCCGCGCCAGCAATGCGAGGCGCCTTACCGCGCCGAGCTGCGCAACACCACCTTCCATATCCGCGAGACCGAGATGCTCCTGCGGCGCGGCTTTGGGCTGGTGCCGGCCCGCAACGAGATCGGGCTGCATTATTGCCTGCGGCCCACCGGGTCGGCCTATCTCTGCCGCGCCGAGGATGGCGAGCCGATGTTCGACAGGCGGCCGATCAATCGCGTGGCCGAGCAGGCCAAGCTCGATGCCTTGCGCGCCGAGGCGCGGCGGCTGACGGCGGCGATTGCCGATTGTCAGGCGGCATACCCCGAATAGGCGTCAATGCGCCGGAGCGCCGACCGCGTCGACGAGGGTGCGCCCGCCATCGACGGTGAGGATCTGCCCGGTCATGAACCCGGCGCCGTCCGAGGCGAGGAAGCGCGCCGTCTCGGCCACTTCGCCGGGGCTGGCGATGCGGCCAAGCGGGGTGCCGTCGACGATCATGTCGCGCATCCCGGTATCTTCGCGCAGGGCTTCCTGCAGGCTGGCGCTCATCACCGAGCCGAAGCTGATGGCGTTGACGCGCACCCGGTGCGGGGCGAGCGCCACGGCGAAGGCGCGGGTCATCTGCTCAAGCGCGGCGGCGGAGATCGAAAAGGCCATCAGCCCCGGCTGGGTGCGGGTGGCGGCGATGGACGAGAGGTTCACGATCGCGCCGAGCGGCATATCGCTGTCTTCCGGCAGCTCGTCGCCCTGCCTGATCATGCGCTTCGCCACGGCCTGGCTGAGCCGGAGCGCGGTCATCAGGTTCTGGTCGAGCAGGGTTTCGACGGCCTGGTCTTCCATGTCGAGCGGGTCGGAGGCGATTACCTGGCGCGATGCGTTGACGAGGATATCGACCCGGTCGAACGCGTCGATGGTGGCGGAGATCAGGTTCTTGATCGTGAGCTTCTTGCGCAGATCGCCGGCGAAGATCCGGATGTTGCGCGCCTCGGCCTCGTCGCTGTTGCCGCCATTCCCGCTTTCGGGGTTCGCGCCGAATTCGTCGATCAGCTTGGCCTCGTCGCGGTCGGCGCAGACGACATTGGCGCCCTGTTCCGCAAAGTGGCGCGCAATCGCGAGGCCGACGCCGTTGGCCGCGCCGGTGACGATCGCGGTCTTGCCGGAAATGAAAAACGGCATGGGTTTCTCCTGATTCCTGTGGCGAGCCTAGCCGGGTTCAGTGCCGGATGCGATGGGGGCGGCTCGCGTGGATCACTTTGAAGCCCGGTGTGCCACCGGCCTCCTCGACATGGTGAAAAGATCGGCCGAGCGCCACTTCGTAGGGCAGGTGACGGTTGGCGACCATCCAGAAGCTGCCATGCGGCGTGAGCATCCGGGCGGCCGCGGAAATGAACGCCTGCCCCAGCCCCGGATCACCGGCGCGGCTGACATGGAAGGGCGGGTTGGACACCACCGCGTCATAGGGCGCATCGGGCGTGAAGCGGGTGGCGTCGGCCCAGTGGAAGGCGGCGCGCGGGTCCGCCACGTTGCGCCGGGCGCAATCGAGCGCCACCGCGTCGGCCTCGACCAGATCGAGATGGGTGACAGTAGCCGAGCCCAGGATGTGGCGGGCGAGAAAGCCCCAGCCCGCGCCCAGATCGGCAACGCGGCCCTTGAGCGGCGGCAGCGCGTCGATGAGCGCGAGCGAGCCCTTGTCGGGCCCGTCCGCCGAAAACACACCGGGGCGGGTGATGAACCCGTCCACCGCGCGGTCGGCGGCGGCCCAGTCGGCGAAATCGCCGCCGGTGAACCAGAACAGCTTGCCATGCGCTTTCGAGATCGTGCCATCGGGCGCCCGCCGGGCCTTTACCGCCTTCAGCATCGAATCGATCCCGTCATGCTTCTGGCCATCGACGATCACCAGCGGCGCGGCGGCGCTTGCCTCGGCGATCAGCGCGCGGGCCGCATCCTTGGCGCGCGGCAGGATGACGAGTGCGGCGGCAAACGGCCCCTCGGCGGCTTGCGCCACGGCGAATCCCGCCTGCGCCCAGGCCGCTGCGTCGGGGAAGAAGTGGGTGACGATGGTCGTGCCCTCTGGCCGCAGCGCCGACAGGTCATAGCCGGCGGGCGGGCCAAACACCGCCACGGGCCCTTCGGGCAGCCGGAGCGCGCCATCGGAAAGCGCGAGGGTGAGGCGGGAGGCGCTCATGGCGAGGAAGGCCGCAGCCTATTCCTTCTCCATCGTGCATTGCAGCGGGTGTTGATGCTGGCGGGCCAGTTCCATCACCTGGGTCACTTTCGTCTCGGCGATTTCGTAGGAAAACACGCCAACGACGGCGAGGCCTTTCTTGTGCACCATGAGCATGAGTTCAAAGGCCTGGGCATGGTTCATCCCGAAGAACCGCTCCAGCACCATCACCACGAATTCCATCGGGGTGAAGTCGTCGTTGAGCAGCAGCACCTTGTACATCGGCGGCCGCTTCGTCTTTGGCCGGGTCTGCAGCGCGACGCCGGGTTCGTCACGCTCGTCCGCCATCAGCACGGGAATGTTCCGGTCTTTCGACACGAGGGCCTCTTGGTTAAGCTGTTCAGTCAGACACATTCAGAGCGCACTATATAGCGTCAAACCGCGGTATGAAAAAGGCCCGGTTGCACAGGGTGCGGAACGAAGGGGGAAATGCGCGTGCCGCTGACGACAATCGGCTTCGATGCGGATGACACGCTCTGGCAGAACGAGGCGTTCTTCCAGATGACGCAGGAGCGCTTCGCCGCGCTGCTTCAGGGCTATGTCGATCCCGGTCATCTCGCCGAGCGGCTGGAGGCGGCCGAGCGGCGCAACCTCGGGCATTACGGCTTCGGCATCAAGGGCTTCATGCTGTCGATGATCGAGACCGCCATTGAAGTTACGGGCGAGCGGGTGCCGGCGCGGGTGCTGCGCGAGATCATCGACGTGGGCCACGAGATGCTGGCCCATCCGATCCACCTTCTGCCCGAGGCCGAGGAAACGGTGCGCGCGCTCGCCGGGCGTTACCGGCTGGTGCTGATCACCAAGGGCGATCTGCTCGACCAGGAGCGCAAGCTGGCGCAATCGGGTCTGGGCGATCTGTTCGATGCGGTCGAGATCGTGTCGGACAAGACCCGCGCCACCTATAGCTCGGCCTTCATGCGCCACGGCACCGGGGCGGAGGCGGCGATGATGGTGGGCAATTCGCTCAAATCCGATGTGATCCCGGCGCTGGAAGCCGGCGCCTGGGGGGTCTACGTGCCGCATGAGCTTACCTGGGGCTACGAGGCGGCGGAGCCGCCCGAGGGTTTTGCCCGCTTCGCCGAGATTGCGAGCCTTGGCGCGCTTCCGGGGTTGCTGAACGAGATCGGCTGACCGGCAATTTTGCCTTTTCCCGCCACAATCGTTCATCTTGTGGTTGTCGTCGGCCTATGCCCAGGATGTTCCCGAGTCACATCAACACACTTTGCAAACTCATGCGAATCGGGTGTTTTCTGCGCTGCCCGCTTCTGCTAGGCTGGGTGCAAATCAGCTGGGCAAAAGACCCGGCGAACGAGGCAGAGACAGGTGACGACGTGAAACCGCGTCCAGGGCAGATCGCCCGCATTTTCGCATATCTTGCCACGATGCTCGTGTTTGCATCGTCGGGCATTGCCGCGCCCTATGCGGCAATGGTGATGGACATGCGCACTGGCGAGGTGATCCATTCGCGCAACGCCGATACCCAGCTTCACCCCGCCTCGCTCACCAAGATGATGACGCTCTACATCGCCTTCGAGGCGATCGAGCATGGCGAGATCAGCCTCGATACGATGGTCACGATCTCGGCCAATGCCGCCAATGAGCCGCCGTCGAAGCTGGGCCTGCGTGCGGGCCAGAAGATTGCGCTGCGCTATCTCATTCGGGCCGCGGCGGTGAAATCGGCCAATGATGCGGCCACCGCCATCGGCGAGGCCATCGAGGGGTCGGAGGCCGCCTTTGCCCGCCGGATGAACCGGACCGCCGCCGCGCTGGGCATGACGCGCACGCATTTCAAGAATGCCAATGGCCTGACCGAGTCGGGCCATATGTCGACGGCGCGCGACATGACGACGATGGGCCGCCACGTATTCTTCGACTATCCCGATTATTACAACCTGTTCTCCCGTCTCTCCGCCGATGTGGGCGGCCATGCAGTGCCCAACACCAACCGCCGTTTCCTCAATTCCTATCAGGGCGCGGACGGGATCAAGACCGGCTATACCCGCGCCGCCGGGTTCAACCTCGTGGCATCCGCCGAGCGTGGCTCGAAGCGGATCATCGCCACCGTCTTCGGCGGCCAGTCCACCGCCGACCGCAACAAGCGGATGGCTGAACTGCTCGATATGGGCTTCTCCAAGGTTCCGACCCGGGTTGCGATGCGCGCACCCGCACGCCCCACCTATGAAGGCCCGGCCGCCGGCGGGGCGGGCAAGACGATCCGGCTGGTCGGCGCACCCACCCGTTCGATTCGCCCGCAACCGCGCCCGACGCTGAACGCGCCGGACGAAGCGATCGTGGCGGCGCTGGTCGAAACGGTCGACGAGGTGGTGGCCGATATCGTGACGGCGCAAGCCACGCCCGAACCGGCGGCGCCTGCGGCGCCCGTGGCCGAGGCCGCCGAACCCGAGATCGCCACCGAGAAGATCGCCGAATCACTCACCGCGCCGGAAAGCACGCCGCTGCCCAAGCCGCGGCCGGCTGAGATCATCCTCGCTTCGGTCGAGCCGGAGGAAACGGTGGAGCCGGTGGCGCCGGAAGTCGTCACCCGGTTGTCCACCTCCGGCGGCCGGCACTGGAGCATCAATGTGGGCCGGTTCAACAGCCAGTACGAGGCGGAGCGCGTGCTGCTGAAGACCGCGCTTGTCGAGCTGGCGACGCTGGGCGAAGCGCTGCGCAAGGTTGCGCGCAGCCCGCAGGGCTATGATGCGAATTTCGTCGGGCTGACCGAGGACGGCGCCGAGCTGGCCTGCCGCCGGCTGCAGGCGCGGGCCACCGATTGCCGGGTGGTCGGGCCGAGCTGAGCCGCCCTGCCGGCTCAATTCTCCGGATCGGACAGAAAAAAGGCCGGAGCGAGCGGCCCCGGCCAGTCCTTCAGGGAGAAACGATAGAATTCAGTGCGCCATCAGCACCGGCACCTGCGCGAGTTCGAGCATGCTGCGAGTCGCGCCGCCGAGAATCGATTCGCGGAACCGCGAGTGGCTGTAGGCCCCCATCACGATCAGATCGGCGTCGATATCGCTGGCATGGCGCAGCAAAACGTCACAGACGCGCGGCAGGGTCTTGGACAGGACCGAGACTTCGGGCCGCACCCCGTGACGCGAAAGCATCTGGCTGAGCGCGCCACCCGGGTCCGAGCGTTCCGGCCCGTGCTGCGGCGGATCGACGATGGCGATGTTCACATTCTCGGCGTTCTGCAGGAAGGGCAGCGCCGCCCGCACCGCCCTGAGCGCCTCGGTGCTTTCGTTCCAGGCCACCATCACGGTGCGAATCTCGTCCGGGAAGCCGGTGCCATCGGGCTGGATCAGCACCGGCACGTCGCCCTCGAACATCGCGGCTTCGGTGATCGCCTCGCAATCGTGGCCGCGCCGTTCGCCATAGGGGCGGGGCAGAACCACCAGATCGGAGAATCGGGTGCGATGGGCGACAAGCCCGTTCAGCGCCACCATCTGGGCCGAGACCGCCGTGGCGGACCACGGAAAATCGGAGCCTTTGAGGAGTGTGCGCGCGTGCTCTTCGAGTTCCATCGAATCGTCGCGCGCCTGTGTGAGATTGTCCTGAACCACCATCGCATTGGCTCCGGCATAGTAGAAGCCGGGCTGCGTGCGGTCGATGCCGAGACAGAGAACGTCGAGGTGGGCCTCTTCGCGCCGGGCCATCTCCATCGCCGTCTGCATCGAGGCGGCGCTCATCTCCGGGTCGGTCAGGATCGTTGTGATCGTCCGGAAGGCCATGACTTGCCCTTTCGTGCTGTGCGACGCGCCAGGTGACACGTCTTTTTCAGCGTCAGGATGCGCCTGAGCGGCGTCCGGTTCCTTGACATGGGTCAAGATTTTCGCCGTGCGGCACGGACTTGCTCCCGATCCTTGTTTCAAGGGGGTGCGGCGACAAGGCGCGGGCGCCGATGCGAATTGACATGGATCAAAGCGAGTGGCGGGGTTACCGTCCAAACCCACAAAAGTCGACAATTGTCCCCACAGGCGTGGTGTAAACACGCGACGCGGGGGCGACTGAGAAAGACGAAGGGACGTGAAATGTGGGATTACCTTAAACTGGTGCTGTTCGGGCTCATTGCAGTCCTGACCATGTACCTCGCGAGCGAAGCCCGTGACCTGGCCTTTATGGTCGCGTCGCTGATCGGGCTTCTGAGCGCCGCCGTCGCGTTCATCTATACTCTCCGGGGTATGGGGAACGCGCGGGCGCCGAAAACCGGATATCTGGACGGGCCTGTCCGGATCGGCGTTATTCTGACGGCCTTCTGGGGCGTCGTCGGATTTCTGGTCGGGACCTGGATCGCCTTCCAGCTTGCCTTCCCGAACCTCAACTTTGCCTGGGCCGAAGGCTATCTCAACTTCGGCCGTCTTCGCCCGCTGCACACCAGCGCGGTGATTTTCGCCTTCGGCGGCACGGGCCTCGTGACCACCTCGTTCTACGTGGTTCAGCGCACCACCGGCGCGCGCCTGTGGAATGACGGGCTCGCCTGGTTCGTCTTCTGGGGCTATCAGATCACGATCCTTCTGGCCGCGACGGGCTATCTGCTCGGCGCGACTCAGGGCAAGGAATACGCCGAGTTCGAATGGTACACCGACTGGTGGCTCACCGTTGTCTGGGTCGGCTATCTGCTGCTCTACATGGGCACGCTGATGAAGCGGAAAGAACCGCACATCTACGTCGCCAACTGGTTCTACCTGTCGTTCATCATCACCATCGCCATGCTGCACGTGGTGAACAACCTGTCGATCCCGGTGTCGCTCTTCGGCTCCAAATCGGTGCAGGTCTTCGCCGGTGTGCAGGACGCCATGACGCAATGGTGGTACGGCCATAACGCGGTGGGCTTCTTCCTGACCGCGGGCTTCCTGGGCATGATGTACTACTTCGTGCCGAAGCAGGCCGAACGCCCGGTGTTTTCCTACAAGCTGTCGATCATCCACTTCTGGGCGCTGATCTTCCTCTACATCTGGGCCGGTCCGCACCACCTGCACTACACCGCTCTGCCGGACTGGGCATCGACCCTCGGCATGGTGTTCTCGGTGATCCTGTGGATGCCCTCCTGGGGTGGCATGATCAACGGCCTGATGACCCTTTCGGGCGCCTGGGACAAGCTGCGCACCGATCCGATCATCCGCATGATGGTGGTGTCGGTCGGCTTCTACGGCATGTCCACCTTCGAAGGCCCGATGATGTCGATCAAGGCGGTCAACTCGCTGTCGCACTACACCGACTGGACGATCGGTCACGTGCATTCGGGCGCGCTCGGCTGGAACGGCATGATCACCTTCGGCGCGCTCTACTTCCTGTTCCCGCGCCTGTGGAACAAGGCGGGGATCTACTCGAACCGCCTCGTTTCCTGGCACTTCTGGCTCGCCACGATCGGCATCATCTTCTATGCCGCGTCGATGTGGGTCACCGGGATCATGGAAGGTCTGATGTGGCGTGAGATCGACGCTCAGGGCTTCCTCGTGAACTCGTTCGCCGACACCGTGGCGGCCAAGTTCCCGATGTATGTGGTTCGCGGCATCGGCGGTATCCTGTACCTCACCGGCGCGCTGATCATGGCCTACAACCTCTGGATGACCGTCAAGCGTGCTCCCCTCGCCCGGGAAGCAAGCGCCGCGGCGCCGGCTGAATAAGGAGGGCCGGACAGATGGCACTTATCGACAAACACGTCATCCTTGAGAAGAACGCAACGCTTCTGCTGATCTTCTCGCTCCTGGTTGTGACCGTCGGCGGCATCGTCGAAATCGCACCGCTGTTCTACCTTGAGAACACGATCGAGGAAGTGGAGGGCGTGCGCCCCTACTCCCCGCTCGAACTCGCGGGCCGGAATATCTACATCCGCGAGGGCTGCTATGTCTGCCACTCGCAGATGATCCGGCCGATGCGCGACGAGGTGGAACGCTACGGGCATTACTCATTGGCAGCGGAGTCGATGTACGACCACCCGTTCCAGTGGGGGTCCAAGCGGACGGGGCCGGACCTCGCCCGCGTGGGCGGCCGCTACTCCGACGAGTGGCATGTCGACCACATGATGGACCCGCAATCCGTGGTGCCGGAATCGGTGATGCCGAAATACGCCTTCCTCATGGACAACGTGATCTCGGCCGAGAGCACCTACATTGATGAGGTCATGGCGACCAACCGGTTCGTGGGCGTTCCCTACACCGACGAGCAGATCGAACTGGCGAAGATCGACTTCGTCAGCCAGGTAGACCCCTTCGCGGACATCTTCGATGACGCGGATGGCGATGCCCTGCTTGAGCGGTATCCGGGGGCGCAGACGCGCAACTTCGACGGGCAGCCCGAAGTCACCGAAATGGATGCGCTGATCGCGTATCTGCAGGTGCTCGGCACGATGGTCGATTTCTCGACCTTCGAACCCGTCGCAAGCCGTTAAGGAGGGGATGATGCAAGGTCAGGACATCTATTCGATCTTCCGTGCATTCGCGGACAGCTGGGTGCTCCTTGCCATGTTCGTGTTCTTCGTCGGCGTGGTTGTCTGGGCGTTCCGCCCGGGCAGCCGTAAGATCCACGAAGACACGGCCAACATCCCCTTCCGCCACGAAGACAAACCTGCCGGTGACCGGGAGTAATCCCGGCGCTCAATCAAGGAGGACCGGCTTTGAGCAAAGACGATCACAACAAGGTCAATACCACTGGTCACGAGTGGGATGGCATTGAGGAGTACAACAATCCGCTGCCGCGCTGGTGGGTCTGGATTTTCTACGCAACCATCATCTGGGGCATCGGCTACTCGATCGCCTACCCGGCCTGGCCGCTGGTCAAGTCGGCGACCCCGGGCCTGCTCGGCTTCTCCACCCGCGCCAACGTGGCGGCGGATATCGAGACGTTCGAGGCGATGAACGGCGAAGTCGAGGCGCAGCTCGCCTCGGCCGACCTGACCACGCTGGCCGACAACCCGGATGTCTACAACTACGCGATCCAGTCGGGCCGCGCGACCTTTGCGACCTACTGCTCGCAGTGCCACGGCTCGGGTGCCGCGGGGGCCGTCGGCTACCCGAACCTGCTCGATAACGACTGGCTCTGGGGCGGCGACATCGAAGAGATCGCCTTCACCATCCGCCACGGCGTCCGCAACACCGAAGACGAAGACAATGCGCGCTTCTCGGAAATGCCGGCCTTTGGCGACGATTACCTGACGGATGACGAGATCACCAATGTGGTGGCCTATGTCCGCTCGCTCGCCGGTCTCGAAAACGAGCATGGCGACGTGGCGGAAGGCGCCGTGGTGTTCGAAGACAACTGCGCCTCGTGCCACATGGAAGACGGCACCGGCGACCGGGCGCAGGGCGCACCGAACCTCACCGACGCGATCTGGCTCTTCGGCTCCTCGCCGGAGCAGGTCGAGCAGTCGGTGCGTGTCGGCCCCTACGGCGTGATGCCGGCCTGGGGCATGAACGAAAACTTCGACGACGCCAAAATCAATGCCGTCGCCGCATACGTACACCAACTGGGCGGCGGCGAGTAACGCCGGCCAGGTCACAGAGTTCCGGGGCCTCACTCCCCGGACACGGCACCGACCCCTGATCCTGTTCGCGCGTTTCTCCGGGGTCGGTGCCACCTAACAGGAAAGGGCCGGGGATATCCCCGGCCCTTTTCCATGTCTGCCGTGGCGGATCGCACGGGTGCGAATGCGGGCGCGAAATCGCGGTGCGCCGCCTGCCGGACGGCAGGCGGCGACTCGCGGGTACTTGGAAGACACCCGATCCGCCTGTTCGCTATCCCCGGGATCGGCACGCCCAATGTCGAGGCAGAATGTCGCAGGCGCAAGCCCTCTCGCGCCCGATCTGGCGGTCACATTTAAGTTATATCGGAGATTTGGGTTTAAAATCAGGGCAAAACAGGGATTTACCCCGAAATCCGCCGCAGATGCGGGCCAGCCGCAGCGGCAGTCAGACCGGTTGATCCATGTCAAAGTGGGGGGTAAGGCCGACCCATACAACCAATTTTAACGCCAAAACCAGGATCGGATTCCGCCATGGCCTCTGACACCCCCGAAACTCCCGAGCAGCTCTATGCCGCCCGCGAGCCGGTTTTTCCGCGCCGCGTGAAAGGCATGTTCCGCTCGTTGAAGTGGTGGATCATGGGGATCGCCCTGGGCATCTACTATCTGACCCCGTGGATCCGTTGGGACCGGGGTCCCAATCTCCCTGACCAGGCCGTACTGGTCGACTTGGCCGGGCGCCGCTTTTTCTTCTTCTGGATCGAGATCTGGCCGCACGAGTTCTACTTCGTCGCGGGGCTCTTGATCATGGCGGGGCTCGGCCTCTTTTTATTCACGTCGGCCCTGGGCCGGGTCTGGTGCGGCTATGCCTGCCCGCAGACCGTCTGGACCGACCTCTTCGTGCTGGTCGAACGCTGGGTCGAGGGCGACCGCAACGCGCGCCTGCGACTGTGGAAGCAGAAGTGGAACGGCGAGAAGGTTCGCAAGCGCCTCACCAAATGGGTGCTCTGGCTGCTGATCGCGGTGGCGACGGGCGGGGCCTGGGTGTTCTATTTCACCGATGCGCCGATGCTGCTGATGCAGCTTCTGACCTTCCAGGCGCCGATGGTGGCCTATGGCACCATCCTTGTGCTGACCGCCACCACCTTCGGCTTCGGCGGTTTCGCCCGCGAGCAGATCTGTATCTATGCCTGCCCCTGGCCGCGCATTCAGGCGGCGATGATGGATGAAGACACGATCACCATCGGCTATCGCGAATGGCGCGGCGAGCCGCGCGGCAAGGGCAAGAACCGCGAGGGGCTGGGCGATTGCATCGACTGTAACGCCTGCTTCAACGTCTGCCCGATGGGGATCGACATCCGCGACGGCCAGCAGCTCGCCTGCATCACCTGCGGCCTCTGCATCGACGCATGCGACGACATGATGGACAAGGTCGGCAAGCCGCGTGGCCTGATCGCCTATCTCGCTCTGAAGGACGAGCCAGAGGAGCGCGCCGCCGGCAGGCCGGTGACCCACATCACCAAGCATATCTTCCGCCCGCGCACGATGCTGTACTTCGTGCTCTGGGCGGCATTCGGCGTTGCCCTGGTGGTGGGTCTCTTTGTTCGCCCCGATCTGACGATCACCCTGCGCCCGGAGCGCAACCCGGTCTATGTGACCATGGCCGACGGGGCGATCCGCAATACCTATGAGCTTGGCATTCGCAACACCCACGGCAATTCCCGGCCCTATTACATCACGGTCGGCGAGGCGGAGACGGGGTTCGATGTCGAGGTTCAGGGCGGTGACGGAACCATGATTGAAGTGCCGGCCGACACCGAAGAAAAGGTGCGTGTATACGTGACCGCCCCGGCTGGCTCGGACGCGGCCCGCGATGACCGGACCCCGCTGAGGATCTGGGTCGCCGATGGCGAGAGCGGCGACCGCGCGTCACGCGATACGGTATTCAACGGAACGGGGCAGTGAGGACTCATGGCTGAACAAACGACCGATGGCGGCAAGCCGCTGACCGGGCGCAAGGTCTTCGCGATATTCGCGGGGGCTTTCGCGCTGATCATCGGGGTCAACATCTTCATGGCCTATTCGGCCGTCGGCACCTTTCCGGGGCTGGAGGTCGACAATTCCTACGTCGCCTCGCAGAGCTTCGATGCCGACCGCGCCGCGCAGGAAGCGCTGGGCTGGGACGTAAGCGCCGCATTCGAGGGTGAAGACGCGGTGGCGCTCACCATCATCGGCCCGAACGGCCAGCCGGCCCGGGTCGAGGCGATCGAGGGCACCATCGGCCGCGCCACCCAGCGCACCGACGATCAGGTGCTGACCTTCACCCGGAACGACCGGGGCGTTCATGTCGCTTCCATTACGCCGCTGGATGCGGGAAAGTGGGAGTTGCGCTTCTTCGCCACCGCCGCCAACGGCGTGACGTTCAAGCAGCGCATCGAGTTGATCATCTCCGAGGAGTAAGGCCATGGCCGCCCCGGTTTCCGCATGTCCGGCCTGCGACGCCGCGCATATCGCCGAAGATACGGCGGGCAAGGGCTATCGCGGCAACGGGCAGGAAGCCAGGCGGATCATGCTCAGCCTGCCCACGGCCCATTGCGCGGCCTGCATCGTCGGGGTGGAGCACGGTCTGGGAGATTTGCCCGGCGTCCGCTCGGCGCGGGTGAACCTGACCCTAAAACGCGCGACGGTCGAGGCCGACCCGGATGTCGAGCCGCAGGAGCTGGCCGATTATCTCACCTCCATCGGCTACGAAGCCTATGAGCTCGACTCGGGCGCGCTGACCACCACCGCCACCGACAAGAGCTCGCGCGATATCCTGATGCGCGTCGGCGTGGCCGGGTTCGGTATGATGAACGTCATGCTCCTCTCGGTGGCCGTCTGGTCCGGCGCGACGGATGCCACCCGCGATCTGTTCCACTGGGTCTCGGCGGCGATCTCTCTGCCGATCATCGCCTTCTCGGCCCAACCCTTCTTCAAGAATGCCTGGGCCGCGCTGCGGGTTGCCCGGCTCAACATGGATGTGCCGATCTCGCTGGCGATCCTGCTGGCGGCGGGCATGTCGCTGTATGAAACGGCCATGTCGGGGCGGCACGCCTATTTCGACGCGGCTCTGTCGCTCACGTTCTTCCTGCTCGCGGGCCGCTACCTCGATCACCGCACCCGCGCCGTGGCGCGCTCGGCGGCGGAGGAACTGGCGGCGCTGGAAGTGCCGCGCGCCCACCGGGTGCTGGCGGATGGCGGCGAGGAGGTCGTTTCGGTGGCCGAGATCGCCGTGGGCGACCTCGTGCGTGTCGTGCCCGGCGCCCGTGTGCCGGTGGACGGCATGGTGGAAGAGGGCGAGAGCGAGATCGACCGCTCGCTGCTGACGGGCGAGAGCCTGCCCGTCTTTGCCGGGCCGGGCGAGATGCTCAGCGCCGGCGAGGTGAACCTGACCGGCCCGCTCACCATGCGCGTGGCGGCGGCGGGCAAGGATACCTCGCTGCACCGGATGGCCGATCTCGTGGCGCTGGCCGAGACCAGCCGCAACAAATACACCTCGCTCGCCGACAAGGCCGCGCAGGTCTATGCCCCCGTGGTGCATTTGCTCGCGCTCTTCGCCTTTCTGGCATGGCTGTGGATCTCCGGCGGCGATGTACGCCTGTCGCTCAATATCGCCGTGGCGGTGCTGATCATCACCTGCCCCTGCGCGCTCGGCCTTGCGGTGCCGGCGGTGACCACCGCCGCTTCCGGCAAGCTGTTCCGGCAGGGGATGCTGCTCAAATCCGCCACCGCCACCGAGCGGCTGGCGCAGGTGGATCATGTGGTCTTCGACAAGACCGGCACGCTCACCGAGGGCAATCCGCAGCTCGACAATCTGGGTGATCACAGCGCCGACGATCTGGCCGTGGCGCTGGCCATGGCGCAGGGGTCGTCGCATCCGTTGGCCCGCGCCATTGCCACCACGGCTCTGGCCGAGGGTATCCGCGCCGCCCGGATCACCGATGTGAAAGAGATCCCCGGCCATGGCATCGAGGCGCTCTGGCAGGGGCAGGAGGTGCGGCTGGGCCGGGCCGAATGGCTGGGCGCGAAGGCGCTCGACCGCACGGCCACCTATCTGAAGATCGGCAAGCGCCCGGCAGTGGCCTTCACCTTCACCGACAATCTGCGCGACGGCGCCGCCGAAGCGGTGGCCGCGCTGAAGGCGCAGGGCATGGGGGTGACGCTGATCTCGGGCGATGCGCCCGCCGCGGTGCGTGATGTGGCCTTCCGCCTCGGGATCGAGGATTACCGGGCGGGGATGCTGCCGGAAGACAAGGTGCGCGCCGTCGAGGCGTTTGCGGAAGACGGGCGCAAGGTGCTGATGGTGGGCGACGGGCTGAACGATACCGCCGCGCTCGCCGCCGCCCATGTGTCGATCTCGCCCGCCACGGCGCTGGAAGCCACGCGCGTGGTGTCCGATATCGTGCTGCTGGGCCGCTCGCTCGCGCCGATCGGCGGCGCCGTGCGGCTCTCGCGCTCGGCCACCAAACGGATCAAGGAAAACTTCGGCATCGCTGCTGCCTATAACGCGATCGCGATCCCGATTGCGCTGGTCGGCCTCGCCACCCCGCTCGCGGCCGCCTTGGCGATGTCGTTCTCTTCGATTACGGTCTCGCTCAACGCATTGCGTCTGAGAGGCCCGAAATGAGCGTTCTCGTCTACCTGATCCCGATTTCGCTGTTTCTGGGGGGGCTTGGCCTCGCGGCGTTCTTCTGGTCGCTCAAATCGCACCAATATGACGATCCCGAGGGCGATGCGCATCGGATCCTGTCTGGCGAGTGGGACGACGCGCCGCCGGAAGATTAGCGCCCGACCGCGCCGCTCAGACGATCCCCAGATCCCGCGCGATCATTGCTGCATGGGTGCGGTTGCGCGCGCTGAGCTTTCGGATGATCGCGCGCACATGCATCTTCACCGTCACCTCCTGCACCTGGAAGCTGTGAGCGATTTCCTTGTTCTGGAGGCCATCGCAGATCCCCCGTAGCACCTGCAATTCACGCTCCGACAGCGTTTCGGCCCCCTCGTTGGTATCGAGCACCACCGGCGTGTCGAACAGGATGAAGCGCTGGTTGGCGGTGAGCAGCGCGATGCCCGAAAGGATCAGATCGCGCGAGGCATCGAGCGGGAGGACGCCCTGCGCCCCGGCCACCAGCGCCCGGCGGGCTTCCTCGAAGGTCGGTTTCTGGGCAAGAACGCCGAGTCGTCGGCGGCGCAGCAGGGGGCGCACAGTCCGGACACCCTTGGAGCCGGACAAGCCGGCGAGCCGCCAATCCAGCAGAACGATGTCGGCGCCCGGTCTGTCTCCGAGCCGCGCGAGAACACCACGTTCAGTGTGTTCGAAGACAAACGACGCCTTTGCCGTATCCACCGTCAAACGCTGGGCCAGTTTCCCGGCCATCGTTCGCGGTGCAGCAACCAAGACCTGTACCACGCTACAACCTCTCTGGGGCGTCGGCCAATGGCGTTCACCCAACTCTCAGTTGTTCGGTTTCGCATGGTTTTTGCGATGAACATACCTATCAATAGGGATAGGCGGTTGACGCAACGATACCGCTCTTCGTCGCACGCACCTCTCAGGGTTGAGGTGCGACCGGCGCCGGGGGGCGCTCGGCGGTCAGGGTTCCGCCTGTTCCACAAGGTCGAGCACGGCCGGACCCATCGCCTCGACGATGAGGGCAACGCCCTCCGGGTTGGGGTGGGTGGCGTCGGCCTGCAGGTAGTCGCGCAGCACCTCCTGCCGGTCGCCCAGATCGACGAGCGCTTGCAGAAATTGCGGATAGAGAGAGATGCCATGCGCTCCGGCAAGCGCGGGGTAGAGCGCGTCGAAGGCGGTTTTGTAGCTGTCGCCGAAATTGCCGGTGGCTTCCATCCCGACAAGCAGGGCGGGCAGGCCCCGGCTTTCGATCTCGGTCAGGATCGCATCGAGGTTGGCCTTGCTCTCCGCGGGCTCGATCCCGCGCAGCAGATCGTTGCCGCCAAGGGCCACCAGCACCGCATCCACCTCCGGGGTGAGCGACC
Source organism: Sinisalibacter aestuarii (assembly GCF_027923545.1). Classification (GTDB taxonomy): domain Bacteria; phylum Pseudomonadota; class Alphaproteobacteria; order Rhodobacterales; family Rhodobacteraceae; genus Sinisalibacter; species Sinisalibacter aestuarii. The sequence goes on along the minus strand of NZ_BROH01000001.1, from coordinate 41,810 downwards.
AGGCGATCCGCGCCGCGCCGCCCGCCGTCGTGTCGCCCGAGACGCCGCCGTTGATCACCTTTACGTCAGCGCCATGATCGGTGAGCCAGCGCTGCAGTCTGGGCACGAAGCCCTCGTTCTGCGCCAGCCCGTAACCCTGGGTCAGCGAGTCGCCGAAGGCCAGCAGCGTCACCGGCTCGGCCATCGCGGGCAGGGTGATGAAAGGGAATATCAACAAAGCCTTGGATAGATTGCGAACAGGCCCATATGGCTTGAAGAGACGGATGAAGGACCGGGGAATGGCGGAGACGATCCTGGCGCTCGACGGGGCGCGGCTGGAACTGATGGGCAATGCCGGGCGGGTGGAGATCCTCAAGGGCATCACGCTCGACGTGGCGCGCGGCGAAACGCTGGGGCTTACGGGGCCGTCTGGCTCGGGCAAGTCGTCACTCCTCATGCTCATGGGCGGGCTTGAGCGCGCCACCGGCGGCCGGATCACCGCGCTTGGCCGCGATCTCGGCACGATGGGGGAAGACGCGCTGGCCCGCTTCCGCCGCGATCATATGGGGGTGGTGTTCCAGTCTTTCCACCTCATTCCCACCATGACGGCTCTGCAAAACGTCGCAACCCCGCTGGAACTGGCAGGCGCTGCGGATGCCTTCGAGCGCGCGGCGGAGGAACTGGCGGCAGTGGGGCTTGGCGGGCGGCTCGATCACTACCCGTCCGAAATGTCGGGCGGCGAGCAGCAGCGCGTGGCGCTGGCCCGCGCCGCCGTTGTCCGGCCCGATATTCTGCTGGCCGACGAGCCCACCGGCAATCTCGACGCCAGCAACGGCGCGGCGATCATGGATCTGCTCTTCGGCCTGCGCGACCGGCACGGCGCGACGCTGGTGCTCGTCACCCACGCCCCCGAGCTTGCGGAGCGCTGCGACAGGGTGCTGCATCTGGTCGATGGGCGGCTCGCGGCATGAGCCTTGGCGTCGCCATGCGGATTGCCCGGCGCGAACTGGGCGGCGGGCTGAAGGGCTTTCGCATCTTCCTGGCCTGCCTCGCCCTCGGCGTGGCGGCGATTGCCGCGGTGGGCACCGTGCGCGCCTCGATCGAGGCCGGGCTGGCGCGCGAAGGGGCGGTGCTGCTCGGCGGCGACGGGCGGGTGGAATACACCTACCGCCGCGCCACCGATGCCGAACGCGCCTATCTCGACAGCGTGGCCGAGATCGTCACCGAAGTGATCGACTTCCGCTCGATGGCGCAGCTCGATGACGGGTCCGACCGCGCGCTCACTCAGGTCAAGGCGGTGGACGGGGCATGGCCGATCTACGGTGCGCCGGTCTTCGACCCGCCGATGGCGACGGACACGCTCTTTGCCGGGCAGGGCGGGCTGCCCGGCGCCGCGATGAGCCCGCTTCTGATTGACCGGCTGGAACTTGCGCCGGGCGACAGGTTCAGGCTGGGCGATCAGGATTTCGTGCTGATGGCCGCGCTCGTCTCGGTGCCCGACAATGCCTCTGCGGGCTTCGGTTTCGGCCCGCCCACGCTGGTGCGCAGCGCCGATCTTGCCGCATCGGGGCTGATCCGCGAGGGCACGCTGTTCAACGCCGAATACCGGCTGAAACTGCCACCGGGCGCCGATCTCGACGCGGTGCAGGCGGGGGTGCAGGAGGCGCTGGCCGAAGGCGCCCCGCGCTGGCGCGATGCGCGCAACGGCACGCCGGGGGTGAGCAATGCGGTCGAGCGGCTCGGGCGCTTCCTTGTGCTCGTCGGCCTCGCCGGGCTGGCGGTGGGTGGCGTGGGCATCTCGGCGGCGGTGCGTGCCTATCTCGATGAAAAGACCGAGACCATCGCCACGCTCAAGGTGCTGGGCGCGGCGCGGGGCACGATCTTTGCCATCTACGCGATGCAGATCGGTGTGCTGACGGCGCTTGGCATCGTGATCGGGCTGGTGATTGGGGCCGGGTTGCCGCTCGCCTTCGCACCGATGATCTCGGCCGCGCTGCCGGTGCCCGTCGAACTTGGCGCAGAACCCGGCCCGCTGGTCGAGGCCGCGCTTTACGGCGCGCTGGCGGCGGCGCTTTTCACACTCTGGCCGCTGGCCCGGGCACAGGATATCCGCGTGGCCGCGCTCTACCGCGACGCGGCCACCGGGCTCAGCCGCTGGCCGCGCCCGACAATCCTGCTGGCGACGGTGCTGCTGCTGGCGGCGCTGGTCGGCCTGGCCGCGCTGTTCTCTGGCACCCCCACGATCACCCTTGCGGCGGCGGGGGGCATCTTCGGCGCCTTCCTGCTCCTGGTACTGGCGGGCTGGGCGGTGCGCAGGTTTGCCCGCTGGGCCGCCGGGCGGCGCGGGCTGCGCGGCCGGCCCACCCTGCGCATGGCGCTCGCCTCGGTGGGCGGGCCGGGGAACGATGCGGCCTCGGTGGTGCTCTCGCTCGGCCTCGGCCTGTCGGTCCTCGCCGCTGTCGGGCAGATCGACAACAACCTGCGCGGCGCGATCCAGCGCGAGTTGCCGAGCGTCGCGCCGAGCTTCTTCGTGGTCGATATCCAGCCCGACCAGATCGACGCCCTGCGCACCCGTGTCGAGGGCGATCCCGGCGTCAGCCGGATGGACACCGCCCCGATGCTGCGCGGCATCATCACCACGATCAACGGCCAGCCGGCGCAGGAGGTGGCGGGCGATCACTGGGTGGTGCGCGGCGACCGGGGGGTGACCTATTCGGAGGCGCTGCCGGACCGCACCACGCTGACCGAGGGCGAATGGTGGCCGGAGGGCTATGCCGGTGCGCCGCTGATCAGCTTTTCGGCCAACGAGGCGGCAGAGATCGGCCTGAGGATCGGCGATGAGATGGGGGTGAACATTCTCGGGCGCGAGATCACCGGCACGGTGGCGAGCTTCCGCGCCGTCGATTTCACCAATGCGGGGATGGGCTTCACCATCGCCATGAACCCTTCGGCGCTGGCCGGTGCGCCGCATAGCTGGATCGCCACCATCTATGCCGGGCAGGATGCGGAGGCGGCCCTGATGCGCGATCTGTCGCGGACCTGGCCAAATATCACCGTGATCTCCGTGCGCGATGCCATTGGCGCGGTGACCGGGCTGATGGGGCAGGTGGCCGCCGCGATCACTTATGGCGCGCTGATCACGCTGGTGACCGGCGCGGTGGTGCTGATCGGCGCGGCGGCGGCGGGCGAGCGTGCGCGCACTTATGAGGCGGCGGTGCTGAAAACGCTGGGCGCGCCGCGCGCCATCGTGCTTGCCAATTTCGCCCTGCGCTCGGCCACGCTCGGGGCGGCGGCGGGGCTGGTGGCGGTGTTTGCGGGCGGGATCGCCGGCTGGGCCGTCTCGCGCTACGTGATGGAAACCGAGTTCGCCTTCGATCCCGGCTCGGCGCTGCTGATCGTGCTGGGCGGCGTGGCGGTGACCATGCTGGCCGGCCTCGCCTTCGCCTGGCGCCCGCTCTCGGCCAGCCCGGCGGGGGTGCTGCGGGCGCGGGAATAGCGCGCTACCGCAATTCCGTGCGGATCACCAGTTTCAGCCCTGACCAGATCGCATCCACGGCGCAGACCTTCACATCGACGAGCGGGCCCTCCAGCGCCAGCCCGCGCACCACGTCTTCCGTCACGTCGGTGGGCAGTTTCGCGGCCTTCTTCGGCCAACTCACCCAGATCATCCCGTCGCGGGCGAGGCGGCCAAGGGCGGTGTCGAGGTCGCTCTCCAGCATCGCCCGGCTCATGGTGAAAACATGGATCATGTCGAACGGGCCGGGCGCGAGATCGCGGCAGCGGGCGACGAGATCGGACCGGGCGAAGCTGCGCGAAAGCGGCAATGCGCTGAGCGACGCGGGCAGGCCGACCCAGCCCGCGCGCTGGCCATGCTGCAGCCCGAGCTTGTCGGCAAGGGGCTTGCCGGAATACCCTGCCATGATGCCTCCCGCGAAATGAAAAAGCCCGGCAAGGGTTGCCGGGCTTTGCAATCAGGTCAAGCGCGGATCACAGGGTGCGCGCCACATGCATTTTCTTGATCTCGGCAATCGCCTTGGCCGGGTTCAGCCCTTTCGGGCAGGTCTGGGCGCAGTTCATGATCGTATGGCAGCGGTAGACCTTGAACGGATCTTCCAGATCGTCGAGCCGCTCGCCGGTGGCCTCGTCGCGCGAATCGATGATCCAGCGATAGGCATGCAAGAGCGTGGCGGGGCCGAGGTAGCGGTCGGAGTTCCACCAATAGCTCGGGCAGGAGGTCGAGCAGGAGGCGCACATCACGCATTCATAAAGCCCGTCGAGCTTTTTGCGGTCTTCGATCGACTGCTTCCATTCCTTCTCGGGCACTGAAGACTTGGTTTCCAGCCATGGTTTGATCGAGGCGTGCTGGGCGTAGAAATGGGTGAGGTCGGGCACCAGATCCTTCACCACCGGCATATGCGGCAGCGGGTAGATCTTCACGTCACCCCGCACCTCGTCGATGCCGTAGATGCAGGCAAGGTGGTTCTGCCCGTCGATGTTCATCGCACAGGAGCCGCAGATGCCTTCGCGGCAGGAGCGGCGGAAGGTGAGCGTGGGGTCGATCTCGTTCTTGATCTTGATCAGCGCGTCCAGAACCATCGGCCCACAGCTGTCGAGATCGACGAAATAGGTGTCGACCCTGGGGTTCTCGCCATCGTCCGGGTTGAAGCGGTAGATCAGAAACTTCTTGAGGCGCTTGGCGCCATCAGGCTTGGGCCAGGTCTTGCCCGTGCGGATCTTGGAGTTCTTCGGAAGGGTCAGTTGAACCATGTCGCTACCTTTCGATCCTGTGCCGGGGCGGGCTGGCCGCCGGGGCTGCGTTTGATGCGGGTCATGTCCGGGCCTCGCGGGATTGGGCGCGGTCCGGGTCGGGCGCAAAGAGCGCCGGGTTGTTCATAACGAGCCTCATCACCTTCATGCGCGGGCCGGGGGCGAGCCCGGTTTCGTTCACCAGGCGCATGAATTCGAGCGCGCCGGGGGCGAGGCTCTCGTTCGGGCGATGTGCGATCGGGTCGAGCGCGGCCAGCGTGGCGGCGTCGAGACCGGCCAGCGTGAGAAGCTGCTGGCCGGGGCGAAGCTGGTCGGCCTCGTCTTCAAGGCGGAAACGGGTAAACCGGCTCGCCCCGATCTGGGCGGCGATCCGCGCGGAAAGCCCCTCCCAGGTGCCGCATTCGGCGGTTTCGGTCAGGAAAGCCTCGAACGAGCGGGGATAGCCATCTGTCTTGACCGACTGGTTGTAGGCGCTTCTTTTCCAGGCCGCCATGTCGCGGGTGTAGAGCACGTAATGCGGCACCAGCGGCGCAAGATGCGCGTCGAGCAGCGCGAGCAGCTGCCCGATCATCGGATAGAGCGTTGTCACGCCGGGATTGCCGAGCATCGCGCCCGGCAGGTTCTCATGGCTGACGAGCACGGGGCGATCATCGGCAAGGATCTCGTCGCGCAACTCGCGGATGCAGGCGACAAACGCGGCCTCGCGCTCCGGGGTCGGCTCCAGCGAGTAATCCACCGCCGCCCGGCCCATGCGCTGGGTGGGCGTGCCCTGACGCGGCGTGCGCACCATCAGATGCGGCGCCAGCGCCTCCTCATTGCGTTTGAGGAAGTGGTGCAGGGCGGTCGACGCGGTTTTCTGCACGCCAAGGTGCAGGATCACGCGCCGATCGGTTATGCCCGTGCTCGCGGCCATCGTCGCTCAGAAGGTCCGGGCCTTGGGCGCGATCTTGGCGAGGCTGATGCCGCCTTCGGCTTCGGTCGTCAGCGGATCGAGCACCACCGGCCGATAGCTGAGCTCGGCCTTGTTGCCTTCGACACGGCTGATCGTGTGCACGCGCCAATTGTCGTCGTCGCGGGTCGGGTAATCCTCATGCGCGTGGGCGCCCCGGCTCTCGTGCCGCGCCTCGGCGCCGGTGATCGTGGCCAGCGCGTTGGGCATGAGGTTGGTGAGCTCAAGGGTTTCCATCAGGTCGGAGTTCCAGACCAGCGACCGGTCGGTGACGTGCAGATCGCCAAGCTTGGCGGCAACGCCCTCCATCAGCTCGACGCCCTCTTTCAACACATCGGCGGTGCGGAACACGGCGGCATGGGCCTGCATCGTGCGCTGCATCTCAAGGCGCAATTCGGCCGTCGGGGTGCCGCCGGTGGCATGGCGCAGCCCGTCGAACCGCTCGAACGCCTTGTCGACGCTGGCCAGATTGACCGGCGCGTTGGGCTTGCCCGGCTCGATGATCTGGCCCGCACGGATCGCCGAGGCGCGGCCGAAGACCACGAGGTCGATCAGCGAGTTGGAGCCGAGGCGGTTGGCCCCGTGCACGCTCGCGCAGCCCGCCTCGCCCACGGCCATCAGGCCCGGTACCACGGCGTTGGGATCGTCGGCGGTCGGGTTCAGCGCCTCGCCCCAGTAATTCGTCGGGATGCCGCCCATGTTGTAATGCACGGTGGGCAGAACCGGGATCGGCTCCTTGGTCACGTCGACGCCAGCGAAGATCTTGGCGCTTTCCGAAATGCCGGGCAGGCGCTCGGCCAGCGCTTCGGCGGGCAGGTGCGACAGGTTGAGGTGGATGTGATCGCCATGCGCGCCCACACCCCGGCCCTCGCGGATTTCCATCGTCATGCAGCGCGAGACGTAATCGCGCGGGGCGAGGTCTTTGTAATGCGGCGCATAGCGCTCCATGAAGCGCTCGCCCTCGGCATTGGTCAGGTAGCCGCCCTCGCCGCGCGCGCCTTCGGTGATCAGGCAGCCCGCGCCATAGATGCCGGTGGGGTGGAATTGCACGAACTCCATGTCCTGCAACGGCAGGCCCGCGCGTGCCACCATGCCGCCGCCGTCGCCGGTGCAGGTATGGGCCGAGGTGGCCGAGAAATAGGCCCGGCCATAGCCGCCGGTGGCCAGCACCACCATCTTGGCCGAGAACAGGTGGAAGGTGCCGTCATCGAGCTTCCAGCACAGCACGCCCTGCACCGCGCCGTCGTCCGACATGATCAGGTCGATGGCGAAATATTCGATGTAGAATTCAGCGTTGTTTTTCAGCGACTGGCCGTAGAGCGTGTGCAGGATGGCGTGGCCGGTGCGGTCGGCGGCGGCGCAGGTGCGCTGCACCGGCGGGCCATCGCCGAATTCGGTGGTGTGGCCGCCGAAGGGGCGCTGGTAGATCTTGCCCTCCTCGGTGCGGCTGAAGGGCACGCCGTAATGCTCAAGCTCGTAGACGGCCTTCGGCGCCTCGCGGGCCAGGTATTCCATCGCGTCGGTATCGCCGAGCCAGTCGGACCCCTTCACGGTGTCGTACATGTGCCATTGCCAGTTGTCGGGGCCCATGTTGCCGAGCGAGGCGGCAATACCGCCCTGCGCCGCGACCGTGTGCGAGCGGGTCGGGAAGACCTTGGTGACGTTGGCGGTGCGCAGCCCCTGCTCGGCCATGCCAAGGGTGGCGCGCAGGCCAGCACCGCCGGCGCCGACCACGACCACGTCGTATTCATGGGTTTCGTATTCGTAAGCAGCCATGTGGGGTACCTCAGCCGGTGAAGGCGATTTTCAGGATGGCGAACACGCCGATCAGGGCGAAGAGCGCGGAGAGCAGGCGCGTGGTGATGATCAGCACGATCTCCCAGCGGCCGTGCACGTAATCCTCGATCACCACCTGCAGGCCCTGGAAGAAATGCAGGAAGGCGGTGACGAAGAAGGCGACGGCGATGGTGGCGTTCACCGGATGGGCATAGGCCGCGTGCACGGCCTCGTAACTGTCGCCCATGTTGTAGGCGAGCGGGAAGATGAACAGCGGGGCCAGCACGACGAGGGCGATGGCGCTCACGCGCTGCTCCCAGAAATGCTGAACGCCGGACCGGGCAGAGCCGAGGCCGGTGGCGCGTTTGCGGTCGGTCATGTAACGCATATCGTTCTCCTTACACCGCGACGGCGACCCAGATGGTGACCAGCGTGAGGATCACCATGAAGACAAGGCCGATGAGCGCCGTGCGCCGCACGCGCTTCTGGCCGAAGGACGAGCCGGTATCCCACACCAGGTGGCGCAGCCCGTTCACGAAGTGGAACCACAGCGACACCGCACCGCCGAAGAGCACCAGCCAGCCGAGCCAGGAGGTCATCAGCCAATTCGCCTTGGCGAAGGCTTCGGGCGACCAGGCAAGGGCGAAAAACCACAGCGCGACGAAGGCGATAACCACGCCGATGGCGACGCCCGTGACCCGATGGAAGATCGACATCCCCATATTGATCGGCCATTTGTAAATCTGGAGATGCGGCGAAAGCGGGCGGTTGCCCTGTTCCACGTCGGCCATGACATGCCCTCTCGAACTGTTGGCGGTTCTGCACATGCATAATCAAATTCATCCCGGTGTCACGCCCCGAGGGCGCGAAAATGTCGCATGTGAGCGGAAACGGGAGCGGATTTTTCATTTTTGTGATCACAACAAGCAGCGCCGTGATCACGATTGAAATGGGCTGCGCGCTGCAGCGGTTGGGCGGAACCCGGAATGCCGGTTTTCCGGAAATCCGGATAACTGGAAATCTCGATATTTGAATATGTTGCGCAACGGCTGTGCAGCCGCGGCATGCGAAGCCGGTTCGGCTATCGGGCCAGCGCGGCGAGGTGCTCTGCCATCTCGGTGCAGATGATGATCTCGCGCGGGCCCGGGTCGTAGAAGGCATTGACCTCGCCGCAGGGGATCACGCTCACGGCGACCTCCTCCGGCAGCGACATGATCGAGTTCAGCCGGTCCACCTCGGCGGCGACGTAACGGGTTACGGGGCTGGATTCGTCGAGCATCCAGTCCATCTTCAGCGAGGCGCCGGGCGCCCCGGCGGCGATGCGGTCGAGCACCTGGCCCCAGGCGCGGGCCGTCAGGGCATATTCGTCTTCGCAGGTATCGGCGCGCGCGTCCGGCAGGCCAAGCTCTTCGGCCAGGTCGGCGCGGGCATCGGGGTTCGCCCCATACATCAGGCAGGCGAGGTTGTAGTAGCGCTGGCGGTCGGAGCCGTGCACATCCCACATCACCGGGGTATCGCCGGCGGTGCGTTCCTTCACTGCCCCCGCATCATAGGCGGCAGCCACATCATAGGCCATGCGCACCACCGTATCTTCGTCATGCATCCGGTTCATCATCACCACGGCAAAGAGATCGACGGCGAATTCTTCCGGCCCGAAGACCGGCAGCTCCAGCACGTCGATCAGCATATGGCCGAGCTCGTGATAAAGCGTTTCCGCGATGTTCGATTCGACGAAGCGCTGCACCGGATCTTCGCGGTGGCCGGTGCCGGTCACTCGTCCGGGGCTGGCGCTGCCGCTGTCGTTGCGGTTGGCGACATAATCGTCCTTGGTGCCGCCGGCTTCGGCGGGCAGGGCCAGCATGGCGGCGAGAAGAAGGGGCAGGGCGCGGCGCATGGCCCGATCACATCGGCATCAGCGCCCAGTAGTCAAGGTCGAGCAGCACTTCGGGAAGGTATTTGCCATCGTCGCCCCGGAGCGCGAAGGCCGGCGCGCCATGCTTCACCGCCACCAGCCGGAGCCGGATCGCGCCGACGCCGGGATGGGTCGTCTCGGCCTTGTCGAGCACTTCCGACCAGGCGCGCACGGTATCGCCGGTGAAGCAGGGATTGGCATGGGCGCCCGCATTCAGCCCGACGATCATCTGCGCATTGGCGAGCCCGTTGAAGCTGAGGCTCCGCGCAAGGCTGATGATATGGCCGCCATAGATCAGCCGCTTGCCATCGGGCCGGTTGGTAGCGTCGAAATGTACCTTGGCGGTGTTCTGCCACAGCCGGGTGGCCATCATGTGCTCGGCTTCCTCGATGGTCACGCCATCGACATGGTCGATCCTCTCGCCGATCTCGTAATCGCCCCAGCGGTGGCGTTCGCCGGCAAGGGTGAAATCGTAGCGGGCGAAGTCGAGCCCCTCCGGGATCACAAGGTCTTGCGCCGCCAGCACCGGCTTGAGATCGGGCACGAGCGTATCCGGTGCGGCGGCGTCGGGATCGCGCTTCCTCACCATCACCCAGCGGATATAGTCGAGCACCGCCTCGTCGTCCTGATTGTAGCCGCGGGTGCGCACCCAGACCACGCCGGACTTGCCGTTGGAGTTTTGCTTAAGCCCGATCACCTGGCTTTCGGCGCGCAGCGTATCGCCGGGCCAGACCGGCTTCAGCCAGCGCCCTTCGGCATAGCCGAGATTGGCCACCGCGTTCAGCGAGATATCGGGCACGGTCTTGCCGAAGACGATGTGGAAGGCCACGAGGTCGTCGATCGGGCTGGCGTCGAGGCCGCAATCGCGGGCGAACTCGTCGGACGAATAGAGCGCGTGGCGGGCCGGATAGAGCGCGTGATAGAGCGCCCGCTCGCCGCCCGCGACGGTGCGCGGCACCGCGTGGGCGATCACCTCGCCAATGCGGTAATCCTCAAAGAAACGGCCCGAATTGGTCTTCGCCATCGCTGCTCTCCAGTTATATGTTCGTGCTCTGCCGGGTCAGGAATAGGTGCCCTGGAAGGGGTTGTGCCCAAGCCAGATATGGATGCCGGAAATGATCGCGTAGAGCACCACGGCGCCCACCGCCGCCTTCACGTCGTTCATCGCCGGTCCGCGCGCCGGACGTTGCCACGGCACCGCGCGCGAGATCAGCGCCATCGACATAAGCGCATAGGCGGTCATCCCGCCGAACAGCACCACCGAGGCGAGATCGCCGTTCACCAGCAGATGCGCCACCGCCCAGATCAGCACGCCGGTAAGCATGTTGTGGCGCACTTTGGTGGCCACCACCCCCGGTTTCATCCCGCCCACGCCGAAGAAGAACAGCGAGACGAGCATCAGCAGGTTGTTGAGATGCCCCGTGCCGGGCAGCGGGGCGTAGAGCGGCACGGTCTCCGCCCCCCGGTAGCCGATCACCATCAGCACGATCCCGGCGAGCGACAGGAGGCTGACCAGCCCCTTGCCCCGGTTCTCGCCAAGCGCCGCCCGCAGGCCGGGCGCGATCCGTTTCAGCGTGTGAGACAGCACCCACAGCAAGAGGCCGATGATGAGCAGCGTCATGTTCAGCTCCCTTCGAGCGCGGCGATGGCTTCGGCCTTGCCGATCAGCGCCTTGGCGGTCACGATATGCAGGTTCTCCACGATCTTGCCGTCGACCACCGCCACACCCTGCCCGGCGGCCTCCGCCTCTTCGAAGGCCGCGATCTGGCGGCGGGCGAGATCAAGGTCGTCGTCCGAGGGCGCGAAGGCCTTGTTGGCGATCTCGATCTGCGCCGGGTGGATCAGCGTCTTGCCGTCGAAGCCGAGCCGGCGGCCCTGATCGCATTCGTTCCAGAGCCCTTCATCGTCCTTGAAGGCATTATACACGCCGTCGACGATGGGCACACCATCGGCGCGGGCGGCGATCACGCTGAGCTGCAATGCGGTCTGAATCTCGGCGCGGTCGGGCGCCGGCTGCGCGCCCAGCTCTTTGATCAGGTCGTTCGTGCCCATCACGATGCCGGCAAGGCGCGGATGGGCGGCGATTTCCTTGGCGTTGAGCACGCCCGATGCCGTCTCCATCATCGCCCAGATCGCCACGTCCGACATCATGTCGGCCAGCGTCTCGATATCATAGGCGGAATTGACCTTTGGCAGCAGGATGCCGTCGACCTCGGCACCGCGGAAGGCCTGGATATCGGCATTGCCCCAGGGCGTGTCGAAGCCGTTGATCCGCACCAGCCTGGCCCGGTTGCCATAGCCGCCCTTGTCGAGCTCCGCGCGCAGCGTCACGCGCGCCTCGTCCTTCGCGTCGGGCGCCACGGCGTCTTCGAGGTCGAAGATGATGGCGTCGGCGGGCAGGCTTCTGGCCTTGTCCAGCGCCCGCTCCTTCGAGCCGGGGATGTACAGCACCGACCGGAAGGGGCGCATCGACTGGGTCATGATTCTCTCCGTGCAGCAATTTTGTTGCGCAAGGGATCATAGGCGCGCACGATTGGGCAAGCGAAAAATGCCGCAGCGCAGCGGCGGCGGGCCAATGCCGGGTGCGTTCAAGCCTGCGCCTTCATCCCCTGAAGGCGGCGGGGGCCGCTCGCCCGGGCGTTCAACTCAGCGCGTCCCAGATCAGCTTCGTGCCGGTGGCGAGCAGCATCACATAGGTCAGCCCGAAAAAGAACTTCTCCGACACGGCCTTGTGCGCCTGCACCCCGAGCCAGACGCCGAGAAAGGCGACCGGCGCGAGCAGCAGATCGGCCAGCAATGTCTGCGCCGTGAAGATGCCGAGAAAGGCATAGGGCACCGCCTTCACCGCGTTGACCACCCAGAAGATGATCACCGTGGTGGATTGATAGGTGAGCTTGTCGAGCCCGCGCGAGAGCAGGAAGATCGCCGAGGGCGGCCCGCCCGCATGGCTGATGAAGCTGGTGAACCCGGCGACGAACCCGGCAATCCGCCCCGCCCCGAGCGAGAGGCGATGCGCTTCCGGACGGTACAGGCCGAGCTGGCGCACCATCTGCCAGCCGACAAACAGAACCGACATCGCGCCGATCAGCAGCCGGAAGACATCCGGATCGGTGTAGGAATAGATCGCCGAGGCGAGCGCGACACCGGGGATCGAGCCGATGATCATCGCCGTGGCCGCGGGGGCATCCCATTTCTTCCAATAGGGTTTCAGCGCGGCCACATCCATCATCATCAGGAGCGGCAGCATCAGGCCGATGGCTTGCCCCGGCTCAAGAATCAGCGCCAGCAGCGGCGTCGAGGCAAAGGCGGCCCCGCCGGCGAACCCACCCTTGGAGAATCCGGAGAAGATCACGGCGGGGATCGCCACGGCGAAGAATGTGAGATCGAGTTCCATGATCCAATGCGCCCTCAAAGCCCCTCAATTGAACGTGCTTTAGCGGTATCGGGCGGCACATGCCAGCCCGGCCGGGGCCGATGCCGCGCCGCGGCGGGCTTGCGAAAGAGGTGCGACAGGTTTACCCACGCGGGCGAAACCAACCAGACCTGGAGACAGTTTTCATGGCTCGACCCAAGATTGCCCTCATCGGCGCAGGCCAGATCGGCGGCACCCTCGCCCATCTCGCCGCGATCAAGGAACTCGGTGACGTCGTGTTGTTCGACATTGCCGAAGGCACCCCTCAGGGCAAGGCGCTCGACATCGCCGAAAGCGGCCCCGTCGAAGGCTTCGACGCGGCGCTCAGGGGCACCAACGATTACGCCGACATCGCCGGCGCCGATGTGTGCATCGTCACCGCCGGTGTGCCGCGCAAGCCCGGCATGAGCCGTGACGATCTGCTCGGCATCAACCTCAAGGTGATGAAATCGGTCGGCGAAGGCATCAAGGCCCATGCCCCCGATGCTTTCGTGATCTGCATCACCAACCCGCTCGACGCGATGGTCTGGGCGCTGCAGCAATATTCGGGCCTGCCCGCCGGCAAGGTTGTCGGCATGGCCGGCGTGCTCGACGCCGCCCGTTTCCGCCACTTCCTCTCGCTCGAATTCGATGTGTCGATGAAGGACGTTACCGCCTTCGTGCTTGGCGGCCACGGCGATACGATGGTGCCGCTCACCCGTTACTCGACCGTTGCCGGCATCCCGCTGCCCGACCTCGTGGAAATGGGCTGGACCACCCAGGACAAGCTCGACGCGATCGTTCAGCGCACCCGTGACGGCGGCGCCGAGATCGTCGGCCTGCTGAAAACCGGCTCGGCCTTCTACGCCCCGGCCGCCTCAGCCATCGAGATGGCCGAAGCCTACCTGAAAGACCAGAAGCGCCTGCTGCCCTGCGCGGCCTGGGTCGACGGGGCGCTGGGCCTGAACGGGATCTATGTGGGTGTGCCCACGATCATCGGCGCCGGCGGCATCGAGCGCGTGGTCGACATCAATCTGCGCAAGGACGAGCAGGAGATGTTCGACAAATCGGTCGACGCGGTGAAGGGCCTTGTGGAAGCCTGCAAGGGCATCGACCCGGCGCTTGCCTGATCCTCGCTGACGAGACATTCGGGCCCTCCGGCACAACCGGGGGGCCTGTTCTTTTGGCCCGGCCGCCGCCCGACCGCCCCGGCCCGGTTTCACGGCGAAGCACCCCGTTCACATTGGGCGAAACGCCGACTCACCGCTGCGACAGGGTGCCGCGATTCATGTTTGTGATCACATAATTTGATGCCGTGATCACATAAGCGGGAAAATCCGGCGCATTTTCGCGAACCACGCAGAAAACCGTTTCCCGCGCAGGGGAGACGTGCATATGTCCCGCCAATCGCAAGCAGACGGGATAGGTTCATGAACATCCATGAATACCAGGCGAAGGCCCTCCTTCGCAGCTACGGCGCACCGGTTTCCGACGGCCGTGTCGTTCTCAAGGCCGACGAAGCCAAGACCAAGGCGAGCGAGCTCGACGGCCCGCTCTGGGTGGTCAAGGCCCAGATCCATGCCGGCGGCCGCGGCAAAGGCCACTTCAAGGAAGCCGAAGCCGGTGAAAAGGGCGGTGTGCGCCTGGCCAAATCGGTCGAGGAAGCCGCCGAGGAAGCCAAGAAGATGCTCGGCCGCACGCTGGTGACACACCAGACCGGCCCGGCCGGCAAGCAGGTCAACCGCATCTATATCGAAGACGGCTCCGGCATCCAGCGCGAGCTTTATCTCGCCCTGCTGGTCGACCGTCAGACCAGCCGCATCAGCTTCGTCTGCTCGACCGAAGGCGGGATGGATATCGAAGAGGTCGCCGCCAAGACGCCTGAAAAGATCCTGTCGTTCAGCGTCGATCCGGCCACCGGCTACCAGGGCTTCCACGGCCGCCGCATCGCCTTTGCGCTGGGCCTCGAAGGCCAGCAGGTGAAGCAATGCGTGAGCCTGATGGGCACGCTCTACAAAGTCTTCACCGACAAGGACATGGAGATGCTCGAGATCAACCCGCTGATCGTGACCGATACGGGCGATCTGAAGGTGCTCGACGCCAAGTTCGGCTTCGACGGCAACGCGGTCTACCGCCACCCCGACATTGCCGAGCTGCGCGACACCACCGAGGAAGACCCGAAAGAGCTGGAAGCCTCGAAATACGACCTCAACTACATCGCCCTCGACGGTGAGATCGGCTGCATGGTCAACGGCGCCGGCCTTGCCATGGCGACGATGGACATCATCAAGCTCTACGGCGCGGAGCCTGCCAACTTCCTCGACGTGGGCGGCGGCGCGACCAAGGAGAAGGTGACCGAAGCCTTCAAGATCATCACCTCCGACCCGAACGTGAAGGGCATCCTGGTGAACATCTTCGGCGGCATCATGCGCTGCGACATCATCGCCGACGGCGTGATTGCCGCGGTGAAGGAAGTCGGCCTGCAGGTTCCGCTGGTGGTGCGCCTCGAAGGCACCAACGTGGAAGAGGGCAAGGCGCTGATCAACAATTCGGGCCTCGACGTGATCGCCGCCGACGACCTCAAGGACGGCGCGCAGAAGATCGTGAAAGCGGTGAAAGGCTGACCGGCCAGACGCATGGCACTCGTGATCCCTGCATACAAGCTGGCCTATACGCCGATCCCGAAGGTGGCCTGCACCTCGATCAAGCGGGCGTGGTATGCGCTCGCGAACGGTCGCCCATTCGACCGGCGCAGCCTGCGCGGCCGGCTGGCGAGGGGCAGCATCCACCGGGTATACCGGTCGGCGGGGTTCGACCCGGCGCAGATGGCGCGGCTGAAAGATTACTGGAAGGTCGCCGTCGTGCGCGATCCGGCCTCCCGTATCCTCTCGGCCTACAGCTCGAAGGTGCTGAAGCGCGACTTTCTCACCGCGCATGCCGGTGACCGGGGCGGGATCTTCGGGGGGCTCCGGGCGCGTATGCGGGGCGACGGGTCGTTGCCTGCCGATCTGCCGCTGCGCCCCAGCGCCGACGAGTTCGTGACCCGGCTCGACGAGTACCGCACCGCCTTCGGCGTGATCCGCAGCCATACGCATCCGATCAGCTATTATCTCGGCGCCGATCTGTCCGCCTTCGACGCGATCTATCGCATTGATCAGATCGACGACATGGCATCCGAAGTCTCCGCCCGCTCGGGGCAGCGCTTTCGGGTGCCGAATTCCAACGCATCGTCCGATGTGCTGAAGGTGACGGTGAATGACCTGTCGCCGAAAGCCTTCGCAACCCTCATGGCGCGGCTCGCGCCGGATTACGATCTCCTTGCCGAGTTCTACCCCCGGCCGGCCCGCACCGCAGACATGAACCAGACAGGAACCTGACCCAATGGCAATTCTCGTCAACGAAAACACCAAGGTCATCTGCCAGGGCTTCACCGGCTCGCAGGGCACCTTCCACTCCGAACAGGCGATTGCCTATGGCACGAAAATGGTCGGCGGCGTCACCCCCGGCAAAGGCGGCCAGACGCATCTGAACCTGCCGGTCTTCAATTCGGTGCACGAAGCCAGGGCGGTGACCGAAGCCAATGCCAGCGTGATCTACGTGCCGCCCCCCTTCGCGGCCGACTCGATCCTCGAAGCGATCGACGCCGAGATGGAGCTGATCGTCTGCATCACCGAGGGCATCCCGGTGCTCGACATGATGAAGGTCAAGCGCGCGCTGGAAGGCTCGGCCTCGCGGCTGATCGGCCCGAACTGCCCCGGCGTGATCACCCCCGATGCCTGCAAGATCGGCATCATGCCGGGCCATATTCACAAGCGCGGGAGCGTGGGTGTCGTCAGCCGCTCAGGCACCCTAACCTACGAAGCTGTGAAACAGACCTCTGACATGGGCCTCGGCCAGTCCACCGCCGTGGGTATCGGCGGCGACCCGATCAAGGGCACCGAGCATATCGACGTGCTCGACATGTTCCTCGACGATCCCGAAACCACCTCGATCATCATGATCGGCGAGATCGGCGGCACCGCCGAAGAGGAAGCGGCCGAGTTCATCAAGGACCAGAAGAAGAAGGGCCGCTGGAAGCCTGTCGCCGGCTTCATCGCCGGGCGCACCGCTCCTCCGGGTCGTCGCATGGGCCATGCCGGCGCCATCGTCTCGGGCGGTCAGGGCGATGCGGAATCGAAGATCGAGGCGATGAAATCGGCCGGCATCGTCGTCGCCGACAGCCCGGCGACGCTGGGCGAAGCGGTGATGGAAGCGATCGGAAAGTAAGAATGTCCGAACCCGCGTGCACCTTGCCGGACCACCCTCTGCCGCTCAACGCAGCGGCAGGGTTCGGCATGTGCGCCGGTCGGCCCGGTCCTGTCCGCGAGGCGCGGCCATGACGCTGGTGAGCTACGCCCACGATTTTGTCTACCTGCGCACGCGCAAGACGGCGGGCACCTCGACCGAGATGTATCTCCAGCCGTTTTGTATGCCCGCAGGCAGGCCGGTGAGCGAGCGCAACCCGCGCCGGATACGATCGCGTGAGGGGATCGTGGGCCGCCGGGCCACCAGCGAGAAACTCCCCTTCCTGCTGCGAGTGGAAATCGCCATTCGGCGCGGCCTCGGGCTGGTGAACTGGGGGCCGCACATGGAGGCCGAAACGGTGAGAGACGCGCTCGATGCCGACTTCTGGCAGCGCGCGCTGAAGGTCTCCTCGGTTCGCAATCCGTTCACGCGCCTGGTTTCGGCCCATTACTGGAACCATGCCGTGGAGGGCAAACCGGTCGCGCCCGGCGAGCAAGCCATCCGCTACTGTCGAAGGATGGTCCGGCGCGGCGGGTTTCAGGACGACAGGAAGATCGTCATGATCGGCAAGGCATTCGTGCCCGATGTGCTGATCCGGCAGGTGCACCTCGCCGATGACCTGACGGCGCTGGCCGCCCGTCTCGGGCTCGATACGAGCCGGACTGCGCTGCCGGTCACAAAGAAAACGCACTCGTCGGACGCAGGCAGGCGCCCGGCGATACAGGACTTCTACGACGATGAAACTGCCGACATCGTCCGCCGGCGGTTCGCCTGGGCGTTTACCCACGGCAATTACTCTCTCGACGTTCCGACGTGACGGCGAGGGTTCGATATTCACTCGAAGGTTCGTGACATGACCGACCAATCCCCCAACGATCAATTCAAGGCCAGCTCCTTCATGCAGGGCCATAACGCGGCCTATCTGGAGCAGCTTTATGCGCTCTATGCCAACGATCCGAACGCGGTCGACGAGGCATGGCGGGCCTTCTTCGCCGAGCTTGGCGACGAAGAGATGGATGTGAAGGCCGAGGCGCAGGGGCCGTCCTGGGCGCGCACCGACTGGCCGCCGACGCCCTCCGGGGATTGGGTCCACGCGCTCGATGGCCAGTGGCCGGACGAGCCGACCCCCGTGAAGGTGGCCGAGAAGGTCAAGCAAAAGGCCGCCGCGACGGGCGTGGAGATTACCGAGGCGCAGGTGAAGCGCGCGGTGCTCGATTCCGTCCGCGCGCTGATGATCATCCGGGCGTATCGGATCCGTGGCCACCTTGCCGCCGATCTCGATCCGCTGGGGATGCGCGCAACCGAGGCCGAGGCGCATCCGGAGCTCGATCCCGCCTCCTACGGCTTCACCGAGGCCGACATGGACCGGCCGATCTTCCTCGATCAGGTGCTCGGGCTCGACATGGCCTCGATGCGCCAGATCCTCGATATCGTGAAGCGCACCTATTGCGGCACCTTCGCGCTGCAATACATGCACATCTCCGACCCGGAGCAGGCGGGCTGGCTGAAAGAGCGGATCGAGGGCTTCGGCAAGGAAATCCAGTTCACCCGCGAAGGCCGCCGGGCGATTCTGAACAAGCTGGTCGAGGCGGAAGGCTTCGAGAAGTTCTGCCATGTGAAATTCATGGGCACCAAGCGGTTCGGCCTCGACGGCGCCGAGGCGCTGGTGCCGGCGATGGAGCAGATCATCAAGCGCGGCGGCAATCTCGGGCTGAAGGAAGTGGTGATCGGGATGCCGCACCGGGGCCGCCTCTCGGTGCTGGCCAACGTGCTCTCCAAGCCCTACCGCGCAATCTTCAACGAATTCCAGGGCGGCAGCTTCAAACCCGAGGATGTGGACGGGTCGGGCGACGTGAAATACCACCTCGGCGCCTCGTCGGACCGCGAGTTCGATGGCAACAAGGTGCACCTCTCGCTCACCGCGAACCCCTCGCACCTCGAAGCGGTGAACCCGGTGGTGCTGGGCAAGACCCGCGCCAAGCAGGCCCAGCTCGGCGATGCCGACCGCACCGAGGTTCTGCCCGTGCTGCTGCATGGCGACGCGGCCTTTGCCGGCCAGGGCGTGGTGGCCGAGGGCTTCGGCCTGTCGGGCCTCGTCGGCCACCGCACCGGCGGCACGATCCATATCGTGGTGAACAACCAGATCGGCTTCACCACCGCGCCGAGCTTCTCGCGCTCCTCGCCCTATCCGACCGATATCGCGCTGATGGTGGAAGCCCCGATCTTCCATGTGAACGGCGACGATCCGGAGGCTTGCGTGCACGCCGCCAAGGTGGCCACCGAGTTCCGCCAGAAGTTCCACAAGGACGTGGTGATCGACATGTTCTGCTACCGGCGGTTCGGGCACAACGAGGGCGATGAGCCCATGTTCACCAACCCGCTGATGTACAAGAACATCAAGACCCACAAGACCACGCTCCAGCTCTATACCGAGCGTCTCGTGAAAGACGGGCTGATCCCCGAAGGCGAGATCGAGGATATGAAGACGGCCTTCCAGGCCACGCTGAACGGCGAGTTCGAAGCCTCGAAGGATTACAAGCCCAACAAGGCCGACTGGCTCGACGGGCGCTGGGCGCACCTGACCCGTCATGGCGACGAGTATCAGCGCGGCCAGACGGCGGTGTCGACGGAAACCTTCAAAGAGATGGGCGCCGGGCTGACCCGCGTGCCCGACGGGTTCGATCTGCACAAGACGGTGGGCCGGATGCTCGATGCCAAGCGCCAGATGTTCGAAACCGGCACCGGCTTCGACTGGGCGACGGGCGAGGCGCTGGCCTTCGGTTCGCTGATGCTCGAAGGCTACCCGGTGCGCCTCTCGGGGCAGGATGCGACGCGCGGCACCTTCAGCCACCGCCATTCGGCCTTCATCGACCAGTCGACGGAAGAGCGCTACTACCCGCTCAACCACCTGCGCGAAGGGCAGGCCCGTTACGAAGTTATCGACTCGATGCTGTCGGAATATGCGGTGCTGGGCTTCGAATATGGCTACAGCCTTGCCGAACCCAACGCCCTGACGATCTGGGAAGCGCAGTTCGGCGATTTCGCCAACGGCGCGCAGATCATGATCGACCAGTTCGTCTCGTCGGGCGAGGCCAAGTGGCTGCGCATGTCGGGCCTGGTGATGCTCCTGCCGCATGGCTTCGAGGGGCAGGGGCCCGAGCATTCCTCGGCCCGGCTTGAGCGCTACCTGCAGCTTTGCGGCGGCGACAACTGGATCGTCGCCAACTGCACCACGCCCGCCAACTACTTCCACATCCTGCGCCGGCAGCTTCACCGCTCCTACCGCAAGCCGCTCGTGCTGATGACGCCGAAATCGCTTCTGCGCCACAAACTGGCGGTGTCGGATGCCACGGATTTCACCGAAGGTTCGTCGTTCCACCGCGTGCTGTGGGACGATGCCGACGAGGGCCACCGCACCGGCAAATCCGAGGCCAGCCTGAAAGCCGACAAGGATATCAAGCGCGTGGTGATGTGCTCGGGCAAGGTCTATTACGACCTGCTCGAAGCGCGCGACGAACGCGGGATCGACGATGTCTATCTGATGCGGGTCGAGCAGTTCTATCCCTTCCCGGCGCTGTCGCTGGTCAAGGAGCTGGAGCGCTTCCCGAACGCCGATGTGATCTGGTGCCAGGAAGAGCCGAAGAACCAGGGTGCCTGGACCTTCATGGAACCCAATATCGAATGGGTGCTCACCCGCATCCGCGAAACCAACACCCGCCCGATCTATGCCGGGCGACCGGCCTCGGCCTCCCCGGCCACCGGCCTGATGAGCCAGCACAAAGCACAACAAGAGGCGCTCGTGACCGAAGCGCTTACGATTGAAGGGAAATAACCCATGAGCATTGAAGTCCGAGTGCCCACCCTGGGCGAGAGCGTGACCGAGGCCACCGTGGCGACCTGGTTCAAGAAACCGGGCGATGCCGTGGCCGCCGACGAGATGCTCTGCGAGCTGGAAACCGACAAGGTGACGGTCGAAGTGCCGGCCCCCGCCGCGGGCGTGCTGGGCGAGATCGTCGCCGGCGAAGGTGAAACCGTGGGCGTCGACGCGCTGCTCGCCACGCTGAATGAAGGCGACGGGGCGGCTGCCGCGCCCGCGCCGAAAGCCGAAGCACCGGCCGGCGATGACGCGCCCGCAAAAGACGAAGCACCCGCCGCCGGCCCCAGCGTCGATGTGATGGTGCCGAGCCTTGGCGAAAGCGTCACTGAAGCCACCGTGTCGACCTGGTTCAAGAAGGTGGGCGATACGGTCACCGCCGACGAGATGCTCTGCGAACTGGAGACCGACAAGGTCTCGATCGAGGTGCCCGCCCCGGTGGGCGGCACGATCTCCGAGATCCTGTTCGAAGAGGGGGCGACGGTCGAGGCCGGCGGCAAGCTTGCGGTGATGGTGCAGGGCGCCGCCGGTGCGGCGGCTTCCCCATCGGCCAAGCCCGCCGCCGCACCCGCGCCCGCCGCCGCGACGGCCGGCAAGGATATCGAGCACGCGCCCTCCGCCAAGAAGGCGATGGCCGAAGCCGGGCTCACCGAGGCGCAGGTGCAGGGCACGGGCCGCGACGGGCGGATCATGAAGGATGACGTGCGCAAGGCCGTGGCCGCCGCCGCATCGGCCCCCGCCCCGGCTGCCGCCGCGCCGCGCGCCCCGGTGCCCGCCGAGGATGCCGCCCGCGAGGAACGGGTGAAGATGACCCGCCTGCGCCAGACCATCGCCCGCCGCCTCAAGGACGCGCAGAACACCGCCGCGATCCTGACCACCTATAACGAGGTGGACATGTCGGCGGTGATGGCGCTGCGCAACCAGTACAAGGACGAATTCGAGAAGAAGCACGGCGTGCGTCTCGGCTTCATGTCGTTCTTCACCAAGGCCTGCGTGCATGCGCTGAAGGAAGTGCCCGAGGTGAACGCCGAGATCGACGGCACCGAGATCGTCTACAAGAACTTCGTCCATATGGGCGTGGCGGCGGGCACGCCGCAGGGCCTCGTCGTGCCGGTGATCCGCGATGCCGATGCGATGAGCTTCGCCCAGATCGAGAAGGCGATTGCCGAGAAGGGCCGCCGCGCCCGCGACGGCAAGCTGTCGATGGACGAGATGCAGGGCGGCACCTTCACCATCTCCAACGGCGGCGTCTACGGCTCGCTGATGTCGTCCCCGATCCTGAACCCGCCGCAATCGGGCATCCTCGGGATGCACAAGATCCAGGACCGCCCGGTGGTGGTGAATGGCGAGATCGTGATCCGCCCGATGATGTATCTGGCGCTGAGCTACGACCACCGCATCGTCGACGGCAAGGGGGCGGTGACCTTCCTCGTCCGTGTGAAAGAGGCGCTGGAAGACCCGCGCCGGCTGTTGATGGATCTGTGACATGAGCGACGACAACAAAGAACCCGCCAGCAACCTCGCAAGCTGGATGCCCAGCCGCGGCAAGAAGCTGAAGATCTGGGCGATCCGCTCGGTGATCGTGGTAGCGGCAGCCTATGGCATCGTCGCGCTCAACGGGCCGGGCTGGCTGATCTGGCTGGCCTGGGCCTACGTGGCTGTCACCCTCGTCACCGCCTTCCTGCTCACGCGCGGGCAGGGTGGCGGCACGGCGGACTAGCCGCAACGCGGACCATTGAAGACAAGGCCCGCATGCGGGCAAGGAGAGCACTATGGCTGAGTATGATGTGATCGTGATCGGGGGTGGCCCCGGTGGCTATGTCTGCGCAATCCGCGCGGCGCAGTTGGGCCTGAAAACCGCCTGTGTCGAGGGGCGCGAGGCGTTGGGGGGCTCCTGCCTCAACGTTGGCTGCATCCCGTCGAAGGCGCTCCTGCACGCCAGTCACTCGCTGCATGAAGCCGAGCACAACTTCGCCAGGATGGGCCTCAAAGGCAAAGCGCCCTCCGTCGACTGGAAAGAGATGCTGGCCTACAAGGATGACGTGATCGGCCAGAACACCAAGGGCATCGAGTTTCTGTTCAAGAAGAACAAGGTGGACTGGATCAAGGGCTGGGCCTCGATCCCGGCCGCCGGTCAGGTAAAGGTGGGCGACGAGACCCACAGCGCGAAGAACATCGTGATCGCGTCCGGGTCCGAGGCGTCGAGCCTGCCGGGCGTCGAGATCGACGAGAAGGTGGTGGTCAGCTCCACCGGCGCGCTCAGCCTGCCGAAGATCCCGAAGAAGATGGTGGTGATCGGCGCCGGTGTGATCGGGCTGGAAATGGGCTCGGTCTATGCCCGCCTCGGCAGCCATGTGACCGTGGTCGAGTATCTCGATCAGGTGACGCCGGGCATGGATGGCGAGATCGCCAAGACGCTTCAGCGCAGCCTCAAGAAGCAGGGCCTCGATTTCGTGCTCGGCGCGGCGGTGCAGGGGGTGGATGCAAAGAAGACCAAGGCCACCGTCAGCTACAAACTGAAGAAGGACGACAGCGAACACACGCTCGACGCCGATGTGGTTCTGGTGGCGACGGGCCGCAAGCCCTACACCGAAGGGCTCGGCCTCGATGCGCTGGGTATGAAGATGACCGAACGCGGCCAGATCGCCACCGACCACTGGCGCAGCTCGGTGCCCGGCATCTGGGCCATCGGCGATGTGACCGAAGGGCCGATGCTGGCCCACAAGGCCGAAGACGAGGGCATGGCCGTGGCCGAGAGCATCGCCGGACAGGCCGGGCACGTGAATTACGACGTGATCCCGAGCGTGATCTATACCAGCCCCGAAGTGGCCGCGGTGGGCAAGACGGAAGAGCAGCTCAAGGACGAGGGCCGGGCCTACAAGGTCGGCAAATTCTCCTTCATGGGCAATGGCCGGGCCAAGGCGATGTTTGCCGGCGAAGGTTTCGTGAAGATTCTCGCCGACAAGGAGACCGACCGGATCCTGGGCGTGCACGTCATCGGGCCGAGCGCCGGCGAGCTGATTCACGAATCCTGCGTGGCGATGGAGTTCGGCGCGGCGGCGGAAGACCTCGCGCGCACCTGCCACGCCCATCCGACCGTGTCGGAAGCGGTGCGCGAAGCGGCGCTGGCCTGCGGCGACGGGCCGATCCACAGCTGATCCCGCTTGCGCTGAGCAACGAAAGGCCGGGCCGTGCGCCCGGCCTTTTTATCTGCGCAGAATTTGACACTTGGCCATCTGCCTGCCACGCTTGAAGCTATCTGCTGACCTTTTCATTTTGTGGAAGAATTCCGATGGCTCTTCGCATTCCCGCGGCCCCGCGTCCGCTTCACGCGGTCTTCACCCTTGCTCTCGCGCTTGCCCTCGTGGTCGGGCTGACCGCCCCGCAGCCCGCCGAGGCGCAAAGCCGCACGCTGGGGCGTGCCGTTGGTGCCGCGATTGTCGGCACCGCCATCGTCTGCGCCACCAATCCCGAGCTTTGCGGGGCCAGCGGCAGCGCGCGCGGCGGTGGCGGCATTGGCGATGCGGTCGGGCTCGACCGGACGCAGGCGATGTGGGTGCAAAGCGGGCTGCAGGAAACCGGCTTTTACACCGGCGCGATTGACGGCGCGATCGGGCCGGGCACCCGCGCCGCGATCGGTGATTACCAGCTCGCGGTGGGCGATCCGGCGACCGGCGCGCTGACCGGGCGGCAGTTGAACGACCTGGTGGCGGTGTCGTCCACCTTCGCACCTTATGCAAACGATCCGGTCTACATGTTCAACGCCGATCTGGCGAATGACCTCGACCCCGACCAGATGGCCCAGCTTCAGGCCGCGCTCAACAATCAGGGCTACAATGCCGGCGTGGTCGATGGCGCCTTCGGTGGCCGCACCCGCAGCGCGATTGCCGAATACAAGGCGCTGGAGGGCCTGCCCGGCGCGCCCGTCGCCACCCGCCGCCTGCTTGCGCAACTGACCGGGATGCCCGCGCCGCAGCCCGACAGCCTGCAATTCGTGGCGATGCCCATCGAGCCCGAGGTTGCGCCCGAGGTCGTGGTGCCCGAACCTGTGGCCGCGCCGGAGCCAGCGCCCGATCTGTCCTTTGATATCATCGGCATCACGCTCGGCATGAGCGAAGAGGCCGTTCAGGCGGCGCTGGCTGCCGAATACGGTGCGGGCTTCCCCTATGAACGGGTGCCGGCGGCGAGTTTCGGCGGTGACGACATGTTGAGCGCCGGCGCGCTCGCGGTGCAGCCCGCCTGGCCTGCGCCGAGTTCGGAGCAGTTCCTCGCTTTTTACGACGATGCACGGCCGGAGCTTGGCATGATCGCAGCGGTTCGGATGATCCGGATGCCCGAGACGGTCGACCGCGCGGTGTTCGAGGCGCAGGTGCTGCCGGGGATCGTCGACAAATACGGCGAGGCAGCGATGTTCGGCAATGGCGGCATGTGGGTTGGCGGCGGGGCCGCCCGCATGGCAGCCCGTGCCGATGCCAACGAATTGATGGGATGCGGCATGCTGCGGCTCGCCACCATCGCGCCCGCCGCCGATGCCGCCGGGGCGCTGTGGAGCGCAGGCGGCGGCGTAACGCTCGATCCGCGCAGCCTTGGCAGCGTGGCCACGGATTGCGGGCAGGTGGTGAGCGTCGATTTCCACGAGTCCGTGATCCGCATCGCGATGTGGAACGCGACCGCCTTGTCTAACGCGGTTGTCGCCCCCGCCATCAAGTTCTGACGGCAAGGGGAAGGCCGGGGTTCAGGCCCCGGCCTTCCGGCTGGTCCCATGAGGAGGCGCAGCCCGGAGGGGAGGCAGGGTGACCCCTCCGTCGGTGAGGTCTGAACGGGCGGCGGCGGAGGATCTGTCGCGCCGGGCAGTCACAGCTGCGTGAAAATGCGCGGGGGCAGGCCGCCGCTAGCTGACCAGCATCTTCAGGCCCTGCGTCACATCGGTGCGCACCGCGAGGCGCAGGCCCGGCTCGTCGCCCGCCGCCAGCGCGGCGAGGATCATCCGGTGATGCTTTTGCAGATCCGTGCGGGTCCGCGCCATGTAGAGCGCCCGCATCGTCGGGCCGAGCTGAAGCCAGACGGTTTCCACCAGCGCCAGCATCGCCGGAGCCTGGGCGCGCAGGTAGATCGTGCGGTGAAATTCGAGGTTGGTGCGGATATAGCCGGAAATATCGTTCTTGGCGACGTGCTCGCCCACCCGCCCGTTGATCGCGCGCAGGCGTTCGATCAGCGCCATATGGGCGCGGGGCAGGGCGCGCGAGGCAAGCTCCGGCTCCAGCAGCGCCCGCAAGGCGGCCAGCTCTTCGATCCGCTCCGGCCCGAGATTCGGCGTGCTGATCCGCCCCGAACTCGACAGCGTGAGCGCGCCTTCCGCCGCCAGCCGCCGCACCGCCTCGCGCGCCGGGGTCATCGACATGCCGAACTCTTTGCCGATGCCGCGAATGGTCAGCGCCTTGCCGGGATCCAGCTCGCCATACATGATCCGCGACCGCAGCGTGCGGTAGATCTGCTCATGCGCCGCCAGCCCGGCTTCGGGGCCGGGAGTCAGGGGCGGGTTGGTGGCCGGTGGCGTCATCATGCGGCAATTGTGATCACAAATTTCACGCCGGTCAATCGCGGAAACGATAGCGGTGCAGGCGGGGAGCGTTTTCGTGCAGCCAGCGGCGTGGCGCTTCGTAGCCGGGGAACAGATCGCCGACCACGGCCCAGAAGGCGGGCGAGTGGTTCATCTCCGCCAGATGCGCCACCTCATGCGCGGCAACATAGTCGAGCACCTCGGCCGGAGCCATGATCAGCCGCCAGGAATACATCAGATCGCCCTTCGACGAACATGACCCCCAGCGCGAGCGGGTATCGCGCAGGGTGATGCGGCCATGCGCCCGCCCGAGCGCGGCGGCATGGCGGGCGCTGGCCTCGGCCAGCGCGTCGCGGGCCTGCAGCTTGAGAAAGGCCGCGAGCCGTGCCGGGGTGCGGTCGGGATCATGCGCGGGCACGGCGATGGCGGCGCCGGTATGGCGCACCGCCCGTGCCGTGTGGGTGACGATCGGCGTTTCGACGCCGCGATAGGGCAGCACGGCGCCCGGCATCGGGCGTGCCTCGTCGGGGCGCCCGGCAAGCTGACGGCGAATCCAGCCGGCCTTCTCCTCGGCGAAGGCCAGCGCATGGCGGCGTGAGGCGCCCCGGGGCAGCGTCAGCGTGACCCGCCCGTCAAGCCGCGACACCCTCAGCGACAGCCGCCGCGCGCGGCTCGAGCGGTTCAGCACCAGCTCAATCGGCGGATCGCCGTCAAGGATCACCTGTTCGCCCATGTCCGGCTGCCTGTTTCGCCTTTCTGCGCGCCATATTCAGCGCGCGCCGAGCCTGTGCCGCAAAAGGCTTTGACAGCCCCGCGCGACTGTGGCAAGTGCCCCCAAATCTCGCAGATGGATCTGACGACGGAAAGGGGTTTTCCATGCCCAAAGAAGAATGGGGCACAAAGCGGCTCTGCCCGGAAACCGGCAAACGGTTTTACGACCTGGGACGCAGCCCGGTCGTTAGCCCGTATACCGGCAAGGTGGTCGAGATCGACACCGGCAAGACGACCCGCACCATGGTGGCCGACAAGGCCGACAAGGCGTCGGTGAAAGACGATGCGGTCGATGACGATCTGCTGGATGCGGATGATCTCGACGATGACGATACCGATGTGGATCTCGACGACGATGTGCTCGAGGACGACACGGACGACGACGATGTCTCGCTCGACGATATCGCCGATGTAGCCGGCCCGGACGACGACTGAGACCGGACAGCGGACGAACACCAATGGGCCGGGCTGCGAAGGCACCCCGGCCCGTTTTCGTTTTCAGCCGACCCGTCTGCGCGCGCCCTTGTTTTTTCGACGGTTCCAGCCCCACGGAACGGCCCCGCCAGCCCCGCTCCGGCCGCCGGCGATAGGCCCGCCGCCAGCCCGCTCCGGCAGGCAGATTTCCACCCGCGAGCGGCAGTTTTTCCCTTGCACAACCCCGTCGCCTCGCCTACATACGCGCGGGCAGACGGAACGTCTGCACCTGGATGGGGCCTTAGCTCAGTTGGGAGAGCGCTTGCATGGCATGCAAGAGGTCAGGGGTTCGACCCCCCTAGGCTCCACCAAAACCTCACAGTTCAACACTCAACGGAATCCTGTTGATCCAATCTTTCCTCGAAGCGCTTTAGCGCAGCGCCGCCTCGATATTGCCGCCGTCCACGGTCATGACATGGCCGGTGGTGCGCTCCGAGAGTGCCAGGGCCACGAAGGCTTCGGCGACGTGGCGTGCTTCCACTTCGCGGTGCAGGAGGTTGCCGCCGAGATAGGTGGCCACGTCCACGCCGCGGGCGGCGGCGCGTTCGGCGATCATTTCGGGCGTCAGCAGGCCGGAGCGGATCCGGTCGGCGTTGATGCCGTTCACCCGCACACCCTCGCTGCCGAGTTCGAGCGCGAGCTGGCGCAGCAGGAAGAAAGTGGTGGCTTTCGGTAACCCGTAGGCGGCGAAGCCCTTGCCGGGATTCACCGCCTGTTTCGAGACGTTGAACAGGATCTGCCCCTGCCGCCCCTGTGCGCGGAACACGGCGACGGCGGCTTGTGAAAAGGCGAAATGCGAAAAGAAGTTGAGTTCGAAGGCGGCGCGCAGCGTTTCCTCTGGCAATGTCGCCACCTCGCCATTGATCGCGGCCCCGGCATTGTTGACAAGGATATCGAGCCCGCCGAAGCGCAACACGCAGGCTTCGACCGCCTGCGCGGGCTCGCCGGGGCTGGTGATATCGGCGGTGACGCCGCCATGATCCGGGCCCAGACGGTCGAGTGCACGCGCGAGCGCGTCGGGGTCGCGGTCGACGAGGAAGATCGTGGCGCCGCGTGCGGCGAAGGCTTCCGCCGTTGCCAGCCCGATCGCGCCGGCGCCGCCGGTGACGAGCACCACGCGCCCGCGCAGCTCCGGCGCTTTCGCGGCCCCCAGCTTGGCGCGTTCGAGCGGCCAGTATTCCATGTCGAACAGATCGGCCTCGGCAATCGGGCTGTATCCGCCAGCGGCTTCGCCATCGGCCATGACGCGGGTGTTCTGCGCGCCGAGATCGGCGGCGATACGCGCCGCAGTGGCGGATGTGCCGATGCCGACAAGGCCGATGCCCTCGATCCAGGCCAGCCCGGGCATCGGCGATACCATTTCGGGCGCGTCGGCGAAGCGGGGCGCCTGGCGCGCGAAATAGGCGCGATAGCTGTCGGCGAAGGCGCTCAC
This sequence comes from Sinisalibacter aestuarii, assembly GCF_027923545.1. GTDB lineage: Bacteria > Pseudomonadota > Alphaproteobacteria > Rhodobacterales > Rhodobacteraceae > Sinisalibacter > Sinisalibacter aestuarii. Next base: position 12,641 of record NZ_BROH01000001.1, on the reverse strand, counting down.
CTTCGCGGCAATCACCCCGGCACCACCGGCCAGATCGGTGGCGGTAAGATGCAGCGGCTGGCCCTTGATCCGGATCACGTGATCCGGCGTTGCGACGCCGCGCGGGGCGAGGCTGGCAAGGTCATCCCGGGCGAAAAAGGAGAGAATTTCGGCATCCTGGCGGATGTCGAGCACTGGCATGGGGGCATCTTCCGGCGCATCGGACGCGAGGGCGCCGCGCAGCGATGCCAGCGCGGCGGCACGGTCGCCAGCAGGCAGCAGGGCCGCGGGTTTCAGCGGCTCCGGGCGGCGGTCGGCAAGCCAGGCCTCCACCAGATTGGCGTGTTCCAGCACGCGCTCATAGGCGCCGCGCGCATCGTCGCCCCAGGTGACGTGCCCGTGGTGCAGCAGCAGCAGGCCCTCGGCATCGGGACTGGCTTCAAACGCTTCGGCGGAACGGCGGCCAAGCTCGAAGCCGGGCCGCACGTAATCGACCAGCGCCAGACGGGTGCCGAACAGTTCGCGCACCACGGCGGCGGCGTCGGGCAGGTTGGCCAGCACCAGCATGGGCGTGGCATGGGTGTGGTTCACGTAAGGCTGAGGCAGATAGGCGTGGAGCAGCGTTTCGACCGACGGGTTGGGCGCAGTGGAGTCGACGAGGTTCGAGCGCAGGGTGTTGACCATGTCGCCGTCGGAGACCTCGCCGAGTGCGCGCAGCCGCCGCAGGGGCGCGAGCCGCACCGCCGGCATCCCGTCCGCTTCCATCGTCGCGAGATCCCAGCCTGAGCCCTTGATGTGGATCACCTCCATCGGGTCACCGTAGAGATCGCGCGTGGTGAGCTTCAGCGAGGTGTTGCCGCCGCCATGCATCACGAGATCGGGTTCGCCGCCGATCAGGCGCGAGCTGTAGACGCGCAGGGCAAGTTCGCGCGCCGCCGGATCGCTGCCGGCGGCCTCTTCGAACCCGCGGGCTTCTGCGTCTTGCCATCTGTTCTCGATCATCTGAAACTCCTCGGTGCATTCGGTGGCGTACCACCGTTCAGCGGACTTGATCCGTCGATGCTTTTGTACAAAAGTCAAATGCAATTGTCATAAATAAAATAGGCGGACAGATGGCGGGGCCGAAACGCAGGACGAAGGGCCGCATCAGCGGCGAGAACGTGGTGATCGAGGTCGCCTGGCTCTACTATCAGGAAGGCATGAACCAGAAGGAGATTGCCGACCGGCTCGAAATCTCGCGCGCCACGGTGGTGAACTACCTGCAGGAAGCGCGCGAGCGCGGGCTGGTTCGTATCTCGCTTGCCTCCGACGCCTTCACCACCCACCGCGCGGCGGTGGAGCTGGTCAACAAATTCGGCCTGACCGCGGCCTATGTGCTGCCCGATGAAGGCGCGGACGTGAACGAGACCTTTACCCGCGTGGTCGAGGGTGCGGCGGCCTGGTTGCCGGAATTGCTGGAACCGGGCGACCGGGTTGGGGTGGCCTGGGGCAAAACGGTCTACGACATGGCGGAGGCGATCGAGAAGACCCGGATCGACGATCTGGCGGTGCTTCAGCTGGTCGGTTCGATGGCCACGCCCTACGGCTTCACCGCCGAGGCTTGCTCGACCCGGCTGGGCCAGCGGCTCGGCGCCGAGATCTACAACCTGCACGCGCCGGCGGTGCTGTCGAGCGCGAAGCTGGCGGAGGAGTTGCGCGAAGAGCCGATCATCCACCGCCAGTTGGAGCGGCTGGAGACCTGCAACAAGTTCCTGTTCTCCGCCGGCACGGTCGAGACCGACAGCCATATCGTCGGCTCCGGGCTGGCCAGTCTGGAGGATCTGGCCTGGCATCTCGACCATGGCGCGCGGGCGGTGATCTGCGGGCGCTTCGTCGATGCCGATGGCAATGCCGTGCATGGCCCCATTGACGACCGGATGATCGGCATCTCGATTGAACACTTGGTCGGCCTGGAAATGGGCATTCTCGTCACGCCGGGGATCGACAAGATCGAAGCTTCTCTGGCGGCGATACGGGGCGGATACGTGACCCATTTCGCCACCTGCCTGAGCGTTGCCGAGGCGCTTCTGGCCGAGGACTGAGCGCGCCGGGGCGAAAAAGGCCCGAGCCGAAGCCCGGGCCTGATTGAACACGCGCGGTCAGGGAGGACTATTTTTTCGCGTGTTCCGGGAAGGCTTTGGCCATCGCCTCGGCATTGGCGGCCACCACGCCGCGCTCGGTGATGAGGCCGGTAACAAGTTCGGCGGGGGTCACGTCAAAGGCCGGGTTGCGCCCGCCGGTGCCGTCGGGCGAAATCTGCACCGAGACGATCTTGCCGTCCGGGCCCTTGCCCTGCACATGCGTCACTTCCTCGTCGGTGCGTTCCTCGATCGGGATTTCCTTCACGCCGTCCCAGACCGTCCAGTCGATGGTGGGCGAGGGCAGGGCGACGTAGAAGGGCACGCCGTTGGCATTGGCGGCCAGCGCCTTCAGATAGGTGCCGATCTTGTTGGCGACGTCACCGCGCGCGGTGGTGCGGTCGGTGCCGACGATCACGATATCGACTTCGCCATGCTGCATCAGGTGCCCGCCGGCATTGTCGACGATAAGCTGGTGACTGACGCCCGCCGAGTTCAGCTCCCACGCCGTCAGCAGCGCGCCCTGGTTACGGGGGCGGGTTTCATCGACGTAGACATGCACGTCGATCCCTTCCTCCACCGCGTGATAGATCGGCGAGGTGGCGGTGCCCCAGTCGACGGTGGCGGGCCAGCCGGCATTGCAATGGGTGAGGATGTTCACCCGCCCGCCGTTTTTCTTCTTCGAGATTTCGCGGATCAGTTCGAGGCCGTGAACGCCGATCATCCGGTTGGTCTCGACATCTTCGTCGCAGATCTCGGCGGCGCGCTTATAGGCGGCTTCGGCCCGCTCCTCCGGGGCCAGCGGCTCCAGCACGCGGGTCATCTCGTCGAGCGCCCATTTGAGGTTGATCGCGGTGGGGCGGGTGGCGTGCAGCACCTCGTAGGTTTCCTTCAGCGAGGCGTCCGACGGGTCGGCGGCCATCTGCACCGCCACGCCATAGGCGGCGGTGGCGCCGATCAGCGGCGCGCCCCGCACCCACATTTCGAAGATCGAATCCGCGAAGTCCTTGCGGTCTTTCAGCTCGACAATGCGCAGCTCATGCGGGAGCCAGCGCTGGTCGATGATCATCACGCGTCCATCGTCTTCGCGCCAGATCGAGCGATACGGTTTGCCGTTGATCTTCACAGGTATTCCTCCTTGTTGGCCTGACGGGCGAGGTCGAGGACCTGCGCCATCGAGGTGATCTCGCCGCGGGCGACGGCGAGGGTGCGCCCGAGCATGAGCGCGCGCGCTTCCAGCCGGGCACGGGTGGCCTCGTCTTCGATGGTTTCGAAATCGGCGTTGTGGGCGAGGCTGAGAATGCGGCGGTGCATTTCGATGCCGCAGAAGCCCAGCATGTCGCGCCAGATTGCCGTGAGCCGTTCGATCCGGGCCTGTTCCGACCCGCGCGCATGGCCCTGATCCTCGAACAGACTCGCCTGATAGAGAATGCCGTTGCGCTCGGTGCGCCACAGGTGGCTGAATTCCGCCTCGAAGGTGGACCAGATGTCGTCGATCACCGACAGAATCCACTCCTGGTAGTCGTCGCGGGCGCCGGGGGCGCTGGCATGGCCGGGTTGCGAGATATAGGCGTGCAGGAAGTTGGCGATCAGCATCCCCACGTCAAACCCCACCGGGCCATAGGTGACGAATTCGGGGTCGATCACCTTGGTCTCGGTGTCGGTCACCATCACCGAGCCGGAATGCAGATCGCCGTGCAGCATGGTTTCGGCATTGTTGGCGAAGGCCGATTTCATGTGCTGCGCCGTGACCTTGAGGTCGATATCGTCGCGCAGGATTTTCACCACCGGGTCGAGGGCCGGGGTGTGATGGTTCATCTCGGCGTCGAAATACGGATCGGAGAACACGAGGTTTTCGGTGATGTCGCAGATCTCGACATTGCCGAGGAACATCGCCGCATCGGCCTTGCGGTCTGCTGTCGGCATCGAAAGATCGGAGCCGCGGAACAGGGTGCGGGCGCAGAATTTGCCCAGCACCTCGGCCAGCCCCTCGACCTTGCCGCCGTCGATCAGCACCTTGCGCAGGATCACATGCGGCTGGAGAAACTCCATGGCGATCATCGCCTGCGTTTCGTCGAAATGGAAAACCTGCGGCACCGAACCGGGGTCACGCGCCTCCTGCCGGATGAGGGCGTTGTATTCGAAAAAGGCGCGTTTCAGCGGCAGCGGCCAGCTATCGCCCACCAGCCGCACATAGGGCAGCGCCTGCTTCACAATGACGCTGCCTTCGGGGCCGTCGACGATGAAGACGAGGTTCAGGTTGCCGTCGCCCACCTCGCGGACGCGCCATTTTTCAGGGTCTCCCAGATGCGAGCGGATCGAATCGACCGGCCCGAGCCGGGCGGCAAGTGTGTCGGGGCTCAATGCCTCGTAGTCTTGTTGCGTCACGGGTCTCCTCCCCTTGAAAACGCCAATTTTGAAAGGTCCTCCGCCCCTGTCGGGGCTGCGTTCGGACAGCAGAATTCCGAGTTTTCATCCAATTGTCAAATTATATTGACATTTGAAAGTTTCGGGGGCTAGCTTCCTGCCATTGGGAGGAGTGATCGACGTGAGCGAACCGGCTATCCGCCTGTCCGGCGTGCGTAAGTCCTTCGGCAAGAACCAGGTTCTGCGCGGGATCGACATGCAGATTCCCCCCGGCCAGGTGACCGTGCTGATGGGGGCCAACGGAGCGGGAAAATCGACCCTCGTGAAAGTGCTGTGCGGCGTTCATCGCGCCGATGGCGGCACCGTCATGCTCGGCGAGACGCCCTTCGCGCCCGAAACCCCGTCGGAGGCACTGCGCTCGGGCGTGGTGACGGTGCACCAGAATATCAACGATGGCGTGGTGCCCGATCTCGACGTCACCTCCAATCTGCTGCTCGACACGCTGGCCTCGGGCGGTTCCACCTTCCTCAAACGGCGCGACATGCGCGCCCGCGCCCGCGAGATCGCGGCGGCGGTGGGGCTGGAGATCGACGTGACGCTGCCCGTCGCGGGCCTCACCCTCGCCGACCGCCAGCTTGTGTCCATCGCGCGGGCGATGGCGCATAACCCCGAACTTCTGATCCTCGACGAGCCGACCTCGTCGCTCTCCGCCGCCGAGACGAAACGGCTGTTTGAAATGGTCGAGCGGCTGCGCGACCGGGGCGTCGCGATCCTCTACATCTCGCACCGCATGTCGGATATCCGCCGGTTGGCGGACCGCATCCTGTCGATGCGCGACGGGCAGATCGTGCAACACTTCGAAGACAAGCCGCTGGATTACGAAGGCGCGGTGCGCGCCATGCTCGGCCATGAGATCAGCGAAGTCGATATCCGCATTCCCGATGCCGGCAAGCCGGTGCTGGAACTGAGCGATCTGGTGCTGCGCGAGGGCGCGGCGCCATTCTCGATCGACGCGCATGAAAATGAAGTGATCGCCGTTGCCGGGCTTGTCGGCTCGGGCAAATCGGCCTTTGCCGCGGCCCTGTTCGGCCTGACCCGGCCGGTCTCTGGCCGGATGAAGCTCGATGGCCGGCCGCATCAGCCGCGCGCCTCGTCGGATGCGGTGGCGGCCGGCGTTTACATGTGCCCGAAAGACCGGCTGGTCAACGCGGTGGTGCCGGATTTCGACATCAGCCGCAATATCACGCTGCCCTTCACCCGCCGCCATTCACGGCCCGGCGGGTTCCTCTCCTTCCGTTCGGAACGGGCGACGGCAAACCGCATGGTGGGCGATATGGGGGTGATCTGTCAGGGCGTGGGCGATGGCATTCTCACCCTCTCGGGCGGCAATCAGCAAAAGGTCATGGTGGCGCGCTGGATGGCCGAGGCGAGCCGGGTGCTGATCCTCGATGAGCCGTTTCAGGGCGTCGACATTCAGGCCCGGCGCGATATCGGCCGCAAGATCCGTGAAACCGCCAACACCCGCACCACCATCGTGTTCGTCGCCGAACTCGACGAGGCGCTCGAAGTGGCCGACCGGATTCTCGTGATGAGCGAGCATTCCATCGTCGGCGACCATCGGAACGACAACATCGACGTGTCCGCGATCATGGCCGAAGTGGTCGACGCGGGCGCGGCACCGCGTGCAGCAGGAATCTAAACGAGATGCAGAAAAGCTCCACCCTTCTCGATCTGGCGATCAAATATGGCTTCCTCGCCCTGATGGCGGGTCTGATCATCTTCTTCGGTATCACTGCCGAGGGATTTCTTTCGCCGTTCTCGGCGGTGTTCATCCTGCAATCGGTGGCGATCACCGGCATCCTCGCGCTGGGCGTGACGGCCACGCTGGTGGTCGACGGGTTCGACCTCTCGATCGGCGCGGTCGCCACCTCGGCGCTGATGCTCTCGGCCTATGTCATGGTGGTGTGGGAAATGTCGGCCTTCTGGGCGGTGGCGCTCAGCCTCGCCATGGGCGCGGCGGTGGGCGCGGTGAACGGGATGATGATCGTGAAGTTCAAGGTGCCCGACCTGCTCGCCACGCTCGGCATGATGTTTCTGCTGCTCGGCGCCCAGCGCATTCCGACCGAGGGCCGCTCGGTCTCGACCGGGATGGCGCTGCCCGATGGCACCATCGCTAATGGCACCTTTTCCGATACCTTCCTGATGCTTGGCCGTTACCGGATCGCCGATCTTGTGCCGCTGTCGGTGGTCTTCCTGATCGCCGCCGCGATCCTGATCTGGGCCTTTCTCGAACTCACCCGCCACGGACGGCTGATGTATGCCATCGGTTCCAACGCGCAAGCGGCGAGCCTCGCGGGCACCAATGTGAACCGCTACAAGATTCTGGCCTATATGATCTCGGGCACGATGGCTTCGCTCGGCGGCATCCTGCTCTCGGCCCGGCTCGGGCGGGGCGACGTGGCCTCGGGCAACAACCTGCTGCTCGACGCGGTGGCGGCGGCGCTCATCGGCTTCGCGGTGCTCGGCGCCGGCAAGCCCAACGCTTTCGGCACCGCCATCGGCGCGCTGTTCGTCGGCATCCTGCTGCAAGGTCTGACGATGCTGAACGCGCCCTACTACACGCAAGATTTCATCAAGGGCGCGGTTCTCGTCGTCGCCCTGGTGTTCACCTTCGCGCTTTCCGGCCGCACTGGCCGGGCCAAGGCGTGAACTCGGTTCATTAAGGAGAATAGGGAGGAAACCATGATCTCCAGACGAGTGTTTACGAGCCTTCTCGGGGCCGCAGCCATGCTGCCGACAGTCGGTTTTGCCGCCGACATGCCGGCACCGTTCGACAATGCCGGCGACGTGAAGATCGCGCTGGTGCGCTACCTGTCGACCGGCGACTTCTTCCAGGCCTATCTTTCGGGTGTCGAGAAGCAGGCTGAAGCGATTGGCGTCGATCTGCGCGTCTTCGACAGCCGCCAGGACGCCGCCCTTCAGGCCGACATGGTCGATCAGGCCATCGCTCTTGGCGTTGACGGCATCATCATCCAGCATGGCCTGACCGAGTCGATGCAGGCCGCCGCACAGCGCGCGGTCGATGCCGGCATCAAGGTCGTCGCCTTCGACGTGAACGTCGAGAACGACGCGATCCCGCAGGTCGAGCAATCCGACCGCGACCTTGCCCGCCTCGCGCTGGAAGCGGCGGTGGAAGACAATGGCACCGAATGGGTGGCTGGCTATGTCTATGTGCCCGGCATCGCCCCGCTTGACCGGCGCGATGAAACCTGGGTCGAGGTGAAAGCCGCCAATCCGGGGATCAACGAAGTGGCGATGTTCGGCACGCTCGACAACCCGATTGCCAACTCGGTCGCCAACCAGGCCCGCGCCGTGCTGTCGGCCAACCCCAACATCACCGTGATGTTCGCCCCCTATGACGAATTCGCCAAGGGCGTGAAGATCGCCGTGGACGAGGCCGGGATGACCGACCAGGTGTCGATCTACTCCGCTGACGTCTCCACCGCCGATATCGCCGCGATGCGCGAGCCGGGCTCGGCCTGGAAAGCCACCGCCGCGACCAACCCGGCCGTGGTCGGCGAGGTTTCGGTGCGCACGCTGGCGATGCTTCTGGCGGGTGAAGATCCGGGCCACAACGTGATCGTGCCGCCGACGCTGATCACGCAGTCGATGCTGAACGAGCTCGACATCTCGAACATGGAAGAGCTCGGCGCGAAGCTGCCGGCCTTTGCCCATGCCGATGTGGCGGTGCCGGAATGGATGCCGCTGCCGGCCCGCTGACCGGTTGGGGACGATGAAGCAGACGGGGCCGGTGCATCACGCGCCGGCCCCCTTTTGTCTGGAGGACGACCATGCTCAAGGGAATTGACGCGCGCATGCCCGCCGATCTGCTCGACGTGCTGATGCGGATGGGACATGGCGACGAGATTGCGGTGGTCGATGCGAACTACCCCAGCCACGCCACCGCCGCCGAGACCGTGTCGGGGCAGGTGGTGGAACTGCCGGGCTTTTCCGCGCCGGAAGCGATTTCACTGATCACCGCGCTGATGCCGCTCGACCCGTTCGTGCCGGAGGGCGCGCTGTGGATGCAGCATGATGGCGAGGGCGACAAGCCTGACGAGGTGCATCGCGAGGCGATTGCGATCCTGACGGCGGAGATGCCCGAGGGCGGCGCGGTCGGCTCGATAGAGCGGCAGGCATTCTACGCCCGCGCACGGCAGGGCTTCGCCGTGGTGCGCTGCACGGAAGCCCGGCCCTTCGGTTGCTTCATTCTGCGCAAGGGGGTGATTTTCTGAGCCTGGCGGGGCTGCTGCGGTGCTCTGATCCGCACGGCTCGACTCCGGAAATCCGGATAAGACAAGACTCCAGAAATCCGGATAACTGGTATACCGGATTTCCGGTATCCTGTTGGAATACCTTCCGAAAGCCGGCCCCGAACCTGTCGCGTCAATCTTTCGTTAACCGGCCTTCCGCAGCGTCGATGGCCGCGCGCATGGCGGCGATGCCTTCGCCGATCCGGTCACCATGGCGCAGGAGCGAGCCGCCGAGCAGGTAGGTGACGTCTTCGCCATACATGGCCACCATGTCGCCCGCCCGGTCCACGCTCATGCCGCCGCCCGGGCTGGGCAGCATCGGTTTGCCCGGCCCGTGCGGATCGCGGCAGGCACCGGCGATCTCGCCGCATTCGCCGGCGGTGAAGCCGAACCGCCCGCCGACATTCGGAAACACCGAAATGTCGGACCCGGCCAGCCGCTGCAGCGCGCCGAACATCATGCCGTGGGTGAAGCCGGTATCCTCCGACAGCACGTAGGGCCCGAGGAAGGCGGGGTGCGTCATCACCGGCATGTTGAGCTCCGGGTCGCGCGCGATCCGGTCGACCACGCCGAAGCCGAGCAGCCCGGGCATGATCAGAAGCCCGTCCGCCCCGGCATCCCTGGCAAAGCGGATATTGGCCTCGATGTCCTGCGGACGGCCGGCCAGCGAGGGGAAGTAGAGCGAATGGCCCCCGGTCTCGTCATTGGCCTTTTTCACGGTGGCGGCGGTTTTTTCCACCCGCTCGCGGAAGGGGGCCATGTGCTGGTCGGTGATGCCGTGATCTTCCTTCACCACATCGGCGCCGGCCTTTGCGCAAAGATAGGCGATCTGTGCCAGAGAATCGGCGTCGAGCCCCTGCGGTTTCAGCACCGGGGCGATCATGCCGCCTTTGGGGCGTCCGGCCAGGCGGCGGATGCCCTCGATTCCGAACCGGGGGCCGGGATGGCGCACCATCATCTCGGCGCCGGGGTCGACCGCGATCACCTTCAGGCCCTTCTGGATCGAGGAATTGCCGAAGATCACGTTGAAGAACTGGGTGAGCTCATGTCCGGCGCTGTCGGGGCTGAAGGACAGCGTGGCGCGGAAGCGGCCCTCGCTTTCCTGCCCGATCTCCTCGATCCGGCCAACGATCTCGTCGGCGATGTAGCCCGCCGGCACCACGTCTTCGGGCACCTCGACGGTTTGTTCCAGCGCGATCCCCTCGGCACGCGCGCGCGCCTCCGCCGCGTTGGCGGCAAAGACCCGGTAGGTGACGGCGAAGCGCTGCATCAAAGCGCCTCGGCCTTCACGCTGGAATGCACCGCATCGACGCGCACCGCCTCAAGTGCACCTTCGTCGATCCCTGTCTCGATCCCCATCAGCCGCTCGATGCCGCGCACGAGGGCGATGGCGTCGAGGCCATAATAGTTCATCAGATAGGGGCGTGAGCCGCCATGGGCATAGGTGTCTTGCAGGCCGAGACGGATGAGCTTTTTGCCCAGCCCCGCCTCCGCCAGAGCTTCCGCCGTCATCGAGCCGATGCCGCCCGCGACGAGGTGGTTCTCCAGCGTGATGACACCATGTGTCACGCTCGCGGCATGGGCGACGATGGCTTCGGCGTCGAAGGGCTTGAGGGTGGAGAGGTGCAGATGCCGCACCGAAACGCCCGCCTTGTCGAGCGCGCCGCGCGCGCGGATCGCCTCTTCGGTGGTGATGCCTGCGGTGATCACCAGCACGTCCGTGCCTTCGGAGAGCACACGGATCTCGCCCAGCCTGAACGGGCTGTCGAACAGCCGCGGCACCGAGCCGCGCAGCACGCGGCAATAGACCGGCCCGTCGATGCTGTCGGCGGCTTCCACGATGCCTTCCACCTCGGTGGCGTCGCCGGTTTCGAGCACGGTCATGTTGGGGATCGTGCGCATCACCGAAATGTCTTCGATCGCCTGGTGCGTCATCCCGCCCGGCGTGGTGATGCCCGGCAGGAAGCCCATCAGCCGCACCTTGCGGCGCGGATAGGCGACGGAGGCCATGAGCTGATCGTAGGGCCGCCGGTAGAGGAAGACGCCGAAGGTGTGAATGAAGGGCCGGAAGCCCGCCAGCCCAAGCCCGCCGGCGAAGGAGAGCATGTTTTGCTCCGCCATCCCCATCGAGAGGAACTGGTCGGGGTGCCGGTCGCGGAACCCGTCGATTTCGACCGACGAGGTGAGATCGGCCGACAGGGCCAGCACTTCGGGGTGCTGCACGGCGTAGGATTCGAAGGCCGAGGCGTAGGGGCGGGTGACCATTTCAACCATGATCTCTCTCCTCAGTGACTGTAGTCGATCGGCGCGATGCCGAGCTCGGCGGCGATGGCCTGATTGTATTCGGCGCGCTCGTCTTCCGACTTGAAGCGCACATAGTGAAGGCGGGGGAAGCGCCGCTCGAGGATCGGCATCCCCTGGGTGGGCGAGGTATAGGCGAGGATGATGAGCGGCTTGCCCTCATGCTTCTCGGCCTTCGCCTGGCGCATCGCTTCGAGGTCATGGCCGTCGATCTCGATACAGGCGGCGCCGAAGTCGATGAACTTCTGGCGGATGTCGCCCACCCGCATCACATCGTCCATCGCGCCGTCGCATTGCTGGCGGTTCACGTCCATGATCGCCCAGAGATTGTCGATCCCGTGATGCGCGGCGGCCTGCACCGCTTCCCAGGTCTGGCCCTCCTGCACTTCGCCGTCGGACATGAAGACGCAGACATCGCCGGCATCGCCATTGCGCCGCCGGCCCCAGGCAAGCCCCGCGCCGGTGGACAGCCCGATGCCGAGGGTGCCGTTATGCACTTCCATGCCGGGCGAATGCTCGGCCCCGATCATCTCGACCGACGAGCCATCCTTGTTGAACATCTCAAGCCCCTCGGGGGCCATGCGCCCGGTTTCGATCAGCGTGGCATAGGCCACGAGCGCGTAATGGGCGGGGGCGATGAACAGCCGGTCGTATTGCGGCTCGAACGGGCCGTTATAGCCCGCGCCGGTGACGTAACCGGGGTTGTCCGCAGAGGGCACCCCGCCGAAGGGCGGCGGGATCATCGGCATCGTCGGTTCACCGAGATGCAGCGCCTCGTTATAGAGGAAGGCGAGCTGTTCGGCGGCGGAACAGGCCTGGCTGAGATAGCCGCCATTGTTGCGGATGGTATGTTCGAAGACGCGCCGGCGAATGCCGAGCGCGACCTCCTCGGTGCTCTTGTCATTGCGAAGGGGCAAATCGCCTGCCACGGCCGGTCCTCCCGTATTTCCGAACAGAGTCGTGATTGCGTTCGGCGGAACATTACAAAAGTCAGCAGATATTGACAATTGAAATATCAAAGAGCAGTATCGCCGCGAATTCGGCGCCTTCCGCGCCGGTATGATGCGCAGACGAAAGGACACGAGATGGCGGATTTAGACGACATCAAGGACGGCAAGGATTTTGGACTGGACCGGCCTGCGGACGGGCATGGCTTTTTTCTGAAGGGGAGCGCGCATCTGGACTGGGGGATGAAGAACCGGCTGAGCCGGATCTTCAATCCGAAGACGGGGCGGACGGTGATGCTGGCCTTCGACCACGGCTATTTTCAGGGTCCGACGACGGGGCTTGAGCGGATCGACCTGAACATCGCGCCGCTTGCCGAGTATGCCGATGTGCTGATGGCGACGCGGGGGGTGATGCGCTCGTCGATCTCGCCGGCGACGCAGAAGCCGCTGGTTCTGCGCGCCTCGGGCGGCAATTCGATCCTTGGCGAGCTGTCGAACGAGACGGTCGCGGTGGATATCGAGGACGGGCTGCGGATGAACGCGGCGGCGATGGCGGCGCAGGTCTATATCGGGGCGGAATACGAGCACCAGTCGATCAGGAACGTGATCAAGCTGAT